>NZ_JANHOF010000005.1 GCF_024498075.1 Paenibacillus mendelii
TCCTGTTGAATACAGGAACCAGCTTGTAGCCTAGGTGTTTTTTCAATGTCTACTGAATGGGGGCTTGACCAGACTTATATGGAGGGTCTTTTTAGCATGGGAAATCATCGAAAAAATGGGTTTGGACTGTTAGTTATATGTCATATCTACGAAAGCATTAACTATTCTTCAACTTCCCTCTATATGATGAATAAAATCGCAAAAGCGACGATTTATTATCGTCTTAATTTTGAATAGAGTATTTATTGTAAGGAACTTTAGAAGGGAGATAGAAGAGATGGAAAGTATACGGCAATTGAAAAATGATGAGATGCTGGAAAGCCGTAAATTGATCAATTTCGCATTTCAGCATGAAGAAGTGGCGAATATGCCTCTCGTTCAAGCATTGCCGGAACAAGTATGGGGATACTTCATAAATAACGAATTGACTTCTAATATCGTAATTCTTCCAGTCGAGACATTCGTTCAGGGAATTGCATACAGAACCGGCCTGATCGCCGGTGTGGCTTCCTGGCCGGAATATCGAAAAGGGGGGACCGTCGGCAAATTACTCGTTCAAGGAATGAAGGATTTATACGAGAGGGGGTACACTCTTTCGACGCTTGGTCCTTTCTCTTATCCTTTCTATCGGAAGTATGGATGGGAGATGATGTACGAATATCGGACATATAGATTAAGAGTGGATTGTGTTCCTGATTGGCAAGGAAGCGGGAACATTAGACGGATTGAACAGGATATTTCTCTGCTCAACCCCGTATACGAGAAGTATGCTTCCCGGTTCAACGGTCCTTTAAAGAGAGACGAGCTACGCTGGACTTCAACGATCTTCGCGCGGAAGAGAGGTTTAATCGCCTTATATGACAACGCCTTCGGTGAATCGACCGGATACATGATTTACCAGATCAAGAATCGTCTCCTCACCGTTCACGAAATGATTTATTTGGATCGAGACAGCAGAAAAGGACTATGGGAATTCATTAGAAAGCAGGACAGCATGTTTGACTTCGTCCAATTCACAGCCCCTTCGGATGACAATTTCGCATTCCTGATCGACAATCCGATCGGATTGGAGACGACGATGGTTACCCATCTGATGGCAAGAATCATTGATGTCGCAGGATTTATAAGGAAGTATCGATTCTCGTCCGGAACAGTGGGGGAAACAATTTCATTAGCCGTGAGCGACCGTTACGCGCCATGGAATGAAGGTTTTTTTTGGCTGCGAATGGGCAAGGATGGAGCGGTTGAGGTCGAACGTTCCGAAGGCGAGATGAAGAAGGCCGATATCGCATGCAATATCCAGACCTTATCGACGATGCTGCTGGGTTACCGGTCACCTGCATTTCTTCATCGGGAAGAGCGACTGCAAGGCGATCTGACAATCGTAATGAAGCTGGAAGAATGGATACCAAGAAGAACGACTTATTACCTTGATTTCGGACATTAATCCGAATTAGCATTCGTTTGCCTGTACTCGCTCGGGGTCAATCCTGTAAATTTTTTGAACATGCGATTGAAAGAGTTCATATTCTGATAACCTGCCTTTATAGCGGCTTCGTGAATTTTAATATTCGAATGCCTCAAAAACTCTTTGGTTTTATCGATTCTTACCTCATTCAGATAGTCAATGAAATTCTTCCCTGTCTTCTCTTTGAAGTAGGAGGATAGATAACCACCAGAAATATTCATTTTCTCCGCTACTGAATCCAATGAAAGCTCTTCGGAATAATGGTTTTCGATATATTCGTAGACGAAGCTTGTGATTAAATCACGAGCTTCCTTCTTCTGTCTAACTATATTGGCCGAGTGGACCATGAACTGTTCAAGAAACTGGATAAGCTGATCTATATGATGACAGTCGCCCAATCGATCGGACAATTGCACTGTGGAACAGAAAAGTGCATGTTCCATATTTATCTCAGTAACAGCTCTGATCACCTTCTTGGTCAAATGTTCAGCCATTCGCAGGTAGTCCGCAGCGATTGCGTTTTTCTTCTGCATCGCGGAGAACACCTTGCGAATAAAGCGGATGAGCTCCAGGTCGTTGCCGGATTGCAAATAGTTATCAAATTCTTTCTCCAACGTCGAAGTAAGACCAAGATCGGACGTTTCTTCTCGATCCTTCCATATAATCTGGGTTACATCCAATAATTGTCGTTGCTGGATGCGCCTGTTCACTTGTTCGTATGAAGATGTGAGTTCCGATGAGTGCAGATGAACGTCGCTGACCGCAATCGTTACATAGCAGAAGTCTGTATCCAGATTCAATACGTTCTCCAATTGCTCGAGCATTCCCTTGAGCTCCGTTTCGACATGGCTTGGGAAGATCAGAGAAAGAATCTGGCTGGTTTCGATCTGGAAGGTACAGGCGTCGGTATATTTATCCGAGATTGTGCGACTGATATATTCTTTCAGGTAATTGGTAGCCCGATCTGTTTCTTCGCCGAATTCATCCTGTAGACGATCTTTAAAGGTAAATTGGAACAGAATAAAAATGAAGGGTTTTTTGTCTCCCAACAGGTCCTTTATATCATGGAAGTTGCTATTGATTTTTTTTAATTTATTCGAGAACGCATAATTTCGCAAGAGAGAATTACTATTGGTTAAATTCGATTGGATGTGCTGGAATTCCTTGATTCGGCTGCGGACGGGATTGTGCGTATTGAAATGCTGCATCGAATAAAGGATTTGTTTAACGGGATTATGGATTTGCATACTGAAGAGGATGGAGGCAATGATACTGATCGCAACGGCTATCACAAGCAGCGTAATCAGGGTGTAATTCAAACGGGTGACCTGTGAAGAAATATTTTTGACGGGAATGATATTCACGTAGATGAGTCCTGTGAAGCTCCCTTTCTTATAGAAATAATAATATTCCCCATGCTGTGCATAATGTTTATTGCCTTTTACGTCGAGTGCAAGGCTAGGAAACGATTTCTCGTCAGTCATGTTCGAGGTGTATAGAAAGGAGCCTTGGTCATCCAAGATTAGGAAGTTGTCGTTGATCGAACGATGGTAGGCTTGAATCATTTTGTCCGCATCGGCGAAAGCCGTAATGTAAAAGTCGGGGGAAAACCTGTTCTTAACCATAATGGGAAACAACCTTCCCATTGAAGAGGAAGCTTCATTAAAAGTGATTTCCGAAAAATCGGCTGCGGGATAAATGCGAAAGGAATAGGTTTGGGCAAATTGGTTTTTCCAGAAATCAAAGGGATATGCATTAGTATGGTAGAATTTCGAAAACATCGTATCAGCTCTAGTGCTTCCGGTCTTCTCTATTATAAATGAATTCTCTTTAAAGTAGAGGACGATATTGTCCAGATACAATAACGGGTTCGACACTGTATTCCGTAAATCTTTGCTCACTTGACTGGAAGTATAGTAATCCGTGTTCTTCGCATTCAATAAAAACTCTATTTGGTCGTTCATATACAATCCTAAGACCAGGTTATTCAGCAGCTCAAAGTGTTTCTCGAAGCCTTCAGTCGTGTTTTTTAGGTTGGAATTATTATACTGGATGATCTCGTCCTGAATGATGTTGCGAAAAAATGAAAACGAAAAAAAACTAAAGGAAATGAGCAGCCCGATAATGATCAGGAAGCTGAGTAGCAAGCGGATAAACAAAGAATCCGTCATTAATTTGATTTTCACCATTCTTTGCATAAGCCAATTCTCCTTTATTAGTTGATTTCCTGAGCTAGCGATATGTCATTTTTTCGAATTTCATCACTAATCTCCATCTTTCCTTGAAATGATGAACAAAACCTCAAAGGAGACAATTTATATCCATAATTTTATCTAATAATATAACACTATCCAGCAAATGCAAGTGAAAATGATTCCGCAGGGATAGGAGAGTTCAAATGGCAGAAACATTCGTGAGAAAATTTAATCAAAGTAAATATTTACTATTACTGTTCATCCCGTGTCTTATTTATTACATTTTATTCAGATACTTTCCGATGTTCGGAGTCATCATTTCTTTCAAGGAATACAACATTTTTAAGGGGGTAATTAACAGTCCTTGGGTGGGTTTCAAATATTACGAGATGTTTTTCCAAAGCCATGATTTTTATAAGCTGCTACGCAATACTTTCCTTCTCGGACTTTATAAACTTTTGTTCGGTTTTCCAGCACCAATTCTATTGGCACTTATGTTGAATGAAGTAAAACAACGGATTTTCAAAAAATTCGTGCAGTCCATCAGCTATCTTCCACATTTTATATCTAATGTCGTCGTGGTAAGTATGATTCTGATGTTCCTCTCGCCTTCCAGTGGGATTGTCAATCAGTTGATTCAAGCTTTCGGCATGGATCCTGTTAATTTTATGTCGCGGCCGGAACTATTCCGTGCCATTTATGTGTTGTCGGAAGTTTGGCAGCATACGGGTTGGGAAGCCATTTTATACTTGGCGGCTTTATCCTCGATTGACCCGATGTTGTACGAAGCGGCAGAGATGGATGGGGCAAGCCGTTGGAAAAAGACAATTCATATCACTCTGCCAGGCATTGTACCTGTCATCATCGTCCTGTTTATCCTGAATATCGGAAGTGTGCTGGATATCAGCTTCGAGAAAGTGTTTCTGCTGTACAACCCCGCCATTTACGAGACATCGGATATTCTCAGCACCTTCGTCTATCGGACCGGGTTAGGACAAGGGAACTTCAGCTATGCATCAGCCGTCGATGTATTCACTGGAATCATCGGTCTGATCTTTATATATTCTGCCAATTCCATTAGCCGCAAGGTAGGTGAAACCAGCGTATGGTAAGGGGGGAGAGACTGATGAAGTATCGATTGAGCTGGGGTAAGCTATTGATTGTCCTATTTTTGCTTTTTGTTGTTGCAGTGACGCTATATCCGTTTATTTATATGATTTCGGTTTCACTGAGCAAGGATATCTACGTGCTTAAAGGTCAAATCAGTCTTTGGCCGAAAGGCTTAAACTTCAAGGTGTATCGTCTCGTCCTGGAAGATCCGCGTATTGTAAAGGGATATCTCAATACGGCGATTTATGTGATAGTAGGTACGACAGTTTCGCTTATTGTGACAGCTGCAGGGGCTTATGCTGTATCTAAAAAAGAGATGCTATTCTATCGGACTTTCACGCTGCTTATCGTATTCACCATCTTTTTTGGAGGAGGGATGATCCCCACTTTCCTTGTCGTGAAAAGCTTGGGACTTATTGATACGAGGTGGGCGATGATTTTACCTACTGCGGTAGTTTCGTGGTACTTGATCATTATGCGGACGTTCTTCTCCGCCTTTCCGAAAGAGCTCGAGGAATCAGCAAAGATTGACGGTTTGAATGACTTCGGTATCTTCTTCCGGCTGGTTTTGCCGTTATCAAAGGCGGTGCTGGCAACGATTGGTCTATTCTACGCCGTAAGTATCTGGAATAATTTCTATTCCGCCCTGTTGTACTTGCGTAATTCGGATTTGTTTCCGCTGCAGGTTGTGTTAAGGAATATTGTTTTGGCTGGCCAAGTCAACTCTGTCAAAGTCACTTCCATCGGCCAAGACTCCTTGATTGTGGAAGAATCTTTGAAATACGCGACAATTATCGTGTCGACCGTTCCCATTCTTTTGATATACCCGTTCCTGCAGAAGTATTTTTCTCAAGGGGCCATGGTCGGGTCAGTCAAAGGTTAACATAGGAGTTCTAGCATACGATGAGGGGAATAACACAAAAAAAGGAGATATCAGGATGAAAAAGACGGTATTCGGTTTGGTTTCTCTCTTGTTAGTCATTGTATTGTTCACGGGCTGCTCCAAATCGAACAACGGAGGTTCAGCTGAGGGAAGCCAGGATGGGAGCGGAATTGCAACGACGACGCCTGCCGGATCAACGACCGGATCAACGATGAAGGAAGAGCATACGATTTCGTTTCTTAATTATTCTCTTCCAAGCTGGCCCTATGATAAAGAATGGCTGGTGTGGAAGCTGCTCAAAGAAAAAACAGGAGTAACGCTGGACGTACAAGTCCCGTCAGGTGAATTGAATGATGCGTTAAATCTTACCGTTGCGTCCGGAAATATGCCTGATATGATGTTGACCCTAGAATCAGAGCTCGCCAAGAAGTTCGGGGATCAGGGGGCTTTGGTCAATATTCTGGAATACGTGGAGAAAGATCTACCCAACTTTGCGAAGTTTATGGAGAAGTATCCCACGCTCATCCAGAATACTCTAACAGCGGACGGGAAATTGTACATGTTCCCCAGCGAAGGTCTCGGCGTAACGAATGCCATGATTTATTTGTATCGTAAAGACATCTTTGATAAACATCAGCTGCAACAACCGCAAACTTGGGATGAACTGCACGCCGTTCTCAAGAAATTAAAGGAATTGTATCCGGACAGCTACCCTTTAACCTTCCGCAATGGGCTCGACAAGCTTCTCAATATCGCTCCGTCGTTTGAGACGGGTGACAAATATTATTACGATTTCGATAAAAATGAATGGCGCTATGCTCCTGTCGAGGACAACTATAAGAAAATGGTTGAATATTTGCGAACATTCGTGAAAGAGGGCTTAATTCCACCGGATTTCCTATCTATTGACACGAAGCAATGGCAAGATATCATATCCACGAACAGGGCTTTCATTACGATCGATTATATTGGTAGAATCGACTTCTTCAACAAGTCCATGCGCCAGGAGAACCCGGACTTCAACCTTACATTCATGCCCACTCCTGCTGGCTGGAAAGGCGGTAAAGCACTGAACGCATTTACACAAATCGATGAATCGGGCATTATGGTTTCTTCCACTTCGAAGCAGATAGATGATGTTATGAAATTCATCGATTATCTCTATACCGAAGAGGGAAGAGATTTGGTTAGTTGGGGACAAGAGGGAACAACATACAAGGACATCGGCGATGGCAAAAAAGAGTTTACCGGAGGTTATATGGACCTCACAGATCTGCAGAAAAAGACGGGCCTTGCGACGTATGGGTCGAACCTGTGGTTCAACCCCGATGCCATTATCGCGTTGGCCTCGCCCGAGCTGAAGGCCGCTTATGAATTGACACCGAAATTTGTAGATAAGCAGCAGCCGAAGCCGGCTTTTACCCCCGAGGAAGTTCTGATACTGACGACGACCGGCCAAGAAATCGATAAGTTCCGTCTGGAGAATATCTCCAAATTTGTACTCGGAACGCAAAGCATGGAGGATTGGAACCAATATGTAACCAACTTGCAAAAGCTCGGAGTAGATAAGATTCTGAGCATGTACAAGACGGCATATGAAAGAGGATTAGAGTCGGGGTCGGCAGAGTGATTGATTTAATGAAAGGACAGACAGGGTGACAAACTGGGGCCGAAATAAACGATTGGTACGATTCCGCCGCAGATTTACCGTCAGCAGGGGCGAAGGCATGAATGAAGCGGATAATCTACACGTTCGGACTAACATGGCTCTAAACGATTATGATCTGGAAGGAGTGGGCTCTCTTGAACCCGATAGACACGCTAGCCATTAATGGAGGAAAACCTGCGCGCCAACGGCCGCTCCCTCCGAATTACCCGGGCGCAACGGTAATGGATGAAGCTGAAGGGAAGGCTTCTTCAGCGGTTGTGCGAGCACAATCACCTTTTCGTTATTACGGGCCGGACGTTCAGCATGCAGTTCGACATTTCGAGAACGAAATGGGACGAGAGTGGTCCATTCCATACGTGCTGGGGGTATCCTCCGGCACTGCCGCGCTCATTGTCGCTATGAAAGCGCTGGGTATCGGCATCGGAGATAAAGTAATCGTGCCTGCCATTACTTTCTTGGCTACACCCGGAGCCGTAGTTTGTTGCAATGCCGTTCCCGTGTTTGCCGATGTAGATGACAGTCTGAATCTGGACGCCGCATCTTTGGAAAATGTCTACGATGATGAAGTGAAAGCGATCATCGTTGTTCCGATCCTTGGAACTCCCGTGGACATGGATCCGATCATGAGCTTCGCCCGCAAGCATAAGCTGGCGGTTATAGAAGACATCGCTCAATCATGCGGCGTAAAGTACAAGGGAAACTATGCAGGTACGATTGGGGACATCGGCGCATTCAGCTTCCAGATGAACAAGTTGATAACCTCGGGAGAGGGCGGAGCGATCATGACCCATTCACCGGAGTTGTATGAACGAGCCGTTCGTTATCATGATCAAGGCATCATGCGTGAAAAAGAGAGATTCGGATTTCCCGATGTTGATGAAGCCGAACGCGCCTTTGTCGGCCAGAATTATCGGATGAGCGAGCTTACGGGCGCCATATTGGTTGAACAATGGAAAAAGCGAAGCCAAATGATAACCGTAATGCGAGACCGAAAGCAACAAATCGTCGACGAACTGACTCGGGTTCTGCCTTCCATTCGATTTCGCGGTGTTATCGATGCTGCCGGTGATACGGGTTCCTCACTGGGGCTTTTGTTGCCGGATGCCGCTCATACTCAGAAAGCTAATGACGCGCTGCATGCGGAACAGATTGAAAGCTTCATTCTATATGGAGGACAGCCGGTTTATAAGATTCCGCAAATTTGGCGGCAGCGCACGGCGGACAAACATAATTTTCCATTTAATTATCCATATCGGAGAGCCGTTCGATACGAGGATGGCATGTGCCCGAAGGCGGAGGATTTAGTTTGCCGTACCCTGTTCATCCCGATCAGCCCGCTATTGACGGAAGAAGACGCTAGTCAAATTGCCAATGGAGTCGTCAAAGTATACAAAGCTTATCGTATCGGCACGGCATAAAAGAAGGGGAGGCGTCTTAATGACATAAATACGCTTCAGGCTAGGGAGGTGCGCCGCGGGGGCGAAGCAAGAGGGGTATTCGTCTCCGTGATCGTGCGCGAAGTCGCTTTTCACGTTATGGGCCCTGGGCACACGGTGATTGGTTCTAGTTTGATCTGAAGTCGTCGGATATCAAGATGACTAAAGGCTTTTTATCGGGGGAGTGGTTGGGATGGTTATTAATAAAGAAACATGGGGTCACAGAAATCAAACATTCATTTTTTTCAGGAGTGATCGCATTGCGGGATTAACGGATCTCCACTCACCCCTCTAACCTCCTGGGACGATGCCTTCTCTAAAATGTAAATAAGGGCTACTTTAATTTTTATTTCCGCCAAAAAGTTGAACAGTCTGCCTTATCCAAAATATTAAACTCGATCATGTTCTCAAGTAATGAGAAATCAACCGGACTACCCCATTGGATACGTACCAGCTCCTTGGTGTGATCATAGCCAGCCTGTACAATTTCATTAGAAAAATGATTAATTCCTGCCCTTTCAGGGGCAACTGCCAAATGATGTTTGGCTACGCTGAAGCCAATAATAAATGTGTCGTGATCGGTAAACATAGGCTGATTCCATGCAATTTTTGGCATTAAATTTGGGAATTTGTTAGTTACCCAAGCCAAAACCTCTTCCGTTCGAGCCCGATGTTTCGGGTTATCTATATGGGCCAAAAATTCTGCAAAAATTTCCATGTTATTTCCTCCTCGATCAATTCCTTGTCATGTTGTAGATCCTCACAAACAACAAAAGGAATAACAGTTGTAGACTAAGTATATCAATGAAATCCTCGACTTACCAGAACCACAGATTAATCCGATAACTGGATTTTGATTTGGACATTATGGATAAAATGGAGACTCCTACAATACATTCATCGCAGCCAATGAGGTGCGATTTGTAAGTATAGCCGCTGTCATTATTCCCGCACAGACTTCTGCGTTACCAGACATTCCGATATAATAATATATATGAAAACTATCCAATTTACCGTATTGCCGCCTCCCGCGGCGTTAAGCCGGGATATCGAATGCCTGCGAATCGCGTCCCACTCAGGTAATCAGCCGCTCGAGGTTAAGGTGTGCCCGAGCGGTTACCCCGGCATTGTCTATCAGATTGCCGAGGATCGGACAGCCGCAATCGAGAATATCGCTATCCGCTCCGCACAAACGTCCGATATCCCTGTACTGTTTCTTCACGGACAAGGTTCGGAACCGAGCGTCATGCGGTTCAGAGGCACGCCATATATAACGATTCAGCTGGTATTTAAGCCCCATGCGCTGTACAGCTTGTTCGGTTGGGACGCCTCTGTTCATAATCAGGGAATATTGTTTCCGGACCAGTTTGGTGCGATGGAGCTGGAGAAACAGCTCCTGGCTTCGACTTCGAATGAAGAGCGGATCGCCTTGCTCATTCATTTTCTTATGGAGAAGAAGGAGCATAACGCTAAGCGTGATGAGCTCATCGAGCTGACGCTCGCGTTTATTCATGAACATATCGCATCGGTCTCCGTGAAGGAACTGGTAGCCGCTTTTTCTATTTCCGAACGGCAATTCCAGAAGCGCTTCACCCGTGTCGTCGGTATGCCACCGCACTTATTTATAAGGGTAAGGCGAGTCAATGAAGCACTGAGGATGATGCACTCAGGGGAGTATGAACGACTGTCCGATGTCGCATATGCGCTAAATTATTATGATCAGTCTCATTTTATACGCGATATGAAGTCGTTTTCTTGGATTAGTCCGAAACATATTACGATGAAGGTCAGTGAATTTCATAGCGATCTAGCAGGATCGTCTTATTTGTAAAATGGACGGTTTTGTCCAATTTTTTGCCTATCGTAACGGCTATGATAATCTTATTCCATTAGGAATACAGATATCTTTATCAGGGAGCGATGGCGCATGCGCAAAATTAAAATGTTAAACCGAGTATCGATTGATGGTTATTTTGCCAGCAACAATGAAGCGAACTTCGGGATGGATTGGTTTATCCATGACCCGGAGGTTGACAAAGCATCGCATGTTATAGGCGGCAAGATGGACGCGCTGCTTTTGGGAGGCACGACATACCGTGGGTTTGAACGCTCCTGGGTGCCTTTCCTGAATGATCCCCTTGCACCCGAGCATTTGAAAAAGGTCGCTGAGGAGTTAACCGACATGACCAAGGTTGTTTTCTCCAAAACAATCAAACAATCCAATTGGGCTAACACCCAAATTTATGATAGCGGTCTGATAGAAGTCGTGCGACAATTAAAACAACACTCCAGCTCAGACATTCTGGTGTTGGGAAGCGGCTCCATCGTTCAGCAGCTTGCCAATGAAAGACTGATTGACGAGTATATCTTCATTGTCACTCCGGTTGTGGCCGGTGAAGGCAAACCTTTGTTTCCACATGTTAAACCATTTAATCTCACGCTGGGCGAGGCGAAAACATTTGAATCTGGAAACGTCGTGCTTCATTACGTGTTAAAGAAGTAAACGCACCGATAATGAACGGCTAGATTTGTCGAACTTCGTTGGGGCGGGAAGCCGACCAACGCGGGAGAGCGCATCGCTGGCAGCGATGAGGTCAGAGGTTCAGTCCAAGTCCGCGCGGACGTAATGAAGTGAAAAGGCTTCGAAGACATACTTCTAATGTAGGAGCACGGCGTCTGATTCTGCCGCTAAAAGTCCTCACCCGAATTAGCTTGTCAGCATATTGTTGTTCATGAAAGAAAGTCATCAGGCACCCGCTGATGACTTTCTTTCATGAATTTATAAGTAAGCATCAATTACTTAACTTTCTCGTCCGACACTCATGCCCGTTTTATACATTTTTTCTGCTTCAATAGGACTTTCTTTTGCCGTCACATGGTGCGGAATTACCCGGCAAACTTGAACCGGTCCGCCGAATACAGCCGACCTATACTTGTCCACATGCTGTTTGGGCAAAGGGCGGTTATAATAGCCGGGTACGTATTTATGGATCATTTCCTGAAGTACATGGGTGGCTTCATCCAAATCTGTGATCGGCTCTGCTTGTCCAAATATCATTACACTCATATAAGCCGTATCCGTCTTGGCAGGTACCGGGTCTGTGATGGTTCCGTATTCCTCACATACCGTAAAACATACCTCTGGATTATCTCTCATGACCTGATTACGTCTTCCATCTCCAGCACCGTGAAAATAGAGCTTCCCCTCCGTCCATACATAATTAAGCGGTACAACATAGGGCAGGTTCCCATCAATCAACCCAAGATACCCAATCCTCGCTTGGTGAAGGAAACTATTGATTTTCTCTTGATCCTGGCATTCCCGGATCTTGTAACGAACCGAATCCATTTCAAAAATCTCCTTTCACTCCTAAGATATTAATCCATCCCATTCAAAGCGTCTTAACTCCGATACTCTACGACAGTGAGGCAACAACCATATTGCAAATCTCAGCGTTATTACGGTAGTATAGCAGTGAATGGAGTGCTCATAAACATCCAAAGTTCATGGTTATATGCAATCCATAATTCATATATTATGGTGCTTCTATTTGGGGGTGTGCACGATGTTGAAAGTAAACCGGAATGATAACAGACCGATCTGGAAGCAATTGCTTGATCAAGCGATTCATAATATTACAAGCGGAATCTGGTCCCCAGGGGAATTGCTGATTCCTTCCCGCGAGCTCGCTCACCTGGTAGGTGTCTCTCGCTCAACGATACAGATCGTCTATGAGGAATTGCTCAGTCGTGGCTATACGGTTACATCTCGCCGAGGAGGAACGCGAGTTAGTACATGGAACCAAGTCTCTAGTTCAACGAAGGAAATAATAACTCATGGCCCCATCCCCCCATCACTTCCCTTGTTGGACTCGGCGATCGGTCAATTACATGACTGGTTCAGAGGCAAAGAACATCGAGAAGTGGATATTGATTTTAGTCCCCATGAACCTTATTTGGATGGCCAATTTCAAAAGAACTGGCGACAATCGTTTCTCCACGCATCCGCTTCAATGGATTTATCAAGCTGGACTTATGGTAATCCCTATGGTTTCACACCATTACGTGAGCAAATTCAGCGTTATTTATCACTAGAACGAGGAATCCATATTCAAACCAATCAGATTCTGTTGACTTCAGGAGCTCAGCATAGCATTGACTTGATCGCACAATCGCTTTTATCTGAGGGGGACACGGTCTCTGTAGAAGATCCCGGTTTTCCAGCTGCCTGGATGGCGATGAAATATCGGCGTATGAATGTGGTGCCCGTTCCCGTTGATGAGTATGGTCTTGTGGTAGAGCGTATTCATCCACAATCCAAACTGATCTTTGTGACCCCCTCCCATCAGTGCGCGACAGGGATCGTGATGTCGGAGCCGCGAAGGCAACAATTGCTGCATAAGGCCGTTCAAGAACAAATTTGGATCATTGAGGATGATTATGATAGTGAATTTCGATATCGTGGGGAGCCGCTTCCGACGCTGATTAGCCAGGAACCTAATAATACCTTGTACCTCATGAGTTTTTCTAAAATGATTGCTCCAGGCATTCGGATTTCGGCAATCGTTGGCTCTGTCGAGGCAATTGCTCAGCTAGCCAGGGTACAGGAGCTGACTTACCGTCATCTTCCGATTATGGATCAGCTGACACTAACCCACTTCATCAAGAATGGGCATTTTATGCGCCATATGAGAAGAGTCAGAAATGTGTACCGGCGAAGACACGAAGCCATGACAAAGGCTATTATGGCTAGCGGTTTAGGGGAGCGTTTCACACTTAGTGGAGTAGAAACGGGACTGCATATGTTACTTGAAGCTGAAGAGTCATACGACGAAGAAACCGTGACAAAGTTAGCCCTTCAAAAGGGAATACGGGTGTACCCTCTTGGACCCTATTGTTTGGAAAGCAATCGAAAGGGATGGGTGCTGGGGTTTGCAAAAGTAGATCAAGCATCGATTGAGCAGGGGATTCATCGTCTTGCGGAGTTGATCCTGTTCGGCCATTTTTAAGATCAGGCCTCTATCAACCTTGTTTGACTTTAGACGAGTTAAAACGCAGCCAAATCGGCTGCGTTTTTGGTATGGCTCACTAGTCTAATCCGATAAGAGGGGCGAAGCGTGGTTACATCCATCGCCATCAATAAACATCCTTCAACAGCTCAATAACTTCCTCTATCGTAAGTCCAAAGGATTTGTAATAGGAAGTGTCAATAATCATCTGCTTCTGGATCATTTCATTGCGTTTTTGAAGCATCTCGTCGGATGAGAGATCAGTGACAAAACATCCTTTGCCGGTTACGGTGTAAATCAAACCAAGCCGTTCGAGTTCTTCCCACGCTTTTTTGACGGTAATGATACTAACACGAAGCTCCGTGGCTGCTTGTCGTATGGGCGGTAAACTATACCCGCTTTCTAGCTCACCCTTGAGAATTTGAGCGCTGATTTGTTCAAAAAGCTGTTGATAGATGGGCTTCTCGGATGTATTCGAAATAGCAATGTTCATTTACATTTCCACTTTCACAAACCGTTTGTTGGCAATATGATAAGCGATAATCGTAAATATTGCAAAAATCACAATTCCAATGAGCAAGAGGGATAGTTGAATGGCCCAATTTTCAGCACCAGTTCCCTTGAAAAGATCATATACGAACGAATTCTCTATGCCAAGCCATTCTGCACCTATTGCAAAAAGGATAGCAGCTGTGATGGATACAATCGATGCTGAGCCGTATTTATACGCCGTCTTGTAATACATGGGTATCAAGGTGATATTGAAGATCGCCAGCATGACGAAACATAGTCCCCAAAAACCAAAGGATGGTGCAAAGAAATGGTAGGTCAGATTCGGATATAAGCGAACACTAATCATGCCATATATAACGGCGGTAACAACATGCAATAACTCCAGGATTACAATAAAGGATACCTTTGCTTTTACCATGTCTTTTTTCGTTACAGGCAGCATGCTTGTAAACATTAAATCGTTCTGACTTTTATATCCTCCGAACATATTCGGTATCGTGATAAAACAAAAGTATAGGATAACAAGGAAATAAAGCCATCCTGGAATTAACATTAAGGCGCCTGTCAAAAAGGGTAGTACATAAAAGAAAGGACTTACGCCTAACTTTAATTCTTTCATCAATAAGTTATACATACATATCCTCCTTTTTCGAGAAGTAGATCATAATCTCCTCAAGATTAGGCACAGTGGATTTAATAGCTAAAGACGGATCAAAGTCATTTGTGTGAATTAAGCCTGTAAAGCCGAAAGAATTTGTTTTGTAGGAAATTAACTGGTCTTTGATGATATCCAATTGCTCTTTGTTACCATTCAACAAGCGATACATATCGATAAATTCTTCTTTCTCGGCACTGTTGATGATTTGTCCGTTATGGATATAGGTAATATAATCGGCGCATTTTTCCAAGTCGGAAGTGATATGGGTTGAAAAAAGGATGCTGATTTCGCCGTCTTCCACCAGCTCTTGGAAAATATCCAGCAGATTGTCTCTGGCAACCGGATCAAGTCCGCTTGTTGGTTCATCCAGAATAAGAAGCTTTGCGCCGTGTGACAAAGCAAGAGCCAGGCTGTATTTTACTTTCATTCCGGTTGATAATTCGGCTATTTTTTTGTCTTCAATCAAGTTGAATTTTTTCAGATACTTGTAGTAGGTATCATCATCCCAATTACGATAGAACGTTTTGATCACATTCGTTAACGTTTTGATTTTACTGCGCGTATAAAAATTGATGTCTCCAAATGCAGAGCCAATTTCTTGTTTCAATTCGACTTCGTGCTCGGACATGTTCTTGCCCAAAATATGGATCTCGCCGCTATCCATACGAATCAAATTCAAAATTGATTTTATGGTGGTTGTTTTTCCTGCGCCATTGGCTCCGATAAATCCCATAATATAACCTTTTTCCAGTTGAAAAGATACGTTTTTCAAATGAAAATGTTCATATTTTTTATTTAATTTTTTGATATCTAATGCCAGCATATCGTGCCCTCCACTTCGAATTGTGTATGTTGTGTATACACAATATATCACCGCGGGAGTTCAATTGTCAATTCCTGTTCCATCATTTTTGAAATAAATGGGTAAGCCGTAATAACGCCCCGACCGTTCCGCGGAAGACGGAAAAGTCGGGGCGTTATTGCGATAAGCAAGGATTCAATGGAGGCGAGGGCTGCCGTCAGATTTACTCCTGCGAAGCCGGGAAGGCTGCCGTCGTAACATAGCTGTCCTTCAAAATATAGAGAAGCGGTTTTTCAGCCTGATTAGCGGCATCGTAAGCCGATACTAAGGCATATTGGCTGCTTTGAAGATCGACATCCAGCTCCGTAACCCGATCGGCCTCGAGACTGATTTCCTCCGACAATTGCTGATTGTTGCCGTTTAGCACCCTGATCTTCATCGACGAGGGGGAGTACAGAATCAGAGCGGCGGAAATACCGCCACCGAGTGGATCGACGAATTGTCGGCCATGGCCGCTCGCGTTATCGTCGTGCGCAGCCGCGATGACCTGCAACAAAGGAGCCGGCCATGGCTGTTGACGTCGCCGACGGTCCAGTACCGCGCACCGTTCGTTGTTGAGCGGCTCCACGGTGACGGGAACCGGATCGAAGCCGTGACGATTGCACTTCTCGATGCGGAAGGCCGCCTTGCGGAGGAGCGGGAACGTGTTGCGGTCGACGAGGTGATCGTCGATCACAGGACGCGCAGCGAATACGGACCGATCGTCAACTGGGGGACTGGAGAAGACGTCTTGGAACTTCGATGCGGACGAGAGCATGGCTACCCGGCTGCCGGGCATCTTTGTCGCGGGAGATGCGGCGAACTATCCGAGCAAGCTGCATCTGATCGCCGGCGCAATCTCGGATGCGGCGTTGGCCATAAACAGCGCCAAGCTCTTTCTCGATCCGACCGCACCGAAGACGGCGCAAATGTCTTCGAACAGCACCAGATTTACCGAACGCAACAAGGCGCTCGGGCTTTGAACCTGCTCTTGATTAGAGTCGAATGTCAAATCTCTCGCAGTGAATCTTGCTGCGGGAGTTTTCTGATAGAATGCAGCCCATGGACTGTGGTGAAAGATTCGATCATGCACAGCTGAACCTGAGTGGTCATGCGATAGCAGACATCCTGCTCAGGGATTTAGAGAAGCTGCTGTTATGGAACAGCAGCTTCTCGATTACGTACGAGCCATTGTGGAAACACGGCATATCTTAGAATCGATTTCATCTTTACATGGTTCAAGGAAATTACGATTTATCATGCTCTTGGCGCCATGAATCCAGATGTTTTTGCACCTCTGCACGTACTTTCTCAAGTCCGGCTTTATGCAGTTCATCATTAAATTTGGGCAGGAAGGTGTCGATATCGACACTGCCGGTCATGAGTAAAGGATAATATTTATGCCAGACATGTTCGATTTTCTCGAATTCATCATTCATCATGGATAGGTCAGGGTTAAACCCGAGTACGTTAGATTTTTTGACTTTGGCGTTATACGCACGGAATTGCTCCCATTTATCCAGAGGATCAGGAAAATCACCGCCAAGCGTATTTAAGATAAACCAATTTCCTTGTGTGAATTGAACCCCCGCATATTTGGGAGCTTCATTCGTTAATAGCTTCCCCTGAGCATCCTTCGGCGGAATAAGAACAACCTGACCATTGTGATCCAAGCTGTAATGAATTCCTTCTATACCATAGTTGAATAGATTGCGCAGCTCGGAATCGGTATTTAGTAAATTTAAAAATGCGATGCATTCTTCCGGATGTTTCGTGTTTGCGTTAACAGCCATCATCCCCCCAAGCACGGAAACATTCGTCGCGATCTCAGGAGTGACAGGATTCGCTACAACCTTGTACCCCAGATCTTTACTCCAGACGCTCTCGGATAGTGGTCCGCCGCTTGCGGATTTCCAGAATACCTTTGAATCTCGCTCTAGCGCTCCCGGTTCGCGCAGTGCAGCATCTTGATTAATGAACCCAAGCTGATAGTAACGTCGGAGTGTTTTTAATACTTGCTCGGCCTCAGCGGTTTCGAAGATATTGACGACGGATGCGGTTGGATCCAGTGATTGTACCGCTAAAGGTATTTTATTGTTTGTAATATATTCATAACCGTACATAGCGAAAAAATTGTGGGAGTCCTTGTTCAGCTCCATGGGAATGTAATCCGGTTCATTCTTTTGTATCAACTGTAATAGAGGCTCTAGTGACTCTAACGTGTTATATTTTGAGATATCGATGTTATATTTTTTAATTAAGGCTTCCGGGTATATCCAATTTTCAAGCACGGCTAGTTCCTTGTTCGTAGGAATGCCGTAAATACTTCCATCGTTAAGCTTCGCGCCTTCCCAGAAGACAGGGTCAATCGCATCATACATCGCTTTGCCTTGATTCATTAAATAATCATTTAGCTTCAGCCAGTTACCGCGTTTGGCGTTCGTTATAAAGTTAGGGGCAAAGGCGATATCAAATGAGGTGTCCGATGAGATCATGGTATTCAAACGATTGTCGTACTCTTCCCAGCCAATTTTAATATAGGTGATTGTAATTCCAACCTTCCGTAGAAGAAGCTCATTGATCTTGTTATTGACAAGATTTAGATCCTTATCTGGATCACCAATCGTATAATAAATAAGGTTTACAGGCGATTCGTCGCGGGAATCGGGAGCATCCGAATTCTGGTTCGTGCATCCGGTGAGTTGTATAAGGAACAGCAGGGCAAGGCCAACGAAATGGAAACGATACTTATTCATGACATCTATCTCCCCGAACATGATTGTCCATTAAAGCCGGTTAACTCTTTTCGCGTAAATCGGAGGGCGACTTTCCAAAGTAACTCTGGAAATGGGTGTAAAAATAATTTAAGTTATTATATCCTACTGCACAGGCAACCCATTGAATCTTCTCATTTGTAGATAAAATGAACTCTTTTGCACGCTGCATACGATAAATCATCAAATACTCGGACAGCTTCATCTGTGTTTCTTTGATAAATAATTGCCCCAGATAGGTACTGTTCATTTGTAAGCGTTCGGCAACAGATTTAAGTGTGATGTTCTGGGCATATTCAGTCGTAACCATAAGCAGAATACGTCGTACTAATTTGGATAGCGTATCATGGGGGACACCGAGTACAGGGTCCATGTGGAGTGAACTTGCATGTGGATTCCCTATTGTCCCATGGAGATCCTTAACAATTATATTCTCGACCACCCGCTGCATCTTTTCACGTTCCACAGGCTTTAGTAAATAATCCTTGACTCCGCAACGAATCGCTTGCTGAGCGTAGTGGAAATCACTATAACCGCTCATAATAATATATTTTGTTGGAAGGTTGGCTTCATTGAGTCTTTGAATTGCATCGTATCCACGGTTTTTACCAATACACACATCAAAAATGGCGATATCAGGTATTAACTGAATGGCTCTGGATACCGCCGCATCTGTGGAATTACAAGTTTCGATGTATTCGAACCCGTAGCTCTTCCAATCCAGAATACGTTTCATTCCTTCCAGAATTTGTGGCTCATCATCAACAATTAACAGCTTGTACATCTCTAATCACCTCTTTAGAAATCTGTACAGAAATTTTAACACCTGCTTCGTCATTGTTAGCGATGCTTATGGAAAGGCCTTCCCCATAATAATATTTTAGTCGCGTATAGACATTATATAAGCCGATACTCTTCGTGTTTGCGCCGTAGTTGCTCGATAGGGCATTTCGAATATCAGCCAGCCGATCTTCCTCAATGCTGATTCCGTTATCGATAAATTCCAATCTATAGAAATCTTTGTCTTCTCGGCCTGTAACGATAAATAGATTAAATTCCTTCTCAATCGAAAAACCGTGAATGAAGAAGTTCTCCGCTAACGTTTGCATCCAGAACTTTATGGTAGGAAGCTCCAGAATGGATTCCGATACGTCGATTTGATAATAAAAATGATCCGGGTATTTAAACTCCATAATTTTAAGGTACTTTTGCAGCAGCTCCAGTTCGCTTCCAATGGTAATAATATTGTCCTTCTGAACAATCTCACGATATAACGAGCCTAAAGTAGCAATGGCATCTGCTGTATGCGCGTCCTGATTCACCAACGCTGTAGATCGAATAACCTCTAATGTATTATAGAGAAAATGTGGATTGATCTGATGCTGCAGCGCTTTCATTTCAGCTTCCTGCTGTTTCAGCTTGAGTATAAATTCATTGCGAATATGTCTGTCAAGCTGGTGGATCATATCGTCTACTTCACGCGCAATCATGCCGTATTCATTACGCCGATAGCGTGCAGGTTTATTCGGGGTGAAGTCGGCGGTTTTCACTCGTTTAATGGATTGAATAATACGGTGCAGGAAGCGGGCATCGTCCCTAAGATTATAAACCACGAGCAGTAGTACGCTGAGAATAGCCGTTAAGATGACGAAGAATAGCATGTATAGCACGGAGCTTTGCTGCCGTATTAATGTACCCAAATCTATTGTGCTTACAAACCTATAATTAAATTTCGATGATGAAAAAGTGACGTAGAAGATCGGTGTCAGCGAGTTATCAAATATAAATCCATGGGTATCCTTATTGGCAATGGCTCGTTGAACAATCTTCTTATTGCCATTACCGATGAGATATACATCTCCAGCAGCATTAACGGCGGCTGCTTTACCAAGCTGATAATTGCTGACACTGCTGAAAATTTGCTCGCTGCTAACCAGAAAGCGAATTTCACCTGACCCCTCTGAGGTGTGAAACAATTTCTTTCGATATACGAAACCCTTCTGAATGCTTTCTTGGAATATTTCATCATCATTGGATATACCAAATTGATAGCTTGGGATGCCTTTGTTATCAAAAAGCATTACATTACTGCTATGCTCTGAATGTACGCTGATTTGCTTAATATCTCCCTGTGCCCAATTATACAGGTAGGTTTTTACATCTTCCGGGAAGGAGAGAAGCTCCTGTTCGGAGTATGGGTTGTTCAACAGCCTATTAGTCAGATATTGACCGATGGTTGGACTCATAAAGTATTGCGCATCCTTCATTAGCGCCTGATTGGAATAAATGCGCTGGATATAAGCTTCTATGCGATCCGTATCGTTTTGGAAATTATTCTCTATGCGGGAAAAAGCATTGGCAGCTTCGATTCGAGCGTTGCCAAGCGATTGATTGATTACGATTGCACTCGTCAACACATGCAGCGTTAATCCAATTAATACAATGAAGATTAGATAGGCCCAAAACTTATTACGATAAATGATGATACGCAAAAAAGTAGTCATGCGGCACCTCAACTCATAGGGTGGTAAATATTGTATAGCAAGGTGAAGAATCGCACACTCTATTCCATTTTGCCTATTGGACGCAAAAAGTATATGGCATAGTATCAACTATACCATATACTTTTTGTGTAGTAAGGCTTATTTGAAGTAATTATCAATTTGCTCCTGAGCCTTTTGCATAATTGTATCCATACCTGCGTTTTTCAATTCAGCAATCATTTTTGGTACAACCTTTTCAGGGTCAGAAGCGCCTGTGATCAATTCGTATTTGTATTTGTCCAATACAGCATTAGAGTTGGCCACTTCTGTTTGGATATCGGAAACGTCAAGGGCGAAGCCGAGAATAGTTGAAGCGGTAGCTTCTTCATTCAATTTCTTCACTTGCTCCCATTGATCTTCAGGTGCGCCTTTCGTTACGGCCATATTGAAGAATGTACCTTGCGAGTAGGCGGCCAAAGGCCATGTATCCGTTGTACGCTCGACAACTCTATCGCCATCAATGCTTTTGAAGTCCACATCTGGTTCACCAAAGGCAAGCATGTTACGTAATTTTGAATCCGTGTTCACCAATTGCAGGTATTTCAAAGCTTCTTTTTTGTATTTCGAATTCGCCGAGATTGCGTTCAATGAACCTTGAATTGTACTTGTCGTATAGAGTGGTCCCAATACTTTGTTCATCACATATTTCTCTACGTTGGCATTGATTTGCCAACCGACCTCAGCACCTGGGAAAGCTTGTGCAGCAAAAAATGGTCTGTATTTCTCACCTTCGACTTTAGTTGGCGCATCCGGGTTAATGATGCCGTCCTTATACCATTTGTGAAGCATTTTTAAATTAGCCATAACATCAGGCTGTTCTAATACAGAAACAACCTTACGTGCAGGATCATCCGTCTTAACGCCGAGTGGTAAGAAGCCCAATGTCATATCATCATAATCGTTAAACAAGCCATTGATGCCTTCGTTCTGAGTAAGCTGCAACGGATAGAAGTTCTTTCCTTCGCCGGCTTTCATATCTTGAAATGGTTTGTCCAAGTCTTGCAGCGTCTTAATGTTCTGGAAGTCGATGTTATACTTCTGTATGAGCTTATCATCATAAACCCAGTACTGCGAAAGAGAAGAGTCTTTGTAAGTTGGAACGGAATAGAACTTACCATCAACCTTAGTACCGTTCCATACTTCTTCCGGGATTAAGCTGTACAATTCAGGTGCTTCAGTTTGAATCAAATCGGTAATGTCGGCAAAAGCGCCCATAGCTACCTGCTTGCTATATTTCCCATTATTCGTGAACATGATGTCGAAAGGTTCGCCTGTGTTGACAATCGTGTTTATTTTTGTATCCCATTCGCCCCAGCTCGCGACTTTGATATCAACTTTTACACCGATTTTTTCTGCGGTATATTCATTCATCTTGTCAATCGCTTGACCAAAGTTTGCCGGAAGCGGAGTACCCCCGATTAGCCACCATACCAATGTTGGAACTTCTTTGTCGGCTGGTTTTTCCGTATCCGTTGCGTTTGTTTTCGAATCCGTATTCGTGGAGCCATTCGTTGACGAGCCTGAGTTGTTAGAACCGCTGCAGGCGGCCAAGACGGATGCCATTAATGCAAGAATGCACAGTGCTGATAAAAGCTTAAAAGATCTTTTCACCTAAATTCCCCCTATAGTAGTATGTTTGTTTTGCGCCATTACACAAGCTGTGCAATGGCATATCATAAACCAGGCTGGATCTGGCTTACTTCGTAATTAGCCTTTGACTGCACCGACCGTAAGTCCAGAAATAAAATATCTCTGGAAGAATGGATAAGCACATGCAACGGGCAGGACGATGAGAATCGCAACGGCCATACGAGCAGATTCCTTAGGCATGGTTGCTACAAGCTCTGCAGCGCTAACACCTATGGTCGAAGCATTTCTCGCTAGCGCGTCGGCATTGGTCATTAAGTTGTTAAGTAACGCTTGTAAGGAATACAGATTCGGGTTATCGATATACAGCATGGATTGGAACCAGTCATTCCAGTAGTTGAAGCATAGGAATAATCCAATCGTTGCAAGAACAGGTAATGATATAGGCAGAATGATAGAGAAGAAGATTCGAAATTGGCTCGCTCCATCAATCTCAGCTGATTCGATCAGACCATCAGGAATGGTGCTTCTGAAAAAAGTCTTACAAATGATGACATTAAAGGATGAGACCGCAAGCGGTAAAATAAGTACCCAAATGCTATCCTTCAATCCTAATAAATTGGAATTAATAAAGTAGCTGGAAACGAGACCGCCGTTGAAAATCATGGGAATAAAAACAATCCAGGTCAGAAAATTTTTATGCCTGTAAGTTGGACGTGAAATCACATAGCCCATCGAGGTTGTTAGCAGTACACCTATTGCAGTTCCAACAGCTGTTACGAATACGGATACACCTAGAGCACGCAAAATGATCGTTCCTTGCTTGGCTATAAAACCGTATGCTTCCAGTGATAAAATCGGCGGGAGGATACTATAGCCCGTTTCTCGAATGTAGGACTCATGCGTCAGTGATATGGATAATACGACAATCACGGGGATGACGCAGGCAAGTGCTACTAGAATGAAAATCAAGTTAATTAGAATATTGACGCCGGTACTCGTTCGATTGAATTTCTCAAGTCCGGACTCATAGGTTTTTGCTGCCATTCTCGCACACCCCCTAAATCATTGCACTATCAGAGTCAATTTTTTTGACAATCCAATTGGCCGTTAGAATTGTAATACAACCAAGTACAGATTGGACAAATGCAGCAGCAGACGCCATGCCGATTGTAGCGGATTTCAATTGTTTGTATACTAATACGTCAATCGTTGTGGCTACCTCAAACAAGGAGTTTGAATCACGAGTGACCTGATAAAATAGTCCGAAGTCGGTGTAGAATATGCGTCCTACGGATAGGATGAACATCATGACGATGACAAGCTTGAGCAATGGAATCGTAATGAAGCGGATTTGCTGCCAGATGGAAGCGCCATCAATTACAGCAGCTTCGTAGTAACTGCTATCAATAGCTGTAATGGTTGCCAAATAAATAATCATGCCATAACCAATACTCTTCCAAACATTCAAGAAAATAAGAATATAAGGCCAATATTGCGGTTCCATATACCAGTTTATGGATTCGGCTCCGAAGCTGCCCAAAAACTGATTTAGAATTCCTTTGTCGAAGCTGAAGAAGGCCCAGCCTACCGCGGAAACGACGACCCACGACAGGAAGTAAGGGAGAAACATCATCGTTTGGTATACTTTCCCTGCCTTGCGATTATGAAGAAGTCCAATCATAATGGCGAATACCACGGGCAGTACAATGCCGAGAATAATAAAGATGATGTTGTAGCCGATTGTGTTGCGGATAATAATCCAGGCATCATTGGATTTGAATAAAAATTCAAAATTTTTCAAGCCAACCCAAGGGCTGTTAAACACATTACTAAGGAAGCCCCCGCTAATTTTAAAGTTTTTAAAAGCGATAATAATACCGAACATGGGCAAGAAACAGAATAAGATGTACCAAATGGTTGTTGGTATGGCCAGGAGAGTTAATTCAATATCTTGTTTTCTCCACTGAAAGCGCTTTGATTTTTTGAGTTGTTCTGATTTTGCGCTCATCGTATGAACTCCTTCATTTGTTATTAGTCCCCTTTTTCGTAACCGCTTACTTAACTGTATTGTATAAAAGAAAATGGACGGTCTTCTAGTTAACAAACTTAATTTCTTAGTCAAGAAACGTTAGATTTCAGATAAAAAGTCTTGTGATGTCGCTTCATGTTGTAGGGGAAGCAAGCACACCGAGAGTCACAACCCAACCTTAGCGGCAACGCCTAATCTGACCATCCGCTTTGTTTACCATTTGTAATCGAGGGGGATGACATATTGACATTGACGAAGGGTTAAAATTCTCATATAGTAAATTTGTATTTATTAATAATACAAATTCGGAGGCGTTAGCATGACGAAGAATCGTTTATCTAAGGAACAAATCGCTTCGTATCATGAGAATGGGTATTTGATCGGACTTGAACCGGTGTTCGGCGATTCGGAAATGCTGCAGCTTAACGAGGATCTGCAGAAGCTGGCCCAGCTGTTAGAGCCGGGAGAGAAAATGTCGGCCATCAGAGAATGGCACATGTCAAGTAAGTGGTTGTATGACGTATGTACGAATCCTAAAATTCTCGACTATGTCGAAGCAATTCTAGGACCGAATTTTTACATGTGGGGTTCTCAGTTTTTCGCAAAAGCCCCGGGCTCCAGAGACACGGTCGCATGGCATCAGGACGCCTACTATTGGCCGCTTCACCCGCATAACTCGGTGACGGTTTGGCTGGCTTTCACGGACGTTGACGAAGAGAACGGGGCGATGCGGATTATTCCAAAGAGCCACAAAGCCGGATTGATCAAACACACGAGCGTCACAGGCGATTCGGTGCTGGCGCTTGAGCTCGAGCAGGGGACGTTTAACGAGGCGGATGCGCAATCTCTAGTATTGAAAGCCGGGCAAATTTCACTGCATGACGATGCCATCGTACACGGATCGCCGGCAAACGGATCCACCCGCTGGCGCAATGGGCTGACGATACGTTATTCCGGTACGAATGTGAGATGCGATTTGTCTAAAGCGCCGCAATTCAAAGCATTTCTGGTGAGGGGGACCGACGAGTATAACTATAATCCGCAGGGGATGATTCCGACGGAAACGTTTGTGCGTCTGCCATCCGATCAGCACATCGCAAGCACGGACGAAGTGAAGCAGTAACGCTTGTCGTTGCAAGACTTCCCGATTTGTGCTGCAATAGATAGGAATGGAAGCATCAAGAAAGGTTGGACGAAACGGGATGTCTTTGTACGCAACGCTAAAAGACCAGATTGTGAAGCAAATATTGGACGGCACCTACAAGAGCGGCGATGTGCTTCCCACGGAGCATACGCTGTGCGAAACCTATGGGATGAGTCGCGTGACCGTTCGCAGGGCGCTTGACGAGATGAAGAAGGAAGGATTGGTGGCAAGCGTACAGGGGCAGGGAACGATCGTTTCGTTTCGGAGGGGCGGCTTCTCCAGCTCTCTTGAGATTATTGCCTTGGTGGCCCCGGTGCACAATCCTTTCTTCGCCTCGTTCATGGAGCACTTCGAGCAAGTAGCGGAGGAGAACGGATCGCTTGTTCTGTTCAAGCAGGATTTTCAAGGTCAGGATTTGTCCTCTCATGAGCTGTATTATCGGTTCATTAAGAAAAATATTCGCAATGTTGTGTTATGGCCGCAAACGGATCGTATTGATTACGAGCTGTTGACAAGGCTGCGTTCGATCGGAATGAATCTGGTTTTTTTCGACCAGCTGTTCGATACGAACGTAGCCGACTCGGTCGGGCTGGACAACAGTCACGCAGTTACGGCACTCTACGACAAACTGAGCCCCACCTCCGCGGAAGAAATCCTCTTCATTGGCTATGAAGGCTTGAATATGCCGAGCGAGCTTGAACGGGAGCAGGCGTTTATCGCAGCCGGCGGCGGCAAGCTGTACCGGGTTCCGTGGGGAGGAGATATCGAGCGGGAGACGATCTCTCTATTGCAGCGGCTGCAGGAAGAACAAGCGTTGCCGGCGAAAATTCTGTGCTGCAACGGGCCCATAGGGCTGGCAGCGGCCCGATACTTGGACATTCGCGGATGGAAGGAAATCGAATTAGCTGTCATTGACTTTCTTCCGGAAATGACCAAGTATCGAATGATCGTCTATAGGCAGCCGATGAAAGAGATGGCCATAAAGGCTTACCAGCGACTCATCGCGCAGAACAATCAAGGCGAGTCGTGGCAGCCACGCAGCTACCCGGTGCAGGGCGAGCTGGTCTTATTCAATTGGGAATGAGGACCGCTGTCAGAGCAAATGAGGCGCAAACTAAAAAATATACATAGGAAATACTAAAGAATGGAAATACGCATCGGCTGATTATCGATTATTGTTGTAAGTAAAGATGTGTAGAATATGCACGATTTCTCATATGCCGCTCGTACTTCTCTTCAGAAGACTACGGGCGGCCCCAATATGGCAATCGACGCAACGCAACCGGTTAAGGGTTGCGTTTTGTTATTGTGTTAAGGTTTTTCAATGGGCGACAAGTAAATGCTAACCAGGAGGATCCTAATGAGTATAGCAAAGGTTGAATATCCGATGGTGAGAATTCCTGCAGGTGAAATTCAATTAAGGGATGATCGAATCAAGACAACCTGGACGGCACAGGTGAATGCATTGCTGCTTGCACCGCTTTACGGTTACGAAAGCGTTATATAGGCTCGATACTGCAAAAGGCAGTTGGACCTCATGACGATCCTCAATCTCCGGTTGTAGATGTCTCATGGAATGATGCGATCCTCTTTTGTAATTTGCTTTCCCGGCACTCGGGACTAAAGGAATGTTATTCAATAACTTGAGTATTGCGATTTCCTACGGAACTATCGAAAATGGGCAGACTTGTAGCAGGACGGATAACTCGGTTGTTCAGGCAGGGATCTTGAGGTGCTTTAGGATGTCGAATAATGGTCTTTCTCCAGGGCTTGTTGATACACGTAACGATGATTTGCCCGAAGTACTCCTGCGGAAATGGTTTTCGCTTACGACATGAGCAGTAACCACGCAGTGACACCAGACTGATTTTCCTGCTTCATGCGATTATGAAAACTAAGATCGGGATTGATTACGACAAGATCCGCCGAGTATAAGGGCACAATAAGACCCCGCTTGCCAAGCTTGAAGCGCTGAGCCGGGAACGAGGTCAGCTTGCGGACGGCCTGCTCCAGAGTAAGCAGCCCGCTTGCCGTAAGGGATTGCAGCGTTTTCTCCGCAACCGTCAATTCCGTTATGTCAAAATTAATGCACAACGAGCCGATCATCTGACCGCTGTCATTTTTCATATACAACGATGTTGAGCGCAATATGCGTCCGTCCTTCGTCTGCGTTACATAATTGTGCCGGTTGCCGCCATCGGCCGTGCCCCTTATTAATTCAAGCCCAAGATTCGTCCCGGGATCGCCGACATTGCGACCGGTTACGTGCCCGTTCTCGATCGCAACGATCGTACTTCGTAGGGGCGCGTCAGATCATGCAGGATTACCTCGTAGTTGTCTCCGAACCGCGCCGCAATGCCTTTCGTCAGATCGGTAAGAAACTGCAAGTTGTGCGAGACCGATTCCATTCGCGAACCTCCTGTTCAGATTAGTAGATGGTCAAATCGAAGCATATTTGCGAAGTGAACAAACAATAATTTAGTTGAACTAACAAAAAGCGTGGACGAGATGCTCGATTGCGAAGGCCGGCGCGATAATAATTTTAAGGATGCATCGGCTTGTCAGCAGAAGAATATAAAACAGTATACATGTAAGAATCTTTTCAGGTTATAAAATGGCTATTGAATCTTCGTTCGAAAACAAATCTTTACAGAATAGCAAACTGGTTTTAGAAATACATTAAAACCAAGGTTTCAATTAGTGAAACATCCTGAGATGATTTAACCATTTATGGATTATCGTGGGGACAGGAGACGTCGCAATGAAAGAAGAGCAGGAGAAGCAAGACAGGTACACGATTTATTCGATCGAGAAAGCGCTTGAATTGATTGAGCTGCTGTCCGAACGGGAATCTGCCAGCCTGATCGAACTGGTGGATCTGCTCAAGCAGCCGAAGTCATCGCTGTACCGCATCATCCTCACCCTGGAGAAAAGGGGGTATGTGGAGCGAAGCGATAGCGACGGGAAGTATTGTCTCGGCTACAAAAATTTGATCATCACCCGGAATCTGCTAGAGAAAAACAATCTGCGCGGCTCGGCTATTCCCGAGATGAACCGTCTGATGGAACGGTATGGCGATACCGTAAACCTCGGGGTATTGTCCAACGGAGAGGTCTTATATCTCGAAATTATCGAAGGGACATTTGCTCTTCGAATGACGGACCGGGTCGGATCGAAGGCGCCGCTGCATGCAACTGCCATGGGCAAAGCGATAACCGCTTTCATGGAAGAGCCGGAACGAAACCGGCTTGTCAGCGAAATGTCGCTTCAAAAAATAACCGACTATACGATCGTCGATAAGGGCAAGTTGCTGGAGCAGCTTGAAACCATTCGGCAAGCGGGCTATGCGGTAGACGATCAGGAGGTCGTGGAAGGGGCGCGATGCATCGCTGTTCCGATCTTCGATATGTTCGGCAAGGCGGTCGGGGCGATCAGCTTATCCGGAGCACTGCATCGTTTTCCGAAGGAGCGCCTTCAGGAAATTGCGGAAGAGATGAAGCGGTCGGCAGGTCTTATTTCGCTAAAGCTGGGACATGTGCAGGCCTAGCATTCTCATTGTCAGAGGGAGGAAGACAGCAGATGAGTCAACATGGAAGAAATCGAAACGCCGGCCGTGCTGGTCGATCTGGACCTGCTGGACCGCAACCTGCGTCAAACTGCGGAGGTCGCCGGTCGGGCAGGCGTCAAGCTGAGGCCTCACATTAAAACGCATAAAAGCATCTGGATTCGGCAGACAGAAGCTGGAGCGGCTTCGCAGACTGATGGAGCGCGCCAGCATTACCGCAAGCACGGATGATGAGACGGTGGCCAAGGGATTATCCGATCTGGGAGAAGCGATCCATCGCAAAATTCCGCTCTATGTCGATGTCAACACGGGTTTGAACCGTATGGGCCGCGAGCCGGGGCAGCCGACAGCCGAATTGGTGAAGCGGATCTGGATCTCGGCTCTGCCCGGAGTTGAGGTTGTCGGTCTGATGACGCACGGAGGGCATACGGGCCAACGAAACTCGATGAGGTGCGCAGTACCGCACGCCTGGAAGCGGAAGGACTTGTAGCGACGAAGCGACTGCTGGAGGTTGGAGGCTTGAGGTGAAGGCATACCGACTCGGGAAATTAGCGTGGGCTCGGCCTCTGCGAACGGTTCGGGATTGCCGGCATGACGCCACAGGAGGCTGTTGCAGCTTCTCTGGATATTGATGAAGGGCCGGTCGTCCTGGTTGAAGGCTCGGATAATGTCGGCGGCGGCGCTCCTGCGGATTCGACCTATATTCTTGGTGGCGAGGCGCTTGCGATTGAAGCGGACGTCTTCCGTACAGCCGAAGCGATAGCGATGGTAGGCACCGTGCTGGATGAATGGGGCGGCATCGATGTGCTGGTCAACAATGCAGGGGTATGCAGCCCCGCTTCCTTCCTGGAAATTACCGAAGAGGAATGGGACCGCCATGTAGCTGTTAATTTGAAAGGAACATTCATAACCGCGCAGCGTGTGGCTCAGGAGATGACGAAGCGCGGCAGTGGAGGATCGATTATCAATGTGTCCAGCGTCAACGGTCTGGCGGCGGCTAAATGAATGGCCATTGTCTTGTAATCGACGGCGGTCAGATTATCAAATTATCTTGAAGGAGGTGATGCGCACAGAAACGAACATGGCCGTTTTTTTTGAAAATGGACGCGGCGAGCGGTTGGTTTCAGCGAACTTGTCATGATATTGAGGAGGGTTTTCCATGAAAGCATTAAAGATTGTATTCACATCCATCTTAATTGCGCTTTCGGTGGCGGCTTGCTCTACGGATCAGACAGAAAACAAACCATCTGGCGGCAACGCGCCGAATACGGATAACCCACCACCCAAGGAGGTCGAATTGAAGATCGGTTTGCCCGGGGGCTACGACATAACAAGCAAGAAAATCATCGACGGGTTCCACGCCAAATATCCGAACATTAAGCTGGAAATCGAAGAAGCGCCCTGGGCTGATTTCACTACGAAAATTATTACCCGGATCGCCGGCAACAACCCTCCTGATATATGGTTCCAGGAAAACGCCGTCATTCTCGGCTACGGCGCGCGGGGGGTGGCGGAGAATCTAGAGCCCTATATCAAACGGGATTTAAAGACGGAGGACTACGCGGATGCGCTGTTCTCGGCCCGAACGGCCGACGGCAAAGTATACGGCATCCCCCACGGAATTAACGCAGGCGCTCTCGCCTACAACAAAACGATTTTTCAAGAAAACAAAATCCCGTTTCCGACCGACGACTGGACGTATCAGGATATGATCGAAACGGCGAAGAAGCTGACGAAGGATACGAATGGCGATGGCAAACCCGACATTTACGGCTTTCAGACGGGCAACAACATCACGCTGGGCTGGCTTCCGTGGATGAAAGCGACCGGCGGCTCCGCACTGGACGCCTCATTGACGAAAGCCGCATTTACCGACCCGAAATCGATTGAAGGGTTAACCTACTGGGCGGATACGATCAACAAGCTGAAGATCAGTCCGAGCCGTGAATTGGCGAAGACCGGCAAGTTTTTTGAGAACGGCAAGGCTGCAATGGTATTTCTGCAGTATTCGAGTCAGGTCCCCATCAACAAAAACAACCCTGACATGGATTGGGATACGGTGAAAATGCCGGTCGGCTTTAACGGCAACAGGTTTGTGCCCATGGTCGTGAACGAATGGATGATCTATTCAAAAGCGAAGCCGGAAGCGAAAGAAGCAGCATGGACGTTTCTCAACTATTATTTGAGCGACGAGGCGCAAACTTTTCTGTCGGAAAGCGGCGCCAGTCTTCCAGTAAAGAAGACCGCCCTGGAAGCGGTTGAGAAGATGACATTTAAGCCCGGCAACAAAAAGGCGTATACGGAAGGCATTAAGGAGGCCGGCGGCACGCTGGATGAAAATCCGACCTGGAACGAGTGGAGAGCGGCGGCGAACCCGATTCTCGATGACATCATGGACGGGAAGAGATCCCCGGAGGAAGGCGCGAAGGAGATTCAACAGAAGGTTCAAGCCATTCTCGACGAGAACCGATAAGCGTATGCCGATTACCGTCATAAATGAGGTGTACGATGCGTAAACAAGGCTATTGGGGCTTCATCTTCACCTTTCCTTTTCTGCTGCAATTGGTTGTCTTTTTCATATTCCCGTTTCTATTCTCCCTCTATCTGACCTTCACAAAATGGGATTTGTTCAATCCGCCTCAATGGGTCGGACTGAAAAATTGGATACAGTTCCTAAGCCGGGAAACGTTCTGGCTGTCCCTTCGCAATATCCTTTATTTCTCCATTCTATTTGTTCCTCTTCAGACAGCCTTCGCGCTCATTCTCGCCTATTTGTTAAACCGGCAAATTGCCGGCAAATCTCTGTTCCGCATGGTCTATTTTCTTCCCGTCATTACGCCGTGGGTAGCCGGAGGCATGATCTGGCTGTGGATTTACCATAACGATTACGGCATTTTGAACTGGCTTCTCGAAAGGTTGCGGCTATCGCCGGTCGATTGGGTGCGGAGCGGTCATTGGTGGATTGTCATCGGCTCCATTGCCGTGGTGAACATATGGAAAGGCGCCGGTTACTCGATGGTGCTCATATTGGCCGGCATGCAGAACATTTCGAATGAAATGGTGGAAGCGGCGCGCATGGACGGAGCTTCCGGCTGGACGCTGTTCGCCAAGATCACCCTTCCGATCGTATCTCCCATGGTGTACATGGTCATGATTTTATCGACGATCTCGGCCTTCCATGCGTTCGACGTCTTTCTCGTCATGTTAGGAGACATTACGGCGGTTGCAGACCGCAACTTGGTGCCGAACATTCTTATTTACCGCGATGCCTTTATGAACTTTAAAATGGGCGGCGCCTCGGCGATGGCTTGGGGACTATTCTTTATCATCCTGGCTACCACACTGATGCAGAAGAAGCTGGAGAAGAGGTGGGTTCACTATGAATAGACCATCCGCAGCGCTCCAATGGATCGTCTATCTCGTCCTGGTCGCAGGGGCGGTGATCATGCTCATTCCTTTCTTCTGGATGATTTCCACTTCGCTCATGAAAGCGGGGAACGAACTGACGCTGCCTCCCAAGCTCATTCCGGACCCGGTCATGTGGAGCAACTACAAGACCGTATGGCTCGAGGTCAATTTTGTGCGCTATACGATGAACAGCGTCTTTGTAACCGTTCTTGAACTGATCGGCATGGTTGCGTCCTGCGCAATAGTTGCTTACGGACTCGCTTTTTTCCAGTTTCGCGGGCGCAACCTCATCTTTCTGGCGATGCTCGGCACGATGATGCTGCCGTCGCAAATTACGATGATACCCACCTATTTTATTTGGAAATCGTTCGGGGCACTGGATACGTTTTACCCGCTCATATTACGCAGCTTTCTGGGAGGGGCGTTCGGCATCTTTCTGCTGCATCAGTTTTTCAAGACGCTGCCGCGGGAATTGTTCGACGCCGCGTATGTGGATGGAGCTAATCCATGGAAAATTTTCTATATGATCTATATGCCTCTATCCAAACCGGCATTGTCGGCACTCGCGGTGTTCACGTTCATCAGCGCCTGGAACAATACGCTCGAGCCGCTCATTTACCTGCAGGACAAAAAAATGTACACACTGCCGCTTGGCCTGTTGTTTCTGAAGAACGAAGTGGAGAACCGGATGACGCTTATTATGGCCGGGGCAGTCATTACCGTGCTGCCGGTGCTTATTGTGTTCCTGTTCGCGCAAAAGCATTTTGTGCAGGGCATCGCCTCGACCGGGATGAAAGGGTGAGTGAAGATGATCCGAGCCGTATTGATCGGTGCGGGCGCTAGAGGGACGCGGGCCTACGCCCCCTATGCATTGAAGCACCCGCATGAGCTCCAATTTCTCGCCGTCGCCGAACCCGACGAGCACAGAAGACTGCGGTTCGCGAAGCAGCATGGTATCGCCGGAAACGGGCAATACGATTCTTGGGAAGCGCTGCTTGACAAGCCGCGGCTTGCCGATTTTGCACTTATTTGCACACAGGACAACGAGCATTACGAGCCGGCCATGAAAGCATTGCGCCAAGGCTATCATGTCATGCTGGAGAAGCCGATGTCCCCCAGACCCGATGAAACGTTAAAGCTAGCCGAAGAGGCAGAGCGCCAGGGGAAAGCGCTGCTGGTCTGCCATGTGCTGCGATACACGCCATTTTTTCAGACGGTTAAAAAGCTGCTCTCGGACAATCGGATCGGCTCCGTTGTTTCAATTCAGTGGAACGAAAATGTCGGGTACTGGCATCAGGCGCATAGCTATGTACGGGGAAATTGGCGCAATACACAACAATCCAGCCCGATGCTGCTCGCCAAATGCTGTCACGATCTTGATTTGATTCAATGGTTGACGGGTGACGATTGCCGCTGGATTTCTTCATTTGGCGGACTGTACTATTTCAATAAGGAGCATGCCCCGGAGGGCTCGACGGAACGGTGCACGGACGGCTGTGCCGTTGAGATGGAATGTCCTTATTCCGCGATTAAATGGTACTTCAACGAAAAGGATGAATGGCCCTATAACGCGGTTAGTCCGGAGTCGAAACTCGAACAACGGTGGAAGGCAATTAAGGAAGGCCCGTACGGCAGATGCGTGTTTCGCTGCGATAACGACGTTGTCGACCACCAAGTCGTAACGATGCAGTTCCGAAAGGGGGTGACGGCCGCATTCACGATGACCGCCTTTACCCAAGAAAGCTCCAGAACGTTTAAAATTATGGGTTCTGAAGGAGAAATCCGCGGACATCTGGAGAAGAACGAGATCGACCTTCTGCTGTTTTCGGGACAGCGGGAGCGGATTGTACCGCCCAGACTCGAGGGCGGGCACAGCGGAGGCGATTATGGCATGGTTCGCGATATCGTTCAACTGCTCCGGGACAAGGAGGCGCTTCAAGAAAGCTCGCACGGCAGAGTGTCCGCCCAGAGCCATATGCTGGCATTTGCCGCGGAGCATTCCCGGATGACGGGTCAGACAGTCGTATTTGACGATTATGTCCATACCGTACACGAGCAGGCGACCAATTGATGTAACTCTTCATCTCGCATACCTGGAAGCCCGCTCCTTGTTTTAACTCGAAGGCCGTCTAGGCCGTCTGCGTCCGCAGCATCAGACTTGGAATCGTGCCGCGGACGGCAGCCGGGATCATAACTGCCGTATTTTGCTATCGGAATGCCGGTAAACCTGATTAAAGATATCCATCGCAGATCGGAAAGAAGGTTAACGAAGGAATTAGCCTTGATGCGGAGGGATTGAAATGGCGGACAAAGAAACGAATGGAGCGGACTATCCGGAGCAGAAGGAATCAAGCGGCACTCAGCAAAAGCCGGGTATGTTGATGAGCAGAAGAAAATTGTTGGCCTCACTCGGTGCGGCCGGAGTTGTACTGGCATCGGAAGGTTTGCTGTTCGGGCGGAAACTTGGGGTGACTTACGGCCAAGAAGCAACGGTATCCGGAACGGTGTCTGGCGGAGCCGATTCGCCTTTGAAGAATCTGGGACTATGCATTACGACCACAGTTGATCAATTGAGGATAACCAGCGCCCCTGATCCGAAGTATGCTTTTTATGTGACGGATGCGGGCAGGGAAGGGTTTTTCCTGTACGATGCGGCCGATACGACAACCGTTGACAATAACGGAACGGTTCTTGTCTCCACCACTGGACGCAGGTTTAAGCGCGTATATGGTGATACACTGCTCGCTTCGTGGTTCGGAACGAAGGGAGACGGGGTAACGGTCGATACACAGCCGCTGCAAAGCGCGTTAAATGCGGCGGCAGGCAGGAAGCTAATTATTCCGAAACATCGGAACGGCTACTATCTCACCGGACAATTATATGTTCCAGGCGATACTGTGATTGAATTTGCGCCCGGAACGGTCGTGCAGGCGATCGATACATTAAGCCGTCAATCCCCGTTTGAACGGCTGATCCGGATCTTGAATGTCCGCAATGTCCACATCATCGGAAATGGAGCGACGCTGCAGATGAACAAAGCCGTTTACACAACCGGCGAGCAAGCTCATATTTTCGATATCAGCGGTTCGGAGAACGTTGTCATCGAACGAGTGAACGCCAATGACAGCGGCGGCGACGGATTTTATGTAGGCGCTTACCAAGCGACGCAGCTCTACTGCAAGAACATTGTGCTGCGGAATTGCACGGCCAACAACAACCGCAGGCAGGGGTTGTCCATCATAAGCGTTGACGGATTTCTGGCCGAGAATTGCGGTTTCAATTTCTCGTATGGGACCTCACCGAAAAGCGGCGTCGATATCGAGCCGAACAGTGTGCTGGATCTGCTGAAACGGATTCGGTTTGCAGGCTGTTCCGCAGAGGGGAACGTCGGACGCGGGTTTCTCATCTCCCTGCAAAAACTGAGTGCTGTAAGCGAGCGCGTCGACATCACGTTTGAAAATTGCCGTACGAAAGGAAATTCGTTCGGCTCATCGTACAACAGCGGAGGAGACGGAGCTAAAGCTGTTAAAGGAGAAATCAGGGTGATCGATTGCGTGGCCGAAAATGAACAGTATGCGGGTTACTCGGTTTTATCCAACTCCCAGGACAGCGTGAAGACCACGTTTATCCGGTGCAGGGCCGTGAACTGCAATACGGTGAACCAGCCGGATGATCCTTACGGTTTCGGTTCCTCCTTCATCGTGACAACGGTGCCGCAGCAGGCGCGGGCTGTAATCGGGAATGTGGAATATTACGATTGCGAATCGATTGATGAACGAAACCCGCCGCTTATCCTGCGCGGATTCACGACCAAGAAGAACGCAAACGAGCTTATCCGCGGCGTTAAGTATGTCAACTGCAGTGCCAGAGGAGGAACTCAGAATCTGTATTATATCGAACCGACAGCCGAAGAGGTGGTGATCGCCAACCTGACGCAGCAGGTAACCCCGATTGTTTCTTCAGGACTGGTCGGATTGAATGAGATCGGCTGTAAGATAACAAACACCAGCGCGTCTGGCGATATCACACTTTCGCTTCTGGCGGCGAAGAAGGGTTATGCATTTACGTTTTTCGTGGATACGGCTTACGCCCTGACGATTGCGACGCAGGCGGGCGCGTCGATTCTGACGCCAGCCGGAAGCAGTGGGACTGTCAGCTCCGCAAATCCGGGAGATACGATTTCCTTGCTTGGAAGAACGGACGGGAACTGGGAAATCACGAACGCGGTCGGAGGCTGGTTCGGCTTGGGCGCATCCGTCAGTTGATGGATCGCGCCGATTAATGACGCAGGAAGGTGAATAACTATGACTTACGGGAATGACGTTCGCAAGGAAACGGCCGGCATACGGCTCGAATGGAGTTCATCCTACCAGGACTTCCTGTACTATGAATCATCCGTTACTCCAGGCACGTTGCTGGCAATGAACGTTATAAAACCCGAGAAGCCATCGTTCCTTCTGGTTCGGCTGCATGGATTGCACATGAGTATGCCGGAGCCGCAGAAACGGGATTCTCCGCTGCCGGGGAACGATTATCTTGTCGTCCAAGTGGATATGCGGGGAAGAGCGTATTCCGAAGGCTCGCCCGACTGCAACGGGTATGAGCTTGTCGATATATACGACGCTGTCAAGCTCGTGCAGCGGCATTACTCGGAATGGCTCGTCGATCCCGCTGTCGTCTTTGTTGCAGGCGGCAGCGGAGGCGGCGGTAACGTGCTGGCTGCTATTAACAAGTTTCCTGATTTGTTCGCGGCTGCCGTGGCGCTGTATGGCATTTCCGATTATGCGGAATGGTATGCGACCGATCGGATCGGCGAGTTCCGCGATGATATGGACGCATGGATCGGCTGTGCCCCTTGGGACGAACCGGAGCCCTTCGAGGCAAGGAGCGGCGCTTGTTTGGCGGAAAACCAGCTCACTCCGCTGCTGCTCGCGCACGGAACCTTCGACTCGCGGGTGCCGGTCGGCCAAAGCCGCAGCTACATGCGTGCGGCTGAGAAGTCGGGCAAGAGCCCGCTTATCCGGTACCGTGAGCTTATTGGTGTAGGCGGAGAAGAGCATACCGACCGTTTGACCGAAGAGGAACTGCGGAGGCTGGGGCAGGAGAAAGATGATCACTTTCAGTCACACGCCAAATCGATAGATATTCCTTCATGCGGGTCCTTCGTCATCGGCGGATATTTGTATACGAAGCAGTTCGTCATTTATTTGGACCATATCGACCACATTGCACGCGTCTCTTACGATTTGGGACGCAATCAATTTAAAGTAACGGCGAGACGTCCGTACCCGTATCGGATCCTGACGCCGGATGGTACCGTGACATCAGGGACGGCCAATACCGCGACATAACGTATACGGGACAGAAGGGAGGTTTCCTATGGTCGATTTTCAGTAACTCTTCTATTATAAACCGGAATTGAATAATGGCGCCGAACCTCAGCGGATCGAAGCCGACCTGTGCATTTACGGCGGTACGCCGGCCGGTATCGCCGCCGCGGTCCAAGCGGGCCGGATGGGACTTCGGGCTGTCTTAGAGGGATACCATAAGAGAGGGACATCTCCTTTTCTTGGAAATTGTGGTTTGTGGTGAACAACAATTTCTCTATCCAAAGGCGTTGTCCTTCTTCTATTTATGGATTCGACGAAGATTCTCATTTTCTAACCTTTTACTCCTATCGTCGACGGCATTATTTTCGCAACACTCAAGTCAATCAGCGATGATGGCGAGAGCGTCGTCTGCAGCAGGGAGGCGAATGGATATCGCCTTCCTACCGAAGCGGAATGGCAGTATGCGTGTAAAGCTGGAACGGGCGGTTATCGATATGGTGAGCTGGATGAAATCGCTTGGTATCATGAAAACTCGGAAGGCATGGTACATAAGGTAGGCCAAAAGCTGCCGAATGCGTGGGGACTCTACGATATGTTAGGAAATGTCTGGGAGTGGTGCTGGGATCAATACGATGTCGAAGTGTACGGCTCCTACAGAGTGTTCCGCGGCGGCAGTTGGGCGGAAGAGGCGAGAGGCTGTGGAGCAACTTGCCGACGCCGCAGTCATCCAACGTTTCGAATCGATGATCTCGGTTTTCGTCTCGCCAGGTCCCTGTAAGAGGGCGAAAAAGAGCTAGCGCAAACTAAAAAATAGACATATCGGCCTCAAACTGTGAAAAGATAGATGGCCTCTTTCTCAACGCAACCCTGACTAGGGTTGCGTTTTTTATGTGGTTAGCCGAGGGAAGATGAACCCCTAAAGGTTTAGTTCCGCGAACCATTGCCGGGAAATCATAACGCGAACGGAGCTGCGCTTCATCCAGTTCAGCCAAAGCCTGAAGCGCTGTTACAACTTGTTCGGCGCGCAAGTAAAATGCCCAAACTCGCCGATGTCGATGCCTGATCGGCCGTCATCGGCACAACATGCCCATGCGGTCAACCTTCTTTCCGCCTGGAGACCGATACGTAAACCATTATTCTCCAGATGGTGAAACGGATGCCTGGAATTCATTACAATGCAGGAAGATACTCAAACGGCAGAGATGGATGGACCGGGGCGGAAGTCCAATCCGAAACACGTTTCCTTGTTTATATTCAGTTCATAAATGTGAGCTATCATTCCCTTAGCAGCAATAAGAAGGAGGATTACAATGAATAATAAGGATAGGAAAGCTGTATCGGGAAACAGTGAATGGGCAGTTGAAGCCCGTGGACTCATGAAAACATTTGGGAACAATCATGCAGTGGACGGTGTGGACTTGAACGTCCGCGCTGGTACGATCTATGGGGTGCTCGGTCCCAATGGAGCAGGCAAAACCACCACAATCCGAATGCTGGCGACCTTGCTTCGTCCAGACGCGGGCTCGTCGCGAATCTTCGGGTACGATGTGCTGAAGGAGTCGCAAATTGTCCGTCAATTGATCGGAGTGACCGGTCAATACGCATCGGTCGATGAGTCGCTCAGCGCTACCGAGAACTTGATCATCTTCTCCCGTCTGCTCGGGCTAAGCCGCGCAGAGGCGCGGCGAAAAGCGGAGGATTTGCTTGAGGAATTCGGTTTGTCGGAGGCCGCGAGACGGCCGCTCAAAAATTTCTCCGGCGGCATGCGCCGCCGGCTGGATTTGGCCGCGAGTCTCATTGCACAGCCGCCGCTTATCTTCCTGGACGAACCGACTACCGGGCTGGACCCGCGCACCCGCGCTCAGATGTGGGATACGATCCGCCGGTTGGTGAATACGGGTTCGACCGTATTGCTGACAACGCAATATCTCGATGAAGCGGATCAGTTGGCGGACCGGATCGCCGTTATCGATCGCGGCCGTGTCGTCGCTGAGGGGACCGTGGATGAACTGAAAGCGTCGGTCGGGACCTCATCGCTGCATTTGAGAGTTCAACATCCACGGGATATCGAGTATGCCCGCCAGACCATCGAGCAGGTGCTTCATGTCCAGTCGAATGTGTCATCGGAAGCCGGGAAAATAACTGCGCCGATGGCAGATGCCGACCGGGTTACCGATCTGCTTATCGCCCTCCGGGCGGCGGGGATTCACTTGGCCGAGATCAGCGTGCAGAAGCCGACACTTGACGAGGTGTTTCTAACCATCACTGGCCATGGTGTGGAAGATGACGCGACCAAAGCGAAGGAGGCAATCCTATGAGAAGTCATTCAAGTAAAGCGGGCGCTGGGCTTCAATTGAAAAACTACACGAGCTTCGGCCAGTCGGTACGCAACTCTTTGACGATGGCCTATCGCGGGCTGCTGAAGATTCGGCGCACACCAGAGCAGTTGTTCGATGTTACGTTCCAGCCCATCATTTTCACTCTGATGTTCACTTACATCTTTGGCGGGGCCATCTCCGGTGATGTACAGAGCTATTTGCCGGTGATCATTCCCGGCATCCTCGTGCAGACCGTAATCACGACCTCAATCGTAACCGGCGTCCAGCTGCGCGAGGATATGGACAAAGGCGTGTTTGACCGATTCAAGTCACTGCCTATCGCGCGTATTGCGCCGCTGGCGGGAGCCTTGTTGGCTGATACCGTCCGGTATACGATAGCGACTGTGCTTACCTTTACAATGGGATATATTATGGGCTATCAACCCGCCGGGGGTCTTGGTCATGTCGCCATTGCCGCGGTTCTCGTGATTGCCTGCTCCTGGGCAATCAGCTGGATCTTCGCCTTCTTCGGCGTCATTGCCCGTACGGCCTCGAGCGTACAGGGGATATCGATGATTGTGCTATTCCCGCTCACATTTCTATCCAATGCGTTCGTTCCAGTCAAGACCATGCCGGACTGGCTCCAGTGGTTTGTTAACATCAATCCAATCTCGCACCTCGTTACTGCCGTCCGGGATCTTGCTAACTCCGGAACCGTGGGCTGGGACCTTATGATCTCCCTCATCGGCGCGGCTGTCATTGTAGCGATTTTTGCCCCCCTTACCGTACGTGCCTATATGCGCCGGACTTGAGTCCGACTAAATCACTAATCCGGCAAAAGCTTAAACCGAAACGGCAGAGATGCCGTTTTTTTTCGTATAATTAACTTTTCAGAAGGTATGCGCCTTTTCGTATAATTAACTTTTCAGAAGGTATGCGCCTTAATGAGGCTGCGATGCATGATGCATGTGTTTTGGAGCATGGCTGATTGTCCCGAGATCCGAGATTACTCCGAGTATGGAAAATATCCCTATCATCGAGTGAACCGACTGCAGGGTTATGACAATATATAGATGAATGGCCATTCGGAAAGGAGCAGCTACTTGGATATCGATGAGTTGAGCGATCTGATCAAGCTGCATGGCAAAGCGATCTACGGATTTTGCCATAAGCTTGCGGGAAATAAAGCGGATGCGGATGATCTCTATCAGGAAACGTTCCTGAAGGCAATGGAAGTGCGGCATAAAATAGACGCGAGCAAAATCCCAAGGGATTTCTCATCTCCATTGCGATCCAATTGCGCAAAAACAAACGCCGGAAATTTGCCTGGAGGCAGAGGATTGCACCCATAGCAGAGCTCAACGAAGCAGTGGACAAGGCCTGCCGGCATAGGGGAGAAGCGACGCCGGAGGATGCCGTGCTGTCCTACGAGCTTAGCGGCATGATACAAGCTGCGGCTGACAGGCTGGGCGATAAGTTGAAGCTGCCGCTCTATATGTACTACACCGCGGAAATGTCCGTCGATGAGATCGCTTCGGCGCTGAGGATTCCGCCTGGAACAGTCAAAAGCCGTCTTTTCCAGGCCCGCAAGGCCATGAAAAAGACATTGGAGGTTGAAGTCCGATGAACGATTCCGAAAAGTGGGATGGACTGCTGAGGCAAGCCCTTGCTCCGGCAGCAGAGCCCGAAGAGGAATTGAATGAAAGCATCATCAATCGGTATAAGGAGAGAAATAGAATGAAACGCGTGAATTCAAAGCGGATATCCATCGGCGTGCTGGTTGCTGTATGTACGCTCGTCTTGTCCATCACGGCTGTTGCGGCGGCGCAGCTATTCAGCTCCAAGCAGGTTGCACAGCATCTGGGTGACCAGGTTCTGGCCCAAGCATTTGAAAGCCGTGACGCAATAGAAGTTAATCAATCGGTTGCTTCCGGCGATTATAATTTTACTTTGCACGGGATCGTCTCAGGGGTCGGGCTATCTGGATTGAACAGTTCTGCGCAGGATATCAATCCGGAGCGGACGTATGCTGTCGTATCCATCGCCAAACAGGACGGCAGTCCAATGCCGGCTACAAGCGACCCGGAATACGGACAAGAGCCTTTCTTCATATCTCCATTCATTAAAGGACAGAAGCCGTGGCAGGTCAACATCATCACCATGAATGGCGGTTACAGCGAGCTCGTGGTGGACGGTATTATGTACAGACTGATTGAATGCGATGACGTGGAAATGTTCGCCGATAGAGGCGTGTACCTGGCTGTCAGCAGCGGCGATACCTTCTTTAACAACAAAGCTTACGCTTATAATGAAGCAACGGGCGAAATAAGCCCCAAAACAGACTATAAAGGAACCGCCATTCTGTTTGATCTTCCCTTGGACAAAGCGAAAGCCGACACCGCTCAGGCCGAGGCTTATCTGAAGGACCTATTGAAGGAGCCTTCCTCAGATACCACGGCTAATCCAGCTGGCCCCGTTGATGACGCTGAAGCGGCAATGGTGAAGAGGATGGAAGAACTGAAGAAAAAATTACCTGATGGCACGGTTATCCTGAATCCGTCAAAGAAGTGACCTACGACGACGAGGGGAGAATCAACTATGAGTATGAGGGCTGGAGTGTTAAGATCTCACCTGAACAGTTGTTTGCGGAAGGCCAAACGGGATATTCCGAAGCCGTAAACTTCAGTGGGGACGATACAAGAATGATGGCGCTTCAATTTTCCAGAGATGAGAATGGCGTAATCACCGGCAGAGTCATCAAACTGAAGTAGGTTACACCCGGCAGCAGCGAAGACGCTTTTGCCGGTTTTCTTCGTACAGGGGGAGCGAGCCTGTTTTTGACGCCGTCATCCCGCTCACACCGGCATGCTGAGATAGGACGCAAAAGGGAAATCGAATGAACTGTCGAACATAATAATGATTCCTATCAAACCTCGTCAATTGACGGCGTAGAACGGTGGTTATGATGTCCACATCCATTCTTTCGACCAAACTATATATCCCCCCGCCCCGGCCTAAAGCGGTTGTCCGCCCCCGCCTGATCGAGCATCTGAACGAGGGACTGAATCGCAGACTGACCCTCGTCTCTGCTTCCGCAGGCTATGGTAAAACGACGCTTGTCAGCGAATGGCTCGCCGGCTGCCCGCAGTCTGCCGCCTGGCTGTCGCTGGATGAGAGAGATAATGACCCCGCACGATTTCTGACATACCTCATCGCTGCATTGCAGACGATTGCAGGGCATATTGGAGAGGGTGTGCTTGGTGTGCTCCAGTCCCCTCAGCTGCCGCCGGCGGAATCGATCATAACGCCTTTGGTCAATGAAATCTGCGACATTCCGGATCACTTCGTACTCGTTCTGGATGATTACCACGTTATTGATGACAGATCGATAAACCATGCTGTCAGCTTCCTAATCGAGCGCATGCCGCCGCAGATGCATATGGTTATTGCTACCCGCGAGGATCCCGAGCTGCCTCTGGCCCGGCTGCGCGTCAGGAACCAATTGACGGAAGTGCGGGCCGCGGAATTGCGTTTCACTCTCGATGAGGCCGCTGTATTTGTAAGCCAAGTGATGGGTCTTAACCTTCGATCGGAAGACGTCGCGCTGCTGGAAGCCCGAACGGAAGGCTGGATTGCCGGTCTGCAATTAGCCGCGCTCTCTGTCCAAGGACATCAAGATCCGGCAGCTTATATTCAAGCTTTCACCGGCAGCCACCATTCTGTATTGGACTACTTAATTGAAGAAGTGCTTCAGCTGCAATCCGCGAGTATTCAGACTTTCTTGCTGCGCACCTCGATCCTGGACCGGTTGTGCGGACCACTTTGCGAAGCCGTTCTTCAAGGAGCGGAGGAGCATCTCGCTCTCTTAGCTTCCGGGCAGGAAATCTTGGAGTATCTCGAGCGTACCAATCTATTCATTGTCCCGCTTGATAACGAGCGGCGCTGGTACCGTTATCACCATCTCTTTGCCGATTTGCTGCGGAGCCGGCTTGAGCAGAGCATCACCACCTCGAGTAACGGGGATGCGGAGCAGGCCGCAGCAGAAATAGCCGCATTACATATACGTGCCAGCATCTGGCACGAAGACAATGGCTTTGCGATTGAAGCCTTTCACCATGCCGCTGCCGCCAAGGATATCCGGCGCGCCGCCCGTCTGATAGAGGGGGAGGGGATGCCCCTGCTCTTTCGCGGAGCGGTGATCCCAGTCATGACTTGGCTGGCTTCATTGCCAGACGAGGAACTTAACGCGAATCCCTCGCTGTGGGTGATCTATGCCTCTGCCTTGCTGATGACGGGCTGCACAACCGTCGTTGAACCGAAACTGCAGGCTGCGGAAAAAGCACTGCAGCATGTAGAGCAGAACGACAAGATCCAAGATCTAATTGGACATATTGCGGCTATACGCGCTTCGCTCGCTGTCAGCAAGCATCAGGCCGATGCGATCATGGCCGAGTCGCGCCGTGCCCTCCGGTACCTGCACCCCAATAACATGCCTGTCCGGACGTCCACGACATGGACGCTGGGATACGCCTACCAGCTTCAAGGGGATCGTGCTGCGGCGAGCAAGGCTTATACGGAAGCATTATCGCACAGTCAGCGGATCGGGCATGTTATAGTCACCATTATGGCATCACTTGGCCTAGGGATGATTCAGGAAACAGATAATCAGCTCCATACGGCGGCTGAGACCTACAGAAGTGTCCTGACGATGGCAGGCAATCCGCCGCTGCCGGCCGCTTGCGAAGCACATCTGGGCTTGGCCCGTATCTGCTATGAATGGAATGATCTGGATGCCGCCCTACAGCATGGACAAATCAGCATTCAACTGGCACGGCAGTTTGAACAAACGGACAGAGTCGTTGCCGGTGAGCTGTTTCTCGCAAGGCTGAAGCTTGCGCTGGGGGAGGCCAGCAGTGCGTACGCTATTCTAGCGAAGACTCAACATTCTGCCAATCAGCACAATTTCATGAATCAGGTGCCCCATATTGCTGCGGCTCAAGTGCTGGTCCTGCTTCACCAGGGCAATCCGGCGGCTGCCACCCAGCTGGCACAGAAGCACGAGCTTCCCATCAGCCAGGCTCGGGTGCGCCTTGCTCAGGGAGACACTTCCTCAGCATTGGCGATGCTTCATTCGTTGCGGGAGCAAGCGGAGGCTAAGGGCTATGCGGACGAACGGCTCAAGGTCATGGTATTGCAGGCGGTTGCTCTGCATGCGCATGGCGACAAGCTCGCGGCTATGCAGCTTATTGTGGATGCTCTGACGATAGCGGAGTCTGGCGGCTTCATCCGGATTTTTGTCGACGAAGGGATTCCGATGTATAAGCTGCTGCGCGAAACGGCTGATAGTGGAAGGATGCCCAGCGATATAGGCAGGCTGCTGGCTGAATTTGAAGCTGAGGGAGGGAGAAGTGAAGTCCAAATCCCTCCGCATCAAGTCGAGCCTGCAAAGTCCCTCATTGAGCCACTCAGCAGCCGGGAGCTGGAAGTGCTGCGGCTCATTGCAGAAGGTCTCTCGAATCGCGGAATTAGCGAGCGTCTTTTCATTGCATTGACCACGGTTAAGGGGCATAACCAGATGATCTTTGACAAGCTGCAGGTGAAACGGCGCACCGAAGCTGTTGCGCGCGCCCGCCAGCTGGGTCTGTTGTGAATGTCCAAAACCATACTTTAGTAGCTACATCCCAATCCCTTGGTGCCGCTATACTAGTTGCAACTTGAGGTTTGGAGGAATCACATGAAAGCGATAATATGCACAAAATACGGATCGCCGGATGTTCTGGAGCTTAGGGAGGTAGAGAAGCCTTCACCTTCGTACAAGGAAATATTAATCAAGGTTCACGCGACAACCGTAACGTCAGGGGACTGTAGAGTTCGAGGTTTTAATAGCCCGCTCTTATTCTGGATCCCCATGCGATTATTCTTAGGCCTCACAAAACCAAGAAAACCTATACTGGGCGTGGAGCTAGCCGGGGAAGTCGAAGCTGTCGGGCAGGGGGTAAAGCGATTCAAGAAAGGCGACCAGGTCTATGCCATGAGCGGGATGCGCTTTGGTGCTCATGCCGAGTATATATGCTTGCCTGAAGACGGAATTATAGCCTTAAAGCCAATGAATGCGACTTACGAGGAAGCTGCAGCCATTCCCTTCGGGGGAACGACAGCCTTACATTTTCTTAGAAAAGGGAATATCCGCAGCGGTCAAAGCGTTCTAATCTATGGTGCTTCCGGAGCGGTAGGAACTTCCGCGGTGCAGCTTGCCAAGTATTTCGGCGCCGAAGTGACAGGGGTATGCAGCACAGCAAACCTAGAATTAGTGAAATCTCTGGGAGCCGATAAGGTCGTGGATTACACGAAAGCGGATTTCACGAGAACAGGCGAGCATTATGACATGATCTTCGATGCAGTCGGAAAAATCTCCAAATCCAAATGTAAGCAGGCTCTGACGCAGAGCGGGTCATACGTCACTGTTGATGGGCAAGGGATTGCCAAGGAACGCACAGAGGATTTGGTTCTCCTTAAAGAGCTTATGGAATCGGGAAAGCTCCATTCGGTCATCGATAGACGCTATCCGCTGGAACGGATTCCGGATGCTCACCGTTATGTAGAGACGGGGCATAAAAAGGGAAATGTAGTCATCTCGGTGTCATAACTAAAAGCCGCTAAACACAAGGTGTCCCAAGTGTTTAACGGCTTTTTTTGGCAGGCGGATAACGGATGCGAATGCTTGCCGGCGAAGCCGAAGTCATACATCGCCCCTGCACGTTTTCATAAAGGACGGAACTCCTTACAGGTTGCTCAGCGAAATGAGCAGCTTCTTGTATTTCTCGTATCGATCCTGATAAAGCTCCGTATTCGGCTTACCGGGATGGAACGTGCGGTCCGGCTTGACGAGGACGGAGGCGGCCTCGTCGAAGGAGCGGTACGCGCCGGCCGCTTTGCCCGCCAGCATGATGGCGCCGACCGTGCCGGCTTCGCTGACGTTCAGCCGTTCGATGGGGCGGTTCATGATATCGGCTTTGATCTGCAGCCACAGATCGGATTTGGCCCCTCCGCCGACCGCGCGCAGCGTATCGATCGGGATCCCGGCCTCCGAGAGGCACTCCAGATTGTAGCGCATCTCATACGTCACGCCTTCCAGCAGCGCCCGGTACAGCTGTCCGGCATTGGTATCGAGCGTCAGCCCGTAGATGACACCCTTCGCTTCGGGATTCATGAAGGGTGTGCCCGATCCGGCGAAATGGGGCACGACCAGCAGATCGGTCGGCGACGCATGGGCGGTCGAGGTCAAGTAGTCGTATACGCCCAGTCCGGCCTTCCTTGCTTCCTCCTCCGCGTGGCGTCCCCAATGGTCGCGGTACCACTTCAGCAGAGAGCCTCCCGTAAAATTAAACGCATACGTCAAATACATATCTTCGATGACATGGGGGGCACAGTTAAACTGATGGCTCAGCATCGTCTCGTTCAGAACGGGCGACGAATAGGCCGGGGTGATGCATTCCACTGTTCCGATGCCGTCGATCGCCTGATTGTCGCGCATGATGCCCGCGCCGAGCGCCGCGCAAGCCTGATCATGGCCGCCGGCTACGACCAGCGTATCCGGCTGCAAGCCGAGCGTAACCGCGAGGTCCTGACGAACCTGGCCGATAATGCCTCCGGGCTGGATCAGGTCGGGCAAGAGCGCCAGTTCGATGCCGGCCGCTTCGAGCAGCACCGGCTCCCAGCTTTTGTTCGAAACGTTAAAGGCCATCGTTCTTGAGGCAAGGGAATGATTGCATGTGGCGGCACCTGTAAGCAGGTAGGCGATATAATCGCCGAAGAGCATGAATTTCCATGTGCGCGCATACACATCCGGTTGATGTGTCTTGATCCACATCATCTTCGGCAGCGAAAACATCGGGTGAACGGGCACGCCCGCCAGCTCCATGATGCGCCGCTTGCCTAGCTTGCGCTCCAGAATAGCGGTTTCTTCTCTGCCGCGTACATCCGTGTACAGGATGCCGCTGGCCAGGGCGCGGCCCTCCCGGTCGACGGGAACGAATGTCTCGCCCAGGGATGAAATGCTGAGGGCTTGAACTCTTATACCGTTCTGAGAGGCCATCGTCTCTTCAAGTATGGTACGGACAGCTTCCCACACCCGCCTCGGATCCAGCTCATAGTGACCCGGCTTCGGATACTCCAGCGGGTATTCCCGGTAGGCCGAGGACAGGATGCGGCCTTCTTGGTCGAATAGGGACGATTTGCATCCCGTCGTTCCGATATCCAATCCGATGAATGACATTGCAGTGCTCCTTCCATAGTGGCTCTATATAAAATGATTATAATCATTTATGGTTTATTTGTATAATATTTTTGTTGAAAAATCCATAAAATTAAACTAAAATAAATATGAGAAATAAAGTGTAATATCGTCATCACAGGAAAGAGCAGGTGAAAGAACAATATGTCGAAAGTTTCTATGGGAGAGCTGCTTCGTGACGCATCCAAGCGCGGCTATGCCGTTCCTTGTTTCAATGCCATCAATTTGGATATGGTCCGGGGTATCATTCAAGCTGCGGAGGAGGCGCGTTCGCCTGTCATCCTCTGCCACGCCGAAATTCATTTTAAGTACACCCCCCTTGCTCAGATCGCGCCGATTATGGTGGAGGCAATGAACAAAGCGAAAGTGCCGGTGAGCATTCTGCTGGACCACGGGAAGAGCTTCTCGGCCGTGACCCAGGCGATGCATATGGGCTTCAATGCCATCATGTTCGACGGCTCGGAATACGAGTATGAGGAGAATGTGCGCCGAACCGCGGAGATCGTGAAGATCGCGAGGACGCTGGACGTGTCTGTGGAAGGAGAGCTGGGCTACGTGACCCGTCCCAAGAGCGGCGGCGCGGAGGGCGACGATGACGATTCTATCATCGACGATACGACACTCTATACCGATCCGGATCAGGCGCGCGAATTCGTCGAGCGGACCGGCATCGATGCGCTGGCGGCAGCGTTCGGCACCGTCCATGGCGTATATTTGAAGAAACCGCAGCTGGACCTGGAGCGGCTCGGGGAGATTAACCGGAAGGCTGGCGTACCGATCGTCATGCATGGCGGGTCCGGGCTGTCGGACGACGATTTCCAACGTTCGATCGATCAGGGCGTCGCCAAGATCAACTACTACACCGGCATGGCGTTGAAGGTGATGGACCGTGCGCGGGAGCGCTTCGCGCAGAGCGAGGAGAAGATGTTTTATCACGAATTTATGATGAACGTGATCGGCGACCTGCAGGAGGACGCCCAAGGCATTATGCACACGTTCCGAAGCAGCGGCAAAGCCTGATCCGTCCTTATACGATTACATATTCTCGGGAGGTAATTCGAATGTTGCAAACGAAACCGTATCAATTCTGGTTCGTGGCGGGCAGTCAAGGCTTGTACGGCCAGGAAGTGCTGGATCAAGTGGAGCTGAACGCCAAAGAGATGGTCGCCGAGCTGAACCGCGACGAGGCCATGCCTTATCCGATCGTCTGGAAATCCGTCGTCACGACGCCGGAGGCGATCCGCGCCGTCTGTCTGGAAGCCAACGCGCATCCGGAATGCGCGGGCGTCATCGCCTGGATGCACACCTTTTCCCCGGCCAAAATGTGGATTTCCGGCCTGAAGCAGCTTATTAAGCCTCTGCTTCATCTGCATACGCAGTTCAATGTCGGCATTCCTTGGGACAGCATCGACATGGATTTCATGAACTTGAACCAGGCGGCGCATGGCGACCGCGAGTTCGGCTTCATCGGAGCGCGTCTGGGCATCGCCCGCAAGATCGTCGCCGGCCATTGGAAGGAAGAGGGAACGCGCGCGCGTATCGGCTCCTGGATGCGTACTGCAGCGGGCTTCACGGAAGGCCAGACGATGAAGATCGCCCGATTCGGCGACAACATGCGTTACGTCGCCGTGACCGAAGGCGACAAGGTGGAAGGCCAGATCCAGTTCGGCTGGACGGTCAACGGTTATCCCGCTGGCGATCTGGCGGAGCGCGTGCAGGAGATCGGCGATTCCGCGGTGCGTGAGCTGATGGACGAGTATGCGGAGCTGTACGACTTTTCGGCGGAAGGACTGCGCGACGGCACGCAGCGGGAGGCCATTGCAGAGCAGGCTCGCATCGAGCTCGGGCTGAAAGCCTTCCTGCAAGAAGGCGGCTACAGTGCGTTTGTCACGAGCTTCCAGGATTTGCACGGCTTGAAGCAGCTGCCGGGTCTGGCCGCTCAACGGCTGATGGCGGCCGGCTACGGCTTCGGAGCGGAAGGCGACTGGAAGACGGCGGCGCTCGTCCGGATGATGAAGGTGATGGCGGGCAACAAAGAGACTTCCTTCATGGAAGACTATACGTACCATATGGAACCGGGCAACGCGATGGTACTGGGCTCTCACATGCTCGAGATCTGTCCGACGCTGTCGGCCGGCAAGCCAAAGATCGAGGTGCATCCGTTGTTCGTGGGCGGCAAAGCGGACCCGGCCCGCCTGATCTTCGACGGCGTCGAGGGACGGGCGATCAATGCGACGGTCGTGGATCTAGGCGATCGCTTCCGCTTGATCGTGAACGAGGTGCAGGCGGTGAAGAACGAGCAGCCGATGCCGAATTTGCCGGTAGCCCGCGTGCTGTGGAAGCCCGAGCCTTCGCTGGAGAGCGCGGCGGAAGCGTGGATCACGGCAGGCGGCGCGCATCACTTCGGCTTCTCGCTGAACGTAACGGCCGAGCAAATGGCCGACTGGGCGAAGATGGCCGGCATCGAATGTGTCGTCATCAACGGTACGACCACGATCCAGAGCCTCGAGAACGAGCTGCGCTGGAACGATCTGTACTATCGGTTGAACCGGTAACAGAAAAAGCGCCAGCGGGCAGGCAGACCAGGTCGTTTGCAATTGCACGAATAGCAATTGCATGTCCCTGACCCCGGTCGAATGGCCGGAGGGGGCTGCCGTAAATGCTCCGAAAGCAATTGCGGCAGCTCTTATGCGAGCCAGGCCTCTGCAATTGCCGAAGAGGCAATTGCACGACTCGCGCCAAGCCCCCGGAACCGCCTACGTCAGCGGATCCGGGGGCTTGTTGTTTACTTGATATAGTAGTGCATGCAAAATACCCGCAAATCGCCGCTCTTCGTCTCCGAGCCGAGCACGAATCCGAATTTTTGATAGAACGCGACATTACGGACGTTCTCGGTGTCCAGCGCCACGCCTCGGGAACGGCGGTCTTCATGCGTCGATTTCAACAGGTGGTCCAGCAGCAGGCGGCCGATCCCCCTGCCTTGCGTCTCCGGATCGACGCCGATCATGATGAGATAGTGGTGGGGCCACGGAGGGGCGGCGTCACGGGTCGCTTTCATGTAGCCGTTCAGCCGGATTACCGTCCTTCCGGACGTTTGCCGCCACAACCGAATCAGCAAGCGGACTAGCGAGCATTCCCGAACTCGAAGCCGAAGGCTTGGCGTCCGCGGTTTCTCCACGATGTAGGCGCCGAGCAACCGGTCATTCTCGAAGACGCCCCTAATCTCCTCCTCCAGCAGAAAGCTCTTGTCGAACATGAAGGAGGCAAAAGTTTTCACGCGCGACGCCGCGATGCCGTCGCGCTCCGAATCGCCGAAAACATGCAGAAATAAAGGGTCGCCGGCAAACGCCCGACTGATGAGCGAGACGAACGATCGTTTGTCCGCCTCGGCCAGCCGGACCGGTTCGTACGCATGGCTCATGCTCCCCCAGACTCCCCTTCCCCGTTCTTCTTCGCCATTATCCCGTAGTGGTCGACCGCGAAACCGAACAGCACTTTCAGCATAAAGAGCAGACCGATCGTCAGCATATGCGGCTGAATGCCGGGCAGCAGCGGCATGACGCCGATGCCGGCCGCGAGCAGCAAGGCCGCGACCGTCAGTTGGGAGTGCTTGCCGATGAGCGCATTGACCAGAAACGCCCCGCAGATCGTATAAGCCCATATGCCGACCGAATACCGGATGTCGGTCTGCAGCAAAAGCGCAATCGCGATAATATGGACGTGCACGGCAATGAAGACGATGCGGTTGGTCTTGCGCGCCGCGTAGAAGTTGCTGGTGGAAGCGGTGAAGTTGGCGATGCAGCCGGCGAAGATGTCGAAAACGAGCAGCAGCGCCGTCAGGCCGCGCCATAGCGGCAGCCGTTCGCCAAGCTCGGGAAAAAGCGAGATACAGCGCCGCGGTCAGCCCTCCCCCAAAAAGCAGGATGGCGGCAATGGCCCCGGCCGCTTGTCGTTCTCCGAAAACATCATGCAGAAATGAAGGGATCCGTATCGATTTCATGTTGCTGCACTCCCGTCGCTTAATTTTGTAGTATATGTATCAATATACTATAAAATTATTATAACTATGGAAACGTCGGGAATTCAATAGTTTTGTATTAGTTTTATTGATTCACTCCATAACTTCAGTTAAACTACAAGCGAGGTGAGGAAATGAACGGTTTCGAGCGAAGAAAGCGGAATAAAACGGAGCAAATCTTCGACGTCGCTTTTCGAATGTTTTCGCAATACGGTTTTTCGAAAGTCAGCGTGAACGAGATCGCGGAGCAAGCGAACGTGTCTCCCGCCACCATTTACAATTACTTCGGCACGAAAGAACGGCTGTATATCGACATGCTGAGACATTGGATGGACAAGCAGCTGGCACGATACGAGGCGATTCTTCTGGATTCTGTGCTGTCCTTCCCCGAGAAGACCAAGCGGATCATGCTGCTGGAAGCCGGGAACGTGAAGTTTCTGTCGGACGAGCTCGGTCAAGTTCCGCATTCGGAGCAGGGGAGGCTGGCCGGCATGATGGAGCGTTACGCGGAGGAGAAGGTGGGGGCGTTCTTCCGGCACTATGTGGCGCTTGGCAAGCGGGAGGGCTATGTCCGCGAGGAATTACCGGATGAGGTTGCGGCGATCTACTTCACGATGTACAAAAACGAACTGGAACGGTTATGGAGCGCGGATGGATCCGGCCGGTCGGATCGGCATATCGAGCGACTGATGGAGCTGTTTTTCTACGGTCTAGTCGGCCAAAGCAAGGATGGAGATGGCGGCGAGCGCAGTTCAGACGATTGAATCGCAGCGTCGAAGTGTCGGGAAGAAGGAGTTTATTTCATCCTACCGCCAGCTGCTGTAAACATGGCTCATAGACTTGTCATAAAGGCTCCGCGTTGTCGAATCGAAGTTTTGGCCCGATTTCTGCGAATAGAGGGCAAATAACGGATCGTCGGTCCACAAGCGAGCGCAAACCGGGCCGATTGGAGAAAATAACGGCTCCTGGGTCCGCATGCCAGGGCAAGCTAACCCAAGAGCCGTCGATGTTAGCGTCGCTTGGTCGTTTCAGATTCGTCTTCGTTTGAAGAAGAGGACGAAACGCGAAGAAGGACGATCAATTTTATCACCGCGTTCACTTCCAGAACGGCAGGCGGATGTACGCGGGCATTCGCGTCGACCGGAACGTCCTGACGCACCGGGCGTATGACGTGGACGGGTGAACGAATTCGAGATCCGGTATTGAAGGATGAAGCATGGGAAGCGTTCGCCGCCGTCGCGAAGCGTTCGCGGACGGCGGCGCCGAGACTGCCGGGCGGGAATCGGACAAGGCGAGCGCGGTTAAACCGACCGATGGTTCCCAAGCAGAACGACGGGCACCAGCATAACCGTATTCCGTCCGTCCAGGGTCAGCTCGACGACGAAGCGATTCGTCCCCAGCGGACTGGCAAGCGAGACTTCGAACGAAATGTCCCGGGTCGTGTCCGGATAGATGGCGGAGAATAGCTTCGCCGTTCCCGCCGGTGATAGGTTGAAGCCGTCGGGACCGTACCAGCGGATGTTGAGAATATCCGATATTTTATAATGGTTGTGGACGATCAGGCGGATCGTCTTCGGTTCTCCCGCATGGATGACAGCGCCTTCCTCGCCGTAATCCACAACGACCTCGAAGAAGTCGAACCGGAATGCGGTGCCTGACGACCCGGCATAGATCGATTGGAACTTGCCTTCATGGTCATACAATAACTCTGCGTGCATGTCCGCCAATTGCGTCGGCTCGTCCGACAGAATTAGCGGGCTCGTTTTTCCGGCGATCACCCGCTTAGCTACGACCGTGACCCGATCCGTTAATTGATGGATATCGGCTGGCAGCTGATCCCCGTAAACCCCCAGCTCCCCCAGATTCAAACAAGCCGTCTTGATGCCAGCGCCGATCGGCGTAATCCAGCGCTTAGGTATGGCCTCCAGACCGTACATGATACCGAACAGCGCCCCCAAGGTTGCGGCCGTACAGTCCGTGTCTTCCCCGCAATTGACCGCCGTGCAAAGCGTCTTGTCGAAATCGCCCTCCCCGTACAGCAGGCCGAGAATAACGATCCCAAGATTGGAAGGCGCATCCCAGCCTGGAATGCCGTCCTTAAACCCTTTCTCCTCGTCCTCCAGGGAAATGCCCGCCCATACGGCATACTTGCCCCGGTGATGGCGAAGCAGATCGTCCCGCGCCTCTTCCCAGGTCAGGCCTTGGCGGAAGGATTGAATCACATGCCGGATCGCAAGCGCGACGCCGCAATCTTCCGGAATATAGGACAGGCCTATCGCAATGAGCGTTTCGATATTCCGCTCGACGAAGGCGGCGCTCTCCAGCGCGGCACAGAACACCTCCGCATAGACGCCTTCCCCGTTGCCATGATCGATGATGGCGTCCTGGTATGCATAACGTGCGGCCAGCTCGGGATAACCTGGTGCGATACAAGCCCATATCTCGGAACGGATGAACGCGCCGTTGCTATGCTTGAACACGTTATTGGCCGTACCGCTCAGCGGTGGCAGCAGACCTGCGCGCATATTCACCTTGGCGATGCCGTATTCAGCCCAGTGGGGCGTGACATAGTGCAGCCAATACTCGCCTAGCAGCCGCGCGTTCAAGTCGATGCCCTTCTCTTCGAGAGCGATCAGCCACAGCAGCTGGATATCGAGATCATCGTTCGGCACGGGGCTGCCGTCGAGCTCCTGCGTGTAGAACGAAACGCGGTTGATCTGCCGCATGAACTCAAAAGGAGCGCCGAGCGTTCCGCCAATATTTTTCCCCATCCAACAGCCAAGCACCTTATTTCGGTATTCGGTTTCGTTTAGTATCATGTCTGTCATCCTCTCTGCAAAAAACGTTCCACCCGATTATAGCACCGGTATTTCGTTTGGAAATATCGATATTTTCGCCTGTTTGTATCGGAAAATGAAGAAGTTTTCGTTCGGCGGTATGCCGAGCCGTGAATAGGAAGGAGTTCAGCGAAAATTTGTCGAAAAGGGACACAAACGCCGAGAACCTATTCGGCAAAATGAACCGGTACGGAAGCGGCCGTTGACGGGATTGCAACCGATACACAAACACAATAAACTTCCCTAATTCGACAAGGCGGTGATTGCGGTGTATAACATGCTGATTGTAGACGACGAAGAGGAAATCCGCAGAGGATTGGAAGCCTACGATTGGGAGAGGGTGGGCATTCGCGTGGCCGGGAGCTGCGAGAACGGCTTGACGGCTTGCCAACGATTGTTCAGCGAACCGGCGGATATTTTGCTCACTGATATCCGCATGCCCTTCATGGACGGATTCGAGCTGATTCATCAGATCGTTCAACGGTTTCCCTATATGAAAATCGTCATCCTGACAGGCTACAATGATTTTCAGTATGCCCGTCAAGGGATTCGGTACGGCGTCTCCGATTACTTGCTGAAGCCGGTAAGCAGAGCGGACATCGACGAGGCGTTCGGGCGGATCGTACGGGAGCTGGACGACAAGCGGCTGATCGAGATCCGGACGGCGGCTCTGGAGCGGAAGGCGAAGCTTTCCGCGCACTTCCTGCGCCAGCGCTTCCTGCAGCGGCTTCTCTTCCAGCGCTTGTCGCAGGATGAGATCGAGGAAGGCTGCTCAGAGAGTGAGATGATGTTGGAGGGAGGACGATATGCCGTCTGGATGCTTCGGATCGACCGAAGGGAGGAACAGTCCCGTTATTATTCGGATCGGGAATGGGACTTGATCCTGTTCGCGCTAGGCAATATTTTGACCGAGATGTGGGACGGAGTGGGGCACGGCTATCATTGGATCGATCGGGCGACGGGAAGATGCAGTCTGCTGTGCGCCGGCGGCGGTCTTCTGGATGATTCGGAAGTGGGAACGTCGATGAAGGCGGACAAGGCGGCTGCAATTGCCAATAATCTAAAGCGCTTTCAAGGCCTGATTATGTCTACAGTGTCGTACGGTATCGGTCCCGTCGTTCGCGACCTCTCGCAGATCCATCTATCCGGCCGTGCCGTTGCTGACGCTTTGAACGCCAACTTGGGCAAGGGCGCCGCACTTGTCGCGCCGGATCTGTCTCCCGGGCAAGAGGCCGAGTTCGCGCGGACAGCCGACAATGGATACGGAATTCCTGCGAGAGAGGCAGCCTCCGCTGGCATGATTGAAGAAGCGAAGCGATTTATCGACGCCAATTTCGAAAGGTCGATTTCGCTGCAGGACGTGGCGGAGCATATTCATTGCAATCCCAACTATCTGAGCTCGTTGTTCCGCAAGACGACGGGTAAAAACTATATCCACTATTTAACGGCCCGCAGGATGGAGCAGGCGGTCATGCTGCTGCGGCATACCTCCTTCAAGGTCTATGAAATATCAGAGATGGTCGGATATTCCACGCCCGCTTACTTCGTCGATCTGTTCCGCAAGCACAACGGTCATACGCCGCATGAATTCCGATCCTTGCACGGAAATGCCGGGGAGGGGGAGCATTGAATTGGACCCATCGGAAACGGATCATCGCAGCCTCCATCGGACTGTCGCTGTGCACCCAGATCGTGCTGGTCGCCATGGGGATTCTGGGGGCGGAACGAATGGACCGCGATATCGACGCTCAAGCAAGGGCCAAGCTGCTCGATTCCGCCAGCCATAATGTCGCGACCTATTTCAGCCAGTTGGCCTCCATGCTCAGCTTCCTGCAGTCTGGGGAGCTGGCTGACTACGTCGGTTCCTACTTAGGTTTCAAGGATGCCGAGTTTGTCGCCCGGCAGACAGATAGAGCGAATGCCGTCCTGGGTCAAATACGGTTATCCGATAGTCTTGTCGATGAGATCTATATTTTGGGCAACTTCTCGTTTCAGAAGAGTGTCGTCATACGCGCAGGCCAGGACCGGATGTCAGAGGAAACCGCGCCGTCGATCGACGATCTGACCTCATCCAACCTGCTCCCGATCCTGCAGTATACGAGAAATCGCCCAGTCGTATTCGCCGCCGGGGAGCTGACCGGCCGACTACGGAGTTCCCCGGCGATGTCGCCCCGTCAGGTGGAGGACATCCGCAAGCTGGCACAAGCGCTGGAGGGGCGTGTCATTCTGAACGGAGGCGTCTTCGAGAGCAATCCGAGATCGTTCATCGTGATCATGGTCTTGAAGGAGAACCTGCTCGGCTCGCTGGTTCATGCTGATTCATATGCCTCGTTCGCGTTAACGGATCACGACGGGCGGAGCATCGGCCGAACGCCGCTGCTAGCTGGGGACGACGTCATTCAACAGGAGAAAACGATCGACGCTTCCGGCATGAAGCTGGCCATGTACACGCAGAGAAGAGCGGAGACGGAGTCGAACAAAGAAAGATTCTTGCTGAACTATTTGATCTTCTTTCTTGTGGTCACGATCATGACCTTCGTCATCACCTTCCTCTATTCGCATTATCTGATCTTGCCGTTTCGTAAGCTGTCGCACCGGATGACGAAGCAGCATCTGCTGTTTCCGCTGCAATATTTGCGCAAGCACGACGGGGGAAAGCATCGTCTGCCACCCCTTTCCCTTCGGAAAAAACTGGTAGTACTATTTTTCGCTGCCGTATGCATTCCGGCTGTTTCTTCCGGTTTTGCTTATCATCAATTTCTGCATGCCTTCGCCGTGCAGCAGATGAAACCGGCGGTCAAACAATATGCCGACCAGGTTGGGCTGAATATTCGCCGGCAGGCGGTCATCTATGAGGATCTGATTCGGAAATTATCGTTGAATCAAACGTTCATCCAACAATTGAACAACGAGAGTCTGGGTTCGGTGTCCGGGTCTCCGCAAGCGCCGGACATTTCCTTTCTTCAGTATTCGGGCATCAACGATTCCTCGTACTTTGTCCTGTACAATTTGCTTGGCACGCGCATCTACTCCAATCAAAATTCCGAGTCCTTCAATTATCTCTCGCTGGACGGCCCGACGAGAGAGCGGATCGACCGCGCCGGGCGGGCGGTATGGCTCTCGAATGGGAGAGATCTCTACAATCAGCAGACGGTCTCACTCGTCAAGGCCGTGTTCGACAACCGTGCTCCGGCATCACGCACGGTCGGCTACATCCAGATCGTCTTTGCTCAATCGGCTTTTCAGTCGAGCTTACCGCAGGACGACGTGTATACGGCGACCTTGGATGCAGGCGGGAACCAGCTTTTTCAGAACGATGCGTTCAGAAAGATGGCGGCGGGAGAGCCGTCGGTATGGGAAGGGCTCGTGCCGGATGCACAGCAATACGCCGAGGTGAACGGGGTTCGCGGCGTGGCGCTCGTTAACGTGGACCGGGAATGGAACTGGCGTACCTATTTCATGGAGTCCACGGATGCGGTGGATGCGAAACAGCGAGCGTTGATCTTCCGCTACGCGAGCGTCATTATCGCAAGCGTGGCGCTCGCGATGCTGCTCGCATATGGGCTGTCGAGATGGCTGCTTCGCTCGCTGGAGCATCTGAAGCTGGCGATGGAGCATCAAATCGAGGAAGTGAAGATGGACCGTGAAATCCGGTACGGGGGGAAGGGCAGGGACGAGATCGGTGAGCTGATCGACAATTACAATCGGATGCTGGCGCGGATTAATGGACTGATGGAGGAAAATATCCGCATTGCGGAGGAAAACAGTCTCAGCCGGATGAAACAGCAAGAGCTGCTCTCGCTCAACATGCAAGCCGAGCTGAATATGCTGCAGCTGCAAATCAATCCCCATTTTCTGTACAACACACTGCAGAGCATCGGCATGCGCTCAAGCGGTTCGGGGGACGAAGAAGCGAGCTTCATGTTATATGCACTGGCCGATCTGTTTCGTTACAGCATCGGACAGGAGGGCCATTACGTGACGCTGGCGGAAGAGATCCGGCATACGCGAAACTATATCGCTATTCAGGAATTCCGCTTCAAAAATAAATTCACGGTCGAATGGAACGTCTCCGAGGCCGCGCTTCAGTGCCGGACGATCAAATTCATTCTCCAGCCCTTAGTCGAGAACGCGATTACGCACGGATTTCTGAATTCGATCCGCAGCGGAACGGTCTGGATCGACGCTTCGCTCAGCGAAGGGGAGTTGTTGCTCACGGTGAGAGACAACGGCATGGGCATCGAGGCGCAGCGGTTGGACGCGATCACGGAGCAATGGGAGCGCAGCCGGCCCGCTGACAGGGAAACGGCGGACGCGGGCGGCGGTACCGGCATCGGGCTAAGCAACGTATTCCATCGGCTAAGACTGCTCTATGACGGGGCATCCCGGATGAAAATCGAGAGCGAATGGTTCGAAGGGACGGCAATCCGGCTGACGATTCCGCAAACGAATCCGCAGAATGAATGAAAAAAACGATAGAAAACGGTGAATTTTCTCTCCTTGAGGGCCGGAGAGGCTCTTGTTACAGTTACATTAGGAATTGCGGCCGCAGTCCGGATCTACAACGACCATTAGGGGGAGCACATAATCGTGTCCAAAAAACAAATGTATCCAATCGTGGCGATGCTGCTGGTATTCTCGCTGGCGATCGCCGGCTGCAGCGGCAATAATGCCCCTGCGAATGATGCCGGTCCTGGTAAGGATGGCAAGGCATCTGAAGGAGGGACAACGGAGGCCGGGAAGAAAGTGACCATTCGGATTCATCTGGCTGAAGCGGAAATTTCGAAGGAACAAATCGAATCGTTCGAAGTCGAGCACCCGAACATCGACCTCGAGCGGGTTGATACCGATTTCAATAAATTGATGGGTCAGATTGCTGCGAACTCCGATACGACACCGGACATTTTCCGGTTAATGGGCGCCAGCGAGTTTCCGTTCTATGCCAGCCGGGGGCTGGCGCTGAATCTGCAGCCGTACTTTGACCGCAGTGAATATTTCAAAGCGGATGACTTGCTTGATACGACCAATATTTTCCGGTGGGATGGGCAGATGTCGGGCAAAGGCGATATTTACGGATTTCCGAAAGACTGGTCGCCGGACTTCAATTTGTTCATCAACAAGAAGCTGTTCGAAGCGGCCGGTATCCCGATCCCGAGTGACAAGGAGCCGCTGACCTGGGAGCAGGTGAAAGAATACGCGGCGAAGATGACGGTCAAGGAAGGGGACAAGGTGATTCAGTGGGGCTTGTACGATCCGCTGGGCGGCGGAGTCGGCCTCAACCAGGATGTCATGCTTGCGCAGCTGGCATCTCTGGGTCAATCGCTGTATACCGCCGACAACAACGAAATCATGCTGGATTCGCCTGAGGCGAAGCGCATCATCCAATATTGGGTCGAGGCGGTGAAGGCTCCGGTCGGACCGAGCTCGCTGAATTCCGAAGCCGCCAATTTCATCGATCTGTTCTCACAGAACAAGCTCGGAATGATGGTCGCCGGCTATTGGTTTAGCGGCCTGCTGAGAAGCAACGAGCTGACGAATAGCCACCTTGACGATTTTATGATGCTTCCTGCGCCCGTGATGAGCGGGGGAACGCGCGTCGAAGCGACGCGCAGCGGTACGGGAGGCATCATCTACAGCAAGACCAAGCATCCGGAGGAAGCCTGGACTGTATTCGAATGGTTCTACGGCGGCAAACCGGCGGACGAACGGGCGAAGAGCGGCTGGGGACTGCCCGGTTTCAAGTCGAAAGTCGAGCTCCTTCCGAGAGAAACGAATTTCGACAAGCAAACCTACGGCGTCATTACGGACGATCTGAAGCAGCTCTCCACGCTTCCGTACAACCCGTATATTTCGGCTACAGCCTTCAGCACGCTGCTCGACAAGTATATGACGCCCGTCTATTTCGACAAAGACACAGTAGATGGCGCAATTGAAAAAATCGCGAAAGAAGTCAAGATTCAAATTCGCGAGAACAAAGATATCGTCGGGGCAAAATGACGATGCAAGAGGAAGGATGACTGGCTCCAATGGGGAAGGCAGAGCGGAGAGAGAGCCGGGAGTTTTACATGCTGACGTTCCCATGGCTCGTCGTGTTTCTATTGATGTCCCTCTATCCAATGCTTTATGGACTCTACTTGAGCTTTACCAATTTCGCGGGGTTCAACTACGAGAACGTGAGATATGTCGGCCTTCGCAACTACAATAACGTTTTTTTGGACAGCGACGCGATGTTTGCGCTGGGGCGTTCCTTTTATATCGGCTCCCTGAACGTGCTGTTTAGCACGGTGTTCGGCTTCCTGATTGCCGTATTGTTGAACAACAAGTTCAAAGCGATCGGATTCTTCCGGTCGCTCTATTACCTCCCCGCCATTCTGCCGATCACGGCAGTCGGGCTGATGTGGAAGCAGCTGTTCGCGACGAACGGGGTGCTGAACGACTTCCTGAGCTGGATCGGCTTCCAGCCGATCAATTGGCTCGGGTACGATCATGCCGCGATGTCGCTGCTCATTCTGCTCAGCTGGGGCTGCGGGGGAGGCATCATCATCTATTTGGCGGGTCTGAAGGGCATCTCGCCCGAACTGTACGAGGCGGCGGCGATCGACGGAGCGGGGGCATTCAGGCGGTTTCGGCTCATCACCATCCCGCTGATGACGCCCGTCATATTCTTCAATCTGGTCTTCGGGATTATCGGCTCCCTGCAGATTTTCGCGCAAGCGACGCTCCTATCCTCGAACGGAGGCTTGATGGGCGTTCCGATCCGGCCGATCTACCTGTATCTGGTCCATACATTCCAGCAGATTTTCATGTTCCAGCGCTACGCATATGGTCTGGCATTGTTATGGGTGCTATTCATCATTACGATCCTGCTCACCCTGATCGTGTTCGGTACGAGCCGGTTGTGGGTTCATTATGAATCGGGCGAACGAAAAGGAGGCTGACCATTGACGCAACATCTCGCTACCCGTTTCACCCTGTACGGCGTTCTTTTGGCGCTGGCTCTCGTTTTCTCGTTTCCCTTGTACTGGATGGCGGCCAATTCACTCCAGCCTCTCTTTACGGGCATGACCTGGTTTCCCGAAAGGCCGACGCTTGCGAACTACCGTCTGGCCTTTACGCTGCAGCCGTATTGGATGTTCTTTCGAAACTCGTGCCTGCTTGCCTTGATTTCGGTAGGCATTCCGATCATCACGAGCTTCTTCTCCGCCTTCGCGTTCGCGCGGCTCAAGGCCAGGTTCAAGGGCGTGCTGTTCATGGTCATCCTGGCGACGATGATGATCCCCCCGACCGTGACGCAAATTCCTCAGCTTGTCCTGTTCAAGCAATACGGGCTGCTCGGCACCTATTGGCCGTGGATCATCAGCGGTCTCGGAGGCAGTCCATTTATTATCTTCCTCTACCGGCAGTTCTTCATGAATGTGCCCAGAGAGCTGGACGAAGCGGCGCGCATCGACGGCTGCTCGACGTTTGCGATCATCTGGCGTATCTACATGCCGATCTCGATTCCGGTCGTTGCGACGGCAGCGATCATGTCCTTCAACGCGAGCTGGGGAGGCGATTATCTAGCTCCCTTCATGTTTCTGCAGGAGAGGCAGTATCCGCTATCGACACAGCTGATGCAAGTCGGCTATATCTTACCGTCCTCGCCTAATGTGGACTTGTTTCAAGTCAAGCAGGCGGCGCTGCTCGTCTTCGTCCTGCCGATTCTGGTTGTGTTTCTATTCGGCCAGCGGTTCTTGATCAGCGGCATTATGACAGGCTCTATTAAATCGTAGAGATACCGCTCCGGAATGAAACAAAGGCCGGTTCGGAGCTGGGGAAACGTAAGCGGCCCCCTTTGTTCCCGAATCGAACCCGGATGAGAGCTTATAGGATCATAACGATTCGGGAACAACAGCGATCGGAAGCGTTCCCTAGTACAGGTGCGATTAGAAGCGATGATGCAGATAAGAGGCTGCCTCATCGTTTTTTTCGCAAATAAACAAGAATTAAATTAAAATTAAACGAAAATATGGTTTAATTTTAATTTAATATTTGGTAGAGTTTAATAAAACGACGAATAGAGGAGCGATCATCATGGCGAAGGGATATCAAACGATCATACACGAGAACATGCGTCTGCAATATGAAGAGACAGACAACGGCATGTGGCAGCGGGCATTCAGTCCAGGGCCGCTGGAACTGGGTGAGGCAAGCATCGCGTATCCCAATTTCCAGACCGGAATTGCCGGCGCTGCACAGGGACGCAGTTCGGCCGGAGCCACCGGGTATTCCGCCTTGTTTGCGGAGATGAGAATGGAACGGTTCGAGCCGTCCGCCGATGGTTTATTCGCCCGCTACAAGCATGACAAGCTGGGTCTTGCAGTGGAGGTCGGCATGACGTTCATACCGGGTACGGCCATGATTCGTCAGACCACCGCCGTCATGAACGAGGGGGATGAAGCGATTACGCTGACGCAGCTGTCTTCCCTTCATCTGCAGGGAATCGCCTTGGGCGGCTGCCGGCCCTGGTACGACCCGAAGAAAGTGAAGGTGCACTACTGCCGGACCGCATGGGAGGGGGAGAGCCAATGGCGGAGCGACGATCTGGAAAGCCTGGGTTTATTCCAGACCTCCGTCCACGCGGAATTGGCCACCGTCTCATTCTCTTCTGTCGGCAGCTTCAGCACCGCGAATTACGTTCCCATGATCGTCCTCGAAGATATGGAGACGAGCCGGGTGTGGTATTTGCAGATTGAGGCCTCTTCCAACTGGAATATCGAGATTGGTCATCGGAGCGCCTGGAACCGGCCGGACGGATCATTGTATCTCTATGCGGACGGAGCCAACGAGCGGGTCGGCGGATGGGTGAAACCCTTGCAGCCGGGCGAGCGCTTCGAGGCTGTCCCGGTGGCGTTTGGCTGCTGCGATGGTTCCTTCGGGGACGCGGTGCGCGAGCTGACCAAATACCGTCGTCATTCCTGCAAGCCGCAGACGGCGCGCGAGGAGCTTCCGATCGTCTACAATGATTATATGAATACGTTGTGGGGGAATCCGACGACGGAACGGCTTCTTCCCTTGATCGAAGCCGCGTTCCGGGCAGGGGCTGAATGCTTCTGCATCGATGCGGGCTGGTTCGCGACGCGGGAGGAGAACTGGTCGATGGGGCTTGGAGACTGGCGGGAAAGCCAGGACCGGTTCGGTTCCGCAGGCTTGCGCGGCATTCTAGCGGAGATCGAGCAGCGTGGCATGATCCCCGGCGTCTGGCTGGAGATGGAAGTATGCGGGGAGGAAGCGGAGCTTGGCTCGAAACCCGACTCCTGGTTTCTGATGAGGAATGGCAGGCGGGTCGGCGGAGGCGCTCGCTGGTTTCTGAACTTCGCCAATCCCGAGGTTCGTCACTACATGCATAGCGTCATCGACCGGCTTACCGCAATGGGCGTCGGCTACATCAAGAACGACTACAACGATACGGTGGGAGCGGGCGCTGAAGGCTTCGGAGGCTCGAGCGCGGACGGAACGCTGCAGCATTCCCGCGCCTTCTACTCGTTCATAGACGAGGTGAGAGAGAAGCATCCGGCGCTCGTCATCGAGAACTGCGCGTCCGGCGCAATGAGGCAGGATTACGGCATTCTGCGTCATTTCCATCTGCAAAGCTTCACCGATCAGGAAATCTATACGAGATGCCCGAGCATTCTGGGCGGCAGCTTAGCGACGGTGCTGCCGGAGCAGCTTGGCATTTGGGCATACCCGTATCCGCTGCTGCATCGCAACCATAACGCGCCGGAGACAGTTGAGACCGATAGCTACAGGCAGTCGATGGCGGACGGCGAGCAGACCATCTTCAATATGGTGAACGGCTTGTGCGGACAGCTGTATTTGTCCGGCCGCATCGACGCGGCGGACGAGCGGAACGCTGCTTTGATCGCCGAAGCAGTCGGCCTTGCGAAGCGGGAGCGCCTCTTCGTGAGAAACGCTTATCCGATCTGGCCGACCGGGTTCGCCCGAATCGGCGATGCGAACGGTTGGGCAAGTGTAGGTTTGGCCTCCGAGGATGAAGGGCGGCTGCTGCTGGCCGTATGGCGGCTTGGCAGCCATGATGAATTTATGGAGCTGCCGCTGCCGGGCTGGGCCAATCAAGCGGCAGTCGTAAATACGCTGTATCCGATCGACTTGGGACGGGTCGAGTCTTTCTACAATGAACGCAAGGGGGCCTTGACTGTACGGTTCCCAAGCCGGAACCAGGCAAGGCTGTTTGAAATCAAGCGCGATGATCGCGGGTGAAGCCGTTAATCAATCGGTGCTGCCTAACCGATTCAAACTAAGGAGGCATTGATATGCAAGCCTTGATCACGAACCGGTACGATCCGGCGGCGGAGCGGCCCAAGCTGGACGTTGAATGCTCGCACCTGTATATACCTGTTCTGGAATCGGATTGGACCTATTCGCATCATCCGCACATTGTTTATTTCCAAGGAAAACTGTACGCCATCTGGTCCAACGGCCGCGTTAATGAGGACGATCTGGGGCAGCGCGTGCTGTTGTCCGTCTCGGACGATTATTACAGCTGGTCCGACCCGGTCCCGCTCGTAGACTCGCTAATGGGCAAGCATTCCGAGCTGGTCTTGACGGCTGCAGGATTTCACCGGATTGGCGATGACAGGCTGATCGCCTATTTCGGGGAATACGAATATAAGCCGGAGCGGATCGAGAACGGACTGCGCAAACCTGGCGACGAGGGTCATATGAATACGCGCCTGCGCGCCGTCACGACGACGGACGGTGCAACATGGAGCCAACCGCTCGATATGAACCTACCGATCGTGCCGAATCACGGTCCGGCGGCGCTGTCTTCCGGCCGGCTTGTCATTAGCGGGAACGTCATGTTTCCGTATACGAACGATCCGTCCGGTCTTGCGGGATGGAAGCGGGCGGGGATCTACCCTGCGGATATGGAGGGCGAGATTCGCGATGATTCTGAATCGTTCTGGAAGGTGAAGGAGCGGACGGGCTGGCCGGTCGGACTGTGTGAAGGATCGTTGTATGAACTGGAAGACGGAACGGTCCGGATGATGCTGAGGAGCAATACGGAGAAGCTATGGGCAGCCGAAAGCCGCGATGGAGGGGCAACCTGGACGCCCCCTGTGGAGACTGATTTTACCGACAATTGGACGAAATTCCACTTCGGCCGCTTGCCGGACGGGCGTTATTATTATGTCGGATGCCCCGACCCGGAGCCCAGATGGCGGCGCAATCCGCTTGTCCTCTCTCTATCGGCGGACGGGAACACGTTCGATCGCCACTACATACTCGGCGACGACAGCTTCAAGCAGAAGTTTCCGGGCATGCACAAGGGTGGAGATTACGGCTACCCGCACTCGCTCGTTCATGACGGCTATTTGTACGTGATCTTCTCCATCCAGAAGGAGAGGGTAGCGGTCATCCGAACTCCGATCGATCGGATCTGATGAAGGGGCTTTGAGGAAAGCTGTGACCATCAGCATCAGCGATGTGTACTTGACCAGCGATATGCTATCTTATAAAACGCTCGTTAAGTCGGACAATATCAAGAAATACGCGTTCAAGGTGTTTGCACAATTCAAATAATTAAGCCTCCCAATAGGGAGGCTTTTCTTATATCTTAAGCTGATTCCAAGCTAGCCGGTGAGCCCTGAGATTATGCCCAAATAGCTGTTCATTCTTACTAACCCGACTGTAAGTTAAATCGATACCGGCTGTCCGCATTGCACGGATTTGTAGCCGGCCAAAGCGACTTCGGCCGAGCGGAGACCGTCCGTTCCCGTAATCGGAACGGGCTTGCCCGAGAGCAGGGCGTCTACGAACCCTTTCACCATGTAATGGTCCATATTGTCTCCCCAGAAGCTCCAGGCGCCTTTGCCCGCGGCGTCGCTGAACACCTCGTTGCTTTGTGCGAATGAATCGATGAACAGCTGGCCTTTGGTACCGACGATTTCCATCGTTACATCGCCCCAGGTCGGGAACGATTTCGGACGCGACCAGCTTGTATCGAGAACCCCGAATACGCCGCTGGCGAAGCGGACATGAATCATGCCGGCATCGTCGACCTTGAGCTCTTCATGGAACAGTGTTGCCGCGTAGGCGTAAACCTCTGTCACCTTCGACCCGGTGAACCAGTTCATCAAATCCATCACATGGACGGTGTGGTCGAGCAGTGCGCCGCCGCCGGACAAGTGCGGTTCAACGAACCATTGTCCCGGCATCGAGCCGCGGTTCGTCCCTTTGATCGCGACGATGTCGCCGATTTCGCCGGCATCGACCGCTTGTTTCGCGTTCACGACGGCAGCCAAATAGCGGCAAGGAAACGCCGTCATCAGCTGTACACCGTTCACCTTACACGCCTCGATCATCCGCTCCATCTCCTCCACGGAGAGGCCTAGCGGCTTCTCGCAGATAACATGCTTGCCTGCTTCTGCCGCCGCGATGACATGCTCCGCATGCTTCACGTTCTCCGAGCAGATGGCAACGGCGTCGATATCCGTCTTCAACAGCTCGCGGTAATCCTCGTAAAGCGGAATGCCATGCGTGGATCCGACTGTCTCTACGCGGCTGAGGACTTCATCGGCAATGCCGGCGATTTCGACTTCGGGCAGCGCCAGAAAAGAATTCAAATACGAATACGCGTGCCCGTGTGCGAAGCTGATCAAGCCAACCTTCAATGTTTTCATACCGATTCCGCCTTTCGCGTGTCTTGCCCGATCATGACGGCCTTGCCGGTCCGAGCCGATTCTGTCGCCGCCAGGGCGATCTCCAGCGCTTTGTATGCATCTTCCGCCGTAACGAGCGCTTCCCGGCCCTCACGAATACTATTGATAAAGTCGAGCAGCTCGATATAATAGGGGCTTTCGTAGCCTGGACTTTGCGGAACCTCGACAAACGGGCCGCCGCTTGCGGAAGCTTCCGTTTTGCGGATCTGCAGCGAAGCGGAGCGCGAGCTGTCGGTGCGGATGACGCCGCCGCTTCCGGCGAGCTCGGCTGCCGTCGTGAATGGCCCCGGATAGCCCCACTGCGCCTTCAGATTGGCAACCGCTCCGCTCTCGAAGACAAGCGTCGCCGTTGCATAGTCCAGCTCGCGGCTTGCAGCGCGTTGGCTGTAGACGGAACGGACTTCGCCGCCTGCCCAGCGGATGAAGTCGATGTCGTGAATCATCAGGTCCAGAATGACGCCGCCGCTGCAGGCATCGTCGAAGTACCAGGCGCGCGCGTGGCCGGGATGGCCGCCAATCCGGCTCGTATGGGCTACGCCGAGCCGGCCGATCGTGCCATTCTCAAGCTGATGTTTGATTTGCGCATATTCGGGAAAGTAACGGACGACATGTCCGACAAACAAGCGTACGTTGTTCTTCCGGCAGGTGTCGATCATTTCCCGGGCATCCGCCAGATTGAGCGCGATCGGCTTCTCGCAGATAACATGCTTGCCCGCCTCTGCCGCTTCAATAGCCAATTGTTTATGCAAATAGCTCTGAACCGCGATACTGACAACTTCGCAGCCGCTTTGCTCGAGCATATCGCGGTACGACACATAGGCTGGGGCACCGATTCGATCCGCGGTGCGCCGCACCTGTTCTTCCTCAATGTCACATACACCGACTACCGTAACGCCGGGCATCTCGGCATAGCTGCTTGCGTGCACGTTGCCGAGTCCACCGCAGCCGACAATGGCTACTCTCATCTCTATTCCCTCGTTTCCGATTATTGTATAATGGGTCTTACCATTACAATATCGTTCGGTGGCTGGCGGTTGTATGACGGTATTTGCCGAATTACTGTGGAAATTTGTCTCGGGATCAGAGAATACTATAGAACGTCAAAATTTTAATCTTTATATAGCGATAGATACTTACTTACAGCAGAGGCTGGCAAAAGAGCGGTTCTTAGCCGGCCGCGGGCAGGGAGCAGCGAATGAACATTTACGAAGAGCCCATTCATTACCAGAATCCGCTCCTTCATATGAAAGTGTGGGAGTTTACATCGAACATGGCTCCTTCTGCTAAACCTCCGGCAGATTGGACCTGGCATTACCATAAGGAGGTGGAATTCCTCTTTATCCGCTCAGGCATTCACGGCATGCACACGCTCAATCGCAGCTATATCCTGAACCCCGGCGACGTAATGGTGATCGGGGCCTCCCAGCCGCATTGGGGCAACAAGCTGAGCGAGGAAGACTTGGTCTACATTGTGCTGCATGTCGATTTGCAGCCTTATTTCGATCCGCCGATGATGATGTACTACCCGCATTTCTCCGAGGTGAAGAGCCCGCTTGAAGCGCTGAACGATATGTTCCGCGAGGACGACTCCTTGAGGGAAGAGGTGGCCGGCTTCATCGTCCGCGTGCATGAAGAGATCATGGAACGCAAAAAAGGATACGAAATCGCCGCAAGCATCTATATCCGCCAAATACTGCTGTCCATGCTCCGGGGAGACCAGAAGGAGCTGCTCCAAGCAAACGATGCGGAGAGCTCCATCATATTGCGGCCGATTCTGGAATATGTAGAACGCCATCTGCACGAAAGAATCACGTTAGAAGAAGTCAGCAAGCTGGCGAAGATGAGCTATTTTTATTTCTCCAAGTTTTTCAAAAAAACGACGGGACTTACGTTCACGGAATACATGAACCGGAAACGGATTTTTCGCGCCGAGCAGCTGCTGCTGACGACCGGGCTAACGATTACGGAGATCGCCGAAACGGTCGGCATCGAGAACATGACGCATTTCTACCAGCTGTTCAAACGCTATACCGGCAGCACGCCGAAGCAATTTCTTTCCAAAATGCATGCTGAGGACGAATGAAGGAGCACCGGGATTTCCCGGTGTTTTTTTGTACACTCATAAGGTTCTTTACATTCCTACATGCAAGGAAACAATGCTTGTGGACCTCCTCCAGTTCCTGTTATACTTCAAAAGTGAAAGGATGTTCATTTATGGTTCAAGTATTGAAAGATGAATTGCGCCAAGCGATTCTCCGGAATGCCCAGGATGAATTTTTGCAATACGGGTATGCAGCAGCTTCCATCAAACGGATTGCAGACAAGGTAGGCATGTCCGCCGGCAATTTATATCGGTATTACGCGGGCAAGGAAGCCCTATTCGACTCGGTGGTTGAGCCGGTATTTCATAAGTTGGAGTCGGTAATCAAGAGCCATGTCAGGGAGCCTTCGAATGAAGACAATATTTTTGAGCTTGTTGTTCAAGCGCTGATCGGTCTGATCGGAGAATTGCGCGGACCGCTATTAGTTCTAATCGACAGCAGCAAGGGAACGAAGCACGAAGACGCTTTGCAGAGGCTGCATCAGATGATGGCAGATAATGTTGCAGGCCACTTGGAGGCCTATAACAGCGCCCAGGGACGGGTAGTGTTCACCGAGCAGGCCGTATGGCCGATTTCCGTTGCTTTCTTGCAGGGTTATTTTGAGATTATCCGGCGTCACTCAGACACGGAGGAAAGTACAAGTATGGTACGCCAGTACGTCTTATTCTGGTACCAAGGTTTGCGGGCGTTTCTGTAAGCTGTGCTTGCAGCCTTTTTTTTGATTTAATAATGAACGTAATTTCATTTTTGGAGGAGCTGCTATGAATCGAACCGTTCACAACTACACGACCAAGGAAGGATTGAACGTGGAGTATACCATCGTTGGACAAGGCGAACCCGTTCTCATCATGCACGGCGGGCATTCCAATTGCAATGAAGTGCTCGGTTACAGGGAGCTAACAGAGCGAGGCTATTCTATCATTACCCCCTCTAGGCCGGGCTATGGCAGAACATCGAAGGAGCTGGGGGAGAACCTATGCGATGCATGCGAAGCCTATATGGAGCTATTGGATAATTTGCGCATTCCTCAGGTTCATCTCATTGCCATATCTGCCGGCGGTCCAAGCGGTATTCATTTTGCGGCGCAATATCCACAGCGGGTGAGAAGTCTGATTCTTCAGGCGGCTGTCTCCCATACCTGGTTAACCCCCGCTGACAAATTGTATCAATCTGCCCAGCTTATGTTTCGCCCTTCGACTGAACAATACCTATGGGCAGCGATTAGAGTCATGAACCAATGGTTTCCACGTTTACTCTTCAAGAGCATGATTCCCTCTTTCAGTACACGTTTGAGCAAAGAGGTCTTACAGCAAATTAGCGAAGATGATCTGCAGCTGTTCAAGCAAATGGCGAACGCGCAGCGGTCAGGATCCGGGTTTCTGATCGATTTAGAGCATGCCAGGCATGATCGGAATTCCGTACTATCCGCTATTCAATGCCAAACCCTCATTATGCACAGCATTCACGATGCGACGGTATCCGTAGCTCATGCACGGCATGCTTATCACTATATTTCGAATGCACAGCTTTGCGAGTTAGAGGTATGGGGACATTTGATATGGCTTGGAGAAGGCGCCCGTGAAATGTATGAGAGGTTGTTTTCTTTTATGGAGGAGCAGGCTTAACATTCGGAATATGCCGCTAGGGCAAGCAATTAGCCGCATATAGCGAGTGCAGGTTTGAGAACCTATTTACAAACCGATGGTTGGTTTGTATAATGCAATCATAAGCAGCTTGCTAGATGATGGGTTATGGCAGATGCGAGAAATTATAACCAGGAGGAGTGCTTGATTATGAATCTATGGCTGGTCCTGCATGTAGTCGGTGTCGTAATCTTTGTAGGAAATATCATTACAGCTGCGTTTTGGAAAGTCCGTGCGGATGTGCAGAAGAACCCTGTCATCATTCATAGTGCTGTTAAGAATGTCATGCTCGCCGATTATGTGTTCACGCTTCCAGGTCTGATTCTTATTATCGTTTCCGGAATTATTATGGCGGTTCAAGCGGATTTATCTATGCGCGGGTTGAATTGGCTGACAGTGTCGTTCATTTTGTTTGCTGTTACCGGAGCCGTCTGGTTAGCGGTTCTTATCCCTCTGCAGCGTGCCATGATCCGCCACAGCGCAGCATCTATCGAGAGCGGCAGCATGTCCAGCGAATACTCACGAGTTTCCCGGTTATGGGCTGTTTTCGGTATCATCGCCACGGTGCTGCCAGTTGCAATCCTCTATTTAATGATATCCAAACACTTCTAGGCCGCTTTATCCAGACTGGATGGGTCGACGAAGCGGTATATCATCATTCCATTCGCACGTTCCTTGCAGCGGGGTTTACGAATGATGGTATACTGGTATCAGGTTGTCCGATTATCACGGAGATGATCGACACGAGCGGCCATGTCTCGCGTGACCGACGATCTTAGCATACCAGCATGGCGGATAACTACACTGGGAGAGATTGCGATGTATGAACCGAAGATGAAAGAGAACGACAACAGCGTCATTGAGTTTATTGAAAGCGTCGATAGCCTTAAGAAGCGCGAGGATGCATATAAGTTGTTAGATATTTTTACTGAAACGACAGGTTTTCCCGCCAAAATGTGGGGACCAAGTATGATAGGATTTGGAGCATACCACTACAAATATGAATCGGGTCACGAAGGCGATGCGCCGCTGGTTGGATTCTCACCCCGAAAAGCAAAGATCAGTCTGTATTTTGCAACTGGAGATATTGAACGGGAGATGCTGTTAAGGGACTTCGGCAAGCATACGGCAGGTAAAGCCTGCGTCTACATCAACAAAGTCGATGATATTCATGTTGATGTCTTACAAGCATTGATCACTCAGTCTATCACGTTCCTTAGGAAGACTTATCCGGAAGCAAAGATCCAATAAGATAAATCAATCTCAATATACAATTGCGGTCTCAATTCTCCGTTCATCAGCTGTCTGGCATTCTCGAGAATGTCATAAAGAACTCAAGAAAGCCTTGTCGAACAAGGCTTTCCCCGTTACTTCCTTCCTAATGCACAGCCCCCTTAGCTTCACCGGTAGCGAAACATCCGACAAAATTCGATCTCTTCCTTCTAATTGCATGACCTGGATAACCTAGGGTTGGGCTATTAGGTGAGGAAGTCTATAAAACTCTAGGTGAATTGTCTTAAAAAATTCATATCTAATCGTTAAGTCTTTGGGACTGGTTTTCGGTAATTTATGGTATATTACTCTAGTAAATGAAGTTTTTCAGGTTAATGGTTGAAACGTGTCGAATCCCATGGCTTGGATTTAATAAGATGCTCGACGAATTTGTGGGGGGACAAGGATCAGCTAACCAGATGTCTAAGGGGGAATTGAGAACTAGAAGTGACTATAGCGAATGTGCCCAGTATAGCGAATGCGAAGAAAATGATTTAAGGCGTCTATCTTTATTGGAAACTATGAACGATGGCGAGGTGTGAAAGCGTTGTATAAAAGGAATTTTTTAAGTGGATGGTCTGCTGCCTTATCATTCATCGTGATGTGGAGCGCATTGCTTACAGGCTTTGGCGCAGTCAAAGCTTTTGCGGCGGACGAAGATGCGGCAGCGCCGGTCATCGTCACGCAGCCGCAGGATCAAACGGCTAACGAAGGAGCTACCGCCACGTTAAGCGTCACAGCTAACGCAAGCGGCAGCGGAACGCTAACGTATCAGTGGTATCGGAACGGGAGTAACAGCACGTCCGGAGCTACGCAAATCATGAATGCAACCGGCGCGTCGTACACCGTGCCGAACGTAGCAGCAGGAGACCTGTACTATTATGTGGTAGTCACGAATGCGGACACCACGGCAACAGGCAACCAAACCGCAACGACCACCTCCAGCGTGGCGAAAGTGACGGGTAATGCCTTGACCCATGCGGCAGTACCGGTCATCGTCACACAGCCACAGGATCAAACGGTGAACGAAGGAGCTACCGCCACGTTAAGCGTTAACATAAGCGGTGAAGCGCTAACGTTCCAGTGGTACCGGAACACGAGCAACAGCACGTCCGGAGCTACGCAAATCATGAATGCAACCGGCGCGTCGTACACGGTGCCGAACGTAGCAGCAGGAGACCTGTACTATTATGTGGTGGTCACGAATACGGACACGACGGCAACAGGTAACCAAACCGCAACGGCAACCTCCAGAGTCGTGAAAGTGACTGGCATCGCCTTGACCCACGCGGCAGCGCCGGTCATCGTCACAGAGCCGCAGGATCAAACGGCGAACGAAGGAGCAACCGCCACGTTAAGCGTTAACATAAGCGGTGAAGCGCTAACGTTCCAGTGGTACCGGAACACGAGCAACAGCACGTCCGGAGCTACGCAAATCATGAATGCAACCGGCGCGTCGTACACGGTGCCGAACGTAGCAGCAGGAGACCTGTACTATTATGTGGTGGTCACGAATACGGACACGACGGCAACAGGTAACCAAACCGCAACGGCAACCTCCAGAGTCGTGAAAGTGACTGGCATCGCCTTGACCCACGCGGCAGCGCCGGTCATCGTCACAGAGCCGCAGGATCAAACGGCGAACGAAGGAGCGGCCGCCACACTAAGCGTCACTGCCAATATAAGCGGCAGCGGAACACTAACGTACCAATGGTACCGGAACACGAGTAACAGCACAAACGGAGCTGCGCCTATCTTCGGTGCAACCGGCGCTTCGTACACGGTGCCGACCGCAGCCGTAGGAGACTTATACTACTATGCGATAGTCACGAATACCGATGCGACGGCCACAGGCAACCAGACGGCAACCGCAACCTCCAGTGTGGCGAAAGTGACAGTCGAAGCACTGCCGCCAGCCATCACCAGCACTGTGGTGTCAGCAGCGCCGGATCCATCTATATGGGGAACAACGGTTACGTTAACGGCAGCTGTGACAGCCATTTCCGCCACGCCGAGCGGCACCGTAAGCTTTTATGATGGAAACACCCTGCTGGACACGGCCACACTATCCGGCAGTACAGCCGTTATGACGACATCTGTTTTAAGTATAGGCACGCATACGATTACGGCAACTTATAACGGGAATGCCAACTTTGTCGGTTCGACCGGCACAACAACGGTAACCGTACAAGCTGTTCCAACTTATACGATTGCAGCAATAGCCAATCAAGTCGCATCGTCTTTAATTCAAGGTTACGCGACCAGCTCTATCGAAACAAAGACGATTCAGGTGACTAATAACGGTACAGGTAATCTGACGAATGTATCCGTAACATTAAGCGGCGCGAATGCAAATCAATTTATCATCACGCAGCCGGCAGTGACGGTAAATACTGGAGATTCAACCAGCTTTACCGTCCGTGCGAAAGACGGTTTGACCGCAGGCACGTATGCAGCGACGGTTACGGTATCTGCTTCGAACATGACAGACGTGTCATTCTCGGTAACCCAGACGGTCAATGCTCCGACTCCTGTGTATCCCGTGATTGGAACGGCCTCACCGGGTTCAGCGAGCACGGACGTTGAAGTGCTGGTGAACGGCAAGGCAGAGAAGGCAGGAACGGCATCCACTTCGACAGTGAATAACCAAACTGTAACGAAAGTAGCCGTCGACCAGAATAAACTGGAGAACAAGCTTGCAGAGGAAGGTCAAGGCGCGATTGTTACGATTCAAGTGAAAGCCAGCTCGGATGTGGTGATCGTCGGGTTGAACGGCCAAATGGTTCAAAACATGGAAAGCAAACAGGCGATACTGGAATTTAAAACGAATCATGCGACCTATACGCTTCCCGTCCAGCACATTGACTGGGAATCCTTGTCCGAAGAGCTTGGAAAATCGGTGGATCTGCAAGACATAAGCGTTGAAATCGAAATTGCCAAACCAAAGGCGGAAACGGTGCAGGCGATAGAAGATGCTGCTGAACAAGGCGGATTCACTATCGTAGCTCCGCCGCTTAATTTTACAGTGACGGTGAAGTATGGCGATAAAACGATTCAGTTGTCCACGTTCGACGCCTATGTGAAACGCATGATTGCAATTCCCGATGGTGTTGACGCGAACAAGCTGACGACAGGAGTCGTGCTCGAGCCGGATGGAACCGTACGCCATGTACCGACGATGGTTTCGAATATTGACGGGACGTATTACGCACAAATCAGCAGCTTAATCAATAGTACGTACGCTGTGATTTGGAACCCGGTAGAGTTTCGCGACATGGCTAATCATTGGGCGAATGACGCTGTCAACGACATGGGATCGCGCCTGATTGTTACCGGTACGGTGACCGGCAGGTATCATCCAGATCGTGATATATCACGCGCCGAATTCGCAGCCATTGCCGTCCGCGCTCTGGGACTTAAGCTGGAGAACGGAGCATCGCCATTCTCGGATGTGAAGGATTCGGATTGGTACAGCAGCGCAATCAACACCGCATATGCCTATAAACTGATCAGCGGTTATGAGGACGGTACGTTCCGTCCGGCTGAGAAGATTACCCGTGAACAGGCGATGGTCATCATTGCTAAGGCTATGAAGATTACCAAGCTTAATGACAAGCTCTCGGCTGATCAAATAGAAGCGGCATTGCGTTCCTTGACGGATGCGGAAGATGCTTCTAATTGGGCGAGAAGCGGAATCGCAGATTGCATCGGAGCAGGCATCGTGTCGGGTAGAAACGGTATCGAGCTTGCGCCGCAAGCATCTATAACAAGAGCAGAGGTTGCGGTCATTGTCGAGCGGCTTCTGACAAAGTCCGGTCTCATCTAATCCCACCTGTGGAATAACAGGCTTGACGCAAGGCTATCCTGCCGGCAGACAACTGCTGCAGGGTAGCCTTTTTTTCGTGCGCCAGACAAATCGCTGTTGCCCATGGAGTTGCGATAGAGATAAGGTATAATGTTGATGAAGGCGCAGTATTGGCAGGCAATCTAATAGTCAAACAAACCAATCCCATTAGAAAAGAGAAATGAATAAGATGATGACAATAACCAGACCGCAGGTGGAGGCAGAGCTGCTGAAATTCGTCGGGGCGGACGCCTATATTCACAGCGAGGCGACCTCCTTTGTCTTCGTCCGCAACTTCAAGATTAAGCTCACCCATGCCTATATCGCCGGGGAAGGACCCTTCCGCGCCGCTCTCCGCTTCGACGGGCATGGCTGGCTGCGAATGGAAGCGCTCACTCATTATGAGGTGGACGGGAACAGCCGTCTTCTGCTGGCCGGCTATGATGACAGAGGGCGGATGAATGTCGCTCTTCACTTAGGGAAGGAGCCTTTCGCAGAATGAACAAATTCGATCAAGCTCCAGTGCGTAAGCTCCTGGCGGTGTTTGCCCATCCCGATGACGAATCGTTTATTTGTGGCGGTACCCTCGCTAAATACGCCAGCGAAGGCGTTGATATCACGCTGGTGAGCGCCACGCGGGGCGAAATGGGACGCCGAATGGGCAACCCCCCGTACCTCAATCGGGAAACGATGGCAGCCGCTCGCGAGATGGAGCTGAGGCAAGCCTGCGCAAGCCTGGGCATCCGGCATCTCATCTTCCTGAATATCCGCGACAAGACCGTTGAATTTACCGATGCGGATCGCTTGACAGCCCGAATTGAGGACCTGATTCACCAAGTGGATCCTGACGTTGTTCTTACTTTTCATGAAACGCTGGGCGGTCATCCGGATCATTGCGCTATTGGGAAAGCGACGACGGCGGCTTTACGGGGAACCGGACATAGGGGAGCGCTATATTTCATTACGTTTGGCGATGCCATGGAGCGTCCTGAGCGGTTCGGCTTTACGAGAGGGGATATCACCAAAGTCGATGTGCATGCTCATCTGGAGGCGAAGCTCGCTGCATTTCGGGCACATCGCTGCCAGACCGAAATCGACGAGTGGGTATGGCTGCCCGACCAAGAGGCCATGACGAGATTCGGGAGACATGAATATTTTATGAAGGGGAATAGAGAGGCAGCGGCGCGGCTTCGCCATGATTTATTCTAAGATAGTGGATTCACGAAGTAACAGCGTCTCGTGTGGCTATCGAAATATCCCTAATGGAGGTTGCGGCCTGCATGAAAATGAAAGATACAATCGTACTGATTACAGGAGCCAATTCGGGGATCGGCAAAGCGGCGGCTCTAAGATTCGCAGCTGAAGGATATCAGGTCATCATGGCATGCCGCAATATGGAGCTTGGCCTTGCATCGCACCGAGAAATCACGGAAGCTTCCAACAATCCGAACGTAGAACTGATGGAGCTGGATGTTGCTTCATTTGATTCGATTCGTACATTCTGCTCCAATGTCAAAGCCAGTTATCCGCGTCTGGACATCTTAATACATAACGCCGCCTACATAAATCATGGTGAAAAAGAATATAAGCTTAGCCCCGAGCATATCGAATTGTCCTTTGCTACGAATGCATTCGGCCCCTTGTATATGACTCAATTATTGGCGGATCATCTTGAGCAATCACAAGATCCGAGAATCCTTAACGCGTGCACGACCAATATCAAAAACTTCTTCGATCCCAAGAGGACCATCGACTTCGATAATTTGCGCGGTGAATTCCGGGAAACGCGGCGCTACAGCGCATATAAAATGTACGGCGACTCGAAAATGGCCTTGTTGATCTTGACCTTCAAAATGGCAGAGCAGCTGCAAAGCCGGGGAATTAAGGTCAATGCGCTTCAGATCAACCGCGTAAAGCTATCCAAAGCTACGATGAATAAACTAAGTCCTGTCTGGAGAGTGCTTGCATGGGCACAAAATCTGACGAATCCGCTGCCTGCAGGCATGGCGGATAACTATTTTCATATCTGCACGTCGGATGAATTCAGCGGTGTGACCGGCCAGTTAATCAACCATAAAAGAGAGATCGTTCAGCCGTCCGCCAGCGAGCAAGGCCTCGCGCAATTGAAGAATATTTTCGGATCGGGAAGCTACCCCAAATACGCGATTGATAGCAAGAACGCCAACCGGATATGGGAATTGGGTATGGAGCTTATGAGAAGCTAGCAATTCCATGTTAATGTGCAAAGTCGGATACCAGGAGTACTGGAATCCGACTTTATTTGGCTTTATATCTGATCGTTTTCATTGAATCGTTGGAAGCTATATTGTGACCAGTTCGTAAGGCCGATACTTGATAATTCTGTTGCTGCTTCGATTGGACTTAATTCAAATCCCCCATGAATCCACTGCGTAAGATAGCCTATCGTTCCATAGCCCGCAAAGGTAGCGTATCCCTTATGACGGTAGACATGAACCAGCTGCTCGAATAATTGTTGGGATAGATAATGAATGAAAACGGGGTTCCTGAGCTGCTGATTGTAAAAGCTCTTATAAGTCATCATGTGCTTGCATATTTCCAAAGTCGTTTTTTGCACTTGATTCGGCGCTGCGGACACGGATTCTTTATCGTAAACCTGATAATGAGATAAAAATTCATCGGTAATATGTTCGGTCAGTTTGTCCATTAAATCATATTTATCAAGAAAATGCAGATAGAAGGTAGAACGGCTGATGCCTGCTTTTTTCACAATTTGACTCACGGATATTTTATCGAACGGTGATTTGTCTAGTAAATCGAGAAAGGCTATGACGATATAATGACGGGCAGAAAAGCTGTCGGAATGTTGGTCATTCACGAACGATCCCTCTTCTCAACTGGACAGTTAGGTCCATTTTGTCGTTTGAAACCTTGCTCGTATTGATATTAAATTAAATTATATCGTATATCTTCTTAGGAGGTAAAATAATGCCGAATGTTTATGTGATAACTGGCGGGTCCGGTGGAATGGGGAAAGAAATTGCCAAGCGTCTGGGACATAAAGGGACAATCTTATTAGCGGATATCCGTGAAGAAAATTTACAAAGCACCGTTAAGGAATTACAAGCTGAAGGACTCTCAGCTGTGGAGTATCAAACACTTGATATTACGAATAAAGAACAAGTAGACGCACTAGCGCAGCGAGCCGAGGCGTTAGGGGACTTGAAAGCTATTATTCACACAGCAGGTTTATCCCCGACGATGGCTGATTCAAGACGCATTACCCAAGTGAATTTGGTTGGGACAGGTTATATTCTTGACGCATTCTTAGCCATCGCTAAACCGGGATCTGTGGCGATCTGTGTTTCATCTATGAGCGGCCATATGGTACCTAGAGAAGGACCTTATGTAGAACTGCTTAAGAACCCGTTAGCATCAAATATAGTGGTAGCGATGGAACCGTTCACCCAAGGCTCTTCCGGTGCCGCGTACAGCTTATCCAAGCTGGGGGTACTGTTAATTGTTGAAGATCAAGCATGGGAATGGGGGCAAAAAGGGGCACGTATAGTATCTGTCTCTCCGGGGACGATTAATACACCAATGGGACGCCAAGAAGCAGACAATCAAGAACAGATGAAAATCCTGTTGCAGAATACGCCTTTGCAGCGCGAAGGCGCGCCTTCTGAAATTGCATCGGTTGTAGACTTCTTATGCAGCGATGATAGTTCTTATATTACAGGCACAGATATTCGTGTAGATGGTGGAACCGTTGCCAACATGCAGCGATTAAACGCGCAAAGAAGCCACTAGTTGACCTTCCATGAGCCGCCTGTGCAGCAGAACGCTCCAATGGCAATGAAGAAGCCAGGGGGATCTGATCCCTCTGGCTTCCACCGAATATCGTACTAGTGATTCAATGCATGGTCTCTCTGCTTGTTGAAGGCGGCGAAAGCCGCGAACAGCAGCAGGATGATGCCGGTGAGCATAAACCCTTCGAGGATGTTGAACGGCAGCCAGCCAAGCAGGGAAGAGCCGGCCACAACACCCAGCGAGAAGAAGGCGTAGAAGTAACCGTAAGCTTTTCCCCGCAGTTCAGTTGGGACAGCTTTAATGAGCATCGTATTGATTGAGGGGAACAAGAAGGCAAAGCCTACTCCGTATAGCCCTAAAACAAAGTAAAGCGTTAATGTCGTCGTGGATAGGCTAATAAGCAGCTGACTTACTCCCATTAACCCCATTCCAAAGGCCAACGTTGTTGATGAGGCGGCGCGATCGAATATACGATTTGTAGGAAGTACGAATATGAGAACGGCAATGATCCCGAATGTGCTCATCAAGGTGCCGCTCAATCTCGAATCATAACCTAGTGTTTGAACATGCAGGGGCAGCAAATAAGCGATTGCGCCTTGCGAGAACATCAAGAAGAAAGCACCGCCATATGCCTTTATTACGCCCGAATTGAAAAGCGAGCCTGAAGCTTGAATGAGCTCGTCCTTCTCTTTCTTGGCTATCTTGTACTTGCCAAGAAAAACAGCGGACAGGAGGGTAAGTGAAAATCCCGCTATAGCTACGCATGTAAAGACGTAGGGTACCGAGGTTTTGCTCGCCATAATTCCGCTGAAAGCAGGGCCGATAATAGCGGCTAGTCCCACAAACGTGCCGGTAAAGGCAACTTTCTTGCCTTGCTGATCATGAACTGTCGTGTTCGCAGAGAAAGTAAATGCTGCGGGCACAATCAATCCGGCGACAAATCCATGCAGAATTCGTACGATGATCAAGAACAAGGGTTGATCGACGAAATGATAAAGGAGCAGCGCGACGCTTGTTAACAGCAAGCCGACCATCAATATTTTGAAGGGCCCGACCTTATCCGTCATTATCCCGGATAAAATATTGCCAAGCGTATTGGCTAACGAATACAACCCGATCACGAAGCCCACGATAAACGAGCTGGCGCCGACGGATGCCGCAAAGGTACTCATGACCGGGAGCTGCGAGAATAAGTCGAAAAAAGAAAAAAACACGATGCTGTACACGAGCACGGCATAGTTAAAGGGCCTTATGCTATAGCTGGCTTGTGCCTTCTTCAGCTTCCAGTCCAGTATAAAGTTGCCGAAAGGGATAAAAGCTGCGATTAGTGCTGCAGCCGGCCAAAGCAGGCTCCAATTCATCCGAATGGCGGCATACAGGATAGCGAGTGCATAAACGCTGAAAATCCCGCCATGGATACTTCCCATAATCGTTACGGCGATGTCCATCCCCCAAATATATTTCAAGGGCATCGCGATACTGAGTAATAATAGCAATGAAATACCATCTAATAGTCCTGTGATACGTAAAATGTGGATTGGATGTAAACGCACTTGTTAGGCTCCTCATGTATAGTGAACTGCTTGTTCTATTCTAACATTGGATCGGCATGTCGAATAGCTCGGAAGGAAATGGGAAGGTTAGGCAGCTCATATCAAGGAGCTGGTGTTATCGCGGGGATTCGTCAAACAAGGAAATAACCGCTGCACACTTATGATTCTCTAAGCGTGCAGCGGTTATTTCCTTTATAGCCAGATGAATAACGAAAACAGCGGGCGAGGGTCACTTATTGCTTCGTATTTAAGTCTGCAAATCCGTTAATGGCTGCGAGGTGGCAACCGTGATGGTCCTGAATTCATTGCCGAAGTTGACGGTAATGTCACCGGGCTGGCTCGGCCGGCATGCGCAATAGAAATGATACAAGATACCTTCGTGGCGGATAACGGATGGCTTATGCGCATGGATGCTGTCCAGACTGCCGCTTTGTCCGGCCTGAACAATCGGCTGAGGATGCTTCTCCCATGTCAGCAGGTCGCCTGACAAGGCGAGGCCCTCCTGCGCATGCTTGCCGTCGTAGCCGAAGTAATACATTGCCCATTCGTCCCGATGCTTCAGCACGCAAGGATCGCTGGCGAATTTCTCGTCCCATGCATTTGCGGTAACGCGCAGCAGCGGATTCCCGTCGACTCGGGTCCAATTCACCAGATCGGGCGATGTAGCCAGACCGGTCTGCTCCACCCAACCGGAGCCGCTGTCCGTCTTGTTCTTGGCGTTGTAAAACAAATAGAACAGGCCGTCATGCTCCAGCAGGCATTCCTTATACAAGCCGCCCTGCTCCCACGCGGCACCGTCCTCCGGCGACAGAATCGGCTCCGGCAGCCGGTTCCAGTTAAGCAGGCTCGGGTCCTCCGTCCATGCGAGCCCGATGCGTCCGGGGCCGTTCTCATAGCCATCGCCGGGATAGGCATGATAGGCGAGCCAATATTTATTCTGCCATTTCTTGAGCACCGGCGGGCCGTCCATATCGTTCTCGCGCAGGATCCAGCATCCGGCGGCATTCAATGAATCCCAGCCGCTGCCTTCTCCACGGCGCAGCACCAAGCCAATCGGCTCCCAATCGAGCAGATTATCACTGGTTGCCAGCCCCGTCTGGTAGCCTTTGCCGTCAAAGCCGATGTACATCATGTAATATTGGTTTTGATGGTAGAACACGAACGGGCAATCGATCGCTTTCTCATCGAAGGCGCCCGCCACTCCAGAGCCGGTAAGCACCGGCTTATCCCGTTTGTACGGGGTTAAGTAGTCGTTTATATTCATGTCATTCGCTCCTTATATGAGTTGCGATTTGATGATTTCATAACGATACTAGCATGGAAAACCGTTTATTCCCATGATTGTATCAGGTATAATTTTGATCAAATCCGACTTTAAGGAGCCGTATCAGGATGGAAGGTTCTCCAGCTTTGCGATTTCAATGCAGTCCGTTCCCGACGTACATCTCCTCCGGAAAGGTGAATTACGGGCCGATCGATATGCATCCGGAGCGAGTTTTTTCGACCTTTGTGGCCATGTTCATCGAGGAGGGTGCGCTCTACTTCACGGAAGGCGAAAGCGCCTATACGCTTACCGCAGGACAATGGTTCATTCAGACGCCGGGCATCCGGCATTATGGACATCGGGCCAGCGGGGTCAAGACGGTGTTCCGCTATGTCCATTTTTTGCCGCAGGCAGCATGGCGGATCGAAACCGATCCCCTCTTGCCGGAGCAGTCTCCTCGCGTGAAGCAGCTCGACAGCGGCGAAGGTGTCCGTTCTCCACAATTCGAGATCGCGCTGCCGATGCGCGGCGTATACCCGCAGCCGGACTGGCAGGAGCTGTTCGAGCAGCTGCATGAAGAACAAGTGCCGGGCAGAGGGGCGCTGCATAAACAAATGTGCTTTCTCGAGCTGCTCGAACGGATGGTGTGGCTGGACAGTGAACGGAAGGATCCGTCTGATCCGATCAAGGCAGTGATCGCTTATATGCAGCGTCATTATGCGGAACCGCTGAGTGTCGCGGAATTGGGCGGACGCTTCCACTTTTCCCCGGATTATTTAACCAGACGGATCAAGCAAGCAACCGGTATGACACCGTCCGCATTGATGCTCCAGTATCGGATGAACAAGGCGAAGCATCTGCTGGTGCATACGAATACAACCGTCCAGCAGATTAGCCGGGACAGCGGTTATAACGACATTGCCGTGTTCAGCCGTTTGTTCAAGAAGCATGCCGGGCAGTCGCCTACGTATTACAGGCGTGAGCAATGGGGCAGGAGCGGGGAGAAAGACATGGATTAGACCGCTGCATGGACGAAGTACATCACTATGATTGAGAGAGGCGGAATCTCCCCGTTGGTTCGATCCTTTGCAGTGGATCATGGACAGGCGCTGCCTGACCAGATCATTGTAAGGGGTTTTTTTATGCGCAAGAAAAATAAAGATGTTATTGGTTTGTTTGGGAGTACTATATGTAAGTAAATATAACATAAAATAATTGAATCAAACATAACCACTCTCGAACCCTCAATGAATTTGTGGATTCAGACATTTTTATGACATTAAGATAACTTTTAATGTTAAACATATTGACGTAAAATTGAGACGGTGTTACTATCTTGGTAGAAAAGCGGCCAGATTAATGGCCTTGCGGAGGTGGGCGGCGATGTGAGGACGGGTGCGGGAGGATGTGCGACACGATCGGTAGATTGAGAGAGTTGCGACAAAAGCAAGATTGGGAGAGGAGCCTAATGTCTATGGGACAGCAAGCCGTTCATTTCTCGTTCAGACGTTCTTTATCCATCATTCTCGTCATTATGCTGACTGCAACTGTACTGGTTTCCGTGCCTGCGGCATCGGCAGCCGACAAATTCCGCTTCGAAGAAATTACCGTTCAACAATTGCAAGCTGGCTACGCCAAGGGTGACTATACGGCCGTGGAGGTCGTGCAGGCCTATCTGGATCGCATAAAAAAATATGAATCCGCCTATAATGCCTTCACTGTCATGAACGACAAGGCATTGGCGGAAGCGAAAGAGATCGATCGGCTTCGCGCAGCGGGCAAGCCGCTGGGGAAATTAGCCGGTGTTCCGATTGTCATCAAGGAGGCTGTGGACATGGCGGGCTTCCCGTCGACGATGGGCTGGGAGCCGCTGAGCAAGGACAAGGGCGGCATTGAGCTCATACCGGAGACGGATGCGCCGGTCGTCAGCCGCTTGAAGGAAGCCGGAGCCATCATCCTGGGCAGAACTAACATTCCGGCCTTCAGCAGCTCAGGTACGCGAGCGACAACGAGCTGGGACGGGGATACATATAATGCGGTCGACAGAAGGCTGGTGCCGGGTGCGAGCAGCAGCGGAACGGCCACCTCGATCTCGGGTAATTTTGCGGTGCTCGGCATTGCGGAGGAGACGGGCGGATCCATTCAGAATCCCGCGGCTGCGCAGGCGCTGGTCGGCATTAAGCCGACATTCGGCTTGGTTGCCAATGCCGGGGTCGTTCCGCTCGGCGGAAGCACACGGGATGTTATTGGCCCCCATGCCAGAACGGTTCAAGACGCGGCCATCATGCTGGATGTGATCGCTGGATACAGTCATGAGGATCCGAAGACGGTCGCTTCCATCGGCAATATGCCCCGCAGCGGCTATACATCCAAGCTTAACCCGCTCGCACTCAAAGGCAAGCGAATCGGACTCTACGGCCCGGGCTGGAGGAATCAGGAGCTGACGGATGAGACGCAGCAGCTCTACGACCGCGCGATCGCGGAGCTGGAGAAGCAGGGCGCGACCGTCGTTCCGGATCCTTTCGCCGGGACCGAATTTGCCGAGTATGTCAAAGCATCCGGATCGGTGGGCATCGAGTCCGTTATCTACGATATGCAGGACTATCTGGAGCGGCTTGGGCCGAATGCGGCGATCAAGTCCGTGCAGGAGCTGATGGATAAGACGGGGCAGACGCCTTCCATCTTCGACCGGTATAACAAGAAGCATCCGGATCCGAACGGCGTGGCGGATTTATCTGCTTTCGTGAAGGTCCGTACCAAAATGCTGCAAATCTTCAACGATGTGATGGATGAGCACAATCTGGATGTGTTGGTCTATCCACAAATGTTCAAGGAAACGCCGCAGCTGGACAGCAAAGACAACATCGGCGCGACGACCGTCTCCGAAATCAACATTGCGGGCGTCCCGCTGGTCACCGTTCCCGGCGGTTACTATAAGAGCGGATCACCATTCGCAATCGCCTTCGTCGGCAAGATGTGGAGCGAAGCGGATCTGCTCGGCATGGCTTACGATTACGAACAGGCGACCAAATTCCGCAAGGCGCCGGTGCTGGTGGAGAAGCCATAAACCGGCAGCTCGACCACCTATAACACAATACGAATGCCCTTGTCCGTAGATCGGTCAAGGGTATTCGTATGTCATGAACGGCTAATAACGCGCTGGGCACATAACAAAGACTTGGTTGTGTGGAAACAAGCGGGATACGGGTTCACAGGCTCTACCGATAAACAAGGAAACCACATCCGCTGGACGTGGTTCCTTGTTTATACCGATGCATATCGAATCAATCCTAGTATAGCAAAGCCAAACAAAACCGTACCGGCGCCAATGCCTGTAATCGCGCTGTTCGCTACCTGCAGTTTGCGGGATATAAATAACGAAATGATTGAGACTGCCACGAGTAATGCCGCCAGGATATATAAGCTGCTGTCATTAAAAACACTTTTCAAGCCAATAAAATGAATACCTACAATAAAGGCAATCCAAGGGGCGACGTAATCCTTATGCTTGAATTTAATCAACACAAAAGCACCGGCGCCAGCCACAAAGAATTCAATGTAGACTGTAATGAGGTATTGACTGAATGAGCCCGTGTTTGACAAAGCGGAAGGCGCGTCCCAGTTCGTTACGCTTAGATAGACACCCAGCAAGCATACTAGAAGTGCTACACCGGAAGCGATACCAATATATTTGCGCCAGCTTTTCCTGGGATCTTCTTGTGCCCAGCCGAACCAGCAAAAACTAAACATGCCGAATATGGATGCGTACATGGCGTAGTCCCTTATGTATTCCATGAGATCCCTCCTCCTGTTAATAGATAACTGCTGCATGTAGATCCCTTATTTACTATAACATGGATGGAATGGCATGAATACGGCACATAAACAACTTGCAGGAGTGGAGGACATTGAGTAAGAAGACGCTCAGTCCATTCCCTTATCCGCGATCAATTGCATTTATTCCGTTAGATTGATCGTATCCGCACCGATTTCATAAGGCGTATAGATGCCCTCATACATGAGATGCATGGACATCCCTGCGGCTGCATGGTCCAGATTATGGCAATGGTCCATCCACAATCCCGGGTTGTCGGCCGCAAATGCCGTTTCATAGGTTTCGCCGGGCGCAACATTAAGCGTGTCTGTCCACCAAGGGCTGCCTGTAACGGCAGTGCCATTGCGGCTTAAAACCAGGATGTGGTGGCCATGAAGATGCATGGGATGGTCCATAAACCCGCGATTCACGAATTTAACCTTAACGATATCTCCCTCCCGGACCATTAGGGATGGCGTATGAGGAAACACATACCCGTTAATCGTCTGCAGATTCGTTAATTTGCCATTGTAAAATCCAACACGATTATCAAGAACTAGAGTATAGCTTCTGTCGTAGTTCGTTTCCGCGTCGAACGGTACAGAACTTGGAGTGCCGTATGCTGCAGGGTCAAAAGTCGATTCCTGCTGGAACGGGGGAGGCAAATCCTTATTATTGGAAGCTAACACGAGGGCGTCGCTATGATCTGTGATGAAGTCGGTGGAGTGAGCAAGACCAACCGCGCCGGTCGGCATCTGAAACGAAAGGTCATATCGCCCCCCGGCTGCGAGCAGCAGCTTCTGACCGGAAATCAATTGCGGTTCATGGAGATCGATCCCGTCAATTGCTGTTACCCGAAATTGTACGCCTGACAAATGGAAGGATTGCGGCATGTTGCGGGCGTTAATCAGCCGCAGGCGGACGGACGTTCCCGGATTTACAAGGACACGTTGAAGCTCCCCGAGCGACCCTAGCGTAATGGTCGTGCCGTTACTTGTTCCTTGCCCATGCGACATAACGGCGAGATCAACGTTCTTTGCCTCGTTTGAAGCTTGTGGCTCCACGATCAATACGCCGTACAGACCTTTGGCGACCTGGACCGAGGATTGCTGATGGGAATGATACCAGTACGTCCCCGTCTGATTCGCAATAAACCGGTACGTATGCTGACCCCCCGGCAATACCGCATCCTGGGTCAATCCAGCTACGCCATCTTCCCCGTTGGGAACATTGAGCCCATGCCAGTGCAGCGTTACCCCTTCGTCAATATCGATATTGACCAGTTTGACTTCCACCAGCTCGCCTTCTTGGACCCGCAATTCAGGACCAGGGATCAGTTGATTGAATGCCCATACTTCCTCCAGTTCCCCAGACAGAGTTGTGCGCTTCATAGTTTGGGCAGACAAGGTGAACATGCGGTCCGGAGTTCCGCTCTGAGGACCTTTTAAATCTTCCACACTGATCATCGAAGCATGGTTCGTATGATGGTGTAGGCTGCCGCCATGATCTGCCATATTCATACGGGCGGGCAAGCGTGAAGCGGTCATGCCGGTGAGAACGGTGATTCCAAGCAAGGCGGCCAAAGATAAGCATACGAGGGCCGCTCTTGCACATTTCTGTTGAACCGATCGATTGGGCGGGAATGCTTGGTCAGCGACGATTCTGTTGTAGCGCATCGATTGAATCCGCCAATACAGGACTGCCCATACGAATAATCCGCCCCAAACCAACACCAGTGTTCCCGGTCGGAATGGAGATTGCGATAAGAACAGCATTTGCATACATGCGGCGACTGATGATATCAAGACCGCGGTAACAGGGAATTTGACAATTGGATTGAAAAGTTGGAAACGAACCGCTTCCGGCAGCGTGCTTTCCTGCGAGGAAAGAGCCTCGGAGGAAACGGCCTTTAGGTATGGGAGCGAAAAAGAGAAAACGGCGGTAATCGATAGGAGGTACAACGGCAGCTGGACCAGAACCTTATCTTCAACAAACGCCCAGTCCGCATGCCACAGCACTGCGATTGCAGCGACCTTGATCCCGGTCATGAAGATTGCCGTATACAGCCATAGACGTACCTTGCCTATATTGGAGCACAGTGCAGTGTCTGTTCGTGATCGATGTAATCTATTGGTTTTGTACAAAACGATCCCCCAAAAAATAATAAGTAAAAAGGTCATTTCGTATTCGAGCATTAACAAACCTCTCATCTGTCATTCTCCTTCATTCGGTTTTTTCACAGTGTACAGAATGAATGTGTAGAAAAGTTGGAGGTCTTCTTTTTTTTGTATGGACGTTCCTCTTGCCGGAAAAAAGGTGTTATAGTATAAAAAAAAGTAGGAGAGGAATGTCTCATGGAAACCACCCTTCTTCTCGTGGAAGATGAGCTGACAATGCTGGAAACAATGAAACGGTTCCTAGAGCAGGAAGGATTTCACGTCATAACTGCAACTAACGGACATGAAGCGCTCGATATTGCAGGGAAGCGGCGGCCGGGTATTGTAGTGCTCGATTGGATGCTGCCTGGAAAGAGCGGCATCGAAGTATGCCGGGAATTAAGACAATCCGGCTCATATGGCATTATTATGGTTACAGCCAAATCTGAAGAAACGGATAAGATCGTCGGGCTTGAGCTCGGGGCTGACGACTACATCACGAAGCCGTTTAGTTTACGGGAGCTTGCATCCCGCATTCGCGCCGTCTTGCGGCGAATCGAGCAGAAGCCGGATGAGAATCTCGTTCTTGAGCGGGGGGATCTGTTCATTGATCAAGCCAGGTTTCAAGCCATAAGAGGTGGAGAACTCATTCCGCTTACGCCTACCGAGTTTAAAATCTTGCTAACCCTGGCGGCCAGGCCGGGAATCGTCTTTAGTCGTCTGCAGCTAATGAGGGCGTCCATGGATGAGGAATTCATGAACTATGAAAGAACCTTAGATTCGCATATTAGCAAACTCCGTAAAAAGCTGGAGATTGACCCGGGGAACCCGCAATACATTCAGACCGTGTACGGCTTCGGTTATCGGTTCGGTGAGTCGAAATGACGGTTCGGGGTAAAATTTTCACCGTTATGGCTGTGCTTGTTGTTCTCGTAAGCGTGGCTTATATCGGTACAACACAAGGATTTCTAGGCAGTTTATTCGCCAGATATTATTCAGAAGGGGGCGGTGGCGAGGTCCCGGTGGAACAGCTGGAAGGACTAAGAGGCTTTATCTTGGAACAAATGGAGTTAAAAGCCATTACGGTTACTCTTTATGTAGCGGGCATCACCGCCGTTGTATGTTACTGGCTGTCGGGCATGCTCGTAAGACCGCTCAAACGACTAATCGCTGTGATGGATAGAGTGGCGCGCAGAGAATTGGACGCGGAAGTTCCGGTTCTAAGACGGGATGAGTATGGACAGGTTGGAGAGGCGTTCAACAAGATGACGCTCAATTTACGGGAAGCGGAGAATAGCCGTAAACGATTGGTAGAGGACGTTGCTCATGAATTAAGAACGCCGCTGTCGATCGTTTTATCCAAGCTGGAGCTGATTCAACAATCCCCTTCCGACGTTAAGCCGGAATCGCTGCTGCCGCTTCACGATGAAGTGCTTCGTTTGATTCGGCTGGTGGATGAGCTTCAGCTTTTGTCCTCGGCGGAGGCGGGTGAACTGATTCTACATAAAGAAATGACCGATCTTGCTGTACTCTTGACTGACTTATCAGAGCTTGTTTTGCCGGAAGCTGAGGCATACGGCGTTCATTTGGTTGTTCCGGCATCCGGCGACACGGTTTGGATCCATATCGATGCAAGGCGGATTAAGCAGGTCTTCCTTAACTTAGTGGCGAATGCTCTGAAGCATACCCCTCATGGTGGAGCCATCACCTTAACTATTTCTCGCACAGAAGACTCCGGGTTTGTTAGCGTCGCCGTCAAGGATACGGGGCCTGGCATTCCTCCGGAAGCAATTCCTCATTTGTTCGATCGATTTTATCAGGTCGATAAGACGGAGCGGAGGGCGTCCGGAGGGGCGGGTCTGGGTCTTGCGATCGCCAGGCAAATCTTAATCGCACATGGGGGATATATAGAAGCTGCGAATATCACCGGCGGCGGTGCTGAATTTACGGTGTTTCTCCCTGTTTCAGCTGTTTCTTTGGTCAGAGAACATCGATAAGATGAGGACAATCGCAGCCGGATCAGGGCTGCGTTTTTTCCGTGAGATCAGCCCACAGGTTCGTAAAGTAGGGGGTTATAGATTCGAGAATAAACGTTCCGTTCTCATTAAATAGTGTTGGCGTTTCTCTAAACTGCGACCTTCCATTCCGGTGTAGTTATACCATTTGAGCTTGTGTATCCCCATTTTACGAAATGTACCGCGAAATAATATTTTTGTAACCGGATTGCCGAAAATCCACTTATATACGAAATTAGGAGTGCTCATAACGGTCAGTAAGGAAACGCCTTTGATTCTAGGAAGCAAGCTGACGAATGGTCGCCCTGGCTTCGGCTCATCGAATAAAATGCCGTATTGTTTCATTTAACCCCACTCGGTCGTCACGTGTATGAATTACATCAACAGCTGCACAGCCACATTGAACATAATGTACGGAACTTTCTGCGCAGATATAATATCGAACAGATGCAATTTCTTGTACAATGCATGAAGGATACGTCAGAAGCATCATGGGTTCAAGGGGATTCATACGAGGAGAAGCCTGACTCGGCTCAAGATGGGCATACCGTTCCGGCGGTCCTCGCGCATTCCTCACTAGAATCCGTAACGATAAGCGAAATCTTAGCTATGCTTCAGCAGTTAGATGCGCGGAAGCTGAAGAAGGCGAAAGAATTAATTCAAATCGCGTTCATGGATTAAGGGCCGTGCAACTCTTTTATACGAGTAAGGTTGCGCCCGTCTCGACTCGGCGCGGGATAAGCAGCTTGCGCCTAAGTAATGGGAATGGAGTGAGCGGGCGCAGCTTGCTCTCACCTGCATGCGTCTATCTTCCAAAATGCTGCTTCAACAGCTCCTTGAACCTCGAGTCGTCAATATTCTCTTTCGTCATGATTCCATCCTCCCATTGCGTAATCGAAGTGTTCGTCAAGGTTAGACTTCCTCGCTCGGTAAGCTTGGTGAGGAGCGGATGTTTATTGAATGAAGATTGCGGATGCTCGGCGATGATTCGTTGGATCTCATTGAATTCCGATAGATCGGTTACCGGCTTCCTGGAATCGAAGGCATAGCCGATCCGCCAATCGGCATGCTTATGCTTCAATTTCATTTCAAACCTATGGTCACCATGCTCGTTGTCCACGCGTACGACCCGAAATTCCCCATTCGTGGAAGTGATCGTTTCCCCGGTTAGGGGAACAGGTTTTAATGGCAAATTCCCGCCGAAGCCCGTATCAACCAGATATGCTTGCCCCTCGTGCATGAGAAGAAGGGTTACATGCGTTCTTCCCAGCGTTACAAACGCTTGTGCATCATAATTATAGACAACCCCGCGCGTGAGAACGGCGTCGAATCCATTGTCGATCAAGAAGAGGTAGAGCAGGGTGTTTAATTCGTAGCAGAGTCCCCCTTCATGCTGCACAAGCAGGTTGTTCGTTAAATTTGCGATCGAGATCTCGTTGGTTTTTTGATCCATGATGCGTAAATTCTCAAATGGGATGGCTGCAGCCGTCAAAGCAAGAACGTGATCCAAGCTTTCGAAAGTCAACCTTTCGTTAGCGGACAGTCCGATCCTTGTACGAAATAAAGCATTCAGCTCGTTCATTCATATTCCCTCCAATACAATTCTCATATCCTCATCGGGCGTCTGCCCGTTCCGACTGGAATGTCCGCGACTCTGATTGGCGGCGCCTCCAATGATTGGTTCCGATAACGCCCGTGATAATCATCAACGATCCTATGATCGAATATACCGTCATTTCTTCCTGAAGAACAATCGCTCCAGCCGCGATCGAGACGACAGTCGACAGATTGGAGAACACGCTCATGCTGGATGCTTCAATCTTGGACAAAGCGTAGTTCGATAGCAGTGCAGTCAGAAGGGAAGACAACACACCGAGATAGAGCGTTGAGAGGATGAAGGTGCTGCTGGCGAGTGGTTCGATCAAAGTATGAAGCGTCCCAGCTGCCGTATGACCCGTGAGCGATATTGCCAGGAAGGTGACAAAGCCGATTCCCAGCATCATATAACTGATCTCAGCAGGGCTGAAGGTTCTCAAGAGAGACCGGGCCAAAACGCTGTAACCGGCAAAAGCCAGGCATGACAAGAATAACAGGAAAATCCCCGTCATATTCGATAATTCGATGCCGCCCCCTTTCATCGCAAAGATGAATACAACGCCGAGAACCGATAGGAAGATGGACAGCATCTGCAGGCGGGTGGTTACTTCCTTCAAGAATACGAAGGCGAGCAGCATTGTCAAGACAGGTGTGAAGGCGTATAAGATACCTCCTTCGGATGAGGTGGCTTGCTGCAGCCCGAATATTTGGAATGTGAAGAAGCCAAGCGGGTACATCGTTGCGAGCAATAACGCCTTGTATATCGGTTTCCCGCGATAGTTCAGTTTCACGCGGCCAAGCAGAACCGGGAGCGACATGACGGCAAACGATACGGCAAAACGATACATCAGCGTGTCCATCGGTTTGGCGTATTCAAGCGCTATTTTCGTAAACAAAAACGAAAACCCGATAATGACCGCATTCAACACGGCTGATAAATAAGCGCGTTGTAAATCGTTCTGGTTGGATATGTCGTTCTCCTCCTTTCAAGAGTCGGAATCATACTTGTGAACAACCATCGATCCGTTACTTGAAATAATAGGCCGAATCAGCCTCCCGGACAATATTGAATTACTCGAACTGTATCGATACAGATGTCCGGATCTTGTATAATGATGAGATAAAGCGAGGAGGAACAGGATGCGAAAATATTTGTTCATTCTCTCCGATATGGAGCAGCAAATAAGTGAAGGACATTACCGGCCGGGCCAGAAGCTGCCCTCGGTCCGAAGCGCCGCGAAGTCGTACGGATGCAGTACCGGCACGATCACTCGGGCATACGCAGAGCTGGAGAAAAGGCATGCCATTTATTCCATCTCGCAAAGCGGTTATTATGTCGTCGGCAAACCGGAAGAACAGTCTGGCAGCGCGGAGAACAAGAGCAAGCTGATCGATTTTGCTTCGGTGCTTCCGGATGTCAACGTGTTTCCGTATTTGGATTTCCAGCACTGCTTGAACAAGGCGATCGATACTTACAAATACCACCTGTTCACTTACGGGGAGTGGAGTGGGCTAGAGAAACTCCGGCATACGCTTGTTTCCCATTTGGCAAGCGACCAAGTGTTTGCCAGTGCGGACCGGATCGTGATTTCTTCGGGGGCGCAGCAGGCATTAGAGATATTGGCCAGGATGCCGTTCCCGAGCGGTAAGCGGGTCATCTTGGTCGAGCAGCCGGGGTACGATATCTATTTGCGTTTTCTCGAAGCGGAAGGCATACCGGTATGCGGAATCGCTCGCTCGACGAAAGGCATTGATTTGCAGGAATTGGAGGAGAAGTTCAAGAACGGCGGAATTAAGTTTTTTTATACGATGTCTAGATATCACAACCCGCTGGGTACCTCGTACAGCGTGGAGGAGAGGAAAGCGATTGCTGGTTTGGCCAGTAAATACGATGTGTATATCGTAGAGGACGATTACATGGCCGACTTAGGAGAAGAACGGGGCTTCGAGCCCATCTACGCATATAACCGGACTTCTCACGTCGTTTATTTGAAGAGCTTCTCCAAGATCATCTTCCCTGGCTTGCGATTGGGCGCCGCCGTGCTGCCGGAACGGTTACTGGAGACATATCACGCCTGTAAAAGTTATGCAGATACCTCGCTGCTATCCCAGGCGGCTCTTGAGGTATACATCAAGAATGGCATGTATGAACGGCATAAGCGCAAAATATGCAATCAATACACAGCGAGGGTCCGTGCCTTAAATGAGGCTGTAGAACGGTATAACGATGCGGGTTCAATTGGCGTGACGTGCATAAACTCAGGCATCTATGTGCCTTTTATGCTGCCGAAAACGGTTAATTTGGATAGTCTGACGAAGCGGCTTGCGATGAGAAACGTCAGCGTTGTCTCCGGAAAAAGGTTTTATCTAACGGATTACCGGGAGCGGGACAAGTTTCTGCGGATCAGCATTTCGCGGGCGCAGCCGGAGCAAATCGACATGGGCGTCAAGGCAATCATTGACGAAGTGAGGCAGGGCAATACACATTAACCGTATGCGGAGGTCGCTTTTGTACAATAGGCAGCCTTGGAAATAGGATAAACTTGAAAATAATAGAAACTAGAGAAAGTGGTGAGTACATGACAACTTACATTGCTTTGCTGAGAGGCATTAATGTTGGCGGGAAGAACAAAATCAAGATGGCGGATCTAAGAGAAGCGCTTGGCGCGGTGGGCCTGGCCCGTGTCCAAACGTACATTCAGAGCGGCAACGTCTTATTCGAGTCGGATGAAGACGAGGCGGTATTGCGCAACCGGATCGAACAAATGATTGAGAAGGAGTTCGGGATGCCGATCAAGGTCATGATCCGATCATCCGCGGAATTGAATAAGCTTGTGGAGGTCTGCCCATTCTCACGCAAGCTCATTGCCGACGCAGAAGCTGCCTCAGAGAGCGAGAGCTTATATGTCGCGATGCTGCTGGAGGAGCCCCAGGCTGAGAAGCTTGAGAAGCTGGGAGCCTTCAGCTCCCAAGACGAGCAATTCCGCGTTGTGGGCAGGGACATCTATCTTTTGTTTCACCAAAGTATCCGCAATTCGAAGCTTGCGGTCCAGGTGGAGAAACTGGGGGTGCCGGTTACTACGCGCAACTGGAAAACGATCAACAAGCTCGTCACGTTGTCGAACGAATTAGGATAGCGAGTGCAATGAGATGAGAGGATGCCTATGCGATCGTTAGGGGCTGTCTACCGACTGGAAAAATATTGAATGACAAAGTCGCGAAATTTGCGTGCGGCCAAGGAGAAGTATCGCTTCTCTGACCAAATAAGCTGATAGTTACGCTGACAGACCGGATATTCAATAGGCAGAAGCGTAAGATCGGAGTTCTCTCCGCCCTTACATCCGAATAGAGCAACACCGAGCCCGGTGCGGACCAGACTGACAACAGCGGCTGGTTCGTCTACCCGGCAGACGAATTTCGGCGATATTCCGGCCTCCCGGAAAAACATATCGTTCATTCTTTGAAAAACAAACCCTTCTTTGTACCCGATAAACGGTTCGTCGGCTGCGTCACTCAGGCGAATAGATTGGCGGTTGGCTAAGCGATGCTTCGGGTGAACCGCCAAATATAAATCTTCCTTCAGTACGGTCGCATACGCAATTCCGGGATGATCAACCGGCATCGCCGTAAAGCCGATATCGACCGCTCCAGTTTCGATGAGTTGCGCAATTTCTGCCGTCGAGGCTTGCGTAATTTGCATATTGACATGGGGATGAAGAGTCAGGAATTTACCCAATGGCTCTGACAAGCGAGTTAATGTCGATGTCGCCAAATGAATGCTCCCTTGCTCCAGCCCCGCTAACTCGAGCACTTCCTTCTTCGCTTCATCCAGTAATCCCAGCGCAGCTTCCACTTTGTTCAAAAACGCTCTGCCGAACGAATTTAATCGAATCCGCCCGCCATGGCGGTCAAACAGCGACACGCCTACATGCTCCTCTAACCGAGCGATTGTCTTGCTGAGCGCAGGCTGCGCGATCCGCAGCTCTTGGGCTGCCCGTGTCATATGTTCCAATTTGGCGACCGTCCGAAAGTACTGCAGTTGCAGCAGTTCCATCCTTTTTCCTCCCATCGTCATATACCACAGTATATGATCTTTATAATCAAATATATATTTTTATTTATTGCAAATCAATTATAGAATGGCTTTAAACGAACAAACAAGAAGGAGAGGGATGGACGATGAAGGCAGCTGCATTTGAGTCAATTGGCGGTCCGGAGGTCATGAAGGTGATGGAGTTTCCTGATCCGCAAGCCGGTCCTGGTCAAGTGAGGGTTAGAGTTAAGGCGGCAGGCGTACAGCATTACGATTGCGGAATACGCAGAGGCTGGTCGCCTGCAGGTGTCACGATTAACTTGCCGCAAATTCCGGGTAACGAATTTGCTGGAATCGTGGATCAGGTCGGGGATGGGGTATCCGGCTTTACATTGGGCAGTGAAGTTCTCGGATTCGCGATGCTAAACTGCTATGCCGAATATGTGGTGGTTAGCACAAGCCAGATCGTGAGCAAGCCGGCGGCGATGTCCTGGGCTGAGGCAGGAGGGTTGACTGGCAACGGCCAGGGCGCTTATATCGCGTTGAAGGCAATTGGCGTTGGTGAAGGGGATACGGTCGTGATCCATGGAGCAGCCGGTTCTCTGGGTGCTTTCGCTGTACAGCTGGCCAAGGAATGGGGGGCCAAGACTGTGATCGGCACAGCCAGCGAGAGCAACCACGACTATCTTAGCTCGCTTGGCGCCATACCGGTTACGTATGGAGAAGGGCTGGTCGAACGGGTGCAAGCGATCGCTCCGGGAGGGATTGACGCCGCATTCGATACAGCCGGTGCTGAGGGTGTCCGCGCATCGGTGGAATTGGTGAAGGACAAGAACCGCATCTGCACATTCGTAGCCTATGAATTGAATGAGGAACTTGGCCTTCGCACCGTTCGCGGCGAACGCTCCGCTGCCCGTCTTGCCGAGCTGGTAGAGCTGCATACGAAGGGGAGACTGCGCATTCATATCCGGGAGATGTTCCCGCTCGATCAGGTTGAAGCTGCCCACCGGTTGATCGAGACGCGGCACGGCCGCGGTAAGATCGTCCTAACGTTCGACTAATCACGATTCATCATAAGGGAGAGAAACGCAATGAAAATACAAATTATTATTGGAAGCGTCCGGGAAGGCCGAAGAGGCAAATCCATTGGGGAATGGGCCTTTCATACAGCAGCTGCCAGAGGAGATGTCCAAGTCGAGCTGATCGACTTGAAGGAATGGGATTTACCGATGTATGATCTCGCTAAACCGCCCATACTGGGCCAGTATGAAGATCCTCTGCAGCAGCGCTGGGCAGACAAGATCAAGGAAGCGGATGGTTACTTGTTCATTAGCCCCGAATATAATCACAGCTTTACCTCCGCCCTCAAGAATGCCCTCGATTATTTATACGAGGAATGGGGACGCAAGCCGGCAAGCTTTATTGGCTATGGACCGACAGGCGGCATTCGTGGAATTGAGCAGCTGCGGCTCGTACTGATCGAATTGAAAATGGCAGCACTGGGAAGTGCGCTTCATCTGACGAAGGTGCACGAGAAAATCGTAAATAATCGGTTTATAGCCAGCGATCATGATACCTCAAGCTTGAATCATGCGTTGGATGATTTACTTTGGTGGAGCAGAGCATTGAGCGAGGCTAAGAAAAACCAGGACTAAGCGGTGAGCAGCGCTTCACTTGCTTTCTACAGGGTGAATAAGTTTATATTAAAGTGACTAGTAAACTCGTTATGGAGGAGGTGAGAAGCTGCATGCGAACCTATCTTCCTGTTCAACCGCCTGTCCTGCAGCACGAATTAACGGCGTCTAATTATCGTTACCGGGAGTTTCTGCCAAGTGAGTGTCTGGAAGCATATGTAGCATGCTATTGGACCGTAGATTACTGTGCATCGAATGAAAGTCAATTACACCGAATCCTGCCGGATGGATGCGTCGACATTATTGTGGATCGAAGAGCAGCCTCTCATTCCAACGGAGCCTTCGCGGTTGGGCTGATGACTCAATATGAAGCCATCGCTCTATCTGAAGATCAATCCTTGTTCGGCATTCGATTGTATTCGGACACTGCATGCCATTTCATTAGAAGTCCCGTCTCCGAGCTGAATGGACATCGCGTATGGCTTGAAGATCTATGGGGACATGAAGCTCTGCATCTATTCGAAGGCATCAATTCGAGCATTGCGGTTTCCGGCATGATCGAGAAGGTTGAGGAGAAACTATTGCAATTCCTTCAATTGGATGGTTCACCCAAGGATAGCTTGCTTCAAGTAAGTATGCAGTACATGTATGCAAGTCAAGGAATGATTGGCATTCGCTCATTGGCAGATACGCTTGGTTACAGTGAAAGGAGCATAAGAAGAACGTTCCAAAGGGAGCTCGGCGTCAGCCCGAAGGAGCTTACGGATATCATTCGATTTCAAAGTCTGCTGCAGGAGATGCATATGAGCGCTCCGTCCCGCTTCACTGATATTGCCCTGCGATATGGCTATTACGATCAGCCGCACTTTAATCACCATTTTAAACACTATTACGGATTGACTCCCAATCAAGTGTTTAAATAACTTGTCCGGTTTTTACAATTCATACAGACTCCGATTAGGTGAAAATAGAGTAGTGAGCGAACCAACAAGAGAATTCAAGGAGGAGGAGTACAGATGAAGCCGCGGATATCCGTACTTACACTGGGAGTAGATGATTTAGAGAGAGCGTTGAAGTTCTATCGAGACGGATTGGGCCTGCCCACACAAGGAATAGTCGGACAAGAATTTGAGCATGGAGCCGTTGCCTTCTTTGATTTGCAAGCGGGGGTTAAGCTAGCCATCTGGAAGCGTGTGGATCTTGCCCATGAGACTAAAGTTTCCCTGTCCACACCAAGCTCTACTGAGTTTACGATTGGTCATAACGTCGGCAGTAAAGAAGAAGTGGATCAAATCATGGAGCTTGCCCGTAAGGCTGGGGCTGTCATAACGGATCCGGCGCATGATGCTTTCTGGGGCGGATACTCGGGTCATTTTCAAGATCCCGATGGTCATCTGTGGGAAGTTGTATGGAATCCGGCGTGGGAGCTCGAGGATTAACATAGGGGGACAATAAATCGCTTCCGTGTTCAATGCGGATGGCACGGAAGCGAGATTGACAGTGTCGTTCCCTCGCCTAATTGACTGCGGACAGAGATTGTTCCCTGATGCAGCTCCACAATCTTATGCACGATGGACAGTCCTAGGCCGCTGCCTCCGGCAGTTCGGGTGCGGGACTTATCGGCCTTGAAGAAACGTTCGAAGATGCGGCTCTGATCCTCCGCAGACATGCCAATACCGGAATCCGCTATGTGAACGACGGCTCTGTCATCCTGCTGCTCCAGAGTGACGCTTATTGTTCCGCCTTCAGGTGTGAATTTGACTGCGTTATGAATCAGGTTGACCCATACTTGACTTAACAGGTTTTTATCGGCTTTGACAGAAAGCTCCGCTAAGGATACACGGATCTCCAAGTTTTTGTCCAGCCACTGCGGTTCGAATGTTAGAATTTGCAGCTGCAGCTGCTTATCCAACCGGTATTCCTCCGGATGAAACGGATGATGTTCCGAGTTGAGCGATGAGAGACGGAGCAAATCATCGCTAAGCCTCGATAACCGGACGCTCTCGGCTTCGATGATTGCCAGATACTGCAGCTGATCCTCCCGGGGAAGCTCCTCGTACAACATGGCGCGGGCAAATCCGCTGATGGAGGTAAGCGGGGACTGGATTTCATGGGAAACATTCGAGATAAATTCTTGACGCATCTCTTCCATGGCCTTCAGGTTCACCGCCATATCGTTAATGCTGTAGGCCAGTTGACCGAGCGGGGAGTCGTTTCTTCCCTCAAATGTATTCAAATTAATTTGGAAATCCCCTTTGGAAATTCTTTTGAGCGCATGGGTTAATTCATAAAAGAATGCCATCTGCTTCTTTCGCACGAATGGCGAAATAATAGATATGAATACGCCGAAGAAGATAAAACCCAAGATGGAAATAGACAGCTGGCGAAGTAACATACTCGAATGCCATCCCCATCGCTGAAAGCTCCAATCCGTGACGAAATAAGCTGAGATCCAGCATAAGGAGAGCATCAATAGAATGAAGATTGATTTTAACAATACATCCCCGATTATGCGCAAACGCTTCATGACTGCACCTCGAGCCGATACCCCAACCCCCGAATCGTGCTGATCCGAAAGGTATGCCGGTCTTCGGGGAATCGTTCGCGGAGCCGGTTAATGTGCACATCGACCGTTCGTTCATTGCCTTCGTAATTATACCCCCAGATCGCCTCGATAAGCTGATCGCGAGTGAATGTCTTGAAGGGATAGCTGGCCAGCTTGAACAGCAGCTCAAATTCTTTGAGCGGCAGCGTCAGCACCTCATTGCCGATTTTACATTCATAATGACGCTGGTTTAACGACAACTCCCCGATCTGCAGCGTTTGAGCGGCGACGATTCGATATCGTTTAAGCAAGGATTTGACCCGTGCAATCAGCTCGGGCGGATCAAACGGCTTCACGAGATAGTCGTCTGTCCCCAGCTCGAACCCCTTGACCTTCTGCGCGGATTCCCCTTTGGCTGTCAGCATGAGAATGGGCAGATCATAATGCTCGCGAAGCTGGCGGCATAGCTCCCAGCCGTCCATTCCCGGCATCATGATATCGAGAATAACGAGATCCGCATTCGCCGTTTCAAGTACGCGCAGTGCGTCAAGACCATCCACGGCCTCGATAACACGGAAGCCTTCCCGGTTCAGAAAATGCCCAACAAGCTTCCGTATATTGGGATCGTCATCGACGACCAAGATTTGTGCCATATCCGCTCACGTCCTTTCGGTGTTTCTTATCTTATTTTATCGGTTTCGTTCGGATCGCGTAAACAAATGCGTCCACAATGATGGAATTCAACTATAATCCATTGAGCATCTATCCCTTGTCTGTGCCTAGTATAATACGCGTTTATAAACCGAATATAAACGGAATCTATCTGCTGAGCATAACAATCGTATAAATATTAATGAACAGCATCAAAGGCAGCCCAAATGAGCTGCCTTTTTATTTTTTGCCCCTCTATTAAGGCTTCCCGCTAATGCCGTAAAAGAACATGTGCACCATATCCTCCATGAATTTATCCAGATCCCCGCTTTGCGCAGCCATCTCCAGGAGCGCCTCATATTGATTCATAAACAGCTGGATGAAAGCGAGGACGCCCTCGACCGTCACGTTGTCCGCAATTTCGCCGCTCTTCTTCCCTTCCTCGATGATCCGAATCATTAAAGGAATTGATTTCTCCTTATATTGATCTTCAATATAACGGGACAGCTCATGATCTTCGATCAATAAATCCTTGATAAGACGGGGAGGGAGCTCCTTATACGTTTCTTTCTCCAACAAGATAATGTGTTCAATCTTCTCCTTTAAGGAATGGTTTCCGTTCATATATTCTTCGAAATCGCGAATAATCTTATCCACGTAGTGTATGAACACTTCCCGGAGCAGCGCTTCCTTGCTGCCAAAATAATTATAGATCGTCACCTGCGAAACATGAGCCGTCTTGGAAATATCGGAGATCCGAATCCGCTTGGGCTCCGAGGTCCGCAGCATGTCTAGCGTGGTTTTCATAATTTTCTCTTTGATCAGCTGTGCTCTCTTCTCAAAGCCATTCATCTTCGTTCACCCTAACTCTGCAGACTATTATGTAATTTATGAAATCATAATACAAATATATTTCATTAAATCGTTGACGGAGCGATCATTCGAGCATATTATAGCATATATGAAATATATTTATAAAAATATTTCATTTCTTCATTATTGGAGGTGGTGTCATCATGATAGTCGTTGAACAATTGACGAAGACCTTTTCAAACGGGAAAGGAATTTTTGACGTATCGTTTTCGGTGAAGGAGGGTGAGGTTTATGGCTTCCTGGGACCGAACGGTGCGGGAAAGTCTACGACGATCAGGCATATCATGGGCTTCATGAAGCCGGGTAACGGATCTGTGAAGGTAAGAGGGCTGGATACCTGGAAAGAGCAGGGGAAGGTTCAATCCTACATCGGCTACCTGCCAGGCGAAATCTCTTTTATTGAAGGAATGACAGGGAAGACGTTTCTGGATTTCATGGCGAACATGCAAGGGGTACAGGACCTGTCCAAACGCGCCCGTTTAATCGACCGTCTGCAGTTCGATGTTCATACGCCTATACGAAAGATGTCCAAGGGCATGAAGCAGAAGGTCGCGATCGTAGCCGCCTTCATGCATGATCCCGATGTGATTATTCTTGATGAACCGACGTCAGGCCTCGACCCGCTAATGCAGAAGGTGTTCATTGAAATTGTGCTGGAGGAGAAGGCGCGGGGAAAGACATTCCTGATGTCCTCGCACAGCTTTCCGGAAATCGAGAGGACCTGCGACAGAGCGGCCATCATTAAGGATGGCGTCATTATTGCCATCAAGGATATCCATGAGTTGCAGTCCATGCAGCGGAAGCTGTTCGAGGTCACCTTCGACAACCAAGCCGATGCGGCATCATTCCTGGATTCCGGGCTTCCCGTTGAATCGCATGAAGGAAGCCGGGTGAGAGTGGCCATCCAAGGCAATTACGATAAGTTTATACTGGAGACCGCCAAGTATAAGGTGCGCAATATCGATATCTTCACGCAGAACCTGGAGGATATATTCATGAATTACTACGATCGGAAGGAGGAGATGTCATGAATGCCACCTTATACAAACAGATGATGAAAGTGAATATGAAGGGCTTCATGAACTATGCATTCGGGTCGGCTTTCTATATTCTGCTCATGTTCTGGTTATATCCGGGGATCGCCAAAAACTCGGGAGCCATCGACGAGCTGGTTCAATCCATGCCGCAGGGTGTAGGGAAAGCGTTCGGCTTCAATGGTTTCGGCAGTGCGGAAGCCTTCATCTCGGGCGAATATTACGGACTCATTCTGGTTCTTATCCTATCGATCCTATGTGTTCAAGTATCGACTCAGCTTATGGCCAGATTGGTGGATCAGGGCTCAATGGCATATTTATTGTCCACCAAGGCGACAAGAGGGAGAGTCGCCTTGACCCAAGCAGCCGTGCTGACGACCGGTTTATTCTTGATCCTGGCCATTACGACGATCGCGGGGTATGCGGGGAACGCCTGGTTTCTTGGAGATGAGTATGCATTCGACACATCCACATTCATTCAGATGAATGCCGCGGCGTTCCTGCTCTTCTTCGCTGTTGGGGGCATCTCTTTCCTGGTATCCGCGCTTTCCAATGACGAGAAGAAGGCCCTTGGCATTTCCGGAGCGATTACATTCGGCTTCTTCAGCTTGGATCTGCTTGGCAAAATCAGCGAGAACATCAATTGGATGCGCAGCCTATCCATCTTTTCCTTATATCAACCGGGTGAAATCGTGAATGGCAAGGATATGCTTGCAAGCTCCATCATTCTCGCTGCCATCGGTATCATTACGTTCGCGCTAGCAATCGCACTATTTCGTAAACGCGACCTGCCTTTGTAGTATCGGTGTGCGGTTACTTGGGGTAATAGGAGAAACCGGGGTATTTCACGACCGGCCACTTGTCCTTACGCAGCGCATCCATCACTTCCGCTCCGACATGAAGGTTATCGCGAACCAGTTCAGGCGGCGTGAGGGCCATCCACTGATTCAAGGAAACATCGGCAAACCGGTCGCTCTTGAACATCTCCAAGAACCATAGCGTCTGACTTCCCGTATTTTGAATATAGTGACCATACGCGAATGGAACATAACCGACATCTCCCGCTCTATAATCGAACGTACGTGCAGCGCCATTGCCGCCGAATACCGTCATCCGTCCTTGGCCGGTAAGGTAATACTGCCATTCATCATTATTGGGATGCCAATGCATCTCTCTCATCGCACCGGGTTCGATCTCGACCAGCGCAGCTGCTATGGTTGTTGAAATCGGAAAATTGGAGGAATCCACGATTCGCACGCTGCCGCCCGGCGTCCGTATCGGGGGTTGGGCTAGCAGCCTATGCTTGAAGCTGAGCGGGATCGCGCCGTAGGGGGATTGGACCTTCTGACTTTCGAGAGATCCCGGGACATTGGACGGAAAGATGTAGACTTGATCGGTCGGGATGGAATCGAAAGCACTGGCCGGAACCCCGAAATTGGCGGACAAGACATCCTTCGGGGTATGTGCAAACCAATCCGATATCGATAATGTATTCAAGTCCGAGAACTTCCCGTCATCGAATACGAGCAAGAACTCGCAGCCCTGCTCCAGCCCTTGAATCGAATGTGGAAGCCCCGCAGGAAAGTACCAGAGATCGCCTTGATCAATATCCGCAATAAAGTTTCGCCCCTCTTGATCAACAGACGTTATTCGTGCGCTTCCACAGAGCATGTAGGCCCATTCCGCCTGCTGATGCCAGTGAAGCTCGCGAACTCCACCAGGCGTCAGACTCATATTGACACCCGCAAGTGTGGTGGCTGCCGACAATTCCCAAACTGTAATCTCGCGGGACCAGCCCCCTTGGTTCAGCTGCATATGTGTATCGGAGAAGGAAAACTTGAGATTGGGCAGCAAGCCTGCATCCGTGACCGGAGGGACAAGCATATCCGGGTTCTCGATATCCCTCATAATATCCCGGGGACCGAGATCAGGTCCTCCGGCACCATCGCTTCGGATTGGCTGCGGAACATGAATCGAGTTATTGCGGTGTGGATGGTCCATCATATAACCCCCTCATGAAGATTGCACATAGATGTGTATGAGATCACGCTTGGTCATTATGAAGATGCTTCGAGTGCCCGATCGCTGCGTACAGAACAAAAAAAGCGATATTTCCGAATTATTACCGTCCAAGCTGTTACTGTAGAGAGGAACACATTCTGGTATACTAGTCAAAGCAACTATCCCATCCACGTGTAACGTAGCAAGTGCGGACTTCTTTATGAAAAAAAGGCGCTTAGACATCCTGGGCATTATGGTCGGGGCGATGTTGTTCGCATTGGCCATCAATCTGTTTGTCATTCCCAATCAATTAGGGGAAGGCGGGGTTACGGGAATCACAATCATGCTATACTATTTGTTCGAGTGGTCTCCCGGACTCATGAGTCTCATCCTCAACTCCATTCTATTGATTGTCGGCTATAAATTTCTGGATAAAACACGGTGCTGTATACGATTATTGCCGTCGCATTCCATTCCCTATTCTTGTATTTAACTGAGGATGGCGTATTGTTTCCGATAGCGTGCTCAAAAAAATGGTCCGCTCGATCGACAAAGAGGCATTCATTACGATTCATGATGTACGCGATGTATTTGGCGAGGGGTTCGTGGACATTTCAAAGTAACGTGTTTAAAGACGCTATAGACAGCAAAAGGAGATCGAACATGCCTACAATTACGACAAAGCCATTCAATCAAGACATGCAAGCCATGCTAAGTGAAATACGATCCAGTTATCATGCAGGAGAATTGAGCCAGAGGGAACAATCGGAATTATCGGACGAGATCTGTCTCATCGAAGACGATTCGGAGATGGTCGGATATGGCGTGATCTGGGAATATGAGAATGGTAAACAGTTAATTCAAAAGGCGGAGCGGGATTACTTCAACGAAGATGAGCGATACCTGGAGAAGGATTTCTATATTGAAATGAAAGGCAAAACCGATTTTGTCTTCATCGAAGCGCTGGATGTATTGAAGGAGCATGAGGGCAAGGGGTATGCGAAATTCTTTATCAACTGGCTGAAGGACAAGTACCCGCATCAAAAAATATACGTCTATACGCTGGATAAATCACGTAATTTTTGGTTTAAGCAAGGCTTTGAGGTGATGGGGAGTACGGCTTGGATGACGTATAATTAAATGGAAAACGTTAAAACCCACGTCCTTACGGATGTGGGTTTTAACGTTTTCGTGACTAACGGCGAGACCTCCGACATCATAAGGAGGCCTATTGGCGTATTGCCTATTATCTCATCAGGTTTCCGTCATGACCCCGCCATTGACATGCAGCACTTGGCCTGTAACGAATGATGAGTCGTTCGATGCCAAATAGATGTACGTCGGTGCGAGCTCAAACGGCTGGCCTGCCCGTTTCATGGGGGTCTCTAGACCAAAGGTCTTCACATATTCGGCGGAATAGCTGGATACAATCAGCGGCGTCCATATGGGACCCGGCGCCACGGCGTTTACCCGTATTCCTTGATCGACTAGTTGAAGCGACAAGGAACGGGTAAAAGACACAATAGCCCCTTTAGTCGAGGAATAGTCGACAAGAAGAGGAGCGCCTGCATAGGCGGTTACGGACGCTGTGCTGATAATCGAGCTGCCGGGACAGAGGTAGGGAAGCGCGGCCTTAGTCATGTAGAAGAGCGGGAAAATATTCGTGCGGTACGTATTCTCCAATTGTTCGTCGGTAATGTCCAGGATGCTCTTCTGCGGAAATTGAACACCTTGGTTAAGCACGAGAATGTTAATCGAGCCGTATCGCTCCAGCGTTCTGCGGACGACCTCGGAGGAGAATTCCGGCTGGCGCAGATCGCCCTCGATCAGCAGGCAGCAGCGGCCGTAATGCTCCACCATTTGCTTAGTAGCTGCTGCATCTTCCCGCTCGTATAAGTAAACAATGGCGACATCCGCACCCTCTTTGGCGAATCCAATCGCAACGGCACGGCCAATACCGCTGTCGCCCCCCGTAATAATCGCAGTTTTCCCGGCAAGCTTCCCGCTTCCTTTGTATCCGGGATTATCGGATATTGGAATCGGGTTCATGATATACTCCAGTCCGGGTTGAATATCCTGATGCTGCGGCGGGAACGTGATGGGTACCTGCTTGCACTTCGTTTCTTGACCGTAATAAGGATACATTGGAATCATTGAAAGTCCTCCATCTGTGCAGATATAGGCAGGATATTCACCCAATTGCAGATGTGGAACATGGAACAATCGATGTGTCTTGTTTGGTTTCCATGAATTGGTATAATAATGGTGTCGAACAAGCCTCATCCGGCTTAGAAGCTGCTATTATCCAGCTTGGCGGACAAGGTTTGCTCTCATCTGGATCACGATGCTAACCATAGCAATCGAGAAGAAATCGATCCCTCAATTGTCTGCTACTATGAATAGTAAGATCGCATTACGAATTATACCTATGCAAAGGAGAGAATGATCAATGTCCAAAGAATTATGGCTTAACCTCCCGGTAAAGGACCTCAACAAATCCAAAGAGTTCTTCACCCGAATCGGATTTTCCTTGAATCCGCAGCATCCTAATAATGATGAAGCCGTCAGCTTAGTCGTCGGAGACAACAAGGTAATTGTTATGCTATTTCCGGAGTCCACATTCAAGGGCTTTACGAGACATGAAGTCGCAGATACCCAGCAGGCAGCCGAAGTATTACTGTCAATCGGCGCGGAGAGCAGAGAAGAAGTCGATGAATTGGTGAGGAAGGCGGCCGAAGCCGGCGGTACGATTTACGGTAAACCTGGCGGTGAAGAGTGGATGTATGGAGCCGGGTTCGCTGATCTGGACGGCCATCGGTGGAATGTGCTGTATATGGATATGAGCAAGAGGCCATAGGCGGCCGGTGATCCTAATGCTTCATCCCCATAACCAAACGCAGTCCGGTAACCGACCTGCGTTTGGTTTGAACGCGCATACAAGCCGTTTACACTCCGATTCGATACCTGCAGGAGGCGGAACCGAGCCACGTATGGGGATTGCCTGCCCAGCACCAGCCGAGCTTGGGCTTCCCGCCGCTGATCCACAGAGCGGTAACTCTTTTATCACCGCATCGTGAACCCGGCAGCGAGAAACCGTTATTTTTCATAACGCAATCCGGATAATGGGTAACTAGCGCGATTCCCTCCTCCAGGGTAAGGGGGGAACGATCAGCAGCATGAATGCTCTTCATGGCTTCATTCGGCGTGACGTTAAGCGTTTCTCTGCCTGTGTCGATATTAACCGCCAAGTACGCGATGCCGCTGGGAAGCTCGATTCCCTCTATGGGCTTGAAGCTTCTAATCTCCTCGGCATCCATCACGCTGAAGCCTAACCTGCCATTTCGCTCAACATGCTGCATCGCTTGTTCTCCGTTGATCCAATCGCTCTTGATGACGATGATATAAGGCACGCTTCCATGGCGTTCTTCTTCAGACTTCACCTTCTCGTTCGTCTCGATTGTATCTTGGAGGGGCTCCAGTTGTTTTTTTGAATGCAGCCTCGCTTAATCCGGCAAGGTTCGGATAGCCCTTGTGGATCAAATTATCGACTTGCCGCTTAAACTCACTATGGAACATGAGAGGGATCACCTGCCTTCATTCAATATTGGATCATGAACCGTACAGCTTCATCATACAACATGGAAGCTAATTCTAAGCTTGAATGATTAATCCCTTGATTCTGCTGCTCATGCTTGAAAAAACATTATAAATGGGCTTTAATCTTTATGGGTATAACTAGCCGAGGTGAGCTCATGAAGATGAGACCGATCGATATTGCAAGAAAGCTTCGCATAAGCACCAGCGCCTTAAGAAATTACGAGGCACAAGGAATCGTTCCTGCTGCCGACCGCTCATCAAGCGGTTACCGGATGTATACAGAGGTGCACGCGGCATATTTTGAATGCCTTCAAGTGATGACACCCGGCTTCGGGATCGAAACAACGTCAGAAGTTCTTCGGAAGCTTCAAGTAAAGGATGTTGACTCCGCGCTGCGGCTGGTCAATGAAATCCAAGCCAACCTTCATCGTGACCGAATCTTAATTGAGGAAACGATTGACGCCCTCGAGACCAGAGCGCCTGGCACACCGGATACGAGCGGAATGGAAGATTGGAAGACCATTGGAGAGGTTTCGGACGAGACGCAGATCCCAAGCTCAGCCATCCGGTACTGGGAGAAGGCGGGTCTCATCACTTCATCAAGGGATCCGCAGAATGGGTACCGAATATTTAACCGATCGCAGATACGCAAGATCCAGCTGCTGAGCACCTTGCGGCAGGTTGAATATTCATTCGATGTAATAGGGCTCAAACAAGCCATCGCGGGAATGGACCATAATGATGTCGAGCAGATCAGACGGGTCGCCGGCGCGACATTGGACTACATGAACAACTTAACGCGGGAACAGCTGCGCGGCGGATATTATTTATTCGGTCTATGCCGGATGTTAAATCTGCTTGACGGGAAAGGCATTGATGGTATGGCGACGAACAAGACGGAGCAAGAAACAGGGAAGAAGCCGGAGAAGCTGTCCGGCCATCAGCAAGTCGTAGAATTCCTACATGCGCTCGAGCATCCGCTTAAGACGGAGATCGAAGAGGTTCGAAGAATCATTCTAAGCGCTCATGATGGCATTACGGAGCACATCAAGTGGAAAGCGCCAAGCTTTTGTCATCATCATGAGGATCGGGTAACGTTTAATCTCCACGGTAAAGGATTTTTCCTGCTTATCTTCCATTGCGGCTCCAAGGTGAAGGATCGTGCAGGAGAGGGACGATTGATGGAGGATCCTTCAGGGCTGCTGGAATGGGTTACCGATGATCGGGCTACATTGAAATTTACCGGCAGGGCAGATGTGGAGGCAGCAAGAGAGAAGCTTCCCCTATTAATAACGAAGTGGTTAGAAGCGGCGAGCTCGTAGAACAGCAGAAAGCGTGTCCACCACGCTCCATGGGTATACGACGAATACGGCTGCATCCAATATGATCATGATTCTGAAGACCTTGCTGAGAGAGATCGATATTCCCGTCATTGCGGAGGGGAATGTCGGCACGCCGGAAATGTTCAAGCGATGCTTGGAGCTTGGGGCGGCTTCCGTGGTTGTAGGCGGAGCGATTACAAGACCGAAAGAAATCACGGCGCGGTTCATAGAGATGATTTCGTGATCACGGATTCGTCCGATATAAGAGGAGGCTGTCCTAGTCATTGCTGATGACATTGGACAGCCTCCTCTTGGTTCATGTGATTATACAGCCTGCCGACGAGCTTACCATTCGAGGATCTATCTTACGACACGAACGATTTGATTGCGTCCGTTTCTTTTGGCCTGATATAAGGCTTGGTCCACGGAGTGGAATAATTCATTGAGAAGAGGGCGCGATTTATAAGAATGATCAATCGTGAATGTATGTATGGACAGCAGTCCTATGCTAATGGTAATCGATAATGGAGGCGAGACATTGCGGACGATCATCTGGTTCGATTCGACTTTGGTTTTGACTCGTTCCGCCACGAGGTTAGCCTGGGCCGGCGTCGTATTTGGGAGGTAGATGATAAATTCCTCTCCTCCATAACGAGCCAATATGTCTGTCTTCCGCAGCGATTGTTTGATCGTATCCACCGTGCTGCACAGCACTTCATCGCCGACCAAATGTCCGTAATTGTCATTGACTAATTTGAAATAGTCGATATCAAACAACAGGATCGCAAACGGGATGTGATAACCCATATTTTTGATGACTTCGCGTTCTAACTGCTGCGTCAAGTAATGCCGATTATAACAACCGGTCAAATTATCGGTGATCGCCATTTGCTCAAGCTTCTGATTGGTGTAATAGAGTTCATTCTTGATTTCCCGTAAAGAATGGTTCCGGTTCTGTAAAATTTCATTCTGGTAGTTCGTCTCGTCAATGAGGCTTCGAAGCTCGCTCATATCCTGAAACGTGATGATTCGTCCGACCTTCGTATCGCCAGCCATGATCGGATCGGCATGAATATGGACGCGGGATCCGCCAAATTCAGGATAAGCGACTTCAATTTCGGAACGCTTCAGCGGAAGCTCCCGGTAAGCTTGAAGGAATACTTCAGCTGCGCGAGCAAGCTCGTCTCCTTGTTCTTCAGGGAGAATGGCTGCGATATCAAAGCGGTCGCCTATATGCAAGACGATATGGCGGGGAAGCGACTGGTTGATTTCTATAATGGTATCATGATCATCAAGTACGACAACCCCGAGCGCCATCGTGTTTATAACATCCTTATGAGCGATGTTCACAATATCCAATGCCTTATCACGCGTAATGGCAATGACAAAACATACAGCAGCAACAAGGATGCCAAGTGATGTCAGCCCCGGGATGTCAGGCAGAGAATCGCGATCGATCACATAAAGGAAGATGTCGAACAAGGTGAACGCGGTCATCACCAGCATTCCCTTAAGCACCTGTTTCACTTGCCTTTGCAGGCGAGAGGCCTTGTGGGAGAGTAAGGTTAGAAACATGATGGAAAGCGAGACGACAACATAACCGATCAAGATCGTAATAATAAACCAGAACAGGGGTCCGTATGCTCTTTGGATGTATCCGCCCTCTAGAGGTTGAACGAACATAGCGTTAGGATTCATGATGACAGTGAATGCGGCCAATACAGCAGGAACATAAATCGCAATCGATCTCTTTCGTCGCAGAAACAATGACCGGCCCGTCAGGAAAAGCGTAAAGAGCAGCCATCCAACGGCAAACAACGCCATATCTACGAATGCGAGCTTTACATAAAATAATTGAATCTTGACGTTATCCGTGGCTTTTATAGCAAACTGGCAGAATGGCCATAGCATCATAGAAAAGTGGAAAGCTAAATAAGCTTTATGCAAATTTGTGATCGTGACCGAAAGAAACACATAAGCAAATAGAGCGAACAACAAGATAAACAATGAGAAATCATTCCATGCCATAAGACCCAAAATAGAGCCCCTCCTACGTGATGGTAATCATTGATTGGAATATTTCGTTTGGGTCAAAAGCCTTGCAGTATTAAACTAATATATAAGCAGAATGAAAATAAAACAACATATCAAGCTATATAGAGCAGATTTATCTTCTAAGAAGCTGTTCATGCATCCTCCTGTTGACCGACCACCTTCAGAAGGTGGCGTATCGAATTAACGGATACCGCAATAAATTCAACCAAATGGTTGACAGTTGGAAAATATTCCTTATAATTAACCATATGGCTGAATATAAAATTGAACTCCTGAACAAGGTTTTTCATGCACTGGCGGATCCAACCCGCCGGGAGATGGTGAAGCAGCTCGCTTATGAGAATCGTACTGTAACCGAATTGGCGTCACCGTTTCGAATCTCGCTGGCTGCCGCGTCCAAGCATATTAAAGTCCTGGAGGAGGCAGGACTGCTTCAACGATCGGTTCAGGGACGGACTCATATTTGCCGGCTGGATCCTCAATCACTAGCTGCGGCCAATGAGTGGATCCGCTTCTATGAGAGCTTCTGGAGCAACCAGCTCGCTGCTCTGGAGCGCGAATTGGATGAAGCTGAACCGACAGAATTAGGAATGGTTAAGGAGGAGCATAATGACTAGACATGCGCATGTTAAGGCTCAAGTCACACACCGCTTCAAGGCTTCGCCGGAGCGCGTGTTCGATGCTTGGCTCAATCCGGAATTCGCGACAAGATGGCTGTTTACTTCACCAACCAGCGATCCGGCTGGGCGGCGGATGGAGATGGATGCCCGCGTGGGCGGCAGCTATACGATCGTTGATCGCCGCAATGGCACAGACTATATCGGCGATGGTGAATACGAGGAGATCGATCGTCCGCACCGGATTGTCTTCACGTTCAGAATGGCTCAATTCAGCGAAGCGATAGACCGTGTCATCATCGAGATTAAGGCCCTCGAAAGCGGTTGCGAGCTCACGTTGACGCAAGAAATCACGGTACCGCATGAGGATTCGGCTTCACCCAAGCAGATCCAAGAGATGCTTGCCGCTTATAAAGGCAGTACCGAGAAGGGCTGGACGAAGATGTTCAAGGCTCTGGAGAAGCAACTGGCTTCACACCAATAATGGAGGGGATACTAATGGGGAACTCAAATCAGAAGATCAATACGTTCTTGTTATTCAAAGGTCAAGCGGAGGAGGCGATGAAATTCTACACCTCGATATTCGATGATTCGGAGATTAATCATGTGTTTCATCAGCAAGACGGTTCCGTCATGCATGCCGCGTTCACGCTGAAAGGACAGACGTTCATGTGCACGGACAGCAACCTGGATCACAAGTTTACGTTCACTCCGGCGATTTCGTTATTCGTCACCTGCGATACTTCGGATGAAATCGACCGCGTATATGCGGCATTAACTCAAGACGGTTCGGTGTTAATGCCGATGGACTCCACGCCTGTCAGCGAGAAGTTCGCTTGGGTACAGGACAAGTATGGCGTTTCGTGGCAGTTGAATCTTGCGAAAAAAATGTAAAGCTTAAGAGTTGAAAACGGCCGAGATTCTCCACAACTCGGCCGTTTTTTATTACACCCATTTATCGGATGACGAGTAGCTGCCTAGCACTTATCTATGGTTTTCCTAATAGGATATGTGGAGTCGCATATTCCTAAGGAGGATTGATATGGATGCGAAGGAAAAAACTTTTATTAAAAAGGAATTTCTCAACTCGTAGAGTGGCACAGCGTCATGTTCATGAATTTGAAGGCAGCACGCAGCTGGCTGAAGAAGGTGACGATCGACATAACCATCGCTTTGCAGGCGTTTCAGGGCAAGCGATACCGGTAGGAAATACCCATGTCCATGATATTAAACTATCCAATACTGATTTTTTTGACCATTTTCATAGACTGAGAAGGATTAGAACGGGACCGGCTGTCCCAGTCGGGAATGGCAAGCACGTTCATTTTGTTACAGGTCAAACGACATTGGTCGATGGCCATGTACACCGCTTTAAATTCGCAACATTGATTCAGTCCCCTCTAACTTAGTAAATGTTCGAGAAGCAAGGGGGTGTCCCACAAGTCATTCGAGAATTGACTTGCGTGCACCCTTTTTTCATGTATGAAATATCATCCATTTACATATAAGGTCTTGCAGATTACGCGGTTAATATGACAAAATTAACATTATTTGTTACTTCGAGAAAGGCAGGTACCTATGAAACGATTACTGCATAGAAGAACGATGCTCGGCCTCTTATTACTGTTCATTGTGGGATTGACAGGTTGCGAGGAGGAAACAGGCGATAATGGTCTGCAGAAAGATGAAATCGCTTACAAGGAAGCCCCGAAGGATTACGTGAGCCAGCCTTTGATTCTGGATGAGATGGATGATGCTGTCGCGATCCATTATTCGACCTGGTTCAATCCCGTCCATCGAGAGGGAGGTCTTACATATGATATATCGAAAATTCTGGAGCAGGCCAGGCGCACCGGCAAAGATCCGGAATGGGGGCCGCTGCACGCCTTCCATTATTGGGGGCAGCCGGCGCTCGGGTACTACCGTTCCGATCAAGCTGATGTGATACGTACGCATATGAAGCAATTATATACCGCGCAAATCGATTTCATCATTCTGGATCATACGAATGCAAGCAGCGGCTGGAAGAATGGGGTCTATATCGATGAGATTTTTCACGACCCCGTTAAGGTGCTGCTGGATACGATGCTGGACATGCGGCGCAGCGGCGAGCCTACCCCGCATGTTGTCATCTGGGCGGGAAGCTCGCCGAATGATCCGGAACCGCAGTGGGCAGGGATGGATGTTTATGAACGTCTGTATAAGGATGGCCGGTATGACGAGCTGTTTGTGAAATATGAAGACAAACCGCTGCTCCTTACTACCGATATGCAGCCTGAGCCATTGAAGGAGCATTTTACACTGCGGAAAATGTGGGGCTTGCAAGGGACGCTTCAGGAGAAAGAATGGTCCTTCCTCCAAGAATATCCGCAGAATATCGCCATGAACAGCGGTAAGCCCGAGCAAATGGTTGTTCTATCTGCCATGCAGCGGGGCTATATGTCGGAGAATAACGCCATTCCCAAGCGGGGCGGGCGAACGTTTGCCGAGCAATGGCAGCGGGCCTTCGAGGTGAGGCCGAAGATCGTTACCGTCACATGGTGGAATGAGTGGATCGCCCAACGATTCGAGGACGAGAACGGGAAGACCCGGTTCGTAGATGCCTATTCACCGGAATACAGCCGGGATATCGAGCCCATGCAGGGCGGATATGGCGATCAATATTACCGTTGGCTGATTGCCTATGTTACGGCTTACAAGAATCGGGAACCTTTCCCGCAAGGCTTGATTGAATTACCCTACGCTATGAATGAGGGCTTGCTCGATATCGGCTCCTTCGAGACCGGCACGGATGGCTGGAAGCCAGGGAAGGGAACAGAGAAGCTGGCATTAGCCGCAGTTGATGACGAGGATGCTCCCAGGCCTGCCGAAGGCCGCGGATTGCTAGCCGTCCATGCGACAGGCAAGACATCCCGGATTGAGCATGTTCTGGCCGCACCTTCGGATTGGCGTGCGTTCGACGAATTGGAGGCCAGCATATTCGTGGACGAGGAGACGAAGCAGCCGGGCAAGGCCGTTCTGAACTTAACCTTCGCTGACGGCACACAGGATGAACATACCTTTCCATTAACAAAGGGGCGGAACTATGTTAGCTTCGAATGGCCTAACGGACCGGCTTACGAGAAGGTAGAGCGTATAGACATTGCCTGGAACCGCAGCGAAGGCGGGAAGGCGGTGTGGTACGCAGATGAAGTGAGAGTCCGCTCGAGTAATAGCCTAAATATTGAACCTGTCAGAGTCGTGTTGGACCAAGCAGGAGAGAGCGCACAGCTAAGTCCGGAAACCTCTCCAAAAGGTGCCGCTTCGGATTTAACGTCACAGATATCATATGAATCAGCTGATCCGAATATAGCGACGGTAGATAAGTCCGGTCGTGTCACCGCTGTCGCACCCGGAGAAACGACGATCACAGCGCGTTACGGGTATAAGACGGATCTGGTTCCGGTGGCAGTACGCCAAATGATTTCGCTGACCGTAACGCCAACTGAAGCGACCCTGGTTCTGAATGCCTTGGATGCACACTTGAATGTTCAAGCGGAAATATCGGACGGAACCGTGCAGGATGTTACGAATGATCCCCGTACGAGCTATTCATCTGGGGATGATTCGATTGTCACCGTGAATGATGACGGCACTTTGCGGGCCATCTCACCCGGGAAGACGGACATAACGGCTTCATATCTAGGGCTTACATCTAAGATGTCCGTTCAAATTGTGGAAGCCGGTGACATTCTGCTGCTAGGGAGCTTCGAAGCCGGCACGGATGCATGGGTCGCAGGCGATTATGTGACACAAGCTCTGGCAACCGTGTCCGCTGCGGCGGAGCATGTACCCGAAGCTTACGAAGGAAAGGGACTGCTCGAGATTCAATTAGGTGCGTTCGATGGCAGTCTATGGAAGAGTACAGTGCGCAGCTTTGATTCGCCGCTCGATCTGACGGCTTATTCAAAATTGGCTTATTCGATAAACGGCTGGGGCGGAGCTCCTGGTGCAACAGGTTATAAGGCTAGGATTCGCTTGACTGCAGCGGACGGAACGGTGTGGGAGCGTGAGAATGAGATGAGCGGCGGGTGGAATGCATATACGGTGGAGCTTGGCGAGTGGCCGAAGCGGTCGCAAGTGGTGAAGCTGGATATTGGGTTCCAGGCTGTGGACGGCAAAGGAGAATGGGCAGGGAAATATTACATCGATGGCGTGAATGCCCTTCGATGAGGAGGAATAGGGCAGCGATGAACCGGCCTATGCTGGAGGCCGGTTCGGTTAAGCACTCGTTTGACAACGTCATGGAATTCGTTTTAACTTATCTTAATAGGATGCGATTGAAGAACCCTAGGAATAACGATAGATATAGAAGACTGCTCCACCTGTGGAGACCTCTTCATCCAATCTAATATATACAGACAGGAGTAACTCCATTGTATCGCAATTTGGAAGATTGTATTGTCGACTTGGAAAAGAACGGGCATCTGGTTCGTATTCGCGAAGAGGTGGATCCCTACCTGGAGATGGCCGCGATCCACTTGAAGGTCTATGAGGCCGGTGGTCCTGCATTGTTATTCGAGAATGTGAAAGGCTCTAAGTTTCGTGCGGCATCCAACCTATTCGGCACCGTAGAGCGCAGCAAGTTTATTTTTCGCCATACTTGGGATGCGGTCCAGAACGTAATGGCTGTCCGTAACGATCCTATGAAGGCCTTGAAGAATCCTTTGAACAATATCGGAACCGGGTTAACGGCCCTGAAGGCTCTTCCGCTTAAGAAATCCGGAAGTATGCCGGTTGCCGCGCAGGAAATTAACATAGCGGATCTGCCGCTTATTCAGAGCTGGCCTATGGACGGCGGTGCTTTCGTCACCCTGCCTCAGGTGTACACGGAAGATCCGGACAAGCCAGGCATCATGAATTCCAACTTGGGGATGTATCGTGTTCAACTGAGCGGCAATGAATATGAATTGAATAAAGAGATTGGCTTGCATTATCAAATCCACCGCGGTATCGGCGTTCACCAAGACAAGTCGAACAAACAAGGACGCCCTCTCAAGGTGAGCTGCTTCGTAGGCGGTCCCCCCGCTCATACATTGGCTGCTGTTATGCCTTTGCCGGAGGGATTAAGTGAAATGACCGTTGCAGGGATGCTGGCAGGCCGGCGTTTTCGCTATAGTTATGAGGACGGCTTCTGTATCAGCAATGATGCGGATTTTGTCATAACCGGTGAAATTCATCCCGGTGAGACCAAGCCGGAAGGGCCATTCGGCGATCATCTGGGTTATTACAGCCTTACGCACCCCTTTCCTCTAATGAGAGTGCATAAAGTGTACGCCAAGCCTAACGCCATATGGCCGTTTACGGTCGTTGGGCGGCCGCCGCAGGAAGATACCGCATTCGGTGACCTCATCCATGAGCTGACGGGCGATGCGATCAAGCAAGAAATCCCGGGTGTGAAAGAAGTCCATGCCGTGGATGCCGCGGGCGTCCATCCCTTGCTCTTTGCAATCGGGAGTGAACGCTATACGCCCTATCAACAAGTCAAGCAGCCGGCCGAGCTGCTCACCATCGTCAATCGCATCTTAGGCACGGGGCAGCTGAGCCTGGCCAAATATGTATTCATCACGGCAGAAGATAAGAGGCCGCTGGATACCCATAACGAAGTGGATTTCTTGACTTATATCATGGAGCGTATCGACCTTCAGCGAGACATTCATTTCTATACCAATACGACGATCGATACGCTCGATTATTCCGGTACAGGTCTGAATAGCGGCAGCAAGGTGGTCTTCGCCGCTTACGGGGACAAGAAGAGGGAGCTGTGCACCGAGGTTCCCGAGGTCTTGAAGGAATTAAGAGGATTCGAGAACGTGAGAATGGTCATGCCGGGTATTGTCGCCGTTCAAGGGCCTGCATTTGCAGACTACGCGGGAGCTAAGCGGCAGCTAGAGCAGATGTGCAGCGCGATTGAAGAGAAGGGGCCCATTCCTTCTTGTCCAATGATCATCTTAAGCGATGATAGTACATTCATTAGCGCGTCAATCTCCAATTTTCTATGGGCAACGTTCACACGCAGTAATCCTTCCCATGATATCTATGGCGTGAATAGCCATTATGAGAATAAGCATTGGGCTTGCGATAATGTAATCATCGATGCCCGTGTCAAGCCGCATCAAGCACCGCCGTTAATTCCGGATCCAACCGTTGCGAAGAACATCGAGCGGCTATTTGTCCAAGGAGCCAGTCTGGGCGGTATGAAGAATCTGTAAGTGTACAAGCAAAAAAGCTGATCCGCGAGGGTCAGCTTTTTGCTTTTTCTCCTTTTGGAAAAAGGAAATAGGTAATGGTGATGATGAGATCGATCCCGACCACAACCGACCAAATTTTCAAGATGCCGGATAATGCTTCAGTCTGGGCAGGATCTTCGACGGCATATATGATTGTGGCCAAAAGCCCGGCGCCAATGAGATAGGCAAGAACATGCTTCAACCAGCCTTTCAAATAGTGCCTGGCGTAGTCGAGTCCGTATCTCTTTAAGGGTGCTGGACCTTGCTTCGTCACGTAATACTGGAATCGCTCATCCGCCCATTGAATCATGCTCTTGCCAAAAGCAATCGACACACCCAGATAGACCGCCGCTATACCATGAGCTGTCGTTGCTACTGCACCTCGGTACAAATCTACGCCTGTAATGATTAATAAGGCAAGATCGATTACGGGTACCAAGCAAAGCAATAGGAAACCGAGTTTGTTTAACTTGAGTACGTAACGCGCTACCAGACCTAGTAGGATCACGCACCAGAATGCAATTTCACAGGCAACAATCATCCAAGCCACAAAACTCAATGGAACACCTCTTTTTTTAATTTAACTGTAACGAACGGAAACGAAATGATCAATCGTTTCAACCGGAAAAATTCTCTTATATTACATATTGATATATGTTGAATTGATATATGTTCCATGGTATTATATGTTTATCTCGAGGAAGATAATGGAGAAAGAGGGGATTCTTTGACCAGTCAAGATGTGATCCTGGGGATATTGATGGATGACAGCCATTCCGGGTATGAGATCAAGCATAAATTTGAGACGCTGTTTTCTTATTTTTACAACGCTAGCTATGGAACGATCTATCCGACACTCGGCAAGATGGAGAAGCTCGGATTAATTACCAAAGAAAGCATTCTACAGGACGGCAAGCCGAATAAGAATGTGTATACGATTACCGAGGCAGGCAGAGAAGCGTTTGTGCAATATTTGGAAAGCGATATTCAAGGCGTTGAATTGAAATCCGATTTTATGGTGCGGCTGTTTTTCGGTGAATGGACGGAGCCGGAGCGTGTCATCAGGTGGCTGGAGAGGTCAATTGCCAAAGAGGAACGCCAAATCGAGAGATTGAATGCCGATTATGAGCGCTGGAAATCTCACATGAGTCCCACACAGGAAATATGCATCGCACTAGGCATCGCCAATCAAGAGAGCAATCGCCGGATTCTATTAGAAGGACTGGCGAAATTAAAAGCTCAATTATAAGGGAAGAGGTGTGCTGTGCAAAAGGAAAAAACAGGCCTTATCATTCTGGCCATGGCGCTGGGGCTGCTGATGTCGTCATTGGACAATACGATCACATCGGCCGCGCTCAGTCATATTATTAAGGATATTGGCGGCTTCGAGCAGGTCAGCTGGGTGTTCACGGCATATATGCTCGCTTCAACAAGCATGATGCTTGTATTCGGGAAGATGTCCGATTTGTTCGGACGCAAGCGGTTTTATTTAATTGGCATCTCAATCTTCTTAATTGGATCTGCGCTCTGCGGAACTGCGCAGGATATAACCCAGCTTATCGTGTTTCGGGCAATTCAGGGTATTGGAGCGGGCGCAATTCTTCCCATCAGCTTCACGATTATCTATACGGTATTCGCAGATCCGAAGCAAGCGGCCAAGATGTCAGGCGTATTCGCCGGCATATTCGGATTGTCCTCGGTGGCAGGACCGCAGCTAGGGACGTTGTTATCGGAATACTGGGGATGGAGATGGTGCTTCTATGTTAATTTGCCGATTGGCATCATGTCGTTCCTCGTCCTATTGTTCGCCTTGAAGGAATCCCGTTCCGAGAGGAAACCGAAGATTGACTACTTGGGAACGGTATTCCTGATCATATGTACTGTATCCCTCATGCTGGCCTTGGAATGGGGAGGCAAGGACTTTGCCTGGTCATCGTGGCAGATTCTGTCGCTGCTTGCCGTTTCACTTGGGGTAGGTGCTCTGTTTATTCTCGTCGAGCTCCGAGCGGAAGAGCCCGTATTACCGTTGAATTTATTCAAGAATCGAATGGTGGTCGGGCTGAGTTTGGCCTGTCTGTGTCAGGGGGCGATTATGTTCTCCGCCATCGCATACTTGCCGATCTTCTCGACAGCGGTGCTGGGCCAGGAGAATTCCAACGGGCTGTTAACGCCGATGATGGCGTCTTTGATCGTGGGCGCGATTTCCTTTGGGTTTCTGCAATCCAAGTTTGCGTACCGGACATTGATCGCTGTTGCTATGGCGGCAGGGGTCATTGTGAGCTACTTGCTCACGACTGTCGGTCATGATGCGTCCAGGTGGTATATGATCGGACTTATGATCCTGCTGGGTCTTGGGGCGATCGGTCCTCTGATGAGCGTGGCGCAGACGGCTATGGCAGCTAGCGTGGAGCGCAAATATATCGGGATCAGCTCTTCCATTGTAGGCTTCTGGAGAAGCATTGGCGGCGTGCTCGGCGCATCCATCATGGCAACGATTGTGAATAACAATCTGAAGACGATCATTGCGGATGGGGCTGCTGCGCATCATATTCCGCAGGATCAGATTGGCACCTTAGCGAGCCCGGAGCAGCTTGTGCGCGCGACGGGAACCGTTCCGAAGGAGATACTTGATTTCGTCCGGGATTCACTAGGGACAGCGATCAATCATGGTTTTATTCTATGTATCGTCTTTGCCGTCATTGGCATAATAGCAGCGGTGGTGGCTGGTCCTGGAAGACATGTCATGCCGTCGGACGCATCTGCTAAACAAGTTTCCCAAGCCGGCTAAAGGCATGACGGGATGGTAAGAAGGCTGAGAAGGAGTGGAATCCTTCTGAGCCTTCTTTATGCTATCTATATCCCCATCCATTCCCGATATAAGGCTGCTGCTGCGGATAATCCGGATACTGACGCGGCATATGGCCGTACGGCTGGTTGGTATGGTGATTCGGAAATGACATATTGGCTCCTGCGCTGCCTTGAACCTGCTGCGTGTGGCAATCGTTGGGCGGTCCGATGAACACGGTTTGCGTAATGGGAGCGAAGGTGGCTTTTACTTGTGCCTCGTTGAGGCAATACGTGTGAGCGAATACGCTCGCAGGCGTTAATCGCAGCATGTCGGATGCGCCTATGAATTCTGGAATCGGAGCGTCGAAGATGGCTAATAAATGGGTGTTGTCGACAGTGGCCATTTCATAATGCCACCATCCTTGCGGCACATTGGCGACCTGGCCCGGCTGGATCGGAAAGTTGAGAAGCTCCTTGGTAAAGGGGTTAATGATGGAGACAACCGCCGCACCGGAAATACAATATACCAGCTCTGTTGCATTCTGATGCGTGTGGGGCTCGACGACGTTACCGGTACTAAGAAATATATCCAGCAAAGATACATTCCCTAATGTGTTCAGCTGCTTTATGGAAAGCGAATTAATATAATTCCGAGCATCCTTTTTGAAAATAGTGTTATTGCTTAAATCATACGTGAATTGTACGGATGGTGAGGTGAAATCCATATAAGAAACCGCCACAATATTCCCTGCCCTTCATTTCCATATAGGCTTTTGCTCATGGGGTATCTTATGTTGCAGCATTCAGGAAAGTGAATGATAGCATGGATATCGCCACATTTGAGATAAAGCCTTCCAGCGTATTCAGTGAAAAATGCTGATCAAGGCGCCTTCGTGACGGATCTCATTAACCGGTACGTCATCTATATATGGCTTATTGGAGTACTGGTTTCACTCACGGTTCACTTGTCGGGCTATATCCGATTTTCGAAAGTCATCAAGAAAACAAGTAAGCCGGGTCATCGCTGGGAGAACAGCCTGCTTCGCATTCTGGCGGATGGCCGTTATCGAGTAAGGCTTGTTCGCAACCCTTATGCTGCTACGCCCATGCTCGTCGGAATCCTGCGTCCCCTGATCGTCATTCCTGATACGAACTATAGTGAAGTTCAGTTAAAACATATCTTGCTGCATGAATTGACGCATCTAAAGCGATACGACATCGTCATCAAATGGTTCTCGATGATCGTGACCTCCCTGCATTGGTTCAATCCCCTTATGTATTGGATGAGACGGGAAATCACTCGGAGCAGTGAATTATCATGCGATGAAGCGGTCATACGCAAGCCTCTTGGGGGACTAACACCTGTGAATATGTGTTTGCATCAGATGGCAAGTTCGATGATGTGGACACGGATCTGTAATGACTAGCGGGAGGCCTCGAAATCCCAAAGCATTTTCTTTTTGCTTTCCTTATTTTGGATAAATGGTGAACGTGATATAGTTAGAGAGATCAACTAACGACAGAAGGTGGGATGGAGTGAATCAATCCAAGACGTTTATGGAACGGTCGAGGGATCGAAGAGAGCAAACTAGAAGAAGCGGTTGTTCCCATTCTTAGCTATTCTTGTTCTAGAGTCCTATTAGACTACTGAGCGAAAGAGGAGCGAGTGCCATGTCGCGTGTCATTCAATTTGAAATCGAGGCCAAGGATCCCGAGAAGAAAATCTCGTTCTACCAAGACGTATCGGCTGGAAATTCCAACCGGTGTAAAGGGGAGGCAGAAGTATGAGTAATCTCAAAACGCAAAGTTATGACAACCATATGAAATTTGCGCCTTTGTACCATTTTATACTCGCACCTCTCTCCATTATTTTGTTCATCGCATCGATTGTTCACTTGTTCCAAGAGGACTATCGTTTTTCAGCTGTCTTACTTACGGGTATTTCACTTTGCATTGTAATACTAGCAGTGCTTGTACGGCAATTTGCAACCAAATTGCAGGATCGCAGCATTCTTCACGAGGAGAACTTTCGGCATTTTCATCTTACCGGCAAACCATTGGATTCAAGACTCACCTTGCAGCAGATCATTGCGCTTCGTTTCGCGGAGGATGCCTCGTTCCCGGAACTATGCTTGAAGGCCGCCGAGACCGGTATGGAGCCTGCTAAGATCAAGAAATCCATCACGCATTGGAGAGCGGACCATCACCGGGTTTGAATGTATGCCTTGAAAACAAGCTAAAAGACTGAACGTGGTCATACCATGTTCAGTCTTTTGTTTATTTGATCGATTGCCTGCATAAGGACTTGAATCGATTATCGGCCTGCTTCGAGCGGGTACGATCCAAATATGGCGATTATTTGAACAGACTACCCTGCGATCCCTATTTATTTCTATTAAAGGATTGATTCTGCAAAATCATACCCTTAATATGTAAGTATTAAATAATGAACGGGTGTTTACTAATGCAGAAGCTTAAGGAAGAGGTGCGCCGCGCTATTCTGAATGCTGCGCTGAAGTCGTTCAAGGAGCAAGGGTACGCAGCAGCCTCGATGAGGAAGATCGCGCAGGATGCCGGTATTGCCGCTGGCAACATATACCGGTATTACAGCGGCAAGGAACAATTGCTTGACGCCATCATTGGGCCGGTATTTGAGAAATGTGCAGCTTATATGGATGAGTATCGCCGAATGCTGGATGTCCCCCTCGCGAAAGAGCGAAACAAGAAGCAGTATTTCGACATGGTGCGGGACACGATGGTCGGATTGTTCAAATTGCACAGCTCCGAGTTTATGATTCTGCTCAATCGCAGCGAAGGTACCCGATACGAGCATGTGAAGAACGAATTGATGTTGTTCGTAGAGAAGATTCTGGTAGATGAGTTTCGGCTTGTGCGGGGAAACCGCGAACATTACTCAGGGCAGGACGGGGCGCTGGCCAGCATGCTGGCGGGCACGCTGGTAGAAGGGTTAAGCCGGATCATCAGGGACCATACAGACACTGTGACGATCGAGATGCTGATCGACAGGCTGTTGGATGTATACAACACAGGCATAGCATTTGTGATTGAGGACATGAGGGGGATAGAACGATTATGATGGCTTCTATTATTAAATGGCGCTGGACGCTGCTTATCGTCTGGTTAGCCGCGACGACGGTGCTGACGATCGTTCAGCCGGATGTCAATGCGATTCTGCATGAGAGGGGACAGGAGCCGCTCGCGGCAGATAGTCCTTCACGCGTGGCGAACGGGCTGCTGAGCAAGATGTCGGAGACCGAGGGTACAAGCGATATTATCGTGTTCTTCAATGAAAATAAGCTGTCGGACGCGGACATGAAGGAGATCGAGGCAGGAATCGGGAGCATGAAGGACAAGCAGAAGGAGCTCGGCTTCTCCCAGCTTCTCGATCCCATTACGATGCCGGATGCCAGATCGGCCCTGATATCCGAAGACGGTACGACATTGATGGCCAGCTTCACGCTGGATAAGATGGGCCGAAGCGTCGACGACATTCAAGCGCAGTTCGACGACGCGTTGAAGGATGTGGACGTGGAGTACTACTTGAGCGGCGAGGATTTCATTCAAAACGACTACTTGAAGGCTTCAACGGAGGGCGTGGAGAAGAGCGCGGCGCTGACCGTCATTTTCATTCTGGTCGTGCTGGTACTCATGTTCCGGTCGGTCATTATCCCGTTCGTTTCATTGGCGGCGGTCGGCGTATCCTACTTGGTCTCAATGGGCATTGCCGCCCAGATTATCGAGAAGCTGAATTTCCCGGTAACGAGCGTGACCCAGATGCTGCTGGTGCTCATTCTGTTCGGGATTGGCACGGACTATAACATCCTGCTGTTCAACCGTTTCAGGGAGGAGCTCGCTAACGGCCGAAGCACGGACGAGGCGATCATAGCATCCTACCGGACAGCGGGTAAAACGATCGTATACAGCATTTTGACGGTATTTATTGCTTTTGCCGGTCTAAGCTTCTCGCCATTTGGCATCTACCAGTCCGCGAATGTGGTTGCGATCGGGGCCATCGTGCTCGTGCTGGAAATATTGACGCTCACTCCTTTTCTAATGAAAGTGCTTGGACCGAAGCTGTTCTGGCCATCCCGTAAAGTAGAGGGGCACAAGGAAAGCCGCTTCATGGCGGGACTGACGGCTTTCTCCGTCAAGCGCCCTTTTGTGACGACGGCGGCTATCGTCATTCTGTTAGTACCGGCACTGCTGACCAGCGGACAGAAGCTGTCGTTCGACCAGCTCAAGGAGTTAGGTGACAACCACCCATCAACCAAGGGCTTCGGGTTGGTGGCGGAGCACTTCAGCAGAGGGCAGGCTCTGCCGACAACCGTTGTCATCGAGCATGACCAACCAATGGATAATAACGAATCGCTGGGCGTTGTCGACCAGCTTACGGAAGCGTTGAAAGGCATTGACGGCGTTGATTCCGTATCGAGTATTACGCAGCCGCAGTTCAAGCCGGTTGACGATTTCTATGTCAGCAGCCAGTCTCAGAGCGTGACGGAAGGCATCTCCGCATCCAAGAACGGGATCGATCAGATCAAGGACGGTCTTGATCAAATGCAATCGCAGCTCAATGCCGCCGATTTCTCGCAGGCGGATCAGCTGGCATCCGGGACCGCAGAGATTAATGCAGGCTATGTCCAAATCACGGATGCCCTTCAGAAAGCGGCTGCCGGAATCGGCGATGGAGCGGATGGAATAGCCGGCCTGAAGGATGGCATTGGCAAGCTCCGCGTTGGATTGAAGGAAGTGGCGTCGAATACGAACAAGCTGAATTCCGGCTTGTCCCAAATTCAGAAGGGTCACGGCTCGGCGCTGGATGGTTACAAGCAGCTGGCCAAGCAATTCCCTGAGCTGGAGAAGAGTCTCGTCAATATGAACAGCCTCATCTCGCAGCTGGGTATAAGCCATGAGGAGCTGAACGACGATTCCGATTACGTGAAGCTGAAGCAGACAGGAACGGCGCTGGCGACCGGACTCGCCCAGTTCCGCGGCGGGTTGGAAGCTTTGACAGCCAACTATGACAAGCTTCAAGCATCGTTATCCCAGACCACCGGCGGTCTCCAGCAGATTGCCGCCGCTCAGCAGAAGCTCATGCAGGGATTGACGGGCTTGGAGTCTGGGGCGAGCCAGCTGTCGAAGGGACTGGTGCAGGGCAGTGCCGGCGCGACCGAGATTGCGGCTAACCTGAGCAAGCTGAACGCTGCGCTAGGTGAAATTAATAACGGTCAGAAGCAGCTGAATGTGGGTCTTGGATCACTGACCGGCGGCTTGACGCAACTGAAGGAAGGATTGAAGAAGAGCGGTCAGGGTCTTGGCGATATATCCGAAGGACTGGGCAAGACGGGCGATTATCTCGGTCAGCTTACGGGCTCGCGCACGCTGTTCATTCCCCGGGAAGCGCTGGAAAGCGAAGATTTCGGGCGCGCGATGGACTCGTTCATGTCGAAGGACCGCAAGATTACGAAGCTTCTGGTTGTCTTGAGCAACGATCCTTATTCGCCAGCTGCGCTTGATACGGTGGAGCAAATCAATGAAACGCTGGCCTCCAGCATCCAAGGGACTGTGCTGGATGGCGCGGTGTATGGCGCGGCCGGGCCTAGCTCGACCACGTATGATATGAACAAAGTGCAGAGCGAGTCGTTTACCGGAACGGCGATTATCGTCATCATCGGCGTATTCCTCGTGCTGCTGCTCGTGATCCGTTCATTCTTGCCCTCCATCTACATCGTGCTGGCCTTGTTGGCCTCCTATTTCGTGGCGATGAGCGCATCCAAGCTGGTGACCGAGTATATCATCGGAGCGGACGGAGTCTCTTCGTTCGTACCGTTCTTCTCCTTCATCATCATTGTCGCGGTCGGTGTTGACTACAGCATATTCTTGATGATGCGCTACAAAGAGTACGGGGAACTGGCTGTAGGTGAAGCGCTAGTTAAGGCTTCGCGAACGGTAGGTGGAATCATTATCTCCGCCATGGTGATCCTTGGCGGAACGTTCGCTACACTCATACCTTCCGGCCTGGTGCTTCTGATTGAGCTTGCGACCGCCGTGATCGTCGGGCTGCTTGTCTTATGCTTTATTCTTCTGCCAATGCTCGTGCCGGCTCTTATGGCGATGCCGGAAGCGATACAAACGCGGAGGCGTAAATCGAACTAATTCTAGGATTCACCATATAAGCTTGTCTATTCTCTGCCGCATCAACCCGATACCAGGAGTTATTCCGACCCTAGGGATCGCGTTGATGCGGCAGAATCTTCCTTATTCTTCCTAGATCGATTGTCTTTATCAGGATTACTGAATGATCTAATAAGATCATTCTAATTGACCGGTTCGTTATGCTGTGGTAGGTTCAATAGAGGAAATAAAGTAGATACGTATACTGGGATTTATAAATCATTGAATGCCGCGCGAGGTGGATATTAGTTGGAACTCAAAGTAACGAACAGTCCTTTTAATCAGGAGCAAGCGGATTTGCTCAATCGCCTGCTGCCAACACTAACGGAAACACAACAGATTTGGTTGAGCGGTTATCTAACGGCTCTTCAAGGTACGACGGCTGCGGTGCCGACTGGTCAACCGGTGCCAGCAGCTTTGACTGCTGAAGCAGCGGTCGTTTCCAAAGAAGTGACCGTTCTCTTCGGATCCCAGACCGGGAATTGCAACGGCTTGGCGAAGAAGATGTCGAAGAAGCTTGAAGAGCGGGGATTCCAGGTCACGCTTTCCTCGATGGGGGACTTTAAGCCCAATGGTTTAAAGAAGATTCAGAACCTGCTTATTCTGGTGAGTACTCACGGCGAAGGAGATCCGCCGGATAATGCTATTCCTTTCTATGAGTTCCTTCATAGCAAGCGAGCGCCTCAATTGGATGACCTGAAGTTTTCCGTCCTTGGGCTTGGCGACCTGTCCTATGAGTTTTTCTGCCAAACGGGCAAGGACTTCGATAAACGACTGGAAGAGCTGGGCGGGAAGCGGCTTAGCCCGCGAGCTGACTGCGATGTGGACTTTGACGAGCCTGCCGCGGAATGGATGAATCAAGTGCTCGGCGCGCTCAGCGAGGCGACGGCGGGAACGGCATCGGTAATCGCCGCGAGCATAACGTCCAAGAGCGGGATAGATTCGGAATACTCGAGGACCAATCCGTTCCAGGCCGAGGTTCTGGAGAATCTTAATTTGAACGGCCGCGGATCGGACCGGGAAACCCGGCACATCGAGATATCCCTTGAAGGATCGAATCTTCAGTATGAACCGGGAGATAGCTTAGGCATCTATCCGGAGAATCACCCACGCCTCGTGGACGAATTATTGGAAGCGATGGAATGGAAAGCGGAAGAGCAAGTTACGGTTAACAAGAGCGGCCTGCAGCTTCCACTTCGCGAAGCGCTGCTTCGGCATTTTGAGATAACGGTGCTCACAAAACCGCTATTGGAGCAAGCGGCGAAGCTTACGGCGAGCGGCGGGTTGAAGGAACTGCTCGAGCCGGGACGCGAACAGGAGCTTCGTGCTTATATCGACGAGAGGGATCTATTGGATTTGGTGCAGGATTATGCCCTTAAGGGCGTGCCTGCCGGCGAATTCGTATCGATCCTGCGTAAGATGCCTGCGCGTCTGTACTCGATCGCCAGCAGTCCGAAGGCGTTTCCGGATGAAGTGCATGTCACGGTCCGCGCTGTGCGTTACGAAGCTCATGGCCGTAACCGTTACGGCGTCTGTTCCGTTCAGCTTGCGGAGCGGGTGCAGCAGGGCGAAGGCCTGCCGGTTTACATTCAGCATAACTCGAATTTCAAGCTTCCCGAGAACCCGGACACGCCGATCATCATGATCGGTCCGGGGACGGGCGTCGCTCCGTTCAGGGCTTTCCTGGGGGAACGCGATGAGACCGGAGCAGAAGGAAAAACATGGCTGTTCTATGGGGATCAGCACTTCTCCACAGACTTCCTGTACCAGCTTGAATGGCAGCGCTGGCTGAAGGATGGCGTGCTGACACGAATGGATGTCGCCTTCTCGCGCGATACCGATCAGAAAGTGTATGTACAGCACCGGATGCTTCAGAAGAGCCGGGAGTTCTACCAATGGCTGCAGGAGGGCGCGTGCGTATACGTCTGCGGCGATGAGAAGAAGATGGCGCATGACGTCCACACCACCTTGGCAGCGATTCTTGAACAAGAGGGTGGCCTAAGCTCCGAGGAGGCTGCGGAATATTTGACCCGGATGCAGCAAGAGAAACGTTATCAGCGGGATGTATACTAAGGCGCTGATCACCAAGAGCGCGAGAGGAGAAAGGCAAGCATGTCCGATAATAATTTACTATCGCCCAATAGTGCGCCGCACAGCGACGTCGAGCAAATTAAAATAAAAAGTAATTACCTGCGCGGTAGCCTTACAGAGACGCTGGAAGACGTCATCACGGGTTCTATCCCGGAGGACGATAACCGGTTGATGAAATTCCACGGCAGCTACATGCAGGACGACAGGGATCTGCGCAATGAGCGGAACAAGCAGAAGCTTGAGCCTGCTTATCAATTCATGCTTCGCGTGCGCGCTGCGGGCGGAATCGTCACGCCGAAGCAGTGGTTGATGATGGACCGTGTCGCACAGCAGCTGGCCAATGGAACGATTCGTCTGACAACGCGTCAGTCGTTCCAGCTGCATGGCGTCATCAAATGGAATTTGAAGAAGACGATCAAGGAAGTCAACGATGCGATGTTAAGCACGCTTGCCGCTTGCGGCGATGTGAACCGCAACGTGATGTGCAACCCGAATCCGAACCAGTCTGAGATTCATGCCCAGGTATACGAGTGGGCTTGCCGCATAAGCAGCCACCTCGATCCGCGGACGAGAGCTTATCATGAGATATGGCTTGACGGCGAGAAGCTGGTGGATAGCCAGGATAACGATGCCGAACAAGAGCCGATCTATGGGCCCGTGTATTTGCCGCGTAAGTTCAAAATCGGCGTTGCCGTTCCTCCTTCCAACGATATCGATGTTTTCTCCCAGGATCTGGGCTTCATCGCGATTATTGAGGAAGGCCGATTGAAGGGCTTCAACATCTCGGTAGGCGGCGGGATGGGGATGACGCATGGCGATACGAAGACCTATCCCCAAATCGGCCAGGTCATCGGATTCTGCACCCCGGAGCAAGTTATCGACGTTGCGGAGAAGACGGTTACGATCCAACGGGATTATGGCGATCGTTCGGTCCGGAAGCATGCGCGGTTTAAATATACGATCGATGACCGCGGCATTGAATGGTTCATCAATGAACTGCATGACCGCATGGGATGGAAGCTTGAGGATGCGCGTCCTTATCACTTCGACTCTAACGGGGACCGTTATGGCTGGGTGAAGGGAAGCGACGGAAAATGGCATTTCACCCTCTTTATCCAGAACGGCCGGGTGAAAGACGAGGGTGACTACCGTCTGATGACGGGGCTTCGTGAAATTGCCAAGGTGCATAACGGTGATTTCCGGCTTACCGGGAATCAGAACCTGATCATCGGCAATATCAGCAGCCAAAAGAAGAAAAAGATCGAGGAATTGGTCAAGGAGTATGGGCTGACGGACGGCATTCATTATTCCGCATTGCGGCGGAATTCCATGGCTTGCGTCGCTTTCCCAACCTGTGGGCTAGCGATGGCCGAGTCGGAGCGCTACCTTCCTACACTGCTGGATAAGATCGAGCCGATCTTGGATGAGGTTGGCTTGCGGGACGAGGAGATTGTGATTCGCATGACCGGCTGTCCGAACGGATGCGCACGGCCGATGCTGGCCGAGCTCGCGTTCATTGGCAAGGCGCCCGGCAAATACAACATGTATTTGGGCGGCGGATTTTCTGGAAACCGGCTGAACAAGCTGTACAAGGAAAACATCGGTGAAGCAGAGATTCTGGAATCGCTGCAGCCGATTCTTGCGCAATATGCGAAGGAGCGCGGGGAAGGCGAGCATTTCGGTGATTTCGTCATCCGTGCCGGTCATGTGAAGGAAGTCCGCTCCGGCCAAGATTTTCATTCATAAACATTCGTTGGTTAATGATCATCGAGTCTTCATAGCTCCCGGGCTTTACCGGGCTAGTAACGAAGTGCGTCCCTAGGGATGCACTTCGTTTTTTAGTATAGACATGCCTAGAAGGCACGCATCTTCTAACCGGTGAAAGTCCGGTCGCGGGAGGAGCAAGGTCCCCGCGTAGCTTGGATTTTTGCGTATGGCGAAATCCGGTTTTGAAATTCCCGTCGTGCTCCGTGGGAAATGTCCCGGAACACAAACAATGCCCTACTACTTCCTGCTGGGAAGCGAAAGGGCCGAAATCTGCTTACTCGTTATCTGGAGCTTTGTTAACCTTTGGAGCCCGCGTGTACGGTGGTGTGAGAAGACGGGGGCTAGCCGCCTCCTCTTACTCGATCTTACTGTGGACATTGGATCGGGTATTCAAGGTGAGCAATCTTTCGGAGTATGTATACACATTGTGTTGACAATGTCATGACAGATACTTATAATGAGTGTAAGTTAAGGAGGATGTTGAGATGGATACCAATTTGCACATACGACTATCGAAGGATCTAAAAGAGAGTTTTCAGCATGCCGCGAAGGAAAACAATAAAGATACCTCGTCCCTGGTGAGAGAATGGATTATTAGTTATGTGACTGAACATGAGAAGGCTAATGAAGCAACAGCGGCTGATCTCTACCTTGCCGGGTACGAGCTGCAGCAAGCATTCGGGGGAAGAGAACAGGTGAATAAGGAGTTAGCCAAGCAATTGCAGGAGCACTCCTTAACGAATCAGAAGGAATTTACCCAGCTCATCCTGTCTACCTACTTGGATCTAGACCTGACGATTCCATCGATTGTCTCGAAAACATCCCAGGGGTATGCTTTTTCGCAAATGTTCCTGCTTGGTTTATTGGGCGATAAACCGAAGGATGCCCGCTAGTTAAGTTTCTATTTAACACGCCATGACTGGCGTGTTTTTTATGTATTCCGGCATCGAGACGTTCAGTGGACTTTCAGCCAGCATTAACTTCAACTTATCCTTCATTAAATTGGAATGGTATGGACAGGTTGCCGGCAATGACGTCATCGCCCGTCAGACGATACCTGCTCCAGCGCAATTTCTAGCCGAGCTGCAGCGGGCAGAGAACAAGGCAAGCACGGAAGCGTATTACAGCAGCACGGACGAGCTGGTGACGGATATTACAAAGGCGTATAAGGCTGCGATTCTTGCCTTCTACGAGGCAGGATGCCGCAGCCTGCAGCTGGACGATTGCACCTGGGGAATGCTGTGCGACAAGAACTATTGGGAAGCGAGACAGCAGGAAGGCGTCCAAGTGACGGACATTGCACAGCTGTACGCCCGCGTCAATCAAGAAGCCATCGCAGATCTTCCCGATGACTTGATCTTGACTACCCATGTCTGCCGGGGAAACTATCACTCTACTTGGGCATCCTCGGGGGGCTATGAACCGGTAGCTGATACGCTGTTTGGCATCGATAACATTGACGGCTACTATCTGGAATTCGATACGGATCGCGCCGGGGATTTCGCTCCGTTGAGCGCTTTGAAGGACCAGCAGGTGGTATTGGGGCTCTTCTCTTCCAAAACGGGCGAGCTGGGGGATAAACAGGTCATCATCGACCGTATTAAGGAAGCCGCGCAGGTTGTGGATATTAACCATATTTGCCTCAGTCCGCAGTGCGGATTCGCCTCTACGGAAGAGGGGGATCTTCTAACCGAAGAGCAGCAATGGAGCAAGCTGGTATTTATCAAAGAAATCGCCGATGAAATTTGGAAATAATCGTTTGTTAAAGGCAGATGAGTAGAGAGGCTTCATCCTGTATTCCCGTGCGGCAGTGACGCGCAGATGTAAGTCCGTTTTTCGGCCTTAGTGTGGTGGAATCCCTCCCACCCGCGAGCTCCGAAGGGCTTTAAGACCAGAAAACGGACTTATATGCGCCCGCGCCGCAGTGACGCGCAGCTGTAAGTCCGTTTTTCGGCCTTAGCGTGATGGAACGACTGCCACGCGCAAGCCCCGAGGGGCTGTAAGACCAGAAAACGGACCTACAAGCGCCCGCGCTGCGGTGACGCGCAGATGTAAGTCCGTTTTTCGGCCTTAGCGTAGTGGAATCCCTGTCACGCGCAAGCCCCAAAGGGCTGTAAGAGTAGAAAACGGACTTACAAGCGCCCGCGCTGCGGTGACGCGCAGCTGTGAGTCCGTTTTTCGGTCTTAGCGTGGTGGAGTCCCTGCCACGCGCAAGCCCCGAGGGGCTGTAAGACCAGAAAACGGACTTATAAGCGCCCGCGCTGCAGTGATGCGCAGCTGTAAGTCCGTTTTTCGGCCTTAGCGTGGTGGAATGACTGCCACGCGCAAGCCCCAAAGGGCTGTAAGACCAGAAAACGGACTTACAAGCGCGCGCGCCGCAGTGACGCGCAGCTGTAAGTCCGTTTTTCGGCCTTAGCGTGGTGGAATGACTGCCACGCGCAAGCTCCAAAGGGCTGTAAGACCAGAAAACGGACTTACAAGCGCCCGCGCTGCGGTGACGCGTAGCTGTAAGTCCGTTTTTCGGTCTTAGCGTGGTGGAGTCCCTGCCACGCGCAAGCCCCGAGGGGCTGTAAGACCAGAAAACGGACTTACATGCGCCCGCGCCGCGGAGACGCGCAGCTGTAAGTCCGTTTTTCGGCCTTAGCGAGGTGGAGTCCCTCCCACCCGCGAGCTCCGAAGGGCTGTAAGACCAGAAAACGGACTTACATGCGCCCGCACCGCGGTGACGCGCAGCTGTAAGTCCGTTTTTCGGCCTTAGCGTGGTGGAGTCCCTGCCACGCGCAAGCTCCAATGGGCTGTAAGAGTAGAAAACGGACTTCCAAGCGCCCGCGTCACAGTGACGCGCAGCTGTAAGTCCGTTTTTCGGCCTTAACGCGGTCGACCGGTCGAGGTTGTTCCAGGATATCCTTGGGCTCTACTTGCAGGATGAAGCCCAAGACAAAGGCGACTGCGAATGCTTTCGCAACGCACGCAGCTCCAATTGCATGGTGTCGCCACGTATGACAGCGGTCGATCACATACTTTTCCGGAATCAAGCTTCCTGCTCCGCTCAATGGTGCTATCGAACGTTCAAGGAATCTATGTAGCGCTTGGGTGATCAAGCGTTATTCGCCGCTGTATCGGATTAGCTTCCGCTTTCGGTCGTGATTAACGTGATCTTTCGTGTTTGCAGAATGTCGACAAACAGCGGCGCAGGCGTCTTATCGGTCACCACCGTGGATATAGGGCTGAAATCCGATATTTGGAACAGGATCTCCGAATGGTTGAACTTACTATGGTCCACGACAATAATCGGCTCTCTCGTCGAGTTAATCATCGCCTTGCGGATCGCGGCTTCGTCCGCCGTTAAGTCCCGTAAACCTTCTACGATAATGCCTTTTGGCGAAATGAAAGCTTTGGATGTTTTGAGATTGCTGATGAACGTTTCTCCCAGCGGTCCATTGAAGGAGTTCGTCGAGGGATTATATAGACCCGGGATGGCATACAGCCTAATTCCAGGAGCTTGTTTTAATAGATTAATGATGGGCAGCGAATTCGTGATGACTGTGATGTTCAGCTCAGGGTTCAAATGGGAGGCCAACACGATGCATGTCGCACTGGAATCGAGAAATATCGTATCGCCAGGCACGATTAGCTCAGCTGCTCGCTTGGTAATCGATATCTTCGCATCAAGCAGAGGCGTGCTGGGCAGAACAGATTCAACTTGAGGGCTCTTGTCAATAATGGCTGCGCCCCCATGCAGGCGTTCGATCTTCTCCTCGCTTTCCAGAAAGTCCAGATCACTGCGGATCGTGACTTCTGAAACTTGAAAAACTTCTTTAAGCTCCGAGATCTTGACGGTCTTCTTATCGAAAATAAATTGAAAAATCTCCTGCCGCCTCTGGTACGTTTTCATACGGACACCTCTTTTACTTATTGAAAGCTAGAAGCAAGTTATGTGATACAACCGAAGTTATCGCAAGTTGTCATTTTCATATTGTAGCATAGGCAAATGAAAAAATAAATAAATTCGAAAGTCCAAACGAAAGAAAAACTTATATAAAAAAAATTTTTCGTAATTCCGAAAACAATATTTACGAAAATTGGTTTTGTTGTTATTATCTTTAGTGTGGATTACCAGAATCATCCTTTTAAAGGAAAGGTAAGCTTTCGAATGGTTTACTTTCGAAAGTTAAGCGAAAGAGGTGACAAAATGGGGTAATGGAGGATTACTTGAATGCCGTCGTATCGCAGCTGCATCAGATGTACCGCACCCAAAGCGATGCGATGGAGAAAACGGCCAAATTATTAGCCGAAACGATCAGCCTTAATCAATCGATCTATATATTCGGCTGCTCCCATTCCAGTATTATGGCACAGGAAATGTTTTATCGAGCCGGAGGCTTCGCGCTGATCAATCCGATCTTCGCTCCGGGACTTACACTGGAAACTCCGCCTGTCTCACGAACGACGAGATTCGAGAGGATATCCGGTATCGCAGAAGCGGTACTAAGCGAATCACCGATCAAGCCTGGGGATGTATTGATTCTATGCTCCATATCCGGCCGAAACATCGTACCCATCGAGATGGCCGAATATGCAAGACGAACCGGCATCATTTCGGTAGCGCTTACAAGCGTGGCCTACGCCGAATCTGTGGAAAGCAGACATTCTAGCGGGAAGCGCCTGCACGAGCTAACCGATCTTGTATTGGATTGCTGTTCGGTGCCGGGAGATGCTGTTCTTGAAATCGAAGGCTTGCCTGTGAAGACCGCTGCAACCTCGACCATAACGAGCCTTGCACTGCTTCATCCGGTCATGGCTCGAACGATCGAGCTGTTGATCGAAGCCGGCCATGCGGCGCCCGTATTTATGAGCGCCAATGTCGATCAGGGTGATCGGCACAACGCGCGATTGCTAAGCGAGTATCGGGATCAGATCCATTATATGTGAATGAGGCAACGAAGTAATTATCTATGTTAATCAGAAGGGTTGATCCATTATATGTTATCTAACGAATTATTAGTTGTTTACCGGGAATTGCTCGATTCAATTGAACAGAAGCAGCTGCCTACGATCAACAAGGTTGCCGAAATTGCGGCTCAATCCGTGGCCGGCGGAGGCTCCGTATACATCCATGACCGGGGTCATCTGCTCAATTACGAATTGTTTAACCGATCCGGAGGCTTGGCATTACTGAAGCATTTACATTTAGCGGCAGCGACTGGTGAAGGGATACAAGGTGAGCTGGACGCGGCGGCGGCTACGATCCCGGCATCATCCATGCGCAAAGGCGATATTCTCATTCTTGGTTCCGTCTCCGGCCGGGCTGCTTCCGTTGTGGAGCTGGCACAGCAAGCCCGTAATCATGGGATGGTTACCATCGCACTTACCGCACTGGACTACACGTCGCAGATACCGTCCTTACATCCAAGCGGCAAGCGATTGTTCGAGGTATGCGAGCATGTTCTGGACATCATGACACTCAAGGGCGATGCGGCGCTCGATGCGGAAGGCATGGAGGAGCGGATATTGCCGACTTCCGGCTTTACTTCTGCTGTTGTCGGGTGGTGCTTTATCGCCCAATTGATCGAGAATATGCTGGCTAAGGGACTTGTACCGTCTGTATATAGAAGTGTGAGCATGCCGGGCGGGATGGAGCAGATCGAGGCAACGAACAAGCGGCATAAAGAACTGGGATATTAATTGGAGGTATTTCCTTGTCGCAAATTATGATGAGTATTGATAGTGGCGGCAGCAAAACGATTTGTCTGCTGCAGACCACGGAAGGCGAATTATTGGGGTGGGGCCTTGGCGGGCCTACCCATCATCTGTCGTCAGAAAATGCTTCTCATTCGTTCATACACGCGATCAAGATGGCCATGGAAGGCGGCGGTGTGTCCGGCTCCCATATTTCGCTTGTTTCGTATTCGCAGCTCGGTCAATTTGAAGCGCTTCAGTCGGCACTTGAACAAAGTCAGGTTGGAGCGGATTCCATTTATTTGGACGATCCCACAGTCGCGCTGGTGGGAGCGCTGTGCAGTGAATGGGGTGTTGTAGCATTAAGCGGTACCGGATCGTTCGTCTATGCAAGGAACCGTGAAGGCCAGACGATGCTGGTAGGCGGTTTGGGAGATCTGCTCGGCGATGATGGAAGCGGTTACGAGATTGGGCTCAGCGGCTTGCGGGCGGCACTCCGTTATGTGGAGGGTTGGGAAGAAGAGACAATGCTCGCTGACGCGATTTGCAAGGAGTGGGGCATATCCGAGTTTCATAAGAATGCCCCCTTCATGAATCCCGTTTCCCGTACGATTGCGGACAATACGTTTCAATACATGCCGGACAGTTATCGGCATCGGATCGCTAATCTGAGCCGTATTGTCGCTAAATGTGCACGCGAAGGCGATTCCATCTCTCTTGCGATTATTCAACAAGCGGGCAAGAAGCTGGGCTGTCAGGTTGCTGCAATATGCGATCAGATGGATATGGGCCGCGAACCTATTCCAATTGGGTATGCGGGAGGCTGCTGGCGGATCGGCGATATCCTGATTGAACCGTTCCAAGCCACTTTGAAGCTGAAGATGAAGAAAAGCTTCCATTTAACGCCGCAAGCGCTTGAACCGGCCTTCGGTGTATTTCTCGGTACATTAAGACATATGGGCGTAAGCTGGGATGGGGAATTAATATCGCGGTTAAAGCGCGATAACGATTTCGTTAAGAAAGCAATAACCAATGCAAGCTGAAGATGAGGTCATTACGTGTTGGAGGCTCCTGAACTATGGGGAATGTCAAATTTCATCATGTGTATAAATATTACAAAGGTGAACCGATCCCATCGGTAAATGACTTCCACTTGGACGTTGCCGACGGTGAGTTTCTAGTGCTGGTCGGGCCTTCCGGGTGCGGCAAGTCAACTACGCTGCGTATGTTGGCAGGGCTCGAGGATGTGTCGCAAGGGGATATCTACATCGATGGGAAGTTTACCAATTTCGTCTCCCCGAAGGATCGGGATATTGCGATGGTATTTCAGAATTATGCATTATATCCGAATCTGTCGGTACATGAGAATATGGCTCTGGGCTTGCAGCTGCGCAAGGTGGCTAAGCATGACGTAGAGCTGAGAGTGAACCGGGCTGCGAAGATGCTGGAAATCTCCCATTTGCTCAGCAAGAAGCCGAATCAGCTGTCCGGGGGACAGAAGCAGCGGGTTGCGCTGGGAAGAGCACTCGTTCGTGAGCCGAAAGCTTTCTTGATGGATGAACCGTTGTCCAATCTGGATGCGAAGCTGCGGACTCAGACACGGACGGAAATCATCAAGATGCATGGCCAGCTGCAGACGACATTCGTCTATGTCACCCATGATCAGACGGAGGCCATGACGATGGGAACACGTATTGTCGTCATGAAGGATGGAAGAATCCAACAGGTCGCTCCACCGCAGCAGCTGTACGACGAGCCCCGGAATCTCTTCGTTGCCGGGTTTATCGGAACGCCGCAGATGAATTTTCTGCAGGGGGCAGTCGTCAGGCAGGACGGAGTCTATTATTTCGAGACGAAGAGGCTTAAGCTGCGGATTCCGGAAACGTACAGCGTCCGCTTCGAAGCTTCGGGAGCCAATCTGCGGCAGATCGTTCTTGGGCTGCGTCCCGAGCATGTCGCATGCGGGAACGATGCACCTGAAGCATGGGCAGATTGGCAGGCTGCTGCAATCGTCGATATGAAGGAGCCGATGGGATCCGATACGTTTCTGTATACGAAGGTCGGCGAAGAGACGCTGATTGCCCGGACAGACGCCCATACACCGATAAGGGTAGGGGACTCCATCTTGCTGGCGCTGCAAATGAACAAAGCCCACTTCTTTGATTTGGAGAGCGGCGTATCATTAAGCATTCCGGGGGATCGGGCATGACGGGGCGGTTCAAGCGCAGGGCAAGGAGCGGAGTGATGTGGGCGCTCATTCTGTTAGGGATCTGTGCCTTGGTATTTGGCCGTGGACTTCTGCAGGAGGATGAGACCTATGAGACACTTCATGTAAGCGCTATCCCCCTATCATCAGCGTCTGGCGGAAACGCGATTCCGCTGCCCTACATCCAGTGGCTGCAAAGCGATTCGGTCCAGGAGCTGGAACGGAATTCGATCGGGACGGCGCTGGTCACCATTCAAGCCCGCGATTATGCAGCTGCATCTTCGGATGCGGAAGTAAGGCTTGTTGATGATGCGGAGAAAGGTTCGACGGTTCTGTCATGGGAGGGGGCGAGTGGCTGGCTGGAATGGGAAGTGGATGTGCCTCGGGATGGCCTGTACGAGTTGTCTGTCGAATATGCCCCGCTGAAGGGCAGCTTCGCATCCGTTGTGCGCGGTATTCAGATTGACGGGGCTTACCCATTTGAGGAAGCGGCGCGTATCGTGCTTAACCGTGCCTGGAAGGACGGAAAGACGCCGTATGACAAGAACCAGATTGGCAATGAAATTCGACCGATTCAGCAGGAAATAGCCGGGTGGCGGACCGCGCAGGTGGCTGATTATGGCGTATCCTCGGAGCCGCTAAGGTGGCCATTGACGAAAGGTCGTCACACGATCCGGATGATGGGCGGCAGAGAGCCGGTTGCAATCGAATCCCTAACTTTCGCAGCAGCTAAGCCGATCCCGACATATGCGGACTATAAGCAGTCTTTCGGCGAATTAGCAGGCAAGCAGGACCGGCAATGGTTCCAGCAGTTCGAAGCCGAGCGTTTCGCTGCAAAGTCCGCGATTGGTATTCAAACGCAGAGCGTTGCCGAGCCCTATGTATCTCCCGACCCGAAGGGAAGGCTCGTGTACAATACGATCGGCGGCGATCGCTGGCAGACCGCAGGTGAATGGGTGGAGTGGGACATTGCCGTGCCGGAGGACGGCATGTACGCGATCGACTTGAAATATCTCCAAGGTTATAACGGGAAAGCGAATACCTACCGGACCCTCACGATCGATGGGGCAGTGCCGTTTCGTGAGATGCTTCATTACTCGCTGCAGGCCAATGACAATCTTGAAATTCGGTCGATTGCGGACCGGGACGGACAGCCTTACTTGTTCCATTTGACGAAGGGGACACACAAGCTGGGGCTTATTGCCGACGCAAGTCCTGTCAAGCCGGCTGTGATCGCACTGCAAGAGAAGGTCAAGGAGATCGCCGCCATCGATCGGGATATCCGCATCATTACCGGCAATTACGGAATGGGATCATCCATGAATCTGGATACCGGACGAACATGGGAAATCAAAACCTATGATCCGGATATTGATACGAAGCTGATGCGAATCATTGAGGATATGAAAGCGATCCGCGATTACGTAAACGGTTTAAACCAGCATGTGACCGATCCGACCACCGCAATCAGCTCGGCTGTTAATAACTTGGAAGAGCTGCTTGATGATGTGAATGAAATTCCTAATAAAGTGCAGATGCTCTCGGACATTCAGGCGAGTCTGGGCACATGGATGAAACCGATGGAGAGTCAAGCGCTTCAGCTGGATTACATCGTCCTTCGTTCTCCGGAAGCCAAGCCGGATTTGCCGGAGCCGGGAACATGGGATCGCATTCGCTACAGTACGGTAAACTTTGGGCGCACGTTCTTTCAAACCTATGATTTGAAGGATATGAACGAGGATGACGCCATAACCATATGGGTACAGCGGGGCAGAGACTATGTGGATCTGCTTCAGAAACAGATTGAACAGGATTTCACTCCAAGCACAGGCATCAAAGTGAATGTCAATCTGATTCCGAATCCGGATGTGCTGATGCTCGGAAATGCGGCAGGCGACCAGCCTGATGTCGCGCTTGGCGTAAGCATGGAAATGCCGGTGGACTTCGCGATGCGCGGAGCATCGGCGGATTTGTCCGAATTTCCCGGATTTGCCGATGTAGAGAGCCGGTTTAATCCCGGCGTTATGCGATCATACAAGTTCGATGGCGGCACGTACGCTTTGCCCGAAACCCAATCGTTCATGGCCTTGTTCTATCGTACCGATGTGCTGGAGCAGCTGGACCTTACGCCGCCGGATACGTGGGAGGACGTCAAGCGAATGCTGCCTACCTTGCAGAACGGGAAAACCTTCTTTTATCCGGCAAAAGAATTCGCAATGCCCTTCTATCAGCATGGTACGGAGTTCTACACCGCTGATGGGATGGATGCGAAGCTGAATGACAATTCCTCCATTGAGGCATTCAAGCAGTGGACGGATTGGTTCAGCAAGTACGACCTGCCCAAGGATGTGCCGGCGTTCTTCAACCACTTCCGTTTCGGCGATATGCCCATAGGGATTGCGGACTTCAATACGTATATTCAGCTGCAGGTTGCATCACCGGAAATTACAGGCCGCTGGAAGATGGCGCCTCTGCCGGGGATGAAGCAGGAGGATGGAACGGTGGCGCGATGGTCGATGCAGCCAACCCAATCCGCGATGATTATGAAGAACAGCAAAAATAAGGAACGGGCTTGGAAGTTTCTGGAGTGGTGGACTTCTACCAGTGTGCAGGCTCAATATGCGAACGATATCGAGTCGTTTGCCGGGTTGGAATACCGATGGAACACGGCCAACACCGACGCGATGAAGCTGCTGCCTTGGCCGGCAGATGATTTGGCCGTGCTGATGGAACAGTCCCGCTGGGCCAAAAATATGCCGTATGTGCCGGGGTATTACTTTCTGGGCCGCGAAATGGATTTTGCCTGGAATAATACGATCATTAGCCGCATGGCACCACAGGAAGCACTGGAAAAATCGGCGATCTCGCTGCAGAGGGAGATGCTCCGCAAGCAGGAGGAGCTGGGTTTTGGGCCGCAGTCGGATCTCCATGTGCCTGTGCATAACCATCCTTATGAGGGGAGTACGCCATGAAGCAATCGAATACGGAGCTTAATACCGATGGTGGAACCTTGCCGGGCGGTATCGCGATACGTCCAACACCAGGCAAACCGGCTGCTCCCCGGGCGCTGCGGAGACTGCGGCAATTTGCCTCGGAGTGCTGGAGGGACCGGATGTCGTACCTGTTTCTGGCACCCTTCCTGCTCGCATTTTCCTGCTTTGTCTTGATCCCGGTATTTATGGCTGCCTTATTAAGCGTGACAACCTTTAACGGCTTTGCCTTTCCTAAATTTATCGGGGTCAACAATTTCATTGCGCTGTTAACCCAAGACATTATCTTTATGAAATATACACTGCCCAATACGTTCAAATTCGCCATTATCGTAGGACCGGGCGGATATATCCTGTCGTTTATTTTCGCTTGGCTGATCCACCAGCTGCCGAAGGGGCTGCGCGATTATTTCACGCTCGCCTTATATGCCCCTTCAATGGCCGGCGGTGTCGCACTATCCGTCATTTGGATTTCGACGTTCAGTGGAGACCGTGTCGGTTATTTGAACAATATCTTGTTGAATTTCGGGATTATCGAATCCCCGCAGCTGTGGCTGCAGGATCCCAAATATTTAATGACCATTATGATTATTGTGACGCTGTGGTCCAGCATGGGGGTCGGTTTTCTCGCGATGCTCGGCGGCCTGCAAACCGTGAATACCGAGCTCTATGAAGCCGGACGGATCGACGGCATCAAGAACAGGCTTCAGGAAGTCTATTACATCACGATTCCGTCGATGAAGCCGCAGATGCTGTTCAGTGCCGTCATGGCGATCGTCGGCACGCTGAAGGCGGGATTAATCTCCAAGCAGCTCACGGGCCTGCCGATAACACCCGGATATTCCGGGCATCTCATCACGAATCATATCGATGATTATGCATTCTTGCGGTATGAATGGGGTTACGCATCGGCCGTCTCCGTCGTGCTGCTGCTTATCTCGTTTCTGATCATGCGATTCTGTTACCGGCTGTTTGCGGCGAAAGAGGGGGAGTGACGATGGGGAACACAGCAACAGAACGGATAAACACAAGCACAGAGCCTCTCCCGAACTCCAAGCGGATGGCAAGCCGGTTATGGCGATGGCGCAAGCACGCCTCTTGGTTTCAGGTCACGCTCATCGTGTTTCTTACGGCAATCGGATTGTTCATGCTGCTGCCGATTATCTTCTTATTCAATAATGCGTTTAAACCGCTCAATGAGTTATTCCTGTTTCCGCCGACGATCTGGGTGAAGGAACCGACGATGCGTAATTTCGAACGGCTGTTTCTCCATTCCGCAGCGGGAGTCGTACCCTTCACCAGATATTTATTCAACAGCGTCATCGTCGTAGCCCTTACGCTCTTCAGCGTGATTATGGCCAGCACGATGGCTGGCTACGTGCTGGCCAAGCACCGTTTTCATTTCAAGACACTAATCATGTCGCTAATCATGCTATCGCTCATGTTCGCGCCGGAGACGGTATCGATTCCGCGCTACATCATGGTTAGCGGCCTGGGCATGACGAATACCTATTTCGCTCATGTCCTGCCGTTTATCGCGTCGCCGGTGGCGGTATTCCTCATGAAGCAGTTTATCGACCAAGTGCCCGATGCGCTGATCGAAGCCGCCAAGCTGGACGGCGCGGGCGATATGTACATTTTCACCCGCATCATTATCCCGCTCATCGCGCCAGCGGTGGCGACGATTTCGATCATTACCTTCCAGGCCGTGTACCTGGATATGGAAGGCTCCACGTTGTATACGCAGAAGGAAACGATGAAGACGCTTGCGTATTATGTGTCGAGCTTGACCGCCAATTTGCAGAACAGCGTTGCCGGGCAAAGCATTGCGGCAGCCTGTGCGCTGCTGATGTTTATCCCGAACCTGATCATGTTTCTGCTGTTTCAGCGGAAGATGATCCAAACGATGCTGCATTCGGGTGTGAAATAACGTGGGGGGAAGAGAGAGGATGAGGATGAGAAATCGGTTTAATCGTCCGTTCCCCAAAGCGTTGCTGCTGTTATGCATGCTTTGCTTATTCCTTCCGGATACTGTCTCGGCCAAATTGCCGTATAAGACATGGTTTAATGACCAGCAGACCGGACGAATGATTACGACGCAGCCTTTATATGTTCCGGATGGGATCATCGGCTGGGACGGTTTCGAGCTCCCGCTATCTGCACCGAGCGATCTGTTCATCACGAAGGACAACCATGTCTATGTGGCCGACACCGGCAACAACCGGATCGTCGAGCTGGATGAGCAGGGGAAATTCGTGCGCCATATCGGAGAGGCCGATGGGGACGGAATGCTGAACCAGCCGCTGGGGGTATTCGTGACGGAGGAGGGGACGATCTACGTTGCGGATACGGGAAATAACCGGATTGCGGTATTCACGAAGGGCGGCAGGTTTCAGCAAGCTTACGGAAAACCGGAATCACCGCTATTGCCGCAGGAATACTTTTTCGTTCCGAGCAAGCTCGTCGTGGATGTCCGGGGCGTCATGTATATCGTCGTGAAGGACTCCTACCAAGGTCTGCTGCGTTTAGATGCCAAAGGGAAATTCACGGGCTTCTTCGGTTCGAATAAAACAGAGCTGTCGTGGCTCGACCGGCTGAAGCGGGCCGTGCTGAACAAGAAACAGCTCGAGAAGGAAATCGCACGGCGGCCGGGCTCGATCGAGAATGTGGCTCTCACGGGCGAGGGCTTCCTCCTCACAACAAGCTCCGGCTTAAGCGACGGACAATTAAAGAGGCTCAATGCCGGCGGGATGGACGCATTTCAGAATAAAAGGTTTAACGAGTTCCAGCTCTCGGATGCCGGGGTGGATCAGAGCAACTTTCTGTATGGCGTTAACCGCGAGGACGGCGCGATATCGATCTACGATCCACAGGGCAATGTGCTCTTCTATTTCGGGGATACGGATAAAACGGTTCATCAGCTCGGCATTCTCAGCTATCCCTCCAGTCTTGCCGTAAGCAGTGACAACAAGCTGTGGGTATCGGACAGCGCTTCGAATACGATCCAGGTATTCAAACGGACGGCCTTCGGCGAATCGTTCCTCACGGCGGCGAAGCTCTACTATGAAGGGCGTTATAAGGAGAGCAAGCCGTATTGGGAAGAGGTCGCCAAGGAGAACGGGATGATAAACCTGACCTTCGAGGGACTCGGTAAAATATCGCTGCATGAAAAACAATACGAGACAGCGATGGCCCAATTCGAGGATGCCTATAATGCCGCTGGATATTCCGAGGCGTTCTGGAGCGTTCGTTATGAATGGATCAAGCAGTACTTTCTGTATGCTGTGGTTGGATTGGCCCTTGTCTTATGGGGTGGAAGATTGCTGCTGCGCAGGACGTTTGCTTATGCGGAAGGGCGTTCATGGCCGCCGCTGTCTGTACGTTACGGCCGTGAAATGAAGGATGCGCTGTATACGATGCTGCACCCCTATGAAGGCTTCTACCGGCTGAAGGAACGAAAGATTTCTTGGGCGATTCTAGGTCTTATTGTTGTGCTTGCCGCTGGAATTCGGATCGTGTCCGTCTACGGCATGGGTTTTATCTTCCATCCCTATGATTTGAGCCGGGTTAACCTGACCATGTCGCTGGCCACGCTGTTTGCCCCATGGGCGACGTGGATTATCGCGAACTACCTGGTAAGCGCGGTAAAAGGCGGAGAAGGACGCTTGCGCGAGGTGCTGCAGGCGAGCACATTTGCGCTGGTGCCTTACATTGCGCTCATGATTCCCGTCATTGCGCTCTCTCATATTGTCGTGCTGGAAGAACGGATTATCGTCGATTCCATTGAACAAATTTATTGGATTTGGATGCTGGCGCTGTTCTTTATCATGACACAGGTCATTCATAACTTTGATTTCTTAGAAACGGTGAAGAACGTGCTGATCACCTTGTGTACGATCGTGGTCATCTGGATCTTCCTCGTCATCATCGCGGGGCTCGGCTTCAACCTGTTCGACTTCGTGTATCAGATCTTCCGGGAGGTGACCTGAGGTGCCTAAAGTAGAATTACCGCAAGGACCTGCAGGCGCGGGAAGGCAGAGCAGAAGAAGCCGGCTTTGGCCGCGAGGCAGGCGGGGAAGAATGGCGCTGCTGGCAGCAGGCGTATGCGCCGCTATAGTAGTCGTCACCGCGATTGTAGTTGCAAGCAAGCCAGCGCTGCCCGCGCTTTCGGAGATGCAAATCCGGATGCCGGAGCAATCGTTGTTCCCGGTCTATCCGGATGCGGCTTGGTCTCCGGGGGGGACGGATGCAAATGGTTACGCTGAGGCGGCTAGTAACGGGAAGTTCTCGCTGCTCGTTGATCCAGGTACGAGTCAAATCGCCGTACGGGACACTCGCAGCGGGTATGTGTGGCGGAGCAATCCGCCTGCTGAGCAGCTGGAGAAGGAAACCGTAAAGGGGCTGCAGCTGTCGAACCTGCAGTCGCCATTCATTCTCGAGTATATGACGACAGGAAATACGCAGCGCAATATGACGAACGCGCTTGAGCCTAAGCCGGACATTCGATACGACACGTTCGATAAGGGCTTGCAAGCCTCGTATACCTATGAAGAGCTTCAGCTTTCCTTCGTTATCCAGTATGAGCTGACAGGCAGCGGACTGGAAGTTAGCGTCCCGACCCAAGGCATTGAAGAGAACGGCGAGAACTACCTGCTTGCTATCAATGTGCTTCCATTCTTCGGTGCCGTGTCCGGGACGGAGGAGGAGGGATACATGTTCGTGCCTGACGGTCCGGGAGGATTGATCCGATTCGACAAGAAACGGATTGCCGGCGGCGTCCGTTACGACTATCCCATCTATGGGGACGAAATCGCCAATGCCAAATCGCCTTCGATTCCCCGCGAGCAGATCAGCTACCCGGTGTTCGGCTTAAAGCGGGGGGACCATGGTTACGCAGCAATCGTGAAGGAAGGCAAATATTCGACATGGATCAAGGCCGTGCCGGCAGGAATCGTGTCTACTTACCACTCGATTAGCGCTAACTTCGTGTACCGTGAAGAGTACCCGCGTAAGGTGAGCCGGCTCGGGGCGCCGATCAACACGATGCAGAAGGAACGCATTCATCGGGACCGCCGAATCGAATACCGTCTGCTGTCCGGGGAAGAGGCGGATTACACCGGCATGGCCCATTCATACCGTGACTACCTGGAGCAAAGCGGAATGCTCGGGAAACCGCTGGAGTCTGTTACGCATGTACCGCTGCAGCTGTCGGTTATTGGCGGCGCTGCCAAAGTAACCTCGGGCGGCTTGCGTTATGTCCCGATGACCTCATTCAAGCAGGCGGAGAAAATGGCCGGGGAGCTCGCTTCCAGCGGGGTGGAGAAATTACGTCTCATCTATAACGGCTGGCAGCAAGACGGGTTCGTCGAATCCGAACGCCGGTTTCCGATCGAAGCCGAGCTTGGCGGCGAAAGCGGAGCCGCCCGTCTGATCGAAACCGTTCAAGCTCAGGGCGGCGAGGTGTGGTTTGCCGACAACATGGCGGTCATGGACCCGGAGCAAGCCGAGGTTTCTGCCAAAACGGAGGGCATGCGCGGAGTTGACGGCACGGTCGTCTTTAACCGGCAAGGGAAGTTCATGTTGAATCCGGGGACAGCGGTGCGTGCCGCCAAGAAAACCGTTGACACATTCGCAGCATTGGGTGCGGATGGCCTGCTGCTCCAAGGACCCGGGGAATCCGTGTTCCGCGATTATAATAGCGGAGCAGCGCTTGAGCGTGAGGACACGGCGTATTTGTATAACTCATTTCTGGGATACGTACAGAATCGATTCGCCTCGGCGGGTACCGTCCACGGCAACGATTATGCGCTTGCGAACATTGATTTGATAACCGAGCTGCCGACGAGCTCCAGCTATGATGTCATCGTGGATGAGACCGTACCGTTCTACCCGATTGTCCTGCACGGTTCAATCGCTTATACCGCAGCGCCTGGCAATTTGCGTCAGATGCAGGATGAGGAGCTGCTTCGCGCCATAGAATACGGCGCGGTCCCTTATTTCATCCTGACGGAAAGACCGAGCCGCCAATTGATCGGCACAAGCTACGACACGATGCTGTACAGCAGCGAGTTTGCGGTCTGGAAAGAACGGGTAGCGGCTGAATATAAGAAATTTGACCAATTAGCCCATGTGTACAGTCTTCGAATCAGTGATCATCGGAAGATGAGTGAAGGTGTGTTTGTTACAACATACGAAGACGGCACGGAGGTAACGGTTGATTACCAGGCAAATCGGTTCGATGTGGCGAAGGGGGCGGCGAAATGAACACGGATTCAGGCCATATCGTTGAACCTGGCGGCAGCATGCATCCGGCCGGCACCTTACCCGCCGGGGACAGTAACGGGATGGACGACAAACAGCGCCGCAGACGCTATAGGATGTACAGGTGGAGAGATTACGGCGTGGGTTACTTATTTATGCTCCCATGGATCATCGGCTTTGCCGTTCTTGTTGCCTTTCCCGTCGGCTGGTCGCTGTTCAACAGCTTCAACAAGGTACGCATTACACCGGAAGGATTCAAGTTCGATTGGGTGGGCTTGGACAATTATAAGAGAGCCTTTGTCGAGGATAATGTGTATTCGATTCAGCTCATTACCTATTTTCAAGAGATGCTGCTGATGATCCCGCTTATCCTGATTTTTTCCTTCTTCGTATCGCTTCTGCTCAATCAGAAGTTTCCCGGACGCACCGTCGTACGGGCGGTGTTCTTCCTGCCGGTCATCTTCGCCACCGGCCAGGTGCTTACGGAGCTGTTCGTCCAAGGCGCAGGCAAGCTGCCCTTCATCGAGCAGTACAATCTCGAGGGACTCGTCAGAGAGAATGTCGGTCCGCGGATTGCCGAGCCGGTATTGGCCGTATTGAGCAAAGCAGTCATTATTCTCTGGTATTCCGGCGTGCAGATTCTAATCTTTATCGCCGGCTTCCAGACGATTCCGAAAACCATCTATGAAGCTGTGCGGATCGACGGTGCAACGCCATGGGAAAGCTTCTGGAAAATTACGCTTCCTGCGATGGTGCCGTTTATCGGACTGAATGCCGTATTTACGATCGTCGATCTGTTCACGTTTCCGTTCAATCCGGTCATGGATCATGTTCGGGCCAATATGTTTAAGCCGGCCACGGGCTACGGGTATGCAAGTGCCCTGGCATGGATCTACTTTGCCATTATTATCGCGCTGCTTGCCGTCGTGCTCTGGATCACGTACCGGGCGGCTAAGGGAAGGAGGGCGATGCAATGAAAAGCGGCGGATTCACAGCGAAAGCTACGGCTGCCATCAGCCGGTTCAAGCGGGATTCCGAGCAGGCACTTGGCAGCCGCCGGGCGCAGCAGGTGAAGAAAATGCTGCTCGGGCAGCATACCAATGATGGCTGGCTAGCCAAAATCATTATTTTGCTGCTCTTGGCGGTCATCGGATTCTTGTACCTGCAGCCTGTATTCTACATGGTTTCCACGATGCTTAAAACGGTAAGCGACTTGATCGATCCAGTCGTCCAGTGGATTCCGCGTACCGTCAATTGGCAGAACCTGAGCGATGCTTGGCGGGGTTTGCGGTATCCGGAGGCGTTTACGAACACGCTCACGATCGCACTTGTCTGCTCGGCGGCGCAGGTCTGCTCCTGTGCCGTTACCGGCTATGCCTTGGCACGGCTTAAGTTTCCTGGCCGGAATCTAGCTTTCTTTCTCATTATTGTCACGTTTCTCATTCCGCCCCAGATCACGATGATCCCGTTATATGCCATCTACGGGAAACTCGGCTGGTTGAATACGCCTTTTGTCTTTTTTATTCCGGCTATCTTCGCTCAAGGCTTGCGGGGAGCGCTCTTTATCATCATTTTCCGGCAATTCTTTCTGACGCAGCCGAAAGCGCTCGAAGAGGCAGCTAAGATCGACGGCGCATCCTCGTTCCGGTTGTTTTTCCGAATCATGCTGCCGCTCGCACGCTCTGCTTGCCTGGTCGTCTTTCTCTTTTCCTTCATCTGGTATTGGAACATGTACTACGAGCCTTCGATGTTTCTAGGCAAAGATTTCTTGCCCTTATCCCTGAGGCTGAACCTGTTGCAGGAAGAGCTGATGGGGAACACGCAAATCAATTTTAATGCGGGTTTCGGCAAGGATCCAATATCCGAAGGACCGAAGATGGCTGCCGCATTCCTGATCATCATGCCGCCTTTGATCGTGTACATGATTACCCAGCGCTGGTTTACGGAAGGAATTGAACGTACCGGCTTAGTTGAATAAACGCATGCCCATGATCGTGTTCTGAAGGGAGGTGACCGTTTTCGCTAAGGCGTGAGCGGGCAAGGGGGCGCACGACTGCTTTCATGACAGCTTGACCGATGAACAGTGAATTTAAAAAATGGAGGTCTATCAGATGAAAAGGAAAGGTTATGTTTCAGTTGTACTCGCCATTATGCTTATATTTACGGTTGTTCTGTCTGCATGCTCGAAAAATGAACCGAGTAATAGCGGGACCCAAGATTCAGGAGAGGTTAAGCAAACCGGTAACACCCCGAATAATAGCAAGACGAATGACGAACCGGAAGTTGTGCCGGATGAGAAGAAAGAGCCGGTTACCTTAAAGCTGCTGACATGGTTCGTGGGACAATATCAAGCCGAGTTCGATCTGTTTCACAAGAAGTATCCATGGATAACCATTGAACCCCTCGTCGTAGGCGGGGACGATGCGATGATGGAGAAACAGGCTGCTCTGGTAGCTGCCGGAGATTCGGCTGATTTGACCTGGATCCAGGGCTTGAGCACATGGACCAACGAAGGTTTGCTGGAAGACTTGACGCCGTATATCGAGGTCGATAAGACCATTCAGGAAGCGAAAGTATCTGAAGGGTTTCTCGACGCTTTCAAGACAGGGGAAGAAAGATTTGCGATTCCGTTCTCCAAAATCGCCGAATGGATGCTCGTCAATAAAGATCTGTTGAAGAAAAAAGGTATGGAGATGCCGGCGAATGACTGGACCTATGAGGATCTGCTGGAGATGGCTAAGAAAGCGACGGACCCGGCTGCAGGCGAATACGGGATCGCTTATGATGCTTTGTTCTCCCAGCATTTCAAATGGGCGATGCCGGTTGCCAATGGGCACGCAGACAACCTGTACTTCCTGAACAAGGATTTGACACAGAGCGTTGCGCACACGCCTGATGTACTGAACGATATGCGCTGGATCATGGAGCTGACGACCAAATGGAATGTCATCCCGGATGCTGATGAAGCAGCCAAGATGGGCTGGGACCTGAACAACAGCTTCTTGACGGGTAAAGCGTTGTTCACGCTTGGCGCGGACTGGGTCCTGCCAGGCTTGAAGACAGAAGCCAAATTCGAATGGGATGTTCTCCCGATGCCGAAGGGGAAAGTGATGCAAGCAACTACGCAAATCCTTGGCCCGATCGGCATTCTGAAAGCTTCCAAGCATAAAGAAGAAGCGTTCAAATGGCTCAGCTTCCAATTCGAGCTAGAAGCACAAAAGTGGATGATTGAGAATGGTTCGAACACATTTGTCGAGCATCCGGATCTGGATAGTTACATTGACCAAGTTGAGATGTGGAAAGGCAAAAATACGGAAGCGGTCAAGTTATCGACCAAGATGTGCTGTAACATGCCGGGAGCAAACGTACCTGATTTCACAGAATATTTAGCGACAGTCGACAATGCACTCACGGATATGTTCCGAACGGCCAAGGGGGATGTAAACAGCATTATCCCTGCCGTTGAAGCGTGGAACAAGAAGACACTGGAATCCCGCAAGCTGTTAGGCTGGTAAGAACATGAGGGCAGTGCGGGAATAGGCCTTACAGAATGGAATGCTGAAATCGGGGAAGGACGATTCATAGTCCGTCCTGCCGTTGCTGCAACATGGGGTCGATAGAGGAGAAGAAACAAGGAAGCCGCCGGGGATGCCCGGCGGTTTTTCCGTTTCTTCTTGACAGATCGAATATTTAAGGTTCACGCCTACGAATTTATCTATGGTCCCAGGGGGAGCTAGCTGCCATGATTCCCGAAAGAATCCGGATTTATGTCATTAAGGTAAAAAATGGCATTACAGCAGACAGAGTATAGGCGCTGTTCGGAGCCCTCTCACTAGACTTGAGCGCCGTCAGCCACGGCTTGTGCTGTTTCTTTTCATTTGTCCGCTCGTTTCTTTACAGGACTGGACTTGGAGGAATAAGGCGGTATATGTCGAATGAGTAGACATGATGTCAAAACGTAAATTATTATGTCTTACAAGCTTGTTTCTTCTATTATTAATTGGGATTAGAATAATTTGGATCGTCACTCATCATCCACAGGAATCGCCTCCAGCCACCCAGGGACAATTGGACCTGAGAGAATCGAATCTTCTTCATAACGGCACGATCACACTGGATGGGGAGTGGGAATTTTATCCATACAGATTCATCATGGAAGAGGCTAAACCAGAGGGCATGACCACCGAGGACTCTGCGTTCATCCAGGTTCCGGGTAATTGGCAAAGGTCGTTATCGCCGGACGCGGATTCAACCTATGGCTATGGTTCGTACCGGTTGCGAATTCTCGTCGATCCGGATGACGAAAGGCTGTTTAGCATAGACGTTAACGGGATTGCTACTTCATCCAAGCTGTACGTGAACGGCCGTCTGCTTGCCAGCACCGGGCAGCCGGCAGAATCACAACAGACATATAAGCCCGGAAATAGGTTTTATTCAGCTGCTTTCATGTCCGAGGATGGGGAAATCGACGTCGTTATCGAAGCGGCAAACTACGTAAACGGCCAGTTCGGAGGCATTGTCCATTCGGTCAAATTCGGAACAGAAAGGGCCGTTTCCGGAGAATCACGCCTTGCTTTGGCCATGCAGTTCATGGTGATCGTCGTGCTCGCGATCCATGCGATCTACGCGGTTCTCGTCTATCTGTTCGGGGCGCGTGACAAAGTGCTTCTTTCTTTCGCCGTACTTGTACTATGTGCCATGGTGATGGTGCTGACAGATGATGACAAGCTGCTTCAGCAATGGTTACCATTGAACTGGGAGTGGACCATTAAGCTGCAGTATATGGCGTTGATTGGAATCGGGGTGTCACTGCTCAAGTTTGCGCGGGCACAATTGCCGGATTATATGCCGGCAGGTGCATACCGTATTGTACAACTATTAAGTGCAGCAGCCGTTCTATCGATACTCGTCTTGCCACCCTCCGCATTCTTGGCAGTGAGGTTGTATTATTTCCTGATCTTGCTTCTGGCGGTGTCCATCTTTATCCAGCTCACGCTCCGAGTGGTCTTTGCAGGCATCGAGGATATTATCTTCTTGTTATTCGGTGCCATTGCGATCGCGCTGAGCTGTTTGGGTGGACTTCTCAAAAATCAAATATGGTTCGAGATCGGATTTTACCCCGTCGATATACTTGTCGCTTTTCTGGCGGCGGCATCGTTCTGGTTCCGGCGGTATCATCGTTCTGTCGCGCTGACGAAACTGTTGTCTAGTAAGCTTCAGAAGGAAGTGAAGCGCAAGGATGACTTTCTGGCGAATGTATCCCATGAGCTTCGAAACCCGCTTCACGGCATACTCAATATCGCCCAATCTGTATTGGATACGGAGAATAATGGCCTCGTGGAGAAGGATGCCCGGAAGCTGGAGCTCGTCGTGACTGTAGGACGGCGCATGTCGTTCATGCTGAATGATCTGCTCGATCTGACTCTGCTTAAGGAGAAGGGGATCCGGCTGCAGGTTAAGCCCGTACATGTTCAAACGGTCGCTTCAGGTGTAATTGATATGCTTCGTTTCATGACCGAAGACAAATTGATCCGCTTTGATAATCGGATTGCAAGCGCATTCCCTATGGTTATGGCTGATGAGAGCAGACTGATTCAAATTCTGTTCAATCTTCTTCATAACGCGGTCAAATATACGAACGAGGGCGTTATCACTGTCGTGCTCAGGCGGAGGGGGAGATGGCCGTCATCTATATCGAGGACACCGGTATTGGTATGGATGAAGAGCAGCGGAATAAGATATTCGAGCCTTATGAGCAAGGTGACTCGGGAATCACCGCGGTTGGCAGCGGAATCGGGCTGGGCTTAACCATCTGCAAGCAGTTCGTGGAGCTTCATGGAGGGACGATCAAGGTTGATTCCGTCCTGGGCGAAGGCAGCGCGTTCTCTTTCTCGATGAAGCTGTCCGGCGCGGGGCCAGTCACCGACCAAGCGGAGGATCAATTGGAGCGGTCAGGCGATACTGTCCGCGATGAAGTCTACTCCCGCTCCACCGGCGACCTAAATGAATTATCGAATGAGCCCATAATCAAGTCCGATGGCGGAGGACCAACGATCCTGATCGTCGATGATGATTCCGTCAATCGGATTGTACTGAAGAACATACTAACTGCGGATGGCTTCGAGGTTGTCATGGTCAGCAGCGGCAAAGAAGCACTTTCTATTCTGGATTCGAGAGAATGGGATCTGGTTGTTGCCGACGTCATGATGCCTGCGATGTCGGGATATGAGCTAACGCAGCTCATCCGTGAGCGCTTCACATTAGCCGAGCTGCCCATTCTTCTGCTAACCGCCCGCAGCCGGCCTGAGGATTTGCAGACTGGTTTTCTCTCCGGTGCGAATGACTACGTGACGAAACCGATGGACGCTGCCGAGCTGAGGGCACGCGTAAGGGCGCTGACCGAGCTCAAGTATTCCGTGCGCGAACGGTTGCGCTTAGAGGCTGCATGGCTGCAAGCGCAAATAAAGCCTCACTTTTTGTTTAACACCTTAAACACGATCGCTGCATTAGGCGATTTCGATACGAACCGGATGAGAAGTCTTCTTGAAACATTCGGACATTACTTGAAGTCAAGCTTTGACTTCCGCAATTCCGAGCGTCTTGTACCACTTGAACAGGAGCTCCAGCTCGTTCGTTCGTATGTGAACATCGAGCAAGAACGATTCGGCGACCGGCTTCATGTTCGGTGGGAGGTTGCCGGGGGCTTGAAGCTTTACATACCGCCACTAACCATTCAGACGCTGGTCGAGAATGCAGTGAGGCATGGTATTCTGAAGCGTCCAGAGGGTGGTGAAATCCGCATTCGTATTACCAAAATTGCTGAAGGCGCGGAAGTCGTCATAATAGATAACGGAATCGGAATGGATGCACACACGGCAGCAAAATTATTAGACGGTAACCCGAACCCAGGTTCGGGAATCGGACTGCGCAACACCGACAGAAGACTGAAGCAAAGCTACGGCAATAGATTGCAAATACGAAGCCTGCAGGATCAAGGCACGACGGTCGCATTCCGGATCAGGGATTCGGTATGCCCACCTCAGCCGGTTGCCGTAGTAAAGGAGGGTCATGAATGAATGCGATATTGCTTGATGACGAGCCGCTTGCGCTCAGAAGTCTGGAGCATCAGTTGAAACGGTTCGAAGGTGTGAACATCATCGGTACGTTCTCTTTGCCGGCTCATGCGGTCGCGGCGGCGGAAGAGCTGCAGCCGGACGTTGCTTTTATCGATATCGACATGCCGGAGATGAACGGGATTCAAGTCGCCGAGAAGCTGCAGACGATCAATGAGTCAATGGTCATCGTTTTCGTTACTGCCTACGATGAGTATGCTGTGAAGGCTTTCGAATTGAATGCCCTCGACTACGTACTGAAACCGGTGCAGCCGCTGCGTCTTAAGCAGACGGTCGACAGGCTTCAGAAGGAGATATTGAATATCCGCCAAACGCCTTTGATGGTGGAGGAAGAGCCAGAGCCCGTCGTACGCGTGCAGTGTGCGGGGACGATGAACATCTTCGGTCGTGACGGGGAGCCGCTGTCCTGGAGGACCTCCAAGTCTCGCGAATTATTCGCCTACCTGGTGTACAAGAGGGGACAGCCGGTTCGCAAGGAGGCTCTTCTAGAGCTGCTTTGGCCGGACTCAGACGAGAAAAAGGGCTTTACCCATATGTATACGACGATCTATAGGCTTCGCAAAACGTTCGAGGGGGCTTCCTTGAACATACGGCTGCTTAACAGCGGGGATGGATACTGGCTGAGGAATGAAGGCCTTCAAGTGGATACGCAGGAATGGGAGGAAGCGATCGGCAAGCTGCCGCCTTTAACGGCTAAATCTGCGGATGACTATCAACGGCGGTTTGATGCTTATCCGGGCGATTACTTGTGTGAGCATGATTACATCTGGTCACAGGGTGAGCTGGAGCGCCTCCGAAGCTTATGTTACCGTCATGGGATGGAGTTATGCCGCTATTGGACGAATGAAGGTTTTTCTAAAAAGGCGGTTGACATGTACGAGCGGCTTCTGCAGCAATACCCGTATTCCGAAGAAATATACGAAGCTCTCATTGAGCATTTCGTGAATGAAGGCCAACATGCGCTAGCTCAACAGCAATATGATCAGCTCGCGGGCATGATGTGCACGGAATATGATTCCCAGCCGTCGGAATCCGCCAAGCGGCTCCTCAATCGCATTCATCGGGTGATGGAATAAATACATAAGAGTTGAGCAGAAACAATACCTGCTCAGCTCTTTTTTTGTTCATCACCAGCATGGCTTGATCTGTCCAAGCTGATATGACGCGCCTGCAGGCAAGAAGACGAAAGCGGTCATTACAAAAGGAAAAACCGCATACACGTATTCATTGGATAAAGCGAAGGCAGCGAAGCCGATATGGCTTCACCTGAGCAATGGATTCATAAATACGAATGTTTTATAACATCAGCTGTCTCTGCCCCATTAGGGTTAGCCTGATTAAGCAGCAGGCCAGTCCGTGGTATGCTTTTTATTGCAAATATATCTGAAAAATATAGTATAATTACCAAAGTATACGTAATGAATCGAAGGTAGATTGTTAAATTAGAGGGGGAGAATGGATTGAATATTCATTTCTTGGGAACATCAGCTTCGGAGGGATGGCCGTCTCTATTCTGCAGATGCGCGAGCTGCTTGAAAGCTAGGGAGCTGGGCGGCCGCAATATTCGTTCTCGAACCTCCGTGCTCATCGACGGTGTGGTTAAGATCGATTTTCCGCCGGATACGTTCTATCATGTCGTGCGGGATAACATTGATTTGGGCGCGGTGAAGCATCTGCTGTTCACGCATTCGCATCGCGACCACTTTTATCCAGCAGATCTGGAATGCCGTCTGACCCGCTGGTTTGCCCAGAATATCGATCGTGAGTTCCATATCTATGGCGATGAGCTTGTGCTGGCCGGAAGCCGGGCGGTTCTGGCGTCGTCGCAGCAGGCCGGGTTCTTCCATCCCGAGGATCGAATGCATTACCGCATGCTTAAGCCGTTTGTCCCGATTGAGCTTGAGACCGAGAAGGGCACCTACAGGGTGACGGCTCTACTGGCCAACCATGACCGGGAAGAAACCTGTTTATTGTTCTATATCGAGAAAGACGGAAAGGCCTATCTGCATGCGAATGATACCGGCTGGCTGCCGGAAGAAACCTGGGCATGGCTGGAAGGCAAGCGATTGGATATGGCAACCTTCGACTGCACAGGCGGACATGTGCCTGATCGCCCTAAGGGTCAGAGGCCTGGCGGTCATTTGAACATTGATGCGGTTATCGAGATGACGCACATATTCCGGGACAAGAAGATGCTGCACGAGAACAGCCGGGTGTTTGCGACGCATTTCAGCCATGAGATCGGGTTGACCCATGATGAGATGGCGGAAATCTTCAAGCCGCATGGTATCCAGCCTGCCTACGACAGCTTGCGCGTGGATTTGTAACCGGAGGCGGGAGGAAATGAGAAGAAAAGAATCACAATTGATATGGACGAGGTTATTGCATAGTTTATTCCAAAGATCTGGGCAGGTTTAACGGGGAGCTGCAATGAGAATGTGAGATTGAAGAATGAAGGGCTGCTATCTGGAGGATTTGCGGCAGATGACAACAGCCATACGGTTTCGCTCGAGAACCTGTATGGCTATTTGCCGGCATATGGATTATTTAAGACCTCTTAAGCGGTCTCTAACAGCTCGACAATAAAAATACTGGTTTTAATGGTCACGTTGTTTCGATCAAGCTTCACGAAGATCCATTCGCTCGTTCTGTCGATAATCGTGCCTTTCCCTTGGAGCGTCACAACACGTGTTTGATTCAAGATCACTTTAAATGGATACGGTGATGACTCACTTCGAAGTATCTTTCGGGGCATGTATACCATCCTTTACAAATCAATATCTTGTAGGAGTAATCGTATCATGGCTATATTCACTTACGATGTGCAATATATCACAGACAAACCGGTAGACAGGTTCCGCAAAGGGATAATCGTAGACACGAAGAATCAAGCGTGCGACAATAAGAGCAATGTAATCGGATACATTCATACCTATAATCCAAGCTGCTCCAACTAATACTTATAGGAGGTGAAGCTCCGTGATTGAATGGATCAAGTATGACCCGAAGGCGCTTGTCCTCCAGAGTCATACGTTTTACTTAGTAACGGATGGCTCGGACATTGGATATGCGTATCACGCCCGCAATCATATACACGGTTATTTATGGCGGAACAAGAGAGATGAATTGTGCACAGGGATCACACATTACGCTGAAGTCAATCTCCCCTGTGAAGAGTAACCTCGATCATTGGCAGGAGGAACAGATGGAATGAAATGGGGCAAGCTGCCTAATCGGTTATTAAACGAGAATGAATCTCTCATGCATCCCGCCTGTTACATCGTTAACCGGACCTATCCGCTGCATTGGCATGAATTTTACGAATTGGAATTTATCGTCGAGGGTGAAGGAGAGCATCTGCTGAACGGGCAGTCCTACCCGCTTGCCAAAGGCTATCTCTTTCTCGTGACCCCATCCGACTTTCATGAAATCATTCCCGCGAAGGACAAGGCTCTGAAGCTGTACAATGTGAAATTCTCGGAGGAGATGCTCAGTGATTCCTTGCGGAATCTGCTGTTCGTTAATCGTGAATGCTTCATGGCATGCTTCGAGGATGCGGGATTCGATCGGATGAATGCCGAGTTCGTACGATTAATCGAAGAATCGGCTAATCGCGAGATTGGCAGCGAGCTTCTGATGAGGGGCGGACTGGAACGAATATTAATCGATCTGCTGCGGGCCGTTGCAGATGGGCGGCAGGAGCGGACGAGCTCCAAGACCGACAGCTTAATCCAGGAAGCCTTGATCTATATCCATCATCATTACCGGGAGCCCCTGACGCTGGAGAAGGTGTCCGCTCAGTCCGGATTGTCGCCGAACTATTTTAGCGAATGCTTCCACAAAGCGACTGGAAGCTCATTCCGCAGTTATATGCAGTCCTTGCGTCTCCGTGCAGCGATGTCGCTCGTGAGCAGCTCCGAAATATCCGTAACCGAGATCTGCTACAATTGCGGGTTCAACTCCTACACGCATTTTATCCGGGCGTTCAAGAAGAAATACGGGATGGCACCCAACGCCTTTCGTAAATCGATGGTTGGAAGGAATTGAAGGATCGTGAAAAGTAAGTAAACTTGGCAGGAGGGTTATCAATGAATAAGAAACCAATTAAAGGAACAAACCTGCAAGGCTCTACCCTCTGTCTAGGGGGAAGCGGACTGGGAAGCACGTTAACTATGGAGCAGTCCTTCTATCTGATGGATGCTTATGTGGACAGAGGCGGCAATTTAATCGACACCGCGCAGGTGTATGCCAATTGGCTGCCTATCGAGGCAAGCATCAGTGAAAAAACGATTGGTTTATGGATGAAAGCAAGAAAGAACCGCCATGCGATGATTGTGACAACGAAAGGGGGGCATCCGCTGCTGGAATCGATGGATAAGCCACGCTTGTCCCCCGAGGATATCGCGACGGACATCGAAGGAAGCTTGCGTCAGCTGCAGGTGGATACGATTGACATGTATATCCTGCATCGTGACGATGCGAGCCAGCCCGTCGGCGCCATTCTGGAGCCGCTGCATGAGCATCGTCAGGCCGGGAAGATCCGGTACTTCGGATGCTCCAACTGGACCACGCGGCGGATAGAGGAAGCGCAGCGCTATGCGGAAGAACGGGGAATACAAGGATTTACGAGCAATCAAGTGATGTGGAGCCTGGCTGAAGCGGACCCGGCGAATTTCGCCGATCCCACGCTGGTGGCCATGGACGATGAAATGAATCGGCACCACGTTCAGACGGGGCTATGCGCCATGCCGTATTCCGCGCAGGCCCAAGGATTGTTCAGCAAATGGGATTCGGGCGCATACAGCCGCGACGATGAAGCGATAAGTCCGACCTATCGTTCAGCGGCAAATTGGGAGAGATTCGAGCGGGCGAGACAGCTGGCCTCCGAGCTATCCTGCTCCGTCACCCAGATCGCGCTCCGTTATTTGATCGACCAGCCCTTCACCACGCTGCCGATCATAGGCTGCAGGACGCCGGAACAGCTGCAGGACAGTCTGTCCGCCGAAGATATAAGGCTGACGCAGGAGCAATTAGCCTATTTGGATGGGAAGGCTCTTGTGCAGCCGTAAAGGGTATGAATTGTAAAAACGGGAGTAGCGCGTTATCGGCAGTGAAATAACCCCCCGATTTAGTTTGCCATAAGTATGTCCAAACGGTATGCTCGTGTACCTGCTATAAAAATCGCCCTTCCCTTTGCCGGCCGGCAAGAGGGAAGGGCGATTTTCATCTAGCAGCAACGAGTGAAGCAGGATGAATGATTCTGGAGAAGCGTTAGCGGTCGGAAGAACATTCTGCCCGCGCAGCGGCTTGTGACTAATCATGAGTTCAATCCTATAGCTCCGCCATCATCAAATATTGCTCATACACGGTCGTGAAGCCTGCTTCCAGGAGAGCTTGGACAGCAAGCTTGCTGGATTGCGGCAAATTGCTTGTGCTGCGGACGATGGCGGCATCGAACGGTCCGAAAGCGCAGGATAGGGCGAAGCGTACGACATCCCCGGCATCCTCCCGATTCGGAGCAGCTTCGCAATGACTAAGCTCCACAGAGGCCAGGCCGCCATGATCCCCGTAATGACACCTCCGCAGCGCGTATCCAGCAGCATGACCGCTCCTATCATGAATAATAATAGCCTCGCCCCCCGTCCAGTTATACCATTGCGACATCCACGGGATGTTCTCCCTGTAGAAGGACAGACCCGCGACCTCCGCCGGATTGCCCTTCCTGCACGTATATTCCGCCTTCCCAGAGCGGGGAAACGGAATCTGTGCGAATGCGCCTTCCCGGCGCAGGCCGATTAATTCATCCGTCTTGCGGAAGCCGGCATGTTCATAAGCGGCGATCGCACCCGCATTCTTCGTGACGACCTCCAAAGCTGCTGTGTGCACGCCTTCCTCCCGAAGTCTCCGCACCGTCTCCTGCATGAGCGTCTTCGCTATGCCGAGCCCGCGAAATTCCGGCAGCACCCCTGTACCTGCGTTCCATGCCGACTTGCGGCCATGGATCTCCCGCATCCCGATCAGCACGAAGCCTGCCGGCTTACCCGCTATGAAGGCGGCAACGGAGAGCTGAGGCTGGATGCTCGCTTGGCCCAGATAGGCAGTATGAGCGGGAAGCGTACGCGACATATCGGAATAATAACCGGAAAAACCGCCATTCCATAAAGCAAGCGCTTCGTCGAACGTGCAGCTGTTTAAGGTTCTCAGCTCAATCTGAGGTTTCTCCATGGCAGTTGCTCCTCTTCTATCGGTTCTAATGATCAGACCTCGCCCGTTTCATGGAGCGGGATGCGCTTGCCTTGCCGGGAATGTCTGGCATTCAAGCTGCGTGCATATTCGGAAGGCGTCATATCCGTCGACTTCTTGAAATAGCGGGAGAAATAATGGATGCTGCTGAAGCCAAGCAGGTCGGCGATTGCGGTGAAATTATAGGTCTCCTCGCGAATCATAGACTTTGCCTGCTCGATCTTGAGCGTATGGTAATAATCCATAATGCTAAGCCCGGTTTCCTTCTTAAATACGGTTGTGAGCGGCGTTCGGGCAATTCCGAAGTAACGGCCGATCTGGTCGATCGTCAGATTGGCGGCCAGATTCTCCCGCAAATAATGAATGATGCGAGCTGAGAGCTCACGTTCATGGTGTTCCTTAGCAGCTAGCGACAGGCGTATTTCCTGTTCCATACCATGCGCTCTTCGGACCAGCCGAATGAGGAGCGCTTCCAGATTGATCTTAATCATCTGCTCGCTCCCGAACGGAGGCGGGTTTCTCCTCATGAGATCGCCGCCTGGCTTATCCACCGGAGGGTCGAATGCATGCAGGCCTTCTCTTAGAATATTGGCCAGATGCCCGCGCTCTTCATCGTCCAACCGGAAGAACTTCCCCTCGAAGAATGTCATGGCGGAGCCGCCGCATTCGAAGCTGACGATCAGAATATTGGAAGCCACTTTATTGTTCGCCTTCAGGCTGTGGAATTCATTCGGTGAATAGAACACGAGATCGCCCTGTCGCAAATCGAACGTATTGCGGTCGGTTGTGATCGTAATCTCGCCCTTATCCAGATAAAGAAACTCCCAGAAGTCATGACGCTCCCCGGGGTACAGGTAGTCCTTATTCAGCTCATTATAATGAAAGGTGACCAGCTTCTTAATGATGAAATCCTCTTGCAGCACGTACCTTGGAAATTGTCCCATACCCGTTCACCTCAAGTGGATCAGCCTAGCCCCATAATACCGTACATGAATAGCTGGATAAAGAATAATTTCTAACAATATGCAAATTTCAAGACCGATAAGACAAAGACGAGGCGGAACGCTCAACCTTATGATTAGGGCATCAGGACCAGAATGAAAGAGTTGAGAAGGAGGAATGAACCATGAGGAAAATTCGAACTGCCGTAGTGGGTTTAAACATGGGACTTCAGCATGCCTACGCCTATGATAAGGCTGAACGTGCCGATTTGCGATGGGTTGTCGATCTGGATGAGAATCGAGCTGCCCAGGTGGCGGAGGAGCTGGGCTGCGGGTATGCGACAGACTGGACCAAGATCGTAGATGATGTGGATGCGGTAAGTATTTGTACACCCCATCACCTCCATGCGCCGCAATCACTCCAGGCAATTGCCGCAGGCAAGCATGTGCTCTTGGAGAAGCCGATCGCCAATACATTGGAAGATTGCTGGAAAATCATCCATGCTGCGGAGGACAAAGGCGTCACGTTCATGATGGCGTATATCGTCCGCTTCCTGCCTGCCGTTCAGCGGCTGAAGGAGGCGATCGACCGGGAGGAATTCGGCCGGGCGTTCAATGCCAACTGCTGGATTGAAGGTTATATGCCTCCGGCGCCAGGGTCCTGGTTCTCGCGTAAGGAGCAGCTTGGCGGAGGGGTGCTCTTCAGTCATGGATGCCATTATATCGACTTATTAATTTGGCTGCTGGGCAATACGGTGAACGTGGCTTCACTCGGTACGCAGCTCGGAACGGAATGGATGGAAGGGGAAGGCACGGCTCACAGCGTGATGAAGTTCGAGAGCGGCGCACTGGGATACTTGGAGACGAGCTGGGGGATGAAATATGCTTATCGTCCTGATCTGCTGCACGTGCACACGAAGGATGCCCTGCTCATGCTAGATGCTAGTGTTTCTAAGCTGGATGTTATGGATGCAAGCGGACGCAGGACGTTAATAGCCCCAGTGGAAGGGGAGACGGCGGGCTTCAATACACAGGGGGAGATTGAGCATTTTCTTGACTGCATCGAGACCGGCCGGACGCCGGATACGGATGGATACGCTGCCATGAAATCGCATCAAGCGATATGGGCGATGTACGAAGAACAGAACCGGGTGCAGAATTACCCGGGAAATAGTTCTTTAGGCTCGGAGGTAAGCGGGGGATGATCAAAGTAGGCATTATTGGCTGCGGCTTAATGGGGTCGCTGCATGCACGTACGCTGCATGGAATTCCTGGCGTAGCGGTAACGGCGCTTCATAACCGTTCCCGCGGCAAAGCGGAGAGCCTGGCCGCGGAAGTAGGCGCTTCGGTATATGATACCTGGCAAGAGCTGTTGAAGCAGGATGTAGATGCCGTATGGGTGGCTACGCCTGATCATCTGCATGTGGATATATCCAAAGCGGTCCTGGATGCCGGGAAGCATCTGTTTCTCGAAAAGGCGATTGCCACTTCCGTGGCGGATGGCGCAGAGATCGTCGCTGCTGGCGACAGACACCCCGAGCTGAAAGCGATGGTTGGCTATCCGCTTCGCTTCGATCCGGCGTACCGGAAATTGAAGGAATTTCTTTCTAGACCAGATTCAGGAAGAACGCTTCAGGCTTGGGCGCTGCGTACCCATTATCTCGATCCGAAACAGCAGGTCTATGACAAATACCGCGATCAGTATTATGAGACGCCAGCCTGGTACTTCAGCGAAGAGCATGCCAAAGGGCCGATCTTCTCGCATGGATCGCATGATTACGATATGCTGATGTGGCTTTGCGGCGAGATCGAGAGCGTCTTTGCATACGGCGGCACTTACCTGCTTCCGCCGGGAAGCGTTGCCGACGGATTTACGGTGGCGCTGCGCTTCAAGAACGGAGGCGTCGCGAATGTCAGCACGCCTTGGATTACACGTGTTGAGTACGATATGGTGGGCGTTGCCACAGAACGGCTGACCGCGGTCAACAACAATGGCGAAGTGCGGGTCAAGGACGATAACGGCCCGGAAGAGCGGATCGCATTTACGCATAACGATATGTGGGAGCGTCTGAACGGCCATTTCATTGCTTGTATACGTGACGATAAAGAGCCGCTCATCCCGCTTCGGGACGGATTGAAGGCGATCCGTGTGGCGGAAGCTGCATATCGATCCTTGAAGGAGCGGCGCGAGATATTCATAGATTCCATAGAATGAGGGGACGAGCTGAATATGATCAAACTAGCGTGCATGACGCTTCCTTATGCCAATGTGTCGTTGGAAAGAGCACTGGTGGGTATCGCCGGGGCAGGCTATCTATATGTGGCATTTGGTCTCCCCCACGCAGGGGAAGAGGTGCTGGATGAGCAAGATCCGCAAGCCGTTTCCAAGCTGAAGCGTCTGTTTGAACGGTATAAGCTGGAGCCGGTCATGCTGATCGGCACGGAACAGCTGGCACCGGGTCAGCCCATCGAGAGAACTCAGCTGAGGCTGGAAGCAGCCCAAGCCCTAGGCATTAAGGAGGTGCTGTCACTTGGTACATGGGGCTATCGGGAATTTCCTGATATTCCGATACCTGAAGCTGAGATGGTTGAGACCAACAAGAGATTTATCGAGAAGTTTCGCAGAGTTGGCTCGATAGCCGAATCGCTCGGAATTACGGTGACGATCAAACCGCATACGGGCAATACCGCAACGGCCAGGCATATCCGGCAAACGCTTGACGAAATCGGCTGCGAATTCATCAAGGCCAGCTACGACCCCGGGAACGTGCGCTTCTATGAAGGTATCGATCCTGCAGCAGATTTCCCTCTCATTGCCGACCGGACCGTTTCTATAATCGCCAAGGACCACAGCGGCATACGGGCGGAGCACAACTTTCCGCTGCCCGGGGAAGGAGAGGTTGAGTTCAGAGCTTTGTTCCGTTCGTGGAAGGGAGCAGGAAGCGCGGACGGTACCATCGTTGTCGAACGGGTAGATGGTACCGGGGGACCGATGACAACAGAGCAAATCGACCTGCGTCTCGCCCAGGCGCGGACCAATTTGGAGGGCCTTCTACATAAGTCCGGATTATAAGCGTGCAGATAACGGTCAAAGAGAACATGGGAACAAGGGAATATGAAGGCGGAGAACCATTGAGCCAGGAACAGAGTAACAAGCGAGGCCTTGTTACTCTGTTCCTGTTCTTCTGTATTCCGACGGTGTCATCCCGGTGGAACGTTTAAACACCCTGGAGAAATAATGAAAGTCGAGGTAGCCTACAATTTCGGAAATTTTCTTTACCTGCATGTCCGGATGCTGATGAAGCAATTCCTTCGCCTTCTGAATCCGTATATCCGTAAAGTATTCCACGAAGGACTGGTCGCAATGAATGCGGAACAGATTGCAGAGATAGGTGCTGGATATATTGAATTCATCCATGAGGAGAGATAGCGTTAACGGCTCTCCGATGTTGGCGATGATGTAGCCTTGAATACGCTGGAACAGAGCCAGGCGGCTAGTCTCCTCCGGCTGTTCCGCGGTTAGGAACAGCTCCTTGATCCAATCGAAGCAGGCATCGGCAGCTTCCCGGAAGCTCGAAGCCGTGAATAAGATTTCCCGGATGGCATCTTCCGTTTCTCTGAGCTGTACGGGGGATAACTGGAAGAGCTTATGCTCGAAGCATTGGATCACCTTCCGCATATTCATCTCAATGATGAAGGAAGGACAGCCTTCATCATCCCAAGTCTGAAACAGCTTGGCAATGAAAGGGTGGATGTCGGCTTGATTCCGGCTTTCGATCAAGGCGAGAAGATACTTTTCGTCCATGGACGTCAAGGTTGTGTTGGGTGCGAAAGAGACCGAAGGTTCCTCATTCATAAAGAACATTCGGCTTTTTCCAATGATATGCTCCCTTGCGATCGCTCTAGTAAGCGATTTGGCTTCCTCAGGCAGCTCTGACAGAGAGGCGGTGAATCGGCTGATGCCCAGCGTAACCTTGGAACGATCGAGCGTGCACCGGTCCATCAGATAGCGGCCGATGGTCGCCATAGTCTCCTCATGGAAGGCCTGCAGCCCGAATACGAACAGAAGGCCCGTATGGTTCATGTTCGGCAGCATCCAGACCCCTTCGTTATCATTCATCTGCAGCTGAATGCTTCTAATCGTCTGCAGCTCCGATTCCACACGGGACGAGGAGGATAGCGGATTCAGTATCAGCTCACTGCTGCTAATAAGAATCAGAGCATAACAGGAATAGGCAAAGTCGAAGGAATAGTCGTTATTGAAGGTGCTCGTATTCACATTGCCGTATTCTAGAATGGATTGAATAATTTCTTTCTTGCGCTGATAGTGGTTGTTCTGTATATGGGTCTGGGCCGTGTGAATGACATTCAGAATGGCATCGTATTCAATCGGCTTCACCAAATAATCGGACACACTCGCTTTCAATGCTGTCCGGGCATATTCGAACGAAGGATAGCCGCTTACAATAACCACGATAATGAGCGGATAGTCCTCGCGTATTTTCTGGGCAAGCTCAAGTCCATCCATCGATTTCATCCGAATGTCGGTGAAGACCAGATCGGGCAGTACGGATGGGATCAGCTTCAATGCTTTCTCCGCGCTGTAGCATTCCGCGACAATCTCCGGCTTGCTGCTCAATTCCGGGCTGCAAGCGCCAATGACCTCCTTCAGATTCTCCAAAAAGAAGGGCTCGTCGTCTACCAGCATAATTCTCATATCGTTTCCCCTTCCTTAACCATCGTTACGCTTATCGCAATTCGTGTGCCTCTTGACTCCAGGTTGCTTATTTCGTAGGTCATATGACTCTTCCAGAGCAGCTTCAGTCTTGCCAAGGTGCTGACAAGCCCCATTCCTCCGATCGATAAGGAGAGGGGCTCAGCGTCGTTCTCATCTTGTAGGCGGTGGATATAATCCTCCACTCTGCGATGAATCTGGCTCAGCGTATCGCCTTGGAAACCGGCGCCGTCGTCGCAGATCTCAATCGTCCACTGCTCGCCCTGCATATAGCCGCTAAGCTGGATGTGAATCTGATCGATGTCATCCGTCAGTCCGTGCTGAATGCAATTCTCCACAAGCGGCTGCAGCGATAATTTCGGGACTTGAAGGTTCATCATCTCATCTTGTACTTGTATTGTATAGTTGAGGCGATGCAGATGGCGGGACTTCATTAATTCCAGATAGCTGTCCGTAAAGGCGAGTTCATGGGATAACGCCGTCATCTCGGATTCGCTGGATATGGCATAGCGCAAATAGAGGGATAGCTTACGGCTGATCGAAGAGACGGCGGCAGCGTCCTTGCGGTCCGATAAGATCGTCATGACACTGAGCATATTGAATAGAAAATGCGGATTGATCTGTGCCTGCAGCGTTTGAAAGTGAGAGCGAAGCTGCAGCGTCCGGAAGTGCAGCTTATCGTCAATGGAATCCTTGAGCCGCGTATTCATCTTGTGAAAGGAACGCTTCAAGGATTCAATTTCGTTCATCTTATATTTATTCGTAATCGGCAGAGTGCCGTCATCATCTATTCTCGCATTGTCCATCGCGATCTTAAGCGCACTGAGGGGCTGGGTTAGACTGCGGGCCAATAAGTAGAAACATAGCACGGAAAACAGGATGACAAAGAACACGATGCCCGACATGACAAGCCGGAACATCTGCAGCGGCTTGAACAGCTGATCCTTCGGAATTTGCAGCAGGACGGTGAAATCCCCGCGATACGTCTTATCGTTTACCCGATAGGCGTTGCTCGATTTGGATACAGCCTCCGTCGCCCCCGTACTGTTATAGATGACCTGATCATGATGCAGAATAAGTAGGCTTGCTCCGCTGTATTCTTGCAAGTGTACCGTATCAATGATGGATTCCGGACGGATAACCGCCTCGATATAACCCAAGTCGGTTGCATACCACATCAGCTTACGTGTCAAGGAAAGCGCGGGGATGGAATGGTCGCCTCCATGTTCATTACTGGAAAGGGCGACGCCGCCCTTCATCTCATCTGCCGATTCGAAGTTCAAGTCCATTCCGATAATCTGCCGGACGGCCGTATTGCCGACCATCTTCGTGTAGGTAAGACCTGAGTTGGAATACAGGTTAATTTGATCGAATTTATTATATACGGATGAGACGATCATGAGGAAGTTATTGATGGATAGATTGGCTTCATGAGAGCCGCCTTCGGCTTGCTGCTTCTGTGCAAGGAGCTGCCCCATATACCCGGCCACGGTAGTCCGCGTGTTGTCATGCGAATTATAGAATTGGAACGCAATATTATCGAACATGCTAATGTAGCTGTTCAGATTGCTTGTCGTATTCTGGGCAAGCTGCTGGACATGCGTGACGATGTTTTTTTCTATATTGTGTTTGAGATAGAAATACAAAGGAATACTGGCCATTAGCGTAATCGTAATCAGGGTCAAGGAGTAGGTAATAAATAATTTGGTCTTAAAGCTTCGCAATGATCTCACGCTCCTGTACTCCATAGTATCACAAATGACGGAGGCTGCTGTTTGATATTGTCCACCCCTTCGTGAAAGATCATCCATTTACGCTCTGGTTCTAAAGGGCTATTATTTTTAACAGGCACAATATTACTTAGCAACTGGGGGTTACAAGGTTGAAACGTTCAAAGATGAAGAAAAGCTTGATGCTGCTTACGGTTTTTGCGATGGTCTTCGCACTGGCTGCCTGCGGCGGAAAAGACAACGACACCGGTAATGATGGGGCGGTGAACGGATCGGGGGAAGAAGCTGTTACGATCAAGGCCATCGGCCATACAACATGGTTCATTCAAGGTATGGAAGCCGTCATGGTGGAAGCCAAGAAGCAGGGCTTTAACCTTGAGATCGAGAAGGTTCCGGATGGCTCGGATGGCGAGAATCTGATGAAAACAAGGTTTGCGACCAATGACAAACCGGACCTGCTCTTCTATCAATCCGCGATTACGCAATCTGCCGGCTTCGGCAATCCTGAAGAGGTATTCGTCGCGCAGGACGACCAGCCTTGGATGCAGAATTTCGATAAAGTAGCGTGGAAGAATCTAATGGACTCGGACGATAATCTGCAGGACGATGTAGAGTCACATTGGTACGGTGCTCCTTATGGCGGAGCGAACACAGGCATGGTGCTGTACAATAAGAAGCTGTTCGCTGAACTGAAGCTGGAGATCCCGACCAACATGGATGAATTCTGGGCGGTTTCCGAGAAGATCAAGAGCGCAGGCAAAACACCGGTTTTCCTGTCGGGTAAAGATGCATGGACGGTTCAGCTGCCGGTTCTAATGTCAAATGCGACACAGGAAACAGCTGATTTGATTGCGAAGATCAATGTCAATCAGGCGAAAGTAACGGACTTGGAAGACAGCAAGACGGGCATGAAATTCCTTCAGGAGCTCATGAGCAAAGGCATGGTCAACGATGATGTATTATCGGCAACTTACGATGAAGCTCAGAAAGCCTTGTCAGAAGGCGAAGCCGGTATGTACCTGATGGCGACCTGGGTGATGAATGAGATTGTAACCAAGTATCCGGAGGGCGTTAACGATATCGGAGCATTCATCATGCCGTATAAGGGCGAAGGCAAAGACTTGGCGGCGCTGTGGCAGCCATGGTCGATGTATGTGGTGAAGGGACCGAAGCAGGATGCCGTACAGGAATTCGTCAACTGGTTCGAGCAGCCTGAGATTCAAGATATTTTCTTCAGCAACCAAGGCGGAATTCCGGCGATTAAAGGGGTAACGAAGACGAAGCTGACGCCGGCGGAAGTCGATGCAAAGAAATTCCTGGATGCCGGACAAGGCCTGGGCAATGTTCCTTATCCTCCTCTGTACAACTACAATGTGAATCTTCCTACCCTGTCGCAGGAGCTGATCATTAAGGGCGGCAAGACGCCTGAGCAGGTGTTGGAGGCACAACAAAAAGAGCTGGAAACGGCAGCCAAAGCCAAAGGCGATCCTAACTTCAAATAAATGATAGGAAAGAGACTGAGGGGGTTCTGATGAAGAGTCCCCTCTCTTGATTGAGGTGTTAGCATGTTAAAAAAACAATATTATTCTTACTCGCTCCTTGTACCGGGCATGTTAATCTTCACAGTCTTTTTCTTAGTGCCTGCCTTGATGAGCTTCTATTTCGCATTCACTAACTGGGATGCCAGCTTTACGGTAACCCGGCACGTAGGCTTTGATAACTTCAAGACGCTGTTTGAAAATGAAGAGAACGTTCTCGCTTTCAAAAATACGTTTATCTTCGCAGCTGTAACGTCTTTCTTCAAAGTATTTCTTGGCCTGCTGCTCGCTATATTGGCCAATCAAATGATCAAATCCAGATTGATTCTCCGTTCGGTCCTCTTCTTTCCGGTTATTCTGAGCTCAGTCGCAGTTGCACTTGCTTTTAACGCTATTTTTCATCCAGGCAAGGGCTTACTGAATACGGCTTTGCGATCTGTAGGTCTGGACTCGCTGGCGATGAGCTGGCTGACGGATCCCAGTATCGTCATCTACTCCGTCGCATTCGTTGAAATTTGGAAATTCACCGGTATGAGCATGGTGCTCTTCCTGGCGGCGCTCCAATCGGTCCCTCAGGATGTGATCGAGGCCGGCAAGATCGACGGAGCTTCCCCTCTGAAGATGTTCCGTTACGTCACATTGCCGATGCTGAAACCGGTATTAAATACGAACATTATCCTCAGCGTTATCGGTGGCTTGAAGGTATTTGATCTGGTCTATGCACTCACTGGCGGCGGACCGGGCAATTCCTCCAGCGTGATTAATACACTTGTGTACAAATCATTCGCAACGGGAAGAAACGGGGAGGGAACTGCAGCTAATCTGGTCTTGTTCCTCATCGTTCTTATCACGGTGCTGCTCCTTAACAAAATAATTAATCGAAATACAAGTAGGTGATCAGGGTGAGAAAAGGAACCAAGCTATTTCTGGAACTGATCGCTCTTCTATGCAGTGCGGTTATTGCTGTTCCACTCTATTTTATCATTGTGAATTCATTCAAAACGAAAGCGGAAGCGGCCGACCTAAGTCTGAAGCTGCCCACCGATTGGAATATTATTGAGAACTATCGCAATGTATTCGAATCGGCGCAAATTCCGATGGCCTTCTGGAATTCGCTCGTGATCACATTCTTCAGCGTGCTGTTCATCATCGTCTTTTGTTCCATGAGCGCGTTCGTCATTCAACGCCGGGACAGCAAGCTGACGCGCATCATCACGCAAATTCTTGTCGTCGGGCTGATCCTGCCCGGCTCCATTATTACGACGTACTATGTAATGGATTTCTTGAATTTAGTCCGTACCTATGCCGGAGTTATTCTCTTGTTCATTGCGGGGAATTACGCGCTGATGACCTATCTGTATATTTCCTTCCTGCAAGGTATTCCGAAGGAATTGGATGAGGCTGCGATCATTGACGGTTCAGGCAAATACCGGTTGTTCTTCCGTATCATTTTCCCGCTTCTGCTGCCGGTTAACGCGTCGGTATTAATTCTGGCGGCGATGACAGTATGGAATGATTTCTTAACGCCATTCTATTTCTTGAATACGGCCGACCGGTACACGCTTAGCTTGGCCATCTATTTATTCTTCGGTCAAAAATCGGCGGACTGGAACCTGGTATTCTCGGTTATTGTCATCGTATCAATGCCGGTTATCCTCCTGTACATGTTCATGCAGCGGTTTATTATTGCCGGCATGACATCCGGAGCCGTGAAGAGCTAATCAAATCTGTAACACAATAAGATGGATAGCGTGACTCCAGTCATCCAATATCAGTTCAAGCAAGAACAACCTCCGGTCAATAAAGACCGGAGGTTGTTTGTTTTGTGTATTTAAGGAAGCACATTGCCTGCGGCACGGAAGATCCCGTACCAATCTTCACGCGTTAGTTGAATCTCGCTTGCTTTGCAGCAATCCTTCAATCGTTCTACATTCATCGTACCGGTAACCGGCTGCATATTTGCAGGATGGCGCAGCAGCCAAGCGATCGCGATCGTCGTGTTGCTAACCCCATATTTCTCTGCGATTTCATCGATCTTCTGATTCAATTCCGGGAACTTATCGTTTCCGAGAAAGACGCCCTCGAAGAAGCCGTATTGGAATGGCGACCAAGGCTGAATTGTGATATCGTTCAATCTGCAGAAATCCAGGATACTGCCGTCACGGTTCACCGCGGCCTCATTCTCCATATTTACATTAAATCCGCTGGAGATCATAGTGGAATTGGTGATGCTTAATTGAAGCTGGTTGGCCACGATCGGCTGCTTCACCGATCTCTTCAGCAATTGGATCTGCATCGGATTCTGATTGGATACGCCAAAGTGGCGAACCTTGCCCGAGCTCTCAAGCTGATCGAATGCCGCCGCCACTTCCTCCGGTTCAACCAGCGTGTCTGGACGGTGGAGGAGGAGAATGTCGAGATAATCGGTTTTCAGCCGCTTCAAGATTCCGTCCACCGACTCTAGAATATGTTCTTTGGAGAAGTCGAACATGCCCTTGCGAATCCCGCACTTGGATTGAAGGATGATCTTCTCGCGAACATCATCGTTCATATGGATGGCATCTGCGAAGATTTCCTCACATGTTCCACCGCCATAAATATCGGCATGGTCGAAGAAATTTGCGCCTTCTTCGAGCGCCGTTTGAACAAAGTTCTCCGCTTTGGTCTTGTCCAGCGAATTAATACGCATGCAGCCGACTGCAATGACGGGCACCTCAAGCGTGCTGCTTCCAAGCTTTATAGTCTTCATGGCGTATTCCTCCTGTTATTATAGTGGCTTGTTTATTGTGACACACAAGGATGGAGCTTTCAATATTTAACCGCGAATTCTTGTCGGAAAGGTAGTCTTTCATTGGATAACTACCCGATCACGATAAACTATCAAGACGGCACCTCGGAAACGACCCGTGTGTTTACCGGCTTCTATGCGGGGGAACTGAATAATGGCGAAATGCTTACGATCAAAACCTTTGAAAATGTTATAAATGATAAAGAAATCACATCTATTGTATTTTTTGATAAAGTAATTCCGATCAGAAGCTGAATCTGCCTATACGTATTGGAAGCGTCGAATCTCTCCAGCGTGTCTAGCATGGCTAGGTGCGCTGGGCTATTGACGGAGGCTAGCCCGTAGGCCGGCGCTTGAATATGCCATTTTTTCAACTTCAAAAGTTGTGTATACTATATAGAGTGAATACAGGAAAGGCTTCACTTGAGCGAAGAGGCTCAAGAACGTTGTCTTTTTTCTTTTATACAGAAGGAGCGGTAGAAGGACATGAAATTACTGGAAGAACGCATACGCCAAGAGGGATTGATTCTGTCCGCTGCGGTGTTGAAGGTCGATTCATTCTTGAATCATCAGGTGGATACGCAGCTCGCACTGGAAATTGGACGCGAGTTCGGTCGATTATTTGCCGATCAGCGCATAACCAAGGTGCTTACCATCGAAGCCAGCGGCATTCAGTTCGCCATGGCGGCGGGGATCGCGCTGAACGTTCCATTCGTCTATGCCAAGAAGAAGAAAGCCGTTACGCTCACTGAGCAGGTATATTCGGCTTCAGTCCATTCATTCACCCGGCAGGAAACGTACCAAGTGAGCATTTCCCAGCAATATTTGGGACCTGACGATAAAGTGCTGATCGTGGACGATTTCTTAGCTACGGGAGCTGCCCTGATTGGACTGGTCGATATCGTGAACGAATCCGGAGCGGAGCTGGCGGGTGTTGGCTGTGTGATTGAGAAGAGCTTTCAGGAAGGCCGCGGCCTCCTGGAGCAGAAGGGGGTTCGCGTTCATTCCTTAGCTAGAATTGCCTCGATGTCACCAGGCGAGATTCACTTTGTAGATGACCCGTCACCCGCTTATCTGGTTAAGGAGATGTTGTAGGATAGCAACAGTAGGAATGGAATCCGGCAGCCTTTCGAATCAGCGATTGGAGACTGCGTCCAACAGCTCCTTCCTCAGCCATTGGCCGTATCCGTCCCATGCCGGCTTGCTGTCCGGGTTTGTTTTCCGTAAACGTTCATAAATGGCCAGTGATAATGGCATGCCGCCATTGAGGCTGTTCAGATATTGGATACACTCCTCATGCGTCCTCAACTGAAGCATGACACTTAAATAAGCTTCTGCCCCGACGACAAAATACTCTTCAGGTCCGCTATGGTAGATTGTCAGTAAATCCTTATATTGCTTGGCAAACTCGAGATGGGACGTTCTCAATTCATCCTGCAGCTGCTGCGCTTGTTCCGATCCGGGGAATCCATGCAGGGATTCATGCAGACAAAGCTGTAACATATGCTTCGGTAACCGCATATAACCATGCGGGCCGGCGTGCATGACCATCGCTCCGTTCGGAAGCTGGAATGCGATCGGTTTAATATAGGTGGCTAAGTATACGGTCGAGCATACGTGGGGTCTGCTTCCCAAAAAGTGAGATAGAGCCTCATCGATCCTGCCCACAGGGTATGCAGCCGTCATCGTCATCTGATATTGATCAGCAATATCTTAAAGATAAGGCTGAACCCTCTGGTTCCATGCTGCCGGTAGTCCTGCATGCTTAAGCATGCGGAAGCAATCAGCGAGCAGCTCCGCATGCTCCACGATATGATGCTCCCCATTAGAGCGTTTCGGAACGTCCTCCAACAGACTTAAGATATCGTCCAGCGTTCGAACTTCATAGAGGGATAAATCCGAGCATAGCCTGGACATTGACATGGCACGGCTTACCTCATGTATGAGGTGCAGCCCTTGCGCCCCAAGTTTGGGCCCCCAGTTAAGTCTGACGTCGGAATAGTGCTCATTATAGAACGGGTTATCCGATATGGCGTTCATGAATAGAACCATGTCATAAGCCTCATGAGGCGAAAATAACCAAGCTGCAGCATCGGTGGGCAACGAGATCCCTTCTTTCGATACGAGTATAAGGAGATCATTACCAATTCGCTGAGAACGAAGCATTCCCTTCTTTTGGAATAGCGGACTCTGAATGATGACGTTAATCAATTGAATAAAGAAGGAGCCGATTCCATCCTGGAATCGGCTCCTTCTATGATTCAAAAGAGACCGCTTTACTCGCCAATTTGCGAGAGGATCTCGTTCTTATACTGCTCGATCGCTGCATCCGTATCGATCGTATAGCCGCACTCCAGACCGACAAAACCGTCGAAGCCGGTGTTCTTGATCGCGCGCAGGATGTTGACATAATTGAGCTCGCCGGTTCCAGGCTGCTTACGTCCCGGGTTGTCCGCAATGTGGTAATGGTTAATCCGGTCAATATACCCGGTAGCATTACGGATGACGTTGCCCTCTGTAATTTGTTGATGGTACACGTCGAAGACGAGCTTGACGTTCGGGCTGCCGACCTGATCGATAACATCGACCGATTCGTCGGAACGCTGCAGGAAATGCCCATGATGATCGACCAGTCCGTTAAGCGGCTCAACCTCCAGTACGATGCCGGCTTCCTCGAAGAGAGGAGCGCAGCGCTTCAGCGTCTCGACCATCACGCTTCTCTGCGTGTCGCGTGGGATGCCGTCTATCACATTGCCGGTTTGGGAAATGACCGAGCGGACATTCAGGATGCGGCAAGCTTCGATCGTCTCGCGGATTCCTTCCAGATAAGCGTCGCGGAGCGATTCGTCGACCAGGCTGATGAACTTGGTGCAGGTCGCACTGATGCCAACGCCAATCCGCTCCTGCTCGCTTGCGATCTTCTTCAGATCCTCCAAGTTCCACCACGCATAGTATTCCAGCCCGTGGAACCCATGCTCCTTGATTTTCTCCAGATGGTAGATGATATCTTGATTGGGGTAGGCCCCGATACATAAGGAATATTTCATATTATTGTGATCTCCCTCGTCAGATATTAGGCTAAAATAACCGGTTTGCCGGATACGGCCGATTCATTGGCGGCGATGGTCACGTCATGCGTCCGCAGGGCATCCTCATAATCGGACAAGATGCGTGAAGTATCTCCAGTACGCAGGGCATAGATGAACGCTTCGTCCTCGACAAAATAAGGATTTGCGACATTCGCATGCGTACGAGTACCCTCTGGACTTAGCTCTCTCAATGCATCGCTGCGCAGCTCCAGTACGCCCTTGTTCGTGTAGATGTCGAGCCCGACATGATGGCCGATCGGAAGCAGGCATGTGTTGGACACGGTAGCGACCATTCCGTTAGCCATCTTCATCGTGACAGAGCCGACGTCAGCAACATCCGTGCCCTCCACTTGCTCTCCCATGACCTGCAGGGAATAAGCGGAGTACACTTCGCGAACTTCCCCGCACAGGTAGCGGAGCAAATCTACGATATGCGTCGTTTGCTCCACGAATTGTCCGCCGGAGCCGCTCTGAACTCTCCACCAAGGCACCATCGGCATACCGCCCATCCAATAACCGAGCGCCATTCCCGCCTTGCTGTCTTCCATCAGCTGCTTAGCCATACTGGAAGACTCATTATATCTCCAATGATAGCCGACGGAGGTGATGAGCTTCTTCGCTTTAAGCGCTTGGTTGATGGCGACCGGAATGTCCCGGTTAATGCCAAGTGGCTTCTCGACAAGGAAAGGAATGCCGCGTTCCACTAATTTATGTTCTGCATCGCCGTGGGCCATAGGAGGTACGCATATGTAGACGCCGTCCAGCTGGCTGTTGTCGAGCATTTCGTCCAGGTTGGAGAAAGCCTTCGCTCCGTTATGCTCAGATGCTGTTTTCTGCGCGCGCTGAATGTCCACATCGCAGAATGCTTGCAAGGAGACACCCTCCATTTGAACCAAGTTCTTCAGGTGATGATTCGCGATACCGCCAGATCCGATAAACCCAAGCTTCACTGTCATGCGCTTCTCCACTCCAATTCAATAGGATATAATATAAATCAACTTTCGCTCCTATTTTAGTTCAAGTAATATAGGAATAAAATATAATATAATTCATATGAGATATGAGAAAATGAAACTCGAGGTGACATATGGGTGCAACGTATGGCAGACACTTCGTGACCACGGAGTGGGATCAACGGCTGCCGCTTCATCTGACCAGCATCGGCTTTTCGGAGCATCAGGGCGTCATCAGCAGAGAGGGCGGATTTCACTCCTTTCACTGGCTCCATACGGTAGAAGGCTGCGGGGAGTTTACGGTTAACGAACAAGCGGTAAAGCTTTATCCGAATCAAGGCATTCTTCTCAAGCCTCATGTTCCTCATAGCTATCATGCGGAAACAGACAGATGGTCCGTGTGGTTCATGACGTTCGAAGGCGCACTGGCCAATCCGATTACGGCCTCTCTGGATCTTCAGCATATGCGCCCCCTTAGCTGGGAAGCGAGCTGTCCGCTGGCGGACATTCATGAGCATTATAGTGAACAAATCCGATACAGCTTCGATTTTACGGGTGTAAGCGGTTCGCAGGTGGTGTATGACTTTTTGTCGCAGCTGAAGCAGTTTGGGGAATCCAGCGGACAGCAGTCCCTGTCCAAGGGTCACGAGAGATTGACGCCAATCTACCTGCTGATCGAGGAGCGGTTCGGGGATCCGGATCTGGGACTGGCGCGAATGGCGGACACGCTGGAGGTTAGCCCCCAGTATCTGAACACGTTATTTCGCAAAAGCTGGGGCATAAGCCCCTATCAATACTTGGTTCAGTTCCGCATTCAGAAATCGAAGGAGCTGCTGCTGTCGGAGCGGGGCAGGACGGTCAAAGGAATATCCGCCGCGGTTGGCTTTCAAGACGATAGCCATTTCGTTCACACATTCCGCAGGCTGGCGGGGATGACCCCGGTTCAGTTTCGCAAGCAGTACGGGGAGTAAGGGACAATATTCAATTGATGATATGAGGCATAAAGGCAAGAGCTTAGCTGCAATCATGATGGAAATATCAGGTTATAAGGAAGAGAAATACAAGCGGGTGTTTGAATGAAGCGAGATCGATATAGCACGAAGAACAGGTCGTCCACGATATTATCGTGGACTTTTTTGCTGCGAAAAATATCGAATAGAGGCGTGAAATGCCAGATGCTAGGCCTTCTTGTAAACGGGGATTAGGTGTCAAAAAAACGCTCAATTATTTCTTGACAAATTATATATAATTACATTAAATTAAATAACATAAATTACTTTCGATATAATTTTAATAATCCAAGACGATCATTATCGATGGGAGCGATGGGCGATGAGCAATGGTTTAACACTGCTTTCCGATGAGCAGATGCAGCAATTTATTACGAAGGGCTACCTGAAGCTGAACGCTGAATTTCCAACCTCATTCCATGAGCGTATTCTGAAACAAATCAATGAGGTGTACGACCGGGAAGGCAATGTGGGCAACAACCTGCTGCCGCGCATCCCCGAGATCGGGAATATCTTCGAGCATTCAACCGTTCGAGGGGCACTGACCAGCCTCCTTGGAAGCGGATACATCATGAGCAGCCACAGGCACGGACATCTGACCAAGGGCGGTGCCGGAAGCGTGTTTTGGCACAAGGACAACTACTGGTTTAATGAGAAGATCCGTAATCATCGTCCTTGGTCCGCGCTCATTTTTTACTATACCCAGGATGTAACGCCCGATATGGGGCCATCATCGATCATGCCTGGCACCCAGAACTACTATAATCTTCGTGGTGACGACTCGGAACCATGGCTTCCGGTTTGCGGCAAGGCGGGAACGCTGGCCTTGATCGACTACAATCTATGGCATACGGCAACCGAGAATGTCTCGAACATTGATCGTTATATGTTTAAATTTCAATTCTTCCGTATGGAAGCCCCGGCTGCTCCTGAATGGGATAACCGGAATCCGGTCTGGACTCCGCCAGCTGAACTGGATGGAATAGATGAGCACCGGCTGCAGTGGCAATCGGCCTGGAACTGGCTTTCGGGAAGCTCTGTACATGCGGAAGCATATGTAGCTGCAGCATCTGAGGCGGCCCCTGCGGAGAAGCAAGAAAGCTTGAAGGCATGTCTGGAGCAGCTCAATAACGAAGATCGTCAGGTCCGTCTAAGAGCGATAGACGACATCGGACTGCTGGGATCTGACGGAGCCGGTGCCATACCCGATCTTGCCCGTCTTCTGCACGAAACGGATGAGGGAATCTCACTCAATGCGGCTTATGCGCTCGGATCTGTAGGACCGGATGCGATTGCTCCCTTAATCGAAGGATTGCGATCAACGTTCCATCCGACTGCCTGCAATGCAGCCCATGGCTTAATCGAATGCGGAGCTGCCGCAGTTCCGGCGTTGATTGCGCTGCTTGAAGAAGGAGAAGAAGCAGGCGAAGCACGTGCTTATGCGGCTCTAGCGCTGGGAGAGATCGGCCATGATGCATCCGCTGCAATCCCTTCGCTGATCTCGCTCCTGCAGGATTCATCTCCATTTGTGAGGCAGCATGCGGTAGAAGCCTTCGGAGTGATGCGATTGGCGGATTCTGTTGTCATTGATGAGGTCTGCAAAGTACTTCTTGAAGATCCGAAGGATTTTATTCGCTTCACAGCCGGCTTATCGCTTGCGCGTATGGGTCCCCTTGCGGCACAAGCTGTCCCCGCATTGGAGTCGGCTCTTACGGATTCTTATCGCTATGTTCCATCTGTCGCAGTAGACGCACTTGATCGTATACACACCCCAGAAGCACTTACCCTCCTTATAGCCTTCCTCAAGAGAGCCCGATGGTGTCCAGTAACTAACCGTTCCAGCGCGTTTTAATCCTATACGTCCCGCGGGGCATCCTGGTGTGCATGACCAGGCTGCCCCGCGACGGGCGCCTCATTTCCCAAGGGAGTGATTGCATGGAGGCTAAAGCACGGCCGCATAGCGGTCCGTCCTTGTTGAAACGAATGAAGCAGGATTTGGTCGCCCGGTATCAATTGTATTTGCTCATCCTCTTACCTTTCACGTACATCGTTGTCTTCCACTACTTCCCTATGTATGGCTTGCAGATCGCATTCAAAGATTTTGTGGCCACTCAAGGCATCACAGGCAGCCCATGGGTTGGATTCAAGCATTTTGAAAACTTCTTTACGTCGCCATCGTTTGAATTGGTCATTCGGAATACCATTTTCTTGACCATCTATGGATTATTGATTGGCTTCCCGATTCCAATCATTCTGGCGCTTGCACTGAATAATACCCTTCGCACGAAATTCAAAAAGTCCGTGCAGCTGATTACCTATGCGCCGCATTTCATTTCCGTCGTTGTTCTCGTAGGGATGATGTACCAATTTTTGTCTCCGAAATTCGGCATCGTGAATCAATTGATCGGCTTGTTTGGCCATGATCCGATCATGTTCATGGGTTCGGAGCAGTGGTTTCGCCACTTGTATGTATGGTCCGATATATGGCAGCAGATGGGATGGAGCTCGATTATCTATTTATCGGTCCTATCGACCGTAGATGGTGACCAGCATGAGGCAGCGATCGTGGATGGGGCGAGCAGATTTAGACGCGTTCTGCACGTGGATCTTCCAGCGATTATCCCTACAGCCGTCATTCTATTGATTCTGAATACCGGCTATATTATGAGCCTTGGCTTCGAGAAGGTATATCTCATGCAGAATACAATGAATCTCTCATCTTCAGAAGTCATCTCGACCTACTTGTACAAACTGAGCTTCGCCAGCAGTTTGCCGAACTATTCCTACTCAGCCGCAATCGGTTTCTTCAATTCCATTATTAACTTCACCATTCTATGCATCGTCAATGGACTCGCCAAGCGATACGGGAACACCAGCCTATGGTAAGTTTCGGTGAAGGAGGAGCCTATGTCTATGAATGTCTACAATAGACGAATGACCAGGCAGGACCGTCTGTTTCTTTTGGCCAACGACATATTCTTGTTTCTCATTCTGCTTGTCGTGCTGTACCCGCTCGTTTATGTAGTCAGTGCGTCGTTCAGCTCTCCGAGTGCCGTTGTAACCGGCAAGGTATGGTTATTTCCGGTTGAGCCATCGCTTGCCGGGTATAAGGCGGTATTCTCGAATAAGAGCATCATGACCGGCTACGCCAATACGCTGTTCTATACGATCGCAGGCACAATGCTTAACGTGATCCTTACAATTGCCGCCGCCTATCCGCTTGCACGGCGCGATTTCAAACCGCGAAATGTCATCATGATGATTTTTGCGTTCACGATGTTTTTCGGCGGGGGAATCATACCGACCTACATTCTGATAAAAAACCTCGGACTCATCGATACGCGATGGGTGATGATCCTTCCTCAAGCGCTGTCGGTCTTCAACATTATCATTACACGCACGTTCTTCCAGAACACACCTTCCGAGCTGCTTGAAGCTTCTCAAATTGATGGATGCAGTGATATGCGCTACCTGATCTCCGTGCTCCTCCCGCTGTCGAAGCCCATTATCGCGGTTATGGCGCTGTTCTATTCCGTCATGCACTGGAATGCGTTCTTCGATGCGCTTCTCTACCTGAACAGTGATAATTTGAGACCGCTTCAGCTTGTTCTGCGGGAAATTCTCGTCGTCAACAGCATTGATGTGTCGATGATGCAGAACGTCAATATCGAAGAGCTTGCGGCCCGGCAAGGCCTTAGCGAGCTGCTCAAATATTCCTTGATTATCATCGCAAGCGTACCGCTGCTCCTGTTTTATCCGTTCATTCAACGATTCTTCGTGAAGGGCGTTATGATTGGCGCTATAAAAGGGTGATACGGTCAAAGACTGTACACGAACTCAGGAGGGGTTAAGATGATTAGAGGCAGAGGCATTCGATGGGTGGTTATCGCATTTGCGTTATGTCTGATGCTGGCCGCTTGCACCAACGGAAACGGGAATGGGAGTACCGCAAGCGGCGGCAAGGAAACGGGAGAAACCGGAGAAACCGGAGAGAAAGCCGGTAACTCCGGAACGGAAGCGGGGTCGAACCTTACGGAGCCCGGACAGTACCCCATCGTGAACAAGAAAGAGGACCTCAGTCTATACATCACGAAGTCGGCTGTCGCTTTCGTTACCGATATGGACAAGAATGCGTCAACGGATTGGATAGAGAAGAAAACGAATATTGATTTAACCTTCGAAATCGGTCCGGAGGGAGCGGATGAAGCGCAGCAGAAGATCAATCTGATGCTGGCAAGCGGCTCGAAGCTTCCGGATGTCTTCCTGAAGACCAATCTGACGAACGACCAGCTCACCACTTATGGCTCGCAAGGCACTTTCCTGGCTTTGAATGATTATATCGAAAAATACGGCGTGAATATTAAGAAATTGACGGAGAAATACCCGAATCTGTTAAAGAATATGACGGCCCCTGACGGTAATATCTATGCGCTGCCGTCCGTAATTGAATGCCAGCACTGCATGTACGCCCAGCGATTCTGGCTGAATCAGAAGTGGCTCGATGCCGTCGGCATGAAGCTGCCCGAAACGCCGGATGAGCTTTATGATGTGCTGAAAGCGTTCAAAGGCAAGGATTTGAACGGAAACGGCAAGCAGGATGAAATTCCGCTCATTCAGATCACGGATGCCTGGTTCGGTGATTTAACCGGCTATCTGATGAATCCGTTCACGCCGAGCAACGGTAAAGCTTATGACTGGAACTATATGGACGGCGACCAAATCAAGGCCTCCTATATGCAGGACGGATGGAGAGACGGATTGAAGTACTTGAAGAAGCTGTATGATGAAGGACTGCTCGATAAGGAGGCGTTCCTGCTTAAGGCGAATCAAGCCTTCGTGCTGGCGGGGGGACCGGATGGCAACCGGGTGGGCGCTTTCTCCGCGGGAGCCTTAAGCTCTGCAATGGACATTGGCAGTCCGGGGGCACGGGATGAATTTATCGCGCTTCCTCCGCTTAAGAATGCCGAAGGAAAACGGATTACGCCTTACATGGAGCCGGTCGGCTCGCCCGCCTACGTGATTACCAAATATGCGGACAATCCGGTGACGGCTTTCCGGCTCGGTGAGGCTATGCTGACAGATTATGCGGCCGACTTGGAGTGGAGAAACTTCTTCTACGGACCGGAAGGCGTAACGTGGGAGAAGGCGAAGGAAGGCGATATCGGGTTAAACGGCAAACCGGCGCTCTGGCGCTGGCTGTATATCTTCGGACAGCCGACCGATCAGTCCTGGGGGACGTTGAATATTTTGTATGCTTCCGTGGATGACAAAGGGACGTTAGCTACCGCATCGGAAGGATTCGATCAAGAACGGATCCTCTTCGATTCCTCGGTGAATGATTATCAGCCTAACCGGGTAAGCATGGTGCCGCCACCTTTATACTTCAAGACCGATGAGGCGATGGCCATTGCAGAACCGAAGACGCAAATTCTTCGTTTTGTCGAAGAGAGCATATTCAAATTCGTTACTGGCGCGAAGAACCTGGATAGCGATTGGGATGCTTACTTGAAGGAGCTCGACAAGCTTGGGGCGAAGGGCTATATGAATACACTGCAAACGGTATATGACCGCCAATATAAATCCTAAGCGGCGCTAAAATTACCAAAAATCAAGGCCCTCAATCGGAATTTATTCCGTATAGAGAGGTCTTTTTTTTGGTTCATTGCGCTGCAGTAAATCGTACAAGCTCCCGTTAGTCCGGGTCTATTTTGCATAAGATGGTAAATTTTTGAGTACCCTAACCGCATCTGACAGGGGAAGAGGAATATCGTCCATGCATAGCCGAAGAGATCAAATCAGCATATGGCTCGCTTTTTCCATCCTGCTGCTTAGCAGCGGTCTTGTCAGCCATGTACAAGCAATTCCGATTCTGCTGGGGACCGCCGGCCGTGACGCATGGATCGCGGTGTTAGTAGGGGCACCGATCTTCTTGCTCTGGATCTTAATGTTTTTTGGCATCTTGAGATATATCAAGGGGAAGCGTCTGACGGACTGGATCGGGCGTGAATATGGGGCCTTTGTATCGTGGGTGTTCCGTATAAGCTCGGCCATTCTGTTGTTCTCCATGGGGACTTATACGCTGGAGGATACGTCCACATGGGCCGTTGTGACGTATATGCAGCAAACGCCCTTGCTCCTCATTGTGCTCGTAGGGGTGCTCGTATCTGCATTAGCGGCGTGCAGAGGCATACATTCCATCGCGATGACATCCAGTATCCTGCTGCCGGTCGTTATTCTGCTTGGTTATTTCGTCATGTCCGCCAACCAGAAATATAAGAACTACCATGTATTGTTTCCGGTAATGGAGCATGGCTGGATGCCGGTTATACAAGGGGCTTTCTACAGTATGGCGGCCTTGATGGAAATGTGGGTACTGATGCTGTTTCAGCATAAGCTGTCCAAGAAGCTGCGCTGGTGGCAGATGCTGCTGCTGGGGTTGTTCCTGATTATGATGACGCTCGGTCCTACGATAGGCGCCATAACCGAATTCGGACCGATGGAAGCGGCCAAGCAGCGCAATACGGCTTTCGAGCAGTGGAAAATTTTGCGGCTGGGTCAATTGTTCCAGCATGTAGACTTTCTATCGATCTATCAATGGATGTGCGGCTCTTTTGCCCGTGTCGCGCTGTCGCTTTATCTGATTCCGGATTTATTGAATATCCGTAAGCCGGTGAAGCGCAACTGGACCATTCTTGGGGTTGCGGTCGCAATGAGTATCATTGCCATTCAACCGTGGAGCGATAGTCAGAGACTGGATTATATTACGCATATCCAATTCCCGATTTCGTTTTTTTTCATTGTGGGATCCACGCTGCTCCTTGCCATTGCGATTTTGATCAAACAACTTAAACAACGGAAGATAAGGGAGGCCTCCTCCAATGAAAAAGCCGGATAAAGCAGCAAAGAAAGAACCCTTCGTCGTTAGCGAGCACATGCTGCAAAGCTGGTTTGGGACTTGTAACGATGTGCTTGTACAAAGCAGTTATTTCGGGAAGCCTCCGGCAAATGTACAAGTTATTCTAGTCTATTGCAGCGGGATGACCGAGACGCGCCTCATTAACGACATCATCCTGCCCGACCTTAAGAGGGTCTATAACCAAACGAAATTCGTTCGAAAAGAGGACGTTGCCCGGGAGGCCGAGGTGCAGTGGACCGAGCTCGAATCGTTGACACCGGAATTTGACAAGAAAATGATTATCGGTCACGTATTCGAAGGTCACCTGCTCTTATGCTTTCCTTCCTTGCAAACCATATGGACCATTGATATTGCCAACTTTCCGAGCCGCTCACCGGAGGAATCGGCTACCGAGGTCTCCATACGCGGACCCAAGGACGGCTTCGTCGAGCTGGTCACCATCAATGTCGCCCTGATCCGCAAGCGTCTCCGCTCCTCCTCGCTGGCATGCGAATATCATCTTATCGGCGAGAGAACGATGACGAAGGTGGCCTTTCTGTACATTAAGGACGTTGCCAACCCGGTCATGATCCGGCAGGTCAGACGGAAGCTGGAGCGGATGAACATCGAATCGCTGCTCTCTACCAATCAGATGGACGAGCTGCTTACCGATTCGAATCTTAGTTTATTCCCGATCACGGGCTACACGGGAAGACCCGATTTCGCGGTCGAATGTCTGCTGAACGGACGGTTCATCGTGCTCGTGGACGGTAATCCGACCGTTCTGATCGCTCCCGTCAATCTATTCTTGCTGCTCAAATCGCCAGAGGACTCCCATCTCTCCTTCCTGGGCGTGAATGTGGGCCGGCTGCTTCGTTTAGCAGGGCTGCTGCTGACGATATTCCTGCCGGGTTTCTATATTGCTTTGACCGTCTATCATATGGATCAGGTGCCGTTTCCGCTGCTGGCGACGATTTCCTTAGGGCGGCAAGGGCTGCCGATGGAATCCGGCTTGGAGATGTTCTTTATTATGTCGTTAATGGAGCTCTTTCGCGAAGCAGGCGTACGGCTGCCCAGTACCATCGGACAGACGTTGACCGTCGTAGGCGGGTTAATCATCGGAGATGCGGCGATCAGGGCTGGCATCGTGTCACCGCTTATGATTGTGGTGACTGCGATTACGGTCGTAGCGGGGGCGACGCTCGTGAATCAGGTGCTGACGAGCACTTCCATTTTACTCCGATTCGCTTCGTTCATTATGGCCGCGACGCTGGGGATGTACGGATTCATTCTGTCCATCATCATATTCGCGATCTATCTGTCGGGACTTACCTCATTCGGCGTTCCTTATCTGGCTCCAGTAACCCCCTTAAATTTAAAAGAGGCGTTTTATTCTCTATTCCGAATGCCGTTCGTATGGAGAAAGCGCCGGCCTGCCTATCTCGACACCCAGCATCCGGTCAAGAAAGGGCGGAAGGAATGAAAAATTTGCGCCGGGCATTGTCTATGATTGTCTCCATCGCGCTGCTGATCTCGTTATGCGGCTGCTGGAGCGCCAAGGAAATCCAGATTCAGAGCTATGTCAAAGCAGTAGGTATCGATTACCTGGACAATGAATTTATCGTCTACCTCCAGATGCTGGACTTCACCGGAATTGCAAAATCAAGCGGAGTCAGCGGCCCAACGTCGCAAGCGCCAGTCTGGATAGGCAAAGGACGAGGGCGTACCTTGGATATGGCGTTCAATGATATGTATAAAAGCGCGCAGCTACAAGTTTCCTGGGGACATGTAACGGCCATTGTCCTGACCGATAACGTGTTAGCCGCCAAACACGATCAGATCGCGGACATGATCAACCGTTATCCGGAAATCAGGTATAACGCGTGGCTCTACGGAACGAAGTCTTCCATGGAGGAGCTGCTCAGGGCCACCCCTCTGTTTAATTTGTCTCCGCTTGTTTCGATTCTCCACAGTCCGGAATCGAATTTCAAACAATATTCGACGTATAATCCGGTACTCTTCTTCCAATATATATTGGATTACAATGAGCCTGCCGTCTCGGCATACTTGCCAAGCTTGTCTCTGACGAAAAAGCAATGGAAGCATGACGAGACTCCCCATGACATGCTGATGATCGACGGTGCTTTCTTTGAAACAGGCAGGCAAATGAAGGGGTTTCTGAATCGAAACCAGCTTGCGGGCTATCATTGGCTGCTTGCGAGTATGGATCGGGCGCCACTGACGATCGAGAAAGAGGGGACGCTCTACGGAGGGATATCGGTTAAATTAAGCAATTCCCATATCAAACCGGTCTTCCATGGCTCAGACGTCCGTTTTCATGTGAAAGCAACCTATTATGGAGGCATGTACGAATATATGGAGAAGATCACTCCTGACGAGATGAACCGCGCTGCCGAAGACGCCATCCGCAAGCAAATTATGGATACCTACAAGGAGGGGCTGCGTATCGGTGTGGACGTGTTCGGATTGGAAGAAAAGCTATACAGGAAATATCCGCAAACATGGAAGAAGCTAACTGGGAATGGAGAGCATCTGCTCCTTAAGCCCGACTCGATTGAACAGCTGGATGTGAAGGTGTCTGTACCTTATTACGGAAAATACAAGCTTCGCTTGCATTAAAAACGGCCATATTTACCGTACATGGATGGTCCTGAGCTTCGTTTCAACCGATGCTGCCCCAATCGCTGTAATTGTCGCGATCCACTACGAAATTGTCGCTGCGAGTGTGTATGATGAAAGATGAAGGGCAAACGACAAGCCCAAAGTGTGATCAAAACGACCATCGAGAGGGGTAGGAAAGATGAGCGAAGTGATTCAGGTAGGTATTCTTGGTTTTGCACACGGTCATGTCAACGCATATTGTGACGTTTGGAGAGATCCGGCATATGGGATTAAAGTCGTCGGGGGATGGGATCACGATCAGAATCGTCTGGATGCTGCCCGTAATACGTTCGGCTTGAAGGCCTATTCAGAAGCTTCCGAGCTGCTTGCGCAGAATGATATTGGGGCGGTCATTATCTCATCGGAGACCTCGATGCACGCCGATCTGGTGGAACAAGCTGCAGCTGCCGGCAAAGCTATCATTGTGCAGAAGCCGATGGCTCTGACGATGGAAGAAGCGAATCGAATCGTTGCGGCGGTCGATAAGCATAAGGTTCCATTCACGATGGCTTGGCAGATGAGGGTAGATCCGCAGAACCTCCAGATGAAGGAATGGATGGACAGCGGAGAGCTCGGTCAAGTATTCTCCATTCGCCGCAGACATGGCCTCGCAATGGGGCTGCAGGCAGATTTTGCCCAATCCTGGCACGTTAAGCCTGAATATAATCGGGATATATGGGCGGATGATGCATCCCACCCGATTGATTTGCTGCACTTCTGGCTGGGGGTACCAGACAGCGTTACAGCTGAGATCGAATCGCTGTATAACCCTGATATTCCGCATGATAATGGGATCGCTATCTTCCGCTACGCGGGGGGGCCAATTGCCGAAGTAAACTGTTCCTTCACATGTAACGCCGGGGAGAATACGACGGAGATCGTGGGCGAGCGCGGAACGGTCGTACAGAATTTCGGTGATGCGCCAAGCTGCAATGCCGCGCGAGCAAGCGAAGGACCGGGTCTGAAGCGTTATGATACCGCTGCTGGCGCATGGATCAGCAGTGATATCGAGACGCCAGAGAATCATGGCTATCGCATCCGGGGACTCGCTAAGCCGCTGTCGGAATTTCTGCACGGCGAACGTAAAGCGCTTGCAACCGCAGAAGAGGGCCGAACTTCGCTGCGCATGGTATTAGCCTGCTACGCTTCCGCGAAACAAGGACGGCGGGTTACGCTGAATGATCCGATGATTGATGAATTATAATTTGTCTCCTAATTTGGACTTTTTACAGGGACATGGCGGATCTAGCCAAGCAGTATGAAGCGGGACGGGAATTCATTCTAGGATCTGTTCCATGAAGGTTGTAATCAGAACAAGAACCGATACGTCATGGACAAAGAAAATCCGGCTGTGCTGCGAGCGCGCCGGATTTTCTTAAATTATTTAAGAGAGAATGACGCGCATGGCTTCTTGGCCGGATCAAGCCACAGCAGGAGCGTCATTAACGATTCGTTTGCCATACCTAAGCAGCCGGCTGTCGGTCCACTGGAGATATGCATGAATATCGCACTGCCCGCACCTGGAATCCGCTCCTTGGTGTTATAGCCGATTACGACTCCGTAGTCGTAGACATCATTGTCGCGCAGCATCAATTCCGCGGAATGCCACCTGTCATTACTGGGGAGCTTCTGAAGGGTGTTGTACAACGGTGAGGAAGGATCGTCAACCCAAACATCCTCGGCGAACATCTGTTGATACGGCATACGTGTCCCGGGATTAGCGTATTTGCCAAAGGCCAGCTCAAAAGGGAATACACCTATCGGCGTTCGCATGTCTCCTTCCCGTTTCTCCGAAGCCAAGGCCAGCCCATTTGTCCCCACGAACCCTTTGCAAGAGCGGAAGGAGGTCCAGCTTCCGTCCTTCCTCTCGAATGCTTCAATGTGAACTTGATTTACGCAACCCGCCTGCAAGGAAACATGAATGCACTGCCCATAACCGTTCAGATCACCGTCCGCCGGGGAAAAGTTCATCATATCGCTCCTATCATCTCCATATAAAACCATAGTTTACAAGAGTGTGCAAAAAACTTCAATGCTGAGTTGAAGGGTACATACCAATCAAAGATTCGAAATTGCCGGCAGGGGAAATGACGCTATTAGCGAAGTATTACATAAGTAGATCGGCTCAACAGCTAGATAAGGAGCGCTTGCTGTCTCAAGTGAATAGGGCCGGCGGACTGCTGGTTGAATAAGCAACTGCCTCAGCTGAGCCGTTTCCCCGTATGAGACCTCGAGGATGAGGATGGGGAGGAAGGGATGGACATGAACGATAACGAACCGAGTCTTTCGTTAATGATCCGAGAGTGGGTACAGCGTAACCGCGGCCGCATGACAGAGCTGCTATCTGAGCTTGTCTCGTTCAATACGGTGAATAAGGTCGTATCTGGCACGGAGAAGGAGTGCCAGGAGAGATTACTTGGAATGATGCAGGAGCTCGGTCTGGAGGCAGAACTGTACAATCCCGAGGAGGTGCCGGGATTTCATGCGCATCCGGCTTATTATTCTGGTAAGAATTATAACGATCGTCCAAATCTGAGCGCAGTATGGGCAGGGGGCGGCGCAGGTGCAGCAGGGAAATCTCTCCTTTTCTCCAGTCATATCGACACGGCTGCCGCTGCGCCTGATTGGCCGGCTGATCCGTTCACACCGAGAATTGAAGGAAACAAGCTGTATGGCCTGGGTTCCTTCGATATGAAGGGCGGTCTGGTTGCTTCCATGATGGCAGTCCGGTGTCTCATGGAATTGAATATTCGCCTGAAAGGAGACGTCTTGATCGAATCGGTCGTTGATGAGGAATTCGGCGGGGCTAATGGTACAGTAGCCGGCCGGGCGAGGGGGATCCATGCGGATGCGGTTATTATTCCCGAGCCGACGAATTTGGCTCTATATCCTGCCGCTCGAGGAGGGGCTTTGTGGCGAGTGACGTTCAGGGGGACGACAGGGCTGTCCTTCAGCGGGGAGACAATAGAGAATCCGGCGACAGCAGCGGCGAGATTCATCGTGTTTCTCGAAGCGCTCGAGAAGGAGCGCGCGGGTCAGGCGGGTCCTGCTCCATGGTTCTCTGACCGGAAGGATCACCTCCCCATTATCGTGACGCGTTTGGAAGCCGGTGACTTGAACTCTCCCCTATGCGACGTTGGACCTGTTGTATGCTATGTCGATATTTGGGTGGAATGTTATCCCGGCGTGACGGAGGAAGAGCTACGGAATGAGCTTCTTCAAGGCTATGAGCGATCTTGCGGCAGGACGTTCGAGGAAGGGCTGGGTCGTCCCAGCTTCGAGAAGATGATCCGATTCTTGCCAGGTTCTTCAGTCGATCCGGAGTGTCCCCTCATACCGCTGCTGGCGGAGGAGATTGAAGCGGCAACTGGACGGAAAGCGGAGGTAAAGGGAGCTCCGTTCGCGTGCGATGCCTTTGTGTTTAATGAATATGGCTCTGGACCTGCGCTTATTCTCGGACCATCCGGCTCAAACGCGCATGCGCCGGACGAGTATGTCGATCTGGACAGTCTAGCCCTGCTGATTGAAATTTATGCATCCGCCATGATTCGCTGGTGCGGCCTGCAAGAGGAAAGGTAAGGACTCTGGGGCTTGGCAGCGCAGTTGTGTAAACGGTTCCGGATCCTATCAAAGTTGAAATTGACGCGATCGTCTATATGCCATGATAATAGACTAGGCAGGGGGAAAGCATATGAAGCGGTTTTCTAACCGTATTGCGCTGGTGACCGGCGCAGGACAGGGAATCGGCCATTCGATTGCGGAACGTTTTGCAGCCGAAGGGGCTCATGTCGTGTTGGTTGATATTCACCAAGACGTATTGCAGCAATCCGAGGATCGGCTTCTTGCAAAGGGGTATTCGGTATCGTCACGCTTGGCGGACGTCTCCAAGACCGATCAAGTGGATGAAGCCATCCACAGCATTCATCAGGAGCACGGCGCCATTCATATTCTGGCCAATAATGCAGGAATCGCCTGGCAGGAAGCGTTCTTAGATATCAAGGATGATAACTGGCGGCGAATGATTGACGTGAATTTGAACGGGATGTTCTACGTGGCCCAGCGCGTTGCCCGGATCATGAAGGAGCAAGGTGTGGGCAGCATCATCAATATGGCTTCCACCAACGGTTTAGTTGGAGAAGCTAGATATGCTCATTACAATGCGTCTAAGGGCGGAGTGGTGCTGCTCACGAAGACAATGGCCATCGAGCTTGGAGTATCGGGCATTCGCGTCAATGCGGTGTGTCCGGGTTATATTCGGACGCCGTTGTCGGAATCGATCGACAGTCCCGAAACGGTAAGCGAATACATTGATCGGTACATACCGCTTGGCAAGGTCGGCAAGCCGGAGGATGTCGCTGGTGTCTTTGCATTCCTTGCCTCCGACGATGCTGCATTTATTACCGGTGAGAGTATCGTAGTCGATGGCGGCCAATTAGCGTACTAGAGCAAGAAAGAGAGTGCGCTGCTACCGCCCGTCCATTGGGGCAAGCCGGCTATCATCCCTGTGTTCTACTGTGCGCTGCCACTAGGATGGATGAGTTCGTAATTGTTCAAGACGAAGAGGTTCAAGAAACGCGGAAAATCGCCGCGAGAGGAAAGGTGAACTAATCATGAAACCAATTTCGATTCCGGAACCATTGTCAGTCATTGGAGAAGGTCCAGTTTGGGATGAAACCGAAGGGTATTTGTTGTGGGTGGACATTAATGGGGACCGCATTCATCGATTAAATCCGGAATCCGGCAAAGTGGAGACGATAGAGGCTCCTAAGCTGGCTAGTGCGCTTGTACCTTGCAGTAATGGCGGGTGGCTGGTGAGCGCTTATCACAGTATCTATCATTGGATACCCGGCAAGACGAGCTTCGATGAAGTTCTCAGACTGGAAAATTTGCCTTCCGATGTTCGCTTCAATGATGGGAAGGCCGGTCCGGACGGCGGATTGTGGATTGGGACGATGGATCTACACGAGTCGAAAGCCCAGGGAGCGCTCTATAGGGTGAGTGCTGATTTTCAATATGAAGAAAAGCTTAGCGGGATCTATTGCTCGAACGGCTTGGATTGGAGCCTGACTCATGACGAGATGTATTATATCGACTCGCATATTCCTCGCGTACAAGCCTATGCTTTCGATTCCAAGAACGGAACGCTCGGCCAAGAGCGGACGGCTGTTACTTTGAATGAGAAGAGCGGCTTGCCGGATGGAATGAGTATCGATCATAAAGGCATGATTTGGGTAGCGGAGTGGGGCGGTTCGCGCGTCGTAAGATGGAATCCGGCTGATGGAAGCCAATTATCGGCCATTGAGATGCCGGTGCCGCAGCCTTCAAGCTGTGCCTTCGGAGGGGCGAATTACGAAACGTTGTTCATTACGAGTGCTTACCAAGGTATGAGCGACAGCAAGCGTGCCGAATATCCGTTGTCAGGTGCCTTGTTCCATATGGAAACCAGCGACTTGGGAATTCGGGGCAGACGCCCATTCCGGTTTGGTTGAGCAAGGGAGCTAGCTTGTAGTCAAGGAATAGTTCCTGCAGTAAGTCATAGCTGCTGGTTAGCCGATAGAGGAGCCCTTCGATTGTTCGAAGGGTTCTTTTTTTGTAGTTATATGGAATATTCGGCAGAGGCGACACCCCCCGCTGTCCCATTGAGGAGTTACAGCAGCTGAAAACGGAGGCCTGGGGCCGAATCAACCGCTGTAACGGTAAAATATGGCGTTAAAGCACTCGGCCGGGGCGACACCCCCCGCTGTAACGCCATATTGAGGAGTTACAGCAGCTGAAAACGGAGGCCTGGGGCCGAATCAACCGCTGTAACGGTAAAATATGGCGTTAAAGCACTCGGCCGGGGCGACACCCCCCGCTGTAACGCCATATTGAGGAGTTACAGCAGCTGAAAACGGAGGCCTGGGGCCGAATCAACCGCTGTAACGGTAAAATATGGCGTTACAGCACTCGGCTGGGGCGATAACCCCTGCTGTAACGCCCATTTATGGAGTTACAGCAGCAGAAAACGGAGGCCAGGGGCCGAATCAACCGCTGTAACGGTAAAAAATGGCGTTACAGAACTCGGTTGGGGCGACACCGCCCGCTGTAACGCCATATTGTGGAGTTACAGCCAGCAGAAAACGGAGGCCTGGGGCCGAATCAACCGCTGTAACGGTAAAAAATGGCGTTACAGTATTCGGCTGTGGCGATAACCCCTGCTGTAACGCCCATTTATGGCGCTACCTCAGCAGTGGAAAGCAAACGTTCGGTGCCCTCTCTCCATACGCGAAGCAGACAAAGACAGCGCGAAGCGGTTCTTCACATTTTTCCAAAAAAATGCGCACAGGGTTCGAAAGAAACGTCAACTTTTGAGGGGAACATCTTGATATAGTGGTTATAGAAGCTTTATTTCCCTGAAATTAGGGAAGCGCTGTCAAGCCATAAAAGGTGACAATAGAGGAGGTTATTCCGTGGTATTGAATCGGCTGGGGGTACTGACAGATGAAGTATCGGCCCATTTCGAAGAAGCGCTGGACTGGTCTGCCGAGCAAGGCTTGAGGCATGTTGAAGTTCGGGTCATTAACGGGACCAATGTGGTGGAATTAAACGACAGTCAGCTGCTAGAGGTTCGTCGGCTGGTTGAGGAACGGGGGTTATACATTTCGGCCGTAGCCTCGCCTCTATTTAAGTGCAAGCTGGATCCTTCCAGACAGGCTGCACATGGAGATACCTTTGGCCAGCGGGAGGAAAGTCTGGATACCCACTTTGTCAAGCTCGAGCGCGTGGTTGAAATTGCAAAGCTGCTCGGCACGAACCGGATCCGCATCTTTTCCTTCTGGCGTGAAGAGAATCCATCTCTCTACTGGGGGGAGATTATTCGTCAGCTGCGGAAAGCTGCGGAGATTGCGGAACGTCACGGCGTCGTGCTCCTGCTGGAGAATGAGCCGGCCTGCAACGGCGGCTTTGCCGAAGAGGTTGCGGATCTTGTTCGCGGCACCGGTTCCCCGGCCTTAAAGGGATTATGGGATCCGGGTAATGAAGCCTACGGCGGACGCGAGGCTTACCCGGCGGGTTACGCATTCATGAAGGATGTTCTGGCTCACATTCATCTGAAGGATGCCATCATTCGGGAGGACGGGACAGCACGCTGCGTGCCGCTTGGGTCCGGAGTCGTGCCAGTGATTGCACAATTGAAAGCCTTGCTGGCCGATGGATACGATGGCCTGTTTACCCTGGAAACGCATTTTATTCCTGAAGGCGGTACGCAGATGACCGGTACTCGTATGACGCTGGATGCGCTCCGTGCCCTGCTGAAGGAGGTATAAGCCGATGAAGACGTGGAATTTCGGGATCATTGGCTGCGGCTCCGTCGCGGATTTTCATATCCAAGCGATACATGATATCGAGGGTGCGCATTTAGCCTGCGTTTCCAACCGCAATGAAACCAAGGCGAAGGCGGTTGCAGAACGAGAGAATTGCGATTGGACGAATGATTATCATGCCTTGATTGAACGCGCGGACATCGATATTGTGTGCGTAACAACGTCGAGCGGCAGCCACGCCCGCATCGGACTTGATGTGTTGAAGGCAGGCAAGCATCTTGTCGTTGAGAAGCCAATCGCCATGAATGTGCAGGATGCAGCCCAGCTTGTCCGCAGCGCAAGGGAGCGCGGTCTGCAGTTCTCCGTTATTTCGCAAAGGCGCTTTGAAGCCCAGCATCAAGCGGTCAAACGGGTGCTGGAGGAAGGCGCGATCGGAAAGCTGCTGTTGGCCGAAATCTCGCTTCCCTTCTATCGGACGCAGGAGTATTACGACAGTGCAGAGTGGAGAGGCACTCTTGCGGAGGATGGAGGGGCTCTGATGAACCAAGGGATTCACAGCTTGGATCTGCTGCTCTGGTTCGCGGGTGAGGTGCGCACCGTCTTCGGACAGCTGGCTACCCAAACCCATGCGATGGAGGCGGAGGATCTCGGACTTGCCATCGTGCAGTTCAAGAACGGCGCCTTCGGTACGATCATGGCTTCGACGAGTATTCAGCCCGGCTTTGCTGCCTCGATTAATCTTTATGGCGATAAGGGAACCATCAAGCTGGAAGGCTCCTCGATCGTCCATTGGTCAGTCCCAGGCTGGAAGGAGCCAAGCGGCATTCATTCCGCTTCATATGGCGGGGTGACCGATCCGAGGAGCATCGCAAGCGATTTCCACCAGAGTCAGCTTATTGATGTCATATCCTCGATCGAGACCGGTTCTTCTCCGCTTATTACGGGGGAAGACGGCTTGCGGGCCGTGCAGCTCGTCGAAATGATTTACAGAAGTGCGGCGGAGGGTGTTCAGCTTCGCGTAGACGCTCATACAGGAGAGGAGCAAGCGAATGGTTGACCAGCAGCCTGTGTTATCGAAAACCGTGGATTCTCTGAAGGTGCACGTGTATAAGGATCGAGCTGCTCTTGGCGCTGCGGCCGCTGCTGATGCAGCGAAGAGGATCCATGAGCTGCTCGCTGCGAAACCGGGCATTCGGATGATATTCGCTGCGGCCCCCTCGCAAAACGAGCTGCTGAATCACCTTGCTGGCAATCATTCGATAGATTGGTCCCGTATAACTGCATTTCATATGGATGAGTATATAGGATTGCCCAGCGATGCACCGCAAAGATTCAGCCGCTATTTGCAAGAGCATCTGTTCGATCGGGTCAAGCCCGGCAACGTACATCTCATTGACAGCTCAAGTACCGTAGAGGATGAATGCGCCCGTTATGCCAAGCTGCTGAAGGAGGCTCCTATTGATATCGTCTGCTTAGGGATCGGGGAGAACGGACATCTCGCATTCAATGATCCGCCCGTAGCCGACTTCAATGACCGGGAGGTCATCAAAGCCGTGGAGCTGGATGACGCGTGCCGCCAGCAGCAGGTCAATGATGGCTGCTTCATGGATTTCGCGGATATTCCGACGCATGCGTTAACACTCACCATACCCGCTTTATTAGAAGCGGCTCACTTGTTCTGCGCCGTTCCGGGACCGACGAAGCGTCAAGCCATCGAGCGTACATTGAACGGTCCGATATCCACGGCATGTCCGTCCACGATTCTGAGGAAGCATACGGATTGTACGCTATATGTGGACCGTGATTCGTATGGAGGGTGAACAGACGATGATTAGAGCTATTCATTATGCAACAGGTGAACCGGTCACGATATCGATGGATCAAGGAATCATCACGAATCTGGCGCCGATTTCAGAGACGGAGATAGGCGATGCAGGCTTGCCGTTAGCTGCCTCTGGACTTGTCGATTTGCAAATTAACGGATTTGCCGGTCTGGATTTCAACCGGCTGCCGATGCCGGATACCTTGCTGGGCGATGCCATTCGCAAGCTGTGGAGCCAGGGCGTGACGGCTTGTTATCCGACCGTCATTACCAACGGGGCGGAGGAGATACGGGCCTTGCTTGCATCGATCGCACGCGCTTGTGATGAGGATCCCGTAGTGGAACAGGGGATCGCGGGGATTCATCTGGAGGGACCCTTCATCTCTCCTCAGGATGGCGCCCGCGGCGCACATGGTCTTGAATACGTAAGAGCCCCGGATTGGGAGCTGTTCTGTGGATGGCAAGCCGCATCCGGAGGGCGCATTAAGATCGTAACCGTATCTCCCGAATGGCCGGGGAGCGCCAGCTTCATCAGGCAATGTACCGACAGCGGTGTCACGGTTTCGATCGGACATACCTCCGCGACTTCGGAACAAATACAAGAGGCTGTTGATGCAGGAGCGCGAATGTCCACGCATCTGGGCAATGGCGCGCATCTGATGCTGCCGCGTCATCCGAATTATATTTGGGAGCAGCTAGCCCAAGACCGGCTGTCGAGCTGCGTGATCGCGGACGGCTTCCATCTTCCGGATCAGGTGCTCAAGGTCGTGCTCAAGGTGAAGGGAAAGCAAGCGCTGCTGGTGAGCGATGCCGTTTCCTTGAGCGGCTTGGAGGCCGGTACGTACACGACCCATATTGGCGGTCAGGTGGTGTTGACCCCGCAGGGGAGGCTGCATCTGGCGGAGAACGAGAACATCTTGGCAGGCTCGGCACAGATGCTGCTGGCCGGCATTGAGCACTTGACCGGTCGCGGCCTTACAGCATTCGACGAGGCGTGGGATATGGCTTCAATAAGACCGGCCACAGCTATGAATCTGCCGTCAGCTGTTGGACTGCAAGCAGGGGCGCCAGCCGATCTCGTACTATTCCGCATGGTAGGCAGCCGGATCCAAGTCGAGCGAACGTATAAAAAGGGTGAGCGGGTTTACACGAAGCCCTAAGCCGAAGCATATGTAACCATTTGAATCCACCGCTTCGCAGGCAAAGTGTTCATATGACCGCTGAGTTTCACAATACGAAGCAAGTTTTGTTTCATTTCGCTCCTGCGGAAGCGAAGCATCTACAAAACTTAGCGTATGCTTACGAAGCAAGTTTTGTTTCATTCCGCTCCTGCGGAAGCAAAGCATTCACAAAACTTAGCGTATGCTTACGAAGCAAGTTTTGTTTCATTTCGCTCCTGCAGAAGCGAAGCATCCACAGAACTTAGCGTATGCTTACGAAGCAAGTTTTGTTTCATTTCGCTCCTGCAGAAGCGAAGCATCCACAAAACTTTTAGGAGGTATAACATGAAATTTGCGGCATTCAGCGGCGTGCTTATCGATCACAGCATTCAAGAAGCGATGCAATTAACGAAAAAATTAGGGCTCGACGGGATTGAAATTGCCGGTCGTGAGCCGCATCTCTCTCCTTCTACCAGTGGACCGCGTGTGAAAGAAATGAAAGCGGTGGCCGATAGCTTGGGCTTGGCCATTCCCGTCATCGCCTCCTATACGGGAGGATTCGCCACGAGCAGCGATAAAGAATGCGGACAAACCTTCGACGATTTTCAGCGTATGCTCCACCATGCCGGCGAGCTTGGCGCCTCCAAGCTGCGCGTTTCGCCAGGAGGACCGAATGCCTTCTTAGCTCAGCCTCATCACTTTGCCAAAGCAGCGTATTGGATCGATCGCTGCGCTGCAGAAGCGAAGGCGCAGCAGATCGATATCATTATGGAGATCCATAACGGTTCCCTGGTTGAGACCGTGGAGAGCAGCTTGCATCTGCTGAGCATGCTGAAGCACGATAATGTCGGCATGATCCACGACGCGGGCAATATGTATATTACGGATACGGATTATGGCCGTGATTCGGTCTATCAGCTGGGCAAATCTCTCTTTCATGTACATGTGAAGGATGAGCTGCGAATCGAGAAGGCAGGAGCGCCGGGTTCTTTCGTCGATTTGACGCATCGCGGCGAGGAGCATTTTCTGCAGAGCCGAATGGGTGAGGGAGGAGCCGATCACCAGCCCTTATTCGACGCTCTGAGAGAGACGAACTATCCGGGTTGGATTACGCTTGAATGTCATGCCCCGTTTCCGGCTTATGAACGCTTGGAGCATGATTATAAGCAGGTCAAGAAGCTGCTGGGCCGATCTTAATATCGCAAGGAAGATACGCTAAATAATGGTTGTTCCTTCGGGCGGATTGAAATATGCTAGATGCAAGACTAGCTTTCGACTGGTGGTATTGTCATGGATACTCATTATTTTCGGAGCAGGGATCAACTCAGTCAGGAATTTCCGTTCAAAATATTACGCTATACGAGTCAGCTTCTCAAGCAGCCGCTGCACACGCATGAATATATTCAAATCGCTTACGTGCTTAAAGGCGTGTGCAACCATCAGCTTCGCGGCAAGTCACTGACGGTGAGCAGAGGGGACATCTTCGTCATATCGCCCGGTACCGAGCATGGCATCAGCGCAATTGAAGATAAAGAATACGAGATGGTGCTGCTGGACTTCATGCCGATTCTTGTACGCGACCAATTGAAGCCGCCATTCTCCGATACGCTGCTGCCTCTGCTTCAGCAGCCGGAAGACAGCAAGAATTCGCCCCTGCACCTGTGGCTCCATATCAGCAAGAGCAAGCAGCTGCTAGTCGAACACCTGCTGCAGGATATTCAGGATGAATTCGAGCACCGGGAAGCCGGATATGAATTCGCGGTGCGCATAAGCCTGATTAAGCTGCTGATCATGATTGACCGCGAATTTCGCAAAGGGAGGCGGAAGCCGGCACGGCAGCCCTCGCTTGCGAATCAGCATCCCATTGATGAAGTCAAACGGTATATCTATGATAATTTCAGCCAGGACATTCCGCTGGAGCATGGGGCTATGATTGCGAATATGGCACCGGCCTACTTCAGTCATATCTTCAAGAAAGAAACCGGTCAAACCTTTATCGATTTCATGAACGAGGTGCGGATCGAACGGGCCATGGAGCTTATTCGTCAGGATTCACATACGATTACGCACATTGGCTTTCAGGTAGGCTTTCATCACCTGAGCCATTTCATCCGAACCTTCAAGAAGCGCACCGGGATTACGCCTACAGAATACAAGAAGACGTTTGGTACCCCAAAAACCTAATGTGGAAAGAGGGTTTTCTAGAGTGAGCCAGAAAGTGCTGAAGGTTGGAATTATTGGACAAGGTCGCAGTGGACGAGATATTCATGGCAATTTGCTCGCACAAATCTCAGATTACTATACGATTACCGCTGTTGCCGACTCTATTGTTGAGCGCCAGGAGCTCGCGAAGAAGGAATACGGCTGCAAGGCTTATTCCAGCTGGGAGGAGATGGTGGCCAATGAGGAACTCGATCTGATCGTCAATGCTTCGCCAAGCCATATGCATTATCCGATCTCCCTTGAATTGCTCAACCGCGGCTACCATGTTCTGTGCGAGAAGCCGCTGGCTAAGACAGCAGAGGAGGTCGATCGCTTGATCGAAGCTTCCGAGCGGTCTGGCAAGGTATTGGCTGTATTCCAGCAGTCGCGCTATCTGCATGCATTCGTGCAGATGCGTAAAGTCATTGAATCTGGTGTGCTGGGTCGAATCGTTCAAGTGAATTTCTCGCTGAATGGCTTCGCGCGCAGGTGGGATTGGCAGACGCTTCAGAGTAATAACGGCGGTAATCTCATGAACACGGGGCCGCATCCATTGGATCAGGCGCTTCAGCTATTCGGAACGGATGCGATGCCTCAAATCACTTGTATTATGGATCGTGCCAATACATTCGGTGATGCGGAGGATTATGTGAAGCTGGTCATGAGAGGGCAGGGCCGGCCGACGATTGATCTTGAAATCTCTTCGACATGCGCATACGGCCGCGAGCAGTTCAACGTTCAGGGGACGAACGGCGGGTTGAAGGGCTCGAGCCAGGAATTGGAATGGAAGTATTATAAGCCAGAGGAAGCTCCTGTTCAGCAATTAACGAGAGAGCCGCTCTTCAACAGCAATGGATTGCCAGCCTATTGCCATGAAACCTTGACCTGGCATACGGACAACTGGTCGCTGTCTCTCCCGGAAGGGAAGTCATCCTTCGAGGATATAACGGAGCAGGTGTATATGATGCTGTACCGCCATATTAACGAGGGAGCCGAGCTGGAGATAACGCCGCAGCAGGTTCGACAGCAGATGATGGTCATGGAAGAATGCCGCCGCCAAAACCCGCAAATTTATGGTTAGTCGTTCAACTTAAGCTGCAATAGGGTTATCTCCATATAGAAGAAGAGACGCCGAGGGATTATAGCCCCGAGCGTCTCTTTCTTCTTTTATGTCTCATTGTGGATCAAGAAGCTGTTGATTATTTGTCATCGGTCAAATGATTGTACTTCTCCTTTAAAAATGAGATATTAAGGCTAATACGAGGGCTTTGGAAAGGAGAAAACATGGAAAGAAACAAAGTCACATTTGAATCCATTGACGAGTATATTTCTACATTTCCTCCTGAGGTTCGGGAAATTCTGCAAACAATCAGAAAGGTAATACAAGAGGCGGCACCGAATGCAGAGGAGAAAATAAGTTACCAAATGCCTACCTTTGCTTTGCATGGCAATCTGGTGCACTTCGCCGCTTTTAAAACTCACATCGGATTTTATCCTGGAGCTAGTGGGATTGCTGCATTTCAACAGGAATTATCGGCATATAAAGGGGCCAAAGGGTCCGTACAATTTCCTATAGACAAGCCCATGCCATATCAATTAATGAGCAGGATCGTTCAATTCAGAATTGATGATAATATTAAACGAGCAGAAGGCAAGTTGAAGAAGAAACAGAAGCCGCTGCAATGACCCTATGAGAATTGGAAAGGACGGGTGTATGTCATGAGCCGAAAAATTGGATACGTCACGATCTTAGTAAAGGATTATGATGAAGCAATCGCCTTTTACAAGGACATACTAGGGTTTGAGATCCTGGCGGACAACGCCTTTGGAAATGGAATGAGATGGGTAGCTATAGCTCCTTCCGCCAACAATGAGACCTCTATTGTCCTGGTCAAGGCCGATACAAGCGACAAGCTCGCGAGATTGGGAAGCCAGGCGGCCAACCATGTATTTCTTGTCATTCATACAGATGATTGCCGCCGCGATTACGAAGAAATGAAAGCACGAGGCGTTCATTTTTTCGGTGAACCCAGTGATGTCCCGTGGGGAGTCGAGGTCGTCTTTGAGGATCTATACGGTAATCGATTTGATCTGGTTCAGCATAACGGATTCTAGACAAAACGACGCATGGCAGCAAAGCCGGCTAAGGCTTTATAAGAATTGAGGTGGTACTCGAATGGATGCCGAACAACTAAGAGCAAAGCAATTATTTACTTCGTACCAAGGAAACACCATTCGTATGCATCGGGCAGGTGAATATGAAGAATATAAGTCCTATCAGGTCTCAGAACAGACGGAAGCGGAATGGATTCAAGAAATGATTGATAGCTACACGAAACAATGCTCCATACGAGATTGGGAGGCTGTTTCACACCTTGAGTCTATGGCGAGAGATTTTAAAGATCCCCGGATTTTAAACAATGTCGTACGCTTTGCATCCAAGCATATCATGAGTGCGGACAGCGTTGTTAAACTTATGTACGTCGAACATATAATAAATATCGTCCGCTCATTAAAAGGGGTTCTCTCAAAAGAATTATTATATGAGACCTTACACACTTCCAAACAAATTCTAGATGATATTATATCGAAACCGCTGATTATTGATCCTGGTCATGAACTTGTCTTGTACAACATGAAGGACAAGAGGTCATTAAATCTTCGGGCGAATAACAGCATGGAGGCATTGAAAAGCTTTCTGAACTAGGAGAACGAGCGCGGCAGAAGTTATCCGAAGCGATGCTGTACGAACAAAATAAACCGTTCAAGGGAAGAGCTTGAGCGGCTTATTTAGGTTTCTTAGTGAACTAAGATCAGCCTTTTGATATCGTCCTCACAAATATATTTTCATCAGTCCGACCACCGCCGCCATCAGGCAGGACTCAGGTACTGAATGTCGAATTTTATTACTGGTAAAATTTTGCGATAAAATTTGTAGCGCTAATTTGTTTCGGATGAGGGGAGCATTGCTAGAGAAGCTTGATTGATATGGATTTTTAACACATGAGAGGGATGATTCCTATTCGTATTTCAAGGCAATCAATGAAGAGGTTACTTTTGATTTTACTGAGTTTTATTGTAATTATTTCTGGCAGTCTCTCTATGAATCTGGTTGGAGATCGCGTATATGCAGCGGGAGGCACGATTACATTCAGTGGGCCGACGGGAGATGTATTTGGTCCTGACAACATTGCCACAGATGGTGAAGGCGGTTCAACGGATATTCCTGGCATTACGATACAAGTGTTTGGAATCGATAACACAGGAGCAATGCTTAGTCATGGGAAAATGTATTACTATGACGGCACAGATCAGAACTGGCCGGGATATCCGCCCTTAGTTATGTGGGGGGAGGAAGATGGAACGACACCACCTTCTTATGGGCTGGCTATAAAATCTGCCGATGGATCAAACTTTAAGTTAAGCTCGGTCAATTTTTTGGATTGGGGCTTCTACGACGGCGATCAGTACGCCATCGAAGTTTTTGATAATGGTATATCGAAAGGAAAGGGTACATTTTCCGGGAATTTGGTTGACAATTATATTGCCCTGAATCATTCATCAATATTGACCTCGACATTCGATAACATTGACGAAGTCAGGATTTATAGAAATTCAGGGACATCCGATTCCTATGTTTCAATTAATGATATTGTCATTGCTGACGCGGTTTTACCTGACACCACGGCACCGGATCTCTCTGACGTTGGAAGCAGCAGCATAACCCAATCTGCCGCAACCGTAAGTGCCACGAGCAGCGAAGAGGCCACGATGTATTACGTCATTACGACGAGCTCGACGATTCCTTCAAGGGAACAAGTTATAGCAGGTCAGAATCAAACGGGAGCGGCTGCTGTCAAGTCTGGTAATGGAGCAGCAATAGCGGGCACAGCCAAAAGTTTCACTATAACCGGACTTACTGCTGGAACACAATATTATTATTATATTGTTGCAAGGGATAACAGCACTAATACGAGTACGGTCAGTAACGGGGATTTTACAACGCTTGTCAACACCTACACGGTCACGTTCAAGGACTGGAATAACACCACGCTGAAGTCCGAGACAGTGAATCATGGAAGCGGCGCAACGGCTCCGGAGAATCCGGCGCGGGCGGGCTACACGTTTACCGGCTGGGATGTAGGGTTCGCGAACATTACTTCCGCGTTGACCGTAACGGCGCAATATGAGGCGAATGAGTATACGGTGAGCTTCGATAGCACCGGAGGCAGCGTGGTGGATGCCATAGCGGCGGACTACGGCACGCAGATTCTGGCTCCGGCTGCGCCGACGCAAATCGGCTACGCCTTCGCAGGCTGGTACAAGGAAGCCGCTTTGACGAATGAATGGAATTTCAGCGCCGACACGGTGCCGGTTAACGGCATTACGCTGTATGCGAAGTGGATGATCAACACCTACACAGTCACGTTCAAGGATTGGGATAACACCACGCTGAAGTCCGAGACAGTGAATCATGGAAGCGGCGCAACGGCTCCGGCGAATCCGGCGCGGGCGGGCTACACGTTCACCGGCTGGGATGTAGGGTTCGCGAACATTACTTCCGCGTTGACCGTAACGGCGCAATATGAGGCGAATGAGTATACGGTGAGCTTCGATAGCACCGGAGGCAGCGTGGTGGATGCCATAGCGGCGGACTACGGCACGCAGATTCTGGCTCCGGCTGCGCCGACGCAAATCGGCTACGCCTTCGCAGGCTGGTACAAGGAAGCTGCTTTGGCGAATGAATGGAATTTCAGCGCCGATACGGTGCCGGTTAACGGCATCACGCTGTATGCGAAGTGGACAGCGGTATATCACGTTACGTATAACGGCAATGGCAGCACGGGCGGCAGCGTACCGATTGACTCTATGGAGTATGAATCGGGTGACGTGGTTACGGTAATCGGCAATACCCATTCATTAACAAGGTCTGGCTTCAGTTTTGCAGGGTGGAACACGCAATCTGACGGGAACGGCACCAACTATGCCGCATCAGATATCCTCGGGATAAGCAATACGAATGTTACTTTGTATGCGCGATGGAATATCGTTCCCTTCATGCCGGCGATCACGAACCCAACCGTAACGGAGTCCAACTCGACAGGTGTTGATGTACTTGTCAACGGTAAGGTGGAGAGGCTGGGAACGGCAAACACAACCAAGGTGAACGGTCAGACAGTGACCACCATTACCCTGAATCAGGGCAAGTTAGAAGAAAGACTCAAGAATGAAGGCCGAGGCGCAGTTATCACGATTCCGTTCACCGCCAACTCGGATGTTGTGATTGGGAAACTGAACGGCCTTATGCTCAACAGCCTTGAGAAAGGTCTGGCGACTGTCGTCCTTCAAACAGAGAACGGCAGCTACACACTGCCAGCTCAGCAGATTAATATTCAGGCCATAGCCGCTCAATTTGGGGCAAATACGGATTTGCAGGATATTAGCGTACAAATTGAAATCGCAGCATCGACAATGGAAACCATGAAGATCGTGGAGTATTCCGCATCTAATGGCAATTTCACCGTTATTGTTCCGCCGCTCAACTTTACGGTTACAGCAACTTATGGAGACCGTTCAATGGAAGTGTCCGGATACAATGCGTATGTCCAGCGTTCAGTTGTCATTCCGGATGGCGTAGATCCGAATAAAATCACGACCGGGCTAGTTGTGGAGCAAGACGGGGCTGCTCGTCATGTACCGACCAAAGTCGAATTTCATGAAAGCAAGTATTACGCTCAGTTAAACAGCTTGACTAACAGCACCTACGCGGTTGTGTGGCACCCGCTCGAGTTCACGGATGTTGCCCAACATTGGGCGAAAGCCGCAGTGAATGATATGGGATCGCGAATGATCATAAGCGGCATCGGGGATAACCTGTTCAACCCGAATCAAGATATTACACGAGCGGAGTTCGCAGCGATCGTCATTCGCGGATTAGGGTTGAAGTTGGGGAGCGGACCGGCAATATTCGCCGATGTGAAGAGCTCGGATTGGTATAGCGACGCGATTCAAACAGCCTATTCTTATGGCTTGATCACCGGATACGGAGATGGAACGTTTCGGCCGCTGGATAAGATTACTCGCGAGCAAGCCATGTTGATCATCGCCAAAGCAATGAAGATTACTGGTTTGCAGATGAAATTGACCGAAGCATCGATTGAAACATTTCTGAATCCGCTCGTGGACGCGTCCGATGTATCCGAATGGGCCAAGAGGAGTGTCGCTGACAGCATACAGTCAGGGATCGTTTCAGGAAGAAATAATACCCGCCTCGCTCCGAAGGCAAATATGACAAGAGCCGAGGTTGCAGTTATTATTCAGAAGCTTCTTCAGAAATCGGATTTGATTTAAAAGGGGCATTAACCAGCCTCTAAACCAGCCTATTTCCGTGCGAAGAACAGCACCCCTTAGAACTGACATTGGAATAAACCTTTGGTTTATCCGGTGAAAATCTAGGGGGTGTATTTTAATCTCATTTATCCTTAGGCGCCTGCGAAAAGGCCTGACGGTAATCGCGCGGAGTCATATGCTTGATTTCTTTAAAAACACGGGAAAAGGTGCGAAAGGATTCGAAGCCGACGTCGAACGAAATTTCGGAGATGGTCATAGGAGTCATTAGAAGAAGCGTAGAGGCTCTTCGGATTCGCAGGGTGTGGATATAATCCGTGAAGCTGCGGCCCAGGTGCTTATTGAACAAACGGCTGATCGAAGCGGGACTTACGTTAAAAATAGCAGATAAGTTTTCCTGCGCGATATTGTCCAGATAGTGGGCATGCACATATTGAATGATTTTCCAGTCGTCGGATTTCAAAGATGAAGGCCGGGGGTCGGCATCAATCGATGAGGGAGCGGCGTGTGAGCGAACATAGATCAACAGCGCTTCGATCAGTTTTGAGCGAATCGAACTGTTACGGCCAATTTCGGAATTCCGGTATTCCCGGTATATATGCGAACAGGCCTGCTTCATGCTGGCCGATTCATGGTCATCGAGATCCTTATGGGAAGGGAGTCTGTCGCCAACTTGCAGAAGAAGCTGGCCAAGCTCACTATCCGTCTGCGATTCAAAAATCAGGTTAATATCGAACATGCAGCAGTAAACCTGAAGAGGGGTATCCGGGCTGCTGTGAAATTCGTGCAGATGATGCGGGAGCAGAAAGCTGACAGACCCCGGCTTCAACGCATAAGGAACCCCGTTTAAGATTTCCGTTCCATAGCCCTCGATTACATAGGAAAGCTCAACAAAATCATGGTAATGCAGCGGTATGTTCTGAATAGTATTAAACAAACAGTAGAAGGGGATTTGTCCTTTATTGATGTTGGCAAAGCTGAGTGAATCCATATACTCCGGATAAACGGTCATGAGACGGACCTCCCTTCATGAACGATAGTACTATGATGCAGGGGAAACTTCCAGCACTATTTCAATGCGCAAAATCTGTCATGTTTCTTGAAAAAATGGCCGAACTCCAATTGCCGAGGGCATTATGATCAAGGATGAAAGGCAGCAAAGCGGGTTATTCACAATCACTGAACTGCGCTGCTCGAACTACGATCCGCGATACTCGTCATGATCGCTCCCGCGGCGGCTGTCCGGATCGCAGGGTGGAGTGCAGCGAATATCGCAACATTATTGAGGAGGGGTCGGATTGATGGTTCAGCTGCGTTTGGGAACAACTAAAGTCGACATTACCCCCGGTCACCCGGTTCCACTGTCGGGATTCGCCTCCCGCGGCAATCGGGTGTTCGAACGGATCGCAAGCCGTTTGTTCGTGCGCACCTTCGTTTTTGAGCAGACCGCGGCAGACGGTTCCATTGATCGGGCATTGCTTCTGTCGGCGGATCTTCTGTTCTGGTCCAATGAAAGCGTTCGCAAGCTGCGCTCGCAAATTCAAGAGCGATACGGGATCCCGGCTGAGCGCACCATCCTGCATGCCACGCATACGCATTCCGGACCTTCGGTCTCGGAGCAGACCATCGGATTGGGCGTTCCCGACCAAGCTTATTTGGCCGGCCTGGAGCGTTCATTGATGGACAGCATTGATCTGGCAATAAGGAATATCGAGCCCGTAACGGTTTACAGGGGGACGGGTTCCTGCGAGATCGGAGTCAACCGCAGGGAGCTCAGGCAGGGGCAAATCATCCTCGGACGCAATTCGCAGGGGCTGGTGGACAACGAAGTGAATGCGATCGTATTCGCAACGAATCAGGGGCGTCATAAGGCGCTGCTCGTTCATTATACCTGTCACCCGACGCTTACGGATGCCAATGCCGTCTCATCCGAGTTCTGCGGACATGCAATGGATGTGCTGGAGCAGCGGATGCAGCACGACGAGACGGTATGCGCGTACCTGCAGGGCTGCTGCGGCGATATCAATCCATATGGAAGTAAGAACGCGGGTTTTGATGGGGATACGGCAATCTCGAAGCTGGGGGAAGTGCTGGCCGAAGCCGTTCTGGCTCTACTGGCTGACGGTCTTCACAAGCAGGCGTACGCCCCGTTCGATGCCGCGCAGGTCGTGGATAAGCTCCCGTTTGCCCGCCTTCCTGACAAGGATGAGCTCATGAGGCTTGCCGCAGAGGAAGTCGAACAATCGCCCTGGAGGTTGCTCGCCTCCCGTTATCTGAAGAATCCCGATCTGCTGAAGGCATATGCTCCATTCGAGGTTACGCGGTTCCGAGTCGCGAAGAACTTGACTTTGGCGGCTATGAATGCGGAGATGGTCGTTAGCTACGGTCTGTTTATGAAAAGTCTTGGCGTGGGCTTAATCCCCCTCGCTTACAGTAATGGAATGATCGGGTATGTGACGACTGCGAAGCAGCTGGAAGAGGGCGGCTATGAACCGCATGATTCCGTCCCTTATTTTGGAAACCCGGCACCCTTCGATGAAAACGTGGAAGAGAAGGTGCTTCGTATGCTCAAGAAGTTATTCGCAAGCCCTAATGGAGGTGAACATGCAGATGAATAAGCCTCATTTGGCGACAGATGGCGGCAGTCCGGTGAGAACGCAGCCTTTCGCGGAATGGCCTATATTCGGTGAATTGGAAGAGAAATTAGTGCTGGAGGCCGTTCGCTCGGGTAATTGGGGCGGAGTCAGTCCTGATAAAATAAGGCAATTTGAAGAAAAATTCGCCGCGCTTCATGATGCACGCTATGCCATCTCCGTCAACAACGGAACAATCGCGCTTAGCATCGCTCTTCTGGCTGGAGGAGTGGATGCAGGGGATGAGGTTATTATGCCTCCGTATACGTTTATTGCGACAGCCACCGCTGCCTTATTGATCGGAGCGATTCCCGTATTTGCGGATGTTGATGAATCCATGCTGCTGGACCCCGAGAGGGTGGAAGCTGCGATCACATCCTCGACAAAGGCGATTATCGCCGTTCATCTGGCAGGTGCTCCGGCCAATATGACCAAGTTAAAGGAAATCTCGGATAGGCACGGTCTTGTTCTAATTGAAGATGCGGCGCAGGCCGTGGGAGCCCGGTGGGAAGAACGCGGCGTTGGCGCGATCGGAGACTTGGGTACGTTCAGCCTGCAGTCGAGCAAAAACCTGAATTGCGGAGAAGGCGGCGTCATTCTAAGCAATAATGAAGCGCTGGCCGATCATGCCTGGTCGCTGCATAATTGCGGACGCGTAGGAAACGGCAAGTGGTATCAGCATGACATCGTCGGCTGGAACTTCCGCTTCAGCGAAATACAGGCTGCGCTGGCGGTTGCCCAGCTTACCAGGCTCGAGGATCAGATGGCCATCCGTGAGCAGCGAGCGAAGCAATTGAATGATCGGCTGAGTGCCATGGAAGGCATCCGAACCGTTGCGTATGACAGCCGAATCACTCGGCATGCTAATCACCTCTATTTATTCAAGCTGGATCGCGGGATTACGGATCAGGTAGACAAAGCAGATTTTATCCGCAAGCTCAATGCCGAGGGGATTCCCGTCACGGATGGATACGTGCCGCTAAATGCCAACGCTGCAATTATTAACAGAACCCGGGAGCTGCTCGGTGTAGAGCGTCGCTATAGCTGCCCGGCAGCGGAACGGGCAGCGGACAAGGAAGTGTTGTGGCTCTACCAGAATGTATTGCTTGGTTCAGAAAGCGACATCGAAGATATCGCGGCCGGAATCGAGAAGGTCATTCAATCCTATCAGTAGCTAATAGGCTGCTGCAAGTAGTTTGGTTCATCTCTAATAATCAAAGCAGATCCAGTGAGGGTTATGGAACCTTCACTGGATCTGTTGCGTGTTAAATAGTTTATTCATTGGCGATGCGCCTCGATCAATGTGGCTGCCGCATTGACAACTTCTGCCGCGGGGCTGTCAGCTCCGATAAACCGGGACGACATACAGAACCCTTCCAGCAGCACGAACAGCTGGCGGGCAAGAAACCGGGGTGACTTCAATCCGGCTTGCTCACATAGAGATTCCAGGCGCTTCAGGATCGATTGCTTATGATGGACGGCCGACATATTGGCGACATGATCAGGAAATGGGAATTCGACAGCAACGGCTTGATAAAGGCAGAAAGTCGACTGCGGAGAGGATGAATGCTGCTTGGCAACGGCTTCAAATATAGCGAGGAGCTGCTGCTTGGGATCGGATATTCCATCGACCGTATTCTCGAACCATTCCCAGTATAACTCGTCGGATCGCTCCAGGATCGCAACTATAAGATGATCCTTGGAAGGAAAATGCTTGTACATCGTCATCTTCGTGATACCGGATTCGGCTACAATCGAATCGACACCGACAGCGTGGAACCCTTTTTGAAAAAATAATGTGCTCGCGGTAACCAGCAGCTGCTCGCGTGCAGCTGATTTCTTTTCGGCCGATATACGCATGAAAATCTCACCTCTTCTGGTTGACATTATACAGATCGGTATATATACTGTCAATGTAAGTATACAGACCTGTATGTATATTGAGGAGGCGGAAGAGGATGAAGATTGGTTTTATCGGTTCGGGGAATGTTGCGCAAACGTTGGGCCGTTCACTCGTTAAGCTTGGACACGAGGTCAAATTGGGAGCAAGAAGCCCGGAGAAGCTGAATGAATGGCTCGGGCAATTCGGACAGAATGAGCATGCAAGCGTAGGTTCGCTGCAAGAGGCTGCATCCTATGGCGAAATTGTTTTCAATGCAACTCCGGGAACGGCCTCACTTGAAGCTTTGCATGCTGCAGGCCATGAAGCGCTGCAAGGAAAAATATTAATCGATGCTGCGCTTCCTCTTGATTTTTCTAACGGTGAACTAAGCTTGGCCGTCGCAAACACCGATTCGCTGGGCGAACAGATTCAACGCGCCTTCCCCGCAATCAAAGTGGTGAAAACCTTGAATACCGTATCTTCTGCTCTGATGGTTGATCCTCATCGTCTAGCGGACGGGAAGCATGATCTATTCATAAGCGGGAATGATGCAGATGCCAAGAATAAAGTAACCGGATATTTGAAGGAATGGTTTGGATGGGAGAGTGTGCTCGATTTGGGTGACATCACTTCAGCGCGCGGTACCGAGATGCTGCTGGCTCTGTCGTCCCGAGTATTCGTGAATGTGGGCCACATGAATTTCAACTTCAAAATTGTTCGCTAGAACGGTTGAATAACAAGAGGGCGGCCTGAGGAATCTTCTCAGACCGCCCTTGCTTGTAACGCCTTTAGTTCAGCTCAGTCAGGTTTGTCTCGGTCACTGGAAGAGACGGATCATGTGATACACGGAGGATCGCCTTAATCTCCGCATAGCCTTCCTCCGATTGTCATAACCAAACCGAATCGATCTGAGCGCTGCCGATTAAGCCTTCGAAAGGGTGAGGAAGACTCTCGAATTGCCGGGTCAATCTATGTATGTTGCAGATGTTTTATATATAGAAATAAACAAGTAAAGAAAGTGGGTTAGGAGCAGATTTTGTGTAAGAAAAAATAACATGTAACTTAGAGCGCTCTAAGAGAGGGCTTGGGGAGTGGATATGGCTCTATGTGCTGTCGGAGTCATTTTCCCGCTGCGTCCTGTTCCATTGGCCCTTATAGAACGATGTGACCCGAACCGCTTAAATAACGAAAAATCCGTTGTCTGCTTGCCTGTCTGCCTTTAAAGCCGAATCAATAATTCTTTTTATGTCACCGTGGAGTGGACACTTGGTTCATGTTCGAACGGGAGGAGCAAGCCGGTCTTGGCGCGAAATGCACACGTTATATTTTCTTCCATAAAACCATGGCTGAAATGAAAATATTAACATGAAAGATCAATTCAAGAACGAACAGCAAAATTTAAGAATTTCGGAAACGATTCCGAACTGACATTGACGATATATTTAATACTTAGGAACACTACAATGTCGAATAATGACGAATATAGATAGAAAGTAACATTTTTCCAGAGGAATTTCTCATAAAAACTTGTTGACACATGATTTATGCACATGGTAAATATATAACTGTGGAATCGATTCCGATTCGTAAGAGTTCATCAATGCATATTCCATAAATATCAAGGTAAGGATGTTCGCCATGGAGAAGGATCGGAAGAAGATCACTATAAAAGATGTCGCCAAGCACGCAGGTGTGGGCGTTGGAACCGTATCGAGAGTATTGAACGGTTCAGCGGAAGCAAGCCATGCCGTTAAGCTTCAGGTGGAGAAAAGCATAGCTGAGCTCGGTTATAAACGAAGCAGCGTTGCCAGAAGCCTGCGGACTCAACGAACGAATGCGATTGCTTTTTTCGTAACGGATATTTCCAATGTTGCCTTCTCGACCATAGCCAAGGGCATTCATCAAGTGCTCGAGGAGCAGGATTATCATCTGATCCTATATAACACGGGCAACGATAAGGTGAAAGAGAAACTAATTGAAGCCTTCGAGGAACGCAAATTCGACGGTATGATTCTGTCGCTTCCGCAAGAAATGGACAGCGGATTTGCAGGTCAACTGAAGGAAGAAAGAATCCCTTACTTCCTGCTTGACCGTGAAATTCAAGGCGTACAGGCCAATGCCGTCCTCTCCGATTACTATAACGGAATTAGACAGGCGACTGAATACTTGATTTCTCTCGGTCATACGAAGATTGGATTCATGACAAGCGACAGCGATATCCGCCCTGCCCGGGAAAGTATTCGCGGTTATGTAGATGCGCTCAAGCTTAATGATTTGCCGGTTCAGCCGGAATTAATGAAACGCGGCGATTTCACTGTTGAATATGGCAGCGCCGCATTAAAGGAACTGATTCACGATTCGGGTATTACGGCGGTTATTGCCGGCAGCAACCAGCTGCTCGTCGGCTGCATCGAGACGGTACGTGAATTGAAGCTGGACATTCCAAGCGAGCTGTCGGTGATCGGATTCGAGGATTCGGATTTCACAAGGCTGCTAAACCCTGCGATTACGGTTGTGAAGCGTCCGTTAATCCAGATCGGGAATCAAATCGCGCATTTGATGCTGCAGCGCATCAAACAGGAGGAAAGCGGAAGCTCGAATTTGGATGCTGTATCCACGATTATTCCGACCGAGCTCGTTATACGCGATTCCTGTTCACCCATTTCATAACTTTGCACAAGGAGGGCCCAATATGCCAGCTATAGCCGTCACCATGAAGACGAGAAGCATTGAATCCAGAAAGAAGATCGCCCAAGGCATTACAGAGGTGATCGTACGCGAAACAGGTGTTGATCCCGAATGGATTACGATTCATTTCTACGAGACGGATGAAGAGCGGGTAGCTCGCGGAGGCGTCATGCTGTCCGACCGTACAGACAAAACAAACTAGCGGCTCACACAACAAGGAGGATTCGACATGCGATTGAAAGGAAAACGCGCCCTAGTTACCGGAGGGTCCAGAGGAATTGGCAGAGCCATTGTGGAAGCGCTTGCGGCTGAGGGAGCCGATGTCGCCATTAATTATTACAAGGAAAAAGAAAGCGCTTTAGAGGTCGTGCGGGCGGTTGAGGCATTCGGCGGTAAGGGAGTTGCCGTACAAGGCGACGTCGGAAGCTATGACAGCATTGACCAGCTTGTGAAGGGAACGGTCGACGCGCTGGGCGGTATCGACATTCTGGTCAACAATGCCGGGATCTGTTGGTTTATGCCGTTTCTGGAGCTTACCAAGGAAGCCTGGGAACGGACCATCGGCGTCGATCTTACGGGAACGTTCTACTGCAGCCAGCAGGTTGCGAAGCAGATGGTGTCCCAGGGCAATGGCGGCCGGATCATTAACGTAACCTCAATCGGCTCCTTCCAATCGAATGCGACACAGACGCATTATTGCGCCGCTAAGGGCGGACAAGACCTCCTCGCCAAGGGAATGGCAATCGAGCTCGCCGAATACGGAATCACCGTAAACAATATCGCGCCGGGCACGATCCTGACGGATATTAATACCGATTTCTTTAACGAGCCGGGCAACTTGGACCGCTACCATGAGAAGATTCCGATGAAGCGCCTTGGCAAACCGCAGGACTGCGGAGGAGCAGCCGTGTTCTTCGCTTCCGATGAAGCGAGCTATGTTACGGGCGCCACGATTCTGGTCGACGGCGGTCATCTGGCACAGCTCTAACCGCTGCGGTGATTTTCTTTCACTCCTGTGGAAGCGGCATCATGTCAAAAAGATGCAAATGCGTTGAATTTAAGTTTGCTGCTTTCCATTCTTTATAGGAGGTGGTGTAAGCAACATTACAGCTGTTTGTTCATGACAAGGGGTAGTCTGGTCGACGTTACGAAGCATGCTCAATTACAAGTTTCTGGAAGTTCGTTTAACGATGCTGCCGGAGGATCGGTCTGGAGTTGAAACAGCGAAGCTTATGCTTCCGAAGTAAGCTTTTCTGGCGAAAAGCTTTTAGTTCGCCTTTGCAGCCGGAATTAAACTGATTCACGAGTTTATACATTCCAGAAATTCCGGCTGCAACAGCGAGTGGAAACCCAGACCGGCCGCAGGCAAAATGCTGTTCACCGAACTTCTAGAGAAACACCGATGCATCCACTTTTGCAACAGTAGAGGAGATGGGCTTACATGAAGAAAAAATGGGCGGGGCTCGCAGTCACACTAATGTTAATTCTATCGGTAGTATTATCCGCTTGCGGTACAAAGGATACACCGGATAGCGGAAACGGCGATTCGGCCGGCGGAGAGAAGAAATACAAAATCGGCTTTGCTAACCTGACCGAGAACGCTCCGTTCTTCGTAGACGTGCGCAAAGGGATCGAGAAGGTCGCGAAAGAGAAGGGCATCGAGCTGGTCATCGCAGATAACAAAACAGATGGTGCAACAGCGCTTGCCAATGCAGAGAACTTCATCACGCAAAAGGTTGACTTTGTCATTGAATTCCAATCCGACGAAAAGTTCGGCGAAGTGATCATGGACAAATTCAATGAAAATAACATCAAGGTCATCGCAATCGATATTCCGATGCCGGGAGCCGTATTCTTCGGCGCGAACAACAGCAAAGCCGGTTTCCTGGCCGGTGAATACCTGGGCAACCAAGCCAAAGCGCAGTGGGAAGGCAAAATCGATAAAGTCATCATGCTTGAGCTTCCGCAATCCGGCGATGTGCCTGCTAAGCGGATGCAAGGTCAATTGGACGGTTTGAAATCCGTCATTACGGACATCAAGGACAGCGACATCATTCGTCTGGACAGCAAAAACACGCTGGAAGAAGCAAAACGTTTGATGACTGACGTATTGACAACGATTCCGGACGCGAAGCATATTGCCATCCTGTCGATTAATGATGATACGGCGCTAGGCGCCAAGGCGGCGCTGGAAGCAGCAAACCGTATGGATCATGCGATGATCGTAGGCCAAGGAGCCGATCAACGCGGCCGCGAAGAGCTAGCGAACGAAAAAACGCCATTCCTCGGATCGACGGGTTATTTCCCTGAGAAATACGGCGAGTACATCATTCCTGCTGCACTCGACATTCTGGCGGGCAAAGATGTTGGCTCGGAAATCTTGATGGAGCATGAATTCGTAAGCAAAGAGAACTTGAAGAAGCTGTATCCGTAAATCATTCATCATCGGTTATTTGGAGGGCCGTCACGGCCCTCCACCTCATTCCGGTATGGATACGACATGATTAGCGTACAGAGAAGGAGGGTGCGGAATGTTAGAGGGAAATCGCTTGAAGATGAGCCACATTGCAAAAGCGTTCTCCGGCGTGCAGGTACTGAAGGATGTTACGCTCCATTTGGATGCAGGCCGTGTGCTCGCTTTACTTGGAGAGAATGGTGCCGGCAAGTCGACCATGATCAAGATCCTGAACGGCGACTACAGCAAGGATGCGGGGGAAATCTTCCTCGATGGCGTGCAGGTTAGCTTACAAACGCCATCCGATGCGGCTAAGCTTGGCATTCGAGTCATTTACCAGGAGCTGAATTATGTCCCGCATACATCGGTGATGGAGAACATCTATGTCGGACATTTGCCTCGCAAGAACAGATGGTTCGTGGATTGGAAGAAGCTTCGCCAAGATACGCAGCGGCTGCTGGATCTGCTGGGCTGCCGGTTTGCGCCGGATGAATTGATCGGCAACCTCAGCATTGCGGATAAGCAGCTTGTCGAAATCGCCAAAGCGTTGTCCAAGGAAGCCAAGGTGCTCGTGATGGACGAGCCGACGGCTGCGCTAACGGCCAAAGAAGTAGATAATCTGTTCCGAGTGATCAGGGGGCTGAAATCTCAGGGCGTCTCCATTATATATATCTCCCACCACTTGGACGAGGTGACTGAAATTTGCGATGATCTCATGGTCATGCGCGACGGGGAGAAAGCAGGAGAAGGCCAGGTTCAAGATTATACGACGGAACAAATCGTAGGGATGATGGTCGGTAAGGCGGTCAAGCAGAATTTTGTTAAAGGGACAACCGGCGGAATGCGCGTACCGGTCCTGGAAGCGAAGCAGATCACTCGCGCGGGCATGCTCAATAACGTATCGTTTACAAGCTACAAAGGTGAGATTGTTGGAGTTTACGGATTACTTGGTTCCGGTAAAGAGGAGCTCGGCAAGGCGCTCTTCGGAGAGCAAGCGATTGATTCAGGTGAAATCAAGCTAAACGGACAAGCGTTGAAGCTTAAATCGACGATGGATGCAAAGAAAGCGAAAATTGCCTATGTGCCGCCGGACCGGAAAGTAGCCGGCTTGGTGCTGGACATGTCGGTGAAGGACAATTTGACGTTGTCATGCATGAACCGGGTATCCCGCTGGGGCTTTTTTCAAAAAGAGCGTGAAATCGATACGGTCAATCAATGGGTGGACCGTTTGAAAATTAAACTGTCGGGCGGGATCGACCGGCAAATCCGCTTCTTAAGCGGAGGCAATCAGCAGAAAGTCATCCTGTCGCGTTGGCTCATGGAGAGAATGGATGTTCTGATCCTCTGTGATCCTACGATGGGCGTGGACGTTGGGGCGAGAGCGGATATCTATGAAGTGCTGCAAAGCTTCCGTGACGAAGGCCTTTCCGTGATCGTCATCAGCTCCGATCTGTATGAGCTGCAGACCATCTGCGATCGGGTTCTGCTGATGAAGGAAGGTCAGCTTACGCACGAGTTTGAAGATGGCCGCTTTACGGAAGAAACATTACTGGCGGCTGCTATGGGGGGACACTAACAATGCTCGGTACAACGACGAAAGTGAAGCAGGGCGAGAAATCAATGAAATTCAATATGAAACAGGGCATGGGGCTGCTCGTTCTTTATTTGGCGCTGGTCGTCTTCTTCTCCTTCATGTCCCCCTATTTCTTAAGCGTTCAGAACTTTCTGAACATCGGTCTGGCGACGGCCATTATGGGCATCATTGCGGTCGTGATGACGAAAGTCATCGTATCGGGCGGCATTGACTTATCAGTCGGCTCGGTAGTCGCTTTAACAGGTGTCGTTACGGTACAGGTGTACAGCTGGACGAACTCCGTTACGGTGGCCGTCATTTGCGGCATGCTGCTCGGTATCGTAATGGGTCTGCTGAACGGCTTCTTAATTACCTATCTGAAAATCAATCCGCTGATTACGACGCTGGGAACGATGTCGATTGCGCGGGGATTGTCATTCGTATTGAGCGGCGGCCTAACGAGCAGCATGTCGAGCGACAGCTTCAAATTTCTAGGACGCGGCTACCTGCTAGGCATTCCATTCCCGCTCATCCTGATGATCATCTGCTTCATCATTGCTCATATCGTGATGACTCGCACGGTGTTCGGACGTACGATCTATGCGATCGGCGGGAACGAGGTGGCCAGCCGTCTTGCTGCCATCCCGGTACGCCGCAACCAAATGATTATCTATGTACTATGTGGAGCGGCATCCGCTCTGGGCGGTCTCATTCTCACTTCGCAGCTGGCTGCTGGTGCGCCGCAAGCGGCAACAGGCATTGAGCTGAGCGTTATTGCTGCTGTTATCTTGGGCGGCACATCATTGACAGGCGGTAAAGGAACGATTATCGGTACCTTGCTGGGCGTCATTATCATGGGGACGGTCAATAACGGACTTGTTCTGCTTAATGTATCTTCGTACTGGCAGGAAGTAGCGCGTGGCGGCGTTCTGTTGGCTGCTGTAGCGATCGATCAGCTGCAAGGGCTGCGCAAGAAGTAAGAACTATAATCGAATGGAGTGATCGAGGTGGCGAGACACTTTTTTAAGATGGCATGCAAGCCGGGCTGCGAGCAGGAATATGTGAAGCGGCATGAAGCGGTATTCCCGGATCTGCTGGCTTCGCTGAAACGCGTCGGCGTATCGCATTACAGCATCTTCATGAAAGGTACGGAGCTGTACGCGTACATGGTTGTCGACGATTACGACAAAGCAATGGCGGAGCTGGGCAATGATCCTGCGAACCAACGCTGGCAGGTTTCGATGTATGACCTGATGGAAACGGATGAGAACGGCGTTATTGTAGAAGTGATTGATAACGAGGTCTTCTACCTCGCTTAGCAGAGAGGAAGCCCGGAGTCTGAGACTGACCCAACAAGTTATTCACCTCTTCAAAACTCAGCCGACAAGGAGGAAATACAAATGTCTTATCAGATCGATATTATACAGCTCGGTCGAACACAGGTACCGACGATTGAAATCAACTGGATGGACGTGTCGCGTCTGGCTGAGTGGGAACCGATTATTTTTGCCATGGTGCTTATCAGAGGAAACGGCAAGACGATTCTGATCAACAGCGGACCGCCCGCCGACTATGAGGCGTTGAGTGATTTCTGGGTTGAGCATGTTCATCCGAATCACGCTTTGCAAGTAAGTGAAGACGAGCGACCTGTTACCGCGCTGGCCAAGTACGGCGTGAAGCCCGAGGATGTCGATTATGTGCTGGTTACACCGCTTACTACCTATGCTACGGGCAACTTGGATCTATTCCCTAATGCCAAGATCGTTGTCAGCCGCAGGGGCTGGGTAGATTTCCTGGCACCGGAGCCCTATGCGCAGCGGCTGCCGAAGCATATTTATATGGCAGATCCTATCTTTCAATATGTGATGAATGAGGCATTCGATCGCATCGTGCTCTTGGAAGACGAGGAACAAGAGGTGCTGCCGGGGATTCGTTCCTTCTTCACGGGCAGCCATCACCGGAGCAGCATGGCGTACGTCATCGATACGGAGATAGGGTCTGTCATCGTCTCCGATTGCTTCTTCAAATACCGGAACATCGAGCAGAACATACCGCTGGGCATTCATGAGAGCTTGGAAGAAACTTTCCGCAGCTATGAGCGGATTCGTAATATTAACGGCACCATTTTGCCGATCTACGACCCGGAAGTATTTGAGCGTCATCCCGCAGGAAAAGTTGTTTAATTCCAGCCAACTTTTATAGCTGCACACATCAGGACAGGGGGAATTCTAAATGACTATTAGCCAACAGGACGTTAAGTCCGCCTACAGCACACCGATTGACAATCCGTTGATTCCGCGTTTCCCGGTGCGTTTCCGGAACAACGAAATTCTTACCGTTATATACCGGACGGATCCGGCCTGCATCGAGAGAATCGTTCCTGATCCGCTGGAATCGGCCAGTGATCTGGTCGTCGTCCATTATTATCATATGAATGATGCGGAATGGTTCGGCAACTATTATGAATCAGCCGTACAGGTTCAGGTGCGATTGAAGGGGACTGACATTTGCGGCGCGTATTCACCTTATCTGTACTTGGGCAGTGACGGCGCGATTGCAGCGGGCAGAGAAGTTTATGGCCAGCCGAAGAAAAGCGGCAATCCTTCGATTTCCTTCGTCGAGGACTTAATTGTCGGCAAGGTAGAACGCAACGGGATCGACGTCCTCACGAGCACAATGGCGTACAAGCAGCGCAAATCAAGTTTGGATGAGATGCAGGAGATCATTCCGTTTACGAAAAACATAAATTTGAAAATCATCCCTAACATCGATGGAACGCCGGCGATCCACCAAATTACGGCGCGCACGTTCTCCGAAATGGTTGTCCATGAATGCTGGCGCGGGCCTGCTACAATGGAAATTCGTCCGAACGCTCAAGCACCTGTGTACAAGCTTCCTGTATTGGAAATGATGGACGGATTCTTCTGGGTATGCGACTTCTCGCTGCCAATGGGCGAAGTCATCCACGACTACTTGAAGTAAGAAGCCTAGAAGTCCGGTGATGAAGTGGCGGAGCAGGCGGAAACGGTCTGTAGAAGCGCAGCTTATGCTTCCGAAGTAAGCTTTTCTGGCGAAAAGCTTTTAGTTCGCCTTTGTACCCCGAATTTATCCGATAAAGTAAACAAAATTCTAAAAATTCGGGGTACAACAGCGAACGAAAGACGTTACCGCATGCGCAGCCATCATATTCACTGGAATTCTACAAACCACAACCGGATGAGAGAAGGAGAATAACCATGACGAAATGGGATTTTGAAGGACAAGTAGTATTGATAACAGGCGGAGCCGGAGGGCTTGGTATCGATCTGTCACATGCCTATACCGAAGCCGGCGCTAAGGTTTATGTGTGCGACTGGAGCGAGACGAACATCAAGCAGATGCGCGACACGATGAGCGCAGTATCGCATAGAGGCTCCTACGAGGCGGAAGTGGTCGATGTCCGCAGCGTTAAAGAGCTGCAGGATTGGGTTGAACGAGTGATTCAAAAGGAAGGCAAGGCCGATATTCTTATTAATGCTGCAGGCATATGTCCAACCGCTTCCTATAGTGAAGTCACCGAAGCCATCTGGGACGATGTTGTCGATGTCAATATGAAGAGCGCGTTCTTCGCTACCCAGGCGATTGCCGCTTCGATGAAGGAGCATGGCTACGGCCGCATCGTGAACGTGAGCTCGGTTGGCGCCCACACAGGCGGAGCGATCGCGACGCCGCCATACGCAGCGGCTAAGGCCGGTATGCTTGCGGTTACGAAATCCTTCGCGAATGCCTTGTCTCCATTCGGCATCTGCGTGAATACAGTGGCCCCGGGTCCTTTCGATACGGTAATGATCGCTGATTTCCCGAAAGCCACGATGGAACGGATTGTCGCATCGACGCCAACCCGCCGTGTAGGGCAAACCGGTGACGTCGTTCAAGCCATTCTGTTCATGTCGGATCGCAGCACGAGTCACATTACCGGGGCGACGTTGGATGTCAACGGCGGCCTGTACATGAGGTGATCCAATGAAAATCCTGAAGATTGAAGCGATGGGCATTCGCTGCCCGGAGCCTAACGATAATAACAACATCCGGCATACCATGCTAGTCAGAGTTGAAACCGAAGACGGGACCGTCGGCTGGGGCGAAGGGATCGCCATGTGGCCGGAAGCGGTCAAGGCAGTCATTGCCGTTGTTGAAGGGCTGTCCCCGCTGCTGATCGGTAAGGATGCGCTTGATACGGAGGCGAACTGGCAAGCGATGAAGGATCATGTCTGGTGGTACGGCGAGGGTGGAATTGCCTCTTTCGCCATCAGTGCGCTGGACATGGCATTATGGGATATCAAAGGCAAGCTGCTGGGCGTTCCCCTCTATCGCCTGCTTGGCGGCAAACAGCGCGACCGGCTGCCGGCATGTGCCAGCATTCACGTGAAGCACGAGACGCATGAGGAGAATGCCGACGAGATTGCGGCCTATATGGATGAAGGCTTCCAATCGGTTAAGGTTGGTTTCGGTAAGAAAGGGAAAGCTCGTCTAGGCCAGGAAGCAGCCTATGATTTGGCCTATGTGAAAGCCGTTCGCGATCGGATCGGTCCGGATAAAGGATTCATCGTTGATGTGGGCAACAGCGTCAAGTGGGATGTCGGACATGCGATCCGCATGACCAGAGCATTCGAAGAATACGGCGTCTGGTGGATCGAAGAGCCGTTCCATCCGAGCAACATTGAAGCTCACCGGGAGTTGAGAGCGGCCACGACAATGCTGATTGCGACAGGCGAGCGGGAGTGGACGGTCGATGGGTACCACCGGTTGTTGAAAACCGGCATCGTTGATGTCGTGGGGATTGATCCTGCACGTGTAGAAGGCATTACAGCCTTCCACAAAATCATTCAGCTTGTCGGCGCAGAGAAAAGAAAATTCAATGCACATGCCTGGAGCACGGCCATTACGAGTGCGGCAAGCCTTCATCTATCGATTTCTTCCCCGCATTGCTTGCTGCTGGAGCTCAAGCCGATGCCGAATCCAATGCAGAATGAGCTGGTCAAAGAACCGATTACCCAGAAGGACGGTTGGGTATATCCGCTGGAGGCGCCGGGGCTTGGCATTGAAGTGGACGAGGAAGCTGTAAGAAAAGTTCGGTTTATGTAACTATTCCCACTTTGAGGAGCTCTTATGAGATGGTTCGCTAATCTTAATCTTTTTGCTAAATTCTGCTTCTGCTTCCTGCTTATTTTCCTTATTCTGCTTGGCAATAGTCTGTTCGGGATGAAGCAGATGGAACGGATGAACGACAATTTCGCTGACGTGTTCGATAACCGGATGAAGAGTATGAATGAAATCGGCGCCGTATCGGCTAACTTTCATAAAATGATTGCTCATCTTGGCAGCTATGTCTATCAGAACAAGGCAGTCGAAGAGAAGGCTGCCATGCTCGAAAGCATTGCCGAATACCGGAATTCGATCGATGAGCTGCTGGTCTCGCTTGGGCAGAAGCAGCTCTCGGACAAAGCGAAGAAGGAGCTGGAGGTCTTCGGCTTCGTCTGGACCAGCTATACGCCGGCTATGGATCAGGTTATTGAGCAGATTAAGGCCGGTCAGCAGGATAAGGCGGTCTGGAACTACGAGAGCCAGATCGTAGTGAAGGCCGAAGGGATTGATCGTTATTTCGCTTCGTTCATTAAACTGAACGAGGATGAGGCGGCGCTCTCGTTCGAAAATTCGAATGGCATGTACAAAGAAGCGATTCGAATATCCATTATTAGTCTGATTGCCTCTCTGCTCATATCCGGCTTTCTCGGCTGGCTGATGACAACGAGTATCAGACGTCCCGTTCGCGAGCTGCTCAGGCACTTTAGTCTGGTAGCGGACGGTATGATGACGGAATCCGTGACGACAACCCGAAAGGACGAGATGGGGCAGCTGCTCACATCCTTTGAACGGATGCGCAGCAATTTGCATGATCTTGTCGCGCAGACGAAACGTATGATCGGCGTGTTAAGCAATCATGCGGATGAAATTCGGCATTCTGCCGAGGTGACGGGCGATGCCGCACATGCGATGCGCAGCGGGCTGACGGCAGCTTCGCAAGAGACGATGGCGATGTATGCGCAGGTGCAGCAGGATGTGGTCGTCATTCATGAGATGTTAACTGGATTAATGGAAGTCACCGAAGGCGTAAACGCCATATCGGAACAATCCTCCGATTCGGAGAGCAGCGTGCATGAGGGAAGAACCGTTGTGGATGAAGCGATTCGTTCGATGGGCAGCATCAGAGACCGCGTACACCGATCGCTTGATGAGATCGGGACGGTGAAGAACGCTTCGGCGAAAATCGGCAATGTGATGCGCAGCATTGAAGGCCTAATGAAGCAAACCCATATTCTTGCTCTCAATGCTTCGATCGAAGCGGCCAGAAGCGGAGAGCATGGCAAGGGCTTCATGGTCATTGCCCAAGAGGTAAGCAAGCTGGCCCAGCAGACGAGGACCGCTTCTGACGAGGTGAATGCTTACATTGGCGCGATTTCGCAGGATATCGATGGCCTGCACAAGTCGATGACGGAAGAGAATGTAGAGGTAGAAGCGGGTATTCACAAGGTGGAGCTGGCAGGCAATCAATTCTATACGATTAGTCATTCCATTCTTAAAATGAACGACAGCCTGCAGCATGTTTCGGCTACGCTGGAAGAGCTGGCTGCCGGTGGTACCCAGATGAATCAGGCGATGGAACGCATCGGTCAATTCTCCAAGGAAACGTCGGAAGGAATGGGCGAGTTCGTCCATATTGCCGATGGCCAATCGTTATCCATGAACGATGTGAATGCATCCGTTCAGCATTTGGCTGCCGAATTCGAGGTGCTGTTTGACAAGATGGAACGGTTTAAGACCAACATCATCGAAGATGAGGTGAATAGCGATGAGACTAAATCATAAGACAGCTATTATTACCGGGGCTTCCCGTGGAATCGGCCGGGCGATTGCACTCGGCTTTGCTAAACAAGGAGCGAAAGTGGTTGTGGCTTCGAACGAACCGGCAGAAGCCGGGAGCCAGGTCGTTGACGAGATTCAAGCTGCAGGCGGAGAGGCGATCTACGTCGTGTGCGACGTATCGGACGCTGCACAAGTGAACGCTATGGTGGATGCGGCGGTCGCCCGATTCGGGCAAGTCGATATTCTAGTGAATAATGCGGGCATTTGCCCTTTCCATGAGTTTCTTACGATGCCTCTTGAACTGTGGGAGCGGGTGACGGATGTGAATCAGAAGGGAACCTTCCTCTGCTCACAGGCCGTTGCCAAGCATATGGTTGAGAGAGGCATTCAAGGGCGAATCGTATCGACGAGCTCGATTGGAGCATGGGTGGGCGGGGCCATGCAAGTTCATTACTGCCCGACGAAGGCAGCGATCGAGAATATGATGAAGAGCATGGCGGTTGCCCTTGGGCCGCATGGGATTACATGCAATGCCGTTCTTCCCGGTGCGATCGAAACGGACATCAACCGTGAAGATCTGTCGGACGCGGCGAAGCGCGAATATTTCATTAACCGGACTCCTGTCAGACGTCTTGGACAGCCGGAGGATCTGGTGGAAGCTTATCTATTCTTCGCGTGCGAGGAGTCGTATTTCGTGACGGGCTCCAGCCTCTTGGTCGATGGCGGGATGTTCGTTAACTTACAGTAAAGGGTGGTACCGATGAGAATTGTCATCACGGATAGCAATTTCGTCAGCGACGAGCCGGAACGTGCGGTTCTGTCGGCAGCCGGCTTGACCGTTGAAAGATTCAATTGCAGAACGGAAGAAGAGATGATAGAAGCGGGAAAAGGAGCAGATGCGGTTCTCGTACAGTTCGCGCCCGTAACCCGCCGAGTAATCGAAGCATGGACATCATGCAGGCTTATCGTTCGTTATGGCATCGGGTACGATAATGTATATATACCCGCTGCCGATGGAGCGGGGATTGCAGTATGCAACGTGCCCTCCTATTGCCTGGACGAGGTAGCCGATCATACATGTGCCCTGCTGCTGTCCGGTCTTAGGAAGGTCGTCGCATTCGATCGTTCCGTCCGAAGCGGTGAATGGAACGTGGAGAAGGTGGCCAAACCGATGCCCCGGTTCGCGGATTCCGTTGTCGGCTTGATTGGATTCGGACGAATCGGAGCGCGTGTTGCCGAGCGTATCCGGCCGTTCGGCTTCCAAATCCTGATCTATGATCCGTATATGAGCGCAGATAAAGCTGAGCAGCTTGGTGTTCACAAGGCGGCAACGTTGGAGGAGCTTCTGTCGAAGGCGGATGCCATCTCCCTGCATTCTCCGCTGACGGAGGATACGAAGCATCTGATCAATGCGACTACATTGTCCCAGATGAAATCCGGAGCGCTGCTCGTCAACACATCCCGAGGTGGCTTGATTGATACGGAGGCGCTCGCTACCGCTTTGAATGAAGGAACGATTGGCGGCGCGGCCATTGATGTATTCGAGCAGGAGCCGCTGCAGAATGATCATCCGCTGCGCAGCTGCGACAACCTCATTCTAACGCCGCATGCGGCATATTACTCCGATTCGGCATTGATAACCTTGCAAACCCAGGCGGCGGAAGAGGTAGTCCGGTTAGCGCAAGGGCTGCCATTAGCCTCACAAGTTAATCGTCCAAGTGGCGGACAAGGAGGAAGCCGATGAAATTATTAACCTTTTACGAGAAGGATTCGCTGCTCCTAGGCATACGTGTAGAAGGCCGCGGCGTTCTTCATGTGACAGCGGCAGCTAATTGGCTCAATTTGGCCGGCACTCCGATTCCGTGCAACATCCATGACGTCATAGCAGGCGGTTCCGAAGCGATTGAATCCCTGGAGCGGCTGACCGAGCAGGTACTTGAGCAGGAGCCGGAGATCGGTGCCGTGCTGTTTCAGGATGAGTCCGGTCTTAACCTGGGTCCCTGTGTGACGCATCCGAACAAGATCATCTGCGTTGGCCTGAACTATCAGAAGCACGCGGAAGAGACGAATGCGCCGATCCCTGAATACCCGATCCTGTTCAACAAATTTAATAACACGCTTGCCGGCCATGGGGATGACATTCCGCTTCCGCGCGTATCGCAGAAAGTAGACTATGAGGCGGAATTAGTAATCGTTATAGGCAAGAGGGCCAAGTACGTAAGCAAGGACGAGGCGCTGGGGCATGTATTCGGTTATTGCAATGTCAATGATTTATCCGCGAGGGATTTGCAATTACGCACTCAGCAGTGGCTGCTCGGCAAGTCATGCGACCGGTTTAGCCCGCTTGGTCCGTACCTGGTGACCTCCGATGAAGTCGGCAATCCGAATGATTTGAAGATCTCCAGTACGGTCAACGGCGAAGTGAGGCAGAATTCCAATACGTCGGATATGATCTTTAAGTGCGATGAAATCGTCAGCTATATCTCTCAGCACATGACACTGGAACCGGGGGACATTATTCTGACGGGTACGCCTGAGGGCGTTGTGATGGGTTATCCGCCGGACAAGCAGAACTATCTGCAGCCAGGCGATACGGTGACCATTGAAATTGAGAAGCTGGGCCAATTAACGAATCGAATGGTAGAAGAAGCCTAAGCATAATCGTATTACCTATGGAGGGTTATCCTTTGACGCATATATGCGGGAAGGATAATCCTTCTTTAATTTTTCTTTTTTTTGCAAATTAATACAAGCGGTATAGCAATACGTACATAGAAAGTGAGATAATAAAAAAGATTGATCAGTAAAAGGGGGACAAAATGACTAGAAATACGTTACACCAGGCTGTCGCCAGATAAAAAAGGCGAATTTCTTGAAACCATTTGGTACCCCTATGTCGTATTATAAGAGATTAGCTTTACTCAGGACTCTGCAGGGGACGCGATAATTCGGTTCGCGGGCGCAGCCAGGCATGCATAAATAGAAATTGCAGGGATAGGGGTTTGCATAATGATTCAAGACCTTTTGGATTTTCTGATGGACTTTGGCGCATGGGGACTATTTATCCATTCGTTCTTTGATGCAATTATCATGCCGATTCCGGCATTCTTTCTCCAAGTACCTCTAAGTATGGCCCACCCTTCGAATGCCTTGTGGCTTGCTACCGTTGGCTACATCGGATGCTTGCTGGGAACTCCGTTCGGTTACTTGATTGGCAAGTATGTGGGAAATTCCATCCTCTACAAGATTCTCAAAAAATCATGGGTCGACTCCGCTACGAAAATGTTTCAAAAGAATGGGGAAGCGGCGATATTGATCGGGGCGTTCACGCCGATTCCGTTCAAAGTGTTCACCATCATGTCAGGCTGCATGAAATTCCCTCTATGGCGGCTGATTGGCTATGCCGCGGTAGGCAGGGCAGTCAAGTTCTATGTAGTCGGCCTCTTATTCTATTACTATGGCAGAGCGGCGGAAGGCATGGTTAAGGACGTCTCCATGTACATTTTTGTTATCGCGGTGCCGGTCCTCGTTCTATTCCTGCTGATAAGAAAGAGATACAGGAAGAAGAAAGCGGAAGCTCAGGAGAAGCCAAGCAAGATCGAAGCGCGGGAAGCTGATCTGGACAGACCGATCTGACCTATCTATCATTCGATGGGGACAACATTCGGCTAGCTCCAGGATGCCTTATGACCGTCAGGTTAAAGCCTGACGGTCTTTTTGTTTTGCCCAAAAAAAGGGCGGAAACAAAATTCTAACAATCATAATGTTTTCTGAATATGAAATTATTTTCTTGATAGATAATCAAACCTGTGCTACGATGCCATTAAACTTTAAAAAAAACCAGCAGGGGGTTTCGACAAATGAACGAGAAGGAACTGTTTGACAGAATGACCAAGGAGCTCTACACAGCAGCGATTTGCGATGCACTGGATGAAGTCGGTTACCGGAATCAATCATTGAAATCGGGAATTGTACCTCTTGAGAACAACTGGGTCATTACGGGTCGCGCAAAAACGATACATGCGGTCGATGTTAGTGAGGTTCATGGCAATCCATACGATAAAGAAATTAAAGCTGTAGACAGCATCAAAGAGAATGAAGTCGTTGTTGTGTGCACCAATGATTCCGAGAAAAGCGGGATTTGGGGCGAGCTCCTCTCCACGGCCGCAACCGTAAGAGGTGCGAGAGGCGCAATCGTTGATGGATTAATCCGCGACAGCAAGAAGATTATCGATATGAACTTTCCTGTCTTCACGAAAGGGATGAATCCACTGGATTCCCAAGGCCGTACCTATGTCATTGATTATGATGTGACGGTAACTTGCGGTGGTGTGACTATCCATCCCAATGATGTGATCTTTGCGGATCGTGATGGAATCGCTGTTATTCCGCATGCTGTATTGGATGTCGTTGTAGAGAAGGCATTCACGAAGGTGAATCGCGAAAACAGCACCCGGGATGATTTACTCGATGGCAAATATTTGCAGGATGTATACGAGAAATACGGCGTTCTGTAGATAGCGGAGTAATCCTCTCCATACATTATTGCTCAGTAGCAACACGGCAAATGAAAGACCATTTGTAGTCAAGCTCATGTCTCTGAATTGGAGACGTGAGCTTTATTCATTATCCAGCGATATTGCATCGGAAACCTGTATAGGGCCAGATTAACGATTAGTCGGCGACTGTAGGTCTTCTGACGGGACTATAGGCAATAGACCTAGGGGAAGGAGAGTGGGATGTCTTTGACGGGTTCTTATTGCCCGGGTAATAGGAAATAAGTATTTTTCGCGCGGGAACCGGATATAGTGTAGAATTGAATAGAAGAAATCTTATTACAAAATCGCCAATGAATTAGGAGCTGTATGGATGTCTAAGGAAGATGTTGTGTTAACCCGAGAGGGATTGGAGAAGCTAAAGCTTGAGCTTGAGGATCTTAAAACAGTCAAACGTAAAGAGTTAGCGGCTCGGATTAAATTAGCGATTAGTTACGGAGACCTAAAGGAAAATAGTGAATATCATTCAGCCAAGAATGATCAGGCATTCATGGAAACCCGCATCTTAACCTTACAGCATATGATTAACAGGGCTCGTGTAGCTGATGTGGCAAGCTTGGATACGGTTCAAGTAGGCTGCCTGGTTGTACTGAACGACAAGGAGTTCTCTGAGAAATTAGAGTATCGGATTGTAGGTCCTGCAGAGGCGGACGTTCTGGATAATAAGATTTCTTATGAAAGTCCGCTGGGAAAAACCCTCATGGGGCAGAAGGTCGGAAATGTCATTCAAGTAACCGCACCGATGGGAACCATAGAATACGAGCTGCTAGAAATCAGAGCGGATTAAATGTCGCGAGAAGCGTTCATTCAGAGCGTGTGTATTATACTTCCTTATATGCCGGATTCGAGGAGCTGCGACAGTGGCTTCTCTTTTTCTTTTTGGCGACGATGAGTACAGCTTCGTATACATATGAAAGATAATGGCGATCTGCCAATTGATAATTTGGTATATTTAATTTACAATCGAGTTATTCGATACAGAGTATGAAGAATTTGTATTTCGAGATGGAATGGAGAGAAGTGACTCGACGTGCCCGACAAAAGACCATTATATAAAATTATTATTGATGACTTGAAGGACAAAATCGAAGTAGGCCTATATGCGCCTGAGGCACAGCTGCCTACGGAGGTTGAGCTTGCTGAACAATATGGGGTCAGCAGGATTACTTCGAAGCGGGCGTTGATTGAGCTTGAGCGGGAAGGACTTATCTATCGGAAACGGGGCAGCGGCAGTTATGTGAAACAGCCCGATGATTCGGATGTGATTCCTTACAACGGGGTCCAGAATTCGAATTCAATCGTTTCCATGATTTTGCCTTATATGGCAACGAATGAGTTCGAGTACATTAGAGCGGCTACCGATTATCTGGATGCCAAGGGTTATTATTTGAGTATACATAACAGCAATTGGAGCAAGGACAAAGAGAAGGAACTGCTCCTAAAGCTATCAAAGAGCGGCCTGAGCGGCATTATTCTGTACCCGTTAAGTACGATCAGCAATGTGGATATGGTTAATGCCATCAGCAGCAACGGCTATCCGATTGTGACGATGGATCAATATTTCGACAGCTTAAACGTCAGCAGTGTCGTCTCCGATAATTATACAGGCGGCTATCTGGCCGCAAGCAAGCTGATCGAGCTGGGTCATGAGCGGATTGCCTTTATTTCCAGTGTCAGTATCGAATTTCGCAGCTCCGTACGGGATCGTTATCTCGGCTATTGTCAGGCGTTGAAGGATAGCCGGATACCGATTGATTCCGAGTGGGTGTACACCGATTTCTACCGGGACGTGAATGAAAAAAATTCGAAGACGTTCTATCAATCGTTGCTCGCAAAGCTGCTGAGTCAGAAGGTGACGGCGATCCAAGCTGAGCATGATATACTGGCCGGTGAGCTGCTCCGGAATGCATTGGATGCAGGCATCAGCATCCCAAAACAGCTGTCAATCGTGGGATTCGACGATCATGAGACGTCGCGTCATGCTGAAATCCCGATAACCACGATCGCGCAAAATTATTATGAATTAGGGCGCAGCGCCGCGGAGCTGATCGTCGCAGGGATTGAGAACAAAGATTCTGAAAGACGGCGAATCAAGGTTCCTGTGCGTTTGATTGAACGGGAGTCTACAGGCGTCCAGCCTAACCGTGAAGATATCATCCTGTTCTGAGCTTCTGAGCTGGTAAATTCAACTGTCGGCAAGAGCCTTCCTCACCATGAGGAGGGCTCTTTTTTTGCAGCATACTTGGACAGTAGATATAGGCTATATATATTCATAAAATAAAAGATATATCTAATATTTACAATTCAGATTTTCGAAGATATAATACAAACAGAAATAAGTTATATGGTATATCATATTGACATGATTTAAACCATGTTAAGCTCCCTTGCAGGTTGCGTCAGCCGGAAATATGGCTGCATTCAATACTAACGACATGCGGGGGATATACCATATGCTGCTTATTTATGTCATATCATGGCTTTCATCCTTTCAAGGCGAGGAGGCGGAGTGGGGATTATAAGGGGGCATCATCCGGTTCGTCATGTTTGATCGCAAACATCTCATTTTACGAAAAAATTGATTGATGGAGGAGTTCAAATGAAAGCGCTTAAAAAACCGTTTTTTTTAGTGGCCTTAATTCTTATTCTTGCTCTGGTCGGCTGTTCCAGTGGTTCCGGGAAAGAAACGAATGAGAAACCAAGCAATACGAACAATCAAGGCTCCGATCAAACCAGTGAGAACACGGAGAAGCCCGCCAATGACCCGCCTGCTGAGCCGGAAGTGAAAGCGTTTGATTTGAAGGGTGAGAAAATCAAAATCGGCTTATGGTGGGATGGCGCCGATCCCCGGGAAACCAAAACGGAAGAGCGGACGGCTGCCATTGAAGCGCAAATCAAGAAAATCGAAGAAACGGAAAAGAAATTCAATGCCAAGATCGAGTTTGTGAAATTCGGTGACTATGGCAAATACGTCGAGAACTTCACGACAACCTCCCTTGCCGGAGAGCCATTCGCAGATATCGTCGTGATGGAGCTGTTCTGGGCGTTCCCGACACTCGTCAACAAAGGATTCCTTGAGCCGATCGATCAATATCTCGACATGAACGACCCGAAGTATAACGATTGGATGAAGACAGGCGGCAGCTTTAATGGCAAGCAATACGGTTTCTACGACTCGTCACCTTCACCGTATGGCTTCTTCTACAACAAGACATTGGTTCAGAAGTTCGGATTGGAAGATCCGTATGAGCTTCAGCAAAAAGGCGAGTGGACGTTCGATAAGTTCCGCGAATACGTAAAAAGCGCTACAAAGGATACGAACGGCGATGGCAAAACGGATGTCTATGGCATAGCGGGGGCTTACGGTAAAGTTAATTCGCTGACCGAGCAATTCCTGCACACAAACAATGCTTCCGTGGATAAAGACGCGAGTGGCGAGATCAAATTCTCGCTCGACAGTGAGAATGCAATCGAAGCGCTTCAGTATGTATCCGACCTGTTCAATGTCGACAAGTCGATCATGCAGCCGATTCCCGATGATGCGAGCAAAGAGTTCATCGCCGGCAAAGGCGTCTTCTATGGCGGGTTCAGCTGGGAGCTTGGCGGTCTCATGGATAACATGAAAGGCCAGGAGCTTGGGTACGTCTTCTTCCCGAAAGGTCCGAAGGCCGACAAATATACGAGCTACACCCCGTACGGCAATATGTATATGCTGTCCAAATATTCGAAGAATCCAGAAGCTGCCATTCTAATTATGGATGCCATTAGCTTGCATGATGAAGGACGCAAGCTGTCGGAGCAAGCTTGGGAGACTTCGTATCCGAACAAAGAGTCGCTGGATACGCGCAAACAAATGGCCGACAACATCGGATACATTTCATTCTATGCGATTCCAGATGCAGGCACGCTGTTTGACAAGGTCATTCAGGACATTACGGCAGGCAAAGTGTCGCCGGCAACGGCTGTCGACAAGGTGAAGCCGCAATTTGACGCCAACATCAAGAAGCTTCTTGAAGAAGTCAAGTAAGGCTTAGCAAGTCATAGAGCACTCTCCTGCATGCCGTCACATCCTGCGTGGCGAGCATGCAAGAGGGAGCGGATGAAGAGGGGGAAAGTAATGCGGCGGCCGATTTATATAATCCTTGGTATCTCGCTTGTACTCATCACGGCCGTATCCGTTTCGCTGTCAGGGTCCGGCAGCTCCGGCGTCCAAGCCGTTATGGCCGGGAATACGCAGATCGACACGATACAGCTTGCGGATAAAAGTGACTCCTATAAGAAAGGGAGCTACGACGAATACCTGTCGAAATTCCGATCGTCCGTAGAACGACCCAACCTCGAATTGAAAATTGAGGGTGAAAGCTACACGAGCACTCGGGATACGGCGGTATCTGTAGTCGACCACCAGGAGGGCGGACAGGGGAAGGCCTTGTCGACGGGTGAATCGGGCACGGTGGAATGGGAATTTAACGTCCCCCAGGAAGGAATGTATAATCTAGAGCTGAAATTTTTCGTGCCGGAAGGCAAGGAATCCGATGTGGAAAGGGAGCTGCTTATTGACGGAGAGCTTCCATTCTCCGAAGCAAGAAGTCTGGTGTTCAACCGGATATGGAAGAATGAAACAAACGCATTCGTGCGGGATGACCGGAACAACGAATTAATTCCAGGTCAGGTTGAAGTGCCGATGTGGCAGGAAACATTCCTGAAGGACGCGACGGGCTACTATACAGAGCCCTATCTTTTTTACTTCACGCCAGGCAAGCATACCTTGTCATTAACATCCGTGAAAGAACCGCTGATGATCGATTACTTCAAGCTTACGAATAAGGACGTAATGCCCACGTACGATCAGCTGGCTGCCATATATATGGAAAAGGGATACCGTAAGATCGAGAATGTATCGATCAAAATTCAAGGTGAGCATACAGCAAACAAATCATCGGCTACCTTGCTGCCTTACAACGACCGTTCCAGTCCTTCCATCGAGCCTTACCATGTATCGAAGCTGAGGAATAATGCGATGGGGGGCTGGGGCTGGCGGATGCCGGGTCAATGGATGGAATGGGAGATTGAAGCCCCTGAGGACGGACTGTACCAAATTGCCTTCAAGCACAGGCAAAACTATTTGCAGGGAGGCTATGCGCTCCGCAGTTTATACATTGACGGACAAGTCCCCTTCCAGGAAGCTAACATGCTCCCATTCCCGTACGCATCCAATTGGCAAATGGGGGTTGTGGGCAAATCGGCTGATGAGCCGTATCTTTTTTATCTGACGAAGGGTACGCATGCGATACGTCTTGAAACGACGCTCGGCGACATGGCGCCCGTGATCCGGACTGTAGAGTCTTCTATTCTGCAGCTGAATGCGATGTACCGCCAAATCATCAGCTTCACAGGAACGGTTCCGGATACGTTCCGCGACTATCAGCTGGACAAGCGGATTCCGCATATGAGCGAGCTGTTTCATAAGGAAAGTGATTTACTGTACGAGGTCGCAAGGCTCATTGATGGGACTGGCGAGGGAAGCGACCGCTCCGCCGTCTTGAAATCGCTTGCCTATCAATTGAAGGATATGGCGGACCGGCCGGATACGGTTCCTTCCCGGATCGACCGGTTCAAGACGAATGTCGGAGGGCTTGGTGATTGGCTTAATTCCTTCAAGGAACAGCCGCTGGCCATCGACTATTTAATCGTCAGTTCGCCGGGAGCGAAGCTGCCCGATCCTGAAGCTTCGACATGGGGAACCGCTAAAGCCGGCGTGCAGTCCTTCTTAGCTTCGTTTACCGAGAAGTATGATGAATTCACCGATGAGAGCGGGGATGGCGATACGGTCACGGTCTGGATGACATCCGCCAGAGACCAGGCTCAGGTTCTCAAACGGCTGATTGACGATACGTTCACGCCTGATACGGGCATTCGGGTCAACCTGAAGCTGGTCTCCGCGGATGTCGTTCTCTCGGCGACCGTAGCGGGGCAAGGTCCTGATGCAGCTCTGCAAATGGGCAACGATCTGCCGGTGAATTACGCGACACGCAACGCAGTGCTGGACTTGTCGGCATTCCCGGATTTCGCCGATGTATCGAAACAATTCCATGAAAGCGCGATGGTTCCGTACGCATACAAGGGAAAGTACTATGCGCTTCCTGAACAGCAGACATTCCCGATGTTGTTTTACCGGAAGGACATTCTGGAGGATGAGCTGAAGCTTCAGGTTCCGGAAACCTGGGAGGATGTATATGAATTAATTCCCGCTCTGCAGAAGCATAATCTCGAGCTCGGTTTGCCGCAGCGGCCGCTTGATATGACGGGCAACGAGATTGCGACAACCAATGCAGCGGCTCTTCCTCCAAGCCCGTCTTTGGTTATGCTCTTGTATCAGAATGATGGTCAATTGTATAGCTCCGATGGCATGACGAGTGAGCTGGACGGGGAGACCGCCATTCAAGTGTTCAAGAAGTGGACCGATATGTACGTGAATTACAAGCTGCCGATCGCGCTTGATTTTGCGAATCGTTTCCGCACCGGGGAGATGCCGATCGGGATTGCGGATTATACGATGTACAACAAGCTCAGTGTATTCGCACCGGAAATCAAAGGGCTGTGGGAATTTGCGGCGGTTCCGGGGACGAAGACGGCGAGCGGGGAAATTCGCCGCGATGTCGGCAGCGGAGGTTCATCGGCGGTCATTCTGAAGCAGACGAAGAATAAAGAAGCGGCGTGGACATTCTTGAAGTGGTGGACGAGCAAGGAGACGCAGCTGGCCTTCGGACGGCAGATGGAAATCCGGCTGGGCACCTCGGCGCGTTATCCGACAGCTAATCTCGAGGCAATGTCATTGCTTCCGTGGCCTTCGAAGGATTATCAGCAGCTCAAGAAGCAGCAGGAGTGGGTGCATGGCATTCCAGAGGTGCCCGGAGGTTACATGACCGGCCGCCATATCGACAATGCGTTTCGCAAGGTGGTCGTCCAGGGCGATGATCCGCGCGAATCGATGGACAACTATGTTCGCTATATTAATGAAGAAATAACGCTGAAGCGAAAAGAATTTAAACTTCCCTACAAGGAATGAGGGGATCATCATAAAGACAGTCGTCGAAATCAAGAAGCATAAACAGGCCTATGTATTGATGGCCCCGTATTTCATTATTTTCATAACGTTTACGGTTCTTCCGGTTGTGATGTCCCTGCTGCTCAGCTTTACGAACTTCAATATGCTGGAGCCGCCGACATGGGCGGGATGGTCGAATTTTACCCGTTTGTTCGTCCAAGATGATGTATTCATGCTGGCCTTGAAGAATACGCTGCTGTTCGCTGCGATCACAGGGCCGGTCAGCTACATGGCCTGCTTTCTGTTCGCCTGGCTGATCAACGAGTTTCCACCGAAGCTTCGCGCCGTGCTGACGCTCATCTTGTACGTGCCGTCGATATCGGGCAATACCTATTTGATCTGGCAGCTTCTGTTCGCGAGCGACAGCTACGGATTTGCCAATGCCTTCTTAATTAACTGGGGCTTCATTCTTGAACCGATCCAATGGCTGCAGGATCCGCGTTATATGCTTGGCATTCTGATTATTGTACAGCTGTGGCTCAGCCTGGGAACCTCCTTCCTGGCCTTCATCGCCGGTCTGCAGAATGTCGACCGCAGCTTGTATGAGGCCGGGGCGATCGACGGGGTTCGCAATCGATGGCAGGAGCTCTGGTTTATCACGCTGCCGGCGATGCGTCCGCAGCTGATGTTTGGAGCTGTTATCCAGATCTCCATTGCATTCGCCGTCGCAGAGGTATCGATGCAGCTGCTCGGATTCCCGAGCGTCGATTATGCGGCGCATACCGTTGTGACGCACTTGGTCGATTACGGTACGATTCGATTTGAACTGGGCTATGCTTCAGCCATCGCGACCGTACTGTTCTCGATTATGCTCCTGACCAACCTGATCATTCAGACCCTGCTGAAGAAGGTGGGCGATTAGCATGAAGACACGAAAGTTAAAAGCAGGGAAGCGTCTAAACCGCTCATGGGGTATGGATATCGCGCTGTTCATTCTAATCGGCGGCGTGGCCAGCTTCATGGCGCTGCCGCTCGTGTTTACGATCAGCAACGCCTTCAAGCCTATTGATGAAATCTTTCAATTTCCGCCAAAGCTGATTGTCCGCAATCCGACATTCAAAAACTTTTCCGATCTGATCAATATCTTTTCTGACTCCTGGGTGCCGTTCTCCCGGTATGTGTTTAATACCTTCTTCATCACCATCACCGGGACGGTCGGCCATGTTATTCTGGCTTCGGCTGCCGCCTATCCGCTTGCGAAAATTAAATTTCCGGGCCGGAACATCCTGTTCAGCATTGTGGTCCTGTCCTTGATGTTCACCTCTTATGTGACTCAGGTGCCAAACTACATGACCATCTCTTGGCTGGGTCTGATCAATACGCATTGGTCGATTATTCTGCCCGCCTTCGGCATGACACTCGGATTGTATTTAATGAAGCAGTTTATGGAGCAAATACCGGATGCGCTGCTCGAGGCGGCAAAGATTGACGGCGCCAGCGAATACCGGATTTTCTGGCAAATTATCATGCCGATTGTTAAGCCCGCATGGCTCACGCTTATCATCTTCTCGCTTCAAAACTTATGGACGAGCGGGTCGGTCAAATATATCTACAGCGAGCAATTGAAAACCGTTGACTATGTATTCGGGCAGGTTGGAGCCGGTGGACTCGTCCGAACGGGGCCGATGTCGGCCGTTGCGCTGCTTATGCTGACGGTGCCCGTAACGGTGTTCATCGTGACGCAAAGCAATATTATTCAGACGATGTCCACATCGGGTCTGAAGGAATAACAGGGGGGAGCCGTTTGAGAAGAACGATAGCCGTACTATTCATCTTGACGTTCTTGGCCGGGTTGGCAGCTCCTGTATCCGCCGAACCGAAGGGCAGCTACAACTACAACTATTGGGGTGAAGCAGTACCGTCACCAAGTCCTTATGTACTGGAACAGCTGGTAACGGGCAGGGACCTGGATATCGGCGCTTTCGCCACACCCCAGGACTTGTTCGTTAGCCAAGATAATCATATCTATGTCGCCGATACCGGCAATAACCGGATTGTCGTCCTGAATGACCAGCTTCAATTCGTGCGTGTCATCGAAACGTTCGATAACGCCGGCAAGCAAGATACGTTTAAGCAGCCGGAAGGCCTGTTCGTAGACGGGAAGGGCCGGATATATGTCGCAGATACGCAGAATAGAAGACTTGTCGTACTGCAGCCGGATGGTACGCTCAATCGGATCATAAGTGAGCCGAAATCGATTCTGCTGAGGGCCGGCTTTCAATTTGCGCCGATCAAAGTGATCGTTGACCGGGCTGAGCGGATCTATGTCGTCAGCCGAGGATCATATGAGGGCATCATCGAGTTCGAATCGGACGGATCATTCAATGGCTTTATCGGGACTAACCGGGTGCGGTTTGACCCGCTGGATTTGTTCTGGAAGCGAATCTCAACGAAAGCGCAGCGGGACCAGATGGAGCTGTTCATCCCGCTGGAATTTAATAATCTCGATCTGGATGAGAACGGATTCATCTATACGACGACCTCGGAGGAGAATTCCGACCGGCCGCTCAAGATGCTTAATCCATCGGGCGCCGACATTTTGCGGAGTAGAGGATACTTTCCGCCCAAGGGCGACATTAACACACTCAATATTGGAAGTACGCCGGGCAGCTCGATTCTTGTCGATGTAGCTTCCGATGAAGGCGGCTTGTACAATGCGCTTGATTCCAAGCGGGGCCGGATCTTTACGTACGATAAAGACGGGAACCTGCTGTTTACGTTCGGCGAGCTGGGCAGTAAGCATGATACCTTCCGCACTCCCGCAGCCATTGATATGCTGGGCAATCGGATAATCGTTCTTGACAAGGATCACGGAAGAATCTCATTGTTCGAGCCGACGCGCTACGGGAGCTTGATCCGGGAGGCCGTCATTTCGCTCTATAACGGCAAGTCGGATGAGTCGAGCAAAGCTTGGCGCCAGGTGCTTCAGCTCAATGCGAATTTCGAAGTCGGCTATATCGGCATCGGCAAATCGCTGCTGAAGGAAGGCGAGAACCGTGAAGCCATGACCTACTTCGAGCTCGGCAATAACCGTGAGTATTACTCGGAGGCGTTCAAGCGATACCGGAAGGAAATCGTAATTGACCGGTTCGGTTATATCGTAGCCGGTATTGCTGCCGCCGTCGTTCTCGGGTTCCTCGCGGTCAAGCTCGGACGCAGGCGTATGGCAGGGCGCCATTATGAGGAAATCGGCATCCTGAAAAATCCGTTCTACACGATGCTGCATCCGTTCAACGGCTTCTGGGAGATGAAGTTCGAGAATAAAGGCCGGGTGAAGGTGGCGGTAGGCATTGTACTCCTGCTGGTTATCGTCACCATTATTAAGCGGCAGTACAGCGCTTTTATCGTCAACAATAACAACTTGTCCGACCTGAACAGCATCGACGAATTGAAGTATATCCTGCTTCCTTTCCTGCTCTGGTGCGTATCGAACTGGTCGCTTACCACGTTGATGGATGGAGAAGGCAAGTTCAAAGAGATCGTCATGGCGACCGGTTATGCACTCATGCCGCTCGTTATCCTCTACATTCCACAGGTGCTGTACAGCCAGGTGATTACGGGTGAAGAAAGCTCGTTCTACTATTTGCTGGATGCGATTGCCCTGATTTGGTTTGTCGGGCTGTTGTTCGTCGGAACGATGACGGTTCATCAATACACCGCAGGCAAAACCATCGTTACGATGGTGCTTACGCTGGTCGTGATCGGAATTCTCATCTTCCTCGGCGTGCTCTTCTTCAGCATGATGCAGCAGATGATTAATTTCGTTACCTCCATCTATAACGAGCTGGCGTTCCGTGTTTAGGGGCGCCTTGGAAGAAGCAGAAGAAGAAGGTGGGATATAACGTGAGCAGACGTAATAAAGCGCTTCTTGGCATTGTTTGCGCCTGTTTAATCCTAGGCGGTTTCGCCGGGCTTCAATCGGCGGGGCAAGTGGCATCCCGGCAGGCTGGCGGCTCTTCGCCGGTTGATGCCGCTGACGCAGGAGCATTCGCCGAGCTGACAATGGCCGCAGGCAAGCAGGGCAAGGGAGTCGTTGCCACCGCAGCTTCTTCAGCCATCTCGGGAGCGGTTACGCCTCCCACGGCGGCTGAACTCCAGGCGCTTAGCGCGATGGAGCTTGCGGCGGAGAACAAGACGCTGATGCTGTACGTAAACCGGGAAACCGCTGAAATTGCGGTGAAGGATAAACGCGATGGCTATGCCTGGTTCTCGAATCCGGTCGGCCGGGATCAGGACTCGAAGGCGTCCCCTCTGTTCAAGGCGGAATCCGCTTCGCAAGTGCTGGTTTCGTATTTCAATGAGAAGGGCCAGATCAACAGCTTGAACAGCTACAATGACAGTGTAATGAAGAAACAATTCACGATCGACAAGACGGAACACGGCCTCAAAGTGGTCTATCAGCTCGGTCATGTGTCCAAAGGCTTCGATAATGTCCCGTCTGTCATCGACAAGGATAGATTTGAAGAGGTGATCTTAAGCCGGATCTCCGAGGAGGATACACGGAGCAGTGTGGAATTCCGCTACCGGTTCAATGAAGAAACGCAGCAGTACGAGATTCGCAAGCTCCAGGATTATGCACTGGAGGAGCTGTCCCAGGCGCTGGAGTCGATCGGGTATTCAGCCGAGGATGCGGCTAAGGACGCCGGTAACGGCAGCGGGGAAGCGGCATCCGCCGATAAACCCGAATTTACGATTCCGCTCGAATATGTCCTTGATGGCGATCAGTTGGTCGTGAAGATTCCAGCCTCGGAATTGACATACACGAAGACATACCCGATTGCTTCCCTGCATGTGCTGAAGCACTTTGGTGCGGCGGGCGAAGAGAAGGAGGGATATATCTTCGTACCCGACGGTTCGGGAGCGCTCATTCATCTCAATAATAAGCGTCTGAATGTCGAGCCGTATAACATGCCTATTTACGGGAAGGACGGAACGTTCGACGTCAAAGAGAAAACCCAGCGGAATGAAACCGCCCGCCTTCCGGTCTTCGGTATGAAGCAAAACGACCACGTCTTCCTGGGCGTGATCGAAAGCGGGGACGCAATGGCTGACATCACGGCAGATATTAGCGGGAGGAACGATTCCTTCAATACGGCTTCCGCGAAATTCCAGATCGTCTCTATGGATTTCTACACCCTGACCTCCGGGACGAAGACAAGCTCGGTTCCGATGTTTCAGACGAAAACCTATCAGGGCGATATCCAAATCCGTTACGCATTCTTAAGCGGGGATTCGGCCAATTATACGGGAATGGCTCGTCTGTACAGGAACTATCTGGTACAGGCCTACGGATTGGAGAAGGTTCAGTCGGCTGATGCACCGTTCCTGCTGGAGCTCATAGGTGCCTTCCCGAGGAAGAAATCGTTTCTGGGTATTCCCTATGAATCGACCGAATCGCTCACGAGCTATTCGGAGGCGGAGAGGATGCTTCGCCAGCTGAAGGAGAATGGAGTCAATAGCATCGCCCTGCGTTACATCGGATGGTTTAATGGCGGTATCCGCCATGATCGCCCATCGGATATTGACCTTGTCCGAGCACTTGGCGGCAAACGCGCATTCGAGTCGCTGGTTAGCTATACGAAGGAAAGCGGCATCGCGCTTTATCCGGATACGGCCCTGCTGCAGGCTTATGAGAAGCCAAGCCGGACTGCGTCATTCCTCGACCGGCAGACTGCTAAGATCTATGATTATGATCCGATTCATAATGTGAAGAATACAAGCGCCTTCTCGCATTATATCCAATCGGCTACGGGGCTGGACAAGCTGACGGATCAGTTTCTCGCAGACTATACGAAGCTTGGGATCGGCGGCTTATCTTTACGGGATTTGGGCAGCGAAGTGAATTCCGACTTCGATCCGGATCATCCGATCAGTCGGCAGGATGCACTTCATGAGAGCGCGCAAGCCGCCGGGAAATTAAAAAAGCAGGTCGGGCAGCTGATGGTGAGCGGGGGAAATGCATACAGCTTGCCCTTTGCAAGCCATGTCGTTCATGCGCCGACGCAGAGCAGCGGAATTAATCTGGCCGATGAGGATGTTCCGTTCTATCAGATCGCGCTTCACGGCTACGTAGACCTGGCTGGAGCCCCCTTCAATATGGAAGAACGCCAAGATCCGCGTTATTCACTGCTCAAAGCTTTGGAAACGGGCTCGAATCTCTATTATCAGTGGAGCTACAGCCCCTCGTCCGACGTTAAGGATACGCCGTTTAACGATATGTATGCCCTCTATTATAAGGATTGGTTTGACGAAGCCGTCTCTCTTTATAAGGAGGCGAACAGCATCTTGAAGCAGGTTCGCGGCATGGCGATTACGGATCACCGCAAGCTGCAGCGCCATGTTGTCCAAACCACCTTCGAGGGCGGTACGTCGATTATCGTCAACTATAACAAAACCGCTGTACAGGTGAACGGTATTCATATCGACGCCCGCAGCTATAAGCTGGGTGGTGAGTAGATGCTCAAGAAACGATTAACGCTGGAACAGAATAGAGCGATGTGGGGCGTCATCTTCTGCGTCCCGCTCATGCTGGGCTTGGTCATGCTGTTCATTCTGCCGCTCATTCAGTCGTTCCGCTTCAGCTTGAGCTCCATCGAATTGGTGGAGGGCGGATTCTCCGTCATGTATGAAGGGTTCGAGAACTTTAACAGCTTGTTTACTTCCAATGCGGATTACCCGAGAGCACTGACGGAATCCGTCGTCAATATGGTCGTCAATGTGCCGATTATCATTATCTTCAGCTTATTCGCCGCCGTACTGCTGAACCAGAAGTTCAGAGGACGCACGATAGCCAGAGCGATCTTCTTCCTGCCGGTTATTCTTGCATCGAGCGCAATCGCGAACCTGGATATCAGCAGCTTTGTCGGGGGCGCAGTGGCTTCCTCCGGAGGAGGCGACGGAGGCGGAAATCTAATGCAGAGCTTCGAGCTGAAGAAGATGCTGCTTGAATCGGGAATATCACCGCTGCTTGTCGATTATGTAACCGGTGCGGTCGACCGTATTTATGAGATTATAAGCTCCTCCGGTGTGCAAATTCTCATTTTTCTGGCGGGGCTGCAGTCTATTTCTCCCTCCTTGTATGAAGCCTCACGGATCGAAGGGGCTACGGGCTATGAGATTTTTTGGAAGGTTACCTTCCCGATGCTGACACCGCTTGTACTGACTAATATGGTTTATTCCATCATTGATTCGTTCAGCCATAACAATATCAATCAGCTCATATCGGAGACGGCCTTCCGAACGTTCGACTTCGGATTAAGTGCGGCGATGTCATGGATTTACTTCGCTGTCGTAGGCATCATTCTGCTCCTATCGACCTGGCTGATGTCGAGGAAGGTATTCTACTATGACTGACGGGAGGGAAGGAAGATGAAAGGACCTGCCGCTTATGCCGAACAATTCGTCATCCAATACAATCCCGCGGAGAAAACGAAAAAATGGGGTTGGATTATCCTCCGCACGCTGCTTGTGACCGGTTTCTGCTTCATCATCTTGTTTCCATTGTTTCTCCGGCTGTCGGTTGCGTTCCGGAGCAAGGTTGATATTTACGACCCGACAGTCCTCTGGATTCCGAAGCATTTTACATTGGATAATTTGAAGATTGCGATTGAAACGACGCATTACTTCTCAACGCTGCTTAATACGCTTCTCATTTCGAGCGGCACGACGCTCATTCAATTAGCGGCTTGCGCCTTGGCGGCGTATGCCTTCGCACGGCTGAAGTTTAGAGGCAGCGGCCTGCTGTTCGGGATGGTTATCTTTACGATTGTCGTTCCGCCGCAGACGATTATGATTCCGCTCTACTTAACGTATCGTTACTTTGATTTCTTCGGGCTGGTCGGTTTGTTTTCCGGCAAGGAAAGCGTCAATCTGATTGACACGTTCTGGCCCTTCTTAATTTCGTCCGCGACCGCAATGGGACTGAAGAACGGGCTTTATATTTATATTTTCCGCCAGTTTTTCAGAGGAATTCCCAAAGAAATCGAAGAAGCCGCATTGGTGGATGGGGCCGGGGTGTTCAAGACCTTCTACCGCATTATGGTTCCGAACGCGATACCTGCGGTTGTAACGGTCCTGCTGTTCTCCTTCGTGTGGCAATGGAATGACAGCTATTACGTGTCCTTGTTCCTCAGCAAAGTGAAGGTGCTGTCTACAGGTCTGATGGACATGGGGGTTGCTATTGGTGCAGAACCGGATCCCGTGTATCAATCGATGCTGATGAATACAGGCGTGCTCCTTACGATGGCTCCGCTGATTATCATGTATTTGTTTGTGCAGCGTTACTTTGTCGAGAGCGTGGAAAGAACTGGATTGGTCGGTTAATCTCAGGCTGAGGCCTGGCTTGGATTCCTATTCCTATATCAGAGAGGGTGTACACCATGGTGAAGGATGGACAGCTGCGAGGATTTCATATGCGATTCGGATCGCATGAAGATGTGGGTAATTTGAAGAGGGTGATTCGCGATGCGTTGGTTCCGATGGGAGTTAACGTGTTGATCTTGGAGTGCAACACCTCGTTCGTATTCGAATCGCATCCTGAAGTATCCGGAGGAACGCTGAACAAGCAGGATGCCAGAGAGCTATCTGCGTTATGCAAAGCCAATGGCATACGGCTGATTCCGTTGTTCGATTGTCTGGGTCATCAAGGCTGGGGCGGGAGCCGCAATTCGCTGCTGCGGGCTCATCCTGAATTCGATGAAACGCCTCATGTTCCGGTAGATGCCAAGTGGCCGGAGTTCTATTGTCCGAGCTGGTGTCCGTCCCATCCGGCTATTAATCCGCTAGTCTTCGATCTGATGGACGAGCTGCTGGATGCTTTCGAAGCGGATGCGCTGCATGTGGGCATGGATGAAGTGTTCGCCATTGCCGATGAGCAGTGTCCGCGCTGCCGGGGGAAGAACAAGGCGGAGCTGTTTGCGCAGGCCGCCTGCGATTATTATGGACATCTCGTGCAGAAACGGAACGTTCAGATGCTGATGTGGGCCGATCGGCTGATCGATGCGGAAGGCATGGGCTATACGCAATGGGATGGCGATATTTACGGCATATGGCCGGCGGTGGACCGCATTCCGAAGGATGTCATTCTATGCGACTGGCACTACGATAAGCTGGACGCCTATCCATCTGTGGGCCATCTACTGGATAAAGGATTCACGGTATGGCCTTCCAGCTGGAAAACACCGGATGCCGCGCTTGACCTGCTCGAGCAATCCGTGCGGCAAGCGAAGGAAAGGGATGCGCTTGACCGGATGCCGGGCATGCTGGTGACCGGATGGAATGCAACTGGGGAGAAGCTGGTTGCCGCTCTATTCGGCGAAGGCGATTTAGGCGAGGACCCTGGCGATATTCGGGGAATTGCGGCAACGCTCAAGACGGTGATGAAGAAGCTGGAGACAGATATTCATTCGATATAAATAGGAATCCAAAAAACCTAACGGCTTCTCGTTAGGTTTTTTATTTTGTCCCCGATTGGCTGGAAATACTAGGACGATACGATACGGGTGCAGCTGTTCTCAAGCGCGTACGCGGTGGTCATTGATATCAAAGGATATAAACCTATATTCGAAATTAATTATTAGTATTGTATTTACAATAGTGTGTGTCGTACAGTATAATATCTTCAGGAGTTGATCATATGGCTGATGTGAATGAAACGATTAACGGTTTGTTGAGCGAACTGAGGCGCGGAACGATCGTCATCGGCGTGCTCAGTCAATTGTCCGAACCGCAGTACGGCTATTCGCTTGTCCCGGTATTGGGGGAGAAAGGGCTGGCTGTCGATGCCGGCACCTTGTATCCGCTGCTGCGCAGGCTCGAGAAGCAAGAGCTGCTGGAGAGCAAGTGGGATACGAATGAAGCGCGCCCTCGCAAATATTACTTGCTTAGCCCGTTCGGACGTGAAGTTTATGAGGGGTTGTGCCTGGAGTGGCGCAAGCTGATCATCAGCATGGAAGCCATTATGGACGAGGACAAAGGAGGAGAACCGGATGGAAGTGATTGACCGGTACATTTATGCGGTAACGCAGCGACTGCCCGAACAGCAGAGGGCGGATATTAAGCAAGAGCTGCGAGGGTTGATCGATGATATGCTGGAGGAGCGGGCACCGGCGCATCAGGCCACCCGGGAAGATGCGGAGAGCGTGCTGCTGGAGCTGGGCCATCCGAATGCATTGGCTGCTAAGTATCGCGGATACGACCGTTACTTGATCGGTCCGATGATGTTCGAGCCATATCTGACTACGCTCAAAATCGTGCTCATATCAATCGGGATTGCCCTGACCGTCGTGTTTGCGATCGAAACGATTGTAGCGCCTACGGATATTCTGGAGCATTTCACAAGTTACCTTGTGTCCCTGGTGACGGCCGGCGCCCAAGGCTTCGGCTGGGTTACTATCGTATGCGCATTGATCGATTTCCGCCAGCAGAAGGAGGCCGCCAGCGCCAGCGTGAACAAAGGGTGGAAGCCGTCCGACCTGCCGCATATCCCAGATATGAATACGCAGATCAAGTTGAGCGAGCCGATTGCCGGCATCATCTTCACGGTATTGTTTACGGTGCTCTGCCTGTATTCGATCGAACTGCTCGGCGTCTGGAGGCTGCATGACGGAGAACGTTATGTCATTCCGTTTCTGAATGCCGATGTCTTCCAAAATTACATGCCGATCATTTGGGTAGTTGCCGCACTGGGCATCTTAAAGGAAAGCATCCGGATCATCGTTCGCAAAAGGACAGGCAAAATGCTGGCGCTGCACATCGTGGTTGGAGTCGCTGCAACCGTATTGATCTGCATCATGCTGGCCGATCCGGCTATCTGGAATCCCGATTTCATCCAGCAGTTGGAAGCGGCGGGGTTTTTGTCCGCCGGCGCAGAAGGCTACGATACGGTCGTTTCGATATGGTCCGAAGTAACCGAGTGGCTCGTTAACATCATTGGATTGTTCGCTCTGATCGACATTATAACCGAGACGTACAAGTGGTACCGGATCAAACAAACGGCATGATGAACCCTCAAGCCAAGCCATGGCCGCTTGCGCTTCGAGAAATTACGTGCTTATCGATATGAATCGGGAAGGATTTGCATTTATCCGCTATTATTGAATCTATTCAAAGATCGTTATGAGGGGGACAACACAGCCTGTGTTGTCCCCCTCAAACGTAGAAAATCCCCTGCAGGTTCAAATAAAGGGGATTATTCTGCTTTATTAGTGGGAGTTCTGATGGATGGATAATCGGTGGAAGGCAATAATTGGTGACTGCAACAGCCCGATACAAATTGACAGCATGGCATCCCGTAAATATAATAGTCATAGCAACTATCGCCATGTCATATATATGGAGGCCCACCATTGGAATTAGACAAGTATATCGGCGTCCTCGTTCATCGGGCAGATCTGAAGCTTACCCATTATTATCAGAAAGTGAATGCGCCCTTCGATATTACAATCGACCAATGGGAGATTCTTGTCGTGCTCTGGGAGCATGAAGGCATCACGCAAAAAGAGCTTGCGGAGAGGCTGTACAAGGATCAAACGAACATTGCGCGGATGCTGTTCAAGCTGGAGAACAAAGGATTCATTGAACGGCGCATCCATGAGACGGACCGGAGAGCGCTTCGGTTGTTTCTGACCGACAAGGGTTGGGCGTGCAAGGACGAGATTCTCGAAGTCTCCAGGCATGCTTATCAGCGAACGATCGCAGGTTTAACCGAAGAGGAAGTCGAGCAATTTAGAAAGACGTTAACCATTATACACAACAATGTCAAAGACCTTTAAACCAGGATCAGGAGAAAGTGCAGGTAGCAGCATGACATCAACGACAACAGGCTCAACCAAGGTTAGTATATTTGACGCTCCATACCGGGCATTAACGATCGGTATCATTCTAGCTGTTACAACCGTCGCATTCGAGGGGCTGGCCATTACGACGATCGCCCCGAAGCTGGCGCAGCAATTGAACGGACTCCAGCTGTACGGGTGGATATTCACGGCCTTCATGCTCTCGCAGATCATTGGTACGATGGTGATGGGGAAGCAGGTCGATAAACGAGGCGTGTTCAAGCCATTCGTATGGGCGATCGGATTATTCGTCGTCGGGATCGTGATCGCAGCTTTGTCCTATAATATGCTGATGCTGATCGCAGGCCGAGCGTTCCAGGGATTTGGAGCCGGCTCCATTATCACCTGCGTCTATTACAGCATCACATTAAGCTATCCCGACGCGCTAAGAACGAAGATTCTCGCTGCTTTTTCAAGCGCCTATATTTTACCCGCTTTAATCGGTCCTTATTTTGCCGGAGTATTGGCGGAATTCGTATCATGGCGATTCGTCTTCTGGTTTGTTCTTCCGTTGATTGCGTTGGCGGTCTTCTTGACGCTGCCTACCTTCCGCAATATTAAGGCCATCAAACACGCGCCTGACCAAAAGGGCACCCATACGGAAATATACGCCGTTCTGATCGCGATCGGGACAGGGCTGCTGCTAACCGGATTAGGAATGATAACGGATTGGAAAGGCATTATACTTGCAATCGTCGGTGCGGTTGTCATGATCCAGCCCTTGCGTAAACTTCTTCCGGAAGGCAGCTTTCGGGTTAAGAGGGGACTGGCGGCAACGATCCTCACAAGAGGTCTCTATTTTGCATGCTATATTGCCGCCGAAAGCTACGTCGTTCTGGCATTCACGGAGCTGAAGGGATATTCGTCGGACATAGCCGGTTTAATCATTGCAGGGGGTTCGCTTGCATGGTCGTTCGCTGCCTGGCTGCAGTCCAAGCTGGATGAGAAGGATGGCGGGAGCGGGAGAGAGAAGCGGGTCATCGTCGGAATAGGGATCATGATCGTCGGGATCGCGATGGTCATCACAACCATCGGGTGGCCGGGCGGCGGAATCGCGCTCGCCGTTATGTCCCAGATTCTAGCGGGCTTCGGCATGGGCCTCTCCAATCCGACGACCGGAGCGATTGCGCTGCAGCATGCAAGCTCCGGCAAGGAAGGCGAGGTTTCGTCGAATATCCAGTTCATCGATGCGTTCGGTCCAGGTCTGAGCATAGGTATAGGGGGCGCGCTCATCGCAATAAGCGAATCGTTAGAGATGGGTATCTATACGGGAATTATGCTGGCGATTTCCATCCAACTGGTATTTCTGCTACTAAGCTTCGCGGCTGCCTTCCGCATTAAGACGAAGGGGAGCTGACGGATAAAGGAACATTATCGCAGGCAGTCTGCTGCTTACGATAATGTTCCTTTTTTTTCGCCGTCAAAAGATGGTGCGGGCGGTATAATCGAGATAGAAGGCTAAGATTGCTGGCGGCGGAATTCATTCAATGCGCGATGAAAATGATGGAAGTGGCTCGACAAAATTTTTATATTCCGTTTGCTGTTCTTTTCAATCGCGGGATCTCCATTGCTATCCATATAACGATCGATATTCTTATCGAGCTTCTCACGGAGCGTGAATATGAACCCGATCGCTGGATGGGTTCGTACGAGCTCCTTCAAGTCGGCAGCCAATGCTTCGCAGAGCTCGTTCAAATTCGGCATGTATAATATCTTCTCTAGAAAAACGTAATCCGGGGTCGTATCGGTTCGATAATCCTGTCCGGGTACCTGATCCCAGTACTCATACCAATGCTTCAAGCTTCTTGTTTCGTACAGCACATATTTTAGAAATCCGCATAACCAGGCGGTGCAGCTTGTATTGCGAAGCTGACAGCCGCTCCCGCTCGCCAGATGGCTGCAGCCGTTACAGCAGGACCCTCCGCTGTGGATACATACGCTGCATATCGGATCGGTTCCGATTGCGTTTAAGTAATGCATGCCAGTATCGATGATGGCTTGTCGGCTAACCGTATGCGGGAGCTCGGAGCGAACATGCGAATGAAGCGTCGATTGATCTTGGAGCGTAAAGCCGGACATTCGTACCCACCCCTTCATGTATGTCGGTATAATCAAATATTCAGAAATTCAAAAATAACATCTATTATACGACAAGCGGAAACGGTTAACAAGAAGACCGGCATATAGCTCTTTCGTTAGCATGGAAAACTTGCTTCAACCGCTTCAGAGCATTACTAATGGTTTTACTAAATATGCTATACTATTCATACATTTCAAAAGTACGTTGCTAAGGGGCAGTGCCATGAGTCGCAATATTCATACGTTTAAAGCAGAATTTTTCAAAGCGTTGGCGCATCCGATGAGAATTCAAATACTGGAGGTTTTATGCGAAGGGAATCGGAACGTTAACGAGCTTCAGACGATTCTAGGATCGGAGGGTTCCGCTGTCTCTCAACAATTAGCCATATTGCGTAATAAGAATATCGTGTATGGAATAAAGGACGGAACGTCCGTCATCTATTCTTTGCGCGATCCGTTAATAAAGGATTTGCTCGCGGTGGCTAGGCGAATATTTGATAATCATCTGGACGATGCCATATCCATGCTGGAGGTCATACGGAAAGAAACGTAATCTCGATGAATTCAAGGGGATTTGAAGCAAAATAAAGGATCCCCTTGTACAATGGAACTATTCATGCTCATTGCAGGAATGAAGCCGTAATTTATGGTTTGACACCTGAGTGAGGCGGGCGTATATTTCATATATATTCAAATAATCAAATATATGAATAATAAAAGATAAGGCGATGAGATGAATGGAGAGATTTGCTGGATACAACATATCCGCGTTACGCAGAGATCTAATATCGGGCACTATCGTCGGTATAATCGCCATTCCACTGGGAATGGCGTTTGCTATTGCCTCCGGTGTCGATCCTGAATACGGCATATATTCCACGATTGTGGCAGGTGTGATGATTTCACTATTCGGGGGCTCCAAGTTTCAAATAGGGGGGCCGACAGGCGCCTTTATTCCCATTCTCTTCGGAATTGTTATGCATTATGGCTACGACAATTTGCTGCTTGCCGGCTTTATGGCGGGAATCATTCTTATTCTGCTGGGTGTTTTCAGACTCGGTGTCCTGATCGCATTCATACCACGTCCCGTAGTCACTGGTTTTACAGCCGGCATAGCCGTTATCATATTCAGCGGGCAAATTGCCAACTTCCTGGGACTGAGCGGAATCGAGGCAAGCGATAAATTCGGGGTCAATATGAAGGAGATCGCGCTGCATCTGGGTACGGTGAACGGCCCTAGCGTTATAACGGCAGCTGTGTGCCTCCTTATTATTGTCCTATTGCCAAGAGTTCTGCCGCAAGTTCCGGCTTCATTAGCCGGCCTTATTGTATCCAGTACGGTCGCGGCCCTATTCTTCCAAGGCAAGGTAGCGACGATCGGGTCGGCATTCGGAGCCATTCCGAGTACATTGCCGCAGTTTCATTTTCCTGTCATCACCTGGGATCGGATAGAAATGCTGCTATATCCGGCATTCCTAATTGCGGTATTGGGCGGAATTGAATCGTTGTTATCGGCTGTGGTGGCTGATGAAATGAGCGGGAGCAAGCATCATGCCAATCGGGAGCTGATTGGGCAAGGGATCGCCAACATGGCAGCACCCCTCTTCGGAGGCATTCCGGCTACCGGAGCTATTGCGCGGACTGCAACCAACATAAAGTCCGGCGCTGCATCGCCACTATCCGGCGTTATTCATGGGATTGTCGTTTTTCTCGTACTTATCTTGCTTGCTCCCTATGCGTCGGAAATACCGCTATCGAGCATCGCCCCATTACTCATGCTTGTCGCGTGGAACATGAGCGAGCGGAGGGAGTTCCTGCGTATCGCGAAAACAAGAACAAGCGATTCCTTCCTGCTCCTTATTACCTTTCTGCTTACGGTGTGGGTCAATTTAATGACGGCTGTTGAAGTCGGATTGATACTGGCTGTTATCCTTTTTGTGAAGCGAATGAGCGATGGATTGACGGTAGTCAATGGAAGGCTTGATGGGACAGAAGGAGATATTGGGGCGGAGGCTCAAGATCGCGAATGTCCGCATCCGTGCCAGATTACGATAGAAGGTCCCTTGTTCTTCGGATCATCCAATAGGTTTGAGAAGGCGATGAGTAGAGGCATGCCGCATGAATCAGTTGCGGTCGTACTCCAGCTCGACAAGATGCCTTATATGGATATGACAGGAGAGTATAAGCTTGCTGCCTATATTCAGCCCATCCTAAACGCCGGCGGTGTGGTATTCGTTCGAGGAATTCAGCCGCAGCCGCTTGCCATGATGAAGAAAACCGGGTTATACCGTCTTATCGGGGAAAACCGCTTTCTTGAAAAATCCGGATGAACCTAAATCGCTCCCTTAGCGGCGAGAAGGCTTCCCTCATAATAGAAGCCTTCCTTGCCGTGGATAAGCACCGAGGAGATAAGGATGTTGATCCTGTTCCTTACCGGAGTAAGCCAGATTGCTTCACGTCATTATAGAAGCGATTGAATTCTTCAATATTGAGCTGCTGGGCGGCATCGGACAGGGCGACTGCGGGATTGGGATGAACCTCAACCATGATACCGTCCGCACCTGCGGCGAGAGCAGCCTTGGCGCAGGGCGCGAGAATGTCCTTGCGGCCCGTCGAATGGGTAACGTCTACGAGAACGGGCAGATGGCTCTCCTGCTTCAAGATCGGTACGGCCGAGATATCGAGCGTATTTCGCGTGGCCTTCTCATAGGTGCGGATACCGCGTTCAATGAGCATAACCTGCGTGTTGCCGCGAGATACGATATACTCTGCAGCATGCAGGAATTCATCGATTGTTGCCGCCAAGCCGCGCTTGAGCAGAACAGGTGTGCGGACATCGCCAGCCGCCTTCAGCAGCTCGAAATTCTGCATGTTTCTCGCCCCGATTTGAATGACGTCAATATAGTCGCACGCCAGCTCGATATGGGCGGGATTAACGATTTCGCTTATGGTTTTCAGACCGAATTCGTCAGCCGCCTCCTTCAAGATTTTCAAGCCCTCGATCCCGAGACCTTGAAAGTCGTAAGGGGACGTTCGGGGCTTGAAGGCTCCTCCCCGCATGACGGTGATCCCCGCTTGCTTCAGCGCCGCAGCGACTTGACGAACCTGCTCATAGCTCTCGACCGAGCATGGGCCGGCAACCATCATCGGCTTGCCGCCTCCTACGAAGGTGTCGCCGAGCTTAATAATCGTATCTTCCTTCTGCTTCTTGCGGCTCACAAGCAGCTGCTTCTTCGAGTCATTTTGCTGAAGGTTGAGGGAAGCCTGAAAAATTTGCTTGAACAGATGCCGTATCGTATTGTCATCGAACGGTCCGGAATTGCGGGCGGCCAATTCCTCGAGCATCTTCTGCTCGCGGACAGGATCAAACTTCGGCACACCCTGTTTTTCTTTTTCTTGTCCAATCTGCTGGGCGATTGCGGCCCGCTCTGACAGCAGCTCGAGCAGCTGCAGGTTAATTTGATCTAGTTGTCCTCGTAACTGTTCCAAAGTTCCTTGGCTCATTGCCTTCCACTCCTTTTCGTCCTGATCGTTGTATTTGTATGCAACAAAAAGACCCCTCGCCGCAAGGGACGAGGAGCCGTGGTACCACCCTAATTAGACCTCTATGCCTTGGCCATGCCGGCTAGGAATAGTTATCTCACTTTAACCCTCTAACGCAGGGAATACGGAAATCCTTCGGGGTTGCCCATCTAGGCAGCCGTTTGGGACCAGCTCAGGAGTGAACTTCGGCGGGGCTCTATGCTCGGGTGCTCTCAGTCAATGGCACGCCGTCTCTGTTAGCAGCTATCCTCGCTTACTCTTTCCTTCATAGCTTGTGAACGGTATAAGATTAATTGAGACTCATCTTAAACCAGATGCTTCTCATTCGTCAAGCCCATGTTTCACCGCGTAATTGCTTTATCGCAGTGAATGGTGTACGCAGCAAAACAAGTGCACGCCACCCACCTTTACCATTCGATACAGAAACAATGTATACAATTACTATTTTTAGTTGACATTTATTCGGGCGTGTTTTATATTCTAGATGTTATTGGAGCGCTTTCATTGTACATTTGCACGGGGGGAGTATTCCCCTGCTAGCGATATGGCCAAGAGTATGTGGGATGCAGCAGCAGCGAGTATCTTCTTGGCAGAAGAAAGCGGACCTGAATTCCAATCCAAATTACAGGGAGAGTGTTTACATGCGTTTAACCGCAGCCCAGATCGATTTTTTTGAAACGTTTGGATTCATTAAATTTCCGCAATTGCTAGCAGACAGCATCGATTGGATTACCGATGAGTTCACCAAAACCTTCCCCGACTATGAGGGAATCAAGCCGCATGATGGATCGCAGCGCACCTGTATCGCCCGTTTTATCGATCAGCGGGAGAAAATGAACACGCTATTGGACGATCCGAGAATTAAAGCAATCGGACAGTCGCTCGTGGGGGATAATTTCAATTACATGGGCAGCGACGGTAATTACTATTCGGGTGAAACCGGCTGGCATCGCGACGGCTTCCATCACAAGTATAGGCACATCAAAGTCGCGTTCTATCTGGATCAGCTGGATGGGAACTCGGGCGCCCTTCGGGTTATTCCGGGAAGTCACCGCTTGGATGACCAGTATGGTAAGGATTTGACTGAGAAGATGCGCAAGAGCAGTGAACTATGGGGAATTGCAGGCAGCCAGGTGCCGGCTATTTCATTGGATGTAACGCCGGGAGACCTTCTTGTGTTCGACCATAATACCTTCCATGCCGCGTTCAATGGCGGCCCGAACCGCAGGATGTTCACGATGAATTTATGCGAGCGTTATCAGGATGAGGATTTACAGGAGCTGCGTGATTATATCTCCGGAGCTGCGCGCTTCTGGATCGATCGGAGCTATACGGATACGATGATGAATACCGCATCGCCAAGCCGGATGGTTCATCTGGAGCAGGTCATGGCCAATGACGGTCACTTGGCGGAATTAAGCGCGAAGATGCGTGAAACGATGCCTGAGCCTGCACGAGGTTAAGAGGGAGCCGGGCATATAGAAAACGAGCCATATCGAATGCATACCCCCGTTCTGAAGCGGGGGTATACTCTTTTTCATAAGGTTATGTTTGTCGTACGCTGCAGCCCAGAGCTCGTGTATATGATTGACACTTTTTGACGATAACTGATAGAATTATTAAATTAGTGAATAAGCCTTAGATCTTGGCAAGGGGGTAAAAGAGTGACAAAGTATGACGATCCTTTAGCCAGAACGATGTACACAAAAGATATCGTCAAGAAGCTGCGCAACGATATCATTCTAGGAAAATATAAGCGGGGTACACGTCTGATCGAGTCGAAGATTGCAGAGCAAATGGGAATAAGCCGCGCTCCTGTACGGACGTCTCTCCAATTGTTGTCGCAGGAAGGGCTCGTACTCAACCTGTCCAATGGCGGTACGGAGGTCGTGGGCTTCTCGGCGCGTTATTGCACGGATTTATTCAACCTGCGCCTGACGCTTGAGCTGCAGGCCGTCGAGACGCTGCTGGCTAATCCGACTTTTCATTATCGGCCGATCTTCGATATGATGGAGCAGTTCGAGCAGCTCATGAATGAGAAGACGGAGATTACAAGCGTGCTCACCTCCCAGCTGGATATTCAGTTCCATCGGAGCTTGTTGATTATGTCGGGCAATCAGCCGCTTCTAGTCGCTTGGAATACGATGGCCAATATTCTTCAAGCTGTTCTGGAGATTACGAACATGACGAAGGACAGCTTCAAGGATTTCTACGATGATCATCGCAGAATCGTTGACCTGATCATTCAGAGAAATCCAAAGTGTTTGGATGAATTGCGGGAACATATTTCAATTGCCAGCAATATCATTACGGATCGGATCAGTAAGACGTTGGAGGATTGATTCTTTCATTGAATCCTGATCCAGTAAATCGGAGAAGCGCTGTAAGCGCTTCTTTTTTTATGGAGCAGCCAGCGATAGCATAACGAAGAGGAGCCGCGCAAGTGCGCGGCTCCCCAAGAACACCGTCATTATAGATCGATTATCTCGGCAGAAATTGCTCGATCAATTTATCCGCGAACAGATAGTTGGCTTCCTTTGTACGTCCGGCATTATGCGGGGTATGCACGACATTGCCGCGGCCGAGCAGAGGATCATCCAGCGGCAAGGGTTCAATATCGAATACATCGGCGGCCAGACTAAGCTCGTCAGCAAGCACGCGTCTGCGTAATTCCGGCATATCGCAAATATCAGCCCGGGTAGCGAGAATGACCAGTGTTCCCGTTGGCAGTGCTCGAATATGCTCGGCCGTTACGATGCCTCTCGTTTTCTCGGTCAATGGGACCATAGGTACGAAGATTTCCGCATCCTGAACCAGCCGGTCCAGATGCCATTCCTTCCGTGCGCCGGCCCTGTGGAAGCTTGGCTCGGTTGCGTAAGGGTCCCAGGATGCCACGTCGGCACCGAGCATATGGACAAAGCTGGCGTAACGGCTCGCGATGTTGCCTGCTCCGACAATCCGGATGCGCTTGCCCTGTACGGTGCCGTTCGTGAACCGCGGGTCGTCCCCGAATTGCTCGCCGCGCTCACCGGGTTTGCCGATCCCGCCAGGCGGTTCATACACCCATGGCTGATGGCTGGTGATCATCTCATGATGCGTCTGAGGAATCCGGCGCAAGCCGCATAAGGTGAGGGCCAGCGCAAATTCACTGACCGATTGGCCCCAGAAGCCTTCGGACGGGTGGGAATAGATCCGAACATGCCGTCGCTGCAGCGCTTCAACAAGCTCTGCCGCCGGTGTGAATTCATACCCTCCGGGTATGATGACCGCTTCTTCAAGCGCAGTAAACCTCTCTATGCACGCCAAGCTAGCCGGCACTTGCAGCAGGATGAGACGAACGATGGATTCCGGATTATCGACCACATCGTCAAGCTGCTGGGTGGAGTGAGGCTCGAGCCGGATGATTACAGCTTCTCCGTCCTTCTGCAGCTGCTGCTGAAAGCGGTCTGCGGCGTAAGGCCACGTACGGTCAAAATACGGATGAACGACAATTAAACTCTTCATGATTCCTGCCTCCCTGAATAGCGCTGCCAGTTTGATTCTAACGCAGCGGGATTAATATCACCATTAAAAATATATACCCGATAGCGCGACGTTGCGGTTTGCCCTTGAGCGAGATGCCAGGCTCCGGCAATCGACCTGCTCGGCGCGATGCCGAACTGATAATCCACCCGCCAAGGGGAAGGATGCTCCTCATTGCCTGGGTGATCCATAATGGCGATGCCGGCGGAGTCATCCCGGCCCTCGATTGGCATGCTGACGGCTCCCCAGCGGGCGCGCTGGCCTTCCGCTTCCTCGAGTCCCATACCTTCGCTGTTCAAGAAACGGCCGCCAAGCTCCTCCCGGTATGGCATACGCAGAAACAACCCTCCATATGGCGATACGCCGAAGCGGATCTCTAATTCGGCTTGCAGCGTCCATTCCATGTCCAGCTCATAATAAGTGCCATTGTCCGAGAAAGTCCAGTGCTGCCGTTCCAGAAGGAGAAGCTCACCGCCGGGCTCGCGCCACTGGGTCGTCACCGTCCAGCTGGCCTGATTCTCCCTCGAACGGACATTGCTAATTGCGATGGGGTGAAACGTGCCGTCCGACGGCGAGTCGGTTAAGCCCTCCGACCAGAAGCCATATCCGTTCACATCATTCAGTCCCACATAAAGCCCATGCTGCCAGGGATGATGCGGGGGAGCATCCTCGGTTAGAACGCCGATTCCGTCCGGAGCAAGAATAGGGTGTATGTAGGGGCGGTGATCGGGCTTCGCCTGCTGCACAAGGAGCGGCGTGTCTTGCCCTTGGCGATATAACGCCAGCTGGTGCGCACTGCTGTCAACGCGAAGAACTTGGATTCCGGCAGCTTTGTCGTTCATTGTATGCGCCTCCATTATTGGCCGAATTCGGAACGGAAATCAGGTAATTGAACCGGTTCCCCATTCTGCAGAGCGGATAGGTGTGCGCACAATCCGGCACAGGTCCAATTCGCTGACGTGAATACATCTGGGAACGGTGGGCGCTGCTCCACGATGCTCATGACAAACTCATGTGCAAGATGCGGATGCGAACCGCCATGTCCGCTTCCCTGCTTGAACGAGAGGTGCTGGTTCTCATCCGAATCATAGATGCCCTGCATCGTATATTTACGAATGCCCTCCGGCAGCAGATGAGCATAGTCTGGAATTTGTACCCGCTCACCGTCCTCTCCTCTGAAAATAACCGGCTGCTCCTCCTCCAGCTGCTGCCACTCAAAGCTCATCTTGTCGGCATAGACATCAAAGCTCTCAATGTACTCACGGGAAGTCTCGAATAACGAGCGGGTAACTTCCATCGCTAAATTCGAATCCTTCAACCGGAAGAGGGCGGACTCAACGGCGAAAGGGGATTGATAGATAGAGGCGAGCCGCTCTGCGATTTGGCCGGAACCGAGGCAGTAGACGCGATCCGCTTCTTTCTCCGCCAGTGCCAGAAGAGGGCTTACCGCATGCGTAGCATAATGCATGGGAGGAAGCCCTTCCCAATAACCGGGCCATCCGGCCATCTCCTGCTGGTGCGCCCCGCGCAAGAATTGGATCCTTCCCAGCTGACCGCTATCTCTTAGGCTCTTCACATAGAGAAATTCACGCGTGTAGACGGCCGTTTCCATCATCATATAATTTTTTCCTGATGCCTGCTGGGCCTTCACGATCCGGCGGCAATCTTCGATCGAGGTTGCCATCGGCACTGTACAAGCGACATGCTTCCCGGCATTCAGCGCGGCGATCGATTGCTCGGCATGATCGGGAATCGGCGAGTTAATATGGACGGCATCGATGCTGTCATCCCGAAGCAGCTCCTCAAAGCTCGTATAGCGCAGCGGAATGTTGAATTGATCTCCGATGCGGTCCAAGCCGTCCTTCGAGCGTTGGCAAATCGCGACTAATTCCGTGTTCGGGTGATTCTGATAGATGGGAATAAATTCAGCGCCGAAGCCTAGACCCACGAGGGCCATCTTTATTTTTTTACCCAAGAAATAACCTCCCAACTATGAATTACCCTTACTATAGTCTATGGATGCTCCGAATTGAAGGAACTTTTACGCATTTGAATTGTGAATTTTCACCTTGACGGCTATGGAAGAAAAAGCTTATAAATTGGTTAAGTTCTATATCGCTATCGGTTCTGGAAGGGGGAGTCAACTTGCGTTTTTTGGAGGATTTGAACATGGCAGGCGGCGGAACGCGGAATCGGCAAATCGCTCTGTTAATTGAAACATCCAATGAGTATGGCAGAGGACTTCTGCGCGGCATACATTCGTATATTCGGGAGAACAGGCCCTGGTCGATCTACATGGGAGAGCACAGCCGCAGTCAGACCGATCTGACTTGGCTAAACGGATGGCAGGGGGACGGTGTCATCGCGAGAATCGAGAACGAAGAAATTGCCGCGTACATACGCCGTTTGAGCCTTCCGACTGTAGATCTTAGCGCTTCCAGGCTCATTCCGGAATTGCACTGCGTGGAGACGGATGATCAATCGATCGCCAGGCTGGCCGTGCGGCATTTGATCGAGAGGGGCTTTAAGCACTTTGCTTTCTGCGGCGAAGAGCGCTTCACCTGGTCCAGACAGCGGCAGAATCATTACGTCCGGCTTCTGGCTGAATATGGGCATTCCTGCAGCATCAGCAGCGTGGTCTCCGGGAAAACGTGGAATGAGCAGCGCAGGGATATGGCGGCCTGGGTGAAGTCGCTCCCCAAACCGGCCGGGATTCTCGTTTGCTATGATATTTTGGGACAAAAGCTGCTGGAAGCCTGCCGCTTGGCGAATGTGGCTGTACCTGACGAAATCGGCATTATCGGGGTGGATAACGACGAATTGCTCTGTAATTTATCCGATCCTCCCTTATCGAGCATCATGCCGAACGCGCTAGAAACGGGGCATCGTGCTGCAGCGCTGCTCGACCGGATGTTGAACGGCGAAATCGTGGAGAGCGGCATGACGTCCATTCCGCCTCTGGATATCGTGACCCGAATGTCGACCGATGTGGTCGCCGTGGACGATAAGCTCGTCGCAGATGCGGTTAGACTTATTCGCGGGAAGATTTATGAAGATATCAATGTCGGCGATCTCTTGTCCTGGATTCCCGTATCGCGGCGATCCTTCGAAGGCCGGTTCGAGCGATCGCTCGGCCGTACACCCCATGCCTTCATCATGGAGATGAAGGTCAAGCTGATTAAGGAATTTCTGACGGAGACGGAGCTGTCACTGTCCATGATCGCGGAGCGTATCGGCTTTAAGCATCTGGAGTATATGAGTGTGCTGTTTAAACGGGAAACAGGCATGACGCCGAATGATTATCGTCTGAAAGCCAAGGGAACAGCTGACTGACCCAATGATATCCGTCCCGATAAACCATTTCGCAAACCGAAAATCCATCTCACATATATACGGCTGAAAGCGATTACAGTATAGTTGGTACTTCATTCAATAGACATTTTGCATACCCGCATAAGACGTATCGCATAATTACACCTGGCCATTACGTCGGATCCGTAATTATCGATCCTATGCTATGATGGGATGACAACAGAGAGAATGAATTGGCAACTGGGGGAAGAAAAATTGAAGAAGATACCACTATTCTATAAGTATTTGGTTTCATACCTTGCACTGCTCGTCATTCCGCTGCTGCTGATCGGGCTGCTTGTCTATCAGCATTCCGTGGCGATCCTGCAGGATGAAATCACGTCCAATCATCAACGGATGCTCGAGCAGATTCAAGATTCGTTCGACTTGAAGATCAAGGAGCTGCACAAGATATCTGCGGAGATCGCCTCCAAGCCGGAGCTGACTCCCTATCAATTGAAGCAGAATATGTACAATGCGGTGAAAGCGAAAAATGTATTCCTTACCTACACGTCGGCCAACAATTTCATTAAAGAAGTTTTTCTCTATATAAAGGATCAGCCCTATATATACTCCGGCTCCAGTACGTACCCCTCGTCGTTGTTTATCGACACGTTCTATCGGTACAAGAACTGGTCCTACGCGCAATTCACGAAGGATATGAATGAGCTCAGCCGTCCCGTTCTGCGTCATTCGGAACCGATAACTTCGGCAAGGCTGACGGACGACCGGGTCATGACTTATTTGGTACCGCTTCCTTTGAACAGCGTGTCGCCATATGGCGGAGTCATGTTCATGATTGAGGAGAATACCGCGCGCAAGATGCTGCAAGGGCTGCTGGAGAACAGCGACGGAAATACGATCATCCTGGACGAAAAGGGGGAGTTGATCGTCTCCTTGCGCGATGCCGCTTATTTGGAAGATCCGCTCTTCTATAAACAAGCTGCTGGGCTGCCCGTTGGGACGAGCACAGGCATGCTAGGCGGCAAGGAATTTGCCTTCTCCACGGTCAGGTCGGAGGAATTCAACTGGACTTATGTAACGATGCTGCCGATTGAGCAATTCATGCAGCGAGTCGATGAGGTGAAAGCCAGAGCGCTATTATCGCTAGGCATGGTCCTTGTCATCGGGTGTGCGCTTATCTATGCGATGCTGCACTTCAACTATAACCCAATTAAACGGTTCTTGCTCTTCACCGGCAAGCAGTGGGGCGAATCCTACCGGAATTTAAATGATGTCATTCATGCCGTTCACAAAATTACGGAAGAAAAGCAGATTATGGGACGTGCCTTGATCGACAGCCGGCTAGCCGTTCATGAGCATATGCTGGTCACCCTAATAACCGGCAGGGTCACCGATCCGGAAGCTTTCATGGTGAAGGCCGATGAAGCGGGTATCCGGTTCACCAAGTCCTGGTTATTCGTTGTCCGATTTGCGATTCGGGATATGGAGAATCTCCCAAGGCAGCAGCAGCTCGACATGCTCGAAGGTTTGGAATACTTGCTGCGGGGCAAATTTGAGTGCTACAGAGTGGAAGGGCTAGAGGGACCCCTCGTCAACTTTATATGTGCGATTGAATCCGAGGACGGGGATTGGGCCGGTGATATGAAGGCTTTACACGGTGGCTTCCGGGAACGTTACGGTGTTGATGTTACGGCAGGCGTAGGCAATCGTTCTCAAGATATCCGCCAGCTTGGCAAATCGTTCATCGAGGCATCTACGGCGCTAGATTTCAGACTGTTGAAAGGCTATAACGAAGTGATTCTTTATGACGATATTGCCGAGCAGACCAACCTTGGCTATAACTATCCGAGGCAGGATATCGAAGCGATGGAGGTGTTGATCCGCCAAGGGGATACGGAAGCGCTGAAGAAGGTCGTCAGAGGCATACTGACTTCCATCGAGTCGAGCGCGATGCCGCTTCATATGGTGAGATGCATCTGCTACGACATGATTAATTGCATCGTTAAGGAAATGTACCGGCTGAACGGGACGCTCGATACATCGAACGGGCAGTATCCCGACGTGTTTAGCTTGACGCGATTCGATACGATCCAGGAGCTGGCAGATGTCATTGAGGTGATGTGCGAGCGTTTGTGCGCGGATATCGTTCATGCACAGTCGGATTCGAAGACGGCCGGCCAGAGGCCGGAGATGTTAGATTATATTCAAGCCAATTATCATGACCAACAATTCTCGGTGCAGAGTATGGCGGATCACTTCTCAATTTCCGCTTCGTATTTGAAGCGGCAATTCAAGGAGCAGACCGGGAAGACCATCACCGATTTTCTCAATCACTATCGAATGGAACAGGCGAAGCATCTGCTGCGGACGACGGATATGAAGCTCAAGGACATCGTGCAGCAGATCGGTTATTTCGATGTGCCGAGCTTTATCCGCAAGTTCAAGCAGGCCTTCCAGGTGACTCCCGGTGAATACCGGAAGCTCTACGACACGAAGGAGAATGGAACAGAATAGCTTGTACGAAAGGGCCTCCGCCAGCTTGCTATGAGCGTGCGGGAGGTCTTTTTATATGCGGAAATAGGGCCAAATCTGTTTCGACAACCGAGAATACATTCCACATATTTACGATCTCAGCCTCACCCCCTATCGTTAGAGGAGCCGCGGCGTTAACGATGTCGACTCAAGGGGGTTATGAACACGAATCCATCTCAATCATCTATTTTTATGTCCAAATGGAAGCGGATACGCAAACAATATCAATTGTATTTGTTTCTGTTTCCGACGATCCTGTTCTTTCTTGTTTTTCATTATATCCCGATGTATGGCGTCACGATTGCGTTCAAAAACTTTATGGCCAGCAAGGGGATCATGGGGAGCCCGTGGGTCGGTTTCGAGCATTTCGAACGGTTCTTCTCCTCGTATAAATTCGCCACTGTCATGTGGAATACGTTGATTATCAACCTGTACGAGCTGATCATCGCCTTCCCGATTCCGATTATTTTGGCGCTATTGTTGAATCAGGTCGCGAACGCCAGATTCAAGAAGCTGGTGCAGACCGTTACCTATGCGCCGCATTTTATATCGGTTGTCGTTATTGTCGGGATGCTCTATTTGTTTCTATCCCCGAGAAATGGACTGTTCAATCAGCTGATTGAGTGGTTCGGCGGCGATTCGATCTTCTTCATGGCCAGTGCAGAGTGGTTCAAGACGATCTTCGTATTCTCCGGCGTATGGCAGAATGCCGGATGGTCGATGATTATTTACTTAGCCGCCTTGACGGCTGTCAGCCAGGATTTGCATGAAGCGGCCGTCGTCGACGGGGCAAGCAAGTTTCAACGTATCCTGCATATCGATCTGCCGTCCCTGATGCCAACCATTATGATTCTTCTCATATTAAACATCGGGAGCTTCATGGCAGTAGGCTTCGAGAAAATTTACCTGATGCAGAATCCGCTCAATCTCGGATCGTCGGAAGTGATTCAAACCTACGTCTACCAAACCGGTTTGCTAAGCGCGCAATACAGTTATTCGGCGGCGGTCGGTTTGTTCAACTCCGTCATCAATTTTGCCCTGCTTGTTGGATTCAATCAACTGGCAAAATCAATGAAACAGGCAAGCTTATGGTAGAGGAGTTGAATACAGATGACCGTAAAATCAAACGCTTCCGACCGATGGTTCGACTTTCTTAACTACAGCTTTCTGACGCTTTTTATGCTAATCGTCCTGTATCCCTTATACGTGATCATCATCTCATCGGTCAGCGATCCGAACAGCGTCAATGCCGGCCAAGTCTGGCTGTTCCCGAAAGGATTGACGTTCGAAGGCTATGAACGCATCTTCCAAGACGAGCGGATCTGGCGAGGCTACCGGAATTCATTGATGTATACCGCGCTGGGAACAACGATTAACGTTGTGCTGACGCTCACGGGCGGCTATGCCTTATCCCGCAACCTAGTCGGCAAGAATTGGTTTATGTTTCTTATCGTGTTCACGATGTTCTTCGGCGGCGGCCTCATCCCGTCTTACCTGTTAATCAAAGAGCTAGGCATGTATAATACCATTTGGTCGCAGGTCATTCCGACAGCTGTCGGAGCGTGGAATATCATCATTACGCGAACCTTCTTCGCGCAAACGATACCCAATGAATTGCATGAAGCGGCGGAAATGGATGGCTGCTCGGATGTTGTGTTTTTCTGGAAAATCGTTCTGCCCCTCTCCACGCCGATTATTGCGGTCATGGTGCTGTTCAGCGCAGTGGGGCATTGGAATTCATATTTCCAAGCATTGATTTATTTGAGAGAGGAAGCGCTCTATCCGCTTCAAATCGTCTTGCGCGAAATATTGATCGTCAATGAGACGCAGGAGAATGCGCTGACGATCGGGCAATCCGATTCCGAGATGCTGCGCATCGTGGACGTCATGAAATATGGGATTATTATCGTGGCTTGCTTGCCGGTACTTGTTCTGTATCCGTTCTTGCAGCGCTATTTTGTCAAAGGGGTTATGATCGGTTCGATCAAAGGGTAACCGCGGCCATCTGAGGCCTATTCACATGATAGGAATGAACGATAATTCGAAAAGGGGATCACATGGCCATGAAGACCAAACAATGGACTAAAATCGGGTTAATCACGATGCTTACCTCCTCACTTCTCTTGTCAGCCTGCTCATCGGACAAGAATAACAATACTGGTGGTTCAACGAAGAAGGAAGGCGAGGCGGCGGCTGACGTTAATCTGACCGGCTTGCCGATTGTGAAGGATACAATCACATTGAAATTCATGACGACCAAGGCTGCTCAACAGAAGAAGCCTCATGAAGAGATGAAGGTTGTCAAGGACTTTGAGGCGGCAACCAACATGCATATCGAATGGGATGCGGCTGTAGAAGGATATGCCGAAAAGAAGAACCTGATGTTCGCAGGCGGCGAGCTGCCTGACGCCTTCTTCGGTGCGGAAAGTCTAACGGACGATGATCTCATGAAATACGGTCCTCAAGGGATGCTGATCGCGCTGGAAGATCTGATTCCTACGTATGCCCCGCATATTCAAGAGATTCTAGAGGCGAATCCGGAGATCAAGAAGATGATCACGGCGCCGGATGGCCATATTTATTCGATTCCTCAGATCCAGGAAGGTCCGGAGCAAGCATTGGGTGAAGTGATGTTCATCAACAAAGCTTGGCTCGATAAGCTGGGACTTCCGATCCCGGCTACGACCGATGAGTTCGAACAGACGTTGAAGGCGTTCAAGGAGAAGGATCCGAACGGCAACAACAAAGCGGATGAAATTCCGTTTAGCTTCCTTTATGAAAATTCGTTGAACGGGATATCCTCCTTCCACGGCGCTTTCGGCCTGCTGGATTCGCCGGCGCATGTATCGGTCAAGGACGACAAGGTCATCTATAATCCGGCGCAAACGGAGTACAAGGATGCGACGGCCTACCTGGGCAAGCTGTTTACGCAAGGGCTGATCGACAAGGAAGTGTTCACACATGACCGCAATGTTTATTTCGCCAAAGGGAAGAACGAAGGCGTCGCCCTCTACGGCGTATTTAGCGGATTCCGTGCGGTGAATGTGGTCGGGGCTGAGCATATGGCACAGTATGTTCCGCTTCCGCCGCTGAAGGGACCAAGCGGTACGCAGCTTTGGAACGAGTATAATCCGCATTACTTTACTCGTGCCGGATTCGCGATTACGTCCGAGAATAAATATCCGGAAGCCTCGCTCCGTTGGATAGACGAGCTGTACAAGGAAAAGAATGCGCTTCAATGGGCATACGGCCCGATCGGTACGACCTTGAAGGAAAACCCGGACGGCAAGTATACGTTCCTGCCCACGCCGGAAGGCATGAACTTCGATGAGTTTAGACATAGCGAGGCTCCGGGCAATACGACGGCAACCGCGATTCTGATGGACATGGCCGATAAATTGGAGAGCAATGAAGCGAAAGTGGAACGCATGGAATATTTGAAGGTGTACGAGCCATTCATGCAAAACACGTCTTATCCGAACATGCTGTTCTCTGCGGAAGACACGGAACGCATGGCGATCCTGAAGGCAGACATTATGAACTACGTACTGCAGATGCAGCCGAACTGGATCATGAACGGAACCGTGGATAAAGAGTGGGATGGGTTTATCAAGAAGCTGAACGATATGGGAATGAAAGAAATGCTGGAGATTCTCCAATCGAATTATGATCGTTATCAGACTTTGAAATAACTGCGGTCCATCGTCCCCGATATTGGTCCTCCGGTATCGGGGCGAGCTTTATCGCTTGAACCAAGGATTAGACACGCGAACCCGCTGCGCAGGCAGAATGTTCTTCCGATCGCTGTTGTTCCCGGATTTCTATGAATTTATGGTAAAGGTTGATATCCGGGAACAAAGGCGACCGCTGGCGCTTCTTCAGAATCATTCTTCCTGCTCCGCTCCAGCGGAGGCACAAGGCTCATAAAACTTAGGCTTATACTTTCGAAGTTAAGTTTTACTCGCCCCCGAGGCACAAGGCTCATAAAACTTTTAGGAGGCTGATTGAAATGGCCAAGAAGCCGAATATTCTCTTGATTACGAGCGATCAACAGCATTGGAATACGATCGGCGCGTTCAACGATGAAATTTCAACGCCGAATCTTGACCGTCTGGTGCGGGAGGGGACCACGTTCACGCGCGCCTACTGCCCGAATCCGACATGCACGCCCAGCCGCTCGTCGATTATTACCGGGATGTACCCGAGCCAGCATGGCGCCTGGGCGCTCGGAACCAAGCTGTCCGAGGACGTCCGGACTGTGGGCGACGAGCTGCAGGCGGAAGGTTACCGGACCGCGCTGGTCGGTAAAGCCCATTTTCAACCGCTTGCATCGACCGACGAGTTTCCATCTCTGGAGATGATGCCGCTCCTGCAGGACTTGGACTATTGGCGGGATTTTACTGGACCGTTCTACGGCTTCGAGCATGCCGAGATGCTGCGGAATCATGCGCACGAGCAGCTGGTCGGACAGCATTATGCCATTTGGATGGAAGAGCAAGGATTCGACTGGAAGGCGCATTTTGCCGAGCCGACTGGATCCCTTCCCTTATCGGCGGAGCATCGCTGGACGCTTCCTGAAGCCTATCATTACAATACGTGGATTGCCGAACGGACGAATGCCTTGCTGGAGCGTTATGCCGCAGATGAAGAGCCCTTCTTCCTATGGGCGAGCTTCCCGGACCCGCATCCGCCTTACCTCGTATCCGAGCCATGGGATAAGATGTACGACCCTGAGGAGCTAACGCTGCCAAAGATGACGCCAGGAGAGCATGAGGCTAATCCGCCTCACTTTGGCATGACCCAGCTTGAACGGCCTGACTTCTCGGCTTATCAGGAGACGGGGAAGGGCGTGCACGGTCTATACACGCACCAGGTTCCGCTGGAGAAGCAGCAGAAGAATATGGCGGTCTACTACGGCATGGTTAGCTTCATGGACAAGTATGTCGGGCAAATTCTTGATAAGCTTGATGAGCTTGGACTTGCCGAAGACACGATTGTCGTCTACACAACGGATCACGGTCATTTCTTCGGACAGCATGGACTGCAGTATAAGGGCGCCTTCCATTATGAGGATTTATTGAAGCTGCCGTTCATCGTCAGATACCCTGGACATGTTCCCGCTGGCCGGATCGAATCATCGATGCAGTCGCTGGTCGATTTGGCGCCGACATTTCTTAGCTTCTCCGGTACATCGGTGCCGCGGACGATGACGGGCGTAGATCAAAGCCGGGTATGGCGCGGGGAGCCATCCGCCGCGAGGGATTATGTCATCTGCGAGAATCGCAACGAACCGACCTTGATGCACGTCAAGACCTATGTGAGCGAACGTTACAAGCTGACGGTCTACTTTGAACGGCTTTACGGCGAATTATTCGATCTGCAGGAAGACCCCGGCGAGCTTCGCAACCTCTGGGACGATCCCGCTCATCGTGATCTGAAAGGGCAGCTGCTGCTCCACTTCTTATGGGCGGAGATGGGCAAGGAGCCGATGCCGATGCCCCGGCTTCATCATGCATGAACGAAAGGGGAGCGACATGAAATCATCCGCCGTAATTCGAAGCAAGCGGCCGAATGTCTTGATCATTCATACGGATCAACAGCGGTACGACAGTCTGGGCTGTACTGGCAACCTGCATGCCATCACACCGCATATTGACAAGCTCGCAGCGGAGGGAACGCTGTTCCACCGGCATGTAACGGCCCATCCGGTCTGCATGCCATCGCGTGCCTCGTTCTTCACGGGGCGCTACCCGAATGCGAGCGGTGTCTACGCCAACGGTGTCGCGCTGCCAAGAAAGACGCATGTGACGGCCCATCCCATGAATGCCGGGGCTCAGGTTCAGGCGGAGGCAATCAGCCATGTTCCGACCATGCCGGACGCGTTCTCGGAAGCGGGTTACCGGACGGCTGCGATAGGCAAGCTGCACTTCACTTGTACGAACGGCCCCCGGAGCAGCCGCTTTGAGGAATCACGCATTCGTTGGTCTGAGGAGGATATGTCGGCGTGGAGCGGTCCTTATTATGGCTTCGATCAGGTTGAGCTGACAATCGGACATGGAGAGGATTATACGGGTCATTACGGGAGCTGGCTGCGGAAGACCTACCCGGAGGTGGCGGAGAAGGTGCGGTCGGGGAGCTTCCGGGGGAGCGGGCCTGCCAAGTGGACGCTGTATCCGAGCGTCGTACCCGTGGAAGCACACAGCTCAACGTGGATTGCCGACCGTGCGATCGCCTATTTGAACAGCGCGGCAGATCAGGTCGAGCCATTCTTCCTGTTCCTCGGCTTTCCAGATCCGCATTTTCCGTTCACCCCTCCGGCCGAGCTGGCCGAACGGTTTCAAGACCGCGGAACGATGGCTTATCAGGAGCGGGCGGCGGGCACAGGAGGGGTTCCGTCCCCCGTCCGTAAGCTTTATGAGGGGGACAAGCTTCAGAACGCGGTCCGTTATGGCGACGGTTTTGTCCATAAGGCGAGACAGTTCACGGACGCCATGATTCATCTGATCGACATCTCTGTTGGGAGGATCAGAGAAACGCTGCAGCATTTAGGCTTGGATGAGAATACGATCATCGTCTATACGAGCGATCACGGCGATTATCTCGGCGACTATGGATTGGTGTTCAAGGCGAATTACGGCTCCAAAACGCTGAATCACGTGCCTTTCATGATGAAAGTGCCGAAGAAGCTGGCGGAGCTGCCGAAGGAATGTCATGCGGCAATGAGCAATACGGACGTCATGCCAACGCTTTGCCAACTGGCCGGTGTTCCCGTGCCGGATGGCGTGCAGGGCCGAAGTGTCGTTCCGCTGCTGCTAGGGGAAGCGGAATCATGGCCAGTGCAGGTGACCTGTTATGACGATGATCCATCCGGACATAATTTCAGTCTATGGAACGACCGCTACAGGTATACGTGGTACCCGGCAACGGGAGAACGCGAGCTGTATGATCATGTGAGTGACCCTTACGAAACCGATAACATCGCGGGCATGCCTAGCATTGCGGACGTCGAGCGGAACTTGCATGCCGCTCTTCTGGAGCAGCATTGTCTAACGGACCGTCCCTCACTTGGCAAGTCGGCTCAATGGTAGCACAGCGGATTAGAAGGAGGAATAGTCATGTCGTCGAAACAGCCGAACATCGTTATGCTCATGACCGATCAACAGCGATGGGACACGCTGGGCTGCTATGGGAACGAGATTATTGAAACCGTGAACCTGGATGCATTGGCAGCGGAAGGAACGGTATTCGATCACGCATATACTCCGTCTCCGTCATGCATTCCCGCACGGGCAAGCCTGCTGACGGGATTGGATCCGTGGCATACCGGACTATTGGGGATGGGAGCCGGCCAAGGCCCGATGGAAACAGGATTTGCCCACACGCTTCCCGGCGTGCTGTCCGATGCGGGTTATCATACCCAAGGCATTGGCAAAATGCATTTTTATCCCCAACGTTCGCTAAACGGCTTTCACCATACCTTACTGGACGAATCGGGCCGAGTAGAGGATCCCCAGTTCGTCTCGGATTACCGGGAATGGTTCGATCGCCATAAGACCGGCCCGTATGATTTCGTCGATCACGGCATCCATTGGAATTCATGGATGGCAAGGCCTTATCACGCGCCTGAATATTTGCATCCGACCAACTGGACCGTGAATGAGTCAATTGCATTCATCAAACGGAGAGACCCGCGTAAACCATTTTTTCTAAAAACATCGTTCGCAAGACCGCATTCTCCATATGATGCGCCCCCGGTCTATTTCGATCTGTACGATAGAAAGCAGCTCGCTGAGCCGTTCATCGGCGATTGGGCGCATATGCACAATAAACCCGAGGACGCGGTCAGTCCCACCGCTTGGCGGGGGGTACGCAAGCCGGAGGAAATCCGGCGGGCACGTGCGGGTTATTACGGTCTCATTCATCATATCGACCACCAGATGGGACGGTTGATCCAATGCCTGCAGCGCGAAGGACTGTACGAGAACACGATGATCGTGTTTCTGTCGGACCATGGGGATATGCTGGGGGATCACAATCTATGGCGCAAAACCTATGCCTATGAGGGATCCGCTCATATCCCCATGATCGTTAAGCTGCCGCGCTCCTACGGCCGAACGGAAGCCAGAGTCTCGAAGCCGGTTGCGATTCAGGATGTCATGCCAACGATATTGGATATCGCAGGCGTGGATATCCCGGGTGCTCTTGACGGCAGCAGCATGAGAGGTCTGATGCAAGGGCAGGGGACGGCTTCCGCGAACTGGCGTGAATTCGTACATGGGGAGCATTGCGCCTGTTATTCGGACGAGCAGGAGATGCACTACTTAACGGATGGGAGAACCAAGTATATTTGGTTCCCGCGGATGAATAGCGAGCAGTTGTTCGATCTGGAGGCGGATCCGGGCGAATGCCGCGATCTGACAAGGCAGCAAGAAGAGCAGCAGCGGCTGCAGCAATGGAGAAGACGGTTGATCGATATACTTGCCGAGCGGAACGCGGGACTTACGGATGGTGTCAATTTGATCAATCAAGCCGGAAAACCGCCTATCGTTTCGCCTCACTATAAGGCTAGAGTGAAAGCTGGAAGATGATTTCACATAAGAAGGATTCACAGAAAGGCTGCCGGGATTATACGGCGGCCTTTCTGTATGCGGCTATGATTTTCAACGTGTGTTGAACGTCTATTGTGAATGTATTAAACTGAGTACAATAATTCTGATAATTATTCTCAATCGATGGACATTTCGGGGGCAATGATGACAAAAATATTACTGATTGAAGACGAGAAAAATATGTCGCGTTTCATTGAGCTTGAGCTCCGGCATGAATCCTATGAGGTTCAAGTCGTTTCCGACGGGAGGCAGGGGCTGGCGCTTGCTCTAAGAGAGGACTTTGATGTTATTCTCTTAGACCTCATGCTTCCGAAATTAAGCGGCATCGAAGTATGCCGTCAGATACGTTCCGTTAAGAAGACGCCGATTATTATGCTGACGGCCAAAGATAGTATCGTGGACCGTGTCTTGGGGCTGGATCATGGCGCCGATGACTATATGACGAAGCCATTTGCAATCGAAGAACTGTTAGCCCGCATTCGGGTCATCCTGAGAAGGCAGGAGGATGCAGCGGAGCAAGATATGCCTATACTTGTCTTCCAGGACTTGAGTGTCAATCTGGATTCCAGAATTGTACGAAAAGGCAATGAGGAGGTCCAGCTGACGAAGAGAGAGTATGCGCTCCTTGTTACGTTCATGGAGAACGTGAACCGGGTGCTGACGCGGGAAACCCTGCTGGATAAAGTGTGGGGGTTCGAAGCAGCGGTCGATACCAATGTCGTGGATGTCTACGTCCGTTATTTACGAAATAAGATCGATGGTCCCCGCGAGGGCAGCTGCATCCAAACATTACGCGGAATTGGATACGTGATGAGACCATGAAGAAACCGGCGATAACCGTCCCTTTCTCCCGGATGCCGATTAAGTGGAGGTTGACGATCTGGTCAGCCTTGCTGCTCTTTCTGCTGTTCGCAGCCTATAACGCGGTACAATATGTATTCGTCGAGCAGTGGATGCTCAAGCGGGAAGAAACCCGCGCGCAGCAGAATATGAGGGAAATTCTGAACTATTTTCTAGAGAAGGAAGCTTCCTTCGGGGAGAATGAGATAGGCGAAATTCGCAGCTTCCTGCAAAAGGTCAACCGCCAGGACCAGCTCCTGCGCGTCCTGGACGAGGGCGGAATGCCAATCATCGTCGTGTCCAATGACATTCCCGCTGAATGGGTCGCTCCCCGGCCGGTTACCCGTACATCGCTTGAAGAAGGGAAGTATAGCGGTAACCAATTGCTCGTTATGAGGAGTCCCTTGACGATCTTTCAATTCAACGGAACGATCGAGATCGTAAAGAGCACGCAAGCCTTCCATGAATTAACGTCGGCTATCCTCTATGTCATGATCCTATGCGGCTTAGGGGCTGTCGTCATTAGCGGTTTAGGCGGCATGCTGCTGGCGCGTCAGCTGCTTAGGCCGCTTCAATCGATGGCAGAAACGATGAGGAATGTGAAGCACAAAGGACTGCACGAACGGGTGCGGATTAGCGACAATCAAGATGAAATATCCACGCTGATGAAGATGTTTAACGAAATGATGGATCAGGTTGAAAAGTCTTTTCAGCAGCAGAGACAGTTTGTTGAGGACGCTTCCCATGAGTTCCGAACGCCGGTTGCGATCGTAGAGGGGCATCTATCCATGCTGCAGCGCTGGGGGAAGACGGATCCCGCCATATTGGAGGAATCCCTGGAGGCTTCCATTCAAGAGATGTCCCGTCTGAAGGGGCTCGTGCAGGAGCTGCTTGTGTTGACACGGGTTGAGCAGGGCAGCATCGATGAGAAAGACGTTGTAACCAATCCCGATCAGGTCATACGAACGATCCTCAAAAATATGGAAGTTCTTTATCCTTCGGCTCGCTTGGAATCCGAACTGGAAGGGATAGCGGATGCCGCAATCGTCATTTCCGTGCAGCATCTCGAGCAAATTCTTCTCATTCTGCTGGATAATGCGGTCAAATATTCGCCGGAGAGGGCAGTGATCTCGGTCCGCGGATTTATGAACAAGGATGCGGTTTGTTTGGAGATTACCGACTGCGGCATGGGAATACCCGAACATGACTTGCCGCTAGTGATGGACCGGTTTTACCGGGTCGACAAAGCTAGAAGCGGAGAACAGGGCGGGCACGGCCTCGGACTTTCGATTGCTAAACGTCTGACGGAACGATACAAGGGAACGATCTCTCTTCGAAGCAAGGAGAATGAGGGCACGACAGTATCCGTCTGCCTCCAGGCATTACATCAGGTGCAAGAAGAGGTTTAATTTTTTTTGTTTTCACATCATTTTCTCATTTTGGTCCGCTACAATAGGCAATAGCCGATGCAAGTGGTAATGATATTCATTATCAAATAACTCGGTCTTGCTTCTTAGCTTCAAATGAGAATGAATATTATTTTCAGTTGTTCGTAACACCAGGCAAAATAATAATAACGATTGAGGGGTTAGCATTCAAATGAAAAAGGTTACCATCGGCATCATTCTTCTGGTCATGGCTTCGCTCGTACTTATGACTGGCTGCGGGTCTAACGCTACGAACAATACAACAGAGAATTCGGAGCCCAACGCAGCTAATGATGCGAAGAAGCCCGAAGATACGGAAGGATCAGGCAAGGAAAAGGTCGTCAACGTGTTCACCGCAAGGCATTACGATGTGGACAGCCTGCTCTATGAAGAGTTCACGAAGCAGACGGGCATCAAGGTTAACGAGATCAAAGGAACGGCTGAAGAGCTTGTAGAGCGGTTAAAGCGTGAGGGCGAGAGCTCCGAAGCGGACTTGTTCGTTACCGTCGACGGCGGTGTGTTGAACTATGCGAAGCAGAATGATGTTCTTCAGCCGATTGAATCCGAGACCGTGAAACAGAATGTCCCGGAACAATGGCGCGACAAGGATAACAACTGGGTTGGAGTTGCAACCCGCGCACGCGTTATCGTCTATGCAAAGGATCGCGTGAAGCCAGAGGAGCTGTCTACATACGAGGACCTTGCAACCGACAAGTGGAAAGGAAAATTATTGGCGCGCTCTTCAACGAGCCTATACAATCAGTCGCTCGTCGCCTCTTTTGTTGAGTTGAATGGGGAACAGAAGACGGAGGAATGGGCTAAGGGTATCGTCAATAACTTTGCGCGCGGTCCGGAAGGCGGAGACCGCGACCAAGCCAAGGCGATTGCCGCCAAAGTCGGCGATGTCGCGATCATGAATACTTATTATGTTGGACAAATGTTGAATTCCAAAGACGCGGAAGAAGTGAAGGTAGCAGAGAATATCGGCGTATTCTTCCCTAACCAGGACACGACCGGAACGCATCTTAATATCAGCGGCGTGGGATTGACCAAGCATACCAAGAATAAAGAGAATGCAATCAAGCTGATCGAGTTCTTGACAGGCAAAGAAGGACAAACGATCCTGACGCAAGGAAGCTTCGAGTTCCCGGTCAACCAAGCAGCGGAGAAGCCCGAGCTGCTGACAGCGTGGGGCGAATTCAAATCCCAACAAATCGACTATGCGAAGCTGGGAGATCACAACAAGAAAGCAACAGAAATTCTTAACAAAGTAGGCTGGAAATAAACATGAATGGTTTTGCTTGGCTGCGGAGATTACAACGAAGAAGCAATACTTGGATGGTAATAAGCGTAATTGGGGCCCTCGTGGCCCTTCTTCCGTCTCTATATATTCTCATTGGTCTCTTCCAGAAGCCCAATGAGAATTGGCAGCATATCCAGCAATTCATGCTTAAAGATTATGCGCTGCAGTCATTATGGCTGGTGCTGGGTACGGGAACGCTAACCGTTATGATCGGAGTAACGCTTGCCTGGCTCGTAGCAGCGTATGAATTCCCGCTCAGGAGATTGTTCTCCTGGGCGTTTGTGCTGCCACTGGCTATTCCTCCCTATATTGCGGCTTATACGTACGGCTCTATGCTTAGCTACACCGGAAGCGTACAAGTCTTCATGCGCAACGTTTTAGGCTGGGCACCGGATCAGAAGTACTTTGACATCATGTCCATGAAGGGTGCTATTTTTGTTTTTACGATGTTTTTATTTCCTTATGTCTACTTGATTACGAGATCTTTTTTTGAGAAGCAGAGCGCCTCATTTATCGAGAATGCGAGATTGCTCGGGAAAAACCCGCTGCATATCTTCTTCCGTGTCGTGCTGCCTCTGTCGCAGCCGGCGATAATGGGAGGCGTGAGTCTGGTTGCCTTCGAGGTGTTGAACGATTTCGGCGTGACCAAGCATTTTGGCATACAGTCGTTCACGACAGCGATCTTCACCACCTGGTTCGGCATGTATGATGTCGATTCGGCTATACGATTGGCGGCATGGCTCATGAGTGTCATCATCGGTGTATTCCTGATCGAACGACTGCTTCGTAAACGGAAAAAATATAATGCTTCAACGAGCAGGACGAGTCCGCTATCCAGAAGAAGACTGCGAGGCTTGCCCGCATGGGCTGCATGTGGATTCGGCGCGGTGATCGTTTCTCTTTCTTTTCTCATTCCGGTGCTGCAGCTAATCGTATGGGCTGCGTGGACGTACCGGGACGTACTGAATGCTAAATTCGCAGAGCTGCTCGTGAATACGCTGTCCGTGTCGGCTCTATCCATCGTGGCTCTTATGCTGCATGCCGTAATTGCCGCCAATGTCAATCGGACCGGACGCTCGTTGTTCACGCTTGTTCTCTCAAAGCTGATTTCGATGGGCTACTCTGTTCCCGGTGCGGTATTGTCGATCGGCGTGTTGGCCGTATTCATCTCCTTCGATGAACAGCTCAGCGGCGTCTACGGATGGCTGGGATTAGGCGAGGGAAAGCTTGTGCTGAGCATGTCGCTTGCCATGCTCATATTCGCCTATGTCATCCGTTTTTTGGCCGTAGGCTATAACGCGGTTGAAGCCGGATTCGAGAAAACGGGTAACCGGTATACGGAAGCTTCCCGCCTGCTTGGCTTCGGGATGACACGCACCTTTTTCAAGGTCGATCTGCCCTTAATAAAGGGAGCCGTACTGACAGGCTGCATTCTGACGTTTATGGAAATCGTGAAGGAGCTGCCGCTTACGCTGCTGCTGCGCCCCTTCAATTTCGATACGCTGGCAACCAAAGCCTATCAGTATGCGAGCGATGAACAAATTCATCAAGCATCCGTTCCTTCGTTATTCATCATCGGGGTAGGCATGGTATCCGTCTTTTTCTATCACTGGTTAGGAGAGAAGAATTCACAATGACCTTTTTTGAAATGTCCGACGTTTCTTTTCACTATGACAAAGGAAGCCGAACCGTGCTGCGCCGGTTTTCGCTCGGTTTGGATAAAGGAGAGTCCGTCGGTGTATTGGGACAAAGCGGCTGCGGTAAGAGCACCCTGCTTCGCCTGATCTCCGGGCTGGAAGAGCCGGTCACCGGCAGGATCGTCATCGACGGAACAACGATGGTGGACGCGCGGAAGTTCGTCAATCCCGAATTACGCGGAGTAGGGATGGTATTTCAGGATTACGGCCTATTCCCCCATCTAACGGTTGAACAGAACATTGCTTTTGGCCTGCATCGTCTATCCAAGAAGAATCGGGCAGCGCGCCTTGGCGAGATGCTGGAGCTGGTCAAGTTGCAGGATTACCGCAGACGTTATCCCCATGAGCTTAGCGGCGGGCAGCAGCAGCGTGTTGCATTTGCGCGGGCGCTTGCGCCGGAGCCCGCTCTCCTGCTCATGGACGAACCGTTCAGCAATCTGGATGCGAATTTGAGAGGCGAGATTCGTTCCGAATTGCGGCAGCTGCTAAGAGCCGCTGAGATGACATCGATACTCGTGACGCATGATAAAGAAGACGCGGATGCGATATGCGATCGAATTGTGTATATGCAGGCCAATGACGAGATTTCGCAGGAACGCAATTCCTCTTAGCCAAGCGAATGAAACAATTCATGATGACGACCCAATGGGTCGTCATTTTTGTTTTATATGATGCATATAAGTGTCTGATAGGGTTCGAAAGAGAGTGGTTTGATCGGGATAAAAAAATATATAGTGCATCATAAATAAATATATTGTGCATTAAATGAGTTTTTGTTATATTTATGTTGTACTAAAGTTGTTGAGGAGGGGAACAAGGTATGAATGTCAATAAAATCGTGATCAACCAAGTGGAACGGAAGCTGGATTTGGGTATGATCCTGTGCAAATATTGCGGCTGCCTGATGGGTACGATTCCTACAAATGGTGTCAAGAAATTTTATGGGGTATGCCAAAGTGAACCCTGCCAACAACTTTCTAAAGGAGGACATTGAGAATGTCAGGTGTACCGCATAAACAAGTATTCGCTTTTCAAGAAGGCCATGCACAGATGCTTCATCTATTGGGGGGGAAAGGGGCCAATCTGGCTGAGATGGTCCGCCTCGGACTTCCGGTTCCACCAGGATTTACGGTAACGACCGAAGCTTGCCGGGACTTTTATGAGCAAGGCGGAATGACCTCCGAAGACTTGCGCGCTCAAATATCCACGGCTCTTAAGCAGCTCGAGATCGAAAAAGGACAGCATTTTGGCGATTCGCGCAACCCTCTGCTGGTATCTGTACGTTCCGGCTCGGTAACGTCCATGCCAGGCATGATGGATACCGTATTAAATTTAGGTTTGAACGATGAAACGGTTCAAGGCTTAGCCAACCATACACATAATCCTCGGTTTGCTTACGATTGCTATAGACGCTTTATCCAGATGTACGGCAATGTCGTACTCAATATCGAAGCTTATCACTTCGAACGGTTATTGCATGAATTAAAGCAGCAGGAAGGGACGGAGCTGGATCAGTCGATTAGCGTTGAAGGCTGGAAGCGTCTCATTGCTTCTTATAAAGAATGCATCCTTCAGAAGACCAAACGGGTATTCCCGCAGGATGTTAATGAACAGCTGTTCCTGGCTGTGGAAGCGGTATTCCGCTCTTGGCACAATCCGAGAGCCCAAATCTATCGTAGAGTGCATCATATTCCTGATCATCAAGGTACTGCAGTCAATATCCAAAGCATGGTATTCGGCAATATGGGTGACGATAGCGGTACAGGTGTTATTTTCTCGCGTAACCCGTCTAACGGCGAGAATGTTCTGTTTGGCGAATATCTCGTCAACGCGCAGGGTGAGGATGTGGTAGCCGGAGTAAGAACGCCGATGCCAATTGCAACACTTGCGAGTGAAATGCCCGCGGTATATGATCATCTATTCTCGGTTGCCAAGCAGCTTGAGCGGCATTATAAAGATATGCAGGACATTGAATTTACAGTAGAGAACGGAAAGCTGTACCTCTTACAGACTCGTAACGGCAAGCGGAACGCACAGGCTGCATTGAAAATCGCGGTCGACCTCGTCTCCGAAGGAAGCATTAGCAAAGAGGATTCGCTGCGCCGCATCGAAGTCGGTCATCTGGATCAGCTTCTGCATAGAGGCATGGATGAGAGCAAGATCAAACAAGTGCTTGCAACCGGCCTTCCCGCTTCGCCTGGTGCCGCAACCGGTCAGGTCGTGTTCGATGCGGATACTGCCGTTGAATGGAATCGGATGGGCAAACCCGTTATTTTGGCACGGCAGGAAACGACACCGGAAGATATTCATGGCATGATCGCATCGGAGGGTGTCTTAACGAGCAGAGGCGGGATGACAAGCCACGCTGCCGTAGTTGCCCGCGGTATGGGAACTCCATGCATCTGCGGATGCGAAGGTATTCAATTTACGGATCAGGAAAAATCGATGCAAATCGCCGGCGTAGTGTTGAAAGAGGGCGATTGGATTACGCTGGACGGGACTACCGGGCGCGTGATTGCAGGTAAAGTTCCGCTGCGTGAAGCTGAGATGACGCCGGAATTGACGCAAATGCTGGCATGGGCAGATGAGATCCGTACCCTGCAGGTGTACACCAATGCCGATAATCCGAAGGATGCGGAAACGGCTAGACGCTTCGGCGCCGAAGGAATCGGCCTATGCCGGACGGAACATATGTTCTTCGCGCCCGAGAGACTCCCTGTCGTACAGCAGATGATATTGGCCGACAATATCGACGACCGCAATCGCGCGCTGAAGCTGCTTCTGCCGATGCAGCAAGCCGACTTCGAGGGGATATTCCGTATTATGGCCGGACTTCCGGTAACGATTCGTCTCCTGGATCCGCCGCTTCATGAATTTCTGCCGAACCTCGAGGAGCTTCTGCGGCAGGTCAGCCAGCTGAATGATGAGGATCCGGAAACCCCTGCGAAGAAGAAGGAGCTGCAGGTACTAATCCGTAAGGTCCGTCTGCTGCATGAGACCAATCCGATGCTTGGACAGAGAGGCTGCAGACTGGGTATCGTATACCCTGAGATCTATGATATGCAAATCGAAGCCGTATTCCGCGCAGCCGACACCTGCATGGAAGAAGGCATAGACGTTCGCCCTGAACTTATGGTTCCTTTGGTAGGGCACGCTGCGGAATTGCAATTGATTCGCGAGAGAATCGAAGATATCGCGAAGCGGATCCTGGGACCAGAGAAGAGCGGGCTGCTTGCTTATAAAGTAGGCACCATGATCGAAGTTCCACGGGCTGCGCTCACAGCCAAACAGATTGTAGAGCATGCGGACTTCTTCTCCTTCGGAACGAATGATTTGACGCAAATGACCTTCGGATACAGCAGGGATGATGCCGAAGGCAAGTTTCTGACTCGTTACATCGATCAGAAGCTGCTCCCGTACAATCCATTCCAGGTGCTGGACACCGACGGTGTTGGACAGTTAATCGATCTTGCTGTTGCCGGCGGAAGAGCCGTAAAGCCTGCTCTGAAAACAGGAATATGCGGTGAGCATGGCGGTGACAAGGCTTCCATTCTGTTCTGTCAGCGTACAGGCTTGAACTATGTGAGCTGTTCCCCGTTCCGTGTACCGTTGGCTAGAATTGCTGCCGCTCAAGCACGGCTTGAGGTAGGGGTTGCGGCAGAACGCACACCGGCAGCAGTCCTGTAAAGTGCAACTTTTATAGGAAGAAGCTAAAGCCAGCCACTCATCTTTTTACTATGATGGAAGTAAGAAGAATGAGGAGGCTGGCACGATGAGCAGGGTATCGGATAACGACAAGAAAGCAGCAACCCGGATATTCAAGGATGCGGTGCCGCTGCTGGAGCAGCCGGAAGCGCTAAGGGAAAGAGCCGAGAAGGATGGCTATCTGTTCTTCAAAGGCTTGCTCGACAAGAATGAATTGCGGCAAGCACGTTCTCAAATGCTGCATGTGATGAAGCAATGGGGATTATTGAGCAGCCAGCATGCAATCGAAGAGGGAATAGGGGATCACGAGGCCATTAACAAGCTATCCCTCGAATCATTCCGGGGATACGGTGTACCATGGGAATTATATAAACAGGTACAGCGGCTCGAATCCTTCCATGAGCTGGCTCATCAGCCGGCATTGCTTGGGGCATTCCGCACGTTATTCGATTGTGAGGTTCTGCCGCATCCGCGCAACATCGCCCGGATTGTGATGCCTCACCGTGAGCTGAAGGCAACGCCTTCCCATCAGGATTTCATTCATATTCAAGGGACGCCTGTGACATGGACCGCCTGGTTTCCGCTGGGGGATTGCCCGCGCGAGCTCGGAGGCTTATCGATGCTGGAGGGGAGCTATAAGTCCGGGGTACTGGGTGTGACGGAGCATGGCGGTGCAGGCGGGCTGGAGTCGGTATTGTGCAATATGGATCTGGAATGGGCGGAAGGCGATTACGAAATCGGCGACGTCATTATTTTTCACAGCCATACCGTTCATAAAGCGCTCCCTAACCAGCAGGGAAATCAGATCCGGCTTTCCTGTGATTTTCGCTATCAGCCCGCCCATCTGCCGATCGACCGGGGCTCGCTTCAGCCGCATGGCGGGGAAGCTGTACTGCCGTGGGAAGAAGTATATGAGGGCTGGATGAATGATAATCTGAAGTATTATTGGAAGGAACTTCCCCTGCAGCTTTCAGATTGGGACGAGAACGTGCGCTGGCAGAAGGAAAAGATATGCTAACGATTGGAGAAAAAGACGATCCCGCAAGCGGGACCGTCTTTTCTTCGTTCATTTTATTGCAGACTTATGATGTCCGCTTGACCTATTCAGCACTCTGCGCCTTCTACCCAAGCAGAGCGGGACGCACCTTCTTGTTTCGGTTTACAATTCCGCACTGTAACTGATATGATCTATAACATTGCCTGATGTTTACTGTTTGTGTAAGGAGTCATGAAACCATGGAAATCGTAATCGTTGAAGATGAGAAGATATTCTGAACGGCATGAAGGACTCATTGCTAGAGGTCCATGCTACTGTCAAACAATTATACCTTCGATAATGCGGAGCAGGCGCTGGCGCTGATCGTAGAGCAGGCACCGGGTATCATTATTACGGATATTGTGCTCCAGCAGATGACCGGTTTGGAGCTGGTCGAGAATGTTCTTGTGGCGGAATATCGTCCGAAGATCCTTATTGTAAGCGGATACAATAACTTTGAATATGCACAGCGGGGCATTAAGCTTGGCGTAACGGACTATATTCTCAAGCCCTTCGACAAGGAGCGGTTCCGCCAGTCGGTGCTTGGATTAATTGAGCTGATTCTAGAGGAAAGAAGAGGCAGGCGCGATCGCGAGCCGTACATGGAGCTGGGAACTAGGGCGCTCAACCAGGAGACCGTGACGGAAGTCGGACATGCGACGATGCATCAGCTGACGGGGCGGATCGAGATGGAATATCTCAATGCCAGATTCTGACCTATCAAGAATTATTTCGAATTCGCGAATGGACTGCCGTTCATTAAAGTGTACGATGGTTTTGTTTCGGTGCCGGAAGGCGTCAACGTGACCGACAAGATCAAATACGAGAAAGAAGAAATGATCAAGTTCGTATACGGCAAACGCCCGGTCTCGGAATTCGGAGACTTTATCCAGACTTAAGAAGACCTATCAATTGGATCAATATATCGAACAGGCGTCAAGCGAGCTGCAGGCATTGGGCTTCATACAATAATATGAGACGGGACAGAGGGGGATGGAGTCAGATCTCCCTCTGTATATTGCGAAAGGCGGGAGAAGTATGGAGCAAATCGAATATAAAGCTGTATTGGACGTCGAAGCGGAATACGATGTGATCGTCTTCGGGGGCGGAGCCGCAGGATGCGCCGCCGCCATACAGGCAGCGCGGGAAGGCGCACGGACGGCCTTGATCGAGAAGAACGGCATTCTCGGCGGAACGACCGTAGTCGCGTCCGTCAACTTTCCCGGCTTGTTTCACACTCGGCTGGGCCGTCAGGTGATTGCCGGTATTGGCTGGGAGATTATCGAAGCAACCGTTGCACGGGGCGGCGCCGTTCTTCCTGACTTCTCCATTCCCTATAAGCCGAAGCATCACCCCCAGCATCATATTCTGGTAAACCGGTTTATCTACAGCACCGTGTTGGATGATTTATGCCTGGAAGCGGGCGTACAGCTGCGATTCCATGAAATGCCGGTTCATGTGAGGCAGGATGCGGATGGAGTAATCGTCGTCGTAGCGGGCAAGAGCGGACCAGAGGCGTTAAGAGCGAAGGTCGTCGTCGATGCGACCGGCGATGCCAATGTGGCGGAAATGATGGCCTATCCGCTGGAACAATCGACCAGCCGTCAACCGGGTACGCTGATCTATCATTTGACAGGATATGATCTGAATCACGTCACGCCTAGCGTACTGCAGGCGCTCTATGATGAGGCGCTTGCAGCGGGGGACGTATTGGTGACCGATCACTCCCATGCGGATCGGGAGCATCCGCCGTTCTGGAGAGAGCTGCGCAGCGGGGGCGGCAACCATCATCATATTACAGGCATCGACGGCTCTACCTCCCGCACGAAGACGGAGGCGGAGTTGAAGGCGAGGGCGGCCTTGATGAGGGCGTATCGTTTTCTGCGCACTGTGCCCGGATGCGAGAATTTGTCAGTCGATTATGTGGCGAGCGAATGCGGCATCCGCGATACGAAGCGCATCGTAGGCCAGACGCGTATCACGGGGGAAGCGTATAAGACGGGCTATGTCTGGAACGATGCCGTATGCTACAGCTATTATCCGATTGATATCCATCAACATAACGGGAATGCGATCGATATCCGCCCGCTGGAGGACGGCGTGGTTGCGACGATTCCATACGGTGCGCTCATTCCGCAAGGAAGTGACCGCTTGATTATGGCTGGCCGCTCCATATCTGGCGACGACGAAGCCAATTCCGCATACCGGGTACAGGCTTCATGCTCGGCTACGGGACAAGTGGCAGGTGTGGCGGCCGTTATGGCAGCCAAGATGAACATACCCGTCGGTCACGTAGATATTGACGTCTTGCGCGAGAAGCTTGAAGCGAATGGCGCAATCGTTCCGCGACAGTGATTTAGAAGCGGCAGTCGCAGCCGATGCGAATGAATTCCGCTAATGCGTGGGAGCGCGCTATTTGGCGATGTACAATAATGCACCTTATTATAAACTTCCGTTTGCATATCTAACGACAAAAGAACCTCCGCCCGCGACTATTGCAGGTGGAGGTCTTTTGAGCAGAGATATCTATTTTAAAGTAGCATTTAAATAATGTTTTCATTGAATATAAGTTGTAATTAAACTAAAATAAGTTGTGGATTAAGGTGTAATGAAATCGCTTTTAGAAAGAGCGGGTGAGCGAAGACATGTCGAAGGTTTCCATGGGGGAACTGCTGCGGGATGCTTCCAGGCGAGGATATGCTGTTCCATGTTTCAATGCAATCAATCTTGATATGATTCGAGGCATCATTCAAGCAGCTGAGGAGGAACGATCACCGGTTATTCTATGCCACGCCGAAATTCATTTTAAGTATACACCGCTGGAGCAGATTGCTCCGGTCATGGTGGACGCGATGAACCAGGCTAAGGTGCCAGTCAGCATCCTGCTTGACCACGGGAAGAGCTTCCCGGCGGTTATGAAAGCGATGCATCTGGGGTTCAATGCGATTATGTTCGACGGTTCGGAGTATGCATATGAGGATAATGTCCGAAGAACGTCGGAAGTCGTGAAGATCGCTAAGGCACTGGATGTTTCCGTAGAAGGCGAGCTCGGCTATGTTACCCGGCCTAAGAGCGGTGGTGCGGAAGGGGAAGACGACGATTCCATTACGGATGATACGACGCTGTACACCGACCCAGAGCAGGCTTCTGAATTTGTCGAGCGGACAGGGATTGATGCGTTGGCGGCAGCGTTCGGTACGGTTCACGGCGTCTACTTGAAGAAGCCGGTGCTGGACCTGAAGCGCCTCGCCCAAATTAGCCGCACAGCCGGGGTTCCGATCGTCATGCACGGCGGCTCGGGGCTTTCAGACGAGGATTTCCACCGTTCCATCGATCAAGGCGTCGCCAAGATCAATTATTATACGGGGATGGCTTTGAAGGTGATGGACAAGGCGAAGGAACGGATGATTCAAAATGAGAAGAAGCTGTTCTATCATGATTTCATGATGAATGTCATTCTTGATTTCCAGGAAGACGCACAAGGAATTATGCGTACTTTCCGGAGCAGCGGCAAAGCGTAGTGTTCGCTTCACAGACGAAGCGAGTTTTGTTGCGATGATTAGAATGAAGGTTATGCTCCACAAAACGAAGCATATGCTTACGAAGCAAGTTTTGTTGCGATGATTAGAATATATGTTATGCTCCACAAAACTTTTAGGAGGTCTTATCATGCTTCAAACTAAACCCTACGTATTCTGGTTCGTGGCTGGCAGCCAAGGCTTATATGGCGAAGAAGCGCTGGAGCAGGTTGAACGCAATGCGAAGGAAATCGTGGCTGGACTCGATCAGGATGAAGCGGTTACATACCCGATCGTCTGGAAATCCGTCGTATCGTCGACGGAAGCGATCCATCGTGTCTGTCAGGATGCGAATGCAGATCCGCTATGTGCGGGCGTCATTGCTTGGATGCATACCTTCTCACCGGCGAAAATGTGGATTCCCGGCTTAAAGCAGCTGCAGAAGCCGCTCCTTCATTTTCACACCCAATTCAATGTTGAAATCCCTTGGGACAGCATCGATATGGATTTCATGAATCTTAACCAAGCCGCCCATGGAGATCGGGAGTTTGGATATATCGGGGCCCGCCTCGGAATTGCCCGCAAAATCATCGCCGGTCATTGGAAAGATGGGAAGGCCCGTGAGAGAATTGGCTCCTGGATGAAGACCGCCGCAGGCTGCACGGAGAGCCAAACGATCAAAATCGCCCGCTTCGGCGACAATATGCGCTATGTGGCTGTAACGGAAGGCGATAAAGTGGAAGGTCAGATCCGGTTCGGCTGGTCAGTCAATGGGTATTCCATTGGCGATTTAGCAGAGCGCGTGCAAGCGGTTTCAGAGGGTCAAGTTCGGGAGCTTATGGATGAATATGAGGATCTGTATGACTTTACGCCGGAAGGGCGTGCCGAAGGCCAAGAAAGGGATGCCATTCGCGAGCAAGCCAAGATCGAAATCGGCCTCAAGGCGTTCTTGCAGGAGGGCGGTTACAGCGCCTTCGTTACCAGCTTTCAGGCTTTGCATGGCTTGAAGCAGCTTCCGGGGCTGGCAGCCCAGCGATTGATGGGAGCCGGTTACGGCTTCGGGGCGGAAGGTGACTGGAAAACCGCCGCGCTCGTTCGTATGATGAAGGTGATGGCCGGCAATAAAGGGACTTCATTCATGGAAGATTATACGTATCATATGGAACAGGGTAATGCTATGGTGCTTGGATCCCACATGCTGGAGATCTGTCCGACCTTGACGGCAAGCAAACCGCGGATCGAAGTGCATCCGTTATTCATCGGCGGCAAGGAAGATCCGGCCCGTCTCATCTTTGACGGTATCGAAGGCAAAGCCATTAATGCGACGGTCGTGGACCTGGGCAACCGATTCCGTCTGATCGTTAACGAGGTAGAAGGGGTTCAGAACCCGCATCAGATGCCGAAGCTGCCTGTTGCACGCGTACTGTGGAAGCCGGAGCCGTCGCTGGAGAGCGCGGCAGAAGCGTGGATTACGGCGGGAGGCGCACACCACTTCGTCTATTCCCATCATGTCACAAGCGAGCAGATGGCCGACTGGGCCAAAATGGCTGGAATCGAATGTGTGATCATTAACAATGGAACGACGATTCAGAGCATAGAGAATGAGCTCCGATGGAATGATCTGTACTATCGCTTGAATGCCAGCAACTAAAAAATCGTATTCGAGCAGCATCACGCTATGTAACAAAAGCGATCCAAAACCGTAATGGTTTGGATCGCTTTTTGTTGATATCTTTATTCGGCTTTAGATCCGCTTTCTTTTGAAGAATACGATAAAAGTGATGGCAAGAGCCAAGACGACTAAAGAGCCCAGGACCATATAGGCTTCCTGTGTGTTGTCTTCCGTTACGGCGTTAACCTGGCCGTTCATGCCGCCTGGGAATCCGCCCATACCGCCGCCGCCCATACCGCCGCGACCGCCGAAGTCGCCGCCCATCCCGTCCGGACCTCCGCCCATGTCTTCCGGAGGAGCCATCCCGTTACCGCCGCCGAAATTGCCCTGTCCGTCCATTGGAGCCAGCCCGCCCCCTTGACCGTTTGGAGCTTGGCCATCAGGGGCAGCGTTTGGGCCGCCTGTACCGCCTTGAAGCTCTTGGCCATTACCTTGAGTGTTCGGCGCTTCTTGCGCACCTTGATTATTCGTCGGGGCGCTTCCGCCCTCAACGGCAGCAAGAACGATCGAGGCATCCTGTGCCGTGGATAACGACGTTTGTGTTGCCGTGCTGTTCGCCTTGCTTGGTCCATACGAATCAGGTTGTCCCTGAGAAGGAGTCCCGCCGCTAGGGGCGCCGCCATTCTGCTGGGCAGGTGCATTTCCGCTCGGAGTGTCACCGTTCTGCTGAGCGGGAGCATCTCCGTTATGAGTGCCACCGTTCTGCTGAGCAGGGGCATCTCCGCTCGGAGTTGCACCGTTCTGCTGGGCAGGTGCATTTCCGCTTGGAGTGGCACCGTTCTGCTGGGCAGGAGCATCTCCGCTTGGAGCAGCGTCCCCGGCTGCGTTCCCGTTCCTGTCCCTTCCACCGCCGCGATTACCACCCATGAACCCGTCCATCCCGCCGCCGCTGCCGCTTCCGTCGCCGGAGATTGCGATTTTTCCATCGAGCTGCTGCGTATAGGTATCCACATTGCTCGCGTTTAACGATACCAACGATTGTACGCCGGACTTATATTCATCATAAGTGTAGAACGATGAAGGATCGTCCTCGACATAGGTGCTGATCAAATCCGACACCTGCAGTACGCGTGCAGAGAACGTCTCATTGGCAAGATAACCTTCCAGTACATCCCGTATCATGCTGTGGTACTTATCTTTATAGTCCTCAACCGCCAGCAGCTTGGCGATCAACGGCCTGTCGGCAACGGCACCCTGGGTCGGCTCGTCAATGAGCAGCGAGGATTTGCCCAGACCGCCGAAGGCCATGTTATAGTCCCACGGTAGAATGTTGAAGATTCCATCGTCCTCGTACAAATAATAATTTTGTTTATTTTGCCCCAAATAGCTGTCCGTGTTTACGGTTAACACATTGAGGGCCACATATTGAAGCGCCTCCGTAACATCCAGCACCGTCTCATAATCGCTGCCGTTGTTCAGCTCGTCGAGCATCTCGATCAGTCGGTCGCTGTCTGAGGATTTGGACTTCCGGACAAGCGAGGAGTAGGAATCGATGTTATCGTCGATCCACTTCAAGTCATTGCCGCCGCTGCCCATCATTTCCGCTTTATACAGCTCACCGGTCGAATTGCCGAAATTCGCTTCGAGATAGGAATCCCCAATTTGTTCGACCGCCAGGTAGAACCCCCACAGCTTGCCGTTTACGTAGACATTGACATAAGAGAAGCCTGGCGTCGGCAAGCCCATCTCCGAAGCCAGCTCATAGGTCAGGAATTCCCTCATATAGCTCGCGTCGCTGTAGTTGTTGTTCAGGTTGATTTTACTGATGCCGTACAGGGTCTGATTGTCCAAATATTCGTCAAAGGACAGCTTAAAGCTGTAGCGGTCGGAATCGGTCATGCTGACAACGCTTCGCAAGCTAAGATTGCCTTTAGTCCGAATGCCCACATTATTGTATTGAATCCCGTTATATTCGACGGTCGCCGATTTCATGACTTCTTGCGAAGCATTGTCGATCATGTCCTGGAACTCATCCGCGTCAATTGTTATCTTCACGTCAATAACTTTATCCTTGGGAAAAACCTGCTCCGCGATCAATGCCGCGTTCTCTTCCGTTGAAGTGGCGGCTTGTCCGGGCTTGCTGTCTTCCTTCGCCACAATCTGGCCGGTTATTCCGATCAGTACAATAGCGGCACAGACTAATGCGATGATCGGCAAGGAATACTTTCTTCTTCGTTTCATATCACCACCGCCCGTTATTGAGATACATAGTCGCCGCTGTAGCTAATCAGCACGGCGCTCTTCACGCCGTCTAGATTCGTAAGTTCATTCACGAAGCGAGGCTCGTTGGTGCCCAGACGGAGTTCAACCGTCATCTCGATATTGTCCATCGTGACTGTTTTTTGCTTCACATTAAAGCGTTTGACCAGCTGGGTCAGCTTCTCGTTGATCGCTTTCTCGCTTGCGTCTCCGTCACAGTTGATTACGAGCAGGTACGGCGTCTCGAACGAAGCATTTTTAATGAAAATAAATAATACGAGTCCAATGACGACGGAGCCGATAATCGCAAGCGTATAAAAGCCTGCGCCGGTTACGATGCCTACTGTTGCAGCCCAGAACAGAAAGATCAAATCCGTCGGATCTTTGATCGGCGTTCTGAAACGGACAATACTGAGCGCCCCGACCATCCCGAGTGACAGCACAAGATTCGAATTAATCGCGATGATGACCATAGCTGTAATTAACGTCATACCGATTAAGGAAACATTGAAGCTTTTCGAATACAAGACACCGCTGAAAATCCGCTTATATAAGAAGTAAATAAACAAGCCGATGAGAAATGCGATCGCTAGCGTTAATAAAATCTTTGAAATACTGATGTCGGAATTGAAGTTTTGCAGAACGGAGTTTTTGATGATATCGGAAAAGCTGTTCTTCGTTTGTTCGGTTGTCGCAGTCGCAGCCGCAGCTGCGGCTGCCGTGGTTGTATCGGCCATCTTATTGGTCCTCCCAAGAGTTGAATTTAAGCCATTTTCGGCATATGACGTATTTGGAATTTGATTGTCGAACGAGTCCGTTAGCTTGAATAGCCGTCCGGATATAATCTGGAAGGAATTCATCGTACTTGACTTCGAACACAATGAAGTTATTGTCAAAAGCATGAATCGTGTTAAGCTTCGAATTGAAAATATCCGTCGCGTTTAAGCCCGTCTTCAAGTTTTTATCGAATGTGATCCTCACATTACCCGCAGCGGACACATATGCTTCGCGAACGTAATCGACAATGACCTTGGGTCTTAGCATCTGCTTGGTCGTTTGCTGATACATCTCGTACAGCAGCGGTTTTCGAGGGTCGTTCAGAACCTCGTAATTTCCAGCCAGAATCGCATCGGCCACCTCCCGGCTAAGCGTAGCTTTCACCTTGGTAATATAATCGTTATACTTGATTTTCTTCTCCAGATGGATGACTCTGTCGGAGAAATTATAAATGCGGATGCGGTATTTCTCGCGATCACGGATTCCGCCGAGCTTCTCATGGATCGCCTTGTTGTCGATGTCATCGAAGTATAGGCTGCGAATATGATATTGCCCGCTGGAATCGGCGTTCTTATCCGGTGCCAGCAATCTTTTCAGCTGCTGGCGAATAATGTGATATTGATGATGGTTGACGTAATATTTTAACTCGTGACGATATTTCAGATTTGGATTCAATTTCATGCACCTCGCTTTCTGTCCGTACCGTGATTTACAATTGCTTTACATTCACTTTACAATCCGAACCTAATATTAAGCTGAAAACAAACTGAATGTTCGCTGAATGTTGATAGCGGTGTTGACGAAACGGCCGATTCACGGCAAGCTTGTGAAAGTTGGATACAGAGGCGGGAGGTAAGATCAAGTGATACGTAATTATGGATACTGGCTGTTAGCGATACTTCTTGTACTGGTTGCCATCGGATTAATATGGGTGGAGCTGAGCCAGAAGGTCGCCCGGTCACCGGTCGAACCGCAGTCTTTGGTGACGACCTTCAAAGGCGATCCCAAAACGAGCAGAGCCTTTACTTGGCATACCGGTGACACGAAGGGCAAAGCCGTTCTGCAGGTGGTCAAAGGGACCTCCGAGATTTCATTTGAGGGAGATGAAGTCCTTGTTTTCCAAGGCTCGACGACGACCCTTGAGGTAGACAAAGGTATCTTTCATAGCGTGCACAAAGTAGAAGCCAGCGGGCTGGAGCCTGGCACCACATATATGTACCGAGCAGGAGACGGCAGCGGCGAGGGCTGGAGTGAACCGGCCGCCTTCAAGACCGAAGCGCAGAATACCGGTTCGTTTACTTTCATTAACGTGACGGATTCGCAGGGAATTAAGGAGCAGGATTTTGATTTGTGGGGGAAGACGCTTAACAAAGCCTTCGACATATTCCCGGAAGCGGCATTTATTGTACATAATGGCGACCTAACCGAATATCCAGAGGATGAAGAGGCGTGGAGGCATTTTTTTGATAAGGCGCGTCCTTGGGTCAGGTCCTATCCGCTCATGCCGGTGACCGGCAACCATGAGCAGGTTGACAAGAATGCGGACCGGTTCGTCTCCCACTTCGACTTGCCGGCTAACGGATCGGCCAGTTCCATAACCGGGACATCTTATTCGTTTGATTACGGACCCGTGCACGTCGTCGTATTGAATACGGAATCGAAGGCGAAGGATCAGGCGCAGTGGCTGCGCAGCGATTTGGAAGCAAGCGACAAAAAATGGATCATAGCGGCCATTCACCGACCGGCGTATGGAGGAAGCCAGGATGAATCCGTGCTGAAGAGATGGGTGCCGGTATTCGATGAATTCGGCGTGGATCTCGTGCTGCAGGGCCACAATCACGAGTATTCAAGATCGTATCCGCTAAAGGAGGGGAAGATCGTCGAATCCGGGGGCACGGTCTATGCGACCGTTAATACTTCTGGCCCGAAGTTCAATGAGAAGAAGGATGATCAGTACTACCACCAGGTTCACTTTCAGAATATAAACCAAATGTTCGCGGGAATTCATATCGAAGAGGACAGGTTGACCTACAAGGCCTACGATGTCGATGGGAAACTGCTGGATGAGTTTATATTGAAGCATTGAATGATCTTGTAGCATTGAATGATCTTGTAACATTGGATGGCAGGTATTTACTTTACGCTGGCAGTTTAACTTATTTTAGTTTAAAATTGATTTAATTAAAGGTTGTGCTTGCACCAAAGAAGGAGCTGGATCATGTCGGCAACATTAAAAGATATTGCAAAGAAGGCGGGCGTATCGGTCACAACGGTCTCGCGCGTCGTCAATCATCAGGATACGAGCATATGCAGTGAAGAAACGCAAAGCTTGATATGGAAATTGGTCAAAGAGGTCGGCTACAATCCCAAAAAGAAAAATCGTCCCCATCAGGATAGTGAAACGGAGCTTCGGATTGGCTACGTTCTTGGAAGCTCGACGGAGCAGCACCATGATCCTTACTATTCACAAGTGTTGAGAGGGATTGAGCATGAAGCGCTGCTATCGGGTGTGCATATTCCGTTCGGATGCTTTACCCCTGATTTATATCAACCAGAGGTGTTCGAACGGATTTTAGAAGAGTCAAAGGTCGGAGCGGTTATCTATATGTCCTATTCGCCCTTACTGGAGGTATTACGGGGCAGAAGAGATATTCACACGATATTGGCGGGAATCGAGCTGGAGGGGGCACTGCCCGGCTCGGATTACGTCGGGGTTGATCTCTATGGCGAGTCAAGAAAGTGGATCATGGACAAGCTTATGCATACCTTCGAGCATGTGGGTTATATCGGGTATGAGGCAACCGTCCGCTATCAAGCTTATAAGGATGCTCATAAATTGATGGAACGCCCGATCAACCCGGGTTACTCCATCTTTGCCAAGGATTGGAGCACAGACGCAGCTAAATTGGCTGTAACAGCTTTCTTGGAAGGCGGTGGGAAGCTGCCGCAAGCATTCTTCTGCGCAAGCGATATTCAGGCGATCGGCGGAATGCTCGCTTTGAGACAGCATAACATTCGTGTGCCGGAAGACGTGCAGGTGCTGGGCTTCGACAACGTGGAGATGAGCAGCTATGTCTCGCCCCCCCTCTCGACGATCGATGTGCCTAAATTCAATATTGGGCGTTCAGCTGTGAAGATGGCGATTGAGCGCATTCGCGGTGAACGGGATTATCCCATTAATGTAACGATGCCTACTGCTTATGTTCAACGCGAGTCGTTAAAATAAGCAACCTTAGAGGAAAGTATTTGAAGGACAGCTGAGGCTGTTCTTTTTTGTATGGAGATTGAGGGACAGACTATTGCTTGCAGATGGATATTGACGGAAATGCAGGTTCAAGGTACGATATGTGTAACCGATTACGTAAACGATTACATAGGGTTTATGACTGGAGTGAACGAAGGTTGTCCAAAGCAACAATAAAGAAAGTCGCGGCTGAAGCGGATGTTTCTACAGCGACGGTGTCTAGAGTGATTAATGATAGCGGTTATGTCAGTCCCGAAGTCAGAGAACGCGTATTCCATGCCATCGCCAAGCTGAATTATCAGCCCAGCGCGATAGCCAGAAGCTTGAAGCAGGATAAGACGTTCATGATCGGCATCATCGTCCCGGACATATCCAATCCTTATTTTATGGGGATTTCAAGAGGGATCGAGGATATCGTCGGCCAGGACGGATTCCAGCTGATGTTCTGCAGCTCGGATGAGAATTCCGATAAGGAGTCCCGTTTGCTGCAGCTGCTCTATGAGAAACGCGTGGATGCGATCGTGCTGGCAACCTCGGGAGGCAACGGTGAAACGATCCATAAGCTGGCGAATAGCGGGCAGCCGATCGTTCTGATCGACCGTAAGCTCGAGGGACAATGGGATGCTAGGCCGCTGGATTTGGTTGCGGAAGACAATGCACAGGGCGCCTACCTGCTGACGAAGCAGCTGCTGGAAGACGGGCATACCCGAATCGGTGTCGTGAACGGACCTGCACGGGCTAGTACCGGACGAGAACGTTACGACGGTGTGCGTAAGGCGATGAAGGAGCACGGGCTTGATCGTGACCCGCTTCTATACAATGGCGATTTCTCCACAGAGGGAGGAATTCGCGCAGTCGGCCAGTTTCTGAAAGAGAAGTCGCCGCCATCGGCGATCATTTCGCTCAACAACAAGATGAGCCTTGGCGTCCTTCTGGAATTGGTGAACAGGGGTCTTCGAATTCCAGACGATGTGGCAGTCGCGTCGTTCGGTGAAGTCGAGGCGGGGAATTTGCTCAAGCATCCCGGGCTCTATTATATCGACCAGAATCCGTATGACATGGGGAAGAAAGCCGGGGAAATCCTGCTGAAGCGGATTCGCAAGGAAGAGCAGGCATGCATGGTCCATATTTACCGCAATGAAATCAAGCGTATTCCATGAGGAATGGAATTCGTATTTCTAATCGGAGAGGATGTTTCTTCAAATGAACGTTCAAGTGGGAAATCGGCTTCAAGGCAGTCTTCCGAAAATAGGTATCCGTCCTATCATTGACGGCCGCAGGGGCGGCATCCGTGAATCGCTCGAAGAGGGTACCATGGAAATGGCAAAGAATGCAGCCGCTTTCCTGACGGGGCAGCTTCGCCATAGTAACGGACTTCCCGTGGAATGCGTTATTGCCGATACTTGTATCGGCGGCGTAGCTGAAGCGGCACAGGCGGAGGAGAAGTTCGCCCGGGCAGGCGTAGGCCTCACGATATCCGTTACCCCATCCTGGTGTTATCCGACTGAAACAATGGATGTGCATCCGACTAGACCGAAAGCGATATGGGGCTTTAACGGTACGGAGCGTCCGGGTGCTGTGTACCTGGCAGCTGCCCTGGGCGCTCATAATCAGAAGGGGCTCCCGGCCTTCTCTATTTATGGTCGTGATGTTCAAGATATCGGGGATACGGAAATTACTCCTGATGTGAAGGAGAAGCTATTGCAGTTCGCGAAGGCGGGATTGGCAGTTGCGACTATGCAGGGCAAATCCTATTTGTCGATGGGCTCGGTATCGATGGGCATCGCAGGCTGTATCGTGGATGAAACCTTCTTCCAGCATTATTTGGGCATCCGCAATGAATATGTGGATATGACGGAATTCGTCCGCCGGATGGAGCTCGGTATATACGATCAAGCCGAATTCGAGAAAGCTTTACGGTGGACGAAGGAGAATTGCAAGGAAGGCGCTGAGGTAAACCCCGAGCATCTCCGCCGCACGGAGGAGCAGAAGACAGGAGACTGGGAAGTCGTCGTGAAGATGGCGCTCATTGCACGTGATCTCATGGTTGGCAATCCGAAATTGGGCGAAATCGGCTATGGCGAAGAGGCTTTTGGCCACAATGCGATCGCTGCCGGTTTCCAAGGGCAGCGCGCATGGACGGACTTTTTCCCGAATGGGGATTTCATGGAAGCCATACTGACCTCATCGTTTGACTGGAACGGGATCCGCGAGCCTTTCATGCTGGCAACGGAGAACGACACGTTGAACGGCATTACGATGCTGCTGGGTCACCTGCTTACCGATGCAGCCCAAATTTTCGCTGATGTTCGCACCTATTGGAGTCCGGAAGCGGTCAAGCGGGTAACAGGACATCAGCTTGCGGACAAAGCAGCTAACGGCATTATCCATCTGATCAATTCCGGTCCGGCGGCGCTTGACGCTACAGGAAGACAGACCATTGACGGCCAGCCGGCAATGAAACCATTCTGGGATATTACAGAAGATGAGGTACAGGCATGTCTGGATGCTACAGCATGGTGTCCGGCCGTCGATTTCTTCCGGGGAGGCGGATTTTCCACCGATTTCACGACGCGTGAAGGAATGCCGGTCACAATGGCCCGCATTAACTTGGTCGCCGGGCTTGGACCTGTTCTGCAGATCGCGGAGGGGTATACGGTCGAACTGCCCGATGACGTGCACGATAAACTCGATCAGCGCAGCAATCCGACTTGGCCAACGACCTGGTTCGTGCCGAATTTGACTGGAGAAGGATTGTTCAAGGATGTGTATACGGTTATGAACAACTGGGGCTCCAATCATGCAGCCGTAAGCTACGGCCATATTGGCGGCGATTTGATCACCCTGGCTTCCATGCTTCGTATTCCTGTCTGCATGCACAATGTGCCGGAGGAGCGGGTATTCCGCCCGAGCGCTTGGACCGCCTTTGGCGGTATGGATCCGGTTGGGGCGGACTTCCGGGCATGCCAGTCGTTCGGTCCCTTATACCGCTAAGAGAATAAAGCCATGCAGCCGAGCGGTTAGCTCGGCTCAAGTAAACGCAGGTCCTGCGCTTGAAGCAGCGCTTGTGTTCACGAAGAAACGCCGAGCCTCCCATAGATTCGGTTCAAATAGACAGGCAGCCGTGTCCTTGAATTTCTTCAAGGACCGTGATGTGGTACCGTCATGGGCAGCAGATCGCCTGACTATCGCGCTATCGCAAGGCTTGATCGCAGGCGGTGCTGCAGACCGTATTCGTCCTCAGGCTTCTGTTTCTCGTGCTGAAGCAGGTGTGCTGCTCATGCGGGTGTTAAACGCGATTCGCCCATAATGATATGACTATATTTCCCATATAGGCAGGAGCTAATTGCCGAGTGTCGTATTATTAAGGGGACGGCCTTCTACGGCCAGCATTCGTATAAGGGGGACTATCCATGTCTAACCAGATTCGCGTCGGACTCATCGGAGCCAGTTGGTTTGCTGATTTGTGGTTTTTACCCGTTCTCTCTAAACATCCCGGAGTTACCGTTGCAGCCATATGCAGCAGAAACGGTACCAATGCCAGCCGCATGGCGGAGAAGTATGGCATACCAGCCATATACACCTCGGCTGTTGATATGATGGACGCCGAACAGCTCGATGGGGTTTGCATCATCACACCGAACGATACGCATTTTCCTCTATCCATGGAAGCAATAGGACGGGGAATCCATGTATTATGCGAGAAACCGTTGGCCTTGGACGGCAGTCAGTCTCAAATCATGAGGATGGAAGCGGAACGGAAGGGGATTGTTCACGCGGTCAATTTCTCCGTAAGAGAGCATCCGGGTGTTCAATACTTGCGTGATGCTGTCAAAGAAGGAAGACTCGGAAGCCTATTGGAGGGCCGCTTCGAATATACCGGGGATTATGCGCTATCAGGATCACCGGGCTGGAGAGGCTCTGTTCGTGAAGGCGGAACCGGCGGCGTCCTTCAGGATCTGGGCTCACATATCATTGACTTGGCCCAATATATTACAGGCGACCCGGTAGCAGCCGTGCAGTCTTCGGTTCGTTGTCTGGAAGAAGGGCGTCTGGTCGACTTCGCAGATCGGACCAACCCGGATCAAGCCGCAGATACAATTATGTTCCAGGCCGACTTTAACAGCGGCTGGCATGGCGTCTTCCATACGAGCTGGATTCGGCCGCAGGGCAATGGCGGCCAGACCATTACGCTGGAGCTGTTCGGCACGGGCGGCGGTCTCAAGCTGAGTATAGAGGGCTATGGATATAAGCTTCTGTCAGCGGATGCGGGAGGAACGTGGGAGTTTATTTCACTGCCGGCGCTGTATGATTGGGATCTTGCTTCCGATCCGGGCGAGGACCGTTTCCGGCCTTATCGGAATACGGAGAAGAATGAAGCGTGGAAATGGGCGAATGCCGTATTGGCAGCCAAGTTCGGTGGGGACGATCCGCTTCCGGAGCTTCCGGACTTCAAGGATGCCGACCGTGTCCAGCATGTGATCGACGCGGTGATGCAATCGGCCCAGAACAAACGGAAAGTCGAAGTCCAAGAGGTACTGGTTCGATAAAACATTCATGGAGCCTCCTAATTAGGGGGCTCTGTGGCGTGCAGCGGATGAATAGTGAGGAGAGGGACGCGATTGACCACGGTTCAACGTATTCTAGGCCTGTGTATTCTGCTGGCAGGTTCGCTGATCGGGCTCGCCTCCGGTAATTATTACGTGCTGGTGATGGCGATTACCTGCGGATTCGTGTTGATGTCGCTGTCTAAGCTCATCGATATGAATAGAGACAATAACCATAGACTGCTTGGGATGCCTCTAACGACAAGTCAAATCAATCAAATTAAAAGCCGTTCGCCGCACTATCAGATCGAGTCTCCGATATTCGATATCTATCCTCAACAAAACCCGGTCTACCCGTTCATGATGCTCGATAATGAGCGTTATATTAGAGCTAAAGTGTTCTACAACTACTTATCCCAAGAAGGATACTGCTATACATTCGAACTCCCTGGCCATGAATCCATTGCACTTCACTGCTCGACGTTCTATTACTCCGGGGTGGAGCTCTTTGAACACGAGGATCAGGTTTTTGTGAAAATATCTAGTTTACCTGTAAAGCTGACGATTCTTAATCGTAAAATCATTATGGAGTAAGGAAGAGCGCACCGCTTCACCTAATCCCGCTTAATGGCACGCAGGCAAACATATTCGTAAGAAAGAGGAGTGATAGCAATGGAAATCGGAGTCATTCATTCGCTTCATATCGACCAGCCGGGCAGTATGTTCAGTGCCGTCAGCGAATTCGATATGCATGTATGTCAGCTTAGCTGCTGGGACCTCAATCTGGCCACGAGGGAGGCTGCGGCTAAGGTTGTGAAGGAAGCGCAAGAAGCGAAGGTGCGTATTTGCGCGGTTTGGGCGGGGGTCCCCGGTCCTGCCAGCTGGAACTTCACGGAGGGCCCCATTACGTTAGGGCTTGTTCCAGAGGCTTATCGCGCGGAACGCGTAGAGGCTCTGAAGCGCTGGGCGGACTTTGCGGAGTGGATTGGAGCACCTGCCATCATAACACATTGCGGATTTATTCCCGAGAACATGACCGATCCCGGCTATGCGGACGTTGTAGAAGCCATCCGCGAGGTAGCCGTCTATTGCGAGAGCAAGAAGCTGGGCTTCTGGTTCGAGACGGGTCAAGAAACGCCTATCGTCCTGCTGCGCACGATTGAACGGATCGGGACCTCCAATCTTGGCATCAATCTGGATCCGGCTAACTTGATTCTGTACGGAAAAGGCAATCCGATTGATTCGCTTGAAGTCATTGGGAGCTATGTACGCAACGTTCATGTCAAGGATGGCTTCTATCCGACAAACGGAGATACTCTGGGTCTGGAAGTCAGAGCGGGAGAGGGCAAGGTCGACTTCCCGAATTTCATCGCCAAATTGAAGCAAATCGGCTTCGATGGCGATTTGATCATCGAACGCGAAATATCCGGGCAAGAGCAGAAGGACGATATAAGGCGAACGGTCGTGGATTTACAAACCTGGCTGCAAGCCTAGTGCGAAACGGGACGGTCTCATGTCTGGAATGACTTGAGACCGTCCCGTTATGTTGAGCTGACATCGACATCGATGTCACTGGTCCATCCGCACATGCTGCTAGCCGCTTACCGTAAAGGCTGCGAGTGCCCAAGGGTATTCGGGGTCCTCCAATGTGCCGTCCTTGTAGGTGGATATGAGTGCCCAGCGGTCTTTGCCCGATGTGTTCGAGAAAGAGGAATGGAACAACAGATCATGGAATATAATGGCGTCTCCCTTAGCTGCGTGCAGATCGGCCACTTGGGACTCCTTAATTTCTTCCTGCCCAAGCCGGTTACCGAACCCCATCCCATCCGAAGCATCTCCGCCATGGCGTACGGCTCCGAGCAGATGGGAGCCGGGTACAACACGCAAGCATCCGTTCTCGGGAGTGGCATCATCCAAAGCGATCCATACCGAAAATTTATGGCTGCCTTCCCAGTACGGATAATCTTGGTGCCAAGGTGATCCAAAATCGGTCGAGGCATTCTTGAATACGATCTTATCGCTGAGAAAGATGACGGAATCCCCGATGACTTCCTTTAACGCGGCTGCCAATTCGGGCTTGGCGGCAGCTGCTTTGAACATGGAGCTCGCTATCGACATTCCCACGTAGACCCCTACTTTATCCGCCCCCTTGTCAGCTAGAACAGCACGGGCCTCTTCTTTGAGCAATCGAACCTCATCCTCTGAAAAAAGCTGCGGCAGCACAACATATCCCTGCCGATCAAATTGTTCCTTTAACGTGTCCTCCATACGGGTGGACCTCCTTCTTCCATGCGAGGAAGTTTATAATGGGCATTCAACAATCGACCGATACCGAGAAACTAGGAGCAGTTGATTAACTTCAGCTGCTCCAGACGTTTGAGCGGATGTCCTTGGGCGGCCGTCCTTTGTAGGCTCTAACCATGCGGGCGAAATGGTAGGATGTCTTAAAGCCGCATCGTTCGGCAATCTCTCCGACGGCCAGTCCGGTCGTACGGAGCAGCTCGACACCCCGCTCTACGCGATATCGCCATAGATACTGCGTAGGAGTCATCTCTTCATATTTGCGAAACAGACGAATAAGATGCCCCGGCGATACGTTTGCGTTGGCCGCCAGATCAGCCAGCGCGAGCTCGTCGTGATAACGCTCCTGAATAAGCGATTTTACTTGAGGGATGGCCGGATGAACGGCGGAGTCGATTGCGCCGCTGCGGCACTCGGCAGCATACAGCTGGAATGCGCCAAGCGCCAACGTGTTTCGCACTTTATTGCCGCCTTGAATGCCCTGCTTCTGCAATCCGACCATAATATCAAGCAGCTGGTTCAGCTGCTCCGAAATCGGAAGCGACTCGGGCAGCCCCTCCAATACATCGAGCTCCTCCGCCTCGATACGGTACGTGAACACGGTGATCCAGCGGTGCCAGGTTTCTTCTTTCTCATCGAAGGCGATATACACCTGGTGCCCAGGCAGAATGAGAAACACATGGCCGGGCTGCAGCTGCTTCGCAATACCGTCAATCTCGATGTGCATGGATCCGCTGTGCAGAAGCACGAGCTGCAGCTCGCTCTGCATTCTCGGTCCGTACGTGCAGCCGGGCGCATTCACAATCGTACCCGCATAGCATTCTAGCGCCTCGAATGACAAGAAATTTTTCTCACCGTCTGCCGGCATCCTCTAGTCCCCCAATCCCGACTCGGTACTCTAAAAGTAGCGTAGTTTGGATGATTGTGAAATGCATAAGAAACGCTTCTTTGTGTCTGAAATGAGCAATTGCTTAATGATTCTCGCAGCGCCCATCGTTTTCCTGTTAACGTCACGATTGTATGCCGTTTGACATACGCTATTGGAGCTAGCTCCACACCTTCGATTGGGAGTTGAAGAGATGTCAGGCGGATCAAACAAGCAGACTGGAGAAGGTTCCAGAATTGATATTTTTATTCCGGCGATTGAGAAGGATCTAGGGACCCTGCCCTATGTGATCGATAGTGCGAAGAAACATGTTCAGCACCCGATCGGCCGAATTTATGTGGTATCGCCGGACAGCGCCAGAATCAAGAGCGTTTGCCGGCGCAAAGGCTGTACCTTTGTCAATGAAAGATCGCTGCTTCCAATTACGAAGGCGGACATCCATTACCGATCCAAGAAGTGGGATCGTTCGGGGTGGCTTTACCAGCAGCTGTTGAAGCTTGGCGGCGATAAATTAGGCAGCCAGAAGCACTATTTGGTTATGGATGCGGATACGGTGCTCATTCGCCCGCATACGTTCAAATCCGGGGGCAAGCCTGTGTTTTACTGCCGGAAGTGGAGCCAGCCGGAATACTTTAGAACGTACAGTAAGCTGATGGGGAAGAAGAAGACGGCAGCCTCTTCATTCGTGACGCATTATATGCTGTTCAATAAGGCGAAGGTCGCTCAATTGAAACAGAAGATTGCCGCGAAGCATGGCACCAGCTGGTATACCGCCATCATTCGCAGCATTGACAAAACGAAGCAGTTCGGCTTCTCCGAATATGAGACTTATGGAAATTACATCCATTCCATCCAGCCGGGGCAGCTCGTGATAAGAAGTGCCATGAATAAAAGCCTGTCCATGAATGCATCGCAGGTGTCCTCCGCACGGATGAAAGAGCTTGCCAAGAAATATCGTTCGATCTCGTTCCATAAGCGAAAATGTTATGTGCGGTAATGCTGCGGCATCATAAGCAGCTGTTCGTGCGGGATATAAATGAACAAGAGCAGCCCTCTGAATCCAGATGGCTGCTCTTACTTATTCTCTATGATTCTATTCGCTGAATCTGCGGCCGAGGGTAATGATTTCTGCTGGCTTGATGTTCACGCGCAGCAGTCCGTCCGAAGCCGCCGTGAGCGGCTCGCCTTGTTCCTCCATAATATTGCTTGCATACCAAGCTGTCCGGTCATCACTAACCTGTACAATCAGCTCGGTCGGCTCGGTAGATAGATTATACCAGCGTACGATCAAGTCCTGGCTCTCTTCCGCGATCTTGACGGTCGAGAGAGCAAGACGATCGCCTTCCCAATTCAACCAACCATGGACAGGAGGCAGGGAGCCTTGATGAATATCCGTCTGAGCGGCGATCCATGGTATTTGGAATTGGTAAGCTTCGGCCGCTGCCTTCTCACGCTGCTGGGAGCCGTCGTATGGAATGAGAGCAAACTGAACGCTCTGTTCTCCGATACATTGGGCTTCGGGTGTCGGGAAAGCTCCCCAGTCGCCGAGCTCGCCAACCGCGCGCAGCAGCGTGACCGCAATCGTGCCCCGATTATCGCGCAGCACCTCATATTCATTCAGACCGATGTTAGCAACGGCAAGCCCGCGCTTGGCCTCGTCTACTGCCACGAAGGATTGCTGATGCTGGGTATTGCTTGGATTCCGCCATTCCGGCGATGGGATGTTCGGCCGCTCAGCGATTTCGAAGATAGAATCCGCATGATGGGAGGCTGCCAGGATATCGGTCGGGAACAAGGCCCGAAGCCGGTGATCACTGGCTTGATTATCGAATGAAGTCTTTACCATCACTGCGCGTACACCTTGCTGGACGGTCACTTGAGTCCGAATGACGAAAGGCGTCATGGTTGTCGAACGCTGCGACTTACGAGCCTGGAGCGGAACCATGGCAGCCATTTCGCGCTGCAGCAGAGCATCCGCATCTGCCGGGAGTGACCAGTGGTGAACGATTTCGACTGTGGTCTGCGAAGGGGTCTGCGCCATAAGCGATATCTCGGCCGTTAGCCCTTTCGTTGTTAATGCTTCATCGCCTTCAGGCTGTTTAAACATATATTCATTCCCGATATCGCCGACATCTTCGTATACGCATAAATCGCGGTAGACCTGACCGGTAGCTTTGATCTCCATAGACAAACTTCCGTTATCATGTACCATAACGGCGATGAATTCGTTTTCGAGCAATCGCGGGGTCGCGGCATTCCCTTCATCGGCGCCAGGAAGGATGGCAGCCTTCATCCTGGCAGCAGCATCTCCGCTAGCCGGGACCCATGCGAAGGTTTGGTATCCGAGCGGCGGCACATCTTCGACGCCGAGGGTGACACGAACGCGCCGTGCCATATAGGGCTGGCGGAAACGATCGTCCGGCAGTGAATAATTGAACTTGACGCCTAGATCCTCGATCTGTGCCGTGGTCAGTGTTCTGCCTTCATGATCCACGATATACCCGCCCGCGATATCCATCTGTTCCAGCTCCGCATAGATTTCGGAAGGGGAAGGCTCGTATAGGGGCTTGCGGGCAACTTCCAAATCCACCTGAACGGTTCCCGTACGCCGCCAGCCTGAATAGTTGGCTGCTGCGAATGGTACGGCTCCCTCGAATGAATCGAACATTGTCGTATCGATCTGTTTCAGCATAGCCTGGAGGCTGTCCTCGACAAGAGTCTCGGCTACGCCTTGGCTCTTAGCGAAGCGTGACATCATCTCACGATGGACCTCATCCACGCTGCAGCCGCATATACTATCATGCGGATGGTTCTGCATCAGCGTCTTCCAGGCGTAAGTGAACAGATGATGCGGATAGCTTCGTCCAAGAAGACTAGCAATCGCAGCAGCCGGCTCGGCGACCTTCTCGAGAAGGGTCTGCACATGAGCATTGGCCTGCTTGATATAGACGCGTGCGGATGCTGTATTGACGAGAGTCGACCATCCGTCCGTCCGTTGGCTCCGAAGCTCGCCATTCACGACGGCGAGAGGGGTATCGATAGCCGCCGTTACGGACCGGGCATAGTCTTCAAAGTTCGAATGTACAAAATCATAGTCGGGATAAAGCTCGCGTGCTTGATGAAGGGCGATAGAAAGGTCCGTCTGTACCGGCTGATGGTCGCAGCCATTCATGAACAGCAGATGCGGCGTCGATGCGAAACGTTCAACATCGGGCAGCTTGTTCTGCCAATAGGCTCGAGCCGCCGATTCATCAACAGGAGCTTCCATGCCGTTGTGATACCAGTTCGCAAACAGAATGCCAAGCACCTCAGAGCCGTCGGGCGCACGCCAGGTCAACTCCGAGTAAGGTGATTCGTAAGCCTCCGAATCGGAGACGGAATTGTTGAAGCCGGTGGGCTTGACACCCCGGCCGAATACAGCGGTATCCATCCCTGCTTGTCTAATCAGCTGAGGGGCTTGCCCCATATTGCCGAATGAATCGGGGAAGTAGCCAATTTTCGTGATTGGCCCGAACGCCCTGGCGTCCTTATGCCCGACTAGCAGATTACGCACATTGGCTTCGCTGCTCGTGAGGAACTCATCCTGCAGGATGTACCAAGGCCCGATCCGCAGCCGGCCCTCTTGGACATAGCGGACCAGCTTCTCCCGCTGTTCCGGGCGGACCTGCAAATAATCGTCCAGGATGATGGTTTGTCCATCCAGATGAAAGCTATGAAATTCCGGGTCTCTGTCGAATGTTTCCAGCAGCGTGTCCATTAATGCAATCAGCTTGACATGATGCTTCTCATAGGGCATGTACCATTCCCGGTCCCAATGTGTGTGGGAGATGACGTGCACGGTTTTTCTGGCCATCGTTTCAGCTCCTTTGTTTATATAACAAATATACAAGTATAAGAGAACCTGTTATAATCCAATAATAATAAAGTCATGCTGCAACTGTAAACATACATAATGAGTTGTATGGAATAAAGTTGTTTATTGGTTATATTAATTGAGGTGGTTGAAATTGGACAAAAAAGAGAAGCGGACGCCGTTATACAGCCAGGTCCGCGATTATGTAAGGGATCAGATTCAGCAAGGGAAGTGGAAGGAAGGGCATCGACTGCCATCGGAGACTCAGCTGAGCAGGCAGTTTGACGTCAGCCGGATCACGATTCGGAGCGCTTTAACGCAGCTCGTGGATGAAGGCATCATATACCGTATACAGGGGCGGGGCTCCTTCGTAACGATGAACGAGCAGAGCGGGGAGCCGGTCCGTTATCAGAAGGCGGAAGAAGAGCTGCAGCTTATTGCATTCATGATCCCGCGAGTGGAGGGCAGGTTTACAACAAGCTTATTGACCGGGGTGGATAATGAGCTTGCCCATTCCAAATACCGGATTATGCTGCTTCGCACGAACGATTCCCAGGAAGCTGAGGAACAGCTCCTTCATGAAGCGGTTCGGTCCGGCGTGAAGGGGATCATCGTCTATCCGGCGGACGGGCAAACCTACAATGAGACCATGCTGCGCCTCTCGATGGATCGATTTCCCATTATCGTTATTGACCGATACCTCCGGGGTGTGGATACAAACTGTGTCTGCTCGGATCATTTTGCCGGGGCTTATGCGGCAACCGAGCATCTGCTGAAGCTCTCGCACCGCGAGATTGCATTCATCTCTACATCCTTTACCGGAACGACTAGTCTTGAGGAACGGCTTGAAGGCTATAAGCAGGCGCTTGCAGATCACGGCGTTGCCTTCGACCGCAGACGGGTTTTGGATTGCGCAGAGCCGGAAGCTATACGCCGATTTCTATCGGAGCAGAGCGGCTTGACGGCTCTATTCGCTGCCAATGACGGCGTTGGGCTCGCATCGATCCGGGCAGCGGAAGCCATTGGCAAATCCGTTCCGGAACAATTGTCCGTCGTCTTTTTTGACGATTATGATCATGCCGAAGATGCTAAGATTCCACCAACCTGCGTTGCTCAGCAAGGAGTTGAGATCGGCAGGCAATCGGCGCAAAGATTGCTCTCTTTGCTTGAACGGCCTAATCAGGAGCGAATCCGGATTCGGGTACCGGCACAGCTGATTGTCCGGCGCTCGACGGCGCCTCCTGGCTGAACTGGAGGCAGGCGTTCAATTAAGAGGATTGGAAGCGGCCACTAGTGAAGGTTATTGCTGGAAATTAGGAGTATTCCGTTTGCTTCCTACCGTTTCATCGTTTATCCTAGAGTTAACAATTTAACAATTCTTTAATGGAGGTTTTATAATGGAACCGGTGCAATCGCTATCTGACTTGCTATCCACGGGTCACTCCGGAGCTTCGATTGAAGTGCCGGGGAGATTAGCGCGAACCTTTGGGCAAACGACGCTATCGACCACGCTGCCGATGAGCAAGCTTTTCTCAATTTATGAAATTGATTTGGAAGTGCAGAGACAGCTGATTCCGAAGAATGTTTCCAGACTTGTAGATTACATTCTGCTCTACTTGGATCATGGGCAGAACATCTACTTCCCAGGTGTCATTCTATCCGCACGGGGCGCAGGAAGCTACGATACGGAGCGGGAGAAATACTACCTGCAGCCGGTCGAGAAGTGCTATGTCGTGGATGGACAGCATCGCTTGGCGGCTTTCCGCCGGGTTATGGAGACGCTGCAGAGCAATATGGCCAGAGCCAAGGATAGAAGGGAGTACGACCGTGTCGATGAAATTACGCAGAAGCTGCGTAAGCTCTATGAATTTCCGATGTCGGTCATGTTCTACTTGGACATAAGCGCCCGTCAAGAACGGCAGCTGTTCTCTGATATTAACAAGCTTCCCCGTAAAATTGGCGGCAACTTGGCCGTGCTGCGCGACCAACGCCGGTTCTATCATATTATGGCTTCTCGGCTTGTACAGGAACATTCGGTTATGGACCAGCTGCCGACCGATATGTTCTCCGAGCGAGGCAAGAGCTCTGAATATCTATTTGCCTATTCGCTCGTCACCGAGCTTCTGATTGCATTGTTCGAGGGCCGGTTGAAGTCGGCTGCCCGCAATAACGGCTATCATTACACGGAGGAGTTTTTGGAAGAGCATCTGGACCATGCCGCCCATTATTTCAAGCTCCTGCTTAAATATTTGCCCGCTCCGGATAGGGGAGAGCTGTGCTGGACCGAGAATGTCCAGATTGCGCTCGGCCTCTTCCTCCACGAGGAAGCGTTCAAGTCAGGGCAGTTTAACAAATATACGCTTGAATATGCGGTAAAAATCTTACCTCATATCGACTGGAATCTCATCTATAAGAACGACGAGAAGGACCGTCTGCCAAGAAGAAGCCGGATTATGAAGGCGTATCACTTTATTAAGGATTATTATGATAAGGAGCATCTCATGCTCATATCGGATAAGGAGGATGTCGGCTAATGGACGGGTTGCGACTCAATATGACGATCCACCCTTATTGCGAACGGTTTGGACTCGCGACTGTTTCCTTAAGGGTTCACGATTTGCTCAACTATTCTACGATCGATCCCATGGTGCAGCGTAAGCTTAGCGGTATGCAGCGCCGTAAAATCGCAAATTATTTGCAGGAACGTGAACTGGACCATGTCTTCTTCGGACCCGTTACGCTTTCGCTGCGCGATGTCGGGTCGCTCGCCAAGGGCGAGGATCATCTCATTCTTCTTCATGGCTCCAAGCTGAGCATATTGGACGGTCAGCACCGGATCATGGCGCTCGGATACACGAACGAGCAGCTGATTAAAGAGAGCAGGAAGCATGAGCGTGAGGTTGCCAAGCTGAAGCTGAAGAGCCGCAGACTTCCGGATGACGAAAGCTTGAAGGAAGAGCTGGAGCAAGCGGAAGGGCTGCTCGCCAAGGTGGAAGAAAGAAGGCTGGACCTGCTGGAGAGCTTGCTGTCCGTCCAGCTGTATATCGGTCTGGGAGAAGAAGAGGAGAAGCAGCTGTTCGGAGACATTAACTCCAAGGTGCAGCTGGTCAGCAAGGAGCTCGGACATTCATTCGACGGAAGCGATCCGCTGAATATTGTGCTGCAGCAGCTGGCGGATCATAATGAGCTGCTGCGGACTGTCGGGATCGAGCGCAGAAATAACTTAACGTCCTACAACAAGAATTTCACCTGCTTCAGCTGGCTGTACTCCACGGCTACACTGCTCTTTACGGGCAAGATGAATCTGTCGTATGAGCTTGCTCGCCGCATCCGCAAGGATTCAACGACTCATGTGGAGCTGCTGCATCAATTCTTTAACGGCGTCCTGCCGCATATGCCTGAAATGCCGGGTACCGCGCAGTTCATCTCCTCGAGCCGTGTCGTTCAGGAGGCCATTGCGCTCTATGCGAACGGTTATTTGGTGAAGGACGGCAAATATAATACGGAGTGGGCGAGTTGCCTGGAAGTGCTCAGTCAAATTGATTGGTCGCATGACAACGAGGAGCTCATCGAGCGGTTCGGCCAGCTTGATAACGGAAAGCTAAACCTGGTTCACGAGAAATCGATGCGCAAGCATCTCAATTTTGTCGCTTATTTGGAAGGGCTGCGGGAAACTGCGGAAGTATAAGCTCCCTTTCGATCCGAATAGAATCACTTATAAGAAACGGCTCCGTCCTAACGGAGCCGTTTCTTTGTTGTGCGCTTGCTTCACTCCGCAAACTAGCATTCGGACAACCTGCGAGCTGCGGACAGGAGACCCCCTTCAGCTCATCTCTTTCGCTTGCGGAATTCTGTCGGCGAGACGCCGTAGTAGGCGGTGAATTGCTTCGAGAAGTGATGAATGGATGAATAACCGAGATCCTCGGCAATTCCAGTCACGGTCCGATTGCTTTCCCACAAGGCGGCTGCAGCCTGCTTCATGACCGCTTTGGTCCAATAGGCTTTGGGCGAGAGGCCGGTCGCCTGCTTGAACCGTTCATGAAATTGCGTCTTGCGCAGCCCGCTGCCAGCCAGCCACTCATCATAACGCGACCCGGCGCTTGCCTCTTTGTCTATACGCTCCATGATCGGATTCATGCGGTAATCCGGCACTAATGTGTCCATACCTGCCTGCAGCAATTCCAGCATGATCGCTTTAAGCAGACTGTTTGCAATTTGTTCCGCGTAGGCCGCCTGCTGCTGATGCTGGTTGACGGCATGCGCGAGAAGATCTGTCATGGCGCTTCGGTGCTGCAGCGGATTAATCAAGGACAGCCGGTCCAGCGGTGTTCCGTGGCGTTCAACGGCCAGCAGCCGATCGTCAAAGTCCGCTTCGTCCCATACGAGATGATGAGGTGTTGCAATTGGCGCATCCGACCAAAGCTCACAATAGATATTGTAAGTCGCCATGGGGTGATCCGGGTTCGAATAGAAGGAATGCAGCAGTCTGGGCGGAATAAAAGCAAGATCGCCTTTCTTTAGCTGGTGAGTGCGGCCCGATGCCGTAATCGATCCTTTGCCTTCATCTACAAGATGGAGGGCGTAGCAGTATCCAATTCGGGTACTCTCGCTCCGGTTTCTTTCACTTGGAAACCGGTAATGATGCGCAACCCTTATATAAGGCAGCAATTGCTGCAATGGATCCATAGCTACCATCGTATTCATCCCTTTCTCGATGCTTCATGATGGAATTATACCATAGGCCGAGTTGACGCTTGAACAATTAACCGGAATAAATGATCAATTTCCGAAACGCCGCCCCAATACATACAAGGCGATCCTGTGTTATTTTTTATTTATGGTTAATGATTTATCACGGAGGAGTGGATACGGTATGAATATGAATATAAGCGGAAGTTTAACTAAAGAACAAATCGATTTTTATAATGAGGAAGGCTACCTGGTGCTGCCTAGGCTGCTGACCGATCAGGATATGGCACCGGTCAAGGAAGCCATGAATCAGAAAGTGTCCATGATCGCAGACGAGCTGTACCGGGAAGGGCTCATAACGGACCGGCTGGAGGAGCGTCCATTCCCGCTCCGGCTGGCGGAGCTGTTTCAGAATTTGACGGCAGAAGATTTCTTGAAGCATGGAAGAAGCTGGCGTGACCGGCTTCCCGGGTACTTCGATCTGATGAGCAATCCGAAAATATTGGATGCGGTCGAGTCGCTTATTGGCGGAGAGCTGTTCTCTAATCCGGTTTACAATACGAGACCGAAGATTCCGAAGGTAGCCGCAGGGGCGGTTCCATGGCATCAGGACAAGTCGTATTGGCCGGATGCGAATTCGAACCCGGTCATTACCGTGTGGATTCCGCTCGTAGATGCCAACGAAGTAAATGGCTGCCTGCAAATCAAACCAAGAACGCACCGCAAACGTCTGCTTAAATGGCATCAAGAACAGCAGACAGGCACAGGTTATACCTCGTTGAAGAACAGCCAGCTAGGCAAGACGGATACCGTCCCGCTGCCTGTTCCGGCAGGCAGCGCGATTCTGTTTAATGACCGCTGTCTTCACATGTCCACGCCTAACCTTTCCAATGAAGTACGATGGAGCGTGGATCTCAGATACCAGCCAACTGATCAGGATCCTATGCTAGCGCATGGAGTCGGTTTCTTAGCGCGCAGCCACCGCCATCCGGAAAGAGTGGCAAGGCTCGAGGATTGGCTTGCTGGTCGTGCGGAACGCGTGGAATAAGTGATCTGGCGAGAAGAATTCGCGATAATTTCATGCTGCGGCAGGAGCTTTCTGTTGGATGCAGAATATTGCAATAAAGCTTGGAACCGATTATGATAAGTTTTCCTGAGGTTGCTCAGCATTGATACGAATTGTATCATTTTGATCGGACATATGATATCGTAACCTTATCTCTATGAAGACGAGGGATGCGTATGGCCAAAGAATCGATGATGCAAATCCTGCGCGACCTGCAGGAGCTCAGTCTAAAGATCGCATCGCTGCATGAACGCATTGAACAAATCGTAAGGCCGGTAACTCCGAAGTAACCGGGGGCAACCCGGAACCAGAGGTATCTGCACTGCTTTTGAACATGTGCACGGAAACCGGATGCAGCCGCCTCTAGCGTTATCGGAGCGGATGTCCGAAATTATCGGGCCGGCAGAGGAGTTGAGAAAAGATGGACAAGAAGCAGCCGGAACGCTTAACAAGCGAGAGCTATATGAGCTATGATTCTCACTTCGGCATCTTCCGGCATCGGATTGCGGACACGATTGCGGTGCATTGGCATGAGTTTTTTGAGATGGCATTCGTGACTTCAGGAGAGGGGACCCACATCCTGAACGGTACGTCCTATCCGCTTACGCGGGGTTCTCTCTTCCTGCTCTCGCCTGCCGATTTTCATGAAATTGTCCCATCACCCGGCACGCCGGTGGAATTATATAACTTTATCTTCTCCGAGCGAACGCTGCGGGAGGATCTATATTATGATTCGTTTCAGAGCGCGGCGGATTTGCAATATACGTTCGAAGGTGAACGCTTAGCGGTTATCGAATCCGAATTCATGCGGATTTGGATGGAATCCTCCAATCGGCAATTCGCAACGCCAATCGTCATTCAAGGCGCCTTGGAGCGAATTGTGATCGAGTTAGCCAGAGCCTTGCGCGCCACTCCTTTGACAGATCTGAGTGCGCAAGGAAGCAGTTCGAACGAATCTCACGCCCAGACCGCCGTGCGTAAGACGCTGACGTATCTCCAGCATCATTTTCGTGAGTCGATTACACTCGATGACGCTGCCAAGCAGGCTCGTTTGTCTCCCAACTACTACAGCGAATGCTTTCACAAACAGTTCGGCATCTCGTTTCAAACGTATCTTCAGGAATTAAGATTGCAGTTCGCAGGCTCGCTATTAAAAGTGTCCGATTTGCCCGTTACGGAAATTTGTTTTGCCGCAGGTTTTAATACACTGCCGCATTTCGAGCGGATGTTCAAGCGCAAATTCGGGCTGTCTCCACGTCAATTCAGAAAACTGGCCGAATAAGGGATAAATAGGTTTCTGCCCAAGGGGCAGGGCCTTTTTGCTTCGTTGCGCTATTGCAGCTAATATGAGAGAGGTGAGCTGGGCCGTATGTCATGTTATAGGTTTCAGCCAATGACACTTGAGGCAGCTTCGCGGATATCGCGTTGGGCTTATCCAGAACCCTATGCGATGTATGGAATGGACGGTGAAGCTGGAAGCGTGCTGGAATTGATGAATGGGGATTATGAGCTTGCCGTGGATCAACGCGGAGAATTAATAGGCTTTATCTGCACGAAGAATTCAGCCCGCGTGCCAGGCGGATACGCTGTAGGGATCTACGAGGATCCAGGCTGTGTTGATCTCGGTCTTGGACTGGACCCGGGCTTCACTGGGAGGGGGCTTGGGTCTGAATTTGTCATAGAGAGCGTGAGGTATGTTGTCAAACATAGTGACGTGCAGCAGCTGCAGCTCGTCGTCGCGTCATTCAATAAGAGGGCAATCAAGGTATATACAAGGGTTGGATTCAAGGCGGGCATTCGGTTTCAGAGCAGTGTCTCCGGGAATGAAATCGAATTTATGTCTATGAGGCTTACGGTTCGCGCGGTGGATCGTGAATGAGATGCTGCCTTCAAGAGACGGGAGGGGGCCGGTATAGCCAGTCCCTCCCGTCTAAGCGGCACAGTCATCGGAAGCACGGCGGCTGCAGGAGCCTTTTACTAGTCCGAAGGAACACTACGCTACGTATTCGTTCCATCCTCCAGAGCGCGCTTGCGGAATTGACCTGGCGACAGCCCGGTTCTTTTCTTGAACAGTTTATTAAAGAAGCTCAAGTCGTCAAATCCGACCTCACTTGCGATCGTGGCGATTTTGTGCGGAGAATCGGCCAATGCCTCCTCGGCCATCTTGAGCCTGACCTCGTTACGGTATTCGATGAATGTCCGGCCGGTCATCCGTTTGAAATTATGTGAGAAGGCCGACAGGCTCCAACCGCTGATCCGGCAGATCTGCTCCAGCGTTAACGGCTGGGCGTAATGACGGTGAATAAAGTCAAGCATGTGCTGCATGGTCTTCTCATGCTGCGGCTGGGAGCGCATACGCTCCTCCTTCTGTTGATGGCATCGGCTTAAGAAGATAAAGAGCTGAATCATCTCCGTCTTAATGAATATGCGGTAACCGAGCGTCTTCTCCTCACGTTCGTTTAACAGACGATCAAGCAGGGTCTTCATCTCAGCCTGCTGGGATTCGCGCAGCGTAAGTCTGGTCCGGAACCGGACATCGTTGCGCAGCAAGGGCTCGACGTAGAAGAAATCGAGAAATGACGTGAAAGCAGCCATTGTATTCAGTTCCTCTTTAAGAAGCGAGTGCGTGAAGAGGACGTTGTAGATGGTCATGCTCTCGGACGCTCTGCCCCGGTAGGCATGCTCCATGCCGGGCTCGATCACGAACACATCACCCGCTTTAATGATGTGGTATTCGCCTCCGTCATAGCGATGCTCCCCAATTCCAGAGTACACGTAAGCCAGCTCAATAAACTCGTGGGAGTGATCGTCGACGGCATGTCCCGGGTTGATCGTCACGGTATTGATATAGAAAGGAAAGTCGCGGCTTTCCAATAGTTCCTCATTTGTCATCCGCATGCTGTTTTTAACACCGTCCTCCGGTGAATTTACCTATCACTTTTCCTCCCTTCTATTATAAGAGACGGCGGCGGGCTTGGAAAGGAAAAAACCTTATTCACGCAAGAAGAGAAGAGCCATGGAATCGGCTCTTCTCTTCTGTGTGACTAATTTCCTTTGGCCAGCAGCGGGAATGTTCCGCCCCGCAGCGGATCGTCTTTCTGAAAGCCGAGATTATCGGTGCATAGATGTCCTGCGCCGCTGTAAGTCGTCCCGTCGGGCATGTAGATGAGCGCCAGCACGCGCCGGGGCTTGTCGCTCATATTCGGATATGCGTAATGGAAGGTCAGACCGCTATGGAAGGTACAGCTGCCCTTCTTGAGCGGAACGACGACAGGCTTCTTCAGGTTCGCTTCCTTATCCTGTACGTAATCGAAGATGCTCTGCGGCTCTAAGAAATCGATTCCCTTCAGCTTTCCTTCTTTATGTGAGCCGGGGACGAACATCATGCAGCCATTGTTTTCGTCAACATCATCCACGGGAATCCAGGCGGATAATGCGCCAGTTTCATTCATAGGCCAATAGGGTGCATCCTGATGCCACGGAGTCGCCTTGGAGTCGGCTGGCATTTTCCAAAGGGCATGGTCGTGAAAAAGCCTCATTTTGGATGCGCCGTTCAACAGTCTGGCGATTTCAGCCACCTTGGGATGAAGGGAGTACTTGGCCATTACGCCATGATCGCGCCAAACATTAACCTTCTGATTCAGCACTCGATAATAAGCGCCGCCGCTCTTATCCGTAGCAACGGCGTTACCCGATTTCTCGGTCATCGCCTCTTCCATGGCTTCGGCTAACTCGTCTACCTCTTCCGGTGTCAATACATTATCAATTTGAACGAAACCGTTCTCACGGTAGAAATCGATCTGCTCCTGACTCACAGGCATATCCATTCTCAACAACTCCTTCGTCCTTATATTAGCTCCAATGTATCATGCGAAAATCGTCATGCACTTGGGTGATGTTATCAAAAACATGGTCGATCTTGCGGATTGGGAGAAATCAAGGCATGAGCCTGTAAACGATTACAAAAACATGGCGCGATCCGCCATGTTTTTGTCTGAAAAGGCTTTGAGACCCGGGGAGCCATCGACTAGAATGTACACAAACGGACTATCCCCTTTGTTATTGACATAAGTTTTTCAGACAGGTTTGGTCACAAGAATCAATTATTAAGACGACTACCTATTCACAAAACTTTTAGGAGGAGATTTACAATGACAATTAAAGCAGCCGTCGTAGGTGTCGGCAATATTGGGTCCATTCACGCGGAAATTTACCACAACAATCCGAAATCCGAGCTCGTCGCCGTATGCGACCTCGTCAAGGAGAAAGCGGATGCCGCAGCACAGAAGTATGGCTGCCGCGCTTTCTACAGCGTTCAAGAAATGATAGATAGCGGCATCGAGCTGGATGCAGCCAGTGTTGCAACTAAAGGCGAAGAGAATGGCGGCGAGCATTATGAGCCGACGATGCAGCTTCTTGAAGCCGGCATTCCTGTGCTAGGTGAGAAGCCGATCTCCAACCGGATCGATGAAGGCGAAAGAATGGTTAATCTTGCGGGAGAAAAGAAGATCCCTTATGGCGTCAATTTGAATCACCGCTTCACACCTGCAGCCGTTCGGGCGAAGTCATGGGTTGATGAAGGCCGCCTTGGCATGCTGCATATGATCAATATGCGTATGTGGATCAATAATCCAGTCGAGACGTCTCCTTGGTTCCATCTGCGTGCGCTGCACCCGCATTCCTTCGACGTTATCCGTTATTTCTGCGGAGATGTGAAGCGTGTTGCTGCATTCATGATGAAGGGCGAAGGTCGTCAGATCTGGTCGAATACGCAAGTCATTCTTTACTTCGAGAATGGCGCAATCGGCAACTTGGTCGGAAGTTACGACGCTGGCGGCAGCTACGGACTTGAGCAGTGCGAGGTTGTCGGCTCCAAAGGGCGTTTCGTACTTGAGGATGCTTGCGAGCACTTGACCTTCTATCCGCGCCATAGTATCGAAACCGAGTCCTACAGCTATTTGGGGGGCATGCGCTCGTTCGGCGAAACGTTCAAGAGCCGTATCGGCGATTGGATTGACCAACTGGAAGCAGGCGCCGCTTACAACGAAATTAACGGCTCCGGCGTAGACGCACTGAAATCACAACGCATTATCGAAGCAGCTATCCGTTCATGGGAAACCGGAACGATTGTTGAACTGGACTAGGGGGAGCAAACAACATGATCAAATTGGGCGTAAATTCAGTACTATTTAAAGATTTCGACGTAGAAACAGCCGTTCGCCATATTGCTTTATGTGGATATGATGGTGTAGAGCTTTCTGCCATTCAAGGCATGTGCGAGCATTTGGTATTGGATTCTTGGCAGGATCAAGCGGAAGAGCTGAAACGTCTGGCCGCTGAATATGGCATTTCGTACTTGTCCATGGAAGTGGCTTCCCTGGATGAAGCACGCTTGACCAAAGCGTTCGAGGCTGCGCAAGCAATCGGAATCCCGGTTGTTAACGTCGGCCCGGGCGGCAAGAGCAATGAAGAAGCGGATTTGGTGCAATCGATCGCAACACTATCTCATCTGTCCGATCTGGCCGCTTCTTACGGCGTAACGCTATGCGTTAAAGCGCATGTAGGGAACGCCATCTACAATACGCCGACTACGCTTCGCGCGATGGAAGCCATCGATAGCGCTGGTTTCGGTATCGATATGGATCCAAGCCATGTATATCGTGCTGGCGAGAATCCAGAAGAAGCACTGCCTCAAGTTCTGTCCCGAGTGAAGCATGTTCACATCCGCGATTGCAAAGGACGCAGCGCCGGCCCAGGCCCTATTCCGCAGCAAGCATGCGGCCGTGGCGATATCGATCTGGCTGCTTACTGCAAAGTTATGGTAGACGGCGGATACGATGGTCCTGTATGTCTTGAGGTTATCGGTGCAGCAGGGCATTCGCTTGCCGAAGTATCGATCATTGCCGCTGAGAGTTATGGTTACTTGAACGGCTGCCTTCGCGCGCTTGGAGCAAGACAATCGAAGGATGACGCCCTTCAGCGTCAAAACGGATAAAAAGGGGAATTGACGGCCATGAGCACAAACGCGAATAAGAAACCGAACGTTCTGTTTCTCGGCATCGACAGCTTGCGTCGAGATCATATGAGCGCATATGGATATAAGAAATTGACAACCCCCCATATCGACCAATACGCTAAGGGAGGTACGCTATTCGAGAACCATTTCAGCCCAAGCGTGCCAACGACGCCAGGTTATGCTTCCATGCTGACCGGCATGGATTGCTTCGGAACGGACGTTGTTGCCCTTCGCCATGAAGGCGGACTGGGAGGCCATGTTAAAACTCTTGCTGAAGTGCTTGGCGAACAAGGCTATAATACAACTTGTATCGGGTTTACGGGCAATCCGTCCGCAAGAGGATTCGACACTTATCTGGATTACGAGGGCTGGGCCGCAGACAGCTCGGGCCGCAGTCCTAAGGCGGAGAACCTGAATAATGTTGCGATTCCAGAGCTGAAGCGTCTTGCGGCTGAAGATAAGCCGTTCCTGCTCTTCCTCAGACATATGGATCCGCATTCACCTTATTTGCCGCCCAAGCCGTTCGACCGGATCTTCTATGAAGGCAATGAGAATGATCCCGACAACCAGTCGCTGGAAGGAATGGACAGTTTCGAGCCGTTCGTTCACTATCTTCGCTCCTGGATACCGGAGGACTGCACCGACTCGGCTTATGTGGATGCTCAATATGACGGCGCTGTCGCCTATATGGATTCATGCATCCGCCGCTTATTCACGGCGCTCGAAGATCTGGGCATCGAGGAAGAGACGCTGGTCGTCATTACGGCAGACCATGGCGAAACCTTGAACGAGCATGACTGCTATTATGACCATCACGGCTTGTATGAAACGAATTTGGTCATACCGCTCATTCTTCGTTTCCCGGGCAAAGTTCCTGCAGGCCAAAGAAAATCCGACTACACCCAGATGAAGGATCTGATGCCGACTGTTCTCGAAGTTCTCGGCATTGAGACAGACATCGCTTTCGACGGCAGAAGCCTCGTCGATTATATGAATGGCGGAGAGCGGGTTCGGGAGCCGGAATTCTACATTACGGAATGTACCTGGATGCGCAAGCACGGCTGGCGCACACCGGAGTGGAAGCTGATCGTCGCGCTGGAGCCGGATTTTCACTTCAAGCCGGAAATCGAGCTGTACAACTTGATTAAGGATCCGCTTGAGCTTGAGAACGTGGCTGAGCAGGAGCCGGAGGTTGTTAAGCTGCTGAACGGCAGACTGGAAGCCCACATCAACCGCAGGCAGGATGCAACCGGCCGTGTCAATCCGATGTATACGAATCTGAACTGGCACGGACATAATGTTGGAGCGTTCAAGACCTCCCAGCAAGCATACGATACTATGCGAATCGGTAATGCGAGCTCAGCCCGCAAACTTCAAGAAAAAGACAAAAAGTAGCGAGGGATAATGTATGATTAAAGTCGCTGTAATTGGCTTGAATCATATCGGTCTCATTCACTGCCGCGTGTATAAGGAGCATCCTGATGTCGAGCTTGTCGCCGTGTGTGATTTACGCGGCGACATGGCCCGATCGGCTGCCGAGCGGTTCGGTGCAAGGCCGTATGACAACGTTCAATCCATGCTTGCTAATGAGGACATCGATGTCGTAAGCGTTGCAACTGGCGGCGTAGAGAATGGCTCTCACCATTTGGAACCGGTCATGCAGGCGATTGAAGCCGGCAAGGATGTTCTGGTCGAGAAGCCGATCTCGAATCGTCTAAGTGAAGCCCGCATCATGACGGATGCTGCGGCAGCACGCGGCGTGCGGCTTGCCTGCAACCTGAACCACCGGTTTGTTCCGGCGGCCCAGAGGGCCAAGAGCTGGATCGAGCAAGGTGATCTCGGCCATCTATTGTTTATTAATATGAAGCTGACCATCGGCAATCCGAATGAAACGTCGCCTTGGATTCATATGCGGGCTCTGCATCCGCATTCATTCGATGTACTGCGTTATTTTGCAGGCGATGTGGCTAGGGTGCAGGCGTTTATGACGAAGGCTCCCGGGCGTTCCGTCTGGTCGACAGCTTCCATTAATCTCGAATTCGCTTCCGGTGCGGTCGGTCATTTGACCGGCAGCTACGATATGTTCGGTGGTCATCCCATTGAACGATGCGAAGTAGCAGGAACGAACGGAAGGTTTGTTCTGGATAACGTATATGAGAGCTTAACGCTGTATCCGCGCGAGAGCGATGAGCAGCGAGTGTTCAAGAATTCCATCTTCTCGAACTCGCAAGGGTTCGACTCGACCTTCTTTAACCGGATCGGGGCCTTTATTTCAGAGGTTCGGGATGGTGTTCCTCCGGATCAGATTTCAGCTTCCGGTGCTGACGCCCTGGCGGTGCAGCGAATTATTGAGGCGGCTATCCGCTCCCAGCAGGAGAATGGCGCGCCAATGAGTATTACGGATATCGATGAAGACACGCAAGAAGGAGTGCAGCAGGGATGAGCGAGAAAGGCGGTTGCGTCGTTTGGTTTACAGGGCTGTCTGGCGCGGGTAAGACGACAACGGCTCGCGAGCTGCTTCAGCAACTACGCGCAAAAGGTATTAAATCAGAGCTGCTTGACGGCGATGAGCTAAGAACAGGGATTTGCAAAGGACTTGGCTTCAGCCGTGAAGAACGGATGGAAAACATTAGACGCATTGTTTATGTGAGCGAGCTCCTTGCCCGTAATGGCGTCATTGCGATCGTATCGGCGATCACGCCCTACAGGGAGATGAGAGATTACGCCCGCTCAGCTATTGCCAATTATGCAGAGGTTTTCGTTGATTGTCCGCTCGAGGAGTGTGAACGGCGGGATGTGAAGGGGTTGTATGCCAAAGCGCGCAACAATGAAATCGAGCGCTTCACCGGCATTTCAGACCCTTACGAGGTTCCGGATCACCCTGAAATTACACTTTTCTCGAAGGATGGCAGCATTCAGGGCAATGCCCACAACGTGTTCGAATGGCTGGAGCAAGCTGGTTATTTACCTTTACGCAAGGAGGAGATGGTATGAACTTTATATTCATCTCACTCGATACACTGCGCGCCGATCGACTCGGCGCCTATGGTTATAAGAAGCCGACAAGCCCTTATTTGGACAAAATTGCCTCCCAGGGGGTATTGTTCGAGAGGGCTTATGCGGCTGATATACCGACCGAGGTTGCGCATACGGGCATCTTTACAGGGAAAGTGGGTTTGACTACGGGGGTAGTCTCTCACGGCTCCGAGCTGACATCGCTTCCGAAATCGGTGAAGTGGCTTCCCTCCATTCTGAAGAGCGCAGGCTACACGACTGCTGCGGTCGATAATTTATACAATTTGAAGGAATGGTTCGCTCGAGGGTACAAGTACTATATTAACTCTTCCGGGAGTAAGCGTTGGATCGATGGCCGAACGGTCAACGATCTGGCCAAATCGTGGCTCTCAGAGCGAGGGGAAGAACCATTCTTCCTCTTTCTCCATTATTGGGATCCGCACACACCGTATTTGCCGCCCGAAGAGCATATACCGCTTTTCTACGATCAGAATAAGGATCCATACGATCCGGCCAACCGGAGTATGGAGGGCGCCTATAACAGCGCAGCCTATCCGTTCTTCAAATATCATCATTATGACATGCTCGGCAGCGTGACGGACGCCGAATACATGAACGCCTTATACGATGCGGAAGTCCGCTATCTGGATGACCGGCTTCGTGAGCTGGATGAAGAGCTGGAGAGGCTTGGTCTAGCGGAAGATACCATGCTTGTCTTGTTCGGCGATCATGGGGAGAGCTTGACCGAGCATGATATTTATTGGGATCATTGCGGTCTTTATGATACGACAGTGAATGTGCCGCTCATTATGAGATGGCCGAGCCGAATTGCCGGTGGACGCCGGGTTCCGGGTCTCGTACAGCAGGTGGACTTAATGCCTACTTTGCTGGAGGCGGCAGGACTGCCGGTGCCGGATGACCTGGACGGTAAGAGTCTCTGGCAGGCAATTGACGGCCAGGCGTCAGGAACCCATGATAAAGTCTACTTGAGCGAATGCGCATGGCAGGCGGCAAGGGCGATTACGGACGGCAACTATAAGCTTATCGTGACCTATGATTCAGGTCCATTCAAGCGTCCGCCGCGTGAGCTCTATGATCTGAAAGCCGACCCGGGTGAAACGAATAACATTGCTGAGCTTCAGCCTGAGCTGGCTGATAAGCTGCAGCTTACTATGGAAGCTTGGGTTCGCAGCAAATTGGCAGGACGGGAAGATCCGATGCAGAGACAGTTGGAGGTTGGACTGCCTTTCCGCAAGCGGATCGAAACTATTTTGGGGCAGTACGGGCTTTCGTGGGAGGAATGGTGGAACAACCCGGTACGCGGTAAGTTCGATGATGCAGTTGAACAATCGCGCAAGCAGCGGGTGTTGGAAAGTGAGCGGCGATGAAACGACAGCCGAACGTCCTAATTATCATGTCGGATCAACACCGCTATGATTGTACCGGCACCAGCGGCGAATACCCGGTTCAGACACCGAATATCGACCGGATCGCCAAGGAAGGGATCTGGTTTACGAACGCCTATACGCCGATTCCCGTATGCGGACCCTCGAGGCAATCCTTCGTATGCGGTCTGAGACCGGAGAGCTTCGGGGCTTACTGGAATGATGGTATCGGACTTTCCGTATCGAGCTTGTCTGAACACGATTATTCCTGGGCCAGAGATCTTAAGGATGCGGGTTATGAGACGGGATACATCGGCAAATGGGGCGGCAGCGCTACGGCTGATCCGACCAAGTTCGGGTATGACCGTTATATCAACGCAGATAAGGATTATGCCATATTTCGTGCTGACAAGTACCCGTCCCTCGCGTATACCAGCGGATTTTTCGGGGAGACAGATCCTGTTCCGCTCGATGATGCACCGACGCATTGGTTAGCCGGGCAAGCATGCGACATGCTTGAGGAGCTCTCTCGAAGCGGAAGCCCGTGGCATGCCAGAATCAATTTTTCCGAGCCGCATCCCCCATGTCGTCCGTCGGAGCCGTTCGCCTCTTTATATGATCCGAAGCAGGTGCCGGAATGGGGCAGCTTCCGTGATACGTTCGAGAACAAGCCGTATATTCAACAGCAGCAGCTGCTGAACTGGGGCATCGAGAATTACACCTGGGATGACTGGGCACCGACCGTTGCCCGTTATTATGGCATCATCAGCCAGATGGACGATGCAGTCGGTATCATTATGCAAACCTTGAATCAGCTTGGCGAGGATGAGAACACCATTGTCATCTATACTTCGGATCATGGCGATATGTGCGGCGGCCACCGGATGATGGATAAGCATCATATTTTATATGATGATGTGGTGAAGGTGCCGCTTGCCATTCGCTACCCGGGCGTTGTAGCCGCGGGTCAGCGCAGTGAATCATTCGTGTACAACGCGCTGGATTTGCCGCCGACGCTTCTGGAATTGCTGGGCCTGCCTGTGCCGCAGGAGTTTCACGGACGATCGCTCCAGCCGCTTCTCGCTGGGGAGCTTCCTGAGGATTGGCGCACGTCTGCCGTATCGACCTATAACGGCCAGCAATTTGGCCTTTATGTTCAACGGATGATTCGGACCACTGACTGGAAATACGTATGGAATCCGACGGATCGGGATGAACTCTACGATTTGGTGAACGATCCAAACGAATTAATCAATCGAATCGCGGACCCGGATTGTCAGGAAACGGTTGCTGGATTAAGGCGTTCGCTCCATGAGGAGCTGAAACGAACAGGGGATGGCATTCTCCGCGGCAGCTGGCTCGATGGCCAGCTGCTGGAGGGCAGGAAACTATAAATAAGTACGCCCTAGGATTATGGATGGAATTTTAATATAATAAAGAAGAAGTACACGATTTCGACATAGGGATATGAGGATTGTTGGATTTGTATCGACCTCAAGGAGGGCCCATGGAAGAGCGAATCGTAAGCAGAGATTACTTGAAGGAGCTGCGTTTTCCGTTTTATATTATGCGCTGTACCCATAACACGTCCAACGTGCCGAAGATGCACAGCCATGATTTTGTAGAACTGGTCTACGTGATCAAAGGGGAAGCGCTTCACTGCTTTGAGGGGGATGTCTATCCGCTCAAGGCGGGGGATGTATTCATTATCAATCCGAACGAGAATCATACATTCGAATTCAGCGAAGGCCAAGAAATAGAGATCGTCAACTGCTTGTTCTTGCCGGATCTTATTCATGATGCCTGCTTGAGAGAGCTTGGCGTTGACGATTCGATGGACTATTTCTATGTGCTGCCCTTTCTAAGTCCAGACGAGCGATTCCATCATAGGCTCAAGCTGAGCGAGCGCGAAACGTCAGCCATTCTTCAACTGCTCGAGTATATGATGCATGAGTGGGATATGAAGAGAACGGGGTATACGACTCTTATTCGTCTCAAGCTTGTCGAGCTGTTCATACAGCTCTCGCGCATTTATAAGGATTGGGTCAGCTCCAACAGGGATGATTCGAAGCGCCGCTCTAACCATTTGCTCGTTCAACGAATTAACGGCTTTCTAGAAAGACATTACGACGAAAAGCTGTGCGTGACAGATCTGGGTGAGATGTTCAATATAAGCAACAGGCAGTTGAACCGGGTTTTTAAGCAAGAGACAGGCTTGACGGTGGTGGAACGGGTGCATCATATCCGGATCGAGCACGCCAAGCAAATGTTGAAGGAAAGTGAAGAGAAGGTTCTTCATGTCGCTCAGAAGGTAGGCTACGACGATCCGGCATTCTTCAGCCATTTATTCCGGCGTTATGTAGGCTGTTCACCTGGGAAATTTCGCGGTCATGGAAAGTGAAGCGCATGATGGGAACAGTAAGCGGCAACCGGTACTCTCCGGCTTGCCGCTTCTTGTTTGTAGAAGGTCATCTGTGATTGCATACCATGTATTGGCAGGCAATGAAATGCCTAGGTGATATATATTACCCACTTTGGTGAATAACGAGACAGTTCGTCTTGACAATATAAAAACGATTTAATATAGTGAAATTGCTGCTTGAATGAATAAAGTTGGTGCTTTCTATAGGGTCTAAGGGAAGAAACGGCCTTCACCGCCAATGGACGGGATGATCTGTTTCGTCTTGCAGCAGAGGTTTTTAATGCGTTTTTTACAGTGAATGGTTTTTATCTCTAAATAATGTGAATTACTTCTTGGGGATGAAGGATCGGCAAGCTGCAGCGTACCTTTCATGGCAATATGAAAGGGTTTTCAAAAAACTTCTATAAAAACGTTTTTATACCGGGTGGGATAAGGCTTTTTGCACAATGGCAGGGCATGATTTGGCAAGCATTATACAGCTGTAGGAGGAATAATTCTATGCAAAAACTATTAGCGGGTCGCAGCATACCGTGCTGGATCTGGCACTCCGATCGAGGTGGTCGCGATCGCCTTACACTATCGGTTCGTTTTCATCTGGACAAGAAGACTTCCGGTTTGTCTTGTCGATTTGCATTGACGGGTCAAGCGGTTGTATCGCTTGATGGACAGCGTATCGCTGAAATACAAGAGCTTGCCGCACATACCGCGGCTTTCACACTTGTAGACGGGTTCCCTAGCGAGCTGGACGCAGGCACACACACCCTTACATTCGATATTGTTGCGACGCGCCAGGTTCCGATTGTCGAGGTAAATGGTTATTTAGCAGGACGTACGTTAGGGTTCTCCGCCTATATCGAGGGCGAAGGCTTCTGGCTGTCCAGCGATGAATCCTGGACCAGCGACGATAATGTCCCGGCAACCGTAGTTGCCCGCCTTGGAGAAGAGCCTTTCGGCGACTTAGAGGACGGTCCGGAGTGGTTTGTAGCCGGCGGCTTTGGTGATATTGTAGCCAAGCCAATCCACGAAGTGACGATTGGACAGTATGCGAACTCAGAGGCGCAGCAGGAAAGCCCGGGAATCGTGCGAATCACAGGTGAAGTGATTGGTTCCGAGCCGCTTGTGCAGCCGCAGCGCAATGATTTGAATTTGTTCTATCATTTGCGCAAGCAGGCGGAGTGGAAAGAAGTAAGAACTATGCAGCAGGCTCGCGACTGGTCTAACGATCCGGTGATCCGGATTACGTTACCGAAGGAAGAGAACGCTAGGATGAAGGTCGTCAACCAAGGTACGGAGGCGATCAATCTTCTATGGAACGGCGCGGAATCGATTCATGAAATGGATGCTTACGACGGCTGCATTTCGGAATGGTTTACGCTGGAGGCGGGGGCAACGTTCATCACGCTTCCACAAGGGTACCGTCATATTCAATTAATTGTATTCTCCGAGCAGGCTTGCAGCTTTGATCTACTAGTTAGCTTTGAAGCGGTTGGGGTGGACTTGGAGCGGGTTGGAGCTGTAGCTAGCGATCTTCCGATTATGGACCAGATCTATGACGTATCCGCCCATACAAGTCTCATCTGTCATCAGATCGGCTTGTGGGATGGCGTTAAGCGTGACCGTTTGAACTGGACCTTCGACTATTATCTCGCGGCTAAATCAGGATATTTCGTATGGAATGACTATGCCGTGTTGAAGCGTGCGGTCAGTGAAGTCGGCGAAGGCACTCCGCGCGGTTATTGGATGAATGGCATACCGGAATATACCATGTGGTGGATTTGTACGCTATGGGATTATTACTATCATACGGGTGATCGTTCATTCATTCTCGAGATGAAGGAGCCGCTGCAGCGCCAGGTGGAGTGGATCAAGGAAAATATCGATCCTGAAACCGGTTGGATGCGTGGTTTGGAAGGCGCCTTGATCGAATGGGTACCCATATCCCAAGGGGATGCCGAGCTAGGCGTTCATGCGGTATTGCGTCAAACGGCTAACCGGCTGCGGATGCTTGCCGATGAGATTCCAGAGCTGGAGCAGGGCGAGCTGTGGACGGTACCGGATATTCCAGCAGAGCGGTTCCTGCAGTCGGAAGCACTCGCTGTCGTGCTGCACGGTATCGAAAGCGGGTATGTCGGAGAAGAGGATGCTCGCCGGTTTCTGCTCGGTTATGAGCTGAAGGATCCGTTTACGCCGCTTTCGGCCTTCTCGCTGGCAGAAGCGTACTCTGCATTCGGCATGAAGGACAAGGCCTGGAATGTCATTGAAACGGTCTGGGGCAAGATGCTTGATCTGGACGCTACGACGTTCTGGGAAGGGGTCAAGCTGGAGCTTCCGGACGATTACCACGATGCCCTGACCACTTATAAAGCCTATGATTCCTACCGGATGAGCCTATGCCATGCATGGTCCAGTACGCCGATCAAGTGGATCAGCGAGAATGTACTCGGTGTCAGAATTGCTGAGCCGGGCTGCCGCTCCGTCGTCTTCGAGCCTTATGCGCCACAAGGAGCCACCCGGTGCAGCGGATCGGTGAACACGCCTTACGGTCCTGTGCGGGTGGAATGGAAGAAGCGGGAAGACGGCTCTCTGGAGTCATTGATTGAAGCACCGGAGCAAATCAACGTGATCCGTATGGAGATGGCGCGGTAATCATTCGATTTCGGGATGAGAAGCTATGAACACAGGCTATTCTGCTTGAGCTCCGCATGTTTTCCGAATGTTGAGCTCGAACGGAATCACAATATTTTGCGGCTGTGAATCTCTGCTTCGCGTGATGTTCTTGAGCAGCAGACGGGTGCCTTCCTTGCCGATCTGATAAAGGTCGGTCGACAGGGAGGATATCCCGTGTTTCACCGCTAAATCCGAATTTTCGAAGCTTACAACAGCCAAGTCATCGGGTACCGATATTTGGTTCTCGGCACAATAGGCCAATATACCGACTGCCTGGATATCGCGGCCTGAGATGATTGCAGTCGGCTTGTCCTTCAACCCGCAGAAGCTTTCGGCGGCTTGATAGCCGCTGCTCTCATTATCGTCGCCGATATATACATACGATTCCTCATATTTAATATTTGCCGCTTCAAGGGCTTCCCGATAACCGTCATAACGGTCGGAGCATACCAAATACTTGAGCGGTCCCGGGCTTATGAATGCAATACGCTTATGCCCGAGCTTGATCATATGGGTCGTGTTGTGAAAGGCGGCTTCGAAATTATCAACATCTACCCGGTGTACGGGCTGCTCCATATTTCCTTTGCCTAACAGGACGAAGGGAAAATGGAGCTTATTTAAATTTTCAACAAGATGCTCGTCATTCTCGGGGTTGAACAACAGGATGCCATCCGTCATTTTTCTTTTTGCCATTTGAAGCGCTTTCAACTCTTCTTCAGGTGCTTTTTCATGCTCCCAGGCGAGCAGCAGGTTGTAGTTGCGTTCATGCAGCACCTCGCCGATCCCCTGCAGCAGTTCGGAGAAGAGGCTGTTACCGGAGAAATGAAACATGTCCTTCCCGGGCTGAGGCACGAACAAGGCGATGTTATTCGTTTTCCGGGTAACGAGGCTTCGGGCGGAAGCGCTTGGCTGATACTGGAGACGCTCGACGATTTCTAAGATGCGGCGCTTCGTTTCCGGGGCAACCGGTGCGGTACCGTTTAGGGCGAATGATACCGTCGAGACGGATACCTTGGCTTCACGCGCGATATCTTTAATGGTGACCATGAAGACACTTCCTAACTAGAAATTTATGTAATGAGCCATCGCTTATTATATCAAACAATAAGCGGAATAGGAATTTCATGAATTTATCGTCAGATTGAGGAAGGAGCGGGGCGATTTATCTCGAATAACATTATGGAATGGCCGCGGCTAACTAAAATGCGGCGTATAGGAGGAGACAATCATGCTGACAGGAACAAGCGCTTATTCGTTCGAGGTCGTCGAGAATTGGGCACAATGGCCTGATTCCGTTAAGGTTGGGTACACACACGGTATAGAAACGGATGCAGCCGGCAGAGTCTATGTATTTCATACAGGCAAACCGTCAGTAGTCATCTTTGACAATCAGGGACAGTACATCGATTCATGGGGTGAACAGTTCGAGGGCGGAGCGCACGGGTTTTATTTGCACCGTGATGGCGATAATGAGCATCTATATGTAACGGATACAAGAGGATTCGTGGCCAAATATACGCTGGACGGGCAAGAGCTGTTGAAGATCGGTACACCCGATCTGCCGAATATTTACGATGAATCCCGTACATTCGTTCCAACTGACATTGCGGTAGGACCGAATGGCGATATTTATGTAGCCGATGGCTACGGTCAATCCTATATACACCGCTATACGGCGGATGGCCAGTATATCGGTTCTTGGGGCGGAGATGGCGTGGAGCCTGGCCAGATGCGCTGTCCGCATGGAATATCGGTTAATTTGCGCGGATCTGAGCCTGAGCTCTATGTGGCGGACCGGGGGAATAACCGCATTCAAGTGTTCACGCTGGATGGGCAGCATAAACGCTTCATTAACAATGATATGGATATGCCATGCAGCTTCTACTTTGACGGGAGCGATATGTACTTCCCTGATCTGCACAGCCGGATTACGATATTCGACGGCAATGACCGCTTGATCACGCATTTGGGTGAAGATCAGCAAGCCTATAAGCAGCAAGGCTGGCCGAATTTGCCGAAGTCGTATTTCCGCCCGGATCGCTTCAGCTCGCCTCACGGCGTCTGTGCTGACGGCAAAGGCAATGTTTTTGTAGCCGAATGGGTAGAAGATGGCCGAGTGACGAAGCTTATTCGATCGAAATAGCATAGGACAGCAGCTCTGAAGCGGTGTACGCTGGTTCAGGGCTGCTTTTTCAATGGCGAGAGCTGCAAGGCTGTTGTTGAGCGTGTAACCGATTGGTTAGCGAGCGTTCAGAATCAGCGGAAGGTTATTGCCGTTTCACACGGTCTTACAGGCCGAATAATTAGAGGCGTGTACAAGCAATTGAAGAAAGAAGAAGCCTTGAAGCTGGACGTTTCGCACAAGACTTTCTTTAAATTCTCCAATCAGCACATAGAGCGAATTAGCTATGAATAGGATGAGTTTTAAAATGTGGAGGACTGTCATTGCGACGGTCCTTTTCTTGTATTTCAGGAGTTGAATCCAACTGCTGATAAGGGATCCAGGAGCGTACGCTTCTATTTTTTCAATTGACAAGGATTTACTTATCCTCTATTGTAAAACCCATAGATTTAGTTAGCCGACTAATTAAATAAAGGGGGTGTCTCCGTGGAACGCATGCATGGAGATGGCTTGATCCATCTGATGGGTCATATCATGAAGCTTCACCGTCATAATGTCCATATCGCCATCCAAGATGATGTATATCCTGGCCAGCCGCCTCTATTGACCAGGCTGCTGGAGCATGACGGGCAAAGTCAGAAGGAGCTTGCCATGAAGATGAACGTCAAGCCGGCTACCTTAACCGTTATGATTAATCGAATGGCGAAGACCGGCTTGGTTGAACGAAGAACCGATCCTCTGGATCAGCGGGTATCCCGGGTATATTTGACTGGCAGCGGCCGTCAAGCAGCCGTCGATGTGAAGGAGGCCGTTCAACAGCTGGAGGTGAGGAGCTTCTCGCGCTTCTCTGAGGATGAGAAAGAGCTATTTCGGCGCATGCTGCAGCAGATTCATGAAGAACAAGAAGCGTTCCGTCGTGAACATAGTTGATTCGATAATGGAGTGATCTTAACCGTGTGGAAATTGCGTTCGTATATCAAACCCTATCGGTGGGCCGCGATAATGGCGCCACTGTTAATGGTTATGGAGGTTTGTATGGACCTGCTTCAGCCTAAGCTGATGGCAGGCATTGTGAATGAAGGCGTTATGAAAAGTAATCTGGGGTACATCTGGAATTCGGGTCTGACAATGATTCTAGTCGCATTGATCGGTCTAATTGGAGGCGTCGGCTGTACGTATTACTCCAGCATTGCCTCCCAGCGGTTCGGGGCGGACCTGCGAAACGGTTTATATCAGAAGGTGCAGACGTTCTCATTCGATAACCTCGATAAATTGACGGCGGGTTCACTCGTAACGCGGTTGACCGGCGATGTCGTGCAGGTACAGAATCTGGTTCAAATGATTCTTCGCATGATGGTCCGCGATCCTGCCTTAGCCGTCGGAAGCATTGTGATGGCCATTAATATCAGTCCCCGCCTAGCGCTTGTATTAGTTGCAGTCATTCCCATTCTCGTGCTCATTATTGTTCTTGTGAGCCGGATGGTTATCCCGCTGTTCAATCGGATGCAGGGAAGACTTGACGGGCTCAATACGGTCATGCGGGAAAATCTATCAGGGATCCGCGTCGTGAAGGCGTTCGTCAGATCGGCCTTTGAACGGGAGCGATTCGGTAAAGCGAACCGCGATTATTTGGATATCGCGCTGAAGGCATCCCGGACGGTGGCGATCAGCATGCCGCTCATGATGCTTGTTCTTAATGCCAGCATCGTTACGGTGCTCTGGTATGGGGGAGCGCAGACATGGGAATCCGCCCTTCCTATCGGTAATCTCATTGCTTTTCTTAGCTATTTATCTCAGCTGCTCTTCTCGCTCTTATCGGTAGGCATGATGCTGATCCAGATTTCACGGGCCAAGGCTTCAGCTGACCGGATCAATGAGGTGCTGGACACAGAGCCAGGCATGACGCAGCCTAGCGGCGGGGGAGCGGGAACCGTAACGATGGGTAAAATCGAATTCGATCGGGTTTCGTTCGCTTACGGACAGGAATCCGGCGTCACTTCCTATGCTATGGAGCCTGTGCTTAAAGAGATCAGCTTCACGATCCTTCCCGGGCAGACCATAGGTATTCTAGGTGCGACGGGTTCCGGCAAGAGCACGATGGTGAGCCTTATTCCGCGATTATATGATCCTACAGAGGGCAACGTCTATATCGACGGCACGAACGTGAAGCAGATCGAAGCCGGCCATCTGCGCCGTCAGGTTGGCATGGTTCTCCAGCAATCGATCTTATTCAGTGGAACGATCAGAGACAATATCCGATTCGGCTGTCCCGACGCTTCGGATACCGAAGTGGAGGCAGCGGCCAAAGCAGCAGAAGCACATGACTTCATCATCAAGCTGCCAGACGGGTATGATACTGAGCTTGGGCAGCGGGGGGTTAATCTCTCGGGCGGTCAGAAGCAGCGCATATCGATTGCGCGGGCTTTGCTTCTGCGTCCGCGAATCCTCATTCTCGACGACAGCACGAGTGCGGTAGATCTTGCTACAGAATCGCGCATCCAGCAGTCACTCAAAGCGCTCATGGCAGAGAGCACCTGTGTCATCATTGCACAGCGGATCTCTTCTGTGACGGAAGCTGATAACATTATCGTGCTTGAAGATGGCATAATTGCAGCTTCAGGAACACATGATGAGCTGATTCGTACGAGTCCGGTCTATCAGGATATTCACCGTTCCCAGCAGCATAAGGAGGTAGCGAGTCATGGATGACAACAAATCAACCGCTCCTCAAGAAGCGAAGAAGTTGGAGCCTGCTCCGGTTCCTCCATTGTTTGGCGCAGGACGGGGCAGAGGAACGGCGCCTAAAGTCAGAGCGAAGAACACGGCAGCTACGTTAAAGCGAATCTGGAGCTATTTGAGCATTCAGAAAAAAGGGCTGATCAGCGTGTTCTTCCTCATAGCTTTGGGAGCGTGCCTTACCCTGACCGGCCCGTATTTGATCGGAACAGCTGTCGATGACTATATTCTAAAGAAAGATGCCGGCGGTCTTGCAAGTCTCTGCGTCCTTCTGCTGGCCGTATATGTAACGGGCAGTGCGGTATCTTGGCTCCAGACTTACGTCATGAGCGGAGTTGCACAGCGGACTGTATGGGAGATGAGGCGCGATTTGTTTGCACACCTGCAGGAGCTTCCGCTGCGGTTTTTCGACCGGACCACGCATGGTGAATTAATGAGCAAGGCGACGAACGATATCGATAACGTCTCCAATACGCTCAATCAAAGCTTGATGCAGCTGATTAATAGCACGTTCATGCTAATCGGCTCGTTCACCTTGATGCTGCTGCTTAATGTTTGGCTGACGCTGGTCGCGCTTGTGACGATTCCGCTGGTCATGCTGCTGGCGAAGCAAATTGCCAAGCGGACCAAGATCTATTTTAGAGACCAACAGCAGCATCTGGGAGAATTGAACGGTTACATCGAAGAAACCATTTCGGGACAAAAGGTCGTCAAAATCTATAATCGCGAACAGAAATCCGCGGAGCATTTTCAAGCCATCAACGACAAGCTTGCGAAGGCGGGAACGAAGGCGCAGATCTTATCGGGTACGATGGGACCGATCATGAACATGATGAACCACTTCAGCTTTATTGTGCTTGCCGTGGCCGGCGGATGGCTGGCATATCGGGGCTTCACGACGGTGGGCGTCATTGTCAGCTTTCTGAACTACTCGCGGCAGTTCAGCGGCCCGGTCAATGAACTGGCCAACCAGTACAACATGATTCAATCTGGTATCGCCGGGGCGGAACGGGTATTCGAAACGATCGATACGGAGACGGAATACACGGGCAGCGAAGGTAAGCAGTTAACGGGAATGGCCGCAGGGAAGGTCGTCTTTGAGGATGTTACGTTCGGCTATGGCGACAGCCCGATTCTATCGAATATTTCCTTTACTGCGAATCCTGGCGACGTTATTGCGCTCGTAGGGCCGACTGGAGCGGGGAAGACAACGATTATTAACCTGCTGACCCGCTTCTACGAAATCGAGGATGGAACGATTACGATCGACGGGCAAGAGATCCGCTCGCTGGACAAGAACAGTCTGCGAAGCCAGCTTGGCATCGTTCTCCAGGATGCCTATTTATTCTCCGATACGATCCGTGAAAATATACGTTATGGACGGCTTGACGCGACTGACGAACAGATTCGCGCAGCGGCCAAGCTGGCGAACGCGGACGGATTCATCAGCAAGCTGCCCGGCGGCTATGATACGGTCATGTCTTCGGAAGGCGGCAATCTCAGCCACGGGCAGCGGCAGCTCGTCACGATTGCCAGAGCGATACTGGCAAGCCCGGCCATATTAATTCTGGATGAAGCGACGAGCAGCGTGGATACGCGTACGGAGATGCACATCCAGGAAGCCATGAAGACGCTGATGCAGGGCCGTACAAGCTTTGTTATCGCGCACCGTCTAAGCACGATTCGCGATGCGGATCAAATCCTGGTCGTCAATGAGGGCCGTATTATGGAAAGAGGCACTCATGATCAGCTCATTGATGCGAAAGGGTTTTACTATAATCTAGTTTCCAAACAATTTCAGAGTGTCGGATAGCCCAAATCATCGTATAATCAGATAGAAGATATTGAGCTTCGCCATCATGATTCGATTTGGGGAGACATTCATGAATATAAATGTGAGGGCTAATGTTCGAAGCGGCTTACACCGCTTCTGGGACTGGCTCGTCGTCCGTATGCAAACTATGCTGGACAACGATACGCCCTTCTGGCGTCATGCGACAATCGGCGTTTGGACCGCTTATGCCGCCGCGCTAATTATTACTGCGCTGGGCATGCCAACAGGGCTGAGCATCATGTTCGACACGTTTACGGCTGCGCTGCTGGGGACCCTCGCGATGGTCATCGGGGCAGGAGCGGCAGCCTTTCTATTATCGCTTATCTATGTTCCGGTTCCGCGTTTTTTTGCGGGGAGTCTGATCTATACCGGATTTGTCCTATATATCATTCTTTATTATGCGGACATGGGTTGGCTCGTATCTGTCATATTAGCCGTGATTATTACGCTGTCGGGTGCTCTGCTCGGTCTATTCATCGCGGTATTGCTCCATCCGCGATGGAGCATGCTGACCAAGGTCTCAGGTGCAGTGACTGCGGCAGTTGTGATGCTCGCGTTCTTTATCATTGCAGATACCGAACAGAGGGGGACGGCAATACCGGTATCCATGACTGCCGATTACGATCAAGCGGCGGACCTCCCTCTTGAACTGGACAATCCGGCTTTGCCCGGCGAGCTTGGCGTACGATATTTCACCTATGGAAGCGGAGAAGATCAGCACCGCGATGAATTCGCCGGCAGTGCTGATCTGATTACGCCCAGTGCCGATGCTTCTGCGTATATAACCAAGTGGTCATGGATTCGATCTCTATTCTGGGGCTTTGACGAGAAGGAGCTTCCCGTTAACGGCCGGGTCTGGATGCCGGAAGGCAAGGGCCCATACCCGCTAGTGCTCATCGTCCATGGCAACCATCTCATGGAACAGTTCTCGGACACCGGTTATGCCTATCTTGGAGAGCTTCTCGCAAGCAGGGGATTCATTGCGGTCTCCGTCGATGAGAATTTCCTCAATTATTCGGTATGGGGCAGCATCCCGAATCAGGATATGAAGGTGCGCGCTTGGATGCTGCTGAAGCACTTGCAGCAGCTGGCTGCTTTCAATGAGCAGGGTGAAACCCCGCTATTCAACCGCATCAATCTGGATCAAGTGGCCATGATCGGCCATTCCCGCGGTGGACAAGCCGTTGCAATGGCTGCCGATAAATCGAGATGGTTCGCGTCGGACACTTCGCTGGACGGATTAGATGACGTCCATATCCAAGCCGTAGTCGCCATTGCACCGACGGATAAGCAGGTTGACAAGACATCGGCGCATCTCAAGGACACCTATTACATGACGATTCAAGGCGCAATGGACGGGGACGTCAACAATTTTTATGGGGATCGTCAGTATGGGCGCAGCTCGTTCCAGACCAATTCGGAACGGTTCAAAACCACTCTGTACATTGGTGAAGCAAATCATAGCCGGTTCAACACAAGCTGGGGCACGATGGACGATAGCCTGCCCGGCGGTTTACTGTTAAACCGGAAGATGATGGATGCATCGGAGCAACGTGAAGCCGCCAAGGTGTATATATCTGCTTTTCTGGAGACCGCCTTGCATGGTAATCATGCCTATGAGGAATTGTTCCGCGACTACCGGAAGGGCAGTGAATGGCTGCCGGAGGCGACGTACTTTAATCGATTCGAGAGCGGAAGCTTCACGGAGCTGGCACGGTACGATGAAGACAGGGACAAAACGGCTGTAACGGCAAACAGCAATGTCGAGGCCGCAGGAGTCAAATGGACCGAAGCGGATGCACTGGACCGGGAGCGTAGGAACAAAGGGACCCGCGGCGTCATATTGGAATGGGATGCGGGCAAGAGCGGTTCGTACACCATTACTTTATCGGATGCTTACCGGCAACGGCTATCGAGGAATGAGCGTGACGTATTGATGTTCTCGATGGCAAATCTGGAGCGGGATTTATGGGAAGAATGGGATGCTGTTCCGCAGCCGGATGTGGAGGTTGAGCTGGAGACTGTGAATGGGTCGCGTGTAACGCTGCCGCTCACAGAGTTCATGGCCGTCTTGTCGCCTCCCCGCTCTCAGTTCACCATAGCCCCTTGGATGGAACGGCTGATCAAGGACGGGAAGTACAAGGAATCATCCGAGCCCGTCTTCCAGACCTATCGGCTTCCACTGGAACGATTCGAGCAAGCAGGATTTGCAATCCCTGCCGATCAACTAGCCTCAATCACGTTTCATCTGCAGGGAGGACCCGGGAAGATCATGCTCGACGATATCGGTTTCTCTGATTAATGGCTTTAATTCACCTTGGATATTCGATTCGTATAAAGTGGAAAATGGTCTTGCGGGGGCGGCGGAAACGCCTGCTGCAAGGCCATTTTTATTCTGTAATCCCCGTATTCACGATTTGCAACGATACGCTTGTATCGAATGGTATATTCGGATATTCATTCGTCCATCCAATATCATGCGATGGAATAGAAAAACACCATCAACCTATCGTGAGCTGGAGGGTAGGCTCCGGCACGAATACGTAACGATGTTCAGGTGAGTTTATTATTATTCATTGTCGAAGAAGGAAAAGCGGGCTTCGCCGCTCGATTTGCGTACATGAAGCTCGGAGGGCAGCATAATTCTGCGCCAGCCTGCGGGTGCTTTATCCTGAATGCGGTCAACCAGCATCTGAATGCCCGTGTACCCGAATTCATAGGCGGGTTGAGCGATCACCGTCATAAACGGGTCAACGACGAATCCGGCTTCGAGCTCATCGAAGCAGACGACCGAGAGATCCTCCGGAACCCGATAGCCTTTATTCAATAAGGCTCGAATGGCGCCGAGCGCAAGGAAGTTGTTCGCGGCGAATAACGCCGTAGGAGGCTCCGGCATCTGCATTAACCGATCTACCAGCGTATCCGTTACGCCCATGCGATAATTCGCTTCCGCCATGTAGTCCGAACGGAACGGAAGGCTGTGCAGCTTAAGCGCATCCTCATAGCCTTCCCTTCTCAAGCGGGCGGTCGAGACCGTCGAGGCGCCGTTCAAGAGCGCGATCCGCCGGTGGCCGAGCGAGATGAGATGCTCCGTAAGTCGCTTTGCCCCATCCTTACTGTCTCCGAGCACCATGTCGCAATCGATGCCGGGCACCTCGCGGTCAAGCAGAACGAGCGGCAGGTTCTGCTTCTTCAGCTTCCGCAAATTAGGCAATGAATCGTCGCCGGCAGGAGCAAACAATACGCCATCCACCCGTGCGGAAAGCACGGTCTCGATATATTCCTTCTCCTTGGCAATGCTTTCGTCGCTATTGGCGAGCAGCAGTCGATAACCGAGCTGCCTCGCGGCATCCTCGGCTCCGCGTGCAAGCGAGGTGTAGAAGGGATTCGTAATATCCGTAATGAGCAGCGACAGGATGCGCGACTCCTGCTTAACCAGACTGCGGGCCATCGAGTTGGGTACATAGTTCATTTCTTTCATGATGCTAAGGACCCGCTTGCGGGTATCAACACTGATCCTTCCAGTGTTATTGATAACTCTAGAAACGGTCATCGCCGAGCAGCCTGCTCTCTTGGCTATATCATAAATGGTTACCATGGGTTATTCACAAACTCCGGTCTATATAAGGTTTTATAATACCTTATAATCATATCGCAAACTTGACTTGACAGCAATGCGGTCAACTGATAGTTTAGAGTTATCGATAACCCTAAGAGGTGATAGTTAATTGGCACATGTCATTGAAACAGGCGCTGACGCGCTGGTCGTAGATCCGAAAGACGACGTTGCTACTGCATTGCGTGATTTAACTGCCGGTGAGACGGTCCAATACCGTTCCGGCCACGATGTAACTAGCGTTCAAGTAAAGAATGATATTCCCTTTGGACACAAGCTGGCGATCCGTGATATGGAAACGGGGACCCATGTCCGCAAATACGGAGAAGTTATCGGTCAATCCACGATGGCCATCCAAACGGGCGAGCATGTACATGTCCATAATGTGGAAGGTATACGCGGCCGCGGGGATCAAGCGGCTCAGGAAAAGGGGACGAACTGATGAACGAAATCAGCATTCAAGGCTATTTGCGTCCTGATGGGGATTATGGTATTCGCAATCATCTTCTGATTATCCCGACGGTTATTTGTTCGAACCAGGTTTGTAACCGTATTACGCAGCTTGTGCCGGATACGGTTGCAATCCCGCATCAGCATGGCTGCAGCCAAATCGGTGCCGATAAGGACCGGACGTTCGCGACGCTTGCGGGAACGGGCAAGAATCCGAATGTCGGTGCCGTCATCATCATCAGCTTGGGCTGTGAAGTCGTAGACCCATACGCGCTTGCAGATGATATCCGCACGACCGGCAAACGGGTTGAAGTAATCGACATTCAAGAAATAGGCGGATCCGTCAAGGCGATTCAGCATGGCGTAGAGCTTGCCCGCGAGATGCGCAATGAGCTCAATCAGCTTGTACCGGAGACGATTCCGGCCGCTAAGCTGCGTATTGGCGTGAAGTGCGGCGGTTCGGATGCGACATCCGGCATGGCATCTAATCCGGCTCTTGGCGCAGCCTCCGACCTGCTGATCGAGCAGGGCGGAACGGTTATTATTAGTGAAACAACCGAAATTATCGGTGCCGAGCACGTGCTCGCCGAGCGTTGTGCGACGCCTGAGGTTGCCCAGCAGCTGTATGCGTTCGTCAGCCGCTTCGAACGTGAAGTGGAGCGGATGGGAGCAGATATGCGCGGCGGCAATCCAAGCCCGGGCAACATTGCCGGCGGACTGACGACCATCGAAGAAAAGTCGCTGGGATGCATTAGTAAATGCGGCACATCGCCGATGATGGGCGCCTTTGAATATGCAGATCCCATCCCAGGTAATGGTCTTTACTTCATGGATTCCCCTGGGAACGATATTGAATGCGTTTCGGGCATGGCTGCCAGCGGCGTGCATCTCGTATGTTTCACGACGGGACGCGGAACACCGACCGGCGCTGCAGTCGTGCCCGTTGTGAAAATTACAGGCAACAAAAAAATGTTCGAGCGCATGTCCGACAACATGGACGTGGATGTCAGCCAGATTCTGGATGGCACCTCGGGAGTCGAGCAAGCCGGCGAACGTATTTGGGAAGAAATTGTGGACGTCGCAAGCGGTAAGCTGACCAAAGCAGAAATTCTCGGACATCAAGAGTTCAGCATTAACCGAATCGGACCGAGCTTGTAATAAGCAAGGGATCAAAGGAGATACAGCACCAATGGGTAGATTACAAAGCAGAATTGCACTTGTTACTGGCGGAAGCAGAGGCATTGGCGAAGCGATCGTCATCCGTATTGCGGAAGAAGGAGCGGACGTGGCGATCAATTACACGTCCGATTCCAGCCGCGAGAAGGCGGAGAAGGTTGCGGAGCAGGTAAGGGCGCTGGGTAACCGGGCGATCATCGTGCAGGCGGATGTAGGCAGCAAGGAACAAGTGCTGCGGATGTTCGACGAGGTAGAAAGCCAGCTGGGACCGGTCGATATTCTCGTGAACAATGCCGGTATAGCTCCTTTCGAATCCTTCATGAAAATCACGGAAGAGACCTGGGACCGTACGTATAACACGAACGTGAAATCGATCTTCCTGTGCTCGCAGCGAGCCGCAGCCTCCATGAGAGAGCGCCGCTACGGCAAAATCGTTAACGTTCTCTCTACGGCAAGCCTTGTCGTGACGAGTCCGGTTATTCCGCACTACCAATCTTCGAAAGCGGCTGCTCATATGTTAACGAAGGGAATGGCTATTGAGCTTGGGCCCTTCAACATTAACGTTAATGCGGTTGGACCGAGTACAGTGGATACGGACATGTGCACCGATTACTTGGGTGACGATGAAATCCGCCGCAAGGAGATTGAGGCCAATCCGATGAAACGGCTCGGTACGGCGCGTCAAATCGGGGATGCGGCAGTCTTCCTGGCTTCCGACGAAGCCATGCAGGTTAACGGACATCTCTTGATGGTTGATGGTGGCTTGACGGTGAAAGCGGCTCAGCCAGAAGACGAAATGGAACGGTAGTTAAATCACATAAGAGAAGCCAGCCTACGGACGCAAATCCGGTGAGGCTGGCTTTTTTTTGCGTATCAGGGCAGCAAAAGCAACGCTTAACAGAAAAGGTGCGCCGCAGCCTCAACCACAACCTGCCCCTGCGTCCCAGGGAAGACGTTGTTCACAGCCGCTAGAAAATGATGCATGCAGCGGAAGCCGTTGGGGTAAATTAGGGAAAAGAATGAGGAAGGCGGGGGACTAGCTTGAACTTCAAATCGTTCGGTCTCTGGCCTGTAGCAATGATGCTTGCTCTTTCGGTTGGACTCTCCAATCATGTCATCGTGCTCCCGACTATTCTTCAAACATCAGGCAGAGATGCTTGGCTTTGCTCGGTTGGCTCGTTTCTAGTCGCACTGCCATGGATCATTTGGATCGTACACAGCATTATGAAACGAACAAAACAGACTCGCTTGCAGGAGTGGTTGTTTCAGCGCGTTCCGAAATTACTCGGATGGATTCTGCTTACGCCTGTACTTCTGCTGTTTATAACAAACAGCTTTCAAACCTTCGTGGAAACAGCCAGTTGGACATCAGCTACTTATTTGCCGGCAACACCGGAGATCGTCATCTTGCTTTGTTTGATTGGACTGACTGCTTACGGGGCTTGGAGCGGTATCCGTGCCATCACATATATGTCCTGCTTGCTGCTTCCGGCCGTGGTGCTGCTCGGTGATTTCGTGATGACCGCCAATATGCCGGATAAGAACTACCACTTGCTGCTGCCGATCTTGGCGGATGGATTTCCGCAGGTAATATCCGGTTCGTTCTATTCCCTCGGTGGAACACTGGAACTCGCCCTGATCCTGTTTTTCCAGCAGCGACTGAAAACGAAGGTGGCGTGGTGGCATCTTGTTTTGCTGCTCGCATTCGTTTCCATCCTAACAATAGGCCCGGCTATCGGAGCTATTGCAGAATTCGGTCCCATCGAAGCCGAGAAGCTGCGTTATCCTGCTTTTGCGCAGTGGCGGCTCGTCACGATTGGACGCTATATCGAGCATCTCGATTTTTTTGCCATCTTCCAATGGCTCTCCGGCGCCTTCGTACGTATTTCGCTTGGCATGTATCTCGTTATCGATCTGCTGCCTATTCGAAGCCAGAAGAAGCAGCGGGCTGCTCTTCTGTTCCTGTGCTTGGTCTACATTGTGGCGGGCCAACAATTAATGAACAACACGATCGACAGCGAGAAGTTAACCCGTCTCTTATTTGTAGCCGATGTTATCGTGCTAGGGGGATTCACGATCATCATATGGTTGTTATCGTTCAAACCGTCCAAGGGGAAGGTGAAGGAAGATGCTGGAACAGGAACGCCAGGTTGAACGGGCGGAGTGGTTAAGAGAAAAGCTTCGCGGCTGCAATGATGTATTCATGACCGAAATGAATGTCGGCGGGGATTCGCCGAGCATAGTGACGGTTCTGTACTGCGAAGGAATGATCAACAGATCGGTTATGCAGCAAATTATACTGGAGCAGGATGGCTTGAACCCGATATCGAGAATGACTCCGTTCGTATCCGCATTCTTGCCCGGAGAAGATGGGCAGGAGCTATTTAATTATTTGTTCTCAGGTCTTCTAATTGTTTGGGAGCACAGGAGCGATACATTCTACGCGTACAATATTTCGAATCAGCCTGGCCGAAATCCAGAGGAATCGACGATGGAACTCTCGCTCAAAGGTCCAAGAGACGGCTTTGTGGAACAGATCGATGTCAATGCGGCGCTTGTCCGAAAACGGCTGCGCACGACTGATCTGCAGATGGAGCGTTACATTATCGGGACGGCCTCGCAAACCACGATCCTACTCCTCTATATGAACCAGCTGGCCGATCCCAAGGTTGTGGATGAAGCAAGGAGCAGGCTGAAGAACATTAATATAGCCACACTTCACGGTGCCGCTGAATTAGAGGAAATCATCTCTGACCGTTCACTCTCGTTATTTCCCCTCGTGGATTACATCGGTCGTCCTGACTTTGTCGTTCAATCGCTCATGAACGGACGATTTGCCATTCTTGTGGATGGATCGCCGGCTGCCCTCATCGCCCCAGCCAACCTGTCGGTGCTCATTAAGTCACCCGAGGATGCCCATCTGCCGTTCTTTTATGTGACGTTCGAGCGGCTCCTGCGGATGTTTGGCCTGTTGATCGCGATTTGTCTTCCAGGATTCTGGATTGCCCTTCTTGCTTTTAATACCGACCAGATCCCGCTTCCGCTTCTTGCAACCGTAACGATGTCCCGCAGCGGGCTTCCGCTTAGCTCGCAGCTCGAGCTGTTTTTAATGATGCTGATGTTCGAACTGTTCCGGGAGGCAGGAGTTAGGCTGCCGCGTCCTGTGGGGCAGACCGTTACCGTCGTAGGCGGGTTAATCGTAGGGGACGCGGCTATTCGTGCCGGACTGACGTCACCGACGATGCTTGTCGTGTCAGCTGTGACGGCGGTAGCGACATTTACGCTCGTCAATCAGTCCTTGAATGGAACCGTGACGATCATCAGGATCTATATCATGTTTGTCTCCTCGCTGCTAGGGCTGTTCGGGTTCTTTGTCTCCTTCTTCTCGGTGCTCCTCTATATGTGTAATCTCGAATCATTCGGCATGCCCTATTTAAAACCGGTTGCTCCCATTCGTTTCCGCAAGCTGATGACGGCACTGCTGCAGCTTCCATGGAAATTTCGCGCCAAGAAAGGGGGTTCGATATGAGTGGGCGAATGTGGAGAAGGATGGGCTTGTTAGGAATGGTTCTGTTTAGTTCCGTTCTATGCGGCTGCTGGGATTCGACGAATCTGGAGACGATCGATTACATTACAGCGATCGGCGTGGATTACAAAGAGGGGAAATTCATCCTGTATTCACAGCTTATCGACTTCGCGGCGGTTGCCAAAACCGAAGGCCCTAAGAAAGAGAAATCGCCTGTATGGGTCGGGAGGGGCAGCGGTATCACGTTCTATGATGCTTATAACGAGATGCAGAAAGCATCGCAGACCATGATGAGTACCGAGCAGCTCAAGGTCGTCGTTATTCGAGAGCCGGCCATGACACAGCTGGATGAAATATTGGATGCGCTCAACCGCGTCCGAGTTGCGCGCTATACGTCCTGGATGTTTGGGACTCGAGCGAAAATTGAAGAAGTCTTTGTGACGGATCATTTCTTCGGGCGTTCGCAGCAAACGAGCCTGCTCTACAATCCGAAGGATCAAATGAGACGGGTCAGCATGATTGAACCGCTCAATATGCAGCGATTCGTCGCAAACTATAACGAGAAAGCGATGACCGTCCTTCTGCCTTCGGTTAGAACGACAACCCGTACGTGGAAGGAGAATGAGGAACCGCTGCTGACGGAAGAGATCGACGGTCTGTATGCCTTCAAGCTTAAAGATAAGGCTACATACTTTCCGATCGACAAAATTGAGGGGATACGATGGTTTAACGCTGATTTTCAACGTTATCTGATAGCTGTGGTAGATGCGGGAGGGGACAAGGCAACGATTGCAATCGAGGAATCAAGGCATAAGATTGAGGTGAAGTTCAAGGATGGAGAGCCTCTGTACACCGTTCGGCTGAAACTAACAGGCGAGGTGGCCGAAGTGGGTATGGGGATGAAGAGGAATGATATGACCGAACAGCTGGAGAAGAAAGTGAGAGATCAAGTTCTTGAAGCGTATAAGCAAGGAATAAAGCAAGGCGAGGACTTGCTTAACTTGGAGGAAGAGCTGTTCCGGCATCACGCTAAGGAATGGAAGAAGCTCCATAAGCAAACCAAATGGCTGCCTGGCATTAACGATTTAGATGTGAAAGTAAACGTTGTGCTGAAGCATTCCGGTGGGTTTATTCTAAAATAATCATGTATTTCTCAATTACCGTTCAAGCAGCCGGATGATTGTGCGATTGACCCGGTACAACAACAACGGACAACCTGTGCCTTTGCCGAATAAGATGTATTATCTTACATTCGGAAAGGAGTGTCGGTCCGTGATGCATTTTATAACATGCTCGGCTGGGGCGGTTATAGGCTCGATTCTTATGTTTTCATTCGGAATCTGGCCTGAATCGCTAACTCTGCTGCTGGTCGCCATGGGAATTGATTATTTGACAGGACTTGCAGCAGCACTTGCGGAGAAGAGAGGGCTCAGCAGCGTTGTCGGTTCATGGGGGTTGGCGAGAAAAGGTCTTATGCTGCTCGTTATTCTGCTCGCTCATCGGATTGACGTGCTGCTGGATCTTGACGATATAACTATGGGTGGCGCCATATACTTCTATTTGACCAACGAGCTTATCTCCATTACTGAAAATCTTGGCCGCAGCGGGGTTCCGCTGCCTGATCGCCTTCGCGATATGATCGAAGTGCTCAAGAAAAAGAAATGATCCTAAATAGGAGAGACGTCGCATTTGAAGTGGCGTTTTTTTATGGGCACCATCCTCCAGGTGGAAATAATTTGATGCTATTCAGAAGTTGCATCGAACGTCTTCATCCGCTATAATGAGAACAAATGTTCTTATTGTGGAGGGTTGTATATGGCCGTGGATGTTGATAACCAGCCGCCCGTGCAGATCGGAAGAGAGCTGGAGCTTGTGAAACGGTACGTCCTGTTAGGCATGACAACGCGCATTCTGAATCACGATATTCGAATCGTGGGGGCTTCGCCTACGAAGCTTCCGCGGCTGTACGAATCGATGCTGAGAGGGCTGCAAGACCGGGTTCTGCTCGAGCTTGCGGCGCTGCGCAAACAGTTTCGTGAGAGCGATATTCGGATTTTTGACGAAACCAGCGGCAAGGACGGACTAACGGCCCGCTACCAATGCCGGGGATATGAACATTCGTTCTCGATGATCTGGAGCTACGTCCGGGCGGAGGCAGAAAGGCTGCTGAAAGCCTATTTGAAGGTATAACGTTCATCGTTTTGTCAAATAACAAAAAAAGTTCACAGGTTTCTTTAGTTTAAGGTTGAGAAAATCGGACGATGTTAGGTAATATAAGAAGTAGACATTTTGATGACAAAGGGGAGCAAGCAGTAATGTATAAGTGGATTATGTTCGTCGTTTTCGCAGCGGCTTCGATTTTGGGCATTTATTTGATGACTAACGAACTTCCTGGAAAGCCAGTTGACGAAGCAGCTTCCTTACCACCTGGCGTAACATTGCTTAAAGTGGAAGCCAACTCCGATTTTACATTCGGGGAGAAAGAATATAAGGTGAAGAAAGGCGAGACTGTGAAGCTGAAGCTCGTGAACAAGAGCGGAGTGCACGGTTTGGCAATTCCTGATCTGGGCATCGACCTTCAAGGCGACAAGATGGAGCAGGATGTCACATTCAACGAAGCAGGCACGTTCGAAATGCATTGTTCCGTTGGCTGCGGTGTCGGTCACGGAGACATGAAATCCGTCATCGTCGTAGAATAACAAGGAAGGAGCCTGCAAGGGCTCCTTTTTTTGAGCAAACGCATGTATCGGGCTTGGGACCCCGGAATACGTATGTTCAGCAGTATGTTAGTGGGAACGTCTTCTTTGGCGCCCTTTGGCGATCATCCAGTCGCACAAGTACCCAATCAGCGCCCAGGATGCAATGGTCAATACATACATGAGCAGGACGTTCACTTGATGAACATCGATGAAGAAGTCCACGAACCAAGCGGGAACGCTGAACATGAAGAACACCATATTGTGCGGGTCGAATCCCGTGTAATTATAAAGACACAATGCAAGTCCGACGAGCGTTGCAATAATCGTTACCGGATAACGCATGGTTGCGATTCCCCTTTACTTGAAGATTGCCGAGTAGCAGCAGCTTAGGTTATTATGTGACAAAAGGACGTTCATCATGCGGGACCGCATGCGCCCCTGATGCTGGACGAGCCCTATACTTATGAACCCGTTAAAGGAGCGACAAACTGACATGATTACACACATCGTTATGTTCAAATTGAAGGATAACAGCGCGGAGAACGTGGCACAAACCGTACAAATTCTACGGAACATGGAAGGTAAGATTGATGAACTGATCTCCATAGAGGTCGGAACGGATATTCTGCACTCGGAGCGCTCGTATGATATTGCGCTGGTAACCAAGTTCGAATCCATGGATGCGTTGTCCGCTTATCAAGTACATCCCGTACATCAGAAAGTAATTGAACATATGACGCAGGTTCGCGAAGCTTCCGTCAGCGTTGATTACGAGAGCTAGGCGGTATTGACCTATGCGTGAAGTTTATGAAATGCTGTTTTATCTGCTTGTTATCATCATCAGTTGTATTGTCATGACCATGTGGCTCAAGCGCAAAGCAAAGAAAAAGAGATCTTAACATCTTGAATAAGGCGGGTGTCTAAGCGAATGTACTATGTAAATCGCGAACAAATTTCGATTCGGCTGGCGGTCATTCCTGACATCGCCGAAGCATTAAGCACGCTCTCCAGATCGTGGAGCGGCGAGCTGCTGCAGGGCTTGGCTCAGGAACGTGCGCTGCATCTGGCGGTAGAGACCGTCACCGATATCGGGAGCTACCTCATTGACGGATTTATTATGCGAGATGCGAGCAGTTATGAGGATATCATCGAAATTATCGCAGGTGAGGGTGTGTTCCCTGCTGAACTGAAAGAAACGCTGCTGGAGCTCGTTCGTTTGCGTCGGCCGCTTGTGCAGGATTATTATGATTGGACGCGCGAGATGCTTCATCCGCTGACGCAGCAGCTGCCGGAGTCCCTAGTATCTTTTAAGTCAGCTGTGGAAGCTTATTTACTTCAGGAGCTGGGCGAATAGCAGTCATAATTAGGCACTGCCCGGGACATGTACCGTCATTTGTCGATTTACGAACCCTTCAAAATAGGATACAATTGTCCTATTAGCAGGCCATGCAAAGGCGCAAGGTGGTGATGGGTTTGAAACAAATAGGCGAAACGTTCACGAAGGAGCCGTTTGCTCGGCAAGAAGGGTCTACAAGGCATAGAATATTACTGCTTCTTAAGACAAAGGGCCAGATGAACGCCGGCGAATTAGCAAAAGAGCTGCAGATCACCGAGATGGCGGTCCGCAGACATCTGAGTACGCTGGAACGCGACCTACTCATTCGACCCACAGTCGTTCGGCAAGCGATGGGAAGACCGACCCATATGTTCGGTTTGACAGAGCATGCAGAGCATCTGTTTCCACAAAATTATAAGTTGCTCGCCCTCGATTTGCTCGATCAATTGAAGGCTGATCCGGACACTGCCGAGTTAGTCGATCATGTGTTTACAAAACGTAAGCATAAGCTTCTGGAGAGATACGCATCTCGGATGGAAGGAAAGACTTTGGGCCAGAAAGTCGAGGAGTTGGCCGCTATTCAGAATGATGGCGGTTATATGGTTCAGCTTGAAGCCCAGGAAGATGCTTTCATCCTCCATGAATATAATTGTCCGATCTCACAGGTGGCCAGTCAGTATCAGCAGGCTTGCCATTGTGAATTAGCGCTATTCGAGGAGCTGCTCGGCGCTCAGGTTGAACGGACGGAATGCCTCGCCAAGAGCGGAGGCAAATGCAGTTACTTGATTAAAGACATTTGAAGTGTTCAACCATCAACAGGCAGACAACGAAGCGGAATATTCGCTTCATTGTCTGCCTATTTTGTATGCTGTGAAACGGCCGAAGCCTCTTTCATTGAATTAATTGCCGATCGGTTGTGTCAGGTCAAGCCCATACTGCTTATAATGTCATTACGAATTGGGCATTCGTCTAGATGACACTGGAAGGAGGAACGGGTGATGATTGCGATTTGGCTTCAGGCGGCGTTCGTCGCAGCTTTCGTCATGCTGGTAGCTGGCGTGCTGCTATGGTTAAGAGCGGCAGATCGTAAGCTGGCTCGATTAATGGAGACGGCGGAAGCGATACAGCGAAGCACTGGTGAGATGACTGCACAGGTATGTAGTCTTGTTGCTCCGGCAGCGGATACGATCAAGACCATACAGCGGCAGCTTGATGGAGCGACACGTCTAGTTGACGCCGCTAAGCGGATGGGGGAGTCAGCCGAGCAGGTATCAGCTACGGTTAACCGGTTGTCCGCCGCATTATCTGAACACGCCATCAAGCATATGGAGCGTGGCGGTAAATACAGGAATCAGATTGCGGAGGCGCTGGATATTGCTGAAGCTGGCTACGCGGCCTGGCAATTTTGGCAATCGAAGCGAAAAGATACCCGTTCCTCTGCATGTTCTGAGCAGGACGAAGGGCACGATACTACTGAATGACAACCAGCTCCTGCGCAGCTTAAGTCTTAGCGGTCTCTGGTTATGACAGATGACAACCGCCCCTTAGCGCAATGATGAGCCAACCGGTTGTAGATAAGGAGAGATGAATGATGGCCAACCGTAATGCAACGAAAAGCTTCTTATTTGGTGCTTTGGCAGGAGGAATCATCGGTTCAGTGACGGCACTTCTGCTCGCACCGAAACCCGGTCGTGAACTTCGGAAAGATATTGCTGACGGTGCGCAGCAGGTAGGGGAAACGACCGTAAGAATCGCAGGTCAGGTCGGAGAAACCACGACACGCATTGCCAAGCAAGTCGGCAGTGGCGCATCACAAGTTGCGGTGAAGGCGAAAGATACGGCAGGCAGCGTCATTGGCACGGTACGCAGCTGGCGAAACGGAACGAGCGATGAGGACTCCCAGACGCTGGTCAGCTTGAATGGCATCGAAGAAATAGAGATCACCGATGACAAGCAAAAGGAAGAAGAGTCGGAGCTGCAGTATACTTAGTCCGATTCATGAACAAAGAAGGCGATGCCGCAAGAAGGCATTGCCTTTTTTTTATAAGCTGATTAGGATGGTTTAAAGATTGAACCATTAGTGTACTACGTAAGTTTAGATGTCGCCTGTGCAATGCTTTCGAAGCTGCGGATGAAGCATTCACGATCGTCGCTATCCAGTTCATGGATGAGCAAGGACAAGATCGTGTGAAATTCATGCCTGACATTATCGATTGCGAGCTTGCCCTTGTCGGTAAGCTGCAGCTGGATGACGCGCCGGTCAAACTCATCCGGGGTTCGGGCCACAAAGCCGTTCTGGACTAGCCGGTCGATCATGACCGTAACTGCGCTTGGCTTCACCTCCATGTGCTCCGCGAGCAAGGAAGCAGTCATGCGTTTCTCTTCATCGATAAGCTTCAAGATATAACATTGCGGACCGGTAAGCCCGTCAGGCAGCTGCTTAGCGATCGCAGCGGTGATCTTGCGATTCGTAGTCGACAATGCCTTCTGAAACCGCTCCGAGTAAGTCGCGATCTCCTTCACGTCCGCCATGTTTGGGTCAGTCATTATGATTCACCGCCTTTATTTAGAAGAATGATTATGAGGTGGACTATAAGATCCGGTTGTTCACGCGATAATCCGAAGGTGAGCATCCGTACCACTTACGGAACTGCTTTGAGAAATATAAGGGATCTGCGTATCCAACGGATGCTGCGATTTGATCAATGGATAAATTCATGCTCTCTGTGAGAAGCTCTCCCGCGCGTTCCATTCGCACCTTCAGAAGAAATTTCATAGGCGACAATCCGGTCGCTCGTTTAAACATTCTTGACAGATGCATGCGATGATAACCTAGCGTCCTGGATAAATCCTCGATGGAAACGGGCTGGGCGTACTTTAGTGAAAGCCAACGCACCGCTTGATTAATTTGCCGCTCGATATCCGGGACGATCTCGAGGGTGTCGAAGGCTAATTTCTCTGCATTATCGGCGCCGAATTCCTTAAGCAGAAGGCGAAGTAAGCCATTAGCCTCCAGATCGGCAAGCTCCGGGTAGGACGAGCTCTGAAGCGTCAGCTCAAGCCTCCGGTATAAGCGGGTGACGGCGCGCAGATTACCCAGACGGACAACCGGCTCAGAAGGCGTAATGCCCATACTGCCCAGTAGCGACTGGGCCAAGTGGCCCTTGAACGATACCCAGCGGTACGTCCAGGGACATACAGGGTCGGCAGCATATGTGAACAGTACTTCTGGAAAGATGACAAAAGTATCTCCTTGCTCGCAGTCGTATCGTTTGCCTTCAATTTCAAATGTACCGTTGCCGGACATGACGGTATGCACCAAATAATAGTCGTGGACGGCCGGGCCGATTTGATGGGAAGGAACAGGCTTGGCATGACCGCTGAACAGCACGGACAGCTCACCGCGCGCGGGCAGCGAATTCACGCCGAGCTTGAAGAAAACATGTTCCAGCATGGGCGAATAATCCTCCACCGAATAGAGATGGGATTCGGAAGAACCGATCCGATATCTTAAGCCTATCCGATAAAACTACAAAAGTACATATGTAACTCACTTTTCCGCCTAGTCGTCATCTACCATTTTCCCTTATATTTAGGTCATGTTAACCGCTTACCGGCGGGGCAATGACAAGGAGGATGAAGATGTCTAAGATTACGTTCATCGGAGCAGGAAGTTCCGTTTTTGCGAAAAATGTTTTAGGGGATTGCATGTTGACCCCTTCTCTACAAGGATTCGAAATTGCGCTATTCGATATTAACCCGGAGCGTCTGAAAGAGTCGGAAACCATGCTCCGGAATATTCATAGGACGAGTGGAAGCACTTGCGTGATCAATGCTTATAGTGACCGCAAGGAAGCGCTTCGCGGAGCTAAATATGTGATTAACGCCATTCAGGTCGGGGGCTATGACCCTTGCACGATTACCGACTTTGAAATTCCTAAGAAGTACGGTCTTCGTCAGACGATTGCCGATACCGTCGGAATTGGAGGACTGTTCCGGAATTTGCGCACGATTCCCGTCATGCTCGATTTTGCCAGCGACATTCGAGAAGTATGCCCGGATGCGTTATTCCTCAACTACACGAATCCGATGGCCGTGTTGACCAATGTTATGAATACATACGGCGGCGTACAAACGGTGGGCTTGTGCCACAGCGTACAAGTATGTGTTCAAGGCTTGTTCGACAATCTGGGTATGGATAGCACCGGCGTCAAATCCAAAATTGCAGGTATTAACCATATGGCTTGGCTGCTTGAAGTTTCCAAGGACGGGGTTGACCTCTATCCGGAAATTAAACGCCGCGCCAAAGAAAAGCAGAAGGAACAGCATTGGGATATGGTCCGTCTCGAGATGATGCTTAAATTCGGCTACTATATTACGGAATCTTCCGAGCACAATGCCGAATACCATCCATACTTCATTAAACGCAATTATCCGGAGCTGATCGAACGGTTCAATATTCCACTGGACGAGTACCCGCGGCGCTGTGTGAATCAGATTGCAGACTGGAATAACCGGAGAGAAGCGCTTATCAACAATGCGGAGCTTTCGCATGAGCGCACGCATGAATATGCTTCCTATATCTTGGAAGCTATTGAGACGAACGTTCCGTTCAAAATCGGCGGCAATGTGATGAACACCGGAGGATTAATAACAAACCTTCCGCGTGAGGCTTGCGTTGAGGTTCCTTGTCTTGTTGACCGCTCCGGCGTGAATCCTACGTATGTCGGCGCTCTTCCGCCGCAAGCGGCAGCGCTGAACCGGACGAATATCAATACCCAGCTGCTGACGATTGAAGCGGCGATTACGCGCAAGCGCGAACATATTTACCATGCTGCGATGCTTGATCCGCATACAGCCGCTGAGCTGTCGATGGATGATATCGTAGCCATGTGCGACGATTTGATCGAAGCGCACGGCGATTGGCTGCCGAAGTACAACTAAGCGTACTAGACAAGCTGCTCCAGGCCTGAGGGCCGGCAGCTTGTCTTTTTTTTGCCTTCCTCGCCCCGTTGAAAGTGTGAGCGCCGTGATCGTATGCGCATCATGATGAGCATCTATGGGGATATACAAGAGCCGGCCTCAACTAAGGGGACCGGCTCTTGTAATTGTCAATTGGGTTTATGGGCGACTCATTAATGGGTCCATCGTTACGTGAAGATGCAGGTACCTTTCTGGTCTTGCATTCATATTCTAATGGAGTTCTGACAAAACGTTCTAGAAAGCGGTGTGTCTGTGCAACAACCGATTGCAATATTGGATTCCGGCGTGGGCGGCCTAACCGTCGCGAAGGAAGTTTTGCGCCAGCTTCCACGTGAGAAGGTCATCTATTTCGGCGATACGGCCAGAGCCCCCTATGGCTCAAGACCTGCTGAAGAGGTCATGCGATTCACCCGTGAAATCGTCGATTACTTGGCTCAGTACCACCCGAAAATGATCGTTATCGCTTGCAATACAGCTACAGCGGTGGCACTTGAAGATATTCGCTCCCGGGTGAACGTTCCGGTCGTTGGTGTTATTCGACCCGGTGCCCGGGCAGCGATCGGCCGTACACAGACGGGCGTAATAGGTGTAATCGGTACCGAAGGCACGATTCGGAGCTGTGCGTACGAACTGGTATTGAAGGAGCTCTCCCCCCATATAAAGGTTATTAGCGAAGCCTGTCCTGCATTCGTTCCGCTGGTTGAACAGGGGAATTTCCGTTCGAAAAAGACGTTAGAAACCGTTCATCGAGAGCTGGACCATCTTAGAGACTGCCAGATCGATACCCTCATTCTTGGCTGTACGCATTACCCGTTCTTATCGGAAACCATATCTGAAGTTATGGGCCAGCAGGTAACGCTGATTAGTTCGGCAGACGAAACGGCCCGAGAAATCAGCACGATCCTCCATGATAAAAACAAGCTTGCGCGCTATGAAGAGCTCCCTGTTCATCAGTTCTTATGCAGCGGGGAAGCGGGGATATTCAAGCATATTGCCGAACAATGGCTCGGGGAGCAGATTGAGCAGTCGCCGGTTGTCTGGCAGATCCCTCATATCGGATAGTTGCGAACCATCAAGAGCGCCTTCTCCCCAGCAGAGGAAGCGCTCTTGATTGCGCTTGTCAAGAGTCATGCGGCTCTGCCCGCCCGCATACCTTGTGACTATAGATGGCGAATGTTTGCTCATATTCGTTAAGGAGGTTCCATCATGCACCCTTACATCGTTCAGCCCGGCGATACGCTGCTGCGTATCGCTAGACGGTTTGATATTAACGCAGCTGCGCTGCTTGCCGCCAATCCGGCATTATCACCAACTATGCTGCCGCTGCCTGGACTTCTTCTTGGAATTCCGAATGGAGCGGGAACAATTTATTGCATTCAGCCCGGCGATACGATTATCGCCCTCGCAGAACGACTAGGATGCTCCATTCATGCGCTGTCGGCAGCTAATCCGCACCTTGATCTGAAGCATCTCCTGCCCGGGCAGCTGTTGGAGATCAAAGCGAATACAACTCAGCGCATAATTGACCCCAGGGCCGAATATGGACAGGTTGAGCTTGAGAAAGATGTGGCTCTGCTGGAGCTTGAATTTCCGTTCGTGGACGTGAAAACCATTGGAGAGAGTGTGATGGGGAAGCCGATTCTAGCTGTTAAGCTTGGCGAAGGTCCGCATAAGGTTCATATGAATGCTGCCATGCACGCCAATGAGTGGATAACGGCACCTCTTTTGATGACATTTATCGAGGATGCCGCACAGGCATGCCTGCATGGCAAGAAGCTTTGCGACATGGATATGCGAGCTTTGCTCAAGAAGGTATCGGTCTGGTTCGTTCCTATGGTTAATCCCGATGGCGTCGAATTGGTTCAAGAAGGGCTGCATCCGGGGCATCTCTATTATACGGAGCTGCTCCGGTGGAATCGCGGCTCGACGCGATTTACCAAGTGGAAGGCGAATGTCCATGGCGTTGACTTAAACGACCAATTCCCAGCGTTCTGGGAGGAAGAGGTCGAGCGGAGGGACGTGCATGGCCCTGGACCACGGGATTATCCGGGCGAAGCGCCTCTAAGCGAGCCCGAAGCAAGGGCGCTCGCTGATTTCACCCGCGAAGAATGCTTTGACCTAGTCGTTGCCCTGCATACGCAAGGGCAGGAAATCTATTGGAATTACCGCGGCTATGAGCCGCCCGAAGCGGAAGTGATCGCCAAGCTGATGTCACAGGCGAGCGGTTACAAACCCGTAAAGCTGAAGGGAAGCGACGCAGGCTATAAAGACTGGTTTATTTACGATTATCGCAAGCCAGGATTTACGGTGGAAATCGGATATGGGGTCAATCCGCTGCCGCTCGATTCCTTTCAAGATTTGTATGATGAAGTTCGTCCTCTGCTGCTTGCCGCATTAGCGGCAGCAGCAGGACAAACCTGACGGTATATACGGCTCGTACAGATCTGTTTATGCGCGTGTGAGGCGAAGTCTCCTGATATGGTATAATAAACACAAAAAGGAGGCTTCCTCATGCGGAAACTATTTTCACTCCGGCATTGGCGTCACGTGTTTGTCCGGATCTTCCGGCTGTTAGCGTCGAAGGATGTAAGACTGGTGGACAAGCTGATCTATCTCGTTCCCGTATTGCTGTATTGGGTGCTTCCTGATGTAATGCCGCTCCTCCCGGTCGACGACATCGCGGTTACCATGCTGGCCGCCGAATGGTATACGAGGTACATGGAACGTAAATATGGCGGCAGTGCACGCTGACTCTCCATTGAATATGCGAGTTGAACCTTGCGCCGCCTTTCATTACAATAAGGAAGACTGAAGAAACCATTTGATATAGACCGAGGGAGATGGAAGATATGAATTGCAAAATATCACGTAATGCCGCTAAGATATTGCAAGCAGAGCTGGACAAGCCGGAGAACGATGGGAAATACTTGCGCGTATACGTTACCCATTCACATGGCGATCATGCCCATTATGGTCTGAGCGTAGATGATGCCAGCGAGAAGGATGAATTGATCGAAACGGACAAGGGGATTAAGGTTCTGTTAGAGAAGGATGTCGAGCTGCTCGATGGCGTACGGATTGACTACTTCTATGTACCGGAGGAAGGCTTCGCCATTTCGAATCCGGCCAAAGGCAATCACGGCGATCATTAATGGAACGGCCTTAGCTGGATTGGAATAAATCAAATAAACGAAAACCCGCCAGGGAATCTGGCGGGTTTTTCTATGGAGCTTATGAAATGTTTGCAGGCAGCGGTTAGCGCTGCGGCTGCGTCAGAAGGCGGCTTCACGTGGCGTCGCTAAGGATTCTGCTGTTTTCTAAATTGCTTGATTAAATCGTAGCTGATGACGTTGTCGGATACAGTCAGCTCTGTGCGAGCCTCCTCGCCTCCGCCCTTACACGCGTTCAAATCCATTTTCTCGCCGGTATCTGCATTCAAGCATTGGCTGTTTGCTTCATTGCCGTCGTTCGATGGCTTATACCAGACCTTGCCGTCGGTGTAGGAGCCGTTGCGGAATACGACCTTCTTGCCTTCCAGCGGCTTTTCCATAATGAGCGGCGTACCGATCATGACTTTATCCGCGCTGCTGATTCCGAGCAGATGCAGGATCGTCGGCGTGATGTCGATCTGCCCGCCAACCTCCTCGTGCAGCCCGGCATTCGCGCCTTTCGGCAGATGAACGATGAAAGGGACCTGTTTCAGAATTTGCTGCTTATCCATATCCGTTAGCGGTTTGCCGAGAAAGCTCTCGAACGGCTCCCATTCGTTGATGGAGTTATCATGGTCGCCATAGAAGAGGAAGATGGAATTGTCCCACAAGCCTTCCTTCTTCAGCCGCTCGATCATATGTCCAAGAGCGCTGTCGACATAATGTGCTGCCTGCAAGTAATCGCCAAATATCGTATCCTTCAATTCACCGACATCCAGCTTTTGATAGCTCTCGGGCAGCGAGTAAGGGTGATGGCTCGATAAGGAGATTAAGAACGAATAGAAAGGCTGCTTCTCCTGGACCATGGCGTCAACAGACTGCTGGAAGAATGATTCATCTCCAAGTGACCAGCCCAGCGGTTCGTTCATCTTATAATCCTTCTTATTGTAGAAGTAATCGTACTGCATATTGGCATACATATTGTTGCGGTTCCAGAATCCGCCTTCATACGCATGGAATACCGAAGCTGCATAGCCTGCTTCCTTAAGGATGGCCGGCAGGCTGTCAAATTTGTTGTGCGCGTTCGTGATGAAGACCGAACCTGACTGCAGAGGCTGTAACGAGATATTGGCTGCCAGATCCGCATCAGAGGTCCGGCCTTGCGACGTTTGATGATAGAAACGATTGAAATAGGCACTCTCGCCGATCAGCTTGTTCATGACTGGCGTTACTTCTTGACCGCCGATTTTTTGGCCGATGACGAAGTTCTGGAAGGCTTCAAGCTGAATGAGAATGACATTGCTTCCTTTGTAAGCGCCGAAGAGCTTGTCGGATTCCAGCTGCTTTCTAAGGTTACCGCGTTCCTCAAACCACTGCTTCGCGGCGGCGACATCCTCTTCCGGCGCTTCTCCATTCTGGATCCAATGCTGGTTGATATACCGGTAAGCATCATAACCGTGAAAGCCAATAACACCTGTCACATTGTAAAGCGATAAATTCCACCAGTTGCCGGTGAATAAGCCTTGCGCCCATGTTTTCTTGGCAATATTAACCGGTACGAACACGAGCGCTACTCCTGTCGCAAAGACGATCAGGCTAAGAGATGTTCGGATAATGAATTTGCGCCAGCGGTTGCGCGGAGCGAAGGAAAGAGTCGCTCTAGGTTCTTTCTTGAAGCGGAATAGCACATAGAATGCGAACAGAATGATAAACGGCCAATCGACGAAAAACCAGATATCAACCATGAGCAGCAATGAGCCGATGCTTTCCCCCAGTGAACCGACTTGTCCGGCTTGAGTCAAGACGGGCACTGTTATCAGATCTTGAAAGTACCTGAAGTAAACCAAATCCGCGTACATGACAAAAGTGAGAAGCAGGTCTAGCAGAATGAGCGCAAGGATCCTTCCCCGCTGCGGCAGCCACAGTGTCCAGAAGGATACGAGCGCTAATGTTCCGATCGCGACGAAAACGTCGTCCACGCTCATCTTCATATTCGGAACATTAACGAAACGGTCAAACATAACAAGCTTGATCATCATGATGATGAAGAAAAGCAGCATATCGATTGCCCAGAGCCTTCTGATCACACCTCGAGAGGCTCGTACTGTGTTTCGGGTGGCGTTTTGCAACGGTCCAACCATAAGATGTCAGTTCCTTTCTCTGTTTACAAAAAGTCAATAATGCCTTATCCCATTATAGTACACTCCATGATCAATTCAAGGTTTTGAGGACGTATCGTCCGTGTGAAATGGAGGGAGCGGCCCGAAATATTGGTAATAGGCGCATTCGATCCGTCCGTTGAAGAGCTTGCGCTTCTTGTCTGCGGATCGTCCAAAATAATGCTCCAGTGACTTGGAGGGACTAAGCGCAAAGAATGACCACGTCGGCAAAAACAGTGCGGCATATCCGAGCTGCCGCAGCGCTTTCTCGGCTTCCGTCTCATCTCCCAGACGCGAGCCGTAAGGCGGATTCGTAATGATGCAGCCATAATCGCCTTCCGGCTTAACCTTGGCCACAGGCAGGACGCTCAGCTTAATATCGCGGGCGAAGCCGGCTTTCTTCACGGCTGCTTCTGCAACCTCGATGGCACTTGGATCGATATCGGAGCCGGCGATGGACAGCGGGATATCATCCTTCACGGAATCGAACGCTTCCTCGCGTGCGGAATCCCACAGCTCTGCAGGGATTAGCGGCCATTCCTCGCTGTTGAACGTCCGCCGGAGCCCAGGAGCGATATTCCAGCCAATCATAGCTGCCTCGATCGGGATGGTGCCTGAGCCGCAGAACGGGTCGTATAGAGGGCGCTCAGGCCGCCAGCGGCTGAGAAGGATCATCGCAGCGGCCATCGTTTCCTTCAGCGGCGCTTCCGTCACGAGCTTGCGGTAGCCGCGCTTATGCAGCCCCGGACCTGTCGTGTCGAGCGTCAGTAAGGCGACATCGTCGCGAAGCCACACTTCAATAACATAACGTGGTCCATCCTCAGGGAACCATTCGGTCCCATAAGTGCTTTTCATCTTCTCGACGACGGCTTTCTTCACGATGCTCTGGCAAGCGGGGACGCTCGTTAGCTGGGATTTGTGAGACCGGCCCTCGACCGGGAATTCGCCGTCCCCCGGAATCCATTCCGGCCAATCGATCGCTTTGGTCCCTTCAAACAATTCATCGAAGGTGGTTGCCGGGAATTCGCCCATCTTGATCAGAACGCGATCCGAGGTACGCAGCCATAAATTAGCCCGGCATATATCCGCCAAGCCTCCCGTGAATGTCACTCGTCCGTTCTCCACTTTGGTATCCGTATATCCAAGCTCCTTCAATTCTCGTGCTACAACGGCCTCAAGTCCCATCGGGGCTGTGGCGATTAACTGTAAGTTCTCCATCAGTCTCACTCCGCTTCTGCAATCTCCGGTTGTTTCCGGTCCCTTAAAATCATACAATCAAGTATAGGACAAACGACGGATGAAATACAATCCGGAAGAATGGGAGGGGCTCGGATGTCAGCAGAATCATACATCGAAGGCTTGTTAGGGGAGGATGCGGACCTAGAACGCGTCAGGCAAGAAATACGCAGTCATGGAATGCCGGAGATTTCAATTGCGCGCGGTTACGGTAAGCTGCTAACAATGCTTGTGCGCATGTCGCGTGCGGAGAATGTGCTGGAAATTGGGGCGTTAGGCGGTTATAGCGGAATATGCCTGGCGCGAGGCTTATCTGAAGGCGGGCGGTTAACGTCGCTGGAGCTGGTCCAAGAGTTCGCGGATGTTGCCCGGAGCAACCTGGAAGCCGCCGGTTTTGGCTCGGTTGTGGACTATAAGATCGGAGACGCAAAAGAAAATTTGGCTAAGCTGGCGGAGGAGGGGCGCACCTTCGATTTCTTCTTCATCGATGCCGACAAAGAAAGTTACCCGGTCTATCTGGATTGGGCGCTTCGGCTTGCGAAGCCGGGGGCGGTCATAGCGGGAGATAATGCGCTTCTACACGGCCGGATATATGATCCGGACAAGAATGGTCCTTCCGTCCTCGCGATGCGTCAATTCAATGAGCGGATGGTTCAAGACGAGAGACTGCTGGGTACGCTTCTGCCGGCGTATGATGGATTAACAGTGGCATTAGTAAAATAGCGGCTTTTGTTCATAGAAGCAGAATTGAAAACAATCGCGAGCCCGCTAATTAGCGGGACGCGATTGTTTTCGTTTGGCGAGGGTTTGCCAAACCCATACCGAATTGATGATGAATAATGCGGACGAGACGAGGAATACGCCTTCGATGCCGATCCAGCCGGAGATAAAGCCGCCGACGATCGGTCCGATCATATTGCCAAGGCTGAGCGTGCTGCTGTTGAAGCTATAGGCCCGTCCCTCCATTCCGTCCGGCGTATGCTTGCGGATCAGCGAGTTGACGGAAGGGATTAAGCCCCCTAGAAACATACCCTGTATGAACCGGAATACGAGAAGCTGCCATACGCTGTCCGCCAGTGCCTGAGGTATGAACATGACCGCCGCGCCGATCAGGGAGATGCCCAGAATGCGTTCCTGTCCGATCCGGTCGCTTAGACGACCGAGCAGCGGTGCCGCCACCAGGTTGGACAAGCCCGCAGCGGATCCAACGAAGCCGGCCCAGAAGGAGAGATTGACTGTCGTTCCGTGCAGTTCCTGTACATAGAGCGGCATGAGCGGCATGGGCCCGACCATGGCGAATTGGATCAAGAATGAGACGGCGAACAGCGACATGAGCTGAGGGATTCGTCCCAATCTGCGAAATCCTTCGATAACGGACACATTCGGTTTTAATGCCGCTTTGGTGCGGTCGAAGGATTCTTTTACGACAAAGAGAGCCAGCATCGATGCGAGAAACAGCAATGCTCCCGTAATGTAGAATATCGGCCGGTAGCCGACTTGATCAGCCAGCAGTCCCCCGATGAGCGGCCCGAGAATCGAGCCTGCTATCCCCCCGGACTGCAAGGTGCCCATGGCAAATCCCATGCGATTCTTCGGCGTTGTGGCGGAAATAAGTGAGACCGAAGCCGGGTTGAAGCCGGATATTGTACCGTTCACCATACGCAGCAGCAGCAGATGCCAAGGCTCTGTGGCAAAACCCATTAGTACCATGACGATCGCCATGCCGAAGCCCGATCGAAGCAGCATCATTTTTCGCCCATACCGGTCTGACAGCTTTCCCCACAACGGCTGAAACAAGAAAGCCGTAACGAAGTTGCCTGCGAAGATAAATCCGGCCCAGGTTGCAATTTCGTGAGGATCCGAGAGCCCGAGCTCAGATTGCAAATAGAGCGATAGGAATGGAATGATCATTGTCATTCCGGCCATGACGAGAAATTGACCGAACCAAAGCACCACGAGGTTTTTTTTCCATTGTTCCAACGTTAGTCTGCCTCCTTGCGCTTACCGCTCGTTCATTGCCTGGTACAACCAGTATAGCACAATGATTCGCCAAGTCAGAATGTAGGGATGCCGCCGGCGGCGAAGAAAAGCCGGCCCACTGGAGTGGTGCCGGCTCGTTAACCCGAACTGCATTTATTGGGGGTCTGCTTGCAATCGAAGCTGTTTGCGATAGACGATTTTTGAAATCGTGATGCTAATTTCATATAGCAGGAAGAGCGGCACGATCACGATGATGTCGGATAGAATATCCGGCGGTGTAATCGTGATGGCTACGATAGCGAGTACGAAGTAGGCGAGCTTGCGTGCCTTGGCCAGGCGTTTGGGGTTCAGAATGCCGAGCTTGGTCAGAAACATCACGACGGCGGGCATTTCGAATAGAAAACCGAACGGGACCGTCATATGGATCATGAATGTGAAATACTTCTGTGCCGTATACATCGTTGCAAAATCGTCCCCCGCCATCTTGTCCATAAAGCCGAGCACCATCGGGAACAAAATGAAATAACCAAAGGCGATGCCGATCAGAAACAGCAGACTTATGCCAGGGATGAAGACAAGTGTGGAGCGCTTTGCTTGCGCGGGCAGAGCCGGCTGCACGAACTTCCAAATTTGATAAGCGGCTATTGGTATTGTAATGGCAATCCCGACCACGCCCGCTAACATCAAATATACCCACATCACATCCGACGGACCGAGCACAACGAGCTTCTGATCAACATCTCTGGCAAGCCATTGATAGATATCGCGAACATAGATGAAGGCGGCAGCCATCGCGACGATGAACGTAACCAGCGTCCGAATCAACCGGCTGCGCATTTCCTCCAGGTGCCCGATCGCGTTCTGCTCATTCGGATTATTCATCTTACTTATTCGCTGCCGCAGGAGCTTGCGCATCCCCGGCTTCTTTCTTCGTCTCGTCATCTTCCCCATTCACAAGTCCGCGGGTCGCCCCCTTGAACTCGCTGAGCGTCCGGCCGAATGCGCGCCCGAGCTCCGGCAGCTTGGAGGGGCCGAATATAATGAGAGCAATGATAAGAATTAAGACAAGCCCGCCTATACCGATATTTCCGAATGGCATCGATTTCTCTCCTTCCTCTTATTTACTTTTGCAGATTGAAGCCGCTGATGGCGACGACGGCAGGGCGAGGCATGGTGTCGCCCTTGCGGTGAGGCCACCTGCTCGTCGGTTTCTTCGGATCGGATGTTTCTTCTCCGGGGTGCTGAACGGCCATGAACAACGTCCGCTCATCGGGGGTGAACCAAGGGCCGGTCATCTCGGCTTCGATTGGAGCCGATGCGAATTGCAGCGCCTCGCCTTTGTTAGAGCCGCGCGTCGGAATGACGAATACGCCATTGTTCTTAAAGGTCGTGTACACGCCTTTCCCCAGCTTGGAGGAGGAGATATCCGTCACAGTCCACAGGTTGCCGTTGCTGTCGAAGGTTAGATTATCCGGTGCGCTGAATCCGCTTTGGCGGCCCCCGGCAGCAAAGATCTCAAAGTCGAACTCGAGTGCGCCGAGATCGTTGTCCTTTTCGAAGAAACGGGTAATATGGCCATGAATATTGCCGTGCTTGTCATTGTTGGTATGGGCGATGAAGATCGTGTTGTCGAATGGGCTGATCTCCAAATCCTCCGGACGGTCGGTCGGAGTCGCGCCGAGTAAATTGGCCGCCTCTGCCGCGTTAACGAGCACATCGGCTTGTTCCTTGTACTTGGCAAGAAGCTCCTCTTTCGTTCCTTTTATAGAAGAAGGGAGCTTGAACTTCTCGTCCTTCAGCGCTTTTGTTACGGCTTCAATGGTGATTGCGATCCATTTGCCTGTTTTTAAGTCCGCTGCGTACAGTGTTCCTTCCTTCAGCAGATCGCTGTTGCTTCGTCCAGCGGAAGGGTTGTACTTGCCTTTACTAATGAATTTATAAATACAAGCATCTGTCGTATCGTCGCCCATATAGACAACCAGCCTGCCATCCTTGGCTAAGCCGACGGCAGAGTTCTCGTGATGGAAGCGTCCCAGCGCTGTGTGCTTGCGAACGGCGAAGCTCGGATCGAACGGGTCGATTTCAACGACCCAACCGTAGTGAGTGGGATCCAGACCGGCATCGGCGCTGGTCGTTTCGTAATTTTCCTCACAAGAAAGCACAGTGTTCCATAATGTCATTCCGCCGGAGCAGTTTGCGAACGTGCCTTGCACCTTCGTTGCTTTGTTGACGGCTTTCGCGCCGCGGGCAGGCCCTGTAAGCTCGAATGGCGTGAGTCCTGTCACGCGGCGGCCGTATTTCGAGGTCGGATCGAGCTTCCAGTTCCCATTGGCATCACGGTACACTTCAATGATGGAACCGCCTTGAACGTAGAGCATTTTCTTGATTTGGTCGGCCGTATAGCGGTCCCCCGTTTTCTTCCCATGCACGAATACCTCACTCGAATATTCGTGGTTCACCCACAGCAATCCACGCTCATTCGAGCCGTTAATAGGGAAGTAGAGGGTGAAATCATTGTTGAAACCGAATGTATCTCCTGCTGGATTGATAATGTCGTTATAGGCGGCGACTACATCATATCGGAAGCCTTTAGGCAAGATGAGCTCGTCCGCCGACGAAGGCTCGATCGGTTCGAAATAACCGGATACTTTATTCGTCTTGAAGCCGAATAGATGGTTTGCGGCGGATTCGGCCGAAGCCTTGCCACTCAGAACGCCAAGTCCGCTCGATGCGACGGCAAGCGCAGCTGCTCCAGAACCTAAATAAGTTAAGAAAGTGCGGCGATCCATATTTTCCTTGGCCACGTTCAAACAACTCCTCTATGGTCTTTTCGTTACAGCTTCTATTCTCGTAGACGAGCATTAATGGCGTATTAACGGTTCAATAATGTTTTGTAAAAGCATTTGTCATATGTTTGTCATTGAAAGTCGATCCATGGCGGTTGTTACGACTTATCAAAAAGGGCATAATGGAAACGAAGGGAAAACGATAGAAATGGGGAACGTCAATGAGCTATAACGACCTATTCATCCGGGCTTGTCGGAAGGAATCCGTCGATCGCGTGCCCGTCTGGTATATGCGACAAGCGGGACGCTATGATCCCGATTACCGAAAAATAAAAGAAAAATATTCGCTTCTCGAAATTTGCCGCCAACCGGAACTGGCAGCTGAAGTGACGCTTCAACCGGTGAAGAGGCTGGGTGTTGACGCGGCAATTCTATATTCGGATATTATGAATCCAGTCGCTTCAATCGGTATAGATTTCGATATCGTGCCTAATGTCGGCCCGGTTATCGACAATCCGATCCGATCCGCTGGCGACGTTGAACGGCTTAAGCCGATTGACGTTGAAGGGGATCTCTCCCATGTGCTGGAGACCATCCGCATTCTGGATCGTGAGCTCGAAGTGCCTTTAATTACATTCGCAGGCGCGCCGTTTACGATTGCGAGCTATTTGATCGAGGGCCGTCCGTCCAAGTCTTACATCAAGACGAAGACCCTTATGTATAGCGAACCCGCGATCTGGTATCAATTGATGGATAAGCTCGGAGACATGGTCATTACCTATTTGCGCGCCCATATGGCCGCAGGCGGCAAGGCGTTCCAACTGTTCGACAGCTGGGTTGGCGCACTGTCTCCGAATGACTTCAAGCGATATGTCCTGCCAACTATCGAACGGATATTCGATGAACTGTCCGACCTGCCGCAGCCGAAGATCTATTTCCCTGGAGTGGCTTCAGGCGAACTTCTGCCCGTGCTTGGCAGCATAAAGGCCGATGTGATCGGACTGGATTGGCGGGTATCGATAGCCGAAGGGCGCCGTCGTCTTGGAGGGGCGTTCGCGGTACAAGGGAATCTCGATCCGTACGTGCTGACGGCTCCGATGGATGTGATTGAAGCTTATGCACGTGACATCATTAATGATGGAATCAAGGAACCCGGCTACATCTTCAACCTCGGGCATGGGCTGTTCCCGGAAGCATCTCCAGACAAGCTGCTGGGGCTTACCGAGTTCATTCACCGCTACTCGGAGGAGGCTATTGCCCGCTTAGGCAGGAAGGAGTCGCATCATGTCTAACAACCGGATCGGCGTGCTTGTGATGTCTTACGGGACACCGGAGAGTATGGATGGCATTGAAGCTTACTACACACATATCCGCCGCGGGAACGCGCCTGCACCGGAGCAGCTTGCGGAATTGACTGCCCTTTACGAAGCTGTTGTCGGCGGGGTGTTCCCGCTTCGCGAGAATACGAATCGTCAGGTAACAGGGCTTCAGACTGCGCTGGATGCAATAGCTCCTGGACGATACGCCTGTTATCAAGGACTTAAACATGCCTCGCCCTTCATCGAGGATGGCGTCGCCAAGATGGCAGAAGACGGAATTAAGCGTGCTGTTTCGGTCGTGCTTGCGCCTCATTATTCCACGATGAGCGTAGGCGGTTATAACAAACGGGCTAACGAGAAAGCGGAAGAGCTCGGCATTGAGATGGCTTCCGTTGAGAGTTACCATCTTCATCCGAAGCTGATTGAAGCGCTGGTGGATCGTGTCGTATCGGCACTCAACAAGTTTGACCGCAAGGAGCCGATTAAGGTGCTGTTTAGCGCTCACAGCTTGCCTGTTCGAATTCGGGAATCGAATGATCCGTACGAGAGCCAGCTGATGGAGACTTCGTCAGCGGTCGCAGAACGTGCGGGTGTGACGGACTGGGAGTTTACATGGCAGAGCGCCGGGCGAACCCGCGAGCCATGGCTCGGTCCGGATATTCTGGAGACGCTGCAGGACGTTGCGGACAAGAATTATAAGCAGGTGCTGTCGGTGCCGGTCGGCTTTGTTTCCGATCATTTGGAGGTGCTGTATGACCTCGACATCGAAGCCAAGGCAGCGGCAAGTGAGCTTGGGATGAAGTTCGAGCGTATCGAGATGCTGAACACGGATCCATTCTACATGGAAACTCTTGCGGAATCGGTGGAAGCGAAGGATCGTTGGCGTTAGCGCGATCGCGCAATAGAAGATGCGAGGACTGGGGCAGACTAACCTTTGCACAGCCTCGCAGAATCTTTATAGGAGATGAAACTTATGCGGAGAAACGGACAACCTGATCGTATCGTCGTGATTGGCGGCGGGATCAGCGGACTGAGCTCCGCTTTTTATTTGCTTCAAGAAGCTGAAGCCCGAGGGCGGAAGCTTGCTATTACGATCGTCGATCCGGGTGGAAGAATCGGGGGCAAGATCAGTACGCTGCATCGGGATGGCTTTGTCATCGAGCGGGGACCGGATTCGTTCATGGCGCGCCAAAAACCGATCATCGATCTCGCTCATGATCTTGGTATTGCTCAGGAGCTGGTCGGTACGAATCCGGCGGCGAAGAAGACATATATCGTACATCGCGGCAAGCTTCTTCCCATGCCCTCAGGTCTTGTGCTCAGCATACCGACGGAAATTGGACCATTCATGAAGACTGGCATATTGTCATGGAGAGGCAAGCTTCGCGCGATGATGGATCTCGTGCTTCCTGCCCAGAAGCTGCCAGAGGACGAATCGCTAAGCAGCTTCCTGTCCAGACGAATCGGAACCGAAGCGATGGAACGGATCACAGAGCCGCTGCTGGCATGTATATATGCCGGCGATCTGCGCGGCTTGAGTGTACAGGCAACGTTCCCGCAGTTTAGAGAAGCCGAGCGGAAATTCGGAAGTCTTATTAGAGGCTTGCGGGAAGGCCGGAGCATGACGACAGTTACAGCCGGGGATAAGGATTTGCTGCCGTTCTCTGCGGCTACCGATTTTCTGACGTTCAAGGGCGGTCTAGGGACGATGGTGGATGCACTTGACCGGGCATTGGCTGGCGTTCAGCGCAGGCTGGGAACGAAAGTGGAACGCATCGAGACCGCCGAGGAAGCTTCGGCTGCAGGGAGGGGCGTTGAGCAGGCAGATAGCGGTTTTCCTTATAAGCTAGCGCTATCTAATGGCGAGACGATCGGGGCGGACGGTATTGTGCTCACTACACCCGCGTACGATGCGGCGGATCTCTTAGAGACGCATGTGGATACGAAGCCTCTCCGGTCCGTTCCATACGTATCGGTGGCGAATATCGCAATGGCCTTCGACAAAAAGTCGTTAGGAGTGGAATGTAACGGGTCCGGTTTCGTTAGTCCCCGCGCAGAAGGAACGACGATTACAGCATGTACATGGACCTCGGCCCAATGGCTGCATTCGAGTCCTGAAGATAAAGTTCTGCTGCAATGCTATATTGGACGCACTGGGGATGATGCGATTGTGGATCTACCTGATGGCCAACTGACCGCTGAGGTAAAGCGTGACATCCGTGAGCTGATGCAAATTACCGATGAGCCGATCTTCACGGAGATTACGAGGCTGCACCGGTCGATGCCGCAATATCCGGTTGGTCACATCGGGCATATGAAAGCCTTCCGTGCCGAGCTCGAGGAGAAGCTGCCGGGGATATGGGTAACCGGAACGGCATTTGACGGTGTTGGGTTACCAGCGTGCATCCGGCAAAGCCAGGAAGCGGCGGTACATATGATTGAGCGGCTGGAGCGCCGGTAGAAGCAGCAAGAGTGGAGCCTATCCATCATGCCCAAGCGTCTGTAAAGCTTATAAAGGGTCTTATAGCAGGCCGCCCAAGCTAAGCCAGCCATCTGTAAAGCCTATTAATACCGTTACAACGTCCTAATTTATGCTGAATGTAATAGCTGAGATGCAGCAGCATTGAATCTATGCAATAACACAAAGACCGTTCCAGAGCTATGCGCTCCGAGAACGGTCTTTGTGTTACCAATCAATCGAGCGGCGGGTCTGCACGGCCTTCGCGCTCGGCTTGCTTGCGGTGGGCGATTCGGCTGCTGGCTGAAGCGGCAATGGCACCGACGATGTCATCGAGAAAGGTGTGGCATGCGGCGTCGTTTTTGTCATTCAGCTTCTTCAGAATGCCAGGTTTGAGTTTGTCAACGTAGCCGAAATTTGTAAAACCGATACTGCCATATACATTCACGATCGATAACGCCAATATTTCATCGCAGCCATATAGGCCTTCGTCGTTCTCGATCATCTCTTGAAGCGGAGCCATCAGCTTCCCTTCCTCAGCGAGCAGATCCAGCTGAATGCCGGTAAGAATAGCATTCTGTACCTCGCGTTTGCTGAGAACGGCGTTAACGTTATTCACGCATTCTTCAAGGTCCAGATCCGGGAAGTAGTCCTTCTGAAGAAAGAGCACAAGCTCGGCTATTTGGGTCTTGGTGACGCCCCGGCTCGTGAGCCACTCTTCAGTTGCTGCTGCGACCTTTTGGCTGTTTAAGCTGTACATATTGGATTTCGTCATGTGATGCACCTCTTGTCTCGATTTGTGGGACAAATCTGGTCTAATTCCTATTTGGGGCTCGTATACATAGTACTACAAAAGAAGACTTGTACCAAATGCATCCATTCGAAAAGGGAGGAAAAACCGACATGACTCACTACCGCCTGTTTCGCCGGGCTGCGCTCGCCGGAGCGCTGGCGCTGCCCATTCTGACAACCGGCTGCGGGTTATTCTCGCAGGAAGCAAGCAATCAGATCGATCCGCCTCAAAATGCAACCCAGAACAACTCGAACCCGAGCAACACAACCGGACAAATCAGCACGGAAGGGCAGACACAGATGACCGTGTACTTGAAGGATTCCAATAACTTACTTGCCCCGGTCACTGTGCTTGCTGCACTCGGGACAGAGGAGAAGCCAGGCCAGAAGGCACTCGAGATGATGGTTGAAGGCGGCGCGCTTGAAAGCGAATTGCCTGAAGGGTTCGCGGCGGTATTGCCGAAGGGGACTCAAGTAAAGGACTTTAAGACCGTCCCTGATCAAAAGCTGGCCATCGTCGATTTCTCCAAATCCTTCGGGGACTACAGCGCTTCCGAGGAGCGCAGAATCGTAGAGGCTGTGACATGGACGCTGACAGGTATGGAGGGTATTCAGAAGGTTCAGATTTGGCTGGAAGGCGAAGAGCTTAGCGAAATGCCCGTAGAAGGTTTGCCGCTAGACGAGCCGCTGACTAGGGCGGTAGGCATCAACCTCGAAGCCGCTGAAGGCCTCAATTACAGCCAATCGACTGCGGTGACGCTGTACTTCTCCGCGGTTACGCCAGACGATGAAGCGTATTATGTGCCTGTTACGCGCCTCATTAACCGTACGAACAATAAGGCGAAAGCCGCTATCGAGCAGCTAATTGCCGGTCCGCTTAACAATGGCTCGCAATTGAATGCGGTGATCACACCCGATGTGGTCGTCAAGGATATTACGAAGAAGAATGATATTGTTACCATCGATCTGGAGGACAGCGCCTATAAGACGGGGGTCCAGACACCGGCAGAGATGCTTCAGGCTGTCGTGCTTGCGCTGACTGAAAATACAGGTCTTGGCAAGGTTCAGATTAAAATAAATGGAAAAACCGATGTGATTGACACGAATAATCAATCCTACAGCCAACCGGTCAGCCGTCCGGAACATATGAACGCCTTTAAATCATAATTCAATCCAAATCCTGTTCGGGCCTGCCCGGACAGGATTTTTGGCGAGGTAATAAAGAGATTCGAGCTCAGGCTGCTTGCTATCGCGGCGTGGGCTCTTTTTCTATAAAGGATTCAAATTCGGCTTTTCTGAATTATTTATCCTTATAAGATCATTGCAGGTGGGGAGCTTCAGGTGCATTTCGCGCTTGTCTTTGTTAAAATGGTATGGGCTGGCTTAGTGCCGGGTACCTAATGTGTACGATGAATATGGAGGATTACGGAACATGAGAACAGAAGGACGTCAATGGAACGAGCTTCGGCCGGTTACCATTTCAATGAACACGAATAAATACGCGGAAGGCTCCGTACTTATAGAATTTGGCGATACGAAAGTGATCTGCACGGCCTCTGTGGAGGAGAGGGTTCCGCCCTTTATGAAAGGGCAGGGTAAAGGCTGGATTACAGCGGAATACTCGATGCTCCCGCGTGCTACACAATCCCGGAATCATCGTGAATCCGCCAAAGGAAAGCTGACCGGCCGGACCATGGAAATCCAGCGACTGATTGGCAGGGCCCTTCGCTCAGTCGTTGACCTGCAGGCGCTCGGTGAACGGACCATCACGCTGGATTGCGACGTCATTCAGGCGGACGGCGGAACGAGGACGACATCGATTACCGGGGCGTTCATAGCACTGGCGATGGCTGTACATAAGCTTAACCAGAATCATGAATTCGCCAAATATCCGATTACGGACTACTTGGCATCTGTCAGCGTCGGCGTCATTCAAGAGAAGACGCTGCTTGATTTGAACTATGAAGAGGATTCCAAGGCTAAGGTCGACATGAATGTGGTCATGACCGGAGCGGGCAAATTCGTGGAGGTTCAAGGAACGGGCGAAGAGTCTCCATTCTCACGTCAAGAGCTTGATTCCCTCCTTGCTGCTGCAGAGAACGGCATTGGCCAGCTCATTGCCAAACAGCGGGAAGCGCTTGGTCCCATCGGAAGCCGTATCGGAGTGACACTCGTATGAAGAGCGGCGACACGGTTGTCGTAGCTACGAAAAACGCTGGCAAGGTGCGGGAATTTGCCCATGCATTCGGGAAGTTGGGCATGAATGTCGTCAGTATGTTTGATTACCCGGATTTGCCCGAGGTGGTAGAGGATGGAGCCACCTTCGCCGAGAATGCGCGTAAGAAGGCGCGGACGGTTGCGGAGGCGCTGAAGCTACCGGTGCTTGCAGACGATTCCGGTCTGGACGTGGCGAGGCTTGGCGGCGAGCCTGGCATCTATTCGGCTCGGTATTCAGGGCCGGGGGCTAACGATGCCAGCAACAACGTCAAGCTGCTTACAGAGCTCTCGCGATGCACAGAGGATGAAGCAGATGGGTTAGAGACGCTATCGGATGGATCGAAGCTTCTTAGCGATGCACGATTTGTATGCGCGCTTGCGCTATACGATCCGCATGCGGAAACGTTCATCGAATCGGAGGGCTTTATGACAGGTCAAATCACGGATCGTCCAAGAGGTCAGAACGGGTTCGGCTATGATCCATTATTCTGGCTGCCGAAGTTCGGCAGATCCATGGCCGAGCTGACGCCGGAGGAGAAGAATGCCATCAGCCACCGGGGACAGGCGCTTGAAGCGCTCTTACAGCAGTTATCATAATAAGAAACCTTTCATATTATTGTAGGGGTGGTTCCATGCATACATTAATGCCTGCTTTGTTTATTGCACACGGTGAACCTTCGCTTGCCATCGAACGCAGCGGTTATACGAACAAGCTGCAAGAGATGACGGAGCAATGGCCGAAACCAACGGCCATCGTCGTCTTCTCCGCGCATTGGGACCATCGGGGAGAGCAGCTGATCGACGGAGGGCCACAAGGAAACGGCGGGTCGGCTTACAGCGGATCGATGGAGCAGCCGGGCGTTCGGGTGACGAACAAGGACAACAAGCTTCACCGGACACTGCATGATTTTAAGGGATTTCAAGAAGAGCTTTACCGTCTCACCTATCCGGTTCATGGCAGCAGTATCGTCGCGACGCGCATATTGAAGCTACTGCGGGATATCGGGACACCATGCGGAATGAAACCGGGCAGAGGACTTGATCATGGTGTATGGGCTCCGTTGATCCATATGTATCCGGATGCCTCGATACCTGTGATCGGACTATCTGTCGACCCTTCCCTGCAACCTTCCAGGCAGTATGCCATCGGACGCGCGCTTTCTGCATTACGCCAAGATGGTGTGCTCATTATTGGCAGCGGCGGTACGGTGCACAATCAGAGCCGTATCGACCTGAATGCAGACGAAGAGACAGCTTGGGCGCAGCAATTCGATGCGTGGATCGCCGAGCAGCTGGTCATATGGAACACCGACAACCTGTTCGCTTATGCGGAGCTGGCACCCCATGCGATAGACGCGGTTCCGCCAGGTGGCAGCGAGCACCTGGCTCCACTGTTCTATGCGATGGGGGCAGGCGATGAAGGCAGGCAAGCGGAGAGGTTGTTTCAAGGGTATCAATACGGATCTTTAAGCTTGAATGTATGGCAATTTATGTAGCTGTAATTGTTACAGCGTGACTCATACCACCAATTTACGCATACAAGCGGCCCAGCAGGATACTGCGGGCCGCTTTTTTTGGAGCCTGAAGAGAGGGGGCTCGCTATCGGATCGAAACCTTGTATTCGCGGAGCCACATATCGATTTGCAGCAGATAGGCAAACAGCTGCGGGCCGGACATCAGCTGGCCAAACCAGGGCAGATTGGTGCTGGCGGATTCGGACTCTGCAATTTCGCGAATTTTTTTGACGTCGATGAGCGGTAATAGCGGTGATGTGCCTTCATGGATTAAGTCCAGCACCTGTGTGCGTACGGCATCTAAGTAATTAGGGTTATGCGTTTTCGGATAAGGGCTTTTTTTGCGATATAGCACATCGTTAGGGAGCACGCCTTCCAGTGATCGGCGAAGAATGCCTTTCTCCCGGTCGCCGGCGGTTTTAATCTCCCAGGGAATGTTGAAGACATAATCGACAAGACGATGATCGCAATAGGGGACGCGGACCTCGAGGCCTACGGCCATGCTCATTCGATCTTTGCGGTCAAGCAGCGTCGGCATGAAGCGGGTGATATTCAGATAGGACATAATACGCATCCGGGCGGCGGCTTCATCCTCGCCGTTCAAGTGAGGCACCTCGCTGAGGGCATCACTGTAGCGGTCGCCAATATATTCGAGTGGGCGAATCCATGCGGCTACATCTTGAGACAGCAGGCCAGCTCTCATTCCGCTTGCCAACGACCACGGGAATGTATTCGAGTTCAGCGATTCCTCCCGGTGGAACCAAGGGTAGCCGCCGAAGATCTCGTCCGCCGCTTCGCCGGAGATGGCGACAGTCGCTTCTTTCTTAATTTCCCGGCAAAAGAGAAGCAGCGAAGCGTCGACATCAGCCATGCCGGGTAAGTCCCGTGCCAGCATCGCTTCCCGTAAGGCAGTGATCAGTTCAGGCGTATCGAATTGTACAGGGTGATGGATTGTGCCCAGATAAGCATTCATTCGCTCGATCCAAGGGGCGTCTGCATTGGGTTGAAAGTCATGCGCCTTAAAATGCTTGTCGTTATCGACGTAATCGACCGAGAATGTATGAACGGCTCCTTGACCGGTTTGTTCATAATAGCGGACGGCGAGCGATGTCAATGCGCTGGAATCAAGACCTCCTGACAGCAGAGTGCATAAGGGCACGTCGGAGACCAGCTGGCGTTCGACGGTATCCTTCAGGAGCTCGCCTACCGTCTGTGCGGTCTTCTCGGCGTCTTCCGTATGAGGGCGGCTTTCCAGACGCCAATATTGGGTTATGGAGACGCCTGAACGGGTGACGGTTGCGCAGTGGCCCGGGAGCAGCTCGCTGATGTCTCTGTATACGCCATGCCCTGGTGTTCGGGCGGGGCCTAGAATGAAGATCTCAGCCAAACCCTCGGGTCCAACCTCTGCTTTCACAGATGGATGCGCGAGCAGTGACTTCGGTTCCGAGCCAAATATAAAGCGGCCAAGCTGCTTCGCGATGAAGAGCGGCTTCACGCCAAGCCGGTCACGCGCCAGAAACAGCTGCTGCTCCTGTGTATCCCAGATGGCAAAGGCGAAGATTCCATTGAATTTCTCTACGCAAGAAGGTCCCCACTCCATATAGGCGACGAGAAGCACCTCGGTGTCGCAGGTAGTCGTAAACCTTCTGCCTCTTCCCTCAAGCTCCCGTTTCAATTCTAAAGCATTGTAGAGCTCGCCATTATATACGACAACGTAGGTATCATCCCCGGATACTCGGATCATCGGCTGCGCGCCGTTAGCGGGATCGATGACGGATAAGCGTCTATGTCCGAGCGCGCAATTGGGGGAAATCCAGGTACCCGAAGCATCCGGTCCGCGATTCGATAACGTCTCCGTCATTCTTTCCAGTATGGCAGCATGTTTGGTGAGGTCGTCGGTCCAATCAATCCAGCCCGTAAATCCACACATGGTTCTCATTCCTCTCTATGCAGGGCATATAGCTTCTATACGGTTTCGAAAACAGCGATACTATGATGGTTATGCGGTGAAAAAGGATAAAATGTCTGTCCCTGTGGGGATGCTACTTTGGAGGGAAACGTTAGGCTAAGGAGATGAATTTGCTATGCATGAACAACATGACGCTTATAAAGCGGCTGCGGATGAGGATCGAGAAGCCTTCTACGCCCGCAAACATTACTATGTATCCGTTCAAGCGGGTTCGATCCTGGAGGATCCCGAAGCCGCTGCCTATGAATTGGAGATATGGGCGAATGAAGAGGAGCTGAACCGGCTGCAGGAGCTATTCGAAGAGCTGGTAAGCGAGGATGAGGCGGAAGCGGCTCATTTCACCTCGCACCCATACGGCAGCACTCCAGTAGAGCGGATCAATTCGGCTTACGATGGATTTATCGAGGATATCTATAAGCTGCTGCACGAGCTGGGGACGCCGGAGACGAAGCGGCATATCGCATCGATGGGATTATTCCCGGAAGGTACGCTGTCTTGATAGAAGCCATGGTAAGGAAAGCTTCGTTCGCGGGCTTTGACAGCCGATAACCGACCGTCTGTGAAGGGAGGTGACGACTGTCATGGAGCAAATCAAGGATAATAAGAGCCAGAAATACGCGAAGAACCAGAACTATGCGGATGAAGTAATTGAGAAGAACGCCAAGAAGCCTGCGCAAAACAATGCAAGTACGAGCGTCGATAAATAATTGCGAACAAACGCAAGCTCCGCCACCGTCTCCTTGGTATTCATTCGTGCTACAATAGTGGCGCGTGCGAATGCGAGGAGGCGGTTTTTGCGTGGCGACAAAAACATTAATCCGGAATGCGACGATTATGACGATGAATAACCAGGATGAAGTGTTGGCAGCGGATGTGCTCATAAACGGGGGGATTATTCAGGCGGTTGGGGAACGATTGGATGTGAGTGGTGATACGGCCATCGTTCAGGCGAAGGGGAAAGTACTGCTTCCGGGCTTTGTACAAACGCATATCCATCTATGCCAAACCTTGTTTCGCGGACGAGCGGATGACATGGCGCTCATGGATTGGCTTCGCAAGCGAATATGGCCGCTCGAAGCGGCTCATGACGAGGAGTCGGTCTATTACTCGGCAATGCTCGGCATCGGTGAGCTGCTGCGGAGCGGAACGACGACGATTCTTGATATGGAGACGGTCAGCCATACCGAATCGGCGTTTCGTGCGATAGCAGACAGCGGGATCCGTGCCATATCCGGCAAAGTCATGATGGATGCGGGCGGGGATATTCCGGTTGGTCTTCAGGAGGACACGAACCGTTCGATCGAAGAGAGCACCGCGCTGCTAGAACGATGGCACGGCTATGACGGTGGACGGATCGGATATGCCTATTGTCCGCGATTCGTGGTTTCTTGTTCAGAGCAGCTGTTGAAGGAAGTGCGTGATTTAGCCGCCAAGCATCAAGTACTCGTGCATACGCATGCTGCCGAGAATCGGGAAGAAATCGAACTGGTTAGACATCAGCGGGGCATGCGAAATATCGTGTATCTCGATCATATCGGGCTGACTGGCCCCAGGCTCGTTCTCGCGCATTGCATCTGGCTGGATGAGGAGGAGAAAGCGATTCTCAGACGCTCGGGTACGAGAATGGCGCATTGTCCAGGCTCGAACCTGAAGCTTTCCTCTGGAATCGCGACGGTGCCTGAATTGTTGGCGGAAGGCGTCGAGATCGGGATAGGCGCCGACGGTGCTCCCTGCAATAATACGCTGGATATGTTTCATGAGATTCGCCTGACTGCATTGCTGCATAAGGTGCGCTGCGGACCCGAAGCGATGGATGCACGGACTGTGCTTCGTATGGCAACGATCGGCGGTGCTCGTACACTGGGCCTCGATCATCTGATCGGCAGCATCGAGGCGGGGAAGCAGGCAGACTTGGTGCTGCTCGACTTGAATGATTACCACACTTTCCCGTCCTACGAGGCGGATCCTTATTCCCGTATCGTATATGCGGCCTCTCGCGGCAATGTCGACTCGGTCTGGGTTGGCGGCAAGCGTCTAGTCCATAACGGACGTGTGCTTTCAATGGATAAAAGGGTTGTTCTGCGGGAATCGGACCGCTCGATTAAACGGCTGCTAAAGCGGGTTTGATGGGGGGGATATCAGATTAGGCACAATATGCCATAACATAGGAAACAAGCGGATTGCGTTAAGCAATCCGCTTGTTTGTATACTCGACTAACCGTTCACAATTTCTCCGCCGTTAATATGCATTACTTGACCGCTCATGTAGGACGAATCTTCACTTGCCAGGTATACATATGCCGCAGCCATCTCATCAGGCTGTCCGCACCTTCCCAGAGGCGTGTCCGAGCCGAAGGCCGTTACGGTTTGCGCATCGAAGGTAGACGGGATAAGCGGTGTCCATACAGGGCCTGGCGCGACGGCGTTGACCCGGATGCCCCTCGCGTTCAGGTTCATGGATAGCGCGCGGGTAAAGGAGACGACTGCGCCCTTCGTGGCCGAGTAATCAAGCAGCTTGGGACTGCCCTTATAAGCGGTAACGGAAGCGGTATTAATAATGGAAGCGCCTTTATGGAGATGCGGAGCCGCCGCTTGAGTCAAGTAAAACATGCCGAACACATTCGTTCTGAAGGTTCGCTCCAGCTGCTCTGGCGTAATTTGCTCCAGGGAATCCTGCGGGTGCTGCTCGGCGGCGTTATTGACGACAATATCGAGCTTGCCGAATTGGCGGATCGTCTCATCAATCGTTTTCTTGCCAAATTCGGGGTCCCCGATATCGCCTGTTAATAGAAGGCATCGCACGCCGTATGCTTCCGTGAGACGTTTTGTTTCCTGCGCATCGCCGTCTTCATTCAAGTATACGATGACCATATCTGCGCCTTCTTTGGCGAAGGCGACGGAGACGGCGCGGCCGATGCCGCTGTCTCCTCCGCTAATTACTGCTACCTTGCCCTTAAGCTTGCCGGCCGGGAGGTAGGCAGGCGAGTCGAATTGTGGCCGCGGACTCATCTGAGATTCAATTCCGGGCTGCTGATTCTGATGCTGCGGCGGGAACGAGGCCGGCCGCTGCTGCAGCTGCTGGCTCTGAGGCATGTTATTCTGCTGTTGTGTCAAGGTAAACACTCCTTTCCAAGGGATAGCATTCCTTTCTTGACGCCGTTTTACACATTACGGCTATCCTCTATTACCCGATTTGACCGGTGGCAAGCCAATATGGCGGGATCGAATGAGCGAAGGGAACATCTTATATGAGGGGCATATATATGGATAGAACAGAATAGATATAGAGTGGGAGACGTGAATGGTTTTACTCTGTGAGAGGAGAAACCGGACCGAAGGAGCATTACACGTTATGGAGGGAATGAAATGGGAGCAGAGCTGCTCATTCAACTACTCATACTCGTCGTAATGATCATCGAGCTGGCGGCCAGATCTGGCAAATCATAACGAAGCCCAAAGAAAACCGGAAGGTTACCGCTATTGGCGGTCCTTCCGGTTTTTGTATATTGTGTATTTTTAATGGATATTTCATGTCCAAAAAGTGACAAATATAAAGCCCCTCTTCATGAAGAGGGGCTGGTTCATTGTATATGTCCTAAAGGAGGCTTTATAATTATAAATGGCGTCCCAGGAGGGATTCGAACCCCCGACCAACGCCTTAGAAGGGCGTTGCTCTATCCAGCTGAGCTACTGGGACACGACAAGCGTTATTATAGCACGGTATATTTTATGAATGCAATAGTTATTTATAATTTATTTCAGATCATTGACCGTTCGTTCATTTGACATTTGAACATCGGTCAAATAAAATCTTATTATATTCGAACGTTGGTCAAAACGGATACTAGAAGAGACAGGGAGTGGAAGTGTGAGAGGTATTATTCGGTTTTCACTGAATAACAAGTTTGCCATTTGGATCATGACGCTCATCGTAGTGGCTGGAGGTCTTTATTCCGGTCTCAGCATGAAGCAAGAAACGATTCCGAATATTAATGTGCCGATTCTGATGGTGAATACAGTTTATGTCGGCGCAGCTCCGGAAGAAGTGGCGGATAATGTGTCCAAGCCGCTAGAGCAGCGAATCGAGAATTTAAACGGAGTGACATCGGTAAGCTCGACTTCCAGCGAGAATGTCTCCTCCATCGTTGTTGAATATGACTATTCGAAGGATTTGAAGGAAGCAGAGGCTGAGCTTCGTGATATTGTGGATGGTTATGAGAAGCCTGAAGGGGCTCAAGATCCGCAAATTTCAAAAATTAGCCTGAATGATTTCCCAGTCGTCTCACTCAGTGTCTCGGGCAAGGGGATGTCTTTAGAAGAAGTAACGAAGCTCGTGGAGAGCGAACTTAAGCCTGCACTAGAGGGCATAGATGGGATAGGAACTGTTGCTATATCGGGACAGAATGTGAAAGAGGTTGTCCTGGTCTTTAATAAAGATAAGATGGATGCACTTGGCCTTTCGGAAGAAACAGTGAAAGGAATTGTACAAGCATCGGCAATTAAGGCGCCGCTTGGCTTGTTCGAACTCGACAATTCAGAGAAGACGATTGTCGTTGACGGTAATGTCACAACGCTGGAGCAGCTTAATAATGTGGCGATACCGGCTATTCCGTCTTCGGCAGGCGGAGCAGGTGCAGGAGCAGGAGGAGCCGCTGGCACTGGTATGCAGGCGCCCGGAGCATCTGCCCCAGAAGCACCTGTCGCAGGAGCGCCGGCTGCAGGCGCACAAGGCGCAGCGGGCATTCCTACCGTGAAGCTGTCGGATATAGCCGATGTTAAGCTTGTCGATAAAGCGGAGTCGATTTCGCGGACGAATGGCGAGCTGTCGATCGGTATTAATGCGACTAAGACTTCGGATGCGAATACGGTTGAGGTCGTCAATGGCGTGAAGGATGAAGCCGACAAATTCATGAGCAATCATGAGGGTGTCAGTACAGTTGTTCTGTTAGACCAAGGCAAGCCTATCGAAGACTCCGTAAGTACAATGATTGATAAGGCGCTGTTCGGTGCATTGTTTGCTGTTGTTGTCATCATGCTCTTCCTTCGTAATTTCCGCACGACGATTATATCAGTCGTCTCGATTCCGCTATCCCTTGTTATCGCACTGCTTGTATTGAAGCAGATGGATATCACTCTTAATATTATGACTCTTGGGGCCATGACGGTCGCGATTGGCCGGGTAGTCGATGATTCGATTGTGGTTATCGAGAACAATTACCGGCGGATGGCGATGCGTTCCGAGAAGCTTAAAGGCAAGGAGCTCATTATCGATGCGACACGGGAGATGTTTATCCCTATTCTGTCCTCGACGCTCGTAACCATTGCTGTATTCGTTCCGCTTGGCACAGTCAGCGGTCCAATCGGCGAGATGTTTATGCCTTTCGCGCTTACGATGGTATTTGCCCTTCTTGCGTCGCTGCTTGTTGCGGTAACGGTCGTGCCGATGATGACGCATATGATGTTCCGCAAAGGGCTCAAAGCGAGCCAAACGCATGAGGAGAAGCCAGGAAGACTAAGCACTCAATACCGCAAAGTGTTGAACTGGTCGTTGAATCATAAACTGTTCACATTCCTAACGGCGGTTGTCATTCTAATCGCAAGCTGCTTCCTCACCCCGCTTGTAGGGGTCAGCTTCTTGCCGGAAGAAGAAGAAAAGTACGTGATGATTACGTATGCGCCGGGTCCTGGCAAACTGCTCACGGACGTAGAGAAAACTTCACTTGAAGCCGAGAAGCTCATAATGAAGCGTGAGGGCATGACGAACCTGCAGTATTCCGTCGGCGGACAGAATCCGATGAGCTTCGGTCCGAGCAAGAGCGCATTGTTCTACATTCAATATGAGAACGACATGAACGATTTCTCTGCAGAGAAAGAAAAGCTTGTTGAGGATCTTCAGAAGCTGGAGCCGACCGGTAAATGGAGTCAGATGGACTTTAGCGGTGGAATGGGCGGGAGTAAGCTAAGCCTGTTCGTTTACGGTGACACGCTGGATGATATCAAGCCAGTTGTGGAGAATATTCAAAGTCTCATGGAGAAAAACAGCTCATTAGAAAAAGTGGATACTTCGCTTTCCAAAACGTATGAGCAGTACACGCTTGTAGCCGATCAAGAGAAGCTGAGCAGTCTTGGCTTGACTGCTGGTCAGGTTGCGATGAAACTGAGCCCGATGCGCGAACGTTTGGTTCTAACCGAAGTCGCTGTGGATGGCAAGCAGTATAAAGTGTATATCGAAGTGGATCAGAAGCAGTACAAGACCATCGCGGATATCGAGAATGAGACAATCACGTCGCCGCTCGGCGTTACGGTTGCGCTCAAAGACGTAGTGAAGGTCGAGAAGGGGACTTCGTCCAACACCGTTACCCGCAAGGACGGCAAGCTCTACGTCGAGGTGTCTGCGAACGTCAAAGATAAGAACGTCGGCAAAGTCTCAACGGATTTGCAGGCAGAAGTAAACAAAATCGAGAAGCCGGAATCGGTTAAGGTTGATTTCGGAGGCGTGACCGAGCAGATCAACGAAACCTTCACACAGCTTGGACTTGCAATGGCTGCCGCTATCGCTATCGTCTACTTGCTTCTCGTAATCACGTTTGGCGGTGCCATAACACCATTTGCCATCCTGTTCTCTCTGCCATTCACGATTATCGGGGCATTGGTAGGTCTTTATTTGGCAGGGGAGACAATCAGCGCCACGGCCATGATGGGGATGCTCATGCTGATCGGCATCGTCGTGACGAATGCGATTGTACTGTTGGATCGCGTTCTGCATATGGAGAAAGCGGGACTGAGCACCCGGGATGCGCTTATAGAAGCTGCCGGAACGCGTCTTAGACCGATTCTCATGACTGCACTTGCAACGATAGGTGCATTGCTTCCACTGGTTCTGGGCTTCGAAGGGGGCAGCGGTGGTTTGATTTCGAAAGGACTGGGCGTAACGGTTATCGGAGGTTTGGCCAGCTCAACGCTGCTGACGCTGCTTATCGTACCGATCGTTTACGAATTTTTGGCCAAGTTCCGTAGAAAAACCGCAGACGAACAGTAATAAGGCGGTGAGGTGCGTTTGGAAGGAAAAAAACAGAAAATCATTCATTCCGCAATCAAATGCTTTTCTGAAAAGGGCTATCGAGGCACTTCCATTCAGGATATAGCGGATTCGATTGGGATTGCGAAAGGATCGTTATACTTTTATTTCAAGTCGAAAGAGGATCTTCTCTTATCGATTATCAAATATTATTTGAAAACCATTAATGACGAATTCCAAGAATTAATCGAACGCGTTGATCTATCGACGGAGGATCTGCTTCGCGAGCACGTTATTATGAGCTATCGCATGTACGATAAACACAAGAATTTCTTCTCGCTGCTGATGCAGGAGAGGCTTGAAGTGAATGCCGAGATGCATGAGCTTATAGTGGGGGCCCGCAGACAGGGACTGTTCTATTGCCATCAGATGATTATACGTGTATACGGGGAACGTGTGAGGCCTTACGCTTGTGATGCGGCGGTACTCTTTCAAGCGATCATGGATGGCTACCTCGGCCTTGCCGTGATGGGGAACCAGAACTTCGATACGGAGAGGCTGGGAAGCTATGTGCGGGATCGGACGGACGTTCTAGTCCATCAGCTGATCGAATCGCAGGCGGCTACCATGCTAGGCGATGAAACCCTGGAGCAATGGAATGCTACCGTTGTAGCCGGTCAAGGCGGGAAGACGGGGATTCTCTTGGAAATCGATGCCTTGAAAAAGGCGGTGGATCAAGCTGATTTGCAAGAGGCTGAACTGGACGAGGTTCATTCGACGCTGGAGGTGCTGGGTGCCGAGTTCGAGAAAGCGGAGCCCCAGCCCGTGGTTATTAAAGGCATGCTTGCATTGTTGAAGACGATCCATTCGGCCAAAATCAAGAAGCAAGTCGTGAAGCTGGAGAGCCAGGTACTGGAACTTCTATAAGCTAAAACGCCCGCTGTCCACGTAAATGGGGAGCGGGCGTTTTGATGTGTACGATCCTTCATTGACTCGATGGATGCAGGAAGAGATGTGGAGGGGGGAGAGAGGGAAAATAAATAAATGCCGCCGGAAGATCCGGCGGCAGGTTTGATTTGCAAGTCAAATGTGTATGGATATAAGAGTGGAGCTGGTGAAGGGAATACTCGAAATCTGATTAAAGGGTTCCCATACGGAAACTTCTTAAATAGGTGGATTTCGACGCTCGTCCTGAGATGATTCACAGAAGCTTCCACGGACGGTCGAACCGGTTAGGGTTCAATCCCCTTTCTTAAAGCAGCGTAATCATTATGGAGCGGGTGAAGGGAATCGAACCCTCGCCTCAAGCTTGGGAAGCTGGCGTTCTACCATTGAACTACACCCGCAAAGTTAAGTAGGATCATGATAGCACAGCCTCTCATGGAAATCAATAATAGACAGTGTTATAATCGTTAACGAAATAGACAGCGGGGGTTAGGGCCGGCATCTAACATTGCTGCACCCGATACAAGGTGGTGATTCCATTACGACTTCAAGAACGTCGCAAGGCGACAACAAGGATAATGTTTATTTGTTCCCAAGCATGCTGGATCAATACCAGATTCAGCTGACCCGAATGCTTGAAGCCGAGCAATATGGAGAAGCGAAGACTCTTCTTCTGTTTCTGCTCCGGTGCCAAGGCGAGGACCGGCGCCATTATGAGGAATGGGGTAATCTCCTTACGTGGCTGGATATGGCTTTTCCTGATACGGGCGGAAGCAATGGGCACAACGATGCTCTATTGGTTCCCGAAGAGGAGGAAGAAGATGAGGATTCAATCCGGCGGCAGGTGTTAACCTCTGATAAGCAAGACGATGCTTATGTCGAGCAGATTTTGTATATCATGCAGAATCATCCTGTCGTTGATCAGCAAATTCTTGCATTAGAACGGGCCGTGCATCTGGATCATCCCGAGGTGGACGAGGCCATCGTTTCTTGGCTCACAGGCAAAGAGCTGCATCCTGCTCTCCAATTTAAAGCGCTCCAATGTTTGCGGAAGCGGGAAGTTACGGGGCAAATTCGCCTGCAGCGGCTGGGTGAAACCGTTGATTTGGAAATCGAAGAGACTCCGCTCTCGATGGATGATTTTCCGGTTGTTGTGACACATGTCGTCGAGAGAGTAGAGTCCGTGACGGAAGTGATGGATTCGACGCTGCCGCATTTTGCCAAGGAATTGTGGAAGGAATGCTTGCAATGTCTCTATGGCACATCAGTCTACAACTTGATGGTGAAGGACGAAGAGGAGACGGTGGATTGCTTTGCAGCGGCACTGCATCAGTCGCTGGAATTGTCATTATACGGAAGATCGGATGACGATCAATTACGCGATACATACGGTATTACGGACGCACTTCGCTTCCGGTACGAACAGGCATGTCGGGCTTTACGGATGGTGGCACAATTTCATGGCGACGATAACGGGAGCGAGCCTTGATATTCCGGCCAATGTTGATTATAATGTAATGGTTTATGATTCGTGAAACTTGTGCGCATGAATGCGTGATTTTATCTGGAGGGGAAAGCATAACATGAAAGCAACATGGGAAAAAATAGACAAGAATCTTGTCGCCATCGATGTCGAGATCGAAGAGGGACAAGTTACGGAAGCGTTGGACAAGGCCTTCAAGAAAGTCGTTCAGAAAGTTAACGTACCTGGATTCCGCAGAGGCAAAGTGCCGCGGGCTATGTTTGAGAAGCGTTTCGGTGCAGAAAGTCTGTATCAGGATGCCATTGATATTCTGCTGCCCGATGCTTATTCCTTCGCGCTTAAAGAAACAGGAATCGAGCCGGTTGATCGTCCGGACATCGATGTCGAGCAATTCGGTAAAGGCCAGCCGTTCAAATTCAAAGCAAAAGTTACGGTTAAGCCGGAAGTTAAGCTTGGCGAATACAAAGGCCTTGAAATTCCTTCTGCTGACGTCAGCGTGAGCGAAGAAGAAATTACGGCAGAATTGGATCGTCTGCAGCAGCGTCACGCTGAACTTACTGTCATCGATGAAGGCGCAGCACAAGACGGCGACATGACCGTCATCGATTTTGACGGTTATATCAATGGCGAGCCGTTCGAAGGCGGCAAGAGCGAGCGTTACTCCCTTGAGCTTGGATCCGGTTCGTTTATCCCGGGCTTCGAAGGACAAGTAGTGGGAATGGCAACAGGCGACTTCAAGGACATTGAAGTAACGTTCCCGGAAAACTATCACTCCGATGAGCTTGCCGGCAAAGCGGCTACGTTCAAAGTGAAGCTTCACGAAATCAAACGCAAGAATCTGCCGGCACTCGACGATGAGTTCGCCAAAGACATCAGCGAGTTCGATACGCTTGACGAATTCAAGGAAGATCTTGCGAAGAAGCTGTCTGAGCGTAAAGAGAAAGAAAACGAGCAAGCCCGTGAAGTTGCTGTCGTGGAGAAAGCTGCAGAAACAGCAGAAATCGAAATCCCGGCTGCTATGATCGAAGCTGAAGTTGATTATCTGGTTCGTGATTTCGAGAACCGTTTGCGTTCGCAAGGGATGAACTTGGATCTGTACTACCAGTTCTCCGGTCAAGACGAGTCCGCTCTGCGCGGTCAAATGAACATTGACGCTGAGAAGCGCGTGCGCAACAACCTGGTTCTGGAACAAATCTCCAAGAACGAAGGCATTGAAGCAGGCGAGCAAGAATTGAGCGAAGAGCTCGAGAAATTATCAGCTATGTATAACCGTCCTGCTGAAGAGCTTCGCGAGATCTTCTCCGGTAACGGTAATCTGGAGAACCTGAAAGCGGATCTCATCATCCGTAAAACCATCAAGTTCCTCCTCGATAACAGCAAAGTCGCTACCGAAGTGGCGTAAGGAGACTGCAGCCGTCCTAGGACGGCTCATTCTTTCAATGGGCAGGCACGTACATGCGTGCCTGCTTTCAACTCAATCGGGATTGTAACCCGTCCCGGAGGGTACATAAGTAATACCTGCACCATAGGGCTTGACCCTGTACATATCATTGCGGCACAGCCGTATAATGTATTATTCGGTACCGAGAACAATGCCGTTTAGCGCTGATACAAGCTATCCCGCTTGAAAAATGACATTGCTCTCGGAACATGATAAAATAACATAGAAACCACAACTATCCTTATACGCCAGTTTTGAGTCAACCCATTGAGGGCTATACTTGATGTGGACAGCGCTTTAGGATATTGATGCGTTTATGGAATTTGGAGTCACACCACATTAAAGGAGGTTGGTCGCATGAATCTGGTACCAATTGTCGTTGAACAAACGAATCGAGGAGAACGTTCTTACGACATTTACTCCCGTCTCTTGAAGGATCGGATTATTTTTCTAGGAAGTGCGATCGACGATGATGTTGCGAATTCCATCATTGCGCAGCTGCTTTTTCTAGCGGCAGACGATCCGGAGAAGGATATCCACTTGTACATTAACTCGCCAGGCGGTTCAGTTACCGCTGGTATGGGTATTTATGATACGATGCAGTTCATTAAACCTGATGTATCGACGATTTGCGTCGGCTTGGCTGCTAGCATGGGTTCACTGCTGCTTACGGCAGGCGCGAAGGGCAAGCGGTTTGCGCTTCCTAACAGCGAGGTTATGATTCACCAGCCTCTCGGCGGTGTACGAGGGCAAGCGTCCGATATCAAGATACATGCCGATTGGATACTCAAAACCAAACAGAAGCTGAACCAAATTCTAGTCGACCGTACCGGTCAGCCGTATGAGAAGGTCGACCGCGACACAGACCGTGATTATTTCATGAGCGCGGAAGAAGCGCTGAACTACGGGCTTATCGACAAAGTCGTAACTTCATCGGTTCAGTAATCTACGAAATGAAGGGGTGATCCCATGTTTAAATTCAACGACGAAAAAGGCCAGTTGAAATGCTCGTTCTGCGGTAAATCGCAGGATCAGGTGCGCAAGCTGGTTGCCGGTCCCGGCGTCTATATATGTGATGAATGTATCGAGCTGTGTACGGAAATCGTTGAGGAGGAGCTCGGACACGAGGAAGAACTTGATCTGAAGGACATTCCGAAGCCGAAGGACATCCGCAACATTCTTGACCAATATGTAATTGGTCAAGAGCAAGCGAAGAAATCGCTATCCGTAGCCGTATACAACCATTACAAACGCATTAATTCGCAAAACAAACTTGAGGATGTCGAGCTTCAAAAGAGCAACATCCTGCTTGTCGGCCCTACGGGTTCCGGTAAGACGCTCCTCGCCCAAACGATGGCGAAGATCTTGAACGTACCTTTTGCTATTGCTGATGCGACTTCACTGACTGAAGCCGGTTATGTCGGTGAGGACGTCGAGAATATCTTACTGAAGCTTATTCAAGCAGCAGATTACGATGTGGAGAAAGCGGAACGCGGCATTATCTACATCGATGAAATCGATAAAGTAGCCCGTAAATCGGAGAATCCATCGATTACCCGTGACGTATCTGGTGAAGGCGTACAGCAGGCGCTGCTTAAAATCTTGGAAGGAACGGTTGCATCGGTTCCGCCTCAAGGCGGGCGTAAGCATCCGCATCAAGAGTTTATCCAAATCGACACGACGAGCATTCTCTTTATTTGCGGCGGCGCGTTCGACGGTCTGGAGCAGCTCATCAAACGCCGTATCGGTAAGAAAGTCATTGGCTTTAATACCTCCGGTGATGGCCAGAAGGACTTGAAAGCTGGCGAATATTTGTCCATGGTACTTCCAGAGGACTTGCTCAAATTTGGTCTGATTCCAGAGTTTGTCGGCCGTCTGCCGGTCATCTCGACGTTGGAGCCGCTTGATGAGCCCGCACTTGTCCGGATTCTGTCCGAGCCGAAGAATGCGCTCGTGAAGCAGTACCAGAAGCTTCTGGAGATGGATAATGTGAAGCTCGACTTTGAGCCTGCAGCTCTTGAAGCCATAGCCAAGGAAGCCATGAAACGAAATACCGGCGCCCGCGGCCTGCGGGCAATTATTGAGGACTTTTTGCTCGAAGTGATGTACGAAGTGCCATCACGCGATGATGTCGCCAACTGCATGATAACGGAGAAGGTTGTTCAGGAGAAGATTATGCCTGAGTTGACGTCGAAGAAGGGCAAGAAAAAAGAAGAAAGCGCCTGATCCACTATATACTGTCAATCATCCACCTTTGATAGACGGCTTCAAAGCCGTTTATACAGGGGTGGACTTTGACGTTCATGGGAGAGGTTACCTGATGTATTTAAGAAAAGACACAGTTCCGGTTAAAGTGGGATTCCATACGATCGGCGGTAGTGATGAAGTCATTATTCAAAGCATGTGTACGACAAAAACAGCGGATGTGGAAGCAACCGTTGCCGAGATTTTGCGCTTGGAAGAAGCGGGCTGTCAGATGGTCCGTGTTACGGTAAACAACAAAGAAGCGGCGGCTGCGATTAAGGAAATCAAAAAGCGGATTCATATCCCTCTTGTAGCGGATATCCATTTTGATTACCGCCTTGCGCTGGCTGCCATCGAGAACGGTATCGATAAAGTACGGATCAACCCGGGCAATATCGGTAAGCGGGACAAGATCGAGATGGTCGTACGGGCCTGCAAGGAGCGCGGGATTCCGATTCGGATCGGCGTGAACGCAGGATCCCTGGAGAATCATCTTCTTGAGAAATACGGTTATCCTACACCGGAAGCTATGGTCGAGAGCGCTTTGTTTCACATCGGGATTTTAGAAGAGCTCGATTTTCACGATATTATTGTTTCTCTTAAAGCATCAGACGTACCGATGGCTATTGCAGCCTACCGGATGGCTGCAGAGCGTATTAAATACCCGCTGCACCTGGGGATTACCGAAGCCGGAACGCTTCACTCCGGTACGATCAAGAGCTCGGCAGGGATCGGTGCCTTGCTTGCAATGGGAATCGGCAACACGCTGCGCATCAGCTTGAGCGCGGACCCGGTAGAAGAAGTGAAGGTGGCACGCGAACTGCTTAAGTGCTTCGGCCTGATTACGAATGCGGCAACGCTCGTTTCATGCCCGACATGCGGTCGCTTGGATATCGACCTGTTCTCTATTGCTAACGAGGTAGAAGAATATATCAGCAAAATTAAAGTGCCGATTAAAGTGTCGGTCCTTGGTTGTGCTGTCAATGGTCCAGGTGAAGCGCGCGAGGCGGATATCGGCATCGCGGGAGCGCGTGGCGAAGGGTTGCTGTTCCGTTATGGAGAGATGATCCGTAAGGTGCCTGAAGCGGAACTGCTCAGCGAGTTGAAGAAGGAAATTGACGAAATCGTACGCGTCTTTGAAGAGACGGGTGAGATTCCTGGACGTAAAGAACATCATGTTTCGTCCATATAACGATTGATTCGCCGCAAATTTGCGAGCTCATAGCGATTATTCCATCCGGCAAGGGGCAATACTGACAAGTATGAGTCCCGGTATGCCGGATGTTTTTTTTGGAGAGGAGTAATTACGCTATGAGCCTAAGTTTGATTCTAATGCTAATTCAAGTGTTCTTTGCCATCGTGATTGGACTGTATTTTTGGAACCTGCTTCGCAATCAGAAATCGAACCGCAGTGCTGTGGATAAGGAATCCCGCAAGGAAATGGACAAATTACGGAAGCTTCGTTCCATATCGCTGACGAAACCGCTCTCGGAGAAGACGCGCCCGCAAACGATGAACGACATCGTCGGCCAGCGTGACGGGCTTCGTGCGCTTAAGGCGGCACTTTGCAGCGCGAATCCGCAGCATGTCATCATTTACGGACCTCCGGGCGTAGGTAAAACGGCTGCGGCCAGAGTCGTCTTGGAAGAAGCGAAGAAGAATCCGACATCGCCGTTCCAGCAGGAGGCGAAGTTCACCGAAATTGATGCGACTACGGCCCGGTTCGATGAGCGTGGAATTGCCGACCCGTTAATTGGTTCGGTTCACGATCCGATCTACCAGGGTGCCGGCGCCATGGGCGTGGCGGGAATTCCGCAGCCTAAGCCGGGAGCGGTCACGAAAGCGCATGGGGGCATGCTGTTTATTGATGAGATCGGCGAACTGCACCCGATTCAGATGAATAAATTACTGAAAGTACTAGAGGACCGGAAAGTGTTTTTGGAGAGTGCGTATTACAACTCCGAGGATACGAACATTCCGACATACATCCATGACATCTTTCAGAATGGCTTGCCCGCTGATTTCCGGCTTGTTGGAGCAACGACGCGTTCGCCGCAGGAGCTGCCACCTGCACTGCGATCGCGCTGCATGGAGATCTATTTCCGGCCGCTGCTTGCCGAAGAAATCGGACAAATTGCCGTTAACGCATTGAAGAAAATCGGGCTGCCTCCTTGTCAGGAGGCAGTGGAGGTCGTACAGCGCTACGCAACGAATGGCCGGGAGGCGGTCAATGTTATTCAGCTTGCCGCAGGTCTGGCTTTGTCGGAGAAGCGGGATGGCATCACAGCGGCGGATATCGAGTGGGTCGTCAACAGCAGTCAGATTCCGCCTCGTCCCGACCGTAAGGTTCCTGCAGCCCCTCAAGTGGGCTTCGTCAACGGTTTGGCTGTATATGGTCCCAACATGGGCACGCTGCTGGAGATCGAGGTCAGCGCGATACCGGCCCGTACCGGCCGGGGCCGCTTCACGATAACGGGCGTTGTCGATGAAGAGGAACTGGGCGGCGGAAGCCGGACACTGCGGCGTAAAAGCATGGCCAAAGGGTCGGTTGAGAATGTATTGACGGTCCTCCGCCGTATTGGGTATAAACCCGAGAACTACGACTTGCATATTAACTTTCCCGGCGGAACGCCAATTGACGGCCCGTCAGCCGGAATCGCAATGGCTACTGCTATCGCATCGGCCATTAAAGGCGAACCGATTGACAATAAGCTCGCGATGACCGGTGAAGTGGGTATTCACGGGGACGTGAAGCCGGTAGGAGGCGTACTGGCTAAAGTCGAAGCCGCATTCCAGGCGGGGGCAACCCGCGTTATCATTCCGCGCGAGAACTGGCAGGTTATATTTGCTGATCTGCAAGGGCTGGAGGTCATTCCAGCGGATCATATCAATGATGTGCTCAAGCATGTGTTTCCGCTTGAAGAGCCAAGAGTTTCGCCCTTGCAGCAAGCCCAAGCTTCGGATGTTTTCATCGCCACCGGCTTGCCCTATTTGCAGGCGGATTCGGTTGAGTGATAAAATGGAATAGATAGGTGGAAAATGCTTCAGCGAGTTTTCTATACAAACGAAGTTATAGAAAACTTCAGCGATAATGGAGGTGCTGGTATGGGACCTGCTAAATGGAAAGGTCGTCGGCTGCCCCTACTGCCACTCAGGGGGCTCCTTGTATATCCCAGCATGGTGCTTCACCTTGATGTGGGTAGGGAAAAGTCCGTTCGCGCGCTAGACCGCGCTATGATTGACGATCATATGATTTTGCTTTGTTCGCAGTCGGAGGTCAATATTGAAGAGCCGTCTCAGGAAGACATCTACCGTGTGGGGACGATTGCACGGGTAAGGCAGATGCTAAAGCTGCCGAATGGTACGATCCGAGTACTCGTAGAAGGCGTCGTTAGGGCGGAAATTGTCGATTATTTGCCTAATGACGATTTCTATGAGGTGACGGTGAAGGAAAAACCGGAAGCTGAATCGACAGATCCTGAAATCGATGCACTGATGCGGACGGTATTGAATCAGTTCGAGCATTACATCAATTTATCGAAGAAAGTGACGCCAGAAACACATGCAGCCGTTTCTGACATCGATGAGCCGGGGCGGCTTGCCGATGTCATAAGCAGTCATTTGTCCTTAAAGATTAAAGATAAACAGGACATTCTGGAGACGATCGACGTTCGAAAGCGGCTGGAGAAGCTGCTCGACATCTTGAACAATGAACGCGAAGTGCTTGAGCTCGAACGCAAGATCAGCCAGCGCGTCAAGAAACAGATGGAGAAGACGCAGAAGGAATATTACTTGCGCGAGCAAATGAAGGCGATCCAGAAGGAGCTTGGAGAGAAGGAAGGCCGTGCGGGCGAGGTAGAAGAGCTGCGCACACAGATGGCCGAAGCCGAGCTGCCGGAGAAAGTAAAAGAGAAGGTCGAGAAAGAAATCGACCGTCTAGAGAAGATGCCGTCCACTTCTGCAGAAGGCGGCGTCATCCGCAATTATATTGATTGGTTGCTCTCGCTTCCATGGAGCAAATTGACGGAGGATGACCTGGATATATCCAAAGCCGAGGCGATCCTGAACGAGGATCATTACGGTCTCGAGAAGCCGAAGGAACGGGTGCTCGAATACTTGGCTGTTCAACAGCTCGTAAAGAAGCTCAAGGGCCCGATCCTGTGCCTGGTCGGTCCTCCGGGTGTCGGCAAGACGTCCATGGCCCGTTCCATTGCCAAGTCGCTTGGACGGCAATTCGTCCGGATTTCACTTGGCGGGGTTCGCGATGAGGCCGAAATCCGCGGTCACCGGCGCACGTATGTAGGCGCCATGCCGGGACGGGTCGTTCAAGGGATGAAGTCGGCAGGAACGTCTAATCCGGTCTTCCTGCTGGATGAAATCGATAAGATGGCGATGGATTTCCGCGGCGACCCTGCATCTGCTTTGCTGGAGGTACTTGATCCGGAGCAGAATAATACCTTCAGCGACCACTTTATTGAATTGCCCTTTGACCTGTCCAAAGTCATGTTCATTACGACAGCCAATGCGATTCATAATATCCCGCGTCCGCTGCTTGACCGCATGGAAGTGCTCTATATTCCAGGGTATACGGAGCTGGAGAAAATGCAGATCGCCGAGCGCTATTTGCTGCCGAAGCAAATAGGCGAGCATGGATTAAAGCAGGAACAGATCGAAATAACGGAAGATGCGCTGATGCTCGTCATCCGAGAGTATACAAGGGAATCCGGTGTCCGGAACCTGGAGCAGCAGGTGGCGTCGTTATGCCGCAAAGCCGCCAAAACGATCGTTTCAGATCCGGATCGAACCGCGATTCAGGTCGACCCGGATAAGGTTAAAGAATGGTTGGGACCACCGAAATTCCGCTATGGATTAGCGGAGGCCGAGGATCAGATCGGAGCGGTAACCGGATTAGCCTGGACCGAGGTTGGCGGAGACACCCTCGTGATTGAAGTGACCGTGCTGCCGGGAAGCGGGAAGCTCACCTTAACGGGCAAGCTCGGTGATGTTATGAAGGAATCGGCTCAAGCGGCATTCAGCTATACGCGATCCAAAGCCAAGGAGCTGCAGATCGAACCGGATTTCCATGAGAAGAACGATATTCACATTCATATCCCGGAAGGGGCCATCCCCAAGGACGGACCTTCTGCAGGAATAACGATGGCTACCGCGTTAATCTCGGCATTGACCGGACGCTATGTTTCGAAGGAAGTCGCCATGACAGGAGAAATCACGCTCCGTGGACGGGTTCTGCCGATTGGCGGGCTCAAGGAAAAGTCGCTTGCCGCACATCGCGCAGGGATTCGAAAGATACTGATGCCGAAGGATAACGAACGCGACCTTCGCGACATTCCGGAAAGCATTAGAGGCGATATGGTCTTTATTCCGGTTGGTCATATGGATGAAGTATTGGAGCATGCGCTGGAACAGGCACCAGTGGAAACGCACTAGAAAATCGGCCTCCTGCATCATGACTGATGCAGGAGGCTGAGGATTGAAGAAAGCGGGTTAACGAGAAATATGAAGATTACGCAGGCTGAATTCGTCATCAGCGCGGTCAAGCCGCATCAATATCCCGAGGACGCCTTGCCGGAGATTGCTCTGGCAGGGCGTTCGAATGTCGGAAAATCGTCACTTATTAATAAAATGCTAGAGCGTAAAGCGCTTGCCCGTACAAGCTCGCAGCCAGGCAAGACACAGCAGTTGAATTATTACCGAATCAACGATCAATTATATTTTGTCGACTTTCCCGGTTATGGCTATGCGAAGGTTTCGAAGACACAGCGTGAGCAATGGGGCGGTATGATCGAGTCGTTCCTGCGCGACAGGGAACCGCTTAAGATGGTGCTGCACATTATCGATGTCAGGCACCCTCCTTCCAAGGACGATTGTCTGATGTATAAATGGCTAAAACATTTTCAGATCCCTGTTTGCATCGTCGTCACGAAAGCGGACAAAATTCCGCGCAGTAAATGGGATAAGCATATGAAGATTGTCAAAGTAACGCTGGAAGCCGATCCGGCCGACCCGATGGTGCTGGTATCCTCGGAAACGGGTCTTGGACGTGATCAACTTTGGAGCGTCATTATGAAAGCGATTGAGGATCCGGCAGAAAGTCAGTGATGTTCCCTTCGAAAAGTGAGGATAACGGATAATATGACGGACTCAACGTAAAATCCCCGTGTTTTTTCTGAAATATGCGTGAATATCAAGACCAAGCGGCAGGAATAAACAGCTCTTATCAAGTATAATATACGTAAGCAAGAAACAATCGGTTGACGCCCGTCTAAGTGACGGAACGTGCAAGTTTATAGAATTGAGGAGATTTTTATGGCTCAGCGGATAGCCACGGAATACGTTAAAGCTTCTCTGCAATTAACTTCTGAAGAGATGGCGGGATTTGTCCGGTTTTTTGAAGAGCAGCATGTGAGACAGCAGGTGCGGGTGCTCGATAACGGCAATCACGAAATGGTTCTCGAAGACGACGCAGGGCGGGAAGAAGTCCGCTTAATTTTTGAGCGTCAACAGGATCGTTATGTATGTGTACTATCCTGCCGCTTGATTTATCCGAAATTAACGAATGCCATGCGCAAGGCGGTTTCGACCTTTCACGGGGATGCCATCGTAAATCGTATTTATCCGAACTATACGATGAATTATCAGTATGAACAAGGTGCGGTTCGCAAGATTACAGAACATGCGAAAGGCGAAGCAAGAGTCGTGTTCGAATACAAAGATACGCTCGGCATGCTGGAGGCGCAATTCCAGAGCAACATGATTGAGCAATCCATCGACAATTTGCAGAGCACCATTAATGAGCTGCTTGATTTGCGGAACCAATGCACGGATCGTGCCCAAATTGACTTGATTGATGAGAAACTGAAGAATTATACACATCAGCTGTTTGTTTTGGAGGCGTAGCACTCAAGTCCTTTACAGAATAAGACCTAAAGCCGCGAATAAGCGGCTTTTTTTATTTTGGAACGTCCCGAAGACCGCTCACAGGACAACTTCCTGTGACATACGCTTATTACTGGAGTTGCAACTTGCCGCCAATTGAATCTGTTTTTAAAAAAAGGGTTGCATTTCTCTCTGATAGATGTTATTTTTATTCTCGTTGAAATGAAAAATAGGAACCAGGATTCACTCAGGACATGGTAATGTTGCGAGAGATTATTCCCTCGGGCAGTGAATGACGTAGGTCCTAGCGGATGAAATTTTTCAAACATTTTATTCCTAGGAAGGGGGAACCGGAAGATGGAATACTCAACTTTCGGAAGACACGTTGCTGTAGATACTTGGGGTGTAGACTTTGAGTTACTCAACAACGCGGAATTTTTACAAGCCCAAATGGTGGAGGCTGCCGAAGCGTGTGGCGCTACCGTACTCTCTGTGCAGTCCAAACAATTCGAGCCACAAGGAGCAACTGTGCTCGTACTGTTGTCTGAAAGTCATCTCTCGATTCACACGTATCCGGAAAAAGGTTTTGCTGCACTTGATTGTTACACTTGTGGCGAGACAGTGGATCCGCAGCTTGCGATCGATTATATGCTTTCCGTGCTTAAGCCTACAACCACGCATGGGAAGAAGCTCGTTCGGGGAATGGGCGAACTGAAGGTCGTCGAGCCCGAAATGAAACAGCCGCAATACGTCTAACACTACCAACAAAGATCCGAAAGGCCATGGGAAATTCCATGGTCTTTTTTAATGCCGGCAGACGCATCTCCGACACATCGTTTTCAAAAATTTTTCATATTTGCGGGGGTACATGTTGTCGAATTGTGCTATACTAATTGATGATGAAAACACTAATGAAAGGGCAGGTGAACGCGCATGCACATCGTCGTTGTGGGGCTTAATTACAGGACGGCACCCGTTGAAGTTCGCGAACGGTTTACATTTGCGGAACGGGACTTGCCGGAAGCTCTCCTGCAGCTCAAGCAGACGAAGGGCATCATGGAGTGTGTCATTGTGGCGACCTGCAATCGTACGGAGTTGTATGCGGTAGTCGACCGGCATCAATTGTGCGGGCATTACATTCGTAACTTTATGGAGCAGTGGTTCAAACTGCCTAGACAGCAGTTTACCAATCATTTATACATGTATGAGGATGAGCAGGCTATCGATCATTTGTTCCGTGTAACATCGGGGCTGGATTCGATGGTGATCGGCGAAACTCAAATCTTGGGTCAAGTTCGAAATGCTTTCTTGCTTGCTCAGGAGCACAAGACGACAGGTACAATTTTTAACATGATATTCAAGCAAGCCGTAACGGTGGCTAAACGAGCGCATTCCGAAACTTCGATCGGCGAAACCGCGGTATCCGTCAGCTATGCAGCAGTAGAGTTGGGTAAGCGCATATTCGGCCACTTCGGCGGCAAAACCGTCATGATTCTGGGTGCTGGCAAGATGAGCGAGCTGACGGCAAAGCATCTATATGCGAACGGCATTGAACGGGTCATTGTCGTAAACCGGACCTATGATCGGGCAGTGGAGCTTGCGGACAAGTTTAACGGAGTTCCATACTCCATGGCCGATGCGATCGACCGGCTGCATGAAGCGGATATTCTGATCAGTTCAACAGGCTCGGAAGGTTACGTCTTGAATCGCAAACAAGTTGCCGCAGCAATGGCGAGGCGCAAGTCGAGACCGTTGTATATGATTGATATCGCGGTGCCTAGGGATTTGGATCCCGCAATTGCTTCGGTGGAGAACGTCTTCTTGTACGACATTGACGACCTGGAAGGGATTGTAGAGAGCAATCTGGAGCTGCGGCGTCAGGAAACGGCTAAGATTGATTCGTTGATTGCAGCGGAGCTGGATGTATTCCGGCAATGGTATAAGACGCTTGGCGTCGTACCGCTCATTCAAGCGCTTCAAGATAAAGCCGTTACCATTCATGAAGAAACGATGTCCAGTCTGACCAAGAAGCTGCCGAACCTTGATGAACGTGAGATGAAGGTCATTCGCAAGCTCACGAAAAGCATCGTCAACCAAATGATGCAGGATCCGATACTTCGGATCAAAGAAATGGCTGGCGAGAAGCATAGTGATGAAGCGATGGATATGTTTGTGAAATTGTTTGCACTTGAAGAGACGATTACACAAGGGAAAGAAAAGCTTCGATCTGCTTCGCCAGAACCGCACGCCGTTACCTCTACTCAGCGCGTGCAAAGGAACTCTCCGAGTATGAAGGTTCCTGCAGTCGCTTCAGCGATTGCGGCTGCCGTTACGCACTAGAACAAGGTTGCAGAAACGCCCTGGATGCAAGCGTGCTTGTGGACGATACTGATACCGTAAAGTGTGGAGGCACACATGGTTACGCAAAACTTTCTATATGACGCGATGCTTATTATCTACGCCCTGAGCCTCCTGTTTTACTTCTCCGATTTCGTCGACCGAAACCGGAGAGCGAAACAGATGGGAACAGGGCTCCTTATTTTCGTATGGGTTTTACAAACCGTATTTCTCGTTCACCGCATTTGGTCTCATTTGGATATGACGACGCTCTCTTTATTTGAAAACTTGCTCTTGTTCTCATGGCTGCTTGTTACGATTTCACTTGTCGCCAGCCGTTTTTTTCGAATTGAGTTCTTCGTTTTTATTGTGAATGTCGTCGGCTTTGCCGTGCTGGCCTTGAATTTATTCGACATCGGTTCGGGCGTATCGCTTGACCGTTGGGAAATTGTAAGGAAGCTGCTATATGCTCATATTAGCTTAATGATTTGCGCTTATGCAGCTTTGACAATCAATGCGATTTTTTCGGGGATGTACTTATTTCTGCACAGAAGGTTGAAGGGAAAGCAGTGGACGCAATCGGTGAGAAGGCTGCCGAGTCTCGAGATGATAGATCGCTTCATGTGCCGATGTGCGCTGATCGGGACTCCGCTGCTGATGATGTCGCTTGCGATCGCAGTGACATCCATATTGACGGAAGGCCGATATGGACTTCTGCTTGATTTGAAAGTGCTAGCTTCACTTCTCGCATTGGGACTTTATATCGGAACCATCCTGCAGCGGTATTGGTTTGGAGGTCCGAGCTGGAAGACGGCCAGGTGGAATCTGTTCAGCTTTGCGGTCATGCTGTTGAACCTGTTTCTAAACCATGCTTCTTCGTTCCACAGCTGGTCTTGACGGGAGCAACAGTGTTCAAAAAAACCGGAGGGAGCCCTATAGGATGGCCGGCTACTACCCGTTAATGCTGGATTTGAAAGGGAAGCTATGCGTTGTGATCGGTGGCGGATCGGTGGCTGAGCGTAAGATTCGCAGCCTGCTGGATGCTGATGCTGACCGTGTGCGAGCCATAAGTCCGGTCGTGACGGAAGGCATTGAAGGACTGGCGGCTGGCGGGTCTATCGTTCTGGAACGAAGGGAATACCTAGAACAGGACTTGAATAACGCGAGTCTCGTATTCGCAGCAACCGACGACCCGATATTGAATCATTCCTTGGCCGCCGCTGCAACTGCCGTGGGGGCATTGGTCAATGTAGCCGATGACTCGCATCAGGGGGATTTCGTTACGCCAGCAGTGATCAGGCGCGGTGATTTAGTCATAGCGTTGACAACAGGAGGCGCAAGTCCGGCACTAGCAAGCTTAATCGGCCGTGAGCTCCAGGTGAGGTACGGTCCCGATTATGCAGGGAAGGTCGTGCGTTTACGAGAGCTGAGAGAGCAGGTGTTGAAGCGTCTCTCCAATCCGGAAGAACGCCGTGCCGTGCTAAGACTGGCGGCTGAAGAATTGAACACTGCATCCTCGGCTGAGCCAAGTGATGACGGTGATGAAGAGCAAATGGAAGAATGGATAAGGCGGCTGCAAGCGGCGGCCGACAGGAGGCTGACATAAGATGAAACAGGCGATCAAGCGTACTATCGTCGTGGGCACAAGGCAAAGCGCACTTGCGCTCACTCAGACAGGGCAAGTCATCGAGCAACTCAAGGCCGTATGCAGTGAGCATAACCTGCCATACGATTTCGAAGTGCGCAAGATTGTGACGAAGGGTGACCGGATTCTGGATGTCATGCTTTCGAAGGTCGGCGGTAAAGGACTATTCGTTAAAGAAATCGAGGAATCGCTGCTGAACAAGGAGATTGACTTTGCCGTACACAGTATGAAGGATATGCCTTACTCCCTGCCGGAAGGCTTAATGAACGGCGCGATTCCGAAGCGGGTCGATCCGCGCGATTGTCTGATCACGAACGGGGGACTAACGTTTGACCAGCTGCCGGAAGGGGCTTTGGTTGGGACGAGCAGTCTGCGGCGCGCCAGCCAGCTGAAGCACATTAGACCGGACTTGCGTATGGAGTCCGTCCGGGGCAACATTGACACCCGTATTCGCAAGCTGGAAACCGAAGGATTCGATGCGGTCGTTCTTGCCGCGGCAGGGCTTTACCGGATGGGCTGGGAGGATCGGATTTCCTCATACGTACCCGTGGATGTATGTGTACCGGCGGTCGGGCAAGGCGCCCTTGGTATTGAGTGCCGGGTGAACGACAGCGGGGTTCGCGAATTGCTGGACATGATTAACGATCCGGAAACGGCATTCGCTGTTCAAGCGGAACGCAGCTTTCTAGGTGCGCTTAACGGAGGATGTCAAATTCCGATCGGCGCTCATGCGACATTGCTTGAAGAGCGGGCGGCTGATGGTTCGCTGCAATTGTCGTTGACAGGGATTGTCGGATCACCGGACGGATCCGTTCTGTTGAAGGAAACCCGCCTCGGAACGGATCCCCAGCGGGTTGGAATTGAAGCGGCAGAGGCGCTCAGGGCGAGAGGGGCAGACCGCATACTTGCGGAAGTTGGAGGATGAACGATGGACATGGGGAAAGGGAAAGTCTACCTCGTAGGTGCCGGTCCCGGCGATCCGAAGCTGATCACGCTTCGCGGTCTGGAATGTATTAAAGCTTGCGACGTGATCGTATACGATCGGCTGGCCAGCCCGCGATTGCTTCGTGACCTTAAGCCTGGCGCGGAGAAAGTGTATGTGGGCAAGCTGCCTGACCGGCATACGATGAAGCAGGTGGATATCAATCAGCTTCTCGTTGATTTGGCCCTGCAGGGGAAAGTCGTGACCCGCTTGAAAGGCGGAGATCCGACCATCTTTGGCCGTGTAGGTGAAGAAGCCGAGCTGCTGCATGACAATGGCATCGAATTCGAGATCGTACCTGGTATTACATCTGCGATCGCCGTTCCAGCGTATGCCGGCATTCCCGTTACGCATCGTGATATGGCGTCATCGTTATCGATCATTACCGGACATGAAAGTCCGGACAAGCTGGATCGATCCATACACTGGGACAAGGTGACGAACGCAACCGGTACGCTTATCTTCCTCATGGGCGTGTCTAAAGTCGGTTATATCTCGGAGCAGCTGATGAAGCACGGGAAGCCGCCGCAAACGCCTGTCGCATTAATTCGCTGGGGAACACGCGTTGAACAGGAAACCCTTGTGGGCACCCTGGAGACGATCGAAGCAATCGTGAATGCGGCTAATTTTCAGCCGCCGGCCGTTATCGTCGTCGGCGACGTGGTCAAGCAGCGTCAGAAGCTGCAGTGGGTAGAACGTAAGCCCTTGTTCGGGACCCGGGTTCTGGTCACGCGGGCGAGAACGCAGAGCAGCGAGCTGGCCGATCAGATTGAATCGCTTGGGGGCGAGGCCTGCGAGTTCCCCGTAATCGAGATGCGGGAACCGAATGACAGCGAATCGATCGGCAAGCTGGAAGCCGCTCTGACGGATGCGGAAAGCTATGATTGGCTCATGTTCACGAGCGTGAACGGCGTCGATTATTTCTTCAAGTGGTTGAAACGGTTTGGTATCGATATCCGGCGCTTTCATCGCGCACGGATCGCCGCTGTCGGGCCGAAGACGGCAGAAGCACTGGAGAATCGAGGCTTGTCCATTGACGTTCTTCCGGTTCTATTTCAGGCGGAAGGTCTGCTAGAGGGTTTACAAGGCTCGCTTCTTCCCGGACAACGGGTGCTGCTGCCCCGCGGAGATCTTGGACGGGATATACTGCCCCGCGAGCTTGCAGCTTGGGGGTTAACGCCAATCGAGCTTGATGTCTATCAGACGGTGATTGCCGAGAATCAGGATGAGGAAACGTTGGAGCTGCTCAAGGAAGGTAAAGTTCATATTATTACCTTCGCCAGCTCATCGACTGTCACGAATCTGCTCGCCGTCCTGAGGCGAATGGGAGTAGAGGATCCAGTGGCGTTGTTGAAGGACGTAACGATTGCTTGCATTGGGCCGGTTACGGCCGAGACGGCGATCAAGGCTGGGCTGCATGTGAATATACAACCGAATGATTCAACGCTCGATGCACTTATCGAAGCTATGGCCGCTTATCGATTGGAATCAAGGTTGAATAAGAAGGAGGCGCATGAACAATGAGTTACCCGATCACAAGACTGCGTCGTCTGCGCCGTACTCCGGCACTTCGTAATTTAGTGCGGGAGACGACACTGTCGACGAATGATTTCATATATCCGATATTTGTCACGCATGGAAGCGGCATTAAGGAAGAGATTCCTTCGATGCCGGGTGTTCATCACTTCTCGATCGATCTTCTTAAGGAGGAGATTGATGCCGTTGTGGCAGCTGGCATTCAATCTGTTCTGCTGTTTGGCGTACCGGACCGGAAGGATGCTACAGGCACCTCCGCCTATGATCCGAACGGCATCGTGCAGGAAGCGACGCGGGCCGTCAAAGCATGGGCGCCGGAGCTTGTGGTGATTGCAGATACATGCCTCTGCCAGTTTACCGACCATGGCCATTGTGGAGTCATTCATCAGAACATGGCAACGGGGATTGCGGAAGTATCGAACGATGCTTCTCTAGAGCTGCTGGTCCGTACGGCCGTTTCTCAAGCGGAGGCCGGAGCCGATATTATTGCGCCATCCAATATGATGGACGGCTTCGTGCATGCGATTCGTGAAGGATTGGATGCAGCGGGCTTCGAGGATATCCCGATATTATCATATTCGGTCAAGTACTCCTCCGCGTACTATGGTCCCTTCCGTGACGCTGCGCATTCCGCACCACAGTTTGGCGACCGTAAGACGTATCAGATGGATCCGGCCAATGTGCGTGAAGCTCTGCGCGAGGCGGAAGCGGATGTAATCGAAGGCGCAGATATGCTGATGGTAAAACCGGCGCTTGCCTATCTGGACGTACTCCGCATGCTGAAGGAGCATTTCGATCTTCCAGTTGCGGCATATAACGTGAGCGCGGAATACTCGATGGTTAAAGCCGCGGCTGCGAACGGTTGGATCGACGAGAAGTCGATCGTGCTTGAGACGCTGCTTGGTATGAAGCGGGCCGGAGCCGATCTGATTATCACGTACCATGCTTTAGATGCCGCTCGCTGGTTGAAGGGCGAATAGTTCATAGACATTAGAGGCTCCAGCTGCTTCGGGCTTGACTGCCCACCGGGTAGCTGGACTTTCTTCCATTATTCGATCACATAAACGATAAGGCAGGAGTGTCGACAATGAGCGAAAAGGTTCAAAAACGGCAGGATGAGCGATCCAAAGAGGCATTCGCCAAAGCAAAGACGGTTATTCCAGGCGGAGTTAATTCACCTGTGCGCGCATTCCGTTCGGTAGGGCTGAATCCGGTATTCGTGGATCGCGGGGAAGGGTACCGCGTCTATGATATCGATGGCAACAGCTATATCGATTATGTGGGTTCTTGGGGACCGCTTATCATGGGTCACGCCCATCCGAAAGTCATTGAAGCGATCGTGCGTACCGCTGAGAAAGGGACAAGCTTCGGGGCTCCGACCGAGCTGGAAACCATGATGGCGGAGATGGTCTGCGAGCGTGTTCCCTCCGTGGAAGTCGTCCGAATGGTAAACTCCGGCACAGAGGCGACAATGAGCGCACTGCGCCTGGCACGCGGCTATACGAAACGCACCAAGATCTTGAAATTCGAAGGGTCATATCATGGACATGCCGACAGCCTGCTGATTAAAGCCGGCTCTGGCGTAGCTACGCTGGGTCTTCCAGATAGCCCAGGTGTACCCGAAAGCATCGCGTCGCACACGATTACTGTTCCGTATAACGATCTGCAAGCAGTCAAAGCTGTGTTCGAGAAATTCGGGGAACAAATCGCATGTATAATCGTTGAACCGGTCGCAGGCAATATGGGCGTTGTGCCACCGCTGCCTGGCTTTCTGCAAGGGCTTCGCGATGTGACGACTACATACGGAAGCTTGCTCATCTTCGATGAAGTCATGACCGGATTCCGCGTTCATTATAACTGTGCGCAAGGTTTATTCGGAATTACGCCGGATTTGACCTGCATGGGAAAAGTAATCGGCGGCGGCCTTCCTGTAGGCGCATACGGCGGGAAGCGTGAAATTATGGAGCAGATCGCGCCAAGCGGCCCGATTTATCAAGCCGGGACGTTATCCGGCAATCCGTTGGCGATGGCGGCTGGCTACACGACGCTTAGTCTATTGACGCCAGAAGTCTACGAGCTGCTTGAACGGCTTTCTGTGCGGCTGCAGCTCGGATTTGAAGCCAATGCCGCGAAGTATGGGATTCCGAGCACCATTAATCGCGTCGGGTCAATGGTATGCCCGTTCTTTACCGAGATGCATGTGGTCAATTATGACACAGCCAAAACGTCTGATCTGGAACGATTCAAAGCATATTTCGCTAACATGCTCGATCTTGGCGTAAGTGTTGCGCCTTCTCAATTCGAAGGCATGTTCGTGTCGGCCGTTCATGATGAAGCAGCGATTGACGCTACGATTGCGGCGCATGACGAAGCGCTCCGTCGTCTGTAGCCAGGAGCGGCATCATGTTCACTTATAGATCTGAATTCACCCGTAATAGGCAGTGGCTCGAGATTCCGCTCGAAGCGCTCAACCGCTTCGAGCATACCGGTATTGCGGGCGTTCTTCAGCCCTTGGGGGCTGGCAGTCATCCGCATGACGTGCGGCAGCGGCTGCTGGCTCTTGCTGTATTTCCAGCCAAATGGATTAACCGGTTGTTCTCGGTAGGGGGCATTCGTATCGAGAATGGCATCGTAGGTTTGCGCACATTCGTACCTGTTGACATTGAGGCTGAACCGATCTATCAGCTTGCGCAGCTAAAGAGTGGGGATACTGCTGTGGATCATGTCCCCGTCCTCTATGAGGATGACTGGTGCCTTGTATTCGATAAGCCAACCGGGATGCCCGTTCATCCGAATGCTCCCCGGCAGCGGGGGACGCTTGACGAGGCTGCAGCCCGCCACTGCCTGCAAACCGGAGATGCGCTGCCGGTGAAACATATTCATCGTCTCGATGACGATACGGCTGGGCCGGTCCTATATGCCAAGAATGATCTGGCACAGATGGTTCTGGACGAGGCGATGCGAGATAAGCGAGTTGATAGACAGTACGAAGCGCTCGTTCACGGGAAGCCCGCGAAGAGCCGGGGAACCATCAACGAACCGATTGGCAAGGACCGCCATCACGGGGCAAGACGTCGCGTCACCCCAACAGGCGATCATGCCGTAACCCATTATGAGACGCTAGCCGTCTACAAGAGTGCCTCGCTGCTTCGCCTTCAGCTGGAGACGGGCAGAACGCATCAAATTCGGGTGCATCTGAGCCATGCAGGATATCCGATCGTTGGTGATCAGCTCTATGGAGGACGCGTTGATTTATTGCGCCATCAAGCGCTTCGGGGTGAACGGCTGCTATTCCCCCATCCCTTAACCGGTTTACCCGTCATGGTTAATTCGGTTGAACCTGACTGGTTCCGCGCCTTGCGGCAAAAGCTTAGCGTTCTGTGAAAATCGTAGTCATGCCCGCCTACCCCTTGCCATATAGATAAATAGGGAAGATAGCTATAACCAAGCTATGAGAAGGGGAAAGGAGGATGACTAACGTGTCGAACTTTACGAGCGGTTTACGATTTGACGTGTACGAACGCGTACATTTGCCCGAAGACGTGGCGGGTATTGATGAGCTGGACGAAATCGAGCTTGTCCCCCGCATTCAAATCGTACAGCAAGGCGAGCAGGTGCTGTTAAAGGGCCACCTGCTGCTTACTGGAAGTTATCGCGCGCAGACCGAACGATCCGAGATCCAATCGCTTGAGCATTGGATTCCTGTTGAGATTACGTTACCCCTCAATCGGGTGAACCGGCTGGACGACATATCGGTGGAAATTGATAATTTCGATGTGGACCTGCTTTCGGCAAGAACGCTTAATATAACCGGCGTTCTGTCGCTGCTTGGCATCGAGGTGGAACAGCCGCGGGAAACGGAGGGCTGGCACGAGGAACCGTTCACCGTTGTCCACAGGCGGGAGCCTGTTGAATCGGGAGAGCTCTCATCAGCTCCTGAGCAGGAGCCGCAAGCCTCTCCGTTTTTTCAACCGGTTACGGACGCTCAAGGTTGGGCTGCCGATCCCTCCCAATCGTCTCAAGAGTCGATTAATCGGGAGGCATCGGGCCGGGAAGCTGAAGAACGTGAACATCAAGCAGAGTTGATACGGGAGGCGGAGCGGGAACAGGAAGCCGCTTATTTACAAGAACTCGCAGAGCAAGAGCGGCATGAAGCCTATATGCTTGAAATCGCCGAACGGGAGCGTCAACAAGCCGAGCAGCAGGAACGCGAAGCCGCCGAGCTGCTTGAGCGCGAAGCCGCTGCTCACGAAGCGATACTGCGTGAAGCTGCTGAGCTTGAATCCTTTGGCCAGGAAACAGTGGAAGCTCAGGACGATCAGCAGCTTGATCGAAGCAGTGAGATTGACGAGCTCGTAGCCCAGATCGAAGAAGCAGACCAGGATGTTCTGGAGGCTGAAGCGGAGATCCCGATACAAGCCTATGGGGATATGAGTCTTGCCGAAGCAGAGCCAACCCGGAAGGAAATGCGGGTTGCACTGGGAAGCAAGCCTTCGTCGGATGAGGCTGCGCAGCCATCCGGAGGAGTTGGGTTCCGTTCTTTGCTGCAGTCGAGCAAGCGAGAGCAGGAAGCCAGGGCTGTTGCAGAGCAGTCTGCACAACGAGCGGCGGAGGAGGCGAAGCAGTCTTCCGGCGACGAGATCGAATGGAAGACGCTTTTCCTAAATCGAACCTCTGACGATAATTCGTTCCGCAAGGTGCGCATCTGCATCGTGCAGCGGGAGGAAACGCTGGAGCTCATCGCGGTCAGGTACCATCTCCAGCCGCGGGAGATCGCGTTGTACAACCGTTTAGCGGATCAGAACGTAGCGGAGGGGCAAGTATTATATATCCCTTGATTTGGATGTAAATGAACCCCCGAAGATGAACGATCATTCATCTTCGGGGGTTTTTGTCGTTTGGATGCGATTAGAGGCTGTCTTTTAAGCCTATTTGGGTTGACTATAATAAATAATTACGTGTATGATAGTTAAGATACGGTAATACTTTCTTCTAAAGACGTTGAAGGGGAAGAGTGGCAGTGATGCCTTCAGAGAGCGGAACCGATAGGCTGCGAGGTTCTGCAGGATGAAACTGCGACAGGTCGCCCCGGAGTTGCCGGAATGAATCGAGACTTCTTATCCTCGTTAGTTCCCGCCGGTCCGCAGCCGTTATCTGCTTGAGGTGTCGCATGAGCTAAGTACAGCGCCGTGCGAAACAAAGGTGGTACCGCGGAAGCTTAACCTTTCGTCCTTTGCAACAAGGGCGAAGGGTTTATTTTTTTGCCATACACGATAATTAAACGACATCCGGAGAGGCGTTCATAAGCGTCAACAACCGGTTTGCGACATTCATTGGAGGTAGGAAGCCATGTCTGATAATCAAACGACGACCACTGCCATGCCGACGACTTACGATCCGAAGGCGTCGGAAGCGAAGTGGTACGAATATTGGATGAAAGGAAACTTTTTTGAAGCCGGCAAAAGACCGGATGCGGAGACGTTTACGATTGTAATTCCGCCGCCGAACGTAACGGGCATGCTGCATATCGGGCATGCGCTCGATTTTACGCTGCAGGATATTATGATCCGAGCAAAGCGTATGCAGGGCTTTGACACCTTATGGCTGCCTGGCAGCGATCATGCAGGCATCGCAACGCAAACCAAGGTTGAACAGAAGCTGCGTGAAGAAGGTCTTTCCCGTTACGATCTCGGCCGAGAGAAATTTCTGGAGAAAGTATGGGAGTGGAAGGATCTCTATGCGAACACGATTCATGATCAGTGGGCGAAGATGGGCTTCTCGCTCGACTATTCACGCGAACGCTTTACGCTCGACGAGGGTCTTTCCCAGGCTGTTCGCGAAGTGTTCGTTAAGCTCTATGATAAGGGCTTGATCTATCGCGGCAAGAAGATTATTAACTGGGATCCGGCTGCCCGCACAGCGCTGTCGGATATCGAGGTTGAATATAAAGAAGTGAACGGCCATCTCTATCATTTGCAGTATCCGCTCAAAGACGGCAGCGGTTATTTGACGGTTGCGACGACGCGTCCGGAGACGATGCTTGGCGATACCGCCGTAGCTGTTCATCCGGAAGACGAGCGCTATAAGCATTTGATCGGTAAGTCGCTGATCCTGCCGATCATTGGACGGGAAATACCGGTTATTGCAGACGAGTACGTGGAGAAGGAGTTCGGCTCTGGTGCGGTGAAAATTACGCCAGCACATGATCCGAACGATTTCGAGGTGGGGGCCCGTCACGCGCTTCCGCAAATCGTCGTAATGGACGAGAGCGGAATCATGAATGACGAGGCTGGACCGTATAAAGGACTTGACCGGGCGGAATGCCGCAAAGCGATCGTAGCGGATCTACAGGAGCAGGGCGTGTGCATCCGTATCGAGGATCACGTCCATCAAGTGGGTCATAGCGAGCGCAGCGGTGCCGTGGTTGAGCCGTACTTGTCGACACAGTGGTTCGTGTCCATGAAACCGCTGGCGGAAAGAGCGATCGAAGCACAGCGCGCGGGCGGTGGCGTACAATTTGTACCGGACCGATTCGAAAAGATCTATCTGAACTGGATCGAGAATGTTCGCGACTGGTGCATTTCCCGTCAATTATGGTGGGGCCATCGCATTCCGGCTTGGTATTGCGACGGCTGTGGCGCCATGCATGTTGCTCGTGAGGATCTGACCTCTTGCGACAAATGCGGAAGCACTTCGCTCCGTCAAGACGAGGATGTGCTGGATACCTGGTTCAGCTCCGCGCTGTGGCCGTTCTCCACGCTCGGCTGGCCGGACGAAACGAATGATCTCAAACGATTCTATCCGACCGATGTGCTTGTGACCGGTTACGATATTATATATTTCTGGGTTGCACGGATGATCTTCACGGCGCTTGAATTCACGGACCAGATTCCGTTCAAGGATGTGCTCATGCACGGTCTTGTTCGCGACGAGAATGGACAGAAGATGTCCAAATCAAAGGGCAACGGCGTCGACCCGCTCGAAGTAATTGAGAAATACGGTGCCGATGCGATGCGCTTCATGCTGTCCACGAGCAGCACGGCAGGACAGGATTTGCGCTTCCGTTGGGAACGTGTGGAGCAGGCGCGCAATTTCGCCAACAAGATATGGAATGCTTCCCGATTTGCGCTGATGAATCTAGAGGGCGTTACAGCGGCTGATATTGATATTACAGGCAAGCTGGGCACAGCGGACCGTTGGATTCTGCACCGGCTGGGTGAAACATCGCGTGAGGTTACCCGTCTGATCGATAGTTATGAATTCGGCGAGACAGGCAGATCGCTGACCAACTTTATTTGGGACGATCTTTGCGATTGGTATATTGAATTCGCGAAGCTTAACCTGTATGGCGAGGATGCCGAGGCTAAACGCGCGACACAATCGGTCTTGGCGTATGTATTGGACCGTACACAGCGGCTGATCCATCCGTTCATGCCGTTTATAAGCGAAGAGATCTGGCAGCACTTGCCGCACGAGGGCGAGACGATTACTCTGGCCGCCTGGCCGGTGTATGATGAGGCTCTCGAAGCACCGGATGCTGTAGCAGAGATGGAGCTGTTGATGGATCTGATTCGCGCTGTACGCAATATTCGCGCGGAAGTGAACGTTCCGATGAGTAAGAAAGTCGAATTGCTCATCAAGCCTTCCAGTGAAGCTGCAGCGGCAATTCTCAGCCGCAACGAGGAGTTTGTCAGCCGTTTCTGCGGTACCTCTAAGCTAGTAATCAGCCTGGAGCTATCGGCTCCGGACAAGGCGATGACTGCTGTCGTAACGGGTGCGGAGCTGTATTTGCCGCTTGCGGGATTGATTGATATTACGCAGGAAATCGTCCGTCTTGAGAAAGAAATCAGCCACTTGACTGCCGAAGTGGAGCGCGTGGAGAAGAAACTCGCGAATGCCGGATTCGTTGCGAAAGCACCGGAGAAGGTCATTGAAGAGGAACGGGCGAAGATGGCTGATTATGCGGACAAACGCGATAAAGTACAAGCAAGATTGGCGGAGCTTCGCGCATAATGCGAAGCTCGGCTAGTAAATGAAGATAGCAGGAAGAAGGAAGAGAGAGCCATGACGGATCAGTTGGAGAAGGCTGCCGCGCAATCGTTTGCGACGTATCAGGATGCAAGAGCTTGGATTGAAGGGCTTGTGCCGTTCGGTATTCGCCCGGGCATGGAACGAATTAACCAGCTTATGGAGGCCTTTGGAAATCCGCAGCGCCGGTTAAAGTTTATTCATGTTGCCGGAACGAACGGCAAAGGCTCCGTTTGCTCTTACTTGACTAGCGTGCTGCTGCAATGCGGTTATGATGTAGGGACCTATACGTCCCCGTACTTAACGAAGTTCACAAACCGATTTCAATATAATGGAACGGATATACCGGAAGAAACGCTTCTTCGGTTAACGAACCGCTTGAAGCCTCATGTTGACGCCATCGCAGCAACGGAGCTTGGTTCGCCGTCCATGTTCGAGGTATCCACTGCACTGGCCATATTGTATTATGGCAGTGAGTCTTACCCCGACTACGTCGTCTGGGAGACCGGTCTTGGCGGCAGGCTTGACGTGACGAATATCGTGACGCCGGTCGTCTCGATCATTACGAATGTCGGTCACGACCATATGGACATTCTCGGCAATACGATCGAAGAAGTGGCGCGGGAGAAGGCCGGTATTATTAAATCCGGCGTGCCTGTTATAAGCGCTGTCACCCAGCCAGAAGCGGCTCAAGTCATCATTGACACCGCAAAGGCGAATAACAGCGCGTTGTATCTATTGGGAGAGCAGTTCACGGAGACGCCTCTGATGCTGCGCGAGGATGAGCAATCATTCCGGTTCGACGGACCGTTCCGCTCAATCGAGCCGCTAGCTATCACGATGAACGGTGCGCATCAGCGCATGAATGCCGCTGTAGCTGTGATGGCGCTGGAAGTGCTGCGTCAATATTATGCCTTAATCGTCGATGAGGAGAATCTACTGCAAGGGTTGCGCAATGCGACATGGCCAGGACGGCTGGAGATGGTCAAGCAGTCACCGCGTCTTCTTCTTGACGGTGCCCATAATCCGGAAGGAGCAGAGACGCTTGCGGCTGCGCTAAGGGATACATACCGGTACGAGCGTCTTCATCTCATGATGGGTATGCTGGCAAATAAGAATCATCATGACACATTACGGCATATACTACCTCTAGTGGATACGCTAGTTGTGACCGAGCCTGATTTTCGTAAGGCGATGCCCGCAGGAGAACTAGCGGAACTCGTGCATTCTATGCGAGAGCAGAGCGGCCGTTCCTTCGAGCTCATCGTAGAACCGAATTGGAAGCAGGCGCTTCAGCAGCTGCAGACGCTTTCCGGCGAAGCCGATTTGGCGGTCGTAACCGGAACGCTCTATTTGATTGCCGACGTCCGCTCCAAGTTGCTCTATAATACGGAATCTGAAAAAGGATGGTGAACCGTCTTTGAATACGGCAGAACACGTTCATTTCATCGGTATCGGCGGTTACGGCATGAGCGCCATCGCGCGAGTAATGCTGGAAATGGGCTATAAAGTATCGGGCTCTGACGTTGTGCTTCAGGAGCTTGCAGAGAAGTTGGCGGCTAAAGGTGCACGCATTTATATCGGCCATGAACCAGAGAATGTCAAAGGTGCGGATCTTGTTGTCTATTCGACGGCGTTATCACGCGATAACGTAGAGCGGAAGGCTGCGGAAGAGCTTAATATTCCAATTCTGCATCGGGCGCAAATGTTGGCCAGGCTGATGAACAACGGTAAAGGCGTAGCTGTAGCCGGCGCTCACGGTAAGACAACGACGTCCTCCATGATTGCATTGGTCATGGAAACTTGTAAGCTCGATCCGACCTATATCATCGGCGGTGAAATTGTGAACGTCGGCACTAATGCGAAGGCGGGTAAAGGCGAATATGTAGTTGCGGAAGCGGATGAGAGCGACGGTTCTTTCCTGCAGTATCATCCTAGCGTTGCGATTGTAACCAACATCGAACCGGATCATCTCGAAAACTACGATGGCGATTTTGCGAAATTGAAAGCCGCTTATCTGCAGTTTTTGAGTCAAGTTAAGCCAGGCGGCAATGCAATCGTCTGCGCAGATGACGAAACGATTCGGGAATTACTGCCCCAGCTCGAAACTGAGCCGCTGGGCAGCGGGGCGCTCGTTACGTATGCGATCGACCGGGAAGCGGCCTACACCGCACGAAATATCGTGCTGGGCGACCGGAAGGTCTCGTTCGATATGGCACATCATGGAGTTGTGCTCGGTCGGATCGATTTATCGGTACCGGGCCGCCACAATGTTTATAATGCAATGGCCACGGTCATTACATGTCTGGAAGCGGGTGTTTCATTCGAAGCGATCGCGGCGGCGATTGTCGAGTTCCGCGGCGCCAAACGGCGGTTCCAGGTGCTCGGAGAAGTGAATGATATACTCGTCATCGACGATTACGCGCATCACCCGACTGAAATTCAAGCGACGATCAGTGCTGCTAAGGCGACAGGGAAACGTATTATCGCGATTTTCCAGCCGCAGCGCTATACGCGCACCTATTTCCTTCTGGAACAATTCAGCCGGGCGTTTACGGAAGCGGACGAGGTCATTATTACCGACATTTACTCTCCTGCCGGCGAACAGCAGATCGAGGGCGTCCATTCCAAGAAGCTAGTCGAGATGATCATTAATAATAGCAATGCGAACACGACATACATTCCGACCAAAGAAGAAGTGCAGCATAATCTTGCGGAACGCGTGGCACCAGGAGATCTTGTCATTACGATGGGGGCCGGCGACATTTGGAAAGCGGCCGATGGTCTGGCTAAAACTTTGCGAGTTCAATACGGTTCATAACAAATAACCGGTTCGATCGCCATACAACGGCGGGAGAGCCGGTTATTGTTTTTCTGCAGGCCGAGCTGGTTTGATCCGGTGAACAGAATAGGTAAATCTTGTTCATTGAGCTTTCTCGATCTTTCTAGTAAGTTTTTAAAGCAAAGGCTGCCTGACTGTCGTCTTAATAAGTGACACATAATCGCGGCGGTTCGCGAGCAGGCAATTCAGGTTCTAATTCTCTCATTTCGTTCATAATCTACTAAAAGTAGAATGTGGACAAGGAGAGAGTGACATGAATTCTAAAGCTCGCATTACGTATCGCTTCGACAAGAACAATGGATCGCGCATGGAACGGAAGCCGGAGCCCTCAGCCCCCCCTGTCAAATCGAATGTAGTGCCTTTCTTCCAAGAGGAGTTGAAATTCACATCGGAAATCGGAACATGGAACAGCCCTTTTCAGGACGATGCCCATGCGCTCGAACAGCTCATTCGAGATACAGAACGCGAGAAGACAGAAGCCTCTGCCGCAAATAATCACCGTCAGGATGAGCCGCGCGGAAGCGGCCTGAATAAAACCGAAACTACGTCAATTACGTATAAGTTTGGGCCAAATACTCCAAATGGGCTGCCCCTGGAGGAAGAGAAAGCAGAGGACTTGAATTCGATTCCGCTGGGCGATGCATTTGATGGATATGGGCCGGGTACGGACTTATATCGGGGAGTAACGACGAAAGATCTGGTTAGCGAAGGCCCAGTCATTGATCCTGAGCTAGACCCAAGGCAACCGGCTAAAGGACCTGCAGAATTCCACAGGGAGCCTTCCTATCGTACCTCCCGGGGGCCTTCGTGGTATAAAGTATTCGCATCGGTTACGGGAGCAGTCGCAACTGGGGCAGTCTTCGGTTATCTTGTACTAACTTTGTTCACCGGCGGCGGTTCACCCGGGGAATCCAATGTGCTGACAGAGCCGGCAGGCAGCAGCGCGATCGTCGAGCCGGGTGGCAAAGGAAACGGAAATGCCGGCAGCGGGAACGCCACTGCAGGGGGCAAGACTGATAAACCGCAAGCAAGCGGGGCAGACGACAGCGCAAACCCTACATCGAATTCCGGAGCAGCAGTCAATAGTGTCGCCATCCAAGTCCCGCAATCTGACTATTATATGCTTCAATACGGTGTCTTCAGCAATAAAGAGGGCATGGATAACGCCATTGCTGAGCTGAAAGAGAAAGGTCTTGCGGCGGCTTCCTTAACGACGGGAGAAGACTTTAGAGTTTACATTGGAATGGCTGCCGACCAAAGCAATGCCCTTATGCTCAGTCAGCTGCTCGCCGATCGAGAGGTCTACATGAAGCTGATCGAAGTTCCGGCACTTGCCAAGTTTCCTTTCGCCGGTGAAGCGTCTGCGGCACAAACTTTTCTGAATCAGACAAGAGAGCTCATACATGCTCTGAGTACGTTCACGTCCGCGAATCTCGGAGAGCAGAAGCAAGAAGCGGGAGATTGGAAAGAAGCCCATCAGAAATGGACGCGTGAACGGGCGGGCATGGAAGCGGGAATTAAGGATCAAGCGGGAATAGAGGCATTCCGCAAGCTTGGCCAAGCGCTTAATAATGCAGCCGTTGCGGCAAGTGAATATGAGAATAAAGCCTCGGAAGCCCACTTATGGTCGATTCAATCGTCGCTCATGGAGGCCATCTTTATCGAGAAGACATGGTTTACATCGATCGATGGATTGTAAAGCGTTTCTATCGCGCGTATAATGAAGAGGGTGTCAAAATATGGCGAGGGACGTTGGAAGATGAAGAAAAACTTTTGGATATTGCTGCTATTCATCCTCATTGGCATGTTGGCTGGGGCACTGGTATCACGGTGGCTGCAGCCAGTTCCCGGACTTTCCTTTCTAACGAAAACTTCACCAGTCGTCTGGTCGCCAGCAGCCGATCTGCTTGTACTCAGCTACGATCTCACCATTCGAATCGAGGTCAGCCTGCTGAGTGTTATTGGACTAATCATCGCAATATGGTTGTATCGTAAAATGTAGGGAAATCTATATCGATATCCCCTGCCTCAAGGAGTGCTTACAAGGATGGATATTTCCCTCTCAACTCATTCATTACACATTCGCCAGCTTGTTCTGGCTTCATCTTCTCCGCGCCGGCGGGAACTGGTCGCATCGCTCGACCTCTCCCTGCCGGTTCTCATTTTGTCGACAGATGCGGACGAGACGACGCCTGCGGATTGGGCGCCAGCTTATATTGTCGAGCAGCTTGCACTTCGCAAAGCGAGAGCTGCTATCGAATCACTTCAGGGTGACCTAGTGCTAAACTCGGTCGTTGTAGGTGCGGATACGATCGTTGTGCAAGGCGGAGAAGTAATGGGCAAACCAAAGGATGCGGCGGATGCCGTGCAGATGCTTAGCCGCTTGCAAGGGCGGGAGCATCAGGTTTATACCGGCGTCGCATGCATCGGAACCGGCGATGGCAAGGAGCTTGTCAGACACCGCATGACACGCGTGAAGATGAAGGCATTGGATACGGATCGAATCGAGCGCTATGTGGCCACCGGTGAACCGATGGATAAAGCGGGAAGCTACGCCATTCAAGGGCTGGGCGCAGTCATCGTCGACTCGATCGAGGGATGCTACTTCAACGTCGTCGGACTGCCGATATCTCTGCTAGCGGAGATGCTGTCAGCTTACGGCGTCGAGGTGTTTTAGAGGATCCACCACACTGGCGATAAGGCGGGGAAGGACATGGAAGCGCACCAATACGTGCTGCGGGATGTCCCTAACGAAGAACGACCTAGAGAGCGCTTGATGACTGTTGGGGCTGAGGCGTTAAGTCATGCGGAATTGCTTGCTATATTATTAAGAACGGGAACGAAGAGCGAGTCGGCTGTGCTGCTTGCTTCCCGAATTTTGAAGGAAAGCGGCAGCCTGCTTGGATTGGTCGATATGAGTATTGAGGAACTGACCGCGATCCGAGGCGTCGGCCCCGTAAAGGCCGTACAGCTTCGAGCGGGTATCGAGCTCGGACGCCGGCTAGCTAAGAGCCGTCAAGGGGAAATGCCTGCGATCCGCAAGCCAGCCGACGCCGCAGAGCTCATGATGGAGGAGCTTCGTTACTTCAAGAAAGAACACTTCGTCTGCCTCTTTCTGAATACCAAGAATCAGGTCATTGCTAAAGAAACATTGTCCGTCGGAACCTTAAATGCATCGCTCGTTCACCCTCGCGAAGTATTTCGCGCCGCCATCAAGTGCAGCAGCGCTTCGATCATTTGCTTACATAATCATCCGAGCGGAGATCCAACTCCTAGCCCGGAAGACATTGCGATGACTAAGCGTTTGCAGGAAGCGGGCGAGCTTGTCGGCATCGACGTGCTTGATCATCTGGTAATCGGTGACAACCGTTTTATCAGTTTGAAGGAGCAGGGTCTGATGTAATATAATAAATAGGATTGTCTTTCAAAAGGAAAGGAAGAATGAATATGTTTGGTGGCTCTAAGGATTTGGGAATTGACCTCGGAACGGCGAATACGCTTGTTTACTTGAGAGGCAAAGGCATTGTCGTCAGAGAACCGTCTGTGGTTGCTCTGCGTACCGATACAAAAACAATCGAAGCGGTAGGCGAATCGGCGAAGAAGATGATTGGCCGTACGCCTGGCAACATTCGTGCCGTTCGTCCAATGAAGGACGGCGTCATCGCCGATTTTGAAACAACGACGACGATGATTAGATATTTTATAAGACAAGCCCAAAAGAGCCGCAGCTTATTTCCGCGCCATCCCAATGTAATGGTATGTGTGCCGTCGGGGATTACAGCCGTTGAGCAGCGTGCCGTGAAGGATGCGACAGAGCAAGCCGGCGCGAAGGAAGCCTTCACGATCGAAGAGCCGTTCGCAGCGGCAATCGGAGCGGATCTGCCGGTATGGGAACCGACAGGCAGCATGGTAGTTGATATTGGCGGAGGCACGACGGAAGTTGCCGTCATCTCTCTGGGCGGTATCGTTACAAGCCGTTCGATCCGCATTGCTGGCGATGAGATGGACGAAGCGGTCACGCAATATATCAAGCGCATGTATAACTTGATGATCGGTGAGAGAACGGCGGAGCAATTGAAGATGGAGATCGGTACGGCGCTTGCGCTGGAAGAGACGGAAACTACCGAAATCCGCGGCCGCGACCTCGTCACAGGCTTGCCTAAGACACTCACGATTACTTCCGATGAAATTAACGAAGCTCTTACCGACACGGTGAACTCGATCGTTGATGCTGTGAAGGTTACGCTGGAGAAATGTCCGCCGGAGCTGTCGGCCGATATTATGGACCGCGGCATCGTGCTGACGGGCGGAGGGGCGCTGCTCCGCAATCTGGACAAGCTGCTGGCCCGTGAAACCGGCATGCCGGTCATCGTAGCGGAGAATCCGCTCGATTGCGTAGCAATCGGAACCGGACGTGCGCTTGATAATATCGATTTGTTCAAAACACGGGGAGGCCCGGTTTCCCGTTCCAAGCGCTAATCTCCGGATGGGGAAATAGGACGGACGGATGATTGGAATGGGCGGGTGAAGATACGTGTTTAATTGGATGCGAAACAGACGGATGTTCGTGCTGATGATAATCGTAGTCTTGTTTGTGGCAGTTATGGGTTTCTCGATCGGGGACAGGAAGAAGCTGACCTGGCCGGAAAACTTTGTACTCGATGCTTCTGGAGTCGTGCAGCAATGGTTCTACAAGCCCGCTGGATACATAGCGGGCTTGTTTGAAGATTTGACCAACCTGCGCGGCATCTATAAAGAGAACGAGGAGCTCCGCAAGATGGCTGCGGCTTATGCGCGAGATAAGAACAAATACAATATTTCCGAGCAACAAAATAAAAGGTTGAAAGAAGATCTAAACTTTACTGAAAGGCAAAAAGGTCTGAATGATTACCGCTACTTGATTGCTCAGGTGATTGCGGTGAGCAACGATCCGTACAATCAGACCATCCGTATCAATCTCGGTTCCAAGGACGGGATCCAACCGAACATGGTTGTCGTCACAAGGGATGGCCTAGTCGGGCACATTAGCCGAGTCACGCCATTCTCGTCTAACGTTATGCCGCTGACAGAGCTGGATGACAAATCGCCGGATTCGAAGCAGTATGCCGCTACGGTACTCGGTAAGGAAAGCTTATCATTCGGAATGGTGGACAATTTCGATGCCGAAACCGGGAAGCTGTCAATGTCCAGAATTGCAGAGAATGACCCCTTGACCAAGAATGATGTCATTATTACATCGGGCCAGGGCAATGTATTCCCACAAGGAATGATTATCGGTACGGTTGAGAATGTACAGGTTGGCGACATCGGTCTGACCCGTACGGCCACGATTAAACCGGCGGCTGATTTCGATCACTTGACGGAAGTGTTCGTCGTCGAGGTACCGAGCATGGAGGAGACCGCGGAATGAGTATGCAGCGGATTATTCCCATTATGCTGCTCATCTTCTTCATAGAAGGCACGATCTTCTATTGGCTGCTGCCGGGAAACCTCGTATCTCGTGTCGTTCCTCATTTCACGCTGGCTTTCGTGCTGTTCGCTTCGTTGTACCGCGGGCGCCATACGGCTGTGCTGCTAGGCTTGTCCTTCGGACTCCTTCAGGATATTGTCTATTATGGAAACATCATCGGCGTGCATTCGTTCTCGATGGGATTGGTTGGTTACATGACAGGACTTCTTTTGGAACGCAAAAGAAGTACGCTGTTGATGGCTCTTACAATGATTTTACTATCTACGCTTGTGTACGAAACGGTCGTCTATTTTGTTTATAGAGTGTTCCGCCTGACGCATCAGACTTATGAATGGGCACTTATGGATCATATAATTCCGAGTCTCTTCTTACAGCTTGGCTTTGTGCTTGTCATCTACGTACCGGCTCGGCGATGGTTCGAGGGCACGGCGAAAAAGAAAGGTGAAGAAGAAGAAGAATAGAGCGGATAAGCAGGAATCGGCACGTATCGGAAAGAATCGTATACGTATAGGGGAGGGACGAGCGTGACCGAGAAGCAGCATATTACGATTAAAGGCGTCAAAGAAGGTCTCGTGTTTCTACTTGACGATGCCTGCGATTTTTCCGTGTTGCTTGAAGAACTGCAGTACAAATTGGAAAAGTCGCATCAGCAGCTGCTGACGGGTCCGATCGTTCACGTTCAAGTCAAGCTGGGTTCCCGCCATCTCTCCGAGGAGGAGCTGGAGCAGCTTCGAACGATTATACGGGCGCAGGGCAATCTGCTCGTACAGTCGATCGAGAGCGAGGCCCCTGCGATTCCGGAGGATGAACCAGGCAACAATATTAAACTGCTGACCGGCATCGTCCGTTCAGGCCAGACCGTGGAGCATGAAGGAAACCTGCTGCTCATGGGAGACTTGAATCCGGGCGGATCCTTGCTCTGTACAGGCGATATCTACGTATTGGGGGCTCTTCGCGGGCTGGCGCATGCGGGGAAAGACGGACGTACGGACGTCGTCATTGCGGCTTCACTGCTGCGGCCTACGCAGCTTCGTATCGCAGATGTCATCAGCCGGCCGCCTGACGAGTGGATAACCGGGGATGCCTCAATGGAGTTCGCTTACTTGAACGAAGGCGTCATGAAGATCGACAAGATGACGCAGCTGAACCGTTTACGAAAACAACCGATTCTATTTAAAGCATAATCGTATAGACGATCGGTGACAGGGCCGGATCGAATTAGCAGTGGGGAGTGTCTGTCATGGGTGAGGCGATTGTAGTAACATCGGGTAAGGGCGGAGTAGGGAAAACGACGACATCAGCCAACTTAGGTACGGCGTTGGCTCTGCTCGGCAAAAAAGTATGCATGGTGGATACGGATATCGGATTACGTAATCTGGATGTCGTGATGGGTCTTGAGAATCGGATTATTTACGATTTGATTGACGTTGCGGAAGGGCGCTGCCGGCTTAATCAAGCGCTTGTGAAGGATAAGCGGTTCGATGAGCTGTATATGCTTCCCGCTGCGCAAACCAAAGATAAGCAGGACGTTTCTCCGGAACAAGTGCGGGATATCATATTGGAGCTCAAGAAAGAGTTCGAATATGTCGTTATCGATTGTCCCGCGGGCATCGAGCAAGGATTCCGCAATGCGGTTGCGGGCGCGGACAGGGCTATCATCGTTACGACGCCTGAGAATGCTGCAGTCAGAGATGCCGATCGGGTGATCGGTCTGCTCGAGCAAGCCAGTGTACCTGCCCGTTTGATTATTAACCGTATTCGTGCCAGCATGGTGAAATCGGGTGAGATGCTCGATATTGACGAGATCTGCCAAGTATTGGCGATTGATTTGCTCGGCATTGTACCCGATGATGAGAAAGTGATCAAAGCGGCCAATTCGGGTGAACCAACCGTCATGGATCCGACGTCACGCGCAGCCATTGCTTACCGGAACATCGCTCGGCGCATGCTTGGCGACATGGTTCCGCTTATGCCATTGGAGGAAAAATCGGGCGTTCTGAAACGGTTCCGAAAGTTTCTTGGGATAGGATGATTTAATCGTGTTAGGTAAACTGAAGAAAATCGACTGGGGTATCATTCTTATTCTCCTCGTCCTAATGGTTATAAGCACCTTGCTTGTTCGAAGCGCGACTTTCGGCAATCCTGGTTATGCGAATTATGATACGAAGACACTTATTTTCTACGGAGCGGGCTTTGTTCTCGCCATTATGATGACGCTTCTGGATTACCGGGTTTTGTTAAAAGGCTGGTACGTCCTGTACGGAATCGGTATCGTCCTGCTTATCGTGGTTTATCTGACCGCTGAGGAGATCAACGGCGCCCGCGCATGGTTTGAGCTTCCCGGCGGACTGCAGTTTCAGCCGGCCGAGATGGAGAAGATCATCCTCATTATTACGATCGCTTTCTTGATGGGGCGGCGCCAAGGGGATCCGCTTCGCATCCGGCATGACTTACTCGTCGTGGCCGCCTTCTCCTTCATTCCGTTCGCGCTCGTCATGATTCAACCGGATCTTGGGAATGCGATCATCTATCTGGTGATCGTGCTAGGAATGCTGTGGATCGGCAATGTCAAGTACACCCATGTACTCATAGGACTGGTCATCGTTGTCGGCGGACTCATGGTGTCTGTCTTTCTATTTAATCAATACAGCCAAGAGATCCATGATTACTTGGACAGCAAGAATAAGGTCCACTGGTATGAGAGGATCAACGGCTTCATTAACCCGAACGAAGCCTCTGACAAGGAAGTTTATCAGGCGAATAAAGCTAAAATTGCTATCGGCTCAGGTGGTTTAACAGGCGATGGTTATATGCAGGGGGATTCCAAGAACCGAAAATTCATTCCCTATCCGTATTCGGATGCCATATTCGTCGTTATCGGCGAAGAGTTCGGCTTCCAAGGCGCTGCGGTCGTGCTGCTGCTTTATTTTCTGCTCATATATCGGATGATCATCATTTCCTTCCACTGCTATGATATACGAGGCTCATTTATCATCATTGGCATCGTATCGATGTACGTGTTCCAAATTTTCCAAAATATCGGGATGATGATCGGACTTATGCCGATTACCGGTATTACACTGCCCTTTATCAGCTATGGCGGTACATCCTTGCTTCTTAACATGCTCTGTATCGGCCTGGTGTTCAGCGTTAAGGCACATCAGGAGAAATATGAGATCGAACATGTAGCCGTTCAGCGGACCGCCCGCTGAGACGGCTTTTTTTTATTGGACCAGAACAAGGACGATTCGGCAAGTACAACATAATTAGGTTTCCTCTCACATATACATAAATCGAACAAGCTGCTGCTTGTCTGTATGTATAAGCACGTATAACACACAGGTGCCGCTAGGACTTGAGGACAGGCATGCCGATTGTATGGAGGGGATGAACATGGATACGAAAAGCGGGGTTCGGCATCGCCGTCAAGAGCGGATACGCCGTATCATGGAGGAACAGCAGAACCTTGCAAAGCCGCCGAGTTCAACGGCAAAAGAAGATCGCAATCAGAAGCTTCCGATTCCGCTGCAAGAAGTAAAGTCATCCAGAGATAGCGAATATTCTCCTGGCAGTGTACCGGTTGACCGATTGGCAGAACGTGATCCTGAGCGGGATTGGAAGGAACGTACCAGCCCGTGGGAGAACGCCGGGTGGAATATGACTACCAAGCTAGCTCCTAAAGGCGAGAGAGCTTCGGTCAAAAGCGGCGGTCCTGGCGGAGGTACTTTCATACGCGGTCTATTCATTCAAACGATTATTGCGGGTATTCTCTTCGTCATCGTATTCGCTATGTATAAATTGGACCATCCGATTGCTAAGAAGGGACAGCAAATCGTGACAGCCGCGCTCACCGACACACTGGACTTCCAATCAGCCGCGGAATGGTACCGTTCGGTGTTTGCAGGGGCACCTTCGTTTATTCCGATATTTGACGGTTCTAATACCAAGCAAGCTGAGTTAGCCGAGGGCGATATCGAGCTCCCGACGTTTGCTCCGCTGAAGCAAGGTACGATCGTCAGGTCGTTTGCGGAGACACTTAGCGGCGTCGATATCGCCGGTAATGCCAATGAAGATGTATTGGCTTCGGAAACCGGGCGCGTGCTGCTTGTAAGCGAAGATGAGAAGACCGGGAAGACGGTTGTGATCCAGCATGCGAATCAGCGGGTAACGGTTTATGGCATGCTGGAGGAAACGCAGGTTGCCTTGAACGATTGGGTGGAAGCAGGCCGGCCGATCGGGAAGCTCAAAGCCGCGGCAGATGGAGAGAACAGCTTGTTGTTCTTTGCGGTGAAGGAGAAAGGCCGGTACGTCAATCCCGCTGACGTCTTCCCGATTGATTAAGTTTCGCGGCATCGTATGGTCCATCCATCCTCTCTTTGTGCTCGTCATGATCGCTTCCATCGTGACGGGCTATTTTGCAGAGCTGATCACCCTATTTGGCATCGTCCTTGTTCACGAGCTTGGTCATGTAATCGTCGCCCGCGGCTATGGATGGACGATCCGCGAGGTGAAGCTGCTGCCCTTCGGCGGCGTTGCTGAGGTGGAGGATACGGGAGGCTTGCCTGCCAAGGAAGAGGCAGTCGTGGTCTTAGCGGGTCCGCTGCAGAACGTATGGATGGGGGCAGCTGCATGGGGGATGGGGCAATTAGGCTGGTGGGACAGCGAATGGGCGGCATATGTTCTTCAAGCGAATATCATGATCGGCTTATTCAACCTGCTCCCCATCCTGCCCCTCGATGGCGGTAAGCTGCTACAGGTTGTCTTAAGTCGCTCGCTTACCTATCACCAAATGCTGACGTGGGGGGCTCGCATTAGCCTGCTGCTGAGTGCGGGGATGGTCTTATACGCCTTCTCGCCTTTGTTTCAAGGAGGCGGCAGAGGGATACAGTTAAATCTGCTTGCCGTCGGGATCTTTCTGTTTATGACGAATTGGACCTACAATCGTCATATCCCGTTTCTGTTTCTGAGATTCTTGACGAGCCGCGGAACGGCCTCGACCCGTCACATTATTAGAGGTGTTTGGGCACAGCCGATCGTGGTGTCGCAGCGGCATACCGTGACAGCGGCACTAAGGCTTTTTAAGCGGGATCGTTATCACCTTATCGTTGTCATGGAAGAGCGGGGGCGCATACTTGGCATCCTTCCAGAGCAGCAGCTCGTTAACGGATTTTTAGAAGATGGGAAGCCAGACCGTGCAGTTTGCGACCTTTTCATGTAAAATAGACCTGAACAGCAGACTAGGCTGGGATAGGTGGTCGAATTTGCGATGAAACAAATGTTGGTACATAGTCAAAGCGATATGCTGCAAACGGCGATTATACAAGAAGGTCGTCTCGTGGAATTTGATATGGAGAAAACCGAGGCTGCGGGGCAATTGGTCGGCAGCTTGTACAAAGGGAAGGTTATTAACGTGCTGCCTGGCATGCAGGCCGCTTTTGTCGATATCGGATTGATCAAGAATGCATTCCTCTATATTGACGACGTGCTGCATCCGCATCTGGAGCGGCAGCCGAAGGAAAAACCGTTGATAACGGAGCTGCTGCAGCCGGGGCAGGAGCTGATCGTTCAGGTGGTGAAGGAACCGCTTGGCGGTAAAGGTGCAAGAGTTACGACGCACTATTCCCTGCCTGGACGTTACTTGGTGTACATGCCCGAGGCGGATTATGTCGGTGTATCCAAGAAGGTGAACGGTGAGCAAGAGCGCGGCCGGTTGCGTTTTGTTGGCGATTCCATCCGGCAGGAGGGCGAAGGCGTCATCTTGAGAACGGCGGCGGAAGGCGAGAGTGTCCAGTCCCTTCAAGGGGATGTGGATTTCTTGCGGGGGTTGTGGTCAGGCATCGAGGAACGCGCCCGGCGAATGACCGCTCCGGCAGAGCTGCATCGTGAAGCCGGCCTTGCCCACCGAATCGTTAGAGACTTCCTGACCGCCGAAACCGACGAGGTATGGATCGATGACCGCAATCGGTTTATGGAAACGGAAACGCTCATTCGTCAGATGGCCCCTTCGATGCTGAAGCGGCTGAAGCATTACGAGCAGCGCGAAGCGATGTTTGCCCGCTATCGGATCAACGTTCAATTAAACGAGGCCTTCGATCGTCGAACAAGGCTCGATTGCGGAGGTGACCTGGTATGGGATACGACAGAAGCCTTGACGGTCATCGATGTCAACACAGGAAAATTCGTTGGGACAAGTGATCTTGAAGATACAGTATTCCGCACGAACATGGAAGCAGCCGAACAAATTGCCAGACTGCTCAGGCTCCGGGATGTAGGCGGTATTATTATCGTTGATTTCATCGACATGGAGCTGGAGCAGCACCGCGAACAGATTCTGCATCGGCTTGAAGCGCTTGTCCGGCTGGATCGGACCAAGTGCCAGGTCGTCGGCTGGACCCGGTTAGGCTTACTTGAACTGACGCGCAAGAAGGCCCGCAATCATGCGATGAACCAACCTTACGAAACATGCATGAGCTGTAAAGGCCGGGGAAAGATTCAATCCCTCGGCAAATGATAAATTGGCAAGAGGCCAAGATCTCCATCCCTGGAATCTGATCGATCGGATTGACCTCCAACAAGCAAGGATACAACCATGGATACCGCCATGGCGCGGCTTGGCATTACTGGAATTGTACAAGGATCCTAAGCAGCCTCGTGTACGTTTGTGCTCCTGCCGGTATCATGGTTGGGAGCTTGGATCGTTGCGAGCAGCCCCCTTTGTTCCCCGCGTTTCAATAAATCCAGTTGACCCAGTAGTAGAGAACGAATAATGTAAAGACGACTGTCGGAGGTATGACGATAATCGTCACGCGTGTGTAATCCTTCCAATGGATCTTCACTTTGTTTTTTCGTAAAATGTGCATCCATATTAGGGACGCCAACGTTCCGATCGGAAGCAGCAAGGAGCCGATATCACTCCCGATGACATTGGCCAAATAGGCGATTTTCAGCGATAAGGGGTCCAAATTCATTTCAGTCAGGGTCAATGTGCCGATCATGAGCGCTGGATGATTGTTGAACAGTGTGGACATGAGGCTCTGGATGCCGCCCATAATTAGGCTGGCGTTCAGCAGACTGCCGCTGACAAGGGGATGGAACAAAGCGACGAGCCAATTCGTGAACCCGATGTTATGCATCCCGTAGATGATGACATACATGCCGAAGGCGAAGATAAGAATATGCCAGGGTGTCTTCTTCAGCATATCCAGCGGTGCCATTTTCAGGTAATACCACCGCCAGCCGAGGAGCAGGAAGGACCCGATCACAGATACGAGTTCAATGGGCACGTGAAAATAAGAAGCGATGAATAAGCCGGCTCGCACCAGGAACACGAACACTAATATTTTTTGCATAAACCGGGTCTTCTGCTTGGCATCCATAGGTATATGCGGGGATTTCGGCTGGGTCTGCAGGGGATGCTTTCGGGCGTCACTAGACAACCACATGCTGCCAGCGATGGGCGGTAATTTCTTCGGAAGGATCCGGTAGCTGCACAGGAACAGTAACAAAACGAGAAACAGCAAACCGAGCGACGAAGGTACGAACATCATCAGGGTATGCATGTACAAATCCATATGAACGATTTTCATGGCGATGAGATTCACGATATTACTGACGCCGATCGGTGCGCTCGATGCCGTTGCAACAAGGGCCCCCGAGAGTAAATACGGAATTTTCTGATGATGCTTGAGCCGGAAGTTCTGCAGCAGGATGAGGAGAATCGGCGTAGTAATCAGAATGCTTCCGTCATTATTGAAGAAGAGTGTCATTAAAAAACAAATGAGATTGACATACCAAAAAAGGCGGATACCGGAGCCCTTTGCTCTGGCCGCTAATCCTTCCGCCGCCCAAACGAAGAAGCCGAAGCTTTCCAGGACGACCGCCATCACAATGGTTGACATAATCGTGATAGCCGCGCCGCTTACAGTGGAGCTAATCTGACCGAAATCGGATAGGGAAACGCTCCCGCTGGCAAGGACAAGCGCAGCTCCGATCGTCGAAGGTATCGCTTCATTCATGTCTTTAGGTCGCCATAGGATTAGCAGTACCGTCATAGCAAACGCGAAGATGGTTAGCGTAGTGGTGACGGGCCCATACATAGTCATCTCACCCCTTTCAGATCCGGATCATTACAGATGAATGCGTGTGTGCTGCGGCAGCTCGGATTGATGAACAGGTGCATCGGCTTCATGGAAGCTCTCGAGCTGTGGAGATGCTTCCGTCTCAGAAACAGCGGGTTTCAACAGGGCATAGAGGACAGAGCCCGCAATCGCGATAACAAGTAAAACAAACATGGTTATTCGCCTCCTATGACAATTATCTGAAACTACCAAATGTCCTTAGTAGCTATTGATACTGTTAATCTATGTCCTGCCAATAGAGTTGGAATGGACGAATGGCGGCGAAATGAGCGGAATGAATGAACATTTCATCCCCAGAAGAAACTTTTTTGAGCAGGTTATTGCTCTTGGGCGTGCCCGTGTGGTAGAATGTTATGGTGCGTGTGGAAGAGCTATCTTCTTCACATGCTCAATACCGCACAGAACAGGTCAAGAAGCTTGAATGGCTCAGTCGTTCAACACCTGCATCAGGCGAGTCTTCGACAATAAGGAGGTGCAACCCATGTTCGCAATCATTGAAACCGGTGGAAAGCAATACAAAGTCCAAGAAGGCGATGTCTTGTACATCGAGAAATTGGAAGTAACGGAAGGCGACAGCGTTACGTTTGATCGCGTACTAGCTGTTTCTAAAGGTGACGGTCTCGTAACCGGCACTCCGATCGTTTCCGGCGCAACCGTTTCGGCTAAAGTCGAGAAACACGGCAAAGGTCAAAAAATTATCGTCTACAAATATAAGGCGAAAAAGAACTACCGCCGCAAGCAAGGCCATCGTCAACCGTACACGAAAGTAACAATCGGCAAGATCCAAGCGTAAGGACAATGCCATGATTATCGTTACGATCGAACGTTACACGGATGACAAGCGAATCGCAGCATTCGCCGTTGAAGGCCATGCCAAGTTCGCCAAGCCCGGTAAGGATATCGTGTGTGCTGGTGTTTCAGCCGTTACGGTAGGAACAGTTAACGCCATCGAGCAATTAACGGGTCTCGAGCTTCCGGCTTCCATGAAGAACGGTTGGCTGCAATCCGATATTCCCGCGCAGGAGAACGACTCGGTTAACGAGAAGGTTCAATTGCTGATAGAATCTATGATTGTCATGCTCAGCACGATTGCCGAATCCTATGGGAAGTACGTCGAAGTTAGGGAACAATATCGGTGATGAAGGAGGAAACACTATGTTGAAACTGAATCTTCAGCTATTCGCTTCGAAGAAAGGTGTCGGTTCCACACGTAACGGTCGCGACAGCCAATCGAAACGTCTTGGCGCGAAGCGTGCAGACGGTCAGACGGTAACGGCTGGCAGCATTCTTTACCGTCAACGCGGAACGAAGATCCATCCAGGCAACAATGTCGGGATCGGTAAAGACGATACGCTTTTTGCTAAAGTAGAGGGCGTTGTCAAGTTTGAACGTTGGGGACGCGATCGTAAGAAAGTTAGCGTTTATCCAATCGATGCTGCTCCGGTAGCCGCAGCAGTGGAAGTTTAATCGTCATGAATGCCTCGGTCTGCTTTGCAGGCCGGGGCTTTTTTATGTGAATCCCTATGATCAGCACAACCCTCTTCCATGTGTTATTCGCGTGATCTTTCTGTGCTGTCGTGCTATACTATTTAGGGCTAGGAAAGAATAGGAAGGTAGGATTGTGGGCATGAATCGCATAAGAACAATGAAGCACTATGCGGCCGCATCCATACTGCTTCCTGCGGCAAGCGTACTGATCTGGCGCTCGGAGTTGTGGCTTCTTGCCGTCTTTATCGGCTGGGTTGCTGCAGCTGCGGTGTTATGGGTATGGTGCGAGCGGCAAGAGCAATCGAATCGAATGAGCAGAATGACTCACGCCCTGCAAACCGCATCGATTCGCACGCTCAATCACCACCGCCATGACTGGATGAATGATCTCCAGGTATTGTATGGTTATATTCGCATGGGAAAAGCGGATAGATCTGTACAGTGCGTGGAACAGATAAGAGACAGAATGGTGACAGAAAGCAAGATCGCCAAGCTCGGTATACCCTCGCTAGTGACGTATATACAATCGTTCCGTACAATGACGAACTCCCTTTTGCTGGAAGTGGATATTGACGGGGAACTTAATTTATCACAGCTGCCGCTGGATGGAGAACGTGTATCTAACGCAATAGTGGAAATCATTAATGTATATCGATTTGCAATCAAACCCGGCTTGGGGGAAGTGGCCAAGCTGACCGTCGAGCTTGATTTGGACGAGAAGGGGCTGCAGCTCGCTTTCTTATTCGAGGGTGAGATCGGCGATGTGAACGAATGGCAGCAGAAGTGGAGGCAGCGGGTGAAGGATACGCCGCTGCAGCCGCTGGGAGCCAAGCAACTGCCGGAGCAATTGCTGCTTCAGGCGGAGCTCGGAAATTGAACGGAGGAACATCATGTTTGTCGATAAAGCGAAGATATTTGTAAAAGGCGGCAACGGCGGCGACGGAATTGTCTCGTACCGTCGGGAGAAATATGTACCGGAAGGCGGACCAGCAGGCGGCGACGGCGGCAAAGGCGCAGACGTAATATTCCGAGTGGACGAGGGACTGCGTACGCTTATGGATTTCCGCTATCAGAAGCATTTCAAGGGCGAGCGCGGTGAACGGGGCAAGGTCAAGAGTATGCATGGCGCAAATGCGGAGAAGATGATCGTTCGCATTCCTCCGGGGACCATTATTCTCGATGAGGATACACAGGAAATCATTGCCGATATGACGCGGCATGGTCAAGAAGTAGTGGTTGCTCGCGGCGGACGCGGCGGACGCGGCAATGCGCGCTTTGCCACGTCGAGCAATCCTGCGCCGGGGTTCGCCGAGAATGGTGAAGAGGGCCAAGAGCGCTGGGTAATTCTCGAGCTGAAGGTTATGGCGGATGTCGGTTTGGTCGGATTCCCAAGCGTCGGCAAGTCGACATTGCTGTCGGTCGTCTCGGCCGCTACTCCGAAGATCGGCGCCTATCATTTTACGACGTTAACCCCGAATCTGGGCGTGGTGGATGTTGGTGATGGCCGGAGCTTCGTAATGGCAGATTTGCCTGGGCTGATCGAAGGAGCTCACGAGGGCGTTGGTTTGGGACATGATTTTCTGCGTCACGTGGAACGTACTCGTGTCATTCTTCACGTGGTGGACATGTCCGGCTCCGAAGGCCGCGACCCGTTCGAGGACTGGATCAAAATTAACGATGAATTGAGGCAGTACAATCCGCTTCTCGCGGAACGGCCTCAGATCATTGTCGCCAATAAGATGGATATGCCGGATTCGGATGAACAGCTTGCCATGTTCCGGGAACAGTTGGCTGAGCATGACACGGATATTCAATATGATATCGTCCCGATGTCCTCGCTGACCAAGCAAGGCGTTCAAGAACTGCTCTATAAGGCGGCAGACCTGCTGGAGACCGTTCCAGAAATGCCGCTTATCGAGGAAGTAAGAGACGTTGCGGAGCGCAAGGTCTACACGCTCGAGAAGCAGGAAGACCAATCGTTCACGATCCGCAGGGAAAATGAGTCGTTTGTCGTCGAGAGCGAATCCATCGAACGGTTTATCAAGCGTGTAAACTTGAATTCATATGACGCGATTATGCGGTTTGCCCGCACAATGCGCAAGATGGGCCTGGATGACGCTCTTCGTAAAGCAGGAGCGAAGGATGGCAGTCTCATATTGATCGGTGACTTCTCGTTCGAGTTTTTCGAAGGCAGCGACTATATGTACGAATAACCATCCAGTTAGACGTTTCGAAGGGCTGTCCCGCCAGTGGTCTGCATATTGGACTGACTGCGCGCGGGTCAGTCCTTTGTTGTATTCAAACGTATTGCCTATTGCCGATAAACGTATTTTTCGATATAATGTCCACTATACGAGAACAAATGTCTTTTATAGGAGGACGGTCGGTGGGAGAACGATACTTTGTCGTCCGCGAGGACATTTTACCTGAAGCGATCGTCAAGACGATCCAGGTCAAAGATATGCTCCAGCGCGGCGAAGCGGCTACAGTCCATGAAGCGACAGAACGTGTGGGACTAAGCCGAAGTGCCTTCTATAAATACAAAGACGGCGTCTATACGCTTAACCAATTGCAGCGTGAGCGAATCGTTACAATCTCGATGGACTTGGAGCACCGCTCGGGCGTATTGTCCAAAGTGCTGGGCTTGCTTGCCGGCTCAGAAGGGAATGTGCTCACGATTCACCAGACCATTCCGCTGCAAGGATTGGCGAATGTTGTCATCTCTATGGATACATCAGGGATGAATGACGGATTGTCCGAGCTTATCGATGCGATTCGAAGTCAGGATGGCGTACGTAAGACTTCAGTCATCGGACAAGGATAGAACGAAAAGATGGGGGAGACGCATATGAAACCGGTAAAAGTAGGATTGCTCGGACTCGGAACGGTCGGTACGGGTGTTGTTCGCATCGTAGAAGGTCATCAGGTTGATTTGGAAAGCCAGGTTGGCTCGCCGATCATTATCGAGAAGGTGCTCGTACAGAATAAGAGTAAGGCTCGGAGTATTAACATAGATCCCGATAAGTTGACTGAGGATCCATGGGAAATTATTCATAACCCTGAAATCGATGTTGTCGTTGAAGTTATGGGCGGCATTGAGCAAACCAAAGGTTATATTCTTGAAGCGCTTGCACGCGGTAAGCATGTCGTAACAGCCAATAAGGATTTAATGGCGCTACACGGTCCGGAAATTTTGGCAAAGGCGCAGGAGCAGCAGTGCGACATCCTATATGAAGCGAGCGTTGCCGGCGGAATTCCAATCATACGGACACTGATCGAGGGCTTCTCATCCGATCGGATTACGAAAATAATGGGCATCGTGAACGGCACGACCAACTATATCCTGTCGAAGATGAGTCAAGAAGGCGCTGCCTATGCTGACGTGCTGAAGGAAGCGCAGGAGCTTGGTTATGCAGAGGCCGATCCGACATCCGATGTCGAAGGACTGGATGCGGCGCGTAAGATGACGATTCTTGCGACACTCGGCTTCCGAGCGAACGTTGCACTCGAGGACGTCGATGTGAAAGGGATATCGTCGGTTAGCCGCGAAGACATCGCTTACGGTAAGCGGCTTGGCTATGAAGTGAAGCTGCTCGGCATTGCGGAGCGTCAAGACGAGTTTATTAGCGTCAGCGTACAACCGACCATGGTTAGAAACACGCATCCGATCGCGGGCGTCAACGGTGTATTTAACGCCGTTTATGTATATGGCGAAGCGGTTGGAGAGACGATGTTCTACGGAGCGGGTGCAGGCGAGCTGCCGACGGCAACATCTATTGTAGCCGATCTGGTGGCTGTCGTTAAGAATTTGAAGCTCGGCGTCAACGGCAAACAACTGACACTGACATATAAGGAGAAGAAGCTCAAAACGGACGAGCAGATTTCTTCGAAATATTTTATGCTGCTGCATGTGGATGACCGGGCTGGCGTTCTCGCTCGTATTACACAGGCGTTCGCGGACACCGAGGTCAGTCTGGAATCCGTTGTTCAACAGCCTAACCCGTCCCATCCGGAAGCGGAAATCATCATCATTACACATGACGCGAGCAAAGCATCGGTGAACAAGGTGCTTGCGGCGTTCAACGATATGGACGTTGTGAAGTGCGTGAAGAGCGTGTACCGCGTCGAAGGCTAACCAATACCCTTACAATAAAGGAGTCTTAACCGTTTATGAGATACATGGGATTGATACAAACATTCAAAGAGAACTTGCCGGTTACCGACAAGACACCGTTGCTTACCCTTCAAGAAGGCAATACACCGCTCGTGCGGGCGGAAAATTTGTCGGAAGAGCTCGGGCTGGATCTTTACTTTAAATATGAAGGCTTAAACCCTACTGGATCGTTCAAAGACCGCGGTATGGTTATGGCAGTAGCCAAAGCGATGGAGGAAGGCAGCAAGACGATAATGTGCGCCTCTACGGGTAATACGTCGGCTGCAGCGGCGGCTTATGCGGCACGCGGCGGGTTGAACTGCATCGTCATCATTCCGAATAATAACATTGCGCTCGGTAAGCTTGCTCAAGCCATCATATATGGTGCCAAAGTTATTGCCATCGAAGGCAACTTCGACCGGGCATTGGAAATCGTTCGCGAAATTACGGCCAAGCATCCGATTACGCTAGTCAATTCTGTCAATCCATACCGGATTGAAGGGCAGAAAACGGCTGCATTCGAAGTGAGCGAGCAGCTTGGCAAGGCTCCGGACTACCTAGCGATTCCTGTAGGTAATGCGGGCAACATTTCCGCTTACTGGAAAGGCTTTAAGGAGTATCATGCCGCAGGCAAGATCTCTTCTCTGCCGAAGATGGTCGGCTTTGAAGCCGAGGGCGCAATGGCCATCGTCAAAGGAGAGCCAATTGCGGATCCGGAAACAGTGGCGACTGCCATCCGTATCGGTAACCCGGCCAGCTGGAAAACAGCTGTTGCGGCGGCGGAAGAATCAGGCGGGCAAATTAACTTTGTCACGGATGAAGAAATTCTTCATGCTTATAAGACGATTGCTGCACGCGAGGGGATATTTGCGGAGCCTGCGTCGGCAGCCTCTATTGCAGGCGTAATGAAATTGAAGCGCGAAGGCGTGTTCAAGGGCGGCGAGACGGTCGTCTGCGTGTTGACAGGCCATGGTCTGAAGGATCCTAATATCGCGATTAAAAGCGTGAATGCAGAGCCGATGGTCGTTGCGGATACCGAAGAGGCGGTTATGGAGGCAATTCGCAAGCTGGAAGGTGAAGCGTAATGACAGAACGCCGGGTAATCGTGAAGGTGCCGGCCAGTACGGCCAATCTCGGACCGGGATTCGATACGCTCGGCATGGCGCTATCGCTGTATGCTTGGATCGAGCTAGCAGCATCTGAAGATGAAACGGTTATTAACCTTTATGGCAGCGGTTTGGAAGGTGTGCCTAGGGACAAGTCCAATCTGATCTATAAAGTTGCGCAACTTGTATTTAAAGAAGCGGGTGTCGCTGTACCCGAGCTGCATATTTCGATGTACAGCGACATTCCGTTAACAAGAGGGCTAGGCAGCAGTGCGTCAGCAATCGTTGGGGCGCTGGTTGCGGCGAATGCGCTCATCGGAAGTCCGCTAACCGAGGATCGCTTATTCCAGCTAGCAACCAAGCTCGAAGGGCATCCGGACAATGTTGGGGCATCGCTGTTCGGCGGCATTGTCGTCTCCGCTTGGGATGGTACCCGGGCGGAGAAGGTGCGGCTGGAGCCGCATCCGGAGCTGGAAGTGCTCGTTGCTATACCGGCGTTTCAATTGGCTACTGAGAAAGCGCGTCATGCGCTTCCGAAGGAAATTGCAATGGGAGATGCCGTCTTTAATGTCGGCTGCAGTTCTCTTCTTGTTGCAGCTTTTGCAAGCGGTCAATTGGAGCTGATCGGACATGCCATGCGGGACCGGCTTCACCAGCCTTATCGCGCTGCTTTCATTCCGGGAATGGCGGAGATTCTGGAGAAAGCGACGGAACATGGCGCGCTGGGAACTGCGCTGAGCGGAGCCGGACCAACGCTGTTGGCACTAGTCGAAGCAAGCAGTCCACGGAAGGACGAGCTTGAGCAATTTCTGCTTGCAACGCTGCGCAGAGAAGGTATCGAGGCAAAGACTTTATGGCTGAAGCCATGCGCAGGCGGACCAGAGGTAACCACGCTGGTACGCGATGAAGTCGTTCCGGCTTTCATGGAGCGCATTAAAGGAGAAGTCAAGGCATGATTAATGTAGCATTGCTGCCGCAAGGTTCGGTCTCGGACGAAGCGGCCCGTTATCTGTTTGCAGGAACAGAGGTGGACCTGAACTACCATAAACTCATTGCGGATGTTTTTCTATCGACAGCTAACGGCCGTACCGATTACAGTGTCATTCCAATCGAGAACACGATTGAAGGATCCGTAAGCTTGCATATGGATTGGATCGTTCATGAGGTCGATCTCCCGATTCAGGCGGAGTGGATCTATCCATCCATTCAAAATTTAATTGGTCGTCTCGATGAACTCGCCGGCGATAATCAAGCGGTTGATTACAGCCGCGTTGTGAAGGTGTTAAGCCATCCTGTCGCTATGGCGCAGTGCCTGCAATACATCCGCGAGCATCTGCCTCACGCTGACCTTGAGCATGTGAGCAGCACCGCTGAAGCCGTCAGAATCGTACGCGATCACCCTCAGAGCGGTTGGGCGGCGATCGGCACTACGATAGCAGCGGCAAACAACGGATTGGATGTCTTGGACAAGGGCGTAACGGATCATGATAACAATTACACACGTTTCCTTCTCGTTGGCGAGAAGCCGTTCACGGTCCGATCCTCGGAGAAACAAAAGACAAGCATCCTCGTTACGCTGCCGGAGGATTTCCCTGGTGCCCTGCATCAGCTGCTTTCGGTATTCGCATGGCGCCGCATTAATCTATCGCGCATCGAATCGCGCCCAACGAAGAAGAAGCTGGGCAACTACTATTTCTTTATTGATATCGAGATGTCGCTCGATTCCGTCTTATTACCGGCTGCTTTCACCGAAATCGAAGCGCTGGGCTGTCAAATCCGAATTTTAGGTAGCTATCCGAGCTTTACATATGAAGGCTAACGAAAGGTTCAATTAACCTGGAGGTGTTTACCTATCATGGCAGAGCAAGTTATCTATTTAAACGGAGAGTTCGTCACGAAAGAAAATGCAAAAGTCTCGGTATACGATCATGGCTTTCTATACGGAGACGGTATATTTGAAGGCATTCGCATCTATAACGGGAACATTTTCAAATGCAAGGAGCATCTTAATCGACTGTACGATTCAGCCAAATCGATCATGCTGGACATTCCCCTCTCCTATGAAGAGATGGAGGCAGCATTAGTGGAAACGATTCAGCGCAATGACATGCAGGACGGTTATATCCGCCTCGTGGTTTCCCGCGGACCGGGCAATCTGGGGCTTGATCCGAAACGCTGCCCGAGTGCATGGGTTATCATTATTGTCGAACAGCTGGCGATTTACCCTGAGGAGGCGTATAAGAACGGCTTGATTTCGGTCTCGGTATCTCAGCGCCGCAATATTCCGGATGCGCTTAATCCTAAGATCAAATCCTTGAATTATTTGAATAATATTCTCGTGAAGATTCAAGCTAATCTAGCCGGCGTCGGCGAAGCCATTATGCTTAATTCGCAGGGCTATGTAGCCGAAGGGTCCAGCGACAACATCTTCATCATTAAGAATGACGTGGTATACACGCCGCCTTGTTATGTTGGAGCGCTTGAAGGAATTACGCGAGCGGCTATTATGGAACTATGCGATAAACTGGGCTATACGCTGAAAGAGATTCCTTTCACATTGCATGATGTTTATGTTGCGGATGAAGTCTTCTTCACGGGCACGGCAGCGGAAGTCATTGCGGTTCGCGAAGTAGATGGACGTACGATCGGCACAGGGAAAGCGGGTCCGATTACCACGCATTTGCTGGAAGAATTCCGCAAGCTAGTCGATATCGATGGCGTGCAGGTGTTTAAATAACGAATAGAAAGTTGAGGCTCTTGCCGGCGGTATGCCGGACGGGTCTCAATTTTTTTTTGCCTCTTGGGGGGACACTCGCCCACGTTCTGCATAGGATGTAGGGATTGATAACGGGCGATTGCCTGTTACGAATGTAAGAACGTGTCAGGAGGTTAGTGGCGAGTGAAAATTCATATTGTGAAAAAAGGCGAATCATTATACTTGATCGCACAGAAGTACGATGTCTCGCTGGAAGAAGTGCTGAAGCTTAACCCGAACATCACGAACCCGGACGTGATTGATGTCGGAGAGAAAGTGAAGATCCCTTCATCGAAGCCTGCCGACATGAACATTCTACACCAGCATGTGGTGGTTCAGGGCGACACGCTGTGGAAGCTGTCTAAGGCTTGGGGTGTACCGTTAAGCGACATGATCAAGGCAAATCCGCAGCTGAAAAACCCGAACGTGCTGCTGACAGGTGAAGTGGTCAATATTCCGAAGCCGGGAATGACGGCCACGTTACCGGGCACGAATGAATCCCAGAGTGAAGAAGGAACGCATCATCCGCTTCATCCGATGTCTGTGATGCAAGGCGTTCAAGGCTTGATGGGCAAAATTCCAACAGGCAAAATACCTACAGGAGCGCTTGGAGCGCTTGTCGGTAAGAAACCAACGGCTCCGATCGCGACAAACGTTCCTAAAGCGGAGACGGCACCGAAGGAGGTTCCTTCACCGGTACCAGCGCCTGCATCCAATCAGGCACCGGATGTTTCGTCGAACGTTACGCCGAATGTATCGCCTAATGTACAGCCTAATATATCGCCGAATGTTAACGTTGCACCGAACATCGCTCCTAATGTAGCACCAAATGTGTCGCCTAACGTAGCGCCAGCTCCAATGCCGCTGCAAAAACCTGCGGCAGAAAAGCCAGCAGAGAAGAAGGGTTACCCGGTACATGTACAATATGAGCAGCACATCGATTTATTTCAACAATACGGCGTGCCTGCGACTGAAGTGATGTCACTATATGATATGCCGACAATGCCGGAGGCTGTGTCTCCTGTACAGATGGGTCATCATGGCTATGGTTACGGTCAGCCGCAAGTCTCGCCGACAGCCGGCGGCTACGGCTGGCAGCAGCCGCTCGTCAGCCCAGCCTCGCAAGGAATGCCGGATTGGTGTCCACCCGAGAATCTTGGAGCATCTACGCTGCCATGGGGAGCGCCGAATCCTGTTCCGCATGGCTATGGTTACCAAGCCACGCCTTACCAAGAGACGGGTTTGAGCCCATTCGGGATGGGTGAAGATTGCGGACCTTATGGACTGTCGCCGATGAGTGAAGGCCCGCATGGATACGGATATGGCTCCGGAATGGTGTCGCCGATGAGTGAAGGCCCGCATGGATACGGATATGACTCCGGAATGGTGTCACCGATGAGTGAAGGCCCGCATGGATACGGATACGGCTCCGGAATGGTATCACCGATGAGTGAAGGTCCTTATGGTCAAGGATATGGATATGGTCCATCGGGTATATCTCCTGCAGCGAATAGTCCTTGGAATATGCCGTTCGGCCACGGACAAGGGCAGATGAATCCGAGTCAAACGGCCGAGACATCCGAGAAGCCTTGCAAATGCGGTTGTAAAGATAAACGTGAAGATTCGGAAGACGACGAGCCGGAAGCGAAAGTGAAGCTGTCGCATAGCAATAAGACAGCGGCCCCCCGCAAACCTGCCAAGAAAGCCGTCGTACACTCATCCCGCCCCGTGACGCCCAAACGCCGAAGCGGAAGTCTCCCTTGGATTAATCAATAACTATTGTTGAACGGGCTGGGCGTGAACAAAGAATTTATTGCGGACTCTCCAAGGCTAAATTGGGGAGTTTTTTCTTTGTGCATAGGGACGCTTCACTTATTCCATGCATATTTCCCCAGAGGTGGAGAGAGACTAACAAAAAAGGGGAAATGGGGAGTTCCGATATGAAGGAATTCAGCCTCTGGAAACAATTAAAGAAACGTCTGAGGCGAGGAAGAAGATCCGTTCTGACATTGGGCTGTTTGCTGGGAATGCTCACGCTTATGATGCCGCATACAGCTCTTGCGGCGAATGCGCTGCAGCAATCCGCTCATCCGGTCTTATTGCCCGCGCTGGCAAAGGTTAACAACCTGGACCGGATTGAAGTAAATGAGCCAAGCCGGAGCGTTATTGCGAAGCTAGCATCGCAGGAAGGTCCTTTCACGGTGAAATTGCATCGAACCTATCTGTGTGGTGAAGAGTGGAGCGCACTCGGCAGCGTGGATGCGAATACGGTTATTCGCATGCTCAGGCAGCATCCTGAATGGATGGCCATGTTAGATAAGGACGGCACCGTTACGATGGAACAGAAGATTGACGACTTATCCGAGGGATGCAAGCGCAGCGCTTACTTTAGCGTCGATAAAGCAGGGAATCTGTCGCTGTTTGACGGTCCGCCCAAAAAAGAAAAGGTTCTGCGAACCTTCTTTCAGCTCGATGTCCAGTACATGGAAAGCAGTCTTCCCAAAGAGCGGCTGGAGCAGCTTAACAACGGCATACGCGTCAGCGATAAGGACGAGTATAACAGCGTGCTGTCGACCTTCAGCGACTATGCGCTCGATCAAAGCGAGCGAGTCATGAAACCAACCTATTGATGCGATAGAAGAGAAAGGAGGGCACGAGCTGCCGTCCTTTTTTTGTTGCGCGGCGAAAGGTATGACGATGTGGAACAAAACGCGTGTTCTCATTCCCGGAATCATTTGCTATAATAAGAGGAAGTCCTATTTTTAATAATTCCCTATGGCGTGAGGAGAGAACCAGGTTGCGCGTACTAGGCATAGATCCGGGCATAGCGATAGCCGGGTTCGGTTTTATTGATAAGATCGGGAGCAAGCTTGTTCCCGTACAGTACGGCTGCATTGAAACGGAAGCGCACACGCCTCAAGAAACGAGACTGAAGCAAGTCTATGATTCGGCCTGCGCGCTGATGGATAAATACAAGCCGGACACAGTTGCAGTGGAGAAGCTGTTTTTCAACAAGAATGTCACAACCGCGTTTGCGGTTGGACAAGCGCGGGGCGTAATCATCTTGGCGGCCGCACAGCGGGGACTCCCGGTTACGGAGTATACGCCGCTGCAAGTAAAGCAGGCGGTTGTCGGCTACGGAAGAGCGGAGAAACGCCAGGTGCAGGAGATGGTTCGCATGTTTCTGAAGTTGTCGGCTATACCTAAGCCGGACGATGTAGCGGATGCGCTTGCCGTCGCGATCTGCCATGCCCATTCATCCGTACTCACACAAAAAATTAACGAGGTGACCCGCCGGTGATCGATTATGTAAAAGGCAGGGTCGTGCATTGGGATACCGAATATGTCGTTGTCGATGTTCGGGACATAGGCTATCGTGTGTTTACGCCTAATCCGTACAGCTTTGCCAAGAGCGACGACGATGTCACGATCTTTACACATCATCATGTCCGTGAAGATGCTACATATTTGTTTGGTTTCACTACAAGAGAAGAGCAATCCATGTTTCGCAAGCTGCTCGAGGTCTCCGGCATCGGGCCGCGCGTTGCGCTGGGCATATTGGCCGGCGGAAAGCCGGAATCGGTAGCTGCTGCGATTAAACAGGAGAATATCGGATTCCTAACCAAGCTTCCGGGGATCGGCAAGAAAACAGCGCAGCGTATGGTTCTGGACCTTAAGGACAAGCTGGATGCCTTTCATACGGGCTTTGCTTCGGCTGCTGTCGGGTTGGCGACGATGGACGATCTGTTCTCGGAGCCGGAAGGGAATGCAGACGGCGGCAAAGCTTGGCAGGAAGCAAGGGAAGCGCTTATGGCACTCGGCTATACGTCTGCTGAGCTTGAACGGGCATGGCATTCGCTGCAAGAAACGGTTAAGCCGGACGAGACGGTTGATTCGCTCATGAAACGAGCGCTTCAGCAGTTGTTTAAAGGTTGAGTGGAAAGGGGGATACGCCTATGGAAGACCGGATTATTTCCGCCAACCTCATGATGGAAGATGCTGCGGTGGAGCTTAGCTTGCGTCCCCGTTATTTAGCTGAATATATCGGTCAGACCAAAGTGAAGGATAATTTGAAAGTATTCATCGAGGCGGCCAAGTTCCGCAAAGAAGCATTGGATCACGTACTGCTCTATGGGCCTCCCGGCCTTGGGAAGACGACGCTGTCGAACATTATTGCCAATGAACTGGGCGTCAATTTGCGAACAACCAGCGGGCCGGCTATCGAACGCCCCGGAGATCTGGCCGCATTGCTGACGAATTTGCAAGAAGGCGACGTCCTTTTCATCGATGAGATTCACCGTCTGCATCGTACGGTTGAAGAGGTGCTGTATCCGGCCATGGAGGACTTTGCGCTTGATATTATGATCGGCAAAGGCCCTAGCGCCAGGTCGGTGCGGCTCGAGCTGCCGCCGTTTACCCTTATTGGCGCGACTACTCGAGCAGGTCTTCTCTCGGCGCCGCTGCGCGACCGGTTCGGGGTCGTGAGCCGCCTCGAATTTTACACAGTAGACGAGCTCGCTTACATCGTATCGCGCACTTCGGAAATTCTCGGCGTCGGCGTTGTTGGAGAAGCGGCTCGCGAAATTGCGATGCGCTCCAGGGGGACGCCGCGCATTGCCAACCGTCTGCTCAAGCGGGTTCGCGATTTTGCGCAGGTGCGCGGGGATGGAATTATTACGCATGAGCTTGCCCGTGATGCGATGGAATTGATACAAGTAGATCCACTTGGTCTCGACCGTATCGATCATAAGATGCTCGTAACGATGATTACCCATTATCGGGGCGGACCTGTCGGTCTGGATACCATTGCAGCAACAATCGGTGAGGAGAGTCAGACCATCGAGGATGTCTATGAGCCATACTTGATGCAGATCGGTTTTCTGCAGCGGACGCCTAGAGGTCGAGTTGTTGCTCCGCAAGCCTATCGACATCTAGGCTTGCCGGTGCCGGAACAGTTCGGCGGAGGAGCAGGACAGGCTGAGGATGTGAATTAATGGAGAAGCTTTACGTACTGTATGATAATCAGTGCAGGCTATGCTTGGCGAGCGTTAAACGGCTCAGGGAACTTCACACGTCAGCCGAGCTTCGTTTTGTCTCCATTCAATCTTATCTGGAAGGAACAAGCGAAGCAGTTCCGGAGTTCGGCTCCATCGATAAGGAAAGGCTTCTTGCCAAGCTGCATGTCGTGGATGAAGCAGGACGCGCTTATGCGGGAGCGGACGGTGTCGTCCGGATCATGCGGACGTCTAGGGGATTATCTTGGATGGCCGTGCTGTATAGAATTCCTGGGATGAACCGGTTGGCTGATATCTTGTATCGCTATGTTGCCAAGCGGCGTTATGACTGGTTTGGTAAGACGGATGAAGGCTGTGAGAATGGTGTATGCGCCTTGCCTAATCATCATCCGGAAGATAGGAGGATGAACGGCAAATGAAAATCGTGGATGTAAGCGGCAGCCAGACCGCTTACGATAGCCAGCGAAACCGTTCAAAGCCTATACGGTTATTGCTGCTGCTCGTGTCGCTGCTGCTTCTCGTATCCGTGTGGACTGTGTGGCCTTCGCAAGGGGCTGTACCGAAGCTTGAGACGATACGAGTCGCTCTGTTTATCGAACACGCAAGATATAAGCTTAATACGGCATCGGCAACCTTCACATCTGCTGGTGCCATGGCTGTGGGCGTCAGGCAGCCTGCCGGGGTGAAGACGCTGCTTCAAACGAAGGCCGGTGCAACCATCCGCTTTACCTTGGATGACTATAAGGTGAAGGTCGCGGAAACATCCGAGTTCACAACCGCGCTTGCCATGGTCAAACGATTGAAAGCAGCAGGCGGGACCGGATTCTTAACTTCCGTGTCCAAAAACAATGCAGCTTTCTATCAAATCCTCGAAGGATCATACCGGAGTGCAGCTGAAGCGAAGACGGCTTCGGAGCGTTGGAGCAAGGACAGTGTGCTCGCGGGTCTGAAAGGCGCTTCCAAAGTCGAGTTGATGGGGCCTCTTCATTATGAATCGGGAACGTTTGCATCCCAAACGGAAGCAGAACAAGCGGCGGGAGCTTTCCGCGGTTTGGGGGTTGACGCTTTCGCGGCGATGAAACAAGCAGGCAATGGATCGGGACAATATACGGTTCTCGTTGGAGCAGCCGTCGATCAAGCCGGCTTGAATGCCGTGAAGGCGAAGGCAGCTGGCGGGGGGACTCTGAAAGCCGCGGATGCCAGCACGGTGTATGTTCTCATACGCGATGACCACTCCATATCGGAGTCGGCAAAGTCTTCAATGCCTTTATATTCGGTACCCTTGACCGGTACGAAGCTATGGGTATCGACGGATGCCGCAACCGGCATTAAGCTGGCTGAGCGTTATGGCCGTACATACCGTGGGCAATTTGAACTGAGTGGGCTAAGCAGCAAGCTGGCGGTTATTAATGAGCTGCCGTTCGAGCAATATTTATATGCTGTCGTAGGCGGAGAGATGCCTGCATCCTGGCATGCCGAAGCGCTTAAAGCCCAAGCAGTGGCGGCAAGGACCTACGCGATTTATCAAGGGTTCGGTTTTCAAATCGCGCATGTCGTGGATACGACACTTAGTCAAGTATACGGAGGCATCGGTGCGGAGAAGCCGGCGACGATCAAAGCGGTTGACGCGACGAGCGGTGAAATCGCGATGCACGGCGGCAAGGTGATCGAATCGCTGTTCTCATCCAGTGCAGGGGGAGCAAGCGCCGACGCCTCAGAAATATGGGGTAACGTCGTCCCTTATTTGAAGTCAGTTACAAGCCCCGATCAATCTTCAGAGAAAGGGCTGATGTATTGGTACAGGGTCGTGCTGCCGAGCGGTGAAACAGGTTACATCCGTGAAGACTTGTTGGAAACGACAGCAGATACGACGGCAGCGGGAAGCAAGATCATGCGGGTTAAAAGTGACGGAGTCATGGTTCGGCCAATCCCGCTCGTACAAGATAATGTTCCGCCGGTCGGCCAAGTTGGACGCAATACGTCAGTCGTTGTGCTGGAACGCGTTATTCAATCCAACGAGATGTCGTGGGTACGCGGTCCCTTCACACCGGCTACGCTCCTTTCCTCAATGAATAAGATATCGGCAGCGGTCCAAGGCCCGGTACGCACACTGGAAGCAGGCAGCAAGGGCCCTTCGGGACGCTTGACAGAGCTGCTTGTGAATGGCAGAGCGCTTGAAGTGAAGAACCCGGATTCGTTCCGTTCGGCTCTGGGCGGTCTTCCGAGCACAAGGCTCGAGATTGACGAAACGGCGAGAATGACGATAGCTGCATCCGGAAACCGGGTCTCTGAACGCCCGAAGGACAGCGGTGCGCTGATGGTGCTTGGCGGAGACGGAAAACCCGCGGAGCCAAGCGGCGGAAACCTGTTCATCCTGAATGGTCAAGGAGACATACGCGCGGCCACGAAGGAACCGACTTTCCGGTTCATAGGGAACGGATACGGTCATGGCGTCGGCTTATCTCAATACGGTGCCCGCGGATTGGCAGAATCAGGGTATGACTATAAGTACATTTTGCAATACTACTATAGAGACGTATCGATCGTTAAGGAATGAGACTATTCGATGAATGTTGACGAATTTGATTTTGAATTACCGGAATCACTGATTGCCCAGACACCGCTGCTGGAACGAACGGCCTCAAGGCTTCTCTCACTCAGCAAGGACTCGGGTGCAATCGGGCATCACCGCTTCACGGAGCTTGCCGATATGCTGCAACCAGGCGATACCCTCGTTTTGAATGACACACGCGTTCTGCCTGCACGTCTACTAGGCGTCAAGTCGGACACAGGGGCCAAAGTGGAGCTGCTGCTGTTGAAGCAGATCGAAGGCGATCGCTGGGAGACGCTGGCCAAGCCTGCGAAACGGCTCAAGCTGGGTGCTAAGCTGGCTTTCGGAGACGATGGGACAGGTAATCCACTCCTGAGCGCCGTTGTGACCGGCGAAGGAGATATGGGTTCACGCGTAGTGGAATTTCAATACGAAGGCATATTTCAAGAGCTGCTTGATCGCCTTGGCGAGATGCCGCTGCCACCGTATATTAAGGAACGTCTTAATGACAGGGAGCGATACCAGACGGTATATGCCAAGCACGAAGGTTCGGCTGCTGCGCCAACAGCAGGGCTCCATTTTACACAGCCGTTCCTCGATCAGCTGAGCGCTAAAGGCGTTAATATCGCATATGTGACGCTCCATGTTGGACTAGGCACGTTCCGGCCAATGTCCGTAGAACGGGTAGAAGAGCATACGATGCATGCCGAGTACTATGAATTGAGTGATTCGACGGCATCATTATTGAGGCAAACGAAGGCAAGAGGAGGCCGTGTTGTAGCCGTAGGCACGACATCAGCACGTACGCTTGAAACTGCAGCGGCGCGCTTCCCTTCCGGCGATGTTCAAGCCTGCAGCGGCTGGACCGATATCTTTCTATTCCCGGGATACTCGTTTAAGCTGGTCGATGCTCTTCTTACGAATTTTCATCTGCCGAAGTCGACGCTGGTCATGCTCGTCAGTGCTCTGGCAGGACGGGATCACGTGATGAACGCTTATCGCGAGGCAATCGACAAGGAATATCGTTTCTTCAGCTTTGGCGACGCAATGTTTATCTACTAAGGATTGGACGAATGTATAATGGCGATCAAATATGAGTTAATCAAAGTATGCAAGCAATCGGGAGCCCGTTTAGGTAGGATTCATACACCTCACGGTATTATTGACACCCCTACCTTTATGCCGGTGGGCACACAGGCAACGGTAAAGACAATGAGTCCGGAAGAGCTCAAGCAGATGGATGCGCACATCATATTGAGCAATACGTATCATCTGTTCGTCCGTCCCGGACACGAAATCGTGCGTCAGGCCGGCGGTCTTCATAAGTTTATGAACTGGGATCGTCCGATCTTGACCGATAGCGGCGGCTTTCAAGTGTTCAGCTTAAGTAAGATGCGCAAGATCAGGGAAGAGGGCGTTGATTTTCGTTCCCATCTGAATGGAGACAAGCTGTTCATCTCACCAGAGAAAGCAATGGAAATCCAGAACGCACTCGGCCCAGACATTATGATGGCGTTCGATGAGTGTGCACCATATCCGGCAGAGTATGATTACGTGAAGCAATCGCTCGAACGTACGACACGCTGGGCCGAGCGCTGCTTGAAATCACATGCAAGACCGCATGATCAAGCTCTCTTCGCTATCGTGCAAGGCGGGATGTACGATGATTTGCGCCGTCAGAGTGCGTCCGAGTTGACTTCCATGGATTTCCCGGGGTATGCTATTGGAGGATTAAGTGTCGGAGAACCAAAAGATATCATGTATAGAGTGCTGGAAAGCACGGTTCCGCTGCTTCCGGCGGACAAGCCCCGTTATCTGATGGGAGTCGGTTCACCGGATGCGCTGTTGGATGGCTCCATCCGCGGAATCGATATGTTCGATTGCGTACTTCCGACTCGCATTGCGCGTAATGGAACGACGATGACGAGCTCAGGACGGTTGGTCATTCGCAATGCGAAATTTACGGATGACTTCGGTCCGTTGGATCCAGAGTGTTCCTGCTATACGTGTACGAATTACTCGCGCGCGTATCTCCGTCATCTCATTAAAGCGGACGAGACATTCGGTTTACGGTTGACTACGTATCACAATTTACATTTCTTATTGCAGCTCATGCGGGACGTACGTCAAGCGATTATGGAGGATCGGCTGCTCGATTTCCGGGATGCCTTCTTCGCCAAGTACGGACTGCTTGACAATGATAAAGGATTTTGAAAGGGGTGAAATCAATGTGGGTAGCAGCTGAGACTGGTGGTTTAGGCGGTTTAGGGGCGCTTGGCTCCATTCTACCGTTCGTGTTAATGTTTGCGGTTTTCTATTTTCTCCTTATTCGTCCGCAGCAGCGTAAACAGAAGCATCGGAGCGCTATGCTAAACCAGCTGAAGAAGGGCGATAAAGTCGTCACGATCGGCGGGATGCATGGTACGATCTTGGAAATTACGGATGATGTGGTAGTTCTTCGCATCAACGATACGACGAAGGTCACGTTTGACCGCAGTGCGATTAATAATGTGTCGTCGAGCGCCGCAGCGCCGGTTGAGAAGAAAGAAGACAAAACGGAAGAAACGAAGGCTTAATTCATGCAGCTTTCGGTGTGAGTGATACATAAGACGGTCAATTCCGCCGGCATGTAAGAAGTGAATACGGTCATGCATATGTTATAGGTAAAGCGGAGATGGGGCGATAGCCTCGAATCTCCGCTTTTTTTTTACGCCTGATATCGCGCGACAAGAAGTTGAGCCCGCTCGAGCATGGTCTCCCTCAGAATCGCAGGTTCAAGTGCTTCCACGGTAGATGCAAATGAAAATAAAACCTCGCAGGCCACCTCGATAGAATCAAATACGACCTCGACCTCGAGTAAATGTTCTGGGGATACATCTTCGACACGCAAGGAAGGAGTGTCTCGAACTGCTTGTACGTTAACGTATCGAATTCGTTTAAGTTTGGCGAGCTGATCCTCCTCCATCCGCAATAACGCATGGAACCGCGGCAGCTGTTCATAGAAAGCAGCGGTTGACGCTTGCCACCATGCAGCCAAATCAAAATCAACGGGGCGGTCGTAGTGATCGCCGGTCAACCTAGCTTCTGTGATACGAGATATACGGTATGTTCTCGTTTCCGTATCTACGGTAGCAATCATATACCAAACCTTTCCCTTGGCAACGATTCCTAATGGTTCGGCGATCCGTACTACGGTTTGATCCCCTTTGTTATAACTAAATTCAATTCGATGATCATTCCATACCGCTTCTTGGATAAGAGACAACCAAGGAGTCGGTTCATGATGGTTGTTCCAGCCGATCCCGTCAATATGAAGCCTTTCACGTATGCGCCTCACGTCAGATAAATGCTCGGACGGCGCGGCAGTGACCAGCTTGATCAGCGCAGATTCAAGCTTAACACGCAGATCCGTATCGGTGGGCAATCGGACGGAAGCGGCAAGCAGCAGGGCTTGAAGCTCCTCGCGGGTTAATCCCGTCAAATCGGTCTTGTAGCCCTCCATCAGCCGCCAGCCGCCAACTGATCCGCGGTCGGCCATAACAGGTATGCCGGCTGAGCTAAGCGCCTCCATATCGCGGTGAATCGTCCGTTCCGAAACTTCGAGTCGTTCGGCGAGCACCTTTGCGGTTATTAACCCGGAATCCTGAAGCATAAGAAGGATGGAAAGCAATCTATCGCCGCGCATAGCAACGCTCCTTTAATTTCGGATGAAGACAATCAAGCATCTGTTCTAGTATAGCTTACGAATCAGGACATCTGCTGTCATATATGGAATGAAAAAACCACCATGCCGTCATAATGGCGGCATGGTGGTCTGCATAACATTTGATTAACACGTATCAATTACTTGGCATCCTCTTGAGCATATGTGAGCTGGGCGAGACGCCGCTTTCCGCTGCGGCTGCGCAGGAACAATCCAGCCTTGCTAAGATATATGCCTGCTGTCGATGCGAACAGACCGAGCAGTAGGCCGCCGAGCATATCAATAAGCCAGTGGATCCCCAGATAGAAAATGGCGAATATGACGATTGCCGCGCAAATGCTGCAAAACCAAGCCCAGCGCTTGTTGCCAGACCGAAGTGCCAGAACGGCTAGCGTGACGGAAATCGAGGTATGCAGGCTGGGAAAGCAATTATTGAGTCCAGAAAGGGCACGATATTCGGTTTCGAAATTAGGGAACACGTCAAGCATGAGAAACCGGACGCTTGGATCATGAGCCCATACCTCATTGACCGGGAAGAAGAAGTAGAATGGAATGGCTACCAGATAATTGATCATGATCGCATAACATGTTGCATAGTACATTTGTTTTGTTTTGTCCTGAAACGTATAGATCCCGATGGATGCAATGAGCATGGCTTGAAAGACAACGACGTATACAAAAGAAACGACCAAGGTGAGAATCTCGTTCTCAAACGTATGCTGCAGATTGCTGACGAAGCTGCCTTCAATAGATTGAAAGAACGAAGTGAAATCAACGGTATACGAAGTCATGTTATTCTCTATCATGAGTTCGATTTTATTTAAGAATAGAATCGCCATCAATGCAACAAAATGTAACAAATAGGCCCTTGAGGTGGCAAGCTCTTTTAGAAAAAGACCGCCGATCCGAAATGGATTTGTCAATGCTCCGTACCAAAGCAAGAGAATGACGACAAGCGTGGTATAAATGGCTACGGTCGTCATATTGTCAAACAAAATCATGGCTAGTCTTTCCCCCCAAAATAAGTAGCAAATCCGTTCGTCGATGTACTCGGTCTAGTATAGCACAATATAAAGGGGAGTTCATAATCGACCAACTATTTCCAGTAAGAAGTGATAGACTATCGTCTCGTATTAACACCAATCATACCGCCGAGGGAACCGCAGGCGAGCGTTTCCGCTAATACGGTAAGCGATCTTCCATTGATCCCGGCATTGGAGGCAAGGAAGCCGATAAGCAGAATCAGGAGACCATACGCAGCGCCGAGGAACCCACCGTAATACCATCCGCGTTTGCTGGACCGTTTACCAGCAACGAACCCGCCGGCAAAGGAAGCGAGCGCATGCACGATCATGCTGTACATTGGGAGCTGGTCTTCCTGCAGGTTCCCCCAGCGGAGTAAAGCAGACAGGACAAGCGCACCGACAGCCAGCCATATGGCCGCGTACAAAACACCGGAGAGCATGGGCGAAGCAACATGTACCTTGGGTGGAGTCTTTAACGAATTCACCGTTTTCATTTCGTTCCTCCTTAAGTTTTGTGAAGCTTAAGCTTCACGAATTCTCTTCGCAACAAAACAACTTCGAAAGCATGGACTAAGTTTTGTGAAGCTTAAGCTTCACGAATTCTCTTCGCAACAAAACATCTTCGAAAGCATGGACTACATTTTTGTGAAGCCTGAGCCTCCCGGTAATGTACATATTGCGGTATAACTTCGTTCGTAAGCATGATTAGTACACCATATGGTCAAGCAGGCATAAATAGTACAAGGAGTTCGCGTATAAGATGACTTATTCCTGAATAAGGAGTAATCCGTGATAGTGCATGTTCTCTAAGTTGCATGAGCTAAGGGCCAGCTGGATTTGCTGCCATATATTCGATATACATCCTCCGTATGACGATCATGGTCTCCGGTGACAATAGCTGTACGGCGGCCAAGGTAGGAGTCACGCCTGGGACAATAAAACGAAGGGAGCGGTTCCGCTTGGATCTGTGGGATCACGTTATCCGTACGTTTACGATTTATTTTATCGTGTTCCTGGTCATTCGTTTGATGGGGAAAAGGGAAATTGGAAAGCTGTCCGTATTCGACCTCGTCATCTCCGTCATGGTGGCTGAAATTGCGGTCATCGTCATTGAAGATACAGACCGGCCATTCGTTCATGGCGTAATCCCGATGGTGGTGCTTCTGGTTGTTCAGGTCGGTTTGGCTTTGCTTACGCTAAAGAGCCGTAAGCTGCGGCATTTTTTCGATGGCAAACCAACGGTATTGATTGACCGGGGTGAGATTAGTCGTGATGCGTTGCGCAAGCAGCGCTATAACTTGGATGACTTGATGCAGCAGCTGCGGGAGAATCAAGTGGCTTCCGTATCAGAAGTTGAGTTTGCGATCTTGGAGACGACAGGCAAGCTTTCGGTCATCCAGAAGAAGGATGGGGATTACTCGTCAAGTCCCGCAGAAGCCGGACAAACGTCCCCGCCCAGAAGCGCTGGGCAATTAAATTTCCCGAAAAATTATCGTTTCGAGACGCTGCCTGTTCCGCTCATTATGGACGGGAAGCTGATGAACGACAATTTAGTATCCCTAGGAAAAGACCGGTTCTGGCTTAATAACCATTTGAAAGAAAATGGTGTTTCGGATTTCAAACAGGTATTTCTTTGTACCGTTGATCAGCGTGGGAGATTGTATATCAATAAACAGAAAGTGCCGCGAACGTAACCTTCGCAAGGAGCGAAGGAAGTTGGCGGCCTCTTTCTGCTTAAACAGGTTTGCTGAACCAATGTCCGATAAGCGGGATCCGGGCAAGATCATAACGGTTGATGATTCCGAGCAGTATCATGAGGAGCAGATAAACGACAACACCTGCCATACAGGCCATAATAAGGTTATGCCAAAGTGCCGGCAGTGCCTGGCGGTTCATAACCCACAGGGCTGCAGCACCCATGATAACCATCGCAGCACCGACCTTGACGAAATCAAGGAGCTGCATCCGAAATCCTACGAAGCGGTAGACGCTGATAGCGTGCAAGACCGTAACCAATACAATATTGACATTAATGGCGATCAGGGCGCCGTAAATGCCGAGCTCAGGATCCGACGCCAGCTTGATAATGAGCAGCAGCTTCACAACTGCTCCGATAAACGTGTTAAGAAGCGCTGTACCTGGTTTATTGAGCGCTTGCAATGAAGCTTGCAGCGGCGCCTGCAAATAAATAAACAATCCAATAGGTGCCATCAATAAAAGCATAGGGGCGATATCGGCATGATTGTATAAGATCCGGCAGATCGGTTCGGCAAAGAGGGACATCACGACGACGAAGGGGGCGCCGGATACGAGTGCGAGGCGCATCGATTGATGAAGCCGCTTGTGAATCAACGGCCGATTCCCTTGTGCGGCCGCCTCCGACAGTGAGGGCACTAACGATACGGCCAGCGAATAGGTAAGCGCTGTCGGCAGCAGGAGTATGGGTATGATCATGCCCTGCAGAGAGCCGTATTGGGCAGTCGCAACACCTGTTGCGATCCCGGCCGCGGCAAGTGCGCGAGCTGTCAGTATCGATTCCAATAAATAGGAAATCGAGCCGATCATCCTGCTTGCCGTTACAGGTACAGATAGTCCGATAAGCCGACGCAGAACCGGCTGCCGTTTCATCGGCATACCCGCTTTTGAGAAGGACTTCGGAAGAGGCGCAGCTGTAAGAGTCTCGTCCTTAGTTGTCTCTGCTTCCGGTTCATGTTTTTTATGGCGCTTGTATTGCCAGAGCAATATGGCAAGTCCGGCAATTTCCCCGGCAACGACGCCAAGCATAGCGCCTGCAGCAGCCCAGGCCAGTCCATAAGGAAGCAGCATAACGGCCAATAGCAGCTGAAAGACAATTCGGAAAAGCGTCTCGATGGTTTGCGATACAGCGGTCGGGACCATATTCTGCATGCCTTGAAAGTACCCGCGATAAACAGAGGAGATCCCGACGATGATAAGCATGGGACTCATGCTTAGGAAAGTCTGGTAGACGCGGGAATCAGTCAGCAATGTCCTTGTTACCCAAGGGGTTAGCCATAGGAATACACCAGTGAGAACAACGGATATGGTTACCGTCAGTCCCATTGCAGCCCGGAAAATATGCTTTACTCTTTTCGTGTCGCCATTCGTTTGCGCTTCAGCAATCCACTTTGCAACAGCTAACGGAATTCCGCCTGTAATCAGTGTCAGTAGGACGATAAGAAAAGGGTAGCCCAATTGATAAAGACCGACACCTTCAGCCCCTATGATCCGAGGCAATGCGATACGCGGGGCAAAACCGAGTATCCGGTTAATGACGCCGGCCGTGAGCAGGATCAGCGCTCCTTTTATAAACGATTGTTTAGTCAAGGCGAATTCCCTCTCTTTTCTAGGGTCGAGTGATAATAAGACTAGTCCATGCTCAAGCATATGCACGGCATGTCCGTTTCCATGTCTGTTACATGCTGGTAAAGCGTTATTTTATTAACACTCCAGCAGGAATCGTTACCTATCGTCACGAATGAATAACGAGCAGAGGGCTTGTTGAAGGGGGTAACGCGGGTGACGGAAGAAGAATGGCTCCAAACCATCGAAACGCTTTGCGAGAGCAAAGTGGAGGAATTTAAGCTGGTCGGGTACGAGCATGTAACCGCGAAGGAAGTTTGGGAATGTGTGAGCTCTAAATACGCAAAAACAGGCGAACCCGCCATGCATGAGGTGGTAAACGATATTCTATCGCTGAAAGTAATGAAGTTTATGAATTTCATGACGATCAGCGCGTATCGGGGAACCCATTTTTGACATATGGGCTCTTTTTTTTGACTCGAATTTTGTACCCAAGTATAATAGCAATATTGAGATCAGATCATAAGGGGGATAAAGCACGTTATGAACGGGAAGAGATTATTAGCCTTCCTTGCGATCGTAGTCATCATGTTCGGTGCTATCGCATGGACAAGCCCTTCACTTGTGAAGGACATCCGCTTAGGATTGGATCTGAAGGGCGGCTTCGAGGTGCTGTACGAAGCGTCGCCTATTGAAGGCGGCGAGAAGGTAACGCCGGCCTCGCTGAAGGAAACGGCCAAGAGCCTGGAAGCCCGGGCCGACAAGTTTGGTATCGCCGAGCCGGAGATCACGACTGAGGGCAGCAACCGCATTCGTCTCAAGCTTGCTGGCGTAACCAACGAGGACGAAGTCCGCGCGATGCTTAAGAAACCGATCAATCTGACATTCCGTGCGCCGGATGGCACAATCGAGCTTCAAGGTAACGATTTTGAGCAGAATGGGGCCAAGGTCGAGTTCGATCAGCTAGGCAAGCCTATGGTTACCATTAAGCTCAAGAATGCCAAGAAGTTCGAAGACGTGACCACGCGTTTGACAGGGAAAACCCTGGGTATCTATTTGGACGAGGAAATGCTCTCCAACCCATCGGTTAATTATCCAATCCCCGGCGGCAGCGCGCAAATTAGCGGTGACTACACGATGGAAGAAGCGACCAAGCTGAGCGACACCATCAATCTTGGCGCGCTTCCGCTCAAGCTGACGGAGAAATATACACAAAGCGTAGGCGCTACGCTGGGACAGGAATCGCTTCAAAAGACAGTGGAAGCGGGAGTTATCGGCACAGTTATCATTCTGATCTTCCTGGTTATTCTATTCCGTATTCCGGGTGTCGTTGCGGGAATCACAGTCATCACGTATACATGGCTGCTCGTCGTCGTGTTTAACCTACTGAATGCGACGCTGACGCTTCCGGGGATTGCGGCGTTCGTGCTCGGGATCGGGATGGCCGTCGACGCGAATATTATTATGTATGAACGGATCAAGGAAGAAATACGAAGCGGCAAGAGCTTGCTCTCTTCACTCAAGACAGGCTCCAAGAACTCGTTCCGTACGATTATGGATGCGAACATAACGAACATTATTTCGAGCGTTGTTCTCTATTATATCGGGAACGGAGCCGTTCGCGGATTTGCTCTGACGATGATATTCAGTATTCTGGTCAGTATTCTGACGAACGTCTTCCTATCGCGCCTTCTGATCTATTTGCTCATCCAGAGCAAGCTGTTCACCAAACCAAGCTATTACGGCGTGAAGGAGGAAGAAATCCGTGCACTTTAATGCGAAGGTACATTTCGATTTCATTAAACACAGGAAGAAGTTCTATACATTCTCGATCGCATTGACGGTGATCGGAATCTTATCGCTTCTGTTCTTTAGCTTGAACTTTGGTGTTGATTTCAAAGCCGGTACCAGTATGGATCTGGCAATAGGCAAACCAATCACACAAGCAGAAGCCGTAGAAGTGCTGAAGCAAGCCGGCTATGAAGAAATGACGCCTACCATTGGCGGTGCTCGCAATGAGCGGGTAACCGCACGGTTCGATGAAGTGTTGGGTCAAGACGAAATCAAAAAAATCCAAGATGCCTTTAAGGCTAAATTCGGCGATCAGGTCGATGCCGAGGTCAACGTCGTGTCTCCGGATATGGCCCAAGAGCTGGGATACAAAACCATCTATGCCGTTATTATCGCAAGCGTAGCCATCATGCTTTATGTCACGATCCGTTTCGAGTGGCGTTTCGCGCTTGCGGCGAATATCGCGATCCTATACGATGCATTCGTTGTCGTTGCGCTGTTCTCGATCTTCCGGCTTGAGGTGGATCTGCCGTTCATCGCAGCCGTATTGACGACGATTGGATACTCGATCAACGATAAAATCGTTATTTTTGACCGGATTCGGGAAAATCTCCGGTTTGGTAAATTTAAAAACAAAGAACAGCTGGCGGATATGGTTAACAATAGTATCTGGCAGACGATGGCACGTAATATCTATACGGTTCTAGCTGTTCTTGTTGTCGCCATATGCTTGTTTATATTCGGCAGCGAGTCCATTAAGCTGTTTGCCCTGGCCAAGATCATCGGACTGACAAGCGGCGCGTATTCTTCGATCTGTATTGCCAGCCCGCTGTGGCTCAAGTTAAAAGGTGATCCGAAGCCTAAAGCAGCAAAAACTCCGGCATCACTGTAGGCTGATGTCAATGGATCAAACATGGTTCTATGCGGTTTCCGCTTTTACTTGGAAGCAGCAGCGAGATGTTCTGGCGGAAAACTTGAAGGAGGATTTCTGAATGTCTGCGAATGATCGATATGCGAAAGCGGAAGCAGCCGCATGGATGGGTCTTCTAGGCAATGTCGGGATCGCGGCGATAAAAGGCGGCGTTGGATTGCTAGGGAGCAAAGCTCTTCTGGCAGACGCGTGCCGGTCAGCCTCCGATGCGGCATCCTCGTTCGTTTCATTGACGAGTTTGCGTCGATGCCGTCAATTCGGAGCTCCTGACGCTCCGGTTCCGGCCGTGCGCGGAAGGACGGAAGGCGCCTCGGGTGTCATTGCTTCGATTCTGCTCATGATTATAGGACTGGAGATCGGCATTTCGGCAATGAAGTCGATTGCAGACGGGGTGGAGGAAGGGCCAGGCTGGCCTGCAGTCGCCACGGTAATTATTGCTTTCCTTATTAAAGAATTCATATTTCCCGTCAAGGAACGCCGTTCCGATCTATATGCCTCATTGGCGGCATTCGTTGGAACGGGGACCGCGGCGTTGGGCAGCCCGTTAGATCTGCCAGTGCTGTATTATTTCGATCCGGCGGCCTCCATGATCATTGTTGTTATCATCTTCACGAACGGATATCGCATTGCGACGGCATCGGTCCTTAAGAGCCGATACTTTGAGGAAGAGCCGGCAGATATTAATGAGTTCAAAGCGGCCGTGCAGCGGATCGAAGGCGTTGTCACAGTGGAAGAACTGCGCGCGCGCGAGCATGGCCATTATGTTGTTGCGGATGTGGTAATCAGTGTCAACCCGCGGATTACCGTTCTGGAAGGCAATGAAATCGCCAAACGGGTAAGGTATTTTCTTATGAGACGGTTTGGTCATGTAACGGACGTCACGGTGCATGTTGAACCTTATGATCCTGGATATCCATACAAATCGAATCACGATCCGAATCAGGAGCAAATGCCGACGCTGCTGCAATAGCAGCGGCGGCGTTTGTTTTTTGAAGAAAGGGGGAGATGCTGTTCTGATTCATGCCAAAACACAATGGATCGTAGCATCGCTCGATCCGGAGGGCGAGCAGCAAGCAGCGGTATTAGCGAAGAAATTGAAGCTGCCGCTGCTGGTTGCCAAGCTGCTCATTCAGCGGGGGTTCGATCAGGCGGATACCGCGGAAGCTTTTTTGTACGGCGGAATAGAAGGACTTCATGATCCATTCCGTTTGAAAGGAATGAAGGAAGCCGTCGACCGCATTAATCAAGCGAGGGAACGCGGGGAACGGGTCCGGATTTATGGCGATTATGATGCCGATGGGGTGTCCTCAACAACGTTAATGACTTGTCTGTTCCGAAGACTGGAAATGGACTTCGATCATTACATTCCTCACCGTACGCTTGAGGGCTATGGTTTGAATGAGCGGGCGATCGACTTAGCTTCTGAGGCAGGCGTACAGCTTATCGTGACAGTGGATACTGGAATTAGCGCTGTTGCTCAGATCGCCTATGCGCAGTCTGTCGGGATTGACGTCATCGTCACAGACCACCACGAGCCGCCGGCTGTTCTGCCGGAGGCGCTTGCGCTCATCAATCCGAAGCAGCACGATTGCGGCTACCCGTTCAAGGGATTGGCAGGCGTCGGTGTCGCCTTCAAGCTGGCACAGGCTATACTCGGCGAGCCTCCGCTGGAATGGACGGACATCGTTGCGCTTGGAACAATTGCCGATTTGATGCCGCTGCAGGATGAGAATCGGATACTTGTTCAATTTGGACTGAAGCAGCTGCGTCAAACGGATAAGTACGGTTTTCGGGCGCTCGCTGACGTAGCGGGCATTGACCTCCAGTCCATAACGTCGACGAATATTGCGTTTGGCATGGCACCGCGGATCAATGCGGCAGGACGTCTTGACCATGCTGACGGTGCTGTTCGCTTATTGACGGCAAGCAGCGAGGATTCAGCTATTGCTGCCGCCATCACCTTAGACACGCTAAATCGCGAACGTCAGCAGGTTGTGGAGTCGATTGTGCAGCAGGCCGAGTCGTTATGGATGGACAAGTGCGAGGAAGCTGCCCGTGCGGGACGCCCGGAACCGTCCGTCATCGTATTGGCGGGGGAAGACTGGAATGCAGGCGTTGTCGGTATTGTGGCATCCAAGTTTATTGAGAAGCTGTACAAGCCTGCGCTTATACTCGGTATAGATCCGGAGACGGGAATGTGTAAAGGCTCCGCCCGATCGATCGAAGGCTATGATTTGTATGCTGCTCTAACCGAATGCCACGACTTATTGGACCATTACGGTGGACATCAGGCCGCGGCAGGAATGAGCATTCACCGGGACAATCTGGCGGCGTTCGAGCAGCGGCTTGGGCAGCTGGCGGATAAGTGGCTTCAGCCGGAGGATTGGATTCCGAAGACGACCGTCGATCTCGCATGCGGGATCGAGGATGCCTCACTGAAAGTCATTGAACAATTATCGCTGCTGGAACCGTTCGGAGCAGGCAATCCCGCCCCGAAGCTGCTGCTTCGCGATACGGTCGTTGCCGATCGCCGTGTGATAGGCAAAGAAGGCAAACACTTAAAGCTGTCGCTCAGCGCGCAAGGGAAGCTCCTTGATGCAATCGGTTTCGGCTATGGCTCGTTATCAAGCCGGTTCAATGATGGGACAGCCATAGAGCTTGTCGGCGAGCTGTCCTTGAACGAATGGAACGGTCAGCGTAAGGCGCAGTTTATGATTCAGGATATTCGTGTGGAGCATGTGCAGCTGATTGACCGCCGCAGTGATGCCTCGTCTCTTCAAAGCTTGCGCAAGCTCATGGCAGAGGACTCACTCGATACGGCTGTTATCGTTGTGCCTGACGACGCTTGGCGAGAAGCAGTTCGCCATGATTCCTCGATTTCGAGCAAGCTGCCGATCTATACGTACGGCGAGTTCGAGCAAGCGGGTGAAAAGGAATGCAAAGCGCTGCTGCTGCTCGGTAGACCTCCATCCGCGGTAAAGCTTAGTGCTGTCATTCAATGCTGCATCGCAATCGAGAGGATATATGCGGTATATAATCAGGCTGCATCGCCGGATAGTCAAATGAAGTCCGGCTCATCAGGCAAGGGCAAGGATAGATCGCGGCCTGTTGAGACCGCATGGACAGCGGACTTTCCCGGAAGAGAACAATTTGCGCAATTGTATCAGACGCTGCGCCGGGTTTGTCCTCTGGCAGAATCGGGATGTGAAGAGCGGTTGGCGACGATGATGGGCTGGCCGGCGGATACGATCGCGTTTATGCTAAAGGTATTTCACGAGCTGGAATTTACGACGGTTGAGGGAGACCGGATTAGCCTGGTCGTCTCGCCTATAAAGCGGGAACTTACCCATTCTGCTACATACCGGAATGGATTGCGTACTGCGGAAGCGGAACAAATTCTGTTCGGGGATTTCACATTATTCGTTGAATGGATTAGGAAGCAACAACAATTATCTAGATCTCAAGTAGAAGAAGGAGCTGCCGTTTCATGAATTTCAAAGACTATATCCGGGTGATTCCGGACTTTCCACAACCAGGTATTCGTTTCAAGGATATTACAACGCTTATTAATAATGGCGAGGTTTACCGGGCGGCGATTGAGGCCATCAGCCGCGAGGTTGCGGATAAGAAAATCGATCTTATTGCTGGTCCGGAAGCACGCGGCTTTATCATCGGCGCACCGCTTGCCGTAACGCTAGGGGTCGGATTCGTACCCATCCGCAAGAGCGGCAAGCTGCCCGGAGAAGTCGTCGAAGCCAGCTATGCACTGGAATACGGCAAGGATAAATTGGCGGTGCACAAGGATGCCATCAAGCCCGGTCAGCGGATACTGATTGCTGATGATTTGCTCGCAACAGGCGGGACGATCGCAACTACGATTGATCTGATCCGCCAGCTTGGTGGAGAAGTCGTAGGATCGGCTTTCCTGATCGAGCTCGGGTACTTGGACGGTCGCAGCAAACTGGAAGGGATCGACATCTTCTCGCTAATCACTTATTAGGATGTTATGGATTCACAAAGCGGCAAGTATTGGCAGTAAAGCCGATGCTTGCCGCTTTTTTGCGCCTGGAGACGAAGAGCTTGGTTAATTAGTTCCTTAAAGATGCAGTATGCTGGAGTTGGCTGGCAGGAATAGTTGACGTCACGCTATCCAAGGAGGCATAATAGTAGAAATAGCAGTCGGAAAGGGACGTTTCATGGGCATTGAGCAGTTACTCGAAAAGTCATCAACCTACCTGAAGGAACAAGACATCAGTCTCATCAAAGAAGCCTACGCGTTTGCGGATCAGGCCCACCATGGACAAGTCCGCAAGTCGGGCGAGCCTTATATTCTGCATCCGGTTGCGGTTGCCGAAATACTCGTCAATATGCAGATGGATGTGTTGTCAATTATTGCGGCTCTTCTGCATGACGTCGTAGAGGATACGACAGTTCCGCTTGTCGAGGTCCGCTCACGTTTCGGAGAGACGGTTGCTATGCTGGTGGACGGACTGACTAAGCTTGAGAAGATCCAGTTCCGCTCCAAGGAAGAGCAGCAGAACGAAAATTATCGCAAAATGTTCGTCGCCATGGCGCAGGACATTCGTGTCATTCTCATCAAGCTGGCTGACAGACTGCACAATATGCGTACGTTGAAATATCAATCAGAAGAAGCCCAGCGCAGAATTGCTTATGAAACGCTGGAAATCTTTTGTCCCATCGCACACCGGCTGGGGATATCTGCTATCAAATGGGAAATGGAAGATATCGCAATTCGATATCTGAACCCGCAGCAGTACTACCGGATCGCGAACCTGATGAAGAAGAAGCGCGCCGAGCGCGAACAATATATTAAAGATGTCATCAAGAGAATTACAGAGAAGCTGGAAGAGATGGGGATCGAGGGCGATATTTCCGGTCGGCCGAAGCATATCTACAGCATTTACAAAAAGATGACCGCCAGGAATAAACAATTTAACGAGATCTACGATCTATTGGCCATTCGGATCATTGTTGACAATATTAAAGACTGCTATGCTACACTTGGTATCATCCATACGTTATGGAAGCCGATGCCGGGAAGGTTCAAAGATTATATCGCGATGCCGAAGGCCAATATGTATCAATCCCTTCATACGACGGTCATCGGGCCGACTGGTGAACCGACTGAGGTGCAAATCCGGACGTGGGACATGCACCGCACGAGCGAGTTCGGGATCGCTGCTCACTGGGCTTACAAGGAAGGCTCTGTAATACCGGGCGACAATTTTGAAGATAAGATGACGCTGTTCCGCGAGATTATCGAGCTGCAGCACGAGGCTCGCGATGCTTCGGAATTTGTAGAATCGCTTAAGATGGATTTCTTCTCCGATCTTGTATTTGTGTTCTCGCCTAAGGGGGAAGTGTTCGAGCTGCCCGCCGGCTCGGTACCGCTCGATTTTGCTTACCGCGTCCATACGGAGGTGGGCAACCGGACAATTGGCGCCAAGGTGAATGGCCGTATCGTTCCGCTTGACCATAAGCTGAAGACCGGCGATATTGTAGAGATCTTGACCTCTAAGCACTCGTATGGTCCGAGTCAGGATTGGATTAAAGTTGCCCAATCTTCACATGCCCGCAGCAAAATCAAACAGTGGTTCAAAAAAGAGAAGCGCGAGGAGAACGTAGCCAAAGGCCGCGAAGCTCTGGAGCGTGAAGTGAAACGTATTGGTTTAGAGCCAGCCGTGTGGCTCGTTGATGATAAATTGCAGGAAGCGGCTACCAAATTCACATTTAATGATATTGAGGATATGCTGTCAGCGATCGGATTCGGTGGAATTACAGCGGCCCAAATCGTGAACAAGATGACCGAGAAGATGCGCAGAGAGGCTGAAGAGGCCAACCAGATCGAACTGACCAAAGAAATGAAAGAGGTCAAGGCTGCGCCCGCCCATCGCAAGACTAGACCTTCGCATGGGGTAACGGTCAAGGGTGTGGACAACCTTCTGGTTCGCTTCGCCCGCTGCTGCAACCCAGTACCCGGAGATGAGATTATCGGGTATATTACACGCGGCAGGGGAGTCTCGGTGCATCGGTTGGATTGCCAGAACATCCCTACAGCTGACGAAGGGGATGAAGCAGCACGTGTCATAGAGGTGGATTGGGAGGAATCGGTTGAGGCGAATTACAGCGTCGACATCGAGATTACCGGTCACAATCGCGACAACCTGCTTCATGAAGTCCTTCAAGCGGTATCGGAGAGCAAGACGAATATTTCTGCCGTATCCGGCCGTTCGGATAAAAATAAATTAGCAACCATCCATATGACGATTCTGATCCGGAATATCGATCATCTGCAATCTGTCGTGGAGAAAGTTAAACGTGTTCGGGATGTATATACCGTACAACGAATTATGCAATAGCGTTTGAACGTAAGGAGTGTTTGGGGGAAATGAAAGTCGTTGTTCAACGCAGCAAAGCCGCCTCAGTCACGGTAAGCGGTGAGAATGTCGGTGCGATCGAGCAGGGGCTTGTGCTGTTAGTCGGGATCACCCATGAGGATACAGAGGCAGACGTCAGGTGGATGGCGGATAAGGTCGCGGGTCTGCGCATTTTCGAAGATGAGAATGGGAAGATGAACTTGTCCGTCTTGGAAATCGGCGGCGAAATATTGTCAGTATCCCAATTCACGTTATACGGGGACTGCCGCAAAGGAAGAAGACCTAATTTCATGGCTGCGGCCAGACCAGAACAAGCGGAAGTATTGTATGAAGCATTCAATGAAGCCCTACGGAAGACCGGTCTTCGCGTTGCGACCGGTCGTTTCGGTGCAATGATGGACGTACAGCTCGTCAATTGGGGACCGGTTACACTGATCATCGACAGCAAAATGTCTTAGGCTCTTCTTGTCTTGTTCGCAAGAAGCAGCTTTTTTTCTGCTCGAGGGAGTTAGATGGTCGAATGCAGGCAACACTAAGCCATATTGCAAAATAGAGCCGCTGCACGAATAGCGGTATATGGTGGAAGGAGCCCTGCAAATGCATCAATCACGCAAGGAGCAAGGACTGGAACGGTCGTCAAGACAGCTGATTCAATCGGACAGACGCGAAGCCATGATTTTCGCGGAGATGGAAGCCAGCATAGAGGCCTCATCCGAACTTGGGGTAAGCGGTTTGTCCATCCGGCGGGAAAAGCCCGGAAGCCGATAGTCTGCAAGCAGCGTGTCCGCATCCCGTATGCGCTGCCGGGTGCCTGTAAAACAAGTGGATTGCATAAATCGATCAGGCGGAAAACGCTTTATTTTTTGTAATCATAATGTAACGTGTTTTCAATCTTGCTTTAACATGGTTCGCCTATACTAATAGACGACCCCCTTTTTTGAATATATATATAATTTGGACCTACAACATTGTTTGTAGGTTTTTTTCTGCCCCTTGACAGGCAACATTCCCATGGATAAAATGATTGTTATATTGTGTCGATCCAGAGATGGGACCGCTTCGCTCAATTACACCTACTCAGAGAGGGATTCCAAGGCTGCAAGAATCCTTAGCGTGCTTGAACGAACAGACTTCCCGGAGGACAGCCTGCGAATGGAACGGATGCGAGGGTAACATGCACCGTACCTAGTAGTTGGTCTGCGTAGTCGGGCGTTAACCGAATGAAGCGAATCCTTAAGCACGCGATCTTTCATGCGTCGTTCATCGGTTCGGAATGTGGGTGGTACCACGGTAGCTACGTCAAACGCGCAGCTCTCGTCCCTTTTTGCCTAAGTATAGGCGAGGGGCGGGAGCTTTTTTGATGGCCCAAATCGGTCTTAGAAAAGCAAGAAGCTCTGTGCGGACATAATGACAAAGCGATGTTTAAGGAGGGGTTAGAATGGGCTTTCAGAAGCCGCCGGGCACGCAGGATTTCCTGCCGAATTCGGTAGAGAGATGGCAGTTTGTCGAGAGCAAGGCAAGAGACATATGCCGGCGTTTTAATTTCCGGGAAATCCGGACGCCTATTTTTGAAGCAACCGAGCTGTATCAGCGCGGTGTGGGCGAGACGACGGACATTGTTGAGAAAGAAATGTACACGTTCACGGACAGAGGGGACCGCAGCATCACGCTTCGTCCGGAAGGAACCGCCGGAGTCGTTCGCGCATTCGTGGAGAACAAGCTATATGGCGAGCCTGATCTGACGAAATTGTATTATATCGGCCCCATGTTTCGTTATGAGCGTCAGCAAGCAGGCCGTTACCGTCAATTTCATCAGTTCGGCGTTGAAGCACTCGGCTCCGTCGATCCAGCGCTGGATGCGGAGGTTATCGCTTTGGGCTACACCTTCTATACGGAGGTTGGACTAAAAGGGGTACGGGTTGAAATCAATTCGGTCGGGACCCCCGCTGTCCGCGCTGCATTCCGTGAGCGGCTGCTGGCCTTCCTGGCGCCTAAACGCGAGCTATTATGCAAGGACTGTCAATCCCGCATGGAACGCAATCCGCTGCGGGTGCTTGATTGCAAAGTGGATCAGAAGCATTTTGAAGGCGCGCCTTCGATATTGGACAGCTTAGACGAAGAGTGCCAGACTCATTTCGATGCGCTTAAACAGCACCTGACAGGGATGAATATCCCTTATTCGATCAATCCGCGCCTTGTCCGCGGACTCGACTATTACACGCACACCGCGTTCGAGTACAAAGCAGAGGGAATTGGTGCGATCGATACCGTCGGCGGCGGCGGACGTTATAACGGTCTTGTTGCCGATATCGGCGGTCCGGATCAGCCGGGCGTCGGTCTTGGCCTCGGTCTGGAGCGGACGGTCATGCTGCTTGAAAGCCAGGAGACCGAGCTGCCTGATCTCCATGTCCTCGATGTGTACCTGGTGGCGCTTGGCGAAGCTGCCGAGCAGGAGGTATCGAAGCTGCTTCAAGCCTTAAGGATTCAAGGGCTCTCTGCAGAACGGGATTATCAGGGGCGGAAGATGAAGGCGCAAATGAAGTCAGCCGACCGATTGAAAGCCAGATATACGGCCATTCTCGGCGAGGATGAGCTTGCCCGCGGTGAAATCGCTTTGAAAGAAATGGCATCAGGCGAACAGCGCGTTGTCCGCCTTGACCAACTCGCTGCTGAAGTCCAGCAATAAACGCCAGACCAATAATGAATTCAAGAGGAGTCGAAATGCACATGATGTTAAAAACGCATGCTTGCGGCCAGCTATCTAAGAAGGATGTCGGCCAAACCGTTACATTGAACGGGTGGGTTCAACGCCGCCGTGACCTTGGCGGAGTTTTGTTTATCGATTTGCGCGACCGTACCGGAATCGTCCAAATTGTCTTTAACCCTGATTTCTCCGGAGATGCTTTGGCGATCGCCGATCGCGCGCGTAATGAATACGTCTTGGCCGTCCGCGGACAAGTAGTGGAACGCGATGCTGAGACCGTTAACGCGAACATTGCTACAGGCGAAATCGAAGTGCGCATCACCGAAATTGAAATCATGAATGCGGCGAAAACACCGCCATTCCCAATCGAAGACGGCGTCGAGGTCGACGAGTCCATCCGATTGAAATACCGTTATCTTGACCTGCGTCGTCCGGAAATGCAGAAGACGCTGCTGCTTCGCTCGAAGGCGGCCAAAGTATTCCGCGATTACCTGGATGAAGAAGGTTTCATCGATGTAGAAACGCCGATTCTGACCAAGAGCACACCGGAAGGCGCGCGCGATTACTTGGTGCCAAGCCGTGTTCACCCAGGTGAATTTTTCGCATTGCCGCAGTCTCCCCAAATCTTCAAACAGCTGTTGATGGTAAGCGGCTTGGAGCGCTACTACCAAATCGCCCGCTGCTTCCGCGACGAGGATCTTAGATCCGACCGTCAACCGGAGTTCACGCAGGTGGACATCGAGACCTCCTTCCTCTCCCAAGATCAGCTGCTCGGGCTGATGGAAGGGCTTGTCGTCAAGCTGTTCCGTGAAACGGTAGGCGTGGAGATCGAAACGCCGCTGCAGCGCATTACGTATGCCGACGCGATGAACAAATACGGCTCAGACAAACCGGATCTGCGCTTTGGGCTGGAGATGGAAGACATTACGGATATCGTCTCGAGCAGCGATGTGAAGGTATTCGCTTCCGTTGCAGCAGGTGGCGGCGTGGTGAAGGCGCTCAATGCTAAGGGCTGCGCAAATTGGAGCCGTAAAGAGCTGGATGACCTGCAGCCATTCGCAGCGCGTTATGGCGGCAAAGGTCTGGCTTGGGTAACGGTGAAGGAAGGCGAATGGCGCGGACCGATCGTCAAATTCTTCAAGCCGGAAGAAATCGAAGCACTGACTGCACGTCTGGGCGTCGAGGAAGGCGACCTTCTGCTGTTCTCCGCAGACAAGAAGAAAGTCGTTGCCGATGTACTGGGCAACCTGCGCTTGATGATCGGCAAGCACCTTGGCCTGATTGACGAGTCCAAATTCAAGTTTGCATGGGTGGTCGACTTCCCTCTGCTCGGCTGGGATGAAGACGCGAAGCGTTATGTAGCGGAACACCATCCGTTCACGCGTCCGAATGAGGACGATGTCCATTTCTTCGAGACGGATCCAGGACAGATCCGCGCGCAAGCCTACGACCTCGTACTGAACGGATACGAAGTGGGCGGCGGTTCTATGCGTATTTACAAGCGCGAAGTTCAAGAGCAAATGTTCAAAGCGCTCGGCTTCTCGCCTGAAGAAGCACAAGAGAAGTTCGGCTTCCTGCTGGATGCCTTCGAATACGGAACTCCACCGCATGGCGGAATCGCATTCGGCTTTGACCGCCTGGTGATGCTGTTGGCCGGCCGTACGAACCTGCGTGAGACGATTGCTTTCCCGAAAACCGCGAGTGCGACGGATCTGCTCTGCGACGCGCCTTCCGAGGTCGATTTGTCCCAGCTGCAGCAGCTGCATATCCGCACGCTGCCTAAGCCTGTCAAGCAAGCTGAAGCGACAGCTGCAGCAGCCAACACGCAAAACTAATGGGTTAACCAAGCAGGCGCGTTCTAAGCAAGTTATACTTGTGAGAGCGCGTCTTCCCCTTGATGTTAAGTAAAACCATCACTACCGCAAAGAGGAGGCGTCTTTCCCTATGCTGCATCAATTTTCCCGTACGGAGCTGGCGATCGGTCCTGAAGGTCTAGAGCGGATGAAACGAAGCACCGTCGCGGTGCTCGGAATCGGCGGCGTCGGCTCTATCGCGGCCGAGGCGCTCGCTCGAACAGGCGTCGGCCGAATCATTCTGATTGATAAAGATGTTGTTGATATTACCAATGTGAATCGGCAAATTCATGCGCTCACCACCACTGTAGGGCAGCCGAAGGCCGATCTGATGCGTGACCGCATCAAGCTAATCAATCCCGATTGTGACGCGATATCGCTTCGCATGTTCTACACCGAAGAAACCTATGAGAAGCTGTTCGAGTACCCGCTTGATTATGTCGTGGACGCATCGGACACGATTATGTATAAGATCCATCTCATCAAGCAATGCTTGGAGCGTAAAATCCCGATCATCTCGAGCATGGGCGCAGCGAATAAGATGGACCCGACCCGATTCCAAGTCGCAGATATTTCTAAAACATCGATGGACCCGATTGCTCGCGTCGTTCGTCAGAAGCTGCGCAAGGAAGGGATCAAGAAAGGGGTCAAGGTCGTCTTCTCGACTGAAGAGCCTCAGAAGCCCCGAGAGGACGTCACGCAGCGTATCGTACCCGACAATGCGCCAGAGATCCGTAAAGCCAAGCAGCCTCCTGCAAGCAATGCATTCGTGCCGCCAGTCGCAGGCCTTATTATGGTAAGCGTCGTCGTCAAGGATTTGCTCGAAGAGGTGCAAGCGCAATAACCGGGATGAAAATACGTATAAGGCTAGTGATCGAACAACCCTTTTTGTAAAAGGAACTGAGCCCAGATACTTTTACTGGTTAGTTGTTGAAAAACCGTTGAACAATGCAGCGATAGCCTGCATATCAACGGTTTTTTGTTGCATTGAATATTGTCCGTTTGAACAAATGTTGCCTTTGACAAACTTTTTTGTGGGTGTACAATGAAAGAAAACGACGAAGATTCGTGATACTAGTTGTGCAAGCCCACATCGAGGTGATTCCATAATGAAGAACGAAGAAACAGCTGCACATCAAGAAGGCTGGAGTCAGACTCGCATCGCGCCTTCTCTTCCAGAAGCTTACCGGTCGATGAAGATCCCGACGAACGGTTCCTGGATTCGTAAATTCCTCGCCTTTGCCGGTCCGGGGTATCTGGTTGCGGTGGGTTACATGGATCCTGGCAACTGGGCAACGGATCTGGCCGGCGGCTCCATGTTCGGCTATTCGCTGCTATCCGTCATTCTGCTCTCCAATCTGATGGCGATTCTGCTGCAGGCGCTCTCCGGTAAGCTCGGTATCGTAACCGGGCGCGACTTGGCGCAAGCTTGCCGCGATCACTATAGCAGACCTGTGGCGATGACACTATGGGTCCTTTGTGAGCTTGCTATTGCGGCTTGCGATCTGGCTGAAGTCATCGGTACGGCAATCGCCTTGAATTTATTGTTCGGCATTCCGCTAATCTATGGCGTTATTATTACCGTCGTCGATGTTCTGCTCATCCTGCTGCTTCAGAACAAGGGCTTCCGATATATCGAAGCGCTTGTGATCTCCTTAATCGTGACGATAGGCATCTGTTTTGTCATTGTGATTATATGGTCGAATCCTAATTTCGGCGATGTCGCCGCAGGCTTCGTTCCGCGCACGGAAATCATTACGAATCCGGCCATGCTCTATATCGCCATCGGTATTCTCGGTGCGACCGTCATGCCGCATAATTTATATTTGCACTCCTCCATCGTACAAACCCGCCGATTCGACCAGACTGCGCCTGGTAAGCGTCAAGCGATTAAGTATACGACGTGGGATTCTACGATCGCTCTGTTCTTCGCCTTATTTATCAACGCGGCGATACTAGTTATATCCGCTGCCGTCTTTCATACGCGGGGCTATAATGAAGTGGCTGAAATCGGCGATGCCTTTCACCTGCTTTCGCCATTGCTGGGTACGACGCTTGCGAGCATCCTGTTCGGCGTAGCATTGCTGGCCTCCGGACAAAACTCCACCTTAACCGGTACGTTGGCGGGTCAAATCGTGATGGAAGGCTTTCTGAACATTCGTCTGCCCGCGTGGTTCAGACGGCTAATCACCCGGTTAATTGCAATCATTCCCACCGTGATCGTCACGGCTTTATACGGGGAAAGCGGAACGGCTCAGCTGCTCATACTGAGCCAGGTCATTCTGTCTCTGCAGCTGTCCTTTGCGGTCATCCCGCTCGTGAAATTCACCAGCGATAAGCAGAAAATGGGCGAGTTCGTCAATCCCCCTTGGATGAAAATGCTAGCTTGGACAGTGGCTGTCGTCATAGCGGGATTAAACATCTATCTGCTGTATCAAACCTTTACCGGCTTATAACGCTCAACGGAACACCCCTTTATCCGCGTTGGATAAAGGGGTGTTTTACTGGCGAACGTCTGTGCCTATATGGTATGATGACAGTAATCAACAGCTGATTTCCAATTGAAATTTAAAAGGTAGTGTGGATATAGATGGATCTTTTTTCATATCAAGACGAAACGAACCAACCTCGAGCCAAGCTGCTGGCGGATCGGATGAGGCCGGAGACCATTCAAGAATACATTGGCCAATCGCATATCGTTGGGCCGGGGAAGCTGCTGCGCAGAGCTATCGAAGCGGATCAAGTATCCTCGATTCTGTTATACGGCCCCCCTGGTTGCGGTAAAACCACTCTTGCCCACATCATATCCAAGCAGACGCAGGGCGAATTCGTCAAGCTCAATGCAGTGGACGCAACGGTGAAGGATGTGCGCGAGGTGATCGATCAGGCCCGGGTCAATAAATCGATGTACGGGCGGAAGACCATTCTGTTCCTCGATGAGGTCCACCGATTCAACAGCTCCCGTCAGGATGCTCTGCTGCCCGCAGTTGAACAGGGAACGATCGTATTCATCGGGGCAACGACAGAGAATCCGTTTCATTACGTTAATGGAGCGTTGTTATCGCGTTCAACCTTGTTCGAGCTGCATGCGTTGACGCGCGAGGATGCTCTCGAAGCGATGAGAAGAGCGATTTCGAACAAGGGCCGGGGACTGGGCTTCATGGACCTCAAGGTTGATGACGCAGCTCTGGAGCACATAGCCAATATGGCTGGCGGGGATATCCGGCGCGCATTGAATGCTATTGAGCTGGCTGCCGTAACGACGCCGTCCGAGCCTGATGGCTCCGTGCATGTGACGCTTGAAGTGGCGGAGGAATCGATCCGCAAGCCGACGATCCGAGCGGATGAATCGACGCAATATGATGTGTTGTCCGCTTTCCACAAGAGTGTCAGGGGTTCCAGCGATGCAGCATTATTCTGGTTTCTGTATGCGGTTGAAAGCTTGGGAATGGACCCGATGACATTCATCCGGCGCTTGATCGTCGCATGCAGCGAAGACATTGGGCTGGCCAACCCGCAGGCTATGGTGCAAGCCGTAACCGCGATGGATGCTTATCATAAGATCGGCTGGCCGGAAGCCAAATACAATATTTCGCAAGCGATTCTGTTCGCGGTCGAGAGCCCCAAATCCAACGCGACTGCAGTAGCGATCGGCAATGTCATGGATACGATCAGCAAGGTGGGGGCGGCAGAAGTTCCTCTGCATCTTCGTGATACCCATTACAGCGGAGCGGAGCGTCTGGGGCATGTGGGGTATCAATATCCGCATAATTTCCCTGGCCATTATGTGAAGCAGACTTACTTGCCTGAAAGACTGGAGAAGAAAACGTTCTATCATGCGACAGAGCAGGGAATGGAAGAAAAAATAAAACTGAACCAAACGCGCCGTAATGGGAAATAACAGCCTCCTTATGCTCTAAACAAGAGCACGAGCCAGCAAAAGGCGCATAAAGGCCGACCTTGCCGGAATAAACATTAAATATAACCGGAAAACGGCGATCCTGCTGTTAAACCGAAGTTTGACGAGGACGACCTGATTCGACTACTCTTATATTATAAAGTTTCTTTATAATTTTCTTATCCAGAGGAGGTGCACCTGTCACCGAACTGGTCGTTATGGACGGCGTTTGGTTGGCAGGGAATCGTTGTTAAGTGACCCGTTACCCATAATCTTGAATGGATTATTGATTTTGGTACTCGTTTTTTTGAACGGTTTTTTCGTTGCCGCCGAGTTTGCCATGGTGAAAGTCAGAAGCAGTCGAATTGATACACTTGCATTGGAAGGGAACCGCCGCGCGCGTTTTGCCTCTAATGTGACCAACCATCTGGACGCTTATTTATCCGCGTGCCAGCTGGGAATCACACTCGCATCTCTCGGTCTCGGTTGGATTGGTGAACCAGCGATCGCAAGCGTGATCGAGCCACTGCTATTAAAGCTGAGTTTCAGCCCAACCGTGATTCATACGATCGCATTCATTATCGCGTTTTCCATCATTACCCTGCTGCACATCGTACTGGGGGAATTGGCTCCGAAAACGATCGCGATTCGTAAATCGGAATCGGTTACATTATGGACGGCTATACCGCTCATCATGTTCCACAAAATCATGTATCCGTTCATCTGGTTTCTGAACGGCACCGCCAACAGGATGTTGAACTTAATAGGCGTTGAACCGGCTGCCGAGCATGATTCGGCACATACGGAAGAAGAAATCCGTATTTTAATGAAAGAAAGCCATAAATCGGGGCTGATCGACAATACGGAATTGACTTTGGTCGACAATATCTTTGACTTTACGGAGACGAATGCCCGCGAGATCATGATTCCCCGTACAGAGATGAATTGTTTATACGCGAATCTTTCCTTCGAAGAGAATCAGGCAATCGCGCTCAAGGAAATGCATACCCGTTATCCAATCTGCGATGGGGATAAGGATAATATTATCGGCTTCGTTCATATCAAGGATATGATGAAGGTAACCGAAACGCAGGGCGTCAAGGATATCCGGGCGATGACCAGACCGATGACGACGGTACCGGAGTCGATGCAAATTAGTACGCTGCTCAAGCTTATGCAGAAGAAGAAGACTCAAATCGCCATATTGATCGATGAGTATGGCGGCACTTCAGGACTTGTGACGTTGGAAGATATCATGGAAGAGATCGTCGGCGAAATTCAAGATGAATTCGACGAAGAGCGTCCTGATGTTGAACAGAGAGATGAAGCTACTCACTCCGTGAACGGCATGATGCTCATTGAAGAGGTGAACAGCTACTTCGGGCTTGAGATTGAAACTGATGATTACGATACGATCGGTGGATGGTTGTATTCACAAATCGAAATTCCGCCATCGCAGAATCAACGCATATCACATCCAGATGGCTTTGAGTTTATCATTGAGGAGACGGACCATCTCCGGATCTCCCGCATATTAATTCGTAAACTTGATCCACAACAAATAGAGCCCGAGCCGGAGCTTCATGCGGAGACAGGGTAGATGGTATAGAAGAGAAAGAGAAACAAGCACACCGCTGCGGTGTGCTTGTTTTTTAGGTTGGAGCCAGTAAAGAGAAAGAAAAACACGCCCTCAACCCGTATGGCTGAAAGCGTGTTGGTCATTGCTTTAGTTAGATGAACTGCACATCATCGATGGTTCCGCCACCCAAGCATTCCTCTTCTGCATAGAAGACGACGGCTTGACCATGTGTGATGGCTTTCTGATGGTTATCAAAGACGACATCGACCGTTTCTCCGTCTTCACGAAACGTGATGGTTACACCTTGATCGGGTTGACGGTAGCGGAATTTGGCTGTGCAGCGCAGCGATCCCCGCGGCTTATCAGGTGAAATCCAATTGACGCCTGTGGCGGTCAATCCTTTGGAATAGAGGCTCGGATGCTGATCACCCTGAACAACATACAGCACATTCTCCTTCAAATCCTTGGTTGCGACGAACCAGGGCTCGCCTGTCCCCGAACCGCCAATGCCAAGTCCTTGACGCTGGCCGAGCGTGTAGTACATCAGCCCGTCATGCCGCCCCTTCGTCTCGCCGGTAGCGATATCGATCATAGGTCCAGGCTGGGCAGGCAAGTAACCACTGAGGAATGTTTTGAAATTCCGTTCTCCGATGAAGCAAACGCCGGTGCTGTCCTTCTTCTTCGCGGTCGCCAGACCGGCTTCATCCGCGATCCTGCGCACTTCCGGTTTGGGCAGATGCCCAATCGGAAACATCGCTTTACTAAGCTGATCCTGATTCAGCGCGTGAAGGAAGTAGGTTTGATCCTTATTGCTGTCGATGCCGCGGAGCAGCTTCGTCGAACCGTCCGCCATTCGCTCAACACGGGCGTAATGTCCGGTAGCGAGGTAATTAGCCCCCAGATCCAGCGCTTTCTTGAGGAAATCCCCAAATTTGATCTCACGGTTGCACATGACGTCCGGATTCGGCGTTCTCCCCCGGCGGTATTCATCGAGGAAATAAGCGAACACCTTATCATAGTAGGCTTGTTCGAAATTAACCGTATAGTAGGGGATGCCGATTTGATCGCAGACGCGGCGAACATCTTCTGCGTCATCTTCCGCCGTACAGCGGCCGAATTCATCGGTGTCGTCCCAGTTTTTCATGAATATGCCGATCACGTCGTAGCCCTGCTGCTTCAATAAAAGAGCAGTTACGGAGGAATCGACGCCGCCGGACATGCCGACGACGATACGGGTTGAAGCGTTTGTCGTGCCCATTAGCTAATACACCACCTTGTTTCATAACGGTATAGCAATATCGCAGACCGTAATTCTGGCCGGAGAGCTTGCAAATCCGCAAGTTTCTTTATTGTAGCACAGATAGAACAACTTTTTCATGAAGATGTCAAGCTTTTTTAACCAAACACTGCTTGAATATGTTAACATGTATGTGATATGGGAATACCATGATTAATGAGTTGATTGCCTGAGGGCATAACTTCAACCTTGTTATAATCAATGTATGCTTTTCAGAGAAGAGGTGCTGTAGTTGAAGATATCGACCAAAGGCCGATATGGTTTAACAATTATGATGGAGCTGTCCACCAAGTTCGGCGAAGGTCCGACTTCGCTCAAGAGCATTGCCGAACGTAATGGATTATCGGAGCATTATTTGGAGCAATTGATCGCACCGCTGCGCAATACAGGGCTGGTTAAGAGTGTTCGCGGCGCTTATGGCGGTTATATTCTATCACGCGAGCCTGAGACGATTACAGCGGGAGACGTCATCCGCATCCTGGAAGGACCGATTTCGCCGGTTGATTTTACGGAAGAAGACGATCCTGCCAAACGTGATTTGTGGCTGCGTATTCGGGATAGCATCGCACAGGTATTGGACTCCACGACGCTTGCAGATCTTATTTCGTTTAAGGATGAGGGAAAACCCGATTCCTACATGTTTTACATTTAACGGGCGGATCTAATGGTACGTTATTATTTTGACCATGCCGCATCAACCCCGATACATCCCGAAGTGGCAGAAGCGATGCTGGACGTGTATACCCGCATTCCAGGCAACGCTTCTAGCTTGCACAGCTACGGCCGCTCGGCTCGCCAATTATTGAATCAATCGCGCGATTCGATCGCCAGTCGGATCGGCTGCATGTCCTCAGAGCTTATCTTTACCTCCGGAGGCACGGAAAGCGATAATACCGCGCTTGTTGGTTCGGCCAAAGCAATGAGTAAGCGGGGCAAGACCCATATCATTACATCAGCCGCCGAGCATCATGCGGTATTGCATACTTGCAAAGCTTTAGAGAATGAAGGTTTTAGCTTGACTGTACTGCCCGTCGATGAATACGGGATCGTCTCGCCCGGCGATGTAGAAGCGGCCATAGGTCCCGAAACCGGCTTGATCAGCATAATGTATGCCAACAATGAAACCGGAACGATCCAACCCATCGCCGATATCGGAGAGATTGCCCATATACACGGGATTCTCTTTCATGTCGACGCTGTTCAGGCGTTAGGATCGATTCCGATCGATTTGAAGGAATTGCCGGTTGATCTGATGAGCTTCTCCGCGCATAAGCTGAATGGACCGCAAGGAGTAGGTGCCCTCTATATAGCCCGCCAGTCCCCGTTTGAACCGCTGCATCACGGCGGTTCCCAAGAGCGGAAGAGGCGTGCAGGCACCGAGAACCTCGCGGGCATTGCCGGATTTGCCAAAGCGATTGAAATTTCTGTGAATTCAATGGCGGAGAGGAAACTTTTTTTGGACAAGCTTCGTCTAGAGTGGGTAGAGCAGATGTACAAGCTGACGGGATCCGGACAATTAGTTGTGAACGGCCATCCTTCGATGCAGCTGCCCCACATCGTGAATATGAGCTTTATCGGTATCGATACCGAAACGATGCTCATGAATTTAGATGTGGAAGGCATCGCGGCATCCAGCGGTTCTGCCTGTACGGCGGGTTCACTTGAGCCCTCTCACGTATTGAAGGCAATGGGAATTCAGCGCGAGCGCTTGAACTCTGCTGTTAGATTTAGCTTCGGTTTGGGGAATACTTTGGAGGATATCGAACAAGCGGCCAAAAAAGTTGAAACGATATTAGGCCGCATTCGTAATAATGCCTAGGAGGCCTCCTCAGACTGTGATTAGACTTCAGCATTTGATCGGCCTACCCGTACTGGAAGTTGACGCTGGCAAACAGGTCGGACATGTGAAGGATGCTTGGTTTGACGAGCATTGGCAGCTGGGCGGCATCGTCCTTGATGCAGGCAGACGATTCTTATCCTCGATGAAAACCGTGCTCTGGAACGATGTTCTTATCTGCGGGGAAGATGCGATTCTCATTATGAATGAAGCTTCTGTCCGTAAAGCAGAACCCGCGGAAATTCAGCGTTCCTTCTACACCGGGCCTGTCCGTCTTAAAGATTTACCTGTGATTACGATCGACGGTGAGCAATTAGGCCGCGTGTCGGATGTTTATTTTAATGAAATACAGGGTACACAAATAGTAGGTTATGAGCTTACCGACGGTTTCATAGCGGATGTGATGGAAGGGCGCAAATGGCTGCCTGTTCCATCCGACCCCGATACCGTCATGCTCGGGGAAAACGCGATTATCGTTCCGGCCGGTAGTGAATGGCTTATGGAGCCGGTCGCCGCTTCTGATTCGGTTATAGGGAGAAATGAACCATGAGATGCCCCAATTGCAACTCGAAGGATATCGGCAAAATTGGTTCCCATCAATTTTATTGCTGGGGATGCTTCATTGAACTTACGGTGAATGGAGATAAGATGTCTGTCTTTCAAGTTGAAGAAGACGGGACATTAAGCTCGCTCGACGATTTGTTTTTTGAAGAAGAAGCGCCTCAAGTTCACGCGAACTAATGCGAGGCAGGATGTAGACAAAGACGACCCTAGCGGTCGTCTTTTTTTTGGTTCAATTATCCGGGTAAGAGCGTTCCATGTGCACTTTTCCTGCCGGCAGGGGATGATTCGGACAACTTGTACATATACTGTAACAAATGATGAATTCCGGTGACTGCGGGTGGGCAATACATGGTGTTTAAAGGTAAAAGGGGGCGGGGATGATGGAGCGGTTCACGAATAACCGTTTGTTTATGTTGCTCGTCTATATCATTCTCGGGTTAATTGCCCTGTACTTATTGCTGCTCATCAAACCAATCATCGTTCAAGTGTATGGTTTTCTCAAAGCGGTGATAGCTCCATTCTTGATTGCCATGATCATATCGTATGTATTAAATCCAATTGTCAGCCTGTTAGGAGAGCGTAAGGTGCCTCGGACAATGGCAGTTCTGCTCATCTATGCGGTATTCGTCGCTTCGCTGACGGTTATTTTACTCAACGTGATACCGATGTTTATGGAGCAGCTGCAGGAGCTGAACGATCATATGCCGGATTTAACGATGCGCGCGCAGAGCTTAGTCAATGATTTGAATAATTCCTCGTTTCTGCCGGAGAGCATTCGGAGCGGGATTGACAGCTCGCTGTTGAAATTGGAAAAACAAGCATCAGAAGCGATCTTCGATTTCGTTAATAATATTGGAGCGATGCTGAATGTTGTATTCATCGCATTCATCATTCCGTTCTTGGCGTTCTACATCTTGAAGGACTTCAATGTGTTCGAGCGTACGATTCTTACGTATGTGCCAAGGCCGCACCGGAAGCATGCCGTACGCCTGCTCAAAGATATCGACAACGCGCTGGGCAGCTACATTCGCGGACAATTCCTCGTTTGCGTCATTGTTGGCGCGCTTGCGTATATCGGTTATTGGATCATCGGCATGCCGTATCCGATTCTATTGGCCGGCGTAGTGGCGATCACGAACATTATTCCGTATCTCGGCCCTTTCTTCGGGGCTGCCCCGGCGCTGGTTATGGCATCCACCATATCGTTAAAAATGATGCTGCTCGTCGTTGCTGTTAATACGGCCTGCCAAATTCTCGAAGGAAACATTATTTCTCCGCAGGTGGTCGGCCGTACACTGCATATGCATCCGCTCTCTATCATATTTGCTTTGCTTGTCGGGGGCGAGATTGCGGGTATCGTCGGGATGATCTTGGCGGTTCCCATCTTCGCTGCTTTAAAGGTCATTATCCAGCATATGTTCGCTTATTATGTCAGGCGAAAGACCATTTGACAGCAGACCGGGGAAGCCGATATACTATATGTTAATATGTGATTCAGTTATATGTTAAATCGTGGATGAAACATAAAGTATGCTATAGACCGTCAATCAGAGATGGAGTTACGACGCGAGCGTATCGGCGCCGTGTTGGCTGCGATAATTCCAATGACGAAGGATAGCGGAAAGCTGGTTTCGGAGTGTGAATGAACTTCACCGGTTGGACCCGTTAACGTCTGCTTGAGGAGATTGCCGCAGATTGTCTGCCGTTCTATCGGCTATGAAGACATTTGGGCAGTAACTAGGGTGGTACCGCGAATTGATTCGTCCCTGTTTTTGCAGGGGCGTTTTTCTGTTTTTCTAGAAACCAATGGAGGCGTTTAATATGAAGGCTAGTGAAATTCGTTCCAAATGGCTCGCGTTCTTCGAAAGTAAAGGACATCACGTCGAACCGAGCGCGTCACTCGTACCGCATAATGATCCATCCCTTCTGTGGATCAATGCGGGGATGGCACCGCTGAAGTCGTATTTCGACGGAAGGGTGATACCCGACAATCCGCGTATCGTCAATTCGCAGAAGTGCATCCGCACGAACGATATCGAGAATGTCGGTAAGACGCGCCGGCATCACACTTTTTTTGAAATGCTCGGCAATTTCTCGATCGGCGACTACTTCAAGGAAGAAACGATTTCATGGGCTTGGGAGTTTCTGACGAGTCCGCAATGGATCGGTTTCGATCCGGAGCGCCTGTCCGTTACCGTTTATCCGGAGGATGAGGAAGCATACCGCTATTGGAACGAGAAGATCGGCTTGCCGGCAGAGCGCATCTACAAGCTTGACGAGAACTTCTGGGACATCGGTGAAGGCCCTTGCGGTCCGTGTACCGAAATTTTCTATGACCGGGGCGACAAGTACGGCGATCTGTCCGATCCTGAATGCTGGCCGGGTGGGGAGAACGAACGGTTCCTGGAAGTATGGAATCTTGTGTTTTCGCAGTTCAATCATAATAAAGACGGCAGCTATACGCCACTTCCGAATAAGAACATTGATACAGGCGCAGGACTGGAGCGGTTTGCATCTATCTTGCAGGATGTGCCATCCAACTTCGATACGGATCTGTTCCGTCCGATTATCGACAGAACCTGTGAGATTGCAGGCGTCCGGTACAACGAGAACGCGGATCATGATGTTGCGCTGAAAGTCATTGCCGATCATATTCGTACCGTTGCTTTCGCTGTAGGAGACGGTGTACTGCCTTCGAATGAAGGCCGCGGCTATGTGATCCGCAGGCTTCTGCGTCGTGCAGTCCGTTATGGAAAGACACTTGGTGTCGACCGTCCGTTCCTTTACGAGCTGGTGAAGGTTGTTAGCGGCATTATGGGCGTATACTACACTGAGGTTGTCGACAAGCGCGAGTTTATCGAGAAAGTGATCCTCTCAGAAGAGGAGCGCTTCCACGAAACGCTGTCCGACGGACTATCGTTATTGTCCGAACTGGTAAAAGCGGCAGAGACTGCAGGTATTCGTGAAATTAGCGGTCAGGATGCGTTCAAGCTGTATGACACATACGGTTTTCCATTCGACCTGACGGAAGATTACGCGATAGAACAAGGAATGACGGTTGATCGTGCCGGCTTCGATACTGCGATGGAAGAGCAGCGCGAACGTGCGCGTGCGGCTCGCCAGGATACGGGCAGCATGAACGTTCAAGGCGGAGCACTCTCCGAGCTGACAGAGAAGTCGGAGTTCATCGGCTATCAACAGCTTATGATCGAAGACGCAAAGGTATTAGCCATCGTGAACGAAGCTTCCTTGGTGGAATCTGCGGAAGCAGGCAGCCGGGTTCTCGTGCTGCTTGACCGGACACCGTTCTATGCCGAGAGCGGCGGTCAGATTGGCGACCGTGGTACGATTTCGGACAATGGCTTCACGTTAACGGTAGAGGATGTTACGAAAGCGCCACATGGCCAACCGATCCATCATGCTGTTGTTGCCAGCGGAATTGTACGCGTTGGGGATTCGGTTGCCGCTTCGGTTCTTACGGAGACACGGGAAGCGATCATTAAGAACCATACCGCGACGCATTTGCTCCACCGCGCATTGAAGGATGTTCTTGGTGAGCATGTCAATCAAGCGGGTTCTTTGGTTGAACCGGATCGCTTACGCTTCGACTTCTCTCACTTCGGCAGCATCACGCCGGAGGAGCTTGCTGATATCGAACGCCGTGTGAATGAGCAAATTTGGCTGGGCACTCCGCTTCAAATTGATTACAAGTCGCTTGCCGAAGCCAAAGAAATGGGAGCAATGGCGTTGTTCGGTGAAAAATATGGCGATGTCGTACGCGTCGTACGCGTAGGCGATTACAGCTTGGAATTGTGCGGTGGCTGCCACGTGGCCAATACGGCTCAGATCGGATTGTTCAAGCTGATTGGCGAGAGCGGAATTGGTTCGGGCGTTCGGCGTATAGAAGCTGTCACAGGCCGCAATGCCTATGAGTACATGGAAAGTCAACTGGAGCTTCTGAAGCAGGCTGCGAACCTGCTGAAGTCCAACACAGCAGATGTACCGAAACGAATCGAAGCTTTATTCGCTCAGACCAAAGAGCTGAGCCGGGAGAATGATTCCCTGCAAAGTAAGCTGAGCCGAATTGAAGCTGGCTCGCTAGAGACGCAAGCGAAGACAGCAGGAGGCGTTACCGTACTGGCTGCTCGTGTAAGCGCGCCTTCAATGGATGCGCTGCGTGGCATCGTAGATGAGCTGAAGACCAAGCTTCCTGAAGCGGTCATCATTCTTGGCGCAGCCGCTGAGGATAAAGTGAACTTGGTTGCGGCCGTGTCGCCGGGGCTTGTGAAACAAGGCTTTAACGCCGGCAAAATCGTCAAGGAAGCAGCGGCAGTCTGCGGCGGAGGCGGGGGCGGACGCCCGGACATGGCACAAGCAGGCGGAAAAGATCCATCTAAATTAGACGAAGCGCTGCGAATTGCTGAAGAACTGGTTCTATCACAGGCAAATGTGATATGATAAGAATATAAATGGGCTGTTAAGCGGCTTGGAAAGTGAGGTGCTGGCGATGAATTCCATGGACAAGACGATGAAATTCGACGTAAAGGCGGAAGGGCTTGAAACTTCTTCGAAAGAGATCATTCTCTCGGTATACGATGCATTGCAGGAGAAGGATTACAATCCGATCAACCAGATCGTCGGCTATTTGTTGTCCGGAGACCCCGCATACATTCCGCGGCATAACAACGCCAGAAGTTTAATACGCAGAAAAGAGCGTGACGAGCTGATTGAAGAGCTTGTTCGGTCCTATTTAAGTCAGCACCGCAAGTAACCGAAGAAGAAATGGGGCCGATACACGTATGCGCATCATGGGGCTGGACTACGGCGACCGCAGAATCGGCGTTGCAGTCAGTGATGCCTTCGGCTGGACGGCACAAGGTGTCGGCATCGTCGAGAAGCGGCGCGATGGCAGCGAGATCGATTCATTCGTTAAGCTGCTGGAAGAACATGAAGTAAGCGAGATCGTGGTTGGATTACCGAAGAACATGAATGGTACCATCGGTCCGCGTGGCGAAATTTGCATCGCATTCGCACAAGATTTACAGCAAAAGCTAAATGTACCCGTTCACCTTTGGGATGAACGACTGACAACGGTAGCCGCGGAGCGGACCTTGCTTGAGGCAGATGTCAGCCGTAAGAAGCGAAAGCTGGTCGTGGACAAAATGGCGGCAACGCTCATTTTGCAAAATTATCTCGATTCTAAAACGAAAAGGTGAGGGTAACGATGACAAAGGACGACATGCAGTACGAAGAGCCAGAAATCATCTATATTCCAGATGAAGAAGGCAATGAGGAAGAGTTCGAGGTAGTCATGAAGTTTGAGGTAGACGGATCCGATCAGAAATATATGATGGTCGTTCCGCTTAACTCGGAGTCCGAGGACGAAGAAGCTGACGAGGTGTATGCATTCCGTTATGAAGAAGACGGTGATGACTTGAAGCTCTACACGATCGAGGATGAAGAAGAGTGGAACATGGTCGAAGAGACGTTCAATACGCTGCTTGGCGAGATTGACGAAGAGAAAGACTGACCATTGCTTAAACGAGAAAGGGGCGCCTTGCGTGTCTACGGTGCAACGAATTTCCGTATTACAGAATGTCTTCGGCCGTGAAGTTGAACTAATCGGCGAAGATGGCGGTACCGAACCGTTTGAAATCGTCGCTGAGTTTCAGCTTGGAGAACAGGCATACGCCGGTCTGCAATCCGCGCGCATGCGCAAGGAAGATGAGGTTGCCTTTTTCCGTATCGTGACCTCAAGCGGAACTGAACCTGGGCTTGAATCCATTGATGATGAAGATGAATGGGAAGCAGCCGCTGAAGCTTACGACGATCTGCTGTTTATGAGCGACGAAAGGCCATAAACGGTGCAGTCTATGAATAATAGGACGAAGAGGGCGGTGCAAACCGCCCTTTTTTCACGAAATGTTTAGGACTGCCGCTCCTTATGAGCCGGCATAAGTTGTTTGAAACGGAGGATTGGCGTTGGATTACTCAGAGCGGCAACCGGGTGAAGAGAAACCGGTAAAGAAGAAAAAACATAAAGCTGGACCGAGTCGAGGAATCATTACGTTATGGGTTATCGTCTCACTTCTTACAGTCATGATACTCATCGTCGGCGGTGTAGCATTCTATATTTGGAACGGCTTACGCCCGACTTCCGCAGGAGAAGTGAAACAGGTGGAACTGAAGCAGGGGATGTCGCCGTTTAAGTTTGCTGAAGTTCTCGAGGATCAAGACATCATCCGCAACGCATTCATATTCAAGTACTACCTGCGTCTTAAGGATGAGGGGCCGCGTTTCCAAGCCGGTGTATATGAATTGAAACCGGGTATGGATAAAACAGCCATCATAGCCAAGCTGAATGCTGGCGAAACGCTGAAGGAAGAAACGATCCGCTTTACGATTCCGGAAGGATATACGGTCGAACAGATTGCAGATACACTAAGCAAAGCCGGCGTGGTTGAGCGCGCTGCTTTCCTGAAGCTGACGGATACGGATAAGACGTGGGGTGATGCGGAATCCGTTCGTTCGATTCCGAAGAATAAACAAATGAAGCATCGTCTGGAAGGCTATATGTTCCCGGAAACGTATGAATTAGAGAAGGGCAGCACGCCAGACATGATAATAGAGCGGATGCTGAAGGAGCTGGACCGCAAGCTGAACGGGCTTCCGGAGAACTGGGAAGAGACGCTTGCTGAGCGGGAAATTGATTTTCACCAGCTGATGACCATCGCCTCGCTTGTAGAACGCGAGGTAGTAGTGGACGAAGAACGACCGATTGTGGCCGGGATTATCTATAACCGCTTGGCGAAGAAGATGCCGCTGCAAATCGATGCAACCGTTCAATACTCGTTGGACAAGCCCAAGGAGCGTCTATATGAGAAAGACTTACTTGTGGATAGTCCGTACAACACCTATCAAATCAAGGGCCTTCCTCCAGGGCCAATCGCTTCTCCGAGCCTGAAATCCATTGAAGCGGCTCTATTCCCGGAGAAGACGGAGTTTTTCTATTATGTGACCAAGAAGGACGGCAGCAACAAGCATTTATTTGCCCGTACATTGAAGGAGCATAATAAAAATATTCGCGATAGTAAGGAAACGTCACAATAGGGGCGTTCCGCCATCCAACAAGCTAGGGATCCGTTCAGGATTCCTAGCTTGTTTTATTTTCATGGGAGCGCGGAAGCCGAATGAATGATATCAATGATAATAGTCGTCCTCTAGTCCTACTCTCTTATCGGTCTATTGACCCGCTGAGAGTATTTTTTATGGAACTATTTCTATATTTGTTCTAACTTTATGATCATGAACCGCCGATATACGAGATAGATGAAGATTGGCAATTGTGTAGAAAGACTCATAATAACTTATTGATATAGGTTGTTTTTGTCTATTACCGAATGGCTGGTCTAGATTATGTATGGGAATAAGAGCTGTGCATCCGCGCCAGTCCAACAACAGCAGGATGTAAGGCCAATATTATATACCAGGTGGTGTCTCACATTGAAAACCAGGGATAAGAAGAAAATCAAATCGAAACCAGAAGGAAAGAAGGTTAAGGAGAATTCGTTTTACTCAACGACGCGTAATGGAGTTAATCTAAGAAGTCCCTTGAAGTCGGTTGGCATGAAGTTATTCTTAATCATTTTCTCTGCCATACTTTTATGTGTGCTTGTTGTAGGTTTGTCCTCGTATTCCACTTCAAAGTCGATTATCCAGAAGAAGGTATCGGAGTTTAGTAAGATCGCTCTCGGACAATCTACGGGTAAGCTGGATCTCATGTTTCAGAATTATGAAGACCTGTCCATGCAGATGATGCTGGATAAAACCTTGCAGGCTGAGATGCTGGTGGTAAGCAAATCGACGGATGAATATGCGAAATTCGAATCCACTAGAAAAATAACGGAAAGTCTGATGATGTACATCATGGGCAATCAATCGGTGTCCAGTGTGAATCTGATCCCACTGGGTGAAGGAAAAAAACCGATTACGAATGGAACATCGATTGATAACGCTCAGGAAACCGATTGGTTTAAAGAAGTGGTCAAGCTCGACGGCCGGGTGTTATGGTTGCCGGTTCAGCCCAAGGGATTAGGCAATTCCGGCTCAGCGACCTTTGCGCTTACGAGACTCATTAAGAACACGACGACGAATGAAGGCAACTTCGTGCTTGCTATGGAAGTGCATCTGAAGCAATTAACGAGCCAACTCGAGGATCTGAATATCGGTGAAGGCAGTGAAATAACAATTGTTGATGCAGAGAATAATGTCGTATATGATGCCAATCTGGAGCAGATAGGAAAGCCTGCTACTGTAACGCTGCCGAAATTCGACAAGAGAAAGACGAAGGACGCTTTCGAAGCCAGTGACAGGGCCGGCGAGCAAGTGCTGGCTATCTACAATAACTTTGATTCGATGGATTGGCGCTTATTAGGAGCGGTTCCCGTAAACGAGCTTGTGAAGGATGCGGGACAAATCCAGAAAATGACTTGGATGATTGCAGGTCTTGCCGCGCTTCTTGCTATTGGTATTGGATTGTTCGTTATTCGAATGGTGGCGATTCCGCTCGTCAAGCTTCGTAACCTGATGAACGAAGGAGAGCAAGGCAATCTGGCAGTTCGTTCCGATTTCAATGGGAAAGACGAGATTGGCCAGCTATCACAGAGCTTCAATCAAATGATGGCCCAGATTACGACTCTTGTTAATCAAACGAGCCAGTCTGCTCAGGATGTTCTTAACACGGCAGGCGATCTGGCGGATGCTTCGAAGAAGACGGCGATATCTGCCAAGGAAATTGCGGTTGCAACCGAGGAAATTGCGAACGGTGCGACCAGCTTGGCGGTTGAAGCCGAGAAGGGCAGCGATCTGACCTCTGACATGGGGCAGCAGATGAATCAAGTTATGAGCGCGAATGGGCAGATGGGCTCTGCAGCCACAGAAGTGGAGAGAGCGAGTCAGCAGGGTACCTCTTACATGAACATTCTCATCGAGAAGACAGGGCTTACGGAAGAGATGACCCGATCCATGGTGGAGAAAGTCGATCGCCTGAAAGAAAGCACGAGATCGATCCGCAAAATTCTCGATGTGTTGAACAATATTTCGAAGCAGACGAATATTCTATCCCTTAATGCAACGATTGAAGCCGCACGTGCGGGTACAGCGGGTAAAGGCTTTATGGTTGTTGCGGACGAAATTCGGAAATTAGCTGATCAATCCAGGCAGTCGATTGATATTGTCGGCCAAATCACAGAAACGATTCAAAGGGAAATTGATGAAACCGTACAAGTTTTATCGAATGCTTACCCGATATTCCAAGAACAAATCGGTTCGGTTAAAGAAGCGAATCAAATCTTCCTTACGGTTCAAAGCCAGATGGGCGAATTTGTCCAACGTCTTCAATTGGCCACAGAATCTGTTACGGTGCTCGAGCATTCCCAGGTCGTGCTGTCAGAGGCTATGGGTAATGTCAGTGCGGTAGCGGAAGAGTCGTCGGCGACCTCCGAAGAAGTGGCATCACTGAGCAATGAGCAAACGAACATCAGTGAGGGCTTAGTCAGACTTTCGGATAAGCTGGAGACGGTATCGAAAGAGCTTAAGGAGTCCTTGTCGAGATTCCGTACATCATAGAAATAATCAAGGGGCTGCAGCTTAAGTCGGGTTATGACTTGAGCTGCAGCCCCTTGATAGAATAGAATATAAAAGAAGAGGCGGATCCAAAGGATCCGCCTCTTCTTTTTTGATTATTCTCGGTTTTGCGTGAAGATCATAATATACTTAACTAGCTCCAGCAGCGAAATCAATGCGGCTGCTACATAAGTAAGCGCAGCTGCGTTGAGCACCTTGGCGACGCCTCGTTCTTCTTCGTTAGCGATAAAGCCCTCAGATACCATAATTTCGCGTGCGCGGTTGCTTGCATTAAATTCGACTGGCAGCGTAACTAATTGGAACGCGACTGCTGCAGAGAAGAATATAATGCCGAGACCGATCAGTCCCGTAAAGTTGAAGAGAAACCCTGCAATCAGCAGGAACGGTGCGAATCCTGAAGCGAAATTAACGACAGGGAACATCTTGTGACGAAGGGCAAGCATCGGATAGTGCACGCTATGCTGGATCGCATGGCCAACCTCGTGGCAAGCGACCGAGATGGCCGATATGGAGCTTTCATAATAAACACTCTCGGATAGACGCACCGTCCGGTGAATCGGATCGTAGTGGTCGGAGAGCGTACCTGGAACCGGCTCTACGGGTACGTCGTGAAGACCATTGTTATCAAGCATGCGTCTTGCGGCCTGGTAGCCGGTTAAGCCGCTTGAAATAGGTACGTCTGACCAACGCTTGAATGTTCCTCGCACCCGGAATTGAGCCCAGATTGAAACAGCGAATGCGATGAGAATCAAGAAGTCCATCGGGTGAAAAAACAACATTGTCGTTCCCTCCATTAATATATGCAGTTTTGAGTGAAGCTTACATGAGTCCGCCCTTGTTTAACAAAAGCATTAAAGCTTCCACACAAGCAGCTGTTTGCGGCACAAGGCGCTTGAACAGCTTATTCGCTTGCTTGGGCTTCAGTTGGCTGAGAACGGGCTCAAGCTCTTTCACTTCCCGCTGAAGACGTTCTAAGTGAAGCTCCAGGTCTGTTAGCTTACTGGACACATGCTCTTCGGAAGAGATCTTTTTCCAATCGTCGAGGGTTGTTTTGATTTCCTCGAGAGAGTATTTGTCCTTCTTCATTTGTACAATACGTTTCAGGCGAAACAAAGTTTCGTCGCTGTATAGACGATAATTTTTGGCTGATCGACTGTCCGGCTCGATCAAACCGGTTGAGGTATAAAAGTCGATGGTGCGCGGGCTGACCTCAGCTAACTTAGAAAGTTCGCCGATGCGGTATAATGTTTTTTCTGCCAACCTCTTCACCTTCTTTCTTTAACTTGCATTGCGGTTTTTTCACTTATATATATGATACCGAATAAAGAACCATACAGTCAAACGTTATGCTTTGAAAATTTGATGACAGAAAAAACCTGACATGGATTGTCCTGAATTTGCAAGATGTCGAATGTGCAGGAAACAGAGTTGAAGGAAAAAACCTTAAAAAACCTGATATCAATGATAAATCATAGGTAAAATAGTACAAAAACTTAACAATCGAGTCCATTCCAACGTTCAATGTTAGATATTTATACAAAAATCCTAAATTTCAACTTGTCAAAATGAGCCGTTCTGACTATAATGACATTAAGTATTTCATATCGTGTAAACAAACATAACACTTAGGGAGTGGTCTCAATGGTCAAGAAGCTCGTGCTATCCTTAGTCGCATTGTCATTAGTATTTCCGGCAATGGCATTCGCGGATCCAACTACAACTTCGCTGGATATGGGCTTAAATGCATTATGGATACTTGTCTCATTCATCTTGGTCTTGCTGATGCAAGGCGGATTTATTCTTCTGGAGGCCGGTTCCACCCGAATGAAGAATGCAGGCCATGTTGCAGGCAAGACGATCTTTACAGTAGGTCTTGGTTCCTTGGTATATTGGGCGGTTGGATACGGTCTAACGTTCGGAAGTGATAATGCAGAAGCCGGCATTAACAAGATCATCGGCTGGGGAAGCTTCTTCTTTGAACCGGCGATCACGGCGCTGGAAGGTGACAGCTATCCGTCAACGATTTACTTTTTGTTTCAGCTGGCATTTGCTATGATCGCACTCAGCATTGCTTGGGGCGGGTTCGCAGAACGCGCAAAGTTATCATCCTACCTTGTATTTACGCTATTATTCACATCTGTCATATACCCTGTTATCGCTCATTGGATCTGGGGCGGAGGCTGGCTCGCGGCGGACGGCGCGCAAGATTATGCCGGTTCTACGGTCGTTCACTTGACTGGTGCTCTTGCAGCATTCGCGGCTACGGTCCTGCTCAAGCCTCGTATCGGTAAATTCAACAAAGATGGTTCAGCTAATGAAATTCTCGGTCATAACCAAGTGTTCAGCGCTCTATCGGTATTGCTTCTGTGGGTTGGCTGGTTCGGCTTCAATGCAGGCAGCGCGGTTAGCGTTGGTGATGGATTCTTCGGCTATGTAGCCTTCAACACGCAGCTTGGAGCAGCAGCAGGTGCGGTAGCCGCATTACTGATCTCTTGGCTTGTAACCGGGAAAGCGGACATTACAGCAACGCTGAACGGTGGGCTAGCAGGTCTAGTCGCTATCACGGCTTCATGTGCATTCGTTGATCCATGGGCAGCGGTTGTGATCGGTCTCGTTGCAGGCGTTCTGGTGTTCTATAGCGTGAAATTCTTCGAGAAAATGAAAGTCGACGATCCGATTTATGCTTTATCAGTACACGGTGCGGCTGGTATCTGGGGGACATTAGCCAACGGTATCTTCGCTACTCAAGTATTGGCTGAGAAGGTCGGCGTCGGTCAAGGCGGTCTTATCGATACGGGCAGCTGGCATCAACTGTGGATCCAATTCGAATCCGTCGTCGTATGCGGAGCTTATGTTCTGGCGGCATCCTTCCTCATCCTTGGCGTCATGAAGATGGTTATGGGCTTCCGTGTTACGGAGGAGCAAGAAATTATTGGTCTTGATCTATCTGAGCATGGTACGTTCGGCTATCCGGAGCAAATGAAAAAGGTCCAACAAAACCTGTAGTTCCATGATAAAATCAAAGTAGATTTTATATGGATCGAAGGGAGAGGGCGGTATGAGCGATCCGGTCTACGCGCATATGCTGACTCAGATCGGCACCGCCGATGACATAAAGACTCTGCGCGGCTTACGGGATCAAATCCACAGACAAATGGAAGCTCTGCTCTTAGAATGCCCCGTTGAACGATTATATTCCACTCTGAATGAGATGCATGACGCGCTTATTGGGCGCGTCATGGTTCTCGCGGAAGAACAGATGGCACGGTCGGGGAACGGTTCCCCACCCGTGCCATACGCATATATATTGTTCGGCAGCGGCGGCAGGGAAGAGCAGACCTTATCGAGCGACCAGGACAGTGGGTTACTCTATGAAGATCCAGATGATGAAGCGAGCAGAGACGACGCTTCGCGGTATTTCCGAGACTTTGCCGAAATTGCCGTTCAAATGCTGCAGCAGCTGGGCTATCCGCCCTGCGATGGCGGAGTTATTAGCAGCAATCCGGAGTGGCGAATGTCGCTATCGGAATGGAAGACGAAGCTCAACGGCTGGTTCCAGGATCCTGATTGGGAACGCGTTCGTTATTTGCTAATTGTGGCAGACGGACGCTGTGTGTATGGGGAATTAAAGCTAATGCAAGCGTTCCAGGATCATTTTTATTCCGATATGCTGCGGAATCCGATCATTGTGAAGCATATGCTCAGCAACACGATGAGACATAAAGTGTTGATCGGGGTATTCGGCCAGCTGCTGAAAGAGGAATACGGACAGGACGCAGGCAGCTTGGATGTGAAATACGGGGCTTATATTCCGATGGTGAACGCGGTCCGAATGATGGCCGTCCAGTCAGGGCTTCGGGAATCGTCGACCTTAGAGCGTCTTCGCGGTTTGCTGGAGAAGGGCAAGCTGTCCTCAGAGGACGCCCATGCCTACTCTGAAGCCTTCCGATTGTTCTTGCGGCTTCGTCTCATGACAACCGAGCGTTCGGTGGATGGCATGTTTGCGAATACCGGCAAGCTGGCGAGCAGTAAATTGAGCAAAGAGCTGACCGATGAGCTGAAGAGCAGTTTGCGTGTAGGCAAAAAACTGGAGCGGCGTGTAAATAAACAAACCACATGATGTCTTCAGGCAAGGCGGAGGGAAAACCATGAAGGAGCAAAGAAGCGTCGGACGAATGTGGCATTTATACAAAATGGGCGGCATCACACCGGCGGTTGCCTCGATGCTGGGCGCGCAGAATGCGCAGCAAATGGCGTTTATCCGCTCCATGTCAAAGGAGCAGCGCAAGCAGTCCGTCATGGACCAACCGCTGCGCGAGATGGAAGTCGTCGTGTTCGATCTGGAGACGACAGGCTTCTACCCGCTTAATGGCGATGAAATCCTGTCGGTGGGCGCAGTTGTATTGAAGGGGGAGGAGCTTCAAGAAAGCCGCAGCTTTTACAGCCTTGTGAATCCAAAACGCCGTGTGCCAAAGCATATTACCGATCTGACTGGAATTACGAATGAAATGGTGGAGAATGGTCCGGATTTGATGCAGGTGCTGCATGATTTCATGGAGTTTATCGATAAGCGAATGCTGATTGCCCATGCCAGCGGTCATGACAAGCAGTTCCTGAATGCCGCGCTCTGGCGCACGTCCAAGATTAATTTGACCCATCGTGTCCTGGATACAATGCTGGTAGCCAAGTGGCTGGATCCCAAACGTGAAGGATACGGCTTAGACGAGCTGCTGGAGGATGCCGGTATTGAAATCACCGAGCGCCATCATGCACTGGAGGATTCTATTATGACGGCGAAGCTCTGGCAGTATTACTTAAAGAGAATCTTGGAGCGCAATATTGTTACCTTAGGCGATCTATATGCTTACTTGAGTAAACATTAAGGGAATGAATGATGAGCCGCTAACTTGATACGGCTGAACGTCAGGCTGCTTCGGATTAGCTAGCGAAACAATCCAGTATGTCATCGCGGCAGCATGCCGTATCCCGATCGCATCGGCTGTGGAGGGAAGCGGCGGAGTACCCGGATGGGAATGATAAAAACCGACAAGCGATTGTCGGTTTTTTTGTATGGCGTAGCAAGCCGCAATCCAGTCTTGAGGCTCGAATGAAAAGACATGCTCTTGGTCTTGCGCTGCGTTGCGAATGGGATAAACAGCGTTAATCCGTACAATTCCCGGCGATTTGACGCCGGCATCATGGGCTGCGAGTACACCGCATGCTTCATAGGGCAAGGCTACCGTACAAGTCTGAATGAGCAAGCGGTAAGCCTGCTCGTCGATCTCGGCGCGAAGCAGGAACGGGTGAAAGCTATTTTTCTGCAAATCAGCCATATTCGATCGATACCTCCGCCTTCATCGTCACTAGACTTAAGTATAGCCTAGATGCGGCTGCGAAGGAATGAGATCGGTCTTGGGAGGACCGCAACCATAGGTTGATCAGCCCGTATCGCCGGCTTTCTTTGGGGGATGAACGAACAGCGCAACGAGTGCCAGCGCGGCGAAGGAAAGTCCGGCAACGACAAAGTAGAGCAGCATATCAGAACGTGCCGCCATCCAGCCGAATAAAGGCGGTCCGAACGCAACGCCGAAGAAACGAAGGCTGCTGTAGAGTGATGTGATCATTCCGCGATGCGCCCGGTCAACAGCACCGGTGATGAGCGTATTCAGACATGGCAGGAGCAGCCCGGTACCTACGCTGCTCAAGGTAACAAAACCTATAAGCGCGTACAGATTACGGTACAAGAGAGCGGCTGCAACGAGGGATGCGCCCATCAATGCCAAGCCGATAACCATAAGGCGGCGCATGAGGACACCGTTGCTCTTGATATGGCGGCCCGTCAAGAAGGCAGTAACGACCAGACCTAAGAGCGGAATGGCGAGTACACCGCCCTTGGCGACCCCGTCAATGTTATAGGGGGCCTTCTCCAATACATCGGATAGCCGGAACAAGACGCCAAAGAGGATGAATAATCCGAGGGACCCGGCAAGAAACGCGGAGATCAGCCAACGGCCCTTTTCCTTGAACAGCTTGACAATGTCGGCGACATATTGCTTTACAGAGGTGTTCTTCTTCTCCGCTTCCGGTTCCTTAATAAGAAGCATCATCGCGAGGAATGAACCCGCACAGAAGACTGGGAAGGCAAACAAAGGAGCGTACCATACGATTAAGGCGAGCAGCGAACCAATAATTGGACTCACAACCTTACCGGCTCCGTTCGATGCCTCAATCAAACCAAGCGCCTCACTCTCGGCGCCGTCCTTGTATTTATCTCCTACAAGAGCCATCGCGATGGGTGAAGTACCCGCTGCACCGATACCTTGAAAAGCACGGGATGCGATTAGAAGGCCGTACGAATTCATCAGAGCGCCAATGCCTGCCACGATACCTGCGATCCCATAGAGAGCCAGCGAGGGGAGAATGACCGCTTTCCGCGAGAACCGGTCTGATAAATAACCGGCGATGGGGATGATCAATCCTGCCGCAACTGAGAAGAGCGTAATGACCATACTGGCTTGAAAGCCGGAGATGCCCATTTTGCGCTCCATCTCGGGCAGGATTGGCACAAGCATGGAGTTACCCAGCACAAGAACGAGCGGTACGCTCGCCAGGGCGATGTACTCCCGCCATTTTGCGCCGCTACCGCCAGATTGCTTCTTCTTGTCTTGTTGCTCATTCGTGCTTTGTGTCCGGAGCTTACCTGGCTTGGACAGCCCGAAGCCTGATTTTATTTTTTCCATTGTCGTTAAACTCCCATGTCATGAAGTGGCGTATATGAGTAATGTGCCCTTCAGCTTGAGCTTCCATTCCCCGGCATGGTAACATGGGAAGTGATGAAATCAAATGATCACAACGAACCATGAGAACGATGGAGCAGAAAGAAGGCATAGCATGAAGCGTACGCTCGTTTTGTTGGCTGTCATACTCGTACTGGCATTGGCGGCGGTCTATCAGAATAAAGGGAAAACCGAGGAGGCTGTCACCGCATCAGCGGAGACGAAGCCTAAACCGGGCTTCGCAGCCCCCACACTTGACCTGCCGGACTTAAATGATCAAGTGGTGGCTGTTGCCGGGAAACGCGATCAACTGTTGCTCGTCAACTTCTGGGCTTCTTGGTGCGGTCCTTGCGAGCTTGAGGCGCCAGACCTGCAGGAGCTGTCGGAGGAATATAAAGGGGATATGGTGCTGTATGGCATTAACGCAACAAGTTATGACAAAGAGCGGCAAGCAAGGGAATTTGTAGAGGAATATAAGTTTACGTTCCCTATTCTGATGGACCGTGAAGGTAAAGCGGCGGATTTGTACAAAATCACGACGTTTCCAACCAGCCTGATCATTGACAATGAAGGTATCGTACGAGAGCGGGTAACCGGGGTTATATCGAAGCAGGAATGGCAAAGTAAGATCGAGAAGTGGATTAACGTTCAGAAGAAGTCGCAAATCGAAGAATCAGAAGCTTCATAATACAAATAACGCCACGCTGCTAGCATAAGTGCTAGTGTGCGTGGCGTTATTTGTATGAGATGGCTTAATGATTTACCAGACCGAGCCGTTCGCGCGGTTCGTCTTGCGAGAAGCTTACAGGGGACATGCTTAGCAGAGCGTATCGGATACTATCGACGAGAGCTTCCCAGCTGGCTTCAATGACATTGCTGGACACGCCGACCGTGCTCCAGGTGTTATTGAAGTCTGTTGATTCAATTAGGACGCGCACTTTCCCTGCAGTTGCATCCTTCTCGTCAATGACGCGAACCTTATAATCGGACAGATGGATGTCATTGATTCTCGGGTAGAATTGAACAAGCGCTTTGCGAAGCGCATTATCCAGTGCGTTGACGGGGCCATTGCCTTCCGCAGCCGTATAAACGGATTGCCCGTCGATGTTTACTTTCACGATGGCCTCGGAGTTCATATGACCGTTATGCTTCTCCACCAGCATCTTGAACGATTCAAGCTTGAATATTTCTTTCATATCTCCAAAGGCGTCTCGCAGGAGCAGCTCGAGCGAAGCGTCGGCCCCTTCGAATTGGTAACCCTGGTGCTCGAGATCCTTGATGCGTTCCATGATGGCTTTCGTTTTCTCGTTATTGGCGTTGATATCCAATCCAAGCTCCTGAGCCTTGGAGATAATATTGCTTTGCCCTGCTAGCTCGGATACGAGGATCCGCTGTTTGTTGCCGACAAGCTCCGGACGAATATGCTCATACGTCTTGGAGTCCTTCATAATGGCCGATACATGGATGCCGCCCTTATGGGCGAACGCGGCGTTGCCTACATAGGGTTGTCCGACCGGCATATGAACATTGGCGATTTCACTGATATAGCGGGCTGTGCTCGTGAGGGATTGCAATTGGTCATCGCTAACGCAGCGATAATCCATCTTCAATTGAAGCGTTGGAAGAATCGAGCAAAGGTTGGCATTGCCGCAGCGCTCTCCATAACCATTGATCGTGCCTTGCACTTGTCTAACGCCAGCTCCGACGGCCGCAAGCGTATTGGCTACAGCCAGCTCGCAGTCATTATGTGTATGAATGCCGAGTGGTGCGGTTAGCTCTGCGCGCACGCGCGAGACAATCTCATGAATCTCGGTAGGGAGCGTGCCGCCATTCGTGTCGCAGAGGACGACCCAATCGGCTCCGGCTTCCTGCGCTTGACGAAGAACGGCAAGGGCATACTCTGGATTATGCTTGTAGCCATCGAAGAAATGCTCCGCATCGAAGATCGCTTCCACACCGCTGCGCTTCAAGAAAGCGAAGGAATCGTAAATCATCGACAGATTCTCTTCGAGCGTGGTCTGAAGAGCCGTATGCACATGGAAATCCCACGATTTGCCGACCAGCGTGGCTGCCGGAACGCCGGATTCGACAATGCGAAGAAGATTGGAATCCTGCTCTGCGGTACTGTTCTTCCGTCTTGTACTGCCGAAAGCGGTGATCTTGGCATTGAGCTTCAGCCCTTTGACCCGCTGAAAAAACTCGATGTCCTTGCTATTGCTGCCTGGATTGCCGCCTTCAATATAATGTACGCCTAGAGCATCAAGCTTCTGAGCGATTTTCAACTTGTCGTCGGCCGATAGGCTGATTCCTTCGCCCTGCGTCCCATCCCGCAGCGTTGTGTCAAAAATAGAAATTGTGTTCGTCATAGCTTGGACACCCCTCTTATACAGTACCTATCGGAAATCATAATTTCATTATTATAACACCAAATGCGGGAAGCGTAAACGAAGCAGCGCACTCTAAAGCTGTGAATTCAGCGGCTTTGTGAGGTTTGGTTGACGGGGCTATACAGCAATTGTATGCTCAATAGGGTGAGGATTATGAATGAACAAAAAAGCATGTCCAAAGGACGAATAATCGTTCATCTGGATATGAACGCGTTCTACTGCTCCGTCCATGAAGCGGAGGAGCCTGAAGCTTATAAAGGAAAGCCGACGGCTGTCGCCGGAAGCGTCGAGCTTCGCAAAGGGATTATTGTTACTTCATCCTATGCAGCACGGCAGAAAGGCGTCAAAACCGGGATGACCGTGCGTCAAGGAATGCGCATATGTCCGGAGCTTATACTGATTCGCCCGGATTTTGAGCTGTACCGCAAATATTCCCGAGGGTTCATGTCGGTTGCCCGTCAATATACGCCTCTGGTCGAGGCGACTTCGATCGATGAATGTTATTTGGACATCACCGGATCATCGGCTTTCGGTGAACCGCTCGAGATTGCCCATACCATTCAGAAGCGGATACAAGGCGAATGGAATCTGCCCTGCTCGATCGGAGTTGCGCCCAATAAGCTTCTTGCGAAGATGGCCTCGGACATGCATAAGCCGAATGGGTTCACGGTCCTGAGGATTCGGGACGTTCCGCGATTATTGTGGGGTAAGCCGTGCGAGACTTTATTCGGCGTCGGAATGAAGACGGCGGATAAGCTCCGCCGGTTGAATATCCGAACGATTGGCGAGCTGGCGGCCGCTGAGGAAGCGATGTTGATCAAGCACTTTGGCGTAGCGGGGTCATGGATGAAAGCAGCCGCGCACGGCATCGATCATTCGCCGGTCAATTCGAATCGCGAACGCAATAAATCGATTGGGCATACGACAACTCTACCCCAGGATGTGACGGCAAGGGCCGAAGCGCATCGGATCTTATTGAATTTAGCCGATCAGACTGCGAGAAGGATGCGCAGGCAGAAGCTTGTCACACGCGCTGTGCAGATCGTCATCCGCAAGCCGGATATGACAACGATCAACCGTTCGATAACCTTGGATGTGCCCACTGACGCAACGAGCGATATTCATCATGAGGCGGTCAAGCTGTTCGATAAGTACTGGGAAGAAGGGCAGCCGGTCCGATTGCTGGGCGTTACTCTCCAAAGCTTGACGCTGCGGGACGAAACAGCCGTTCAGCTCGATTTGTTCAGTTACGAGGAACAGCCCCGTAAAGATGCGCTAACTAAAGCGATGGATAAATTGCGGGATAAGTACGGCGAGGATGCCGTCCTGACTGCCGGGATGCTGGGGGATGATCCATCAGCACTGATCCGGAATAAGCGGCTTCGCGGCACCTCCCTGCAAACGGATGAGCATATGTTGAGTGATGAAGAGTAACAGAATAACGACCCCGTTCCCGGAATTTGGTCAAACCCCCATTCAGTAGACATTGAAAAAACACCTAGGCTACAAGCTGGTTCCTGTATTCAACAGGA
>NZ_JANHOF010000006.1 GCF_024498075.1 Paenibacillus mendelii
AGCGGTAGAGCATCGCCTTGCCAAGGCGAGGGTCGCGGGTTCGATTCCCGTCTTCCGCTCCATGATATGTGCCCTTAGCTCAGCTGGATAGAGCATTTGACTACGAATCAAAAGGTCGGGAGTTCGAATCTCTCAGGGCACGCCATTTTAAATTCCATATGCTTGACGGGATGTAGCTCAGCTTGGTAGAGCACCTGGTTTGGGACCAGGGGGTCGCATGTTCAAATCGTGTCATCCCGACCATCTTTTCATGCGGGTGTAGTTCAATGGTAGAACTTTAGCCTTCCAAGCTAATAGCGTGGGTTCGATTCCCATCACCCGCTCCAAACTCATAAGCTCAACTCCTTGCCCTTTGGCAAGGAGTTTTTTGATTGTTCTAGTTCTTAATTTCGACAAGTTCGAAATTTTCTAACAGAAATTCTATTATAATCTGCCAGTTTCCCTCAGATTTTGGTATAATGGTACCCTGATAAACTAAATTTAATTATGATAGCGGGGTAGATTATGAATAGAACAGGTTGGCTGGCGCTCATCGTCTGCGTAATGCTGGTCATATCCTTATCCACGACAGTAGTGGCGCGCAATAGCAATTCCTACACGGCAAAAGTTATGGCCGACTCCTTGAATGTGCGCAGTGAGCCAAGCCTGAAAGCTTCGATCGTAGGCAAGATGGAAACGGGTGAGCTTGTTTCCGTTTCGAAAGAAGAGCATGGTTGGTTGAAGATTAATTCGAATGGCATCTCTGGTTGGGTAGCCGGCTATTACTTGAAGCAGGTTGCAGCAGAGAGCGGGGGTGTGGTGAAGACGGCCAGCTCGACTGGGGCAAAAACGTCTTCGTCCTCAGCGTCCTCTAGCTCGCAAGTGTCCGTAGATGTGGATTCACTGCGTCTTCGAGAAGGACCAGGAACTACATACAGCGTTGTAACCGGGGCGGTGCGGGGCGATCTGTTAACCGTCAGCGAGAGCCGCTCAGGCTGGCTTCGGGTGAAGACGGCCGCAGGTGAGACCGGCTGGGTATCCGGGCAATATGTCAAGGATACCGGGCGGACTGTAACATCCGCTAGCGATTCTGGCGGTAAGAAGTCGGGTGGGCTTAAAGGTAAAGTGATTACAGTCGATCCTGGGCATGGCGGCAATGATGCGGGTATGATCGGCACGACCTTCAAGACGGAGGAGAAGGACCTTAATCTGCAAACCTCCCTCTATCTGGCTGATGAGCTTAGAAGCCGCGGTGCCCAGGTTGTCATGACCCGAACGAAGGACAGCGAGAAGCCATCGTTAGCTGGTCGTGTCAGCATCAGCAAATCCGCCGGCACGGATGTTTTTGTCAGCATTCATTATAATTCTTCGCCGAAGAAGACCTCCGGCACGCTCTCTTTTTATTATTCCGAGTCGAAGGATGCTCCGTTGGCGCGGGCGGTGGAGGGCGAGCTTTCCTCACAGGGGATTGGCTTGAAGAGCAATGGCATTTCATTCGGCGATTATCATGTCCTGCGCGAGAATAATGTTCCTTCCGCCTTGATCGAGCTCGGTTTTCTGTCCAATGCGAAGGATGAAGATCTTGTTCGGACGAAAGCCTACCAGAAGAAGGCCGCGAAAGCGATTGCCGAAGGGCTTGAAGACTATTTTCAAAGATGATTGATCGAATTTCTTCATCAGCACAAGCCGTGAACCTCATGGCTTGTGTTGATTTGATTAATGGCAGGATGTGATGAGGGGATAGGTAAACATATCCCAATCACCCGAAAAAGCTTCAACCGTACAACCATTTGTAGTATGATGGAGAAAGTGAAAAAACGTCTATTGGGACAACGATGTTATCGCATACGAAGTGGTTTGTGGATGCAAGGATCATTTTCCGTGCTATGGAATGGCATTGCTGAAGCAAAACCTGAGGAGGATTCATGATGTCGGAACAGGCCGAATCAGTACTGACGACAAGTCGCCCGCAATTAAACAATCATATGTTGCGCCGGGATGTTCGTTTTTTGGGGAATATATTGGGTGACGTGCTCGTGCATCAAGGTGGACGAGAACTGCTTGATATTGTCGAGAAAATTCGTGAAATGAGCAAAGCGCTGCGCGCGGAATTCATTCCCGAGCTGTACGAAGAATTTAAACAGGTCATCAGTGGGCTAAGTCCAGAAATTCGCCATCAGGTGATCCGAGCATTCGCCATCTATTTTCAATTGGTTAACATTGCCGAACAGAACCACCGGATTCGCCGTAAGCGCGATTACGAACGCTCCGCTGGGGAGACGGTTCAGCGCGGCTCTATTGAGAGCGCCGTGCAGGTATTGAAGGAGCAAGGAATCGCAGTTGATGAAGTGAAATCGATGATCGAAGGCATCTCGCTTGAGCTGGTTATGACTGCGCACCCAACGGAAGCGATGCGCCGTGCCATTCTCGATATCCATCAACGGATTGCCAACGATGTCATCGAGCTTGAGAACCCGACGTTGACCTATCGCGAGCGCGAGAAGCTGCGTGAGAAGCTGCTCAACGAAGTACTGACTCTGTGGCAAACCGACGAGCTTCGCGATCGCAAACCAACCGTTATCGACGAAGTGCGCAACGGTTTATATTTCTTTGACGAGACGCTCTTCGAGGTGCTTCCGGATGTGTATGAAGAGCTTGAACGCTGCTTGGGCAAATATTATCCTGAGGAGCGGTGGCATGTTCCAACTTATTTGCGTTTCGGCTCGTGGATCGGCGGCGACCGTGACGGGAATCCGTCCGTCAAAGCAAACATCACGTGGGAAACGCTGACCATGCACCGCGCTCTTGCTCTGGAGAAATATGAAGAGCAGCTGAAGAAATTGATGGGGCTGCTGAGCTTCAGCACAAACATTGTCGAGGTTTCCGAAGAGCTGCAGCAATCGATCAAGCGTGACCGTGAAGAGATTGAGCTGCAGAACGTCGAAATTTGGCGCAATGAGAAAGAGACGTACCGGATCAAATTGAGCTACATGCTGCAGAAGCTCAATAACACGCTGAACGAATCCCGCAAAGGTACTGCCAAACACTACAACAATCCGGATGAGCTGAAGGAAGACCTGCTTGTGATCGACCGCAGCTTACGCCATCATTATGCGGATTACGTAGCGGATACCCATATTTGCAAGATGATTCGTCAAGTTGAATTGTTTGGTTTCCACCTGGCCGCTCTGGACGTTCGCCAGCACAGCCAAGAGCATGAGAATGCCATGACGGAAATTTTGAAATATATGAACATTACGGATGATTATTCGGCATTGCCTGAAGCGGAGAAAATTGAGCTGCTGCATAGCCTGCTGAATGATCCGCGTCCATTAACATCGCAGCATCTGGATTACAGCGAGAGCACTCGCGAATGTCTGGATGTGTACCATACCATCTACAAGGCCCAGCAGGAATTCGGCCGGAACTGCATTAACAGCTACCTCATCAGTATGACCGAAGGCGCAAGCGACATGCTTGAGGTTATGGTATTCGCCAAGGAGGTCGGCTTGTTCCGCGTAGAGTCGAACGGTACGGTATACTGCACGCTGCAATCTGTACCGCTCTTCGAAACGATCGATGATCTGCACGCAGCACCTGCTATTATGGAGCAGCTGTTTGCACTGCCTGTATACCGTGCAGCTGTAGAAGCGCAAGGAAACCTGCATGAAATTATGCTTGGCTACTCCGACAGCAACAAGGATGGCGGCGTCGTGACGGCGAACTGGGAGCTGCGGGTTGCCCTTAATGACATTACGAATGCCGCGAAGAAATTCGACGTTAAGCTGAAATTCTTCCACGGAAGAGGTGGAGCGCTCGGAAGGGGCGGTATGCCGCTGAACCGGAGTATTCTTGCTCAACCGCCGCATACCGTCGGCGGTGGCATTAAGATTACAGAGCAAGGCGAAGTACTCTCTTCCCGTTACTCGATGCAAGGGATTGCTTACCGCAGCCTGGAACAAGCCACATGGGCGCTTATTACGGCCGCGCGGCTTGCGAACTATCCGGAACAGGAAGAGGCTGTTCAAGCCGAATGGGAAGAGATCTCGAAAGGGATCTCGGAAGTCGCTCTGGAGAAGTATCAGGACTTGATTTTCCGCGACCCGGATTTCATGACCTTCTTCAAAGAATCGACACCGCTCCCTGAGGTTGGCGAGCTGAATATCGGTTCCCGTCCATCTAAACGTAAAAACAGCGATCGATTTGAGGACTTACGCGCCATTCCGTGGGTATTCGCGTGGACGCAAAGCCGCTATCTCCTGCCGGCTTGGTATGCTGCGGGTACCGCACTGGAGGACTACGTCAAGGGCGACAAGGGAAGGATGGAGACGCTTCGCGCCATGTATGCGAAGTTCCCGTTCTTCACGACGTTGATCGATAATCTGCAGATGGCGCTTGCCAAAGCGGACTTAATTATCGCTAAGGAATATGCGGGCATGATCGCCGATGATACGATTCGCGAGCGGATCTTCACCTTGATTGAGGAAGAATACGCCAGAACGTCTTCGCTCATTCTCGAAATAACGGGGCAAGCGGAAATATTGGATAACGTACCGGTCATTCAAGAATCCATCCGATTGCGTAATCCATATGTTGATCCGCTAAGCTATATGCAGGTTCAGCTGCTAATGGAACTCCGCGAGCTGCGTGACCGGGGAGAAGATGAGCCGGGGCTGCTGCGGGAAGTGCTGCTTACCATCAACGGCATTGCCGGTGGACTTCGGAACACGGGCTGATACAATTGACGAAGGGCTGGGCAACCGGGCGGCTGTGGTCCGTCCGCGTTGCTTGGCCTTTTTTTCATGAAAAGAGGGTATGGGAGACCTATTGGGGACTCGAATGCCGTCTTATTGCTTTTTTATTTTACTTGGATTACCATTTATTCATACAGCCTGCAGCACCGTGAAAGGGTCCATCTACTATGGCCGAGTCATGGATGCAATGGCCGGGATCATCTGGCAGTGGGCTTGCTTTAGGACGGGATGACGCGGCCATCTTGAATAGGATTTGCATTGCCGGGCTACCGTACGGCAAAACCAAGGAGCGGGCAGCGGATCTGGGGGAGAAACGGTGAAATCATTAGAGGCGCGATTAGCGCGTTTGGCTCTAAAAGGCGATCAAAGCGCATTCGCTGAGCTCGTCGGGCTGTATCAGGACAAGTTATACCATATGGCGTATCGCATGCTATATAACCGGCAGGAAGCCGAGGACGTTGTACAGGATACCTTTTTGCGTGTGTACAAAAATTTGGAGCGGTATGACGATTCGTTGAAATTCTCGACATGGATCTACCGGATTGCCACTAATTTGTGCATCGATCGGCTGCGTAAGCGCAAGCCTAGCTATTCGCTCGACGCGGAGTCGAACGATCATGAGGGCCTAGACGGCTATTCCATGATTCCGAGCGATAACCGGACACCGGAGAGTGAGCTGCTGTTATCGGAAACACAGCATATTATTCATCAGGCAATTGAAACGTTGCCTGCCAAATATAAGTCGGTCATGGTGCTTCGCTATCTGCAGGATATGTCGCTGCAAGAAATCGGCGATGTGCTCGAGGTTCCGGTTACGACCGTAAAGACGCGTGTTCATCGCGGGCGTGAGTTTCTTCGCAAGAAGCTGGAACATAAGCTGTAGAAGAAGAATAGAAGGTTCGCGAGAATTTCGAAAGAACTGAAACTTATACAGCTAAGGCACGTATCGTATACAAGCACGGTTATGATTATGTCGGCAAAACCCGTGAGAGACGCGGGCTTCATCCAAGACGAAGAAAGGAATGGCTGGTATGAACTGCAACGTCGCCATCGTATGGATGCACGATTATTTGGATAGTGAACTGCCCCGAGACGATGTGCTGCAGCTGAAGAACCACTTGCTCTCCTGTACGGCTTGCCGGGTCCGGTACGAACAGCTCGAACGGACAGAGGCTCTTATGCGAAGCAAGATGGATTCACCGGCAATCATGGACAGCGAGCAATCCGCTCGACTGACTCAGCGAATCGTCAGCCAGTTTCCTGCCAAGCGCCGTAGAGCAACAGGTTGGACACGTTGGATTCGTAAACATCCGGCTGTCAGTGTTGCGGCGTTATTTGCTATCGTGATGTTCTCGAGCTTCGTTACCATGTGGCAGCAAGATACCCAGCTGTCGATCAGTGGAGCAGATCTGGCTCAATTGGTTATCGACGGGGATACGGTGACGGTTCCCGAGGGTGTTCACATCCAAGGCGATCTTACGATCGAGAATGGCAAGGCGAACGTATTAGGTGATGTAGAGGGTAATGTAACTGTTATAGACGGCCAATTATATCAGGCGTCTACTGCACATATCTCCGGACAAGTGAAGAAGATTGATCAAGCACTGGATTGGTTTTGGTATAAAGTGACACAATCGATCAGCAGTTTGGCCTACTGATCCGGCTGCCTCCCAGAAGTGGGAGGTTTTTTTGTAAAAATAAAGGATTTACAACCCCGGTTCTAGAAAATAATAAGGTTGAGAATCCGATATAAGGATTTAGAGATACCTGGGCAATCGGTCTCGTTGGGGGTTGACTTCGCATGAATTATTTTGCTGATTTAACATGGAAAGAATGGATCAAAGATATCATCGATATCGCCGTTGTAAGCTACATTATTTATAAATTGTTTGAGCTCGTGCGCGGAACCCGGGCGGTTCAGCTGCTTAAAGGGATCTTTGTGCTCGTGGGGACCTGGGCGATCAGTACTTGGTTTAACCTATATACGCTCAAATGGCTCATGAATCAAATGTTCACCTTCGGTGTCGTAACGGTGCTCATTATTTTTCAACCGGAGCTTCGGCGTGCGCTGGAACAGCTCGGCCGAGGGAAGCTGTTTAGCCGTTCATCCGTCGTGGAGCGGGACGTCAGTGATCGCATAAGCGAAATCATTAAGTCCATCAACTACATGGCGAAGCGGAAAATCGGCGCATTGATCGTATTTGAACGGGATACCGGATTATCGGATTATATTGAGTCCGGCATCCAGATGGAATCGATTGTGAGCTCAGAGCTGCTTATTAATATTTTTATTCCGAATACGCCACTGCATGACGGTGCGGTTATCGTTCGGGGGAATCAGATCATGGCTGCAGGCTGCTATCTGCCCTTGTCGGAGAATCCCTTCATCAGCAAGGAGCTAGGAACACGCCATCGCGCAGGGATCGGCGTTACCGAGGTTTGCGATGCGGTATCGATCATTGTCTCCGAGGAAACAGGACAGGTATCGCTTGCAGTTGGCGGTATGATTGTACGTGATATAAAAGAAGAATCGCTCATCTCCAAGCTGTTCGAGGAATTGAATCCTAACGCGAAATCCGGAGAGGCTGGCAGCTCGCGTGTTCCTTTCTGGCGTAGATGGAAGGGGGAGAACAGCGATAATGGATAAATGGCTGAGTCACCCTACTGCTCTAAAAATCATCTCGCTGGTCATGGGCATTCTGTTGTGGGCTGTCGTCCACTTTGATTCGGAGCGATCGCCGAACACGGTTGCTTCCTTAACGGAAACACGGATTATCGATGCGGTGAAGGTTGAAGCGACTGGGCTGGACGAGCGAAATTTTTCGCTGCGTCTGATGGAGCCTTCTTCAGTTATGCTCAAGGTTCGCGGCTCCCGGTCGGATCTCATCTCGGCTTCGCCGGATGATTATAAGGTGGTTGTCGACGTCACGGGCATCGAGGAAGGAACAAGGGAGCTTCCCGTTACCGTTAGCCGTCTTCCGACGGACGTGGAGCTGGTTAGCGTGACACCGCGAACTGTAAAGGTTCTGCTGGAGGCGATGCTGACCAAAGAATATGAAGTGAATATTAAAACAGAGGGAACCCCGGCCAACGGGTACAAAATCGGGGCTCCGATCATTAAGCCGAACAATCGCGTACATGTAACCTTACCGGAAGACAAGATGGATGAGGTTGGTTTTGTCGGGGCTGTTGTCTCCGTCCAGGATGAAGAGAAGACCGTGACGGCCAAGAAAGTGAAGGTCGTCGTGCTGGATAAAGTGGGCGATGAGATGCCCGAAGCCGTCGTTAACCCGAGCGTGGTCGAGGTGGAAGTACCGATCACCATGCCATTCAAGAAGGTTCCGCTGCAGATTGGGTTTACGGGCAGGCTGCCAGATGGGCTTGCAGTCGCGTCCTTCAAGCCTAGTGTGGAGAATGTGACGATATATGGGCCGCAAGATGTGCTCAATAAGTATGATTTTTACGATGGCATCAATGTCGACTTGTCGAAGCTGAAACAATCGGGTACGATGGAGCTTAATATCGACACGGTCGGTGGGATCGAGACGGTTGATCCGCCGAAGATGTCGGTTAGCGTCTCTGTCGTTCCGGCGGAGACGAAGGTGCTGCCCGAACTGCCGATCAAAATCACGGGGTTATCCGAAGGATTGAAGGCCAAGCTGACGCAGCCAGCGGATGGCATGATGGATCTTGCCGTAAGAGGTGCTGCCAATATCTTAGCCGGTGTTGGATCAAAGGACGTGCAGCTGATTGCTAAGCTAAGCGAACTGGGCCCGGGCACTCATAGTGTAGCGCTCGATATTCAGCTTCCTTTGTTTGTCGAATCGTTTGCCAGCAGTCCGATCTACGTTACCATTGTGGTTACGGATGGGACAGAAGCTATGGGTCCGCCTATAAGCATACCTACAGACACACCTCCTGCTGAACCTGGGAATACGGGAGAAACCAATAGCGGCAGTGGCAATAGCGGGAGCAGTGGGAGCAGTGGAAGCAGCGGGAACAACAGCGGCAGCGGCAGCGGCGGTGATGCCGATCCTCCTGGCGAGAGTACGAATGGAGAAAGCGGCGGGACCGGCAATAAAGAACCCGGGGGCACGGGGATGAATAGCTCTGATAGCGGCAACGCCGAGCCGATTACCCCGGAGGATGCGGGAACGGGTAGCGGAACAGAGCCAGACGGATAAGGGCTGTGACCGCACACGGCAATATTTGCAGCGGACAGCCATAGACAACTGACTTCCTTTGCTGCTGCGGCGTATGATGAATGAACACAGAACAGGTCGAAGGGATTGGACATAAATATGGGGAAATATTTTGGTACAGATGGTGTCCGTGGGGTCGCTAACCGTGAATTGACGCCTGAGCTAGCTTATCGAATTGGCCGCTGTGGCGGCTATGTGCTTGCAGGCAAGGTGGATAAACCGAAGGTGATTATCGGTCTAGATACGCGGATATCCGGTCCAATGCTAGAGGCCGCACTAACGGCAGGGTTGCTGTCGATCGGTGCAAGCGTCATCCGTCTGGGGGTCGTTTCGACACCGGCTGTCGCTTATTTGACGCGCACTATGGGTGCAGACGCTGGGGTTATGATTTCCGCCTCGCACAATCCCGTTGAAGATAACGGCATTAAATTTTTCGGCGGAGATGGATTTAAGCTGTCCGATGAGACCGAGCTAGAGATCGAGCGCTTAATGGATGCCGAGAAGGATGAGCTTCCTCGTCCTGAAGGCGGACAAATCGGCAGCGTTACGTTCGACGAGCAAGCAGGCCGGAAATATATTGATTTCTTGAAAACAACAGTGACTCATTCATTCAGTGGACTAAAAATCGTGCTCGATTGCGCGAATGGTGCGGCTTACTCGCTGGCTCCTTCCGTATTTCGCGAGCTTGGGGCGGAAGTCATCACGGTCGGTGCAGAGCCGAACGGACTCAACATAAACGACGGCGTGGGCTCGACCCATCCGCAATTTGTTCGTGAAGAAGTGCTGAAGCATGGAGCCGATCTCGGCTTATCCTTCGACGGCGACGCCGATCGGCTTATAGCGATCGATGAAACCGGCGAGGAAGTCGATGGGGACTTTATTCTTTGTATTTGCGGCGATGCGATGAAGCGCGCAGGCAAGCTGAATAATGACACGGTCGTGACAACTGTGATGAGCAATATCGGGTTCTTCAAAGCAGCGCAGCGCCTTGAGCTGCAAACCGCTCAAACAGCAGTTGGTGACCGTTATGTGATGGAAGAAATGCGCCGCGGCGGTTTCAATTTGGGCGGCGAGCAGTCGGGACACGTTATTTTCCTCGACTATAATACGACCGGAGACGGCATCTTGACCGCTATGCAGCTCGTTAATACACTTGTTAGCTCTGGCAGCAAGCTGAGTGAGCTTAAGAAATTAATGCGTCAATTTCCACAGGTGCTTGTTAATGTTCGCGTGGCGGATAAGAGCATGTACAAGGACAATGCAGCGATTGCAGCAGCTATCGCGGAGGTCGAGCAGGAGCTTGGCGACAACGGCCGCGTGCTGGTTCGTGCATCCGGTACAGAGTCCCTGATCCGGGTTATGGCAGAGGGTCCGGAGAAGGATCAAGTCGAAGCCTATGTGGCCCGCATTGCAGCAACGGTTAGAGCAGAGCTAGGCGGCGCGTAACTTAGGGCTCTATGCAGGGCAGTTGAACTGCAAAATGAACATAAAGACAGGGAACAAGCGGCCTGGTATGTTTAGGTAAGGATGGATCCCTGGGCCGCTTGTTAGAAATATGAGTCTATCGCCGCCCTTCAGGTATTGGACAGTGTGTCTTTGGAAGGACATAGGAGCGGGAAATCTTTTTTATGAAAACGCTTATGAAAAATTTGCAGTTGCGTCAAGAGAATAAAATGAATATGATAAGAAGTATGATTTCGGAAGGAAAGCGAGGATCGAGGTTATTATAAGCAACTCAAGCGCCAGAGCTTGCGCGTACTGCTTCATCGTCTAGAACGTTGATGACGGATTGATTAAACGTCATACACGGATGAGGGGACGGCAAGCTGACGAGGTGGAGGTGTTCGGATTGTTCGGCGGGGACCTCCCGGTTATGCATTCAAGCCGTAAGCCGATTTCTAAAAAGACCTGGGCAACCAGTCCTACAATGAGTCGGCAGGAATGCTTCATAGAAAGTTCAACACGAGACTACGGCATGTGAGGCCGTATGGAGCGTGCTGGTTTTAACAACGTCGTTTTCTTCTGTGGTACAGAGAGTCGGTTGGGCTAGCTGCAGTAGAGGACGTGTAGTTTCTTATTGCCATTATTCCGTTTGCTTACGATGCCGTAACTGTTGGGACGGCTCGGGTAGAACGGTTTCTCGCGAAGACAGACTGTTTCGTTAACGTCAGATAACCACATAAAGTGCCCTGTGCCGTCACATGATGGTATGGCATCCGTTAGCTTCGGGAACTATAACCGTTAACGGAGGTCTATTCATTTATGTGTGGAATTGTAGGATATATCGGAAAGCGCGACTCGCAGGACATTTTGCTTGAAGGATTGAAGAAGCTGGAATACCGCGGGTATGACTCCGCAGGAATCGCTGTGTTCACCGGTCAAGAGCTCGAAGTTCGCAAATCGAAGGGCCGCTTGGCCATTCTCGAGGAGAAGCTTGAAGGTGAGCCGCTGCGCGGTTCTGTAGGAATTGGCCACACCCGTTGGGCAACGCACGGCAAGCCATCGGATGTGAATTCCCATCCGCATACCGATAACTCGGCTAAATTTTCTGTCGTTCATAACGGCATTATTGAGAATTATATCGAACTCAAAGAAGAATTGATCGCGAAAGGCCGCCGTTTCGTATCGGAGACGGATACGGAGGTCATCTCGCATCTGGTTGCGGAAGAGTACGACGGAGATATCGTCAAAGCGGTGCAGTGTGCAGTGAAGCGGATGCGCGGGGCATTCGCTCTTGGTGTGTTAACGGAGTATGAGCCAGATCGTCTGGTTGCGGTACGTTTTGCAAGCCCGCTCGTGATCGGAATCGGGAACGGGGAGAATTTTATCGGATCGGATATTCCCGCCATTCTCGAGCATACGCGCGACGTCTACATTCTGAACGATGGCGAAATGGCCATTCTAACTAAGAATAGCGTCGAATTGATGACGATTGACGGCGAAATTATTTCCAAGGAAATATTTCATGTCGATTGGGATCTCGTGACCGCAGAAAAAGCCGGATTCGAACATTTTATGCTGAAAGAAATTTATGAACAGCCTAAGGCATACCGCGACACGATGATGGGTCGCTTGTCCGATGACGGCCGTTCCGTACAGTTGAAGGAAATCGGCATGACACCGGATCAAATCAAGTCGATCCGCAATGTGCATATTGTGGCATGCGGTACGGCGTATCATGCAGGTTTAGTCGGCAAGTCGGTCATCGAGAACCTTACGCGCATACCGGTTGAGACGGATGTCGCTTCCGAATATCGTTATCGTTCGCCAATTATTACGCCGGAAACGTTGGTCATCGTCGTTAGTCAATCAGGCGAGACAGCCGACACATTAGCAGCACTTCGGGAAGCGAAGCGCTGTGGCGCGCGTGTCCTGGCGATTACGAATGTCGTGGGCAGCTCCGTCTCGCGCGAAGCAGACGATGTGATGATTACGCAAGCTGGTCCAGAGATCGCAGTTGCGTCGACGAAGGCCTACACGTCCCAGTTGATCGCATTCTATCTACTCGGATTATATTTGGCCGATTCGCTCGGTACACGAGATAGCGAATGGATTGCGGAAGTGCTTGAAGCGATGCAGCAGCTTCCAGAGCAGGTGGAGAGCCTCTTGTCTCAGTCGAATGTACTGAAGCAGGTTGCCGAGTCGCTGGCGAAGCATGACAATCTGTTCTTCATTGGCCGCGGCACGGACTTTGCAGTGGCTCAGGAAGGATCGCTTAAGCTAAAGGAAATTTCTTACATCCACTCCGAAGCATATGCAGCAGGCGAGCTGAAGCATGGTACGCTGGCGCTTATCGAAGAAGGTATTCCGGTCATTGCGCTCATTACGCAGGAAGACCTCTACGAGAAGACGCTAAGCAATATCAAAGAAGTGAAAGCCCGCGGCGCCCATGTGCTGGGGATCGTCAACGGCGGAAGCGAAATCGAGGTCGGCAAATCCGTCGACGAGCTGTTCGCCATTCCGAAGACGCTACCGCTGCTTACGCCGGCCTTGTCCGTCGTCCCTCTGCAGCTGATCGCGTATTATGCGTCGCTCGCGCGCGGGAATGATGTGGATAAGCCGCGGAATTTGGCGAAGAGCGTGACGGTGGAGTAGGTTGGGGATTTTATAACAAAGTAGTGTCCAGTGATAAAAAAGTGTGGAAACAGTAAAAAATGTCTGGAACCAGTAGAAAAACTGTGGAACCAGTAAAAAAAGTGTGGAACCAATATGTAATTAAATTAATGCATCTAGAGGGTAGCCTGAGATAATAATTTCGGGTTGCCCTCTTTTTAATAAATGTAACATTCAATTTGCATGGAACTTGATGAAAGGGGGGAAATAAATGAGTGATATTGGATATAGGATAAAATGTATTCGTAAAGAAAAAAATCTAAATCAATCTCAGTTTGCAAAAAGTATAGGAATCGTAATCCTTCAGCGGATACATTAATATCAATTAGGATCCAATATAAAGTTAATATAAACTGGTTGTTAACAGGCGTAGATTCTGAAGATGGGATTACATATGAGGACTATGATAAAGATAGGTTAATTGAGGTATATAGGAACCTTAATGATTACGATAAAAATGAAATTATAGAGATAATGCAACTGAAGACAAGATTAAGATCAAATTTATGAAAAATTTCTTTCAGTGATATTGTATTGGGGATAGTGATGATTGGAATGGTGCTAATCATTTTGATGCTAATGAAAATAATGAATTAACTTATCAGAAGCATAAATATGATGAAGTGTTTATGTTTTATAACGAAGGACGAAAGATGAAAGATCCGTTATCATTATACAGGGTGTTACAGTATTTTTTATTTCAAACAGAAAGAGTGAATTTGAAACAATCAGCGAGTCATATGTTGCTACTAAAGACTTAGACGCGATGATTCTCGAAATAACAAAGATTTTCAAAATTCAGGAAGACAACTTACTAAGTATCCTTTTGGAAATAATAAAAACCCATGACCTTGTGGAGTACGCGTTTCACAACGGTCTCATTCGATTCAATACTTTGCATGACTTTTCGGCACATTTATATAAATTTAGAAATAGTATTGTTCATTCAAAAAAAGAAACTCGGAATGAATTCATATTACCGGGACCATTATCATCTGAACTGACGGACAAATGGTTAAATATACTTGAGAAGTTATCTAGAAGGTGTATCCATAAGTTTATTCAATAATTCAGAAAATCACTCGTTTTGCCAAATTTAAAAGAAAACAACTAGCGACAAACAAATCGATTATTGTTCTATCGCTTGATTGCGTTGATTGACTTGTGTATGGATAAAGTGAACGAAAAATAAAGCGTCATATCTCGGTTGGCTGGAGGGTTAAATGAGCATTTCTATTCAAAAGGTTCCATACGGATCTGATCTTGAGAAATTCGTTAACTCAGCATCAATATCATTAAAGATAACCTCACCGTACATAACTTTTAAAGGAATTCAGTACATCACAAAATCTAATATTGTTCCTAAAAAATAAAGCATTAGACTGACAACGGCGTTAAATCGACCGAATACCAGCCTTGATCGATGGTTGTAATATGAACAAGAACGGACTGCCGCGGCTAAGTGGCAGTCCGTTATGCATCCGAAGTATCGTCTGAAACACTCCTATAGAGGCATCCCATATCGTTGGTTATAGTATATATTTTTTGTAGAAGTGATAACTTCGTACCATGCCATAACGGAATTCATAATGGCATGAATGATTGCATTTACGAAAGGAGAAATCATGGTGGACCAAACAACATTCTGGGCTTTAGCAAAAAGCACCGTTAATCCGTGGTGGATGGGGAGCGGTTACGCGGCGTGCTCCTGGGCTTTAAAATAAATGTCAGCTAGAGAAGAGAGAAGTGCGCGGAAACGTTTTTTCAAGTCATTTCGATCGCTGCATTGGCGACTGACGCGATCCTATATGCTGATTAGCATTTTGGCCTGGCTCCTTGTAGAGCTTATGCTCCTCTTGGCGCTCGGGTGGGGAATGCATATGTCGCGCTCATTTTTGCTGACGAGTGCCTTGAAAAGCAATACGAATGTGGCTGGTTCTTTGCTGGCAGGCGATCGCGGACCCTATCGTGCAGGCTTGACTCTTTGGCTCCAGCAACAGCAGCGAGTCGTTGACAAAGTCTTTTCTTACACCGGCATACTTGCTGTCGTTGACCGGCAAGGGCGGGTTATCGCCTCGACAGGGGCCGGCATCCGCCCTCCTTCACAAGGAACGTTGCTGTCGGCTCAGCTCTCAAATCAGGCAGCGAATCTTTTGCAAACTTATCTCGACAGCCAGGGCGATGTCGGGCTGATAACGCATGAGAGCGCATCAACAGGGGTCGTCGCACTCGTACCACTCGAGGCAACGGATAAGCAGGCAGACGGACTTCTCGTTTTGCAAGCGAAAAACCTCAAGATTCACACCTCATTATGGCTTGGAATCGGCGGGACCTTCTTGCTTCCAGCCTCAGTTGTCATTGTTCTGTGTGTCGGAGCGGCAGGCGCCGTGTTTGGCGCAGTCACCTCCCGGCCACTCATCCGGCGGTTCGGCACTTTGGCGGATGCCGCCGACCATTGGAGCCACGGCGATTTCTCCGTCTTGGTGCAAGATCCCGGCGGAGACGAAATCGGACGGCTGACACGCCGCTTGAATCATATGGCCGAACAGCTTCAGCACCTTGTTCAGGTGCGCCAGGAGCAAGCCGCTTTGGATGAGAGGGGTAGAATGGCGCGCGATTTGCATGACAGCATCAAGCAGCAGTTGTTCGCGCTTTTCATGCAAATCAGCGGAGCGAAAGCACTTCTGCTGCAGGGAAAAGAAGGTGCGCTCCCCCGTCTGGAACAAGCAGAGGATTTACTGGGGCAGGTACAGGATGATCTCACGAATCTGATCCATGAGCTGCGTCCCGCCATGCTGGAAGGCAAAAGGTTTCCTCAAGCGCTGCGTGAGCAAATCGAGCAATGGGCAGAGAGAACAGGGATCGATGCTGTTTTTCAAGTCCAAGGGATGAATCCAATCCCGTTGCAGCTGGAAGAAGCCTTATACCGTCTAACGCAAGAAGCGTTGTCGAATGTTGCCCGCCACAGCGAGGCGCGTACCGTTCGTATTCAACTCATATTCGAACCGGATAGGACGACACTGGAGATTGCCGATAATGGCCGAGGGTGTCGTGTCTCAAGCAAAATAGGAAAAGGGATCGGTCTCCTTTCCATGTCTGAGCGGCTTCTTCCATTCGCAGGAGAGGTTCGCTACCAGAGCAAGCCGGAGCAAGGCTTTGTCGTGACGGCAACAGTGCCGGGCCAGAGGCAGCAGGACAATGAAGCATGATAGTGCATAAGTGCAGGGTCCTATAAGTGAAGGGAGCGTGAATACCGATGAAGGATGACATTCACATTTTGCTGGTTGATGATCATAGCCTGGTGCGCCACGGAGTTCGTTCATTTCTCGAAACGCAATCCGATTTGCGCATCGTGGGGGAAGCGGCTTCCGGAGAGGAAGCGGAACATCTTGTAGCCGATCTGGTGCCCGATGTCGTCCTGATGGATTTGTCGATGCCAGGAATTGGCGGGATTGAAGCGATCCGCAGGGTGAAGAAAAGCAGCCCCCATTCCCAGATTGTCGTGTTGACCTCTTTTCAGGAGGACGACTATATTTTTCCCGCTTTGCGGGCGGGAGCTCTTTCTTACGTGTTAAAAAATGTCCAGGCGGGTGATCTTGCTGATATTATCCGAAAAGCGCGTGGCGGCGAAGCATTTCTCCATCCGCGCGTGGCCGCGCGGGTAGTGCAGGAACTTCGTGAGGAACGAAAGGATATTCCGAACGTTTTTAATGATCTTACCGATCGTGAGCTGGAAGTATTGCGCCTTATCGCCCAGGGAAACGCCAATGCGGCTATCGCGCAAGCGTTGGGCATCAGCGAGCAAACAGTGAAGGGGCATGTCAGCAATATCCTTGGCAAATTGCAACTGGCGGATCGGACCCAGGCGGCTGTCTTTGCTTGGGAACAAGGCGTCGTTCAGCGAAAGCGCGGAGATGTATAGGATGCAGGGAAAAGAGGAGTGATGCGATTATGAACGAACGAAATGAAAGGATGCAAACAATGGGTGAGAAATGGACGGGATACAGCGCATGCGCCTCGGCGTTCGGGCTTGGCGTTCTCCATTTTATCGCCAACCTCATCGGCTTCATAAATGCTCCTGCTGCGGAACAGAAGATAGGACTGTTTTTCGCATGGGGTATGCTTCCCAGCCTCATCTGTTTCATATTCGCAGCGGCTGCAATGGCGCTTGTCCGCTTCTGGGGCGGAAGAAGATGGTTCCGGGTAGCGCTTGCGCTCACATGGACCGCGTTTGCAATTATGAGCTTACACGATGTCTGGCATCTGATTCTCGCGGTGCAACGCAAAGACTTCACGATTTTCCTTCACATATTAGGGCCAGGTCCATGGTCTCTGATTGGAGCGGTCTTGTTTGGTCTAACCGCGTGGCGTGCACGGCGCAGATTGATAGACGGCATGACAAGGGAGGCGTGATAGATATGCATTCGCAAACTCAACATTCGCAAGCAAAATCGCTGGTTTGGTCAGGTTACGCAGTTTTTATTTGGTCCTTCGTTTATATGTTTCCACACCTTTATTGGGCTTTAGGCGGCAAGATGGGGGGGAGCATACTAAAACCCAATACAATACAATCTATCCATTTTGATTTGATTAATTGGATTGCATCCGTATTTCTAACCGTTGCCGGACTTATTGGTCTTGCATTTATTTATTGGAGTAAGGGCAGAGTTTCTAGTTATATGTTGCTATTTATATCCTGGGCAGGATGTTCGTTAGCCGCTTCGCACGGCATTTATGGAATTGTTTATAGAATACTTCAAATCAGAGGGGTAGTCGGGTTGGAGTCGGGATCATTTGACATCCATGAAGATGCCTATGTGTTGTGGGATCTAGTGCTCTTTGAACCTTGGTTTTTAATCGAGGGGATTTTATTTGGCATAGTAGGGTACTGTTTCTTGAAAAAAGCCCGCAGCAGAAAAATCTGGCTGGCGGCATGCATTTTCGGCATTATTATCGGTTTGGTCACTGGGATTATGGGTGTGCGATTTGCATAAGCATCATCTCTGTGTTCCTGAAGGATGGGAAGGTGGACAGTAAAGGTCTGACAAAATCGTTTCGGGGGAAGTTATCGCATATTCTGCAAACTTTAGTATAAGGAGCGGATGAGGTACATCGGTGTTACTACCAATGCAAAATGTCCAAAGGATGACAGGGCAAGTTGTCATTGGAATGCGTCTCCAATAGTTGAAGTTTGCATCTGTTAGATCCGAGAATCCCTTGGCTGGATAGCTAGGACGATATTTGCAGGTTCTAAAGATGGATTCCGCATAAGGGTTGTCATTACTTACTTTTAGACGGCTTCTTGAAGGCGTGAAGCCGAGTTGATATAGGGTTTCTAGTAGCGATAACTCCTTCGTAGGACTGCCATTGTCTGAGTGCAGCACAAGCGGCTGTGGCGAAGGCCTTCGCTGTTCGGAAAGCATACCTCGTCTAACTAGTAAACTAGCATTCTCAGCAGATTCTTCAAGCCATACATCCCATGCGATAATCTTCCGACTATATAAATCGAAGATGAGATAGAGATAGTAATAGATGCCTTTAGCCGGTCCGGGAAGCCAGCTGATATCCCACATCCAAACTTGATTGGGACCCCTTCCGCGATGGTGCTGCATATCTGCATCTTTAAGACTCGGTAGAACATAGACTCTGATGCGATATAAACACCTTCGTCAGCAAGTCGAGGAACGATTTGACTGGGTGGAGGACTCTTGAACGCTGCTTGATTGACCGTCTGGACGATCGTTTCTCTTTCTTCATTGCTCAGCTTGTTTTTGGGCGTTGGTCGTTCCACTAGCGACCGCTGATCCTCATTTGGTGTGAGTGAGGTCACTTCTCCAGCGTTGCAGGCTTCTCTGGCTAATGCCTAGCTCCTTACAAGCAAGTGGTTTTCTTGCTCCACTAACTGCTTCTTTAATCAGTATAATAGCTGTATCGCGATCTGAGGCACTGATCAGTCGTCCTCGTTGTCCCCCAAAATTGCATTGGCCTTTTTTCTGAGCACTAGCAGAGCAGCAGTTTCAGCAAGTGCCGCTTCCTTGCGCCGAAGCTCTCGACACAGGTTTCCAACTTTCTTTTTATGGAAATTCCTAGCGGTTCCACACTTTCTATTTTAAGTGTTTATCACGTGCCGCAGCAAACCCAGTGAAATCAACCCAAATGGTTCCAGAATTTTTTATCACCTGACAATAGTGATTCATTACAATAAAGTTTTGTTTTATATACAACCGAGAAGAGGACAACCAAGTATTTACATGGTTGTCCTCTTTTTAAAAGGTGATGATTTTCTAATGGCAGAAACAATGGGTCAGAAAATAAAAAAACTAAGACAAGCCAGTAATATGAACAAAATCGAGTTTTCTAAAGGTCTAGCAATTTGGTGTCGATATAAATTGGCTTCTTGGCGAATAAGAGTTAAAATATGAATGCATGTTTATGGATGCAAGTTCATGTCCCTTAACAGGGATATGAACTTGCATTGTTTTATAATAGGTACATGATAGAGGTGACCCTGCGTGAGAGATCAGAATTATTCGAAAAACAAACCTTATGAAGGCTTCCGATCTGATACCCCAAATGTTCTGCGCGACTCTCGTCTACCCGTTTTAATCTGGGTCATTTTAATTTATTTATCTGTATTGTCCTTCCAGATACCCATGTTTCCCATATTGCTCGAATTTATTATTTTTACAGGTCTCATTCTGATCCACATTTTGTTGCACTGGTATGCCGGATCCGTTGCCGATAAAAGGCCTTGGATCTATTTTGTGACACAAGGATTCATTGTTTGGGGTTGTGCGTTACTCATGCCTGAGGCTTATTCTGTCATCTTTGTAAGTTTATTGACGGTCTTGGTCGGACAAAGTATTGGTGTGTATTCCCAACGGCTCAAGGTGCTTTTGGTTTGTACCCTTTATTGTACTTTGTTTTCTTTTTCACTGGTTTGGCTCGGGACGACCGAGGATTTGCCAGCAACATTGCCATCGCTCATCTTCGTGATGGTTTTCGTAATCGGCTATGCTACTTTGTTCTATAAACAGGTACGTGTTAAATTGCGGACCCAGTTGTTTTTACGTGAATTGGAACGAGCACACAGGAAAGTGGAGGATCTAACAATTGCCAACGAACGTCAAAGGATGGCTCGTGATTTACATGATACCTTGGCACAAGGGCTGGCAGGTCTCATCATGCAGCTTGATGCCGTGGATGCGCATTTAGAGAACGATAATATGCATCGCGCTCACGAGATTGTTCAGCTGTCGAAAGCTCAAGCAAAGCGCACGCTTTCAGAGGCGAGAAGCGCTATTGACGACTTGCGTTCGTATTCCGCAAAGGTCATAGAAATTTCTAAAGCGGTGCAGGATGAGGCTGAACATTTCTCACATGCGACAGGGGTTCATATTTCCACACAGTTATCGATACCCCATTCGGTGCCGAAGTTGATCTTCGAACATAGCCTACACATCATCCGAGAATGCTTGGCCAATACAGCTAAATATGCCAACGCGACGAACGTAGAAGTCGTGGTTGCAGCACGAGAAAACGTAATCGAGCTAAGAATTACGGATGACGGAATAGGGTTCGATACCAACCTGATCGGGAAACAATCCGGTAGCTATGGTTTAATTGGCCTATATGAACGAGCCAGAATTATTGGAGGGGATATCAAAATCGAAAGCGGAAAGCAAGGAACAAAAGTTTCTGTTCGCATTCCATTACAACAGGAGGACACCATCTTATGACAATTAAGATTCTTATCGTGGATGACCACCTAGTCGTTCGTGAGGGACTTAAGCTGATCCTGGAAACCAATCAAAGGTACGAGGTAGTCGCAGAAGCATCCAACGGTGTGGAAGCGCTCCGACTGGTGGAGGCATACAAGCCGGACATTATTCTATTGGATTTGAACATGCCTGAGATGGGCGGCTTAGATACCATGACAGCGTTCAAAGCTAAAGGACTCGATATCCCTGTCATTATTTTGACTACCTATAACGAGGATGAAATGATGAACCGAGGACTGGCGTTAGGTGCCAAAGGGTATTTGCTCAAGGATACGGGAAGGGAGATGATATTTCGCTCGATTGATGCAGCGATGAGGGGGGAGACGTTGCTTCTTCCGGAAGTCAGCGAGAAAGTATTCGGTAACAAGACGTCAATACAGGCGAAAGAGTCATCCTCGGCGAAGACATCTCTTACAGACAAAGAATTGATCGTGCTTCAAGCGATTGCCCGTGGGTCTCGAAGCAAAGAGATCGGATTCGATATGGGAATATCCGAACGGACAGTAAAGGCTCATTTAACCAATATTTACAATAAATTGGGAGTTGATTCGAGATCGCAGGCCGTCGCCGTGGCGGTAGAGCGTGGGATCCTGCATTTATAATCGAAAATTTCATGGATTTGCCCGATCGTACAGTAGGGGGATGCCCTTTTGTACGATTTTTTATTTTTCTCCTCAACTTATGATGGATGTATGAATGAAAGAGGAGTGAGTGTTAGATGGCAGAAAAGCTTTACAAACTTGGGAGATGGTGCGTCAATAATCGCGGGAAGACCATATTATCCTGGGTACTTATCTTGGGTATAATCGTCACGTTAGGCGTGTCTTTTAATGGCGAGAAATCGGCAACAATGTCAATACCGGGAACGGAATCGCAAAAAGCCAATGATCTGTTGTCGAAAGAGTTTTCATCCGGAAATAATGAACCAGAGGGTGGAACCGTTCAAGTCGTTTTCAAAGCACCCGAAGGAAAAACGCTTGAAGATGAAAAAATAAAAGAGGCTGTCATGTCGTTTATCGATGCCTCCAAAAAAGATCAAGAAATCATTGCAGCCATGGACCCCTATACGCTGGGAACCGTAAGTCAGGATAAACGGATCGGTTACGCCAACTTGACTTATGGTGTTGCCGCAGAAGATGTTCCTCAAGAATCAAAAGATCAAGTCTTGATTAATATTGATATCACCAAAGATGCAGGTATTCAGACGGAGTTAAGTGGAACCGTCCAAGTTGCCGCCGGTCATGGCGGTGCTAGTGTTGAATTAATTGGTATGTTGGTTGCCTTTATGATCCTTGCCATCACATTTATGTCCATGCTTATGGCAGGAATCCCGATACTAATAGCCGGTGTTGGTGTCGTTGCAGGAATTATGCTCATAAATTTCGGATCAGGTTTCATTTCCATCGGTAGTTCCTCAACTGCATTATCGACGATGTTAGGTCTTGCTGTAGGGATTGACTATGCACTGCTCATTATTTCCAGGGTTCGGCAGGAAGCGAGCAAACGATCAGACACAACTGAAGCGATAGCTATTGCTACTGCTACTGCAGGAAGTGCCGTTATATTTGCCGGTCTGACCGTCATTATTGCACTTGTAGGCTTGGCTGTGGTTAACATTCCGTTTCTTACCGAGATGGGTATCGCCGCTGCATTAACGGTCCTTATGGCGATGGCTGTTTCCATTACACTTTTACCTGCACTTCTTTCCTTGATGGGTAAGCGTATCATTCCGAAAAGAAGAAAAGCGGCAGCAAAGCAGCGAACTTCGAATGTATTTGGCTTTTGGGCACGTTTTGTTTCGCGCTTTCCAGTACCCGTAATATTGGTATCTCTTATATTGATAGCAGCTATGTGTTACCCTGTGCTGCACATGAAAACAGGACTTCCCGATAATGGGACAAGATCCATCGAAACGACCGAAAGAAGAGCTTATGATCTCTTGGCTGAAGGATTTGGGTCAGGTTTTAACGGCCCCATTACAGTCGTAGTGAATTCTTCCGACAGCGAAATAACAAAGCAGGTTGCTTCCGTCGTTGGGGAAGAAATCAGCAAACTGGACGGCGTTGTAAGTGTATCACAGCCATTCTTCAATCCATCGGAGAAAGTATCGATCCAAACATTAATGCCAAGTGACGGGCCATTAGCAGATCAAACTCTAAAGCTCGTTAAATCGGTAAGAAAACACAATTCGGAAATTGAGGAAAAGTACCAAACAGACATTATGCTTACAGGTGTTGCCGTTATGAATATGGATATAACGGATAGTTTAAATAACGCTTTGCCAATTTTCATCGCAACTATTGTAGGGTTAGGCTTGATTATCCTTGCTCTTGTGTTCCGCTCCATACTGGTTCCCATAAAGGCGATAATTGGTTTTCTGTTTACGATATTCTCTTCTCTCGGTGCTGTTGTGCTTGTTTTCCAAGACGGGTATCTAAGCGAATTATTTGGGATAACGAACGTAGGACCGCTTTTGAATTTCCTTCCTATACTAGTCGTAGGGATCGTATTCGGATTAGCCATGGATTACCAAGTTTTCTTAGTATCTCGTATGCGAGAGGACTACAGTCACAGCGGTGATGCTAAGAAATCGGTTATTTCCGGTATGGAACATAATGGTCTAGTCGTAACGCTTGCGGCACTTATCATGATTTCTGTATTTTGCGGCTTTATCTTTATGGATGAACCAGTCATTCAATCCTTGGGTCTAGCCCTTACGGCTGCGGTATTCATTGATGCGTTTATCGTTAGAATGACGTTCGTACCTGCCGTAATGGCTCTAATGGGAAAATCGGCGTGGTACATTCCAAAATGGCTGGACCGCGTGCTGCCGAAGGTAGATATTGAGGGTGAAAGCATGGTTTCCAAAAAAGGCGATCAGAAGGCAAGTTAGTCTCTGCGGTCTAACAATCAGGGTAAAAAATATAGGGCTGCCGAGGTATCAACATGGCAGCCTTGTTTTAATAGTTTGATGTGAAATTACAAAGTCGTTTAAAGTAGGGAGATAGTAGTGGTAAAACAAAAAACGAAGACAAGATTCTTATTTGTGATAATCCTTTTGGTAATGGTAATAAGTTCATTAGGCTTTCTGGCTACTTTTATGGGTGCCTCAACAATCAGGTATGATAATAAAGTCAAAGGAAATGACATCCGAGTTGCTGCTGTTGGGGATAACATAACTTATGGATTTGGGGTCGTTAACTGGTATAAGAAAAATTATCCCATCACATTACAGAACCTGCTTGGTACCGGATATAATGTGAAAAATTTCGGTTATAGCGGCAGAACTGCGTTGACCACAGGTGATAATCCATATGTTGATGAGAAAATTTATCAGAAGAGTTTAAACTACTTACCGAATATTGTTGTCATTATGTTTGGAACTAACGATTCAAAAGTACAAAATTGGAAAAGTAAAGAGGAGTTTAAAGAACAATATCGGAAACTTCTGCTATCCTATATTCAGTTAGAATCAAAACCCGTTGTCTATCTCTGTACACCCGCTACTCCCTATTATGTAAATGGCAAAACTGAAGGCCCTATGAAATTCAACATACAGAAGGATAAGGTAGATGAAGTCGTTGAAGCTGGCAAGGAATTGGCTGATGAGCTTGATTTAAAAGTAATAGATATTAATGAAGTAACGAAGAACCATCGACAATGGTTTATAAAAGATGGAATCCATCCAAATGCAGACGGAGCAAAAGCAATTGCAAATGCAGTATATGATGCCATCACTATAGGCTAAACATAGGACATATGCTGAAGACAAGAAGCTAAATGAAATTGCCGCCGCTGTTCACTTTTTGTGCAGTAGCGAGAGCTCATACATTACCGGTACCGATTTGCTTGTAGAAATCGGCAATATCGTACCACTCATTGTTTCGATTGTAATGGTGAGCCATCCATTTTAGCCGGTTTTTCAGGCAATAATTTGTTTAGGAGGTAGATATTATGGCTAACAAAAAATATATTGGCGTGAAAAATACTAAGGGGAATACGTCTAAATAAAATAATTATATAGCGATTCCCCACATTTGAAAGGGGAAAATCATTTGAATCAAGCATTGTTAATTATTGATGCCCAACAGAAATTAATTGATGGGAATCGAGAAGAAAGAGCGGTTTTTAATAAAGAGCAACTTATTAGGAATATCAATTTAGTGATTGAAAAAGCATCCGATGTTCCAATTGTCTTTGTAAGGGATTTGGATGTTGCTGAAGATAAAGGAAAAGGGTTTCAAGTTCACGATTTAAAAAAGGCAGGATCGGACAGCTCCGTATTCGGCGTCCCAACAAAAAGCGTATTTCCGCCAACATCTGTTATCATAAATCGTCTATCATCAGCCAAGTCTTTCAACTTTGAAATTCGTGGGATGCCGGAGCGGGGGATTTTTCCGGTATGTTTCTTCAGCCCAGAAGTGAACTCTTCGTAGATCCTATTTACATCATCCACTTCTAAATAGCACATAGATGGATTTTCACTTGGCAATGTTCGCTTGCTTCCATAAAAATGCATCTCGAGTGTACCGTACCTTACAACGGCATAGGGATTGGGTCGATTGTAAATTTGAATGGTGGTAAACCCCAGATTTTCGTAAAAGGCCACCTGCTCCTTTATGGATGGACATGGCAAAATAGGCTTGATTTTATTCGTAAACATTCAACTCCTTTACATTGTATACGTGAATTTAGCTTACACTCCTATAGTACAACATTCGTGCAAATGCTAAGGTTTGTAATTGAATGTGTTATTGTACGAAGCTGAGACAATCAAAACCCGTCATATGCTTAAATTTTCAATTGTAGATTTTATGAGATGGGCTATTTCCTTTTCCTCAGCACAGCCTCCACCATTCTAATATTAGGCTCGATATCCGCCCACCGGTTCATGCAGTGGTACAGAATCATTTCCAGATCATTCTCTCTCTGTTCGGCGTCCAAATTTCTGCAGAGGATATTCATCAACCAGTTGGTTAGATTTCGAAGCTGATTCCGGTAGCAATAGAATCGGATTATATCGAGATTGACCGATACGGACCGGCCGAGCTGCCGCTCATAAGCGGAAAAGAAGACTTCGAATTTCTCCCCGAGATACCCGACCAAATCAAGCTCAGGAGGCGCAAGCTGCGCGGATTCCCAATCGATGAGATACAGTTCATTGTCTGCAAATATGAGGTTCCCTCCCCACAGATCCCCGTGACACAAAACCATTTTCTTTGGATCAGCGGCGGCGGCTTGGCGAAGCTCATGAACAAGATTCAGCATAGCTAGGATTTGATCCTGTTTCGGGAGAACCTGTTCTTGTAACGACTGCCGAATGGGATCATCCCACGTTACTGTGCTTTCAAGAAGAGAGAGGCATTTCATCAGAGCGGGTACGAAGGAAATATCATAGGTCTCTTCAGACAGCATCGAACAGTCCAGGTGAGAGGTGATCTGCTGAAGCTGCGCTACCGATCTGCCTATGGCTTCTAGAATTATATTCGAAAAAGGATACGCCTCTGCTAATGTTTCTCCTTCTATGAAATGAAATAGCACAGCCGTGCATTCACTTAAGGTTACTGTGAATTCGTCACTCAGCGTTTTAATGGGATAGGTCAGATTTCGAAAAAGCCCCTCTTGATACATACTCCTGGTTAACGGTAAGTAATATTTCAATCGCTGGATGCCTCTTCGATGACTATCATTCGCATGGTCAAATAATTTCAGATAGTATCGTTCTCCAGACATGCCATTCACCTGATAGGAGTAAGCTGAGTCCCCGATCGGGATAAAGCTTAAGCTCGCTGTATGGATGCCATATTCTTGATCGAGCTTCTTCATCAAGATCGATTCATCGATGTGATAGCGCTGCTTCATGACCGTTACCCACCTCTTAGTTTCGATTAGTTAAATTATACGCAAATGGAAATCCATAATATAGGGTATAGAAAGCTTTTTTCTGGACTGCACGGTCTTCATTTGAGTTATTTGGTTATAGTCTGGCAGAAGCGGGCGAGCTTGTTTGTGTAGAAAATGGTTATACGTGTTTGTTATATTTTCGTGAAGGTTACTTGCAGACGAGAAGCACGTCATGCTGAACGGCTTATACAAATCGTATCATCTATTAAGCGCTGCAATAATTATCGGGATTGCGGCTGCAACCTTTTATTCGCTTATCACGGACGATTCTCAGCTTTTCTCGATCATTGTCATGTGTATGATTCTGCTCGTCGTGAATGGAAGGTACTTATTAACGATCCGCAATAAATAGCAATCAGGGCTGCCATTGGCAGCCCTGATTAATGTCAGCGAGATATCGAAGCGCGAATACTGCCAGAACCATCAACCGGCTCGCTGCCGCCTGCAGCGCCGGTTCCTTTCTTATAATCGGTCGGGTACACGCTCGTAAGCTTGTGAAAGACGTTGGAAAAGTATTGGACGTTGCTGAAGCCTACGGCAACCGCGATTTCACCGGCCTTCATATGCGTTTCGGTGAGCAGCTGCTTGGATTTCTCGATTCGCACGCGATTGAGATAGGCGGAGAACATCTCACCGGTCGCCTTCTTGAATAACTGGCCCAGATACGCTGCATTGAAATTAAACTGCTGGGACAACGTCTTGAGCGACATTTCCTCCCGGTAATGGCGGTCGATATAGTCGACCACCTTGATAATAGCGGGATGGGCATCGAAGCTGGCATCGAAGGACTGCGGCAGCCCGCAGTCTTTCATCCGGCAAGCCTCCCGATAGCTCTCATGAACCGAGCGGTAATCGCGTACGATGGAGCCGAGCGAGATGTTAATATCGAGCTTCAAATACGTCTTGACGTTGTTCACGCATGCACCCAGCAGTCCATCCAGCCGCTGCGGATCAAGCGTATCTTCGCCATTCCATGCGAATAGTAGAATCGGGTCGCCGTTCAAACCGCTGAACAGCATGCAGCTGCCGTAATTCCCGATCGTCTCTGCACAAACATTCAGGATGGCGTATGAGAGCGGTCCCCACTGAGGCTCTTCGGCCAATGCCGAATCAGGGCCGGAAGCGGAGGGAGACGCACTGATCTGGCCGGCCTGGTAACAGTCGCAGCTTAGGTCGATATTCAGAAATTCGGCCCGGCTTGTCAGTTCGTCATTCCCGATATGGCCGGTAACCCAGCGGTATAGAATGTTTTCTTTCACGATGCTGTAGTTTTGCTTGTTCTGAATCGTCAGATGCATCTCATGATCGAGCTTCTCGATCGTATTCAGCAGCGTGCTCGACAGCTCATCCTCTTCCAGAGGCTTGAGCAAATAATTCTCGACTCCGTACACGACAGCCTTCTTCACCAGCTCGAATTCGTCATAGCCGCTCAACACGATGAACTTGACGTTCATGCCTTGGCTCTTGGCCCGTTCGATCAATTCCAGGCCATCCATGCCCGGCATCTTGATATCGGTAACGACGATATGGATCGTGCTTTGCTCCAGTATACGGAGCGCTTCTGCACCGTTGCTGGCGCTGCCGGCGATTTCCGCGCCATGCTCCTCCCAGTCGATTACATAACGCATACCTTCCAGAATTAACGGCTCGTCATCCACGATCAGAACCTTGTACATCGTCCCTGAGCTCCTCCTTCGATTTGGCCAGAATGGTCACGATAACCTCGGTTCCTTTCCCTTTCTCGCTCCGGATGCCTATTCCACAGTTGTCTCCGAAAATCAGCTTGATACGCGACTCCACATTCTGTAAGCCAATATGGCCGGATCCATAGGTGCGAGGCTGCTTCAATTGCCCCGTAATGGCAGCTAACCGTTGCGGGTCTATTCCTTGTCCGTTATCCGATACCGCAATGACAATGAAGCCGCCGACTTTGCGCCCTTGGATCGTAATGACATTGTTTTCTTTGCTTAGATCGATGCCATGGGCGATCGAATTCTCGATAATCGGCTGCAGCATATGCCGGAAAACAGCGAATTCGAGAATGTCGCCATCCACATCGAAGACGACGTCAAGCCGTCCTTGGAACCGGATATAGTACAGCTCCAGCAAGGATTGGCAATAGTTCATCTCCTCTTGGACGGTGACGATCATCTCGTCCTTAATGCTGCTCCGGAACAGCTTGGCCAATATTTTGATCATTCGGCCGGTCTCGGTATCCCGGGAGCTCAGCGCCTTCATCCGGATCGCTTCCAACGTGTTGTATAGAAAATGTGGGTTGATCTGCGATTGCAGGGCATACAATTCGGCTGTCTTCTGCTTCAATTCCGAATCCTTGCGGCGCAGCTCCAGCACGAATTCCCGTTTGATGTACTCATCCAGCCGCTGGCTCATCAGATTCAGATTCTGGGCGATAAGCCCGACTTCATCGTTAGGCCCCTTTACCGTTTTGGCGGACAGATTGCCCTTCTGTATATCCTTGATCATATGGAGGACGTCTTTGAGCCTGTTGGAAAAACGATTCGTGCTGAGCACAGTCAACACGATAATGATTAAGATACAGCCGAATGCGGCGAGGAGCACCATCCGATTAATGAACGTAACGCCCTTATTGAGCTCGTTGATCGGAATGATTCCGACGGTGATAAAGCCGTATTGGTCATCCTTGTTGACGTTGACAATGGACCGTTTGCTGTCGATAACGACGCTGCTCGAGGGGTTTTGCACTTGATCCCAATAAGGGAACGGCTCCTTGTAATACCGGCCGGATGAATCGTAGATGACATCGCCCTCCGGCGTCATGACGAGCAGGGTTCCGATAAAATATTTGCGGTATGGCTCATAAGCCCGTTGGAACGAGTCGGTATCGTACGTCAGAATCATATAACCGGAATAATCCGCGGGGTTGTCCGGGGTCCGGATGTAGTCGTAAATGCCATACAGGTTCACGGAGTTGCCGTTATTCGAGGCGGTAAAAGCGGGCAAAAAATACGTCTTCCGGCTGTTAATTCGCGAGCTGTCCTTGTTTCTCAGAAACTGCCGGATATCCTCGAAATAATTACCCAGCTTGATGCCTGAAGTATAGCGGGTCGTGCTGATCTCATAGTCGAACGCGCGATTCGTCATGACCATCTCCAATATATCAGGGTCATTGGGAAGGGCGGTATCCAACATGTAGCGGTTGATATACGCGGCTCTCTCACGCTGATCGCTCATGGTGCTCGGCGGGGAATTTGGAGCGGTTCCGCCTGCACTCAATGCCTCGAAGGCATCGTAGATCGTATCGGTTTTATCGAAGCCGTTCTTGATATACAGGTCCGTCATCATTTTCTTCAGCCTCTTGTTCTGGTTGTGAAAATGATCACCCACCAGCTGCAGCACCTGCTCATTATACGTAATGGCCTGTTCCCGGAGCAGGCCGGTTATGTTGGTCACGATGATATAGATCAGAATGCCGACTGTCACGATGATAATAGCAGAATACAGCAGCAGCAGCTTGTTGAAGAACCGGTTTTGTATATATTTGTCGATGATGGATCGTACGATTGTCCTACCTTCCTCTCCTGATCGGGAATAAACCGTCATGGAGAAGAAATTAGACGTGCAGGCCCCGGTTCCTGCCCCCGATGGCACCTACCTATAATTTTTATAAGGGAACTGCAATCTTTACAATTGTAAGCGTTCTTCCGCATGCTCTAGAATTTGATCCATAGAGAGGAGCGCCGCGGATGAACAAGAAACAACGAATCAACATGTTTTTACTCGTACTGCCGTTTATCGCTTTGGTTGTCGTATTCAACTATGTCCCTTTGTTCGGATGGGCGTATGCGTTCGTCGACTTTAATCCGGGGGTCCCGCTGCTTCAGCAGGAGTTCGTCGGCTTCAAGTATTTCAAGCTTATTCTGGATGGCGGGAACGATTTCTCCATCGTCATGCGGAACACGCTTGTGATGAGCTTCCTAGGTATTCTGACCTCCCCGCTTCCGATCATCTTCGCGATTATGCTGTCGGAAATTCGGAATCGTGTCGTATCCAAGTGGATTCAGACGGTCACATCGATCCCGAACTTTATCTCATGGGTCCTTGTATACGCCATCTTCTTCAGCTTCTTCTCGCTGGAGGACGGCGTCGTCAATAAGCTGATGATCAGCCTGGGCTTGATCGAAACCGCCACCAATATTCTCGGCAGCGACGGATACGCCTGGTTCTTCCAGTTGATGGTCTCCATCTGGAAAGGGACGGGCTGGGGCGCAATCATCTACTTGGCGGCCATTGCCGGTATCGATCCCGAGTTGTATAACGCAGCCGATGTCGATGGAGCGGGACGGTTTCAGAAGATCTGGTATATTACCGTTCCAAGCCTGATGCCGACCTATTTCGTCCTGCTGCTCCTGTCCATCTCGGGCATGCTGAGCAACGGCTTCGAGCAATATTACGTGTTCCAGAATCCGCTTAATATCGACAAGCTGGAAGTGCTCGATACCTATATTTACAGCATTGGAATCGGGCGAGCGGAATACGCCTTTTCGACGGCGATCGGTATATTCAAATCCGTCGTCAGCATCATTCTGCTGCTGTCCGTCAACTGGCTGTCGAAGGCGGTACGCAAAGAAAGCATCATTTGACACAGAGAGAGGAGGTCAACCGGCATGGTCAAGCAATGGAAAGGACTGTTGTTCCAGTCCTTCAACTCAGGGTCGCTGCTCGTATTCGCATTCCTGTGCGCGTACCCGTTCTATTACATCATCATCAATTCGCTCAGCGATCCGGCGGAAAGCGCCAAAGGCATTTATTTCTGGCCGCAAGGACTTACGCTGTCATCCTATGAGCAAATGATGCAAATTCCAACCATCTTCCAGAGTGTCTTCATCTCCGCGGCGCGAACCGTCGTCGGAACAATCATTACCGTATTCTGCAGCGCGTTTGTCGGCTATATGGTGACGAAGAAGGAGCTGCCGTTCCGGAGCACGATCTATCGGCTGATTATCGTGACGATGTTCTTCAGCCCGGGCTTGATTCCCTGGTACATGCTGATGAAGACATTGTATCTGAAAAACAACTTTTTGCTGTATGTGCTGCCGGGGGCGGTATCCGCATTCTTCATCATCCTGGTCAAGACGTACATCGAATCGCTTCCGGCGTCCTTGGAGGAATCCGCGCAAATCGACGGAGCGGGTGTCTGGACGATCTTCATCAAAATCATCTTCCCGCTGTCGCTGCCGATCATCGCCTGCATCGCCGTCTTTACCGCGGTGGGCCAGTGGAATTCATGGGCCGATAACTTCTATCTGGTCACGGACAGCAGATTGAACACGCTTCAATATTTGCTCTATACGAATTTGAAGTCGAACATGGCCGATATCATGCGGACAAGTGCTTCAGGTACGACGCAGGGGGCGGCGCTGGCAAGCGCCGGCAAGGTGACGCCAATGTCGATCCGGTACGCGATCACCGTCATAACGGTCTTCCCGATCATGCTCCTATATCCGTTTATGCAGAAGTATTTTGTCAAAGGGATCATGCTTGGCGCGATCAAAGGCTAAGCGGAACGAACGAAGGTACGAACAAAGTAAAACGAACCATCCGGTTATTTTTATATAATCAAGAGGAATGTGAGGGGATCAAGCATGAAAAGAAAGATGGCGGCAGGACTAGTCGCGGTTATGGCACTGACGACGCTGTTCGGATGCTCGCAGGGCAATGGGGGTACGCCGGATCCAGTGAACAGTTCGGGCTCCGTGGTAAGCGAGAAGGAGAACAAGCCGGTCACGCTGAAGATTGCGGCCAGCATAGCGGCGGCAGAGCCTAACGGTGTGATGCAGAACCCGGTAGCGAAGGAGATTGAGAAGGAGCTCGGCATCAAGATGGACATGACCGCCGTCGGTGCGGATTTCGGCGAGAAGCTGAACGCGATGATTGCGAGCAACGACCTGCCGGATCTCTTCTGGGTTCCGGACCCGGTCAAATCGATTCCGATGATGGTCAAGGCAGGCCAAATTTATGAGCTGGATGAATTGCTCGCGAAGTACGGTGACAATATTACATCTGATCCAAGCGGCCAGGCGATGGTCGAGCTGCATAAGAAGACCATCAGCCCGGACGGCAAGCTGTACACGATCGGCATGCTGCGAGGTGCGACGACCGGTGGTACGCAGCCGCTTGGCGGCAACTTTATCCGGTGGGATTTGTATAAGCAGCTCGGTTATCCGAAGCTGGAGAACTTCGACACGGATTTGCTGAACGTACTGGCTGAGATGCAGAAGCTGGAGCCGAAGAACAAGGATGGACAGAAGGTATACGCCATTGGCGGCTGGTTTGCGGATGGTCAAGGCTGGGGTGATTGGCCGATGACCTATACCCTCACGTTCACGGAGGGCAAAGGCTATTTGACGGGCGACCGGACCGTGTACTATGACATTGCGACGAACGAGGTCTCACCGAACAATGACTTGAAGGACAAGAACGGCATGTTCTGGCGAACGGTGAAGTTCTATAATAAAGCGAATCAGATGGGCATTCTGGACCCGGAATCATTCACGCAGAAATCGGATAAGTACGAAGAGAAAGTGAAATCGGGCCGGTATTTGTACAATGTTCCAGGCTGGCTCGTCACCGATATCAACAGCAATTACGAGAAAGCGGGTACGCCGGAGAAGGGGATGGTGGCGCTGCCGCCTATGAATACGGACGCGTACATGCTCGTGAGCAATTTGACGGGCGGGGGACGGACGTTCGCCATTTCGAAAAACGCGAAAAACCCGGAGAAGGCGATGCAATTGCTCAACTGGCTGTCTTCCTATGAGAATGCCCGCACGGTCTGGAACGGGCCGGAAGGCGAGAACTGGAAGATGGAAGAGGGCAAGCCTGTGCCTACCGATGAATACCTGCAGCAGAGTGCCAGCGATCTGGCCTTCTCGAAGCGTACAGGGGCTCAGATGTACTACCACTTTGTCGGCTTTGGCAGTGCGGTCGTCGACCCGGCGACGGGTGTTCCGGTCAATCTGTTCGAATGGTCGGATAAGGCGATTAATCGTCAATTAAAGGATGTCCATAAAGATATGCTGGAGCATTATGGGGCGAAGAGCCTGTTCGAGCTGTACACATCGAAAGTGAAAGCGTATGAGGAGACCCCTCTCTATCAGCTCGGGGTGCTGCCGGAGAATCTGAAGACCCTTGGCACGAACCTGCAGAACTACACGTTCAAAAATATATTCAAGCTCGTGCTTGCGGAGAACGATGCCGAATTCGCGGCTAAGCAGGATGAATTCATTAAAGGGCTGGATGATTTCAAAATCGACGAAATCTTCGACTACTGGCAGTCCAAGGCCAAAGAGCAGCAGAAGGAGCTTGAACCGATCTTTAACCTATTGAAGAAATAATCGGAGCAGTAAGCAGCCCTCGGATGGATCGGACTTCCTTGATCGGATGATCGATCCTTCCGGCTGCATGTTATAGGCGAGGTTCAATTCGAAAGGGGAAATGGATGATGAGAAAATGGCTGGCCTGCTTGTGCTGCTCACTCTTTATATCCGCTACGATGCTTATTGAGGTTCCCCCGTCCAACAAGGCTTACGCAGAGGCGAACGGCGCAGCATTGTCGTTCGATCTGTCGGCCCAGGGACAAACGATTACGAACACATTTTCCGACATGAACGCATGGGATTACGAAATCGACTGGACGACGAAAGCCGCGGGCAAACCGTCCGACTACTTTGCGACGAACTATCCGTTCGTGAAGAACGTGCAGTTCATGACGGCGACAGGTGGCTGCTATAACGGCTTTCCCGGCTGTTACACCGACCGCGACCTGTTCGTCAACCCCGCCGACCGGACGAATTTGACGGATTACGATTTTTCGAGACTGATCGGTGCGCTGCATAACGTAGTCGATCAGGGGCTGAAGCCGCATATTAAAACCGGCAATATTCCGATTAAATATTCGAACGATCCGACAATCGGCGTGATGGAGGCCAATCTGAGGCCGCCGAGCGACTACAATCAGTACTACAACTACATTAAAGCACTCGCGGACGCGCTCATCACCGAATTCGGTATAAACGAGGTGAAGACGTGGACATGGGGCGTCTTTACCGAATACGAGAATCCCGAATGGTTCGACGACGGCATAAGTGCCGCTTCGACGAAAACCGCCTTCTTCAAAATCTATGATTATACGGTTGCGGCGCTGGAGGCGGCGATCGGCAAAGATAACCTGACCGTAGGCGCCCACAGCATGACCGTGACGGAGGGACTCTGGGATGAGCTCGAATTTATCGATCACGTCGCGGGAGTGGGACCAAGCGGTGTGAATTACAAGACGGGCAAGCGTGGAACGCAAATCGATTTTCTGACCGCGTCCTTCTACGACTTCAAGCCCGGCGTTAAGATGGGTGGCGGGAAGAGCCTGATCGATACGATCGGCACGCTCCGCAACCGCGCGGTTGCAAACGGCCTGACGAATTTGAAATATGGCATCGATGAAGGGCGCATCAACTCCGGCCCCGATTCCAAAGCGCTCTATTCGCGCATCGTGGCACACAGCTTCCAGGCTTCTTCGGATGCCAAGCAATTCAAACTGATGAACGACTGGGATATCGACTGGTTTGCGGCATGGGGGCTGAGTACGGAAGCGATATGGGGCGGCGTTCCGGCTGTCAGCACGCATATCGCTAACCTAGGCTACCGCATGGTCGGCGACAATCAGCTGGACGGCAGCTTCTCGGGCACAACGAACGATCCATCTAATGAGGTAGACGGCATCGGCGGTTATAACGGGGCGACAGGTACCGTTCACTTCATGGCGTATAACCATAATAACGATATGAACAGCACGACCGGCGAGACGCCTGCCATTACGATTCGCAATATCGCGCCGATCACCGGCAATTCCGTGACGGTCAAGCAGTGGATTGTGGACGACACGCACGGCAACTTCTGGCCGACCTGGTGGAGCGACAAGGCCAACCGTGGGTTGACGGACGCATCCTATTCCTGGTCGAAGTATACGATGGAAGTGCCGAAGAGCTTGAAGCAGCAGGCGGACAGGGACTACTGGTATTCCCGGGAAGCAGCCTATAAAGCGCTGGCAGCGTTGACTCCGACGACGACAACGGTGGAAGTCAAAGGCAATATGCTGACGCTGACTCCGGCGCTCGATCACCACGGTGTCGTATTCTACGAGATTACGAATGCCCGCAGCGTAGGTACGACGATGACTGATGACATGGATGATTGGAGCAAAACCCATGCGCACAGTTCGGGGCTTGCGCTCGATAAATCCAATGCATCCGCATTGGGCGATACCAGCCGTGCGATGCGGACAAACACGGCCAATTCGGCGCAATCGATCATATACCGCTTCGACGGTGCAACCCGGTTCAAGCTGACCGGATTGTTCGCTACCGATGAAGAGCCGGTTATTAGCAACTTTAAGTTCTATACCTCGCCGAACGGTACGACGTGGACACCGCATGACGGATGGGGCTACGCGGATACGCCGATCAATGGCGGTTACTGGACCAAACGAATCTATACGCTGACCCAGCTTCCGGCCGGGACCAACTTTATGAAGGTCGAGTTTCCAACCCAAGGCAAGGCTGCGTACAACCCGCAAGTCGGTCAGGTACAAATCTCTGACGTTCCGTGGAACTCGGCGACGATCATTGATGATATGAATGATTGGACGAAAACAAGCATGCATAGCTCGGGCCTATATTTCGATACGGCGCACGGCGCTGCGTTGGGAGATCCCAGCCGCGTAACAAGAAGCACTACGAACGCCAGCGTCCCTGAATATGTGGTGTATCGCAGCGAAGCGTCCGATATTCAACTGACCGGGTTGTTCGCGACGGATCAGGAGCCGGGCATCCATAACTTTAAATTCTATACCGCTCCGGACGGCGTCACCTGGGAGCAGCAGCAAGGGTGGCAGTACACGGATTCGCCGATTAACGACGGTGCTTGGACCAAGCGCGTCTATACGCTCGGCAAGCTTCCGATCGGTACACAATTCGTGAAGGTGGAATTTCCGACGGGAGGAGCGTTGACGTACAGCCCGCAGCTCAGTCAAGTGAAGCTCAATACGGCTTCCTTGGTTAACTTTGCAAGGGATGCGGCTGCATCTGCATCGAATACGGACACGGCGAACGGTTATGCCGCCGACAAAATTAACGATGGCGCCGCAACGACGGATTGGAGCGGGTGGGCCACCGACGGAACACCGCTTCCGCAGTGGGTACAGCTCGACTTCGGCTCGGCGAAGACGTTCAGCCGTGTCGAGCTGTACACGACGACGGGCTATGCCATTAAGGATTACCAGATCCAATACTGGAACGGCTCGGCATGGGTGGATTGCCTTCCGGCGATTACGGGGAATACGTTCGATCACCGTACCCATACCTTCTCGTCGGTAACCGGCTCGAAGCTGAGAATTGTTGGCACGAGCGGCCCCGCCATCCAGCCGGAGTATATCCGAATTAACGAGATCGAAGTATATAGCGATTAGCGGTATTCAAGGCGATTGACGGCCGAAAACCGGGAACCTCCCCCAGCTTGCGCTGCGGGGAGGTTTTTGACATGCTATCGTTGACGAATCCCATAGGTTAGGGGAAACGAAGCATAATAATAGAATAAAACCCAGATCATCTCCGCATAGAATGCCAGATCCTTCTGGGGAACTGACATACGAATCATTCCGCTTCCATCTTCGTTAACATCGATGTGACGGTTGAACCTGCCCTTAGGCTCCAGCTTTCTAACCCCATCAGGGGTCAAGCTGACGGCGAATCTTTTACACGAATCCAAGGGGCTTCTTTGTATTTTCTAGCTGCCGGCGTCGGTCATGCGGAGCGCTGCCTTGGCTGTTCGACATAGGCGCTCGGCGAAAATTAGAAACAGCACCGACTCGAACTTTAGGACAAGCTTAAGTTGGACGCTGCTAAGCTTCATTATTTGATGAAAGTCAAACAGTCCATGAACCTTGCATTTTACGGATGAAGATGATCTGACCTGTATGGTAGATATCGTGGAGGACAAGGTCCGATACCCATTGGTAAATCGTAACCCCGTCTAGTTCGCTCAGTAGTTCTTGGTCGCTCATCATTGAAAGCTTCTCACGAATGCGCGTATGTATATGCTTCAAATTTGCTATGGTTTCCTGCCACTCTTCCTCGGTAATAACACCGGTGTCCGTATTAAAACTTGTGTCTATTGATGGAGCGTCTGTTGTGCTCGCCAGGCTGGACAGCAACTGAACCTTATAGAAAATGATGTGGTTGACCAGTTCCTTGATTGTATTCATCTCTTTCCCATCCGCTCTCCAGCATGCCTGTACAGCAGTTAACCCTTGCAGTCCACGTTCAAGCGGGGGATACCAGCCGCTTTCCTTGTCAAAGCAGGCATCCCACTTACTTACTAGTTTCTCTGTTGTCATCATTTGATCTACCTCCATTTTTTAAAAAGATAAGACAGACTATGTTAAGCACGGTGAAAAAATGGTACAGATCTGTACCGTTAATGACGATCATACATTCATATGAAAATCTTGTCAAATCTGATCTTTTGTTTAAATACCTAATAAAATTGACAATACACACCCTGTTGGGTATTCTTAAAAGGGACATATCTGTACCTTTTGTACGGCAGATCTAATCTATTGAAATGACAGGTGATTTCATGCCAAAAGAGACAGCGAAAAATCGAATTCTTCGTGTGGCATCGGATTTGTTTTACAGAGAGGGTATCCGAGCTATCGGAATTGACCGTATTATACTTGAATCGGGTGTTGCCAAATCGAGCTTCTATCGAAATTTTGCGTCTAAAGACGATTTGGTTGCAGCTTATTTGGAATATCACCAAGATTTGAATGCAAAGGATTTGGATGAAGTGCAACGTCAACATCCGAATTCAAACGCCATGCAGTTACACGCTCTTATAGACAAATTTGTGGAGAAGATGAAAACACCCGGATATCGGGGTTGTCCTTTCGCAAATACAACAGTCGAATTTCCGGACTCCTCCCATGACAATCATATAAAGGCGGTCAAAGGCACGGATGAAAATTGGAATCGCATCGCGATATTAGCAGAAAAAGCTGGCGCTGCCCGCCCATTGGAGCTGGCAGAATTATTGCGTATGTTATGTAATGGGGCAATTATGCTCTCTTACATGAAAAAGCATGATTTCAACCCTGATCTTTTCTCAGCAACGGCTCACACGCTCGTTGATTCCCACTTGTTCAGCTGGACTGTATCAAGAAAGGATGATTAACTTGCAATATATTTTCGATATTCATCCATACAGCCATGGTGTACGTAATCTATGCAACAACGACCCTCTGCTGGACAAGCTGATAAATCGGATCGGAAACATCCGCATCCCCGTTCAGCAGGATGGATTTATTTACCTGGTAAGATCGTTAATCGGCCAACAACTCTCTTCTAAAGCCGCTGGGACGATCTTCCGCCGAGTTGAACAGCTATGCGGGACTATAACGCCGGATACCCTCCTAGCCGCATCTGAGGAGAGCCTGCGTTCAGCGGGATTATCTAAGAATAAGCTCAGCTATGTCAGGAACATCGCAGAGTGGGTGAGAGAAGGTTCAATCGATTTTTCTGCGTTTCGAGACATGGACGATGAGGAAGTCATTCATTTATTGGTCTCCATAAATGGTATTGGCCGATGGACTGCAGAGATGTTTCTCATTTTCTATTTGGGAAGGCAGGATGTTTTGTCTTTTGGGGACAGGGGACTTAATCGTGCTGCGGAGTGGCTATATGCATCTGAAGAGAACGACAGCAAATCTCAATTGCAGCGGAAACATGTTGAATGGAAGCCTTATTCTTCTATCGCATCCCTATACCTCTGGGAGGCAGTCAATATCGGTTTGGTTCACACTGAACATGCTTAAACTGGAGTGAACCGGCTGCAGCGTTGATCGCTGACGCGACGCCTGAGTTACCGTGCTTTTGTGAAGGAGCTAGTTGTAATATTTGTCGAACGAAGAGGAGTGTGGGACGCGGTTCCCGCGCTCCTCTTTGAATACTGGCGAACCATCCTGCCAACATCTTGATGTCCGGTTAACTCCTCTAGTTAAACTTGAGGATGCGTATCATGGCATCGTCGTGTTCAAAGCAGAAGGGAATTTGGATCAAGTGCCTTACAGCAATGAACTCACGATTGTCTTCGAATTTGAGCATGACCGTATCCAATCCTTCCGTGAATATGTGGGTTCTAAGCAATATTTATTGCTTGTATAGCATGAACTGCACGAGGAACAAAGCGTGAAGCGGGTAGGTGCTGCTGAGTAAAGTGTCCCTTAACAAGGGACCGTCTGCCATACACGGCATACTAAGCCGATGAAAATCAGGTGCCCGCTGCTTGATGTTCGTCGGCTTTTCTTTGGTCGGGCAAGTTTGTCATAGTCCGACAATCAAGGAATCGCCGTTCGCTGCTTCGCCCGGTATTGGGCCGGCGTCGAGCCGAAGCGCTTGGAGAAAGTTTTATAAAAGTAGCTGAGGCTGGCGAAGCCGCAATCCATGCAGATATCGAGAATGCCGGCTTCGTCATGTGCAAGCGACAGAGCGGCGTAAGACAGCCGCTGCTCGTTAATCCATTCCGTCGGCGTCATCCCGAAATGCTTCTTCATCTCCCGGCAGACATGTTCGGCCGTATACGGGGCAAGCCGGTAAAAGGCGGCGGTTCCTTCCGCGAAACACTCCCTCTTGCGCATATCGGCGAGCAGCTCGTTCAACCATCCCGGCGCATCCGGTCCGGACTCCTGGCGGGAAGGAACGAGGAGCTGCAGAATAGCCGCCAGCATGCTCCTTGCAAGTGCACGAGTCGCCGCTTGGTTACCGGCGTGCGTTCCGCCAATCCTTTCATAATAACGAATGATCGCCCTCATATCCTCCGTGCCAAGCATCCGGGAAGGGGGCAATGCAGCTTCATTCAAGCCGGCTGAATCGATACCTTCGCCTAGGTAGGCAAAAGCGGAATGCATCATGGATACGCGAAAGTTGATGTTAAGGAGCTCGACCTCCTCATCTTCAAACCGTTCATAGCTGTGAACGTCATGCGGGCGTATGAATACAAGCGTTCCTGCGCGGAGCGTTTGGCGGACGCCATTCACAACGTGATATACCGTCCCTTCCGTCACCAGGAAGCATTCATAAAAATCGTGATCGTGGGTAATGGTCCAATATTTCAGTTTACGGTGATAAAAAAACGCCGTCTCCAGCTCCGAATCGATTAAATCATCCGCCTTCAAATTTAGCATTCTCTCTCCTCCTCGCTGGCTCTATTATATCAATAGAGAGCAAATCTGAATCAATCTAAACGGAGAAATGTTGTGTGATCTCGTGATAGCTTATCAATATAAAGTAATCATCGAACAAGGGAGAGGCTGACTCATGAGAATGGAGTTGAACTTGGATTGGCGGCTTACCGGGGAAGATCTATCATGCGGTCCTGCGAAAGCTCAGATCGTAAGAGTTAAGCGCGCGGATTGGTTGACTGTACCATCACTGCCATGCGATATTCATATGCCTTTGATCGAGCATGGGCTGATTAAGGAGCCGCTTGTCGCGGACAATTGCTTCGAGAGCGAATGGACGGAGAAGAAATCTTGGTGGTTCGCCAAAGATTTTCAGGTCACGACCGACGTTCTTCAGCGGGAACGAGTCACACTTCATATCGAATCGCTTGATTCCGAGGCCGATATTTGGCTGAACGGCATTCATCTCGGCCACCATCGCAGCGCCTTTTACCCGTTTACAGCAGATGTCCGAGAGCTGCTGACCGAAGGGGATAACGATCTGTTAATCCGCCTAACCTCAGGGCTTGAGCACGTGTCCGAACAGGATATCGTCATGACGGAAGGCACATTGGCGAAGATGGAGAACGAGGCGATCGGCAAGCGGGGAGACGAACGGCGCGCCAACGTCAGAAAAGCACAATTCGTCTATGGCTGGGACTGGGGGCCGCGCGTGGCGACATGCGGAATCGCGGGCGGCGTATGGCTGGATGCGCAGAGCGAGGTTCGCATCCGGAGCATTAGCGCGGTAACGGTGTCCGTGCAGCCAAGCGCATTCGTCCGGTTTGAGGTGGAGGCGGACAACGCTCATCCTTTTCAAACCAGGGAAGCGGAGCTGATCGTGGAGCTGCTGGGACCAGACAGTCAGGTTGCTGCCAAGCTTTCGAAGCAAGTATGCCTTCGCTCAGGCTTTAATTATCTGGATCTTGAAGCGAATATTCCCGATGCTGCGCTTTGGTGGCCGAACGGTATGGGGGATCAGCCGCTGTACACGGTTCGAGCGTCAATCCGCGCAAGCGGAGAAATCATGGCATACCCCGAGTTCAAATTCGGTATCCGTACGATTGCTCTTAACACGGAGCCGATTGCGGCAATTGACGGCAGTCCGGCAGGCGAACAGGAGCGGCAGTTCACGTTCGAGGTGAACGGCGTACAGGTATTTGCCAAAGGGGGCAACTGGATTCCAGCCGACTCGGTCGTCTCTCGTGTCAGCGACGATAAATATGCTACGCTTGTTCGCGAAGCCCGGGAAGCGAACTTCAACATGCTGCGAATATGGGGCGGCGGGATATATGAGAGGGACATTTTCTATGAGAAATGCGACGAGTACGGCATTCTAATCTGGCATGATTTCATGTTCTCCTGCGGCAAATATCCGGATCATCTGCCTTGGTTCCGGGAGGAGACGGCGCGCGAAATCGACTACCAGACCCGGAGGCTCCGCAACCACGCTTCGCTTGCGCTCTGGTGCGGCAACAACGAGAATCACTGGGGCTTCGACGAGTGGTGGAACGGATCGCGCCATCCAAGGTTCTACGGGGGAGCCGTTATCTATAACGAGATCGCACCCGAGCTCATTCGCAAAAACTGCCCGCATATTCCGTATTGGAACAGCTCGCCATATGGCGGCCAGCAGCCGAACGGGAATGCTTCCGGCGACAGGCATCATTGGAATGACGGGACGATGAGTCCGGATATGCAGCGGCGGATTACGCCCGAGATCTATGACGAGGTGCAGGCCAAATTCGTCTCTGAGTATGGCTATATCGGACCATGCCGCCTCTCCAGCATCGAAACCTACTTCGGCGGCGCCGAAATTGACACGAACAGCCGTACTTGGGCCCTCCATACGAACACATTCGAAAAGGATACCGTGCTTGCCGGAATCCGCAAGCACTATGTGGAACGGGATGACCTGACCCTGGACGAATATCTGCTGTACGCGGGCCTGTGCCAAAGTCTGATGTACGCCTATTCGCTGGAATCGATCCGCAGCAAAACGTTCTGCTCCGGCGCGTTGTTCTGGATGTACAACGATTGCTGGGGAGAGGTCGGCTGGACCATCATCGACTACTATCTAAAGAGAAAGCTGTCCTACTATGGCGTCAAACGCGCCTTCGCACCCCAGAAGCTGATCTTGCGGGAGCAGGAGGGCATGGTGGAGATCACAGCCATGAACGAGACAGATGCGCCGATCCGGGAGACGCTTGAATGCGGGTTTCTGTCCTTCGACGGCAGCATCCGCAAGACCGCTTCGGTCGATGTCGTCATTCCGGCCCGTTACCGCGGCGTCATTCACCGCTTTGCGATAGACGCCGGCGCCGAAGGCGGTCTCTATGCGGCTATTCCCGTTCAGCACCCGGATCGGCTGCAGCCCGCGGTTCTTCGTCCCGGAGATTTCCGGACATTGGCGCTGCCGGAAGCCCGCGTCCGCATCACGGAAATCCTAAACGACGGGGATGATCTGCACGTCACCGTCTCCGCTGATACGTTTGTCCACGCCGTCCACTTTGACCTGCCGGACAGCGTTCGTCTGAGTGACCATTACTTTGACCTGCTGCCAGGCGAGTCGCGGACGGTAACGATTTACGATTGGTCGATGGAGCGGGAAGCGGGGCCGCTGGATGTTCAATTTGTCAGTCCTCGATGATCGCTAGAACCATAAACAGCGTAGTATGGGCCGTCCTAATACAATGATTAGGGCGGCTTCAACGTTGAAGCGGAGATATATTTTTATAATACCGGACAGCTTTCTTCGGATATAATTGGGATCCCAGCAAGTTGTATAGGGTTAGGCCATCTTTATGAAAGGCGAACTTGGATGCTGCCGCGATAGCCAATGAACGAGCTTGGCAGTATCAGCATCTGCTAAGTTTTGAGAAGACGGTTTAGCTAGCTGAACTTCGACGGATAAATAGGCTCAAGCACATTATTGACTTTCAAGTCCGGCTGCTAGCTATTATTTTCTCTAGCGCCTTTCTCTCGATTCCGAACTCTGGCATGGACGGTACGCGAATATTCCGTTAGTGACATATCGGTCAATTGCTTAAATTGCCGCGAAAAATAGTGAATGCTGGAGTAACCCAGCATTGCAGCGATTTCCGTATAATTATACGCTTCCTCACGTATGAGTTCCTTTGCTTTATCGATTCTAAGCTTGTTGTAATATTCCATGATCCCGTATCCGGTTATCATCTTGAATACAGTTTTCAGCCTGCTTTTACTAACTGCGATCTTGTCGCAGATGACATCCACCGTCAGATTTGCCGACAACTGTGTCTTCATATACGCGATAACAGTACGTACAAGCTCCTGATCCTTGTTCTCCTTACCTGCGGGTGATGGCTTATCTTCGGAATGCAGATCGTAGCCACTGCGGATCAAACATACCAGCAAGATTTCCAAATAGTTTTGAATCAGCTGCTCGCAGCCGAAGGGTGCACCTGGTCTGCGAAACAATATATTCGTCTGTCTGTCGTCGATTGGCGGATCGAATGCGTCAAGTCCTTCTTCGACGATGCATGCGAGAATGGCTCGTTCTTGATCACGTAATCGAAAGCGACGGTCTTCAAAGAAAGACATCGCCTCACTGTCGCACTCAAACGAAATAATAATAATATTGGGTGCCGTTTCTTGGCGAGCACCTCCCGCATGGAAAGCGTTAGGCTTATAGAAGATCATATCCCCCTGCTCGAGGCTAATCAGCCGTTCATCGATATGCACGTCCAGCTTCCCCTTGTCTACATAGACAAACTCCCAAAAATCATGCTTCTCTCCACTCGCCCAAAAGGATTTTTCCAGTTCATAGTAATGGAAGCTGACCAATCTGCTAACGACGATCTCCTTCTCCAATGAATATGTTGAATAATTCACAGGGTCACGCTCCTCGGACTAAATATGCAAAACGATTGCCCATTCGGATAAAGAAATTCGTATGTAATGACCCTATCATTGGAAGTGATTAGTGTTGTTAGTTCCATTGAAGCATAGAAGGAGGAGAATGAGAATGAATAAAATTCGTCTTGGCGTTATCGGCTGCGGCGGAATGGCGGGTGCGCATGCGCAAGGGTATAAAGAGCTTGCCGATCAGTTGATGGTTACCGCGGTATGCGATGTCGTGCTTGAGCGGGCACAGGCAGCTAAGGAGGCTGTTGGCGCGGAACTGGCGGTAACCGATTACCGCGACTTGCTTGAGCATGTCGACGCCGTGCTGATCGTATTGCCTCATGATTTGCATTACGAGGTGGGCATGGTGTGTCTACAGGCAGGGAAGCACGTACTGATGGAAAAACCGCTGTGCAATACGGAACAGGAATGCCTGGAGCTTATTCGTACGGCTGATGAAAATAACCGATTGCTCATGACGGCATATCCGGTGAGGCACTGGCCATTAGTGACCAAGATGAAGGAGCTGATTGCCGCCAAAGCATACGGCGAATGCTTTCAATTATCCATATGGACCGAGCAGTTTACCAAATATGATGAGACTCATTGGGCGCACTCTGCCGAGCGTCTTGGCGGCGGGCAATTATTCAGTCATGGCTGCCATTATATAGACATTATGCTCTGGTTCCTTGGCCGTCCGGTCCGCGGCCTGCATATGGGAACGAACTTCGGAACACCATGGATGGAGAGGGAAGGTACGAGCAATGTAGTTCTCGAATTTGAGAGCGGGGCGGTAGGGTATCATTTTGGCACATGGGGCGCAAGGGGCTCGCGACTTGGCTACAGCATTCACGCGCATTGCACCGAAGGGATGCTGGAGATGAATCTGGCGGAAGGGAAGCTGTACGCGCACACTAATATGAAAGCGGAACAAGCGAATATGGATACCGCATCAGCCGCTGCGGTACTTATGGAGCTGGAGCATGCCGGGAAGCTGACGCATTACGAGCTGGAGCATTTCCTGGACTGCGTGCGCACCGGCAATCGCCCCGTTACAGACGGGCCGACCAGTCTTCAGGGGCTGCGGCTTATATGGCGTCTATACGAGGCGGAGCGCAATCATACGGTAGCTGACCTCCGCGGCCTTGGATTAGATGACGATTGGCTGGCACCGGAGGCATTTGTCGCGAAATGAGAACGGGGCTTAAGTTTTAAGAAACGCCTCATCCTATGGAGACTCAGCACCGAGCCGGTGCCGAGTCTCTTCTCCACGGCCCTAAAGCTTATCGGAAAGCTCTCCGGAGGCTGGAGCTGCTAGTTCAAGCTGCCGTTACGTTCCCGTCTTCGATATTGACCCGGTGTCGTACCGGTCGCACGCCTGAACAATTCATAGAAGTGATTCGTATCCTCGAAGCCAATATGGCTCATGATTTCTTTCACGGTAAGCGTGGATTCCACCAGCAGCTTCATGCCTTCCTGGAGCCGGTAATTCTGCATGTAGCTTTTGAAGGGGATCTCAAAGTGCTGCTGGAACACCCTGGACAGGTGGCGCTCGCTCCAATTGATCTTTTGTGCGATCTCCTTTAGGGAAACCACAGACAGCGGCATGGCTTGAATTGCGCTTAGAATTTCTGCTTTTACCGGGTGCATCTCCAGCTTGGGAGGCCACTCTGAATACTGTTGTCTACCGTTGTCGGTTGCCGTACACAACAAGGAGAGGAGGTCGATAACACGCGCTGTCAGTCGGGTCTGTGACAAAGGTAGACGCTGCCCGACGAGCGATTTCATGCGTTCGGTTAGCAAGCGGAATTCGGACTGCGTATCGGCGATTTTGAGCCAGGGAGGTTTCCCTTGCAGGGCAGAACCCGGTTGGCCCAGCAGCCAGAAGATCAGCTCTTTTACTTCTGTGTCCATGATGATTGAGGTCAGTTCATCGAGCCACTCCGCCCGGAATATGACGTTTCTTACTTGCAGTGAGGCTGAGGTGGCGGCATTCGCGGGTGGACGGAAGACATGCGTGGTGCCAATGGGGATCAGATAGACTTCCCCTTCCTTAGCCGCGATGGCAGAACCATTGATATATTGCGTACCATTGCCGCTTAACACGCAGATCATTTCCGGAAAGTCATGGGTATGCTCAAGCAGCCAATGATGCTCGTAGACATCCATAATGGCCAGAAACTGATCCTGTTCCAACACTTCATTCGTCGGATAATGCATCGTCGTTCGCCTAGGGGGCATTGTACTTTCACCTGTGGATTATGACATCTAAACCATGATTATGTCCTGTTTCCCTATTAAATTAGAGGTTGTGTCCATTATACAATGATGGTGCGCTGCAAAGGAACCTGTTGCATCGAATAACTCGATATATGTGGAGGGGACATGCATGAATAAGTATGATGTAGCCGCATTCGTCTGGCCGTCTTATACAGGAGACGAGCCCAGGACCAAAATGTTCTGGCCAGAGGGTATGGGGGAGTGGCAATCGGTCAAAAATGCAGTGAAGAAGTTTCCCGAGCATAATTGGCCGCGGAAACCATTGTGGGGATATGTCAATGAAGCGGATCCTTATGTCATGGAGATGCAAATCAATGCGGCGGCCGACCATGGCGTTAACGTGTTTATCTATGATTGGTATTGGTATGACAAGAGGCCGTTCCTGGAGCAGTGCCTGAATAACGGATACCTGAAAGCCAAGAACAACGATAGAGTGAAATTTTACCTGATGTGGGCTAATCATAATGTCATGAATGTATGGGATATCCGGATTTCGCATGATGAAGAAAATATCATATGGGATGCCGCGGTGGATCGGCCTGAATTCGAGAAAATCGCCGACCGGCTGATTGAGAAGTACTTTAAACATCCGTCTTACTATACGCTGGATGGCAAACCGGTCTTCATGATTTACGATCTGGCTAATCTGATGAAGGGCTTGGGCGGTGCGGATGCCACCAAGGAGGCGTTCACATGGTTCCGGGAGCGTGCGGTTCAGGCAGGATTGCCGGGCCTACACCTGCAATTAACCATCTGGAGCGAGCAGAATTTCAATCTAAGCGGCGTCGACAGCGGTAGAACGGCCACGACCAGTGAAATCGTGAAATTCCTTGAATTTGACAGCATGTCGCACTATCAATACGTACATTTCGTCGATATCGACAGAGATTATAATGAGATTATGGAGGATGTTCTGAAGGAATGGCAGCGTATCGACCAGACCTATGACATTCCTTATTTCCCGCATATCTCGATCGGCTGGGACAACAATCCTAGATTCCAGGAATTCCGTGCGGGCATCGTGAAGAACAACACGCCGGAGAATGTGAAGAAAGCGTTCCAGAAGGCGAAGGAATATGCCGATGCGCACCCGGACCAGTATCCGCTCATCGTCATCAACAGCTGGAATGAATGGACGGAAACCAGTTACCTGCAGCCGGATGACCTGTATGGATACGGTTATCTGGATGCGGTTAAGGACGTTTTTCATTCAGAAGAAGACTAATGGAGCACAAAAAAGCGTCAGCCCGCCTGGGTTATGCAGGCGGGCTGACGCTTTTTTGTTTAACCGCTATATCACCCGATATAGACGACGGCGCCTTCGCGCCGGTAGGCTTGGGGCAGCTGAGTGATGAGCAGATCGATCCGGCCCAGCATCTGCTCCATCTCCTCACCGCCGCGGGCGGCTGCCCACTGTTTCAGACGGTTCAATTCGTCCAGCACATCCGGCAGATCCTCCTCGGAGACGTCGATACCGGTCGAGAAGATCGGGACCCACTGCAGATTCAGTTCCTCCGCGGCAGGCTCCCAATAGGCTTTGAAGAATGCTTCGGAGGCAACGGGCACGTTGAAGCCGAACTCCTCTTCATTTTCAGGATGGGGAATATAGGCACTTACTGACATTTATGGCTTCCCTCCAAATATAGCTTTGAATGTATAATCCGGAAACTCTTGGCGCAGCTGATTCATGCTGTTCTCAACCGCAGTTCTGAGCACAGGAGTGTCGCCGTCCAGCCGGAAGACGAAATCGCGGATGGAACGGATTTCATCCAGTGTCGGCACTTCTGGCGTACCTGTTGCTTTCGGCCGGGTCGTAGCGGCATTGTTCATTAGATTGTGAATCCGGGTCCGCGTCTTGCCCAATATCTGCTTGTCGGCGAACTCCTGCGGCGTCTGGGCGGGCAGTCCGGTCTTCGGATTGACGCGATCCAGACCCTCCGCAGATTTATCCTCATAGAAGATCTTCTTCTCCATATCCACCTGATCAAATTCACCGATCGGGCTGTTCTTGCTATCCACGATTTCGACCTCGCGGTAGGCCGAACGGTCGATAGCGGTCGTGCCCTCATCGCGGTCGCTGTCCGGCTTGTCATCATCCGGTTTGGGCTCATCCGGTTTCTCGGGCGGCTTCTCTGGACCGTCCGGCTTGCTATGTGGTCCCGGTGCATCGGGCTTGGGCTTGACAGGGGTGGGCACTTCCGGTTTCTCAAACTTGCGGAAGCCGATCCGATCAAGCAGCTTGCGTACATAGGGGCTGCCTTTCTTCCCCACCCAGGAGAAGAACCGGCCGAACGGAACCCTGCTGAGCGCAATGCCGGCGAGGACGGAGAGGGCATTCTCCGGCGTCAACAGCTTCTTGGGATCTCGGATATACCCGGCAATTTCATGCCCGCTGCCGGCAATGCCTCCTGCAGTTAATGCAATTCCAAGAGCCGGCCAGAATCCGACGAAGAGAAGGGACAGCGCCAGAGCGCCGAGCAGAATCGCTCCCTGTTCATACCATTCCAGGCGGTCCCACCAATTTTGCAGACTGTCGAAAAGACAGGCAAAGCAGGCCGAATCCTGGCCGCCCGCCGCATAGACGCTCATCCCCGCGAATAGGCCTGCAGCCAGCAGCAGCATAGCCAGACCGGTCACAATCCGGTAGAAGGCCTGCATCCGTTCCCGCACCGGGTCCTGTCTGCCGGAGGCCTCATCGTTGCCGTAGAGCAGAATGAATCCAAGCTCCCGGCGCTCGCGATAGAAGCCGAGCCAATGCCGGAAGCGGCCGCGGTCTTGGAAGAGAGCCGCCGTCATATTCCATATCTCGGAGAATGGATTAAACGGGAGCTCGCTTGGCAGGGATGGCAGCTTCCGCCTTACCTTATTGAGCATCCAATAATCCGCAACGATCGCCGCGACCAGCATAAGCAGGAAGGCCGAGCGCGTCCGGTAGCCGCTTCCTGTCCAGTCGTGTATCGTCAGGATCCAATCCGGCAGCTGATTCTGTCCATTATAGGCGGCGTGATCCAGAATCCCCCACGCGAGCAAGAGCGTCGGGAATATGTAGACTGCCATGCTCAGCCTCGGCCGCAGCCGGTGTGCGATCCCGATCGCTAGCGTAACCATGGCGGTGATGACGGGATGGCCGACGGTCATCATCGTAGGCAGGAAGCTTTCCTCGAACCTCCCCGGGAAGAGCGAGAAGAAGTCCCAATGAATCGTCTCTCCCCCGAGAAAAGTCACGCTATAGCTGCTGCCGCTAACCCAACGCCGCGACAGCTCCTCCATCAGCTGAAAGCCGACGCCGGTCGCGCCTCCGATCAGCGCATAATCGCCCAGGCTGAGGGCGGACGCGCGCCTGGAGAACAGCAAGAAAACCCCCAGCGGAAGCAGTTTCCACAGCTCTTCGAAGATGGGCGTCATGACGGCGACCGACCAGGTGTCGCGTGTTGTTCCGCCGAAGAGCGCATGCAGGCCGGCCATGGTCAGCGTGGTGAACGGAACGACGAACAGGACGCCCGACAGGACGAACAGCGCGACCGGCTTCCAGGGCAGGGTCTTGCTCCGGCACAGCACCCAGAACTGAATCAATACGTAGAAGGACCATAAGTATTGTACGAGCATCTTGCGGGAGTCTGGGACAACAAAAAGACTGACGATAAAGACAATTAGTGAAATCCACGAAAGAATCGTATATGCCGTTCGGATGAACGGATATTTCGCAATCAGGCCTAGGATGAACCGGTATGCGGCTTCCAGCATATCGCGGAATCCGTTGCGAAGCTGCCAGATCGTACTCGTGACGGACGCCTCCTCTCGCTGCTGAGACCCGCGGAACCAGGAGTTGGGCTGCTGCTTCAAGCGACTCCAAATGTTCCATATTTTACCGGGCCAAATACTGTTTGTTAACCAATATGCGGCGGTTTGAAACAAGAGTCCAATAAAAATTTCACGGTATCCATCCATCCGTAAGCTGGCCGGAAGGAATATAATGAGCCTCCGGTCATCAATGCTTGCCGGGTGAAACAATTCATACTACTGCTATTGTACGGCAGAACGGCCGTCTCAGGTAGCGATCCGCGGATATAAACGCAAGGTCCCTGCAGTACGGCCGATATTCCTGAACATCATGGACAGGTGAGGGTCATCAGGACAAAAACATAATTGTTGGATTTTAATACTAGGCGTAGAATAGGAGATGAATTGATGTAAGCGCTTGCGAATCGACTCCTACATCCATGTCTTCGCGCAGACGTTCTCAGTCATCACGCCATCGATTCTGTTTCTATTCGTCCAGAAATATAATAGGCCAAGGGTTTACGTTCTCCGGTGCCAAAGGTGGAAGAGGAAGTGTATTTAGAAGGAGGGATAGAGCATGAGAGACGTCTATGATTCGGGCGAGGGACGGGCGATGGCGGAAGGGGAGACTGTCATCCAAATCGCAGGCGGCCCGCCCGGCAGAACGGCGCTCGTAACCGGAGGCAGCCGCGGTATCGGACGCGGCATCGCCCTTGCGCTTGCGCGGGCCGGGTATGCGCTGACGATTACCCACTGGCAGGATGATGCAAATGCCTCGGAGACGGCGTGTCGAATCCGATCCGAGACCGGGAAGGACTGTCTCGTCCTGCACGGCAATTTGGCCGAGCCGGGCGAGGCGGAGCGTACTGCGGGCGAGGCGCTTGCTTACATGGGCCGTATTGATGTACTCGTCAACAATGCGGGCATAACGGTCAGGGATCCGATCGATCGGCTGCGGGTGGAGCATCTGGATCATCTCATCGGGCTCAACTTCCGTTCCCCGCTGATTCTGATGCGGGAAGTGTCTGCGCATATGATCGCGTCAGGCATCAGGGGCAGCATTCTGAACATCACGTCATCGAGAGCAGAGAGGGCCTATCCGGAGGACGCGGTTTACGGAGGGCTGAAGGCGGGGATGAAGCGGGCAGCGGAATCTGCGGCACTCGACCTAGCCCCGTATGGGATCCGGATCAATTGCTTGGCCCCTGGGGCGACGCTTGTCCGGGAAGGGAGAGAGCCCCATGAAGGGGTAGGGAGCAAGATTCCGCTCGGAAGAATGGGCACCCCTGAGGATATGGGGCGAATTGCGGCTTGGCTTGTTTCGGATGAAGCGGCCTATATCACAGGCATTAATCTGCGTGCCGACGGCGGCCTCATTCTGCCGGGCATGCCCGAGGACGGCGTTAGCGGATGGGGAGCAAGGCGAAGCTGAATATGAGGGGGAGAAGTGAATGAGCGGCATTACAATACGGGATGTGAAGACGATTCTAACCGCGCCGGACGGCATCAATCTGGTCGTAGTCAAGATTGAGACATCCGAGCCCGGATTATACGGTCTGGGGTGCGCGACGTTTACGCAGCGTTATTTGACGGTTGCATCGGCTATTGACGATTATATGAAGCCGTTTCTAATTGGCAAGGATCCGCAGCGGATCGAGGATATTTGGCAGACCGCAATGGTCAGCTCGTATTGGCGCAACGGCCCCGTGCTTAACAACGCGATATCCGGCGTGGACATGGCGCTGTGGGATATCAAGGGGAAACTGGCCGGCCAGCCGGTCTACCAGCTGCTCGGCGGCAAATGCCGGGAGGGCGTTGCAGTCTACCGCCATGCCGACGGCCGGGATCTCGATGAGGTCGAGGAGAACGTCCGGCGTTTCATGGAGCAGGGACTTCGCCATATCCGGTGCCAATGGGGCGGTTACGGCGGCAGTCACGCTTGCGCATCGCCCGAGCATTCACAGCCCGGCGCCTATTACGATCCCGATGCTTATGCGCGCAGCGTTCCACAATTGTTCGAGAGGATGCGCAGCACGTTCGGGTTCGGCATCGAGCTGCTGCACGACGTTCATGAACGGTTGTCGGCTATCGAGGCGGTTCGTCTGGCCAAGCAGTTGGAGCCGTACCGGCTCTTCTTCCTGGAGGATCCGCTCGCGCCGGAACAGCTGGACGGATTCCGCATGATACGTGCCCAGAGTGCGACGCCGATCGCGATGGGGGAGCTGTTCGTTCATCCGCAGGAATGGGTGCCTCTCATATCAGGAGGGCTGATCGACTTCATCCGCTGCCACATCAGCGCCATCGGCGGCATTACGCCCGCGAGGAAGCTCGCTGCGCTCTCCGAAGCGTTCGGCGTTCGCACCGCATGGCACGGCCCAGGCGACGTGTCGCCAGTCGGACATGCGGCCAACCTGCATCTGGATTTGAGCAGCCCTAATTTCGGCATTCAGGAGTGGTATCCGTTCTCCGACCGCATGCGCGAGGTATTCCCCGGTGCACCGGCACTGCGCGGCGGGTACGCCTATGTGCATGAAGCGCCTGGCCTCGGGGTCGACATCGACGAGACGCTCGCGGCGAAGTATCCGTGCAGCAATGACCTCCCGGCCTGGACGCTGGCGCGCCTGCCGGACGGCAGTCCTGCCCGGCCTTAACCGGGTGGCCATAGCCGCAGCAGCACGTTGCCGGATTGTGACAGCGGCCCGCGTCTTTCCAGCTAGGAGGCGCGGGCTGCTGCGTTGTTTGCTTCAGCGCTTCGTTCAATCGGAGGAATAAGCGGGCGATTCAGTGTTAGAATGCAAATTATATCGATTTTCGTGCTTGGTTTGTCGGATAAAGGGATATATAAAGGAATCGTGGAATAAGTCTAGTAGAACTATAACCGAAATAGTCTAGGCCTTCCTATTATTTCATAGAGGCCAAGCTGCACAACTGGGGTGTACGATGAGGATGCCTTTCTCAATAAGAAATAAAATTATGATTACGGTTGTCCTGTTTTTTACGTTAGTGAGCGCTCTGGGTATTTACTGGTACCAGATGTCAACGCGAACGATCCAGGAAAACACGTTGAAGCTCGGCGGCGAGATCATCAAGCAGATGAGCAGCAGACTGGATTCATATTTTTTGGAAATTGTTGATTTGACAGTGCCGATGATTGCGCGCACGACTTCGGCGCAGTACTTGGAGCACTCCGGCAAGGGGCCTTATGAGCGGCTGCTTTACACGAAACAGCTCAACAAGATGTTCTATAACGTTATGGTTGGACGTCCTGATATCTATGGCATCTCTATTGTGTCTCAGGAGCAAATTGCCGGCTCGAGCTACAGTAATCTGTTCGCAGAGAAACGCTTCCAGCGAATCGTCGATCATTTGGGCAATTCGGGAAAGTTTGAAATCATCGGAATGGACCAGTACTTGGATGTGAAGCTGCTGACGATGGCAGTGAAATTTTACAGTCCTGGTACCCGATATTGGGGCATCTTGATCGTGGATCTGCGATTGAACAAAGTTAGTGCCGTATCGAGTGAAGTCATGCTCGGTGACACGGGTTTTGCCTGGATTGCGGACCCTAAGGGACGCTACTTGTATTACCCCGATCACCAGAAATGGGGAGAACGCATCCCGTCTTCTTATATTAACCGCTTGGAAGCCAAGACGGCTGGAGGGAATGTCGAGTTCGAGGACGGTCAAAAAATACTGGTCAACTACCGCTGGTCGAATGTCACCAATCTTGCCTTCTTCTCCGAGGTTCCCCTGTCTGAATTAAATCGGGATTTGGTCAAATTGAGGAACGTTACGTTTTTAATTGGTATTATTGCGTTGATTTGTAGTCTGGTCGTCGTGTTATCGGTTTCCTTTTCATTGACGGATTCCATACTTGTGCTGCAGAGAATGATGAAACGGGTAGAAAACGGAAATCTGGATGCGCGCGTTCCGACAACGAAAAAGGGTGAGATTGGCTACCTTTACCGCAGCTTTAATAGTATGGTCGACGAAATTAAAAATCTGATCCATACCGTAAGCGAGTTTCAACTGAAGGAGAAGGAGTCGGAACTGCGGCATTTGGACTCCAAGATGCAGGCGCTGCAATATCAGATCAATCCCCACTTTTTGTACAACACATTGGAGATTGTAAACTCTCACGCCATTATTGAAAACAAGCCGGTTATCAGCCGAATTATCAATTCATTGGCGAGAATATTCCGCTACAGTGTGGAGAATCACACAAGAACGGTACCGCTGTCCATGGAATTGGCTTACATGAGAGATTATCTGGATATCCAAATGGAGCGATTTGAAAATCTGCGGGTCGAAATCCGGATCGACGAAAGCTTTGTGGATCATGTGACTGCCGTCCCTATGACGCTTCAGCCTTTATTGGAGAACGCTTTTAAGCACGGCTATCAGAAACATAAGCTGGAGGCCGTGTATTTATCGGTCAGCGGTGAGTTGAACGGGGATATCTTTTATATTTATATCGAGGATCGGGGAGGCGGTATGGAGCCGCAAATTATGGACTACTATAACGACCTGTTTCAAGGCAAGGCCCATGCGGGAATTGAAAGCGGATGCTTGGGCTTATTGAATGTCCACAACAGAATTCAGCTTTTCTTCAGAGACCGCTTCGGACTTAGGTTCGTTCGGTCGGACAACACAGGGACGGTCATTCGGATAGCGCTCCCTTATTGTGACAGCAGAGAATCGGAGTGAGGCTATGTTTAAGATCATCACAGTCGACGATGAAAAAATGATTAAACGAAGTCTGAGAGTTATGATTGAAGGCGCGAATCCCGATTTCCGAATCGTGGGCGAGGCGAAGAACGGCCAAGAGGCTATGGACATCATTCATGGAGATCCGCCCCATCTGCTCATTACGGATATCTGCATGCCGATTATGGATGGTTTGGAGTTGATCGCCGAAGTTAAGCGAAATTACAGCCATACGCAGATTATCGTCATTTCCGGTTACAGTGAATTCAATTATGCCCAGCAGGCACTCCGGTACAATGTGACGGATTATTTACTGAAACCCATCGATCCGGAGGAATTCAAGCAGGTACTTAAGAAGATTTATGAGCAGCATATAAGTAACGAGCAGCGGTCAATCGACCGTAGAGAGCAGATGTGGAAAATCGTCGATAACGGAGAACAAATCGTGAATTGGATTTGGACCCTTCAGGAAAACCATCTCCGCAGCAAATTGGAGGCAATTCGCACCGAGCTCGAGCTGCTGTGTATCGAGACGGATTTGGTCCGAGATATTTATAGGGATTTGCTTATCTACACCACCAATAGGCTGGGGGAAAGAAGCGGAAGGTCCTATCCACATACGATGGCGTCTGAGCCGGGACCAACCCCATCAATGAAAGAACTGCATGACCAATTCCAAGGGGCGAGTATGAGCTTGTTCAAAGAGATCGTCCATCTTCGCAATTGGGGCCAGTCGCAGCATATGAAGAAAACCATCGACTACATTCAAGCAAACTTCTCGAATAGTGAGATATCGCTGCTCCACATGGCAGAGTATGCGAGCATGTCGATATCGTATTTCAGCCGGTTTTTTAAAGAGGAAACGGGAACGAGCTTTATGAAATACCTGACCAATCTCCGAATCGGCAAGGCGAAAGAACTGCTGGCTATTCAGGAACATAAAGTAGGTGATGTGGCCTTGATGGTCGGCTATACGAATTATCACCATTTTGCCAAGGCATTCAAAAAATTCACCGGCATTACGCCAACCGAGTATAGACAAATGCATGAGGAGCGGGTGTTATAGGGAACGGGGATCCGTTCTTTTTTTGTGCAAGAAATGATACATCCGGATAAGAAATGCCATATACGCTGTGAAATTCGGCGTTGTACAATTATTTTACTTGAAAACGCAATCATTTTGACAAGAGTAGACAAGAGCAGAGAGATTTCGCGCCAATCAATCGCAAGGTGGTGATTTGCGGACCGGACATCGTAGAGAACACGTGCTTGAATGTATGAACGGAAATTACAAAACTTCATGGAGGTGCAGTTTGAAGAAGCTACTCACTTTTACACTCATGTGCACAATGGTTATATCGATGCTGGCCGGATGCTCAAGTAATAACAATGAACCGGCTCCTGTTAAGCAGAACAGCAATACGGACAACGGCAATACTCCGGCGGATACCGGTGTTGAAGAAGTGACCAATGAATTTGGCTGGAACGTTCCGAAGAACACGCTTGAAATTAATTTTTATGCAGGTCAGGACAATCCAGATACGGTAAAAGAGAACAGCACCTTAATGCAGCAATTTTTGCAAGAGAAGTTCAATGTAAAGCTGAACAAAATCGTGTACGACGTGGATATGAATGAAAAATTGAACCTTATGCTGGCATCTGGCGATTATCCGGAAGTCATTACGATGCTTAGCGACGAACAAGCAGCCAAATGGATTGCACAGGGGAAGGCCGTCGAGCTCGGCCAGTATATCGATGAATATGCACCGAATGTCAAAAGCCAGCTGGGCGATTTGTATAAGTCATTCCTCGATAAAGACGGCAAGCTGTATACGCTCCCAAGCTATTGGGGCATTCTGCCAATCCCGGGTGCATCGGGCCATATCCGGTATGACTGGTGGACAGCCATGGGATCCCCGGCGTTTAATACACCCGATGAATTCTATAATGTTCTGAAACAGATGCAAGCCGAGCATCCGAAGAACAGCAAGGGGGAGAAAACCTACGCCCTCTCCGGCTATGCGCCGATGTACAAAGTGGTTGCGCCCACTCTTGGCGGCATGTGGGGCTTGCAGGCCGGGTATAAGGTCGATAAGGACGGAACGAACACGCACTGGGTAAACACGCCGGAAGGGCTGGAAATGACAAAGTTCATGAATAAGGTCTATCGCGACGGCATGCTCGACCCGGACAGCTTTATCAATACGTTTGACGATTGGAAAGCGAAATTCTCTGCCGAACGCGTCATGGGTCATATCGGCTCCTGGTGGGTATCCTGGAATGCCGGACATGAAGTTTGGCAGAAGACGAATCCGAATTGGAAGGACGAGGAACGTTTCGTACAAGTGAAGGTAAAGGCGGATTCTGCCGAGCAGGCCAAATTGACCGCTTTGAATGGACGCGGATCCTATCGCACCATCATTACGGATAAGGCCAAGAATCCGGAAGAAATCATGAAATGGTTCAACTTCTCCATTACCGATATGGGTACAAGAATTATCGGATGGGGCGTTCCAAATACGGCCAACTCTGTGTGGACCTATGAGAACGGAACATTCAAATGGGTGGAGGCCATGAAGAAAGCGGTCGTAGACGGCACCTATGATTTCACGAACAGCGACAAGCTGGGACAAGGCGTCTTCACGCTTGTCGAAGGTGTTGGAACGATGAAGGATGATGGCAAGAGCACATATTGGTTCGATCAGAACTTCAACGATGAAGCGAAGTGGAAGAAGCTGATGAACGAGAACTTGAAGGATACGATCTATGATAATACGCTCAGCGTCATCCAGATTCCAGGCAATGATCTATTGGCTGTGACCAATACGCAGATCGAAGAGATGCTTGAAACGCTGTGGGCCAAAGCTGTCACGTCCAAAACCGAGGAAGAATCGGTCAAGAATTTCAATGATATGCGCGATAAGTTGAATAGCTCCGGATTGAAAGACATTGAGGCTTTCCGCACGAAGGAGAACCAAAGACGATTGGCGGAATGGTAGAAGGGTCATAAGAGAGGAAGGCTGCTGCCTTCCTTTTGTTCAACCTTTAGGGAGGAAGCTTACATGGATAAACCGGTTGTTGAACACTTGCCGCTTCCTGCAGGACCCGTCTCTAAATGGGCGCGTCGGAAGAAAACGTTATACAGAGAAAGGAACCTATGGTTCATCAGTCTTCCTTTAATCGCTTGGGTCATCATATTCAACTACGTTCCGATGTATGGAATCATGATGGCCTTCGTCGACTATGTGCCGGGTAAATCGATTATTTCCAGTGATTGGGCCGGGCTGAGGCATTTTAAGGCTTTCATCGACTCACCGGATTTCGGGAATGTTGTACGCAATACGCTCGTTATTAGCGGATTAAATATACTGGTCGGATTTCCCGCACCCATCGTATTGGCGCTGCTGCTCAATGAACTGCGGAAGAAGAGATTTAAACAGGTGGTGCAGACGATTTCGTATTTGCCCCATTTTATTTCTTGGGTCGTTGTGGCGAGCATTCTGTTCACACTTCTGGGCAATGAAGGCATATTAAACGATATCCTGCTGCGCTTGGGCATTATTGACCAACCTATCTCTTATTTGGGGGAAGGGAAGTATTTCTGGGGCATTATTACCGCATCGAATCTATGGAAAGACGTTGGCTGGTCAACGATCATCTACTTGTCGGCGATGGCCGGGGTGGACTCGGAGGTTTACGAGGCTGGCAAAGTCGATGGTCTCGGACGAATGGGAGCGATGTGGCATATTACGCTGCCAGGCGTTCGCCCGACGATTGTGCTGCTCTGGATCTTGGGCATCGGCGGCATTCTCAATGCCGGCTTCGAGCAGCAGCTGCTGATCGGTAACTCACAAACGCGCGAATATTACGAAGTTATTGATACGTATGCCTATAAATACGGCATTCAATTGGGCAACTATTCCTACGGGGCAGCCGTTGGATTGATGAAAGCGGTCATTGGGGTATTCCTTGTGTTTAGTGCGAATCGCATTTCTAAAAAAGTACTCGACACTTCAATCTTCTAGGGGGGCGCAAATATGGAGCAATCCTTTCTGAAACCAAGTCTAGGCAGCAAAATATTTGACGTCTGCAATGTCATATTTATGCTTATCGTGTCAAGTGTCATGATTTACCCTTTTCTTAACTTGCTCGCACTGTCTTTGAATGACGGGGCGGATGCAGCTCGAGGCGGTATTTATTTATACCCCCGTCAATTTTCATTCGATTCGTACATGCTCCTGTTTCAGAATAATAATTTACTATCCGGGCTCGGGATATCGATCCTGCGGGTAGCCGTCGGAACGAGCACATGCGTATTCATGACGGGACTGCTGGCTTATATCGTCACCATCCGAGGATTCTCAGGCCGAAAAATGCTCCGGTTATTGTTCTTGTTCACCATGTACTTCGGGGGAGGTCTTATTCCGACGTATATGCTGATGATGAAGCTGGGGTTAATCAACACCTTTCAAGTGTATTGGATTCCGAGTTTATTAAACGCCTACTACATGCTGATCATGGCATCCTATATGCAAAATCTGCCCGAGTCCTTATCTGAATCGGCCAGGATCGACGGAGCGGGCGAGCTGCGCATTTATTTTGGCATTATTATTCCCATCTCGCTTCCGGTGTTCGCTTCCATTGCCGTATTCAGCTCGGTTGGGCATTGGAACGCCTGGTTCGACGTCATCTTATATAACTCTAGCGGGAATTGGGATACGCTCCAGGTCTATTTGCGAAGGCTGCTGCTTGAAGTGGAAGCCTTGCAGCAGGTGGCGGATCAGCAGCTCGCGTACAGCAAGTATCGGAACATTTCGCCACTCACGCTTAGGGCGGCAACCTCCATGGTCGTTACGCTGCCGATTATATTCGTTTATCCGTTTTTCCAGAAGTATTTTGTCGGCGGCATCACCTTAGGAGCCGTCAAGGGATAGCAAGCGAACACAACGTGCTGTGCGGGAAGAATGTTCTTCCGAACACAGCTCCCGGATTACAAATCAAAGGAGGAAATAAGCTTGAACCAGTCGATGCGTCATGCAGCAGCAGAACCGCCAATCGCGCAAGCGAACCACTCATGGGATGAGGAAACAAACCTGCTCCAGTATCATTACAACGGCAGAACGATTATTTCGATACCGCTGCCGGAAGGCGTCAAAGCATATTACCGCCGCGTGTCCGACGGGAATCTTCAGACCAGTCCGTTCGTGCAGCAATTGTATTTGGCATTCGAACGGCCGCAGCGTGTTCGGGTTACATTTGAATTAAGTGAGGATGCCATAAATATGCGTCCTCGGCGGGCCGCAGATGGGGAAGCGATCCTCGGCCAGTCCGGCCGGCCAACCATCTATGGGGCGAATGGCCTGTATGATGTGCTGCAGGATTTATTAATCGATTGGCATGGGGCGGATTGGCGCTGGGCTTGCGATAGAATTAGAACTCAAGATAATGGAAACGCCATCGCCGAGATCGATGTAGAGGTCGGGGTGACACCCTGGATTATCAATCTGCGAATGCACTATTACCGGAAGCATCTGAATTTCTCTTACCATAAGCCATGGGAATGGCGCCCGAACTTGAAGCCGGTATCCGGCTGGTGTTCATGGGAAGCATACCGCAGAGATATCGAAGAGGCGGATGTATTAAGCTCCGCCCGTTTCATAAGTGATCACTTCAAGGCGTATGGACTGGAGTATGTGCAATTGGACGATGGCTTCCAGCCCTCGCTCATACCGCAGTCAGCTGACGGCACAGTGGCAGAAGCGTGGTTGAGAACGAATGAAAAGTTTCCATCGGGTCATGAGGGGCTTACATCGGGTATTAAAGAATGTGGGCTGCAGCCCGGAATCTGGACGAATGCCGTAGTCACAAATCCGGATTTCGCGGCATTAAGCGATTCCTGTATCAAGGATCAGGAAGGCAGCCCGATCAAGGGCAAATGGATCGGTTACGTCTTGGATTGTACGCCGGAAACATTAGCCCGTCATGTCGCCCCATACTATAGGGGAATGAATGAATTCGGCTATACGTATTTCAAAACCGATGCGATACGCCATTTAATCTACGATGGTTTGCATGAGGCTGTGAAAGAGGGACTGATCAGTAACGACGAAGCGGAAGCGAAATTCAGGGCTTTCTTGGCATGTGCCAAGGAACAGATCGGGGACGCCTATTTGTTGTCCTGTTGGGGCGTGTTTAGTGAGGTTGTCGGTCTCGCAGACGCATGCCGAATCGCCACTGATTCCAATCCGAGCTGGCCAGCCATCCGGATGCAGCTGGTGGAGACCGCCCGCTGGTTCCATACGCACCGGATACTCTTCCTGAACGATCCGGACCACGTATGTGTACGCGCACCAATGGAGTGGGCGAAGTCGGCCATTTCGCTCGTTGCCCTGACAGGCAGCTTGTTAATGATCAGTGATAAGCCTGAGAACTATGATGATGAAAGGATCCATATGATTCGCCGCAATCTGCCGCCGCTATCCACCGTTACGGCTGAGACAGGTGCGCTCGATATAAACTACCCTGCGTTCGCTTGGACGCATGTGCAGGGTTATGCCATTGATCTGGATAAAGCGGATCAACAGCATACGGGTCACGGCCATAAACCGCCGGTCGGTCATCCCGGTCATCCGTTTACGACCCTATGGGCGATCCATATGCAGACAACGGATAGAACCTGGTGCGTAGCCGGCCGGTTCGCGACGGAGCCGCTGCAAGCATCCGTTCTAGAGATCGCACAGCTTGGATTAAATCCAGCGCGGGAATATGCCGTGTTCGATTTCTGGCAGCAGCAGTACATGGGCAGGTATACCGAATCCATTCCGTGCCATGAGCTTGAAGTCGGCAGCTGTCAAATCATGGCGGTTTGCCCGGTTGATCATAAACCTGTTCTCCTTGCATCCTCACGGCATGTCAGTATGGACGCGATCAGCGTGCTTCATGAAAGCTGGGACAATGGCCTGCATACACTGAAGCTTGCAGGTGTACCCGGTACTTCGGAGAATTATTGGTACTATGTGCCAGCAGGTTTTACTGTGTTGGGTTTAAGCGTTGATAATGGTCAAGGCGATTGGAGCATAGAGGGGGAGACGGTGAAGCTAACCATCTGCTTCACTGGGGAAGAAACCTTATCGAAGCTCTCATTTGGACAATTGTAACAGTAATGGTGTCTATCGCCGGTCTTTAGTTGCAAGAATAGTGAGGGAGGAAGAGTTGATGAGTAAGCGGACAGCCCGGCTGCAGTTTGAAACTTCCGATGAACGGCTGCTGGCGAGCTTTGAATGGGCGAAGCAGCAAGCCTTGTCTTATGTGTTCGAAGATGATCCGGTTGGACAATGGTATGAAGCGGCATTACCCGGCCGCGAAGCCTTCTGCATGAGAGATGTGGCCCATCATGCAGCCGGTGCGCAGCTGCTGGGACTGGCGGAGCATACGAAGAATATGCTTCATAAGTTTGCCATGAACATTTCTCCGAATCGGGACTGGTGCAGCTACTGGGAAATCAACAGATGGGATAAGCCCGCATCGGTGGATTATCTTAACGATAAAGACTTCTGGTATAATTTGCCCGCTAATTTCGATGTCCTCTATTGCTGCTATCGGATGTACCTGTGGACGGGGGATTCTGCCTATCTCGAAGATCAGGCGTTTAACCGTTTCTACGAAAGCACGGTAACCTCGTACGTTCAAGCCTGGGACAAAGACGGGGACGGCATGTTGGAGCATCTTCCCGAGTACGGGAGGCGTGGAATCGCCTCATATATCGAAGAAAACATCGGAAACAGCGATATTCGGATCGGGGCCGATCTGATTGCCGCTCAGTTTGCGGCCTATAGAGCTTATGCAGCGATTCTGAGCTTGAAGAATGAAAACGACCGCTCCGTAGTGTTCGCCGAGCAGGCCAGATTGCTGCAGCAGCGATTTCATCACCAATGGATTAATCCGGCAAACGGCAAATATTATGCGGCCATGTTCCAGGACATGAGTCAGACGGATGAGTGGAATAACGTTATGCTCGGCTTCTTCGGGATTGCCTCGGATGACAGGGCTACACGGAACCTTCTGGATGACATCACCTATTGGAGTTATTTCGACAAAGTTCCCCTGATCGAGATGATGTCATACGTGCCTGAAGTTTTATATAAGTATGGCTGAATGAAGAAGGATATAACTTTCTGCAGCGATTGGCGGATCCATCCATGAAACGCAGAGTATATCCCGAGGTATCGTTCTCCTGGATCGGATGTCTTGCGGAAGGATTGATGGGCATTCGCCCTAATGCCTCGACGCGAACGTTGAATACGTGCCCGCGCTTAACGGCCCAGACACCTGATGCTGCGCTCCGGGGGATTCCTTTATTCGACGGTGAAGTTCATCTCCAGCATAGGGGTCTGCGAAGTTCGAGACTGGATAATCATACGGGCGGTCCCTTGAACTGGAATGCCGCATTCCCGGGTATGCATGAAGTGCTTTATGTGGACGGCAAGGAGGTACGCGCTAATACCTATATGGATAATGATAAGCCGTATTCAGCCGTCATGGTTTGTGTAAATCAAGGCTCCGCGCGAATCATTGAAGTGAGATAATCCCGCCGCGATGTCAGGCTTCCTGTACACCGTCGTATTCCGATTTCGGAATGCGGCGGTTTTTTTTGAGTCCAGCACCATCCGCTCTCTAAAAAATCCATGCGTCCAAGCGGCTTCCGAAAAAAAATTTTCATTTGGTGTAGCGAATTTCTTCGAGCGGCCGTCTATAGTGTACGGAGGTGAGGATATGGCGGGGCCGGCCGGCCGATTCGACAAATTAAGCTTCCCTGAGAATCCCTCCCAAGCACTTGAGGCGATGATGACTGATTATGGAACAGCGGTGCTGAGAACCGCGCATTTTTATATGGGCGATCGCCATCTGGCGGAAGATGCCAGCCAGGAAGCGTTCATTCGAGCCTATAGGAACTGGTCCTCCTTCCGGGGAGATTGCTCGGTGAAAACCTGGCTGACTCGGATCACGGTCAATGTATGCCGGGACAAATTGGGCTTGAAGATGGCATCCGAGCAGCTGATGGATCCTCAGCTGCTGCAGCATGCCGAGCGCGACAGTGCAGAGGATGAGGCTCTTGTCCGATACAGCCGGACATTGATTTTGAAGCATGTCGCCAAGCTGCCGCCGCATTATCATGAGGTCATATACTTCTATTATTATATGGAGCTGTCGACCCGCGAGATTGCGGAAGCGACCGGTACGCCGGAAGGGACGGTGCGCGGCAGACTGCATCGGGCCAGAGAGCTGCTTGGGGAGCATCTGAAAAAGGAGGGACTGGTGCAATGAACAGCACGGATCACAATATCCGCGAATACTTCAAGAACGAAGTCGACGAGCTGCTGTTCCAAGGGCTGGAATTCGATGACCGGATGAAAAACGAAATACTGCGCCATGCGATGACGAATCAGATGAGTTCCCCGCGCATTGAGCGCTCCAAGTTCGATTGGCGCCGGCTGCTCCTTGTCTCCGTGGCTGCCGCAGCAATCGCGGTAATGATTCTTGCGGACGATACGTTCTTCGGTAGCCCCGGCGAACCTGCGGGGGGCAGTCGGACGCTCATCGACCGAGTGGAGCACGGCGCGAATGAAGGCATAGGCGGAACGCTGAATGATCCGCCAACGATTCTGAAGGGCGAAGATTTACCGGGACTGCTGTCGGCGACAGACGGCACCACTTGGCTGCCTGCGACTGTAGAGGAAGCCGCTCTATCCTTCGGCGGGGGGCTGATGCTGCCAAGGGCGGTACCCGATGGCTTCGAGCTAAGGCAGATTCGTGCGACGGGTCCGGAGAATGGAACGTCCGACACACTCGAATTTCAGTACGACAAGGAGGGCGCGGGATCATTCCAATGGAGTGCACATAAGCAGGAAATTGCAGAGCCCGTAAACAACGATAAACAAGTAGATCTTAACGGAACTGTCGGTTATATAGGACCACCGGATGACGATCCTGACCATCAGAATACAGGAATCCAGCTCCGATGGCATGTTGACGGCGTTCAATACAAGCTGCGGGGTAACCTGTTGGAGGATGAAGCATTGTCATTCGCTGAGCAGTTCAAAGCCCCATAAGAGATCAATTAGAGGAGGATCATATGAATCCGAAGATGAAGATAAAGGGAACTGTGTTCCGTGCATTGCTGGTTGCAGGTTGTTGGGCCGTATTATTTACGGCGACTACTGTGCAGGCTTCGGCGGAACAGCCAGCCGTACGTACGATTCAAACCTCAGAGAGGGCTGCCGTGGATGCGCTGGAGCAGAAGCAAACGGAGATCGATGCCTATATGGCCGGGCAGGGACAAGCGGAATTGGAACAGCTCGGTTTCACCGTAACGAACACAGGAGCTGTCGGCGATAAAGTGGAGGTCGGTATTACCCCATACGCGGAAAAGCATGCAGAATTCCTGTATGAGAAGTTTGGCCGCGACCTTGTGAACGTGGTGGAAGGCCAGCAAGCCCAATTACTAGCGTCGGTTTCAGTCGAAGGCGATGCTCCCGCAGACGATGCGCTGGAGCAGAAGCAAACGGAGATCGATGCCTATGTGACCGGGCAGGGACAAGCGGAATTGGAACAGCTCGGTTTCACCGTAACGAACACGGGAGCAGTCGGCGATAAAGTGGAGATCGGTATTACCCCGTATGCGGAAAAACATGCAGAATTCCTGTATGAGAAGTTTGGCCGCGACCTTGTGAACGTGGTTGAAGGGCAGCAATCAGAACTGTTTGCCGCAACTGCTGCATCTGCACCTGCAGTGGATGCTGCTGCTGCAAGCAGCGAGAAGCCGACCGTCAATCGTACGATTCTATGGATCGCCGTGGTTGTCGTATTGTCGGCCGCCATCCTGATGGTATCGCGCAAGAAGCTGTTCGGCAGAAAATAAGCCGGTGAAGCCAGTATGGCGTGTCGTATCACCATCGTGTATTTGATGACTAAAAGAACCATTTCGCATCCTGTTATGGATGAGTGTCTATGATCCTTTCTAATGGATTCTACACCATAGGTTTACATTTGCAAGAAATTTGTCAGATTGGGCTGGTACAATGGGATGGGGTAGGACTGAGGCGGCAATGAGCGGCACAATAGAGAACAACAGAGATGCCTGCAATTGCCCAAAGACTCCATTGGCAGAGGGGTAGAGAGCGGGGGCGCCTTCTATCCCTCACATTCAATACCGATGGTGACTAAAGGAGGAGCTTATTGTACGAGCAGCAAAGATTATGGTAGTGGATGACGCAGCCTTTATGAGACAAATGTTAAAAGACGTGCTTCGGGCAGCCGGGCATGAGATTGCGGTAGAGGCGGCAAATGGAGAAGAAGCGGTCTATCTATATAAGCAGATGAAGCCCGATCTGGTCACAATGGATATCACAATGCCCGAGATGGATGGGGTTGAAGCGCTTAAAGCCATCAAAAAGCATGATCCGCAAGCAAAAGTGATTATGTGCTCGGCAATAGGACAGAAGAGTATGGTGATTAATGCCATACAAGCAGGGGCAAAGGACTTTATCGTGAAGCCGTTCCATAAAGATCGGGTCTTGGAGACGATACGCAAGGTTATGGGAAACTAGCGGCTTGATTCTAATGACAGCAACAAAAGGGAACGGTGACGTTCCCTTTTGTGCTTTCAAGAGCGCAGGAAGATGGTTTAGTTATCCACAATATACACAGGGAAACATGTGGGTAACACCTGCATAACTACTCTTTGTGCTCTCTAGGTGAGCCGAGGTACGGTGATTTCCTGCATGTCCTCCAGCTGCTGATTCTGATCCTCGATTTGCGCCATCTCCGATTTAGGAAATCCTAGCCGATGGGACTTCTTGGAGCACAACCAGCAGGAGCAGTGAATCTTACCTTTGGCTAATCGGCCCATTTGGTCTTCAGGCAGACGCCAATGAAACTGTTTCATAATATTGCGCTTGCGAGTAATGACACGGTTTCGATGGTGGCGGTAATAGGCACGGTCCCGGTTGAATGGTTTGAATGTAATATCCATCACGCTCCCTGGTAGGTGGGGCTTTGCCTGTGCCAGCATCCAGGGAAGGGGGAGGGCTGTCACAGGCAAAGCATGATGGTAGATCGCATGGAATGATTGATGATGCTCACCTCGCATAATGGCTGCTTCTTGGTTCGTTTAATATAGACGCGTTAAATAGAAAGATAGTTCCGCGACAAGGTTGTGGATAGTGAAGCAGCTTCCAACATATCGAAATAGTTATCCACAGAACGCACAGGATAACATGTGGACAACACCTGAATAACTTTTATTCTTCGGATATCAGCTCGCCTGTGGGAGTTACGAGCTCTCTAATAGAACGAAAAACCGCCTGAAGGATATTCGAGACATTCCTCCCCGTTCTTTCTTGCGATGCTCTACTTCTTCTTCCTCACCCACAAGCTTCCTTGCTCACTTCAACGGTCATTCTGAATGCATATGCATAAATTCAATGAATACGTATTCACTTTGTTGTATCAGCATAGGTTAGATGCCATGTAATTGAATTTATTATTGCTCATAGAAAACCTCCGTTTGAAAGCAGGTACAACACATGCAGAACAAAAACCTTGGCAGGTCATTTGAACGGCACTACCCCTAACTTTGCAAACCGGAAGCTTGGTGATTGCGGTATTAGCAACTAGAACTTCATACTTGAGAATAACGTTTATCCGGTGGCGTCATGAACCTTGGCGCTGCCTGCCAGACGTACCGTGTTACGGCCGGCGTTCTTCGCTTCATAGAGCGCTCGGTCGGCATCCTTCAATAGGAGGTTAATGGTGGCTTCTTCCTCTAAAAACTCTAAGCCGCCTTGGGAGACAGCGACGCCGAAGCTGGCTGTGATCGGCAAATTCCCCTGGGGACCTGACATGGGCTGTCCCGCAATTTCACTACGGATGCGCTGTGCCGCCGACTCGGCTTCCGTCGGAGACAGACCGGGCATGGCTATGACGAATTCTTCCCCGCCGTAGCGTGCGAAGACATCCTGGGGACGCAGCATACGGCGGCATATCTCAACAATGTGAAGCAGCGCACGGTCAATATCATGCCCATAGGTGTCATTGATACGCTTGAAGTAATCGATATCGAACAGGACTAGTGCGAGCGACGACCCGTCTGCACCGGCGTTGGCTAATAGTTCTTCACTCAGATGAATAAAGTGGATTCTGTTGAAAATTCCCGTCAAGCCATCATGGTAGGCGAGCTCGTGAAGCTGCTTATGGAGCCGGACCCGTTCAGTAACATCGATCAGTACGATCAGCTTTCCGGTCTCTTGACCGCCCTTCTTCCGGACAATAGACGAGCGAATATGGTAGTCGTACGCCTGTTCGCCAACCCTCCACTCCATTTCTTGAATACTGGATGTTTCCGCAGTCCGTTCTTTCCGGTCCTTGCGGACGGCATCGAGGAGAGGCTCATCTGTATGCATACGCCATAACGGTTCTATTCGATGACCGATGGAATTGGCGGACAACTCTGGTATGATGACGGCTGCAGCAGGGTTGTAATCTACGAGCCGATTCTCCAAATCGAGCACGAGTACACCGTCGCGCATGCTTTCGAATAGATTGTCTCTCGCGATTGGAGCAACATTCATCATCCCCCGTGAGGCAAGTGCCCACAGGTAGAGCGCGGATGTACCTGTCATAATGACCGGGATGGGATCCATCCCTTCGGGCGTCAGTTGGCCGAGATAGGCAAAGTCGCCCGCCAACGGCAGCAGCAGCCCGGTCAGCATAATGAATATTTGGGGCCGGTACGATTTCATGCGCTGCCAATACAATAGCAGCAGCGTGACCCCGCCGATCATACAGGCGAAGGTGTAGCCCCCTTGAATAATATACCAGGGCCCTATTCCGAGATCGGCCTTAAGCATGGTAGTGCCCTCTCGGAGCCCGATAGAGCGGTAATAAAGATGATGCGATTCATTCGTCCAGACGAGCGCCAAAGTCACGGCCGGCATGATGAACAGCGCCATCTTCCATGCGCGCTTGAGATAACGGTCCATACCTAGGAAATGCATGATGATCAGTAGGTTGAGTGGAGGAAGAAACGGCATTCCTAAGTATTCGAACTTGATCCAGAACTTGATTTCGGCAAGTGAACCGGCGGACAGTTCAAGTGCTGAGCCGAAGGTATAGATGGCTGATAACAAGGTAAAGAAGATGAAGGTCTTCGCCATCGAATGCTTGGTCCGGTTGGACAGCACGTAGATGCCCATTAGGACATTGATGACACCGGCTGCGACGATAAGAGTTATGACTGCGGAATAAGGCGTTCCCATGGTTCCATTCGCTCCACTAACAAATTCGGCCTCCGGAGCAGCCGTTAGCAGCATGGAAGCCTAATCCGATGGTATCATAAGTCAGGTCGGATGTGGATGAATATTGTCGAATCTTGCTAATAAAGAGCAGTATGACATAATCACCCAGAGGCCGCTTCTCCGTCCCGATTGTCAGGCGGCAAATGCTTGATCATCTTGTAGTTAACAAGCTGAACACCCCGCCGCTCTAACGTTTGCGGCTGAATCATCTGATACCCGTGCCGCTGGAAGAAGGGCTTTGCCGTTATGCTCGCCTCTGTATCGATTTCGGTAAGACCTAATCTTCTAGCATCAGACTCAAGCCTTTTCACCAATGCCGAGGCGATTCCTTGTCCCTGGAACTCCTTATGGACATATAATCGATCCAAGTGGCCCGCTGGAGTCATGTCCGAGAAACCAACGATGACATCGTCGATTTCGGCAATATAGGTGATATGGCGGCGCAGCGATTCCGTCCAAGCTGCCAGCTTGGATGCGACCTCGGCTTGGGGTGCCCAAGCATCAAGCTGTTTTTGCGTATAATCCCGTTTATTGACCGTATGCACGGTTTCGTAGAATAAAGAGACAATCGGCTGAATGTCGGAGTCTTGATATGTTCTTATAATCATGGGATCTCCTCCTGATGAGTCCATTGTATCATCGAGCATTTCTACCGATGTCTATTTCAGGCGTTAGCGTTAGTATTATTCGGTTTGTAGTTGTTTTTACAACCATTAGCAGGAATTCATCCTTATAATGAACAGTATACGAGAGGGATAACAAAGGGGGATATAGGATGCAGAACGTTCTTGATGTTGCCCATACACTAGTCCGCTATATACAGAACAATTATCCGGACGATGTTGCTGTAATAGCTTATTATGGGTCGCGCGCGCAAGGAACAGCTACCAAGCGGTCGGACTTGGATTTCTTTTTCATTCCCGCTACATCCAATGGCTATCAGGCCAGTATTCAGTTTGTGATCGATGATATTAGCTTTGATTTCTGGCCGATCAGCTGGGAACGAGCGGGGAGAATGGCAGCATTCGAAGAACCATCCACGTCGATCATCGCCGAGTGCAAACTATTATATACCCGTTCGGAAGATGACCGGGACCGCTTCTTGAAGCTGCGTGAAACCATTGGGGAGATGCCCCGGCATGGATTGAAGTTCATGGAGAAGGCAGAGTCCAAGCTTCAAGAAGCTTATGTGCATTTATACAAAATGAGCCGCAGCGGCGATACGGAGAACATCACCCTGTACCGCAATGAAGCTCAAGGATTATTGACCAGCGTGCTCTATAGTCTCGCTCTATTGAATAAGACCTATTTCACGAAAGGCTGGGGCAAAAATACGGAACAAATCATGAATTTCCCACTCCAGCCAACCCATCTTAAACAGCTGATGGACACGATCATGAATGCACATGTTTGCCTTGATATCAGAGCGGCTTGCGAGCAGCTCGTTCAGGATACGCTGCAAGTGTTGATTGAACACAAAGACACGTATGCCGAAGGTCCTTCCTATTCGGATCGAATGAAGGGTTTCTACGAAGAGGTGAAGGGGATCTTCGATAAACTTTTAACGGCTTGTGAAATGAATGACTATAACTCCGCCTTCATCTGGGCCATAGGAGTTCAAGATGAAATTGCCCGATTTTTATATTATGCAGCAAAAGGGCATTGGCCGGTCGCTCTGGATCCTAGTCTGGATTATCAAAGATATTATGTACAAGCCGGCTTCCCGAATTTGGTTACGCTGCTTGACCCGGATGATCTAATGCCTCTTCGAAGTGCAGTAGCGCGTCTTAATGAAGATCTCGAGAGCCACCTCAGAGCTCATGGAGTAGACATATGCCGGTTTGACAGCTTGGCTCAGTTTGAAGCGTTTTTACAGAATAGATAATCGTTGCCCGTCATGCAACCTTTTTTCCTTCATGAGAGTCTGAAGGTTAATTGCGAAGGAGGTGGCACGTATGAGAGGGCTCCTAGTAGTAATGACCATCTTAACACTCAGCTTGCTTGGTCTGGCGGGATGCGGGAATGCGGGGGCAAAGACTCCACCCGGGTTGAACCAGATCGATGCCGACCAGATCGATCTCCTTACCTTACACCAAGGTATGAATCAAGATCATAATCAATCCTATGCAATAACGGACAAGAAGATGTTCTCGCGTTTCGTTCAGGCTATTGCAGCTGCCGAGCACGATATGGCAAAACTGGATATTGCCGCTCCAGATTACGGAGCGACAGTCGAGATGAAAGATGGCACAAGCTATTCATTCTCATTCTGGGTTACAGGCGGGAACACAGGTCTAATGATTATATCTGGACAGAATGGCCACTATCGGCTGCCGGAGGCTAGCAAGCAAGACCTGCTGGACCTGTTTCAATCGGTTACGAAAGAACTGCAAGCAGAGAAAAAGGTGAATTTCCAAGTGGATGATGTTCAGGAGATTACCCTGGCGGAAACCATGGTTCAAGCGGCACTGGCATCAGAAGAATCCGTCTAATCCATACGCGCAATAAAAACAAGGGAAGAACCGTTAAGTTCTTCCCTGTTTCAGGTTAGCGGCTGCGATCTATCTCTACATGATGGGAACCTCGCACCGGTCCGTGGACAGGTTGCCAGGATCGATCCAAGCTTATACGCCCCATTCCTTACGAGCATCCGCAACGGATTTCGAAGGGGTCTGGCCCCAAGCATAATGCCCCTTCGGCTTGCGCCCGATCCAACGCTCGTCAACCGGCTCGGAAGCAAGCTGATAGCGGGTATCGGAGCTGATTCGATATCGGTTGGTGCTGTTATTAAGCGATGTATGCATCATGTACATGCCAAAGATAATCACGTCTCCGGCTTGGAAGTCCGTCGTGGCCCATTGGCCTCCGAACGTATCGATGATTTCGACAGGATCCTCAGAGAACCAGCCTGTAGCCACATTGTCGCGATCGACGTCCATTTCACCATAGGTTTGCTTGATTCGATCAAAATGCTGCGAACCTAGACATACGGCGAGCGTTCCCAGCTCCATCGGCGTGTCGCCGAATGGTGTCCACATCGTATAGACACGCTTCGTGCCTCTACCCATATATACGACATCATAATGAGCGCCGGTATTGCCGCCATGGGCGATGGCGCGAGGCCACTTATAGTCATAAGTCATCGAGGGGCCGCCAAGGAGCCGGTCGAAGAAGCTCATGACGGATGGATGAGTAACAACATCCACAAATCCGGGGAGATCGTCCTGCAGACTTTCCGCGCTTCCTCCCCACATGGCGCTCTTATTGTCCGGGGAGATGATGCCTTCCTCCCGAGGTGCCTCTGAATCTAATCTGCCCATGGAATCCAGCTTCCGCAGAAATTCCGCTCTGGCGGACAGAATCCGTTCACGGTCGTGGAAACCGCGAATGAGCAGGTATCCCTCTTCCTCCAGACGCGCTCGAAGCGCTTCCGTATCCTCCAAAATATCATTGCTGCTGCGCAATTCGGTCAGGTACTTGCTCCTGAGCTCCAATTCTCGCTGTCCGATGGTTACCTTCATGTCGCTTTTCTCCTCTCTGGTCTTGGCCGTGCTTCTCAATTCATCACAAGAATAACGGATACCAGGCGAGATGTCGTTAGTCATAAACGAACACAATTTACGCAAAACCGGACCATGACGTTCCGGGTCCTAACAGGGAAGGCTGCAAGCATGGTTCATGCTGAGACAGCCTATTTAATGATGATACAGCCGCTGACGGGTTCTCCATTCGGTAGGGGGGCAGCCTTCTTGCTTCTTGAACCAGAGCGAGAAGGAATGAAGCTGGGAGAAGCCGATCATTTCGGCGATCGCATGCATGCTTTTATCCGAGGAGCTGAGCAGCCATTTGGCCTCCGCAAGCTTGCAAGATTGCTGATATTGCTTGGGCGTCATGCCGTATACTTTATAGAAGCGTTTGCGGAACCCTTCCTCCGACAGCCCGGCCATCTCGGCCATAGCAGAGATTTGAACAGGCAGCTGCAGGTGCTCCCGTATGTAGTCGCCGATGTGAGCAATCGAGCGCGCTTGCTGGTCAGGATAGCAATGCTCATTAATGAATAACAGCAGCACCTCGATCCAGGCCAGGTAGTTTCTCTCCGGTTCTTTGAGCGGCATGGAGCGGACGCGCAGCCATTCGCGGAACAGTCGTTCATAATGATCCTGATCCAGGCGCGACAATGCGATGATTCGAGGGGTTCCGCTCATAACCATCCTGTCGAACAAGTCCCGGATTCGGCTAGGAAGTCCGCTGATGAGCAGAACTCCGAAGCGGACGGGGGTTATCGCATGGAAAGAGTGGGGCAGATCGGGCGGAATGAGGACAATCTGCCCCGATTCCACAGTTCGTTCGTGATCGCCTTGGCGGAACCGGCAGCTTCCTTCCAGCACAATGGTGATTTCCGCATCCCGATGGCTCCATTGCCGTTCGTCTTCCCAATCTTTGTCGTGAGCACCGATAAAACTCCGAATGACAACCATAGTTGAACTCCGCCCTCCCCAATATCGCGTCAACAGCTTCCGAACTGTAAGAACTTTGTTGCATTTCACTATACATTCGATTCATTATCCGGGCAAGCTAAGTTGTGCGCACGATGGCTGTGAATCCGGAATAAACGGTTAGCTGAGCCGCTGCGGCAATTGCCGGTAAGGATTCGGTTTGTCAGGAGCGGGCAGCCATAGCAGGTACGCTTGACTTTTGTCTCTTGTTGTAACTATAATGATTACAACGAAAGGGTGTTAGAAGATGAAGATTAGCAGCCGTTTCTCAATTGCTGTACACATATTGTCCTTGTTGGCGATTCAGCCAAGCGGTCATAGCACGTCGGATTGGATTGCCGGCAGCGTCGGAACCAATCCTGTTATAATTCGGCGGGTATTGGGACAGCTTAAGAAGGTAAAGCTGGTGACGGTACGCGCCGGAAGCGGCGGTGCTTTTCTCGCGAAAAGTCTGAGTGAAATAAATCTGCTGGCCGTCTATCGGGCTGTCGATGTCGTAGAAGAAGGCCGGTTGTTCCATATCCACGAGGAGCCGAATCCGGCATGTCCGGTCGGCGCCAATATTCAAGCTGTGCTGGAGCTTCTGCTGAGCCGCGCACAGGAGGCCATGGAGAAGATTCTGGCTGACGTCACGATGGAAGAGCTGGTCAACGTGTTATCCAAGCAGATAGAAGCGCGGGCATAAGCAATTTTTTTTCGATTAGTTGTAACTTACGTGGTTACAACGAACCCTTTCGTACACTATATTTTACTGGAGGTCATTCGACATGAAGATCGGAATAATTGGAGCAAGCGGTAAAGCTGGATCCCTCATTCTAAAGGAAGCGGCGGCAAGAGGCCATCAAGTGACGGCTATTGTGCGGAATGCGGCGAAGCTGGATGCAGCAGGCGCTGCGGTTATCGAGAAAGATGTTTTTGAGCTGACTTCGCAGGATTTGAGCGCGTTCGATGTCGTCGTGAATGCATTCGGGGCCACTCCCGGCCATGAGCATCTGCATGTAGAAGCGGGTCGTGCATTGATCGCAGCCCTTCAAGGTTCGACGAATACGCGGTTGATTGTAGTTGGTGGAGCGGGCAGCCTGTACGTGGATGAAGCCAAAACGACACGTCTGGTCGACACCCCGGAGTTTCCGGATCTGTATAAGGCGACGGCGACCAATCAAGGCAAAAACCTGGAGGATCTGCGCAACTCGACCGGCATCAAGTGGACATTCGTAAGTCCGGCGGCCTTCTTCAATCCGGAGGGAAGGCGTACCGGCACGTACCAAGCAGGAAAAGACAATCTGATCGTCAACTCCAAAGGAGAAAGTCACGTTAGTTATGCGGATTACGCCATCGCGATCGTCGATGAAATCGAGCGGCCTAAGCATATGAACGAGCGGTTCACGCTTGTGTCCGAGTCTTAATCATGGAGCAGCATTCACCTCTCGCGCTTTTAGGGTCATCCTAGAGGCTTGGGAGGCGGCATGCCGTAATGCGCTGCGAAGCCGAAACGAAACGAGCGTCCCAGAATGGACGCTTTTTTGTATATGTCCAGAGGCACGCATCTTTTAGCCGGTGAAAGTCCGGTCACGGGACTTGCCAAGCGCCCCCGCGTAGCTAGGCTCATGCTCAGCAGCGAGATAATAGCAAAAGATGTTTTAATGAAGTATGTTCAGGAATTTGATGGGCTGATCCAGGAGTATAGTAGGGTATCTCAAGGTGTGATCCAAGAAGGCGATGCGACGGTTTGGATTTATTATCGTGAGAACCTGAATCTAGACAAAGAACTCTCGCACCTCGAAAGAGAATATAATTTTAAACCAAAGACCGGTATAACTTGGATATAAGCAGCAATGCCAACAGTAACCCACTAGCAATTAAGTTTTTCAAATTCGTTTTGAGTAGACAATCAAATTTTATATTGTTGGATGATGATGATAATCGTATCGAATAGAAGAAGGCGTTAATTCAGGCAGTTTGTATTGATTATAAGACCAAGCAGCTGAAGAAATTTGCCTACTACGAGAGAATAGCAGGGAAATACTATTTCGAAATCAATCGGGATGTGTCTAGACTGTTGGAGGAGGCCGCTGTTCTTTCTGGATAACCATATCGAACCTATAATTACTTATAATGTAATCTGTGTGCTGGTTTGACAAAACTCAGATATGTTTATGCAATGCTATTGTCATCATCTTATCTTGCGCTTTCTCGATTACGATCTACGACTGTTCCTTTCGCCAGTCCATTCGTGTCTTCCTGCATGTCATTGCGAACGATAGGCTTTTAAAACATGCAGAGCGGGGCAGAATCGGGAAGATCAGAACATGACGGACAAATGAGAACTAGGCAAACGAGAAAGAGGTGCTATATGATAGGACGTACCGGTCAAAAGAGAACCTTTAATGACGAAGGGGAAAGGGGTTATCAGCTATGTTCAGATCGACATCCTGGCGCATATTTGTGATCAGTGGTATTTTCTTCGCAATTACGATTGTACCGTTTTCGTTGTTTCTGGCTAACCGATTTTCTCAATTCGCATACTCTCAGATGGGAACATTCAATCAGGATCGCATCGACGAAATGGCAGAGCGGACCGAATTCATCCTGGCAAAGTTGAAATGGTACAGCCTGAATATGTACGAAGACCATAGTGTTCAGAACTGGATGTATTCTTCAGCCGACAATCTGCTGCAAAATGCCGGTACGATGCGGGTTTTAACAAAGTATTTGTCCAATGAGCCTTTTATTGAATCCGCTTACTTATTCAGTATGCGCAAACGTGAGGTTATCGACTCCAAAGTCGGACTGCTCCAGTTCGAGGAATTCGCCGATCAGCCGATGCAGAAGCGGATCGAGCGCAATCCCGGAACCTTCCTCCGCTATTTTGATCACCAAATCGGGAAAAACTCGTATTTGGCGCTCCAGCTTCCTTCGACTCCTGTGCAGAAAAACCAAGACGGGTATCTTGTCGTCCTTTTCGACAAGAAGGAGCTGCAAAAGCATTTGATCTCGGGCGGCGGAAGGGCGGATGTGCTGCTCTCGATTGTGGATGATCAGGGCAGGCTGATCCTGGGAGAATCGGATGAGCGGCTCGAGGAGAGTATCCGTAACATCCGGACAGGATTGAAGCGTGGATCCTTCGAACTGAACCGTGCTGGAGGGGAAGCGTTCGTAAATTATGCCCGTCTTGAATCGCTCGGATGGACCATTATATCCATTACAGAGATGAAGCAATTCCGGGCAAAGGCCGATGCGTTCAAAACCGTCATTATCGCCTGCTCGCTGCTGCTGCTTGCGGCGCTGCTCCTGATCGCCTATTGGAATTCACGCCGTTTCGTCGGGCCATTCCGCCGGTTGGCGGATCAGCTGCAGCGGATGCTGGACGTGAAGGGGGAGAATGATTACGGCGTCATTGAAAAGGGAGTCGTCATGCTTCGCGATCATTACCCGCTGATCAAGACCGAATATATGCGGCAGTGGCTGCTGCAGGGCAGGCTGACCGACAGCACCAGAGCGGCGATTGTCCGTGAATCCGGTCTGCTTAACTACGAATGGCTTCGGCTCGCCGTTGTCAAAATTGATTCCTACTATGAAATGTCCGAGCAGTACGATTTTGTCTCGCGCAAGCTGCTCAAGTATGCAATCGGCAATATCGCGGAGGAACTGCTGGGACGGCCGGAACGGCCGATAGAGGTGGTTGATTTCGGCTCGGACCATCTCGTTGTGCTCGTTGGCGCGGCCAGTTCCTCGCCTGACCCCGAATTGACCAAAGAGCTGAAGGAGCTGCGCCGGCAAGTTGCCAGCTACGTCAAATTGGACGTCACGATCGCGGAAAGCGAAGCCCGCCGCGTTCATGATGATTTGCGCAAAGTATACGACGATATGAATGAACTTACTTTGTTCAAGTTTGTCAGCGGCGATGACAAAATCTACATCGAACAGGATTTCGAGCGCTATGCCGATCTACAGGCTCCGATTGAGGAGGCTGTGCATGAAAGCCTGATCCAGACCATTCGCAGCGGCAAAGAGGAGAAGGCGCTGACGATGCTGGATGGGTTGTTCGTGCGCTTGCAGACGATGAATTATACCGAGTGCCAATTCCAGCTGAAGCTGCTTCTGTTTGCAATTGTCAAATCGTTCAGCAAAATGACGTCCATCCAGAGTGTTGAAGGGATCGAACATCACCTGAGGCAGTTTGCCACGCTTGCCGACGTCCGTGAATGGCTAAAGGAGGAGACCGGCCGGATCATCCGACTGCTTAGCGACCGAAAAGGCTTCAACCGCAAAGAAAAGCTGGTCGAGGAAATAATAGAGTATGTTAGCTACCATATTCATGACCCGATGCTGTCAGTGGAAGAGATCGCGGATCATATCGCGTTGACGGGCAAATATGTTCGGCACCTGTTTCATGAGCAATATGGCATGCCGCTGTCCAATTTTATTTTGAATGAGCGGATCGGGAAGGTCAAGGAACTGCTGGAGCAGACGAGCTTGCAGATCACCGACATCGCAGAGCAATCCGGTTTCCAGACGAAAAGTCACTTTTTCACCGCCTTTAAAAAAGCGACCGGCATGACGCCGAGCCAATATCGCGACAGCAAGAAGAACGAGCGGATGGAGCGGCCGCGGCTTGCCGAGAACTCCGCGAAATAGCAGGCGCATCAGGCGATTGCAAACTTGCCAGGCAAATAATAACCTGCCAATACCCCGCGAATCAGCCGATCGAGAACCGAATAAGGCCAATGAAAACTAGGCAGATTCTCATTGTGAATGCTACGATGGCATCGTTCGAATCCTGCAAGCCAAATAAGAAAGGAGGAACGCTTTTTGAAGCGACGGAGAAGGTTTGGCGGGGCGTTCGTGCGCGAGCTGTCGCGGAACAGATATTTGTACCTGCTGGCGCTGCCCGGCATCGCGTTTCTGGCCGTATTCGCGTATATGCCGATGCTTGGGCACCTGCTCGCCTTCCAGAATTACCGGCTATCGGATGGGATATGGGGGAGCGAATGGGTCGGATTCAAAAACTTCGAGTTTTTCTTCAACGGGAAAGACTGGCTGCGCGTAACACTGAACACGGTGTTCCTCAATGCGCTGTTTCTCGTATCCGGCCTCGGCAGCGCGGTCGTGCTGGCCATCTTTCTGAATGAAGTCCGAAACAGGCTGTTCAAGCGAATCGCGCAATCGTTCATTTTTTTACCGTACTTTATTTCATGGCTTGTCGTCAGCATGATGGCGCTAACGCTGTTCAGCACATCGGAGGGGCTAATTAACCGCGCGCTTGCCGTTCTTGGCTTCGAAGGCGTGGACTGGTATTTGACCCCCGGCGCATGGCCGTACATCCTGACCGTAATCAGCGCCTGGAAGATTGCCGGATACAATTCCATTATTTTTTTGGCGGTCATTACAGGCATCTCCGCGGAATATTACGAGAGCGCACGAATCGAAGGCGCGAGCCGGATGCAGCAGATGCTCTACATTACGCTGCCGCTTATGCGGCCGATCGTGATGGTATTGGCGCTGCTTGGCATCGGCCGCATTTTCTACGGCGATTTCGGCATGATTTACGCGATTATCGGAGACAATGGCGTACTTTTTCCAACGACGGATGTCATCGACTCGTATGCGTACCGCGCACTGCGGCAGCTGGGCAATTTCAGCATGTCCTCCGCCGTCATCGTATACCAGTCCTGCATGGGTCTTGTTACGATTCTGATCTTCAATGCGATAGCCCGCAAGGTGGACACGGATTCAAGACTATTCTAACAAGACTATTCTAAGAAGTATTCTAAAAAGGTTCGGCGAAGCGGGTGGAGGCTTGGCCAAGCAGCCTTTTTCGCCGGATGGATTAAGGTGTGATCTTTTGTGAGAGAACGGTTGTTTCTTGTTTTCATGTACGCGGTGCTGAGCGCGTTTGCGCTGTTTTGCTTCATCCCGTTCTGGATTGTGTTCATCAACTCGTTCGCCGATGAATCGATCCTTCAAACGGCGGGATATCAGCTGCTGCCGGGCAAATTCAGCCTTCATGCGTACGAATTTCTGCTCTCCGGCAAGCAGGTGTTCCGCAGCTACGGCATTACGATTATTGTAACGATCGTCGGCACGGCGCTGGGCGTCCTCGTGACAGCCGCCTATGCTTATACGCTGAGCCACCGGAAAGTGAAATACCGCAACATTTTATCGTTTTTGACCTTTTTGACGATGCTGTTCGGTGCAGGGCTGGTCGGCTTTTATATGCTGATCGCCAACTGGCTGCATCTGAAAGACTCGGTATGGGCGCTCATTTTGCCTTATCTGCTAAATCCGTTCTACGCTTTCATTCTCGTCTCTTACTACCGGACGCTGCCGTATGAATTGAATGAAGCGGCGACGGTGGACGGCGCCAATGATCTCTATATTTTCTTTCGCATCATCTGGCCGATCTCGGTGCCTGCCATTGCTACGGTGAGCCTGTTCTATGCGCTGCAATATTGGAACGACTGGTATTTGTCGCTGCTGTTTATCGACAATTACAAAATGCTGCCGCTGCAGATGATGATCCGCCAGCTGATGTCCAATTTGAATGTGATGGCTTATGTAAGCGGCAGCCAGACGCAGTACAACGTCGTCGTGCCGACCTACGGCATGCAGCTGGCGATCGTCTGCGTTACCATCGGCCCGATCGTGTTCGTCTATCCGTTCATTCAGCGCTTCTTCATTAAAGGCTTGACGCTTGGATCGGTAAAAGGGTAGGAAGGCAAAGGAGTGTGGCGCGTTTGGCCGTTCGGCTGCAGGCTGCATCCGTTTATGAACCGGCCCATCCGCCTATTTTCTTCATTTTTTCAAAACAGGGGGAATCAACCATGAAAAGACTTTTGTCCACCGCGCTCGTGCTGTTGATCGCGCTCGTCGCGCTTGCAGGCTGCACGGGGAAGAACGAAGGAGAAGGGAAGCCGTCCGAACCTTCGGGCAAGACCGGAGACAGTACCGGCGCCGGCGGTGACGCCAAGCTGGAGGAGGTGACGCTGAAAATTATGATTCCCGGCGACCGGCCGCCTGATATGGATTTGGTCATCGCCGAAGCGGAGAAACGAATGAAGGATTCGATCAATGTCAAGCTCGACGTCGTGTTCGTGCCCTGGTCCGATCTGGCGCAAAAGACGCAGGTGACGCTTGCTTCCGGCGAAAACATTGATCTTATCTTCGATGCGCCGTGGCTGCACATCAATCAGATGATTGCAAGCGGTTTCTATGAGCCGCTGGACGACCTGCTGGCCGAGTACGGCAAGACGGTGCTGGAGAAACGGCCTCGGCAAATGTGGGACTACAACAAGTACGGCGGCAAAATTATGGCCGTTCCGCTCGGCGTCAGCTACATGTCCGGCAATTCCTACATGGTGCGCAAAGACATTCGCGAGAAGCTCGGTGTACCGCCGATTAAAACCTATGAAGATTTGATCGCTTTCGCCTACAAGGTGAAGGAGCAGGAGAAAGGCATCATCCCGATGACCGCAGGCTCCGCCACTTATTCATTTGTCGCTCACCATGCGCTGAACGATTACGAAACTCATGTCAGACCGACCCACGCGCTGGGCAACAGCCTAATGCTCTACTACAAGAACAATGACGGCAAAGTTTACAATTTGCTGGAGGAGCGGGAGCCGATCGGAACGTGGCTGGCGAATACGCACAAATGGTTTACCGACGGACTGATTTTCAAGGACATTTTGACGACGAAAGATTTTCACCAGCCGATCTCGGCAGGCAAAGTGGCAATCGTCACGAACGGCGCGTTCGGCATCGGCGATCCCCTCAAGAACACGTTCAAGAACAACGTACCGAACGGCGAGCTGGAAACGGTCACCTTCTTTAATCCGGAGAAGGGCGCGAACATCACCAACTTTAAGCAGTGGAATTTCCTGGCCGTTCCGAAGGTAAGCAAAAACAAGGAGCGGGCGATTATGTTCCTAAACTGGGCGAACGAGAAGGAAAACTACGACCTGCTCTCTTACGGCATCGAAGGGAAGCATTGGGAAGCGGCAGGAGAGGACAAAATGAAAAACCTGGATACATCCGGCTACTCCGCGTTCGGCTACGTCTGGCTATGGAATCCGTTCGATGAGCGCAGTGTTGTAGGTGGCGATCCGCAGAATGAGGAGATGGATGCCGTGCTTCGCGATGCCGACATGTTCACCACCGATATTTTGGCCGGCTTCGAATTCGACAGTACCCCGGTGCAAAACGAGGTCAGCCAGTACAATACAGTTGATGGGCAATATTACACGGCGCTGTTCAACGGAGTTATCGATCCGGAGGATACATTGAAGAAATTCGAAGCGGAGGCCGGCCCCGCCCTCAAAAAAATTCAGCAGGAGCTACAAAAGCAGATCGATGAGTTTCTGGCGGCGAAGGAGCAATAGAACCGAGCTGGCACCTCCCTGGATTGCACTGCACTTTGGCGGAGGGGCCTCTCGTTATCGGTAGTAAGAAACGCAGCCGCAGCGAAGGATAGTCTGATTTCACGAAAGGGGGATCATCAAGCATTCACCACAAAATGGGTATAGGTTTCAGGTATTTCTGTACTCGAGATAAAAAAAGGAGCTGATCTGGATGATTTTGAATAAAAAATGGGGATCCTTCCTAATGGCAGCAGTTTTGCTGATGACCCCGGTTTCTGCGTTGCAGGCGAACTCGCCTGTTACGGCTGCGTCCGCAAATCAGGCAGCATCATCGGCAGCGGAGCAGATGAATTTCCGTAATCTCGCGGCAGGCCTCCCGTACGAATGGTCCGAAGCGCCAGAAGCGTCGCATCCCGATGACGGATACAAGCTTACGGATGGAAAATACGGCACATTGGATATGAATGACCCGGCATGGGTAGGACATCTGCGCGGAAAAACGCGTGAAGTCGTATTCGATCTGGGTGAGGAAAAGTCGATCGGGAAGATTACCGCTCGTTTTTTTCAAGACTATCCTGCGAATTCGATCCTCGTTCCGTTGTCGGTATCGATGTATGTCTCCGACGATAAAGAAAATTGGGGGCTGCTTTCCCATAACGCCACCCAGCTGCTCTGGGGAGAAGGACCGCCCAGACAAGAGACCTTTGAATGGGATGGCAGCCGGGACGGAATCAAAGGCGGGAATACGGATGGCAAGCTGGCTTATGCCCGTTATGTGAAGGTAGCCTTTACGATGCATCATTCGCTATGGGAATATATTGACGAAATCGAAATTATGGGTACGGACGGCAAGGTTGACGGGGCAGTAAAGGTTCCGGCCGAGCAGCCTCATTTTTTGGAGCCGGGGGAAGCTACAGCCGGTATACGGAATCTGAATCTGCTGTATAACGGACATTACGCGAATGGTTTGGGCGATTGGAGCAAGGAACGGATTATCCCTAACATCAGCTATGTAAATAAAGACGGCGAGCCAGTCGATTGGCTCTTTGACGGCGTTCTATATCTCGGGATAGCTTCGCCTTCCGGCCGCGATTTCGGTCTTGGACATGCGAATCTGGACGATTGGAAATGGTATTTGGATAAAACATTTGCAGCCTCGGGGGATATGCAGCAGTTGAATGAGGCTGCCAAAGAAGTCGGAGCCAAGCTGACCCAGCCTGATCATAAAGTCAAGACGGTGTTAATGATTCCGAATCCCAGGAATCCTTAACGGATTTCGGCGACATTGACGGTAGCGGTTCATTAAATTTCAACGACTCCGCCGCAGGCAAAGAAAAGGCGTTTGAAAACAGAAAAAAAGCGGTGCAGTGGTGGCTGGATCAGGTCCGGCAAAGATGGCAGGCTGAAAACTACTCTAATCTTGAGCTTGTCGGCATGTACTGGATGCCGGAACAAATCGAGATATCCGAATCGGGACCGGACATGATTCTCGCGGTGACGGAAAAAGTGCACGCCATGAACATGAAGGTTTTCTGGATTCCTCACTCTTTGGCTTACAAAATGTTTATGTGGAAAGACGTCGGGGTGGACGCCGCCGCCTACCAGCCGAATTACTTCTTTGGCGGAATGGATTCCGACCGTTTGGAAGATGCCGCGAATAATGCAAAGCGGTACGGGATGGGGAACGAAGTTGAATTCGATGACGGGATGCTGACAGATCCCGTACTCCGCGAGCGTTTTATCGAATACTTGGACAGCGGCGTCAGAAGCGGTCTGATGCAAAATGGTTTCAGAGCTTACTATCAAGGCAATAATGCCGTGTACAACTTGGGGGCAAGCCAGGATCCGAATTTGCGCTTAATGTATGACTGGCTGTACCAGTATTTGAACGGAACGTACGCCATCGACAGCAGCCCGGCGCCGGAGACGATGGCGGAGCTTGTACACCGTTATATTTCGTCGAATGAAATCAATTCAGCCTTTGGCAATGAGTTGTCGTATCGTTTGCAGATTATCAAGCAGCTTCTGGACGAAAACAAACCGAATGAAGCTGTAACATATATGCAGGATTTTCTCGCGCATATTCATGACCCTGCCGTCCAAGCGCAAGGGTTGATATCGGTCTCGGCAGCATCGGTGCTTGATTCCTACGCCCAAGTTCTCATTCAAGCTTGGTCTGACGGCTGGGGTCTCAGCAATCTGGTTCTTGGCCAAACCTATACGATTTCGCGGCGGGCTAACAGCAACTATCCCGATTCCGGGAACGAACTTACGAACGGCCAATTCGGCGGTGAGGATTTCCGCAACGAGCAGTGGCAGGGCCATGCGGGAAACGACTACCCTGAGGAACGAAGTCGCACAATCACATTTGATTTGGGTGGCGACAAATCGATCGGTCAAATTAAAGCCCATTTTCTTCAGGATAAAGGGCCTGGCATCTATTTCCCTCAGAACGTCACGTATTCCGTTTCATCGGATGGGCAATCCTGGAGCAAGCTGGCAACCGTTTCTCCGACACCATCGCAAAATGGCGCCTCGGCCGAGTTCATGAGATGGGACGGGGCAAAAGACGGTGTGCCGGGGAATGCGGGAGCCGATAAAGTGTATGCCCGTTACGTCAAAGTCGAATTCCCGGTCAACGTCTGGGTCTTCCTCGATGAAATCGAAGTTCTCGGCATTAACGGCAAGACTGACCAGACGGCTCCGGTCACAACCGCTGCAGTTTCGCCGGAACAGCCGGATGGGCAAAATGGCTGGTACAAACAGCCGGTAACGGTCAGCCTGACGGCTGAGGATAAGGAAATCGGCATTGCGCAAACCGAATACAGCCTGGATGGCGGAACGAGCTGGCAGACCTATACGCAGCCGCTTGTTTTTGACAAGGATGGCAGCTACAGCATCAGCTACCGTTCGACAGACAGCGAAGGAAACGTGGAAGAGGCGAAGGCGGTTAACTTCAAGATCGATGCTGCAGCTCCTGTCATCACGATCGCCGCGCCGGTCGACGGGACTTATACGAGTGCTGATAAATTAACGCTGCAGTTTGCGGTAAGCGACGCTTTATCTGGCGTAGATGCCTCGAAGACTGTGGCGATGCTGGATGGAAAAGCGGTGCAAGCCGGTTCTGTGGTCGACTTGTATCATTTGGAGCCGGGAGCGCATGAATTTACTGTTACGGCCGCTGATTTGTCGGGCAATACGGCAAGCAGTGTCGTTCGTTTCCAAGTTGCCGCCAGTCTGGACAGCTTAAAGGCGCTGGTGCAAAAATTCTATACCGACGGCTGGATCGACAATAAAGGGATCGCAAACAGCCTGCAGAGCAAGCTGGAGCAAGGCAATGCAAAAAGCTTTATCAATCAGGTAGAGGCGCAAGCCGGAAAACATATCGCCAGCGAAGCAGCAACGATTTTGCTGCGCATCGCGCGGGCGCTGTAATCAACCTGCAATCGCAGGCGGCGGGCTGTCCCAAATGGGCAGCACCCACGTATGACTATCCCGAAAATAGGACGAAAAAGCCGCAAACCCCACGCTAAGAGCGGGATTGGCGGCTTTTTCTATAATTGAGCTTTGAACGCGGGCAACAAGCCTTTCCGACTTCAACTGGCTCCAAGTAAGCTGAAGCTGGAAAGGCTTATGATGAGCTGCAGCTGAACTAATTGTAGCTGGCACACCAGACACGCGCTTTATAGATTGCTCCACCTGGAAGCACTACCTTCTTCTTAATGGCAAACAAATCAACAGTGTCCGTACACCAATCGTTGAGCTGCAACCGGTTTCAGCCCGTACGAGCTGATCTGGAACCGTAGATACAACGCTCGTTCATATCATCGTAAACTTTTCGCAAATCATCATTCCGCTGTAGTTGATCCGCCAGCCGGCGGAATGGCAAGCAAAGAGCGGCAATCGTTGAGCACCCTTTCGGGACGATAAAACGTCACTGGGGCTATACATACTTTTTAACACGAGGGTTGGCATCAGTAGGCACTGAGACCAATACCTTATTAATCACGTCTTCGTAGACCTCACTGTAAACGATTGTTGGGTCTAAATTACCGCTCAACATCCCAACCCGTGTGCGACCGCGTCATCCAAAATGGCAGAACTACACCCCTCTAGTCCCGAATGCAAACGCAGGAAATCAAATTGGAATTGCCAACGCGGACAAAGGAGCGTAGAATCGTTTGGTAGAAGTTCGCGACATGCGGCTACAGGAACAACGAGGAGATTGTACATCATGATTCAACGAACGAAGCTGCAGACGGGTCTGCTGATTGTATTCTTGGTTATCGTATGGGGCGTGAACTGGCCGTTATCGAAGATCGCGCTTGCTTACGTGCCGCCGGTGCTGTTCTCCGGAATTCGGACGCTGCTCGGCGGCTTGCTTCTGCTGCCGGTCGCGCTCACCAATTTCGGGAGAATGCGCTTTAAGGAAACATGGCCCATCTATCTCATGTCAGCCTTATTGAATGTGGTGTTATATTACGGTCTGCAGACGATCGGGCTGAACCATTTGCCAGCCGGGCTATTCTCGGCGATCGTGTTCTTGCAGCCGGTGCTGGTCGGTATTTTTTCCTGGCTGTGGCTGGGCGAATCCATGAATGGCATCAAGCTGACCGGTCTGCTGCTCGGCTTCGCCGGTGTTGGCATTATAAGCAGTGGAGGCTTGGCCTTTCATGTGTCTGCGATGGGGATCCTGCTGGCTTTGGGAACGGCGCTCTGCTGGGCGCTGGGAACGATATATGTGAAGAAGAAGGGGCCGCTCGCGGACCCCATTTGGCTCGTCACGCTGCAATTGATGATAGGCGGGCTGTTCATGACTTCTGCGGGCTCGATGATCGAGAACTGGTCCGATATCGACTGGGATCCAGCCTTTGTGGCATGCCTGCTTTTCATCGCGGTGTTCGTCATTGCCCTCGGCTGGCTGGTCTTCTATAAGCTGATCGCTGCCGGAGAGGCGAGCAAGGTCGCCTCCTATACATTCCTTATCCCGCTCGTATCGATTCTGTCCAGCGCAGTCTTTCTCCGCGAATCGGTTACGCTCACACTGCTGGCTGGACTGCTCTGCATCCTTGCGAGTATTTATATGGTGAACAGAAGGGCGTAAATGTACTCAAAGCAGCGATTCCTTCTTACGCTTTACTCGCCATGTCTGCGATCTGCTGAAGCCAGGCTTGCCGTGTTTGTTCATCCGAGCCCGGTACCGATTCGAAGAATAGATGGTATAAGACCTCGAATCCGCAGTATTCGAAGATTCCTTTATCGGAAGTCAATCGCAGCGCCTGATCCATGCCGCTCTTGGCGTATTCCACATGCGACTTTCCTTGCGTATTAAGAATAACGGCTTTTTTACCTTTAAGAAGACCCATTTGGACGTCGTTCACATACTTATAGGCAAAGCCGTAAGAGAAGACACGGTCGATGTATCCCTTCATGATGGCCGGAAGCCCCGTCCACCAGATGGGATAGATGAAGGTGACGACATCGGCCCATAGCAGATGTTTCTGTTCCTGAAGGATATCATCGCCATTACCGCCAAGGAGCTCGCTGCTGCTGACAGCAGGCTGAAAACCGATGGCGTATAAATCCCGGACCACCACGTCATGACCTTTCAATTGAAGGCCATCGACAGCGGTTTTCATCAGGGCGTGATTAAAGCTCTTCGGGGATGGATGGGCGATTACGATTAAATGATTCATGGAATAGGCTCCTCTCAATTTGGGGGGAATTAGGATAGTCGTTCATTTTAGTCGGCCGTTAGTTTATTGATTGATCAATAAATATTTCTCAAAAAAAGAATGCTAAGCTCCATTCTTTTTCTCTGCAATGCCCCGCGGTGTTAGCTCCTTCGAGTCTAAGGCGAGGGCAACATTGCATAACATCCCTCTGGCCATAAAATCAGCAGCTCGTTGTTCGCAATCTTGAATGCCGGCTTCTCTGAATTTGTGCAGCGCATAGTCTTTGATCCGACATAGTCCTTGCTGCATAAGATCTTGAACAGCCGGTTCACGGATCGCCAAAGCTTGAACTTGAAGCAAAATCTCTTCTTTATGAGTATTCATTAACCCCTCATATGAAGTAATCATTGCTGCTTCAATCGTTGCAGAATCGCCCGTAATGTTCGAGAAGGCTGTGACAATTCTATCCATAGCCCGATCCAATGCAGCGAGCAACAGCTCTTCTTTGCTTTTGTAAAAATTGTATACATAGGGCTGTGAAATCTTCGCGTGCTTCGCGACGTCTGCCGTTGTAGCCTTGAAGTAGCCCTTATATGCAAAAACATAAACGGCGGCTTCGAGAATCTCTTCCTTGCGTGAGGAAAGCTTATCCATGGGTTCGTATTCACCTCCATTCGTTTATTGATTAATCAATCAATAACTCGTAAAGCCAATTTAACATAATGTTCCGGCCTGCGCAAGGTCTATTTTCAACTCCATAAAAAAAGGTTCTATCGTGCTTGTCTGGGTCCCCGGAACGTAAACGGCATCAGCTGCAAAGCTTAGCATCACTTTGTGGGGTCCAATATGGAACATGCCTCCGGCAGGATGCCCGAACCACCAGAAGTCCAAGAATCATATAAACACTCTCATATAAATATAGGAACGGCTTACGATGAGAGGATGGTAATGATATGAAGAAGTTTTACAGGAAAAAGATACCGGGAACAAAATTCACTAGATTTCTACAATTAAATCGAGGTAAAATGGCTGCTTTCTCTATGACGTTCAAGGATAATCCGGAATGGAAGGATAAAACTTTCAAAGGTATTATTGAGATCGCCGGAAGGGGCTACACGATTATCGCGGATCCTGAAACAGGTATGCGTTATTTGCTGCTGACAGTTGATATCGATTACATTACGTTCGATGAGCCTGTGGAGTCGCTGACCAGAAAAAAATAAGGCTATGTCCCTGAAAAAAGACAATTGCATCATTTTTACGTTGTGCTATAATAAGATCCAACTAAAACATCAGATTGTGATGATGAGGAAAACGTACAGGGCTCTTATGCCCAGAGAGCAGAGGGATTGCTGGAACCTTTGCCATAATTCCCGCGTACGAAGTCGCCTCGGAGCTGTTGATTCGAAAGCCGGACCGGTTCGGCCAGTAGTCTCAAACGGAGTGGCACACGTTACTGTGCTGCAGGTAAGGAAGCTTCCTTACCTCATGAGGCTGAAGATCGCAAGATTCTCAGCAAATCAGGGTGGTACCGCGAAAATAACCCCTTTCGTCCCTTAACCTGGCAGCATGCTGCCGGTTGTGGATGGAAGGGGTTTTCTGTATATATAGCGCAATAGGCGATGAAGAGAAAAACGTACAGGAGCTCTTATGTCCAGAGAGCGGGGGGAACGCTGAAACCCTCGCCGTAATCCTCCCGTACGAAGTCATCTCGGAGCTGTTGATTCGAAAGCCGAACCGGTCTTGGCGAGTAGTCTCAAACGGAGTGGCACACGATATCGTGCTGCAGGTAAGGAAGCTTCCTTACCTCATGAGGCCGAAGCTCGCAAGATCCTCGGCAAATCAGGGTGGTACCGCGAAAATAACCCCTTTCGTCCCTTAACCTGGCAGCATGCTGCCGGTTGTGGATGGAAGGGGTTTTCTGCGCGCATGGCGTACTTCTGCGCCAGGCGAACGGTAATGAATGATCCATGAATAAGTTGAGGAGGTCTTCATGATGAATAAAGCGGAACAAATTACGGGATCCGAGGTCCTTCTGCGCGGCTTGCTGGCGGAAGGGGTTGAATGTGTATTCGGGTATCCGGGAGGCAATGTCCTGTACATTTATGACGCGATGGTCGGCAATCCGGATTTCAAGCATATTCTGACCCGTCATGAGCAAGGTGCCATTCATGCGGCCGACGGCTATGCCCGTTCCACAGGGAAGGTAGGCGTATGCCTTGCAACCTCGGGGCCAGGGGCCACCAATCTAGTCACAGGCATTGCAACGGCTTATATGGATTCGGTACCGATCGTGGTCATCACAGGTAATGTGCCTACAGCTGTTATGGGGACAGATGCCTTTCAAGAAGCAGATATCGTAAGCATCACAATGCCCATAACGAAGCACGGATATCTGGTTCGTGATGTTCATGACCTGCCGCGAATCATACAAGAGGCTTTCTATATAGCAAACACCGGAAGAAAAGGGCCGGTTCTAATCGATATTCCGAAGGATGTATCCAATCAACTGATGCGCATACAACCATCCGGACCCATCCAATTACGCGGCTACAAGGGCGCTCCGCAGCCGGACCGAACGGAGGTCGATAAACTCATTCAAGCGATTACCGAATCGGAGAAGCCGGTCATCATTGCCGGCGGAGGGGTGGTGCATTCGAATGCTTCTCAGGAGCTGATTGCGTTCGCGGATCGAACGAGAATTCCCGTAACCACAACGCTTCAAGGGCTTGGCGGATTCCCCAGTGCTCATGAGCTTTGGCTTGGGATGCCCGGCATGCACGGGACCTATGCCGCCAATACCGCCATTCAGAACGCCGACCTCATCATCTCGATTGGCTCCCGGTTTGATGATCGGGTCACAATGAGGCTGGATGGCTTTGCTCCGCAAGCCAAGAAAGTCGCCCATATTGATATTGATCCGGCCGAGATTGGCAAGAACGTACGAACGGACATTGCCTGTATCGGCGACATCCAAGCCGTCCTGGCCTATGCGATTACGAAGGCCGGGCCAGCTCGTTCAGGCAGCTGGATCGAGGAAATCGTGAATAACAAAACACGATATCCGCTGCAATACAAGGATTCCGATACCGTGCTAAAGCCGCAATATGTTCTGGAGATGATCAGTGAAACCACGAACGGTGAAGCGATTATTACAACGGATGTCGGCCAGCATCAGATGTGGACCGCACAGTTCTACAAATTCAACCACCCTCGTTCACTCCTAACATCAGGAGGTCTTGGCACGATGGGATACGGGTTCCCGTCCGCCATCGGGGCTCAAATCGGAAATCCAGACAGGCTGGTCGTATCCATCAACGGCGACGGGGGAATGCAGATGTGCGCGCAGGAATTAGCTGTATGCGCGATTCATAACATCCCGGTCAAGATTGTCGTCATTAATAATCAAGTATTGGGTATGGTCAAACAGTGGCAGGAGCTGATTCATGACAACCGTTTAAGCCATATCGAACTGGCGGGAAGCCCGGATTTTGTCAAGCTGGCCGAAGCCTATGGCGTTAGAGGGCTAAGAGCGGGAACCAAACAAGAGGCGCTGGAAGCTTGGCAGGAGGCGCTGCGGACACTGGGGCCCGTGCTGGTGGAGTTCACGGTGCCGTCAGAGGAAAATGTATATCCGATGGTATTCAGCGGCGATACATTAGATCAGATGAAATTGGGGGATATGGCATGATAAAGAAGCATACGATTTCAGTCTTAGTGAACGACCAGCCTGGCGTTCTGCAGCGTGTCTCGGGATTGTTCGGCCGGCGCGGCTTCAATATCGACAGCATCACGGTTGGGAATTGCGAAGAGGCGGGGCTGTCGAGAATGGTCATCGTGACTGCCGGCGATGATCGGACGCTGGAACAAATAGAGAAGCAGCTGTTCAAGCTGATTGACGTGCTGAAGGTTAACCATCTTAAGGATCATGCCATGGTAGCCAGGGAGCTTGCCTTGATTAAGGTAAAGGCGGAGCCGTTGAAACGACCGGAAATTGTCGGTATAGTCGATGTATTCAGAGCTTCGATTGTCGACATCGGCTCAGCCGATATGATTATTCAGGCAGTAGGGGATCTCGACAAAATAAACGCGATTATCGATTTGCTGCGCGTGTATGGCATTGTGGAGTTATCTCGCACAGGCACAACTGCATTGATGCGAGGGAATGCAGCGGTAAAGTAAAGGGAGGAGCGGGTGTATGAGCGTATGCCGTACGTTTGCAGATGCGGAATTAATGGCTAAGAACGGGATCGAGGGTATCGTAAGTAAGGCGCTGATTGCGGAGGATGCCGCCTCGGTTATTCAGGCCGGGGACGAGATCAGGAAAGAAGCGTGTGTCACGATATTCACGGACGAAGGATTGAACAAGTCCGATCATTATGTGGTGGAATGCTTATCCCCATCGGGCACACCCTATATTCTCTGCATGGGTGTCGGCAACGGGAAGGCTTTAATGAACTATGGGCCTGATGAAATGCTCGCCTTCCGTGAAGAATGCGAGGACAATGGCATCAACATCGATCCGGGAAAGCCGCTGCTGGCTTATTCCTATCGCGGGATCGCGCGTTTGAGTAGTTAAGGATGTTAAACAAGAATTGAACAGCCCAATAAGTAGTCGATATAAACGGCTTGCTCCAGGGGGCAAGCCGTTATTTTATACGTTGCAGAGAAACTTCAAGAGGGATTTGATTCGCGCCGCTTGCGAAAGGGCCGCCATAGTTGGTGTCTTATGTTGATTGTCCCTCGTGAAGAGATAGAGGGATGACAATTTGTTCTAGTGTGGAAGGATCGTGCATGGATCGCAGCAGCAGTTTAACGGCCTCCGTCCCCATTAGTTCGAAATTTTGTTCAATCCAGGTAAAGTAGTCATTCTCCAAGCCCCTAATTTGGGGATTGTCGAAACAGATGATTGCCAGATCCTCGGGGATTTTTTTCCCAAGTTTGACTGCCATCTTTGCGGCACAAAGAGCCGTTTCCGGTGAAAAGGCGAAAACCGATGTAATCGTTGGTTCGTTTTGCAGCCATTCAAATATCATTTCCTTCCTATTATTTTCGTCTGGTAAGGAGGCATCATCGATTTGAGTCAGCCAGTAATTGGGCTCCAGTCTAAGCTGATTTTTCTTGGCAGCATCCAAATAACCGCGGAAGCGGTCCTCCGAACTGGATGTTTTGGACCGATTTAAAGATAAAATGCCAACATGTTTATGTCCCTTGCGAGCCAAATAATCCGTTCCGATATGACCTCCATCATAATTGTCGGAGTAGACGGCATTCGTTTTAATTCCCGGAAGATAGCGATCGACCAGAACAAATGGAAAGCGGTCCGATTTGAGCCTCAAAATTTCATCGCTGTAAGCCTCCCCGTCAACTGGAAAGATAATCAATCCCTCGGCACCCGCATCAATCATCTCACGGATGGCGAAACGCTCCTCCGACTGGGTTAATACCGATTTAACCATTAGCATAAGCCCTTCGTCTCGGCATGATTCCTCTATTCCGCGAAACAATTGGATGCTTAGTTTATCTCCGAGCGGAGGCATTAAAAAACCGATTTTTACTTTGTTCTCCAATAGAAGGTCTTTAGCTTCCTGTTTTTCACCTGTGGAGACGAAAGACCCCTTGCCGGCTATGCGAAAAACAAGGCCCTCATCTACCAAAAATCTCAAGGCGGTTTTAATCGTCATGATACTGACTTGAAACTGGTCCTTCAGTTCCAATTCTGTAGGAATCTGATCGCCAGGTTTAAGTATGCCCATCTCAATTTGATTTTTTATATATTCTCGGATTTGAACGTAAAGCGGTGTGTTTTTTTCTTGATCTCTCATGAAAATCGCTCCATTTGGTTTCGGTAATTTTATTATAATATTAGGTATTAATATAATATTGTATCAGAAGATTTGGAAAAACTCCAACTGTTTATCTGATCCAACGAATATGCTTTTTAAAAATTAGGTACTATGGGAAACTAATCATGAAATATGAATCAAATATTATAATATATTATATTGACATGATATTTAGTTTAATATATGCTCAACTTGCGTAAATGTTCTATTGCGTTTGAACTATACACATGCCGGTCGACGGGGAGGGGTGAACGGTATCGAATTGGAATTAACGGCTAGCGGAGTGGAAAGCCGGAAGAATGTCGGAAAGGAGCTAGCATCCGTGCAAATTAGAAGCGCGTATATGAAATCGCCCTGGGAATGCATGCTGCGAAAGATTGATTTGCCAGACCAGATCCCCGATAAACATGTGTTGATACGGGTTGAAGCGTGCGGCATATGCGGTACGGATTTGAGCAATGCAGAGGAGAACATGGACGATTGGCAGCCATTCGGCCATGAAATAGCCGGAGTCGTCGAAAAGCTGGGTTCCCATTGCGAAGGGCTGCAGGTCGGTGACACCGTCGTTTTGGAATCGGCCGGATTTTGCGGGACTTGTGATTTATGCCGCAACGGAAGGGTGGATTTATGCAATAAGGCGCCTCATTTTTGGAATGCCGGACCTTCCATGGGGTTCAGTGATTACATGTTTGCACCGGCTTGCGGCGTGGTGCGCTACGACGGTCTTACGCCCGATGCGGCCAGTTTGGCGGAACCGGCTGGAGTTGCTTATGACATGGTAAAAACAGCGGACATCCAGCATGGAGATCGGGTTTGCATTATCGGCCCAGGTCCGATTGGATTGATGGCGATCCCCATTGCGCTGCGAAGCGGTGCGGATAAAGTGGTTTGCGTCGGAAGGACAAGAAATCATGCGCGATTGGAAGCGGCTGCAAAGCTGGGAGCTCAAGTAGTGGCCAGCGACCGCTCTATTGTGGAGCACGCGGAACTTCACCGTCAATTTGATCGTGTGCTCGTCACTGCACCTGTTCAAATGATTCCGGAAGCGATTTCATTGTTGGCCTACGGGGGGATTATGTCCTATATCGGAATAGGGAGCGGATCCGGAATGATTCAATTCGACGCGAACGATTTCCACTACAGAAAGCTCCAGCTCCGAGCAAGCTTTGCCAGCCCGGCTCTTTACTACCCGATCGTTCTCAAGATGCTGAAGAATGGCACGATTCCAGCCGATTTGATCATTTCTCATCGAATGCCGCTTGCCGACATCGAAAAGGCGATGACCTTGTGCAAAGAGGATAAAGGCAAGACGGTCAAAGTCGTGATTACGCCTTAACGGAATTGAAATAAATCCGAGGGGGAAATCGGGTGCCAAAAAAAGCATTATTATTCGTTACGGCATTAACCTGCATCCTGGTGGTATCCATAATTGCGTTCTATGCAAGAGAGACACAGGTAGAGAGAGGGTCTTTTCCCAAGATGGCAGCGGCCGAAGCATTGTCCGTCTACGACATCCGGAACGATTCAGCGGAGGCGAAGCTTGCGGCGCTCGTTCTGCAAGGGCTGATCAATCAAGGCACGGCCAAAATTTATGTGCTGACCAGAGAAAGCAATCTCGATCAAACGTGGCTGGATGAGAGCGGAAAAAGTTATCAGGCCGTGCCGCTTCTAACGGGCAGCAATCCCGGGCTAAGAACACTGTACAGGGACTACGGCGACTTGGTCGACAAACTGATCGTATGGGAAGGAAGCCGTGATTGGACGTTCAACATCGCGCTCATGAAAGGGTCGCTCGAGAAGGGGCTGCCTGTCACGGATGCGATCAAAGACGGCCTCACGGCCGAGTTCGGCAGCAAGCCGGCCGAAGATATCCGGTTGAACTGGGCCGGGCGGGTGGAGGCTTACGACTGGGCAATAGATAACCTCATGCCGTCTCTAGACAAGCGGATTCTATTTTCCGCCGGATTGCGAACGCCGGATTGGACCGCCTATCCTTGGAACATCTTCGATTATGCCGTGGCCAGCAAGTCATTTGCCTTCTATTTGGATCCCAGCATTCCCGCTGAACGGGACGAGATCGTCAAAATCATTCAAAAGGGCGGCTATCCGCCGGGCACGCCTGTGCTGGGGTATGCCCCGAACGCCGACGACTTGAACGATTACACCAACCCGTACGGTGTCGGGTATGTCGTGTCCGATTTTTTTTCCAATGGGAGCGTGTGGTCCAGCTTTGCAAGCAAGACCTATTCGCAGCCCTCAGGTGTTGCCGTCGATGCGCAGCCAGGCAAAGTGTATGTTGCGATAACGGCAAGCGACGGAGACAATCTGCAATATGATCAGCAGCTCATTAACCATTTCCGGAACGAGGCTGCGGGGCAGGTACCGGTAGGAATCACCGTCGCGCCCGTCTTACAGGAGCTCGGAACGCCCATCCTGGATTACTTTTATTCGAAAATAGGAAGCAATATCGAACTCGTCGCGGGACCATCGGGGTACCAGTTCATCTATCCCGAGAAGTATTCCGAGAGCGGTTACCCAACGTGGTTATCCCGCAACAGGCAGTGGTTGATGGACGCGGGCATCCATACCTCTCAAATCTGGCACAGCCCGATTAACAGTGTGAGCCATAAGCAAATGGCGGATAGTTTGGTCGGGTCTGGCGTAACGGGGCTGCTGCGGGGGGACGATGGCGCGCCCATCAATGCCTATCACGGGATCTATACGGTTCCGCAGGGCAATATGATATGGAAAAATGGAGAGATCTATAGTGTCTTGAGCAGCGTAATAGAGGATTCCGAGAAGCCGATTTTTCATACCATTTATCCGATACTCGGCTTCTATGGTACCGATGCCGATGGGCAGGCGGCATTCTTCGATCATTTGAAAGCGGAGGTTGACCGGCTGAATCGGGATTTCCCTGGTAAATTCGTCTTCTTGAAGCCGCAAGATCTCGTTGCAACCATTCACAAGTTGATGACCGATAATAGAAGCGTGAATTTCGACGCGAACAACACCAATCAAGAGTCGATCTACATTTATGAAGATAATCACACGGCCATGGATAATGGACGTAGGTATGCGGACGGTGCCAGCAGCTGGATCTATAAGTTCGATCTTGCAGATGATGTCGAGCATGCGACGCTGACACTTGCGATCGCCGGGAACTATGTGGTGGATGTGTCCAAAGACGGAATGAAATGGAACCATGCAGCTAATGCCCAAGGGAGTGTAAGCGAACTAACCGTAAATAGCGATTTGAGCAGCTGGTTGAGCCGTAACCCGACGAAAACCGTTTACGTCCGCATCAAAAGCGGGAGTCAGCAAGAAGGCGATGGTGTCACTCTCTCCCGGCTTTCGATATCCACGGAATGAAGAACGGAATGCGCCGGGAGCGCAATATTGAAGCAAGATCGACCAGACCACGTAAGGGAGATGCTAGTGCATGAAGAGAAGCAGAAAATCATGGTTTGTTTTAACGGTTGTCATGGTGGCGTCATTATTATTGGCAGCCTGCTCGTCCACGAATAAACCGGAATCCGGTGAGAGCCCCGAAGCCCAAAATGATCCGGTAACGTTAACGGTATGGGGGCAGCCCGGCATCGACTTGCCGACAAACGTCGATAAGAAAAATCAAGAGATCTACCGTTTTATTCAAACCGAAATGGAGAAAAAATACCCCGGTATCACGATTGATTATGTAGGTAAAGGCTGGGGTGACGATCTTCGTCAAAATCTGATGTTGGCCACGACGGCTGGCAATCCGCCCGATATCGCGTGGGGCGAAGATTTTGTGCCCGAATTGGCCAAACTCGGCGTTCTATCGGAAGTGCCGGCCGATTACGCCAAAGATTTGGCGGAAGGGCCGATGCTGGCGGCGAAGCTTGACGGCAAGAACTATGCGGTATCCGGGATGACGGGAATTTTCGCTTTGATGTACAACAAAGATGTCATGAAAAAAGCCGGTTTGGATCCTGATAGCCCGCCTAAAACATGGGACGAGTGGCTGGACATGTCCAAGAAAATTACCGCGGCAGGCAAAGGTGAGTATTATGGCTCCGTCGTTCAAACGGTCGGACTTGGCGGAACGTTCCGGATCGCGCCGTTTATGAGACAGCTCGGAGGCGACTTGACGACGCAAGATTGGCAGAGCATCACGTTCAATTCCCCGGAAAATATAAAGGCATTGACTTTCTTGAAGGAGCTCTCGTTAACAGCGCCTAGCGGCTCAACGGCCTTGTCGGACGAGAATGCGCTGTACAACCTGGTGCATCACGGAAAAGCCGCATTCGGCGTTGCGGGACCTTGGCACATCTCTTGGTCGCAGGCGGAAAAGTGTGATTGCGGGTTCACTCCGCTGCCCGTTCCGGACGGCGGCAAGCGAGCCAACGTGATCGTCGGAAATACACTGTGGTTTGTGTTAAAGCAATCGAAGAACCAGGAAGCAGCTATGGAGTATTTAAGAATTATCGCTAGTCAGGAATACCAGGAAAAATTTGCGTTGGCAACGGGGAGAATGCCGTCCAATAAAGCCGCTATCGCAAATCCGGAGCTGGTCAACGCCATTCCGCAATTAACGATCTATGGCGAAATTGTCGAGAATGAAGCAGCCGCTCCGCTTCCGGTCTATCCGAAGAACGGTCCGAAAGTGTGGGAAGCCTGGTATAAAGCGCAAGAGTCGGTATTGGTAGGCGGCAAGCCAATCGACGCAGCGATTGCGGAAGCACAGAAAACAGCGGAAGAATTATTGAAATGAGCCGATTGAACATGAAAAACCGGGAAATCGCATCTACCGGCGGAGCTGTCTCCGCCGGCATACCGCCTTCCTCTCGCATGCAAAAGTGGATACACCGTCATCGGGAAGGGATCGTCGGCTATTCCATTTTATCTCCCATGCTGTTGTATTTTGCGATATTCGCGATCTTTCCCGCTCTATTCGTTATTTATTTATCGTTTACGGAATGGACGGGAATAAATGGACTTCCTGCGTGGGTCGGTCTCAAAAATTTCCGTGCGTTCTTCACACAAGGCGATTACGTGGAGACGCTGGTTAGAGCAGGCGTATACGGAATCATCATCTTGTTCTTTAGCCTGATCATCGGTCTTTTGATCGCGCTGTTATTGAATCAAGCTCGGTTTGGAAGCGGGGCTATACGCACGATTTGGTATTTGCCGGTTCTCGTCTCGTTTGCCGTCGTGGCTCAAATGGTGACCACCCTCCTCAACCCGGTCGATGGATTAGCGAAGCAAATGATGATACGTTTCGGGATGGAACCCATCGTGTTTCAAGAAAGCGCTTTATGGATGAGTTTTTGGCTCATTGTCATTACCGTCTGGAAAGGAGTGGGCGGTACGGTCATCATTTATTTGGCGGGACTGCAGGGAATCGATACAACCTTGTATGAAGCGGCTAAAGTCGACGGAGCAAACCGACTGAATATGTTTTGGCATGTCACCATTCCATCCCTCCGTCCCATCACGATGTTTTTATTAATCACGGGTATCATCGGGAGCTTTCAAATTTTTGAGCCTGTTCAGCTTATTACGTATGGCGGACCTCATGGTGAAACGAATATTATTTTGTTCCGCATCTATCAGGATGCTTTTCAATCCTTTAACTTTGGGATGGCGAGCGCATCTTCAGTTGTCGTATTGGTAGTCACCCTGATCCTGTCCGTTGCGCAATACCGTGTTTCGCAGCGCAAGGTGACCTGACATGGAGAAGGAAGAACATGAATATGGGCATCGTCCCTTGACAGAGCGAAGGTATGCAAAAATCTTTATGGCAGGAGATAGGCATTCATGGTTCATAAACGATCGTTCATAGAATCGTTTCTAATTTATGGTGTACTCGTTATCGGCAGCATCGTGATGTTTTATCCGTTTTTATTTCAGGTACTGGCATCGTTGGCTTCGAATCGGGATTATTACGCAACCTTGATCGTGCCGATTCCAACAAAATGGCATGTGGACCGATATGTCGATATATTTCTGAAGCCGGAAGTCTATCGATTGTATGTCAATACGTTTCTCCGCTGCGCCTGGTATATTTTCATCACATGCTTCATGTCGCTCGTTGCCGGCTATGTTTTTTCGAAGCTTCGCTTTAAGGGGCGGGATAGCGTGTTTCTTATCTTTCTGGCTTCGATGATGATTCCGGGACAAGTGACGTTAGTCCCCACCTATTTATTATATGCCCGCTGGCCGTTTGCGGGCGGCAACGATTGGTTGGGCCAGGGGGGCCATGGGTTGATCGACTCTTGGGCTGCCCTCCTGGTAGGCGGGCTTGTTCCGGTGTATTCAATCTTCTTGATGAAGCAGATGATGGATTCACTCCCATTTGATTACGAAGAAGCGGCCCGTGTGGATGGAGCGGGTGTAGCCCGCACGATTTTCGGGATTTATTTGCCCATGACCAAACCCATTCTTGCTGCGCTTGTCATCATGACATTCATCGGGATCTGGAATGATTACTTATGGCCGCTAATCGCCATAAGCAGCACGGAAAAACAAGTGATCGCGACGGGGATCTCCTCGCTGATGGCGGCTACGAAGCAGGTTGGCAAAGTACCGGATTATCCGTCTATCTTTGCTCTGGCGACCATTACGATGATTCCGCCCATTGTCGTTTATTTATGGCTGCAAAAATATTTTGTACAGGCATTCGCTATGACGGGAGTAAAGGGATAGTCAGGCAGAATTTGAAGTGATGCAAACAGCATTCAAATGAGTAGGGGAGAAGCCAAGAACATGAGTAATAGAACGAAGGGCATTGAGAAAGTATATGTCGTCTCGCATACGCACTGGGATCGGGAATGGTATCAGGATTTCCAAGGTTTTCGCACCCGCTTGGTATACATGATGGATGAATTGATTGAGCATATGGAACAGGATGCGGAATATCGCTATTTCACAATGGATGGGCAAACAATCATGCTGGATGACTATTTGGAGATTCGGCCTGAGAATCGCGGCAGGCTGCAAAAGCTGATTCAAGAAAACCGAATTGCGATTGGTCCCTGGTATGTGATGCCGGACGAATTTCTGGTCAGCGGTGAATCTTTGATTCGCAACCTGCTGAAAGGGATGCGGCAGGCCCGTGCCTGGGGCGCCCGTCCCATGATGTCCGGCTTCGTGACCGATATTTTTGGCCACAACAGTCAGCTTCCGCAAATTCTTCGCGGGGTTGGCATTGACAATGCCGTCTTGTTCCGCGGTTTTCACGGGGACGCGGATCCGGCGGAAATGTGGTGGGAGGGCGCCGATGGCAGCAGAGTTTTAGGATTGAAGCTGGATGAAGATCGCTCCTATAGCGACTACTATTTCGCCTTGCGGTGGCCGTTCTTTGATCGCGATAACGCCTATGACGAACATAAAGTCGAACTGTTCGAGCGCGCCCAAAAATGGATGGCCTACAAAAACGAGAGGGCTACGACCACAATTGCGTTGGGCATGGATGGCGTGGATCATATCGAAATCGAACCGCAGTTGTCCAGGATGCTGGAAATGTTGAACGAAAACAAGAAATTGGGCGTTCAATTCGTTCATTCCCATTTGGAGACGTATTTGCGGGATTTGAGCGAGAAGGTCGGAAATCTGCGCGTTTATAAAGGAGAGCAAAAAGAGCTTGCTTACAATGGCTTGAACAATTGGGTTCCGGAGAACACCTTGTCATCGCGTGTTCATTTGAAACAAAGCAACCAGCTTTGCGAGAACCTGCTGGAAAAATGGACGGAACCGCTGGGGGTGATCGCGGCCTTGGAGGGGCGGCCCTACTCCAAGAGCTTTATTGCAAAATCGTGGGAATTCCTGCTGCAAAATCACCCGCATGATTCCATTTGCGGATGTTCGATCGATCAAGTGCACAAGGATATGATTTATCGATTTGACCAATCCAGATTAATTAGCGAACAAATGATTCAAGAACAGATGAGCTTTATTTCCAATCATCTGAACCCGGAACTTCTGAACGGCAATCATGCGATTACGGTCTTTAATCCTTCGCAGTCCATTATAGATGGAGTCATAGAGGTGGAGCTTGCTCTTCCCGCCAATACGGATGCGGCCATTATGATGAACAATTCATTGAACGGCACTTCATTCCGAATTTATGATGACGAGCATCGTGAAGTTCCTTATCAGGTTGTTGCCGTTCACAAAAACAGCTTAGATCGGTACAGGCCTTACAGGGAGCTTCCCCGTGAAGAAAGAGTAGATCGCTTCCGCATTGCTATGATGGCCAGTGTTCCTTCGTTTGGTTATTCCGTTTACAGATTGGAACGGTATACGATAGAAAATCATGCTCCATTGGAATATAGTGCGCCGAAGCTAGTAGCGCCGGTTCGTTATCCGGGTTCTATGCAGACGGATGAGAACACGTGGGATAATGGCCGTATTCGTTTGCGGGTTCGCACGAACGGAACGATTGAAATCCAGGATAATCAAACGGGACGCACGCATGAAGGCTTGTTGTTGTTCGAGGATGAAGCGGATATTGGCGACGGCTGGAGTCATATCGCGCCGGTACATAACGAAATCATCCGGTCTCTTGGTGTACAAGCAACGATAGCCACTGAATTCGACGGCCGCTATCAAACGCGTATTCGCATCGAGATCAATCTCCGCGTTCCGAAGGGAATCGAGCACGATGAAACGAGCAGAAGCGGGGAATTCATTGAAATTCCAATCATGACGTTTATCGATTTGAAAAAAAATGATCCCGTGGTTTATTGTCGGACAGTCGTGCGGAATGCAGCCCGAGATCATCGGCTGCGCCTGCTGTTTCCAACCGGATTGGGTGCGGAGCATTATTATACGAGCACGCCGTTCGATTTGGTTAAGCGGGAGATTCAGCGCCCGGACCGCACCGATTATTTGCGCAAAGACTTTGAAGTCGCTCCGCATAACGGCATCGTTTCCGTTGATGACGGCCAGTACGGATTGGCGATTTACAGCAAAGGGCTTTACGAGGTTGCCGTTCGCGACAACAAACAACGCACGATTGCATTGACCTTGTTCCGCAGTACGCGCAAAGAAGTTTTGACGGGCGGCGGCGATGGCGGTCAATTGTTGAGAGAGCTGGAATTTAGCTATGCCATAAGGCCTTTCGCGGCCGAAGAAACTCACCCTGCGCAGCTATGGCGGGAGCATCAGCACTATGTAACCGGAATCCGGTTTATGAACCGCAAGCAAAGAAAACGATATCGGGAAACGCCGGAAAAGAGAGTACAGGATTTGCCCTTGAGCAGGTCTTACGTGAACCTGGATTCGAACAATCTTATCGTGAGTGCCTTTAAAGCTTCTGAAGACCAAGATAATGCCTATATCATTCGTTTCCTTAACGTGTCGGAAGAAGAAGGTCAAGGAGTGGTATCATTCGAGCGAGAACTTGCTTCCGTACAGTTGGTTAATTTGGATGAGGAGTTCCTATCCGAACTGCCTTTTACAAAGAAAGACTTCGTCATTACGGCTAAAGCGAAACAAATCGTTACGGTTAAATTAAGCTTTCAGTAAATGAACCGTTAATGATAGAGGCAATTTCATTGGCTTGACCAAATATGGTATGGAGAGGGGAAAGGACATGTTCAAAAAGCGGTGCAAAGCAGTATCAATCGGACTGATATTTACATTTATATTTGCAGCGGCAGTGTCAGCGCTGCATGTCAAGAACGTACAAGCTGCAGGCGGCGAGTTCCCTAAGATGGCGCCAGCTCAAACGTTGTACGTATACGACATCAGGAACGATACGGCGGAGGCGAAGCTTGCCGCGCTCGTTCTGCAAGGACTGATCAATCAAGGCTCGGCCAAAATTTATGTGCTGACCAGAGAAAGCAATCTTGATCAAACGTGGCTGGATGAAAGCGGCAAAAGTTATCAGACCGTGTCACTTCTGTCGGGCAGCAATCCCGGGCTAAGAACGATGTACAGGGACTATAGCACATTGGTTAATAAGCTGATCGTATGGGAAGGGAGCCGCGACTGGACGTTCAACATCGCTATGATGAAAGGTTCGCTTGAGAATGGCCTGCCTGTCACGGATGCGATCAAGAACAGCCTCATTGCCGAGTTTGGCAGCAAGCCTGCCGAAGATATCCGATTGAACTGGGCCGGACGAGTGGAGGCCTACGACTGGGCATTGGACAACCTCATGCCGTCTCTCGACAAGCGGATCCTGTTTTCCGCCGGATTAAGAACGCCGGATTGGACCGGTTATCCGTGGAATATCTTCGATTATGCCGTAGCCAGCAAGTCGTTTGCCTTCTACCTGGATCCCCGGATCCCCGCGGAACGGGACGAAATCGTCAAAATCATTCAACGAGGCGGCTATCCGCCGGGCACGCCCGTGCTGGGGTATGCCCCGAACGCCGATGATTTGAACGATTACACCAATCCGTACGGAGTCGGGTATGTCGTTTCCGATTATTATTCCAACGGGAGCGTATGGTCCAGTTTTGCAAACAAGACCTATTCACAGCCTGCAGGCGCAGCCGTCGAAGCGCAGCCGGGTAAAGTATATGTTTCAATAACGGCAAGCGACGGAGACAATCTGCAATATGATCAACAGCTCATTAACCAATTCCAGAACGCGACTGCGGGGCAGGTGCCGGTAGGAATCACCATCGCGCCCGTCTTGCAGGAGCTCGGATCGCCCATACTGGATTACTTTTATTCGAGAACAGGGAGCAATATTGAACTCGTCGCGGGACCGTCGGGGTATCAATTCATCTATCCCGAGAAGTATTCCAGCAGCGGCTACGCAACATGGTTAACCCGCAACAGGCAGTGGTTGATAGATGCGGGCATCCATACCTCTCAAATCTGGCATAGCCCGATTAACAGTGTGAGCCATAAGCAGATGGCAGATAGTTTGGTCGGATCTGGCGTAACGGGGCTTCTGCGGGGGGACGATGGCGCGCCCATCAATGCCTACCATGGCATCTATACGGTTCCGCAAGGCCATATGGTCACCCAATATGGAGATATTTACAATGTGTTGAGCAACGTGCCTATGGATCCCGCGAAACCGGTTTTCCATAATATTTATCCCATTCTGGCCTATTATGGTATGGATGCCAACGGTCAATCGGTATTCTTTGATCGTCTGAAAGCAGAGGTAGACCGGCTGAATCAGGATTACCCTGGTAAATTTGTCTTCCTTAAGCCTCAGGATCAAGTGGCTACCATCAATAAATTAAATACCAATATAAAAGGTGTGAGTTTTGACGCGAACAACTCCGATAAAGAGACGATATACATCTACGAGGATAACTTCTCAGCCATGGATAACGGGCATCGATATGCAGACCTCACTGGCAATTGGATCTATAAGTTTGATCTCGCGGATGATGCCGATCATGCGACACTTACGATGGATATAGCCGGGAACTATGTCATAGACGTGTCCAAAGACGGAGTGAACTGGAGTGCCGCGGCCAATGCCCAGGGTGACTTAAGCAGGATAACCATAAATAGCGACTTGAGCGGATGGTTGAGCAATAATTCGTCGAAAACCATTTACGTCAGATTTTCAGACGGTACTCCACAAGACGGGAATGGGCCGAGCTTGTACCACCTTACGGTGTCGACTGAGATAACAAACGTAAGCTTCGCCACGCCAAGCTACTTGGACAATCAGTTTATGATTCAAAATACAGGTTCGATCGACAATGATCATCGCTATGCAGACGAGACCCGGCAATTCATATATAAATTTGATCTGGAGAATGGCATCAACAATGCGGCGCTTACGATGGATATAGCCGGAAATTATGTCGTGGACGTATCCAAAGACGGAATGAACTGGAGTCCCGCTGCCAATGCTTATGGCAATCTAAGCAGAACGACAATAAACAGCAGCTTAAGCGGATGGCTGGTCAATAATCCGTCGAAAACCATTTATGTCCGATTTACAGACGGCACCCCGCAAGACGGACATGGGCCAAGCTTGTACCATCTTGCGATATCGGCGGATCAAATAGCGCCGGCGACAACGGACAACGCTCCGTCCGGATGGGTCAATCAAGACACTACGGTAACCTTTAGCGCGAGCGACAGTGGTTCCGGGGTTAAGGCTACCCGCTATACCGTCAACGGCGGCGCGGAACAAAGCGGTACTTCCGTTACATTCACAACAGATGGGGTGCATACGTTAGTTTATTGGAGCGTCGACAATGCAGGCAATATCGAAGCTCCGCGCACAGCTGCCATTAAAGTCGACAAAACAGCACCATCGCTGACTGTTCAACTGGATAAACCGATTCTATGGCCCCCTAATCATAAAATGGCAACCCTGCATGCGGAGCTGAATTCGAATGATGCTGCCTCAGGCGTTGCATCCGTGATATTATCTTCTATTGAAAGCAATGAACCGGATCGCGATCCAAGCGACATTGAAGCCGATACAGGTACGGCGGCGAGTTCGTTTGCTTTGCGTGCGGAACGTTCGGGTTCAGGAGCCGGACGTATTTATACCGTAATCTACACGGTAACCGACAATGCGAATAACAAAACGGATACGATTGCAACCGTTACAGTGCCTCATGATCAATCAGGTAAGCAGTAAATATGAATCATAACGGGGGGAAATGTATGGAGCCTAAATACGGTATCATCGGCTGCGGCGGGATCAGCAGATTTCATTTCAGTGGATTGGAGAAGCTTGGTGCGCAAATCGTTCATGTCGCCGATATTAATGAAGCAGCAGCGAAATCCTATGCACAGCGGTTTGGAGCAAAGTGCTCGACCGATTACCGTCGTGTAATCGAGGATCCGGATGTCACTGTCGTTAGTGTACTGACAGGGGCCAAATCGCATTATGAAATATGTATCGCTGCCCTGAAAGCGGGCAAAGATGTCATTTGCGAGAAGACCATGGCTAACAATGCCGAGGAAGCCGAAGAAATTGTCCGCACCGCCCAGGCGTCGGGAAGGTTGTTTTTCAGCGCATACATGAAACGCTATTTCCCGGCCGTACAGAAGGCGAAGGAGCTGTTCCCTGAACTCGGTCGCATTTTTAGCGCACAGGTGCGGGCTTATCATCCATGGGGCAACATATTTGAATCTCCGTATCCCGAGTGGGTAGATCAAGCGATCCAATTGTATGGCGGAGCTGTCATTAAGATGGCTGGAAGCCACATGATCGATATGACCCAATATTTCTTTGGGCGTCCGTCCAGCTTATATGCTCATGTAGATTATATACCTGAGACCCAAACGGATCGTAAAGTCACATCGATTTGGGAATATGGCAGCGGAATGACGGTAAGCTTCGAAGCGCTCGGTCACCCGCTAAAAAAAATCGGCTATGAACGCAATTCTTGGGACGAAAAGTTGGAAATCAACGGTGTGAACGGGCGTATCGAGTTATATTTTGTCTTATGGGACCAGCCGGAGAATAATGCTGTGCTGCTTGTACACTATGATAACGAACGAGGAACTTCAACGGAATATCGGTTTGATGCCATGAACCCGTTTGATGAGGAAATGCGCTATTTCCATCAATGCTTAATCAATCGCGAACGCGGTCATTGTACGGAAGTGGATGGATTCAATGTCGATGTAATCATTGAGACCATGGTGGAGTCATCGCGCACCAAAGCTTCGGTAGCCATTGATTGGAAGGGGCTTTAGGGCAGCCTTCTGTTATAGGACGCGATAGCGTTATAAACATAAAGAAACGGCAGCCACCCGGCTGCCGTTTGCTATTGGTTTGAATCAATCAAGTCGTTTGTTGATCATTTCACGCGGTTGTTTACCTCGTGACCAGTCCGCTTATTTCTTCCCGGGAACGGCAATCGCATCGATTTCGACCAGCAGGTCATAGTTCAAATCGCAATAGATCGTCGTTCGAGCCGGGAAAGGCGCCGTGAAGAAACGGGCATAGACTTCGTTGAATTCACGGTACAGATGTCTGTCGGATAAATAGACGTTCACTTTAACCACATCATTCATATCCATATTGTGTGAAAGCAGAACGCTGCGGATGTTCTCCATGGTCGTAATGGTTTGCGATTCGATGTCGGGACCGACGATTTGACCGGTCACGCTGTCTATCCCTCCCTGTCCGGAAACATAGAGGCAAGACTCTGTTTCGAATCCTGGAGAAAATGGCAAACCAGTGGGTACTTCCGACGTGTTCGGCTTTTGCATGTTTGTTGTCCTCCTACAGGTTGATGATCAAGAGTTGCTCTGTCCGTAGCTGAAGTTCAGCTCGGGGGTCTCCAGTTCTTTCTTCTGGTATAAAGACTCCATGGACAAGTTTGTTAGTCCGCTTGACATCAGAATTCGCTCGGCAGGGAAAGGCTCCTTACCTGTGATAATGAATTGTTCAATCATACCGGTCAACCGGCCAAAATGCTTCCAAGGACGATTGGTATCCGTCGCGCTAATCGCGGATGTGATCGTGCCGTCCTTGCCGCGGAAGGCAAATCCCCATTGATCGACGATTCTGCTTTGTTGAATGACGTAGCCCTTGAAGCCGTCTATATATTCGACTGAAAACAGGATTGTAAGATCATCCGATTCCTTCGGGTGGACATTCTCTCTATCTTCATAGAGGGATAAGGTTTGCAGCATCAGGTCCTCCGGCCATTCGCCCCGGCTCATGGATTCCCAGACCTCTCTTCCTTGCAGGACGCTTACGGATTTCACGCCTGTTTCTCCGCCTGCCCGTTTCTCGGCAAGTGACTGCATCAGCTCTAGACCATGGTAGCCATAGGCCTCGATGGAATCGGAATAGCTGACGACAAGAAGCTCGCTTGCTTGCTCCAGAAGCTTCGGGTCAAAGGAAGGAACCGGAGGAATATGGGGAATCGATGATCCGCCCATAAACGGGATGCCGCGCTGTCTAAGCTGCTCGTACATCCAGACCGAATCTTTAATATCATAAGATAAATGCTTATCGGAGAAGATCGGAACATTCAGATTCAACTCATCCATCGTTTTGAGCGTGTCCTCTAACAGCCGGCGTCTTGGATACATCTTCTGACCCTTCTCATCGTCGGGGTAATCGCCATGTTCGCCGATGATGATAATGCCGTCTACACCGCCATTGTGGTAAGGTGTCTTGATCGTTTCTTCGATCGTCGAATAGATGGGAACGTCACAGCGTGCGGCCTCTCCGCGGCTCATATCATTATCCGGCACCTGGTCGGTATAGAGAGAGACGACTTCCACCTGCGGATGGTAATCGAAGCCGCCGAATAACCGGCCAAGAATAACGTCAGCATGAGAGTTGAAGAAATACTGGGTCACGATCACGGCAACCCGTTTCACATTCCCTTTGGGCATGGGATTAATATTGAACATGTTTTAATTCCCTCCATCAGTCATGGCTTGAATGGTTGAAACGAGCCAGGCGGATACACTGCCTGTAATGATGCCTAAGTAGCGGCTTCCTGCCTCAGCCGTGGCTTTGTTCGGCGCATCGGTATAACCATCGTAGCCGGTCAGCTCCTTATGCTTCCCGATGAACGTTCCAGCCGGTCCGGAATTGATCCACGGCCGGGAAATATGTGTATCCTTGAATAGCTCTGTGCGTACCAGCTCCGGCTGCAGCGCCAGAACCGCGGCTGTCTCGAACCCGCCTGCATGGCCGGGAACCATACCAACCTCGGCGGCGTCGCTCTCGTTCAATGCCGATCTGGCAATGCTCCAATAGGAGGCAGCTGCCGTCCAAATCGGGTAACGAACTGCGAGGTCGTTTGCAGTTTGCATCATGATCGGGTCATTGCCGCCATGCGCGTTGAGAAAGATGATCTTCTGAAATCCGTCGGTGATCAGGCTTTCTCCGATATCGCGAAGCATTTGCAAATAAGTGGTTGACGTATAAGAGAGCGTACCGCCGAAATTCAGATGATGATGGGAACAGCCAATCGTGAGTACGGGAGCCACCAGGATCGGGACGCTTTCCGCCGCTTGGCGGACGGCCTCGACGGCAATGTGCTCGCAGATTAAGCTGTCCGTAAACACCGGCAGGTGAGGCCCGTGCTGTTCGGTTGCGGCTAAGGGTACGACGACGGCAGCACCGCTTCGTGCGAGCTCGTTTATTTCATCTCGGGTATGGTAATGGAGCCGTATTTGTTTCATGACATAATCCCCCCGGTTACCGGGTACATAGAGCCGGTTACGTAGGAAGCGGCATCGGATAGCAGAAAGGCGGCTACTTCATTAATTTCATTGGCCCTTCCGCTTCTTCCGAGCATGCTGATCTTACTCATAGTGTCGAGATGAGCTTGGGAGATCGCAGCTAATACTTCATCGGATTTGAAATCTCCGGGTACAACCGCATTCGCACGGATGCCATAAGGGGCATATTCGAGAGCGGCGATCCGCGTCAGCTGCTCGAGCCCGGCTTTCCCTGCGCCATAGCCGGCATTCCCTGACCGCAAAATATTGCCTCCTAGAACGGAGGAGGTGCTGACAATCGAACCGCCACCGGATCGGATCATGAGAGCGGCCGAATATTTCATGACAAGAAAGGTGCTGGTGAGGCATCCGCGAATGCAATCCTCCCAATCCTCTAGAGACTGCTCCGCAATTAAGGCTACTTTATTGACATAGGCATTATGGTAGGTGCCATTCAATCTGCCGAAGGTTTGATCGATAGCGGCAACAGCTTCACGAACATCAGCTTCATTGCGCATATCGCCCTGGACGAACATCAATCGGCCGCTGCCGTACTTTTCTGTTAAAGAGTCCAGCTCGGCAAAGTCGGATACAGGTCGAATATCGCAAGCTGCGACAAGAGCGCCGCGTTCCAAGAACAGCTTGATTGCCTCGCTTCCGGCTGCCCCTAGAGCACCCGTGATCAGGATGACTTTATCATCCAGTTGTAATGCTCCCATATCGTTCACTCCTAGTATTTGTAGTAGAGAAGGAGAGAAGCCTCGCTAAGTATCGTTAGATACCCGGAAGGCTCCTTATCCTTTAAGACCTCCAAGAGTAGCGCCTTCAGCAATTTGTTTCTGGAAGAATACGTAGATGATAATGGTCGGGATCATCGCGATTGTAACGCCAGCGAACAGCGTAACCCAATCGGCCTTGTACTGCATAATCTGATTGGCGTGATACATCGCGACACCAATCGTATACTTTGAGGAGTCGCTAAGGTAAATGAACGGCCCCAGGAAGGCATTATACAAGCCAAGGAATTTAAAAATGGCTACTGTAACGATGCCTGGTGTTGACAGCGGCAGAATGATCCGTGTAAACACTTGAAACAAGGAGGCCCCGTCGATATAGGCGCTTTCCTCCATCTCCTTCGGAAGAGACTGCATGAATCCGCCGAGCAGCATAAGGAAGAATACACTTTCACCGAAGCTATCCAGAATTATCAGGCCTGTAAGACTGTTGGTCAGACCCAGATCGCGCATTAAGATATACTGCGGCACGAGCGCGTTGATTCCCGGCAGGAATAGGGATAGCATGATCGTTCCCCAGATAAATTTACGTCCGCGGAATTCAAGGCGCGTCAGCACATAGGCGCTTAATGCTGTGAGAAACGTACCGAGAGCTAGGCTGGTGCCAACATAATAGAGCGTATTCAGCAAGGTCGAGCCTAAGTGATAGGAGTCCCAAGCTTTTTTGTAGTTTTCAAACATGAGCTTATCCGGCAATGCCCAGACATTAGCGAAAAACTCTTTGTTTGTTTTCAATGACTCCAGCACGATCCACAGAAGGGGGAAGATGACGGATAACGCGCATAGAAACATGATAAGCCGCCATATAACATCGATAAAGGTGCGTTTGTTTGTTTCCAAAGGTGGCCTCCTTCCGAAATTGCCGATGACTAGAATTCGGCGTGATCTTTCGAGCTTAACCTGTCGATGAGCAGCTTGGCGATGACCAAGACTACAAACAAGAACATGCCGATCGCCGATGCATAACCGTAGTTGTGTGAGCTCTTGCCGAAAGCCATGTTAAACATGTACAAGCCGATGACTTCAGTTGAACCGGCCGGTCCGCCATTGGTCATGATCAGCATGATTTCGAACCCTTTGAATACACCGAGGACGAGAAACAGCGTACTGATACGCACAATCGGATTGATCAAAGGAATCGTAATTTTACGCAAACGCGTCATATGGGATGCCCCATCAAGTATCGCTGCTTCATAAAGGGATGGCGGAATTGACTTCATCGCATTCATGAAGATGACGACATAGAATCCGACGCCTCCCCAAATCAAGGGTGGCAGCAGTGCCCAAATGGCCGTTTTCTTAGAGCCCAGCCAGTAAAAATCATTATTGTCGATACCAAACAGATTCAATATAGCGTTCAATAGCCCGTTGCTGCCGTCGTAAATAAAGGACCACATCAACGCAATAACGATAACGGCTAGTACGTTCGGTAAGAAATAAATCACTTTATACAAGGGTGATTCCTTATAGCCTTTAACATTGAGCAGGTAGGCGAGAAAGATAGAAGGGATAATCGTCAGAATCGGGACCGTAACCATAAGGATAAGGTTATGGCCAAGCGCTCTCCAGACGTATTCGTCTTGAAACAGATACTTGTAATTGTCAAACCACACGAATTTAGGATCGGTAATTCCGTTCCATTCCAGTAAGGAATAATAAGCGGACAAGATATTCGGATACAAGGTGAACAGCAAATATCCACAGTAACTGGGGCCTAACGCCAGCAAAATAAAGATTGTTGTCTGCACTTTCCGTTTGCTTAACGTTGACACCTTCTTAGGCGTCGCAGGCACACTAGCTCCAATTTGGGCCATACACCGACCTCCTTCCACGATTTCGCAGCACATGCTGTAAAGGAGAGGGAGGAGCAGTCCCCTCCCTCTTCCAACTTTTATGTCTAGTGTATAATCAGCTTACTTTTCGCTCTCCAGAACTTTCTTCATCAGCTTATCCGCTTCTTCAAGTACCGGCAGCGGATCCTTCTTGCCTGCAGTAACCTCAATGATTAATTCTTCGATCATTTTAGTCGCTTTAGCAGCATCAGGACTTGCGAATGCGACGTCGCGAACTCCGGTAGCGAATTGTCCGTTGTTATTCTTGACGTACTCCAGAACGGCTTTTGGAGCAGCTTGCAGCTTCGCGAGGTTCGCTTCATTCTCAGCGAAGTCCTTACGGATCGGGGAGATTCCGTTCTCGCCGTTGACCGCTTGAATATCGTTAGTCATCAGGAAGAGCGCAAATTCCTTGGCCCACTTCTTCACGTTCTCAGGCTTGTTCTTCCAGATCATCAAGCTGCCTGCGCCAATACCGTTCTCGACCCAAACCTTGTTTTGTGTTACGTCGACAAACGGGATGGCCATAAAGCCCCACTCGAATCCTTCCGGAATAGCATCCTTCATTTCATTCTCTACCCAGTCACCTGTGGACGCCAATGCGGCCTTGTGTTGCAGCAGCTGCATTTGGGATTGGGTATGATTGAGGGCTGCTGCGCCTTCAACGAAGTACCCTTTCTTGCCCATTTCGTACATACGGGTCCAGTACTCTTTCACTTCAGGTGCAGAATACATGTTGATTCCCTGTCTGAAATCCTTCGTGTACTGCTCGATATTCCCGGCTTTGTCGGCCAGTTCAAACTGTTTGATTAGGAAAGCGAAGTTGATATAGGTTGCATAAACACCGGGATACGTAATTGGTGCGATGCCATCGTTTTTGATCGTTTCCATCAAAGCCAGAAATTCATCATAGTTTTTCGGATTCTCGTTCCAGCCCTTTTCCTTGAAGAAGGCTTTGTCGTAGAATAATCCGAGCGCGTAAGCGCCCATTGGGATTTGATAGAACTTGCCGTCGATTTTCTGAGCGTATTCCATTGTGTTATCGAGTACGGCATCTTTCAGCTTCAGACCGGGCGCATCCGGAACATCGCGCTCCCACAGGTCGCTCATATCTTCGAACAAGCCTGCTTTCTGGGCAATGGTTCCTTCGTCTCCGTTGAAGCTTGGGGAGATGATGTCGAACATGTCATCATCGTTCTTGGCGGCCATCTTCGTGCTGATCAGGTCGCGTATTACAGGTGAGGAGGTGATATCGAAGGTTACGTTAGGGTATTTCTCTGTGAACTTCTCCACTGCATGGTCCATCCAAGCGCGGCCATAGCCGTTTTCCCAATAGCCCCACTTGATGGTGATTTTCTCTGTCTTGGAAAGTCCATTTTCCGGATAGACTTCGCCTTCTGCGGCGTTGCCGCCGTTACCCGAATTGCCGCCGTTCCCTTTCTCACCTGTGTTCCCTTTGTTCTCTGCAGGTGTGTTGTTGTTGCCCCCGCTACAGCCAACTAACAGTGTAAACATTAATACGATTGCTAACATACCTGCCATCAACTTCTTGGGAGAATGGTTCATTTTGTTTCCTCCTGGTATCGAGATTTTAACACAATGTTACTCGAGAAGTAAGAATACAAAACTCATGATGTTAGAAAACATAACAGGTTGCGCTTTCATTTCTAGGTGATAAGCAAATACTATAATGAATCTTTTGATTAGTCAACAAATTTTTCATAAATGAGAAATTTATTCGCATATGTGAATTTTGTAGTTGCATTGTCTTCTAATATTAATGGGTGGATCTATGGTCCTATAATCTTGAAATGGGTTTAAGGAGGGGGCGGGGGAACCGGATATCAAGGCTGCGGAGATTAGGGAAACACAAGGCAGCTTGTCAACTAATGTCGAAAGAGGGGGAGCTGGAGAGAGCGGCGATAAGAAGAAAACAGAAAGACATCGTTATTCTGGTGGAGTGAAAGCCGACTATGTGCCTAAGAGAAACGGTTCTTCCGTCCTCTGAAGGAGTAATCAAGCTCTTCGCATAGAAATATCAGTGACAAGCAGGCTGTGAATGCCTGCCCTGATATTTATAACCAAAACGATGTCTAATAAAAGTTGATATAAGAACGATCTGTACAATTGCCATTGGACACGGGCATGCACCTATTGAATCCATGCGTCTAACTGCTAAGCAAACGTCCGCCTTCCCGGATACAATTCAACGAACGGTTCCAAATCTCTTCTGTTTTGCGAAAGTCGGGAATCGATACACTGACAGCGGCGATTATGGCGCCTAAAGAATTATAGATGGGGGCCGAGATGCAGCTGATGCCTTCAACCGATTCGCCGCGATTGTAAGAGATCCCTTCCCTCCGGATTGTCTCGAGCTCCGTCAGCAATTCCGATACGGTGCAGATTGTTTTGTTCGTTAGCGGTTGAAGCTCTTCGTGTGGATATATACGCCGTACAACGGTTTCGGAAAGGCCGCTCAAAATCATTTTGCCTGAAGCGGATGCATATAACGGCAGTGATTGTGAGAATTGAATGGCGAACCGGCGTGGATCTGGCGGATTTTTCTGTGAGACATAGACCAATTGATCACCTGCGCGAATGCCGAGCATGATTCCTTCGTTAACTTCCTCGGCCATTCTTCCGCCAATCGTCTCGAATTCCGTGACCAGATTCGTGTTTTTACTGCACATGCTGCTAATTTCGAATATTTTATAGCCGATACTGAATTGTTTGCCTGAGCTGTCCGTTTCCAAATAACCACGGGAAAGCATGTTATGCAGGAGCTGGTGTGTGGAGCTCGCGGGCATGTCTAGCAGCCTGGCAATATCGGATAGGTTGTAAGTGTCGTTAGCTCCTGTAAACAATTCTAGAATATCCATCACACGATCGGCAGATTTCACTCTGGTTGTTTGCGGTTTCATGTGACTGGTCCTCCTTCCTTGTACAAGAAGAACGGCTAATAGATTCCGCTCTCCAGTTTCTGAATACAGTTTACAATACGGGGATTCATAATGTCTAGATCAAGAGATTGGAGGGCAATCATGCCCGCAGACATGCGCAGGAATGCTGCAGCTGCCTTGATTTTCGGAAAAGGGGCGTACCGTTTTTCTAACAATGGGTGTAGTTTCCGTGTGTGCACGGCCTCTTTTTTCATAAATTTTGATAGTGCCAGCAGGCCATTTTGGGGGGCTATTTTCGGGCCATTAATGAGGCTCACTGTAAAATTATTATTTATAGAAAAAATAAATTTGCAATGTGAATTTGGTGTGATAAAGTTTATAGCAAGTAATGAATACGTATTCACAATAAGGAGGAACTCACACTCTTATGAATGAGAAAGTCACGTCGAATGACGTTGCCAAAAAAGCAGGCGTTTCCCAAGCAACAGTCTCCCGAGTCATAAACAACTACTCTTTCGTGCGCGAATCCACCCGTGAGAAAGTACTGCAAGCCATTGAAGAGATGGGGTTTACGCCGGATCAGGTAGCTAGAAGCCTGAATATGCGAAAGACGGGGACAATTGGCTTAATTGTGGGTGATATCTCGAACCCGTTCTTCTCGGAAACGGCCAAAGTCATTATTGGCGAAGCCCGAGAGAGCGGCTTCGATGTCATTATTTCCGATACCGATCACAGCGATCAGAACCTGGGGAAGGCCATTCAGACCTTGATTGGCAAACGGGTAGACGGGATGTTAATCGGTTCCGTTGGGCGATTCGATACGAACGTTCAGCAATTGGTCGATAAGCGCTTCCCATTGGTTATGTACAACACGAGGTTAGATCGCGACGATTGCAACTATGTTGTCATCAATAATGTTAAGGGTGCGCGAGTTGCGATGAAACACTTATTGGACCTCGGTCATCAGAAGATCGCGTATATATCCGGAAATACCAAATACTCTACGCTGTACGACCGGTTGAATGGGTATCATGAAACGATAAAAAAGCAAGGCCTGCCTTTCCGGCAGGATTATGTCTACGATGGCGAGCTGACAGTGGCTGGTCTGCAGCGTTTTTTGCAAACCCCATGGCAGGATGAAGAACGGCCCACTGCTTTCTTTGCATCAAATGACCAAATCGCCCTCTTACTGATGGAAGCCGCCTTATCATTGGGAATCCGGGTTCCTGAAGATATATCAATTATCGGATTCGACAATATCAGCTACTCTGCCAAGCCTTTTATTCAACTCACGACGGTTTCCCAGCAGCACCGGAGAATGGCGTCGCTTGCGCTGGAGAAATTAATCCAGCTAATGAATACAGATGATAAGACGCTCAAAGTGTCAGCGAATCTGGAGCCGGAGATTATTGTCCGCAATACGTCGGCAGCACTCGAGCAGTGAGGGTGCATAAGGAGTTATAATGGATGCCCCTAAATAGACAATGAACAGTAATCTAGTCTGTTCACTGTCTTTTAGCAGAACGGGAACGCGCTTAAAAGTCGGTAAAACCGAAATTAGATCGTACAAAGGATAGGTACTAATTTAGTTATAAATGAATACGTATACAATGACATATTAATCGGAGTGCATACAGCTTAAGCCGGTATGTGGAAACTATTTAAACCGCTTACAAAGCTATATTTTACATAGAAGCATGAATGCTCATAGGATTCAAAAAGCTTGGCTCACAAAACCCATCAGGAGGTAATTAATCATGTCAACAATCGGACATCATGACTTTCGCATGCCGGGGGCAGTTCGTTTTGGCGTAAACGCCCTTCTAACCTTGCCGGATGAAATCAAGCACAGACCGGCGACTAAGCTTGCGCTCATCAGCGACAAGGGAGTCGAAGGCGCGGGGTTAGTTCAGAAGGTCATCGAGCTGCTTCAGCCGCTGTCGATTCCGATGGTGGTTTTCACGGAGATCAAGGGAGAGCCGACCTTCAACTTATTGGAAAGCACGGTCAGAATGCTGCAGCAGGAAGGCTGCGATCTCGTCGTCGGTATTGGCGGAGGCAGCGCAATGGATGTCGCGAAGACGACGGCTGCTCTGCTGGACAAGGCGGATCTTGCCGCCTACCTGAGCGGAGTATCGGTTATCGAGAGCAGAACGATACCTTGCATTCTGCTGCCGACAACGTCGGGGACCGGAGCGGAAGTGACGATGAACGCGATATTTGGCGACGAAGAGCAGGAGCTGAAGCGTGGATTAGTGAGCCCGGCGCTCCTGCCGGATGTGGCGATTATAGATCCGCTGCTAACGCTCACATGCCCGGCGAAAGTAACCGCGGCCTCTGGCGTCGATGCGTTCACCCATGCCATTGAATCGTATATCGCCGTGCGCTCAACGCTGATGACCCGGATGTATGCCGAGAAAGCGATGAAGATTTTCCCGCAGCACATCACGCGTGCCGTTCACCATGGCGGCAATCTGGAGGCTAGAATCGGTATGAGCCTGGTCAGTAATCTGGCTGGGGTATCGCTGGCGAATGCGGGAGTCGGCGCTGTCCACGCATTGGCTTATCCGCTTGGCGGCAAGTATCATATCGAGCATGGCGTAGCGAATGCCCTGCTGATGCCTTATGTATTCGAGGTGACGGGAAGAGCATGTACGGAGCAAATGGTACAGGTTGCGAAGCTTCTGCAGCTGGGCGATTTCGACAAGCAGCCGTATGAGGCGCTTGATGCAGTCGTTCAATATATGTACCGTCTGCTCGATGAGCTGGATCTGCCCACCTCGCTCAAGCAGCTCGGCGTTGATGAAGCTTCGCTTCCGGTTCTGGCTGAGCAAGCGTCCAAGGTTGAGCGTCTGTTGTCCAATACGCCATACAATTTAACGTATGAGAAAATAGTAGGCATTTATAAGAAAGCATATTCAGGTCAATAAAACGGTTTAAGGAGAACATTCACAATGACGACGAAACAGATGTTTATCGGCGGGCAATGGGTGGAAGGCAAACAGCATTATGAGCTGCGTTCCCCGTATAGTGGAGAGCGAATCGCAATGGTTCCGTTAGCAGACCAAGAGGATGTAGAAGCTGCCTTGTCGAGCGCTGCACAAGCGGCCCGTACGATTCGGGGGCTTACCTCCCTGGAGAGATCTACAATATTGGAGAAGGTATCTCAGTTATTCCAAGAGAGACTGGAAGAATGCGCGCTTCTATTGGCGGATGAAGCTGCCAAGCCGTTAAAGGCCGCAAGAGCGGAAATTGCGCGGACGATCGAAACCTATAAATTCGCTGCCGAGGAGGCGAAGCGTATTCATGGGGAGACGATCCCGCTGGATGCGGCTAAGTCCGGAGCAGGTCGCTTCGGTTACACGAAGCGGGAGCCGCTTGGCGTGATTGCGGCCATTACACCGTTCAACTTTCCATTCAATCTGACTGCCCACAAATTGGGACCGGCTTTCGCAGCTGGGAATACGGTTGTTCTGAAACCGGCTTCGCAGACGCCTCTTAGCGGGATCATGACCGCGAAGCTGTTCGAGGAAGCCGGCTTGCCGGCCGGCGCGCTGAACGTAGTCACAGGCAGCGGCGGCGTGATTGGCGATCTTCTCGTCAAGGATGCCCGCGTCAAAATGATTACATTCACGGGCAGCGCGGAAGTCGGGCTTGGAATTAAGGAGAAGGCCGGCCTCAAACGCGTTACGCTTGAGCTGGGCTCGAATTCTGCCGTCATCATCGATAGCGCAGAGGACTTGGAGGCGGTTGCCGCGCGCTGCGTGGAAGGAGCTTTCAATTTCGCCGGTCAGGTATGCATATCGGTACAGCGCGTTTATGTCCAGCAGCAATTGTTCAGTCATTTCTTAAGCCTCATGAAGGAAAAGGCCGGCCGTCTCGTGTTCGGTGATCCTCGTTCCGAGCACACGGATATTTCATCCTTGATTCATCAGCGCGAAGCGGAGCGCATCGAGCGCTGGGTAATGGAGGCCGAGCAAGCAGGAGCGTCGATCGCTTGCGGCGGCAAACGGGAGGGCGGCTATTTCCAGCCGACTATTATCGCGGGCGGGGCTTCGCATCTGTTGGTTTCCTGCAGTGAAGCCTTCGGTCCGATTGTGACCGTGAATGCGTATGATTCATGGGATGAAGCGGTTGATCTCGTCAATGATTCCGATTACGGCCTGCAAGCCGGCGTATATACGACTTCGATCAAGAAAGCGTTCGACGCGGCAGAAAGACTTGAAGTCGGCGGTGTCATTATCAATGACATTCCTTCGTTCCGGGTCGATCAAATGCCGTATGGCGGAGTCAAGACGAGCGGGATCGGCAAGGAAGGGATTAAATATTCGACTGAGGAAATGTCCGAGATCAAATTCGTTTCTTTCAAACTATAGGCGCCACGCATACTCGTGAGGGTTTGCCGTAAGCAGTGAAATCTGCCCGCGGCAGACCCTCTTTTATTGAAAGGGGCATTTTCAGAAAATGATGCCACGATGGAATAAAAAATCGGCTAGTTCCGGCATATCTTTCATCGATCCAAGCAGGTAAAGTGGTACGTAATGGCAGCGGCGAACGTCTACCTCTGCAGGTTAAGAAAGGGAGGATGAAGCATGAAGCTGGGTATCATCGCATCACCTGAGGCTGCTAGTTTCCATCAAGCACACGCCAAGGGCCTTGAATTTCTGGAGTTCTGCATCAACATCGGCAGTGACATCGACGCGTTCCTGTCGAGTGTACCGGCATTGAAGCAAGCCAGTGAACAGACCGGTGTGCAGGTCGCTTCGATCGGAAGATGGGGGACTGACCGGATCAGCAAGGAGGGCATCGTCGAAGAGGAGCTTCAAGCGTCCTTCCGGCTCATTGATACGGCGGCCGAGCTTGAGTGTCCGAATTTCGTATGCGGCGTTAATTATATCGAAGAGCTGTCCTATTATGACAACGCCACGCTGGCGATTGAGTATTTTCGGAAGCTGATCGAATATGGGACGCCGAAGGGTGTACAGATCGCGGCTTACAACTGTCATTGGAATAACTTCGTGGACAATGAGCTGGCTTGGACGATCATCCACGGCCACTTACCGGAGCTGGGCATCAAATTCGATCCTTCCCATTCCCGCTATGCCGGCCGCGATTACTTGAAGGAATCGCGTGATTGGGGAAGCCGCTTCCGCCACGTTCACATCAAGGGCTCCGTTATTATCGACGGGCAAAGGTTCGATGATCCGCCGGCTGGCTTGGACCAGACGGACTGGGGAACGTTCATGGCGATACTATACGGTACAGGCTATTCCGGCGGACTTAGCATTGAGCCGCATTCGCATGTCTGGAACGGTGAGCTCGGCGATAAAGGCGTGCAATTTACGATCGATTACATGAGAAAGTTTATGTTCTAAATAAATTCTGGCAGCAGGTAAGCGATGAAAAGCTCTTAACAGGTGAAATGCAGCTGTTAAGAGCTTTTTTGTGTACATAGGTATGCTTCTTGGCTGGATTATGATGATAAAATTAGCTTGTCGCAAAGGATTGCTAAATGAAAAGGATCGTGGTAGAATAAATCCATTCCACAAAATGACCAAATGAACAAAACAGTCATATGGTATTGAAGGGAGCGGTGACATGGCAATTGACCGTCGTGAGCTTATAGTAGAAGCGGCGTCGAAATCATTCGCTTTATTCGGTTATAAGGCCACTACGATGGAGCGAGTAGCGAAGATCGCCAACGTTGGCAAAGGAACGATATACACGTTCTTCACGAACAAGGAAGAGCTGTTCCAGGAAATCATGAACCGTCTTATCCAAGAGATGAAGGGGATTGCGGAAGCGGTCGTCGATCCGAATCGCCGGTTCTTCGACAATTTAAATCTGGTGCTGGATCGGCTGCTTGATTTTCGGGAGGAGCATGAACTGGCTATTAAGCTCTCTCAAGAGGTGAAGGAAATCAGCACGCAGATGGCGCATGAGGGCATTCAGCAGATGGAGACTGCTATTGTGAGTTACATACAGCAGCAGGTGAAGCAGGCGGTGGAGAAAGGCGAAATAAAGCCCTGCAATCCAGAGATGACCGCATTCGTGATGCTGAAGCTGTTCATTGCGTTAACCGCCGACTGGAAGAAGTCGCATGAACCGCTGAACAAGAATCAGGTTGCCCAGCTGCTTCGTTTCTACCTGCAGGAAGGACTGGCTTCGTAAAAAGAGAAGCTTTTTTTTACAAACAAGATTGACTGTTTGACTTAAACGGTCAATTGGTTAATAGGAGAGGAATAACCAGATGAAAAGAAGTGTTAAGCAATTCGGCAGCGAGCTGTCGTCTATCGTAAGCAATCGTAAGGTGCTCATCTCGGTGATCGGGGTTCTGCTGGTTCCGGTACTCTACTCGGCGATGTTTCTGGCCGCGTTCTGGGATCCCTATGACCGGCTGGAGGATCTCCCGGTAGCCGTTGTGAATGCGGACAAAGGAACGGATTTTAATGGGAAATCTCTGCATATCGGCGATGACTTTGTGGAAAAATTAAAGGAAAATCCCCAGTTCAAATGGAACTTCGTGTCCAAGGATGAAGCTAAGGCGGGGATGGAAGACAATACGTACTATATGACCATTGAAATACCAGAAGATTTCTCGGAGAAAACAACGACGCTGACTTCCGATTCTCCAACCTCGGCCAAATTCACGTTTCTTCCGAATGAAGGCTTCAACTTTCTAGCCTCCCAGATCGGAAACACGGCTGTTGAGACGATGAAGTCCTCCTTGAACAAGGAAATTACGGAGGTTTATGCGAGAACCGTATTCGAACAAATGGAGCAGCTGGTCGATGGAATCGGGCAGGCGAGCGACGGCGCTGGCAAGCTTGCCGACGGTACGGCCAAAGCAAAGGACGGCGCAGTTCAAATTGAGCAGAACCTAAGCAAATTGGTTGCCGGCTCCTTGTCGCTGCAGGAAGGGATCGTCAAGCTGGAAGCAGGCGGCGCCAAGCTTGACCAGGGCGGCACCAAGCTCAGCGGGGGCGCAGGCGATCTGGCCGGAGGATTAAGCCAGCTGCTTGCCGCCCAGCAGAAGCTAGCCGCAGGTGCGTCGGCACTGGGCGATGGGGCGGAATCATTGCGCACAGGCTCCCAGAATCTGAGTGATGGCTTATCCCAGCTGTCCGCCGGAAGCGGGACGCTGGCAAGCAGCTCGAATTCGGCTGAGGAAGCAGCCAAGAAGCTGGATGCCGGACTCAATCAATCGAAGGCCGGAGCCGCCAAGCTGGAAGAGAGTGCAGCGCAGCTGGCCAAAGGGCTCGAACAGCTTGCGCAATCAAACGCGCAGCTTGCCGAGGACGAGAGCTTTCAGAAGCTGCTGGCCGGAAGCAAGCAGCTGGCCACAGGGTTAACGGGATCCAAGACGGCGCAGGAACAATTAAGTACAGGAGCTAATCAGCTGCATGAGGGGCTTGGCAAGTTGAATGCGGGACTGGCCAGCTTCGACGGCAAGCTGAAGGACGCTGCGGCAGGCAGTAAACAGCTGGAAGCAGGCGGACAGCAGGTTGCCGCAGGAGCCAAGCAATTGACGGGCGGCTTTAACCAATTTGGCGGCAAGCTTGCCGAAGCGAAGGACGGCGGAGCTGTGCTTGCAGCCGGCGCGAAGCAGCTGGCCGGAGGCGCTGTCGAGCTTCACCAGGGGCTCAACCTCTTGAAGGATAATGTGACCCCGTTCGTGGATGGCTCGAAGCAATTGAAGGATGGCGCACAGCAGGTAAGCTCGGGATTGCTCCAGCTCGATGACGGTACGCATGAGCTGTCCGGCAAGCTTAGTGACGCTTCCGCCCAGACATCAGCGCTTCACGTGACGGATTCCATGTACGATATGTTCGCGGATCCGGTACAATCCGATGTGGAGAAAGTGAATGAAGTGCCGAACTATGGAACGGGCTTCGCTCCGTATTTCTTATCGCTTGGCTTATATGTAGGGGCCTTGCTCATCACGATCGTATACTCGGTACGAGAACCGGCGATTCGTCCGACAAGCGGTCTGAGCTGGTTCTGGAGTAAAGCACTGACGCTAATTGCGGCAGGTACGATTCAAGCGCTTATTGCGGATGCGGCCCTCCTCATTCTATTGGATCTGCATGTGACGAGTGTTCCATTGTTCATCTTATTCTCGGTTCTGACCAGCATTACGTTCATGATGTTGATTCAGCTGCTCGTGACGACGCTTCAGAATCCGGGCCGGTTTATTGCCATCATCATCTTGATCTTCCAATTGACCAGCTCGGCTGGCACGTTCCCACTGGAGCTTATTCCGAATTGGCTGCAGAAAGTAACGCCTTGGCTTCCGATGACCTACTCGGTTGCCGGATTCAAGGATGTTATTTCGAGCGGAGACTATCATTCCATGTGGAGCAATGCCGCGATACTGGGCGTGTTCGCCATCCTCTTCATGGCGATCACGATCGCTTATTTTGTATCGCTTCACCGTTCGACCAAATCGCAGCAACCAGAGGCCGCTGCTGTATAATCAGCAGGACCATTACCCGCTGTGCGCATACGAAACAGGAAGAGGGAGCGATTCATTTCGCCCCTCTTTTTTACACTAGATAATGCTGGACAGGTACAATGAACTGTCATATGGTATAGCGGTAGGTTTATTGAAGCAGGGGATGTTTATTATGAAGGCGTTCGCAAGCGAAGAAAGGGGCATAACACGATGCTCGTAGAAGCATATCAATTGCCAAGTCCGGGAAAAAGAGAATGCGAGGATGCATACAGTACCACCCGGGAGACGGGGCTGTTTGGCGTGATGGACGGCGTCACGCCGGTATGCAAGTATCGGAGCAGCGACGGTCACAACGCTGCTTATTTGGCGGCACAGCATTTCAAAGCCTTCTTTGAGTCGGCTGGCGGATCAACCGATTCAACGCAGGATTTAAAGGAGCTGGTCATAGCTGCGAATGCAGGATTATGGAATCGGATGCTCGAAGCCGGCGTAAATATGACCCGCAGGTACGAATACTGGTCCACCTGCGTTGCTGCTGTCTGGATCAAGGGAGACGCGATCCAGTATGCCCAATTGGGCGATTCTATGATTGTTGCTGAATACAAGGATGGGCGAATAGAGGCGCTGACCCATGATTCCGTGGAGGGCATTGGGGAGAGAGCGGCGCGCTATCGCCAGGAGCTTCGCGATCAGCAGGTCGAGATGCCTGAAGAGGAGGAGTTCCTTCGGGATCCGCTGCTTACCCAATTCGTGCGAAGCATGACGAACACGCCCCAAGGCTATTCGGTGGCGAACGGGATGAGGGAGGCAGCCGATTATATCCAATTCGGTGAGGTTAGCCGATCAGAAATTCAAGGCTTGCTGCTGCATTCGGACGGCTTATACCGACCGGGCATAAAGTCGGAGCAGGTGTATCAACAGGTGAAAGAGCAGGGGCTGCAAGCTTACATCGATCACTTGTTTGAGGAGGAACGTCAGGAAGGCCGTTATCAGGATGATAAGACGGGGCTTCTTCTGCGTTTCTAAGGTTATGGGTTATGGAGATTCTCTACGGAAAGAGGCTCTTCTGCAAGCGTTTATGCTGCTTGCGGAGGAGCCTCTTTGTCTATCTTAATGAGGTTAATCGTTGCTTGTAGGGGATGGCATTGATAATGAAGCGTTTAATGAGAAGCTGCGTAGCCTTCCGACTCTGCAGCCGGGTCCAGCTTCTCCTTGCTCATCAAGAATGCCGCAGCCAATGCTAACCCCGCAGGGATAAGACCCCAGGCAAACGTGACGACGATAGAGGACGAGAGTCCTTCCGAAATGGTACCGAGCGCTTTCCCGGGAATTTGGGAGCGGGCCGCGGGATCCATCAGCATATGCGCATTGCTGAAATCTACACCCTGCGGCATGGCGGCTTGATCGCTGCCGGAGAAGGCGTCCTTCAAATTCCGCGCCAGGGAATGGCTCTGGATGATGCCGAATATGGTAATGCCCAGCGTCATGCCGAAGGAACGGAGGAAGGTTAGTGTAGAGCTTGCCGCTCCCCGCTGCGTAATCGGAAATCCATGGATGGCTGCGTTGCTGAGCACCGAGAAGGATGCACCGATTCCAAGGCCGATCATAATCATGTATATCGTGAGCAGTAAGCGCGATGAATCTGGTGATAAAGTGGTCAGAAGCGCAAGTCCTGCCAGAAGAAGGAGCAGCGGCGGGATCATGATCGTCCGGTACGGCAGCTTATTCATCAAGGCGCCGCCGCCGGTTGCCGTGACGACGGTGCCCAGCATCATCGGCAGCAGTACGAGCCCTGAATTAGTCGCGGTGCCGCCCAATACGCCCTGAATGAAGATTGGAATATAGACCGAAGCCGTAATGAACGCCGCGCCGCTTAACATCGCCAGTGCATTGCTTGTTGCGAAGAGACGTCTGCGGAACATGCTGAATTCGATAATAGGTTCTTCGGCATGCTTTTCGACGAATAGAAACAGCGCGGTGAATAGAACGAATCCTGCAAAAAGGCTCAAAATTTGTACAGAACCCCACTCATACTGCTTGCCGCCCAGCTCCATCGCGAAGATGAAACAGACGATCGCGCAAACGAGCGAGCCGGCTCCCCACCAATCGATCCGCTGCTTCGAATGCTCAAGGGATTCCTTATAGAAGAACATAATCATCAGGAGAGACAACAGTCCAATCGGCAAGTTAATGTAGAAGATCCACTGCCAAGCGATGTGGTCGGTTATGTAGGCGCCGAGCAGCGGACCGAATATACTCGACATGCCGAACACGGCTCCGAACAACCCTCCGAGCTTTCCCTTCTTCTCCGGTGGAACGGCATCAAACATGATGGTGAACGTAATCGGCATTAATGCGCCTGCACCGATCCCTTGGATGGCGCGGTAGATGCTCAGCTGAATGATGGATTCCGCCGTCCCGCATAGAACGGAGCCAAGCATGAACACGATGATCCCAAAGATGAAGAATCGTTTGCGTCCGTACATATCCGACAATTTGCCGAAGATCGGCATTCCCGCCATTTCCGCTACCATGTAGGCGGAGGTTACCCAGATAAATTTGTCGAGTCCGCCCAGCTCGCCGATGATCGTTCCCATCGCGGTTGCCATGATCGTGTTGTCCATCGAGGCCATCAGAATGGCAAGCAGAAGTCCGGCGATTACGACTCCGATTTTGTTTTGTGGTGTGGTCATGAATGTATATCCTCTCTCTATTCGAATTCAGAAGATCATAGGAATCTTCTTTATAGGTTTTATTATAAAAGGCTATCTCTGACAGCAGTGTGTCAGTGTTCCGGGCATTGTTTCTATTTTTTTGGCTCCTGGATCGATTTGGAGGGGTTCGTTTACATGATCTCAATGTCACGCTGACATTCGCGTAATATTGCATGCTTATATTGAATATGAATAGAAAAGCGCACAAATGAACATTATTTCGTGAAATTATGTTCATTTATGCACATATATTCGCCGCCAGCTGGAATGAAACTGAATTGGCAGCCTAAGAGAAGCAGGAAGGAACGATTGCATGACTGATCTGTTAGCGAATATTAAACAGCTGGCTGCCGGACTCGATGAGAGGACCCGCAAGCGAGTGGAGCTGGATCTCATCCGGATTGAATCCGGCGCCTTGGAGGAAGTTGCTCCTTATCTGGCAAGCAAGTCATACCATAGAGCGGTAGTTGCGGCCGATGCGAACACCTACGAAGCAGCTGGAAAAATACTGGAGGCATATTTATCGGCAGCCGGGATCTCCGTTCATGTAACGATCATAAAGCCCAATGGCTTGGGTGACGTCTTGGCCGACGAGGCCTCTCTGATTCAACTGCTTCTGGATATCCAGCAAGCAGATGCGGAGCTTGTAATCGCCGTGGGTGGAGGCACCCTGCACGATATTGTCCGGTATGCAGCCTATACATCCCGGATCCCGTTCCTATCCGTGCCAACGGCTCCGTCTGTCGATGGATTCAATTCGAAGGGGGCTCCAATCCTCGTTCGGGGGGAGAAGATCACCATAGCGGCGATCGGTCCGGACGCGATCTTTGCCGATGTCGACATTCTGATGAAGGCTCCACCAGCCTTGGTAGCCGCCGGATTCGGCGACATGCTCGGCAAGTATACATCGCTGTTTGATTGGAAGTTTGGTTCCATGACGGCCGATGAGCCTTATATGCAGGCCGCTGCAGACATAACGAGATCCGCCCTCATGCGTTGCGTGCAGCAGGTCGATCGTATTGCTGCACGGCAAGAGGACGGCATACGCACATTGACTGTCGCATTAATCGAATCGGGTCTGGCGATGCTGCTGTTCGGACAATCGCATCCGGCTTCAGGTGCGGAGCATCATTTGTCCCATTATTGGGAAATGGACTATATCCGGCGCGGCAAGCGGCAGCTGCTGCACGGCGCTAAGGTCGGCGTGGCTTGTATGGAAATCAGCAAGCTGTATCATCGGATTGCCGTTGAAGGCTTGGAGGAGACCAGATTGACGATGGGAGCGGCGCATCATGAGCAGGCTTCCCGGATCGCTGCGAACTGGCAGGATATTCAACACGAAATACGCCGGATTCCGGAAGAAGCCGCCCTGCGGGAGCTGCTCAGACAAGTCGGCGGACCTCTCTCCGTGGAGGAGCTCGGTGTAGATCAGGATCTGCTTAGGCGCAGCTTACAGGAAGCGCATCGTGTCCGGCCTAATCGGTATACCCTGCTAAGGGCGAACGATGAATGGAATGATCGCATGTAAGCGGATGAATGCAAGAGTGGAGTGGAGAGGATCTGGATGTTAGCGGCCGAACGAAAGATGCGCATTGTTGATTATGTGAGACAGCACCGGACAGCAACGGTCAGCACGTTGGCAAGGGAGTTCAACGTTCATGAAGCGACTATTCGGCGGGATCTGATGGATATTGAACAGGAAGGGACGTTGAAGCGGACGCATGGCGGGGTCATTGTGGAGCAGTGGACCCATGACGAGCCTTCGTTCAACGAACGGTCGTCCCAGAACGTGGATCAGAAGATGAGAATCGGCAGGATGGCCGCCAGCCTCGTCGAGGACGGGGATCACATCATTATCGATTCCGGAACGACGACCCTGCACATTGCCAAAAATTTGGTACATCGTTCCAACATCACGGTCGTGACGAATGATATCAACGTGGCGGCCGAGCTGCGGGATGCGCCGCGGATTAAAGTCATTCTGACCGGAGGAGAGCTGTATCCGAACAGCTATATGCTCAATGGGATGTTTACGGATTACGTGCTCCGGTCGCTGCATGCGTTGAAAGCGTTCATCGGCACGCCGGCGCTGCATCCGCAGCACGGCCTGATGCACCCGGAGGCCGCGCTCGTTCCGGCTAAGCAGGGGATGATCCGAGCAGCCCGGGAAATTATCGTTGTTACGGACGATAGCAAGATCGGCAAGCTGTCCCTTCATACAGTAGCGCCAAACAGCGCCATTCATACCCTTATTACGGGAAAAGAAGCCGCGGGGCCGGATCTTCAAATGCTGCGGGACAGCGGCATGACGATACACACGGTTTGAGTCCCAGCAAGATTCAAATCGTTATGCAGTTGAAATAGCGAGGAGGTTTGTTCGTGGCGTCCATTGCATTCGAGCGCGTTACGAAGACGTTCGAGAAGAACGTTGTCATTAAGGATTTGGATTTGAAGATCGAGGATGGAAAATTCACCGTACTGGTTGGTCCTTCCGGCTGCGGGAAGACGACTCTGCTTCGCATGATTGCGGGCATCGACCCGCAAACCTCGGGCAAAGTACTGATCGGCGGCAGGGATGTCACCCGTATTGCACCCGGACAGAGGGGCGTAGCCATGGTATTTCAGAACTATGCCATCTATCCGACGATGTCGGTGCGGGACAATATTGAATTCGGTCTGAAGAACAACAAGGTGGGCAAGGCGGAGCGAAATCAACTTGTGGAAACGATCAGCTCAACGGTCGGTCTCTACGACTATTTGGACCGCAAGCCGTCCACGTTATCCGGCGGACAGCGCCAGCGTGTCGCCTTGGCACGGGCGATGGTGAAGAAACCCGCGGTATTTCTTATGGACGAGCCTCTCTCCAACTTGGATGCCAAGCTGCGTGCGCAGATGCGCATCGAGCTCATCGAGCTGCATAAGAAGCTCGGTACCACCTTTGTCTATGTCACGCATGATCAAGTCGAAGCGATGTCGATGGCGGACACGATTGTCTTGATGAATCAAGGCGTCATCCAGCAAGAAGCGGCGCCGGATGTCATGTACCGGAAGCCGAGCAACCTGTTCGCGGCGCAGTTCATAGGCGTTCCGCCGATGAATGTCGGCGAGCTGGGCGTTGAAGGCGTTCGTTTCGGATTTCGTCCGGAGAGCGCGGTATTGGCCGATGAGGCGGGCGATGAGCATTTTTCCATCAGCGGCAGAATTGCTACAAGAGAAATGCTCGGTTCGGAGACGCTCTATCAAGTACGGGGGGCGAATCACGCGTTCATGATCAAATGCACCGAGGATCTTTTCACGGTCGATCAAGAGGTTCACGTCGGCGTTGCCGCCAAACAGATGTATTTCTTCGGGGCGGATGGCAAGCGCATAGATGAAGACCATCACCGGTATCGCGACTACATGGAGGCGCTGAGAGGGAAGCGGAATGGATAAACAGAGCAGATGGGCCCAGCTCCGTCCCTATATGATGATTGCGCCAGCGATGGCAGGTATTCTCGCTTTTGTTATCTATCCCATTCTCTACCTAATTTATCTCAGCTTCTTCAAGTACAACCTGATGAACAAGGACAAGAGCAAATTTATCGGACTGGATAATTTCACGCAGATCTTCACTCGGGCGGACTTTTACAAAGCGCTCTCGAACACGATGATCTACACCGCCAGTGTCGTCCTGCTGACGATGTTCATCTCGCTGCTCATTGCCGTCTGGCTGAATAAGAAAAGTAAGATCAATGTCATCGTACAAGCCGGTATATTCACGCCTCATATTATATCGATCGTATCGATTTCACTCGTCTGGCTCTGGTTGATGGAACCGAACCTCGGCTTCCTTAATTATGTGCTCAAGACGCTTGGCCTGCCGCCTTCGCAGTGGCTGCAGAGCTCCAAGACGGCGCTGTTATCCGTCATTATTGTCTCGGTGTGGCAGGGTATCGGCTATTACGTCTTAATTATCGTTGCCGCGCTGCAGAGCATATCGCCATCGATCTATGAGGCGGCTGCACTGGATAACGCCAGCAAGTGGAAAGTGTTCTACAAGATAACGCTGCCGATCATCTCGCCGCAATTATTCTTTATTCTGGTCATCATGACGATCGGCTCCTTCAAAGTATTCGATACCGTTCAAGTGATGACGGGGGGCGGCCCTAATAACGCCACGAACACGATCGTTTATTACATCTACGGCTTTCGAACGACGAACATCGGTTACTCGGCTGCGACCGGCGTTGTGCTGATGGCGATTATCGGACTGCTGACCTTCGTCTACTTCCGGCTGCTCTCGAAGAAGGTCCATTATCAATGAGGCGGCTAATAAGACCACAGAAGAAGGGGATTCGACTTGAAAACATTTGAATTCAAATATGTAAGGTTTGCGGTGGGCCTTGTGCTCAAGGCGGCCATGCTGATGGTTTTCATCTTCCCGTTCTTATGGATGATTTCGACCTCGCTGCAGACCTTCCGGGAGACGCTCTCTTTCCCGCCGACATGGATTCCAGCCGTGCCGCAGTGGAGGAACTTTATAGAAGCAATGAGCGCAGGCCCATTCCTCACCTATGCCAAAAACTCCGTCATCGTGACGACCTCGATCATTGTCATTCAGATGCTCGTGATGATACCGGCGGCTTACGCTTTTGCGAAATATAAGTTTATCGGGAAAAATGTGCTGTTCGGCATGATCCTGCTGGCCTTCATGATTCCCGGTCAGGTCACCTTCATTCCCGTCTATATGATGATGGCCGATTGGGGCTTGATCAAGACGTTAATGCCGCAAATTATTCCGTTCATGTCCAATGCCTTCGGCATCTTCCTGCTGCGTCAATATTTCATGCAAATCCCGGAGGAGATCGTTGAGGCGGCCCGGCTCGATAATGCCAGCGAGTTCAAGATCATGTGGAACATTATGATCCCCATGGCGAAGCCTGCGCTCGCTACGGTCGCGCTGTTCAGCTTCGTCAGCCACTGGAATGATTATTTCTGGCCGTTAATTATGACGGACTCCGCATCGATTCGCCCGTTGACGCTCGGGATCGCGATGCTGCGGGAGACCGAGGGCATCAGCAACTGGCATATTATTATGGCCGGTAACGTGGTTCTGGTCGTTCCGATTCTAATCGTTTATCTGTTCTGCTCGAAGCAAATCGTCAAAGCATTCGTTTATTCAGGGATCAAATAACGGCTGAATTCCTGTCCAATAAACTTAATTAAAACAGTGGAGGGTACGTACACATGAAGAAGAACAAAGTAACGCTATTGCTGGTGCTGACGATGATCATCAGCCTGCTCGCGGGCTGTGCCGGGGCAAACAACGGATCGAACACGAATTCCGGTACTAATTCCGGATCGGCGAATACGCCGGAAGCTGACGAGCAGCCTGCGAAAGGCGGCAAGACGACCGTGCAGTTCTGGCACTCCTTGGGCGGCAAGAATGGCGAATATATGGATGCGCTGATCAAGACGTTCAATGAAACGCATTCCGATATCGAGGTTGTCGGTACATTCCAGGGGAATTACGATGAGACCGTAACCAAGCTGCAGCAGGCAGTTGCTGCCAATACCGCACCGGATGTCAGCATGCTGGAGCGGGCTTACGTGCAGATGTTTGCCGATTCGGAGGTTCTGGAGGATCTTACGCCGTTCCTGGAATCCTCCAGCTTGAGCGCCGATGACTTTACGGCCGGCTTGATGGGACACTCAACCTTCAATGACAAATTGGTCTCGCTGCCGCTCAACCGCTCGACGCCGATTCTGCATGTAAACAAGTCCATGCTGGATGAGAAGGGACTCGCTGTGCCTACGACTTGGGAAGAGATGAATCAGGTTGCCAATGCCCTGGTCATCCAAGAAAACGGCGAATTCAAGCGATATGGCTTCACGATGCCTTACGATACCTGGTATCCGATTGCGATGATTTCGCAAGCGGGCGGCAAGTTCTTCAACGACGATAATACCTCCATCGGCTTCGCGGATAATGGCGTAGGCGAGAAAGTATTTAACCAGCTGAAGAAGCTGCAGAGCACGGGCGCTCTCTACTACCCGCCAGCTCAGGACTCCGGCAACATCACGAACCAAATGTTTGTAGAAGGCAAAGTCGCCATGATGTATCAGTCGACCGGTTCAATCGGCGGGCTGACGGAAGCGGTCGATTTTGATTATGTCACAGCCTTCCTGCCTAAAGACGAGGTTTTCGCAAATCCTACCGGTGGAGCGAACGTAGCCATGATGTCCGGTTCCAAGAATAAGGAAGCCGCATGGGAGTTTATTCGCTGGATGGAGACCGATCCGCAAGGCGGCCTGCAGTTCATCCTGAAGTCGGGCTACCTGCCTTTCACGAACAAAATGGTGGAGTCGGCGGAGATCAAAGCCTTGTGGGAGAAGGAGCCGAATCGTAAGGTTGCCTATGACCAGCTGCAATATGCGGTAGATACGAATAAAGCCGTCGCTTGGCCGGAGGTTATGCATGAATTCTTCTCGGCGATCGAGGCGATCATGTATGACAGCAAGGACGTGAAGTCGACGCTCGATACATTTAAGAAAGAAGCGGACAGGATTCTGGCTCAATAAGTAGAAATTTAAAGTAGGTATGCAATTGAACTTGCGACGCCGCCCAGCTGGCGGCGCAATGCTTAAGGAGTGAATGAATGTGATCGAACGTATTCAAGATACGACTTCCATCGTTATAGCGGGACATCGGGGTTATAAATCCGCTTATCCGGAAAACACGCTGCTTGCTTTCAAGGAGGCGCTGGAGCTGGGCGTGGATATGCTCGAGTTTGACCTCCGGTTCTCTAAAGACCGTGTCATTATGGTAATCCATGATGAGACTGTGGATCGTACAACGAACGGTACCGGCCTCGTGAGTGATCATACACTCGCCGAGCTTAAGCAGCTGGATGCCGGAGGGTGGTTCGGCAAGCCTTTCGAAGGGCTGCGAATCCCAACCTTCGAAGAGCTCTGCGAGCTGCTGAAGTCTTATCCGGATGTGCTGCTGAACGTTGAAGTGAAGAGCAGCAAGCAGGCTAAGGAGATTGCGGATGCGGCCGTTGCGATGCTGAACGAATACGGCTTGCTGCCGCGCTGCGTATTCACCTGCTTCGATGCTGACATTATTGCTTACTTCCATGATACGCATCAGGTGAGAACACAGGGCTTTCCTGGAGAAGTAATGTCGAATTTCGTTCCTGGCGAGAATGGCACTTATTCTAAAATGTGGGCGGTAGCCTTCCATATGGCTGGCATGACGCCGAAATTAGTAGAGGATTTCCGCGGCCAGGGGCTGCAGGTATGGTGCTACTGTCCGGATAACGAGCAGCAGGTCCATCATGCGCTCGGATGCGGCGTCACGGTAATGACGTGTAACGATCCGGTCCCGGCGATGGAGTTGAGACGCCGGATTCAAGCACCGTGAATTAGTGAGTGATTGGTTGAGTGATCAGACCACAATGTGAGAATTCTCGCGTTGTGGTCTTTTATTATTGAGGGATGGGCATGTAATGCGACAGGCCTTCTCTATTGATCATGCGCCGGGTCCCGCCAGGGGATCCGGCTGCAGCTGTGGCGCCGGCGTAACAGCTCGCATTCCGCCGGCGCCACAGCCGCTGTAACGGCCTTTTCTACCGTATCAGCGGCCTGAGCCTGCCGCCGTGCCATCCCAGCAGCCACCGCCCTAGCCAGCATCCCAATGTCGCCTCACCGCAGCGCGTCACGAAGGTAGACTTTTACGCGGATCAGTGAAACGCATTCACATCGTCTCCGTATGCCCCCCCACCTCCAAAGTGTTCTTATTTCCACGGCACTAGCAAAACGACTGCTTCCCCCATTGTGCAAAAACACAAAACGTTAATTTCAACTTCATTTTTTAACCAAATTCAAATCGCAAATCGTATGTTATGATTTCTGACATAAGGAAATGACGAATCTAAACCAGAACAAAAAGGAGATAGCCCACATGATTATAGGGATTCCTAAAGAAATCAAGAACAATGAAAACCGGGTCGCCATAACGCCAGCCGGAGTTACGATATTGAACAACGCGGGCCACCGCGTACTCGTCGAGAAGGATGCCGGAATTGGCAGCGGATTCACCAATGAAGATTATCGTCTAACGGGCGCCGAGATTGTTGATCAAGCTTCTGAGCTGTGGCACGCCTCGGAGATGATCATGAAGGTTAAAGAGCCGCTTGCAAGTGAATACGGCTATTTTCGTCCAGGACTGATCTTGTTCACCTACCTGCACCTGGCAGCTGAGCCAGCCTTGGCAAAGGCGCTTCAAGATGACAAAGTCGTATCCATTGCCTATGAGACGATTGCGGTTAACCGCACGCTTCCGCTGCTGACGCCGATGAGTGAGGTGGCCGGCCGGATGTCCATTCAGATTGGCGCTCAATATCTTCAGAAATCGAATGGCGGCCAAGGGATCCTATTGGCAGGGGTGCCGGGCGTGAGCAGAGGGAAGGTAAGCATCATCGGCGGGGGCGTCGTAGGCACCAACGCGGCGAAGATGGCGATCGGACTGGGTGCTGAGGTCACGATAATCGATCTGTCCGCCGACAGATTGCGGCAGCTGGACGATATATTCGGCTCGCAAATTCAGACGCTGATCTCGAATCCGTTCAATATCGCCAAGGCCGTATCGGAAGCGGATTTGTTGATCGGAGCCGTATTGATTCCGGGCGCCAAGGCGCCAAGATTGGTTACGGAGGACATGGTCAAAACAATGAAGCCCGGATCGGTTATTGTGGATGTGGCGATCGACCAGGGGGGCATCGTCGAGACGATCGACAAGGTAACCACCCATGACAATCCGGTATTCGTCAAGCATGGGGTGCTCCATTATTCGGTTGCCAATATGCCAGGTGCGGTGCCGAGAACATCGACGATTGCGTTGACGAACGTAACGGTGCCGTATGCGCTGCAGATTGCGAATCAGGGCGTCGTTCAAGCCGTGACGAATAGTGGCGCATTACAAAGCGGCGTTAACACGGCTAACGGCAGCATCACATGCGCCGCTGTAGCTTCTGCTCTTGGCACAGCTTTCACGCCGTTCGACGAAGCCCTGGAGCAGCATACAGCGGCTAGCTAAGAAACCGAAGATACGGAAATTAACGAACAGGTAGCCGGTCTTCCAGTGGACGGCTGCCTGTTGTTTCCCGTATACATGCTCCAGAAGCGGATGAGGGGATGCTGGAATTGAACGACCGATTAGATATCGATTGCTGCCGGGATACATGGGCGGAGGTTTCGCTGCAAGCCATAGCGTATAATTCCTTGCAGTTCAAACAACGGCTAGGACCAAACACGAAGCTTATGGCGGTAGTCAAAGCAGATGGCTATGGCCATGGCGCAGTGGAAGCGGCTGCAATCCTGCTTAAGTCAGGGGCCGATTACTTGGCCGTTGCTTTTCTGGACGAAGCGCTGCAGCTTAGGGATGCCGGCGTTATAGCGCCTATCCTGGTGCTGGGCTGTACGCCAATACGTTCGATTAGACAAGCGATCATGAATGACATTGCGATGACTGTTTATAATCGTGAAGCTATTGACGAAACGATCGTCCAAGCTTCTGATTTGATGCTGACCGCAATCATTCATTTGAAGATCGATACCGGCATGTCGCGGCTAGGCGTCCGGACCCGGGAGGAAGCCTTGGCTCTAGCCAAGCCGGCACAGAGGCATCCTTATGTGTGGCTGGAAGGCGTATTCACACATTTTTCGAATGCAGATGAGGAGGACGAGTCGTATACCTTTCAGCAATTCGGGCGGTTCCGGTCGATTACGGATTATTTGGAGGAGCAGGGCATCCCGATTGCCTTGAAGCACTGCTGTAATAGTGCGGGGACGATGAGGTTTCCGCAGATGCACCTGGATATGGTAAGGGTCGGGATCGCGCTATATGGCTTGTATCCAAGTGAATATATGAAGAATCGGCACGGCGGGATTCGGCTTGTGCAGGCGATGAGCTTGAAGACAAGGATAACTTCACTAGAACGAATATCCGCTTCTCAGCCCGTAAGCCGCGCCTGCTGCAGCTATCGGCCGACTCCAGAAGCTGTTATCGCAACCTTGGACATCGGCTGGGCGGATGGATTATTCCTGTGGTTATCCAAGGTTGAAACGGTCGCAATTCACGGAATGAAGGTGCCGATTGCCGGCAAGATAGGCAGGGATCAAACGATAGTGAATGTAACCGCTGTTGTAACGGGTTGCGAGGCGGGTGACGAGGTTGTCGTCATCGGTGACGGGTTAGCGCCGTTGAATGTGAACATCGATGATATTGCAAGGCTTGCGGGCACGATAAATTATGAGGTCGTCTGCACGATCGGCAGCCGTGTGCCAAGGCGCTACCATTAAATGTTTCCCTGCCGTGATTTAGCCCTATGAAGCATAGTATACTAAGCTTAATACATACTACTCGTTGGGAGAAAAGACAGATGACAGGACCGGATACCTCTTTTGAACGTTCATTCGATAGCTTGGAATCGTTAGCGGATGCCTTGAGCGAAATGGTTCAATCCCAATTAACGATCGAAGATGCCAATCATAATGTCATCGCCTACAGCTCGCACCAATACGAGAGCGATCCGGCACGAATTGCGACCATTGTCGGCAGACGGGTGCCCGATACCGTCATCGCCGGATTACGGAAGAAAGGCGTCATGCATCTGCTCGAAACCTCATCGCAGGCGGTTCGGATTCCGGCTCTGATGGAGGTCGGCTTAGGGCCGCGGCTGGCGATCTGCATTAAGAATCAGGATATGATTCTTGGTTATATATGGGTCGTAGACTCCGGCAGCTTGAACGAAGACCATGCGGAGGCCTTACTGGCCAAGGCTGCGGAGGCAGCGAAGTTCTATCTGTTGAAGCAGCGCAGCCGCAAAACCAAGCTGGAAAAGACGCATGATGAATTCTTTTGGAAGTTGCTCACCGGTTATACGTCATCCGAATCGGTCATCAAACAGGATGCAGAGAAGCTGTCGATCGTGCTCCCTGACTCCTATTACGTGATTATATTCGCGTTCCATAAGCCGTTGAATGCCGAGACTCTGAACAAAATCCGTTCCATGATCGCGTCGCTCTCTCAAGTGCGCTTGTCTTTTCTCTCATCGGATGGCAATCAAGCCATCGGATTATTCTCGCTTACTTCCCCGCATGCCAGCAAGAAGCTCATTTCCGCCTTTATCGAATCCTTCACCAGAAAAATAGAAGAGAACTACGAGCTGATCGTCACGCTCGCGGGCTGCAGCGCGGCGTTCAAACGATACACAAGTGCGGTTATTGCCTATAAAGAGGTGAATGCCGTCTTAACGATCAAGAGGATGCTGCCCTACCATACCCGGAATATATGGCACTACGATGATCTCGGATTTCTCATGCATCTCCCCCTGATCATAGAGCACAAGAAGACGAATGATTATCCCAATCCTTACGTAGCGCTGCTCAGAGAACATGATCAGGAGCATAAGAGCGATTTTATAAGAACCATCTCGGTCTACTTGTCCTGCAATTGCAATCCCAAGCAATCCGCTTCCATGCTTCACATTCATGTGAACACATTAAACTACCGGCTGAATCGAATCTCGGAAATAACCGGCCATCATTTGAAAGATATGAATTATTTATTATCACTCTACTTGGACCTGCTCATCGAGGAGAATGATTTGATGAATCAGATTTTAGAGTGAGAACTCCCGACCTCCGCACAACTTGTTTAACTGCAACCAAATGAGTTACACTAATCTATACTTGTTCAAGTTGTAGAATGGTTTCAAGGAGATGATAGAGTGAAGATTGAAATTTGGTCTGATTACTTGTGCCCCTTCTGTTATATCGGGAAACGCAAGTTCGAGAATGCATTGGTGCAATTCCCGCACAAGGACAATGTGGAGGTTGTCTTCCGCAGCTTCGAGCTGGGGCCTGATGCGCCTAAAGATCCGGGACTCTCTATGGATCAGATACTGGCGTCCAAGTACGGGATGAGTCTCGAACAAGCTAAGGCGGCTAACGATAATGTAGCCTCGCAAGCGCAAACCGTGGGGCTCACCTACCACTTCGACACGATGATTCCCACCAATTCCTTTGACGCCCATCGCCTGACCCATTATGCGGCTGCGCAGGGGAAGGGTGCTGAAATGCAAGAGCGGTTATTCCAAGCCTATTTTACCGACTCGTCTCATATCGGCGACCGGGAAACCTTGGCTCAGTTAGCGGCCGAAATTGGGCTCGACCGGAATGAAGCGTCAGCGGTGTTAGCCAGTGATCAATATGCTCAGGATGTAAGAGCCGATGAACAAGAAGGCAGCCAGCTTGGCATTAAAGGTGTTCCGTTCTTCGTCATTAACCGCAAGTATGCGGTGTCTGGCGCTCAGCCGAGCGAGGTTTTTCTAGAAGCTCTGCAGAAGGCTTGGGGCGAAGAGCACAACTAAAGGGATAACGAGTACAATAACAACATGATGAGATTGGAGCGTTCACAATGACAAAACATATCGTCGGTATTTCGGGCAGCTTGCGTAAGGGTTCACATAACACCCTGCTGCTACAACAAGCCCAACAATTTCTACCCAAAGACTATCAATTCACGCTTGCCGATATATCGCAAATTCCACTCTATAATCAGGACGACGAGAGCAATCTGCCTGCTGCGGTAGAGCAGTTTGCGGCGCTCTGCCGTTCTGCAGACGGATTTCTGATCAGTACGCCGGAGTATAACGGACAAATCTCGGGCGTACTGAAAAACGCGCTCGATTGGGTATCCCGCCCCATCGTCCAAACTCCGCTGGCCTTAAAGCCGATTGCGATCATGGGATCGACGATGGGGATGGGCGGCACCGCCCGTGCTCAAATTAACTTGCGCAACTTGCTGTTTGCTCTTAATATGGACCCTGTCAACCGTCCGGAATTCCAGCTGTCCCAAGCTCATTTGAAATTCGACGAGTCAGGCGCATTCACGGATCCGAATGGCCTGAAGATTTTGCAGCAGCTGATCGAGAATCTTGCCGTTAAGGTCGGGCAGCGATAGAAGAATTAAACTACGACGCAAGAGGAAGGCGCAAGCCGCTTGTTCCTACTGTGTACGTAATCAGATTATGACAAGCTCAAGCGAGAAACGGTGATTGCCGTTCTCTGCTTGAGCTTTTTTTTGCATAGAAGCAACTATCCCAATCATTCGGTTCAAGATGATGTCGTAGCTTCTTCCCAGTGTCGATATTCCTTGCGGGCCAATGTAGGGGGGACATGGTAACGGGCTTTAAATTCTCGGCTAAAATGAAAGCTGTTGGAGAAGCCTGTTGTCTCCGCGATCTCCGCTACGGTTAGCGAGGTGGAACAAAGCTTAAGAAACGCTTGGTCCAATCGTACGGTCTTTATGTATTCCATCGGCGTTTGGCCGAACAGATTGCGGAACTGCATGAAGAGCGAGGAACGGGAGTAAGGGAATACCTTCAGCAGCTGATCGATATCCAAGGACTCCTGCAGGTGAAGATGGATATAGCTGAGCAGAGGCTGCAGCTCTTTCAGCAGAGCAACCCGGGAGGCGTATTTCTCCTTGGGGACGGAGGACTCGAGCAGAACGGCAAGCAGCCGATAGGCAAGCTCGTTCTTCTTCGCCCAATAGGCAATGGAGAGACCGTTCTCCTGCTCCTTAATGTCCAGCATCTGCTGAATGATATCGCCGTATATCCGGTCTGTTATCTCATCGGTCTGCGTGGGCAGATCGTATAAATCGAACAGATCGATCGTACCCATATAGGTAAAGCGGAAGTGGACGAAACGAAATTTCATAATGTCCGTTCCATCTTGAGCTCTGTGGATGATTTCCAGGGGAAGGTTGGCCGGTGCAATAAACACGCCCCCATTCGTTGCCCTCTGGCTTCCTTCGGGTGTATGTACGATGTAGGTGCCTTCGACGGCTTGAGCAATGATGCCGAAGGGAACGGTCTTCTTATGAATCCATTCATGCGGACTGTCTCCGCATCCCACGTCTAAGTGCTCCAGCCGTATCGGTACCGTTAGCAGATCGCCCCAGTTTTGCATGATTACACCCCCCGCCTATACTTTACCATGGACCCGTCCCAAACATCATCCTAAAAAATCGGCAGGGCCGCGATTGGACTCTCAGATATATATTCATACGTGCAATCATGTTCATTGCCCGGTAATTTTGGTACAAATTAGAGGAAGCCATTTCATGAGTGAAAGGGACGGTAATGTGGAATTGAATAACGTGAAGAAAATAGTGTTGATTGCCGGTGAACCGAGTCATGGACCTGGGGCGCATGAGTACGATAAGACGGTGCGCTTGCTCAAGGTATTGCTCGACCAATCGATTTATAGTGACCGGCTGCAGGTGCATGCGGTAAGCGGGGGATGGCCGGAGCGCGACGAGGTGCTGGAGGATGCCGATTTGCTGCTGTTTGTAACAGATGGCAGAGACGGTGAGCTCTATCGGGATGTTCCGTTCGTGGCCACCGAGCAGCGGATGTCTCTCATGAAGAGGCTGATGGACCGCGGATGCGGTCTGATCCTGCTGCATTTCTCCACCTTCTTCACCAGGGAGGAAGGGAAGTCCGTTCTGGAATGGGCAGGCGGATATTTCGAATGGGAGGATGAGCAGGGCGAGCGGAATTGGTATTCCAAAATCGATTTGGGCAGCCAGCTTGATCTGTCTTCCCGGGAGCATCCAGTTTGTACCGGAGTAGCGGACACGATTGCGCTCCAGGACGAGGTTTATTTTCATCTGAGGATGATCCCCGATGATCCTAGACGGACCCCGATCTGGACGATTCCGGAGCTGAAGGGTGATCATCCGGAGGCAAACCTTGTGGGATGGACGCTTGAACGGAAGAACGGTGGACGCTCCTTCGTGACGACCGCAGGGCATTCTTACTCGCTCTGGGAGGATGAAGGCTTCCGAAGGATTCACCTTCAAGCGCTGTTATGGGCGGCGGGCTTCGCGATTCCCGCAGGCGGGATCCACAGCCGATTCTATGCGGATGAGGTGGTTGACCAGGCATTCGCGGCAATGGGCAGCGATGGCCGGGCGGTTGTATCCGAGCATACGGTCAGGGCGCTGGTATTGGCCGGCAATGACGAGCATAAGTGGCATAATTGGGAGGAGACGACTCCGCTTATATTGGAAGCGCTTCACGAGAATCCCGGCATAACGGCGGCACTGACATTGGATGCGAATGCGCTTGGACAATGGGATTTGTCCGAATTCGACACCATCGTGCTGAATTATTGCAATTGGAAAGACCCCTTGGGCCTGAGCGAGCAGGCGAAGTCCGCATTGATCGCGCACATGGAGAGAGGCGGCGGCCTGGTCGTGCTGCACTTCTCCAATGGCGCCTTCCACTTCTCGCTGCCGGAAGCAGGCGGCTCCGATTGGCCGGAATACCGGAAGCTGGTCCCGCATGTATGGAACCATCATGGCGATAGCGCGCATGACCACTATGGTTCGTTTAAGGTGGAAATTACCGATCGCGAGCATCCGATTACGAGCGGATTGTCGGATTTCGACATCCAAGATGAGCTCTACTACCGGCAAGAGGCCAGTCATCTAGAAGGCGCAGAGAATAGTGAGGGCGTTCATGTGCTCTATGGGGCGGACTCCGTAAACACAGGGCAGCACGAACCTTTGGCGTGGACAACGAGATATCGCAGAGGGCGGGTGCTTCAGACGCTGCTTGGGCATGACCGGGCGGCTTATGAAGTCGAGGAAGTCAGGGAAATGCTGCGAAGAAGCGTGCTGTGGACGGCCAATAAACTATAGTAAAGGCGGGTATGCACAATGAATTATGCAGTCCAAATCAATGGTAATCGTCAGGCGGAGCTGGTGAGCGAGCCTGGCATTCAGCGGTGTGAGCCTGGACATGTACGCGGCCAATCCGTTTATTCCTTAATAAGTCCCGGAACCGAGCTGATGTCGGGATTCATGGTGGAGCTGGAGGAGCCCCGCCGTACGGGATACGCCACTGTATTCCGGATCGATGAGGTGGGCGAAGGCGTAACCGATCTGACGGTAGGCGATCATGTGCTCTGCATGGGATCGCATCAGAGCAGCCAGCATGTCCCGGCAGGGGATACCGTTAGGCTCCCGGATGGATTGAATCCCGACCAGGGTGTGCTTGCCCGGTTATTGAATGTGAGCATGACCACGCTAATGACGACGGCTGCCAGACCCGGCGAGCTTGTACTCGTTACCGGTGCCGGACCGGTCGGCTTCCTTGCCGCGCATCTGTTCAAGCGCTGCGGCTATGAAGTGATGATCTGCGATCCGGATGCAAGACGTCAGGAGGCCGCACGGGCCTCCGGAATTGAGCATGTCTATGCCGAGCCTCCGATTGATGATCCCGCGTGGAGCAATCGCCGGGCGGCGCTCGTTCTGGAGTGCTCGGGCCATGAAGCTGCCGTTCTGGCCGGCGCCAAATTTGCCCGGCTTAAAGGAGAGGTCGTGCTTATTGGTGTCCCTTGGAAGCGTCGGACGGATAATTACGCCCATGAGCTGCTCTCGGTTATCTTCCATCAATATGTGGTTATCCGCAGCGGATGGGAGTGGGAAATTCCGCTGCGCCCTGGACACTTTCAACCGCACAGCATCTTTACGGACCTGCATAAGGGGATGAGATGGCTATCCGAGGGGTTAACCGACTTATCCGTCTTCACCCGTAAAGTCTCCCCGCGCAATGTGAATGAGGTGTATAACGATCTCGCCGACGGCAAATATCCAGAGCTGTTTATTTTGTTCGATTGGCAGGGAATCGCAGATACGTAGCTAATATCGCATCGGCTAGGCGAAAGACCGGCATTCCAAGGGAGTATATTCCTTGGAATGCCGGTCTTTGTGGCTCTTGGATCCTATAGCCTCAACGCCAGCTCGCGGATCTGCAGCCTTAGTTAAGGCCCGCTGCTTCAGGGAAAGAATATTAACCCTTCCGCAGCTGCTTGCGCCATTCTGCTGGGCTTTGTCCATAGGTTTGCTTGAACAGCCGGCAAAAATAATGAACGCTTCCGAAGCCGGTTTCATGAGCGATCTCCTGCACGGGCATGCTGCTTCCCGACAACAGGCTGACGGCGGCCTTCAAGCGCAAATCACGCAAAAATTCGAAGGGTGTGACCTTTCTGTGTTTCTTGAACATGCGAATGAGATACGAAGGATTGAGGTGGACCAGATCTGCAAGCGCGGTTAGCGTTATTTCTTCTTTGTAGCGCCACTCCATAAAGTCGACGAGCCGGTCAACGGTTTGTTCGACGTCCCGGCCTGCCGTTTGATCCGGATTGCCTGCCGGCAGGGGTGAGCTGCTAAGGGTGTATGCAATCAGCCGGTAAATCTTGCTCACCTCCAGCAAGCACACCTGCTCCAGATCGGGATGAAGACGGGCTTCGCCGGTAAGGTGCAGGTGATAGATCCAGTCGAAGGATTCCAATATGGCGGCAGCCAATACGGTTCTGGAATAGATATCGTTATGAGCTTGAAGTTCATTCCATTCATCCATCGTTTGACGATCCAACGGGCTATCCTCGATGTCCGTTATCTCGAGAAAGCGGTATTTGACCTCTGTCGTGATGCTTTCCAATTGATGCGGTGTCAGAGGCGGCAGCAGGAACATGGCAGGCGCTTCAGCGATGCAAACACGCCCGTTCCAATGGAATCTTGCTTTGCCGGAGACGATATAGAGCATTTCATAGTTGGCGGCATGGACACCGCCTGCCCATACATCGTCCGACCGAACCTGGGTACCCGCACCGCATACACGAATTTTCAACAGAGTCCCTCCAATGCGTGAGATGAAAAGTCAATATTGTTCAATCGAATATTGTGAAATCCCTCAGGATGACTTGGAAAATAAAGACCTCATGATGACATACTGGAACATGTCGTGCAAAGACGTTAGACAATCCTTATTGTACACTGAATGCAGGAAAAAGAATATGAATCCAAATATGAGAGGACGTTGATGGTATGAAGGCATTGCAAATTCTTGGTAAAGAAACCTTCGAAATTATCGATATTCCACAGCCGGAGCTTCAAGACGATCAAGTAGCGGTCCGTATTGAGATTGTATCGACCTGTCCCCGCTGGGACATGAGCATGATGGCAGGCAAAGATATGTTCGTTGCTGACCGTGAACCGGATTATCCGCTTCCTCCGGGATTTCCAGGGCATGAAATGGCTGGAACCGTCACGGCTGTCGGCGCTAACGTCCAATCGCTCAAGGTCGGCGACCGGGTTGCCGCACTTGAGCATCTGAGCGGCAATGGGTCATATGCCGAATATTTGAATTACCGTGAGGATGAGCTGATCAAGCTGACGGATAACGTGTCATGGAAGCAGGCCGTTTCCTTCGAGCTGCTCAAATGTGTGATGATCGGGCTGCTGCAGTTCGACGACCTGAAGGGCAAGTCGATGCTCGTATCCGGCTTAGGGCCGGCAGGCCTATTGGCGATTCAAGCAGCCAGGCTGCTCGGGGCGAACGTAACGGCCATCGATATCAACCGGGATCGCATCGCCTACGTCAACGAACTGGGCATTGGCCATGCGGTGCATGTGGATGATCTGGGCGATCAACGCTTTGAATTAGGCTATGATTGTGTCGGCGCGGCTCCTTCCGTCCAAGGGCTTCTGGATCGCGTGGATAAGCATCTGATCGTATTCGGGGTGCTGAAGGGCGAGGTTCGTTACGGGGAGCATCTATGGTTCCTGGGCACCCGGCTTGAATCGTACCGCTACCGCAAATTCGGCCCAGAGGATCAGGCGCTTCTGCTCGATCTGGTTGCGAACCGCGGCTTGAACACGGAATGCCTGCAGACTCACCATGTCCCTCTTCGCAATTATGGAGAGACGGTTGCACTTCTTCGGAGACAAGAGGCGATTAAAGTGTATGCGTTTCCTCCGACCGATTTTTAATCCAATCCTAATTGAATCAGGAGGTTCTCTATGAAAGCGAAAGCCGTCGTGTTTACGGATGTAAATCAAGTTAGCTTCGAGGATGTCGAAGTGCCCTCACCAGGACCCGAGGAGGTCACCGTCGAGCTGGAATATTCATGGATTAGCAACGGTACCGAATCCTCCTTCCTGAAGGGGGAACGCGTGACGGGTGAGCAGGTGACACGTCCGGAGGACATCCTGCCCTTCCCTCAAGTTGCGGGTTATCAGAAGGTCGGTATCGTACGCAGCGTCGGCGATCAAGTGCGGGATCTGAAGCCGGGCGACCGGGTATTCGCATCGGTCAGCCGTGTCGAAGGAATGGCCTTCGACCACGGCGGGCATGTGAATCCGGCCGTCACCCACCAGAGCCAAGTATGGAAGCTTCCCGAAGGCGCCGACCCGATCGCGTACAGCGGGCTCGTTCTGACGCAGGTTGGCTATAATTGCGGCATGCGTCCGACGATCAAGGAAGGGGAATTCGCCGTCGTGATCGGTGACGGGATGGTCGGCCAATGGGCGGCTCAGACGCTTGCCCACCGCGGTGCGGAGGTGCTGCTGCTCGGCCGCCATGATCGCAGATTGGCCCTTCTTCCTGAAGGAATACGCGGGGTCAATGTCCGGAAGCAGTCGATTCAGGAGGCGATCGGGGACCGGCGCGACATTGCGGTCGTTGTCGATTCGATCGGTGCCATGGATACGTTCCGTCAGCTGATGCCTGCCATGCAGCATAACAGCCATCTCGTATCGGCCGGTTTCCTCGGGACGACGGGCATGGTTGATATTCAGGAGCTGCGGCCGCTGGAGATGACGCTGCATTCCCCGTCCGGCTGGTCACAGGAGCGGATGGATGGGACGCTTGAGGGCATTCGGGAAGGCTGGCTGCAAACAACTCCGCTGATTACACATATTCTGCCGGCTAGTCAGGGCGCGGAGGCATGGAAATTGATCTTGGAAAAATCCGAATTTTTCCTGGGCATTGTGCTAGACTGGAGAAGTGAAGGCTAAATTCCGCTGGGTGACGCCAAACAGACCGCAACAAGTGTCGCCCAGACGAAGAAGCCATGAATGCCATCGGAAGAGGAGAAGGTTCGTCGATGACAATGAGGAGACAAACGGCTGAATCGTTCGTATTCGTAAGCGAGGAATTATTGAAGCTGAGGCATCTGCCCAACAAAAGCGATTCCGTTCAAGTCAGCAGTCATGCGGATGCGCTGCATCCGGACCGGGTACTGTACGAGGAAGGCGTGGATTACATCGTCGACTATGAGAACGGGTTAATCGGCCGGACAGCCGAGAGCCGGATTCCCGATTGGTCGAAGCACGTCTTATGCGGTATTCAAGATTTCAACCATACCTTATTTGAGGATTACAGCAATCGGAATTATACGGTGTATGCCGGATATTCCTATGATTCCGGGCAGGAAACGGGACATGCTGAGCAGAAATCCAGCGGCAGCCAGGCAGATATACTGAAGCGTATTGCGAGTAAGCTGCAAGCCGGTGAAGAAGTGCTTTATGCGGTATATGGCGACAGCATCAGCACCGGAGGCGAAGCAAGCGAGGACAAGTTCACCTACTTCCATCGGTTTGCCGACCATCTCAAGCGGCTGTATCCGAAGGGGAGCATCCGCATCGTTAATAAGGCGATTGGCGGCGAGGCCAGTGATGGCGGAGCGGGCCGGGTAGAGGAAGATCTGCTGCCCCTTAATCCCGACCTCGTTACGATCGGCTATGGCATGAACGACCAGAATAAATTTGAGCATGGCAATGGTGTTCCGTTAGCAGACTTTGACCAAAATTTACGCCGCATGATTGAAGTGCTCCGCGATCAAGCCGGCAGCGACATCGTACTTGTAACTCCGTGCGCACCCAATCCGCTATGGCGCCACACTAGCGGACAAACCGGTGAATATGCGGCCGTCATCAGGCAGTTGGGCATCGAATACGGGCTGGGCGTAGCAGACGTGACTGCGGTATGGGAGCGCGAGCTTGCAGCAGGCAAGACGCCGGAGAGTCTCCTGCTTAACAACATTAACCATCCGAATGATTATGGCCATTATTTATATTACTTGGCGTTTGCGGACATGCTCGGGCATCCGGCTGCCGAACAATAAGGCTGTTTGTATACTAGTAAGGGGGTGGCGCAGGGAATATTCCCGCACCACCCCTGTTCGATTTCCTCTTCCACCATCGATAAAGAAATGAGAGGATGTATCGCCTGTAGGAGCGCATCCCCATAACCATGATCGATATAAAATGCAAAGAGGGAATGATCTGGGACAGTCCCTTTGTATTCTAAACGACGGGGACCGCTCAACATCTGCTTCGAGCTGATTAGCGTAAGATGTATTCTCATGGGCTGCCTTACATGGTAGGATAAAAGTAAAAACATGGAGGAAATAGGATGAAGATCGATTCCCACCAGCACTATTGGCTGACCTCCCGTACCGACTACGGATGGCTGCAGCCTTCCGTAAAACGATTATATGCCGACTACATGCCGGAGGATTTGAAGCCGCTGCTGAAGTCCCACGGCATTGATAGGACCATAATTGTACAGGCTGCCCCGACTGTAGCCGAAACCGAATTTATGCTTGGCATCGCCAGAGAGGAAGAGACCGTAGCAGGCGTCGTTGGCTGGGTGGATCTGACTGCTCCGGATTTCGAGCAGGTGTGGCTGCGGCTTCGGGAGGATCCTTACTTCGTCGGAATCCGGCCGATGATTCAAGATCTGCCATCTGAATGGATTCTTCAAGACATCGTCGTGAAGAATCTGCGCGTGTTGGCGGATGCACAGTTTCCTCTCGATTTGCAGGCGAACATGCGGCATCTGCCTTTTCTCGTGCAGCTGCTGGAGCAGATTCCGCATCTGCGCGCTGTCGTGGATCATCTGGCGAAGCCGAACATTCCATCAGGTGCGTTGGAACCGTGGGGTACTCAGATGGAGCAGCTCGCCTCGTTCCCGAATGTGATGTGCAAGCTGTCCGGCATGGTACCCGGGACACTGGATGAGCCGTGGACGAACGAGGGGATTCAACCATTCGCCTTGCGGGCCATTGAGGCCTTCGGCAGGAAACGGGTCATGTTCGGATCGGACTGGCCGGTATGCACGCTATCCGCGACCTATGACCAAACCGTGGGATTGTTTGAGGCATGCTTGACAGGGGATTGGAGCGAAGAGGAACGCGCCGACGTATATGGCGGCAACGCCGCGCGATTCTACGGCATCAAGGTGTAAGGCAATCGAATGGAATACGGACGAAAGCCCGAAGAGTCGCGATGCGATTGTTCGGGCTTTTTTTGACCTTCTAGCCATGGGGATCAGACTGGTTCTCTCTAAAGATTCGACTGATATTCAGCGGGGGCCGTTCACTTAGGTCGGGATGAATCGATCTGTCGGGAAGACGTAAAGACGCCCGCCAAGCCGAAACCGGCTTGGCGGGCGTTCGGCCGTCTTGCCTTACGCGACGGCGGTGACGGACGCGATGATCTGCTCCAGCCGCATGTCGAGCATGCAGTTCAACCGCAGCTTGGCATGATTGAATACGCAGCCCTTCGTAATCGCGCTTGGGACGACGACGCAATGAATGCCGGCGGCCGTCGCGGCTTGAGAGCCGATCGGGGAATCCTCGAAGGCGATCGCCTCGTGGCCCGATACGCCCAGCCGATCCAGCGCGCGCAGGTAAATCTCGGGGTCCGGCTTGACCCGGCCGACACCGTCCCTTGTCTGGAACACATCGAAGTAATGGTCGATGCCGTATTGGCGAATATAGCCGACAGCCCATTCGGAGGTGGCGCTGCTGGCCAGCGCGATCTTCAGCCCAATTCGCTTGGCGTCCTCCAGCATGTCGATGACGCCGGGAAGCAGCTGCTGCCCGGCGATCAATTCCCCGTACATGCGTTGCTGCACTTGCATGGCTTCCTCGCGAGCGAGCGGTTCCCCGAGCAATTCCTCGAGCCGGAGACACGCTTTCTCCCGTACGCCGACCGCCCCGGCCCATCCGCTCCATTCCTCAATCCCGATATCCTGTCCGTAGCTGCGGTACAACTGCCGGAACGAATGAAATTCTGTCGTCTCCGTATCCAGCAGAAGGCCGTCGAAATCGAATAAAACCGCCTTAATCACCGATCCAACCTCCCTGATCTCTAATCCTTTGATGCCCGGCCTTAGAATAAGCGATTGTTCATTCCGCTGTCAATGCTAGAGCGGCTTGTAGCCAAGCAATTTCACTGCTGCAGCTTTTGTGACTCGTCGTACATTCATGGCATTTATTTCACTTGTTCGACGTCATCCGCAAGAATGAGCAGCCATAGCGGTCAACGATGCGCCGAACAGCACATCGTATCGTATATTGCGCGCACAGAAGAAGAACCCTCAACCCGCGATATAGTGGGCTCGAAGGCTCTTCATTATAACGCGGGGCCGCAGCCGCAATGTACGTCGGGACACCCGCTCAAGCTCTCGACCTAGCTCCAGATCAGCTCCGATCGGGCTGCAGCGTCGGCTCCTCGTATTTGGCCGGCCAGAAGGCCCGCTTTCCGAAAATAGCCGTCAGTGCAGGGACGAGGAACGGCCTTACGATGAACGTATCCAGCAGGACGCCGATTGCGGTTACCGTCCCGAATTGTACGAGCACTTGAATAGGGAGTGTAGCCAGCACGGCGAATGTACCGGCCAGAATGAGCCCGGCAGACGTAATCACAGAGCTGGTCTCCGACACGCCCTCTTTAATCGCCTGGGCAAGCGGCATCACGCGGCTCTTCTTCCAGATGCTTGATACCATGAAGATGTTGTAGTCCTCGCCAAGCGCAACGATAAATACGAAGGAATACAGAGGGATAAGCCCTTGAATGGCATCCACCCCAAAGCCATAGTGAAGCAGGAGCCAGCCTAAGCCAAGTGCACTGAAGTACGATAACAGAACGGTTATCATCAAGTAGGCCATGGCAACGATCGAGCGCAGATAGACGAGCAGCAGGAGAGCAATCATAACGATAATGACGGGAATGATAACCCGCGCATCGCGGCTTGTCGTCTCGCGGGTATCGAATTGATCGGCCGTCTGGCCACCAATCCAAACCTTATCTGCCGCTTCTGCGACGCCGGCTTGTTCCAGGGACGCCTGCACCGTGCTGCGAATCTCCGGCAGTCTGTCCATCGCGGCGATGGAGTAAGGATTATCCGCCAGCTGTACCTCATATAGAAGCAGGGCAGGATCCTTCTCCCCCTCGCGGGCATCCGATACAACCTTCACGAACGGCAGTGCAGCCAGCTTTTCCTTTACATCAGCCGCCTTGCCCTCGGTTTGCGCCATCACTTGCACCGGCGCCAGATCACCTGGATTAAAATGATCCGCGATCAAGGAGAAGCCTTCTCTGGATTGCGTGTCGGCCGGGAAGGACGAAAGGGTATCGAACGTGTATTTGATCTGTGTGGCAAATCCGACACCGATGACAAGTACGACCAGGGTAATGATCGTAATCGTCCATGGCTTCTTGACAACCTTGTTACCAAGATGATCGCCGAAGGTCGGCTTCGATGTGAATACCGGAGCAGGCTTCCCTTTCTTCTTCGCTCTGTCCACCAGCATCTCTTTCGTCCGCGGAACGAACGGGTAGAAGGACATTCTCCCGAATATGCCAAGCAAGGCAGGGACCAGCGTCAAGCTTGCAATCATCATAATGAGGATCGCCAGACTGAACGGAATGGCAAACCGTTGAATCGTCCCGTATTGGGCGAGCAGCAGCACGAGCAGTGAGAAGACGACAGTCAATCCACTCATGGCAATGGCACCGGATGAGCCGCTGAATGCCCGCTTAAGAGCGGTCAGCTTGCTGCCTTCCTCCTTCAACTCGCTCCTGAAGCGGGCAATGAGGAACAGGCAGTAGTCGGTGCCGGCACCGAATAACAGAACGGTCATAATGGACAGACCCTGTGAATCAAAGGCGATCCAGCCTTGTTCAGCCATCCAACCGAGCAGCGGTGTCGTAGCGCCATATGCAAAGCCAACGGCTATAAGCGGAATTAGAGCCAGTACCGGTGAACGATAGATGAGCAGCAGGAAAATCAAGACGAGCAGCACAGTGGCGATAAGCAGTGATACGTCCGCGCTGCTGAACAATCCGCTCGCATCCACAGCAATGCCGACGGGCCCGGTCATCCGGACAGCGATCTGATTTGCATCTCCCAGCTTGACCTGGGTCGGATCGACCTTGAAGATGGCCTCGGCTTTGGCTGTAATCGCCTCTAATCCAAGCTTGAGCTCGGAGGACTCGACCGACTTATCGAACAGTACCGTCTGTACGATTGTGGTGCCATCCTCCGATAATTGCTGCTTGAGCGCAGGGAGGGGCATCTGATCAAAGGGGACGACGAACTGCTGATGAGGCACGGGGCTGGCGCCGAGCTCCTGCGACAGCTTCTGAATATTAGAGAGGTCCTCGTCGGTAATGCCGCTCTGGCGATACCAGGTCAGCAGGGCGGGAAAGCCGGAGCCCGATGGGAATTGTTCTTCCGCAAGCATCTCGGCTTGAACGGAGGGCTTGCTGGAATCAAAATTGCTCATCGTATTGTCTTCCTGCGAGTTCGCCTGCGGCAGCAGCACATTCAGCAAAGCAACTAGCACGAGCCATACGGCCAGCGTGATCCACTTGCCTTTGTTTCCGCCCACCGCTTGGGCAAATTTCTCGAACGGTCCTACGGACATGGTATACTCATCCTCCGCAATATTAGTGGAATGGCAAGTCAAGAAGTTCCTTATCAACTGATAAGCTGAGGGCGGCATGAATCGCAAAATCCGCAGTTGACGGATTTCAACGATCATCAGGCGATGCTAATCCATACAGAAGGATATCGACTAGCGTGCCTGCCTGCTGCTCCAAGCCTTTGGTGACACTCGGGCCTAGTCCTTGGCTTTGGCCTGGGACTGGCGGACGCTGAAGGGATTGGCTGATTAGCCCCATTAACAATCGGGCGGACATGGCTGCATCCGTGCCGAATTGACGGGGATCGCGCAGCCCGCCGCTCTGCTGTCCGGCTTCGAATACGCGGATTACAGGAAAAAGATAGGCTTCCTGCCAGCATTGCAGAAGAATGGCTTGAGAGGGAGCGCTAAGCTCATGCCGAATATCGTGAAACATCGTGCCCAGATCATCCGGATGGTTGACCATCATGAAATAGACAATTTGGACGAGGCGGTCCCGAATGTGCTGCTCACGCTTAATGATCCTCTCCAGCGCATGCTGCGTCTCTATGCAAACGGATTGCAGAACCTCCACATAGAGCGATTCCTTATCGGAAAAATGATGATACAGGGCAGGCTGCGTCAAACCGCAGGCATCGGCAATTTGCCTGGTGGAAACAGCTCTATAGCCAAGCTCCATGAACAGCTTCTTGGCGGTCTTGATGATAGTGGCGCGCGTCTCTTGAGATGCATTCTTGCTTCCCGCCTTAGAAATCGCATATTCCTCCCATCCATTAAGGTTATTTCGTTATCGCTTGATAAGAACATTACACTTGTAAGAAGCTGTTGTCAATGTTTTGTATAAGGTTTGTTTTCGTTGTCACATAAATAGGCACAGAGCTATGAAATCTGAATTTATGGACGCCGGGAGCGGGATTAGCGGCCATCCTACCCATATTGAAACATGGATAGAGATTCGCTGTATCATATCGGGGAGGAAAGGGTAAAAAGGTAAAAGAGAGTTCTGGTACGAAGGGAAGAGTTGGACAGATGGAATTATTGTTGATCGTACTCATCTTTATTGCACTTATTGGATTGTCCAACGTTCTGTATCGTTTTCTCCCCGTTATCCCCGTTCCGCTCATTCAGATGGCCTTGGGTGCGATCGTTGCCATTGTCCCGCCTGGCATTCATCTGGAGCTTGAGCCGGAGGTTTTCTTCGTCCTGTTTATCGCTCCGCTGCTGTTTAATGACGGCAAGCGAACGCCGCGGGAAGAGCTCTGGAATCTTCGCGCACCTATTCTGCTAATGGCGCTGGGACTTGTCTTTGCAACGGTTCTCGTGGCGGGGTATGCGATTCATTGGATGATTCCGTCGCTATCACTTCCCGCCTCCTTTGCGTTGGCGGCTATTCTGTCTCCGACGGATGCCGTCGCCGTCGGGGCGATGGCCAAACGGATCCGCCTGCCCAAGCGGGTGCTTCGTCTGCTCGAAGGGGAAGCGCTCATGAATGACGCCTCCGGCTTGGTGGCGTTCAAGTTTGCGCTTGCCGCGGCCATGACGGGTTCGTTCTCGCTGCCGAAGGCCGCAGGCAGCTTTGTCCTAATTTCGGTAGGCGGGCTGCTGGTTGGCGCCATCCTCGCCTTCTTGATCATTCGCTTGAGCGTGGTTCTCCGCCGGCTTGGGATGGAGGATGTTACGACGCATATGCTGCTGCAGCTGTTAACGCCATTCTTTATTTACATCATTAGTGAAGAGCTCGGTCTATCCGGTATCCTGGCCGTTGTCGCCGGGGGCGTTATTCATGCCATCGAGAAGGATCGGACCGCCTCGCCGCATTTCAAGCTGCAGGTAGTATCGGCCAGCACGTGGTCAGTCGTCATATTCGTACTGAACGGCCTGGTCTTCGTGATTCTGGGCGCCGTTATTCCAGGTTTATTTCACACCGTCTTTCAAAGCGCAGCATTCGATAATTTGAAGGTCATCGGGTACGTTGTGGCCATTACCGCGTTATTAATCGTCATCCGGTTTGCATGGCTGCTGCTCATCTCACGCGGATCTACCTTGCGGGCTGCAGTCGTTACGTCACTGTCGGGCGTGCGCGGCGCGGTAACGCTGGTCGGCGCATTGTCGATTCCATTCCTTCTGGAGAATGGGGAGCCCTTTCCGCAGCGGGATTTGATTCTGTTTCTGGCGGGGGGAGTCATCTTGCTGTCGCTTATTATCGCAAGCGTCGTTCTTCCGTTTCTGCTGAAAGCTTCGGAAGGGCCGGAGGAGGCGGAGAAGGCGGCTTTCGAAGGAATGGTCGGCGCGGGTGTAGAGCGGCTGAAGCGGGCGATGAAGGGCAAGGATTCGGCTCAAATCTCCTCAATGGTTGCCGAGTTCATGGAGCGGATCCATCGCTTGCAGCGCGTAGACGAGAGGCGCGAGAATGGCTTCATGCGCCGGCTTGAGGCGGAGCTCCGCATAGTGGGACTTCGGGCCGAACGCGAGGAGTTGGATCGTCTGGAGCAGGCGGGAAAATTATCGCCGGAATTGGCGGATCAGCTAGGTGATATCATCGACCGGACAGAAGTGCTGTTAGTCGAGCGCTTGGACGAGAAATTTATAAGCTCATGGACAGAGGTGCGCCGCTTGGTATCCAGCCTGTTCGCCGTTACCGGGAATGGTGCCGATGCTTCGAGCTGCCCCGACAGGCTAAGTGCGCTGGAAGCCAAATCGTTCATGGCAGATGCAGCCCTCAAAGCCGTTCAAGCTTCGCGAAATGATCAGAATCGAACGGCCGCTGATGTCGTCATCGCTCATTACCAGCTGCTCAAGGCAAGAGTAAGCAGTACCGAGGAGGGCTGCAGGGAGCAAAGACATGCGAATCAGCTAGAGGCTGTGAAGGAGAAAGGGCTGCGGGATGGGTCAGGTTCTTCGAATGAGCAAGGTTTAACGGAGGAGCGTGAGCTTGATCTTCAGATCAATGCGGTGCAGGGGCAGCGTGACTATGTGGAGTCGCTTTATGAGAAAGGCGAGATCAATCGGAAAATCGCCGCCAAGCTGCGACGGTTCGTCAACGAGCTGGAGACCGTTATTTTGGAGGAAGGCTAGTTTAGAAGCCCGGGATGACCCGGGCTTTTTTGCATTTCTATAATCGAAACCGTTCGATATGGGAAAGCAGTCCTTCGCGCTGCAGAATTTCCAGCTGCTTGGAACCGAGCAGGTCGAAGTGGGGGTAGTCCTGGCGATGGTGAATATACGTAGGATTGAGCCCGTTGTCCCAGCACCAGCCAGATAAGCGATCCAGGTCGGAGCACCCGACTTTGGTAACGGTACGAATATTCGGAAAGCGGTTGTCTAACCAATAATGGGTGAGAAAAGCGATCTCTCCACGGGAGACCGCGGCTTTCCATTGGTTCAATTCTTGCCTTGTTATCCCAAGAGCCATACGGCTATAACCTGCCTTTCCTCGTACGTATCTTTCTTGTTGACCAAGTCCTCAGCTAAGTGGATAATGGACCAAATTATAGCGGATCGATTCGGCGAAATCAATGTCAGAACCAGCAGGATCACATGAATTTTCAGCAAAATAGATACTGGAAAAAACGAGGACAACCCCTGTATAATAGTGGCGGTAATAGAGGCAGGGCAATTCTGTCGTTTTTCACTTATAGTCCTATATCTTTTACGATCCATGAATACGCTTACGTTTGGCCTATCCCAGAACGAGGAGTGAAGGAATGATGGACAATCGGGCAGTCGTCTATGTGGAACCAGGCAAGGTGGAGGTAAGGGATATTGCATACCCGGATTTGGTGCTTCGGGACGGACCAGGTGTGAACCCGTTGAACGTAGGGCGCAAATGCGACCATGGCGTTATTCTAAAAGTAGTGACCACGAATATTTGCGGCAGTGACCAGCATATGGTAAGAGGCCGTACGACAGCCCCGAGCGGTCTCGTATTAGGCCATGAAATAACGGGCGAAGTCATTGAAGTCGGGCGTGACGTGGAGTTCATCAAGAAAGGGGACCTCGTCTCGGTTCCGTTCAACATTGCCTGCGGGCGCTGCCGGAATTGCAAGGAGCGCAACACGCATGTCTGCGATAACGTGAACCCCGACAGACCGGGCTCGGCTTACGGCTATGTCGATATGGGCGGCTGGGTCGGCGGACAATCGGAATATGTGATGGTGCCGTATGCGGACTTTCAGCTGCTGAAGTTCCCGGATAAAGAGCAGGCGATGGAGAAAATTCTCGATCTCACGATGCTCTCGGACATCTTCCCGACGGGCTATCATGGCGCAGTAAGCGCTGGTGTTAAGCCAGGATCTACGGTGTATATAGCCGGTGCCGGTCCGGTCGGCTTGGCAGCCGCGCATTCAGCCCAGCTGCTGGGTGCGGCGGTCGTCATCGTAGGCGACTTGAATGCTGAACGGCTGATGCAGGCGCGCAGCTTCGGGTGCGAGACGGTCAATTTGCGGGAGCATCCGAACTTGGGCGAACAGATCGAGCAGATTCTCGGTGAACCCGAAGTGGATTGCGCTGTGGATTGCGTCGGTTTCGAAGCGCACGGCCACGGCCATGCGCATGGCGAAGCACCTGCTACGGTATTGAATACGATTATGCAGGTCACCCGGGCTGGCGGACGTCTGGGTATTCCCGGACTTTATGTAACAGGCGACCCTGGGGCCGTCGATGACGATGCAAGAATCGGCACGCTCAAAATACGTTTTGGCCTCGGATGGGCGAAGTCCCATACGTTCGTAACGGGTCAAACGCCGGTCATGCAGTATCACCGCAATCTAATGGCGGCTATTCTCAGCGGCAAAGCGCAAATCGCCAAAGCGGTTAACGCGACGAAAATTTCGCTGGCGGAGGCACCTGCTGCCTACACTGAGTTCGATAAAGGCGCCTCCAAAAAATTCGTCATCGACCCGCATGGCTTGGTGAAGGTTTAATAGATGGCGCGGGTTGAAGTGAAGCGAATCTGCATAATTAGGGTGATATTGGCATAATAATTTACCATTAATAGGGTTGACAACGGTTTGTCCCGCGTGTTAACTTACGAAGTATCGAATTGCAAGCCAGATGAAGAAAGGGAGTGACTTAGACATGTTTAATGCGAATATTCGTCAAATTGCCGAAAAGTTTCGTCAAACGATCGTACAATTGCATACATGTCGTGGCCTCCTTGACGAACAAACCGGCGATTGATCTGTCGCATCGGTAATGTTCTTAGATGTAATGTAATCAAGGCGCAGGTCACGAATCCTCGTGACGTGCGCTTTTTTTAATAAAGCAGGACCAAGGCACACCGTCTCTAGAGCGGTGTGCTTTGTTTTTTTTCTACATTTTGGAGAGTGAGAGGGGAGACAGAACCTCATGATTGCGGTTTTGCATAAGCTGGGCTGGTTTTTCAAGCTCGAGAAAAAGAGATATATCGTGGCGATCACACTGCTGATCATCTGCGGCATCCTTGAAGTGTTTCCGCCGATGATGGTCGGAAGCGCGATCGATTCCATTCAACTTGGCACGTTGACTTGGGGGAGTATGACCACAACGCTGCTGCAGCTTGCCATTCTAACCATACTGACCTATGCGATATCTTACATTTGGCAGTATAAGCTGTTCGGAGCGGCATTCGTCGTTGAGAAAATGATGCGTTCCAAATTAATGCGGCAGTTTCTGCGCATGACCCCGTCTTTCTATGAGCGGAATCGGACGGGAGACCTGATGGCGCGGGCAACGAACGACCTTCAGGCCCTCTCGATGACAGCCGGCTTCGGTCTGCTCACCTTCATCGATTCGACGTTATGGATGGCAACGCTGCTCGTGACGATGTCGGTGTTCGTCTCCTGGAAGCTGACGCTCGTCTCGATCCTGCCGCTCCCATTCATGGCTCTGTTGGTCTCGATCTACGGCAAACGGATCCATAACCGGTTCTCTGATGCGCAGGACGCGTTCGGAACGATGAACGAAAGTGTACTTGAGACGATCTCCGGTACAAGGGTTACCCGGGCTTATGTGCAGGAGAGAGCTTCGGAGAAACGGTTCGCGGAAGTCACCGATGATGTGCTGCGCAAAAATATTGCCGTCGTTCGCATCGATGCGCTGTTCGAACCGACAGTCAAAATATTTGTCGGGGCCAGCTACCTGATTGGCCTCGGTTACGGAGCTAATCTGGTTTATCACAACGAGCTGACGATTGGCGGCCTGGTCGCCTTTAACGTCTACCTCGGCATGCTGATCTGGCCAATGTTCGCCATTGGCGAAATGATTAACATTATGCAGCGGGGCAACGCTTCATTGGATCGCGTCAATGAGACGCTCGGAGCGAAACCGGATGTTCCGGATCCGGTGGATATTGTGCCTGTCGCAGCAGCAGGGCAGATCGAGTTCCGGAATGTGACGTTCCGGTATCCATCCTCGTCTGTCGATAACTTAACCGATGTTTCGTTCGCGCTGCAGCACGGCCAGACGCTGGGCATCGTCGGACGGACGGGAAGCGGTAAGACGACGCTAATCAAGCAGCTGCTGAGGGAATATCCGCTCGGCCAAGGACAGATTGCGATTGCGGGTACGCCGATCGACCGGATCGAGATGGATCTCTTAAAGTCCTGGTATGGTTATGTGCCTCAGGAGCAGTTCCTCTTCTCGCGAACGGTTAAGAATAATATTCTATTCGGACGCGACGGAGCGGGGGATGCGGAATTGGATCGCGCGATTGCGGCCTCGGCATTCAAGAAGGACTTAACCTTCTTGCCGAGCGGCATGTCGACACTGGTTGGAGAGAAGGGCGTTGCGTTATCAGGCGGACAGAAGCAGCGGGTATCCATCGCAAGAGCACTTATCGCAGATCCAGACATTCTGCTGCTGGACGACGCGATGTCCGCCGTTGATGCGCGGACAGAGGCGGAGATTATCGCCAACATCCGCAGTGAACGCGCCGGTAAGACGACATTGATTACGACACATCGATTGTCCGCCGTCCAGCACGCCGATTGGATTCTCGTGTTGGATGAAGGAAGAATTATAGAGCAAGGGACACATGAAGCGCTTATGCGGCAAGAAGGCTGGTACAGTGAGCAATATGTGCGGCAGCAGATTGAAGCGGCGGACGAATAGAGGCGGTGAAGGCACGTGAGCAAGGAAAAGGAAAAGGAATTGGAATTAGAGCTGGCACAAGGGGATCCGGATCATGATCTCCCGCCGGCGGACACGAAGCGGACGGTTAAGCGGCTCGTGCGTTATGCGATGCGGGTTAAAGGACCGCTGCTGATTGCGATCCTCATGCTGACTGTCGCGGTTGCGACGGATTTAGCGGGACCGCTGGTCGCGAAACGGCTGATCGACGTTCATATAACGGGCATTGAGCAGCCGTGGTACGGAGCGGATGCGGACGATAAACATGCTGTGGAGTATCAAGGCAGTGCGTATAAACGCGCCGATCATTTTGAAGAAGGAGAAGCCCGCGGCCCGGAAGTAAGGGTGCTTCAGGTTAACCAGGATTATTATTTCGTTCCGTCATCGATTGCCTTCGATGGGGTTCGGACCGTTGGAGAGAACGGTAAGGTTACCATTACGAAGGGCACGGAATCCGCTTCTTACGAAGCTGCAAAGCTGAGCAAGGGAGAGCTGTACCGGTTCTTCCAGCCGGAGATCGGCGGGCTGCTGCAGCTCTGCTGGTTTTACTTCGGCCTGGTCTTGCTGTCGGCGTTGTTCTCTTATGGCCAGCGCTATTATTTGCAGGCATCCGCAAACCGCATTATCCGCAATATGCGTAACGAAGTATTCGGGCACATCAATAGGCTGCCGGTACGGTACTTTGACAATTTACCAGCAGGTAAGGTTGTATCGCGGATTACGAACGACACCGAGTCGATCCGTGAGCTGTATGTGACGGTGCTTGCGAACTTTTTTACAGGTACGATTTATATGGCGGGGATCTTCGCGGCGCTGTTCATCCTCGATGTGAAGCTCGCTACGATTTGTTTGTTTATCCTTCCGGTATTGGTCATCTGGATTATCCTCTACGGTAAAGTTGCCAAGCGGTATAACCGGATTATCCGTTCGACCTTAAGCGAAATTAACGGCCGCATTAATGAAACGATTCAAGGGATGGCGGTCATCCGCGCATTCCGCAAAGAGAAGAAGATGGAACAGGAGTTCGAGAATTATAACGTAGAGAACTTCAATTTCAAGAGTAAGCTGCTTAGTCTGAATGCGTGGACCGGCCACAATCTGGTCAATGTAATCCGGAACGCAGCCTACGTCGCACTCATCTATTATTTCGGCAGCGGCTCGCTGTCCGGCCCGGAGGCGATTGTATCGCTTGGCGTGCTGTACGCCTTCGTCGATTACTTGAACCGGTTGTTCCAACCGATCGTTAATATCGTGAACCAACTGCCTAACCTGGAAACGGCGCTCGTCTCGGCAGAACGGGTATTCGTTCTTCTGGACGAGAAGGGCGAGGACGTATCCGACGAGCACATGAAGCGGTACAACGGCAATGTGACTTTCGAGGATGTGTGGTTTGCTTATAACGAAGGAGAGAATGTCCTCAAGGGGATTTCGTTCGAAGCCAAGCAGGGCCAGACCGTTGCACTGATCGGGCATACAGGATCGGGCAAAAGCTCGATCATCAATCTGTTATTCCGTTTCTATGATGTCGACAGCGGACGCGTAACCATCGATGGCGTTGACATTCGCACGATGCCGCGCCAGACGATGCGGGAGCATATGGGGATCGTGCTGCAGGATCCGTTCCTGTTTACGGGAACGATTGCTTCTAATATATCGATGGATGATCCGTCCATCACCCGCGAGCGCGTAGAGAAGGCGATGAAGGATGTCGGAGCCGATCGGGTGCTGAAGAATCTGCCGAAGGGGATCGACGAACCGGTCATCGAGAAAGGCAGCACGCTTTCGGCAGGCCAGCGCCAGCTCATCTCTTTCGCACGGGCGCTTGCGTTCGACCCAGCGATTCTTATTCTGGATGAGGCGACGTCCAATATCGATACCGAGACCGAGGCTATGATCCAGGATGCGCTCGAGGTAGTGAAGAAAGGGAGAACGACATTCGTGATTGCCCACCGGCTGTCTACGATTAAGAACGCGGATCTCATCCTCGTCCTCGACCGCGGTGAAGTCGTGGAACGCGGCAACCACGACACATTGATCGCGCGCGGCGGCAAGTACTATCAGATGTACCAGCTGCAGCAGGGCGACCCAGCGGCTGCTCCTTCCGAGGTCGAAGTGTCCACTACGAAGATTACGACATCGACCGGTGCCTATTCCGTTTAAAATGCCGCCGGTTGATTGAAGATTGAATGGATCGGCGAATAACCGGCGAAGAACCGACGAACCGTCGAACCGACGATGAACCGTCGAACCGTCGTAGAACCGTCGAGAAACCGACGATGAACTGACGAACCGACGATGAACCGTCGAAAAACCGACTTATCAATAGATCGGCCACGAGAAAGAGCGATTGGACAACTGCCATTTGGCAGGGTCTGAACGCTTTTTCTTGTGGTTTGGTGAGCATCTTGCTGCAGCAGCTGGAATTTCGTCTGCCCCAACTGTGTACCGCGGCTGTAACGCCGCTTTGTACCGTTACAGCCCGCAGATCCAGCTGCCGGGCCAGTGCTCCACGGCTGTAACGCCGAAAAAGGGCGTTACAGCTAAGCAATTCGCAGTTGTGCCGAGCTGTAACGCCGTTTTGTACCGTTACAGCCCGCGGATCCGGCTGCCTGGTCAGCGCTCCGCGGCTGTAACGCCGGAAAAGGGCGTTACAGCTAAGCAATCCGCAGTCGCGCCGAGCTGTAACGCCGTTTTGTACCGTTACAGCTCGCGATCCCGGCTGCCCGGTCAGCGCTCCGTCGCTGTAACGCCTGAAAAGGGCGTTACAGCTAGGCAATTCGCAGTCGTGCCGAGCTGTAACGCCGTTTTGTACCGTTACAGCTGAGCAATTCGCAGTCGCGCTGAGCTGTAACGCTGCTTTGTACCGTTATAACCTGCAGATCCGGCTGCCGGGCCAGTGCTCCGCGGCTGTAACGCCGAAAAAGGGCGTTACAGCTAAGCAATTCGCAGTCGCGCCGAGCTGTAACGCCGTTTTGTACCGTTACAGCTCGCAGATCCGGCTGCCCGGTCAGCGCTTCGCGGCTGTAACGCCGTTTTGTACCGTTACAGCCCGCGGATCCGGCTGCCCGGTTAGCGCTCCGCCGCTGTAACGCCGGAAAAGGGCGTTACAGCTGAGCAATTCGCAGTCGCGCTGAGCTGTAACGCCGTTTTGTACCGTTACAGCCCGCAGATCCGGCTGCCGGGCCAGCGCTCCGTCGCTGTAACGCCGGAAAAGGGCGTTACAGCTGAGCAATTCGCAGTCGTGCCGAGCTGTAACGCCGCTTTGTACCGTTAAAGCCCGCAGATCCGGCTGCCGAGCCAGTGCACCGCCGCTGTAACGCCGGAAAAGGGCGTTATAGCTAAGCAATTCGCAGTCGCGCTGAGCTGTAACGCCGTTTTGTACCGTTACAGCCCGCAGATCCGGCTGCCGGGCCAGCGCTCCGTCGCTGTAATGCCGGAAAAGGGCGTTACAGCTAGGCAATTCGCAGTCCTGCCGAGCTGTACGCCGTTTTGTACCGTTACAGCTCGGATCCCGGCTGCCGGGCCAGTGCTCCGCCGTAACGCCGGGAAAGGGCGTTACAGCGGCGCCTCCCGCCAACGTACCCCGCTGCCGCGCTCCTCCGTACCGTTACAGAACCCTCGAGTTTCCGCTGTTCGAGTTAGAACGAATATCAGCTTTCACTTAACACTTCTTGCCTGCATTAAACAGTGGAACGGATAAAAACTTTCACCAAAACTCTTTAAAAAAGTATATTATAGTTTTATAATGTATACGTAAAACGTCATGGTATATACTTCAAAATACGGAGCAAAGACCAGTCGAACCGGTCCTTACCGGAACGAGAGAAGAGGAGAATAGACGATGGATCGTAAATTGTTAGAACAATTTCAACAACCAACTCCCGCTTTCCAGGGAAAGCCGTTCTGGTCATGGAACGGCAGGCTGGAGAAGGAAGAGCTGCTTCGCCAGATTCACATGTTCAAAGAGATGGGATTTGGCGGCTTCTTCATGCATTCCCGTACAGGCCTGCAGACCGAGTATCTGGGTGAGGAATGGTTTGAACTGATCAATGCTTGTGCGGAAGAAGCGGAGAAGCTGGGCATGGAGGCTTGGCTATACGATGAAGACCGGTGGCCGAGCGGCACAGCGGGCGGACTTGTTACGGAGGAGCCCAAATATAGACTGAAGTATATCCGGCTGCGGGTTGTTCCGGCTGTGGAATTTCAATGGAACCCGGAAGCGGTTGCCGCATTCATATGCAAGCTGGACGGATTAGCCTACACGGACTGCCGCAAGCTGAGCAGTGCCGAGGAGTGGCAGCATATTGCCGGCGATACCCAAGCGCTGGAAGGGCAGCAAATCCTTCTGTTCACCATTGAGGAGCAGGAGAAGGAAAGCTTCTATAACGGCTATACGTACCTGGATACGATGAACCGGGAAGCGGTAGACCGATTTCTGGAATTAACGCATGAGAAATATAAATTGAACTCAGAACAACATTTTGGCCGCGCCATTCAAGGCATCTTCACCGATGAGCCGCACCGGGGCTCGTTGATGGATGGCTTTGGGGGGAACAACGCCGATCCTCATTGGCTTGCGCCATGGACGTATACGATATTTGACAAGTTCAAGGAGAAATACGGCTATGATTTGGTGCCTCTCCTGCCTGAACTGTTCCTGCAGCCTGAGGGAAGAAGCATTTCGCCGGTCAAATGGCATTACACAGACCTCCTGCAGGATATGTTCCACGATAATTTCGCGAAACCGATTCAGGAATGGTGCAGAAATCATAATCTGAAATTAACGGGACATGTGCTTCACGAAGACAGCTTAGCCGCCCAATCGGCCATGATTGGCTCGGTCATGCGCTATTATGAGCATATGGATTATCCAGGTGTCGACGTGCTGTCAGAAGGCAACATGAACTTCTGGATCGTGAAGCAGCTTTCTTCGGCAGCCCGCCAGCTCGGCAAGACATGGCTGCTCTCGGAGCTGTACGGCTGCACCGGCTGGCAGATGCCGCTGGAAGGGCATAAAGCCGTGGGCGATTGGCAGGCGCTGTTCGGCATTAATGTTCGCTGCCATCACTTATCCTGGTATTCGATGGAGGGCGAGGCGAAGCGGGACTATCCGGCAAGCATCTTCCGTCAATCGGGCTGGTGGAGAGAATATGAAGGGCTGGAGGATTACTTCTCGCGGTTAGGGGTCATTCTTTCGCAGGGGACGCCTGTATGTGAGCTGCTGGTCTTGAATCCAGTGGAAAGCGTATGGTGCCAAATCTATCCGGGCTGGTCGCGCGGTCTTGGCGCACAGTCGCCTGCTGTTATCGAGCTGGAGCGGCATTATCAGACCACGTTCCATTGGCTCTCCGGCGCACAAATCGACTTCGATTACGGCGACGAGGAGATGATGTCCCGGCTTAGCAGCATCGAGCGCGATGAGAACGGCAAGGCGATTCTGCGTGTCGGCGAAGCGGTCTATCGGACGGTGCTCGTGACGGGCATGACAACGATGCGCGCAACGACCCTGCGTCTGCTGGAAGCGTTCCGTGAAGCGGGCGGTTCGGTCATTGTGGCCGGCGAAGCTCCGCATTATATCGATGCGGTTCCATCGGAAGCGGCCGAGCAGCTGGCTCGCCGATCCACGCATGTGCCTTTCGTGCAAGGAGAGCTGGTTCAAGCGGTGTCCTCTGAAATCGAGCTGCCTGTAACGGTGCGGGATGCGCAAACAGGGAAGCCGATTGCGGATATCTTCGTACAGGTCCGTCAAGATGAAGGCAATCTATATGCCGTTATCATGAACATGAACCGCAAACAATGGCATCGGAACGTTGAGATCGTGATTCGTCAGTCAGCCGCCGCTGTAGAGGAATGGTTCTGTGCAACAGGCGAACGACTGGCGGTTCCTTACGCGAGCGAAGGCGGCATACCCGCATTCGTGACCGATTTTGCGCCGACGGGCGAGCATGTGTATGTGATTCGTACCGCTGCTTCGCCGGAAGCTGCCGCAGCCAAGGCACTGCCTTCGTTGATCCGGTATGAAGAGACGAAGACGGCTGAGCTAAGCGGCTCCTATGCTTACCGTTTGAACGAACCAAATGTGTATGTGCTCGATCGGGCGGCCTATCAGATCGACGGCGGCAGCTGGAGCGCGCCGCTCGAAATATTGAAAGCAGACCGGGCAATCCGCCGGGAGCTAGGGATGCCTTATCGCGCCGGTGATATGATACAACCGTGGTACAGAGAAAAATTCATGCAGGAAACGGTACAGCAGGGTACGCCGCTTGCACTGCGCTTTACCCTTAACGTAGATGAATTGCCGCAGGGCAGCGTTTACTTGGCGGTAGAACGGCCGGAGCGTCTGAACATCCGTCTGAATGGTCAAGCGTTGGGCACACAAGTGAACGATGAAGAGTGGATCGACCCATGCTTTGTCAAACTCGTTATTCCGTCTGGCGTGCTTGTGGCTGGCGAGAATCAGCTGGACGTATCCTTGGAGTTCCACCCTGGCTTTGATTTGGAGGCCATGTACCTGCTCGGAAACTTCGGTGTCCGGACCGAGGGTACGACTCGAACCATCGAGAGGCTTCCTGAACGCCTGAATGCGGGAGACATCACCAAACAAGGACTTCCATTCTATGGCGGTACGGTGACGTATAAGCTTGATGCGGAGCAGCTGCAGCAGGCTCTTGACGCAATCGGCGGCGACGACTCCGGCCGAGGCGGGAAAGCTGTCATTGCCTTCCCTTCCTTCGATGCAGCCTGCATCAATATGAGGTTCGGAGACCAAGCATCCATGATGGCGTGGCAGCCTTATGAGGCGGATCTAGCTGCAGGAGAAGCGGAGTTCGACATGGTGCTTACGCGCCGCAATACATTCGGACCGCTCCACCAACTGCCGCTTCATACGCCGCATTATGGACCGGACAATTGGGTGACGGAAGGCGCGTCATTCTCGGAGGCCGATGTTCTGCTTCCGTCAGGACTTCTTGGAGCGCCGAGACTGGTATGGAAACGGGAGCTCCCGGCACCCTCCGGGCTGCGTTAAGATGTTCCGTATATGTAAAAATAATGAGTCATTCTAAAGCCGCCCCCGGGAGCATGCTTCTGGGGGCGGCTTTCTTGCACGGCTATATACCTCGTCATATGGCTGTACGGTCTTAACGATCTGGATAAGGTGGAATTATACGTCTAAATACTATTCCAAGATTGCAATCTTTCAATAGACATTTAAAGTATATGCATTTATCATTAAGTATACATAATAAGAAAGATTGATAGTTATTGTACCGGGAGGGTGATAAGGTTGAAAAATTGGGAAGCTCAGTGGATTTGGACAGCCGGACATGAATCGGAGAACAATGTGTATGCCGAGGCGCGTAAGACATTTCAATTGGATTCGCCCGCAGCGAAGGCGGATATTCGAATAACAGCCAATCAGCATTATAAGCTTTCTATTAATGGTAAGGAAGTGGGAAGAGGTCCATCTCCCAGCGACAATCAGTGGAAATATTTTGACAGCTATGACGCAGCTCCTTATTTACAGTCGGGCGATAACATTATAGCCGTTACGGCATACAACTTTGGCACGGAACGAATCGTAACCAACCAGATGCAGGGACCGGGGGGAATCTTACTCCAGCTCGACATCTATAACAGCGATACGGCCCAAGCCGATATAACCATCGCCAGCGGCGCAGACTGGAAATGCCGCCGTTCGCCGAGATGGGTGGCGGGCACGAGCCGCCAGCATTACTGGGGAGGGTTCCGGGAAATTTATTTGGCATCGGCAGAGGACGGCTGGGAACAGGCAAGCTATAGCGATGCGGCATGGCCGGCCGCTCGCGTCGTTGCTGAAGCTGAGCAGCTGGATTCACCATGGCCGCGGCTCCTTCCAAGGGAGATTCCACGCCTGAAGGAAAGCCTTCGCCAGCCGAAGGCGCTCATTGGCTGCGAAGCTTTCCTGGGCCATATCAGCTCGGCTGATTCACTATTGGAAGGTGCTGACGTTGAGCCGCAGAATAAGGGGCTGACGATCGATGCCTCCGTTCCCGGTTCCTATCCGCAGGTTACGTATGATTTCGACCGCGAGGTTGTCGGGTATACGGAGCTCGTCGTGGAGGCGCCGGAAGGCGGCGTTCTGCAGCTCTTCTATGGGGAGGCGCTGGAGCTGGAGCTGCTCGATACGTTCATGCTCAAGAAGGGGACCAACCGGCTCTCTCCATTCGGACGCCGTGCCTTCCGTTATTTGAAGCTGGCCGTTCAGTCTACCCTGCAGCCGATTACGATTCAAGAGCTGAATCTGCGGTTCGTCCATTATCCGTTCCCGGAGCATGGAAGCTTCCGCAGTAGCGACGAGCTGCTCGACCGAATTTGGGAAACAGGCAAATATACGACGCTGGTGAACAGCCAAGACCACTTTGAAGACTGTCCTCTTCGCGAGAAAGCGCTGTGGGTTGCCGATGCGGTGGTCATGGCGAAGGTTGCTTATCAGGTGTTCGGCGAAACGGCCATCGTCCGGAAGAGCTTGCTGCAAAGCGCGCGCAATCAGAATGAGGACGGCTCCATCCCGGGAACGGGTCCGGAGAAGAATACATTCGTGCTGCCGGATTTCTGCGCTCATTGGCTGTACGGCGTGAAGGAATATTACGCATACAACGGCGACGTATCCTTCCTGCAAGAGGTTTGGCCGAATATCGTGAAGCTGTCCGAATGGTTCGCCGCCCAAGAGGATTCGGAAGGCCTGTTCAGCCGGGCAGACAGGAACGGCTGGTGGTGCTTTATCGATTGGTCGGAAGATATCGAGCGGAAGGACCGGGTAACGGCGATCTCCTGCTTCTATTACAAGTTTCTTAAGCTGTCGGCTGAGATCTCGGACGTGCTCGGCGAGAAAAGAGGCGCGGAGTTCAGCCGTAAAGCTGTGCGTCTTCGTGCTGCCATCCGCGACCGTCTTCGTATTCCCGGCAGCAAGCTGTTCGCGGATTGCATGACGGATGAGGGACTTTCCGGCAGCGTTACCGCACAGACGAACTTTGCCGCTGTCTGGTCCGGCATTACCGAGGACGACGAGGCTGCCGAATTCATTCGCGACGTCTACTTGACGGGACGGCTGCCGCGCATCAGAGGGGCGTTCTTCTACCACATTGTGCTGGAAACGCTGTTCAACCACGGTTTTGCCAGCGAAGCGGTCGAACAAATTCGTTATTACTGGGGAGCCATGCTGGACAGAGGCGCAAAAACATGGTGGGAAACGTTTGATCCCGAGCTGCCCTTCTGCACAATACCAAGCCCGTACCAGGGTCATACGCCGACATACTTGCAGGATGCGATCCCGGTTAGCCATTCGCACGGCTGGGGAGCGTCACCGACCAATTTGCTGACCAGCGAGGTGCTTGGCGTCAACGTCGCCAATCTTGGAACCGGAGTAGTCACATTGAGCCCGACCATTGTAAGCGGAGTAACATGGGTAGAGGGCGTTGTTCCGACTCCTATGGGAGATATCCATGCAAGCTGGCGCACGGAGGATAATGGTCAGGTTCGCTATGAGGCGGTGATGCCGAGCGGACTGAAATGGACAGGTAATGGTCTTCATGATGTTCAGGTCGAGCAGCTGGGTGATACGGTCCGCATGACGGGCCAGATCGGATCTGGTGGCAGCGGCGGCATTCAAGTAAGCGAGCCAACGTCTATCTCAGGCCAGGAGTAGCGTGCGGCCGGCGGTTTTGTTGTCGCGGGTTACTGGTTACTCTCGCAGCAACAAGACCGCCGAACAACCCGCTGAGAGGGCGGGTTTCGCCAGGGATGGTCCAAGCCAGGCATGAGTTGTTTCTTCAGCGCGTAGGTATAAGTGGGTTGGGTTACTAGGGCAGGCAATCAGATTAGGGTACCGGAGAGGATGAAGGAAGAATGCCAAGTTACAGGCATGCCGCATACGCAGGAGAGTCAATCGTAATCGAGAACGATGGGATGCGTTTAGAGATTCATAAGCGGCCTACAGGCTGGGGATGGGGCGAAATTTATTCGCCGGATGGTAAGTTCGCCGCGGTCATTGAACATTTTGGCGAGCTGATGCTGCGCGACCAAGAGATGCCCATGAGACTGGAAGCCGACACGATCGAGAGGGAGAGCGGGGCATTCGGGGAGCGTCTGACGTTACGCGTGAAGTCGCTGGTCGTGCAGGATAAGCTGCGCGGTACTTCATTCGATTCTTGGATCCGTTATCCGTTTCAGGAGCCATGCATGGAAGGCGAGGTTGTCCTTACGCTGCCTCCGGGCAAAGCACCTCTGCAATATCAATTCAAGCTGATAGCCAAAGCGAATTTATTCGCCAAATATTGCCGCGGGCCTTGGATCAAAGCCGGCGCCGATTCCTATGGCAGCAGTAAAACAGACGGGATACTGCCGGGTGTCGAATGGCTCGAAGGCGATGAATGGTCCAGCGGAAGCGACTGGTTTAAGGATCCATGGGCATTGCGGACGGTTCCGCACCCGAACAAGGTCTCTATTCCCGTCATGGCGATCAGCCACGAGGGGTTAGCCGTGGGCCTGTCGTGGAATCCGAACTCGGATGCGACGAGATGGTTCAATTACCGCATTCACCGCCAGCAGCCGGTCTTCGCATCCCCGAACTTCATCGACCGGATGAACAATCATTTGATGGGATTAATGATACCGGATGCTTCTGGTGAGAATGGCGAGAATCAGGTGGAAGCAGCTGCACCTCTCGAGCTGCACCCCGATCAGGTCGTTGAATTTGAAGGGGAGGTATTCTTGTCGGAGGGCAGCAGCTTGGATGCTGTTACGGATTGGGTGAAGCGCAACGAGCTGCCGGAACCGCCAGCCCCAAGATGGCCGCTTGAGGACGCTTTGGACCGAATTGCGAACGCTTATGCTAACCGCTTCTGGGTAGAGGGCAAAGGATTTGGCTTTGCTCAGCATCCGGGAAGCGGCAGCCCGGCCGAGCCGCGATTCGCTGAAGCTTATCTGGCTACGAGGTCGGACAGGCCTGCAGCGGCGGCGCTGAAACAACGCGTCGATTGGTGCCGTGAACAGACCGGCTACCGGAAGCCGCATCATCGGCTCGGAATTGTGGGTGCAGCGTCGACAATGGCCCGCGAGAAGCTGCTGGAACAGGGCAATAAGCTGATGAGCCATCAACGCGAGGACGGCGCGTTCCCATTCGATCCGGATGGCCGCCACTATATGAAGGATGACTTTGTCGTGGCGCGTGAATACTTGGAGCCGATGGGGCTTGCAGGCGACACGGCGCTTGATATTACGATCACGCCGGCTGCCGATTTAATCGCGCTCTACGAGCAGACGGGCGAAGAGTCGTTTAAAGAAGCCGCCATACGGGCGCTCGAGTTCTGCATGCCGATGCGCCGGCCTGAAGGCGGCGACTTCTGGGAGACGCCGCTTCACAGCCCGAACCTGCTAGCGGCCGGGCATGCTGCGAACGCATACGCAATGGCTTTCAGGGCGTTCGGCGACGAGAGGTATAAGGCCAAGGCGGTTTACTGGCTGCGCTGCTTAATTCCCTTCACGCATCTGTGGCAGCCGAAGGATGTTCCGATGATGTATAACACCAAGCCTTGTCTATGTTCAAGCGACTGGTATTTCGCCAACTGGGTGCGGGATCATGTACAATGGGAGGTACTGGAAACCTTCGCTTCCTCCGAGGCGCTCGGAATCGATTGGAATGAATGGGACACCGAGATCGATTGGCACCGTTTCCAAGAAGGCATTACCGTGGCGGCGCTCCGCTGGATGGTGGATCACCGCGACAACCAATGGCGGCCGCATAATTTGCCATGGACGCTGGATCTATACAATCAAGGGCTGCTCGATGACTGCTATGCAGATACCCATAATAGCGTGACGGGACTTTATGGGGGGATGGTTATTCCTCCGGATCCAATTGCCGTCAATTTGCTTGCTATATTAAACCGCAAATAATAGTTTCCGGAAAGGAAGAACGATCATGAAAATCACGCAAGTGAGAGTGTTCGTAACCGGTAAGAAGAAGAATGCGGAACCGCCTAAGCCTGAGGTTGTCAAAGAAGAACCAAAGGGACAGGCGGTAGAAAAGCAGCAGGGATCGTGGCTATCAGAGACTGTTATTGCAAATCCGATGTCCGGATATCCCGAGTATTTTGCCAAGCGCTCCTCCTGGCTGGGTATGGGAAACCGTATCATCGTCCTGGTGGAGACGGACGAGGGAATAACCGGCATCGGCGAGAGCACCGGAGGCATGGCCGGCGCAGCGATTATCAAGGAGCACTTTAGCAAGTTTCTCATCGGTCAGAGTCCGTTTGCGGTAGAGCGGCACTGGGACGTCATGTTCCGGGTTGCGCTCCCTTACGGCCGGAAGGGGATTCCGGTCATGGCGATGTCCGCCGTCGATCTTGCTCTGTGGGATTTGTGCGCGAAGGCGCGGAATGAACCGTTATACCGTTTGCTCGGCGGCCCCGTAAAGGAACGGGTTCAGGCGTATGTAACCGGCAATGACTTCGATAAGACGAAGGAACGGGGATTTCTCGGACAGAAGCTGGCTATGCCATACGGCCCGGCTTCCGGAGAAGAAGGGATGCGCAAGAATGTGGATCTCGTCCGGCAGGCAAGAGAAACGCTGGGGCCGGACAAAGAAATTATGCTCGACTGTTATATGGCATGGAACGTGGATTATACCGTCCGAATGTCGGAACGCCTTGCCCCTTATCGCGTGAAGTGGATTGAAGAATCGCTCCCGCCGGATGATTACGAGGGCTATGGTGAACTGAACCGTAAGGTAACCCATAGCGCAATCGCCACCGGAGAGCATGAATATACCCGATACGGCTTCCAGCAGCTGCTTCAAGTGCGCGGTGCCGAGATCCTGCAGCCGGACATCTGTTGGTGCGGGGGGATTACCGAAGCGAAGAAGATATCGGCGATGGCTTCGGCCATGCACATCCCGGTTATTCCTCATGCGGGAGGGCTTCAGCCTTGGGCGCTCCATCTGATCTTCGCTGATTCCAACATCCCGTTCGCGGAATTTGCTTACATCAACGGAGCGGACCGGGATAATTACGACCCGATTCTGGAAGGAATTCCAGCGCCCCGCGATGGATGGTTCAGCCTGCCTGAAGGAATTGGAGCCGGCATACGGCTCCGCGAGGGAGCGGAGCAGCATCTGACCGAGCTTGAGTAATGACTGCATATGCATCTCCAAGGGTTCCCGTCTTTATAATTTATTGTGAGAACGATAGGAGTTGAGCCGGCGATGGGCAAATTAACGGGGAAAGTCGCCTTAGTGACGGGAGCTAGCAGAGGGATTGGCCGGGGCATCGCGATAGAGCTTGCCAAAGAGGGCGCAAGCATAGCAGTCAATTATACCGGCCGGGTAGATGCCGCAGCCGAAACGGTAGTCATTCTTCGCGCTTTAGGCGTTCAAGCGGAGATGTACCAAGCGAATGTCGGTGTTCCGGCAGAAGCGGCGGCAATGGTGGATCAAGTGGTTCAAGATTTTTCGAAAATTGATATTCTCGTTAATAATGCAGGTATATGCCCGTTTGCCGACTTCTTTGACATCGATGAGGAAAACTGGAGGCGGACGATAGACGTCAATCTGGGCGGGGCCTTCTTCTGCTCCCAGGCCGCTGCGCGGCATATGCGGGATGCGGGTAAAGGGGCGATCGTGCATATCGGCACGGTTACCAGCTATCGGGCGGGCGCAACGCAGGTCCATTATGCCGCAAGCAAAGGCGGCATTAATTCCTTAACGACGTCTATGGCGTATTCCTTGGGGAAATACGGGATTCGCGTCAACGCCATTCTATGCGGCGGCGTGCCGACCGATATCAATACACCGCCAGGTGAACCGATAAGGCGCAAGGCGCCTAATAAGCATCTGCCTATGGGAAGGATTGGCGATCCGGAGGATCTGGGGAAAGCCGCTGTATTCTTATGTACGGACGATAGCGAGTGGATTACGGGAACCTTATTCCCTGTTGACGGGGGCTACTTAGCCACATGACCGAACGAGCGTCAGCAAGCCGACTATGAGATCGGCGGCTGACGCTCGTTTTTTGTTAAAATCGATGGTTTGAGGAAGGTTTCCCAACCCAACCTTAACCTTCCACGAGCGGTAATAACAAGAATAGGCTAGAAAAATGAAGCATTCGTCCGTTCTTGCGCATCACTCCAGTATAAAGTATACTTTATGTAAGAGTTAAGGAGTGATCTCATGTTAACGGAAAAGTCGGGGAAGACACCGATGTATCAATTTATCATGGAGGATATAAAGGGGAAAATCGCAGAAGGGATCTTAAAGCCCCATGACCCGCTGCCTACCCAAATCGATTTAGCAAGACAATATAATACAAGTGAGATTACTTCACGCCGGGCGTTATCCGATTTGGTGCAGGAAGGCTTCATCTATCGGGTCCGGGGCAAGGGCAGCTTCGTGCAGGAGAACGCGGCGGAAGCAAGTCCCAAAGCGATGAGCACGATCTACTTCGCTCAACAGAATTTAGATGTGCAGCTGTACAACCACAGATTCTTCGCCGATACGCTTGCCGGCATTAAGGAAGTGTGCGAGGAGAATGGCACAGCGTTCTACATGTGGGACATCGGACCAAACTACGAGCTCCCAGACGATCCGAATGCAGGTATTATTCTGGCATCGAACGACCAATTTGACCTTTCCAAGCTGATTAAATGGCGGGATGAAGGGCGCCGCTTGGTTACGGTGCATTTTTATTACCCACATTTGAACATCCCTTATGTGATCGTCGACAATTTGACCGGCGGATATTTGGCTACGCAGCATCTATTATCCTTGGGGCATGAGCGGATCGGCATTATATTGACCGGTGCTTCCATGGTCGAGATGAATCAGGAGTTCTCGCTGCGGCTGCAGGGCTACCGCCTTGCGCTCTCCCAGCACCAGATTCCGTTTGATCCCGATCTGGTATGCGTAGTGAATAATGGCTCCGAGCAGCCTGAGATGGGCTACGAGGGGTTCCAGACACTGATGGGGAAGAAGAACCGTCCAACCGCTGTATTTGCAACCAGTGACTACAAGGCGATCGGTGCCATGAACGCCGCACGTGAAATGGGCATCAATGTGCCGGAGGATATGAGTATTATTGGCTATGATGACGTAGTTATGAGCCAATATACCTTTCCGAATTTGACGACGGTCAATCAGAATACGAAGAAGCTCGGTGAACGGGCTGCCGAGATGCTCTTGTTCGAGCTTCATGAGAATCAAGGGAAAATCTTGAAGGATGAGATCGTGCCAAAGCTTATCGTCCGTGACAGCTGTGCGGAGGGGAAAGAATAGAATAGTAATAATGAAATAATAATTGCTCCCATAATATGGGGGCTTTTTTTATTAATATTGTTTTGGTAAACTCGCGGTGAAGATATAATTTCGAACCAAATGTCACAAATTAGACACAATATTTACCAATTTGTAACATATTGACAATAAGAATTCTTTTTGCATTATTAATAATCAATTGCATTTTTCTTCAGCAAGGTATATACTTAATCAAGCAAAGTATACAGCAACATGAGTGGCCTGATAATGGCATACTGGGAGTGACAGGCACACGGAATGGAATGACGTTACGGGGTTCAGGTAAGCGGTTACTTGCTTCATGATTCGACTTTAAGGAGAGGTTACAGTGAAAAGTAAAAGATGGTTAGCGCTAGTCTTGTGTTCTGTTCTTATGCTTTCTTTACTCGCAGCTTGTTCGAAAGACAATTCCGGCAACACGCCAAGCACCCCTTCGAACAACACCAACGAGCCTGCGCCGGGCGGTGACAAAGAAACCGATCCTCCTGCTGCGTCCGAGCTTTCAGGGACGATACGTATCTCCATTCCCAACGGATCCGCCAAAGTGTGGAATGCCGTGGGAGGCGCTTATATGAAGAAGCATCCTGGAGTTAAAGTTGAAGTGGACAACAAACCTGCTGAAGGCTACAAGGAATGGCTGACGGCTCAATTCGCAGCCGGTACGCCTGATGTGGATTTGGTTGTGAATAATGAGGTAGTCAGCTTGCAGGCCGATAAGAAGTTCGTCGACCTCTATCCATTTTTTGAAAAGGACAATCCTTACACAGGCAAGAAGTGGAAAGAAAGTCTGGACCTCGATGCCATGGGAATTAATCTGTCCGGTATGGGCGCAGAGGATCATCTCTACAACCTGAATTTCGAGTCGGTACAGATCGTATGGATCTACAACAAGGAAATCTTCGCAAAAGCCGGTGTAACTGAGGCTCCGAAGACGTTCAACGAGCTGATCGAAGCTTTCAAGAAGGTAAAAGCAGCCGGGTTTACGCCGCTTGCACTGGACGGGAATGCAAAATCCATGTGGAGCGGTCAAGCCGGATGGCTGGTACGGATCTATGCCGACCAATACTTGCGTGATTACATTAATATCGTGAAGTCGCAGGAGCAGGATTACACGTACTTGCCCGAAATCGATGAGAACTGGAAATATGATATCAATGATCCGTATAACGATTCCAACAGTAAAGTAACCAAAAACGAACTCCGTCAATGGAAAGCCATTAAAGACAAAGAAGGTCCATTCAAAATTGCAGGCAATCCAAAATGGAAAGCGTATATGGAGAACCTGAAAGAATTGTTCCAATATACACCAAACGGATTCTTCGGAGTTAACGCCGATCAAGCCTACAACCTGTTCCTGACAGGTAAAGCGGCAACGATGGTTGGATCCCCAGCTTCCTACTGGCAGCTGCCGAAGGACTTCGCGGATGAGAAGAAAACCGGCTCTAAAGGCGGCGTGAAGTCGTTCGAATACGGATTCTTCAATATGCCGACGATGGAAGGCCCTGAAGTAATGGCACCTGTACGTACGATTCAAATTCCGGTTGGCTTCTACGGCTTCGTAGCGAAGGACGCGAAACAAACGGAACTGGATGTTGACTTCATGATGTACCTGACAAGCCCAGAAGGTTACGGGGTTTATCTGGAAGCAATTCAGAACAGCACGGATGCAGCGCTGTCAGGCGTACCAGCCTTGAAAGACATTACATTGCCTGAAGAACTGGGCAAAGCATTCGCAAACTTTGAACCAATTGGTAACACGGAAGGCTTCAACAGCCCAGGCAACAGCCTTGCTCGCGGTCTGTGGGATTACCAGCCATCCGTACAGGATTGGGTCGGATCGATTCAGAAATATTTCGCCGGAACGATCGATACGGATAAATATTTGACTGATCTTCAAGCGAATATTGATAAATATTTCGATGCTGCACTGAAGGATCGCAAGAAGGAGCTCTCCGATTTAGAGAATCCAGAACGCAGACCGCCAGACCGCAATTAATTAAAGTTACATCTGGAGCCGATTTGCACGGACGCCTTGTCCGTGCAAATCGGCTTTAACGGACAAGAGAAAGGAGGATCGCCGTGAGAAAACTAACACAGGTCGCAATTGCGATTCTATTGCTGCTCTCTCTCTTCCCGGCGGTCGTACAGGCCGAGGAGGGCTGGTCTGTCGAGCAAGCGGGCAACATTACTTCCATCTCCGTAGCGGAAGATGGATCACGAATAGCGGTTGGCGGTTATGGGGCTAAGGCTTTCGTTTTTGATTCTGCGGGCAAACAGCAATTTGCAGTGGATGCAAAGAACGTCGTTACAGGGGTTAACTTACTTAATAATGGAAACTTAATCGTATCATCGGACGATCGGCATTTGTATGCTTATGACTCTGCTGGGAAATTACTATGGGATACAAACATGAAGCGCCAGGTTAAGGACGTTTCATCGTCTCCGGACGGCTCGATCATCTCGGTTATCATTCAGAACAGCACGGAGCTCCAGTATATCGATGGGGCGACAGGCGAGGTGAAGGGTACAGCCGACATTAGTATTGGAATGAAATCGGTGAGCGTCTCCGGCAACGGGCAATGGGTCGCGGTAGGGGCAACCGATCAATATATTCATTTGCTTGATTCGGAAGGCAAGGTTGTACGCAAGATGGGCCTCGACAGCGCGGTAGAGTCTGTTGCTGTGTCGGATGAAGGCGAAGTTGCTGCCGGTACAACCGCCTATGCGGTGGAGCTGTTCGACAAAGAAGGCAAACGGGATGCAAAATTGGCCGCCAAGGATATTGTGACGGATGTGGCATTCACAAGAGATGGACAATTTATCGGGGTGTCGGATTTCTCGGGTAACTTCTATGTATTCTCCAGAGCGGGCAAGAAGCTGTGGGAAACAAAAGTTAGCGGTGCCGGACGGGAAGTCGAATTCGATAAGGAAGGCAAGACGCTGTATGGCGGTACCGAGCAAGGCCAGGTTCATAAGTACGACGTTGGTACTGTAGTTGAAGGGGCCAAGAAGCAAGCCCGCAATCAAGCATTGCTCTTATCGGCCATCGGCGTTGCCGTCGTGCTGTTAATATTGTTTGGTCTGTATGTGATGAAAAAGCGGAATCGTCTTGGGATTTTCAAGACCATCTGGCGCTCGAAGCTCATCTATCTGGGGCTTGCACCATCGTTTCTGCTGTTATTCGTGTTCCTGTATTACCCTGCATTCTCCGGACTGTTCCACTCCCTATATGATTGGAATCCCGGCGGCAGGACGACGTTTGTCGGCTTGGATAATTTCAAGCGGATGTTCGAGGATCCTTACGTTGCCAAGGGGATGGGGAACTTAGGCCTGCTTATCGTAACAGGACTATTCAAGACACTCATTCCGCCGCTAATTGTGGCTGAATTGATCTTTTTCCTACGCAGCAAAAAAATGCAGTATTGGTTCCGGACGGCCTTTACGGCGTCGATGATTATTCCAGGCGTGGCGATGCTTCTGATCTGGCAGAATCTGTACGATCCCAACATCGGTCTCTTTAACCAGCTGTTAAGTGGTTTGGGACTTGGCACTTTCGCGCATGCGTGGTTAGGCGATCCGAACACGGCACTGTGGGCGATCATCTTTATCGGTTTCCCTTTCATCGGAATCCTGCAGCTGCTTGTATTCTATGCGGGACTGCTCGGCATTCCGGATGAGCTGATTGAATCGGCTAAGATGGACGGGGCAACGCTGCCGCGCATTATTCGATCCATTCATTTGCCGCTGCTTGCGGGGCAATTCAAGTTTCTGATCATATTAGCACTTATCGGCATTGTCCAAGATTTCAACGGCATTCTGATCGTAACAGGCGGCGGCCCGATGGATTCGACTTATGTCCCGGCGCTGCAAATGTACTATGCCGCGACCAAATTCGATGATCTCGGTTATGCATCGGCGCTCGGCGTCGCGATGTTCTTCGTTATTCTGATCATTACGGTCATCAATCTCAAGTTTCTCAAAACGCAGGATTAGGAGGGGATACCTTTGAATACGGGCGATGTAACGAAGGCGACCGTCAAGGACAAAGGATTCCCTTGGCAGGTTGTCCGGCAGGCAATCATTATTATCATACTTTGCCTTTTGGCTTTTATAACCCTGGTGCCGATTCTGTTCATGATTGTCAGCTCATTAAAGAGCAACTCGCAAATATTAGGCAGCTTCTGGTCGCTGCCTTCTCCGCCCCAATGGGGCAATTACAATGAAGCGTTCAGCAGTATTTGGCGGTATATTATGAACACGATTGCCTATGCGGTCGCAGGCAGCTTGATTGTTATCGTACTATCATCGATATCCGGCTATATCTTCGCCAAGAAGACGTTCCCGGGTAAAGAAATGCTGTTTCTGATGATGCTGGCCATGATGATGATTCCGGGTGTATTGACGCTTATTCCATCCTTCGTTCTGTACGAGAACCTGGGACTGACCAATACGCCGTGGGTTATTATTATCGCGAGTGCCGCAGGGGGGCAAATATTCGGAACGTTCCTGTGCCGGAGCTCGATGTCGGGGATCCCGAACGAGCTGTTCGAGGCAGCGCGGATGGACGGTGCGACAGAGAGAACCGTCTTCATCCGAATGGTGCTTCCGCTCTCGTTGCCCATTCTGGCGACCTTGTTCATCATGCATTCGGTCGGCGTGTACAATGACTATATTTGGCCGCTTCTCACCATACGGGATAGCAACATTCAAGTTATCGCCGTAGGACTCACGTTATTCAAGAAGCAATTCGGCGTTACCGATATGGGCGTACAATTCGCGGCCTACGCGATTTCGTCTATTCCGCTGGTACTCATCTTCTCATTCGGGATGAAGTACTATATCCAAGGGATGACGCAAGGCGCACTCAAGATGTAAACGAGAAAGAGATGGCAGTCACGAACGTGTTGACGTTCAGGACTGCCATCTCTTTGTTTATACCAATCATGGTGGAAGCTATGGCGGCTATTCTGCAATAATCTGTTTCTCGGATACGAGAAACCATTCTTTGGAGAAGGTTGGCTTCATATATAAGCGAACATAATAATTTCCTGTCTTATCGAAATTGTATTCGGTTGTATCCGTTAGAAACCAGAAGTTGGTTTTCGAACCGCGCGCATCTAGAGATTGAATCAGCTTTTCTTTGTTCTGAGGGGTTGTGATCGTAATTTTTAAATCCGAGATGTCCGTCTTCAAATTATCGACCTGCGCTAGCACACTGATCGAATGCGTGCCCTTGGGTACATTGCCGAAGGCACCTTTGGCGGAGAGTGTCGTTAAATGGACATTAGGTTTATAAATGTTCAGTTTACTCTGTTCTTCGTCCCAATTGAGCATCACCTGCTGCTCATTGGTGAGCTGGCTTAAGGGGACATAGACCTTGCCGTCAATCAATACAGCTTTGCTGCTCTGCTCGGTGTTATTCACAACTATTTTCACATCGTTTGACATGGCGTAGAGCAAAGAACCACCCCATAAACAAAGGATGAGCAGAATGACGCCAACCCGTGTTTTCATAAAAGAGCCCTCCCTATATGTTCTAATAAGAGGTTATACTTTCAAAATCTGTAAAGGTTGTGTTGATTAAGATATCATTTTATAAAAAAACGCTAGTTTCCCTGGGAAAAGGACTTTCCTGGGGCGGTTACACCTGCAATTCTAATGAGCGGGCAGTCGACCGGATGTGAGCGGCGGCGGCTTGATATTCCTCGGAGGTTGATAGATGCTCCAGCATCAATGGAATATCGGGATCAAGCTTGCTTAATTCGCGCAGAAACGTCGGGTAATGCAGGGCACCCTTGCCGGGAACTGTCTCATCCAGATGAATGACGGTCAGTGTTTCGTCGAGCAGCAGGTCCTTGGCGTGGCAGCTCTTAATGTATGGACCAAGCTTGTCGAAGCATTCCTTAATCAAGGCTGCGTTGTTGAAATACAACTGCGGGCTGGATATAAGGTTGACCGGATCGAGATGAACGGCGAACTGCGGCCGGTCGATCGCATGGACAAGCCGGACATAATTGTCGACGGTGTCGGGGAATACCCACTGCATGGTCTCTAGCGCGTAGAAGCTCTTCGTCGGCTTTACGCTATCGATAATTTCCCTGACCGTGTCAACAATGAGGGCAAAGGTATCCGCGGATAGATTATCCGGGTGAGGGCCGGCCCAATAGGAAGATCGGGAACCTGCGATGTTGACGCAGCATCTTGCGCCAACCTGGTCTGCTAAGGCTAATCGTTGTTTACAGTATGCAACAGCCTTCCTTCTTATCTCATCGTCCGGGCTGATGGGATTGCTCCAGGCTCCAACCTCGCCAATCACGATATTAGCCTCATGAGCAGCGCGAACATACGCTTGAAGGACGGCATCATCCTCCGCATTCAACTCTGGACAATAAGCAGCGGTATAGCCTTGGCGCTGCAGCGCTTCAATCCATTGCTCTGGATCGGAAGCGTTTTCAAATAGTGGCCCGCCTAATCTCATTACACTCAGCTCCTTGCTGCAGCAGCAGTATAGTCTCGTATATGTTCCATTTTATCGCAGATGGATGGAGAATGAATACAATATTATTTACGATTAGCATGGAACAGACGTCTTGCCGGTCCATATGGAAAAAAGCCCGTATGGAAGCCGGGACAGGCCTCCATACGGGCAATATGATCTAGGATGCAGGCATGGTGCAGTGGCGCTTGCAGCACGCCTGGCAGAGGTATTGATAGATTCAAGGGCTACAGCTTAAACCGGTGCGCCAGCGACTGCATATCACCCGACATGGCACGCAGGGAATTAGCAGAGGCGCTGATCTCTTCCATCGAGGCCAGCTGTTCCTCGGTCGATGCCGAAATTTGCTGGGCAAGCTGGCTGGCCTGTTCGGAGGCATGACGTACCTCCTGCAGAGCCGAGGCTATTTCCTGCGAGCCAGCACTCATCTGTTCTGCCGCAGCGGAAGCCTCCTGAACTTGGCTTACTACACTTCGGGTCGCGATTAGAATCCGCCGGAATGCTTCCCCGCTATGTTCAATGGACTGCACTCCTTCAGTCACCTCATGCTCACCCTTCTCCATCGCGGCTGCTGCTTGCTCAATATTCGCCTGAATGGTTGTGATGAGATCCGCAACCTGTCGGGCCGATTCATGAGAACGTTCCGCCAGCTTCTTCACCTCACCGGCAACGACGGCGAAGCCTTTGCCTTGCTCGCCTGCGCGCGCGGCCTCGATGGAGGCATTCAACGCAAGCAGATTGGTTTGCGAGGAGATATCGGTCATGACCTGTACAATCTCGCCAATCTCTTGCGAGCGTTCACCTAGCGTGGCTACGATGGAAGCGATGTCGTTGACGGTTGCCCGCACGGTATTCATTTGCTCGGACGATTGTACAATCAGACGGTTCCCCTGCTCGGCTTCCTGCAGAGTAACGGCGGAAGCATCATAGGCGGTAGATGAAGTGGACGCGACGCGTTGAATCCCGGCGGACATCTCTTCCATGGCAAGGGTGCTATCCTTGATTCTTCGCTCCTGAGTAGAACTGCTCACGACAACATTCTCCACCGATACGGAGATGGCATTCGTCGCTTGGGTTGTATGATCGATCGCTGCATTCAAGTCATTGGATGCAGATGAGAGTGAATCCGCCCCTGTTAACAGGCCGGATGCCATCTCCCTTAAGCTTCCGTTCATCGTGGCGAATGACCCGGCGAGCTCTCCGATTTCATCCTTGTTGCGGATCCGCAGCTCTTCCGTGCGCAGGTCCCCGGTGGCGAGCTGCCCGGCTTGATTAGCCAGCTTGCGCAGCGGTCTTGAGATATGAAGGCTGAATAGTGTCATCACAAGTCCGCCTGCGGCCCAGCAGCAGAGGAGTGTAATGATGATCGTATTCAGAATACGGGATTGACCTGTCGTATAATCCTGCAAATAAGAGCCGCCCGCAATGATCCATCCCCATTTCTTGCTGACCGCGGCATATGTAATTTTCTCGGCTTCTTTGGTGGATTTCGGCAGCGGCCAGTCATAATTGGTGAATCCGCCGCCGTTCTTTGCTTTTTCGATCACATCTTTTATGTAGTAGAATCCGCCGCTCGTCTTCTTGTCCAGAATGTTCTGTCCCTCGAGTGAAGGGTGAGCGAGCAAGTTGCCCTTCTCATCCAGGATGTAGAAGTAGCCATTCGGACCCAGATCGATTTTCGGATTAATCGTGCGGATGTCCCCATTCTTCGGTCCGATCAGGATCCGCTTTACTTCGTCCTGAGCATCCTTCTCCGACATTGTCCCCATTTCAACGGAGTGCTCGAAGGTAGCGGTTAACTCAATCCCCATTTTCACGATATTACTCAAATTTTTCTGGATCAATGAATCGGATTCGGTCTTTGAAACATTGTAGCTGATGATGCCCAAGATGGATACGGGTATAAGAAGCATCAAAAAAGATACAAGCAGCAGCTTGGATCGAATCGTCATCTTCAAAGTACGTTTGGTTAGCGCCATGGCTTTCCCTCCCAATGAGTTTTCCAGACATTTCTACTATCATACACCTTCAAGAGTATAAATGCTCATTTTTGTTGACATGATTTGTTATATTTTGTTGAACAATGATGATTAATGAGGAATGCCGAAGCGGCAATATTCGAGATCATGAAGAAATAATAATCGTCAATGGTTGCAACTTTATTGTTGCAGGATGCATCATAGGTCCAGGAGATAGAATTAACGAGAGGGGGAACCGGCCTGAATGTGGTGCAGGGCTTAAAAAATAGAGACGAAGCCGCGCTTCAAGCCCTCATGGAGCAGTATGGCGACTATTTACTCCGGACCGCCTTCCTCTTGCTAAAAGATTTGCAGGCAGCGGAGGAGGCCGTTCAGGATACGTTCATTACGGCATTCCGCAAAATTGAACAGCTGCGTGAAGAGGAGCAATTGAAAAGCTGGCTCACCCGGATCGCCATTAATCGATGCCGGATGAGGCAGCGGACATGGGGATGGCGGAATTTGCTGCCTTTTGCAAGGATGGAGGAGATCCCGACGGATGAGCATCACCCGGATACGGAGCTGCAAGTGATGCTGGAATGGCGCAATGAGAGGCTGAGTGACGCGGTTCATCGGCTCGATTACATCTATCGGGAAGTGATTACGCTCTACTATTATAACGAGCTTAGTATACGGGAGATCGCGACCCATACGGCAACGAATGAGAATACGGTTAAGGCGAGACTGACAAGGGGGCGGCTTCAGCTGCGCAAGCTGCTGGTGAAGGAGGAGGTTCTAAAGCTATGACGGATAAGGAACGGGAACGGATGAAATCGCGGCTGGACGAAGAATTGGATGGGATCACATTCACCGGTCATGCCCAGGTACGGAATCGGACGCATCCCCGAACATGGCGGGATAGGCTGTCAGCTTTCTGGAACAAGGAGCTGGAGCTGCCGCTCGTGCCGATCGGAGCAGCTGCCGCACTCCTGTTATTCTGGGGCGTGTCGCAACAGCCGGAGGACAGCGTTAGCGAGGAGGATCTCCGGTTGACCCAGCGTGAGCTGATCGAGACCGGAGGCAACACCTATTGGAAGGACGTCTATGAGGAGGCTGTACGGAAGCATGAAGATGAAAATAAAGGTTAAGGTGAAGCATCTCGTGCTGGCACTCCTCGCACTCGGTGTACTTATCCCGCTAACGGGGAAGGTGCTGCTTCCTCAGTGGAAGCTGTTTGTTGCAGACGAGCAGGCCGCGGGAGGGAATGATGGGATTACTAGCAAGGCGGAGTTGCTTGAAGCACTAGCCCATCCCGTGAATGATAAACAGAAGTGGGCATTAATCCGCAATCATATTATTGAATTCGGCGTGGAGTCGATCACTGCGGATGTGGATGTAACGGTTGGCCCGGGATCTACGCAAAGTGGAGGTATTGTTTCGGATGAGCAGATCGCATTAAGCTGGCCCGAGAAGCTGCCTTATTTGGAGCAATACGTGGAGGGGGGCCCGATTGATGGCTATTATACGAGAGCAGCCAGACAGATTGCCCTGTATTACGGGAACCAGGGTCAGCCGGATAAGGCGCTCCATCAGCTGGAACTGGCGGAGAAACGGATCACCAACGTACAATCGGACGATTACCTGTTGAAGGAAATTATGTTGGCACAGGCCAAGCTATTGGCCAAGCAGGACAATAAGACCGCCGCTATGGAAATCTTGGACCGGTTGACGAAGCAGCTGAGCACCAGTGATACACATCTGAACAGCGAGATCGTTCAGATCCGGGCACAGCTGCTGATGCGTGAAGGGAATTTGACAGAGGCGCTCGCTCAGGTCGAAAGGCAGATGGAGGAGATTGAACGATTCCAGGAGGAGGAGGAACTCAAGCAATTCCCGGACTTGAAAATGGTGACGACAGAGCAGCTGGCGCAGCTGCGTGATGAGCTGAAGCGGGTGCTGAAGCAAGGAGGCGAGGTATCCGTCGTCTCGGGAATCATTAAGCGGAGCGATGGGACGCCGATGCCTGGAGTTGCTGTTTTCTTGCGGCAGCAGAGTGCGGTCAACCATAGCGTTACAGAAGGTGAGCCCTATCAAACCGTTACCGGCACGGATGGAAGCTTCTCTTTTCACGGTGTGCTTGAAGGGAGCTACCAAATTTTCCTCGGGTTGAAATATGATCAGATCGATGGCTACACCTGGCCCGTCGACTCTAATGCCTGGCTCGATGTGAAGGGGGGGGAGGCGCCCATCAAGCAAACCATCGTATTTACCCCACTCATCGAACTGTCGTCACCCGTCAATCAGCAGACCGTGACCGAATCCTATATCGATTTTCAGTGGGAGCAGACAGAGGGCGCCACTTATTACAGCTTGGAGGCTACCGTTCCAATTAAAGGCGGATCCGTCGGCACGACGATTCGCACGCATATTAAGGACAACCGGATCCGAATTTCGCTAGACGAGCTCTATGAACATGCGGTGGGGATCTCTTATGGGGAGCCGGGCGATTGGGGCTCGATATCCCCAGGGTCGCTGCTGGGATTCACCGATACGGAGAATCGCTATTCATGGGGGGTATTGGCTTATGATGCAAGCGGTCGTCTGCTGAGTCGAAGCAGTGGATATCGGCTGGGGGAGGACACGGTGGGGAATCTGCCCTTCTTCTATATGAAGGAACGGACGATGACAGAAGCCGATCTACTGCTGCGGGGCGGCAAGCTGGACGCTGCGCTTGCTTCGTACAAGGCAGCTTATGAGCAGAATACGGGTGATGTTCACAGCATGCGGATGATCATTCGCATGCTGGAAGCGAAGGCATCCGTGATGGATGAGACGAAGTATGAGGAGGAGGCGCTGCAAGATCTGGAGAAGCTTCGAAAGCTGCGGCCATCGGCGAATGTTATGAATCGGCTCGCCTCCTATTACTATGAGAAGGAGGACTGGCCTGCGTATCATGAGGCGGTCGATGAATATTTGCGCCTCAGTAAAGTGCCGCTGAACGATTATGAACAGTCAGTTTATGCGACGGCGCTCATGAGACAAGGGAAGCTGAAGGAATCGTTGGAACGGTTCGAGCAGGCGCTTCGGGTGGATAGCAGCCATAGGTTTGTAGGCAATTACTTGGCGATACTCGTGTATGTGAACCCTTCACTGGATCCGGCCCTGAAAGCCGCTAATCAATATCCTGAACGCAGCTTCGGCATGGATTCGCGTGATTGGAGCGAGCTCGTGCATAAGCTGCAGGAAGAAGGTAAGCGGGTGGAGGCAAGCCAGGAAGAGGATCAATATGGAACTGCGGGTCAACCGGACGTGGAAGTGGAAGGACGGGAGAATGGAGATAGGAGCGAACAGCCGGCGCGGACGGAAGGATGGGAGAAGGAAACCGTTAGTCTACACGGAGCTTACCGGAAAGAGCTGAATAGGGTGCTCGACCTGTACTTCCGAGGTGAAGAAGAGAAGCTGGAATCCTGGATATCTGAATCCAAAGGCAACCCAGCCATGAGAAAGTTCATGCAAGCGCTGCTCGATGTCGGTTAGATGATCGAGTGATCTGCTGCAGTGCGAGCGCCGTAAGACCACAAAGTGGTCTTACGGATGTTTGCCGCAAGGTAATGCGCAGCTGTAAGACCGTTTATAGGCGTAACAGGACTAGATACGCGGTACAGAGCCGCAAGTTAGGCGCCGTAAGACCAGAAAGCGGCGTTACAGACGCCAGTTTCGAGAATAGCCGAGGCTGTAAGGCCGGTTTTAGGCGTAACAGCACAAAGACATGCGGTGCAGACACGCAAGTTAGGCGCTGAAAGACCAGAAAGCGGCGTTACAGACGCAAGGCTCTTGAAAATTCGGTCTGTAAGGCCGGTTTTAGGCGTTACAGATCAAGAAATGCGGTGCAGACACACAAGTTAGGCGCCGTAAGACCAGAAAGCGGCGTTACAGACGCCAGGCTCTTGAAAATTCGGTCTGTAAGGCCGTTTTTAGGCGTTACAGGACTAGATATGCGGTGCAGACACGCAAGTTAGGTGCTGAAAGACCGGAAAGCGGCGTTACAGACGCCAGGTTCGTGAAAAACCGTGCTGTAAAGCCGGGTTTAGGCGTAACAGTAGGGTGCTGCACAGAAACGGCTAATTAGAGAAACGACGCATACGGCAGCTGCCGTATGCGTCGTTTCTCTAATTAGGTTTACAGCTCAATCCGAAGCGGACCGAACGTAGTCTCAGCGCCGCCTGGAGGCGTTAGCTTCATCTCGATGAGATCGCCATCCTGCACCGCTCCGACACCTGCAGGGGTACCTGTATAAATGATATCCCCCGCATCCAGTCCGAAGTTAGCGCCAATGTAATCCACTAACGTTTGAACGGAGAAGATCATCTCCGCAGGTGAGCCGGATTGAATGGTTTCCCCATTCTTCAGGAGGCTGAACTGCAGCTCCGAGAAGCGGCTACCTTCTTCATAAGGAATGAAATCGCTCAAGACGGCCGAACCTTTGAATCCTTTGGCAAGCAGCCAGGGGTGCCGCTTCTCCTTCAACGCCGACTGTACATCTCTAGCGGTCCAGTCAATTCCGAGGGCAACTCCATCTATCAGCTGCTCCAAGGGCTTGTCCGCTTCGTAAGGCGCCCCGATGCGAACGACCAATTCAATTTCGTGATGGATCTCTCCGACCCCGCCTGGAAGGCGAAGGGTTCCTGCGGCAGGATGCAGAGCATGAGTCGGCTTGGAAAAAATCATCGGCTGCTCGGGTACGGCGTTTCCCAGCTCCTTGGCATGCAGCGCGTAATTCCGACCCACACAGTAAATATTTCGAATCGAATCAAATGCGGACATACGTTGATCACTCCTTTTCTGACCATATTATAACGCGTACACGTACTGGATTAAATGATGGATGCCGTTACTCACGGTTTTTTTGTCCATTGACAGGGTATGATGCCCATGGTAGTATGCCTGAATATCGCGGCTTGGCTGATCCATTGTCAAGCGCAGACTGACCGTTTAAGGAGACGAATGTTTAACGTTATGAATGCTGCCCCATCATCGAGAATGAACCCCGACAATCGTTCGCTTCCGTCTACCAGCCGTCTTTGGATGGCGATTATTCTGGGCGGGCTATCCGCATTTGGACCGCTTTGCTTGGACATGTACTTACCGGCGCTTCCGATATTGGCAGGCGATCTGAACACGAGCGTTTCACTCGCCCAGCTCAGTCTGACCGCATGCATGCTGGGTCTCTCGCTCGGCCAGCTACTAGCAGGACCAATCAGTGATGTGCGAGGCCGCCGCTTTCCGCTTCTGATCGGACTTATCGTCTTCGCCGCCACTTCGGTATTATGCGTATTTGCAAATTCCATCTGGCTCTTTCTGGTCCTGCGATTCATTCAGGGGCTTGCCGGAGCAGCCGGTATCGTCATCTCCCGCGCCATTGTGCGCGATCTCTATTCAGGAACGGAGCTGACGAAGTTTTATTCGAAGCTTATGCTGGTCAATGGAGCGGCTCCGATTCTCGCTCCGATCATTGGCGGCTTCATTCTGAAGTCGGCCTCGTGGCGCGTGGTCTTCATCGTACTAGCCGTCTTCGGATTGGTTATGCTTGTCGGCACCTTGTTCGGACTAAGGGAGTCGCTTCCTGAAGGCCGGCGCACGAAAGGCGGGATCGGACAGACGCTGCGGACGTTCGGCGGATTATTCCAAGACCGGATCTTCATGGGCTACGCGCTGACACAAGGCTTCGTAATGGCTGCGATGTTCGCGTATATATCCGGTTCGCCATTCGTACTGCAGGAATTTTTCGGTGTTACACCGCAAACCTTCAGTTATATCTTTGCAATCAACGGCCTTGGCATCATTGCCGCTACGCAAATTACTGGCCGCTTAGCGGGCCGGATCGGCGAGCCAAAGCTGCTCCGGTACGGTCTGAGCATTGCTGCATTCGGCGGCGTGCTGCTGTTTATCGTCATCGCGGCGGGAGCCGGCTTATATGCTGTGTTAGTTCCGCTGTTCCTGGTCGTGTCGAGCGTCGGAATCGTCTCCACCGCTGGCTTCTCGCTTGCGCTGCAGAATCACGGCCAATCCGCAGGCACGGCCTCCGCGCTGCTGGGTCTGCTCTCCTTTATCATCGGCGGTATTGCAGCACCGCTCGTAGGTCTTGGCGGCAGCGGGACCGCCATGCCGCTCGGAATCGTCATCCTCGCCGCGGAGGCTGGCGCGGTGCTCTGTTATATGCTCCTTCTTCGGCCGGCAGCGGTGAAGGGCCGCCGGTAATTCAATCCAAAGTTCGTGCCCTCTTACTTAGGGGCACGGACTTTTTTTATCCGCGTGTCTTGATCTGCGGTGAGAAACTCCCGGCATCAGCGCTGGCCCTCTTCTGAAGAGCGGAGCAGAGCCTTACCCTGCCGATACTCACGCGGAGAGGAGCGCGTAATTTTCTTGAACGTTTTGCCAAAATGCGAGAAATTGCCAAAGCCAATGGCCGCAGAGATGTCCGTAATGCTCATCGAGGTTTCCTGCAGCAGCCGCTGGGCTTCCTTCACGCGGGTCAAATTCAAATAATCGATAATCGTGAAGCCCGTGACTTCCTTGAATACGCGGCTCAAATAATACGGGCTGATATAGAAACGCTTCGATAAGTCGTGGATGTGTATCGTTTCGGCGTAATTCGCGTTCAAATAGCGGGCCACCTCGGAGATTTTACTATGAATAGCAGAGGTGCCTTCCAGCTCAACCGGTACATTCGTCTGCTGGAACCTGGCGCTGAGGAGGAGGATATCGTTAAGCGCCTGGCTGTAATAGAACTCGCAACCGACGGGTTCCTCATGCAGTTCATTCATCATGCGGTGAATATGGGCGTCGACCAGAAGCCGGACTTCCTCCGGGAGCCGGACGACGGGGTTATCGGACATGAACGGGCTTAAGAGCAGCTTCGCCTGTGAATCGCTCCAATCGCGGATATAACGGTCATCGAAGTAAAGGATCACCCGTTGGTGAGAGGAATCTCCGGCCTGTGTCGTCTTATGCACCTCGTTCTTCCGGATGAAGACGATGTCGCCTGCCTGAACCAAGTAGGAAGCGTCCTTAATAAAGTAGATTCTTGACCCCGACAGCAGATAGTAGATTTCATAATACGGGTGAAAATGGTTTTGCCTCATGTTGTAAGGCTCGATACGCCTCGCGTATTCCACATAGAACGGATCGGCTACGCTTCCGTGCTTCATCAAATCGGGGAAGGTCATCCAGCGGCCTCCAGGCTTAAATAGCATTTTTTGTTATTATAGCAAGATAAGCGGGGTTATAGGGTGTTTAGGCAAAAAACGAGGCGAAAAACATGCAAATTAAGCTTATTCTTAAGGAAGTAACTCATTACTATGAGAAAAGGATGAGCCATAATGAGCACGAAGAAAAAATATGTTCTGGTCGGTTCGGGCGGAAGAGCGCAGTTTTTTTACGGGGCGATTGCAACGGAATACCGGGATACGTCGGAGCTGCTCGCGTTCTGCGATACGAATCAGACGCGGATGGATTATGCGAATAAGCTTCTGGTGGATAAGTACAACTACAAGCAGGTGCATACCTACAAAGCGGAGCAATTCGATACGATGATCGAAGAGGAGAAGCCGGATGCCGTCATTGTGACGAGCGTGGACCGCACCCATCATACCTACATTATCCGCGCCATGGAACTTGGCTGCGATGTGATTACCGAGAAGCCAATGACGGTGGATGAGCGAAAATGCCAGGACATTCTCGATGCGGTTGAGCGTACCGGTCGCAGCGTGCGCGTCACGTTCAACTATCGCTATGCTCCGCATCACACGAAAGCGCGTGAGCTGATTGAGGACGGCACGATCGGAAAGGTAACCTCCGTCCACTTTGAATGGCTGCTGAATACACAGCATGGCGCAGACTACTTCCGCCGTTGGCATCGCGACAAGCGCAACAGCGGCGGGCTGCTCGTACATAAATCGACGCATCACTTCGACCTCGTTAATTTCTGGATCGGCTCCGAGCCGGATACGGTATTCTCGATGGGCGACCTGCTCTTCTACGGCAAGGAGAATGCGGAGCAGCGCGGGGTGACCAAATTCTACGAACGGGCAACGGGCAATCCGAACGCGAAGGACGATCCGTTCGCGCTCCACTTGGACAGCAACGAACAACTGAAGGCGTTGTACCTGGATGCCGAGAAGGAAGACGGCTACCGGCGCGACCAGAGTGTGTTCGGCGACGGGATCAGCATTGAGGATACGATGGGCGTGATGGTTCGCTATAAGAACAACGCGATACTGACCTATTCACTCAATGCCTACATGCCTTGGGAAGGCTATCGGATTGCCTTTAACGGCACGAAGGGCCGGCTCGAAATGTCAATCGTCGAGACCTCCTATGTTAATTCAGGCGGCGATAAAGCACTGGAAGGCGCGCTCAAAGGCAAAACGATGACCGTGTTCCCGATGTTCGAGGCACCATATAAGGTGGATGTCGAAGAAGGTATAGGCGGACATGGCGGAGGCGATCCGGTGCTGCTCAACGATATTTTTGGCACGCCGGTGGAGGATCGGTATAAGCGTGCGGCGAATCATATGGATGGAGCGCGTTCGATTCTGACAGGAATTGCGGCCAATCGGTCCATCCGGACCGGGCAGCCCGTCAAGGTCGAGGATTTGGTCAAATTTCATTAACGCGCAAGAGGAGGAACGCATGAAGGTGAAACCGTTCTTGGATGATAACTTTTTGCTGTCAAACGAGGTGGCGGAGCAGCTGTACCATGAAGTTGCCGCCAAGCAGCCGATTATCGATTATCACTGCCATCTGAGTCCGCAGGAAATTTACGAGAATAAACGGTTCGGCAATTTGACAGAGCTTTGGTTATATGGGGATCACTACAAATGGCGGGCGATGCGCGCGAACGGCATTGCAGAGCCCTTCGTGACAGGCGGGGAAGGAGTCACGGATTACGACCGGTTTCTGGCATGGGCGCAGACGGTTCCGAGCACCCTTGGAAATCCGCTGTATCACTGGTCGCACTTAGAGCTTCAGCGTTATTTCGGGATTACCGACCTCATTAACAAGAAGAATGCGCCATCAATCTGGGAACGTGCCAATGCCCAGCTGCAAGACCAGGATTTCACCGTGCGTGAGCTCATCCGCAAGAGCAATGTGCGTGTCATCTGCACGACGGACGACCCGGCAGATACGCTGGAATATCACATCGGCATACGGGAGCTTGACGATTTTGACTGTGCGGTGCTGCCTTCATTCCGTCCAGACAAAAGCTTGGAAATCCGCCGCGATACGTTCCTGCCTTGGATCAAGAGAATGGAGACGGCGACAGGTGCGGCCATAACGGATTATGCCCGGCTGCTGGCTGCGCTTGAGGAGCGCGCCCACTTCTTCGATGAGGCGGGCTGTCTGGTGTCCGACCATGCGCTCGATGTGGTCCCGTATGAGGAGACGACGGCGGAAGAAGTATCGGCCATATTCGCTAAAGCGCTTTCCGGTCAGCCGGTGAGCGTGGAAGAGGAGCGCAAATACAAGACGCATACGATGCTCTTCCTCGGACGGCTCTATGCGAAGCTGGGCTGGACGATGCAGCTGCACATTCATGCGAGCCGCAACAACAACAGCCGGATGTTCGGAGCGGTCGGCCCGGATACGGGCTTCGATGCCATCCACGATGGTCAGCTCGCCTACCCGCTTGCCAAGCTGCTCGACGGGCTGGAGTCGGCGGGAGCGCTGCCCCAGACCATTCTATATTCCCTCAATCCGAAGGATTATTACGTGATGGGCACGATCATGGGAAGCTTCCAGGACGGATCGGTGCCGGGCAAAATACAGCTCGGTTCAGCATGGTGGTTCAACGATACGAAGGACGGCATGCTCGAGCAGATGAATGCGCTCGCCAATACGGGCTTGCTCAGCCGGTTTGTCGGCATGCTGACCGATTCCCGCAGCTTCCTCTCATACACGAGGCATGAGTATTTCCGCCGGATTCTATGCAGCCTGCTCGGTGAGTGGGTTGTACGCGGCGAAGCGCCTTATGACATGGATCTGCTCGGCACGATGGTGGAGGACATCTCCTACCAGAATGCCCGCCACTATTTTGGATTTCCGTCATTGAAGGCGTAGCGGGGCCCTGTCATTCTGATGAAGTCATTCGAGGAAATCCGGGAACAACCGTAATGGGATGAACCTTCTGCCTGTGCAGCGGCTTATGCTCCAATCTCGTATATGCTGAAGAACCCTGGCCGTATGGCTGGGGTTCTTCAGCATGGGCAATGGACGGCTGCGGACCAATAATTATTAAATGTGTGTTTGGTTGTTATTGATTGTTTTTTATATTGACTTATAGGGCTGTGCGGCGTTAAGATAACACCGTATTGATGAATTCGTTATGTAGGAAGTGAGAAGAATGATCGTCGCATTGCTGCTTGTTCTATGCTCGGGCTTAACACATGCGGTATGGAATTTGTTTACGAAGACGAGTAAGAATAAGCGTGTGTTCCTATGGTGGATTCATATATTCGCCACGGTGACACTGCTGCCGAACTTCATCATGGAGCTAAGCAAAGGTGGGTTCGGCTACAAGGGTATTCTCTTAATGGGGGGCTCGCTGCTGTTTCAATGTCTGTACATTCTACTGCTCCCAAGAGCCTACGAGCGTGGAGACATGTCCCGAACGTATCCGATCATGAGGGGAACCGGGGCGCTGCTTGTCCCTATCGTCAGTGTCTGGTTGTATGGGGAATCCTTATCGCTTGTCGGATGGTTAGGTGTATTAAGCATCGCGGCCGGCTTGTTCGTCATCGGCGGTTTTGCCGGAAAGAGAGTAAAGGGCGAACACTCGATGATGTACTACTTGGTACCGGCCTTCATGAATGGCCTTTGTATCACCGGCTACGTCCTGATCGACAAGACGCTGCTCCATTACCTGTCGCCATTGTCGCTGCTGGAACTCGGCAATATCGCCTACATTCTCATTCTGACTCCGATCGTCCTGCGCTCGGGAGAGATGAAGAAGGAACTGGCGATCAATTGGCGGACGATTTCAGTCGGGGCCGTATTATCGCCGGGCTCCTATTTCCTGTTCCTGCTCGCGGTCAATATGGCGCCGCTATCCCATGTTGCTCCTATTCGTGAAATGGGTACGGTATTCGGGACGCTGCTTGGCGTCTTCCTGCTGAAGGAGTCTAACGGCTGGCAGCGAATTGCGATGTCGGGTGTAATTACCGCCGGTGTTATCTCGATCGGGTTCTGGGGAACGCCTTAATAAAACGATTTACAATGCACAAGATGCCCCCGGAGCTGGTCGGAAAGGGGCATCTTGTGCTGCCGTCATACGGTTATTCTGCGGCATTGCAGCAGATATAACCGGTTCTCTGCGTAAGCCCATTCGATATCGAGCGCATCACCGAATACCGCCTCACACTGTGCCGCAAGCTGGTCGAGCTGACGCACCTGCTGCTCCGATAAGCAGGCTTGCCGGCTGAGGGAAGCGTCGAGCTTAATTTCATTCGTCCCCCCATGCTCATCGTGAACGATTGCCGTTTCTTTATCCCCGATCTGAACGTGGATCGAGGAGGCTCCTCTGCTCGCCGTGTACATATCGGGAATAATACGACCGGAGGCGATACTCTCGCCGAGCCCCCAGCATGCCTCAATGACACGTTCGTCTTGTCCTGTTACGGGATGTCTAGTGAACATCACCCCCGAGCAGTCGGACTCGATGGTCTCTTGCATAATGACACTAACGGGGGACAGGGCTGCTCTGCCTTGCTTTCGTCGATAAGCGATGGCTGGGGCTGATTTCCCGGAGTCGGCCACTTGCTGAATGGCTTCGAATAAACGGTCTTCGTCCGTAACGTTAAGCAGGGTTGTGTAAACGCCCGCGTAACTGGCTTGATCCCCATCCTCATCAACGGCCGACGAACGAACGGCAAGTCTCCGTGCTAATGAGCCGGCGGCTTCCCTTAGTTCATGAACGGCTGCTTGGTCACCGGCTGTGATTCGCTGGACACTTTCGTGGGAAACGGCATACCCGGCAGGCACCGGCAATCCTGCACGCAGCGCCGCTCCTAATTGAACGGCTTTCCCGCCATACCTCAACGGATCGAAGGCAGACGCCAAAGGTACGATGCTCATTCATTATCCTTCTTGGCCGTACCTGGGATCCGTGCAACCTCGTCGCAGCGATCGAAAAACTCCGTCTGAAGCTTCAGGACGGTTTCGTCCTTCTTGATCTGACGGATGGCCTCTGCAAAATTATGCGAGCAGAAATCGATGTAGACTTTGCCGTAGTCCGCCGTAGAGAGGGAGGGATCACCCGCGATTTGATTGGGAAACTCGGTGTACCAGTGAATGCCGGCCGTAACGTTGTGCTCTGCGAGCCAGCGGGCCCTGCCTTGTGAATCCCACTCTCCGGGGTTTAGCCGGTCCATATAAACAAGTGAAGGATCGATATGCATGATTTCGGAGGTTTCCATATGATCGGCATGCCCGTATTCGCCAGGCGTTTCGAAACTGCTCTCCAGGTGCTGCAGCTGCCCGCTGTTTAATTCCCACAAATCATAGGTGTAGACAACATAATCCTTGCGCTCGTCGAGCATGGTTTGGGCAAAATATTTCAGCATGTTATTGTTGCCCCCGTGACCGTTGGCAAGAATGATTTTGTCGAAGCCGTTGCGTCTGATTTCCTTGCATACCTCGCTCAAAAGCCGCATCTGCATCTCGCCGCTCAAGGCTACTGTTCCTGCATAATGCTTCACCTCCGAGACCTGGCCGAAGATATAATACGGAAAGATAACGACAGGCTCGAGCTCAGCGGTTTGTTCCACAACCGCTCTAGCAATCATCATATCCGTACCGAGGGGGAGATGGTCGCCATGCTTTTCAAGACAGCCAATAGGAAGTACACAGACTCGGTTTGTCGAGATGACAGCCTCTTCAAACTGTTTAACGGTTAAGTTTTCCCACAGCATAGGGTGCTTCCTCTCTTGTTCATGTTCATTGGCTTGCGCAGCCTTGTTAATGTATTGGCTAGACGAACACTTATTTCCTTTTTTTGTAGGGATGCAGCTTGTAGGTGCAGACAATTTGCGGCGGATATACACGAAACCCATGATGGCCCACGGTGAATGCCGTGAGCCATCATGGGTTTTGCATAGATGATGTCAGTGCAATATGGGCTGCCTCACTTGGAAGACTCCGCAAGGGGCTTGCCCATCTCCATCCCTATGGAGATGTAGTGACCGAGCATGAGCAGCTTCGAGCTGAACAAGGCCAGCACCGATGCCAGCTCGACGATTTCCTCGAGCGACTGCTCCAGCCGCTCTGTATCCTTCGACATCTGCGAAACATCGAAGGAGTCCATGCCAACGGCAATGGCGGCAAGCCCGGCTGCGATACACAGCCATATCCATGCCGATTTGCGAGCCTTGAACACCCGATAGATGTAGCCGACAAAGCTAAGTGCAACCAAGGCATAGATGAGAATAATAAAGTCGCCCGCCCCCATCCAGGGCAGCAGCCGTATATCGGCAGGCTTCAACCAATGATCCCGGATTCGCTCGTGAAGGGCGAACCGTTCGTCGGCCATCAGGAAGAAGCAAGCTGACGCGAGCATCAGCCATACAGTGGCCTTCATGCGGAGTCCTTCTTTGGCATAGACGAGCATCAGACTTAACAGAGCAAGCAGTCCGCATCCGAACCAGACGATGCTCTGCAGCCAGGTCATCGGGGTTTGCTCGGAGGCGATGTACTCCCAGTAGCGGGGCCATTTTGCGGCGACCATCAATAACACGAGGAGGGCGCTTATACTGAAAGCCGCTATAATAAGCCATCGCTCCATGTGCAGCAGCCTGTCCGTTGGCGTTAACGCCGCTCTGCTTGTTGCACGCTCCTGCTGCTTACTGCTAGGCATCCGAATTCATTCCTCTCGACCATAATGAGGACGTATCCTCTGAATCACCTGTCAGCAGACCGATGACATTATTCACCATGGCCTCGTAGCCCCGCTCGATCACTTCATCGGAATACCACGCGGTATGGCCTGTTTGCACAATGCGCCCCTCAGCAATGAGCTGCTGTGCCCGGTCTGCGAGCGAGAAGCGGTCATCGACCGCATAGCCCCGAAGTCGGCCTTGCTCGATGGCGTCAACGACCGCCTCGTCTTCCACGAGCGCGGAGCGGGAGACGTTAATGAGGACCGCACCCTGCTTCATGAGACTAAGCTGGCTTGCCCCGAAGCTGTGCGAGCTTCCCCAGCTGGACGGATAGTGAAGAGAGACAATGTCGGAGGAGGTAAGCAGCTCCTCCAAGTCGACCCTTGTGACGGCGGCGGCCCGCTCTGGACGAGGATCATACCCGAGCACGCGCATGCCAAAAGCAGCGGCCAGCTCGGCTACGCAGCTGCCAATTCGGCCAAGGCCGATCAATCCGATCGTCTTGCCGCGCAGCTCCCAGCCTCGTAGCGATGTTCCGGCCGGCACTCGTCCCCGGACGCGATCTTGACTGAGATGAATCCTGCGGGATAGCGTGAGCAGAAGGCCCATCGTATGCTCGGCGACGGAGATCGTGGAATACTCCGGAAGATTAACGAGCGCGATGCCCTGCTTCTCTAACCACGCGGTATCGATATAGTCGACGCCTGTAGCGAAGATAGTGATCCCCTTAAGCTTCGTAAGCCCGCCCAGCGATTCTTTGTCTATAACAGGAACTGAACGGGGAGTGAGTCCGGCTACGTCAGCATCCTTCAAAAGTGTAGTGAGCTGCTCAGGTGAAAGGGGAGAAAGCGATCGGTGGTACTGGATGATGCCAGCAGCCTCAAGACGGGCACGCTGCCCGGCGGTGAAGGTTTGCTCTCCCATGGCAGTGATAAGAACGGCTTTTCGTTTCATTGGTTAATCTCATCCCCTCTAGGCGTGAGGCTATTCACAGCTTGATCCTGCCCTGCACCCCTGATTATCAAGTTCATACCCAATTTCATCATGCATTATTCACCATTGTTTTACTCAAATCCTGTACGTGTTGACGTGCAGGATTGCTTAGCGAGTCAGCATTCTAATTATCTAAACGAAGGTTAAGCCCGGATTGTTTCTGGAATGAAATAATTGACAATCGGAAATTTAAGTATTATAGTATGTTGCATGACTAACATACTAGTAGGGTGATCATATGAAGGTTAGCTTTGATAACGGGCAGCCGATATTCCAACAAATCGCCGAAATGATCGAGGACGATATTCTGAACGGAACCTACCATGAAGAAGATCAAATCATCTCCATGGCACAATTTTCAAAGACCTTTCAGATCAATCCGGCAACGGCGGTTAAGGGAATCGCTCTGCTCGTGAATGAAGGTATCTTGTATAAGAAGAGGGGATTAGGGATGTATGTAGCTGCTGGCGCAAAGAAGGCCATTATGACCAAAAGGCGGGACCGGTTCTACAATGAACTCGTGCTCAAGCTGCTGGATGAGGCCGACAAGCTGGAGATGAGCACGGAGGACATCATCGAGATGATTAAACAGGGGAAAAGGAGCTGAGTTGTGCGTGAATGCCATTCTGGAATGTACGAATGTGAATAAGAGTTACGGCAAGACCGATGCGGTTCGCAATTTGGGGATGAAGCTGGAGGAGAATACGATTTATGGGCTTCTCGGCCGCAATGGAGCGGGAAAAACGACGCTGCTTAATATGATAACCGGCGGCGTTTTTCCCGACTATGGCGATATTGCAATCGCCGGCTTACCGCTGAGACAGGGCGATACGCCAAGAGACATCTGTTATGTGAGGGAGAAGAACTTCTTTTTCGGCGGCGCCAAGGTCATCGAAATCCTGGAGCTTGCCTCCTCGTTTCATAAGAACTGGGATTGGACGCTCGCCAATGAATTAGTTCGGACGTTCAAGCTGAATCCGAATAAGAAAATTCGTCAGCTGTCCAGAGGGATGGAGTCGCTCGTTGGCAACATTATCGGTCTGGCGAGCAGAGCTCCGCTGACGATCTACGATGAGCCGGTGCTGGGGCTGGATGTGCTTATGCGGGAGAAATTCTACCGTCTGCTCGTGGAGGATTATGCTGAGCATCCACGTACGATCCTGCTGTCCACCCATCTGATCGACGAGATCGCGATGGTTGTTGAGCGAATCTATATTATGGATGCCGGAACCATCCTGCTGGATGACGATGTAGACAATATTCGAACGCATTCCCATCTGCTTAAAGGCAGCAGCGAGGCTGTTCGCGCCTTTACGAGCGGGAAGCGCGTCATCTATGAAGAGAATTACGGGAATGGCGCTCTTGTGGCCGTATACGATGAGATTGGGGAAGCGGAGAGGGCTCAAGCCGGCAGATTGGGCATTACAATTGACGGGCTGCCGCTTCAGAAGTTCTTTGCCTATCTGATCGAAGGGGGCGAGCATGTTGAATAAGATGAATATCCTTATCAAGGCGTCATTCCTTCAGCTGCGCTTGTACTTATATATCATACTGGGCATTATCGTGGTAAACATCCTCGTTCAGTTTATCGTCGGCCAATTTGCCGGGAGTGGTGACAATACCAATGTGTCGAGCGGCAATATGCTTCTTATTATTCTGATTTGTATGGCCGTTGTCCTTCCGGTCAGCTTCTATAAGCGAATTATAAACTTGGGTGCTTCGCGCAAAGAGTATTATACCGGCTTAATAACGATTTATACGATGTGGTCAGCCCTGTTCGCTCTATTCAATATCGTGTGGTTGAAGCTCGAGATCGGCTTTATTCGGGACTATTATAATACTTTAAATATATTGGAGGTCTTTCATTGGGATCAATTCGGCTTGGCAGGCATGTTCTTATACCAATTCGGCACCTATATGCTGCTCGCTTCATTATTAAACCTCTTGTTCTCTAGTTTACGTCACGTCGCAGGCTGGATCATTTGGGTCGTCTTAATCGCGGCTATTCCGATTGGTACCTCGATCGCCTCGCTCCGGGTCAAAGTGGCCGATGGATTTCTAACGCTGCTGTTCAACGATTCCCTACTGCAGGGCTTCGGGCTGACCTTCCTGCTCAGCTGCCTCTTTCTGGCTGGGGGCTGGTGGTTCACGAAGAGGCGTACGATTTAACGACGAATCTATGCCTATGTCGGCAATGCACAACGATACAAGATGGAGAGAGGGTATGGCATGGAGTGGAAGGTGATCATACAATCACTCTGGATGATGTGGGAAAAGGGCTTTCAGCTGCTGTCCCGTTGGCGAAGCGCCCATACTTCGCAATATGGCATTTGTAAAGTCATGGTAAGGAGGCATCGCGGGGAGAGCATCGCATGTGAAGACGGAACCTTGATTAGCAGCGGTGATTGGATCGGTGAGCTTCACCTGGATAACGACCGAATACTTTACCTGCTCCAGAACGGCGGGTCGGATCGTACAGCTTTAATTGTGGCGCGATCCGTACGCGATTCGATGAAGCAAATCACCGTCGCCATAGACGCCGCCCCCGAGCTATCGCAGGTAAAAGCGTTGATGGGCGTAACACTGCTCCATCGCGGACTTACGCATGGGCTCGGATTCGAACAGCGCCCGTTAAAGTCCGGTATGATCAAACGATTGTCCACGTCCTATCTGCGGTTGTTATTATCGGTCCTGCATCCGGAAGGAAAGGAGCGAATCGGGCGGCGAACAGACCGGCTCGTCCCGATGATGCTGATTCATACGCGGGCATCGCTAGTGGGACGATTCGCACAAGCCGCGTCTAGGAGAGGCGTCAATCAAGGACTCATGATCGATACTGCGGATTCATAAGAGGTGCTGGTGGAGAATGTTGTCTGCACCATGGTTTTCTGTAAGAACGTAGGCGGGAACAGAGCTTAGGATCGTTTCGTTCCAAACCTATGGATAGTTGATATGACCGCACCGTCCAGGGGATCTCCACATCGCCCTTGGGGTGCACCCTCCCCTGGCGTTCCTTTGTCTAAGAAGGCCAGAACCGGACTTTCTCCTTTAGCTATATCCAGTCTGATTACTGGATTCATTTCTGTATCACCTTCCACCCGGTCCCATAGACAGTTACATACGACCCCGGCTTACCGTTACTTATCCCCTTAAGAACAAAAGAGGTCAGCCAATAAAAAAACTGGCTAATCCCATAATAAGAACGGCAGTTATGCAGAAGTAGCCAGCCGCAACTAAAACCAAATAGGTTAAACGGACTAATCAAAATAAATGGCTGGGAGCGGTTACGAGGAACGGTTATCCGAGTAATCGACTCGTTCCTATTAAATGTCGAAATCAGGTGGAATCGCATATAATGGCTTTAAAAAACTTAGACTATAGAAAGGAAGATTGCATGTCTGATGATATTATCATTGCCGCGGTCGGGGATCTCTTGATGAAACCACTGCTGATTCGGTCAATATGTACCCGTGACAAACGAGGTGGCTCATTCGACAAAGATAACGTGCATTATGCTTTCGAGCAGGTGTTTGAACCGATTTCCCGATATCTGCAGGATGCGCATCTGACAATAGGTAATCTCGAGACAACCTTTGCAGGTGGTTCGGCAGACGGGTACATGAAGACGAGACGGAATCCGAAGAATGGTAATCCGATCTTCAAATGTCCGGATATCTTCGCTTCGGTTTTGAAGACCGTTGGTTTCAATGTGCTTGCTACGGCAAATAACCATTGCATGGATTATGGCGTTCACGGACTCAAACGGACGCTCGAAGTACTTGATAAGAACGGGATTGCCCATGTCGGAACGCACCGGAACAGGGAAGAGTCTCGAAAGCTCTGTGTTCAAGATGTCGGGGGGATTCGTATCGGCATACTCTCGTATACGAGGGACACGAACGGCAATACGGTTCCAAAGGGGCAGCCTGCCGGCGTCAAGAAGATCGTACGCATGTGCATGAAGCAGGATCTGAAACGGTTGCGGGTGATATCGGATTTCATTATAGTCTGCATGCATTACGGATTTGAATATCACCGAAGTCCAGCCGCCCACCAAAAGAAGTTGGCCCGATTCTTGTTTCGTCAGGGAGCTGATGTGGTTCTTGGCGCACATCCGCATGTTCTTCAGCCAGCGGTGTGTCGCACTGTGAAAGATATAGACGGACGGTCGAGAAAACGGTTTGCGATCTACTCACTGGGCAACTTTATTTCTACGCGGCTAAACGGCAAGGATGCCGCTTTAACCGGTATTATTGTTCGAATCAGGATTCGGAAAACAACCAGCGGCTCCGTCCAGCTCGCAGGTATTGATTACATACCGACATGGGTATGTATCTCGAAGGATGACGAGCAAAGCAGCTGTCGGATTGTGCCGCTTAAACAGGCGCTTCAAAAGCCTGAGAGATGTTACGCCGGACAGATGGGCCGGATGAAACGCGCCTATCGTAGAACGCTTCGTATGTATAAAGGGGTCTTATCACTGTCGGGCTAGTCATCCAAAATACCGCCATATAGCTGTTTACGTGAACTATAACCCGAAAGATGGGCACTTTTTATTGTCCATCTTTCGGGTTACAGTTCACGGCAGTAGCTCCTTGACCACCAGCATCGCAAGACCGACAGAATCATACCAGCAACACTTCGTGCTCGGGGTTGATTCCGTCTTGGTGGCTAGCAGCCGGTTCAGGTACACTAGCCATCGTAAGCTCCTCGCGCCGAAATTTACGGAATCGCAGTATATCCAGACACACCCTCGAGACGATTGTTGTCAGCCATCCTCCCATATTCTCAACTTCGCAACTTCAGAGCGACTAAGCGTATCCATGACTCCTGTACAGCGTCATCCGTTTCGCTCAGAGATCGGAGCATCCGGTAAGCGACCGCCTGCAGGCGATACGAACTGGCGGGCGTGGTTGAATCGGCTGGCAGCAGCGTTACCCGGTTCAAGCCGGGGGATGCCGTCTATGCCGCGTGCGGCAACGGCTTCGGCGCGTATGCCGAATTTAAATGTTTGCCCGAGAACGGCGCTGTTGCGCTTATGCCGGCGAACATGACGTTCGAGGAGGCGGCCGCGGTTCCGGTCGGCGCCTATACCGCCTTACAATTTCTCCGGAAGGGCAGCATCCAGAGCGGCAGCCGCGTGCTCGTCTATGGAGCCTCGGGCAGCGTGGGGACGTATGCCGTGCAGCTCGCCAAGCATTTCGGCGCAGAAGTGACCGGAGTCTGCAGCACGTCGAATGTGGAACTGGTCAGAACGCTGGGGGCCGACCGCGTCATTGATTACACGAAGGAGTCGTTCATGGATGACGGTTCGGCATACGATATTATTTTTGATACGGTAGGGAAGAGTCCTTTCGAGGCTTGCATCAAGCGTCTTGCACCGAGGGGCTTCTATCTGCGTGCGGTACACTTGAGTCCTCTGCCGATCGTTCGCGGGTTATGGACCAACCTGACGAGCGGCAAGAAGGTGATCGGGGGGACCATGAAGGAAAACGCGGAAGATTTGATGTGTCTTAAGGAGCTGATCGAAGCGGGGAGGCTGCATTCGGTCATCGACCGCCGTTATCCGCTGGAGCAAGCGGCAGAAGCCCACCGCTATGTGGAGCAAGGACATAAGGTAGGTAATGTGGTACTTACCATTCGGCAAGGCTGATCTAATGCGATAAGAGAGAAGAGAATCCAAGCATTCTTCAGATGTTTGAGAATGTACCCGAGTTTCAAGCCCGTACAAGCTCGAAGGGATGTCCGACAGGACAACCAGGAAGCGGAAGTCGTTGAGAGCATAGCAACTATCAAAGTGACGGCAGCTAATAATAGATCGCCCGGGAACGAAATTTGTTCCCGTTTTTTTTTGACTGTTTTTCTTAGAACGTCTATTACTGGCAGGCGTTACAGCACGAAACCCCCTTCAATTCCAATTCATGTCAGGTATTGTCCGGCTGGCACAATTTCCACTTTAGAGGACGGCGACTTTCGTATATGATAGACACATTGAGCTATGCAGGCGGGCTAATTGGGTAAACTAACCATGTAGGGTTAATGCCGGTCCCGGTGATCACCAATCATGTAAAGGGGAAACAGTGAAATGACGGATCAAACGATCATCCGCTTCGATCGGGTGACCAAGCAATATGACAACGACTCACCGGTGTTGAACGATGTCAGCTTTGAAATTGAACGAGGCAAGTTCTATACGCTGCTCGGTCCCTCGGGCTGTGGGAAGACGACGATTCTTCGACTTATAGCCGGATTCATTGAGCCATCGAAAGGCAACATTCATTTCAATGGACGCATTATTAATAACGTTCCGGCTAACAAACGGCAGGTCAACACGGTGTTTCAGGACTACGCCCTGTTCCCGCATCTGAACGTATTCGAGAATGTGGCCTTCGGTCTGCGCGTTAAGAAGCTCGGCAAGGCCGACATTAACGCCAAAGTGAATGAAGCGCTTCGTTTCGTCAACCTTGACGGCTACGGGAGCCGCGAGATTACGGAGATGTCCGGGGGTCAGCGGCAGCGTGTCGCCATCGCGCGGGCAATTGTGAATGAACCGGAGATCATCCTGCTGGACGAGCCGTTGTCCGCACTCGATCTTAAGCTGCGCACGGAGATGCAGTACGAGCTGCGCGAGCTGCAGCGCCGCCTCGGGATCACCTTCATCTTCGTTACCCATGATCAGGAAGAGGCGCTTGCGATGTCGGATGAAATCTTCGTTCTCCATGAAGGCAAGATCCAGCAGAGCGGAACGCCTATCGACATCTATGATGAACCGATTAACCGCTTCGTCGCTGATTTTGTCGGGGAATCGAACATTATTCCGGGGCGGATGACGCAGGACTTCGTGGTGGAATTTGCCGGTAAGTCCTTCGAATGCGTCGACCAGGGACTTAATCCGAATGAGCCGGTTGAGCTCGTGATTCGTCCGGAGGATCTGGAGATCACTGCACACGGCCAAGGCAAGCTGCAAATCCGTGTGGAATCCCAGCTGTTCCGCGGCGTCCATTACGAAATTCTCGGGTTCGACGATGCGGGAAATAAGTGGCTGGTTCACTCGACGAAGCGGGCTGTCGTCGGTGAAGAGATCGGTCTCGACTTTGATCCGGAGGCTATTCACGTCATGCGGTTTAACGAGACGGAGGAAGAGTTCGATAAGCGGCTGGAGTCGTACAGCGAGGTCGGTGCTCCGCATGGTGAATAGAACGCGCAATCTATACCTGGTTCCATACATAACATGGATCGCGCTCTTCGTCGTTGCGCCTATTGTGCTCATCGTATACTACTCGTTCTTCGACGTCGAAGGACAGTTTACGCTCGGTAACTATGCGAAGTTCTTCACGCCAGTCTATATGAGGATGACGTTCAGCTCGTTCTGGTACGCGCTGCTCATTACGCTGTTCTCCCTGCTGGTCGCTTATCCGACGGCTTATCTGCTCACGCGCTTGAAACATAAGCAGCTGTGGCTGCTGCTTATTATCCTGCCGAGCTGGATCAACTTGCTGCTCAAGGCTTACGCGTTTCTTGGGCTGTTCGGCACGTATGGATTTGCAAACGCGGTGCTTGAGATGGTTGGCATCGGGACGCAGCAAATCTTGTTTACCGACTTCAGCTTCATCTTCGTCTCGGTCTATATTTTTATTCCGTTCATGGTGCTGCCCATCTATAACGCGCTTGAAGAGCTTAATCCGTCCCTCGTGTATGCGTCCCGTGATTTAGGCGCATCCTCGTGGACGACATTCCGCCGCGTTATTTTTCCGCTTACGCTTGATGGGGTGAAGGCGGGCTGCCAAGCGGTATTCATTCCGGCTTTATCACTGTTTATGATTACAAGACTCATTGCAGGCAACCGCGTCATTACGCTTGGTACTGCCATAGAGCAGCATTTTCTCGTGACGCAGGATTGGGGCATGGGGGCGACGATCGCCGTCTTCTTGATCATTGCGATGGCGATTATTATGATAATAACTGGGAACCGGAGGTGAGCGGGAGCATGAATAAGACATTCAGGTGGTCGAATTTGTACCTCTTCGCTGTCTTCGCGATTCTATATGCGCCGATTATCTACCTCATGGTCTATTCCTTCAACAGCGGCGGAACGATGCACAGCTTCGAGGGATTTACGCTGGAGTGGTATAGCGAGGTGTTTGCGGATACGCGGCTGCTGATCATCGTACTGAACACATTCGTGATCGCGCTGCTGTCCGCAGCGATCTCGACCATGCTGGGCGTGATTGGCGCGCTGGCTATCCGTCATGTGCGCAGGAGACAGCCGCGCAATGCCCTGCTGTCCTTCAATAATGTGCTAATCGTCAGTCCTGACGTCATCATCGGGGCGTCCTTCCTGATTCTATTTACGATGATCGGCATTCGGCTCGGCTTTACCTCCGTCCTGCTCTCGCACATCGCCTTCAGCGTGCCGATTGTAGTGCTGATGGTCCTTCCGAAGCTGCAGGAGATGAGTCCATCGCTAATCGATGCGGCTCGGGATCTTGGCGCCAGCAGCCTGGATGTGCTGACCAAGGTTGTGCTGCCGTTCATCAAGCCGGGCATCTTCGCCGGCTTCTTCATGGCGCTGACGTATTCCCTAGATGACTTCGCTGTGACCTTCTTCGTAACGGGGAACGGCTTCTCGACGCTCTCTGTGGAAATATACTCGCGCGCCAGGCAGGGTGTCTCGCTGTCGATCAACGCGCTGTCGACCTTGCTTTTCCTATTCACGATTGTTCTCGTCATCGGCTATTACTTCATTAACCGGCGGAACAGCCGGCCGGCTGTAAGAGAAGGGGGGAAATGACGGATGAAACAGCTGATCCGCACTTTCGCCGTTATCTTTCTGGTCGCATTCGCGCTCATGTACTTGACCTCTTATCTGAATAAGTCGCAAGGGTATTCGGGTGGCAATACATTGACGATTTATAATTGGGGGGATTATATCGATCCTGAGCTCATCAAGACGTTCGAGGAGGAGAGCGGCACCAAGGTGATCTATCAGACCTTCGACTCCAACGAAGCCATGATGACGAAAATCGCTCAAGGGGGCACGACGTTCGACGTCAGCGTTCCTTCGGAATATGCGATTAGCAAAATGAAAGAGGAGGACCTGCTGCTTCCCATCGATCACAGCAAGCTGCCCAATTTGAAGCATATTGACGACCGTTTCTTGGATCTGTCGTTCGATCCCGGCAACCGCTATTCGATTCCTTATTTCTGGGGTACGGTTGGCATTGTATTTAACCCGGACTTGTTGGATGGCTGGCAGCTGACAAGCTGGAACGATCTGTGGGATCCCCGGCTGCGCAATCAAATTCTGCTAGTGGACGGGGCACGCGAAGTGATGGGCTTCGGCTTGAACAGCCTGCATTATTCTCTTAACGATACGAATGAAGACCATCTGCAGGAAGCGAAGCGGAAGCTTGGCGAGCTGACGCCCAATGTCAAAGCGATTGTCGGGGATGAAATTAAGATGCTGCTCGCCGGTGAAGAGGCGGCCGTAGGCGTCGTCTGGTCAGGCGATGCATCCGAGATCATGGATGAGAATGACAAGCTGGATTATGTTGTGCCGGAAGAGGGCTCGAACCTGTGGTTCGATAACATGGTCATACCGAAGACGGCGCGCAACCTCGAGGGCGCCTATGCGTTCATCAATTTCATGCTGGATCCCGACCATGCTGCGCAGAATGCCGAATACGTCGGTTACTCTACGCCGAACAAGGATGCACTTGCGCTGCTGCCGGAGGACATCTCGGGCGATACGCGCTTCTATCCGGAGGACGACGTGACCGCGAAGCTTGAGGTGTACGATAATCTGGGCAAGCGCATGCTATCGCATTACAATGAGCTGTTCCTTGAATTTAAGATGCACAAGAAGTAAGCCGGAAGGAACAGGTCCAAAGGAGAATGAGCGATGACACTAATGTGGAACAAACAGTCCGTGTACCCGATATTCTTCGCAAATCCGGCTGAGTTCCGGGAATGGCTGGAGAAGCATCATGATGAAGCGGCCGATTGCTGGGTGGGCTATTACAAGAAAGGCACCGGTAAACCCAGCATGACCTGGCCGGAATCCGTCGACGAGGCATTATGTCTCGGCTGGATTGATGGTATACGCAAGGGTATCGACGCATATAGCTATACGATTCGGTTCACGCCGCGCAAATCGAGCAGCATCTGGAGTGCTGTCAATATTCAGCGTGTAGCGGAGCTGGATGCGGAAGGACGAATGCGTGCGGAAGGTATGCGCGCATTCGAGCAGCGCAAGGCAGACAAATCGGCTATTTATGCCCATGAGCAAAAGGATGCTGCGCAATTATCGGATTCGGAGGAAGAGCAGTTCCGGGCGAACGAGAAAGCGTGGAGGTACTTTCAGTCTATGTCGGCTTCTTACCGGAAGACGGCGATCTGGCTCATCGTCAGTGCGAAGAGGGAAGAGACGCGGCGCAAACGGCTGGCTGAGCTCATCGAGGACTCTGCGAATGAGCGCAAGACCAAGAGCCAGACATGGTCGAAGAAGCCGGAGTGAGCGTGTGGGGAGTAGGCTAGAGGATGGAAGATATCTTTTGAACCAGTTGGCTGCGTGCTTTCATCCTTTATGCCTATTGCCGCACTAGGTCCTTAATTCAGGTGCTTGCTAGAAAAATGTTGAAGCTGTAATTATATTGTTGACTTCTGCGGTGGGTTCGTAAATAATTAGGGTGAAATTTTACATAACCAATGAGCAGGAAGCACCTCCTCATGCGCAGGTGCTATTTATTTTGGATACATCCACTTGTCTGGAGGGGGAGTTTCAATGGGGATTTTTGACAAAATCAAACAAGGGGCTACAAAAGCCGCCGATATGGCTCAACAAACCGTAGAGGTAACACGTCTTAACAGCCAAATTTCGACGAAGCGCAAAGAGATCGACAAGTGTTTGGCACAGATGGGGCAATTTGTTTTCGACGCTTATCAGGATCATGATCTGACTGCTGCAGAGCCACAGATTCATGCCATTAGCCAAGAGATTCTGAATCTCCAGAGGGAAGTCGTTTCCCTTGAAATGAAGATCAGCGAAATCAAGAACGAGAAGCATTGTCCGGGCTGCAGCAACACGGTTCCGTATGCGTCTAAATTTTGTAACGGCTGCGGACATCGCTTCGAAGAGCATGAACAGCTGCAGATCATTGAACCGGAGACAATCTCGGAAGTCGAACCGGAACAGGCAACCAAAGCCTGTGTGGTCTGCAATGCGGAGATGGACAGCGACTCCCGCTTCTGCATGGCATGCGGATCCGCCCAGGGGAACGGGAACGAAGCAAAGCCGTGAAGCTTCTTTTTGACCCTCTCGCTTCTCGTTATGCCAAGTGATCGCGAAACGCTTTACATTTTTCCCCGGCTGCTGGTTTATGAGATATGAAGCAAGCAGTACGGATATTCCCTCATTATGGAAAAGCTATCGAGTTGTTACGAAATAGTCAGCCTTGGGCTGACGGCGCGATGGAACGCATCTGCCCCCTGGGCATGATGCGTTCTTTTTCTTTTATACAAGGTCAGTCATGACGTACATTCTCATTGGTTCTTAAGGGGATTTGGCACGCTCAGACAGCAGCTTGATGAGATAAGGCTGCAAATCCTTCAAACGTAAGGTTGCGGGCTGTTGGTCCGTTCCCGCAATGAGCAGCGGCACCAGCGACTCCTCGACTACGAGAGAGCCATGACCGCCCCCGCCCTTATGATGAGGAGAGCTCAAGTCGCTCAATTCATACCCGGGCTTGGCCGTGACAACAAGGTAATCGGACTTGTGGGAATGCAGGGCCCCCCACAGACGGCGAAGCCCATCCGGGTATCGGCCGTACTCTACTGTATGAGCAGGGACATTGACTTGCAGATCTAATACCTGGTTATCGCCTTGAACGGTCCATGATTGTCCATAACGATCCTTTACCATGCCGGTGGCTTTAAACCGCAGTTCTTTTGCCGTACCGGCCTGAACCGCATGGACCCAACCATCCTCTTTCCAAACAATCAAATCCAGCCGCGGTTCCTCCCTTAGTACGTCCGCGATCGCTCGAAGGCTGTCCTTCTCGTGCAGTTTATACACATAACTCATCGTTTCGTTCACCGCGAGCACGATGTCCGTCTCTTCTGTAATGGCATCGCCTGTTCGAAGCACTTGATAGGTCTGCAGCAGCTTGGGCAAATCGACGACGGGATTCTCGCGGGTCTCTAGAATCTGACTCATCCCGCTGTCTCCGACAACGATAAGGATGGCTTCCTTCAATGCTTGAGAAGGGGAACCGAATGCTTGCAGGACGGATTGAAGCTGGCGGTCTATGGCGACGACTCCATCGAATTCATTAGGGCCGTTCCGATGCATCTTCTGATCCAGATCCGGCAGATAGACATACAAGAAATCGGGCAGAGTACGGGTCCGGATTAATTCATTCAAGACTTTAATTGCATAGTCGTTATTAAAGCCCAGCTTCTGTGTCGGACCGTTCGGGAGTCGAAGCTTGCCGCTCATCGGATTGGAAAGTGCGCCGAATGTCATGAAATCCGGCCCTTTAACCGTTATCTCGGCAGGCAGGGAGGTCGGCCATTGAAGCCATCTTGGTAGGGACAGCTTATGATCTTCAGTTCCTCTGTAGATAAGCCCGTTAATAGAGCCTGTTGTCCTTCCAAGCTTAGCTAAACGTTCGTATATCGTTAATGTCTTCGGGTTCAGATGGGAGCTATTCAAATGGACAAGCGCATCGAAGAGCACTTCATCCATACCTTGACGCAGCACTTCGGTTGGACCGGTTCCGTAATTGATGACCTTATGTTCATCGGCGGAGTACCAGGTGAGTCCCGGAACGTGATGATTGTCCGGGTATGTGCCGGTAAGCAGCGTACTGTCGATGGTGACCGACATGGTCGGAAACGAGCTCACAACATCGTTGTAATAACGGCCATGCTTCATGAGAAACTGAAGGGCCGGCAGCTCATTTTGCGCAATGCCTCTCTCAATGGAGTGGCTCATTAAGGAGTCCGCTACAATAAGAATGACCTTTTTCGCAGGAGCTGTGTGCTGCGATTTTGATTTTATAGTAAGAAGATCCTGCTCCTTAGGCTTCTTTTCGTGTTGGCTGCATGCGGTTATGACGACGACAATAAGCAGAATCAATAGCCGTTTATCAGGCATACGCAAAAAGATCCTCCTCCTCTTTGGGTTTTTTACAGTTTGTGCATTATGCTCCTGTTTTAAGCAACAAAAAAACCGGTGGATCGAAATCCACCGGGTAGCTTGATTATTGCTGTGTAAGATAGATGGCTTACTACTCCGCTAAGAGAATAACCTTGCGTGCAGTTCCTTGAGCGGGGAAAGAATCCATAACCATGCCGGTCGTCCAACCTTTGACGCGCTGCCCCTTCTTGAAATCATCGAAGGAGAGATTGCTCCCGTCCTCGCGCGATAGCTTGGAAAATTCATTGAATGAGAACCAAAGGTTCGGATTTTCTTCGCCGTCCTCATGCACGAGAATACGCTTGCCCGCGGCATCCACTTCAGCGATGCTGCCAATGATATGCGGCTCGCCAAGCGCTACAAATTCATAAGAAATCAGCTCTTTATTCACGACCTTCTCGATCTCTTCTACCTTGTCTGCTGCGTCGTCCGGCATGGAGATTGTCACGCGATTGTTGATGACATCGATGCCTGAGCTGTACAGATTAAGCTTCTTGTACAGGTCTTGTTCATGCAGCTTCTCCTGAGCCTGATTCAGCTCATCGATGGAGAAGCGCACATTGTGCAGGCGGAATGTCGATGGAACGAAACGTTTCTCGAACGCGGACGTTACTTCAGGTGTGAGGCCGACGATGTTGACATGCACGATGCTTCCATCCAAGTAAATATCACCATGAGTCAGGCTCACTTCCTTCAGGTAGGACTTGATCAGCTCGGGATCAGCTGCTGCCTGCGCAATCGGGGCAGTGTTTGATCCATCGCCGGTTACCTTCGTGTCAGGCTCTGCTTTGCCATCCTCAACCTTTGTTTCCTTCACTCCGCATGCGGCCAAGATAACGACAACCAGAACAAGAAGAAAAGCCAATCGAACGGTTCTCATCGTATCCCCCCAAAAAAGCAAAGTATTATTTAGATGCTGCCTTCTCTAGTTTAGTGAGCACCAGCTGTTTGTTTGTGCTATCGCCTTCAATCGCTTTTTCCACATACTCGAACGAAACAGGATCTTCCTCGTTCAGCTTCTCCAAGACGGCTTCCATACCATCTGCCAGCTGAAAAGCGGTCGGACCGTCCGCGGTCTGAATTTCAATGGAATGCGAGTCCATCTGTCCGTTGTATATACCGGTTCCCTGTTTGGTCGCAGTCGAAGGATCCTTCGACTCACCATTCGTATTACCCTTCGTGTTATCCTGCGGATCTTTCTCTGGATCCTCTTGTGGATCCTTCCCTGGGTCACCCTGCGATTCATCGTTCGGAACGCCTGGCTCTTCTACGCCGTTCGCCGGTCCGTTAGTCGAACCATTGTTCGAACCATTGTTCGAATCATTGGCGGAATTATTCGCCGGGTCGCTCTTCGGCGTTTCATCTTTCGTACAAGCTGTCAGCGCTGCTGCCAATACAAGCATCATAATCAAGCTCAGGACCCCAAATCGTATGTTCTTCATGTTGAACACCTCCAATTCTTATGACGATTCAAATCGGAAAAAGTTGCATGAAAACCACTAACCTGGATTGGGGAGGCGCTTCAGTCGCGGAAAAGCCCGGGGCTATCTTGAGATATGCAGGTAAAGTGAATTCGGCTTGTACATGTGCCATAATTCTGCTAGACTGCCGGAGATGGCGAACTTTTCCTCCATTGGACGGAATAACGCAAGGATACTTCATTCCGCAGCAGCCCTGTTTCACAATGCGCGGAATAGGTAATTACTTTTATGAGGAGGTTGTAATGATGCCAACAATTCAAGTAGAAGGAAGAGGCACGTTTCAAGTTGAAGAAGGAAGGAAGCTTGTACTGACTCTGGAGGATCATGGAGTAGATATCCTGCACCGATGTGGCGGTAATGCCAGATGCACGACCTGCCGCGTCGACATTCTGGAGGGGGACGCAGGCCCGATCGGCGAAGCAGAAGCGGCGATTCTCAATGCAAAGGGCATTACGGAACCGAACATCCGGCTCTCCTGTCAGGTGCGCGTACATGCTGACCTTACCGTGAAGCCGGTCATGACGGCCTCCGAATCCGGTTTGGAGCCAGGAACAAGGCCGCAGGATTGATTCCGTTATTCATGTCTGCCGCTGGCAGGGCACATTCGTCCCTGGCCAGCGGTATTATTCTATAAAGGAGGAAGGAGACCATCATGATGAAAGCTGTACTTGTTGATGAACATACGAAACGGCTGTCTATTGGGGAAGCCGCAGATCCCCGGATTACCGAGGACGGTTTGCTTGTACGCGTTCAAGCTACCGCTCTTAACCGGGCAGACCTGCTGCAGAAGCGTGGACTTTATCCGTCTCCGCAAGGAGCATCGACCATTCTTGGTCTTGAGATGGCTGGTGTGGTCGAAGTGGTTGGCGGCAATGTATCCGGCTTTAAACCAGGGGATCGTGTATGCGCCCTTCTTCCTGGGGGCGGATATGCAGAGCGTGCGGTCATTCCGGCGGGTATGGCGATCCGCATTCCCGATTCATTCTCTTTCGAAGAAGCTGCCGCCATACCGGAAGTCTTTCTGACGGCTTATATGAATCTGTTTCTTCTCGGAGGGCTTACTCACGGTCAAACGGTTCTGATTCATGCCGGGGCAAGCGGAGTAGGGACAGCGGCGATTCAGCTTGTGAGAGAAGCAGGTGCTGTTTCTATCGTAACAGCGGGCAGTGAGGAGAAACGCCGTACCTGTCTTGAGCTTGGCGCAAGCCGCGCAATCGATTATAAAGCAGGTCCGTTTGCTCCTCATGTGAAGGAAGCTACCGATGGTCAGGGCGTTAACGTGATCTTAGATTTTATCGGTGCGCCATACTGGGAACAGAACATCGAATCACTGGCGATGGACGGCCGTCTTATTATCGTCGGGACAATGGGCGGAAGCAAGGTCCAAGAGATGGATCTAGGCCTGCTGCTCAGACGCAGACAACAGGTTATTGGAACGGCACTTCGCTCCAAGTCTCCTGCGGATAAAATCCGTCTGACCGAGCAGTTCGCATCCTTTGCGATGCCGCGCTTTGCAGATGGACGCATGAAGCCGGTCGTAGATTCGGTGTGGGATTGGGAGCAGGCAGACGACGCTCATGAATATATGGAGCAGAATAAAAACACAGGTAAAATTATTCTACGCGTCCATAGCTGATAGAAGGGGGGGAGATGCCGGCAGAGCCGCCGGAATCTCTCCCTCTTTTTCACATGTGGTGCGGTGTATACAAATTGACAATGAGAATCGTTATCAAATATAATGGATGTGAATGGTTGAAGCAGGAAGACTGAATGGATGGAGGAGATTCATATACTTATTCAAATGAGAACAATTACCGTCAAGGCGGGCAATTCGGACAAGGTTATCGAGCGTTTCAGCAAACCCGGCGGTCCGATGACCGAAATCGAAGGCTTTATCGATCTGACCGTGAGTGTCAAGAAGGGCCGCAGGAATGACGAGGAGGAGCAGGTTGTCGTCATCGTCCGGTGGGAATCGGAAGAGGCGTGGAAGTCATGGGAGAAGAGCCCGGCGCATATCGAGGGGCATCGCAACAGCCGTAATCAGCAGCCTCCGGACTTCGTGATCAGCACGGTTGTCGAGCGGCTGGACGTGAAAGCGGTTAAGCTTCCTCAGGGGAAAGTCGCGACGGTTAATGAGTCAGAGTAAATAGGCAAGGACGAGGATCCTTCCGGAATATCCGGGGGATCTTTCTTTTTGCTAATGAATCGTAAAAGTGACTAGGATACGGTAAAGTATAGTAAAAGTATGCTAGGTCGGAGGGGGAATCATGACGTTGAGTGGAAGTAAGTAGATAAGGAGTGACGTTTTGCGTAGAAAAGAATTTCTGTTTTTTATTCTCATTCTGGTCGGTTTGCTGCTTATCGCCAACCATCATCTTGGCTATTCTTTCGGAGACGATATATTCAGAGAGATAGGAATACCGCCTTGGACCAATACAGAATACGATTCCGGGATACATATTTCGGTTATCGCAGGATTGATCATGCTCGCCGTCGGTTATTTTGGCGCTGTTAAGCACTACCAACTCAGATTCCCCAAGATACGGAGTCGAATTGTACTCAGCGGTATTGTATTTGTGTGGCTCTTTCCATGGGTATCCGAGAACCTTATGATTCTGTTTCATTATAACTCGACAACCATCTCCTCCGTCGCTTATTCCAAGAAGGGCAGTCAATGCAGCTATCAATCGGAAGAAGCGAGTGTGGAAGCGGACTGCTCGATTTCGTTGATTAATTACGGTAAAGAAAAGAGTGTAACGGTCAGGCCGTATTTAATCCGTGCGGCCACCATGATCGAGTTTGAGCCCATGACGTTCACGCTCCCGCCTCATACGAGGATTAATATGGGCACGACGTTCAATGGCAGGCAAATAGATGGAACTGGATTCTCCGGCTGGTCCAGAGAAATCGGTATTGAACTGGAAGTCGATGGGAAGAAGAAAAGGTATGGTGCGAAGACGTAGCAAGCTCGAGCGCTGAAGTGGAGAACGGGTCACCTTCTCGTAAAGGGGAACAAGGAACTTTTTGGATGAAGCCGTCGTCTTATAGGCATATCCGTCCCGGGAGGCGATTCGACTGCTATTGCACAAGCTCGGCACTAATCGAAATAAGCTCATCGTACTAATACTTCTATTCATTTCTACACTATGCTGTCTGGCCCTTGGGGCTTACTTGCGGGAATATACGGGTAGAAGCATCTATTTGTATTTAAACTGGGACATGTTTCTTGCTTGGGTGCCGGTTGGTTTCGCGCTCATACTGGATTGGCTTGTAATCGGGTTGAATATGAAGCGCGGTGCACGATTGCTGTCTGTCATTCCGATCCTGCTGCTTTGGCTGTTCTTCTATCCCAATTCGGCTTATTTGGTCACGGATATCCTTCACCCTTTCATCCATTATAAACCGGAGCCGGGCATTCCGTTTCTGTTTGAAATGGAGTTCTGGCATCACCTCTTGTTGTTCTTCACCGCCGCGGTAATCGGGCTGCTGCTCAGCTTCTATACGTTATACTCGGTACAGGAGCTGGTTAAAGGGTTGTACGGACGAACGATCAGCTGGATATTCGCCGTAACGGTGCTGCTGCTGGCCAGCTATGGAATCTATATCGGACGGTTCATCCGGTGGAACAGCTGGGACGTGTTTACAAGACCGAAGGTGCTGTTAACCGACTTGTTCACGATGCTATTGGAGCGGGAACAGCTGTTACATATCATATCTTTCACGAAGTTAATCTTCGTATGCTTGATGCTCAGCTATTGTGTCTTGATTGCGATCACACACCTGAGAGTGAACAAGTACTAAGGGTACTGTGTTCCTTCAGGGAAGGAGTGACTATGAAGAGATCTAAGAAACTAATAGGGGCTGCAGCCATGCTGCTCCTCATAATCGCAGTGGTTGGCGTATTCATTTATGACAGTAAAAGCTATTATCCGCCTTTGCCCAGAGGCATGGAAGGGATCGGGAAGAAAGAGGTTCTTCAAGCGGTTCATGACAGCCGCGATGGCTTAAGCCCGATACATACCAATGAAAAGGCTGAATGGTTTGGATTCCACGGCAATCAAGGCGACGGCGGCAAGTATCTGATTGCCAAGATGGAAGAGCAGGGCTGGGTCTTCAAGGAACAGATGGGCGGCGGCTATATCTTTCAAGATGCGGAGCAGCGGCAGCGGGTCGTAGAGAGCGAGATGTGGACCAGGAAATACGTGATGTTCGAAGTGTTCAAATGAGATAAAATGATAGTCGATAACCTAAAAGAGGTGAAGCGCTCATGAGTGATTATCGGCTTGTTCTTGCAGCCCCGGCGAATCCCGATCTTCGACTTCTGACAGAACGACTGGATCGCGATCTGTTGGAGCGGTATCCGGCGGATGAGATCTTTGGACTGGACTTCGAAGATCCGTCTATCGATGAAGTGGTGTTTGTCATCGCTTACGATGGAGAGCAGCCTGTCGGGTGCGGGGCAATCCGCCCGCTGGATGATTCCAGTGCCGAGCTGAAGCGGTTTTACGTGGAGTCGTCTCACCGGAAGCGCGGCATTGCTGCGCGAATCTTTCGTTTCCTGGAGAAAACGGCGGTGGAGCGGGGCTATCGCATCCTGCGGCTGGAGGCAGGCTGGGAGCAGCCGGAGGCGATACGCTTTTACCGCAAGCAGGGCTTCTGCGAGATTGTCCGGTATGGCGAGTATACCGGCTGTGAATCGAGTGTTTGCTTCGAGAAGGATATGGGGAGCGGAGATGCTTCGTATCCGATTGGACCTTTCAAGCATGAAGGTATTATAACGGAGGAGCAAAGAGCCGTCTGGATTCGGGAGATCGAATCGCTGCCGCTTAAGCTGGCTATGGCTGTCGAGGACTTAAGCGACAGTCAATTGGACACGCCTTACCGTGAGGGTGGATGGACCATTAGGCAGGTCGTGCATCATCTGGCGGACAGCCATATGAACAGCATGATCCGGTTTAAGCTCGCCTTGACGGAAGAGAATCCGACCGTCAAGCCGTATGCCGAGGATCGGTGGGCTATGCTGGAAGACAGCCGGCAGCTGCCGATCCTCCCGTCACTGCTGCTCCTCGAGTCCCTGCACTTGCGGTGGACGTGCCTGCTCCGTTCCCTTCGCGCAGAAGATTATGAACGGACGTTCTACCACCCCGAATCGAAGCAATCGAATAGGCTGGCTCATGCTCTTGGTGTTTATGCCTGGCATGGAAATCATCATGTGGCGCATATTAGAAGCTTGCGAGAGCGCATGGGCTGGTAGACCAGCGTACACCGCAGAGGAATCGTGACAATGGGAGATGCTTGTCTGACGGATGCCGCCGTTTTATGCCGGTATGCCGAGATGCTGTCGCAACGTGCAGGTACGGCGTACGGTGTGTCTCCTATATAGGGATTTGGATGCATCGACGACAGGCCGATGGAAGGATACTTCCATTGGCTTTTTTATGTTATTCTCTTGCTGGCTGGAAGGATGGGTAATGGATTACGGCTCGGAACGTGTGTGCATGTAAGCAGGCAAGACGCTAAGAGAGTCATGCTCGATGCCCAGCGGGTAACGTACGTATGTAAACCAAACTATGTGCTGAAGGAGTGAACGGAATTGACGAAGAAAATTCTGCTGTTGACCGGAGACGCCGTTGAAGTGCTGGAGGTATACTATCCCTATTACCGCTTGTTGGAAGAAGGATATGAGGCAGTCATTGCTGCACCTGCGAAAAAGGTGCTTCACACAGTCGTCCATGATTTCGTAGAAGATTGGGAGACGTACACCGAGAAGCCGGCTCATCTGCTCCCGGCGCATGTCGCCTTCGCTAATGTGAACCCGTCTGAGTATGACGGGTTAATCATTCCCGGCGGGCGGGCACCGGAATATATCCGCTCTCACACCGAGGTACCGCGCATATTGAGCCACTTTCTAGAGGCGGACAAGCCTGTCGGAGCGATCTGCCACGCCGCCCAAATCTTCGCGGCTCTGAAGGATACAAGCTATTTTGAAGGGCGCACGATGACGGCTTATACGGCTTGCCGCTTCGATGTCGAGAAGCTCGGAGCACACTATGCTACGGATACGCTGCATGTCGATGGAAAGCTGGTCACCGGCCATGCCTGGCCCGATCTGCCCGGCTTCATGCGCGAGTTTCTGAGATTTTTCAAGTAAGTTAGCAGACATAGATTAAGTCGCATGGTGTCGGAACCACGCAGGCTGCTCCCTTTTGGGTGGAGCTGTAAGGCCTAGAAACGGACTTACAGCAGGTGGGCTCGCCGTGAGGGCGTGCTGGTAGTCCGTTTTCTACCGTTACAGCGGGATGCTTAGATGCCGAGTTGAATACCTGGAGCTGTAAGGCCTAAAAACGGACTTACAGCAGGTGGGCTCGCCGTGCGGGCGTGCTGTAAGACCGTTTTCTACCGTTACAGCGGGGATGCCGAGAGGCCGAGCTGAATACCTGGAGCTGAAAGGCCTAAAAACGGACTTACAGCAGGTGGGCTCGCCGTGCGGGCGTGCTGTAAGACCGTTTTCTACCGTTACAGTGGGGATGCCGAGAGGCTAAGCTGAATATCCGGAGCTGTAAGGCCTAGAAACGGACTTACAGCAGGTGGACTCGCCGTGCGGGCGTGCTGTAAGACCGTTTTCTACCGTTACAGTGGCGATGCCGAGAGGCTAAGCTGAATATCCGGAGCTGTAAGGCCTAGAAACGGACTTACAGCAGGTGGGCTCGCCGTGAGGGCGTGCTGGTAGTCCGTTTTCTACCGTTACAGCGTGGATGCCTAGAGGCTAAGCTGACTATCTGGAGCTGTAAGGCCTAAAAACGGACTTACAGCAGGTGGGCTCGCCGTGAAGGCGTGTTGTAAGACCGTTTTCTACCGTTACAACGGGGATGCCAAGATGCCGAGCTGACTATCTGGAGCTGTAAAGCCTAAAAACGGACTTACAGCAGGTGGGCTCGCCGTGAAGGCGTGTTGTAAGACCGTTTTCTACCGTTACAGTGGGGATGCCGAGAGGCCGAGCTGAATATCTGGATGAAGTGAAGGCCGTTGGAAGGAGCTCTCCCAACGGTTCTTCTTTTTTCATCCTGTACAACTTGCCATTAAGGGATTACCAATGTATGCAAAAAAGGATAAGATGAAATTGGAAGCATGCAGCCTGTTGTAAATGTTCCCGATGGAGAGAATCTCTTGAAGTACGTTCTACACTACACGTTTAGGAGGAGATTTCATTGAAGCTGGATCCATACAGACCGAATTATCATTTTACACCACCGCAGAATTGGATGAACGATCCGAACGGCATGGTCTACTATAAGGGAGAGTATCATCTGTTTTACCAGCATCATCCGAATGGAATGACATGGGGGCCAATGCACTGGGGACATGCGATTAGCACGGATATGGTCCATTGGAAGCATCTCCCGATTGCGCTTGCGCCAGACGAGCATGGTACGATATTCTCTGGAAGCGCCGTGGTCGATTGGAACGATACGACGGGATTCTTCGGCGGCAAATCCGGCTTGGTTGCCATCTTCACGCATCATGACGAGGATCCCATAACGGGTGTTCAGCGGCAGCGACAAAGCTTGGCGTATAGCGATGATTCAGGCCGCACCTGGACGAAATATGCCGGCAATCCTGTACTGGAGGATCCCCGTTACCTGGACTATCGGGATCCAAAGGTGTTCTGGCATGAGCGGACAAGCCAGTGGATCATGATCCTTGCGACGGGACAGACCGTGACACTGTACCATTCTCCTAATCTCATTCATTGGACCTTTGCCAGCGAATTCGGCCAGGGAGAGGGCTTCCACGAAGGCGTCTGGGAATGCCCTGATTTGTTCGAGCTGCCCGTCGATGGAGAGGCCGGCAAGACGAAGTGGGTCATGTTCGTTAGCAGCGGTGGATTGGAATTCGGTGCCAGGACGCAGTATTTTATCGGCGATTTTGACGGGACAACCTTTACGAATGAGCGCCCTTCCGAGGCTGTACGCTGGTTGGATCATGGATGGGATAATTATGCGGGCGTCAGTTGGTCGGATGTACCGGCTGAAGACGGACGCCGGATCTACATAGGTTGGATGAGTAATTTTAAATACGCTCATGCAACGCCAAGCGATGGCTGGAGGAGTGCGATGACGATCCCGCGGGTCCTTCAGCTTTCGCACATTGATGGCGAGCTAGCCCTGATCCAGCAGCCCGTCAAGGAGCTGGCTTCGCTGCGAACCCGCACATGGACTCAGAATCATGGTACAATCGAAGACGGTTCCCATCGGTTACCGGATTTGGCGCTGGATAGCTATGAAATCATTGCCGAGTTTGCGCCAGGGACTGCAGAGGAGTTTGGTTTGAAGGTTCGGACGTCTGAGAATCATGGGACGATCGTAGGTTATAGGAGGCAGGATCAGGAGCTGTTTGTCGATCGATCCCACTCAGGTGACACAGCGTTCCATGAGGAGTTCGCGAGAAAACATACGGTGAAGCTGAAGCAAACGAATGACCGCTTGAGGCTGCATATCTGGGTGGACAAGTCCTCGATCGAAGTCTTTGCCGCTGACGGGGAAGCGGTCATGACCGATTTGATTTTTCCGGGTGAAAGCGATACCGGCCTGGATATCTACTCGCGCGGCGGTACCACGGAGCTCCTCTCGCTTGAGATTTATGATTTAAAAGCGATTTAACATCTATTCAAATGGCTGAAAGTTTGCCAAAATGGTTGCAGGCATAATGAATAAGACTTATTGGAGGAACACAGACATGCGTATAGGAGCAATTGAGGCTGGCGGCACAAAATTCGTGTGTGGAGTCGGCAATGAAGAAGGCATCATTGAGGATCGGGTCAGTTTTCCGACCGAGCAGCCGGAACAGACGACGAAGAATGTCATTGCCTACTTTCAAGATAAAGGCGTCGAGGCTATTGGAGTCGGCTCGTTCGGTCCCATTGATCTCGATCCAACTAGTCCCTTGTATGGATATGTGACGACAACGCCGAAGCCGGGTTGGGCGAACTATCCGCTGCTAAGTACGCTTAAGGAAGCCTTTGACGTTCCGTTCGGATGGGATACGGATGTGAACGCTGCGGCTTTCGGTGAAGCGACTTGGGGCGCGGCCAAAGGATTGGATAGCTGTGTCTATTACACCATCGGTACAGGAGTCGGGGTGGGCGTCTATACAGAGGGCAAGATGGTTCACGGTCTTGTTCATCCAGAGGGAGGACATGTCTTGACGAGGCGTCATCCGGAGGATGATTTTGCAGGCGTATGTCCGTATCACGGGGACTGCTTGGAAGGCATGGCAGCAGGGCCGGCGCTGGAGAAGCGTTGGAAGGTGAAGGGCAGCGAGCTTACGGTGGATCATCCGGCTTGGACGATCGAAGCCTTCTATATCGGACAAGCTGTTGCTTCTGCGATCTTGATGCTTTCTCCGAAGAAAATTATTTTGGGCGGGGGCGTCATGCATCAGGAGCAGTTGTTCCCGATGATCCGCGCGGAAGTGAAGAAGAATCTTAATGGATATGTCAGTGCAAAGGCGATCTTGGAAGATATCGATTCGTACATTGTTTCTCCGGGACTGGGTGATAATGCCGGCTTATGCGGTGCCTTGGCGCTTGGCTTAGCGGCAGCGCAAGGCAAGTAATCCACTCGGTTGGCAGGGCGGCAGTCGGGCTGTTACATGATGCAATTGTCCATTGTCTTGTAACTAGGCGGCGATGGTCCTGCTGACCTGGTTGCCGTCACTGTTATTACCGGCAATTTCGCGCAGCTCACGCAGAAGCTCGTCGAGTTCTTGCCGAAGCTCGTGGAGCTCGGTTCTACAACGCGCTCCGAGGGTGTTCAGACTGGAGCCGGTTATTTGGCCGGTGCGGATCTGGTAGATCAATTTGTCCGTCATCGTATCGCAATCACTGATGCGGGCAGCCGATTGAATGGCATGCATGGTTGGGACCTCCTAAAAGTTTTTGTGAGACGCAGTCGAGCAAAAACTCACATCGTAAGCATACGCTTAGTTTTTGTGAGACGCAGTCGAGCAAAAACTCACATCGTAAGCATACGCTTAGTTTTTGCGTGGCTTTGCGTATATTAGAATCATAGCAATCATACATACGGATAAAGTCAATTTGACGTCAACGCCGTGTAAAAATTATCCTTGCAATCGGCTTGATTGCCGAGGAGTGCACAAACGTACACATGCTAGCCGCAGAGGCATACACCTCTGCGGCTGTTTATTATGAGCGAGCACTTCTCGCGATAAATGTAATTTATTGGAATCTATTTGCGCTGGTGCTTTTTACCGACTTGTCGATATTTGTCGTAAACGTTCCGGTATACTAAGATGAGTTAGTTAGTCTATTCCGACGAGAGGACGGCATCAGGATGAAGACAAGAATCGTTAATTGGTTCAGAAGCCAGCGGATTCAGAACAAGATCATCGCGATCTATTTTCCGCTGGTCGTTATTCCGCTCTTATTGCTTAGCGTGCTTTCCTACAATATCAATACAGAGGCTGTTATTAAAAAAACGAAGAAAAATATGCTCGATGAATCCCGGCTGATCACAACGAGAATCGACACGATTCTGTCGAATGCGGAGAGCTTCTCTAATATTGCGATGCTGGACTTGAATAAAGAAACGAAGCTTAAGACATTGGAGCCCAAGGAAATCCCTTACGATGAGCTGCAGACGAACGAAGATTACGTGCTGCGTAATCAGATTGAGAACAAGCTGGATTTTGCCATGCTTATTTTCCATGATGTCGAATCGGCGGTCTTCATCGATAACAATCGCAACATCTACTCAACAGATCCCAAGCTGAATACAGGGACCTTGCGAGGGCTTGCAAGTCCGATGTTCCACGCAGTCGAGAAGAGTAACGGCATCCACCTATGGTTTCCGATGCAGAGAAGAGACTACTGGGTTATGGACAAGCAGAATCCCGTCATTACGATCGGCAAAAAAATATTGGACACAGAGACGATGGACACGCTTGGCTACCTGTTCGTCAACATCAATGAGAAAACTTTATCCTCCGTCTATCGTCCGGTCGGTCCTGTGCAGTCGAACGGGTATTACATCGTGGACAGTCGCGGCACGATCATCTCTTCTTCAGACGAGGAACGATTACTGCAATCTTTAGAGCCGGATAAGCGGGAAGAGATCACTTCACAGGAAACCGTGCTGGAGGAGATGCGAAGCATGAAGGGTGAGAAGGTGCTGCTCACGGCTATGCAATTCGGTAAGCCGGACTGGAAGCTGATCAATGAAATCCCGCTCAAGGAGTTGACCCGTGAGACGCGCCAGGTCACGAGCCTGATCTGGATCGTAGGCGGAATATGTCTGCTGTTTGCCTTGATCGGCGCGTTTATTTTGTCCAAGTCGATTGCCGCCCCGATCATTTACTTGGCGAAGCATGTGAAGGGGATTCGTGATGAGAACATTGACCGTCCGATCGATGTGAAGAGCAATGATGAAATCGGCATTCTCGGTTCAGGTGTGAACACGATGCTTGGCCGGGTGAATGATTTGCTAATTAAGGTGAAGGAAGAGCAGCAGCAGAAGCGGGAGTATGAGCTGGCACTCATTCAGGAGCAGATCAAACCGCATTTCTTCTACAACTCGCTTGATCTCATCTATGTGCTGTGTAAATCAGGCGAAAGCGAGGAAGCCGGTAAAGCGACGAAGGCGCTGGCGGATTTTTACCGGATTGCGCTCAGTAACGGGAAAGAAATCATTACGGTGCGGGAGGAAATACGCAATCTACATAGTTATCTCTACATTCAGAGTGCCCGATATTCGGATTTATTCGATTTCCAGATTCAAATCCCCAATGAGCTGCTGAACTATACCATTCCGAAGCTGACGCTGCAGCCTTTAGTCGAGAATGCGATATATCACGGTTTGAAAGAGAAGGGCAGCTTCGGGCATATTACGATAGAAGGCTTCAAACAAGGAGATACCATGTGCATCAGCGTAAAGGATGACGGAATTGGCTTCCCGGCTGAACGAATGAAGCATTGGCATACGAGCAAGGAGGAGCGCAGCTCCTTCGGTTTGAGCAGTGTCGATGAGCGGATCAAGCTCTATTTTGGAGATCGGTATGGCATCCGGATTCATAGCCAATTGGGAGAAGGCACAGACATAACGGTGGAAATTCCACTTATGAATGGAGATAAACACGATGATTAACGTTATTTTGGCCGATGACGAGGCGGTCTTCCGCAAATACCTCCGACATGTCATCGACTGGGAGGCGCATGGCTTCCACGTATGTGGCGAGGCGAAGAACGGGGTGGAGGCTCTGGAGCTCATTGAGCGCGAGCGCCCCGATATCGCATTTATCGATATTAACATGCCGTATATGAACGGGATGGATCTTGCGGCGAAGGTAAAGGAGCTGTATCCGTCCACCTCGATCGTGCTTGTGACCGGCCATAGTGAATTTGAGTATGCCCGCCAAGCGCTTAAGATCGGCGTAGATGACTATATTCTGAAGCCGTTTGACGAAGAGGAGCTGCTCATGGCGCTCGCCAAGGTGAAAAGTGCGATGGAGAAATCGCGGGTGGAGCAGGACAAGACACAGAAGGAACGGCTCGCCTGGAAGGAAAGCTTTCTCAATCTGCTCATTAGCAATGAATATACAGGTGATAACGAGATGATGAATCATCAGATGAAGATGTTCCAGCAGCAGGAGGATCGCTCCTTGTTTCAGGTCATTGCCATCGAAATCGACGGCCTTCACGAGCAGTGGCCGGATTCCGGTGAAATTCGTCTGCGCAAATATATCATTGCCAACCTGCTTCAGGACCTCATCAAGCTCGAAGGACGCCAGTTTATTTTTAACGGCCCTGAGAACCGGGTCATCTCGCTGCTGCAGTTTACCGAAGAAGGCGGGGATAAGCGGTTTCAAACGGATGGTTACTCGCGATTGTGCGCGCTGATCAAGCGGCACTTCGGCTTCAGTGTGACAGTGGGAATCGGTACAGCGGGACAAGGGGTGACATTCATTCGCGAGTCGTATATGGAATCCGTTATTGCACTGCGAAATCGCATCGCGATGAATCTCACAGATGTCGTCTTTTACCGGGACATTACCTCGAAGGCTTCGAATATCGGCTTCTATCCAAGTGAAATGAACGAGAATCTGCTGCTGCATTTGAGGCTTCACGACGAGGATGAGATTCGTAAAAATTTGGATGCGATTCGGACCTATATTCAGAATCAACAGCTTTCGAGCGATTATATTCATACGATTCTAGCAGGACTGGTATCGTTATGTCTCACTTATATTTATGAAATGGGCCGGAAGGTTGAAGATGTACTGCCCAGCAACTTTTCTCCCTTCAAAGAAATTACGAGTAAGCCTTCAATAGAATCGGCCTTTGAATGGATCACCGATATCTATCTGACTGCTGCACGTCATTCGAAGGGCGTGAAACGTTCCAAGTCGGGTAAAATATTGGAATCCGCCCGGGAGTACATCGATTCGAATTATGCGAACAGCCAGCTGAAAGTAGAGGACATCTCCAAACACTTCTATATCCAGCCCCGCTATTTGTTAAAGATATTCAAGCAAGAGCTAGGTATGAGCGTGAGCGACTATATACTCGAAACACGGATCCAGCGGGCCAAGGAGCTTCTGATCTCAGGCAATAACTTGCGCCTGACGGATATATCGCAAATGGTGGGCTACAGCGATCCGGGTCATTTTAGTAAAACCTTCAAGAAGCATACGGGATTATCTCCGAGTGAGTATGAGGTTACGCGGACTAAGTAGGACAAAATGATGGGTTTGGGTCGAAATGTACAAATGTGTTCCGATTTATCCCTTACTCGCCATGTTACCTTCCCTGTACAATGAGAACAAATCAGACAAGGGGGATATACAATGAAGAACAAAACGTTGAAGCCTATATTGATGCTTCTGCTGCTCTCAATGGTTGCTCTTTCGCTTGCGGCATGCGGCTCCGGCAACAATAAGGCGGATAACGAATCCGGCAGCAAGAACGAAGCGGGCGGTAATGATGCGGCGAAAGCGGTTAAGCTGAAGTTCTATGCGCAGTACAGCGGTGTAGAGAAAGCTGTATACGACGCAGCCAAAGAATCCATGAAGAAGGTAATGCCTGAAGTCGAAGTGGAATTCGAGGTTGCTGCACAGGATGACGAGCAAAAAATTAAAACCTATGCGGCTGCAGGCAGCCTGCCGGACATATTCTTCGCATCCAGCGGCCTTATTGAGACGCTGAAGAAATCGGATAACCTGTACGTTATGGACGATGTTGTGAAAGAAAACAACATTGAAAGCCTGCTCAACGAAACGTCCAAGCCGATGCTGTGGAATAAAGACGGGCATTCCTACTCTGTACCGAATGTGGGTCAATGGGCAGCACTGATCTATTACAACAAGGAACTGTTTGCCCAGCACAATGTTAAAGCCCCTACGAACTACACGGAGCTGTTGGAAGCGGTAAAAGCGTTCAAAGCCAAAGACATTACGCCACTTGCTCTATTCGCAAAGGAAAAATGGCCGGGTGTGCAATTGTTCGATATGGCTGTTGTCGGCTCGGAGCCGGCTGGCGTGAAGAAGCTGGACAACGGCGAAGGCCAGTTCTCGGACGAAGCGTATATTCAAGCTACTAACAAGTTGGCAGAGCTTACGAAAGAAGGCCTTCTGTCTAAGAATGCATTCAATACGACTGCGGATGACGCTGCAGCTCAATTCACTTCAGGCAAAGCGGCTATGCTGTTGAACGGCGCATGGTCGATGAACAATATTTACGAAATGATGGGCGATAAGCTGGGCATTCTGTACACACCTTTCTCCGATGCGGATAAAGTCGATCAAGTGAAATGGAACATGAGCGGCGGCGGCTTCAACCAAGGGTTTGCGGTATCCAAAAACTCGGCCAATAAAGAAGTTGCAGCTAAATATGCGGCATTATTCTCGATTGAATTTGCAAAGCAGCGTGTCATCATGCTGGCTGATCCGAACTCCATCCTAGTCGAAGATGTAAAACCGGCTAATGGCCTGTCTCCGGTTCAACAACAATACGCGGACGATTCCGTGAATTTCAAAACCATGACTGCTTTCCCATGGGGACTTGAGAACGCGAAGTTCAAAACAGCCATCGAAGACAACACGCAAAAATTGCTTGCTGGTCAAGATAAGGAAGATTTCATCAAGGACATGAACAAAGCGATTGAACAAGCCCGCAAATAATATTGGCAAGTAAAAATGGTAAGTAAAGAACAGGTTGTCCTTGAAGTCTGGGACGACCTTTTTTTAAGGGAGGAAATATGACTTCTAAACAGAAATACAATTTGGCGCTGCTCGTATTTACTGTCCCGACGCTGCTCTTCTTCACCGTCATGGTAACGATCCCCATTCTGCAGACCTTCCAGAAAAGCTTTTTCGATTGGGACGGACTAAGCAAAGCTACCTTCATTGGATTCGATAATTACATTCGTCTGTTCGACGACGATGACTTCTGGGTGTCCTTAAAGAACGGCCTCGTGTTCGCTTTCGTGCTTGTTGTGTACCAAATTGGACTAGGCACGCTGCTCGGGATCGCGCTGAGCTCGAAGAGCTTGAGAGGACGTAAGTTTTTCAAGACAACCTACTTCATCCCCGTCGTCTTATCCGGCGTTGTCGTGTCGCAGCTGTGGATTGCAATCTACAACACCGATGGCGGCCTGCTCAACAGCCTGTTCGCCCTGATGGGCAGCAATTACGAGCAATCCTGGCTGAGCGGTGAACACACCTCGATCTGGGCGATCGCCTTCACGAACGGATGGCAGAATATGGGCGTTCATCTGGTGTTGATCTATACCGCGATTAAGTCGATTCCTGAGCATCTGTATGAGGCCGCCAAGATTGATGGGGCTTCCTTCTGGACCACACACTTTAAGATTACGATTCCGCTCTTGAGCGAAACGTATAAATTTTGCCTGATTATCGCCATTACAGGAGGCTTGAACGCGTTCCAGAACATGTTCGTCATGACGAGCGGTGGTCCTGGCAACATCTCGTATACGTTCACCTTCATGATGTATAAAGCGGCTTTCCGCTCGAACGAATACGGTTACGGCTCGGCAGCGGCAGCTGTGCTTGTTATTGAATGCCTCTTGTTCACCATCCTCATCAACAAATTGGTGGCGCGGGAAAAAATCAGTTATTAGATGGGGAGGATCCTATGTTAAAGCGAATTACGAAGAGAACGCTGACCTACGGTCCGCTGTTATTCTACGTACTGGTCAGCTTGTATCCATTAGTATGGCTATTGTTCTATTCCTTTAAAAATAATGAAGAAATTTTCTCGACGAACGTATTCGGTATTCCGAGTGAGTGGCGCATCGAGAACTATAAGAACGCTTTTGCCGCATTCGATCTGCTGCTCTACTTCAAGAACAGCTTTATCGTATCGATCGGCACCGTTGTGTTCACTGTCATCCTTGCTCTGATGTTCTCCTATGCGGCAGCGCGGATGAAATGGAAGTATGCCAATGCGGGCCGGATTTATATGACGGCGGGTATGTTTATTCCCATGCAGATCATCCTGATTCCACTGCTTATTATTGAACGGACACTGCATCTGCAAAATAGTTATTTGGCCGTTATTGTCCCATATGTCGCGTTCCAGCTTTCTTTTGCAACGATTATTTTCTATGCGTTCTTCCGGTCCTTGCCCTATGAAATTGAAGAATCCGCAGCTATTGACGGGGCTAATGTGTATACGACGTTCTTCCGCATTATGGTTCCGCTCGTGAAGCCGGCTATTGCTTCCGTTAGTATCTTCGTCTTTCTATTCGCATGGAATGAATTCCTGGTAGCACTCGTCATGATTAGCGATAATGCACTGAAGACACTACCGCTCGGCCTGTTATATTTCCAGACCCAGTTCAGCTCGGATTGGGGCGCAATGGGGGCCGTCATGGTGCTGTCCACTATACCGACCATCCTTGTCTATCTCTTGTTCTCCGAGCAGGTGGAGAATGCGCTCACGGTCAGCTCAGCCGTGAAAGGGTAGATTGGCTTATAGATCAATTGGACGTTAATTCGAGCATAAACGAAATATTCGAGCACAAAACTCGAGAACAAACGAAATAATCGGGCACAAAACTCAAGAACAAACGAAATATACGAGCGCAAAACTCGAGAACAAACGAAATATTCGAGCACAAACCGTTCCGCAGGCTGAATGTTCTTCCGATCGCTGTTGTTCCCGGATTTCTTTGAATTATATATATGGGTTGATATCCGGGAACAAAGGCGACCGCTTGCGCTTCTCCAGAATCATTCTTCCTGCTCCACTCGTTTGCTGCCGGCATTTCGTTCATTCAAAACCCATGTATCAATGCTTCACAGTATGAAGCACATGTTCAACCAAGCTTATATTTCACAATACTAAGCGTATGTTCAATCAAACCACCAAGTGTAGATTAGACAAAACCAAGCGTATGCTCAACCAAATCACCAAGTGTAGATTAGACAAAACCAAGCGTATGCTCATCCAAACAACCAAGTGTAGATTAGACAAAACCAAGCGTATGCTCATCTAAACAACCAAGTGCAGACTACACAAAACCAAGCGTTTGCTTCCGAAGTAAGTTTTGTTGCGAAGAAGACTCAGGAAGCATATGCTCCACAAAACTTAAGTCTATGCTTTCGAAGCAGTTTTGTTGCGATGAAGACTCGATGAAGCATATGCTCCACAAAACTTTTAGGAGGGTTCAGATGCTATTTCAAGCTGGAAGTAGAGAGTTTACAGTCGATGGCGGCGATCACTTTCGTGTTTCGTTGAACCTTCTCGATGAGGCGGATGGAATCGAGTATATCCGTTTCGTGATGGATTCGGATACGCCCCGGATTCCGGAGGCGATCCGCCTTTCATGGAAACATCCCGCCATCGATATATCCGGCTATTGGGACCCAGGGGCGAATCGGGAGAAAGGGCTGCGGATCGATTTCAACGCGCCTTTCCAATCCAAAGCGACCTCGCTGGCCCCTGTATGCTCCCTCTATAATATGGCCGGTCAGAATCGGCTCACGGTTGCTTTCTCGGATGCGATGCGTCCACTGCGGATGCGGGCAGGGATTCACGAAGAATCCGCGCAGTTCGAGCTATGGATGGAGCTCTTCACCGAAGCTTGCCCGCCTATGACTCATTACGAAGCGATCATCCGGATCGATACGAGAGACCGGTATTATGCGGATAGCTTAGGGGATGTCGGAGCTTGGTGGGCATCGCTGCCGGGCTATACGCCGGCACAGGTTCCGGAAGCTGCGCGCCTCCCGATGTATTCAACGTGGTACAGCTTCCATCAGCAGCTCGATCCGAAGGAGATCGAGAAGCAGTGCCTGCTGGCCAAGCAGCTCGGATGTGAAGCGGTCATCGTTGATGATGGGTGGCAGACAGCCAATGGTGAACGCGGTTATGCCTACTGCGGTGACTGGGAGGCTTCTCCTGACCGGATACCGGATATGAGAAGGTTCGTCGACAATGTACATGAGATGGGGATGAAATTCATCCTCTGGTATTCCGTTCCGTTCGTTGGGCTGCATTCGAAGGCTTGGAGCCGTTTCGAGGGCAAGTTCATGAACATGTACGGGAAAGACACAGCCGTATTCGATCCTAGGTTTCCGGAAGTCCGGAATTATTTGATCGGACTCTACGAGCGGGCGCTGCGCGACTGGGATATCGACGGCTTCAAGCTGGATTTTGTCGATTCCTTCAATCTATCGGAAGATATGAGATTCTCGCTGGGCGAGGGCAGAGATTATGATTCGGTACCGGAAGCGGTAGACCGGCTGCTCTCGGATGTCATGAACCGGCTGAAAGCGATCAAGCCTGATGTCATCATCGAATTCCGGCAAAATTATGTCGGTCCGTTAATGCGTAAATACGGCAACATGTTTCGTGTGGCGGATTGTCCGAATAACTTTAGCCAGAATCGGATCGGTTCCATCGATATTCGCCTCTTAAGCGGGAATACGGCCGTTCATTCCGACATGATGATGTGGAACTGGAGCGATAAGGCTGAGAATGTGGCACTGCAGTTTATCCATTCGCTCTTCTCGGTGCCGCAGCTCTCGGTTCTAATTGATCGTATACCGGAGGAACACCTCAGGGTTGTTGTATTCTGGCTCGGATTCTGGCGCCGGCATCAGGCTTTGGTTCTGGATGGAGCCTTGCGCCCCGAGTCGCCGGACTATATGTATCCGATCGTGTACGCCCATAATGAGCGTGAATGGCTGGCTGCTGTCTATGGCGAAGGGATCGTTCGGATGGAAAGCCTGGCTCAGGAATGCTGCATGATCATCAATGGGACTTCCCGAGAATCGATTATTGTAGAGTTATTAGTCCCTATAGAAGCTCGAATGCTCGTGTTGAATTGTGCGGGCGAAATCATCACCGATCAGCTGGTGAGGTTGGATAAGGGAATCCACAAGCTGGCGCTCCCGCCTTCCGGCTTGATTCAGCTGATTCGGGTATAAACACAAGGCCATCTCCTTTCATTACAGGAGGTGGTTTTTTGCTTTTTAAATAGAAACGGAAGATATGCATACTTTTTCGGAGCAAACGAGAAGTAGCGGAAGCCTCGTTCAGCGTACAATCTTATTAGAAAACGAAAACGATTTCAGGAGGTCATTGAGCGATGACAACGTCGGTGCTGTCTAACGAAGAAGTTAACTATTATAAAGAAAACGGCTATTTGCTCCATAAGAAACAACTGTTCAGTCCGGAGAAAATGAGCACGTTAACGAATATTTTCGAGGAGCAGCTGGCACTGAAGGGCAGCAAGCTGTCTGACGAGCTCGATACACCGCATTTCCGCGACGAAAGATTGCTTGAATTTCTGCTTAGCGAGGAGGTTCTCGATCTGGTTGAGCCTGTGCTTGGACCGAATATCGGCTTGTGGTCCAGCCATTTTATCTGTAAAGACGCACATGTCGGGCGTTCAACTCCGTGGCATGAGGATTCCGCTTACTGGAACGGACGGCTCAGCTCATTCGACAAAATCGTTACCGTATGGCTGGCCATTGACCGCAGCTCGGAAGAGAACGGCTGCATGCGCGTCATTCCAGGTACGCATAACAATGGCTTCTCCGACTATGAGGACGTGGATGCCCGCCTGAATCTGTTCGCGACACAGATCAAGAACGTGGACGAATCCAAGGCGGTTTACTTCGAGCTGGAGCGCGGCGAATGCTCACTGCATGACTCGCGTATTATCCATGGCGCCAAGGCCAATACGAGCCCATATCGCCGTTGCGGCTATACGATGCGTTATTTCTCCACCGAATCCAAGGTCTATGCCGATAAGAACCCAGGCTTCAAAATTTGGCTGGCGCGGGGCAAAGACATTGCCGGCAGCCCGTTCGTGAATGTATAAGCAGGTATAGATCAGGAGGTTAACGACGTTGAAAATTAAAATCGTTAAGGCGCTTTGGGGAATGGAAGGCACGTATGCAGACCAGCTGTCGCGTGCGGCTGCGGCGGGCTTCAGCGGTGTAGAAGCACCGCTGCCTTCCGCAGAACGCGAGAATGAATTCAAGGACCTGCTGATGCTGCATAACCTTGACTATATTGCACAGGTCGTCACCTCCGGGGATCATGCGGAATCCTTCGCAGCCCAGGTACGTCGGGCTGCTGGATTTCAACCGCAGCTCATCGTCTCACACAGCGCCCGGGATAGTATGCCGTATGATCAGCAGCTGCAATTCTTCGAGAGTGCGCTGGCTGTAGAGCGCGAGGTGGGCATTCCGGTTGGACACGAGACACATAGGTACAGAGCGATGTTTACCCCGTGGACGACATCGGCGCTGCTGCGGGATCTGCCGGAGCTTAAGATTGCGGCGGACTTCAGCCATTGGTGCTGCGTCTGCGAATCGCTGCTGGAGGATCAAGCGGAACATATGCGGCTTGCATTCGAGCGGGCGATTCATATCCACGCGCGGATCGGCTATGCAGAAGGACCGCAGGTGCCGCATCCGGGTGCGCCTGAGTTTGCGGGTGAGCTGAAGGCATTCGAAGGCTGGTGGTCGGAAATCTTCAAGCATCGGGCCGAATCGGGAGCCGAATTCGCGACCGTAACGCCGGAATTCGGACCGCCGGGCTACATGCCGACGCTGCCCTTCACGCGGCAGCCGGTTTCCGATTTATGGGAAGTTAACGAGTGGATGGCAAACCGGATTCGCCGGACTTTCCAGGAATGGATTTAATGAAGCAGGAAACAAACAGCCGCAGGGACATTGTCCTTGCGGCTGTGTTTAAGTTTGGATGCTGTATGTCAGCACCTTTACGTATGTTGGGTGATTTAATCAAGTTATGGGCGTGCTGTGACATTCACCGTTTTCTTCGATTTCTTATCGGATCTCAAACTTCGATGTATGGTTCCCGGTCCGAATAAAGGGGTGAATGCTCCTCTTGCCGTCCAATGACGGTGCCGTCGATAAGCCGTATCCAACTATCGAAGCTGCGCTTAAGGGGCTCGAACCGGATGATTCTGGCGCCTCGCGGAAAACCTTCCCGGCCGTATGTGTTATATCCAGACGCCCTGCCGTAGTATAGACGGATGCCAAGAAGATCGCCCCAATAGTCGTTGATGTGATCATGGCCGCAAAACGTGCCGATGACATCGTTCATCTCGACGAAGGCGGTGAATAACCCGCTGTTTATTTTGGGGCTTCCGACGGATTCGAATTTGGAGCCGTAGCAGGTATGGAAATCCCACAAGTCTTTATACTCCGGAATCGGAATATGGAAGAAAGCGAGAGATGGAAGCGCGAATCCCGCTTTCTCCGCCCGGGCGGAAGATTGTTCGGCATACCAGTCGATCTGGCTGCGGCGGATCCAGTCGTACCCTCCGGCGCGGGCAGGCGCATAGGCCCCGGAATCGAAGCCATACAACGAAGCGGCGGGCAAACCGTCAGCCGGATCGATAATGTCCAGCACGAAATTACCGACGCCGTGAATTTCCTGCGGTCCCGGCTCGGACATACAGAATGAGTGCTCTTGCATGACCGCCATCAATTCATGCCGGGTAACGTCCGACTCGTCGTCATGGTTGCCGAAGACGGCCGCCCAAGGAATCTCCGCGGCTTCTGCCGCTCGTACGACGCAGCGAATGGACTGGCGGGGATCCGCGCAGTTCTCGGCATGAATCATATCACCGGTAAACATGACGAGATCGGGGCGCTCATCGTTCAATATGCGTTTCATCAATTCTTCACTTTGCAGGTCGGCTTCTTCGCCGTTACGCCAATGCAAATCCGTGAATTGCACGATCGTGAAAGAACCGTCTTCCCGAAGCTGCAGGTGGTTTGCCATACTTGGCCTCCGTTTCATCGTTTTCTTGAATCTACGGATTTCATCATAGCAAAATTGAATAGGAATACAATGCAAACAGCCGGCTTTACAAAAAAGATAAATCCAACGGAAGGGCAAACGAACGGCGATTGATACTACGTGCGTGAACATTAGAGGAACTGGTGCAAGCAGCTCGAATGGAGTCGAGCCCCCTCATACGGATATCAAAGTTACTCATTCAGTATGCGGCGAAGACTTTAGGCTTAATGGGTCTTGATCCATTAATTTGGTATAAAATGTAAGGAGGAGAATGAACGTTCAAAAGGATTGCCTCCGGGCAACCCTTTTTTCGTTTAAATGCGGAGGGAAACGTCAAAGATAGTAACATATTGTCAATATTCGACATTTCAGCTTCAGATATCATGATCGGAGGGCGGCAGGAGATGTCCAAACGGAAGGCACCGAAGAAACAACAGCAACCCCCCGTTTCGGATCAAGCCTTGAAAGAGCTGCAAAATACGAAAATAAGCGGAAACCTGGAAGAAACGGTTACGTGCATAGATGGCCTCTTAGGCATGAATGCGGATTTTTTGAAGCGGCGTTTTCATGTATTCGGACAATATCCGGCGGTCATGTTTTACTATTCCAGCCTGACGAATTCAACGATGATTAATACGGAAATCTTAAAACCGCTCATGTATCCGCCTCCCAGTCTGGAGGGTCAATCCATTGAGGATGACCGGTTAAAGAGCATTTTGATTAATGATTCGCTGTACCATAGCGAAGGGCAAATGGTAAGCAGCATTGCAAGCTTAGTTGAGGGCATTCTACGCGGAGAAACCGTCATAGTCGTGGATAAATTGGACGAAGCATTCCTGGTTCGCACGCGGAATCTGGACAAACGAGCCATCGACCAGCCGGCGACGGAGCAGGTTATCCGTGGTCCGCGTGAGGGGTTCATTGAGATGCTGGAAACGAATATCTCCCTGCTCCGCTACCGGCTGCCAACCACGGACTTTCGCATTGAAACGATGGAGATCGGCCGTAGAAGCAAATCGAAGGTGGCGATTTGCTATATGGATGGGATCACGAACCCGGATCTGTTGAAAGAAGTCAACAAGCGACTCTCTAACATTGATATAGACGCGGTATTGGATTCCGGGTATCTGGAGCAGTACATCGAGGATAATCATTTATCCCCATTTCCCCAGGTTCAATATACCGAACGGCCGGATAAAGTAGTCGCTAATCTGTTGGAAGGCAGAGTGGCTATTCTTGTTGATGGTTCCCCTCTGGCACTGGTCGTTCCGACGGTTTTCAGCCAGTTCTATCAAACGGTCGAAGACTATACGGAACGTTTTGTTCTGATGAGCGCGATTCGGATGGCCAGGCTCGTAGCCTTGGTATTTTCATTGGTGTTCCCAGCTCTGTACGTCGCGGTCATTTCCTTTAATCCGGAGCTCATCCCTACCGAGTTTGCCGTAGCGGTGGCCGGCGGACGGGCTGGTGTTCCGTTCCCGGCCATTATCGAGGTGCTGGTCATTGAAATCTCCATGGAGGTGCTGCGGGAAGCGACGATTCGTTTGCCGCAGCAAGTCGGCGGGGCGCTCTCCATCGTCGGCGTCCTTGTTGTGGGACAGGCCGCAGTGGCAGCCGGATTCTCCAGCCCGATCACGGTTGTCATCATTGCGTTAACGACCATTGGCTCCTTCGCAACACCGGCCTATAATGCTGCGCTGGCTTTACGACTCTTGCGGTTTCCGCTCATCATTATGGCCGGTATCTTCGGACTATATGGCATTATGATCGGATTGATACTCATCATGAATCATCTGCTGTCCTTGAAATCGTTTGGTGTCCCTTATATGAGTCCATACGTTCCCGGGAACTTTCAAGGGATGAAGGATTTGCTCATACGGGGTCCGTTATGGTGGATGAGTGAGAGGCCTTCTTTCTTGCAGCCTCTTGAGAAGAACCGGTTGGGACCGGAAGCTGAAACCGGCTACGACATGCTCAAAACACTCCATAAGCAGACTGAAAACGTACTGGATCCGATGAATGTTCAGAAATCGAAAGGAGCGTCAGCCAATGGAGAATCCACGTCAGATCACAATGATCCAAGCCGTGGCAATACTGATTAGCACCATCATTGGAGTGGGGGTTCTCGCGCTGCCGCTCTTCGCTGTTCGCGCGGCGAATTCGGGAGCTCCGCTCGTCACGCTGCTTGGCATTCTGCTTGGCTTTGTGGGACTTATGATCGTTACCCTGCTTGGTATGCGGTTTCCGAATAAAACGATCATTCAATATAGCGAGGATATACTGGGCAGATGGCTTGCCTTGCTCGGTAATATTCTGATCATTGCATTCTTTGCCGTTCTGACATCTCTTACGGCGCGCGAGTTTGGTGAGGTGGTCGTGACATCGGTTCTGAAGACGACGCCAGTGGAAGTGACGGTAATTGTCATGCTGCTGCTCGCGGCCATCACGACGCGCAACGGCATTACGACGTTTGCTTACATCCATGTTTTTTATATGCCTATTCTATTGGTTCCCGTCTTGTTAATCGTCGCGCTTTCCTTCAAGAATTCAGATGTGATCAATCTGCAGCCTATATGGGGCAATGCAACTGGCAATATGCTGCCGGGTATACTGACGATCGCCGCGTTGTTTCAAGGATCGTTTATCTTAACGGTAGTCATTCCAGCCATGCGCCAACCCAACAAGGCGATGAAAGCCAGCATGCTGGGGATGCTTATTGCGGGAGGACTGTATATTACAATCGTCGCAGCAACGGTCAGCGTATTTGGTTCTGAAGAGATCAAGGAGCTGCTCTGGCCGACACTTGAGCTCGCCAAAGCGACTTCCTTGCCCGCGAATATATTGGAGCGTCTGGATGCGGCATTCCTTGCGGTCTGGGTCACGGCCGTATTTACGACCTTGTTCTCCAGTTATTTTCTGACGATTCACTCCATGAGCAAGCTGTTTCGCTTAAGGGATCATCGCATGTTCTCTTTTTTTCTTCTGGCGTTTGTATTCATCATGGCCATGCTGCCCCAGAACATCATACAAATGTACACCATTATCCAAAACTTCGGCCGTATTGGGCTTGGCATTACGATCGTTTATCCCGGATTGCTGCTGGTCATTGCCATCTTGCGTAAGAAAAGAGGGGAGCCCGTTCGGAATCAAGTGAAAGAAAATGCCCAATAAACAAGGGGTTATTCGAGATTGAGGGGGCTAGCAAACGTATGGGGATAGGCGGCTACTTCACCAGTTATCTGATTTACGCCATACCGTTATGGCTCGTGAGCGGATTGCTCATCTTAGCATTGGATATCAAACATTATGAATTGCTAAAAATGAAGAAAGAAAGGAATGTTTCCCGTTTCCTGGGCTGGTTCAACGTTGGGCTTGCATGCTTATTATTCGTAGGGAGTTGGATTCTTAAAAAGTGGGTATGATTGTCCGTCTGGAGAGCATCTCAATTAAAGCGAGGTATCGTCATCATGTTATGCCATTGGACCAAGATGGTCAAGCTGTCATGCGTCATCCTCTTCGCCGTTCCAATCCTGACCGGGTGCTGGGATCGTCTAGAAATCGAGGAGCGCGCTGTCGTATTGGGGATATCGATTGACTTGGCTGAGCCCGGGGCAGAGCAGGAGGAGGACGAGGTTTCTCATCTTCGTGGCAGCTTTCCGACCCCGGATGAAGCGATGATCCGCCTTGCTGCACAGGTCGCGCTTCCCGGAAGGATTCCGCTCGGACCCGGAGAAGGTGGAGGCGGCAAAGAAGGGCCGGGACAAACGGTCTGGGTCATTGATGTCGTAGGGCATTCCGTCGATGATGCACTTATGAACCTGCAGCAGCAAATTTCGGGAAAACTGTTCTTCGGGCATTTGCGCGTAATCGTCGTTTCCGAAGCGATGGCTAAGAGAGGGTTGCAGAATGTGAACGATTATCTCAAGCGCAATTCGGAAGTGCGAAGAATGATGTGGATGATGATATCGAAAGGTAATGCGAGAAAGCTCATGACCGCTTCCCCCAAACTCGAACGCGTTCCGAGCTTATACTTGCTGTCCACATTGGACGATGCCGTAAAGCTGGGCAAATTTCCGGATGATTATGTGGGCATGTTCTGGAGCAATTCTTCTAAGAAAGGGCAGGAAGGCTTTCTTCCCTACGTGGAGATGATGAAAGAACAGAACATTGATCTGCTCGGGATGGCTTATTTTAAAGCCGATAAAATGGTTGGGGCAACGAAACCGTTTGAAATTGCGGGATATATGGGGATTAAAGGCTTGAATCCCGCAGGTTATCGGGGCGTCATTAGCTTGAACGGCGATTCCGTTATGGTGGTTGCGACTCATCGCCAATCGAAATTCGACGTGCGAATCGTGAATGGCCGACCGCATTTTAAAATATATGTTCAAACCGAGATCAATCTAGAGGAAAAGATTAAAGGACAATCTCTTGTCGTGAGTGAGAAGATCATAAAGAGTATCGAGGAACAAAATAAAAAATCGCTTAAAAAAACATACGAGAGCTTGATCAAAAAAACACAGCAAAAAGGATCAGACATATTCGGCTTCGGCGAATATTTGCGGGCAAAAAAGCCCCGGTATTGGGACCGGGAAATCGGAACGAAGCAGCGATGGCAGGAGGCGTACAAGACTATTGAGGTTGAAGTAACGGTCAATACGAGAATCAGGCGCGTTGGTATGAAAGCGAAATAAACAACAGTTGTACGATTCCAGCAAAAGGAACAGCTGCAGGGGAGGAATTAACCCGCTGCAGCTGTTTTTTGGTGATTCATCTGTGAAGAGACTACTTAGACGGCTTATTCTTGAAGCCGATTGTCATAATGGCCGGAAGCAGCATGCCCCGTACGAGGAAGGTATCGATTAAGATGCCTGCCGCCATCGCAAATCCGAACAGGAACAATTCTTGGATCGGCTGCGTGATGAGTACGCCGAATGTGGCGGCCAGTATAATGCCTGCAGATGAAATGACTCCGCCTGTCGATGCGACGCCTCGTCTAACCGCTTCCCTCCAGGCGAATTTGCGTGCTTCCTCCTTGATCCGGGACACCAGCATAATGTTATAGTCCACGCCTAAGGCGACCATGAAGACGAACGTGTATACGGGGATCCGGTAACTGAACGAATCGTAATCCAGCAGCGTATGAAACACGAACCAGGTTAAGCCGATCGTAGCCGCATAGGATAACAGGATCGTCAGCATCATGTATACCGGCATTCGAATAGAACCGGTTTGAAACCCGAGCATTGCCGTGATAAGAACGGCGATTAAGGTGAAAATAACGATCGTATCGCGCTGGTTCATCGCGCGAACGTCCAGCTGCTCCGCTGTTTGACCTCCAAAATGAAGAGAATCGAGAACCGAATCGAAGCCGCTGTCATTGAGAATGGATCCGCTGTTATTCTGCCATCGTTCAACGACGTCCAGCGCTTCCTTCTCATACGGGTTGACCTTCAAGACGGCCTTGAACGACAGGACATGCCTATTGTCCGATATCAGACTTTCTAATCCTGCAGCATCAAGCCGCGCGGGATCAGGCATCATGGAATCCAGCTCTCCCTGGGCGTTCAATTGCTGCCCTAGAAGCTGTAATTTCTCCAGAAGAGCGGAATCCGCCTGGAATGCCTGATCCGATTTCAAGATGACGGTAACCGGGGCAAGCTCTCCTTGCGGGTACTGCTTCTCAAGCAGCTCGAAGCCGACTCTGGAAGGCGTATCGGAAGGGAAAGACTTCATCAGATTGAACGAATAATGGGTGCCCAGCGCATTGAATGACAGCAGTAATAACGGAAGACCGAGCAGCATTAGTGTAAGTTTGGGCTTGCCCGTTACGAATGTGCCCACTTTCTCCCAGAAGGGGACCCGAGCACGTGTAACTCGTGTGCCGACCTTCGGCATGAAGGGCCAGAAGGCTCTGCGTCCGAGCAAGGCGAACAGCGCCGGTATCAAGGTCAGTCCTGCGAGCAGGATGATGGCTACGGCTATAGAGAATACGGGCGCGAAGCCGTGATAGGGCTTGAATACCGAGGCGAACAGGGCAAGCATGGCGATCAGCACCGTGCCGCCGCTGAACAGAATCGGCTCCGCTACATGCGTCATCGCTTTTCCCATCGCGGTATACTTCGAATCATGGTCGAGCAGCGCCTCGCGGTATCTCGAGAAGACGAACAAACAATAGTCCGTGATGACGGCAAACAGCAGGATCATCATAATGGATAACGACTGCTTATCGATATCGAATAAACCGAATTTCCCTGAAAGTCCGATCAACCGGTCGACCGCCATATAGACGATTCCAGCAATGATAAGCGGGAATATAGCCAGCAGAGGAGAACGGTAGATGACGATCAAGAGCACGAGTATCAATACGACAGTAGCGATCATCAGAACAAAGTCCGCATTGCGGAACAAGCTCAAGGTATCCGCAGCGATGGCAGCCGGACCCGTCATCTCAAGCCTAAGCTGGTCTGTGCCGTGCTCGCTCCAATAGGCGGCTACCTCATCCAGTGCATCCATTACATGCTCGGAAGAGATCCCTTCCTGAAAGTTGACCGTAAGAAGGACGGTCGAGCGGTCCTTGGAAATCATCTGATCTCGAGCCGCCTCAGGCAGGGCATGGAAGGGGACGGCACTTGCTATAGAAGATGGCTTCTTATCGGAGGACAGCCACAGGCTGAACGCTTCGAGCTTCTGCTCTTCTTCAGCGGTAATCACGCTGTCGCTATGAAAAACAAGCAGAGCAGCCATACCTTCCGATGAAGGGAAGTGCTCTTCCATGAGCTGTTTGGCCTCTGCCGAAGGATTGCTGCCTTTGATGTGGCCTTCGCCGGCGTTCGCGGCGTACTGCTTGGCTGTTGGTGCCGTTGCGGTGAGAACAAGGACGAGCAGCAGCCAGAAGAGGATGGTAAGCTTGGCTCCTCTTTGGCTGGTTACGTATTGAATGAATTTGTTCATGAATGGTGGGATCATACCCAAGACCTCCTGTCCGTTATTTCTAATTGAAATTATCGGACAGAAGTATGAATGGACAATGAACGGAAGATTACAAGCGGGGAAGCGTTACAGTGAAGGTGGATCCGACCGTATATTGACTGTGGGCTGTGATCCGTCCGTGATGCAGGGTAACGATTTTATGTGCGATCGCAAGACCGAGTCCGCTGCCGGAGGTTGTGCGATTTCTAGCCTTATCCGCTTTATGGAACCGTTCGAACAGATGCGGCATATCGGATTCGGGTATGCCTGCACCGGTATCCGCAATATGGACAAGGACCGTATCGTCATCAGCATCCTCGATCTGAACGCTTAGCATACCGCCTGTGCTGGAAAATTTAATCGCATTCGAAATCAAATTGAGCCACACCTCATAGAGCAGCTGAGCATCGCCGGAAATCCAGGTTTCGGGCAGTTCCAGCTGAAGCTGAAGCTGCTTCTCAGACCACTGCCACTCCTGCATGATGATGATTTGCCGAAGCTGTTCATCCAGCTGAAATTTTGTGATTTGAAGCGCCTGATTTTCCTTATCCAGGGAGGCAAGCGTGAGCAATTGCTTGCTCAGCTCAGACAAGCGCCGGCTCTCTTGTTCGATGATCCGCAGATTGTATTCCGTCTCTCCTGCAGTGGTGCCGTGGTCCAGCGATGCTTGTGCCAGCCCCCGGATCGACGTCAGCGGGGATTGCATCTCATGCGAAACGTTGGCGACGAATTCTTGTCTCATGTCATCCAGCTGCTTGATGGCTTGCGTCATCTTGGTGAAATGCAGCGCAAGATCGCCAAGCTCGTCCTTTCGCGAGACATCCAATACGACGTCGAAGCGGCCCTCGACGATTTGCTTGGTGGCGCTCGTTAGCGCCTTCACAGGCTTGACGATATAACGGCTCAGAATGACGATGAGCAGCAAACTGATAACGAACGTTCCAATAAAGAGCACGGCCACAATCAATCGCAGCTCCCCAATCTGCTGCTCCAGGTCCGGTCTGACGAACAGAGCGCGCTTCTCTCCATCCGCTGCAAGGAGGGGGAGGCCTACGGTATTGCGAAGACTATTCTCGAAGAAGGCCAGCAGCATAAAGCGGTTGTTCTCTTCGTCCACACCCTTATAGATGCCGCCGTCCAGCACGGATTGAATGATCGTGGAGCTTAGCGATCCGTGCTTGAAGGGGGCGCCGAAGGAAGCTCCGCGCTGCTGTTCGTCGACATAATAAATCTGATAGCCCAGCGAGGCGACTTGCGTTAAATAAGCAGACGTGTCGCCGTTCGGGTTTTGTTCCAGCAGGGTACGTATCGTTTGACCGGCATTCCATATTTTTTGTTGGCTCTTGGAGTGGAGCACTTCTTGATAGTAGAAATTGGTCAGCAGAAGTCCAATGATGCAGCTGATAATAGCGATTGCGATAAACGTGACCACAATGCGCACATACAGGGTTTTCAATGGTCTCTCACCTCTAGCTTGTACCCCAAGCCCCGAATCGTCGTAATGACAAAATCATTCTCGTCCCCGGTAAATTTCTCCCGCAAGCGCTTGATATGGACATCGACCGTCCGGCTGTCGCCTGCAAAGTCAGCGCCCCATACGAGCTCGATGAGCTGTTCCCTTGTATAAATCCGGCCCGGATTGCTGGCCAGCTGTGTCAGGAGCTCGAACTCGCGCAGAGGCAGAGCAATAGTGTCCGCGCCCCGCTTGACCTCATAGCTCTGGCGGTTTATCGTGACACCGCCGAGTCTGATCGTATCGGCAGAGACCAGCCGATATCGGCGCAGCAGCGCTTGAATGCGGAAGACGAGCTCCTTCGGCTCGAAGGGCTTGACCATGTAATCGTCCGTTCCGGACAGAAAGCCTTTCTCTTTATCCTCAATGCCGCCTTTGGCGGTCAGCATCATAACGGGGATGTCGTATTGCCCGCGGATCTCCCGGCAGAGCTCGAGTCCATTCATCGCCGGCATCATGACATCGACGACAGCCAGATGAATCCGCTCGGTCTCCAAGATTTCTACGGCTTGCTTGCCGTCCTCCGCTTCGAGCACGGCGTAGCCTTCTTTGGTCAAGACAAGGCGAAGCAAGGTTCGAATAGAGGGATCGTCATCTGCGATCAATAGGTTCATTCTCATGCCTCGATGCACTCCTGTTCTGCCCTCTTATAAGCAGCTACTGAGAGTTTATCACACGGGGCGGATGCGTTCCAACCGGCTTAGGAGCAGCGCCCGTAAGGCAAGGGAGCGGGACATTTTATGAGGGGAATCATTCAGGGCGTTAAGAGAATCTTTTGAGAATACGGCTTAAGGCTGCCGACACTTCAGCCTCCTTTTTTTTATCCGAGCTGGACTTTTCTATAGCAAGAAGCCCTATTCCATACGCGATAATGGATAGGCCGTTCGATATGATGGCGAGCTGGTCTGAGGTAAGTCCTTTGTTCTCCGACATCGGGACAGCTCCTTTCTGCAATCGTGAATTATGACCAAGCATGGACAGCCGCGTCTGCCTCTAGGCATCGTTATTTTTCTCGGATCGGGCTTTCAAGACGGAGAACAATCCGAATAGATCACCGACAACCAATATAATCGCTGACCATAAGGCGAGGTCATCGGCCGATAGTTCGGTCGTTTCCGATTTTGTCGTTGTTTTGGACATAGAATAAGCTCCTTATTTCCTTCGGATGATAATAGCCTATGCACATTCCCGATGAAGCGCGTAGGCGTATGCCGAGGGGGGCAAAAATAAATAGGGGTATCCGTCCATTTCGCGTCCTCTATGAAGATTATTAAATACGGTGGAAGCGCCGATAAGCGGAAGGGCTGACTCCCCGAATACGGCTGAATAAACGGCTCAAGTAGAAGCCGTTCTCATACCCGCATAGCTGTGCAATCCGGTCGATGCTGAATGAGGTCTCCACCAACAGGCGCTCAGCCCGCTCAAGTCTCCGTGCAGTGAGAAATTCGCTTGGCGTCATACTGTAAGCGCTTCTGAACCCACGGGTCAGCTGTACGGGCGACAGCCCGATTGTGGCGGCCAGGCCGCTCATATTGACGCGTGTATACGCATTGACCAGCAAGAACTCTCTCGCCTGCTGTATGCGGGGGTCAGTACTGTGGTGAACCGCGATCTCCGGTCTTATTTCCTCCTTCTCTATGCCTGCCATTCTCCACAGGTCGTTCAACAGATGCTGCTTGTACGCGCGGATCGACTCCTCGTTACGGCCGGAAGCAGGAAGCCTCTGCAGGTAAGCGAAGTCGGAGGATAGCCGCTTCGTATCCGCCAGCTGTCTCTTTCCTATCCATAAAGGGGCTTCCCCTTCGAGCGCAGGTGAATTCGAGTCCCATCGGAACTGGAAGAAATGAAAGGTTAACGGTTCTAAGACCTTCCTATAAAACCAGGTTCCCGGTGGACATAGCACTAAATCGCCGAAGCCGGCATCGCCTTCAAACCGGTCAATTCCGTAAGCGAACCTTCCTTCCACGACCGCAAACAACGTCCATAGCGCAGAGCTGTCCCGATCCAGGGCAAATTGTGTCTTGCGGTGCCAGTAGACATGATGGGACAGCCGGGCGAAACCTTCTGTGAACATGGTTATCCGACTCCTTATAGATATTGAAATATAGGATATGTTTTCTTGTAATACGGTGCATGTTATTTGAATTTATACCATTATATGATGAAATCAAGGATATGCATAATGGTCATAAAGGAGAGTGCGTCCAGGTGAGGCAGGAGGTTGTGCAGTCAGCTATTACTGTAATCGGAGGCGGACTTGCTGGAGTATGCGCGGCGGTGGCCGCTGCCCGGGCAGGACAAACCGTATCGCTCGTGCAGAATCGTCCCATGCTTGGCGGGAATTCCAGCAGCGAGGTGCGTGTATGGGTCTGCGGCGCCACTTCGCATGGCGTAAACAGCTTCGCGCGGGAAACGGGCATCATGGGTGAGATGTTCGTCGAGAATCAGTATCGCAACCCGGAGGGGAACCCGTATTATTGGGATTTGGTCGTGCTCGAGACGGTACGCGCCGAGAAGAACATTACGTTGTTTCTGAACACCGATGTGCATGAGGTGGAGGCGGATGGAGAGGAGGCAAGCCGGAGGATCCGGTCGGTTACCGGCTGGATGATGGGATCAGAGCGGAGGATTCGCTTCGAGAGCCAGATGTACCTCGATTGCACGGGCGACGGGCTTGTCGGTTTCCTCGCCGGGGCGCGCTATCGGATCGGACGGGAGGCAAGGGACGAATATAAGGAGGAATGGGCGCCGGTCATTGCGGACGATATCACACTTGGCAGCACCATGTTGTTCTATACGAAGGATGTTGGGCGTCCGGTTAAGTACGTTCCTCCCGGGTTTGCGATTAACATCGCCGAAACCTCCATCCCGATCAATCGTGTCATTCGCAGCGGGGATAATGGATGCGCGTACTGGTGGATTGAATGGGGAGGAGAGATCGACACCGTTCACGATAATGAGCGGATTCGCGATGAGCTGTGGTCCGTCATATACGGAATATGGGATTATATCAAAAACTCCGGTCAATTCGAGGCGGAGAATATGACGCTTGAATGGGTCGGCTCCGTACCGGGGAAGCGGGAATACCGCCGGTTTATTGGCGATTATGTCTTGAATCAGAACGACATTATGGAGCAGCGTGAATTCGAAGACCGGGTTGCATTCGGCGGATGGTCGATTGATCTGCACCCTCCTCAAGGGGTTTATTCCACCGAACACGGCTCCAAGCATATGCATGCCGACGGCATCTATTATATTCCGTTTCGTTCGCTTTACTCGGTCAATGTCAGCAATATGATGATGGCAGGACGCAATATTAGCGCTTCACATGTCGCATTCGGCACGACGCGTGTGATGGCGACCTGCGCGGTCATCGGCGAAGCGGCCGGTTTAGGCGCGGCACTAAGCGCTGAGAAGGGAATACCGCCTCGCGAGCTGTACCGGAATCATATGGCGGAGCTTCAGCAGAGGCTTCTGCTTCACGACGCGTCCGTAATCGGTCTGCATAACAAGGATGCGGATGATTTGGCGCTGCGGGCTGAAGTGACAGCTTCCACCACGCTTACCTCCTTGGCCGTCGAGCAGCCGGTTGAAGCATTCCCTTTGACGAAGAACGTCGGCCTGCTCCTGCCCGCAGATCCGGGAATCCATGGTTTGGAGCTGTTGATCGACGCGGCTGATGCGGCTTTATTGGAGGTAGAGCTGTGGGATACCCGTCTTGGCCAAAACTACGTGCCCCATGCTAAGCGTTCTTCAGCGGCTGCACAGGTAGATAAAGGCGAGAAGCAGTGGGTGAAGCTGGATCTAAGCTGGATTCCGGATACGGCGCGCAATGCTTTTATCATCATCAAGGCTAACGATAAGCTGGCTGTTCATCTGTCCGACCGCCCGCATACGGGTACGCTGGCATTCTTGAATATATGGACCGAGGAGCAGCAGCCGGGTCAGCTTGCCATGCAATGGAGCATGCGTCCGTTCGCACGCAAAGCGATATGCTTCCGGCTGCTATCTCCAACAGAGGCGTTCTCGTCCTCTAAAGTGATCGATGGCTATAACCGTCCCTATGCGGGACCGCATCTGTGGTCGTCTAGGGCGATGCAAGATGGAGTGGACGAATGGCTGGAGCTGAGTTGGCCGGAGCCTGTGCAGGTGGGGACGGTTCATCTGACGTTCAATGATGACGTGAATGAGGACTTAATTAACCTGCATCATCACCGGACACCGTTCGAAGTTATTCCGGAGCTGGTGCGTCACTATGTCGTTCAAGCCGAGTTGGATGGAGTGTGGGAGACGGTGGCCGAGCAGCCCGAGAACCGCAAACGCAGGCAGGAGCATATAATGGCAGCCCCTATTGTCACGAATCGGCTTCGGATCGTGATAAAGTCTATGAACGGTGCTGCGTACGCCGAGGTTGTAGAGATGAGGGTATATGCACAGCGACCAATTCGGTAAGCATGCAACAACCATGCAGCATGCAGGTAGAACAAGAACAGATATATTTAGTAATGAATAAATCCCAGCTATCTTGACCTTTAGTGTTACCGGGTGTTACTTGCGGCATGCTGGTTTGATTGCGCCGCTGCAGTGACATCTGGTACACGACGAGGATGGGCTAACCAACGCCTGCAATGCTCCCCTTCATCTCCCTCCGCCTCCCCCCGATATGTTGGCTTCCTCCAGCCTATTACGCCGTTCATCGATTGCACGCCATGTGTGCAATTCGCCTCCTTCAAATAACCGCGCGTTCCAGCTAGAACCATTGAAATCCCAGTCATTCCTCGCCAGATGTGACGATCCTGTCCGGAAGAAAGAAAAGTCCATGGTTAAAATAGGATAATCCATTCAAGTGAGTCCAAATATCCGTAATATAAAGTAAGTGACAATGATAATGATTATCACTACCAACTCCCAATAACCAAGAACTGAAGGTCGAATCATGAAAACGAGCTATCTGTGGGCGGCACTCATTGTATTATCGGTGTGCTCCGTATTTATCGGCGTGAAGGATATTTCGCCACTGGATCTGTTTCGCTTAACCGATGAGCAGATACAATTCTTGATGGTCAGCCGCTTTCCGCGTCTAATCAGCCTCATTATTGCCGGCGTCAGCATGAGCGTCGTGGGTCTCATTATGCAGCAGCTCAGCCGGAACAAATTCGTCTCGCCGACAACGGCAGGAACGATGGACTCGGCCAGCTTGGGACTGCTCGTCGCTATTCTCATGTTCGCATCCGCAACGCCACTGATGAAAATTTCCGTCGCCTTTATATTCGCACTGGCGGGAACGTTCATCTTCATGAAAATATTGGATCGCGTACGCTATAAGGACTCTATCTTTATTCCGCTTGTCGGCTTGATGTTCGGCAACGTCGTTGGTTCTATCACGACATTCTTCGCTTATAAGCATGATCTGATTCAGAGCTTATCGGCTTGGCTTCACGGGGATTTCTCGATGATCCTGAAGGGGCGCTATGAAATGCTCTACATAAGCGTTCCACTGGTCATTATCGCTTACTTATATGCGAACAAGTTTACGGTCGCGGGCATGGGCGAGGAATTCGCCGTCAACCTGGGACTCAATTATCGAACTGTCGTCAATATCGGGCTTGTCATTGTCTCGCTGGTCTCGGCCATCATTATTCTAACGGTCGGCTCCATTCCGTTTCTTGGCCTGATCATTCCGAATATCGTCACGATCTATCAAGGCGATCATCTGAAGAAGAATCTCCCGCATACCGCCTTACTGGGCGCTGTGTTTCTAATCTTTTGCGATATATTGGGGCGGGTCGTCATCTATCCTTACGAGATTTCCATCGGGCTTACCGTCGGTGTGATCGGTAGCGGCATCTTCCTGTACCTGCTCATGAGGAGAAAGACATATGGGTTATAAAATGAAAATCGGCATTCTTGCCGCCATCGCAGCCGTGCTCATCATCGTCTTCATGACCATTGATGCAAGCGGGAACTGGGACTACGTACTGGAGCGTAGGGGCAAGAAAATTCTCGCAATTCTATTGACCGGCGGTACGATTGCGTTCTCCACCCTCGTGTTCCAGACGATAACGAACAACCGGATCCTGACGCCGAGCATCATCGGTCTCGATTCGCTCTACCTGCTCATTCAAACGGTGATCGTATTCTCATTCGGCTCCATGACACTCACCATGATGAACAAGAATCTGCATTTTCTGTTATCGGTCGGACTGATGGTGATGTTCGCGGGCGTGCTGTATAAGATCCTGTTCAAGCGGGAAGGAAACAATATTTACTTCCTGCTGCTGGTCGGCATCATATTCGGGACCTTCTTCTCCAATATCGCGTCCTTCATGCAGATGCTGACCGACCCGAATGAATTTTTCACTGTGCAGAATAAGATGTTCGCCAGCTTCAATAATGTGAATACCGATCTGCTGCTCATATCCATTGCGGCTATCGCCCTTACAATCGGTTATTTCATGCGCTATGCCAAATACTTGGATGTGCTGTCACTTGGCAAGGACCATGCAGTCAACCTGGGAATCGACTACGATTTCGTCGTCAAGCGAATGCTGCTTGTCGTATCCATACTGGTTGCGATCGCAACAGCGCTAGTTGGGCCGATTACGTTCCTCGGGCTGCTGGTCGTCAATGTGACGTATCAATATATCAAATCGTTCCGGCACCGCCATCTCATACCGAGTGCGATGCTGATCAGCATCGTCGCCTTGCTCGGCGGTCAGCTCATTGTCGAGCGGGTGTTCACCTTCTCCACAACGCTAGCCGTTATCATTAATTTCGTCGGCGGCACTTATTTCATCTATCTCTTACTGAAGGAGAACAAATCGTGATTGCAGTCCGTAACGTTACAAAACAATATGGCAACAAGAAGGTCATCGACAACGTCTCCGTCAACATCGAACAGGGCAAAATCACGTCGTTCATCGGGCCGAACGGAGCGGGCAAGAGCACGCTGCTGTCCATTATCAGCCGGCTTATTACGAAGGACAGCGGCGAGGTGCACATCGACGATGTGGATGTCGCCAAGAGCAAGAGCAGCGATCTGGCGAAGAAAATATCGATCCTCAAGCAGTCCAACCATATCAATGTCCGCTTGACGGTCAGAGAGCTGGTCAGCTTCGGACGGTTCCCTTATTCGCAGGGGAGACTGACCAAGGAAGATTGGAAGTATGTCGATGAGGCTATTGCGTACATGGATCTGTCCGAGATGGAGGACAAATACTTGGACCAATTGAGCGGCGGGCAGAATCAGCGGGCGTACATCGCCATGGTTATCGCCCAGAATACCGAATACGTGCTGCTGGATGAGCCGCTGAACAATTTGGATATGAAGCATTCCGTCCAAATTATGAAGGTGCTTCGGAGGCTGGTCGACGAGCTGGGCAAAACCGTGATTATCGTCATCCATGATATTAACTTCGCCTCCTGTTACTCGGATTATATCGTGGCGTTGAAAGACGGCCGAATCATCCGTGAAGGCGCGACCGATGCGATCATCGAGACGGATGTGCTCAAAGAGGTCTACGACATGGACATCCCGATTGAGATTGTCAACGGCAACAAAATTTGTGTGTATTTTGCTTGATACTCGAGGGGGACGCCCTGCACGGTACAGGCTGATATATAAATAATTATTAATCAAGTGAAAAGGTGGAGAAAAGATGAAACAGAAAGTCTCGCTCGTGTTATTAACACTAATTCTTGCTGTTGTACTATCGGCTTGCGGAGCGAATGATAAAAACACCAATGCTGACAAAGCCAACAATAGCGGCACAACCAACCAGTCAGAGGGCAACAGCAATACGGGGGCGGGAACGCCGGAAGCAGCTGCGCCGGTAGAAGTGACGATCAAGCATAAATTGGGCGAAGCAAAGCTGATGACCAATCCGGAGAAAGTCGTTGTATTCGATTCCGGCGTACTGGATACGCTCGATAAGCTGGGCGTTCCGATCATGGCGGTGCCGAAGGACGGTCTGCCGAAGTACCTCGAGAAATACAAGGCTGACAGCTATGAGAATGCCGGTACGCTCTTCGAGCCGGACTTTGAGAAATTGAATGCTTTGAAGCCGGATATTATCTTCATCTCCGGCCGTTCGTCGGAAGCCTATGACGAGCTGAACAAAATCGCGCCGACAATCTTCATGGGCGTCGATACCGCAAAGTATAAAGAGTCCTACACGGAGAATGCGAAGATTCTAGGACAAATCTTCGGTAAAGAAGCCGAAGTGGATGCCGAGCTGGCTAAGATCGATGAATCCATCGCGGCGCTGAACACGGTAGCATCGGCAGGCGGCAAGAAAGGTCTGATCGTGCTTACGAATGCAGGCAAGATTAGCGTATATGGCAAAGGCTCGCGGTTTGGCATCATTCATGACGTGTTTGGCATTGCACCGGTGGATGAGAGCATCAAGGTGTCCACGCATGGCGACAGCGTAACGAGCGAATACATCGCGGAGAAAAATCCGGATTACCTGTTCGTTGTTGACCGCGGCGCGGTTGTTGAGACCGAGGGCGGGGAGACGGCTAACAAAACGCTCGAGAACGATCTGGTTAAAAATACGAATGCCTATAAGAACGGTAAAATCATCTACTTGAATCCAGATTACTGGTATCTGTCCGGCGGCGGTCTTGCGTCGATGGCAGAAATGATCAAAGAGGTAGAAGCTGGCGTGAAGTAATATCGCCAGTCATCAAGAATGGACGGCAGGCTCCGAGCTTAATTCGGAATCTGCTGTCCATTCTTTTTTATATAGTGGAAGCCGCATCAGTTACGCCACCGCTACAACAAGTGGTCACCGTAATCACCGCCTGCTTATTCGCGCAAACTTGCGTATTCCCCGCATAAATCCACACGTTTCCCGGTGAAAGAGAGATAGGAATGTAAAGAAACGCCGATGGCGAAATAACTGCCGATGTACAAAGAAAGCGCCTTCTTTTAAAGTGGTTTCAAGCGGGGCGAGTCAGAATTGCTATGCGAAACTCGCTGCCGCTTGCCGTTACCCCATCACGTAACCGAAAGAGGTGAATCGAACCTTGAAGCATGCGACGCCTTCGACTGCCCGGCCGCGGGCCGTCACGGCTGAACGTTCGCCGCTCGTCAAGTCGCTGCGCAAAAATTGGGATTTGTACCTGCTCATCGTACCGGTAATCGCCTACTACATCATCTTCCATTACATTCCGATGTACGGGGTACAAATCGCGTTCAAAGACTTCATCGCTTCGCAAGGCATTACCGGAAGTCCGTGGGTCGGCCTGAAGCACTTCGAGCGCTTCTTCGACAGCTACTACTTCTGGAGGCTGATCAAGAACACGCTCGGCATCGGCTTGTATGAGCTGGCCGTCGGCTTCCCCATTCCGATCCTGCTGGCACTCATGATCAACGAGGTCCGCAGCGAACGGTTCAAGAAGACGGTGCAGACCGTTACGTATGCTCCCCATTTCTTATCCGTCGTCGTTCTCGTCGGAATGCTCATGATGTTCCTCTCCCCGCAGCATGGCATCGTGAACCTGATCATTCGGCTGTTTGGCGGGGACCCCGTCTCCTTCATGACCGAGCCGGGCTGGTTCAAGACGCTGTACGTCTTCTCAGGCGTCTGGCAGCAGATGGGCTGGAGCTCGATCATCTATCTGGCCGCACTGACCGGCATCGATCCCCAGCTGCATGAAGCGGCGAAGGTGGATGGGGCATCCCGGCTGCACCGCATCTGGCACATCAATATACCGGGCATCACACCGACCATCGTCATTCTGCTCATTCTGAACATCGGCTCCATCCTGGGGGTCGGCTTCGAGAAGGTCTTTCTGATGCAGAACAACCTCAATATGGAGAGCTCGGACGTCATCTCCACGTATGTCTACCGCAGCGGGATCGTGGGCGCCCAATACAGCTTCTCCGCCGCTGTCGGCCTGTTCAATGCCATCATCAATTTCGGTATGCTTGTCATTGTAAACTTCATCGCGAGAAAGGTGGGGCAAACCAGCCTATGGTAAAACAGTCATTCGGAGACCGGATGTTCGATGCGATCAACCATGTGCTGCTGCTGCTCTTGCTTGCCTTGGTGCTGTATCCGCTCGTATTCGTCGTCAGTGCTTCGATCAGCAACCCGTCCGCCGTTCTGAATGGAGAGGTCTGGCTGTGGCCTAAGGATCTGACGATTACGGGCTATCAGAAAGTGTTCACCAATCACGATATTCTGCGAGGCTATTTGAACACCATTGTGTATACGCTTCTCGGAACCGGCATTAATTTGGTCATGACCGTTATGGCAGCCTATCCGCTGTCACGCAAGGATTTCTACGGACGCAACGCCGTTACGGCTCTGTTCGTCTTCACAATGTTCTTCAGCGGCGGCCTGATTCCCGCTTATCTGCTCGTGAAGAATCTCGGCATGGTCAACACGATGTGGGCGCTGATTATCCCGAACGCGGTTGCCATCTGGAACATCATCATCATGCGGACGTTCTTCCAGCAGAGCATTCCGATTGAGGTGCAGGAGTCGGCTCAAATGGACGGCTGCGGCAACATCCGGATCCTGCTCCGAATCGTGCTGCCGCTCTCGCTTCCGATTATGGCGGTTATGACCCTGTTCTACAGCGTCGCCCACTGGAACGCCTTCTTCAATGCGCTGATCTACCTGACTGACCGGAGCAAATATCCGCTTCAGCTGATCTTGAGGGAGATTCTGATCCAGAGCAACATGCAGGAGATGATTCAGACGAACGAGGAATCGCTTGCGAAGAGTATCATGGATGCCGAATCGATCAAATATGCAGTCGTCATCATTGCCAATTTGCCGGTTCTTCTGCTGTATCCGTTTCTGCAGCGCTACTTTGTTAAGGGGATGGTTATCGGAGCAGTTAAAGGCTAGGCAAGAACATTGCGTTGACTAAGGAGGAGTATATTAATGAAGTTGAGAGCCTGGATGGCATTTACCCTCGCCGCCGTTATGGTGGTCAGCCTGCTGGCGGGATGCGCGAACGATTCGTCCCCAACGAGTGGAGATGAGGGCGGAGAAGGCGGCAGTAAGGCAGCCGTCAACGGGAGCGGCATGCCGATCGTCGCGGACAAGATCAACTTGAAAATCACCGCGGGCAAGGCGCCGACGACGGCGCCGGACTGGAAGCAGACGATGCTGTGGCAGGAGTATGAGAAGATGTCCAACATTCATGTCGAATGGGAGATGATTCCGTTCGACAGCCTAACGGAGAAGCGTAATATTATGCTGGCCGGGGGCGATTATCCGGATGCGTTCTTCACCGCGCAAATTCCGACGGCCGACCTGCTCAAGTACGGCTCGCAGGGAGTCTTCGTCAAGCTGAACGACCTGATCGACGAGTATGCACCCAATCTGAAAGCGATAATGGAGAAGTATCCGGAAGTGAAGAAGGGCATGACGATGCCCGATGGCAACATCTACGGCTTCCCGATGATTCTCGATCCGGAGTTCACCTCCGTCCTCGCCGGGGGCAAAATGTGGATCAAGAAGGACTGGCTGGACAAGCTGAACCTGAAGGAGCCGGAAACGACGGAGGAATTCTATGAGGTGCTGAAAGCGTTCAAGGAGAGGGATCCGAACGGCAACGGAGAGCAAGACGAGATTCCTTTTGAGGGTGTCGGGCTGGGGGCTTTCATCAGCTACATCAACGGCGCGTGGGGACTTAGCAACCGGGGTGTCCGGAATGCCAACGTGGATGTCGATCCGGGTACGGACAAGCTGCGCTTCATCCCGGTCGATCCGAAGTACAAGGAGATGCTCCAGTACGTACGGAAGCTCTATGAGGAGGAGTTGATCGCTAAGGACATCTTCACCATTCAGGCGAACCAGTATTACGCCACCGGCGCGAAGGGCGTATACGGTACGACGATTACAACGAGCCCTTACACATTGATGAAGCAGAAGGATTATATCGGATTAGGCGCGCTGAAGGGCCCTCATGGCGATCAAGTCTGGTCCGCCGTCGGCTCCGCGCTATCTTCGGCCGGCGCCTTCGCCATTACGGACCGGAACAAGCATCCGGAAGCGACGGTTCGTTGGATCGATCATCTGTACAGCGACGAGGGCAGCAAGATGTTCTTCATGGGCTTCGAAGGGAAATCCTATGAGATCGATCCTTCCGGCGAGATTGCGTATACGAAAGAGATTACCGAGAATCCAGACGGGCTTACCTTCGAACAAGCTCTCGTGAAGTATGTCGTATGGCCCGGCGGCGGATATCCCAACATCGTGCGGCAGAAGTTCTTTAAAGGTGCGGAGAGCCAGCCGGAAGCGATTGAGGCTGCGAAGCGGTTCGCGAATCAGTTTCCAGAGGAGATTTGGCCGGCCTTCAACCTTACGGTGGAAGAGAATGACCAAATGGCGACGCTGGGGGCTGATATCAACAGCTATGTCGCAGAGATGCAGGCCAAATTCGTATCCGGCAAAGCGTCCTTCGACGAATGGGATCGCTATGTGGAAACGCTGGCGAAGATGGGGCTTGATCAGTATATGGAGATTTATCAGAGTGCCTATGAGCGTTACAAGCAAGGGTAATGCATGACCGTGCCGGGTGCAGCCGGCGTTCCCGATTCGATGGGGACGCCGGGGCCTCGGCCATTCCTATGTTTCTGATCCAATACCTGCAGGGAGAGTGGTTGCATGATCAGAAGCCAGCGCTTTTACCATTATCTGTTCTCCTATATTCTCATCACGGTCCTGCTGCTCTCGATTATGAGCAGCGTGATCTATTCCAGCTTCTTAAACACGCTTCGCAACGAGGTGGAGCAGTCGACGATCGCTTCGCTGGATCAGTTCCGGGATGCCGTCGATCTTCGCATGCAGGAGCTGGACCGGATGGCCATGCAGATTTCCGCGAATCCGCTGCTCACGCCATTCATGGTGACGGAGGACGGCTACGGTCCGTACAAAGCGGTTGCGGAGCTCAAGCAGTATCTGTCCACCAATCTCTTCATACACGACATTGTCATCCGGTTCAATGCCCGCGAGCCTGAACAGATGTATGGGGCAAGCGGCACCTACGGCATTGATCTGTTCTTCGAGGATATTTATGGCTACCGGAACTGGAGCAAAGCGGATTTCCTGCAGACAAGCGCCTCCCTCCAGTCGCCGGTCATCCGTCCGCTGGAGCCCGTCCGGTTCAACCGGTTCACGGACGAACGGTTCGCCACGTACATAGCCCCGCTCCCGGCCGGCTCCGATACACCTTACGGTATCGTTCTCTTTCTTATTGCCGAGAATGCGTTCCGCAGCCTGGCGATGAATGTGCTCGGCGACTATGACGGTCTGCTGTATGTGTTGGACGAACGATTCGGCCTGCTGTACGAATACAGGAAGGGAGAATCGCAGGAGACAAGCGAGCGCATGCTGGAGCAGATCCGCGGTCAGGAGCCGGATTGGAGAATCGGCAGCTTCGACGTCCAAGACCGGAAGTTTACGGCGGTGAGGCTGCCCTCGGGCAGCCGGGACCGGTCTTACGTCGCGGTGATGCCCGAAGGCCAAATCATGCGTAAGGTGGACGAAACCCGGGTGCTGTTCAATGCCACGGTCATCAGTGTCTTCGTGCTGGGTGTCATTCTTGCGGTGGGTTTCTCCATTCGTCATTATAAGCCGCTGCAGCGCTTGGCCGGAATCGTCTCGAGTGAGCATCAGGGAGCAATTGCTGCCTTGGGCAAGCCCAGAGATGAGCTCGCCTTCATCTCCTCGGCCATCACCCAGATGGCCCGGGAGAACGAAGGGCTGCTTCACCGGCTGCGCAGCCAAGCCGGCGCCTTGAGGGAGCAGGCCCTCCTCTCGCTCATCAAGGGGAAGCTGAAGACGCGGGAGGAGTGGGATGATATGCTGAGCTTCTCGAATTTGCGTCTGGACCGACCGCATTTTGCCGTGATGCTGTTTCTGATCGACGATTATGGAGGGTTCCGCCGGGACAACTCGGAATCGATGCAGGAGCTGCTGAAGTACAGCCTGATCAAGGTGCTGGAGGAGCTGTCGGTCGAGGCCGGGAGCGGGTACGGCATCGAGCTCATTGACGGCCGCGGCATTGCATTCCTGCTCAACCTGAATGAAGGGTTCGACGATCCCGCTGTTCTGCGGGAGATCGCCGAGAAGGCGAAGCAGGCATTCCTGCAGTTCCGTTTCACGGTTACGGCTGGAATCGGCGGCATCTGCAGCGACATAACGGCTATATCGCAATCCTACGTTGAAGCGAGCCATGCCGCCCGTCACCGCTTCGTCAGAGGGGGGAATCAGATCATCTTCTTCCACGATATCGAGCCCGTCAAACCCGGAGAACGCTGGTATCCCGTGGAGCATGTCGAGCAGCTGGTGAAGGCGATCAAGCAGGGCAACAGCTGCGAGCTTGGCGAGACGGTACGGGAAGCGTTCCGGCACATCGTGGAGATGAACGTTCCGATCGAGGCGGCGGAGAGCATCTGCTTCGATATCGTGAACAATATCGTCAAGACGCTGATCGAGCTCGACATCGAGATCGATGAAGATCTCGGCGAGACGATGGAGCGGCTCTTCGTTCCGCGCTTCGAGACGATCGAGGAGCTGGAGCAGGCTGTCACGGAGATCTGCAGCAACGTATGCCGCTACATCGCCGATCAGAAGGAGAGCAAGAACGTGCTGATGCTGGGCCGGATGATGGCGTTTATTGAAGCGCATTATACCGATCATTCGATCAGTCTGGAGGTCATCGCAGAACAGTTCGGCTTGTCGCCTTCTTATGCGACCCGATTCTTCAAGGACCAGACCGGCAATCCGCTGATGCGTCATATTGATGCCCTGCGCATGCGCAGAGCGAAGCATCTGCTGAAGACGACCAAGCTCAATTTGAAGGAGATCATGATGGAGGTCGGCTACTTGGATTCGACCAATTTCATCCGGAAGTTCAAGAAAATTGAGGGTGTGACACCGATTCAATACCGGAATCTGACGAATGCGGGGGGCTAAAGCCGCTTTAAGGTTCACTCAGCGCCAGCCCGCAGGCAGAAGGAACGCAGAAGAGTAGAGTCCCTAGTTCAATGTTTACCCGAAACCGGGGTGACCGATATCGCTTGCGGCGGTCACCTGCGCGGCATGACGATATGTTACCGCCGAGAATGCAAGAGGAAGGGCTGCCGAGAGGCTGCCCTATTTCTAATTTCATTTAACGTTAATCCCAATAACGCGGAAAGGTTTTCTGTTGGATGAGGGAAAGATGAAGTAGGGGGAGCGGCTAACCTGTACGTATGCGATTACGAAGAAGGGCAGATTGGCGATAGTTGACGCTGATAATCGTTTTCAAATAATATGAAGCTAGATCGCATTGAAGTGGGGTTAAGGTTATGAAGCAGAAGGATGTACTCGGTCCATTCACGCTGAACTATACACATACAGAAGAATATCGGATAGAAAGCGGCTTCCACGTAGATATTCCCGAAAGGGACGAGGATGCCTTTTGCTTCGCGATGAAAGACGGTGTTCGCGTAGCGATAGATGACGGCGCGCAGCGCCGTACGGCAAAAGTATTGCACGGAGAGTTGTTTATGGTGCCGGCAGGATGCCGCTGTGTGGTGCAAAGCATGGCTAAGCATGAATCCAGGCTGCTGATGATCCGATTCCGCAGAGGGATGCTGGTTCAACAAGCGGGTAAATCGGAACCTAAAGCACCGTATGATGAGCTGAAGCTTATCGTATTTCGAATGCCGCAGGTCCGTAATTGGGTGCAGGATTTCGTGAGCGATGCCGGCAGCGACGATCATGCGCTCTATTATCAATTGCAGTCGCACCTCTACGCAATGGTATCGGCGATGGTGAGCACCATCCAGAATCCGAAGGAGCCGGAGGAGGATCTGCTCGAGTACGTGGAGCAGACCAGGCGCTACATGCAGGAGCAGTACCATAACCCGATGGATATGGAAGAAATCGCGGCATTATCCGGCGCCAGCGCCAGCCGGTTCTATCAGGCGTTCCGCAGTTATACCGGTCTGAGCCCGCACAAGTTCATGACGAAGGTGAGACTGGACGCCTCCCTAAGTGTGCTGGCCGGCTCGCCGCCGCCGATTATTGAAGTGGCGCATTCCATCGGGTATGCCGATGAGTACTATTTCAGCCGTTTGTTCAAGAAGCATATGGGAATGACCCCGACTGAATTCGCTGCCGCCGCCCAGAAGAAGATTGTCACGCTGTGCCGGGTATTCAACGGGGATCTCGCTGCGCTCGGGATAACACCCACGATGTCATTGCGGGCGGCTTGGACCGAGCTCCTGGAGCAAGGGCTGGAGGAAATAGCCTCGGCGCAGCCGGATATCATCTTGACAGGACCGATTTCAGGCGAAATCTACGATGCGCTGGCGGCGATCGCGCCGACCGTGATTCTGCATTGGAAGAGGTACTCGTGGAAGGAACGGTTCACGGAGATCGGCGGGCTTCTGGGTATGTCGCCTGTGGTTGAACGATGGCTCATCAACTATGACATGAAAGTTGAGAACGCCCGCTTCCATGTCCGCCGCAGGCTTGGCGACGAGCCGCTGCTGCTTGTCAGCTCGCGTAATCACCGCTATCGGGTATGGGGAATGAAGTGCCTGAAGATGAAGGATGTCTTCTATGATGATTTGCAGATTGCACCGCCGGCGAAGGTGCAAGACATGACCATACTCGAAACCGAGAGCTTAGATGAGATTGCGGAGCTGGAGTGCGAGAACGTGCTGTTCTTCGTGGATGAGGAGGAGTCGGAGACCTACTGCCGGCAGCTGGAGAAGAAGTGGCGCACCCTGAATCGAAGCCGGGAACGCCATCTCTGTCTGTTCATCCGATACGAGGAGCATCTGCAGTACAATGCGTCCATGCACGAAGCTCTAGTCGAGCAAACGGTCAGACAGCTGATCGAGCTCAGCTAAGTCCGCTTCCCATGCATCGCTTGTGACAGACAGGTCTCAAGCCCCTTTCAGCATATGCATGAATCGATCGTGCCGCCGGAATTACTGGCGGCACCCGGTGAATTCCGCGCGCTACCCCTCGATCGAACGATTCGTCTTCTCGTAGAGAACGCGCTCGACTTTGGCTATATGCTGTTCCATTCGCTGGCCTGCCTGCTGCTCATCCCGGGCTGCAATGGCTTCGAATATAGAGGTGTGCTCGGTAAGCAGCCGCTCCGCGGATCGCCGCTCGGCATAGAACCATAATGCCCGGGTGTCCTTCATGCTGTCATGCAGCCGCTGGGACAGCGAGCGGACTAAGTCGCTCAGCACCGGGTTCTGCGCGGCTTCGGCAATTTGCAGGTGGAATCGGATATCGGCTTGTTCTCCCGCCTGCTCATCCGACAGGCAAGACTCCATCTCCTCAAGCGTAGCCCGAAGCTCGCCTAACTGATCCTCCGAACGATGCCTTGCCGCTAAGGCGGCGCTTCCCGTCTCCAGTACCTTACGGACCTCGAGGATGTGCCGGAGCGAATCCGCCCGAGCCATCCAATCGGCCGGCATCTCCTCGGAGAGGACGGGGGCCTCTGATTTGATATAAGTGCCGCCGCCCTGCCGGATGTCAAGCATGCCGACGGCCTTCAGCGCACTGAGCGCCTCGCGGATTGTGGAGCGGCCCACATTGAAATGTGCGGCCAGATCCACCACGGAGGGAAGCTTGTCGCCGGCTTTCCATTCGCCGGCGGCTATTTGTGCTTTCAAATTATTGGTGACCCATTCGCTGCTTTTGATCGGTCGTGTATTCATCAGATTCGGTTAATCCTTTCCGGAGCATCGTCTATAAAAATTATTGTACCCGTTTTTCATTCCATGTGGTATACTTTTCGCAAAAGTCGTCAGATGACCTGATTAATTTATTATACCCTATACCATAACAACGAATCTATCCTAGAACGGAATAAGAATAGGAGGCCTCCTGCATGTGGTCTGAAACCGTCAAGAAAGAATTGCAAGGCATTATGGGAGAGAAATGGGTGAAGGACGATCCGGAGTCGCTCGTGACCCATTCCTACGATGGGACGCCGATGCTGCAATCCTTGCCGGATGCAGTTATCTATCCGGAGAATACGGCGCAGGTATCAGAGACGCTCAAGGTGCTGAGCAAGCATAAGGTTCCGGTCGTCAGCCGGGGCTCGGGCACGAACCTGTGCGGCGGGACGGTGCCTGTCCAAGGCGGCGTCGTCATGGTTATGCACCGGATGAACCGCATTCTGGAGGTCGATTTGCAAAATTTGACCGCGATCGTGCAGCCAGGCTTGAACACGAAGCAGTTCATTACGCATGTCGAGGGGCTCGGCCTGTTCTATCCGCCAGATCCAAGCAGCATGTCGATATCGACGATCGGCGGCAATATTGCCGAAGGCTCCGGCGGTTTGCGGGGGCTTAAATACGGCACGACGAAGGATTATGTACTCGGCCTTGAAGCCGTGCTGGCGAACGGGGAAATCATTCGCACCGGCGGCAAGCTGATGAAGGATGTAGCGGGCTATGATCTGACGAAGCTGCTGGTAGGCTCGGAGGGAACGCTGGCTGTTATTACAGAGGCTACGCTGAAGCTGGTCCCGCCTCCCAAATATAAGAAGACGATGCTGGCCATGTTCAAAGATATCTACGGCGCGGCGCGGACGGTGTCCAGCATCATCGAGAACCGTATTATCCCAGCGACGCTGGAGTTTCTCGACCGTCCTACGATTCGGGTCGTCGACGACTTTGCGAAGCTTGGTCTGCCGCTCGATATGGAAGCGATCCTATTAATCGAGCAGGATGGAGACGAGGAATCGGTCGAGAGGGATATCGCGCGGATCGAGGAGATCTGCCGGAGCGAGCAGGCGGAGCGGATTCAAGTGGCGGAGAGCGAGGCGGAAGCGCTTAAGCTGCTGACAGCCCGGAGAAGCGCATTCACGGCGCTGGCTCGTCTGCGTCCGACGACGATCTTAGAGGATGCTACGGTGCCTCGCTCCAAAATCGCCGATATGGTGCTTGAAATTAACCGAATCGCACTGAAGCATAACGTCACGATCTGTACGTTCGGCCATGCCGGCGACGGCAATCTGCATCCGACGGCTACGACCGACGCACGGGACGAAGAGGAAATACACCGGGTAGAAGCGGCGTTCGAGGATATATTCGAGGCGGCGATCCGGCTTGGCGGGACGATAACGGGCGAGCATGGCGTCGGTCTGGTTAAAGCGCCATTCCTCGAGTGGAAGGTAGGAGCGGCAGGGATCGCCGTTATGCAGGGGATCAAGCAGGCCTTCGATCCCCATCAGCTGTTGAATCCGGGTAAAGTATTCGCGAAATCGTCGCGCAAAAGGGTGGTAATCGAGCATGGCTGAACCGAGAACGATGGAGCACGGCATGACCGTCTCGCTTGTCGATACGCTTAAGAACAAACTAGACTACGATCAGCTGACGAACTGTATGCGCTGCGGCTTCTGCCTGCCGGCTTGTCCTACCTTCCGCGAGACGGGATTGGAGGCCGAGTCGCCGCGCGGGCGCATCGCGCTGATGAAGGCCGCTGTAGACGGCTTGATGAAGCCGGATGCCGCATTCGAGGAGCAGATGGACCATTGTCTGGGCTGCCGTGCCTGCGAGCCAGCTTGTCCGGCAGGGGTCAAATACGGCCAGCTGATCGAGCAGACCCGTGATTCGATCGAGCAGCATACCGTTCGGCACCGCTGGTGGGTGAAATCGGCGCGCAAGCTGGCATTCGATGGACTGTTCCCTCATCCGCGCCGCATGCGGCTGCTTGGTGGAGCGCTTAAAGTGTACCAGAAATCCGGTCTGCAGAAGCTGACGCAGGGGATCGGCATCATGAATCTATTCCCGGATGAGCTGAAGGGCATGGAGAAGATCATGCCGGAAACAACAGGCAGCGGCGTGATCAAGGAAATCGGCGCCCGCCATCCGGCCAAGGGCGAGAAGATCGCTACGGTCGGCCTTTTCCGGGGATGCATTATGGATATCATGTTTACGAAAACGAATGTGAACACGGTCCGATTGCTGACGGAAGCAGGCTTCGAGGTCGTCATACCCGACGCTCAGACTTGCTGCGGCGCGCTTCATGCGCATAGCGGGGAAGGGGATGGCGCCAAGAAGCTGGCGAAGAGCAACATCCGCGCCTTCAAGGAAGCCGGCGTCGATTGGATCGCCACCAATGCCGGCGGCTGTGGAGCGCTGCTGATGGAGTACGACCACCTGCTGCATGACGACCCGCAGTGGAAGGAGGATTCCGCCTGGTTCGCCCCGCGAGTGGTCGACGTCGCCAAGCTCGTTGTCGAACAGGGACGGGTTCCTGATTTCGCTGGCGACGAACAGGCCGGCGTACGCATTACGTATCAGGATTCCTGTCATATGCGCAATGTCATGAAATCATCCGAAGCGCCGCGCAAGCTGATGAAGAGCGTCGCAGGCGTGCAGTTCGTCGAGATGGTGGACTCCGATCGCTGCTGCGGTTCGGCGGGCATCTACAACTTGACGCAGCCGGACATGGCCGGCGAGCTATTAGATAAGAAGATGGATTGCGCGAAGAACACCTCTGCGCAGTATATGATTACGAGCAATCCCGGCTGCCTGCTGCAGATGAAGCTGGGGATCAGCAAGAACGGGATGGAAAACGAGATGAAGGCCGTTCATTTGGTGGACTTCTTGTATGAGAATATGGTGAAAAAAGATTAAGTCCGTATACCATTAGCGGCATTAGAAATGAATAGAAGGAACCGTCAGATGGTTGAACTGACCCCAATAAGTTAGATATGACCTAACAATTGGGGTGCAGTTCAGGTTGACGGTTCTTTCTTATTTGTCCGATAGATTCACACTCCAAGGAGCTTGAGAGACGGCCTCATTTTAGCTATCGTTTTCATTGAAAATGTATTATATAGTAGGGAGTAAATGAATGGATGTATTTCCACTCAGTAGGAGGCCTGGCTATGTCGTTGCTCATGGGAATTGATCTTGGAACCTCAAGCGTTAAATCTATGATTATGGATTCTTCAGGTAACGTACTCGGATTCTCGCAAAAGGAGTATGACATCGATATTCCTGTCTCCGGGTACGCCGAACAAAATCCGGCCGAGTGGTGGGATTTAGTTAAGGAAACAAGCGCCCAAGCGATGGAGCAAGCAGGAACAGAGGGCGGCACGCTAGCGGGGATCGGCTTCTCCGGTCAAATGCACGGACTAGTGGCGCTTGATAAAGAAGGCCAGGTGCTGCGCCCGGCAATCATATGGTGTGATCAGCGTTCCATTCCCCAGAAGTCCGTGGTGGAATCCACATTCACGAAGGAGCAGCTTGGGGGCATGATCCAGAACCCGGTCTCCACCGGTTTTCTGCTATTGTCGTTAATGTGGATCAAGGAGAATGAGCCGGATATCTACAGCAAGATCGAACGCGTCATGCTGCCGAAGGATTATATCCGGTACCGCTTAACCGGCGAGCTCGGGACGGATACGACCGATGCCTCCAGCACATCGGCTTACGACTCCGCTGCCTTGCAATGGTCGGAACCCTTGATTGCTGCATTCGGGCTTGAACGGACGATGTTTCCGGTTGTAGGGAGTCCCTGGGAGATAGCGGGTCATGTCACGCTGCAAGCCGCATCGGAAACGGGCTTCAAGGCAGGGACGCCGGTTGTGTATGGCGGAGCGGATCAAGCTATGCAGGCCATCGGCAACGGCATCATCGAACCCGGTGACGTATCCTGTACGATTGGAACCGGCGGGCAGCTGCTTGCTCCAATGGATCTGCCGATCTATGACAAGCAGCTTCGGACGCATACTTACGTACACGCGGCTCCGAAACGGTGGTATTTGCTTGGTGCTACGATGAGCGCGGGACTGTCATTAAGATGGCTGGCTTCACAGGTGCTTAAGAATAGTGATTATAAGGCGCTCGACCAGAAGGCGCTGGAAATCCCCGCAGGCAGCGAAGGTTTGGTATACCTTCCCTACTTGACCGGCGAGAGAACACCGCATATGGACCCGCATTCGCGAGGGATGTTCTTCGGACTTCAACTGGGTCATCAAGACGCTCATTTCGTAAGGGCTGTGCTTGAAGGCGTGTGTTACTCCCTGCGCGACGGAGTGGAGATCTTCCGCTCGCTTGGCGTCGGGATGAGGAGAATTATCATATCCGGCGGCGGTGCGAAGAGCCGGCTGTGGAGCCAGATTCTTGCGGATGTTCTGAACCGGGATGTCTATCGGAGCCAAGCCGTGGAACAGGCTTGTACAGGGGCGGCGATGATGGCGGGAGTGGGCGCGAAGATCTATGGGAGCGTCGAAGAGGCGTGTAAGGCTGTCGTCAAGCTGCATGCGGACCCGGTTCGTCCCAATCCGGATAATCACGCTGTGTATGAACGGCAGTATGCCATCTATACCAAGCTGTACGCGACCAATCGGGAGCTGCTTCGCGAGCTGGATCTTCATGGGAACGGGGTGGCGCAATGATAGCGAATCCTGCAGATGGCCGTATGTACATGGAGCTTATGAATGGACAAGCCGGACAATCCGTAGATCTCGGTGCCTTGAGAGCGTTGACCATATGTACACGTGTGAATGATGGGGAAGAGAACAGGGAGCTGCTCTCTATCCAAGGCGATCGCGAGGCTGCTGCGGTACGCATCTATTCCGGTGCTTCACCTCGTTTGGAAGCGCTGTCTCTCACCGTGGAGCTATACACGGACGCCAAAGACAGTCCGTTAACATTATCCGTCCCCTGGCAAGCGATCGGCAGGGGGCCGCATGATGTCTTGCTGCGCTTTAGCGGACATATAGTGGAGCTGTTCGTGGACGGGGTACTGGTCGATGAGGAGTGGCCGATGGGCTCCGTTCAATTAGAGAACGCCGTGGCTCAAACCTATGAAGGGATAGAGGATACGAGGATATGGAATGCTGCTCTTACCGATGAGGAACTGAATGGCTTCATCAGAGATCGCGAAGGTCTGATGGCACGGGAGTCGGCCTACCTGGGCGGCGAGCCGGGCTCCATACAATACTGGAGGCCCCGAGGCTTCAATACCGGGGTCGGTGATTGCATGCCGTATTTTGACGGAGAGGTCTTCCATATCTACTATCTGTTCGACCGGCGCGGCCATGCCAGCAAATGGGGGCTCGGAGCGCATCAATGGGCGCATATCTCGTCCAAGGACTTGAAGAGCTGGATGCAGCATCCGATGGCGGTGAGCATTACGGAAGCATGGGAAGGCTCGATTTGCACCGGCTCCGTTATTGCGAAGGACGGATACTATTATGCCTTCTATGCCGTTCGTGCAGTTGACGGATCGCCAGCGCGCCTGACCTATGCGGTCAGCCCGGACGGTATTCAATTCACCAAGTCGGAGAAGTACATCGATATTTCGAACCGGTATACGCTATCCTCCGTCAGGGATCCGCATGTATTCCTGGATGCTGAGGGCCTTTATCATATGCTGATTACGACTAGCCTTGTGGATGGCGACAGGCACGAGGGCTGCCTCACCCATCTCGTTTCGAAGAATCTCGTGGATTGGCAGGAGGAGCCTCCGTTCATCGTCCCGGGTTACCATGACGAGCCGGAATGCTCGGACTACTTCGAATGGAACGGCTGGTATTACCTGATCTTCAGCAATGACGGGCTTGCTCGTTATCGCTACTCCCGCGAGCCGTTGGGTGGATGGATGAGGCCGGCAATGGATACGATCGACTGCGTCCAGATGCGGGTGCCGAAGACGGCCTCCTTCGCGGGAGGCAGACGATTGGCGGCAGGATTCTTGTCCGAACCGGGCCGATATGGCGGCGAACTGGTCATCCGCGAGCTCCTGCAGAACCCGGACGGATCGCTCGGACTTGCGTTTCCAGCGGAAGTGGTTGACCGATCCGGTCCTATCGTGGCACAAGCAGCAGAAGCCCTGTCCGTAGAGAATCTGACTGGCTTCGCTGAGCAGCTATGGGGGAAGGTGGAAGGCGAATATGCGCTGTCCTTTGAGGCCGTTCCCGAGCAGCCTACCATGTTTTATGGCTTCTCTGTAGCCAGCGGGGCTGATTTCAAGCAAGGATATGACATTCGGTTCGAGCCTTCGAACCGCAAGCTCGGCATCCATGAGACCCATTGCGTCGGGTTCCGGGAGGATGAAGCTTCTTCGATCTATCATGTGGAAGGATTAGAGGGACGCGTCTTCGTAGAGGCGATTGTGAAGAAAGGATTTATCGACCTGTGCGTGAACGGCAAGCGAACCATTATCGCCCGAATTAACGGGGAGCATGCGTATTTGAGGTTTTTCTCCCAGTTCGGCCGTGCATGCTTTTATAACATTAGGATATCGCAGCTGTCCGAGTAGGTGACTGACTTGGCAGGCATTCCCGCACGAGCCGCCCGCAGATTCGACAAGAGATAGAACGAAGCAATAGAAGAAGGAACCGATGAGCCGAAGTCCGTCCGAAGGGTTGGAGTCCGTAAACCCACGGCGGAATTCGGTTTATAGGCTTGCCTGCAGAGCGACTCACTTCCTACTTGGTCGCGATCCATAGCAAGCTATCTTCGCTTGCCGTGTGCTTGATGATTGCTTGTTCGGCCACGGCGGGATCTCTCGTTCGGAGCGCATCGAGCAGCTGCTGATGATCGGTTTCAAGATGATCCAATTTGAAAAAGGGCAGATTCTTGGTGAAGTGAAGACGAATTTGGTTGACGATGCTTTGCCAGGTTAACAAAACCGTCCGCTCTGCGGCCAACTCGAGAATCTGCTGATGAAACAGAATGTCCAGCTCGACCAGCCGGGATTTCTGATCATTCTGGAAGGCCTGTCTCATTTCATCGACGATGCTCTGCAAATTGGCGAAGAAGGCTTCATCCATTTTGTCCAAATAGCGCTTAATGACGAAGGACTCAATGTGCAGACGGATCGGGATCAGAATATCCCGCACTTCATTGGAATCCAAATCAGCGACGACGGTTTCCTTGTAAGGATACGAGATCAGAAGCCCCTCCCGTTCCAGCTGGCGTATTGCTTCGCGTACCGGACCGCGGCTAATCCCCATCTGTTCGGCGACGTCCATTTCCCGTATTCGCGCCCCGGGAGATAGGTTACCGCTTAATATGGCTTCCCGCAGGTCGGAGGTTACCTTCTCGCGCAAGGAGGTGTTCGCCTGTTGTTTAAACGTGAAATCGCTCATGGCCAGTTCCTTTCATTCATCGATCATATCGTGAGTATTTTCTACAGTATACGTCTTTGTCTAAAAAAAAGCATCCTAATGTATTTTGTTAACAATTTAACACATTCCGGGTTTAATATTGTTGACAATATTTAAATCGAGGCTTTACAATCAGATCAGATGACGTATTGTCTTCATGCGAAGACCGCCGAGGCATGAGTAGGCAATAGCTACAAGATTGGCTATCATACGGGAACGTCAAGATCTTGCGGGCGCTCACACACCCCTGACTATGAATGGAGGAATTATCTATGAAAATTACCGAAGTGGAATCGATCTATCTGAAAATTCCGGATCTGGATGCAAGCAAATGCGATGGCACGCAGGACACACTCATGATTCGCATTCATACCGACGAAGGCATCACGGGCCTGGGTGAAGTCGATTCCGTGCCTCTCGTGGCCAAAGCCGCGATCGACGCGCCGGCATCCCATTCCATTGCTACCGGTCTTCGTTCCTTGCTGATTGGGGAGAATCCCCTCGAAATTGAACGTTTGTGGGAAAAAATGTACCGGGGGAGCATCTACTTCGGCCGCAGCGGTCCCGCCATTCATGCGATGAGCGGCATCGATATGGCGCTCTGGGACATTGCCGGCAAGCATGCGGGCCGGTCGGTGTCCTCCATGCTCGGCGGCGCTTACCGCACGAAGCTGAAAGCCTATGCCAGCTCGCTCATGCCGGATACGATCGAGGAAGCGGTGCAGCTTGCAAGGCAATTTGCTTCGGAAGGGTACAAGGCCATGAAGTTTGGGTGGGGGCCGATCGGACGCGACGCGGCGTTCGACGAGCGCCAAATCCGGGCCATCCGCGAAACGGTCGGAGACGAGATCGATATTATGATCGATGCCGGATTAGCTTGGGATTTGAAGGGTGCGCTTAAGATGGCGGACATCTATGAGGAGTACGGCGTTTACTGGCTGGAGGAGCCGCTGCATCCGGACGATATCGCGGGCTACCGGGAGCTGTCGGACCGCTCCAAGCTGAATATCGCTTGCGGCGAGCAAGAGAGCGGCACGAATGCATTCCGCAGATTGATTGAAGAAGGGCATCTGGATATTATTCAGCCTGACTTGGGCCGCTGCGGGGGATTGACCGAGGGCAAACGAATCGCCCATATGGCTCACGAGCGCCACAAGAAAGTCGTTCCGCATGCGTTCAAGACAGGGATCCTTGTTGCGGCCAGCACGCATTTTGCCGCTGCAATTCCAAACGGGTTCATGATCGAGCATACCGTGTCCACCTCTCCGCTTACGCGTGAATTAGTGGTAGAGCCGATCACCTTCAAGGATGGCTACGTCCATGTGCCGGATCGGCCGGGTCTGGGTGTCACGGTGGATGAAGCGATTGTCGATAAATATCGCATAAGCTGATTGAGCCGCAAGGCTAAGGAGGATATACCAACCATGACGACGAAAAAGATGCGCAGGTTCGAAGGGAAGGTTGCTCTCGTCACGGGAGGCGCGACAGGCGTCGGCTATGCGACTGCCTCGCGCCTTGCAAGTGAAGGTGCCCAGGTGGTCATCACCGGCCGCCGTGCGGATGTCGGCGAGCAGGCTGCACGGGAATTATGCGGTCAAGGTCTGGCAGTCGAATTCATCGCGGGCGATGTCGCGGATGAACAGTCCGTGAGAAGTGCCGTCGAGCATATCGACCGGACCTACGGGCGGTTGGACATTCTCGTCAACAATGCAGCCTCGTTCCAGTCGATGCGCTTCCTGGGTGCAAATCGGGCGGAGTGGCGCAAGGTGTTCGATATTATCGTCGACGGCACTTACTATTGCACGCAAGCAGCCGCTCAATTGATGGTATCGAAGGGGATCCGCGGTCATATCATCAACGTTTCGTCCATTAACGGGCAGAGAGCGCTGGAGGAATCGTCGCACTATAATACAGCCAAGGGCGCGATGGATCAACTGACGCGCAGCACGGCGCTGGAGCTTATGGATGAGGGGATCCGGGTCAACGGAGTCTCCCTTGGATTTATTGAGACGGCTATGTCTGTGGTGGATGGCGTGGTCGAGCATGAGACCGATTGGTTCAAATCGATCTATGTCGGCCGCGGCAAGATTGCGCAGAGGCGGCAGGGCCAGCCAGAGGAAGCTGCGGGTGTCATCGCCTTCCTGGCTTCCGAGGATGCTTCCTATATATGCGGAGCCATTATCCCGGTCGATGGCGGACTGTCGATTACCTTTTAGCGAGAGGAGCAGAATTCATGCAGGCACTTATCTATGAAGGTCCCCGCATCATGAATATGAGGGAAGTGGAAGAACCCCGGGCAGGCGAGGACGAGGTTGTCATCAAGGTGGCATTCTCGGGGATATGCGGCTCGGAGCTCAGCGGGTATTTGGGCAAAAATTCGCTCCGTAAGCCCCCGTTAATATTCGGCCATGAATTTGCCGGGACGATCTCCTCACTGGGCAGCAGGGTCGAAGCAGCCGGGAGATGGACCATCGGACAACGAGTGACGGCGAACCCGCTGGTTACATGCGGCCAGTGCGCGCTCTGCCTGAGCGGCCGGCATCAGCTCTGCGTGTCTCGCAAGCTGTTATCCGCCGCGCTGCCTGGCAGCAACGCGGCGTATGTGAAGATTCCGGCGGCCTTCGTGCTTGCGCTGCCGGACTCGATGAGCCTGCAGCTGGCGGCGCAGACCGAGCCGGTTGCCTGCGCGGTTCGTACGGCGGAGCTTGCGGCTGCGAAGCCAACGGACACGGCGCTCATCCTGGGGATGGGGCCGATCGGTTTACTGAACCTGCAGGCGCTGCTGCAATATGGCGTGCAGAACATTATCGCAGTCGACATGAATACGGATCGGCTCGAGATCGCCCGCAAGCTTGGCGCGAAGGTTGCGTTTAGTCCGGCGGATACCGACACCGTAGAAGAAGTGAAGCGGCTGACGTCCGGTGCGGGTGTGAACATCGCTATCGATGCTGTAGGAGCCGGCATCACGCGTCGTCAATGCGTATCCGCTTGCGCACCGGGGGGACGCGTCGTCTATACGGGGCTGCATGAGGATGAGTCGCTGCTGCCGGTGAACACTGCGATCCGGAATGAAATTACATTGACCGGATCCTTCGCATATTCGGCCCTGCATTTTCGCACGGCGCTTGATTGGCTGGCGGAGGGAAGAATCGGGCTGACGGAAGGCGTCATCGAAGCGCCTCTTCGTGAAGGGGCGCAGTGGTATGAGACACTGCTTGGCCAACCTGGCAGCGTATCGAAGGTGCTGCTTGTGCCGGAAGGGGACGCATAAATGACGAAATTCGGTGAGTGGCAGTACCCGATCACGGGTATTCGCCGCAAAATTTTTCCGCCGGGGCAGAATATGATGAGCATGATGATCGAGCTTGAGAAGGAAGCGGTGGGTCCTGCTCATTCACATCCGCATGAACAGCTGACGTTCGTGATCAGCGGCAAGCTGGAGGTCACGCTGGAGGAGCAGGTTCACGTTGTGGCGGCGGGAGAGCAGCTTCATATCCCAGGTGATGTCGTACATACCGTCAAAGCGCTGGAGGACTCGGCTATTCTAGAAACGTTCACTCCGCTGCGCGAGGATTTACTCGCGACGATTACGGATTCGCAATAAGGGCTGCATGAGTATGTAGATCAGAACGATGATAAGGCACGGCGGGTGAGTTGACCCGCCGTGCCTTATTTGAATTGGACCCTATTTAAGTAGTTTGCGGCGTCTTCGTTTGTATGACTTTCAACTCCACATCGATGTTGCCCCGGGTCGCCTTGGAGTAAGGACAGGTCTGATGGGCCATCTCCATCACTTCTTGGACCTGCGCATCCTCCAGTCCGGGGATCGCGACATCCAGACGAACCGAGAGCTTGTACACCGCCTTCTCACCCTCGCTCAAGGATACGTTGGCCGTTACTTCGGAGTTGTCGCAAGGAATATCTTTGCTCTTGGCGATGCTCTTCAGCGCGCTGTGAAAGCAGGCCGCATAACCGGCAGCGAACAGCTGCTCGGGATTCGTTCCTTCGGTTTGACCTTCCTTCGGCTGGACGAGCTTCATGTTGAGATGTCCATCCGACGAACGGATCACGCCCTCGCGTCCGCCATGTGAAGTCACATGCGCTGTATACAGGATACCCATGTTTAACCTCTCCCTTCGGGTAACGTTGCGTGTGTATATTACCCGGCGGCCGGCGGAATGAACCTCATCTTGAATGATTCCGCAGACATGCGGGCTCGAGGTGGCAGGAAGGAGCTTAAGCTTTTAATAAGAATTGCCTAAGGGTTCGTTAAGGGGAAAAGGAGTCTTTCGTTCAGTTGTCCTCTCTATACTTAAGCCCAGTAAGTGGATGGAGAGGAGAACAGCATGCGGAAGAGAGGCAAAATTTTGTTGGGTGCAGCGGCATTGGGTGTAGTCATATGCGCAGGAGGAATAGCGGGTTGGATACGGTCGGAGATCGAATGGAGCGAGGCCGACGGCTTGAAGAAGCAGGAACAAATCGCGGTGGCTTCGGTCCATGAACTTCAAGACCGTTACGATGTCATTGTGGTCGGCACCGACCCCGAGGGCGTTGCCGCCGCCGTATCGGCTTCGCGAAACAAGGCACGGACACTGCTGATCGAGTCGAGGCCGCAGCGCAAAGTATTGGGCGGCCTCATGACGGTAGGCTGGCTGAATAGCATTGATATGAATTGGGATAAGACGGTTAAGCGACATGGGAAAGGGGAGGGGCCTTATTTCAACAAAGGCATCTTTGCCGAATGGTACAAGCAGACGGAGGGCCATTCATTCGATGTGGTAACTGCGGCTAACGCTTTCTATGGACTTGTGCGTGCCGAGCGCAATATCGATCTGTACATGTCCGCGGCAGCGATCGAGCCGGTTAAGGCAGTCGACAATCACACGATTGCGGTCAAGGGCATTAAGGTAACGCTGCAGGGTGGCAAGACGCAGACCATCCTCGCACATTCGGTTATCGATGCGACACAGGACGCGGATTTGGCTGCCGCGGCGGGCGCATCCTTTACCATCGGCCGTGAGGATCTGGGCGATCCGGATACCCGCATGGCCGTGACAGCGGTATTTCGTCTGCGCCATATAGACGATCATGCGTGGAAGCGGATTGCAAGGCGGCTGGATTCCAATGGTGACACCGCCGTCAGCGGTATCAACAATTGGACGGCATGGGGGTATGACAAAGAAATGAAGGGCTACGAGCCGGTAGACAAGAAGCGGACCCGAATGAGGGGGTTGAACATTGGCCGCCAGCGGGATGGGACCGTGCTCATCAATGCGCTTCAGCTATTCGGAATTGACGGGTTGAATGAAGCCTCCCGGCAGGAAGGGCTTGCGATTGCCCGACGCGAAATCCCGCATGTCATCGAATATTTGAAACAGTACGAGGAATTCGGCCGAATCGAGCTCGATGGCATCGCACCCGAGCTGTATGTTCGCGAAACGCGCCATCTGGTGGGACTGTATCGTCTTAGTATCGTCGATCTGCTCGAGAACCGCGATCAATGGGATCGCATCGCGTTCGGGTCGTATTCGGCGGATATCCAGCGAACTTCGCCAGACGATCATGGCACCGTCGCCGTTCATCCGCTGAAGTATGCCGTCCCTTTCCGCAGCATCGTTCCCAAGGGGATCGACGGATTGCTGGTCGTCGGGCGCTCGGCCAGCTTCGACACGCTCGCGCATGGCAGCGCGCGAGTCATTCCGGTCGGGATGGCGACCGGACAGGCGGCTGGAGCAGCTGCGGTGTTGGCTGCTGAACAAGGCGTGACGTTCACGGAGATGGCGCAATCGAAGGCGTTGATCGGGGAGCTGCAGAGCCGGTTGAACGAGCAGGGGATGGAACTCGCGCCTTACCGATTAGCGCCGCAGTCTTATATGAAGCATAAAGCGTATCCCGGATTGCGGCTTGCCGTCGCGATGGGGATTGCCAGCGGCGGCTACCGGAACGAAGCTTTTGCCATGGATAAACCTTCGAATATTCTGCGTATGGTGAACGCGATGAAGACGGCGAGAAAGCTGCATCCCATCCGTTTGCCCGGCAATCCAGCCGATGCTATGGACGGTCTTGCCGATCCGGATAAGATACCGCTCAGCTTGCGTCAGGCGGCCTATACGATCAGCTGCGCATTCGGATGGAAGACGGATATTGAGAAGGCCGTGAGCGAGCTTGAGAGCCGGGGCGTGCTGTCAACCGCTACCCTGCGGCTGATTGAGGATCACGATCGGCTGACCGACGGCGAGACGTATCTCTTGCTTCGAGATGCGCTGAATAGTTTTACGAAGGGGGAGCCGTCGTGATGCTCGCCCAGTCCTTTATCTTGCTGTGCTTTGTGTTCTATATAGGCTGGCTATCCTATCACGGGATAAGAGATATTAGGCGGCATAGAGAGATTTCCCGATCGATCCCGCTGCGGACGCCGCCGGAGGGGGCGCTTCGTGACAAGATGCTTGCGGACCTGAACCATAAATACAAGATGGAAGAGGTGATGATGGAGCAAGCCGACATGGAGAGGCTAGCCAGGTACAAGGAAGCTATTGAATGCCTGGAGCGAAACGATTGGCGATCCGTGTTCTTGATGAATGAAATATACGCATAATCCGGCAGGCCGCTCCGAGTATCCCCTCGCTGGGGCGGCATGGTATGATGAGCATGTCAAGCTTGCAAGGGTACGGAAAGAGGGCGGAATATGGGGGAATCTCGGATAAAGCTGCGTAAGATCGTATGGATCGGCATAGGCGGGGCTGCATCATTCATGCTGCTGCTGGTTGGTTATATCTATTTCTTCGCCTTCGAGAAGCCGGCAGAGCCGGACAATTGGGCCGATGCCGAGCGTTATGCATGGAATAAAATCAAATTCGACGCGGAGGCGCAGGTCGTTTCCGCCGATGGATCGGATTATTTCCTTTTTGCCAAAAAAGGGGAGTCAGACCAGCTGATCATCTATTTCTCCGGCGGGGGCGTGGCCTGGGATGCGGAAACGGCAGCAAGGCCTATCAGCCTGGCGAATCTCGTCAAGAGCGGCGGGGAAATCAAATACTATTTTGAGAGCATACCGTTCTTCAAGCCCGGCACGCTCGGGGGTATTCTGGACAGTAACCATGCGGACAATCCGTTCAAGGACTGGAACATCGTCTATATTCCTTATTCCACGGGAGACCTGCATATCGGCAATGCGGTGAAGGAATACGCGGACAAGGACGGCAAGCCATTCACCATGCGTTATAACGGGAAGACGAATACGCTTGAAGCATTGGACTGGATCGAGAGCCATTATGGTAACCAGTCCAAGGTGCTGATCGCCGGTGAAAGCGCGGGCGGCTTCGGTGCTGCCTTCTGGGCGCCCGAGATTGCGGGGCGTTATCCGAATGCGCGTATTTACCAGTACTCGGACGGTTCTTATTTGAACACCGAGCGTTGGCCGGACATCATTGAAGATGAGTGGAACACCGGCTTTACTGCGACCTTCGGGTATACGATTAGCGGGGATTTGATATCGTCGGTATTCGAAGCCAACCGCAGTCGTCTTCCGGATGACGCCATCCTGCTGCAATCCAATACGATTCACGACGAGCTGCTGTTCGATTTTGAGAAGGATCTGAACGGGGATGGCTCGGGCGATGCGGAGTATCTCGAGCGGTGGTCCGAGAGGATGCTGCGCTCGGCAGGACATCTCGCGGAAACGTTGCCGGGCTATTACTATTACATCACGGATTATGGCCGTAACGAAAAGTCAGGCCGGACACCGCATACGCTATCTCCGTCGAACCTCTTCTACAAAGCCGAGCAGGACGGGGTGAAGCTGAGGGATTGGCTGGACGATGCCGTCAATAAGGACGAGGGACGTTCTATTGGACAGCAATTTCTTGAGGGAATGGAGAAGCAATAGACAGACATTCCTGTGCGTAATGGAAAGAGCAGAGCCCGAAATCCACTGCGACGGTGGTTTCCGGGCTCTGCTACGTTGAGGGCGTGGTTCCAGAGAGAAGCTATCTAGGCTGCGTAATCCATTCAAGATTCCTGAACCTGTTCAATTAGAGGGGAAAGGCTTGCGTCTCGCGTTCCGTTGACGACCCGGCAGGATAATCGAGGCTGATTCACGAAGAATGTAGAGTTGAGTACGGAGCGTCGAACTGAGCCGTCATCTCTGGTTGGGCTTGGTTGGGCTGCATGATGTTCACTGCCATACAGCTCTGCAGCGAACGGGACCCACCAGGGCAGGTACTCGGGTGGTATTAGAATCAGACTGAGGGCGTATGCATCAATTAGGACGGGGGCGATACTCGGATGGAATCATATATTATGGCATTGGATGCCGGCACAACATCGTGCCGGGCGATTCTGTTTGATCGGAGCGGGAAGACGGTGGCGGTAGCCCAGCGGGAGTTTACACAGTATTTTCCAAAAGCCGGTTGGGTGGAGCATGACGCGGAGGAGATCTGGCAGACGCAGCAGCTCGTTATGCGCGAAGCGGCAGCCGGAGTCGAAGCTGGTCAAATTGCGGCGATCGGCATTACGAATCAGCGGGAAACCGTCGTGATTTGGGATCGTGCGACTGGGCTGCCGCTTCATCGCGCGATCGTCTGGCAGTGCCGCCGTACAAGTAGGCTGTGTGAAGAGCTGAAGGCGGACGGCTGGGAAGCCGATGTACGGGCGAAGACGGGCTTGCTGCTTGACCCTTATTTCTCGGGCACGAAGCTGAAGTGGCTGCTTGATGAAGTACCCGGCTTGCGCGAGAAGGCGGAGCGCGGAGAGGCGCTGTTCGGGACAGTCGATAGCTGGCTGATCTGGAAGCTGACCGATGGCGCAGTACATGCCACAGATGCGACGAACGCGTCACGAACAATGCTGTACAATATTCATACATTAGAATGGGACGACGAAATCCTTGCGAAGCTGGGGATACCCCGCATGATGCTGCCGGAGGTGAAAGCCTCGAGCGGGTTGTACGGCCACACCCGGATGCTGGGCGGAAGTATCCGGGTTCCGATTGCAGGAGCGGCCGGTGATCAGCAGGCGGCCTTGTTCGGACAAGGCTGCTACGATGTCGGAATGGCGAAGAATACGTATGGAACAGGCTGCTTTCTGTTGAAGAACACAGGAGACCGTCCTGTCACCTCTGATAAAGGGCTGTTGACCACGATCGCCTGGCAGCTTGGCGATCAGGTAACCTATGCCTTGGAAGGCAGCGTGTTTACGGCGGGTGCCGTGGTTCAGTGGCTTCGCGACGGGCTTGGCGTGCTGGGAAGCGCTTCGGAGAGCGAAGCGTTGGCGGCGTCGGTAGAAGATGCGCAGGGCGTCTACTTCGTACCGGCGTTCACGGGTCTGGGCACGCCATATTGGCGTCCGGATGCACGAGGTATGATCACCGGTCTGACAAGGGGAACGTCAACGGCTCACATCGTTCGCGCTGCCTTGGAGGCCATCGGGTATCAGACATCCGATGTGCTCAAGGCGATGTGCGCGGAGTCGGGAATCGAGCTTCGGGAGCTGCGAGTGGACGGCGGGGCCGCAGCGAATCGGCTGCTTATGCAGTTTCAGTCCGATTTGCTCGGCGTATCCGTTATTCGGCCTAGCGTGCTGGAGACAACCGCGCTTGGCGCTGCTTACTTGGCGGGGCTGGGCGTAGGCTTCTGGAGCGGAACCGAAGAGCTTCGTGAGCTGTGGGAGAAGGATGCCGTGTTCATGCCGGTACGAAGCGAAGACTGGCGGGAGTCTGCCTATAGCGGATGGCTGAAGGCGGTAGGCTACCAGCTGTAGGATGTGCTGCCAGGAGAGTAAACATGCTATAATGAGCAAAAGCAAAAACTGAGGTGATCGTATGGCGAAAGCGAAGAAAAGAGGTCCGGCCGCCAGCCGGAATGAACGGGCGAATTCAGCCGAGAGATCCGAGGATAAACCGGCAACCTTGAAGGATCTGCTCCGGCCTGAGTTGGTGGAGAAGCTCAAGGCCGCTTCGGATGAGCTGAAGTCGGCCGAAGAAACGCGCAAGGAAGCCGAGCGCAAGCGGGCGGAGGACGCACGCCTGGCAGAGCAGAAGCGGCTTGAGAATGATTTTGGGCATCTGCTGGAAAACAGCAAGCTCGATTGGCGCAAGCATAAATAGCATTGCGGCTCTCGTGCGGACCCCAATCGAGCCGCCGTTAAGCAGGGGAGTATTGTTGAAGCGTCCTACGCCATGGTTTGTTACATGGCAGAGGACGCTTTTCATAATTTAAGCCGGTATGTTCATGAGCGCATGCTCGCTATTCCAGTGGTCTTCTCTCTCTTGCGAACAACAAGCCGCGCTTAGAAGCCTTGCTCCGCCGCATACTTTCCCCAGTGCGGGCGGCGTCCGTCCGCATCGGTAAACGGGTACTCATCCGACAATCCCCAGGTAGTCAGTATGCTGCCGCTTCTTGCGAGCACATTCGGGTCTGCAGCTAATGCTGCAACGGCTCGGCCAATGTACGCAGGGGTCTCGGATTGGAGGAAGTGAACATCCTTTTGGCCCGCATCGCGCCAGTTCGCTTCCGTGACGCCAAAGTGGTCCAGCATCGCCTCCGAACGGAGAAAGCCCGGGCTTAGCGCGACAGCAGCGACATGGTGAGGGCGCAGATCCGCGGCCATCGCCTGGGCGAGGTGAATGGTCGAGATTTTGGCAAGGCTGTAATAGAGGTTGCCGCGGTAAGCATAATCGCTGCCATCGGTAATCTCGATGATGAGCCCCTGCTTGCGGGCAACCATTAACGGGGCGAGGTAGTGACTGGCCATAAGATGGGTATGAATGGCGCGCTTCTGCATAAGAATTCCGTCATGCAGGGCGTTTTCCCAGAAGGGCTTGCCCCATGCGGCGAGCGAATCGCCTCCCCATACATCATTGACGAGAAGGTCTAATTGACCGCCCCTCTCATCGATGAGAAGGGAATGCAGGGCCTGTACATCGGATTCCACGGAATAGTCGACGCGAACGGGAATACCAAGTCCGCCGCTTGCTGTCACCAGCTCGGCGGTTTCCTCGATCGTCTCGGTTCTCCCCATATCCGATAATTGGCCCCGGACGCTCCTGCCTGTTACATAGACCGTTGCCCCCGCCTCCCCGAGCATGACGGCAATACCCCGTCCGGCTCCACGCGTCGCGCCGGCAACGACCGCTACCTTACCTTCCAATGGCTTCATCCTAATCCGCTCCTTCATCTATTTATTCTGTGCGTTCCTCCTCATTGTAAACGTACATACATGACAACTACTGACATATATTCAACATCAATATGCAGGGAGCTGCCGTTTTTTTTCAATTCGAGGCTGCCGTCCGTGCCGCAACATTGACAACACAATACCATTAAGGCTATGCTATTTCTAAAATATCCTTTCTTCTTGGATAAGAAGAATCGGCTTGTGCCGACATGATTGGCGGCGCAAAATCTTGAATAGGCGGTCTGAACAATGGCATTTAACCCGAAAATAACGGACATTCAACCCTCGGATTCGAACGAAAAGACGAAGCTGTACCAGTATGTCGTCACGTTGACGGATAAGTCCAAATATCGTCTTTTCCTCAGCAAAAATCCGGATTGGTCGCTGAACAGCGCCAATCGGCTGCTGAACATTCCTTGCCCGATGTGCCGCAAAGACTACTATTGCAAATGCATGGACAAACATCTTCCACAACTGGAAAGTGAGTTTCTGTCCAAACTTGGGGAACAAGCGTAAGCCCCATACACATGAAGAAGACCGGTTCGCCATTGGCGAACCGGTCTTCTTTCGTGTTGCAGCGGAATCCTCAATGCTAATACGGATACCGGATCGTTACTTCCCGGAATCCGGCGTTCCAGGATGCTGAGCCGCCCAGCAGCTTAGCTGCTGAACGAACGGAAATATACACGGTGTGGTTAAGAATGAGATATTCATCGACAGCCTTGCCATTCCACAGCGGCGTTTTACTAAGATTGTCCCAATCTACCTTGACGCTTATCGCGTCACCAAGCTTTCGCATCGGAACATAGACATGTCCATTAATGCTGCGGCCATGAACGGCAAATTCGTTGTTCACGACAACCTTAATCGAATCCTCCGGCTGTGCCGGATGCTGTTCACCATTATATTTATCATAGAACGATTGCTCCATTGCATTCAGGTCCACATCGCCGCGAATGCCGTTAACCTTGCCGCTGTCCGAGTATTGAAATACGGACCAAGAGCTCCACGTACTATTGCCCATTGGCTTATTCACACCATAATTGGCCACCCACAGCGGGTACTCGGCTAATCGCTTGCCAAGGTACGTCTTCGCAAAGTATGCGCCGGTGTAGATCATGACCGTATGGCCGGTGCGCAGCCGCACCTCCTCCAGCCATGCTGCCGCCCATGAAGTCACTTCAGCCGCACCGATGCTCCCAGCCTTGCCCTCGATGTCGAGAACATAGGGAAGATCCACTTCATAGTGATCCACGGTCTCTATGAAGTGAGCCGCCTCCGCAATTGGCGTATTCAATTCGGGATGCGCATAATGGTAAAATCCGGTTTTTAAGCCTGCGCCAGCGGCCTCTACCGCATTGGCTGCAAAGCGGGGATCCACAATGCTTGTACCCTCTGTAGCTTTGATCCATGCGAATTCGATCTGATCGGCCTTAACCTTGTCCCAATCAATATCGCCTTGCCACCGGCTTACATCAATGCCTTTCACGTTGCTTGTACTCTTTGCCTGCAATTTGTCCACCTCCCTCTCATTCTATATATGATCGAGCTGTGAATGGCGATACGGTCAGATGCCGGAACTTGCAGGAATCACCGGCTTGATTATCCGTAAAACAAGCTTTCGCCCTAGTACGATCATAACGAATAGGAGGCTTGGATCAAAATCAGCTGTTGCAGGATGGCATCGTTATCGTATAATGGAAAATTGTAAACAGGCTGGTATTGGGGGAATTACAATGTGGTTCATTTATTTGCTGCTTGCGCTTGCCGGATTTCAAGGGCTGTCGATGCTGGTGACCCGGGATAGGCTGAAGGAGTTTGACCTGGCGATCATACATACGGTACAGGGCTGGGAGAGTCCGGGCCTGACTAGCGTGATGAAAGTATTGACGACGCTCGGCTCGTCTGCTGTCGTCATTCCGCTCGTGCTTCTGACCGGGGCAATCCTGTTCGTGGTGCTGAGGCACCGCAAAGAGATCATCCTGCTGCTGGGGGCAATGGCGGGCTCGACCTTGCTTAACGAGCTGTTGAAGCGTTTGTATCAGCGTGCGCGGCCGGATATTCACCGTATAATCGAAGAGACGGGGTACAGCTTTCCGAGCGGACATTCGATGGCTTCCTTCACCTTCTACGGGATCCTCACGTATCTGCTGTGGCGCCATATGCCGACACGGTTATGGCGGATCGCAATTATCCTCCTCGCAGCCGTCATGATTCTAAGCATCGGCCTGAGCCGCGTCTATCTGGGGGTGCATTATCCATCGGATTTAATTGGCGGTTATTGGTTCAGCGCGTGCTGGATAGCGGTATGTGTGAAGCTGTTCTCTCGTTTCGGCGGCGTAAGGCGGTAAATGCCTCGTCCCTCCCTACAAGAAACCCTTTCTCTCATGAGGAAGGGTTTCTTGCTTATCTGAACCGCTTCGGTGTGGATGCATATAGTCCCATAACGAAATGATGAGGGTAATCCGAGCCGTTTGGTGGTAAGGAGAAGGAAAGGCGATTTGAAAAGGGGGCTTCATAAAATGAGAATGATACTGCTGCTCGGCTGGCTGGCTTTCGTTCTGTATGCGCTGGCGGCTGCGCCCGGGGAGCGTGGAGGAGCGGACATCGTCATGAAGGAGCTGTTTACGCTTCAGACGAGAGAGCCGACGCTGCTCATGCTGTTCGCGCTGCTTGGCCTCTATCCGATGGCCTACGCGTGTTTGCTGCTCCGGAGGGATACGGCAGGCATTCCCGCATGGCCATTCGTCATCGGCTCGTTTGCATTCGGCGCATTTGCCCTTGTGCCTTACTTCTGGCTGCGCCTGCAATTTCCGCTGCCTCGCGGCAACCGGACGCCAGCTCGCATCAGGCGTGTACTGGAAAGCCGCGTTACGTACACGGTGCTGCTTCTGCTGGCTGCGGTATTATTCGCTTACGGTCTGATCGCAGGGGATTGGCGCACATATGGCGAGGCATTCCGCGCATCGCAATTCGTCAGTGTGATGACTGTCAACTTCGCCGTACTGACGCTGCTGGCGGTATGGGCGATCAATGAGGATCGGAAGCGGGAAGAGCAGCCTGCCGCCATGGCGCTGCTCGGCTTCATTCCGTTCATCGGCCTGCTGATCTATCTATATGGCACGCATGCAGGTGTCAGGAGCGGGGCATACACGAAACCGCTGCGCCAAAAGAGGTGAGATAGCGTAGACAATCTACAGTCTTCTCGGACAAGAGAATCCGGGAAGGCTGTTTTTCGATACCGAAAAAAGAATTTTTCCTCCATTTTCTTATAAAAAAATAAATTTTTATAGAACATTTCCTTACAAATGTGCTATTTTCATGTTAACGGGATATGTTGGAAAGAGCGATGGTTGTTTCCCGGACTTCGTGCAGCTGTGATTCATGGAAACATGTCCGTACCATCAAGCGTTATTAGGAGGCGAGTGAAATAAACAGCCGCTTGCAGCAGAAGACAAGGGACGGGATGCTTGCAGGTCCGAGTATTCAGATTGACCCCTTGTTTCCGTATTATCAGAATCGGTCTGCAGACAGTATCGCGGAGGAGATCGAGCTGGCCGGTTACCGGAGCGTCCATTACTTCGTGGTCAACGAGAACATCGTCGACAAGCCGCTGCTCGACGCTTTTCACAAGAGAGGGATTGGCGTGTGGGCGATGGTCATTGGCAACGGAACCTTTTCGACCGCGGATTATCCCGAGGAGTGGCCCTCTTGGCAAATGGGGCTGTTGAAGGAGACGAACGACGGCTTTCAGCGCTTGTCCCCGTTCAGTCCCGGTTATACGAGGTGGAAGAAGGCTGCAATGGTTAAGCTGGTGAGCAGCTATCCCTTCGACGGCATCGAAATTGCCGAGCCTTATTTTCCGGAGTGGGGCGGCATTCAACGAGGTGTCTATGGCGATGTAGGCCCGCTTGCGCAGAGCGCGTTTCTGAAACGGTATGGACTGGAGATGCCGGATTTCGTCGATCCTAAGTCACCCCGGTATTATTCGACAGATACGCAAACCTATATGAAGTGGGTGGAATTCCGGGTCGATGCGGTTAATGGCTTTATCGATGAAATGATTAATGCCCCGGATGGAGTCAGGGCGGCAAGGCCGGATATCCTTGTTGCGACGTGGTCGCTCGCGATTGACGCCGGCCCGGATTCGGCGGAAAGTCTTCGCGTAGAGCAGGGGATGGATGCTCCTTCTATGGTTGCTTTGGTCCGTCCCGATCTGCACATGCTGCAGACGCATTGGCCGGATTGGCTGAAGGGCGACCTGCCCCCGGACTATACCAAGCGCTATCAGCCGTTCATGGATGCGATTCGCACCCAGTTTCCGGAGCTTCCGCTGGGGGTTCAGGCGGATATCGGATCCGGCGAATCCATGATTAAAGGCAGGAAGTGGCTGGATCAGTTCGAGGCTGCGGCTTTCGAGATCGGCTTCACGTCTTGGACGGCCTATGAATATCACATTGGCGGCGATATGTATGAATCGGCTCCCGTTCCCTTACGGGCACTGCGGAATGGGCCGGATGAGCTTATCCTATCCTTCAACAAACGCATCGATGTGCATACCGCCGCGGACGGGGCTCATTACACCGTCCTGGTCGACGGACGGCAGGTATCCGCAGATTGGATGTCGGTTACGGTGGACGGCAACCGGATCACGCTGCGCGCAGACCGGCTTCCGGAGGAAGCTTTCGAGCTTACGATCAGCCAAGGGATTACCGATACACCCGATAGATGGTTGTTTAAAAAAAGGCCGGCCAATGCCGTTCCTCCCGATACCCGGATTCGTATCGCCGGGGTGAAGGCGGCGGAAGCGCCTGCCGGGCATTATGATAACGCTAAGGAGTGATTGGAATGGCGAAGTTGAGAATCGGCTTTATTGGAAGCGGCGGCATTGCACACGGACATGTCAGCCAGCTGTTGGATCTTGAAGATGTCGAGATCGCGGCGATTGCGGATCCGAGCCAGCGGAACACCGATCTAATCGTATCATCGATCGGCCTGCACCAGACGCGTATCTACCATTCGCACAAAGATATGCTGAATGCGGGAGGTCTGGATGCCGTTGTCATCTGCTCGCCTCATACGCTTCATTACGAGCATGCTTCTGATGCATTGGACAGCGGCTGTCACGTGCTGATCGAGAAGCCGATGACCTGCTCCTCCAAGGAAGCAGAGCAGTTGATTGGCAAAGCAGAGGATCAGGGGAAGCTGCTGCAGGTCTCGTATCAGCGGCATTTTCAACCGGAGTTCATCTATATCCGCGAAGCGATCGCAAGCGGCTTGATCGGCAAGCTGACATCGGTTAATGCGACCTTGTACCAGGATTGGCAGAAAGGCCAGACCGGGACATGGCGCCAAATTGCGTCATTGTCCGGAGGCGGCATGCTTATGGATTCCGGCAGTCATATTATCGATATGCTGCTGTGGACGACAGGCCTTACGCCTGTTGAGGTGAAGGCGTCGATCAATACGAATGGAGCTCCTGTCGAGATCGATTCCTTCACAAGCATCCGCTTCGAGGAAGGCGCGCTCGCCGCTCTCAACATTATCGGGCATGTCCCGGGCTTCAACGAAACGTACGGTTACTGCGGAGATAAGGGCGTCATCTACTATAATAACGGCCATATTACGGTTCAGACCTACAGCGGCGAAGCGATTGCAGTAGAGCTTCCTCCGCGTGTAACGAATCAAGATAAGAGCTTCGTCGATGCCATTCGCGGCAAGCATGAGGTGCTCGTCTCCGGCGAGTACGCGCTGAAGGTGATCCGGCTGACGGAAGCGATTTATTCATCTGGCGGCTATGAGCCGCTCGAGAGCCGGAATACCGTCGAAGCGTAAGCATCCGGGCGGGCTTCGATTAGGCTCTGCTTGTACGATTGGATCGCCCATTCATGGCAAGCCTGCGCAGCTTTGCACAAGGCGGACTGCCCGTGAACGGATAAGAAAGCGATGTGAGGGCTGTCTCATAAGCAGAGTAGGCTGCTTGTGGGGGAGCCCTCTTCGTCGTTTTAATAATATGTTCATAATGGTCTGATACACTTGTACCGAGCATGAGGATGATCGGAGGGGAAGAAGCATGAGGGCGCGGGAAGAATTCGAGGACGTCGTGAAGCCGCATTTCAACCGGCTGTGGACGTATTGCCTGTATTTGACACCATCGCAATGGGAAGCGGAGGACTTATTCCAGGATTCCCTTCTGCGCGCATTCCAGCATTATCGCAAAATCGGAGCTTTCCACCATCCACGTTCGCTGCTATACAAAATCGCCCGCAATCTGTCCATCGACGCTTATCGGAAAAACCGCGGAGTTCTGGTACCCCTCGAGGAAGGGATGCAGAACGCTTATCATGACCCTAACTATGCCGCCGCTCGCGGGCTCATGGAATGGCTGACCGACCATCTGTCTGAACGTGAGGTGGACATGCTTCTGCTCGCGGAGTGGTACGGGTATTCCTATCAAGAAATTGCGCAGCATCAGGGCTGTACGATCCCGGCGGTCAAGATGGTGCTGCACCGGTCCAAGCAGAGGCTGCGCAATCGGGCGGATATACCGTATGAATCGGGGACCACGCGTACGCAGAGAGAAGATTCCGCCATGGTGAATCGACAGGCTGCGACTGTGGAACGGTGGACTCGGGTCTGTATAAGCATGGGTGAACGGCAGGCTGCAGCAGCTTCACGATCAGGAACGAGGCCCATGTGAAGCAGCAGGGGAACCTATCTTCTCAGGGGTCAATGAAAGGGGGGGCATAGGATTGGATCATGCGATAGAAAAAGGTCTGCTGATTGGCAGGGGAATGACAGCTGAGGTGTATGAATGGGGCCGGAATCGAGTCATCAAGCTGTTCTACCCGTCGATTCCTCTGGATTGGGTCCAATACGAAGTGGAGATCAGTACGATCGTATCTTCAGCCGGCATCCCTGCTCCGGCGCCATTCGGGATTGTGGAGACTGAAGGGCGGCATGGCATCGTATATGAACGCATCATCGGCCGCACGATGCTGAAGCAGATTTCGTCCAAGCCATGGAGGATTGCGGCATACGGCAGAATGCTGGCGCGGCTGCACGGGAGGATGCACCGCTCGGACGGTATAGGGAAGGGGCTCCCTGAGCAGAGCAAGCGGCTCGCCGAGGCGATTCGACAATCCGAGGACCTATTGGGCGGGAGAGCGGAAGCGATATGCGCGTATATGAAAAAGCTGCCGGGCGGCAGCTCGATCTGTCATGGCGATTTTCATCCGGATAACATCTTGCTTCATGGTCCGGAGGAATCACCCGCTATCATTGACTGGACGGATACTTATGTGGGGAATCCGCTTGCAGATGCAGCGAGAACCAGCATTCTGCTCAGCAGTCCGTTCATTCCGCCGGGAATTCCCGTGCTTTTCATTCCAGCAATGAAGATCATGAAGCGGGTGCTAAGCCGTACCTACTTGCAAACCTATATGAGGCTTACCGGCGTAGAGCCGAAGGACTTGGATGCTTGGCTGCTGCCGGTAGCTGCGGCCCGTCTTCGTGAACATCTACCCGGTGAACGTCAGTGGCTGCTCCAATTCATCGAGGCAAGATGGGCGCTGGTGCAGAAGCAGCAGTAATTTGCGGGAGATCACACGATCGAGAGTTCAGAAGCGAGGGCAAGGTAAAGACTAGGTCCACTTGGCGGACCAGAGCTTCATTTCTTTTAAAATTTGATGCAAATCCTCGCCCTTGGGTGTTAGCGTATACTCCACTGTTACAGGAACCGTCGCGAAAACATGACGTTCCAGAACCCCTTGCTCCTCCAAATGCCGAAGCGTGCTGGTCAGCGCCCTCGGGCTGACGGCCGGAATGAGCCGCTGAAGCTCGCCGAATCTTCTCTTCCCGCAGAACAGCTCCCGGAGCACAAGAAATGCCCATTTGCCGCCGATGACATGAAGGGTTCGCTCGATGTTGCAATCGATAACCGTTGGTTCTTTCGGTACGTAGTTACTAGCGGACATGAGACAAGCCTCCTCTTTTGTATATAAGTATATCAGAATATAGCACATATACTTGTTATAATATAGAGATAATAATTTCACTACTTTAAAAATAATACTGCACTGATTACAATAGTTCATGTACCTGGGAGTCAGGAAGTCGTCGTCGGCCTGTAAGCGTATGCTTACGAAGCAAGTTTTGCTCGACTTCGCTTCAATGAAGCGAATAGCTCACAAAACTAGGCGTATGCTTACGAAGTAAGTTTTGCTCGACTTCGCTACAATGAAGCGAATAGCTCACAAAACTTTTAGGAGGACCCAAAACATGAACTATCGTAAACTTGGTGGCAGCGGATTAAAGGTAAGTGAGATTAGCCTGGGCAGTTGGTTGACATATGGCGGATACGTGGAACGCGAGAATGCAGTTAAGGCGATACATACCGCCTACGGTCTGGGCATTAACTTCTTCGATACGGCGAATGTATATGAGCAAGGGGCTGCCGAGAAGCTGCTGGGCGAGACGATCAAGGCGTTCCCGCGCGAGTCTTACGTGCTGGCGACGAAAGTGTTCGGACAGATGGGCGATGGACCCAATGACCGCGGCTTGTCGAGAAAGCATATCATGGAGCAGTGCCATGCAAGCTTGCAGCGGCTAGGCTTGGACTACGTGGATATTTATTATTGCCACCGCCACGATAAGGAGACGCCTGTCTATGAGACGCTGCGGGCTATCGATGATCTCGTGCGGCAGGGCAAGGTGCTGTATGTTGGCGTAAGCGAATGGACAGCGGCTCAAATGTCGGAAGCGCTGGGAATTGCAGACCGTTACCTGCTGGACCGCATCGTCGTGAATCAGCCGGTCTACAACATGCTCGACCGTTACATCGAGAAGGAAGTCATTCCGTTCGGCGAGCGCAACGGCATCGGTCAAGTGGTCTTCTCGCCGCTCGCGCAAGGCTTGCTGACAGGAAAGTACAAATCGGCTACAGATTTGCCGGCAGACAGCCGCGCGGCGAAGCTGGATTGGGTTGGCAAAGGCATCACGGAGGAGAAGCTGGCTAAAGTGAATGCGTTGTCCGAGCTTGCCGCCGAACTGGATATTACGGTAGGCCAGCTGGCGCTCGCATGGATTCTGCGACAGCCGAATGTAGCAAGCGCTCTTGTAGGTGCAAGCCGTCCGGAACAGGTGGAAGAGAACGCCAAGGCATCCGGGATCGTGCTTACGGATGAAGTGAAAAGCCAGATCGAGCTTATTTTAGAATAGATATAGATCCTCCTAAAGGCCGGGAAGCCGGCCTTATCACGGAGCATAACGCATTCAGGCAGCCATTGGTGCTGGCTTGGATGCGTTTTTGCATGATTCACGGGCGATTGCATTCAGCGGGTCTTCAGTTTTCTTTCAGCCGGCATTCAGGTTCAAAGGCGATAATGGAGTATGCTGTTGACCATTCTATATAATGGGCAGCGTACAAGCTGGAGGTGGCACGGGCATGAAGCCGGGGAATGGAATCAAAATTTTACTCGTTGACGACGAGCCGAATATATTGCAATTCATTGAGCTGGGACTGCTCAATGAAGGGTATGAGGTGATAACTGCGCCGGACGGGGCAAGCGCTCTGGATATGGTCAAGGAGCATCGGCCGCATGTGGCCGTGCTCGATGTCATGATGCCGGGAATGGACGGATTCTCGCTCTGCCGGCTGCTCAAGCAGAGCGAGAGCCACATCGGCATTATTATGCTGACGGCTAAGGAAGAGGTAGGCGACAGGGTGAAGGGTCTCTCGCTCGGAGCTGACGACTATATGATCAAACCGTTCAGCTTTGCAGAGCTGCTGGCACGCATTCAGGCGAGGCTGCGCAATCACCATCCGCATTTGTTCGGAGAAGTGGTTGCGGAGCCATTCCGCATCGATGACCGGCGTAAGGAAATACGGTTCGGAGAGCGGACGCTCGAGCTGTCACCCACGGAATACGAGCTGCTGAAATATCTCGTTATCAATCATGGGCTTGTACTGAGTAAGCCAACGATCCTGGATCAAGTATGGGGATATGATTTTGGCGGGGAAGATAACATTGTCGAGGTCTATGTTCGTTCGCTCCGGGAGAAGCTGGAGGATCGGGAGCATCGGCTCATCCGGACGATTCGCGGTGCAGGCTACCGGGTTGATCTGCCATGAAGCGGCTGCGGCTAAGCGCATGGCTTTCCCGGCTGATACGCCCCGGTTCGCTGCGGATGCAGCTGCTGTCACGGACGCTGCTGGTGATGGCCGTACTTCTCGTGCTTATTGGCGTGTTTCAGTATGTGCTGATGGAGCAGTCCCTGATTCGGAATAAGGCCGAGAGCCTGCAGAGTCAAATAATGGCGTTCCCGGCGGATCTATGGCTCCGGTCGGCAGAAGATGTGGATAAATATGGGGCGGAGAATCCAAAGCTCAGCCGCGGGCGTATGCCGGTCATTCCCGATGGAACGGTGGCGTTCATCGATCGTCAGGGGAAGCTGTCGGTACTTTCCCAAGGGACTATGTCGGCAGCGGCACCGAAGCTGGCAGATGAGAGCTATCGGCGCTTGTTCGATGATAGAAGATGGACCTATGAGAGAGTGACCGGCGAGGATGGGACGGAGCAGTTAGTTGTACTTCAGCCTATAGGCGGACGCGGTGCAGCCGTTGGAATTGCGCAGGTCAACGTAAGCACCGGGCAGATTCGCGATGTGCTGATCCGGCAGCTGGTCATATTCATGTCGCTGTCGCTGCTCGCCATGCTGCTCGGGCTAGCTGCCTTCGTCCCCGTGCTAAAGAGAACGCTGGTGCCGTTATCCCGTATGATCCAGACGGTCGAACGGGTGAATGCCGGCAGCTTGGGGGTCCGTTTGGCCGACCGGCAGGGTCAGATTGAGATCGACCGGCTATCCGCATCGTTCAATGAAATGCTGGAGCGGCTGGAAACGTCCTTCGAGGCTGAGAAGGAAGCAATCGAGCGGCTGCAGAGGTTCGTGGCGGATGCATCGCATGAGCTGCGTACGCCGCTAACGTCCATTAACGGGTTTGTCGAGGTACTGCTGAGGGGGGCGGCGAACCAGCCGGAACAGCTGCACCGGGCATTGAACAGCATGCAGGGGGAGACGAAGCGGATTATTAAACTGGTTAATGATCTTCTGCTGCTCGCTCGACTGGACCGTGCTCCCGAGCTGGAGCTGGAGGAAGGCGAACTGGCGGATCTGGTACGCGGGATGGAGCCCCAGCTTCGTATGCTGGCCGGAGACCGGGATGTCAGAATTGACACGGCAGCGGGCATCACAAGCTGGTTCGATCCTGACAAAATGAAGCAAGTCGTGCTTAATTTGTTCCAGAATGCGGTCGATCATACAGATCCCAAGAGCGGCATTATCGAGCTGTCGGTTGCTCCTGCTCCGGATGTATCCCCGACAGAGGAAGTCCTGCTGACTGTACGGGATAATGGACCCGGGATTGAGGCCGAACATCTTCCGCGATTGCTCGACCGGTTCTATCGGGTAGACACCTCCCGTGCGCGGAAATATGGAGGGGCCGGACTGGGTTTGTCCATAACGAAGTCTATCATGGATATCCACGGCGGACGAATCGACGTGGAAAGCCATGAAGGGGAAGGCTCGATCTTCAGTGTCAGGCTTCATTGCCGGAAGCCGGCGCAGCGTTAGCCGGGCTTGTCATTTTTCCATTGACCCTTGGGCGGCCAAGGGGGTATGCTAACCAAAGTGATAAATACGAGCGGCTGCTTAAGACCGTTTAAACATATTAAATGAGGTGACACATATTCTAGGCCAAACTTCATGGCGGGAGCAGTGGACAACCGGGGTGAAAGCGAACGTGCTGGCGGGCATGACCGCCACATTGGCGCTTATTCCGGACTCGCTGGCATTTTCATTCATGGCTGGCGTACCTGCTACGGTGGGCATTTACGCAACCATCTGCATCCTGCTCGTTATTACGTTTCTTGGAGGCCGTCCCGGCATGATCTCCGCATCAGCGGGATCGATGGCTGTCTTGATGCTTACTTTGGTGAACGAGCACGGCATTCAATATTTATTCGCCGCAACCGTTCTCACAGGCGTTTTTCAATACTTAATGGGTGTCTTCAAGCTCGGGAAGCTCATGAATTTCGTGCCTCACGGGGTATTGACGGGGTTCGTCAACGCACTGGCTATTCTTATCTTTATGTCGCAGCTTCGTTATTTCTCAGGTGCTTCATGGACGATGTATGCGCTGGCTGCCGTTACGCTCGCGATCATTTATATCCTGCCGCGCTACTTCACGGCTATACCTTCGCCGCTGGTTGCCGTTGTGCTCTTGACCTTTGCGGTATGGGCGATGGGGATGGGGGACGTGTCGCGGATTGGTGATATCGCTAAGATTGACGCATCGCTGCCGGCCTTCTTGCTGCCGGACGTGCCGTTCACATGGGAAACGTTCATGATCATTTTGCCTTACGCGCTGTCTCTGGCGATTGTTGGCTATACCGAGACGCTGCTTACGCAAAATTTACTGGATGAGATGACCGAGGAGAAGACGGACAAGAACAAAGAGATGCGGGGCCAAGGCATTGCCAATTTCGTCGCGGGCTTCTTCGGGGGCATGGCGGGCTGCGCGCTTGTCGCTGAGTCGGTATTGAATGTGAAGATGGGCGGACGCAGCCGGTTATCTACGCTTGTTGCCGCCGTGTTTCTCCTGCTTCTCGTCGTCGTGTTCGGCAGCTTGCTCGACCTGGTGCCGATGGCCGCGCTGGTTGGCATCATGCTGATGGTTTGCGTTGCAATCTTCGACTGGAAATCGGTGTTCCGGTTCCGCAGCGTGCCTGCCAGCGATACAGTCGTTATGATCGTGACGGTTGGCGCAGTTGTCTTGACGCATGATTTGGCCATTGGGGTTCTGGTCGGCGTTCTGATCAGCTTCGTCTGGTTTGCGGTCAAAGCCTCCAAGGTGCAGGTGCACAGCGAATGGAGCGGGTCGAAGCGAACGTATCATGTGCGCGGTCAGCTGTTCTTCGGCTCGGCCGTCGAAATTCAAGAGCGGATCGAGTACGGCTGCAAGGCCGAGGAGGTTCATATCGATCTCACCCAGACGAAGGTTTGGGATCATACAGCCGAGCTGGCGCTGCTCAAAACGGTGGAGCGGCTGGAGAAGGCCGGTAAGCGCGTATTCGTCTGGAAGTCCGAGGCCCAAGCCAAAACGGGCTAGAATAAGGGCAGTTCCGCATTAGCGGAGCTGCCTTATTGATTGAACCGGCTATTATTTCATCGTGAATGGAAGCTATGGTAATGTAATGGTAGCATTCTTGGTGATGAATCGGGTATTGCATTGTCATCCTAGGAGAGGAAGTGTGGCAGCGTGAACATCGGAATCGATGCGGGTGGGACACTCATTAAAGTCGTTTGTCGGGATAGGGGGTCGCTTAAATATCATAAGTTTCCAAGTATCCAATTAGATTATGTCGCTTCATGGATCAATGGCTTCGATGAAGCTCAGATATGTGTGACCGGCGGCAAGGCGTCATTGTTGAAATCGAAGATGAAGCACAAGCCTGCGGAGATCGTGGAGTTCGAAGCAACCAGCCAGGGCGTGCGCTATTTTCTGACCAAGAACGATTTTGAGGAAGACGCTTATCTGGTCACCAATGTAGGCACGGGAACCTCCATTCACCATGTGACGGAGCACTGGCAGCAGCGAATGGGCGGAACGGGAGTCGGCGGCGGAACCATGATGGGTCTGGCGCAATTGTTAACGGGATTAACCGACTACGAGGAGATTGTGAGGCTGGCTGCCAAAGGCTCGCGGAATCGGATCGATCTGTTGGTCAGTCATATCTATGAAGGAGCGGAGCCCCCAATACCGGGAGACTTAACAGCGAGCAACTTCGGGAATCTGCTGCCTTCCGCTTCGTTGGCTTCTCTGTCGAAGGAGGAGCTGCTGGCTGCCGTGATCGGCTTGGTCGGCGAGACCGTTGCGACTACAAGCGTCCTCGCGGCCGGGCAGTGCGGTGTATCCACCGTGATCTTTATCGGTTCTTCGTTCCTTCGGAACAAGCTTCTTAAAGAGGTGGTCATCCGGTACACGAAGCTAAGAGGGGGAAGTCCCTTGTTTCTTCAAAATGGCGAGTTCTGCGGCGCTGTCGGAGCTTCGTTGTACGAAGTTTAGCGGCAGCGGCGGGTTAAATTATAAGCAGAGGCAAGGGAATCAGCGGCACGTTGGTGCAACCTTTGTGCGTGAGCATTCGTCATTACGGTGTAAATAATCAACAGAATGCTTCATATTTTCCATTCTGGAAGGAGTAACATCGTAAATGAAAAAGTGGATTGCAATTCTAAGCTTGGCCTCCTGCTTATCTGTAAGCTCCCTGGCCGGTGCAGCCCCGGCAGCAGAAACGAATGTCAGTATCCGATCCTTCGAGCCGACCTCCTTCATTAAATCGGACGGCACCTACTGGATATGGGGACAGAATCAGTCGGTTCCCACTCAGGTCCATGGGCTGACAGACGTATCTCAAGAGCTGACCAGCCAGCTAGTGATGAAGGAGGACCGTTCGGTTTGGTATTGGGAGAGAAGCTCCCTCTCCTCAGCCGCACAGGTCAAGCCGGTCAAGGAGCTGGATAACGCAGCCTTCTTCTACTCGAATTGGGACAAGCTGCTAACTGTCGACGGACAAGGGAAGGTGTCGGTTCTTCCGAGGAAGGAAGGGAAATGGGATATCACCCAAATCACCCCGCTCTCCGGTATCGATAATGTGGCGGACATTACCAATTATTACGAATCCTACCCGAAGGACGGTTTCCAGCGGCTGGTATTCCTGAAGAAGGATGGAACGGTCGTAAAGGATACGGCTTCCCCACAAGTCTTCGCGCCGATTCAAGCACTTGATCACATCACCGATATCGACCGGAACCTGGCGCTCAAGGCGGACGGTACGGTCTGGACGTGGGCGACTGAATTTACAGGGGCGGAGACGCCTGCCAGTCCAGTAAAGGCTCAGCAAATTAAAGAGCTGTCGAATATCAAGAATATCATCACGAATGGAAACACCAATCTCGCTATCGATAGTCAGTCCCGCCTGTGGTATTGGGGAGCGACCATTACCGGATGGTCGGATGGAACGGTCTACCACAAGGGAGCCGTGCCTATTCTATTGAACAGTATCACTGATGTGGCAGATGCTGTCGTCGCGGAACGGTCGCTGCTCGTGCTAAGCAAGAGCGGTAAGGTCTACGAAGCTTCCATAGAGCGGGAGGCCATGCCTGCCAATCCAGCCTTCAAGCTGCTCGCTTCCGAAGTTAGTCAAATTAAGAGCGGAGGACGCCACGTGATTATGCAGAAGAAGGATGGAACGCTATGGGGCTGGGGGGTCAACAAGAATGCCGAGCTAGGCTACGGCGATTATGAATTTATGCACAGTGAAGCTGTACCGGTCCAAAAGGCGATTACAGTGGAGTTGAACGCCGAACCTGCAGTCTTAACAAGCGGCGTCATCACCCGAAACGGCCAAGCTTTCATTCCGCTTCGTTCAATCTTCGAGAAGCTGGGTGCATCGGTAGCTTGGGACGATAAGTTGAAAACCGTCACCATCGTCCAGAAGGAATCCGACAAACCTGGCACTACGATCCTGATCAACTATACGACAGGTGAAACGAAATTAAACAACGAGGTCGTTCAGCTGGCCAACAAACCCTTCGGCATCAATGGCACGTCCTACCTGCCGCTGCGATTTATAAGCGAATCGCTCGGCGCCAAGGTCGACTGGGTGCAGAAGGAAGATCGAATATCGATTACGATGAACTAGGGCAGACTTCGGTAGCAGGAAGAGCATGCCATTCATTCCGTGAAGAAAGAGCAGTGTGCTGCGGCACACTGCTCTTTCTTTATGTGATAAAATCCATTATATAGATTGTTAACAATACTTTTTGGAAAAAAATATAAAAACCTATTATTCGGATGTGGTAATCTATGAAGAGGAAAATCAGAGGGGGGGATAAACGTGGAATTAATTTCCATTCACGAGCACATTCCTATCTTGCATCAGGTAACCGCCATCAAACAGATTCACAAAGGGTTCTCGTTTGACGAGAAATATTTGCTATTCGAGGGAGGGGATCAACCTCAATACGTACTGCGTACTTCCGACCTGCAGCAGATGGAACGCAAACGAAGTGAATATGAATTAATCCGCCGCGTGTACATGACCGGAGTCAAAACATCGGAGCCCATAGCGTTCGGCACCATTGAATCCATGCAAGTCTGCTATATGGTGCTTCGCTTCGTGATCGGTGAAGATGGGACCGACGTATTGTCGAGCTTAACATCCGATGAGCAGTATCATATAGGATTAGAAGCCGGGCGTGAATTGAAGCTCATGCATGAGCTTCAATCTCCTGCGGATATGGCTCCATGGCATATAAGACGCCTAGCCAAGCATGAGCGGCAATATGCAGCGTATCGCGGCTGTGGTGTCAGGCTGTCTGAAGAAGATGCGATCGTCTCCTTTATTGAAGCGAATTTACCCCAGATGATCGGTCGGCCCGACCGTTTCCAGCATGACGATTTTCATCCCAGCAATCTGCTTATTCACAATCGGAGCTATGCGGGCGTGATTGATTACAACCGATACGATTGGGGCGATCCGTACCATGATTTTTTGAAAGTCGCTTATTTTAGCAGAGAAGTGAGCATACCCTTTTCTATTGGGCAAATATATGGTTACTTTGAAGGGCAGGTCCCGGATCGTTTCTGGAAGCTGTATGCCTTGTACGCGGCGCTCATCGTATTCCCGTCTATTACGTGGACCCTGCAGGTCGTACCCGAGCAGCTCGAATCGATGCTGGATCGCATCCGTGTGGTGCTGGACGATCACCGGAATTTTGAAAGCGCTGTCCCTGTCTGGTACAAGCCTTAGCTCGCTCGCATAGCGATACTTACCTAGGACGGCTGTGTAAGGGCCGTCCTCATTTTTTTATGAAGGAGGAGAAGCCCCAGTGAACAATAGGGCATAAAAAAGAGGGCTAAGCCCTCGAGGTTGCTTTCACTTTCTTGAACCTTCTCGATTCTACCCATAGGACGACAGGATATGCTGCGAATAAGCACAAAGTGAAGGTGATGGATTGCTCGAAAGCTTCTCTGAACATGTCCTTGGACCAACGGTCATCGCCTATTATCCATCGTGCCACTTGGTTGGATATCCCGATTCCGTCATTTGCTTCAGGGATCAAGCTTTGCGTGTAGTTCTGGCCGAGGCAAATAACAGCCAGAACGGACAATCCACCAGCCAGGGCAACTCCCCTTGAATACGCATAGGGTGCACCGGCTTGTCGAAATACGAAGATAGACACAGCAATGAATAGGAGGCAGCCAATCAAGAAGACCATGTTTACACCTTCCCTTGCGTTAATCTTAACGACTTGTCTAATTAACGCAGGGGATGCCAATTAGGTTTCATTCGATTCATATTCATCCTGCATGTTTATGAAATGGCCATCCAGGAGGAAACGCCGGAATAGGTTTGAGATATGCTTGATCGAACAAACGGCGCCACCACTCGTAGCCATGGTCATTGGCAATAATGGAAATATGATCGTTATCGAGGTCGATTTGAGCTGGCGGCGTTGGCATTTGTTCGGCCCAGCTCTCCAAGAGCTGATCCAATTGGCGCTGAACGTGAACGGGGAGCATGGCTTCCATCCACTCTTCATCCATTGGGTTTCCTCCTCTCTATCTGATCTTGGGCCGGCAGCATTTGGAGCTGATTGGCTATCAGCCGCCTGGCTTGTGCGATTCTGTAACGAACGGTACCAGCTGGTATGTTCAAGGTGTCACTGATCTGAAAACTATTCATTCCTCCGATTACTTTCATGAGCAGAATGCAGCGGAGCTCCTCCGGCAGTTCGTTAATCGCTGCTTCAAGCTCGCGGAACTGCTCCCTGCCTACCAACCACTGCGAGAGATCGCCAGTAGGTTGAATTTGTTCTGCACGTATGGTTTCATCGGTTTTCTTACGGAATGTCGATTTACGGTAGTGGTCCTTTACCAGATTCGAAGCGATTGCAAAGATCCAGTGGAGCTGCTGATCCTCAGGAATCCCCCTGACGGTTTCGATTCGGTTCCAAACGCGGAGAAAGGTATCCTGAAGCAAATCAGCCGCCGCTTCTTTGTTCGTGGTGCGTCCTAGCAAATAAGCAAACACCTTCCTGGAGTGGCCGCCATACAGCTCTTGGAACAGCTCTTTATTCATAGGCGGCGACTAAACCGCTGCTTGTTCGTCTCGTGCTTGGATGGAACCCAGCTGTGTGGTAGCAAGAAATTGACAAACAGGCACAAGCGCCTTCGGAACCGTTAGTTCGCCTACTAGGACGATTTCCGATATTTTCTGTTTGATGGTCTCCACATCTACATCTGCTGCGATTTCATAACTCCCGACTATTACCATAGCCATCTTCCCGTCGATGAGATCAAAGAAGTCCTTCGAGAACGTATGGTCTCCCATGAATAAACGAGGTGCCGCAGAATTGTAGTAGGCGATCTGGCCGGCTAGACGCGTTATCGCACTGGCTATCATGCCCTCTTGACTCTTAGGGGCAATTAACTGGCCGGCTACAATGACTTCGCTAAATCCGATCTTCTCAATGGATGACGTAATGATCGCTTGGCCTGCAAGGACGAGAATATCCTCAGGCGAACCAGCTTGGTTCGCAAATACATCGCCGCTTAAAGTCAGCTGGCCGGTCAGCACTTTTATTTTCCCTGACGTCGTTGGCAGCGAAACCGTCATCCCGACATTTCTCTGCGGAATCTTCATTAAGGCCCCGGATAATGACTCAGGAGCAAAGATGAGACCCACATTCTCAATAAGGCTGATCCCTTCCAAGTCCTCCGGCTTCTTCCCTGTGAGATCCAGAATACCCGTATTTGAGATGATGTTGCCCTGTTCTGTATGTTCCATATAAAGCCCTCCGCTTCGTATTGTACTCGTTACATAGAGTGAAACGTTTAGGATCGCAAAGTGTTGGGTCGATTGGAAAGTTTTTATCAAATAATGTGCACCGCTATGTATGGGGGGCTAGCAACTTTTCCCATAACAAGACCGTCTGAGTACATATTACTACTGAGCTGAATGGAGGCACAACAATGAAAAAATATATCCAATCTATCGCGGCTGCATCCTTGCTATGGGGCGCCCTCATCGCTGTACCAGGCGCTCATGCGGCGGCTGCGGCAACAACGGATGTCTTTATCGATGGCAACCGGCAGGTGGATGTACTTCATTTCCAGGGGAGAATGCTTGTGCAACTAACGGCATTTCATGATCCTGCTTGGGTCAGTTATTCGTATGAAGCGAAGACGAAGACGGTCACCATTACGAACAAGACCAAGAAAGTCGGGATCCGGCTCTCTGGCGGGATGATGGAAGCGGAGGTCAACGGAACCGAGGTGAAGCTCGACGCGCCCGTGACATTCAAGAACGGGCGTACGTATGTGCCGCTGCGCTTCCTGTCAGAAACCCTTGGAGGAAGCGTTATGTATGACGGGCCCGGCAAGAAGGTCGTGGTTCGAACGCCTGCTGGACAAGAACGGTATAAGGCGCTAATGAGCGGCGACTTAACGGAAGCCCGCTTGATTGCTATTCGCCTTCCCATTATGCGCGGTGAGGATGCGCTGCAAGCCAGAGGCGAGGGATTTACGATCAACTACATATTCCCTAAGGGGGAAGCCCTTCGTTATTATAAGGAATATAAAGATCTAGTCGAGTATATCGAAATCAATGCGCAAGGAATCGCAGAAGTGAAATGGCAGAGTGATGAGTTTGGACCTGCCGCTGAGCATCGCGAGAAGGGGGCGAAGCCTGCTGCAAGGGGGGAAGCGGTCTTCTTCACGGATCTGATCATGGCAGACCTGACTATCTATGGCACCAAGGACAGTGACGGCAAGTCGACGGAGCTCGGGCGGCTGGACCGGAGTGAGGAACCGAACAGTGGGAAATTTGTCGTTCCCATCGAAGGTGAAACAAGAACAGATGCAACGTAATAGGTGCAGCGCAAGGAAATAATTGGCTAAACAGTCTTGAATAGACATCTCCAGGGTCGTTGCCCCAGGGATGTCTATTTAGCTGTAAAGCTGATTCATAGCTACGATCTTCTGCTTGATGTATGCAACAGCCTCGGCAGGCTCCACAACCTTGGCTTCTCTTCCCAGCTGCCACACGATATCCGAATAAAAGCGTATGTCTTCTTGCGCAATCTGGATCGTTGCGGTTCCACTGCCGTCATCGCGGCGCATGATAGAGGGACCGAATCGGTTATTGGATTCGAGTGCCCATACGCCTTGGGGCGTGAGTTCAATCGCAAACGATATCCGTTCAGAGGAGGCCTTGTCAGGCTTGTCGAGCAGCGTCTGCTGCGCAATATCCTCCCGGGCGGGGATGGATTCATTGCGTATTGCAGACCGGATTCGATCCGCGCGGAACTGCCTGACCTCGTTGCGAAGGAAGCAATAGGCGGGACAATACCAATAGCCATTGCTGGTATACAGGCCGATGGGCTGAATATTCCGCTGTGTCATTCCGCTGCTGGAGCTGTACTCAATCGTGACGACGCTATGATTCATAATGGCCTGCAATAGCGTTCGAAGGCATTCCGGCGACATGGAACGCTGGGGATTCCAGATCATGACCCTGTTCTTCAAGCGGTCGATTTGTTTCTGGAGATCGGCAGGCAGGTAATGATAGAACTTATGCAGGGCGGAGGCGGCGCTATCATCGAAGGGCAGTGAGCCCATCTCATTCAAGGACTGGCAAGCGAAGAACATGGCTGTGGCCTCACTTTCCGTGAAGGCAATCGGAGGTAGAAGCCTCTCCTGCAGCAGCTTGTAGCCGCCGCCTCTGCCTTGAATGGAATAGAGGGGGACTCCCAGCTCGCTCAGCTCCTGCAAATCTCTTGTTAGGGTGCGGGTGGACAGCCCTAGCTCGTCAGCAAGCTCCTGCACCGTGAAGGTCTTCTTAGCGTTAATCATCATGATCAATTGGATGAGTCGCTGCGATTTTGGCATGGCCGCTCTCCCCCTCTCCGAATTTATTTACATCATATCACATAAATAAGACAGAACTTGTCGTATTTAAATGGTAGTATCATTGTGCAAGCAGATGTGGATGTAGATATACGGAGGAGAATGAGGATGAAACCTATACAAGAGCAAGGGCAGGAGAAGATTGGAATCGTATTCGTGCATGGCGCAGGTCTGACCAACGGAATCTGGAGTGGAGTGGTGGAGGGGCTTGATCGTCCTTATTTGCTGGGTGGTTATCCTCTTCTAAGCGGCCAGGACCTGTCGAGGCAAGGACTCACCATGGACGATTACGTAACGGATATGAAACGACAAATCGAACAATGGCCGGTGAAGCGGTTTGTAATTGTGGCGCATTCCATAGGGGGCGTGCTCGCTCAGAGGCTTGCCGAGGAGCTGCCTGACCGGTTGGCCGGCTTCGTAGGAGTTGGAGCGGCTATACCGAAGAAGGGCGGTTCGTTTCTATCGACGCTACCATGGCCCAAACGGATGCTGATGTCTGCAATCCTGCAAAGAATGGGAACGAAACCTCCCGACTCCGCCATCCGTGCAGGGCTATGCAACGACCTGACAGCAAGTCAAGCCGAGGAGATTGTTCGAGGCTTCATACCCGAGTCGATACACATATATACGGATCGCATCGGGGCAGCACTGCCGGAGGTACCCAAGCTCTATGTGAAGCTTACGAAGGACAAGGAGTTCGGCCAGTCCCATCAGTACAAAATGATTGGCAACCTCTCTCCGCAAACCGTCGAGAGTCTGGAGACCGGACACCTGCCGATGCTTAGCGACCCGAAGGGCCTGCGGAACATCCTGCAATCCTTCGCAGCTAAATTGGACGAATAAGTAAATATTTATAATACGAACATATGTGCTTATAATGATTGAGAGTGGAGGTGCCTGTACAAGTTCATATCGACGAATGAGGGGGAAGCAGGATGGGATTTCAAACGATGCAGCGCGGCTCGTTTGTACTGGCGGGTATTCATGTGGAAAGTGAATTTCCGGGTTGGAACCGGAAGAGCGAATGGCTCGGTGAGGCGTTTCGCCAGCTGGATCAGCGGCTGGCCGATTCAGGTATTCAGGGGGAGTCCAAGTATTTCATTTACCATATCGTTCCTTGGGAAGGCTTCATCGTTGGCGTAGAAGTAGAGGAGGGGGCAGAGCTGCCTCCAGGGTTTATTGCGATCCCGATTCCTGACGTCAAGTATCGGATACATGCACACCGCGGGCCCATGAACGAGCAGCCGCAGACGTTCGATTCCATATGTGCCAGCGGGCATGGCGAACCGCCGGACGGAGAGCTGACCCATTTTGAAAAGTACGATGGACTGTTCGATTTTGAGCAGGACCGCGGCAGCTTTGATATTTGGATTCCGGTTAAGACGGATGAGGCCGAGCGCCATCCTTCCGATCATCCAGACATAAGCATCACGGCGGGTCCGAAGCTTGTGGCGGTGACGGACAAGGAGAGATCGGAGAACTACTACATCGATGTCCTTGGGTTTACGAAAGACGGCTGCGGAGAGCTTCATCGGGGTGAGCTAAAGCTTCTTCTCGATGAAGGACCGGTGAGTCCCATTGAGACGGCATGGCATTGCTACGCCTACACCAGAGACGACCTTCAGCTGGATATTCTGTATGAGGAGCTTCTCTCGAAGGGCGCCTTCGTGTCGCAGGAACCCCATATGACGAGTGAGACTTGGAAGGAATTTATTGTTCAAGATTATGACGGCAACAAGATTGCTTTTGGCGCGAATGTTGAGCAGCGTGTCACGCTAGGGGGATCGTAACCGAGGAGCAGAGAGGAGCGGGCTAACCGCGCTCTCTGCTTGTTATTTGTACTAATTTAAATATAATTGCTGCGAGTATCAAAGATTAGGGGCTGTAATTGTTCCCATGGCGTAAAGGTTGTCGTCAATTCATAACGCTGGCCTGATTCCGCTGAGCGGTAGGCGCCGAACATGATTTCATGAACATGCAATTGCTGTCTGCCGGATTGAATGGGCTGCTTGCCTGCACGGAGACAGCTTATGAAATGGGCCATTACATCCTCATTAGGGTGCGATGCGATCTGCTCATGGGGGATATAGCAGTCTGGGTTCCCCCTCCAGGTGACTTGTTCCGCTCCCGGCAAGACTTGCCCTTGAGATTGGACAACCATGGGAATACCGCTGTCGTTCAGGGCAATGGTCCCGCTGCGGCCATAAATGATCAAGTTATTCTGCTTGAAGGCCATCCCCCATAACGTTCGGATGACGGCATGCTGCCCGCCCGCAAAAGTAATGATCAAGGAGACATTGTCATCCACATCGCTCTGGACCTTCTTCCCGCCACCGACAATCCGATTCGGAATCAATGTGTTAACCTCTGCCATGACGCTTACGGCCGGCCCGAGCAAGGCGATGAGCCGGCTGAGGGGATAGACGAGACAGTCGAGCACGGCTCCGCCGTGGGAGATGGTTTTATTATAATACCAGTTATCCCGCCAAGGTCCGGGGAGGGAGAGCTGTGCTTCTGCCCCGGTAATTTTGCCGATATACCGTTCGTCCACAAACTCCGAAGCCGCTAGGACAGCTGGTGAGAGGTCGAACGGCAAGCTCATGAAGATGGATCCCTTCTCCTCCGCGAGCCGGACCATCCGCGTACAATCTTCGAAGGAAGTAGCCATCGGCTTCTCGTTCAACACATGCAGCCCCTTATCGAGTGCGGCAAGCACGGGCTCGGCATGAACGGAGTGGGGGGTTGTGACGACGACAGCGTCCAGCTCCTCCTTGTCGATCATGAGCCGATAATCGTCATACCACCGGGGCACGCCATGAGCAGCTGCCTTCTGCGCCGCGGACTCGAGCCGTCTGGCGGAAACAGCGGCAATTCGGACTCCCTCCAGCTGAGCGGCCTGCTGGAAGTAGCGTTCGCTAACATGGCCGCATCCAATCATGCCTATACGGATCATTTTCATCGTCATTCTCCCTTTGCATATGCTTATAATGGAAACATACGATTGAGATTGGAGGCTGCATATGACGGAGCTTGGTGTAAGGGATAGAGAGAGAGCCTTCCTGGCCAGATGGTCCGAGATTAGAAAGAAAGGAAGAATCCGGTACACGATAAGCAGGGGCGGCCTATACGGTCTCTTGCTGTTTGGCGTGTGGCTCGCGGTAACCTTAATTGAGCTTAACCTGTCCGAATTCCAGCAAGCTATCTGGACACGCGATGCATTCATACGCCAATGTGTCATATGGTTCGTATGCGAAATGCTAATTGGCGGGGTTCTTGCCCATCAGGGCTGGAAGGCGAAGGAGAATAAGTTCAAGTATCTCTCTTGAAATTAGCCGTCACAACCTACTCTTTACCTCGATGAAGAATCGTCGACAAGGTTTCCTTGTTACTTATAATGAGCAATTTTGCATGGGGCGGTATGGCGTCATCCAGCTTACGATTAATGCCTAAGTCGTTCCCATCGGCTACTAGCGTTGCTCCTTCATCCAACAATTCAAGAAATGCATCCCGATACGTGATCCAATGGGGTCTCCGGGTAATTTCGAACAAATCGTCTCCATGGCGACTGACCAGCTGAGCAATAATTGAACCATGTTCTTCCGAAAAAGCCGACCTCACGGCTAGTCGTGAGATCATTTCCCCGGATACAAGAAAGTGGTTCACCTGTACATGCTGAAAATTTTTGATATGGTTCTCCAACATGATTTCGACGGTCGTATGAACATGAGGCGCGATTCGTTCAATGGACGTGGCGATCAGAAGTGTCTTGCCGTCGATAAGAGACGGTTCTTCGATATGATGATCCGCAAACAATATCACGGATTTAGCTTGTGTTAAATTGGCTTTCAAGAGAGTTTGATCATCCGCGGGGTCTCCTTGAATATAGTAGACCTTATCCCCATCGAACGGAGACTTTGGCAATTGATCGATGATCACAACATCGCCAAGGTACTCCGAACTGAATATCTCCTTCAGGGCAAATTCTGTCTTACGGTTCCAGCCAATCAGGATGATATGATGTTGTCCCGAATAATTCATTCTTCCCTCCTCCCTTCTTTTGGAAAAGATAGTTAATGCATCAATGATTTTTCCGATCACAACACCGATAAGTCCGATACCGATGATAAACAAGACCATGGCGTAGATCCGCCCCATGACGGTTGACGGTGACACATCTCCGTATCCGACTGTTGTGAGCGTTGTCATGGTCCACCATAAACCAACAAACGGACTGGTGAACGTGTCCGGTTCCAAGTACCACATGAAGAACGAGCTCACCACAACCAATATAATGGTCCACGAGAACAGTACCACATTGTTCATCCGGACCAAATTTAATAAAAATCGTCTTAGGATAGGTATAAGAGATTTCTCCTTCCTTTTTTCTATAATTTACTATAACACACTCGGCTTTGACCATAGACCCATAGTCGAAGCAAAAGGAAGAGAGCGTGCCTATGCACACTCCCATCGTCTTTTATCAAGATTCTGCCTTTTGTATTTTGGAGGGATTGTTGATTTTGTAAGGTACGGGGTGTTTAGTGAGCTTCTTGGCTGCAATCTTCGCTTCGAACGTAATGATATCTCCGATCTCCAGCTCCTGTTTCTTGAGTGTGGCACTATGGCTGGACCAGGCTAGTCCGACTTCGGTTTCGGGTTCCTCGGTAATGGACACGGCTTCGTAGATGACCACTTCATCGTCTTCGTCGGCAAAATGATTCGGCACAGTGGTGAATTCCTGCACGGTCGCGATCATTTTCACTTTCCCCTCGGGGAGCTGAAGCTTCGGCGCCCGCTTCGTTTTCCCCTTCGGTGCTTCCACGGCCTTAGGCCCTTCAGTAGCAGAAGCAACACGATCCGGAGTTTCAGCCGTGGGTTGACTTCCCTTCGGTGCTGCAGCCGCTTCGGTCGCAGGCTCGTCCAGTTTGGCTGCCTCGACAGCCGCCGCTTCATTTTGCTGGGAATCCAGGTCTCCGCCTTCGGTCTCTGCCGATTTATCTGCTGATAAGGATGGTCTCTGGCCGTAATTGGCGGCTTGCATTTCCTTCAGGTAGGAGGGGTGGATGCAGTGCAGCTGGTTATTATCGAATTGAATGACCGCAATCATGCTATCGACATAGCCGACGATGCTGCAGGTCAGATTTGCTCCGCTGCCTTTATAGTAGAATGTTTTTGTCTTGGACGCTTTCTCGGAGAGTAAGCTCCATTCCTTACATTTCTCAAGCTGCTCCGCCTCGTTCTCGAAGGCGTTATACGTGTTTGGCTCAATAATGAACGCATGTCCCATATGATCTCCGCCTTTTTAGGTTATACAGAACATTTTATCATTTTTTTTCTATTCAACAACTAGGACGGAGAGGGGAAAGTGCTTCGCGTGGTGAAGTGCAAATTAAAAACCGGCCGATCCCAGGAGAAGGAACGACCGGCCGAGGTTATTCGAATGGCGATGAAACGATTAATTTTGTGGTTCAGCTGCCTTATCCTCGGAAGTGATGATCACCACTTCAGCATTCGTGATGCCAGGCAATGATTTGGTCATGATTGGGGAGTGGTAAGCGACAATTGTCATGCCTGGTTTCAATTCTACATCTCCGCCCATCTGAGGAATCACAGTGGTAGCTTCCGAGATGTTCAGAATCACGTCGTTGTTGATGGATTGATCGGAAGCGACATCGACATGCACTTGGCCTTCTGCTGCACGATCCGACTCAAGGATGGTGCCTTCCACTTTAATGGCGGCTTCTGCTCTAACGACGATTTTATCTGCATGCGTCTGAGCCGGATAGATCATCGTCATCACTTCACCGTAGTAAGCTTCAACCCGAATATCGGCTTTCAAGGCGTCTTGCTTCAGCGGATTGCCGTCTTGATCGACGATTTGAGTGTCCTCATCCACAGAGAGAATGACATAATTCACGCCGCCTTGTTCCATCGAGTCCCCGATTACGGTGACCTTGTCCTTGTCTATATTTGTAATAATGCCAGACGTACCTGGAGCTTCTGTGGGAGCTTCGGTTTCCGTATCCACTACGACATAGTTCGTAGTCGATTGAGGCGGAATGCTCATCGTAACGGCAGGACCGTAGAAGGCTTTAACGCTCATGCCAGGCTTGATCTCGCTTGCTTCGATGGCTTTGCCGTCTTGGCCTAAGAGTTGTGCTTTCTCAGCAAAATGCAATACGATCGTATCCTCATACCCGTTGTAGATATCCGTACCTTTGACAACGATCCCGTTATCCTTCACTTCGGTGACCGTACCGTTAATTCCGTTAAAGCTATAATCCTGAACAACCAGCGTCAAGGCCGTTCCGCGAGCAGGGAGGCTCTTCGTAATGTTAGGACCGTAGAACGCTTTAACAACCTTCTTCTCGTCGATAATCGTTTTTAAGGGCACCCTTTTACCCTTGGCATCGATTATTTTGGTATCCTTGGTGATGGATAGAATGATTTCGCTCTGATCCGTCGCGGCAATTCCACGACCTGTAACGGTAATGAATTTACCCGTTTTATCATTCACGAAATCTGTAATTTGACCCATTGTGCCAGGGACAACCTTCACTTGATTGACGACGATTCCTTGTCCGTTGTGAATGGTTGGCGGCGGAACATCCTGTGCGCTTGCTGCGAGTGGTACGGCAGTCATTGCTAGAAGAGCCGTTGTTGCTAGTACTTTGTGCATTTTTTTCATTTTGTCATTCCTCCAACTGTTACCAAAATTTTTTTGGTTTACCGCACTTGCTTACACTGTCATAGACGGCGGGATTCTCGGAATGTTGCATAAATTTTCATTCACAAGGGTTTTTAGCAGCGAGTAAATAATTCATTATGGAAAAGTTTTGAATTATTTATTGTATTTAATAATTCGAAGGCGGATGGAGATTTATATTTAAGTAAAACAAGGCACAGTGGCAGTGGCTGTATAGGAATGAAATCTAACACCCATAACGATAGCACATTCTTGTAAGACCGCTTATACATTAGCGGTCTTATTCGGCGTGTACAACGGTTACCGGCCATCTGAACAAAGTACGGCAGAAGTGCTTTAATTGCAACTGTGATCTCTAAACATACGATGGTTGTTTGGGGGGACCGCGATGACTAGAATGAAAGACGACAACACGCGTAAAGGGGTGAGGAAGTGAATTTACAAGAGATGCAAACCACGCCAACAACACGACTGGCCCCGAAATCCGGCAAGAAGAATGTGCTGCGAAAGCTTGCCGCACAATATCAGCTGCTGCTGATGTCGGTCCCTTTCGTCATTCTGATGTTCGTCTTTCAATATGTTCCCCTCTGGGGATGGATCATGGCCTTTCAGAATTATTCGCCCGGCAAGGGCATCTGGAAGAGCTCATTCGTCGGATGGGATAACTTCATCACACTGTTCAATGATGAGCGCTTCTTCCTGGTTATGCGCAATACGTTGGTCATGAGCAGCATGAGCCTGGTCACTGGATTCGTAGGTGCGATTACGCTCGCGCTGCTGCTCAACGAAGTTCGAAGCACGCTGTTCAAGCGGACGATTCAAACCGTGACCTACATTCCCCATTTTGTGTCCATGGTCGTCATCGCGAATATCGTCATTACGTTCTTGTCGCCTGACGGATTCGTTAACCATATGCTTCTCAAGCTAGGGTGGATCGACGAAACCGTATTCATCATGGGCAAAGGCGAATGGTTCTGGCTCATCAACACGACGGTCGGGCTCTGGAAGGAGCTGGGCTGGAGCACCATTATTTATTTGGCCGTGCTTGCGGGAATCAACCCGGACCTGTACGAAGCGGCGGATGTGGACGGTGCGGGACGCTTCCATAAGATGTGGCATATTTCGATTCCAAGCATCATGCCGACGGCCGTCATTCTCTTGATCTTATCGCTCGGCTCGATCATCAACATCGGGTACGAGTCGCAGTTCTTGCTCGGCAACCCGCTCGTGCTCGATTATTCCGAAGTGCTCGATCTCTATGCCCTGAACCTGTCGTTCGGTTCCGGACAATATTCGGTCGGCGTCGCGCTCGGCATCTTCAAGACGATTATCAGTCTGGCGCTTGTGATCGGAGTCAACCGTCTCGCGAATAAATTAAGCGGCATCCGGTTGTTCTAAGGCGAAAAGGAGGTATTACCTGCAAGCATGACACGTTATCGGGAAGCAACCTTCGATCTATTCAATTACGCCCTGCTCGCCTTGCTCGGGTTTGCGACATTATATCCGTTCGTCAATTTGTTGGCCATTTCGTTGAACGATCCTCTCGACACGATGAGAGGGGAAGTCTACTTCTGGCCCAATCAATTCACATGGAATAATTATCAAATCATCTTTCAAGAAAATGCGCTCTATATGGCGGCCGTACGTTCGGTCGTACGAACGCTGCTGGGCACCTTTCTCTCGCTCGTCTGCACGACGATGCTGGCCTACACGCTTTCGCGAAGAGAATTTATTTTGCGAAAATCGATCAATCTACTCATGATCATCAGCATGTATGTAAGCGGGGGCATTATTCCCTCTTACCTGCTGATTAAGGGTCTGGGCCTGACCAATTCATTCTGGGTCTATATTATTCCGGGCTTGATTGGCGTGTTCAACGTCATTATTATACGAACCGCGATCGAGCAGCTGCCGGAAGGGCTTATCGAATCGGCAAGGCTGGATGGCGCAAGCGATTTTCAAGTGCTGTTCCGGGTCGTTATCCCATGCAGCATACCCGTTCTAGCGACGATCCTGCTGTTCATTTCCGTCGGACATTGGAATTCCTGGTTCGATAACTACCTATACAATACGCGGGATAATTTAAATCTGCTGCAGTTCGAGCTCATGAAGGTGCTGCTGCAATCAACCAGCCAGATGGTCAACAATGCCTCCTCAACGGGCTATGTCGACAGTGAAGCCTTAAGCAATGTCACGCCGGAAGCGATACGCGCTACCATGACGATTGTCGTTACGATGCCGATCCTGCTGGTCTATCCGTTCCTGCAGAAATATTTCATCAAAGGTGCGCTGATCGGCGCGGTCAAGGAGTGAGATATCCGCATAGCGTTCTTATGTTGATATATAATGACCAAGAAGAGAGGGTGTCATGGAGTTGAAAAAGAAATTATCGGGTATCATCAGTATCGCACTTGCGGTCTCCTTGATGGCGGGCTGCGCAACCAAAAACGATCCGGGCAATGCGGGAGCGGACACCGCTGGGAACGGTTCGAAATCGACGGAGCCGATCGAGTACACGATGTCCATAACGGATTCCAAGCTAAAATGGGAAACGCCTGTCGACAAGCTGATCACCGAGAAAACCGGGGTTTCCATCAAGTATCTGCCGATCGTTGGCGATGAAGCCCAGAAGATGGATCTGTGGCTGGCATCGGGCGATTATCCGGACCTGCTGTTCATGTCACCGAACATGACCGGCAAGTACCGGGATGGGGACGCGATCATTCCGCTGGAAGATTTGATCGACCAGTACGGACCGAACATCAAGAAGCGATTCGGCAAAAATTACGAGCTGCTGCGTGATACGGACGGTCATATCTATTCCCTCTATGGCGTGAATCTCACGCAAGAGGCGCCGGCCAATGCGGCGGCATCCTTCCTCATTCAATACGACGTGCTGAAGGAAGCGGGCTATCCGGAGTTGAAGACACTGGACCAGCTGGTCGGCATTCTGAAGGATTACTATGCGAAGCATCCGACAATCGACGGCAAGGAGACCATACCGTTCTCCGCCTATTGGGGCGGGTTGACGTTCGCTAACCCGGCGATTGCCGCAGCGGGCTTGCCGGATCAAGGGTTCAATATGATTGATAAAGACAATAACGTCAAGTTCGCGTTGACGGAACCGTTCGCCAAGCGGTATTATCAATTTCTCAATACGCTTCAAACGGAAGGCTTACTGGACAAGAATATCTTCGGCAAGGGCGAAGAGAATCTGGCGAAGATTGCGCAGGGCCGGGTACTAGCCGAGTTTATGCCGGGCTGGCTGCTCAATGGGGCTGAGAAATCAATCGTTGCCTCCGGGAAGCTGGAGCGGCAGTATGCCAAAATACCGCTCTACTTCGACGAAAATACGGAGGATCACAGCTTTGTCGTGACCCCGAGCGGATCCAGCAGTAACTGGGCGATCAGCAATAAGGCCGAGCATCCGGAACGAATTATTCAAATGATCGATTTCTTGTTCTCGGATGAGGGGCAGCTGGCATTAAACTGGGGCGTTGAAGGCTTGCACTATGAAGTGAAGGACGGCAAGCGGGTACAGAAGCAGGAATATCTGGACAAAGCAAAGATGTCTCCTGATTTGAAGTATGAAGATGGCCCGGCAGGACCGATCACTTCGTTCAGCATTGGCGACGGCGCAAAGCTGGAGGATGGCGACTATGCAACTCCGAATACGAAGGAAGCGGTTATTGCCAGTTACGATGACATGACCAAGGAAGTGCTGTCCAAATACGGCAAGACCACATGGTCGGACTTCTTGCCGAAGCCGGAGCCTGTACCGGCTTTGCTGTGGCAGCTGAACGAGCCTGAAGAGACGAAGGCGATCTTCAAGAAATTCGAAGATACCTTGAACAAAGAAATTCCGAAGCTCATCTTGGCGAAATCGGCTGATGAGTTCGAGGGTGCCTGGAATCGTTTCGTCGAGCAGATCGACAAAGCGGGTAAAGTGAAGTACGAGGAAACATGGACGAAAACATGGCAGGAATACGTTAAGCGGTACAACGATGCGATGAAGTAATACACAGGCATGCCGGAGATCCCGCGAGGGAGGTCCGGCATGCGTTCGTAGCTGGGAGTGGAATGGAAATGACAGTACGCACAAAAATATTTGCGGCCAATGCGCTAGTCGGGGTTCTACTGCTCGGGTTGTTAACCTACTACATGAGCGAGAAGAGCGGGAATATCATCTTGAACAATACCGAAGAGGACGTCGGCCGTTCCATCTCCCAGCTCGCGCAAAATATCGACAATCTGCTCCAGTCTTACGAGCAGATTGTCGATTCCTTGTATACGAGTACCGAGCTGCAGGATAAGCTTCTCAAACACTACGACACGTTCGAAGAAGCACAGGACACTTACTTGAACTACGTTCAGCCTTATGAAGAGTGGATCACGACTTCGAAGGACATCCTGCGGTTCTCTATTTATACCGATAATCCAACATTTCAATATGCGCAGGTTCGTACGATCGATGAGGAAGTCAAGCAGTCGAATTGGTATCGCAGCGTTCAAGATTCCAAGGCAGGTCTTGTGAAGTCATGGACGATCTCCGAGGATGACATGCTGCTGCGCAGCGGCGTCCTGCGGCTGACGCAGAAGGTGTATAATGCCCCTTCCAACCGCGAGATGTACGTGACAATCGACTTGGAAGAACGGCTGCTCCGCAATCTGATCTCGAGCGAGGGAAAAGAACAGCAATTCATTATCGCGCTGCCGGATGGCCATGTATTGATCGATTCTTGGCGGCAATCGAATATGAATGCTTCCCGGCTTGCGGATTATGCGTTCTATGACGAGATGAAGAAGAATTCATCCTTGTCCTCCTTTATATATAACCAAGAGGGTAATGCGTTTCTGTTAACCAGCAAGTCCTTGGAATCACGCGGAAGCGTCAGAGGGCTGACGATTGTACAGTTGACCCCGCTTGATCAAATGATGGTGAAGGTGAACGAGATGAAGCGACAAGCAGTGGTACTGTTCATTATTGCAATGCTCAGCTCGATCTTGCTTATCTACTTGATCTCGATCCGTCTGACAGGAAGGCTCACCCAATTGGCCAAACGGATGCGAACCGTCAACGCGGACAACGTGCAGACGCTGACCCATCTGCAGGTAAGCGGCAACGACGAAATCGGCCAGCTATGCCGGAATTACAACGATATGATGGACCGAATCAATCAATTGATCACGGAAGTGTATGAATCGGAGCTGAACCGGAAGGAATTGAAGCTGCGCAACCGGGAGTCGGAGTTGTATGCGCTGCAAACCCAGATCAACCCGCATTACTTGTTCAATACGTTGAATGCGATCTGCGGCAGCCTGCTGGAGAATGGGGACAAGGCGAATGCGGAAATCGTCAAGCTGCTCGCCCGTTCGTTCCGCAACGTATTGAACCGGGCGGGGCATCTGATCGATTTGAAAGAAGAGATGGATATCGTCGAGACGTATTTACGCATTCAAGCCTTCCGGTTTGGCGAGCGGCTTGTTTATGAAGTGGACATTCCAGAGGAACTCGCGGATTGTAAGATTCCAAGGCTGTCGCTGCAGACGATCGTTGAGAATATGATCGTGCATGTCCTGGAGAAAGTCGAGCGCGTTACCGTCGTAGTGATCCATGCCCGTGTAATGGAAGGGAATCAATGTCTCCTAACCGTGGAAGACAATGGACCGGGCATGCTGCCAGAACAGCTGCGGGGGGTAATCGAGGGGATGAATATCGCCTCCGATCTAACGGTTACGAAGCATATCGGGCTAAGGAACGTTCATCAGCGTCTGAGGCAAATGTATGGCGCCCCGTATGGGCTGCAATTAGAGAGCGGGCCGGAGTGGGGAACACGGGTATCCATATTGCTGCCCTTGAACACGGATTCGGAAGGAGGAGTGATTCATGCTGAACGTCCTGATGGTCGATGATGAGCCTGGTGCTCTGAAGGCTATGAAATATTTGCTCGACTGGGAGCAGCTGGGCTTTACGATTGCCGGCGAGGCGACAGGCGGCAATATGGCTTTGGATATGATGAGGCAGGGTCACTACGATTTGCTCATAACCGATATCCGGATGCCGGGCGTGAGCGGGCTGGAGCTGATCTCCCGGGTCCGCCGGCATTCCAAGCTGCCGATCATCGTCGTCAGCGGGTTCGAGGATTTCGAATATGTGAAGGAATGTCTGCAGCACGGCGTGAAGGACTATCTGCTGAAGCCCGTCATGGAAGAGGATGCACAGCGCATATTGACAGCCGTTAAGAATGAAATCAGCCATGAGAAGATGATTAGCCGAAAGCTGGATTTAAGCGCTTCCGCAGCCCGGGATCAGATGCTTAAGCGTTGGACGCACGGCAACATCGGTGCGGATGAGGCGATCAATCAGCTGCTGCTGTGGGGAGTATCATTGGTGGATTGCAGAAGCTATCGCTGCCTTGTTGTCGAGTTGGATTTCCAAGAGACCATGAACACCTATATGACGGAAGCTGACATCGATCTGAAGCGATTTGCCGTCCGTAATGTGCTGGAAGAGCTCCTTGTAGGAAAGGGCTATATGTTTGAAGAATTACCTGAACGCTTCGGAATCGTGTGCTTCGGTGACGACATGGCCGGGATCGAGGAGACGGCCATATCGGAACTCGCCGGGCTGCTTCAGGAAAGTGCGCTAACGTATGCGAAGATGCCGATTACGATTGGGATCGGGGAATCGGTTCACTTGGCCGCGGAGGTCAAGAAGTCGTTTCATTCCGCGAAGCGGCTGCTGGACCGGAAATTTCTTCTGGGCAGTCTTTCCATCATTACCGGGAATTCGTTTGGCGGAGCCTTCCTTCGGGAAGAGAGCACCGATGCGCAAGAGATACAATTGTTGACTAAGGCTGTTCAGGAAGGCGACAAGGAGCGGGTCATCGACCTGCTTCACCGGCTGCGGGATAAGTTTAAGACCGGCGACACGCCAAAACCGCATGTGCAGTCGATGGTGATCGACCTGCTGGCCGAGCTGCTCCGGATGGTCGGCAAGCAGGCCGGTGGACAGCTGCAAGTGGCCGCTCCGACTTCCAAAGACTATCTCTATATTATGGAAGCGGGAACGATCCAGAAGCTATTCGAATTCGCAGCGGACAAATGCATGCAGGTGATCGCGATTATCGAGGAATCGAAGCAATCGGGTTCTCCTAGTGCAGTCGAACAGGTCAAGCGGATTGTGGCATCCGATTATGCCGGTAACATTAGCTTGAAGAGCCTTGCCGAGCAGGTGCATATGAATCCCGTCTATTTGGGCCAGCTGTTCAAAGCCTCGGAGGGTGTATCCTTCAACGACTATCTGATGTGTCTTCGAATGGAGAAGGCCAAGGAGTTGTTGGTCCGCACAGACCAGAAGATCTACGCCATCGCATACGAGGTCGGCTACCGGCAGCTGGATTGGTTCTACAAGAAGTTTAAAGAATACACCGGTCATAATGCGAGCGAATACCGCTCGCTCCACAGTTAGGGCTGCATACCGGTTGAATATGAAATGGGGGTATTGGCGTAATGAAATTGTATCTACATGGTGATCTCGACCAGGTGAAGGACGGAATATGGGAGCTTGCCCGTACCGGTCTGTTCGAATGGAGCGAAGAAGGAGATGGCGGCGTAGCGGTCACGGTCATGAAACGAAGCGGGAACCTCCGTGTATCCCTGCAGGACGGACAAGGGCGAATCGAGTTTGCGGAGCCCCATCATTTCTTCCGCGCGATCGGATTATTCATCGAGCATGCGCAAGCCGGGGAACGTTTCGAGATCGAGGAACGGCCGAGATTCGAGTTTAATGGTCCGATGCTCGATGTTTCCCGCAATGCCGTTCTGAAGCCAGCGACGGTGAAGCAGTTCATTCGCTATATGGCCTGCATGGGCCTGAACGGACTGATGCTGTACGCGGAGGATACGTACGAGGTGCCGAATCGGCCTTATTTTGGCTACATGAGAGGACGCTACACGGCGGAAGAGCTGAAGGAGCTGGACGACTACGCGTTTCTATTCGGCATCGAGATCATCCCTTGCATCCAAACGCTGGCCCATCTGGCACAAGCGCTGAAATGGCCGTACGCGTCCACGATCAAGGACCATCCGGATCTATTGCTCGTCGGAGAACCACAGACCTATGTGTTCATTGAAGAGATGGTTGCGTCGGCGTCTGCTCCGTTCCGGTCGAAGCGGATTCATATCGGGATGGATGAGGCGTTCGGGCTCGGCCTGGGGCGATATTTGGAGCTGAACGGGTATCGCGATCGGTTCGAGATTATCAACGAGCATGTGACCCAAGTGTTGGAGATTACCCGTAAATACGATCTTAAGCCCATAATCTGGAGCGATATGTACTTTCATTTTCTATCGAACGACAAGCATGCCTTTCATTACAGCCTGAACGTCGATTTCTCAAAGGAGCGGCTGGAGCAGATTCCGCAGGATGTACAGTTCGTTTATTGGGATTACGGAAACAGGGATCAGTCCATTCATGAGCGTATTCTGGACAAGCATAAGGAATTTGGCTCGGTTCCGCTGTTCGCGGGAGGCATTCATTTATGGGGAAGCATGAGTCCCAATTACGGCAAGACGTGGATGAGCTCCCATCCTGCACTTCTTGCTTGCAAGAGCCAAGGCGTCAAGGAAGTGCTTGCGACGGCGTGGGGGGACAATGGCCAGGAAACGAATCACCTGGTGATGCTTCCAGGTCTGCAGTTGTTCGCCGAGCATGGCTATTCGGACGAGGTGGACGACGATAAGCTTCGCCGAAGATTCGCTACCTGCACAGGCTTGGATCTATTCGACGAATTGGTTGGTTTGAAGGCCATGGATGAAGTGCCTGGCATTGAGGAAGGGAATCACTTCATGGCGAATCCTTCTAAATATTTGCTCTGGCAGGACCTGCTTCTCGGTCTGTTCGACAAGCATGTGGAAGGCGATGGCGGCAGCAATCTTCCGAAGCATTATGCGTCCATGGCGCAGCAATGGAGGGAGGCAGGGAAGCATTTGCCTTCTCCGTTCAGCGAGATATTCGACGTCTACGAGAAATTAAGCGAGACCCTTGCCGTGAAATCGACACTCGGCGTAGAGATTGCAGCCAGGTACAGAGATAAGGATAGGGAAGCGCTGCAAGAAATCGCGCATAAGGTGCTCCCTGATCTCCATGAGCGGGTGAATGAATTGCGGCAGGCACATCGGAGGCTATGGATGACAACCTATAAGCCGTTCGGATGGGAAGTGCTCGATATCCGTTACGGCGGCTTGATGGCCCGGATCTCCAGCGCTGGCGAGCGGATTCTGGACTATACGGAAGGCCGGGAATCTGTGCTGGAGGAGTTGGAGTGCGAACGGCTGTTATTCGAGGATGGCTTCGCCGAACGGCCGCTGCAGCTGAATGCGCCGGGCTACAGCCGGATCGTCAGCGCTTCGCCGCTCGGTTAGCTGGCCGGCAAGGTGCAAGCTTGCGTCGTATAACGAAGAAGAAGGACATCTCTTGCGGATGTCCTTCTTCTATGATGGCTTTTCGCAGGATACATTCGAACGGAACGATCTGTCCGGCTCCGTCGGCGAGCATGGCCATGTGTTTGCGAGGGGGCTGTCTCCCAAGCGATCGTAATCACTTGGTTGATAGCCCCTCGTCCTTATAACAACGCTGCATTATTTGATGGAAATTTCATACTTCGTGCCAGCTTCGCCAGCGAAAACAATGGTACCTTTCTCAGGCAGTACAACCTTATGATTGCCGCTGATCAAGGAGAAGTTTATACATGTGCCTTTCTCGTCGTATACGGCAAACGAGCTGTTTGCGGGCATTTTCACTTTCATCGTCTTGCCTGCGGCCTTCTCGGGCACCGTGAACCACCTGGCGTAGCCGCTCGCCGGAATGGTTGCATATGATTTATTGCTGTAATAGATCGGTTTTACCGCATTCTCGTGCACATATAGGCTGCCTGCGAGATCAAGGTACTCGATTCCATCGTTCGTGTAGAAATGATATTCCATCGTGTCTCTGCCATTTACGGCCGGAATTTGCAAGTTGCTGGCCGCCGTGTTCGGGCCTGTTATTCGTCTGTCCAACACATAACCAGGCGCTTCCTTGAACAAATCGATCCGGGCAGCGGGCATCATCAAGTACGCGACTGAAGTATATTTTTCGTTGACCGGGTAATAGTCTTTGCCGTCGCGCTCCTTCCAAGCGGTAGCCGTTTCTTCCGGTATGTCATGGGCTTCCAGCTTCTCGGCGGTAAAATGCGACAAAGCTGTCTGACCGAGCTCCGGCACGGAGATATACTGTCTGGTCCACAAATAGGTGCGGCCATTCTCCTCCGTTACAATGCTGACCTTCACGTTCCCATCCGCACTCATGAACGAACCGTCCGCCGTGTACGTATATTTCTCAGCCGGATAGTCCGGCATTTGCAACGAAGATACCGACATCTCGCCGGCTTTGCCGATGTCTACCTTGATCAATTGATTCGTCGCTCCGTACAACCCCGCTTGTTTCAGTATTTCCTGCGGCATATCCGCCTTTACGGGTTCGCCGTACGACTTTTCCGGCTTGAAATCGCTAATTGACCCTTTCTCCTTCAGCGCATGAAGCAGTATTTCATTCGCCAGCAGCTGATTGGTCGAGCTGGAACCGCCGGAGGAGAGAACAGCAGCAGCCATATTGTGTTCGGGGAGTACGACGAGCGATGCGTGATACAGAATCGTGTCTCCGCCTTTGGTAAGCGCCTTAATGCCGTAATCGCCGAACGGGAATAAGTTGACGCTGTCCCAGCCGAGTCCGTAACCGAATGACGTGTCCGCATCTTCGGGCCATAAGCCTCTCTTATACTCCTCTTGCTCCATCCGTTCTACTGATTCGTCAGAGAGTATGCCTTCGACTTGACCGGTGAAGATTTGTGAAAATGTCTTCCGCCGTGGAGTATACGCCCCCCGTTCCAATGACGTTAACCGTTTCGTTTGGCAGCTGTCCCTCATAGGTCGGGAAGTAGAGTCCTGCCATCTTGGAGGCATCCGGTTGATCCAGCGGCGTCTTCGTATGGGACATCCCCAATGGTTCTATGAAATATTGATGAATATAGGAAGTGTAGTCCATGCCGCTGACTCTCTCTACCATAATTTCAGATAATATAAAGCAGTCATTACAATAAACCGAATAAGCACCTGGATCGGCCTTCAAATTTTGGCCGGCTAATTGCTCCAGTAATGTATCGTGAGCGTACGTATCGTTATCTTCGAACAAGAAAGCGTTGGCCAGCGTCGACCCGCCAAGACCGGAAGAATGGTTCAGCAGCATGCGGGGCGTAATTTGTTTGTACCGTTCGTCTTTCATCGTAAAATCGGGAATGTACTGGACGACAGGCCTGTCCAAATCGATTTTCCCCTCGTCTACCAGCTTCATGACCGCCGCTGTCACAATCATCTTGCTTGTAGAACCGATACCGTACATCGTTTCCGCCGTCAGCGGTTTTTTTCCTTTCTCGTCGTTTCGACCCGATTGACCGGATACGACAATGCTGCCCTGATCGATAAGTGCATATTGAACGCTTGTTGTACCATAAGTTTCCGTGAGCAGCGCCGCTTTCTTCTCCGCTGCCTTCCGTGTGTCTGCAAAGCTCTGCCCATTGTTTTGGCCGGCCGCCATCGCTCCCGTCGGAACGAGCAGCGACAGTGCGAGTACCACAGTCAGTATCCAAGATTTTCTTATTCTCATTAGTACCTCCTTAGGATTTCGTCCATAATAAATACTAGAGAATAGAGATCAAAACCTCAAGATTAATAGGAAATTATTGATAAAACACGACTGCGGCACTGGATCTATAGCAATGCTTTTCTGCAGATGTAAACCGCTAGAACGAGTGAGGACCTCTCTTCCAGGTGAGGGAGAGAAAGTAAATAGGAGTTGCGGCCTAACATGAGAATCTTCTGCACGGGGCTGGAGAGTAGAGCGGGTGACGGGCAGTGTTGGTACTCGGAAAGGGCGACTGAATCAAGGCTGGATTTGACTAGAAAATGGATTCATTGGAGAGAGCAAAGTGTGGAAGGGATAAATTAGTTATTCCAAACTTATGTAAAATGTGGTAACATAAACAGGAACAAGCGTTCTTATCCGGAAGGGGGTGTGGGATTGATGACTCACCGTTATCCCGAAATTGATGAAGTAATCGCCTACATTCACCAGCATATTTACGATCCGCTGCCGCTTTCCCGTTTGGCCGATCATGTCTCCTACAGCCCTTATCATTTTTCACGCTTATTCAAGGATAGAATGGGGCTCTCACCTCTCTATTATGTGTCTTCCCTGCGATTGCAGAAGGCGAAGGATTTGCTGCTGCAAACAAATTTAAGCGTTCGCGATATCGGATTGGAGATCGGGCAGCAAAGTCTGGGAACCTTCACCACCCGATTTACGGAACGGGTTGGCATGACACCATCGGAGTTTCGGAACTCGAAGCAGTATGCGAGCAGCCGGCTGCTTTCCTTACAGCGGCTTAACGATTGGCGTACACCGAATTTGGTTATCAGCCAACATGCCAGAATAGAAGGTACCGTTCACACGGTTGTACCCTTTGATGGTGTTATTCTGATCGGCTTATTCGCTAAGCCGATACCCGAGGGGCTTCCCTTGCATGGCACACTGATTTCTTCTTCGCGGGACTTCTGTTTTACGGGCGTCAAGCCAGGGACCTATTACCTGATGGCGACTTCGGTTTCTTGGGGGATGCAGGCTGCCGATTTCCTGCTTCCGCATCATACGCTGCGTACCCGCTCGAAGGAGCCGATCATCGTCGGGCCTCATTCCTATGTTCCGCATCAACAGGTTATGCTCTATCCATCCCGGCTGGACGATCCTCCCATCTTGATCTCACTCCCCCTATTAATGAATAATTTCCTTAATCGGGTTCATCAGAGCTCTACGAAAGGAAGCTGAGTCATGAGCCATCTTGAGATGTAGGGCGACCGGCTGCGCGTTCCCTGATGATATGTCCTGCATCTAATTCGACTTCAATGAATCCAGCCATTCCCTGAGCTTGGAAGCCGATGTCCCTGCTGCTGCCCATGACAAGGATATTCTGTATGTCTGATCCGCTCTCTGCGGGAAGGGCGAATGCCTTCGTGAACGGATATGTTTCTCCAAGTGTTGTATGTATGGCGTTAATCAACCTGTCATTTTTGATTTTTCCCATGAGATTGATGAGGATCGACCCTTGGGAATCCAGTTTCTCTTTGGTCATTTCATAGAAATCCAGTGTAGTGAGATGGAACGGCGTGCCCTTCTCGGTGAAGGCGTCCACGATAATATAATCATACCTGCCCGTTTGCTCATTCGTCAGGAGCTGTCTTCCATCACCGGTGACAACATTGTCCAGCCGATAATTAAAATAGGTTCTGCTTAGCTCCACTACTTTCGCATCGATTTCAGCTACGGTAAAGAGCTTATCCGGGTAATGGCCCGCGATGGCCCCAATTCCATGCCCGATCACAAACACATTCTCAAACCTTGAATCATTCTGCTCCATTAGATGTATCATAGCCCTCGGGTATTCAAGCACAATACGCTGTGGTTGATTTAAGTCCATGGCACCTTGTACCGCATCGTCGGAAAATTGCAAGAATCGGAATTTACCGAGCACCCCATATAACTGGCCGGCCTCGTATACCGAAATCTCATTATAGCTGCTTGTCTCCTTGGCTAGTAAATGCAAAACATCGATCTCCTTTGGGACAATTGAATTATGAAGCTGCAGATGGAGTGAAGCAATGAATGCGCCGCCGCAGTATATGCCGCAGCGGCACCATCATCGCATCGTTTGCCAGGCGCATGGATTACCGCCAATCGTGAACGGACCACACATGGGTCACCCAGTCCTCGTAGAAGGACGGCTCGTGAGACACGAGTAGAATCGTCCCTTTGTAGTCCTGCAGCGCTTGCTTCAAGGCTTGTTTCGCAAGCACATCCAGATGGTTCGTTGGCTCATCCAGCACAAGCAGGTTACTTGGGGTGAGGATCAGCTCCGTAAGCCGAACTTTGGCTTGTTCGCCGCCACTCAGCGAATCATACGGCTTGCGAATAAGCTCAGCGGTTAGGCCTGACATGGCCAGTGCCGCCCGAATGTCCTTTTGCAATAAGTCTGGCCGCATGGCCCACACCTTGGCGAGCGGTGTCTCGCTTGATCCGGCAGCCTCCTGTTGGTAATAAGCTGCTTGCATGGATTCTGAGATCGTTAATGCGCCGCGTATAGGACGGAGATTACCGAGCAATGTCCGGATCAGCGTGGATTTTCCGGCACCATTCTCGCCGATGATCGCGATTTTATCGCCCCTGCTCACCTGTAAGGAAAGGGGCTTAAGAATGGGGCGGCTGTACCCGACCTCCATCCGCTTCGATTCCAATATCACCGCACCCGGGTTGCTTCCTTGGACGTGAAACTTAAAGCGCGGCTTGGGAGCATTGACCGGCATCTCTACACGAACGATTTTATCTAACGTTTTTTGCCGGCTTTTGGCTTGCTTTGCCTTACGATTGCGGTTCTTATCAATGAAGGTCTCCAGCTTCTTAATCTCATGACTCTGCTTGGCATATGCCGATTGCAGCTGGACTTTGCTCAGCTCGTACTCCTTCTTAAATTGCACATAGCTGCCTGTGTAGCGCTTGATGGTTTGATGGGCAAGATGAAAGATTACGGACGTGATCTCATTCAGAAACCGTTCATCATGCGAGACGACGAGAAACGCGTGCTCATATTGTTTCAGATAATCCGTGAGCCATTCAATATGCATCGCATCCAAATAGTTCGTTGGCTCATCCAACAAAAGCACATGCGGCTCTTCCAGCAGCAGCTTGGCTAGAAGGAGCTTCGTTCGCTGGCCGCCGCTTAGCTTGCTTACATCCTTGGACAGCCCGATCTCCCCCAAGCCGAGACCGAACGCCACGTTCTCGATCTTGGCTTGAATCTGGTAGAAGCCCGTATGCTCGAGATTCGTCTGAAGCTCGCCGTATTTTCTTAAGAGGGAGTCCATCTCATCGCCGGCATCCGCCATTCGTTCCGCGAGTGTATTCATTTGGTGTTCCATCTCGAACAGCTCCAGGAACGCCCGCTGCAAATACTGCTGGATCGTCGTGCCGGCCTGCAGCTCGATATGCTGCTCCAGGAAGCCAACCTGAATGTGTGAAGCCCATTCAATGTGGCCTTCATCCGGCAGCAGCTTTCCAGTAAGCAGCGAGAACAAGGTGGATTTTCCGGCGCCGTTAACACCTACTAATCCGGCATGCTCTCCTTTCAGCAAGCGGAAGTTAAGATTGTGAAACGTAATTTGATCGCCGTACATATGTGTAAGATTCGTAACGTCTAGTATGCTCATGGTTTCGTTCTCTCCTTTTGGATTCTTGATGTAATAAAGAAGCCATCAGAGAGAACAGCAGAATGAAACTTATCCAATTTGTACAAAAAAAGTGAGTAAGGCGAATACACCTTACCCACTAGCATCAGAGTAAGAAAGGATTCGGAAATCATATCGACTGTTCTCGAGATGGCTTGTTAAAAAAGGGCAGACTTCTCCCGTCTTAAGCCACAGCTCTTCTTAGAACAGTTGATAAAATTTCCATTTACCTTTCCACCTCTTCATCGTTATTATGGTTACCCCTCAAATTATAAGAACTCCTAAACGCGTTGTCAATTGGGCCTGTGCGGCATAATTAGCTATAGTCAAAGTTGCCCAGAACGCTCTTCATGCCTGTGATAGGATGGAAGATATCATGTGATTGTATATCGTGGGGGGCACAGAATGGTCACTTCTGGCGGCATGATAGAGCTGTCGAGGATTACGATAGCTGATCTGGATTTCATTGCCGGATTGGAATGCGATGCGGATTTATGGTTTTTCGAAGAGGATACACCGTCCGATAAACATGCGGTTCGAGAGAAGTACTTGAATCGGATTAAGGAAGGTGCGGAATCAAGCAACCATGATTTTATTGTGAAGCTAACAACAGCCCAAACGCCGGTTGGATTGGCACAGATATGGAGTTATATCGAATATAGAAAGAGCTGGGAAATCGGATTTGCGATCCTTCCTGAATATTCGGGTTATGGTCATGGAACGGAAGCGGCTAGGCTATTACTGAAATATGCTTTCACAGAGCTGCAAGCACATAAAGTTGTTGGCATGTGCAATTCCACGAATAGCCGCTCAGCAGCATTGATGGAACGAATCGGAATGACAAGAGAAGCTGTGTTCAAGGAAGAACTATTGTGGCGGAATCAATGGACGGATCAGAGCTATTATTCGATTTTGGACAGAGAGTTCTTGCCCATTAAGAAGAACCTAGCTCTATAAGGGATATGCCGGTCGGTTGGGGCGTGTATGCCACGCCAGAAACACCTCTTCTGAGTGACGCTTGCAGCACGTTAGGCTCCATTTGTCATAAGAAGAGGTGTATTCTAGATTTGCGTGCTGCGGATTATTGCGAGAAACCTACACGAGGACGTTGGCGTTCCTTAGTCTCGACAGAGACCGATCGTATCGAGGTAATCGGAATGTAAAGCACTTGAAATTCATCGCGGTATTTAACAAAATTGGCGTCGATCTCTTCGAGCGTGCCGCTGCGTGCGCTTGTTCCATCTAGAAAGTGAATGGTTACTTCTTGACCCTGTAAGCCGCTGAGCATGATGATATCCCACTCCTTTGTCACATCAATTGTTGTGCTGTTTAACCTATAATAGCATATTCAAGAAACAGCGCTGCTACCTTGTAAACGAACCAGAGCCATGAAAGGATACGGCCTTCTATACCGAGCAAGCCATCTGGCACTTGGACAGGTTTGTTGACTTGTATATACTGGAATAATGAAATGGAGTTCTTAGTCGTACCTAATCGGAGAGGATGAGATCAATGAGTGAAGTTGCACAAATTCGCAATGTGATGCTGGAGGAATTAGAGCATGGCGTGATCACCACCCAAAGATTAATACAATTAATTAAAGAGAGTGATTGGGAATTCCAACCCAAAGGCAATATGCGCACAGTGGTAGAGCTTGTCTATCACCTGGTATCCATTCCTGCGACCGATTTGGCGATTCTTCAAGAAAAGTCTGGTGATGAGGTCAACCAAATCGAGCAAGAGCTTGAGGGCATTAAGGATGCAGCTAAGCTAAGTGAGATTATGCAAAAAAACTATGAGCAGCTCAAGGCGTATATGAACTCACTAAGTGATGATGACTTCTTGAACAAGGCGACCAAGGCGTTCTATTCGGATCATGCCGCACTGCAAATGAAATGGTTAATGGAGATAACTACCCATACGTACCATCACCGGGCGCAGCTGTTCAACTATCTCAAAGAATTAGAGTATGATATTAACTTTTTCATCCTCTATTAATTAACCGGATTAAGTGAGGTTTTGGCATTGAATATTACGACACGATTAATCGAAGCTGGCGATCCGGAGATGATTTCGGAGGCGTTTCAGCGTCAAGGCTGGGAGAAGCCGGAGGCGCTTTATCACAGGTATGTGGAAGAACAGCGTAATGGTGAACGCGTCACTCTGATCGCGGAGGCGGATGGCGAATTTGCGGGCTATGTGAACGTCATCTGGAGCTCTTCCTATCCAGCTTTTCGGGAGAACCGTATCCCGGAAATTAATGATTTTAACGTCCTGATCAAATATCGGAGACGCGGCATTGGTTCCATACTCCTGGATGAAGCCGAAGGCCGTGCTAGCGAACGTTCCGGTACGGTAGGCATTGGGGTTGGATTATTCGCGGATTATGGGCCAGCCCAGGTGATGTATGTCAAACGTGGTTATATTCCGGATGGGAAAGGGATCTATTGTCATCAACAATACGTGGCAGAGGATCAAACGGTTGTCATCGATCATGATATTGCCCTGTACCTAACTAAAAAGCTGTAAGAAGCAGACCGCCAGAACTTGCGCGGTCTTTCTTCAATACTATTTATTCGCACTGGCATCCTCATCATTCGCAACTCGGGTAACCGCGCGTATAAGTACGTCCGGATGCAATTGAAGAATCTGCTCTTTCGCATCGCCTGCATGAGAAGCCTTCACATTTGCATAAAACAACACACCATAGTTGTCCTGATATTCAACCGTGTACGCTGCTTGCTCATTATCCATAGATCTCACCTCTATCCAATATTCACCATCCGTTAATAATCCACGCGATACTTCTCAACCAAGTAGGAGAATGCATTCTTCCCTGAATCGATCATTCTTGGTTCGTATACAACAAAATCCGGATTCGATTCAGCTGAATGCCCGTGGCCATGACTCAGCTCCTTGAGCCGTGTAATAACTTGTTCATCAAGTAGAAGCTCATCCATCTCATCTTCATTAGCCAAGTGAAGAGGGATTTCCTGAGTAATCGACGTATTCTCTCCGATGCGGAGAGTGACCGTAATGATGGCTTCGCCACAATCGAGTGCTTCTTGGGTGAAGACTTCAATTAAGATATCCGTATCCTTGGACAGATCGAGTGCAATGCTCTGCTGGGATTCGTTCTCCACATACCCGTTGAGATTGCGTGACCGATAGATGCCATCAGGAAGCTGCACATGTAATTCTGCAGAAGTTGCCCGGGCATGAACAGCCTCAGTGAATTGAATCCACAGGTGATTCATCCCTTCCTCGTTCTCCATGATCGACTTTGCTAGTTTAACAACAACCTTCACGGATGATCCCCCCTTAATGCCTGGGAGACGGAATCGATGACTTTTTGTCTCCTTTCAGCCGAAATATTGGGACTGAGGGTGAGCATGACATCCTCGCTAATTTGTAGCGTTTCATTCGCCAGAATTCGGCTCGGCTGATAGAGATGAAGCTGGCCGCCGATTTTCTCAATTTCCTCCACAGAGAGCTGTTGGAATTTCTCTTGAATGGATGCCAAGGTTTCACCTGTTCGGGTCAGGGTGAGAATCGCACGGCAATAATGCATGTGAAGATCCGTATAGACTCTCTTGTTGCCGACCAGCTCTAGCGGCGGGAGCATCCCAATTTGGGTATAGTATCGAATGGTTCTCAAATTAATCTTGGGATCTTCTTGTTGAAGGAGGTTGGCAAGTTGTTTGGCGGTATAACTGTTCATCGGACGACAGTCCTTTCGGTTGCACATATCAGATCGTGTTACATCTTAGTGTATGTGTTACAGTTTACTGTAACGATATAATTTTTGTCAACTACTTCCTCATTTACCATGAGTCTTCAACGTATGATAGATGAACCACATCCCGTATGCTAAGATATGGGTACATAAGCTGGAGGTGGGATTTCTTATTATGGAGAATGCAGCACGTATAATGGGAATACCTTTTCCAAAGATGACGATGGACCAAAGCGTGCAGGTGCTTAGTAAAGTCGTTGAGAAGGAGCAAACCGGGCTGTTCCATGTGGTAACGGGGAATCCGGAAATCGTGATGTCCTGCCAGCATGATAAACAGCTGCGTTCCATTGTTGATGAAGCCGGGCTTGTCACTGCGGATGGGATCGGAATCGTCATGGTATCGCGCCTTAGAGGCGGCAATCTGCCGGAGCGGGTTACGGGATGCGACCTTCTATATAAGCTGCTTGAGGCAGGGAATCAAGAGAAGTGGTCGTTCTACTTCCTGGGTGCGGACGAGCCTACGAGTCAACAAGCCGCAGAGAGGATTCGCCGGGATTACCCCAACGTATCCATTCTAGGCCGGCATCACGGTTTCTTTAATGAGGAAGAAGAAGTGAAAATTATCGAAGAGATCCGGGCAGCGACGCCGGACTTTCTGATTGTTGCCCTCGGTGCGCCATATGCGGAGCGATGGATCCATAAGCATAAAGAGATTCTACATGCGAAAATAGCCATGGGTGTCGGCGGGAGTCTGGATATTATCGCTGGAAAAGTGAGGCGGGCGCCGCGGGTGTGGCAGAAATTCCATATGGAGTGGCTGTTCCGGCTAATCAACCAACCATCCAGATGGAAAAGACAATTAATCCTGCCCCGTTTCGCTGTAAGAGCCTTGTTGTATAGAGAACGGAAGGCATAGCTTGTATAGCTAAGAATATTGGCAATATAGGCAGAATGTGCGGACTATTTCGGAGGTGGATCAATTGGCTTCCCTTCATCGGATTCAGTGGATTGATGCGAGAGTAAGACAAGGGCAGTATCCTAACATCCAACAAATGATGGAGCGGTTTGAAATTTCGAGGCGCCAGGCACTGCGGGATGTGGAGTACTTGCGTGATTCGCTTGGAGCGCCGCTCGACTACTGCCCGAAGCGTAAAGGGTACTATTACACCGATCATTCATTCGCAGTACCAGGTCAGCTTCTTACCGCGGATCAGCAAGATTTGGATTCATGCCTTAAGCAGCGCTTCCTTCAACCCGTTCGGACTGCGGTACAACGTCTCGGTATATGCGGAGGCCAAAATGTGGGCAGCCCAATATTCGCCAGTTGGCCGATTCCTGGGGGGAACGACCGCGCCTAGCTGATCTTGCGGACCGGTTCGATGAAATCGAGAAGCTGTATCGTACGATGATGCTGGACATCCTGTCTCAGGACTGGGACGGGGCGAAGCATCTTGGACAACCGGTTACACAGGAACAGGCCGATCGGCTTGTCCCGTGCCTTCAACAAGCGAAAAAGCTTGAAGCCGAGGCTGTCTCTATTGTTAAGGATGTTATGAAAATTTTCTGAAACAACTGATTCAAATTTTAAAATCACCTCAATAATCATGAAGAATACCATTTTACGGGGTATATCTTACAGATTATAGGTGATTTTTTTGATTTTACGCACACTTTGGGGCCGAATTGAACTTGTATTTACCTGTTAATCTCATGAACACATATCTCATGTATAATAATATCCATGTCCTTTTTTTGAATATAAGGAAATTGTAAGGAGGTGAAGGCGAAGTAAAGATAATACACTTAATCCAAAAATAAAAACATTATATAACTTCCTCCGCTTCTGTAAGATTGGTAATAAAGCCTAGTTGATGGAATGACAATTGAGTCAGGGGGGCACTGAAAATGATCAAACTCATGGTAGTCGATGACGAGCTTTGGATTCGGGAAGGCCTGAAGCGGACTATTGATTGGAGAGCTCTCGGAATCCAATTTATCGGTGACGCCGAGGACGGATGGAAGGCGCTGGAGCTAATCGAATCGAATGTTCCGGACATTATTATTTCTGATATTAAGATGCCCGCCATGGATGGTATGGAATTGATTGAAGAGATGAAGAGGCGGGGACTTGATTCAAAGGTTATTTTCATTAGCGGCTTCAGCGATTTCGTCTATGCTCAGAAGGCGGTCAAGCTGGGGGCGTTCGATTATATTCTCAAGCCGATCGAGGAGAACGTATTACTTGAAATTATCGAGCGCTGCATCCATGAAATCAGACAGAAGAGAGAAGCGGACTTACGTCTGGAAGAGCTGTCGGGTCATGTTCGAGAAAGCTTGCCCCTCGCCAAGCAGAAGCATCTGGAAATGTGTTTGTCTCATCCGATTGCAGAGTATGAGCTGCAGACCAAATGGGATGCCTTGCGGATTGATTTGGATCCGAGCCGGCTGACCGTCTTGTCAGCCGTCGTTCATGAGTGGGGAGAGAGAGAGATGAACGAGAATGGATGCTCACTGATGAGATACGCACTGGGCAACCTCATGGAGGAAATCATGTCTGCAGAGGGTGTACGGAGCGTGGCCTGTCCTTTGCAGGACAATGATTTTGCGGATGTAGCGCTTATTGCCACACCTTGGGAGCAGGAGGGCTCTTCGTGTGAGGACTTCTATCGCTGCGAGAAACGCGTCATTGAAGATGCACAGCAGGTTCTGGGCATTCAAATCAGCATTGGAGTCAGCAGTATTCGGGACCGGACGCAGCTTTCATTCTCCTTTAAGGAAGCGCTTACACGAAGTGTCAGCTATTTAATTGATGGACCTGGCCGCGTGCACGGTGAAGCATGCAAGGATAACCACTCTGTTGGTAGCGGATCCGCGGCGGATCGATTGCCAACAGCACATATGAATTACCTGTCATCAAGCATGGGACAAGCCGGGTCTGTAGCTGGAGGCGTTCCCCTTCCTTCCATAAAAGCGGACTCTCTTGACTCTGCGTTGTCTAATCGCATTCTTCATGCCATGAAGCTGATGGACGCAGACAAATTATCCGATTTGCTGGATGAACAAACAAGGCTGCTTCAAGAGTTGATCAAACATGCCCCGGTGCTTGCCGTTCGCTGCGAGATGAACATGCATATCGGTATTCTTCTATTCAAGTGGCAGGAGCTGTGCCAAACAAAGGAATTCTCGAAGCCTTATGCGATTACGTATCAACGCAAGCTGCAGCTCTACCGGTGCTCGATTAGCGATTGGAAAAGAATGATCATGAATACCTTCCTGATGAAGGATACAGGAACATCTTCTTCCTTTGCACAGAAACGCACGATTGAAACCGCTCTGCGTTATATCCACGAAAATTATCACCTCGGCATCAGCCTTAATCATGTTGCAGAAACAATATTCTTGAACCCCTCCTACTTCAGCAGGGTATTTCATGCAGAGGTCGGGGAACCGCTCAGCCGTTATCTCATTCGCATTCGGATCTCGAAAGCGAAGGAGCTGCTCGAGCAGACGCCTCTTAAGGTATATGAGGTGGCAGACCGGGTAGGCTATCGGGATTTTCGTCATTTCGTTAAAACCTTCAAGGAGTGGGAAGGGATGACGCCTGCCCAATATCGTAATTACGGAGCATAGAAGAGAGGGACATCATGAGACTGTCATTCATCGAAAAGATCAAGTTCAATTCTGTTGGGATGAAGGTGTTTGGATTCTATGTGGCAAGCATGTTAGTTATTATTACGGTGATGGGTTACCTCTCTTATGATAAGTCTTCGGAGATGATGGAGAACAAAATCGGAGGCATGGTGCTGCAGAATGTCCAGCAAATGAGTAAGCGGCTCGATATCCTTCTCGAAGGATATGAGGATCGTTCCCTTCTCGTTGTTGGGAATAGGGATATTCAGAAGCAGCTTATAGGAGATTTCAAGAATGAGGCGGAGCGCATTCAGAACAATAATACCAATACAGCCTTCCTATCTAATCTGGTTAATTCCAGGAATGATATTAATAATATTTATTTGCTGAGCGAGAACGGCTTCTCCTATCGTTATTCGCCCAAGGATTCCTTCCCGGTCTATAATCCATATCCGTTTGGCCACTTCACAGAAAGCTGGTATAAACAAATCCGTCAGGCCGACGGTAAAGTCGTTTACTTTGGGATCGTTCCTTCCCTAGTAGCTGGTCCAAACTCGCAGCCCGTATTCAGCTTTGGCCGAACTCAGAAAAATCTAAGCGGCCGCGGCGAAATCATTGGCGTGCTGTTATATGAGATCGATCCGGCCGAGATCATGGGTATGCTAGCAGAAATCGATTATGACGGGTCGGGCATGAATGTCATTGCCGATGAAACGGGCCGGATTATTGGCGATAAGGATGGTTTTCTCTTATCCAGCATGCTTGATGTTCCTTTAAATCAGGAGCGCCAGGGAATCTCCAGCCAATCCATGGAGGGGGAAGAGACGCTGGTGGTCTACAATCGGTTAGAAACGAATAAATGGACGTTAGTCGGCATGCTGCGGGGCTCCGACTTAATGAAGGAAGCCAAAAATATCCGTTGGTACATGCTGACGCTTGGCGTTGTGTTCTCCTGTATCGGTATTTTGTTTGCCATTATTATCGCGTCTACCGTTCATCGGCCGCTTCAGAAGATGATTCATGCCATGCGTAAAGCCAAGAAAGGCGATTTTGACATTCGCGTCATGGACAAGCGTGAGGATGAATTCGGCTATTTGTTCATTCATTTCAACGAGATGGTTGCGCGCATTAAGGAATTGATCAATGAACTCTACGTGCAGAAGCTATTGAAACAGGATATTCAGCTAAAAATGCTGGGATCGCAGATTAATGCTCATTTTCTGTATAACACCCTTGACTCGGTACATTGGATTGCCCGCATCCATAAGGTCGATGACATCAGCACGATGATCTTCGGGCTGTCCAAGTATTTGCGCCTAAGTCTCAATGAGGGCAAGGATGAGGTGCTGATCAGCCAGGTTGTGCATCTGATCGACAGTTATATTATGATCCAGAAGGTCCGGTACCAGGATAAGTTTTCCCTCCACGTGAATGCAGACGAATCACTGATGGATTATAAGGTGCTTAAATTTATTTTTCAGCCGATTGTGGAGAATGCGATCTATCATGGGCTGGAGAAAAAGTCAAGCAAGGGACGGCTCGATATCGCGTTTATGAAGGATGGCAGCTGCCTGAAGTTCGTGGTGGCGGACGATGGCGCGGGAATTGAGCCGGATAAGCTGTCGGAGCTGAAGCTTATTCTGCGTGGGGATCATCCCGAAGAGGACCGTAATTTCGCGCTGCGAAATATTAATTCGCAAATAAAAATTGCTTATGGCATGCAGTATGGGATTGAGATTGAAAGCCGTTATGGGGAAGGAACCAAGGTTACGATGACGATTCCGCTCCTAAAGAGAAATCATGCCCAGCATGTCAGTTGAATGAATAACTCCGTGTGTTGGCATGTGTAAAATGATTACACGAGAATGTTAAAGGAGGGGTTAGGAAACGATGAAAGAGCTTTTGATTCGTATGCAGAAGCCTGTTCTTTTCACACTTGTTCTCATGATAGCCGTAATCATGTTATTGAACGCCTGTGCTAGCAGAGGAAACATGTCCAATTGGGAAGATAACACGAATATACAAGAAAATGCTGCGAGCCATTCGAAGCAGGAAGGAGCTCCGGTAACGATTAGTTTCTGGTTCCCATGGGTTGGCGGATTTCAGCAAGAATTTTACGAAACGGTCGTGAAGGCGTTCGAAGAGGCGAATCCGGATATTAAAGTTCAAATGACCTTCGTTGAGAATTCGGATAATTCACAAGCATCCGATAAGCTGTTAACGGCCATTGCAGGAGGCATAGCTCCGGATGTAGCCATGTTTGACCGATTTCTAGTAGGGGAATGGGCAGCGATGGGGTCGATTGAGGACTTGTCTAGTTATGCGATGGATGATGACATGGTTAGTATTTACTACAAGGGGGCTTGGTCGGAGACGCAGTACAATGGCAGAACCTATGCCCTCCCATGGAATATGGATAGCCGTGCCATGTTCTATAACAAAACGATGATGAAGGAGGCCGGTCTCGATCCGAACAAGCCCCCGACAACCATCGCCGAGCTGGACGCCATGGCGGAGAAAATGTTCAAGAAAGACAGCAATGGAGCTTACAAAGAAGTGGGGTTCATACCGTGGATGGGCCAAGGCTTCTTGTATACGCATGGCTGGAACTTCGGGGGGGAATGGGAGAGATATGGAGAGCTGACGCCTAACGATCCACAAATCGTCAAGGCCTTGGAGTGGGTGCAGGGCTATGCGAGGAAATATGACTCGAAGAAGCTGGTAAGCTTCTTGGATACGATGAGGCAAACCGAGGGAAATGCGTTCAAGGCCGGCAAAGTCGGGTTTGTCTACGAGGGCAATTGGCTGCTGAATAATATGGAATCCGTGAATTTCGAGTGGGGGGTCGCGCCGATGCCTACAGAAAGCGGCGACCAGTCGGTTACATGGTCGGGAGGCTGGTCTTTCGTTATACCCAAAGGAGCGAAGAACAAAGATCAGGCGTGGAGGTTTATTAAATTTATTGCGGGCAAAGAGGGTTCGCTCCTATGGGGAGGCCGTTCAGCCAATAAGAATGACCTGACCTGTATTCCGGAAGTGAATGCACAGCTTGGCTTTGATAAGAAGGACAATTTGAAGGTCTTCACGGGCTTGCTTGAGCAGGCTCATATTCGTCCCGTTACGCCAGTGGGCGGGTACATGTGGGACGAGATGTATCGTGTGCAGAAGCTAGCCATCAATATGCAAGGCGACCCGAAGCAGCTCCTGGATGCCATGAAGAAGAGCATCGACGTCGAGCTGGCCCAGGTCATGGCTGGAGAACGCTAGACGAAGGCTGCCTTTGCAAGGTGTTCAATAGAATCGTAGAAGTGTCTGTCATCTCATGATAGGCACTCTTTTTGCTGTGTCTATAGGCAATCGCGCCGCCCGAGGATGGTGTCCGCCGCTCCTACGCTATGAAGCAAAAATACTACACTAAATACAAAGTTAGTCACATTACCGCCTCCTATAAAAGCGTTTACACTAAGAAAGTGTTGCGAATCCCCATTAAAAACTAGTTAAAGGGAGGCTTGAAAGTGGAGAAAAGGAGCAGGACAGGCACTCTATATTTGAAAAAAGGAATGATCAAGTATTTCGTAGCCGCACTATCGTTATGTTTGGTATTAACAGGCTGCGGGGGCTCGAATGGAGAGAACGGAACGAACAAGCCGGGTGCGAATAACATAACAAGCGAAGGCAACACGAATAAAGAGAACACGGACACTGGGGCAAAGAACAGCGATACGGACAAGGGCAGCGGGGAGAAAGTAACGCTTGAGCTCTGGGGCTGGAGCGGCAAGTTCCAGACGGATTTCACGAAGCTCGTCATTAGCGAATTTGAGAAAGAGCACCCGAATATTAAAGTGAAATATACCGTCGACCAAGGGGGCACAGACAAGCTGACGACGCTGATTGCCGGCGGTACGCCTCCGGATGTAGCCATTCTCGACCGCTTCATGGTCGGACAATGGGCGGCTAAAGGCTCACTGGAGAGCTTGCAGCAATTCGTCGATATCGATGACGAAGTAAGCGCTGACGATTATTATCCCGGCCCCTGGGCGGAAGCGAATTACAAGGATCAACTCTATGCATTGCCGATGAGTACGGACAACCGGGCGATTTACTATAACAAAACGTTAATGAGGGAAGCGGGTCTTGATCCGGAGAAGCCGCCGCTAACGATTACAGAATTGGATTCGATGGCGGAGAAGATATTCAAGAAAACAGCCAATGGCAGCGGCTATGAACAGGTCGGCTTCATTCCTTGGATGAATCAAACCTACTTGTACACGCAAAGCTGGAATTTCGGCGGGGAGTGGATGAAGGGCGAGGAATTAACGCCAAACGATCCGCAAATCGTGAAAGCGCTCGAGTGGATGGTAGGCTACGCCAAAAAGTACGACATGGCTAAAATTAATAAATTCAACGACGTCATGGGCAAAACCGGCATCAATCCGTTCTGGACGGGCAAGGTTGGATTCGTTGTGGACGGCAACTGGATCTTGAATGATTTGACCAGCAATGCAAAAGTAAAGCCGACATTCGAGTGGGGAGTAGCACCGATGCCTTCCGCGGACGGATATCCTCAAACGACTTGGGCGGGCGGCCACTCCTGGGTCATGCCGAAGGGAGCCAAGCATCCGAAGGAAGCATGGGAGCTCATGAAGTTTATCGGCGGTTATAAAGGCACGCTGCTCTGGGCCAAGCGGGCGGATGCAGGCAACGATATTTCGGCTATGCCGGCGGTTAATGACGAAATGAAGATTTCAGATAATCCGAAGCTCAAGGTATTTGTCGATTTGATGCCTGTGGCGCATTATCGCCCCGTTACCCCTGTAGGTCAAAAGCTGTGGGATGAAACCTTCCGCGTACAGGACTTGGCCTTGAATGGAAAGGGCGAGCCGAAGAAGCTGCTGGATGAAGTGAAAAAGAATGTGGATAACGAGCTCAAAAAACTAGAATCCAAATGATCAAGGCGAAACGGCTTGAATAAGGAGAGGGGCAGGAACAGCCTGCCCCCTTCCTATGAACACATAAGCGCAGCATAAGGGACATCCTGATGAATTGAACGACAAAGAGGTGACGGTGCTTGAAATGGCGTTGGAATGATGCAATAAAGTGGAAGAAAGTCATACTTATATCGATCACTTTTCTTATTCTATCGATGACCTTCGGTGAAAGCTTTCATTCGTATGCCAACGAACGTTTGCGGGACCGCAATCAGAATCAAGGCGTTACGCTGGCGAATGACCAACTGTCGATTAACAGTATTTTGGAACCGACTTATGCAACAACGTTAGCCGGATATAAGAAAGAGGGCTATCAGCCGGCCGATCAACCGGAAATCGTGATGAAGGCCGATCAGCACTCGGCATTCGGAGGCACGGAGCCGGTCACGGAAACGGTAGATGGTCTTTCCGCACTTGTATGGGACAGCACGACCCCATGGATGGAATGGTCGGTAGATGTTCCACAGGACGGTCTTTACAATCTTGCCTTACGCTATTATCCGTTGTCGGGAAAAAGGCTGCCGATTCAACGGGAGCTGCTTATTGACGGAGAAAGTCCGTTTCGCGAGGCGCAGCGTATCTATTTCTTCCGCAACTGGGTCGATAGAGGTGATCCGGCCCAAAACAATCAGGGAGATGATGTAAGACCCAAGCAAATCGAGAAGCCGCAATGGTTGGACCTTTCGGTCGCGGACGGGAACGGTCTATATCCGGAACCCTTCCAATTTTATTTGACGGCGGGTAAACATGTCATTCGAATGAATTACTTGGTTGAACCGATAGCGATCGACGAGATCCGGTTAACGGCACCGGAGCAATTGCCAAGCTATGCGGAAATGGAACAAACCTATACCGAGCAGGGCTATAAGCCTTCCCAGCAGGTCAATGTGAAAGTGCAAGCGGAGAATAATCCGATGAAATCCGATCCGACGATCCGCAGAGAATCGAACGGCGATCCATTGATGGAGCCGGCAGGCGATGGACGAATCCGGCTGAACGCATTTGGCGACTGGCGCTGGAGGAAAGGCGGTCAGAAGGCATCATGGACGTTCTCGGTTCCGAAGGACGGGTTGTACAAGATCGGCCTGAAATTTGGACAATGGTGGGGCGATGGACTTCCGTCTTATCGTCAAATTCTTATAGATGGGAAGGTTCCGTTCAAAGAGTTGGAACAGTACCCCTTTTCCTACTCGCGCAACTGGCGAATTGAAACGCTGCATAAAGACAATGAACAAACGGGTGAAGCCGACCCGATGCTTCTATATTTAACGGAAGGCGAGCATGTGATTACGATGATCGCCCAGGTCGGACCGTATCAATCGATTATTGAAGCGTTGACGGCTGATACCCAGAGGCTCTCCGATTTGTACAGACGCATTATTATGGTCACGGGACCGACTCCGGACCCCAACTTCGAATACGAGCTGGGCAAGAAGGTTCCAACACTTATTGACGACTTGAAGATCATTGCGGACGGTTTGCTCGTCCAGATGGATGCGCTCAATGCCCTCTCGGATGTTGAACCGAGCACCGTGAACAGTCTGCGGATGATGAATCATACATTCGAGAAAATGATCCGCAATCCCGACATTATACCAAGACAATTATCGGAGCTCAGCAACAGTCAAACGAGCTTGAGCACACTGCTGATGGGCTTGCAGAATGTGCCGCTTGTCCTGGATTACATCCTGGTCAGCTCTCCGGATACGAAATATCCGAAGGTGAAGTCGAATGTATTCCAAAAATCCGTCAGCACGTTCAAAAATTTCATGGCTTCCTTCACGAAGGATTATACGGGCGTAGGCAGCGTCTATGACAAAGAGACGGGCCGGGAAACGGAACCGGTTATCGAGGTTTGGGTATCCCGGGGCAAAGAGTGGGCGGAAATTATGAAGGAAATGGCGGAAGAAGATTTTACGCCTAAAACCGGCATACGCATTAACATCAATACACTTCCGGCCGGCCAATTAAACTCGGGCTCCGTCAATACGCTTCTGCTGGCGGCAAGCTCCGGCAGAGCGCCGGATGTGGCAACTGGCGTCGATGCGCATCTGCCCGTTGAGTTTGCGATTCGGGATGCATCTGTCGATTTAACGCAGTTTCCCGATTACGAAGAAGTGAGCAAACGTTTCCTTGCGGGCTCGCTAATTCCTTTTAAGTATAATGGCGGGAACTATGCGCTGCCGGAAACGCAGGATTTCAATTTATTGGTCTATCGGAAGGATATCTTGAAGGAGCTGGGCGTCAGCATCCCGCAGACGTGGGACGAAGTTTACGCGATGCTGCCGATTCTGCAGCAGAACGGGATGCAAATGTCCTACCCGATCACGCAGCTTGGGTTTATGCCATTTCTTTACCAGAATGGCGGCGAGTACTACAAGGAGAACGGAACGAAGTCGGCGCTGGATTCGCCGGAAGCCTTCCAAGCCTTCACGGAATGGACGGAGCTGTATACCAATTATAAATTTCCGGTAATGGCAAACTTCTTCAACCGGTTTCGTACGGGGGAAATGCCGATCGGGATCGTTGATTATGTCACCTATGTGCAGCTCTCAACGGCAGCGCCTGAACTTATCGGACGTTGGGGCGTCTCTCCGTCTCCCGGTCATAAGAAGCCCGATAACACGATTGACCGTACGACCGGAGGAGCGGTGCAATCCGTTGCCATATTCAAGCAATCGAAACGTCAGAAGGAAGCTTGGGAATTCTTGAAATGGTGGACGAGTACGGAGATCCAGCTGCAGTTCGGCCAAGAGCTGGAGGCGCTGCTCGGCGTTGAAGCCCGCTGGAATACGGCGAATATGGACGCATTATCGCAGCTGCCATGGCCGGAGGACGACCTCAAGGCATTGAAGGACCAATGGAAGTATTACAAAGAGCAGCCGTATGTGCTCGGTGGATACTTCACGGGTCGGAACATCGATAATGCCTGGAACCGCGTCGTTCTGGGCGGCATGAATATTAGAGAATCGCTGGAGAAGGGCATTAAGGATATTAACAAGGAGCTTGACGCCAAACAGAAGGAATTCGGGTTCATTCCGAAAAATTAGGGGCGGCGGAAGGAGGAGCAGTATGCAAAGCAGCGTGGAGGTTAATAGGCCGCTTCAGCTGGCACCAGAGAAGGTAAGTCGTTTCAAAATGACTAATACGAGGAAGAGGGCTGTACTCGGTTATTTGTTTCTTAGCCCTTTCCTCATTCTCTTCATCGTCTTCACGGTCATTCCCGTCCTGCAGTCGGTCTATCTCAGCTTTACCTATTACAACATGCTTCAACCGGCGAGGTGGGTAGGCTTATCCAATTACAGCGTCTTATTTCTGGAAGACGACATCTTTCTCACATCACTCAAGAATACGTTTATCTTTGCTGTCATCGCCGGGCCGCTAAGCTATTGCTTATCCTTTATGCTCGCGTGGGTGATCAATACCTTGAAGGCCAAGATGATCTTCTCGCTGGCCTTCTACGTTCCGTCCATTACGAGCGGAATCGCTTTATCGATCGTCTGGCTCTACATATTCTCCGGAGACCGCTACGGGTTATTGAATAATGTGATGCTGAATTGGGGCATGATCAGCGAGCCGATTCTCTGGAATACGGATCCGGATACAATCATGCCGGTCATCATCGTCGTCTCCTTGTGGATGAGCATGGGAACGGGTTTCCTGGTATTCCTTGCAGGGCTTCAGAATGTATCGCCCGAGCTGTATGAAGCGGGCGCCATTGACGGGATCTCCAGCCGGTTTCAGGAGCTGTGGCATATTACGCTGCCTCTGATGAAGCCGCAGCTGCTGTTCGGCGCGGTTAATGCCATCGTGGGCGCCTTCGGGGTGTTCGACATTGCCGTAGCCATCTCCGGCATGCCAAGCCCGAACTATGCGGGGCACACCATTATTGCGCATCTGTTCGATTATGCCTTTATCCGGTTCGAGCTGGGATACGCATCGGCCATTGCCGTCTTCCTGTTTTTAGTGACGCTCGGCTTAGGCCGCATCGTTATGCGATTATTATCGTCCAAAGATCAATAAAGGGGGCCAAAGGACGTGACGATGAGCTTTACGAAATTTGTTGCCCGCTTCAACAGGGGATTGTTATACGCGTTTATGATCGCTTTGGTCGGATTTACGGCCCTGCCTATCGTATATATGGTTTCGACGGCTTTTAAACCGCTCGACGAGCTCTTCCTGTACCCGCCGAGATTCTTCGTACAGAAGCCGACCTTACGCAGTTTCTTTGATCTGCTAACCGCGACGGACAGCTCCATCGTCCCGTTCTCGCGGTACATATTCAATAGCTTGTTCGTCTCTGTTGCTGTCGTGTTTTCCAGCTTGGTCGTATGCTGCTTGGGGGCCTATGTACTATCCAAGTTCAAGCCCCCTGGTGCCGGCTTCATCTTCGCTGTTATCCTGTCTGCACTGATGTTCTCGCCGCAGGTGACGCAAATTCCGACCTATATGATTGTATCGAGCTTAGGCTTGGTCAACACCTATTGGGCGTTAATTCTGCCGAAGATCGCCGTGGCCTTCAACATCTTCCTCATGAAGCAATTCTTCGATCAAATTCCCGATGCCTTGATTGAGGCTGCTCATATCGACGGCGCATCGGACTGGAAGATCTTCTGGAGGGTCGTTATGGCAGTAAGTAAGCCGGCTTGGGCAACCTTAATCATCTTCTCGTTCATCGGGAACTGGAATGATTATTTCTCGGCGCTCGTGTTCACGACGAGCGAGTCGATGAAGACGCTGCCGCTGGCGATCCAGACGCTGGCCGGGGGACCGGGCGTTGTTGCGCGGACGGGGGCGCTGGCTGCCGGTACGTTCTTAATGACGCTTCCTCCGATATTAATCTTCCTGATGTTCCAGAAGCTGGTTATGAATACGATGGTTCATTCCGGGATCAAATAGGGGGCGGACAAGGTGTATAAACGAATAACAGCGGGTATCATCGGCAGTCTGCTGTTTCTAATCTGCAGCTTGCCTGTCCATGCTCTCCCGCAAATGTCCTATACGCTCGATCCGATGTACGGCTATCGGATGCCGATTCCACTTACCTATACGGTAGAAAAGGTCATCCTGGATGTAGGCGAGCCCGGACTTAATAAACCGAGCGACTTGTTTATTGACGAGAAGGGGCTCTTATACATTGCCGACACGGATAATAATCGGATTGTGAAATTGGACGGCGAAGGGAAAGTATTAGGCATCTTCGGCAAAGAACAAGGCGTTGAGCTGAGTAGACCGAGCGGGATCTATGTCGATAGCCTGGGTCATATGTTCGTAGCGGATACGGGCAGCGGCAGAATCATCCATCTATCTCCGGAGGGAGCATTCATCGAAGAATTCGTCAAGCCGAAATCTTCCTTGCTGAGCGAAGATTTGGACTTTTCCCCGGACAAGGTCATTATGGATCGGCGCGGCTATCTGTATGCGCTCAACAAGAATGACTACAGCGGCTTCATGATGATCGACGCGATGAATCAGTTCCGCGGTTACATCGGCGCCAATCGCGTTCCATTCGATTGGACGAAGCTTATCATCCGATTATTGGCAACGCCGGAGCAGCGGGAACAGCTGAACAATGCGGTTCCTCAGCAAAATTCGAATATCACGTTGGACAGCAAAGGGTTTATCTATACGCCTACGGTTCTGATCGACGCCGATCAGATCAAGAAGTTCAACGCCATGGGCGAAAACATCTACAAGAAGGCATTCTTCGGAGAATCCTCGATCGACAGCGGAACATTGGAGGTTCCTTATTTCGTCGATATGGCCATTGATCAGTTTGGGGTTGTGAATGCGCTCGATGCGATGTCGCGGAAGATCTATCAATACGATCAGGAAGGCAATTTGCTAGCCGTATTTGGCGGTCAAGGCGATGTGAAGGGGCGCTTCGAATACCCGACGAGTATCGTCATCGATAAGGATGGCAAGATCTACGTGCTGGACCGGGACCGGAATAACATTCAAATTTTCCAGCCGACACGGTTTGCGGAATTGGTCCACCAGGCGAGCCAGCTGCACTTCAACGGGCGTTACCAGGAAGCGATGGTACCTTGGAAGGAAGTGCTGAAGATCGATGAGAACTACCCGCTCGCCCACCGCGGCGTGGCGAAAGCACTGATGAAGGAAGAGAAGTGGAAGGAAGCGATGAGGGAATTCAAGCTGGGCAATGACCAAGAAGGATATTCGCTCGCTTTTGCCGAGTACCGGCATGATATTATGCGTGAATATCTGGGCTGGCTTATCCTTGCAGCCGTTCTCATTATAGTCGCCATTTACTTCATCATCAAATTCATGATTCGTATCACCAATACCGTCATAAGGAGGTATGGCTATTGAACAGAGCAGCGGAAATGAAACAGACAGGACTGCGGTCTCTGCGGCTTGGAATAGCAATACTGTTCCATCCTGTGGACGGTTTTGAGGAGCTGCAAAAAAACAGATATCTGCTCTCTGCATTCGTATTGATCCTTCTGACCATAAGCGTCAGAATCATCACGATCTATATGACAAGCTTTCATATTACGTCCCTTCAGCCGAAGGATGCCAATTTGAATTTGGAAATCATCCGCTTTGTCGTGCCGTTGATATCAGGTGTTATTGCATGCTACTTAATAACGGCGATTATGGACGGCGAGGCTTATTTCAGCCAAGTACTGACCGCGATGTCTTACGCCCTGATTCCATACATCGTATTTTCAATCCCTCTGGCTGCGGTCTCATTGGTCATGTCGAGAGGCGAGCTGGGTCTGTACAACAGCATCAATACGATTATATGGTTATGGGTCGCCTTGCTCATCTTCATTCAACTGAAGGTGCTGAATGATTATTCTTTTAAGAAAGCGGTCGGCGTCCTTCTCTTGTCTATCTTTGCGTTTATTATCTTCTGGGGGACGGTCGGGCTTGTCTTCGCCCTGTCGAACCATGTTCTTCAATTTGTAAGTGAAGTGGCCATAGAAATTAGATACTTACTGGATAATTGAGGGGGGTACCATGAAAACGAGACTCGCCAAGCGATGGATCTACTATTTAACCGTCAGTGTAATCATTGTTGCGCTCGTGCTTCTGGTCTTACCCTCCTTGCAAAGGGCCATTGAACGGGCAAAGGAAGAAATGAGGCCGAATAAGAACCAAGTCGTGGAGGGTGGGGAGGAACCGGCTGCAGAGGAGGGAGGGCAGCCGCAGGAGCCAAGCAGCTATGAGAAGATTGCCGAGACCGATCGTCTTGAGCTGCTGTTCCGATCTTCCGATTCCGCCATCGTGGTCATCGATAAGAGCAACGGATACCGGTGGGAATCGGCAGTCCCGCTCCAGGATGTTGAAACGAACGGGAATGAACTTTGGACAGCCAGCAGTCAGTCGATCTTTCATCTGACCTACACAGATCCCAATTTGCCTGCTCTGGAAACGCAGGAAACGAACTTCGTTCTCGAGCAGCCGAAGATGACGACGACTTCGCTGGAGAACGGGATATCGGTCCGTTATGAGCTGCCCCGGCTGAAAATCAGCTTCGACATGAGCTTTCAATTGAAGGGGAATGCCTTAGAGGTTACCGTACCCGGTCAATCGATCCAGGAAGGGAAGGATAACTGGCTGATGGCGATCTCTCCGCTTCCATTCTTCGGGGCGGCATCCGATCATGATAAGGGGTATGCGGTCTATCCCGACGGCCCGGGCGCGCTGTCCTACTTTAAGACGAACCACCCGAATTATTTGAATCCCTATCGTGCCAGCGTATACGGTGCGGATACGATTACATTCAACTATTTCGGACGGGAACAGAATGCGATGCTGCCGATATTCGGCCTGAAGGTGAGCGATAATGCTTTTATGGGGGTCATCACACACGGTGAATATGACGCGAATATTCTCTATTCGCCCAGCGGCTATCTGATTAATTTGAACCGCGTATCATCCGAGCTTGTCTACAGGCGCGAGTATGAAGCGGTCAAGAAAGACGGCAATTTAACGAAGAAGCCCGAGAAGGATCTGATCCGGGAAGACCATACCATCCGCTACGTCTTCTTCAGCGGCAATGAAGCCGATTACAGCCACATGGCTTCCGCCTACAGGGAGTACTTGGTGGGTGAGCAAGGGGTGGTTCCGAAGGTTAAGAAGGGTGAAGCGGTCCCTTTTGGACTTGATTTGCTCATGGGCATTAAGAAAGATCAGATCTTGATCGATCATTACATTCAAACGACGACATATCCGCAAGCGCAGGAAATCATGGAGGACCTCAGCAAGCGCGGGGTGCAATCGATCTCGGCTAATCTGCTTGGCTGGACGGGTGAAGGTTACTTGAGCTATCCGTCCGGGTATAAGCCTTCCCGTAAGCTGGGCGGCACTGGCGGGCTTGCGAAGCTAAGCGAGTATGCGAAGGAGAAGAACTATCAGCTGTTCCTGCAGGACAACTATGTCGAGGCATGGAAGGGCAACGACGGGTTCTCGTCGCGTAATGACGTCGTTGTCGGCGCCAATCATTTTGTCGTCACCGACCGTTATAGTGAGCTCTTCTACTTAAATGCAGGCAAGCAAAATGCGCAATTCCAGAAGAAGGTGCTAAATCCGCTGAACAAGCTGGATATTACCGGCATTAACTTCGATGGCATCGGCTATCAGCTCTACTACGATTATAATGAAGACTTCCCGCTGACGCGCGGGGGAACGGCCAAGCAATGGACAGAGATGATGGAGAAATCGGTCGAACAATTCGGCGGTGCGGCCTCTATTGGAGGCAACGGATACAGTCTGAAAAATTCCTCCCGTCTATTCGGCATACCGATGGAGGACAGTGGTTTTTTCTTTACCGACGAGACGATTCCTTTCTATCAGATGGCGTTGCACGGCGTTATTCCTTACTCGGGCGATCCGCAAAATTTATTCTATGATCCGCAGCTGCAGTATCTCAAGATGGTGGAATACGGCTATATGCCTTACTACCAATTAACGATGAACTACTCTGAGGATCTGAAGGATACCTACTACAGCGATTTGTTCAGCTCGGCTTACAGCAACTGGGTGGATCAGGCGGTCACATACTATAAAGAGATGAACGACAAGCTGAAGCCGGTATGGTCGCAGACGATGAAGGAGCACCGCAAGCTGCAGGATGATGTCTATGAGGTTGTGTACGAGGATGGTACTCGCGTCATTGTCAACTATACACCGCGTGAGGTAAGGATCGATAATCATCTTGTTCCGGATAAAAACTTCATCGTGGTGCCGAAGGGGGGATGAGCATGAGAGGGAAAAGTTTGAGTCTGGAAAGAAAAAAAATGCTGGCAGGCTATGTTTACATCGCTCCATGGGCGATCGGTTTCGTATTGTTTATGCTCTTTCCCTTGATCTACTCCCTTTGGTTAGCCTTCCATGAGGTTGTTGGCGTCGGTAATTTCGACCTGGAGCCCGTTGGCTGGGGGAATTTCAATAAAGCGTTCGTACTGGATACCCAGTTCATTCCTTTGTTTATTTCGGTAGTACAGGATGCGGTCATCAATACCCCGCTTATCCTGGTTTTCTCCTTGTTTATCGCGATCTTATTGAATCACAAGATCCGCGGGCGCGCATTCTTCCGCGCAGCGTTCTTCCTGCCCGTATTAATCGGTTCAGGCCTTGCGATGCAGCAGCTGCTGTATGCAGGTGTCGGCAAAGACACGCTGGTCAACGGAATTGGCGTTCCGCAAGAAGTATTTCTGTATATGGGCCCGACATTCTCACAGATCGTCTTTGATATGTTAAGCAGGCTTACCGTGGTCTTCTGGAAGACGGGGGTACAAATCCTGCTCTTTCTAGCCGGCTTACAGGGCATCTCCCTGTCGCTCTATGAATCCGCAAGATGTGACGGAGCAACGGAATGGGAGATGTTCTGGAAAATTACGCTGCCGCTTATCTCGCCGATCATCCTGCTAAATCTGGTTTATACGTGTGTGGATTCCTTCACGGATATCAATAACAGGATGATGATCTATATCAAAGATACGGCCTTTACGAAGATCGAGATGGGCTACGCGTCCGGTATGGGGTGGATCTACTTCTTGTTTATCTTCCTGCTGCTCATTCTCGTATTTGTTTCGACCAAACGCTTGGTAGTATACACAGGTGAAAAATGAGAATGAGAAGCAAGGAGGTAGTGCAGCATGAAATCGATTCCGATTTCAAGGTCTAAGCAGCGTATGGCCGAGCAACCCAAAAGCATCGCGAGCAGAACGAAAGCGTTAAGAAATAATAGCCTATTAAGCCGAGTCAGCAGCAGAAGCCGCTGGTTCGCATTAATCTACCGTATCTTCGTCTATGTGATTCTGATTGATTTGGCCTTTGTCTTTCTCTATCCGTTTATCTATTTGATTACGACCTCGCTCAAGCATCCGGTGGATCTGATGGACTTCACGATCAAATGGATTCCGACGAGTCTGGCGTGGGAAAATTTCTACTACGGCATGAAAGGGCTGCAATTTTGGACACATTTCAAAAACTCGGCCTTGATATCCGTGTTGAGCGTGGTCGGTCAAGTGTTATCCTGTTCCTTTGTCGCCTATGGCTTCGCGCGTATTAAGTTTCCCGGACGAGAGGCCCTGTTCGTGATGTGTATGTTCACCATGATCATTCCTCCGCAAACGATCATTGTGCCTTTGTTCATGCAGTACAAGACGATCGGATGGCTGGATAGCATGCTGCCGCTTATTGTTCCTGCTTTCTTCGCTAATGGGCTAAGGGGAGCATTATTCATCTTCATCTTTCGCCAGCTGTTTCGCGGACTTCCGTGGGAGCTGGAGGATGCGGCGAGGGTGGATGGCTGCGGAAGCTTCCGCGTATACTGGAAGATTATTCTGCCGCTTACGCCGCCCGCGATTGTCGTCACGACGCTGCTTTCCATGGTCTGGCATTGGAATGATTTCTTCGAGCCTTCAATCTTTCTGACATCGGAGGAGAAATTCACTCTTCCAATGATGCTCCCGCGGCTCTACCAATCGCTGGATACGTTAACGGGCAGCAGCTTTGAAGTATTTAGTCTACCTGTCGTAATGGCCGCTACTTTCCTTGCGCTGGTTCCGATGCTTCTTGTGTACCTGTTTCTACAGCGGTATTTCATTCAAGGCGTGGAGCGTTCCGGGTTGGTAGAGTAGGCGGAAGCAATCACAAAACTAAGTTTATGCTTACGAAGCGAGTTTTCAATTCGCTCCTTCGGGAGCGAGGCATCCACAAAACTAAGCAAATGCTTACGAAGCGAGTTTTGTTTTAATCGCTCCTACGGGAGCGAAGCAATCATAAAACTAAGCCTATGCTTACGATGCGAGTTTTGTTTTAATCGCTCCTACGGGAGCGAAGCAATCATAAAACTTTAAGTTAATGCTTCCGAGGAGAGTTTTGTTTCATTCGCTCCTTCGGAAGCGAGGTAATCACAAAACTAAGTTTATGCTTACGAAGTGAGTTTTGTTTTAATCGCTCCTACGGGAGTGAAGCATCCACAAAACTTTTAGGAGGTTATCATTATGAGTAAAGTGCGTATTGGCTTCATCGGTACGGGAGGCATTGCAGGGCTGCATGCCAGACAGCTGCTCGAATTGCAGGATGATGCGGAAATCAAAGCTGTGGCGGATACCAGTCAGGTGAACCGGGAGAAATTTATAACGCGGTTCGGGCTTCAGGATGTGGAGCAATACTCCGACTATCTAGAGATGCTGGAGCAGGCGGAGATCGATGGGGTCATCATTTGTTCGCCGCATACGCTGCATTTTCAACAAGCTCACGATGTGCTCAGCAAAGGGCTGCATGTCCTGATCGAGAAGCCGATGACCTGCTCTTCCGCGGAGGCGGAGCTGCTGCTCAAGCTGGCCGGGCAGTCGGGGAAAATCATGCAGGTCTCCTATCAGCGGCATTTTCAGCCGGAATTCCTCTATATTCGAGATGCCATTGCCCGGGGGGAGATTGGTAAGATCACTTCGGTCACGGCTTCCCTCTACCAGGAATGGAGACAGGGAACGCCTGGCTCGTGGCGGGCGAATCCGGCGCTGTCCGGAGGCGGTTTCCTCATGGATTCCGGCAGTCACATTATCGATGTACTGCTCTGGACAACGGGTCTGACCCCAGTGGACGTGAAGCCGCAGCTGCATATGCATGGGGCAACGGTTGAGATCGACACGTTTACCTCGATCCGTTTTGCCGAAGGAGCGGTTGCCGGGTTGAACTTGGTCGGTTACGCACCATGCTGGCATGAAACCTTCGTGTTCTGCGGAGAGGAAGGCGGAATCTTCTACGATAATGGCAAGATCACACTTCGCCGGTTAAGACAAGAAGCGATCATACCGGAGCTTCCGGAGCAGACGACCAATCAGGATAAAAGCTTTATCGATGCCATATTAGGGCGTCATGAGATCATGGTGCCAGGCGAGTTCGCTCTGAAGGTCGTGAAGCTGTCGGAGATGATCTACCAGGCCGCCGGCTATGTGCCGGATGCAGCCCTTGAGCTAGAGGAGGAACAATCCGTATGAACGTCAAAATAGGTATGCGAATCCCGCCCAAGATTGGGGCCGAAGGAATGAACAGAGTAGCGCAGTGGGCAGCAAGCGCCGGGCTGGATGTATTGGATATTTCCAATCTGACGCCTCAATGGAAGGATGCCTGTGAGCAAGCCGGGATCGGGATTGGGTCCGTAGATGCTCATCACACAGGACATCTCTTAAGCCGTGATGAAGGACGCCGCGCGGACGCGTTAGAAGCTGCGAAGCGGCAAATGTCGGAGATGGCTGCACTGGGCGGAAGTGTGCTATTCATGTGTTTGGTACCGGAGGATCATACCCTTCCGCGCAAGGAGGGCTTCGCGATATGGAAGGATACCTTCCCCGAGCTCGTACGCCATGCGGAGCAGGAGGGCATCTACATCGCAATCGAAGGATGGCCTGGTCCAGCTCCGCATTATCCGACGCTTGGCTGTACGCCCGAGATGCTAAGAGCGATGTTCGAAGCGATTCCGTCCAAGCATTTTGGCTGGAACTATGATCCGTCCCATTTGGTCCGTCTTGGCGTTGATTACCTTCGCGCGCTGAGTGAATTCGGCGAACGCATCAACCACTGTCATGGCAAGGATACGGAAATTCTGCATGATGAGCTGTACGAATGCGGCGTTATCACCTCGACCTTCGGTGAGAAGTACGGATTCTCGGAAGGGTCCTGGCGATACTGCATTCCCGGACATGGGGAAGTCGATTGGGGCAAGGTAGCGGTTCGCCTTGACCGGCTCGGATATGCCGGAGCCGTCAGCATTGAGCTGGAGGATCACCGGTTCTGGGGCTCGCTGGAGGCGGAGAGACAAGGGATTCATAAGGCGGCTGAACATTTGGCCAAATATTTTCGGTGATTATTATTTCGTTGCAAGGGCCGGTCATCCTGAGGGATGGCCGGTTTTGTTTGTGCTGCAAACGTCCCTAAATCACCAAATCTGCTGTACTCAAGGGGAGATGGGCCATTTTCGGAGTAGCAGGAGTAGATTTCAGTGAGAGGTGTGATGGGCGTGCGCTGTAACGGTAAAAACCGGCCTTACACATGTCGCATGGAGAGAAGCGGGTAGCTGTAAGACCGTTTTTCGGAGTTAACGTAGCAGATTTCGGGGAGAGGTTAGTGGATCAAGCGCCGTAACGGTAAAAAACGGCGTTACAGATGTCGCATGAGTAGAGATGTTCGTCTGTAAGTCCGTTTTTCGGTGTTAACGTAGTAGGTCTCGTGGAGAGGTTAGTGGAACAGACGCCGTAACGGTAAAAAACGGCGTTACAGATGTAGCATGAGTAGAGATGTTGGTCTGTAAGACCGTTTTTCGGAGTTAACGCTGCAGATTTCGGGGAGGGGTTAGTGGAACAGGCGCTGTAACGGTAAAAACCGGCCATATACATGTCGCATGGAGAGAATTGTTCGTCCGTAAGACCGTTTTTCGGAGTTAACGTAGCAGATTTCGGGGAGGGGTTAGTGGAACAGGCACTGTAACGGTAAAAACCGGCCTTACACATGTCGCATGGAGAGAATTGTTCGTCTGTAAGACCGTTTTTCGGAGTTAACGTAGCAGATTTCGTGGAGAGGTTAGTGGAACAGGCGCTGTAACGGTAAAAACCGGCGTTACGGATGCCGCATCAAGAGAATTGTTCGTCGGTAAGACCGTTTTTCGGAGTTAACTCTGCAGATTTCGGGGAGAGGTTAGTGGAACAGGCGCTGTAACGGTAAAAACCGTCGTTACAGATGTCCCATCAAGAGAATTATTCATCTGTAAGACCGTTTTTTGTTCGTTTTTTGGAGTTACAGGAGCAGGTAAGTATTTAGATTAGAAAAGGATAGTATCAGCCTCGAACCGAAGTAGGGGTATGAGAAGGCACACCTCATCCACTTATTTCGGATTCGAGTAAACTTGCACATTCTCGTTATCGTCAACGGTCGCTAAGAACACTTCGTTGATATTCGCGTGAGCAGACGCTATCTTCTTATTAAGCCATTCGGCGTCTCTTCCGAGTTCTTCAAGTACCTTCATATCGGCCTTTCCCTCGCAGATTATGGGTCTTGTGAGCGTAAACGGTTGGGTCTTAACCTTCATATCCGCAGGGGTAAGCGGCTGATATTGAGTTTTTAAGAATACGGAAATGGTTCCTCCCGGTTCCCATACGGCAAGGGAGACTTTCTGGATATCTTCTACTTTTTCTTTTCGCAGCTCCGAAAATAAAAAATCAATAGTGATACGCGCAAGAGAAAGGTTATGAAATTGGATTTGTCCGTTATCAACCAGCTTGAGGGGCGGCGGATCGAGATAGCGTTTGATTAACGGCCATCTCAAGCTCACCCACGTCACGGCTACATAGAGCACGATTAGAACGATTGTGGTGATCATGGATCCTTTCAATCCCAGTTTCTCGTCGGAAAGGGGATGGGCTATAATATTGCCGAGGGTCAGCGCAATAATGAAATCGAGGAACCTTAATTGGGAGATGGAGCGCTGTCCCATCAGTTTGGCAGCAAGCAGTAAGAAGACGAAGCCCACGACGCTTCTTAAGATCCACTCGACGGTGGTCAATGTTTCTTGACTTTTGAAAAAATCCATTGTGATTCACATCCTATACAAACCAATTTATAAATAAATTCCAAATTCCGGTTTTTAGTTTGCGTAATATCGTATTTGTTATACACCTTATTATGGAAACGACGTTTGGGGGAAAAGCCAGTGGTGATCAAAGAAATGGATCGTACGCTCGTAGAGGCTATAAAAAATTATCGAAGCTCTATTGTTGTTTCCAGAGGAAAGGTCCATTGGCTAGAAAATCTGCCCGGCTATGTCGTGATAATTGAAGATGTCATAAAGGGACTCATTTTGTACAATATCGAGGGCAATGACTGCGAAATCGTAACCCTTAACAGTGATATCGAAGGTCAAGGCATCGGAACCGCGCTAATCGACTTAGTCATTGTGAAGGCTAGAGACCATGCATGTAAGCGTGTATGGTTAATCACTTCAAATGATAATCTAAAGGCCATTCGTTATTACCAACGAAGAGGCTTTGACATCAAGGCCGTACATCAGAACGCCATTACGGAAGCGAGAAGAATCAAACCCTTGATCCCCTTAGCGGGTATGGATGGAATACCTGTAAAGCACGAGATTGAGTTCGAATTCCCGCTTGAAAATAATGGATGTAACAGGTAATCTAGTAGATAAGAGTCAGCTGTGTGTGACTGGCGGAACATGGGGAACCATGAGGGAGCACACGGGATCGCAGCCGTACGCCTGGGCGAAGTATTCGGAATTGAATCCGGATACTTTTTTCATTTTGTATAGAAAGGGTTGATGTGATGGAATCCGTTGATCTGCGCTATGGAATGAACCCGCATCAGGGAAAGGCGAAGCTATGCTCCAGTGGGGAGCTACCCCTCCGGATTGTGAATGGCGAGTCAAGCTACATTAATCTATTGGATGCTTTGAATGCCTTTCAGCTTGTTCGAGAACTTAGACGAAGTATCGGCCAACCGGCTGCAGCCTCGTTTAAGCATGTAAGTCCTGCAGGCGCAGCAGTCTATTCCCCATTGGATGATTCGCTGGTCCGCTCCTATTTCGTTGAAGGCTTGGAGCTGTCTCCGCTAGCCACCGCATATGCAAGAGCTAGAGGGGCGGACCGGATGTCTTCGTTCGGGGACTGCGCGGCTTTCAGCGACAGGGTGGATCTCACCGTCGCGAATTTACTGAAGAAAGAAGTCTCGGATGTTATCGTTGCGCCTGGATATGATGCGGATGCCCTGAAGCTTCTGAAAGAGAAGAAGAATGGCAGCTACCTTATTATCGAGATCGATGCCGACTATTTTCCAGATCCCATTGAGCGAAGATCCGTGTTCGGCTTGACGCTCGAGCAGGAACGCAACGACGCCGTGATCTCCGAAGAAGTCTTGAAGAACATCGCAACCACACAACGCGTGATTCCACTTGGCTCCAAGAGAGATCTGCTCTTAGCGATGATTACGTTAAAATACACGCAATCCAACTCCATATGCTTTGCGCTTGATGGTCAGACCATCGGCATCGGCGCCGGGCAGCAGTCGCGGATTCATTGTACGAGACTAGCAGCGGGTAAAACGGATAACTGGTGGTTGAGACAGCATCCTGCCGTGCAACAAATGCATTTTCGTGCGGGAATATCCCGTACTGAAATTAATAACGCGATTGATGGTTGGATGAATGAAGATTATACATCCGCCGAGGAGCAGCAGTGGAGACGGCATTTTCACAGCGTACCTGAACGGCTTGCAAGGGTAGAGAAGCAACAATGGTTAGCGGGCTTAAAGGAAGTATCCTATGCTTCCGATGCGTTCCTGCCCTTCCGTGATAATATTGACCGCGCGGCTCAAAGCGGTGTGAAGTACGTGGTTCAAACCGGTAGTTCGACTCGTGACGAGCAGGTAATAGAAGCGGCCAATGAATATGGAATGGTTATGGCCTATTCGGGGATCCGTTTGTTTCATCATTAGACTATTGTCGGAGGTGCTCTATGGAGGTAACCTATAAGAATTATGTGATCAGCGATGATAAGGCAAGGATTGACGTTCAGACCGTAATCGATTATTTGGCCAGAAGCTACTGGGCTCAGGATAGACCGGTCGAAACGATTAAGAAATCAATTGAGAATTCTGCTTGCTACGGCGTTTATAATGGAGAGCAGATGATCGGTTTCGCTAGAATCATTACCGATGGCGCCACGATGTACTATTTATGCGATGTATTCGTATTGGAGGCATACCGTCAACAGGGAATTTCGAAGAAGCTTATGGAGACGATTACCAACGCTCCCCAGTTTGAATGGATGTCTGGGTTGCTCGCAACCAAAGATGCACATGGACTGTACGAGCCATTTGGCTATCAGAGAGAAGGAGAGCGATTTATGAGAAGAGCGCCGCAGGCGATTAAGAAGAATTAGATTGGCGATGGCTGACCGTTCTCATCATAGATGCCTCAGTAGGAGTGTTGTTGTTGCTGGGAGAATATTTGTTTGTGCTGTTGGTAGGATTGGTCGCAGGTGCAATCAGCGGCGTAATTGGCACAGGCTCATCCATTATGCTGCTGCCTGTTCTTGTCTATACATTTGGCCCGAAGCAAGCCGTACCCATCATGGCCGTAGCTGCTGTCATGGCGAACATTTCAAGAGTGATTGCCTGGTGGCGTGAGGTCAATTGGCGGGCTTTCGCCGCTTACTCCGTTACAGGTGTGCCTGCTGCAGCTATTGGGGCCAGAACGCTGTGGGCGTTACCGGTGCATGTTGTCGATATCGGACTCGGACTTTTCTTTCTAGCTATGATTCCTGTAAGACATTGGCTTGAAGCGCAACGAATACACATTCGCTTATGGCAGCTTTCCATCGCTGGAGCCTTCATCGGCTTCTTGACCGGTATCGTTCTCTCAACCGGCCCCCTCAGCGTGCCGGCATTCACCTCCTATGGATTAGTGAAAGGCGCGTTTCTATCTACGGAAGCGGCCAGTTCATTTGCCATCTATGTGAGCAAAATCGTGACCTTCCAAGAGCTGGGGGCCCTTCCGGCTAAGGTGATTGTGCAAGGCGTGATTGTAGGCGTATCTCTCATGCTCGGTACGTTCGCCGCCAAGAGAGTTGTGCAGCGAATGAGTGTCGCCTCGTTCCGCTATGTACTTGATTTGCTACTATTGGGTTCCGGGTTATCGATGCTGTGGGCGGCGTTCCATTAGCTTCATTTTGTTTCAAAAATACGGCTGCGGGATCTCTAGATGGAGCAGCCTGTAGAAAGCGGTGATTACCTTGAAAGAACTAATCTTAATCCGGCATGGCGAAGCCGAGCATCTGCTCACAGGTGTAGTCGGCGGATGGACCGATACGAAGTTGACGGAGCTGGGTAAGCAGCAAGCCCATTGCACAGCTGTGAGAGCAGCGCTGCTGCTGCAGGATACAACCTTTCGTCTATATAGCAGCGATTTATCCAGAGCGAGGCAGACTGCACAGATTATTGGGCATCGTCTTGCTAGTGACCCTATATGCGTAGAGGGTTTAAGAGAATTAAGCAATGGTGCGGCGGCTAATTTATCTGTGGAGGAAGCAGACAAAATTCGAAATCCTGTGACTGATCCCGTGACGGATTGGGTCCCCTATCCGGGGGCGGAGAGCTGGAGAATGATGCATGACCGCTTGTCAGCCTTTATGGAGGAACTAAACGTTACAGAGGATGTGGTCGTAATCGTGAGCCATAGCAATGCGATCATTTCACTCATCCATTACTGGTTACGATTTTCACCGGACATGTTCAACGTATCATTCGATATTCAGCCTTGCAGCATAACACGCTTGCGAATTAATAAGTGGGGTGAAAGAACGATCTCGAAATTAAACGACACCGCTCATCTCGAAGTTGAGGGGCTGCTGCTGCCTTCTTGACTCTGCCTTTACGGTAGAAGAGGATGTTCACGATAATCGGGTAAAGAATGGAGGGCTTCCATGATTCGTCTGGCAGAATCAGAAGATGCACATCTCGTACATCATTGCATGATAGCGGCGTTCGAGGAGTACAGGCAAGCCGACGTTCCTTCAAGTGCGCTTAATGAAGCTGTAAGCTCGATTGAAGAGTCATTAAGGAACGGGTCTGAGCGAGCCTTACTGTACCTGAGCGATGAAATTCCGTGGGGGTCGGTCAGATTTAAGGTGGATGATCATGGAATCTATTTCTCCCGTCTATCTGTTTGTCCCGAGGCCAGAGGGAGAGGAATTGCAACATCCATGCTGGCGTGGCTCGAGAATTATGCGATAGAGCAGGGGAAGTCAAGAGTATGGTGCAGGGTGCGGATGTCGGTGCCTCAGAATATACAGTTGTATGCATCACTTGGCTTTCAGGTATATAAGGAAGAAGTTGTTACAAACCCTAACGGCTTCCCTGTGAAGACGGTCCTTATGGAAAAAGAAATCTAATAAGAGTCGCGAAACGGCTGCCGCGGAGCAGCTGTTTTTTTATATCCATCGGGCCCGTATTGTCTGATGCCTGCTGTAACTCCAAAAAAGGGCGTTACAGCGGGGGATTTTATCCTAGCGGAGAATTACCGTTACAGCCCGTGCATCCAATTCAGCGTCCTCCTCGGATAGTTTTGTACATAGCAGCCTAATCAACTTAACTGTTGACAATATATTCCTAACCGCCTATATTGTATTAATATTCATGATAATGTATATATATTCAATCAGGGAGGCTGGGAAATGAATCATCTACTAACACTGAAGGAGTTCGATAAGGATACCTTATTCTCCATCATTCGCAAAGCAATCGAGATCAAGAACAAGCCTGAACAATATTACCACGCATGTGAAAGAAAGGGGCTGCTGATGCTTTTTCAGAAAACGTCGACCCGAACGAATCTGTCCTTTCAGTCCGGCATACAACAAATGGGTGGCTACGCGGTGCCCATGGACTGGAATTCGAGTAACTTCAGTATTTCACCGATCCAATATGAAGTCCGGTATGCTTCGAGGAACTGCGACGTTATTATGGCTAGGTTAACGAATCATTCTGATCTGCTGGAGCTAGCTAAGTATTCCGACGTCCCCGTCATTAATGGCTGTTGTGATCAATACCACCCTTGTCAGGCCTTGGCCGACTTAATGACGATTTATGAGACGAAAGGGACTTTCTCAGATGTGACGCTAACGTATGTAGGGATCCACAATAATGTTGTAAATTCATTGATAGCGGGTTGTATGACAGCAGGGCTTCGTCTTCAACTCGTGACACCGATCATCAATGATGCCTCTTGGGATGAAGAATTGATGCAGACCGCATACCGGAGTGGATCTATCCTTAATGTGGAAAGTTTATCCGAGGCGCTGCTTAGAACTGATTTTGTCTATACCGATACGTGGGTCGATATGGAGTATTTCCACGCTGATCACTATCAAGATGAGAAAAATAGAAGGATCCAATTGATGATGCCTTTTCAAATTAATAAGGAATCGCTAGGTGGCTGCACGCCCTTCATCATGCACGACATGCCCGTTCATCCCGGGTTTGAAATCGAGGAGGAGCTGATTGAATCCGACCAATCGATTATCTATCAGCAAGCGGAGAACAGGATGCATGTTCAGAAGAGTTTGTTGTTGTATCTGCTTGAACATCAAGGCGAGGAATAATCGTTCTGCAGCGAAGGGCTGTCCCGAGGTATATGCTCCACTTTCTCGGAATTTAGAAGTGCGGGTTCGGGCTCGCGCACGGTAAATGGGATATTTTCGTCTATAATCAGCATGGTTCGTAACCAAGCCTCCAATTAATACATGTTTCTCATGAGTTCTACCTCAATATGGATATTCCTCTAGAGGAAGGGAATTTGTTCATTATCTATTAGTAAACAGCATCGCAGACAGCCTGATACGGATGGCGAAGTATTTTATAAAAAAGCTCAGCCTGTCAAAGATGATGCCAAACATGGATAATGGATATATATGGTAAACGAGGAGTGGTGATACATGGAGGGGAAACCCAGTTACTTGATCCGGCACATGAATCAAGAGGATGATTTCACTCAATTGCTCCAAATGATGAACGATACGGCAAAAAGATTTAATCCCGATCCCATCTTTCTTGGTTATGGCACGACTACCGAGGAACTGAAAGACAATTATGCGGACCCTACGCGAAATAACGGTTTTCTGGCGGAGCATGACGGAGAGGTCATTGGCTTCATGTGCGTGTCGCTGTCCCCGATTACGAGGAACGGGTTTATCGAGTTTGGCTTTCTTGAAGGGCATGAAGTTATACTCGCGGACTTAGTGGACAGATGCCTTCCAGTCGTTCGACATAACGGCGGCAGCAAGCTGTTTAAATTTGCTTTCAGCGCATTCGGTCAGATCAGAAACCGCGAGATTAGCCTCTGGGAAAGCTTGGGCTTCACGTCGGGGGAATACTCCGAGGTCACGCTTGCCCTATATCTCAAGGAATGGAAGGAGCCGGAGAATTTCAATAAAGCCCATATCATGCCTGCCGCTGAAGAGGAATATGAAACGATCAAGCAGTTATTAATCGAGGAGGACGAAAGCTTTATTGCCGAACGGGTGGATAATCCCAAGACCGTTGTAATCACCCTGAGAGACGCCGATTCGAATGAAATAGCAGGGGTAGCATTCTACTTTGTGGATCTATTTCAACAAGGAACCGACCATGAATACTTGGATGCCTATTCCTTCACGATACATGTCCGGCCTAAATTCCAGCTGGGCAAGTCAGAGATTCACCGGCTGCTGCAGGCTGCTTTACTTTCAACGAAACAGCTGGGAGTCATGCACGTCATATCTCGAATCACCTTGAAAAATTTCACTGTCTTCGCTTTAATGATTCGAGAAGGATTTGATGATCTGGAAATGGAAAAGAATAGTACAGTTCAAATGTACAAAAAGGTATAATATGACCAAATATATCAATGCCAAGGATATTTTGCCCGAGCATTTGATCAAAGAGATTCAAAAGCATGTCAGGGGCGCGCATATCTACATTCCCCAAACGGAGCGGCAGCAGTGGGGAGCATCGACGGGCATTCGTGACGAGTTAGAAGAACGGAACGCCGAGATCGTGTTGAAATATAAGTCAGGGTTTACCGTCACGCAATTGGTCAACTTCTATAACTTAAGCGAGGATCGAATTCGGCGCATTATCTATGATAGAGAGCTATAGCCGAAGGCGATGCGCTCTATACAACAAGCGAAGGACCGCCGCGGCGGTCTGTTGCTGTATAACATACGAAATGAGGGATCACACATTGACGCTCACATCGATTGGTCACATCAGCGAAATCAACAGATATCCGGTAAAGTCGTTTGCGGGGGAGACCTTGCAGACGAGCTTGATTGAATCGTATGGATTATATGGGGACCGCTTGCATGCTTTCATCGATGAAACCAAAGAAGGTTGGAGTAGATATTACACCGCCAGACAGGCGCCCAGTATGCTGAGCTACAAGACTCAACTGATTGGGGAGGATTCCGGGGAAAGGGCGCCACACGTGAGAGTAACATCGCCGGATGGACGAATTTTTAATTGGGATGAAGCTTTATTGCGCGAGATACAGGCCTTTTCGAAAAGGAAACTATCAATGCTCACTTGTAAGCCGGAAGCCTCTGAGCTTGCGGCGGTGGATACAGGTAGTATTCTAATCATTACGGATTCTACCTTACGCAAACTGGAAGCGATGTGGGGAAAACGATTAGACCCCCGCCGGTTTAGAGCTAATCTGGTGGTGACGTTGGACGATGAATCAATCCATGAAGGCGATTGGATCGGAAAGCAGCTGTCAGTGGGCAGCGCACAGCTGCAGGTGGATCAATACTGCGAGCGCTGCATGATGATTACAATCGACCCCGATACCCTGGAACCGGATAAATCGCTGTTGAAGAAAGTGAACGAGGAGCTGGGGTTGAATTTTGGCGTGTATGCATCGGTTAAGAGGACGGGACAGATTCATGTGTGGGATAATGTATTTGTAGCGAAGGGGAGCTAGAGATAAGTAGAGAATTGGCTGATAAAAGAACCCAGACAGATAAGGCTGCCGCTATGAATCGGTGGCTTTTTTCAGTCATGTATGGGTGAACGGAGGCTTAAGTTGATAATGGAAGTTAATGAAGTTCAATTATTAGAAAAAACTATTCAACGGTATATTTCACCTGACGCAGGCGTAATCAGTATCGAAAGTAAGTCTATTGGTATGGGATTTCAGGCCGTTGATTTGCTGCGGCACAGGGTTAAGCTGCATGTGAACGGTGAAGAGACTTGCGTCTCTTTCGTTACGAAGAAGGCAACCTATATCGAACGATCCACGCTTTCCCTACTATATTCGCAAGCAGCGAATGTACCTTATAGTTTGTCTATCGATTCGCACGCCGCTGGCCGCAGCTTATTGTGTATTCAAGATGTAGACGATCAGACGGATTACGGGAATCTGGATATTCCTTCGCTTCAGATGAAAGAAATGCAAGCGCTGGCACACATACATCGGACGAACATGGGAAATCAGACCGCTTTGCCATGGTTATCGCGAGTGGATCAAGCCCATATAAGCAAAATGCTAAACGAACGTTGGAGACCTTCCTGGGAGGCCGCAAAAGAAAACAAAGCCTTCATCGAAGAGTATGGAGTACACCTCATAGCTGAGATCGAGGATGCGGCACATCACATCGTTCATGACATCGGTGTTGTTATTCAAGATGAGAGCACCTATACCTTGATACATAATGATCTCAACCCGGGCAATGTGTTAGTCCATCATAATGAGGATGTCTATTTTATTGATTGGGAGGAAGCCCGTTACGGATCTTTATTCTTCGATATTCCTCTTCGCTGCAGCAGCTTAAAGCTGGCGAATGAGTATCGGGATCAGTTAGGCATTGAGATTCCTCAATCCCGGTATGAACCGCTTTTCTCCATTGCGTCCCGGTATCTAGGCCTTCGTTATATGAGCTGGAACTTGGGGGCTTGGCAGCATAATCAGCAAGCGAAGGATGATCTGAAGAGATACATCGAGATGGTGGTTAGTCCTTAATGTGATCGAATTGGGGCTTGGAGGCGAAACAGAATGATTCCAGATCATATCAAGGCGGATGTATTCGCCCAACTCGGATGTCAGCCATCTGAAGCTAAACTTCTTGGAGGTTACAATAATAACGTATATGAGATTAACCGCGGCAAAGATATCGTTGTGAAAATAGTAGACAGGTCAATTGTTGCCGAGAGCCGTGTCTTAGCTGAATTAGAATGGTTAGTTTATTTGAATTTACATGGGCTGAGTGTGGTGAGACCTGTGCACTTAATCGGGGATACCTACATTCAGCCGATTTCAGACGGGTACTATTTGATCGCCTACGACAAGGTGATAGGGACACCTATCAATTCTCAAGAGAGCCGAGTTTGGAACGATGAATTATTCGGCAAATGGGGAGAAATGATGGGGAAGATGCATACGCTCGCGAAAAGCTATCAAGCGGTCCATCAGCGGCCCCAGTGGTTTGAACAGGATCTATTTAATGAAGAAGCCTTTCATTCCGACCCCTTGCTAGCAGGGAAGTGGAAGCAATATCATAATGATTTAATAGCCCTTACGACATCCAAAGACTCCTATGGGTTAATCCATGGCGACCTTCATCAGCATAATTTGTTGCTTCGGGATCAGGAGATAACACTGCTGGATTTCGGGGATTGCGAGTACAATTGGTTCGCTTATGACATTGCGATCGTTATGTATCATACTGCCCAAACCGTACCAGAAGGTCCACACAGGGAAAAGTTTATTAAATCCTTTTTCACTTCATTTATGGAAGGATATACGAAAGAGAACTCTACGACGTCGTTCGTCCCTCAGATCGATTATTTTATCGATTACAGACACTTCTACTCCTATGCCTATCACACCGCTTACGCCGACAAGAGCCAGTTAACGGAAGCACAACTCAGATTTCTCGATGAAATGAGATTATCTTTGATCAATAGGGATTCCTATTTAGGGTTTTCTATCAAATGAAGGAGGTAAACCTATGAAAACAGTCATCTACATGGTAAGACATGCGGAGTCGCCTTTTGTACATGGAGAAGAAAGAACCAGGGGGCTTTCGGCAGAGGGATTTCAAGAGGCAAAGCGAGTGGCAGAGGTATTGAGAGACGTTGAGATTCACTATATCGCATCCAGCCCCTACACGAGAGCCAAACAAACCATTCAGCACATCGCCGATCATCATTCCTTGAGCATTATCGAGTATGAGGAATTGATGGAACGACCGATTAAAGGGCTGGATTATAAAGGGACATGGGAGGTATTAGAGGAAGCTATAAGCAAGTCCTTTGATGATAAGGATTATGCCTTAGAGGGCGGCGAATCTACCCGAATAGCACAGCAGAGAGCCATACCGGTGATCGAGAAGCTTCTTGAAGAACAACTAGGGAAGAATATCGTGATCGGGACACATGGCAATATCTTGACAATCATAATGAATCATTATGATGAGCAATATGGATATGAGTTTTGGAAGCAGACCTCGAAGCCGGATATCTATAAGCTGGTTTTTGATCACCAACGGCTGGAAGGTGTCGAGCGAGTTTGGCGTTGAGCAAACCCCTCATACGACCCGTTGAATATTGTTGACAAAATTAAAGCGCGTTCATATACTGAGATTGGTTTTAGTATTGTCTACAATATTTAATTATGGTATTCAAAATGATAAGGGGATATGAAGATGCTAACTGCGAAACAACGATTTCTCATGGATACATACGGTTATGTGGTCGTACCGAATCTAGTCGAAGCGGATCTCATGAACAGGGTCCGCCAAGCGATGGACCGGATGGATCAGGAGCTTGCTCCTTACCAGCACGGGGAGCCCTGGCCGGTTGGGAAGCCGCGCAAGATTACCGGTACTCCGTATTTCTCCAAGTTCGGCCCATGCATTCAATATGATCCGTCTTTCTTGGAGATCGCCATGCACCCACAAATTATGTCCTGCGCGCAAGATATCGTCGGGGGTCCAGTCCGCTACGAAGAGCAGGAGTGCTCGATTAATAGTAAGCATCCCGATGACAATCATATTGATGTGAAGAAACTGGGATGGCACCGGGGAATCGGCACGGACTATTCCGTATTCAAGGGCGAAGGCAGGAAGCATTACTTATGGATTAAGGCGATTGTTTTCCTGACGGACATCGGTCCGGATGATGGGGGAACAAGTGTAATCCCTGGAACGCAGTCCACCGGCACCATAGGGGAGCTTGTTCCCGATCTTGAGCCTTGGATGGTTCATCGAGCGCAGGGATCGGCAGGCAGTGTTCTCTTCTTCTCGGAGGCGCTGATTCATTCCGTTACCCCGATTCTATCCGACAAGAAGCGTTACATCATGATCACGGGCTATGTACCGCCATTCATGCGCGAGTATGAGCATACCGACGCTGCCAGCTCCGAATTCCTGGAGACTGTAGGAGAGGAAGAGCGAATCTTCTTAACAGGCGAGAATCCGAAGAGGGACCGTTACAGCTACCGCAGGTTGTAATAACCTAAGACAATCCGCTACGCAGGCAGAATGTTCTTTTGATCGCTGTTGTTCCCGGATTTCTTTGAATACATGTTATAGGTGGAAATCCGGGAACAAAGGCGACCGCTTGCGCTTCTTCTGAATCATTCTTCCTGCTTCGCTTCACTCTTTTGTAACCCCATTAAAACCAATAAACGAATAAACTCCAGAAACCCCAATTAACCTCAAGAAAAACCGTTCCCTGTTAATAACCACAGCTACAACTCAGATTAGATATTCCAGGAACATTAAGTACCCCACAATATAAGGAGGGTCTTAGATGATGTATCCTGAAATCGTCTTACGTAGACTAAGATATCAATACTGTCCCATGTGCCGCGCGGAGCTGACCCCACAGGTAATCAATAACGATGATATTCAACGGGCCTGTTGTTCCTCGTGCAGGTGGGTACACTTCGGGAAATTAGCAATAAATATGAATGGCCAGGAGTTTGAGCGAGCACTAGCGGTTGTAGGATATGTTCAACATAAGGAGCGGGAACTCCCCCTGGAGGGAACTACCGGTCCTTTTGTTGTATGCCGAATGAGGTGTCGCCTTTATCCATGTGGCATTTAAACATATACGTCTCCCTAAGCTCCTCCACGAATGGACTGGGGAAGCTGCCGGAATTGAGTTCAGTAAGAATGGCATGAAATGACTTGAGGCATTGCGAAATTTGTTCCGGTGACAGAACCTGCAGTCTTACAGCCAATTCGAAATCATCCATATCATACACGTGGTAGCTTCCATCGGGGTTGACTGAAATATCGATAAACCAATCATGAACGCAAAATACATGAGGACGGATCTCTTGAATATCGACAATATCAATTAACCACCAGGGGTGATTCGTTTTGTAATTTAAGGAGAGTTGTAGACCGCTATCCAAGCAGTAGATCAAGATAAATCTCTTATCGCTTTGTAATGGCGGCAGTTCAATGAGAGTGGAGTCATCAACCCTCAAATAACGGTTAGGCTGTTTATTCTCCCGGCAGCGCTGTTCCCTCAATGCCAGGCATTGTTCAATCACTTGAGGTGAATTCTTTCGAATATCGTCCGCATATTCCAATCCGCCGTGTTCTCTACCCGCATGATTCCAAAATATCATGATATCCATTACAGTCCCCGCCTCCATGAATGAACCCGATTACACATAGTCTTGTTCGACGTTGTTTCCCATATTCCTTGCGGTCTACATCCATTCGTATGGTAAAATAAGGTGAATCAGGAAGGGGCGATTTTCCGTGATTATTCGAGAAACCGATACACATGTTGTCATGACCGCTCAGCATGAACATGCACAATTTGCAGGCTGTATCGCGAGCCATTTCTTAGAGAGGCTCTTCATAGATCCGTCCTACCGCCAGGATACGATCATGGCCATAACAGAGCATGACAGAAGCTGGATTAGACTAGATGAGACACCAATATGGAATGATCGTCATGCCGTTCCTTTCTCATTCGGGGACTATCCGCTCCTCCCCAAATTACTGTTATACCAATATGGATTAGATGAGACGGAAGCCATGAATGAATATGCAGCGCTCTTATGCAGTCTTCACTATTCTTCGTTCCGGCACATTCGTAATTCCAAACAACCGGATTGCATGGCATTCATCCATAATGAAGCAGAAAGACAGCGGCGAATACAAGCAAAGTTGAATGTTCAGGATGAAAGCATGGTGGGCCAGCATCTGAAGCTGTTACAGCTGTGCGATGAAATCTCGCTGTACGTTTGTTTGAATGAACCGGGGGCCACGAAGGAAGACGAGCATCCTTGGTACAGAGAAGGGTTCGAAACGCTTATCGATGATCAACGATTAGCCGCGCGTTGGGTGAGTGGGGGGCAGATCCAGATCAATCCGTTCCCATTCAAGCAGGCGTTCAGCGCAGCGATCCATTCCAAGCATGTATCCAAGGAAGCCATTCAGCGGTTAGGAATTGATACAGCTTATAAAGAAACGCCATTAATGGAGCAAACCGTAACTTTTGTAGGGCAGACATAGAACGCTAATCACACATAGGAGGCCGTTATGAGCGAAAAAACGATTCTTCCTTTCGGTGACCCGATATTAAGAAAGGTTGCCAAACCGGTAGAAGAAGTGAACCCCAGAATTATAAAATTGCTTGACGATATGGTGGATACGATTTATGCCACCGAAGGCCGGGCAGGTCTAGCGGCGCCTCAGATTGGAATTCTCCGTAGAGTCGTGGTTATGGATTGCGGGGAGGGATTAATCGAACTGATCAATCCGGAATTGCTGGAAGCATCGGGCGAACAGCTCGGTTATGAAGCCTGTCTGTCGTATCCGGGCTATTCAGGGCTGGTGAAGCGGGCCAAATACGTCAAGATCCAAAGTCTGAACCGCCAAGGGGAAACATTCGTCCTGGAAGGCGAGGACTATCTGGCCCGCTGCATCCAGCATGAGATGGATCACTTGAATGGCATTCTATTTGTTGATCATATTCAAGGCAACAACCTGTTCAATGACCATACTCGTGAGCGAATCAATCTCTTCGGGGTTCTTAAGCTTACCCGCCCGGACTAAGGAGAATTAACCTCGGTGAGGAGAGAAATGGAATGGACAGAGATCTTCCTGAAAATCATGGGCTGTCATCGAGGTCCTTGCTTACGTTCTTCAATTGTAGATGAGATCAGGGTCGATTTCTCCCAAGGTTATGGGTATCATTCTTTCTATGTCGCGATCATTGTTTCATGGGCAATGGCGGGTATGGGCAGCTGTGTTTTGTAGCGCCTAACCAGAATATTGTTATTGCCGCAACATCAAGCTTCTCCGGCATGCAGCAGCTTCAAAACCTGCTGGATCTGGTATATGAGCATGTGATAAGTCAAATAAACCATGACACTTCCCTTGTTCACTGTGATGGTCAGGATAAGTTGCGTGAATATCTCTTAAGCATGACATATCCATTCCCTGTTCCGCAGGGAGTATCGGATGATTTCATACAGCTAGATAACCAACAGTATTCCGTACAAGATAATCCTCAATGTATGGAGAAGCTTGGCTTTTCTAAAAAGAATCAGCAGTTCGAATTTAAGCTTACTTATGAGGATGAAGCCGTCAAGTCATATACATTCAAATTGAATAACCTGGTCTACTCGTGTGATTCTTTTATCAAGGATCTAGCTGTACATCACCAAGAAGTGGCTACCTATGCCTGCTGGCTAAATCCAAACTTGCTGGAGCTTACCTTGGTATATATTGAAACCCCTTATGTAGTTAAATTCATCATCAAATTTGATGGAAGTACCCTTGAGCTGCAATGCACCTCTAACACATCTCAAGTTGAAGATTATACATGTAAGGGAACATTGATCTAGATAAGCCTTGCTGGTTCGCCGCGGCGAACAATTACACCATATTGAGGGGATTCCATGGTCGTTAAGGGATTGAATCATCTATTATTTTCGGTGTCTAACTTAGAAGCGTCTATTTCGTTCTATCAACAAGTCTTTGATGCGAAGTTATTAGTTAAGGGGAGAAATACCGCTTATTTTGACCTGAATGGAATCTGGTTGGCCCTTAATGTTGAACAAGATATTCCTCGTCAAGAAATCAATCATTCCTACACGCATATTGCTTTCTCTATCGAAGATGCAGACTTCGAAAAGATGCATATGAAGTTACTGGATCTGCGAGTACACATACTTCCAGGCCGTATAAGGGATGAAAGGGATAAGAAATCTCTTTATTTTACGGACCCGGATGGTCATAAATTTGAATTTCATACCGGTACATTGCAGGACAGACTTGATTATTATAAGCAGGATAAAGGCCATATGGAGTTTTTCGATGGTTCCCCTGAGTGAAGGGAAGAAGTGGGTGAGTTGAAATTTGTAAAAAACTACAAGGGTGATGAACAACTTAGAAAGAGCTTGTCTGAGCTTGCCAGCAATATCTTCGGCATAAGCTTTGAACGCTGGTATCAATTTGGATTTTGGAGTGACCGATATATTCCTTATTCTTATGTCGATGAAGGTATGGTTGTAGCCAATGCCTCCGTTAATAAGCTTGAACTGCTCATTCATGGGGAGAGAAGAAGAGCCATGCAGCTTGGCACGGTTATGACACATCCGGACTACAGAAACCGAGGACTTTCGACACGTTTAATGAATCAAATTTTAGAAGAATATGAGCTTCAGTACGATTATATGTACTTGTTTGCGAATCAGTCTGTATTGAATTTCTACCCCAAGTTTGGATTCAGTTCTGTGCAGGAATATCAATCCTCCATGGACTTTACTTCTAGTTCGTTAGAGACTGCCGGTATCCGAAAATTAGATGGTAACTCGATCGAGGATGCTCATTTTATTCATACCTTTGCTTCTGAACGAGTGCCCGTTTCTCGAGTTTTCGGGACGGATCATTCCCAGGAAATATTAATGTTCTATTGTATGAATGTGTTTAGCCAGGATATTTATTATCTGGAGCGTGAGGATGTTATTGCAATCTTCAAGAAAACCGGTAATCAAGTGGATCTGTTTGATGTGATCAGTAAACGAGAAATAAACATCGAAGATATTCTCAGCCTGATCGCCGGTAATGACACGAATCGAATCGTCTTTCATTACACACCGGATTATAAGGGGATTCCGATCCAAAGTCATATTTTAAAGGGCAGCGAAGTACTGTTCGTAAAAACACATGGTTACAATCATCTGCCGGATCGATTTATGCACCCCACTGTATCTCAAGCGTGAACGTGACTTCGGGCAGATTACGTTAATTGGAATCACTTATGGTTGCACTAAATTTGGTGGGTACAATCAGCAACTTCTTAACCTTTATGTAGATAGATACGAGTACTAATATCTCATGAATTGTCGCCGCAGTGCTTCCGTTGATGAAAGCACTGCGGCGAGTTTTTATATGCGTTGACGGTCGAGGCATGGATAATAGTGGAGCAGCGGGAATCCGTCGACAGTCATAGAGCCTCCATTAAATGCTGCAGGCATATTTTATGCAGCGGTTGACAGTGCAAAACAGCTAGAGTAGGCATGCGTACAGTCAAGTGGTTATTCACCTACATAGTATAAGATACAATGCATGTAAAATCATGAAAACCTTCCGCAAGGAGTGATGTTATGGCTCATATGGGAAATAAAGGGCCCATGAGACAACCGCCGCTGCCTCCTCCCTCATTCATCCCGCCGAAACCCGCTGTTTCTTATATCGTCGACTGCGTTTACCAGTACACCTATGTTTGGCTCAGGTCTGGCGAGAACTTCTGGTTTTATCCGACATATGTCGATATGGAGGGTATTGCAGGGTATAGATGGAGCGGATCATACTGGTACTTCTATGGTATTGATCCGCGATTCATCGATGCCGTATCGTGTCCTCCGATTCCTACCCCTTTCTGAGCACTAAAAAACAGAGTGCCGGTGGTTCTGTTCACTCACTGCGCTCTGTTAGTAATATTAGGACAACCTCTAAAATATAATCCAGCGCGCCCGATGCTTCCTGCAAAACGCGATTGTGCTGTGCGGGAGAATGGACAATCGGGAGGCACTCAAATTGCTGCGAAGGCGGGTTGGGCAGAGTTTCAAGTGTGGAGCCATTGCATAACAAGATGGTGAAACCTTCAGAAGTAGCCAGAATCATTTCTGGAAACAAACTCGTACCTTTAAAGGAATTATTTAATGCCAAAGAACTACGACGTTACGATGCTGCTGACGGAACAATTATGCATGTTGAAGTTCAAATTGATGATTCTGTTATAATGCTAGGGGATTCTTCCGAAGAATTCCCACCTAATAACCTGTTAATTCACGTTTATGTTTTAGATGAAGTTTTTAACAAAGCAATTGAATTAGGGTGTATCTCTTTGGAAGTTCCAAGGGAAAGAGAAGGTGACCCCGACAGAAGGGGGACATTTAAAGACTTTGCAGGGAATATATGGTCAATAGCAACACAACTGTGACAATTTTGTAAGTAATACTGAACGCGACATAGCGCAGCGTAGATCTCGGAATTAACAAAAGCTCCTGCAGTTGCAGGGGCTCTTGTTGTTCGCCAATAGAGCGGTTAATATTTTTTCCTTCTTCTGTACAGCCGAACCACCACTAAAATGAGAACAAGCCATAACACGATGCTAAGCAGTGAAAGAAATGGAATCCCATAAGAGAATCCCGCGAATGGGTTGAAGAGAGATCCAATGATCGCCCCTAGAGCCAGACCCCCGAACAGTCCGCCTAAGCCCATGCGTGGAGCCGGTGTTGCTCTCGTTGGCGGCGTGCGAACCGCATTATCCGGTCGGTCCGGAGTTTTACGTCCTGGATTCGTGACTCCGGGATTGTATCCTCGCCTAGGAGAACGGAAACCTCCTCGTTTATAGGGCTCAACAGTACTCGAATTGTCGGTTTGGTCTTGTATGTACTCCGGCTGCGCGTATACGTACTCAGATAAATTTGCAAATACTAAAGGGAACAGCAAGATAACTACCAGCAGACTCCTCATTTGTTATTGGACACCTCCTTTCGTATCGTGCCCAAACCTTTAAAGAACATTCCCGAATACAAAAAAACAACTGGTATCATAAGGTCTCGTAACAGCGGGAGTTTTTTTGAATCCTACCGGTTCAATCAAAAAAACCGATCATCGTATTAGTTCCGGCCAGCACGGATTCCAGCGTAATATAACGGTTCAATTACTGGGAGTTAATTGAATGAAACCAATTAGCGGTTTGCCGCAGCGCAGTCTGCTTTTTTCATCATTGACAACATTAAAAGCCTACGTCCTCCAGCACAAAAATGCTGATGTTGGAACTTGGCGATCTCGAAATATCAGAGATAACGTTAACAATGCTGAAGGAGTATTTGGCCAGACAAGCAGATGAGTGGTACAGATTTGTTATGGGCCGCACTCGGCGGAAAATTCGTCGCAAACGGGCTTCTGCACGCTTTTGGGATTCCCAAAAATCAAAAAATAGGGAAAGCCCACCCCTTCTCCGTGACGCGATTCGGTAGTTGACAAACAGACGATAACCTACATTTTCCTGTCAATTAATAAAATGCCATATGCTATAATAGCATAACGAATTTTCAATTCGTCCGATCATTTTTAATAGCTCGAAGTATTGCAAACCTAGTACAGTCATAGGAGAGGAAGTCAGAATGATGAAACGTTTTACCGTTTATTTACTTATTTTCGTGCTATGTACGAGCTTTTCAAGTCAAGCCTATGCTGAGGCAGATCTCAGCCAAGAAGTTGTCTTTGCTGACCCCAATCTCGAAACAGCTATTAAATCATTATTGAATAAAACCAGCGAAGAATCAGTTGTCAAATCAGATTTAGAGACCCTTACCGACGTTGATTTATCAAACAAAAAAATTAAGAATTTGCAAGGATTGGAATATGCTGCAAATGTTACGCAATTAAACTTATCCTATAATGAAATTGCTGATATTTCATCTCTAAAGGAGCTTTCTAAGATCCGAAGTCTCAACCTTAGGGAAAACCAAATCTCTTCGATTGAAGATTTGTCAGCTATGAAAGAACTGGAGTCTCTTTATATTCCTTGGAATCAAATCTCATCCTTGGAGGTGTTGAAACAACTCCCAAGTCTGCGCGTGCTTTTTGCTAATAACAACCAAATTTCAAATATTCATGGACTATCGGATGCCGTAGAAATGACTTTTTTGGATTTGAGCAGTAATCAGATCGAGGATATAGAGCCTCTCGGCAAATTAACCAAGCTGACAAATTTATACGTTGGTAATAACCAAATTCATGATATTTCACCACTTCGGCTGCTATCCACCAATCTAACAACACTGTCAGTTGACAATAACAAGGTTGCTGATTTCACACCGCTAGCGGAATTGGTCAACCTAACGACGCTTTCAATTGGCGGCAACAAGATTACTGACCTTAAGCCGTTAGCGGGATTAGTTAAACTTGGTAGCCTCAATGCGAGCAATAATATCATTAAAGATCTTGCGCCTTTATCGAGATTAGTCGGCTTGTCACAGCTGAGCTTATCATCAAACCTGATTTATGATTTGGAACCCTTAAGGAATATGAAAGGTCTGGTTGCCCTCTACTTGAGCAACAATCGGGTTTGGGATTTAGAACCAATTCAAAATATTGAATTTGATAGTTCTATCGAGTACTTCCATGGAGTTGAGCTGTATAACAACAACCTGGACTTGAGCCAAGGCACCCAAACATCCAAAATATTCATAAAAGTGAACGGTATTAGTGATCTTGAAAAAGTTAAAAAGTCTCAGAGGAAGACGCAGCGACTGGTCATTGGAAGCACTACAGCATATGTGGGCGAGAGAGCTTACCGTATTACGACAGCACCATTTACAAACATGAATCGTACTTATGTGCCGATTCGTTTCATCTCTGAGAAGTTTGGGGCAAACGTAGGCTGGAACCAAAGCACTAAAGAGGTAACGATTCGAAAAAACGATACAACGATACGTTGGGCTTTGGGGAACAGGCAAGTACGGGTGAACCAGCAAACCGTGCTGTTCGACGCACCTTTACTCGCGAGAAATAACACTACTTTTGTTCCTATACGCTTTGTTTCAGAACAGTTTAATGCTTCCGTTGAATACTTAGGCAGCAAAAAAATGGTCATTATTTTCGAGAATAATAAGATTTAAGTCTCAAGAAATAAACAAAGTAAAGAGCCATCCGCTAAGGATGGCCCCAGCTTGTCGTTACAGACAGCGCGGAGAAGCGTACCACAAGTGATGATACACACAATCAGGAAAGAAATAGTACTTGATAGTAGTTTATATCAGCAGATTAAGACGATAGTGACAATTGTCCAGCGAACAAACGCTATAAAATAAAAACGTTGTTCGCCGCTGCTTTTGTTGAACTTAGCGTTTCCCGTTATCAATCGCGCAAAGTCGTTCAGAAGCAGCTTATATGCTAATTGTTGAAGGGATAAAAGCGTGTAATGAACGTTTTGAACAGCTCAGAGGAAATTGGGAATATTAAAAGACAACTAAAGCAAAGCGTCTCAAATTTCGGACGTTGAGGGACGGGATACTATAGCTCAACAATAAGCAACAGGCTGCCGCGGCAGCCTGTTGCTGCGCGAACAAGAGAATCGCCTGCTGTTCACATACCGCGGATGTTTGGAGAAAGTTGAAACAGGAGGATTTGCTCGTATTAACGGAATACTCCAAGATGGAACCGAAAGGCATACTGAATGTATATACAAATTATGATGACAGGCAAGCTGAGGGAACCGAACTGGATTTATATGTGGGCATCGCTATGGAGGAACCAATGCCGGATCGTTTTAAAACAAGATTTGATGTATTGCTGGTTGAAGCTTCCACGTGGGGGGTGTTCACAACTATCGAAAAACGAGCCAATGAACCCCAGTATACATGGGCTCGAATTTCTTCGGAATGGTTTCCCGTATCCGGATATGAAATGACAGACGGGCCGGAGATGCTTATCGAAATCGAAGGAAGGCAAACCGCAGCAAACGATTTACATATGTCCTGCTGGGCGTTAAGCTAACGGGCAGAGTTCAATTAAATGAGTGCATCCTGACCAAGAATGGTCAATAATTATAAAGGTAATAACTCTAAATGGTTTCAATAAAATTATAAATTTCAGGAGGCAGCATGAATCTGTTCGAGTATTTGAAAGGGGTATACGAAGCTTGGATCGACTATCCCAAAAGAGAGGGCACCGTCATCACTAACAAATACCGAATACAACGCTTCCTTGGCATTGGCAGTTACGGGTTGACTTATATATGCCTAGATGTGGATTCCGGCCAAGAGGTAGTTCTGAAGCAAGCCAAGCCAAGCAAAGGGACGGTCGGTCGAGATTTGTTGTACCGAGAGATTGATGTTCTTGGGTGGCTGCGGCATCCTTCGATTCAGAAATGCTTAGCGTCGTTCGAATATAAAGAGCAATTGTATATGGTAACCGAGCACGTAAAAGGACAGACGGTGGAAGATTTGATTTTTGAGCGAGGGGTAGTGTTTTCTGAAAAAGAGGTGCTTAGTTTCGTTCGTAAATTGATGGAGATTTTAAATTATGTCCATGAACAAGGATTCGTTCATCTCGATATCCGGATACCGAACGTCATATTGGATGGAGATCAGATCCACCTCATTGATTTCGGCTTGGCCTGTCGCTTTGGGGAGCCGATTCGCACGGAACTCGGATCGGATGATGAGGCAACGCTAAGTAGAACCGTAGAGGCTCCAAACGATCTATATGCTGTTGGCCATTTTATTCTTTTTATGCTGTATTCCGGCTATGATTCGTGCACTTCTGAAGTTGAAATAAATTCAGGGTGGGAGGACGAGCTGACTGTCACACCAATGACCAAGCATATGCTTCGCAAGCTTCTCCAGATAGATCCTCCTTATATGAATACACAACAGTTTATGCGTGACTTGGACCATTGGTTGAATCGATGAGTATATAAAAAAGAGCCGCTGTAGGGACTGTTGACAAATGATCCAATTTAATAGGTTTTTGAAGGGCCGTGTAGAATTAGTTTC
>NZ_JANHOF010000007.1 GCF_024498075.1 Paenibacillus mendelii
AGAAACTAATTCTACACGGCCCTTCAAAAACCTATTAAATTGGATCGTTTGTCAACAGTCCCGATGGGCGGTCTTTCTGAATTTGAGGGTTATATGGGAACTGTCTTAGTTAGCGGATCTAGCAAGGTAAGTTTCTTTCATAATCCTTTCATTGTGTTCTGATAGTATGCAAGGAAGGATGTTATCTTCCTTTTGCAAAATATCGTTTGCTTCCGAACGTCCATCATAAGAGATAAAGGAGGCTAGACCCTAGAATACATGATCTGATCGATTATTCTTATTAAAGCAGCTATACATAACGGAGGGAAATATAAGACAATGAACAAAAAGATCATATCTATCGCGTTATCTACCGCACTCGTACTAGGCACCTTTGGGACGGTAAACAGTAGTTTTGCTGCCGCATCATCACATATATTCTCCGACATTGGCAATTCATATGCAAAAGACGCCATCCAGAAGCTAGTAGCTGGAGGAATTATTAACGGGGTAGACGCGACCCTCTTTGCTCCGAAGGGTGAATTGACCCGCGAACAGTTAGTTAAATTGATGGTCAAGGCTACGGGGCTTAAGGTTGACAGTACGAAGCTTGTATCGGCCTATTTTAAAGATGTTAAAGGCTGGGCTGCCCCGTACATTGATGCAGCTGTTGATGCCGGGATCATCGACAATGCAGACGCAGGCAAATTTGGTCCGAAAGAAGTGCTCACCCGCGAAACTGCCGTCAACGTTATTGTCCTTTTCTTGAAATCTCAGGGTGAGCTTGATGTCACTGGCGCCAAGCTAGACTTCCAGGATGCCGATAAAATTTCAGCTTGGGCTATGGAATATGTAACATTAGCGTTTAAATACGGTGTGATCAGAGGTTACCCTAACGGAACGTTCAATCCCCAAGGAAACACAACCCGCGAGGATGCTGCGGTTATGATCGTTAACTTCATGAAAACGGTTGACGAAATAAAAGAATCGGAGACACCACCAGTAACGCCGCCAGTGACGCCGCCGGTGACACCACCAGTGACACCACCGGTGACGCCGCCAGTAACACCACCGGTGACACCGCCTGTCACTAAGCCAGTGGCCGTAACGAATGTTAATATTTCATCCAACAACACGAATCCCTCGGAAGCAACGGTTGGGGATACCGTGACCCTGACGTTCACAACGACCGAGGAAGTATCGAAGCTGGGCAATTTCAAAATCAACGGTGGGAATCCTGCAACATTCACATCGATTCAGAGCGGTACAGTATGGACCAACACGGCTACTTATGTCCTTGATGGTACAGATCCGCTTGGCGCAATGAACTTCCAAATCAACGTCAAGAACAACGCAGGGATCTACTCACAGACGATTGAAGCTACGTCGGATGGAAGTGCTGTAACGGTTGTTGCTCCTGTGGCAGCGCCAGTCCAGGTGAATAATGTTCAGATCGTATCCAATAACGCTAATCCCTCGGAAGCAATGGTAGGGGATACCGTGACCCTGACGTTCACAACGACCGAGGAAGTATCGAAGCTGGGCAATTTCAAAATCAACGGTGGAAATCCTGCAACAATCGCATCGGTTCAAAGTGGTGCAGTATGGACCAACACGGCCACTTATGTCCTTGATGGTACAGATCCGCTTGGCGCAATGAACTTCCAAATTAATGTCAAGAACAACGCAGGGATCTACTCACAAACGATTGAAGCTACGTCGGATGGAAGTTCGGTAACGGTTGTTGCCCCTGTGGCAGCGCCAGTCCAGGTGAATAATGTTCAGATCGTATCCAATAACGCTAATCCCTCGGAAGCAATGGTAGGGGATACCGTGACCCTGACGTTCACAACGACCGAGGAAGTATCGAAGCTGGGCAATTTCAAAATCAACGGTGGAAATCCTGCAACATTCACATCGATTCAGAGCGGCGCAGTATGGACCAACACGGCCACTTATGTTCTCGATGGTACAGATCCATCTGGCGTGATGAACTTCCAAATCAACGTCAAGAATAACGCAGGGATCTACTCACAAACGATTGAGGCTACATCGGATGGAAGTGCTGTAACCATTATTTACACGTAGTAACAGCTGTTTATTGGAAGCGCATTGACACTCTATGGGCGGTTATTCATTGGAATCGGCAAACCAAGGCATAATCCTAGTAAGCAGCTAGGTGAAGGCCTTGGTTTTTGCTGTGTCCTTCGCAACCCATTACGCCGCTCCCTACCACCAAGTGGCCGAGATCAAAGCAAGAACTGCCATACTTCAGCCAGAGCCTTCAGCTGGGCCCAGCAGATGATTGCTGCAAAAGCAAAAACGAGGACAAAGAACAGAAGTAAAGCGAATTTCATGATTGGCATCCATCGACTATCCGATTTCTTGCGAGCCTTGCGGGGAGAGTCGGCCGTTCGCTTAAAGAGAATCCGCGTTCCCACCACGCAGGCAGTGGCCAGGATACCGAAAAGCAAAAAGGTAGCCATCCGTTCAGCAGCGTAAGGGATCAGGTCTGTGCCTCCCGGTCCAGGGATCGGATCCATAAACGCAGGGTAGAGGGCGGCAACGAAGAGAGAGAGAATAAACAACACCTGTACGAATTTCCATATCCGGTCGAATAGCTTGGAGAATAGACTAGGCGGGTTCTTTTCCTGCTCCCGGCGTGATCGCCTCTCGGCATTTCTCCTTTCGATTATCGCTCGTTTTGATTTCATATTAATATTGTCTCCTTGGGCTTCCGTGTACTTGCTATCCAGAGTAGCATAGGGCGGGGAGTTGGACAATCAAGGCTTCTTTACGGATTATTGGAAACAGCAAATCAAGGCCTTAATCCTAGCAAGCAGCTGGGTGAAGACCTTGGTTTTTGTGTATGCCAAGGGTTTTTGTGGAGGGGGTGTCACTTCTTAACTGCAACAGGGGTTATCACTAAAATTTAACGGCTTTTAAATAGCTTACAACTATCATATAATAGTAGATAGCTAATCTATCAAGAATTGTGATATACGACGATCCGTTTATAGTTGATCCAGAAAAGATGTATGACTAGGTCTCCTGGGAGTCTAAGCAGGCAAGAGCGCCTTCATCTTTTCTTCAAATAATAGCGTGTAAGGACGGTAAAAATGAGTAACAGACAAACCAAAACAGACGTTATCTTAATTGGTGCCGGAATCATGAGTGCGACATTAGGGGCACTGCTGAAAGAACTAGTACCGGATTGGAAAATCACAGTGTTTGAGAAGCTCGCAAACGCAGGAGAGGAAAGCTCTAACGAATGGAATAATGCAGGGACTGGGCATGCGGCACTATGCGAGCTTAACTACACCGTCGAAAAACCGGACGGATCCATAGATATTAGTAAAGCCATTCAAATTAATGAACAGTTTCAGGTTTCCATGCAGTTCTGGTCTCATCTTGTAAACAGCAAGCTGATCCGTAATCCGCAGGAATTTATTATGCCACTGCCTCATATGAGTTTAGTACAAGGGGAACAAAATGTATCGTTTTTGAAAAAACGTTATGAAGCCTTGTCTAACAATCCATTGTTCAAAGGGATGGAATTTTCCGATAACCCGGGAAAACTGAAGGAATGGATTCCGCTTATTATGCAAGACCGTGCAGCGGATGAAGCGATAGCGGCAACAAAAATCGACTCTGGTACGGATGTCAACTTTGGCGCTTTAACGCGTGCATTGTTTAACCACTTAAAGAGTAAAAGCGTCGATATAAAATACAAGCATAGCGTGGATAATATTAAACGTGCAAGCGATGGCTCGTGGGAATTGAAAGTACGCAATGTGGATAGCGGTAACGTCGAACGCCATCATGCCAAATTCGTCTTTATCGGCGGTGGTGGAGGCAGCCTGCATTTACTGCAGAAATCCGGTATTCCTGAAGGAAAGCATATGGGAGGATTCCCGGTAAGCGGAATATTTATGGTATGTAAAAATCCGGATATAGTCGCACAGCATCATGCAAAAGTATACGGCAAAGCTAAAGTTGGTGCTCCTCCGATGTCCGTTCCGCATCTGGACACAAGATTTATCGATAATAAAAAATCGCTGCTCTTTGGTCCATTTGCCGGCTTCTCACCAAAGTTTTTAAAAACCGGTTCTATGTTTGATTTGATAACATCTATAAAGCCGGATAATCTCGTCACGATGTTGGCGGCAGGCGCCAAGAACGTTTCATTAACCAAATACCTGATCGGACAAGTGATGCTATCTAAAGAAAAGCGCATGGAAGAGCTACGGGAGTTTATCCCGACCGCCAAAAGCGAGGATTGGGATTTGGTAGTAGCGGGCCAACGTGTGCAGGTTATCAAGGATACGACAGCCGGCGGCAAAGGAACGCTTCAATTTGGTACGGAGGTTGTTAGTGCCGCTGATGGATCGATAGCCGCATTGCTCGGCGCTTCTCCGGGTGCTTCTACCGCCGTTTCCGTCATGCTCGAGGTCATAAACAAATGCTTCCCGCAGCATATCAAAGCGTGGGAACCGAAACTTAAGAAAATGATTCCTTCATATGGCGTGCCACTGTTGAAGAATCCAGACCTTATCCACGAAATTCATAATTCAACCGCGCGGACGCTCGGTCTACACCGTGAACTGCAGCCCGTTAAGTAGAACGTATATATAAGTCTTAAATAAACGGCCTTCGTCCTGAATTCCATGGACGAAAGGCCGTTTAGCTTTGCCCGCAATCTTTTGTTATTGGTGCCTTCCGGGGTTAGGGAATCAGACTGTTTCATTGGGCGGATGAGTACGGCTCGCACCCGTTCGACAAGAGCCATTGCTCCATATTGTCGAACGCCTGTTGTGCATCATGCTCATACACGATGGCGACCTCTTGCTGGTTGGCATAATTCAATCTTACATAGCCGCCCAGCTGCCGGTAGAACAGGTGGCAAGTATATGGAGTTTCAACGGACAGATCGGGCGGATAAGCCGCGCGGCACATGCCGGCCAGCTCCGGGAGCGAAAGCTGATTCCGCCCTGGCGGCAAACGCAAAAAGAGATGGCTCCGGGAACCCGTCCAAGGTTCATAATAAACGGCGTCCTCCTGGTCGCTTCCGTACACCTGACGATAAATTTCGTCCAGCACCATGGCGTACATCCCGTCGTCTTCCTGCGTCCGCTCCTGCAGCGAAACCGCCTTCAAGTACTCATCATGCCGAGGCAGCCAGAGAAGTTGAGCCGTCTGGGGATGCACCGCCAGAAAATCACCGTCCACCGTTGTGCCTATCGCGATACACTCGCCGATCTGCTGCTGTGTAATCGGGCTATCAGCGTCATGCTCCCATAAATCGTACTCGGCAAAAGGCTTAAGCACCTCGGTATCCGGTAATTGGACATTCATCCACCCTCTATAAGTCCCTTCTCCGAATCGCCGCAAAAAACGGAGGTAGCCCGGTGGGAAAGATATAGCGTCTATTGTCGTAAGCGCTTGGATCCGGTCCTCAGATGGCGGCTTTGGCTGAGATACAATATACATGAATACGCCTCCTGTTTCCTGAATGATCTATCATAAACGAATCTCCGGTGGGAAAGCTCCCAAGTCGCGCAGCACCGTCTCCAATATCAGCTTCGTATCCGGCTTAAGCTCGCCATTCAAATAATGCTCATGGATGTAGGGGACAGCCGGTTCGCCGAGTCCGATCAATTGCTCGTACGCTTCGTAGTCGGTTTTCCAGAAGCTTTTCGGACTGCCCTCGCCGAACTCTCCCTGCTCTATGACTGTTACCCAATGCAGAACCTGCTCATAGAGAGGCTTCTGCTGCACCGCGTTTACGGCCGCCTGGAAATCCTGGTCCTTCTCTTGTACATCAGGCATCGCCTTTTATAGCTGTTCCTCGCTGAGGCATCTTCGAAGCAGCTGACTGGTAGTCAAAAAATCACCTCCGACGCCATCCGCCGCAGAGACGTAGGCAATGAAATCATCGGTCCGGTGGAGTCGCTGGAGATCATGCTGCAGGCGATGGATCACATCGATGGCAATCAGGAAAAGCTGGGAGTCGAGGAGCTGTTTCTCGAATATATAGTTTTGCTCGATAGCGAGATAGCGGGGCTCCTCCATGCAGATGCAGGAGAAAATGCTCAGCCACTTCTCAAGCCGCTCAGGCATTTGTTCATACATAAAAGCGTAGTCAGCCTCTGCGTATTTGAATTCCTCATAGAGCTGCTCGCGGGCCAGTGTATCGTGATCATCACCACTATCCAGATCCTGCTGACGATCATAGTCAAGGGCTTCCTCCACACTGTGGTTCAAACCTTCCAGATTGTTGATGTATATGACGTAGCTGCCGTGATACGTATCGGTATAAATGGAAAAGGTATAGACATCCTTGTTGTTTCCCTCCGCGGCGTAAACATCCAAAGCAGCTATGCAAAACTCGTACAAGGCGTCCTCAACATCTGTGGCGCTCACAACGATACCGTCAATCGAGCTGAGCGAATCCATCTCAACGATTTTCTTATCGGGTGTGCAGAGGAAATAGCTTCCGCCGCCTTCCAAGTCTCGTCTTCCGCTGATCAGCTTGCCGATATGAACATCATAAGCACTCATTCCAAGAACATCTCCCTTTTATGTTGAACGTCTATGCAATATTCAACACGTGTGAGGGCATTCCTGCCGACAAACGCTTCAATAGGCATATTAAGCTGGAACGAATCCCTTGGAAAATTTCCATAATTTAGCGCGGGTTGATGAATATCGAATAGGGCCGGGATTTTCTTTAATATTGAGAATCGGGATAAACAGAATTATGATTACTCGGATCGAGTATGGCCCTTCAGCAAAATTGTACGAATGATATAAGGGTACGACCAGAACTAAACATGCGCTGAATATAAACAGGGCCGCCCTTGCAGGCGGCCTGTTTGATTGACTTCTATTGTTTCGCTTCCAGCAGGAGGACTTCAGGAGATGCCTAACAGGCAATCCCTTCTTAAGGCAAATAGGTTCCGACTACCTCGAATTTTTGCTCGTTGTCTATCATCATATACTTCACTTCTATGGTGCAGCCTTTTTGAAACATAGGAATATGTACGATCGGGATGAAGGTCTTTACCACGGTATGGACAACCTCGCCATCCTGCTTCGTAATGGTCAGATCGAGCAATACCTCCGGCTGATCGTCCATTTGCGCGTTCGTTTGTTGGATCGAGTTGATTACCGCTTGTGCGGGCGTGCCGTCCGCGAGAATCGCCTTGCGCTGCAAGTTTCGTTCGTTGTGGACACGAATGCCCCTGACAACCTTCGTGACCGTCCATGACGCCGTAAGAAGGGAGCAAACGACGAGAATCACAATAATAGCAGTCATCGGTATACACCTCGCTGTTCATCCCTAATCGGGGGATGGAAAAGTAATCCTACCCTCTAAGTTTAATTCAATGTAAAAGTTAAGTCTATGCAATAGAGTCAATTTATACAGATGCGACATTATAGCTTCATGGCTTGGGTGCTGATAAATCTATAGCTTGTAAGCCCTAAGTCCCGTTGTTTTTTGCTAAGTAGTTTTCTATACTTTCCATAAGACTGGGGTATCGAAACAGGAGGAGAATGAATCCTTTGCAGGAATTCAAACCATGCTCATGAACAATTACACTGAAATCGTAGCAGAAAGAACAGATTGTCTGCTCTATCATGCGAGCCCCAGCCCATCTGCAGGGAATTTGCACAAGCTGGATCGGCGGCATATTTACGTCGCTGAAGGAGGAGTCTTTAGATTTTTTAAGACAAGTCGATGAGGATGGTTATCCTGAAGCACTTCTTCAAGGAGGAATCGTTTATCTAATCGTACTGTCAAAGCGTTAAATGAATTTGCCGCCCAATTTCCGTGTTTGATCTCCGATTCGTTCGAGAGCGCAGCTCATCACCCTGTAACGAACAAGGCTGGGATTTTCTTGAATATTGAAAATCGGGATAAGCAGAATTATGATTACTCGCTCAGAGCTTGGCCTTTCAGCAGGATTGTACGGCTGCTAAGGGGTTACCAATAGAATGAGCCATGCGGCTCCATGAAGGTGTCAATCGCGCGATTCCTATACTCCGAATGTAAGAGACCGTCGGTTCAGCACTCACTGGCTTAATATGGGACGTGTGACCACCCCGGCAGCAATGTTGATTTTATATGAATAGCTTACTATAATTACCTTGCAAAACCATAAATTCACATAGTGGGGTGGTCCAATGATCCACATATCCGAGGTACCGAATTTGCCAAATGAAAGCAAATATCTCTCCGATGATTTTAAAGTGAACGTAAACGGTCTTGAATGTCCCGTAAGGCAGACAAGAGTCTCAGCAATGCCTTTTAATAGAACTTGGCCGGGATATCAACGGGCTAAAGATCAGACGGAGCTTGCTTCGTATATCTATTTAACAGCTGACGAAACGTTAACCTTTGAAATCGAATGTGCGAGAAGTTTTGAGAAATGTGTGATCAGACCACTACATAGCCGCATCGAATATACAAGACAGAATCAGGTTGTACGATTTACGGTTCAAGGCGGCGCGGCACTGAAAAATAAATATGTTGTACTTGAGCTCGATGGGGAGCATTTTCCTTTACATATATTCATAAACAAACCGCAGAACTATAGTGAGAAAGACCAAGCAACCTATTATTTCGGCCCAGGCGTTCATTGTCCAGGACTCATTAGACTTAAAAGTGGTGACCGGGTTTATATTGATGAGGGTGCGGTTGTATACGCTTCACTTTACGGTGAGAATGTAACCGATGTGAAGATATTTGGTCACGGCGTACTGGATGGAAGTCATGAGGAACGCCTATTTGAACATTGTTATGAAACGTATACGAAAGGGAATATCAAATTTTACGAAAGCTCTAATATTGAAATTGAAGGTGTAGTGCTTAGCAATTCTGCAATCTGGGTCATCAATCTTTTTGCCTGCGAGAATGTTAAGATTTCCGGAGTCAAAATCATCGGACAATGGCGGTATAATACGGACGGAATAGATGTAGTTAACAGTAACGATGTAATAATCGAGAATTGCTTCATCCGCGTGTTTGATGACGTGATTACGCTTAAAGGCATTGATAAGTATGCCGGCAGAAATGTATTCAATATTCATGTGCGTGACTGTGTGCTCTGGTGCAGCTGGGGCAGAACCTGCGAGGTTGGAATCGAGACAGCGGCAGAGGAATATGACAACATTACGTTTGAGGACTGCGACCTCATCAACAATTCCTTCGCGGCCATCGACATTCAGAACGGTGGCTATGCTACCATTCATAATGTGAAATTTACAAACCTGAGAGTTGAATACCGAGCAGATGCAAGAGAGCCGATTTATCAGCATACGGACGATCAGGTCTACGCTCCGAGTGAAAATATATGGGTCCCTCATCTGATTTTTAGCGATAACTATAAATTCGGTTCGACGGAAGGCAAGAATGCCGTTTATGGCATGACTCACGATATTACGTATGATGAAATCTATGTGTATACGGAAGAGGGAGTCCCTGCTCCGCATATTCATATTGAATCACGTTCCTCCGATGCTCAGCATGTTGACTTTACATTCGGTCATTTTTATTTGAATGGAGTCAAGGTCGATCCGTTTAAAGCATTCATCGTTAAAACCAATGAAAACGTTAAGCTGTGAGCATGCATTCGGATTAGATCGTTTTAAAAAGAGCTTTCGACTTGCGCTGCCTACGAATCCGAGCAAAAGACCCCCTCCGCTTTGTGGCGGAAGGGGGCCCGTTGCTTAGTCCTATTTTTGTACCATTTCCCGTTTTGAAAAAGTTATTTTAGAGCTTTCTGCTGTTTTTGCAATGGTGAACGAGACTGAGGTTCCTGAATCTACGCTGCTTTCAATTCTCAGCCCGCTGCCGCAGAATTGCTTTAAACGCCGATCAGTATTCATCAATCCGACTCCTGAACGTCCGTTAATCTGTTTGTCCAAGATATACTTGACCGTTTCTTCATCGATTCCTATGCCATTATCGGACACGCAGATTTCGACAAACTGGCCGAGATCGGTAATTCGAATCCGGACTTCACCGCCCTCATTCCGCTTTAATAGGCCATGCGTAACCGCGTTTTCTACAAGCGGCTGGATGGTCAGAGGAGGAATGGAGATGCTCACGCCATCGTCAACCTCCCATGCCACCTGAAGTCGGTCTTCGAAGCGCTTCTTTTGGATAAACAAGTAGGAGCGGATGAGTTTTAGCTCGCGGTCAAGCGGCACCGCCCGGTCGGAATTCTGAAAATCGATGCCGAGCCTAAAATAAATGGTCAATTCCTCGATCAGCTCATCCATTTCATCCGTGTCGATCTTGCTAAGCGCGGAAACCGCATTAAACGTATTGATCATAAAATGAGGCTTGATTTGCGCTTGAAGTAAGGCCGCTTCCATCCGCAATCGTTCGTTCACCGACTTCTTCAGGTTCGTCAACGATCTGACCCTAGATCGCAGCTCCGTCGCGTTTACCGGCTTGGTGACGTAATCATTGGCCCCGGAGCGAAACCCCGCTTCAATGTCCTTATCCCGATTGCCCGCCGTCAAGAGAAGCACGGGGAGCTCCGCGATGGAGTAACGTTCCCGAATGCGTGCAGTCAGCTCATAACCGGACATGATCGGCATGATCACATCAGAAATGATCAAATCCCAATCGCCGAATTCCAGCAGCTTGAGCGCTTCCTTCCCGTTGGTCGCCGTGAATACCTCATAAGTGTCATTAGTAAAAATCGTTCGCAGCACATTCAGATTGACCGGATCGTCGTCGACGGCCAGCAATCGAATCCGTTCTGAAGACAAGGGTTGAACCGGTTCGGCATAAGGAGCCGTCTGGACATCCGCTACACGGTAACCTTCCTCTGCTGCCGCTATCAGCGGTGCCGCCCACGTACCAACAGTCCCATCCGCGATAAGTCTTAGTGTAAATGTGAATACAGAACCCTTATTCGGCTTCGAACGGACCACCAGAGTTCCTCCATGCATATCGACCAGCTTTTTGCATATGTTGAGCCCCAGCCCGAATCCGCCTCTGAGCAAAGCCCCGTCGGATGATGATTGCTCGTACGGCTCGAATATTCGGTTCATCGTTTCCGGATCTATCCCGATGCCCATGTCGGTAACAGAAATGCTCGCCCATCCGTCTTGGATGTCGGCCTGTATGGAAACAACGCCTGCATTGGAGTATTTAATGGCGTTGTGCACTAGATTGAACAGGATTTGATTCAATCTGATCTCGTCGGCGTGGACAAGCGGGAAGCTGACCGGTACCCGGTTGATCAGCTGGATCGGCTTGCCTTCCGTCATAAAGCGAAGCATATCGATGACGCTTGAAGCTACGCCATGTACGGATATACCCGCAAGGCTCAGGCTGATCCGGTTCTCTTTCAATCGGGCCATATCCAGCAGATCGTTCAGCATATAAGACATGCGCCGGCCGACATTCACAAGCAGCTGCAAGTCATGGGTGCTCGTCATCTCGAGCTTGCCCTGCTCTCTCTCCGAGACCGACTGCGTGATGTTAATCATGCCGTGCAGCGGATTACGCAGTTCATGGGCAACGGTAGACAGGAATTCATCTTTCTGTTTGTCCGCCTGCCGAAGTGTATCCGCCAGCTTATGGGCCTCCTCCGACATTCGGAAATAGCGCTTGAACCAAAACGCCGAAAAGCAAATCATCGCAATAATGAGATCGAACGGATAGGCGACCATATCGATCTGGACAATATTAATTACGACGAGCCAGGTCATACTGCTGAACGCCGCTATTGCGGCCATAAGCAAGAAGATGTTATTCCCGTCGATTCGGGCTGTCGACCTGTACATCGCAACCGACGTCACAAGACAGGGGATGAACATCAAAGCGAAATACAATCCTTGCAGAGCCAGCACGACAGGTAAAGGCAGCAGTAAGACGGATACGACCGCAATACCGCATATCACCTCGTAAGCCAGTGAAGCTCGGCCTTGCAGCAATGGCGGAAGCTTGGCCTTCATCAACTGATGAAGAAAGTATCCCCCGGAGAGCATGACGAGATAAATGATCTTCAATCCCCATTCAAACGTGAATGGAACCCATGTAAACAATAGTCGTTCTCCATCCCACAGCGTCGCGAGAATAATGCACAACGTCATCAGGGAGTAGTAGATCAGTCTCCTGTCCCGGCCTCCTACCAGGTATAATACAAAGCCGTACAGAACGTGAATCGCGTAAGCGACGCAAGCCACCCAGACCATATCCCTGGCAAAAATTAAGTCTTTTCTCAGCGTGCTCTCCAGACCGAATTTAACCGGACGAACGATACCGCCATTGAGAATGTTGTCGAAATTCGCAGCTTGGATAACGAGTTCAATCTCGCCCGCGTCCAAAGGAAAGTACACCGTATACGGATTGTCCAGCGGTGTGTAACGATCTTTGCTGCCGGCCGGCTCACCGGAACGACCGAGAAGCTGCCCGTTGATATAGACTTCCGACGAGCTCTTGACGGTTGGTATATGGATGCCGTAGGACGTTCCTTTGCCTTGATCGACCAGAACCCTCAAGCGGTAAGTGCCGAAGCCATACATGTCGCTATCATGTGGGCGATCGTCAAATTCCCAATTGCCTGGAACTTCTATGAATCTGCTCGAGGAGCGGGTATCGGCCTGGGGTTTCCCGTTCTGAAACCGGAGCATACCAGGGTAGAACTCCCATTCACCGCTAAGCGGAAGGGGATGATCGGTTAGAGAATCCCAGTCCCGCAAGTCCAGAACGCCGTCAATCGCAACCGGGTAGTCCGTAACCGAATTATATGGCAGCCATAACAGACGGAACCCCGTCAATACGGCCAAGAACAGCGCGGATAAGATCCATATTTTTCTTGTCGTCATCATACCCTACACTTCGACATTATTTGTAAGATTCCTCTTCAAATGCTCCGCTCAAGGGTATTCCACGCGGGTACCATTGCCACTAGCAGAGTGGAAGTATGTGTTTGCGCTGCAAAGGGTATCTTAATTCAGTATGTCACCCATGAGCAGCAGGTCGCTATGCATACGGCTATCGCAGATGACAAAAGGAGAATGGTCATGGATTATCATATGGAAAAACAATACGGCCGAAATTATGAAGCATCCGGGAACGGATCCTAAAGTGTTCGAAGAAGTGATCGAATTCGCTCAAGCCATCGGCATGGTTGCTCTGCCACTGCATAAAGAGCAGCCGGGCTATATTCTTAACTCCTTGTTGGTGCCACTACTGGAAGCTGCCCAGCTGCTCTTGATCAAGGAAGTCGCCGACGTGGAAACGATCGATAAAACATGGATGGTCGCAACGGGAGCGCCGCTGGGCCCTTTCGCCATCTTGGACGTGGTGGGCATCAATACGGCGTATAATATCGGGCATGCGAAAGCGGTGGCTACAGGTAATCAAGAGTTTGAAAAGGTGGCCCAGCTATTGAAATCGGCCTATATCGACAAGGGGAAGCTCGGACGGGCAACGGGCGAAGGGTTCTACAAATACCCCAATCCCACCTTCATGGAACCGGGGTTCTTACAAAAATAGAATCCCCCATTGCCAACGGATTCTCCCAGTACACCGCGCTTTGTTCGGTGAAGACTCGATCGAAGGGTGTTGGCGAGTTCCATATCCGCATGTACCGGGGTCTTTACCGGCACAGTTCTAGGGTAAATAGGGGAATAATAATCTTATATTCCAAAATTTCTATTGGTATAATAAAGCATACTCCAATAGAGCTGTCTTAGATTAGCTTAGATAGGTACGCAGCCCAAACGATCACAATGTCATGGTTTAAGGAGATATAAGTATGACAAATGGAAAAGCAATAGAAGCAGGATGGAACTTAGACAACAGCTATGCCCGTCTGCCGCAATCATTCTACGCCAGCCTTCATCCAGCCCCTGCATCTGCACCGAGCTTGATCGTTCTCAATGATGCGCTGGCAGCATCCTTGGGATTAAACATCCAAGAGCTGCGGAGCAATGAGGGCGTAGCGGTGCTTGCCGGCAACCGGATTCCCGAAGGCGCTGAGCCGCTGGCTCAAGCCTACGCAGGTCATCAATTCGGGCATTTTACCATGTTGGGGGACGGCCGTGCCCTGCTGCTAGGCGAACAGATCACGCCTCAAGGCGATCGAGTAGACATTCAGCTGAAAGGCTCAGGCCGAACGCCATACTCCCGCAGAGGTGACGGGCGGGCGGCACTTGGGCCGATGCTTCGCGAATATATCATCAGCGAAGCCATGCATGGGCTTGGTATCGCTACGACCCGCAGCTTGGCGGTTGTGACGACCGGCGATGCTATCTTCCGCGAGGCCGAGCTGCCAGGCGCCATACTGACCCGCGTGGCTGCGAGTCACCTGCGTGTCGGGACCTTTCAATACGCGTCCACGCGGGACACTTCCGAGGATCTTCGGGCACTGGCTGATTACGCTTTGCAGCGGCATTATCCAGACATCGACGCCGAAGTCGATACAGGCACCGATGGGAACCGCTATCTTTTCCTGCTTCGGGAAGTCATCAAGCGTCAGGCCGCGTTGATTGCCAAGTGGCAGCTTGTCGGCTTTATTCATGGGGTGATGAACACCGATAACATGGCCATAAGCGGAGAAACCATTGATTATGGACCTTGCGCCTTCATGAATGCCTACGACCCGGAAACCGTGTTCAGCTCCATAGATAGTCAAGGCCGTTACGCCTATGGCAATCAGCCGTATATTGGCGCGTGGAATCTGGCGAGATTGGCTGAAGCCCTATTGCCGCTGCTGCATGACGACGAGGAACAGGCGGTCAAGCTGGCCGAGGATGCGATATCGGAATATTCCGGGCTGTTCCATGGCCATTGGCTTGGGGGAATGAGGGCTAAGCTCGGACTCTTCAATGAAGAGGAAAGCGATGAAGCCCTGATTGAAGACCTTCTCCGTATGATGAAGGAGCATCGCGCGGACTACACCAATACCTTCCGGTCATTAACGTTTGATCAGCCGGAGGATACGGCTCTGTTCGGCACCACAGCCTTTACCCATTGGCATGAGATGTGGCAGGCGAGACTAGGCAGGCAGCCGGAAACGAAAGCCTCCTCGCATCAGTTGATGCGCAGCAGCAATCCCGCGGTCATCCCGCGCAACCACCGGGTTGAGGAAGCGCTGGAAGCCGCGGTGAACCAAGAAGACTACAGCGTGATGGAACGGCTTCTTGCCGTTCTTTCGAATCCCTACGCGCACACTTCCGAACAGGCTGAATACGCCGAACCGCCAGCGCAGTCCGAACGCCCTTACCGGACCTTCTGCGGCACCTGATTGAGAATAATATAACCAGAAATAGTCCCCAACCTGTACAAGGAAGGGGACTATTTCGTATGTCTAAGGCTTATTAAACCGTTCTATGCGCACAAGCGCGTTTGATTAAGCGATATCCGCTCTTTGTTTTTTTCATAGATATAAGCAAAAAGTCTTGGGAGAATAGTATAATATAGTAAATTTGAATTGTTATGCAGCTGCAGGGGGATAGCGGGAAGTATGAGAACGATCCGGAGAATCATCGTGAACACGATAAAGTTTCTTTTTCCAGAATATCAAATCGTACAATTGGTCCAGGAAAAGGGCTTTATCGCAAAAAAAAGAAGTTCCTTCAGCTGCGTCACGGCAGGAGCAGCCTGTTCAGTCCTATAATTATGGAGCCAGCTCCGGAACAGGCCGGTACAGTACTGGCCGCAGCCGATGATTCAGCAGGATTGGAATCAAGAGACTACGAGATCCAGATGAAGAAGAATATGTCCACAAGCCGCATGTTAATCTGGGATTTCGCTGCAGAGGATGGAGATGTCGTTACGGTGAAGGTAGATGGAAGGGTCCTTGCCACAGCGCAGGTATTTTTCACAAGCCGATCGTGCTCAATATTCCCATCCCTAGCGTAGTTGAGGTTATCGGAGTAAAGGATGGCGGAGGCGGCATTACGTACGGGGTTAAGTTCCCCGGCGCTGCGCTGAACAGCGCCTATTTTAACGCGGCACCGGTAGGCTCCGCTAACGTATATACGATTACCGGGCAGTAGCTTATCGGCGTGTACGTTCAAGCTATCGGCTAAGCTGCAGATTGCCCTCGAATGCACTCTGAAGGAGGTAACGCGGGTGGAAGATTTCAAGCAAAAGGCAAGCCGGTTTGTGAAAGCCCATTTCGGTGACCGCGTTCAGCATCTTGTGCCCTTCGCGGCCGGCGATTGGTCGAAAGCCTATTCCTTAACGCTCGACGGGAAGGACCGGGTGATCCGCTTCGGCGCTTATCGGGAAGACTTTGAGAAGGATCGGGTGATGGGGAAGTATTCTTCCCCCGCACTGCCGATTCCGGTAGTTCTTGAGGTTGGCGAGATGGAGAGCGGATTCTACGCCGTGTCCGAGCGGGTTCCGGGCAGGCATCTCGATGAGCTGAACGGCCCTGAGATACAGCTTGTCCTGCCGCAATTGCTCGAGGCTCTGTACGAACTTCAGACAAGGGACCTCACAGATACGCAGAGCGTCGGGATCTGGCGTCCGAATGGAACCGGTCCGAGCTGGGGTAGCGAGCTGCTCTCCGTGGCCGAGCCTAGGGAGCGGTTAGCGGGCTGGCGCGAACGGCTCGATGGCTTTCCCCGGGAGGCAAGGGTCTTTGATGCCGGGGTAGAAAAACTGCGTCAGCTCGTGGCACAGCTTCCGGAGCGGCGGGGGATCGTCCACAACGATCTCTTGAACCGAAACGTATTGGTGGATGGGGGAAGGCTAACCGGGGTAATTGACTGGGGAAATGCATTCTATGGCGATCCGCTCTATGATCATGCCTGGTTTCTCTACTGGTGGCCTTGGTATCCGCAGTGGCAGGAGGTTGACTTGCAGGAAATTCTAGACCGTCACTGGAAGAAGCACGGAGGCTGGCCCGAGCAATTCGAGGAGCGTCTCCGCTGCTGCCTCATTCACATTGGACTCGACCATATCGCCTACTGCGCCTTCAGGGATCGGCTGGAGGATATGAGACGCAATGCCGAACAATTATTAACCTATATCTAGCTGGGCAGAACAACAACAAAAGGAATCGGAGCAGTCGGCTCGGATTCCTTTTGTTGTTGTTTATTCTCGTGAGTCCTTTTACAGCCCCCGGAAGAACGTCCGAATATCGCTTATCATCAAGTCCGGCGCGTCAATGGCTGCAAAATGAGTTCCCCTCTCGAATTCGTTCCAGTGCACGATGTTGTTGGCTTGCTCCGCGTAGCGGCGGATCGCGACATCGGACAACTGAAATACGGCGACCCCGACAGGTGTTGGTGATGGAGCCTTGGGAGCCCAGGCACCCGGGTCATGTGCGCCTTCATAATACATGCGGGCAGAGGAATTTGCCGTTCCATTCAGCCAATAGAGCATGAGATTGGTCAAGAAACGATCCCGGTCCACCGCCTCCACAGCGTCTCCGAAGCCGTAGAACATCTCGCAAGTCCAGGCGAGCAAGCCGACTGGGGAGTCATGAAGCCCGTAAGCCAGCGTTTGCGGTCTAGTTGATTGAATCATATTAAAGCCGAATCGCTCCTGCATAAAATGTCCCAATCGAGCGAGCCGAACCTTCTCCGCTTCCGTTAACGCGGCAAGTACCTCGTCTTCTACCTGGCCGAATGGAACAAAGCCCATGGTAGCCGCGTTGACATGTACGCCGACTATTTGAGGTGCCGCGATGCGGCCAAGCTCCGGTGCGATCATCGCACCCATATCTCCGCCCTGCACGCCATAACGTGTATAGCCCAGCCGTCCCATTAGTTGTGCGAGAGCTTTGGCTGCGCGGCCGGAGGTCCATCCTGCTTCTGTCGTCGGGCCGGATAGGCCGAATCCAGGGATGGATGGTATGACAAGATGGAATGCGTCTGCAGCATCACCGCCGTAAGAGGCGGGGTCGGTAAGCGGCCCGATCAGATCCAGAAATTCGACCGGCGATCCGGGCCACCCGTGAATGAGCATGAGCGGCATGGCAGTGGGCTCAGGAGACGTGATGTGGAAGAAGTGAACGTTGGCTCCATCGATGGTGGTCGTAAATTGCGGGTATTCATTTAGGCGCGCCTCCTGCTTGCGCCAGTCGAACGACGTTCTCCAATAGGCTGTCATCTCCTTCACAAAACTCAGCGGTGTGCCATAATTCCAGCCTGCGCCCGAAATCTCGTCAGGCCAGCGTGTCAGCGCCAAGCGGTTGTTCAGATCATCCAGCTCAGCCTGCGAAGTTTCCATACGGAATGGGCGGATTTCATTCAGGTCCTTCATCGTGGCTATAGTCGTATTCATGTTATTTCCTCCTCGAATGTGTTGTTCTCTTATGTACTTATTGTAGAACGCCCACCCTGACAATAGTGTGTCAGGGTGGTGGGGACGCTTCAGAAAAAATTCGACTAACTCCTTAGCCGGGAGTAAAATTATGGATAAGGGAAGGAGGGGTTGTCGTGAAGGTACAGCGATTACTTGGCATTACGATGATTCTGCTAAGCCAGCGCCGGGTTAACGCCCAAGTGCTTGCAGACAAGTTCGAGGTATCGGTGCGGACGATCTATCGCGATTTGGAGACCATCAATACCGCAGGAATTCCCATCGTGTCCTATACCGGTAACGACGGCGGCTATGAAATCATGGAGCAGTTTCGCATCGACCGGCAAATCGTCACGTTTGATGATCTTCAATCGATTCTAGTTGCGCTTAAGGGCGTGCAGGCATCGCTGGATGATCAGGAGATGGACAGCTTGCTGACCAAGATCAAGGCACTTGTGGCAAGATCCGAGCAGACTCAGATGGAAGAGGCAGGCGAAACGCTTATTTTCGATACAAACCTCTGGCATGGGGGCGGTATAAAGGATAAGTCCATTCTGGCTTCACTGCGGCAGGCATCCAAAAACCGTTCCGTCGTATCTTTTCTATATACAAATACGGACGGAGCCGGCGAACAGCGGGAGGTCGAGCCGATCGGCCTGGCCTGGAAGGGATACGCCTGGTACTTATATGGGTACTGCAGGCTGCGCGATGACTACCGGACGTTCCGTCTCTCGCGATTAAGCGGCTTGCGGGTACATCTGGAGCATTTCAATAATCGGGGCATTCGAATGGAGGAGCTTGATGCACGGTGGGGCAATCAGGAAACGGGTCCTGCCGTTCACCTTCTGCTGCGTTTTCGCCCGCGATTGAGAGTGCGGGTAGAGGAGGCCTTCGGTCTGGATAATATTGAGATGGAGGAGGATGGATCGCTGCTAGTCAGAGCCAGTTATCCGGACAATCACTGGATGTACGGCATGATACTTGGTTACGGACCGGATGTTCATGTGCTCGAGCCCGCCTACGTGGCGGACAGGATCAAGAGCTTAGGCGAGCAGATCGCTAGCAATTATCAGGAGGCAGCGAGAGCGGGCATCAACTGAAGGGAGATGTTTGTATGGAGAAAACGATAAAATATACGACAAATCCCCCGGAAAATTTTGATCAGCTGCTGGCCTTATATGAGTCTTTAGGGTGGAATTCACTTGGGTTAACAGGTGATGAACTGGAACTCATGTGCAAGCAAAGCTGGTACGCCATGTATGCCTTTGATGAACAACAATTAGTGGGTATGGGACGAGTTGTTTCTGATGGCGTGATCACAGGAGTTATATGTGGGGTGTGCGTGCTGCCAAGTTATCAATCCACGGGAATCGGTAAAGAAATGCTAAATCGAATCATTCATCACTGTGAGCAAAATCGTGTAATTCCTCAACTGATGTGTGTCGAACATTTGGAAGCTTATTATGAAACGCTGGGGTTCAAGAAATTTACCATTGGAATGACAAGGAGTATAAATCGTTGAGCAGGAATCAAGCCATTGCTGTGCGGTATGGAATAATAAATTTAACCAGCACAGAAACAGGTATACAAAAGTGAGACTAGCGAGGAGGAGTTCATGTATGTCAAACCGACCATCTGCTGAAGAGTATGACACCTCTTTTGAGAGGTATGTGGAGTTGGTTCCAGAGGGGAATATCCAAGACCTTCTAATCCAATCCCTCCAGAATACAATTGCTGTATTCACAACCGTTACGGAAGATCGGGCCAATTACCGCTATGCTCCGGGAAAGTGGAGCCTGAAAGAGGTGCTCGGCCATATTACGGATAACGAGCGGATCATGAGCTATCGGCTGCTTCGAATCGCAAGAGGAGACAAGACGCCGCTAGCCGGTTATGATCAGGACATTCTCATGAGCGGGGCTTCCTTTGATACATGCTCGTTATCCGATCTCTTGGAAGAGTACACGGTTGTACGCCGGGCAACGCTCACTTTGCTTCGGGGGCTTTCCGAAGAGGCATGGTCTAGAAGCGGCGTGGTCAATGGCAGCGAATCGTCCGCAGCGGCGTGGGCGTATATTATCGCCGGTCATGAGCTGCACCATATGAACGTCATCCATGATAAATATTTAAACGAGCCGCTGCCGGATTGATGAGAAGAAGCGAAGATCAACCAACAGCCATGCTGTAAAAATAGGATTGACAGCTGAGGAGATAACCATATATATTGATTGTGTGTTTATAAGGATTTAGTTGTATTTGCTTGCGGGTGGCGGTGCGGAATCATCGAGAAGCTTCAGAAACCGTCCTTTTGATTGTCAACATTATTCATACAGTGAACAGGAGTTGATTTTAATGAGCGACAAGGTAGTACTGATTCTGATCGATGGCATGCGTCCCGATAGTTTAGAGAAAGCTGGGCATCCTTTCATCGAAGAGATGAAGGCCAAGGGAAGCTACACCCTGAATGCAAAAACGGTAATGCCAAGTGTTACTTTGCCTTGTCATATGTCATTGTTCCACAGTGTCCCACCTGAGCGTCATGGCATATTGGAAAACACGTACACGGCGCAGGTGCGCCCCATATTAGGGCTCTTTGAACAGCTTCAAGCCAATCAAAAGGTATGCGGACTGTTCCACAATTGGTCGGAGCTTCGCGATCTGGCCCGTCCTGGGTCCTTGGCCCACAGCTGTTTTATATCGGGAGGCGTCTATACCTACGAGGCTTCCAACAAGATGCTGACGGATAAGGCTATCGAATATATCAATGAACAATTACCTGATTTCACCTTCCTGTACTTGGGGCTGGTCGATGAAGTCGGACACAAGCATGGCTGGATGTCGGAAGAATACATTCAATCCGTCTATGAATCATGGGTATGCATTGAAAAAGCTGTCCGTGCGATTCCGAAAGACTATACGGTCATCGTAACCTCTGACCATGGCGGACATGACCGCAGTCACGGCACGGATATGCCTGAAGATATGACCATCCCGTTATTGATGCAGGGGAAAGCATTCGTTCCCGGTGATCTCATTCCTAAAGCGAATATTATCGATATTGCACCGACCATAGCCAAGCTTCTCGGTGTACAGAGCAACAAGGATTGGGAGGGCACGAGCCTGGTATAAGAAGGTTGGAATGGAATTATCGCAGGTTATTCCGAACTATCTGTAGTCTATGAATAAACAAGCTCTCAAGGTTGGCATTGGCTGTATAGATTTTCATAAACACCTCAATAAGAACCTATCGCCCGTGGCGGTAGGTTCTTATTGGTTTCGATCAAGCTGAATCGGCCGATTTTGTTGCTGCAGCGAAGACATTAATCTGTATTATCTCGATTGTATAAGTTAGGATAAGGGAAGAGACTTTCGTTGAGAGAGGGTATTTGATGAATACGCAGCATGTCTATACATTAGAAAATATCAAATTAACGGAATACCCGCCATCTGCATCCCGTGTCAAACGAACTTTCGAGGTCTGCACGCTGTTAATCGTCGTTCATGGTGCGGGTGAAATCTGGATTGATAATAAAAGCTATTATCCAAACAAGTCAGGCAGCGTTCTATTCTGCAACCCCGGGACGGTTGTTTACTTTACGGAGGAGAACGGGCATAACCAGGGATTGCTTTTGTACCAGCTGACAATAGGGGCTTACCATCGGTTGGAGCTCGAAGACAGGGTGGTGTATGAGCCCATGCAAAGGAGCCTCTATGAGAATGGGGAAGTGGCAAGCCAATGCTATCACCAGCTAAAAGAAATAGCTGAAAGCATGGAGCTGATGAGCCACGAACAGAGCGCGTCCAGTTCATTCAAGCTTCAGATGCGATTTAATGAAATGATGAGCTTGATTGCGGAGGAATACGAAGCGTCCCGACAGGAATTGTCGAGAACGGCAATTGAAAGAGCCATCTTATACATGGAGAATCATTACGATGAAGATATTCATCGCGATCAGCTGGCAAGAATGGCAGGCTTGAATTCGGAATACTTCTCCAGACTGTTCAAAAAAGAGACAGGACGCAATTTCAGCAAACGCTTGACGGAAATTCGAATCAACAGAGCTCAGGAGTTCCTGCTTACTTCAAGGGCCAGCCTCAGAGAGATTGCCGAGCGGGTCGGGTATAAGAATGAGTTCTATTTAAGCCGGAAATTTAAGGAAACGACCGGTATATCCCCTTCCCTCTATCTTCATAAGCCCAAGAGGATCGCTTCCGTGTCGTCGCATTTCACGGCGTGCTTGCTGGCGCTGGGCGTAACTCCCGTATTAGCCAAAATCAATCCGTTTATTAAGGAGCTGTTTAAAGGCAGCTTGCAGGAAGGCTCGACATATACGCTAGACCTGCATACCTTTCATTTTAATCAGATGGTTGCGGAGACATCCCCGGATCTGATCCTGTGTTATGACACCTATCGGGAATTAGGGGAATTGAAACGTATGGCGCCTACGATTTCACTCTCATTAACCAAGCTGAGCTGGCGTGAGCAATTTCGGTTCATCGCGGAAATTGTAAATGCAGAAGAGGCGGCTAAGGAGCTGCTGGACGGTCTGGATGAGAAGGTTGAACAAGCAAGGAAGCTTCTTGTGGACAAAGTTGCCCGCCATGAAACGGTGCTGATCATTGAGATTTGGAAGGATAAAATCATGGTTATTGGCGATTCCGGCGGGAGAGGCGGCCAATTAATATATAAAATGCTCAAGTTAAGCCCGCCGCAGCTGGTGAGAAGCGAACTATGCGCAGGAGAATGGTACAAAATTATTCCGCTGGAGGAGCTGCCTTTATATGCTGCAGACTACATCTTCGTCACGATCTATGAAGAGAAAGGCGGAGAACCGTACGCAGCCAAGATTATGAGCAGCGAGATATGGAACAATCTGCCGGCTGTCCGTAAGAATCGCGTATATGTCAATGATCACGGCACGTTCTACAACTGGGATCCGGTATCGATGCACATGCAGCTTGAGCTTCTAATGCATCACTTCATGTCATAATTTCATAAGTGCCCTCGTCACAATTGGAAATGGACGCTGCATGACGATCGTGATATTATGTTTGATATCAATGATAATGATTATCATTATTATCAAATTAAAACGCACAGCGGGGGTATTGAACCATGAAAGTCAAATCAAAGCAGCTTGTCGTCTTGCTGCTCGTATTCGTATTTATCATTGCCGGATGCGGGAATCAATCGAGTAATAGCGATGCTAACGGACAAGCTGCACAGAATGGACAGAAAGAGCAAACGGATAGTCAAGCCGGAACGGAATCGGAATCATCTGCGCTAAAGACCGTCACGTATTTGGGCAAGGATTATCAAGTTCCGGAGAAAGCTGGGAAAATCGCCGTCCTGGCGGTTGAAGCCATGGAGGAGATGCATGTACTCGGGGTCAAGCCGTATGCGGCCGCAAAGGATATGTATGTGAATGGAATACCGGAAGAAATGGGCGATTCTTTGGATGGCGTGAAGTGGATCGATTCGGGTGTACAGCCGGACAAAGAGCAGCTGCTGGCCTTGAAGCCGGATGTCATTCTTACGACTGCCCGTTTGGATGCCGAAACCTTGAAGCCGTTGGAGCAAATTGCGCCTACGATTCCGCTTTCTTTCAGCGGCGCCGATTCTGAAGCGAACATCACGGTTGTTGCGGAAATTACGGGCAAGGCGGAAGAAGCAAAGAACGTCATTGAAGGGTACAAAGAGCAGCTGCAGAAGTCGAAGGAATTGATTGCCGGGTCCTCCAATAAGGATAAAACGGTTATGTACCTGCGAATTAGCACGCAATACGGGTTAAGCGGCTATTCCGCCCAAACGACGTACAACGCGGTGCTCTATGATGGGCTGGGGTTGTCTGTTCCTGAACTGATCGGAGCCATCGAACGCAGGGAAACCATTCCGCTGGAGAAAATGGCCCAAGCCAATCCGGATTATATTTTTGCGCTTGTCCCGTTGAACGACCTGCAGGCGATTGAAGATCTGAAGACGAAACCTCTGTGGAACCAAATCCAAGCGGTTCAAGACGGTCATGTGTATGTCAACCCGGTTCATCCTGACCTGTTCGGAACGCCAATCTTGAGCAAGACCAAGTTCCTTGAACAAGTCACGGCGACATTGGGCAATGCCAAATAAAAGAGCGGTCCTTATATTGCTGAGCTGCCCCATATTGCTCGTATTCGGTACTTTTTTATCGATCAGCTACGGGGCAGCGATTATATCCTTTCAAGACGTAGGGCATGCCATTTTTCATTATGATTCTACCCATATAACGGACAATATTATTATCACCTCCCGATTGCCGCGAGCGCTTGGCGCCGTCATCATCGGGCTTCTATTAGCGGTATCGGGAGCCATCATGCAGGGCGTAACACGCAACTACCTTGCATCCCCCTCTATTATGGGCGTCTCGGAGGGGTCGGCTTTTTTTGTGACGCTTGCCATCATTTTTGTGACGGCCAGCTCGCTCGGGCTCATGCTGTTCTCGTTTGTCGGATCCCTGGCTGCAATCGCCCTTGTATTCGGGATCGCCAAAATAGCCCCGAACGGGTTTCAGCCCGTACGTCTGGCTATAATCGGTATTGTTATTGGGACTTTCTTCAGCAGCCTGGCTGCCGGATTGGCCCACTTTTTTCAAATTTCCCAAAGCGTGAGCTTCTGGTACAATGCGAGACTGGATAAATTGGATATGGGGGACGTGTATTTGATCCTCCCCTTCGCATGTATTGGACTTATAATGGCGATCCTTCTATCCAAAACGGTGACGATTCTCTCTTTAGGGGAGGAAACGGCTGCCGGTTTAGGCACAAGACCGGCGCTCATTAGAACGGCTGCCATGCTCGCTGTGGCGGTAATGACAGGGTCTGCAGTTGCTATAGGCGGGAATGTCGCATTTATCGGGTTGGTCATCCCGCATATTGCCCGGTACTTGGTCGGTACGGATTATCGCTGGATCATACCTTGTTCAGGACTGCTGGGGGGCGTCTTCTTATGCTTCGCGGATATTCTCAGCCGATTTGTCAATTATCCCTATGAAACGCCTGTCACGATTGTGATCTCCGTGATTTGCATCCCTTTCTTTATTTATTTGGTTTATAGGAAAGGGGGGGCTCCGGGTGTCTAGACGTATCAAGGGTCGCATCGCTGCCGTTGCCGCCCTTCTATTGGCTGTTTTCTATTTGAATTTAACGAGCGGAAGCCTGGAGATGAGCATCGGGGATATCGTACGTACACTTCTGAGGATCAATACGGAGCAGGACTTTACAGTTACGCTGTTCGAGTATCGGCTTCCACGGATTATACTTGCCCTGCTTGTTGGGTTCGGGTTAGCCATCGCCGGAACTGTCATTCAGGGGATTACCAACAACGGTTTGGCTGATCCCGGAATATTAGGCATTAGTGCCGGAGCGGGAACAGGTATTGTCGTCTTTATTTTCTTTATCCATGGATCGGTCGTCACCGAGGATTGGTACAGCATACTCATCCGTCCCTTATTCGGCTGGCTGGGCGGGATCTTAGCGGCGGCGATTATTTTTTTCCTTTCCTGGAGGAAGGGAATGCTCGATATTCCGCGGTTTATTCTGATTGGTATCGCCATATCCGCAGGGTTCAGTGCCATCTCGCTATATTTTTCGCTCAAGATGGATCCGAATGATTTTCAGAAGGCTAACATTTGGCTTCATGGCAGCATTTATAATGCAACGTGGGCTTATATCCTTTCTGCACTGCCATGGGTGCTGCTGCTTACGCCGGTCATCCTGTACAAGCACCGTATATTGGATTTATTCCAGCTGAAGGACGAGACGGTCAAAAGCTTAGGGATTCTCGTGAACCGGCAAAGGATAATCCTGATTCTGTGCAGCGTGGGGCTTGTTAGCGCTTGCGTGTCCATTGCAGGAAACATTACGTTCATTGGATTAATCGCACCCCACATTTCAAGGCAGCTGGTGGGCATTCACCATCGGTACTTGCTGCCCGTAAGCGGTCTTATGGGCATGCTGCTCGTTCTTACTGCGGACTATATCGCGCGCAATATTGCTCCTACGGAAATTCCGGTAGGCATTGTTGCCGCGCTGGTCGGTGTCCCGTATTTGATCTACCTGCTGCTGAAGCGAAAGGTGTAAAAAGTCCGTTGAGCAAGCTGGCAAAAGGTCGTTGTGGAGTTGGAGCCACGAGAGGAAACCCATGCTAGACTCAGGGAACCCGTACTTTAGGAGGCGGTCTTATGCAAGGTAAACTGGAAACCATTTCATTCATGGGCAGGGATATTCATATCTATACCCCGCCGACTTATAACTCGATTGACTTGTTTCCTGCGGTTTATGTGCAGGATGGCAGTTATTTATTCATGGACAGCATCGAAGACTTGGAGCGTGACTTTGCCGGAGGCCTAACGCAGGAAGTCGTCTTTATCGGCATTGAGCCGGATGACCGGTATCGAGAATACACGCCTTGGTATGCGCCGCGTCTGCGTGCGGAGGAGGGTTTCGACGGGGAAGGGGACAGCTACCTGGCATTCGTAACCGAGAAGGTGATGCCGTTTATTCAAGCCCATTACCGGATTGTGGACGATTCTGAACAAACTGCGATAACCGGCGGGTCGCTAGGGGCTTTAATTTCGTTGTACGCGGCTTATAAGAAGCCTCAATATTTCGGCCGAATTGCCCTCATGTCGGCATCGTTATGGTATGAGAATGCGTTGGCGTTCGTCGAGGAGAATGAGTTTATGCAGGACAGCCTCTGCATCTATATGTATGTTGGAGAGCTGGAGGCGGCAGGCCGGGGCAATATTCAGGAGCAGATGGTTCCGAATAACCGCAAGGCTTATCAAATTCTAAAAGGTAAACTGCCAGGCGGAAGCGAGCAGATTAAGTTCGAGACCGATCCCGAGGGCGTACATGAGCACCGGTATTTTAATCAATATTTTCCTAACGCCATGCGATTTATTTATCCGGGCCGGCATGCATAATAAAACTCGTAACGAACAACAATCCCCTATGGGCGCACAAAGCGGCTCATAGGGGATTGTTGTTCTGCTACCCATACGGCGTCAGCTTAGCTATGACTTCTAGTGGCAAAACGTATGCCTTGACTCATGAGAAGAGGCAGGACGGAAATATGGCTTTCATCCTCAAACTTCTTATACGTCACGGAAAGCCGATGGTTGGGAAGCTTCGACAGACGGGCCGCCATAGCTTCGATTTTCTCATCATTCTGCCCTTCGGCCCCTCGTTCCAGCTCCCCGATTGTAAGCAGCAGTCTAATAGGCTTGCCGTCCTTCAGAAGGGATGGCAATACGCGCTCTTGTTCAAGCAGGCGCTTCTCATTCCAATAGATCGAGGGACTTCCGGCTATATAGGTCTGGAAGCTGTACGGCTTTGCAAAAAGGGCGGATAGTACGAACAGGCCGCCTAAAGAATGGCCGAGCAGCGTTTGCCTGGACGTATCAATAGGGAAATCGCGCTCCATCGCCGGCTTCAACTCATCTTCAATGAAATGGAGAAACGCGGACGACCCGCCTTGTTCCGGCCATGATTGATCATCTGGATGGGGAGGAAGCTCGTGATGCGGAACGGGATAAGTAAAATCATAATGGCGGGAGGTATGGAAGGGAGCATCCGTGTCGTACCCAATGCCGACAACGATTGACGGTTCGACGCCGGTTCGCTCCGGAAAGCGGGACTGTGCGCGAATCGTCTCCGTCATCGTTCCGAATACGGAATTGGCATCCAGCAAATAGATGACGGGGAATCCGGCTTGAGGCGCCGTCTTCAGAGGGACGCTAATGAAAATATGATACTCCCTGCCTCGTGAAACGATGATACGTCTCTGCGAGTTAGGGATAACGACAGGATTGATGTTCGTTTCCATTGCATAGACTCCTTAACGATGTGCTTTAGGCACAGTATAGCATATTGCAAGGGGAAGCCACTAAATGAATGAACATTGCTGAAGATATGAGCTATCCTTTCCTGAGCTGGCAGTAATAGAAGATGATGATTTATACAATATAAGAAAGAACACACATTCAAGAAAACAAGAACCTACCGCCTCTTGCGGTAGGTTCTTGTTGATATATGACGGCCATTCTTGGTGAGAGGAACTAAACCTTCCTCAAGACCATCCACCACTTCCTGTCATACGAAGGCATCTCGACTTCTTCTAAGCCCAGCTGTGCCTCGTTGATCCATTCCCTGGCCAGGTCAATGTAAGCACTATGGAATTCCGACGAATATCCCATACTGTCATAGCCTGCATACGTACAATTATCGAAAACCATATATCCGCCTTTCTTCAACAACCGATTACATGTATCGATGATGCGGATAAAGGCGTCATACGCTGCATCTTTTAATCTTCCTGTATTATGGTACTCCATAACGGCTAGGAGCAGCTGTGGTTCGATCGTCCACCAGTTGTTATTGATCGTGTCAATGCCTTCTAGATCGGCGATGACCGTCTGAATAATATCATTAAGCGCATGGTGAAAGGCGATGACTTCGAACGATTCCTCGTTATAATAATTCAGGATATTAGCGCCATTGTCTGGAATAATCTCGATATCGATCTGCATACCTGCCGTCTTCTCGCGAAATCCCCGGGAGAGTTCAAGATTTAAATTGGCGGTCACATATTTCCCGCCTTGCCCCGCAGAATAGGCATCAAGCGCTTTCGGAATATATACGATATCTCCTGCACCTACCTCGAATACACTCGCATTGCGCGGAAGGTTTTGTTTCTCAAATATGTTATACCAGGAAGCGGTGTAATAGAGCTCGAGAAGCTCGTGACTCATTTCCCCTGAAAGATCGATTGGAACGCTGATGACTTGATTCAGCCGTTTCTTTAATTCGTCTGCGCGGAGTTGGTCTAATCGTGAAACAATCTCCGCCGGAAATCCCTTCTGCAGATGCTCGCGAAACTTTCCTGATTCAATTTGCTTGGCTAGCTCATCCCTATTCATCGCCGCTTATTCCTCTCTCTCATTCGTATTGGAAAAATTATACTTTATGAACGGAGTCATGAACAAGCGTTTTATGTTTTTGCCTATCGATTCATGAGTAATCATGCATTCCATTAAAATTCAAATGCTTGTTATGCGGAAAAGTATTGTACCTTTATTATAATTAAATCTCTGTATGGGAGGATGGCATGAAAGATGAAGAAGATGATCGTGCTTCTGGTCTCCATCGCATTGACCTTCAGCGGTTATCAGGTTTCCGCTGCGGTCGGAAAGACGGTGTATTACTTCAAAGCATATGATTTGACCGGGTATCACGATCCGGAGACGGGCTTGCCGAGCACGCTGCTTGGCATGTCAGACTATGTTGCTCTAAAGGTTGTGCAAGGGGTCGTAAACAGAACCGAGGAGACGCTCCTGATTGATCAAAATTTAAATTATTATACGGATAGCGATACCCATTGGAAGAATTATTATGAAACCAAGGGCTATACCTTCATCACGCTGGACTCGATTGAGGAGGTTTATGAAACGTTCAAGGGGCATTTCAATGGCGTCGTGACGTTCGATCACACGATAACCACGGACTCCTACCATTGGCCGGAACTCGATATGGCTGCTGTAATCGGCTCGCTTACGGATCGAATTCCAATCTTGTCCTCGCAGGTTAGCCATTTTCAAACCGATTACGGGCTTTCGCCGGCAGCGACGTTGACGCTGACGGACAGCTTTACGGATTATCCCGATGCGCCAAGCACGATCAGCGGGAGACTTGAAACCTATGGATGGACGACGCCGCTGCAAGTCTATCAGTGGGGATACGATCATCTGCTGAAATATTGCAATCCGCATGAGTTCCATCATATGGCGGAAGAGTCTTTTGACCTTGCGGTAGAAAGAAAAATGTTCTATGCGTACCTATTGTCGGGTGATGCCGGTCAATTCGCGCTCTTGAAGAACATATACGGTTATTATGATGCGAGAAATGCTTCGTTTCCCGTGTGGGGATGGGTCCAGCATGAAGATGTGGATCTCGATGCAATGGCGGCATACGGCGGATATATCAAGATGGCCGGCAGTACCAACCTATCTTTTCATAATAAAGCAGCGGCTTCCTCCGATGTATTCGCGCATCAATCAAATTTCACGGTGGAGAATACGACGGTAGACGATAATAAGTATTACATTACGTTCACGGCTTCCGAGAATGATACGCCAAAGGCCGTAACGACCTTTCAGCATGGCGCATGGCTGGACAGCAACAGGGGGAACGTTCCGATCAACTGGGGATTCGAGGCCAGCATGGCGGAAGAAGCCCCTGCTTTAGCGGAGTACTATTATTCCCATGCGACCCCTAACGATTATTTCTTCAGCGGCGGTGCCACTCCGCTAGGATTTGCTGATTATGATGAGATGCCTGCGGACGCCAAGAATGAAATAAAAGTTATAGGCGCGGCATTGATGAACAAGGTCGATCAACGATTTCTCGATCTATACAGCGGGTATGGGGCCATCGGTCCATTCGATTCCGCTGAATATGGAGCACTGGGAACGGCGTTAGGTCTGGATGCTTTCATTGCGGAAACACCTTCCGGCGAGCATCAGTCGTGGGGGAATACCTTCGTATCCGGTCGATCCAATATGTATCCGCTCAGGCAAACGGACTTCACCGACGATTTCTCAAGCGGCTCTGGCAAATGGACAGCGGCAAGCGGAGTATGGAGCATTGAAGGCGGGCAATTCAGTCAGAGCGGCACGGCATCCTCTCCAAGCTTAGCGTATGCGACAAACGGTCTGCATGGATACGTGAATGCAGATGTCAGGATGAGCAAGCAAGCTTCCGCATCCGGCTTGGCCGGCCTGGCTTTCAGGAAAGGAAGCGGCGACAATTACTACTGGTTTTATTTGAAGGACGGCAATAAGGCCGGACTCATGAAGGTTGTTAATGGAGTCAAGACGATTCTTGGCACAGAGGTGGATTACCCGCATGAGGCGAATACGTCCTACCACTTACGGATCGTGGCGTCGGGAGCTTCTATGAAGGGGTATGTCAATGACAAGCTAGTACTCGATCGGACAGATAACACGTTCGCAACCGGCCGGCTGGCATTGGCCGCTTCATCGTCCCATGCACATTTTGACGAGATAAAGGCCGTATATACGACGCAAGCCCAGCAGATTATCAATGATATTAAGAGTCGAACGGTCGATATCGGGAAAGCGAAGCCCGCCTTTCTGTCCGGCTATTACGGTTACATGTTTACAGGCGAACACGAGAAGAACCAGTACGGGCATGAGCCTGGTGCCGGTCAGGTGATGGCCGCGAATCCGACGATTCTGAAGGAGGTTCAAGATACGCTGAACGCCTCTTACCCGGGTCAATTTAAATTCGCAAGACTGGACGAGATGGTATCCGCGCAAAGGATTTATACCGACCGCAGCAGCTCCGATGTAACCGACGATCTGAGCGATTTCTCGAAGATGTACAGCCATAGCGCGAATCTTGTCTTGGATGGCAGCAACCAGACGGCCTTCAGCGGCGATGTTTCCAGGCTGGCGAGAAGCTCGAACACCGAGGAATACGTCGTCTATCGGACGCCTTCGATAACGAGAGATATTACTGGCTTTGCGGCAACGGGGTGGCATTGGCCGGATGAGGCCTCCACGGACTTTGCCTTCTACGCATCGCCAGATGGTGTGGCTTTCACGCCGTTTACGCCAGTGAAAACAACGGCAAATGGAAGCGGTATCGTCTGGAACAAAGTCGTCTATAAAGGCGTGGGCTTGCCCGAGGGAACGAAATTTATTAAGATGGTGTTCAAACAAAATTCGGCGAATTACTGGAACCCGCAGCTTGGCAGCGTCGAGATCTCCAGCATGCCCATATCCGGGACGGTCGTCGACGATCTGAATGATTTCTCGAAGATGCACAGCCATAGCGCGAATCTCGTCTTGGATGGCAGCGTTCAGGCCGGATTCGGCGGGGATGCTTCAAGATTGGCTAGATCGGCCAACTCGGAGGAGTATGTTATCTATAGAACCGCTTCTTCCATGCAGCCGATGTCGCGTTTCTCGGCGGAGGGTTGGTTCTGGCCGGATGAGGCCATTACGGACTTTGCTTTCTATGTCTCGCCAGACAATATCAACTACACATCTATTACGCCGTCCAGAACAATTGTAAACGCTGCCGGAGTGGTCTGGAATAAAGTTACTTATCATGCCGATAGCTTGCCATCAGAAACCCGATATCTCAAAATCGTCTATAAACACAGTACCTCTAATTACTGGAATCCCCAAATTGGAAGAGTCGAGTACGCGTTTGAATGAAGATCGGGAAGATCATTAGGTCGCTCAAAGGGAGACAACAGCATTGAGACCGTTCATCCATTTCATGAAAAAGAATAAAACCTTAGTCCGGATGCTCCTTATCTTAACGACGTCCTGCGCGATTCTATTATCTTCTCTGTCCGCTTTTCTCTATAAGCAATATTCGGAAAGAAGCATCCGGGATGCATACGGCATCTCGGCCGAGCAGCTGGAACAGACTTACCGGTTGATCGAGGCTCAGCTGACGAATGTGTACAATTATTATTCCAGGTTCTTCACGAGCAACAGCCATGTGTTTAATGCACTCTACGCAGATCAATTCAATGCGGAAGAGATGTATGAAATCAACAAAACGCTTAAAGATTCGATGCAGGTTAGCCCGCTCGTGTCGTCCGTCTATATTGTGAACCGGAATGCGGACGCGGCGTTCTCGAGCGGAGCGACGGTGAGAACGATTGGAAATTTCTACGATACGGACATCGTTGAATACTTGAAGATGAGCCATGAAATCAATCATCCTGTATTCATACCGAGGGATGTCCGTTACCGCATATATGATAAATGGGAGGAACACGGATTTATCTCGGTCCTGTTCTCTGAATCGGCGAATACGGCTGCGGCGGACTCGGCGTTAATTATTAACATCAGCCAGGACAAAATCAGAGAGATGCTGGCGATCAAGTCGCCAGGCGCCTATACGCAGAAGATGATCGTCGACACGAAGGGCGCCATCGTCATCCAGACGGATAGCCCGGTGCACGAGAAGTCCATCACGAACGAAGCGTTCTTTCGCTCCATTCAAGCGGACGCGGCGGCCAGCGGGTATTTCACGGAGGATATTCAAGGGAAGAAGTATTTTATTACCCATCTCGAATCCAGCAGCATTCTGGGGTGGTTCTTTATTAGCATCATGGAGTATGAACAGCTGGTAGCCGGCATTTCACAATTGCGCGACGCCGTGTTTATGATTACCGGCATTTTCATTCTACTATCCGCGATCGTTTCCCTATTTTTTATCCGCAGCTTGTATAAGCCGGTCCATCGTCTGATTCATAAAGTCAAATCGGCAGGAAAGCTTGGGGCGGATTCGTCCCCGGCCAGTGAATTCGAGTTTCTTCGGGATGCGTTCGATCACTTGACGGCCAATATATCCGGACTGAATCATATCGTGAATGCCTATAAGCCGGCGAAGAAGAAAGAGCTGCTGGAGCGGCTGATCCGCGATGAAGTCTACTTGAACAAAAATACGGAAGAGGAGCTCCAAGCCATAGGCATTCCTCCCGATTCTCTTCACAATCTGATCGTCATGATCCGAATCGACGATTATGGCGCATTAATCGAGCGTTGTTCCTTGCGGGATATCGCGTTGTACCGCTTCGCGATCTCCAACATTACGAAAGAGCTGATGAGGGAATGGGAGTTTGTCGAGGAAATCGAAAGTAAAGGGAACGAGATTACCTTTCTATTCGGCTCGATAGACGGAAGGCCGCTAACGATGCTCAAGGAGACATTAAGAAGCGTGCAGGACGAGGTTGAGAAGAATCTGAAAATGTCGATAACGGTTGCGATCGGCTCGGTGTTCAGTCAACTGTCGGAGATTCGAAAATCGTACTACGGTGCCTTGAATGCTTCGAATTGCAGAATCCGGCTAGGAAGAGGGGCCTTGATCGATCAGAGCTCCGTCCCGGAGAACGGGACGGAACCCTACGTATATCCGCATGATCTGGAGAAAAGGCTGTTAAATAGCCTGAAGCTGGAAGAAGAAGATAAATATAATCGCTCGTTGGATGCTTTCGTACAGTCCGTCAGCCCATTCACCTACGATGAGGTGATCCTGTCCTTGACCCAATTGGCTTTGGCTGTCGTCAAGACCGCGACCGGCGAGATGCAAGTCGATCCTGAACGGCTAGGCGTTCAGAGAAGCCATATTTCGAAGCAGCTTGCGGATCGGGATACGTTGGAGGAAATCAAGCTTTGGTATCATCAGCTGTACAAGGCGATCGTTCAAGCCGTGAATGAGAGAAAGGATTCGAAGCAGGATGACATGGTTAGGCAGCTTGTCGACTACATCTCGGTTCATTATCACGATCCAAATCTGAGCGTCGAAAGCCTAGCCGATCAGGTACATCTATCGCCCAATCATCTGCGCTTGATCTTCAAGAAGCAGCTGGGGAAGTCACTCTCCGAGCATATCACAGATATCCGGTTTATTCAGGCCATGCGATTGCTGCGGGAGTCGGATGAACGGATCAAGAATATTGCGGAGAAGGTGGGATTCGCGAATACGGGCTACTTCTACACGAGCTTCAAGAAATATACGGGAGTTAGTGCGGCTCAGTATCGGGATGACCATAAGGCGGGAACAAGCTCCTGATCATCCTCACGATAAGAACGCCATTCGGCCCTAGGGGACGGATGGCGTTCTTGGCGTGCGGGGAAATCATGAACGATCGACGTCATGGCGAGAAATCAGCTATCCAATCATGAACGATCAAGGCCATCATTAAAAAACAAGCTACTTATTTGCGGGCTGGGGATGTAAATTAAGAGCCAACCGGTACAGACGGGGATCGATTAGCAAGAGAGAAATGACATGCAGGGGAGGCAAGACATGGTACACAAGAAAACTGGAAGCGCGTTTCAATCGTTCATCCGGGAGCTGGCGAGAAATAAGTATCTTTACTTGCTGACGCTGCCCGGTTTGATCTTCGTCTTTATTTTCAACTACATTCCTATGCTGGGTATCTATGTGGCTTTCTTGGATTTTAATCCGATCAAAGGATTGACCGGAAGCGAATTCGTAGGCTTGCGTAATTTCGAGTTTTTCTTTAGCGGGCTCGATTGGCCTAGAGTGACGTTGAATACGATCTATCTCAATCTCCTGTTCATACTTGGGGAGATTCTGTCGGCCATCGTGCTGGCTGTCATCATTAACGAAATCGGCGGCAGATGGTTCAAGAGAATCACCCAGTCGGTCATCATCCTTCCGTTCTTTATTTCGTGGGCGGTCGTTTCCATCTTTATGATCACGCTGCTCTCGTCGGAAGGCGGCATCGTCAATAAGCTGCTGGAAGCGATGGGATATCCGCCCGTCAGCTTCTATTCGTCTCCTGAAGCATGGCCGGGAATCTTGATCCTGATCCGGATTTGGAAGAGCGCCGGGTACGGAACCATCATCTATTTGGCTGCGATGGCCGGAATCAATAACGACTTGTATGAATCGGCCAGAATCGACGGCGCCAATCGGCTGCAAATGATTCGTCATATCACGCTGCCGCTTATGAAAAGCATCACGTTCCTTCTCGTTCTTCTCGCTCTGGGGCGGGTCTTCTACGGCGATTTCGGCATGATCTACGCGCTTGTCGGCGACAATTCGTTCTTGTATCCGACGACGGATGTTATCGATACTTTCGTGTACCGGTCGCTTCGTACGCTGGGGGATTTCGGCATGGCTTCGGCAATCGGGCTGTATCAGTCCGTCATGGGGCTGATCCTGATTCTGATCACCAACAGGATCGTCAAGATCTACGATAAAGAAGCAACGATCTACTAACTTGCCCAGGAGGTACGGAATGAAGACGCGAAATACGAGCGACAGAATCTTACTGGGGATTTTCTATTGCGTCATTACTTTATTTGCATTCATATGTGTATTGCCCTTCTGGCTGCTGATCTCCAGTTCAGTTACGGATGAACTATCCCTTATTCAGAACGGGTACAATCTGATTCCAACCAAGCTATCCTTTGAAGCGTACAGACTGATCCTCAATACGAGTGTGATCTACAAATCGTACGCGGTGACGTTGACCGTGACGATCGTTGGAACGGTGATCAGCCTGATCGTAACAAGCGGAATCGCCTATGCGATTTCGGAGAAAAGGTTGAAGTATGCGGGCGCCATTTCCTTCTTTCTCTACTTGACCATTCTGTTCAACGGCGGATTGGTTGCCTACTATCTCTTAATCGTGAAGTACCTGCATATGGGGAATACGATATGGGCGCTTATTCTTCCGGGCGTTCTAAGCCCGTATTATGTCTATATGCTGCGGAACTTCTTTCGCAGCGTACCGGAATCCTTGTCCGAGTCTGCACGGATCGACGGCGCTAACGATATGACGGTGCTGCTGCGAATAATCATTCCCGTGTCACTGCCCGCGATGTCGACGATAGGGTTGTTCTATGCGATCGGATTCTGGAATGAATGGTTCAGAGCGCTGTTGTTTATCGAGAAGCCCGAGCTGTATCCCTTGCAATATATCATTATGTCAATTATTCGCAACGTCGAATTCGCCAGCAGCATGGTCAACGGCAATCAGCAAATCGCCGCTGTCGTGCCCGCGTTCTCGGCGAGGATGGCTACTACGGTCATCACCATCGGTCCGATTATTTTCTTATATCCGTTCCTTCAGAGGTATTTCATACGGGGTTTAGTGATGGGTGCTGTAAAGGGCTAATGCCGATTGTTGGTTTAGCATAGATGATGGTTAGAAAAAATGGAGGGGTTTCAAGGATGAAGAGCAAAGCGAAGAAAAGTACGGCACTTGTATTAGCCCTGATCTTGTTGGTAAGTATGCTGGCGGCGTGCTCGCAAAGCAACGAGAAGAACGGCGGCAAGCCGAATGATGCCAACGCTCCGGCGGGAGGCGGGGAAACCGAGGCGACGACTCCTGCGCCTGATCCGGTGGAATTGAATTTCATGCTGTGGGGAGACAAGCCGGCGGGAATGGACGAGGTGTTGGCGGAATTCGAGAAGAGAACCAAAGATACGCTGAACATGAAAATTAACATCTCCTGGACGCCGCTGAGCGACTTCTCCAACAAAGTGAAGCTGAAGCTGTCCTCAGGCGAAGAGATCGATGCCGTCTTCGATGCGCCGTGGGCCACGATGATCAACAACATTAATCAGGAACTGTATCAGGAGCTGGATAAATACTTCTTAAACGATAATTACCCGGGATTGAAGAAGGCGTTCGGGGAGCAATATGTGGGCAATAACAAATTTAACGGCAAGCTGTATGGCATTCCCTTCACGCAAGGCTATAAGGAGGTTTATGGGTATTTCATCCGCAAAGATTTAAGAGAGAAGTACGGAATCGGACCGATATCGAACCTTCAAGAGCTCGAGCAATATTTCGATCATGTTCTGAAGAATGAACAAGGCGTAACTCCGCTGGCCGACGATGGCAACGCCTTAAGGTGGAACTATGGGTTAACGGATGAGAACGATTATTTTTTCGCCAAGTCTAATATATTTACGACTTCTTTAACAGGCGGCCTGTCCGCGACTTGCCAAATGAGCGAGGACGGAAAGTCTTGCGTAAGCTTGGAGATGCCGGGAGACAAAGAAGCCCCTTACCCGGGCATTCCTTATAATTTCGTCGAAATCTCGAATCGCTGGAAGAGCAGCGGCTATTTCGAGAAGGATCTGTTGACGCAGCAGAATGCGGCTTCCATGTTCGTAGCGGGTAAAGCGGCATCCTTGGCGCATGGCATCAGTCAGTTCTCATCGTTGAACGATCAGCTGGCCAAAGCGGTACCCGGCGCGAAGCTGGAGTTCTTCCCTTCCAGCGACTCGCAGCGAGCTCAGCAGTCTGGCGCGATGAAGACGGATTTCAAGGCATTTAACTTTATCAGCATACCGGTGACCTCCAAGAAAGCGGATTCGGTCATGAAGTTCTTTGATTGGATGTTCTCCGACAAGTCCAACCATGATTTATTCGAGCGCGGGATTGAAGGCGTCGATTGGATTGCGGACGGGGATGCGCTCTATAAATATCCAGAGAGCGGACCGAGATACATCTTCCCGGGCTACGAAATGACCTGGAATCCGAATATGATCCGGAATCTGGCGGGAATGGATGAGCAGATCTACAAGATGCTTGATTATAGCATGAACGTAGACAGCTACTACCAGACTCCGCTTGCAGGCTTCACGTTCGATTCGGAGCCTGTTAAATCAGAAATCGCCAAGGTCACTCCTGTGATGGACCAGATCGGTCAAGTCTACGCTTCGGGCACGATGGAGGATTCGTTCGTGAAGGCGCATGAATTGAACAAAAAAGCGGTCAAGCTTGGGCTGGATAAAATCAGGGAAGAGGCATTGAAGCAGATCAACACATATTTGGCTGGCAAGTAACAGGTCATGTAACAAAGTGGTGTTTCAAGCAGGATCGACAAAGGCATCGCCACAGTCGATCCTTTTTTATTACAGGTAGTTAATAGTGTCGAGGAGAGTGTTAGGGAAGATGCCCCATTCGCGAATAAGGAAAGAGCTGGACTGGACAGTCGGCTGGAGTCGATCAGCCGAAGAACAGCCAGGCAAGAGGGTGCCGGCGGTCGTTCCTGGTGCCGTGCAGCTGGATTGGGCCCGGGCAGAAGGCTGGGGAGATTACTGGTATGCCGATCATTGGAAGCAGTATGTCTGGATGGAGGATTGCTTCTGGACGTACTCCGCTATTCTATCGATGCCGGAAGCAGGGGCCAGGGAACGTCTTTATTTCGTATGCAGTGGGGTGGACTATCGTTTCACCGTCAAGTTGAATGGGATCGTGCTGTATGAGCAGGAGGGGATGTTCACCCCGTTTGAGATCGATTTAACCGATATTGCTGCAGACGGGGACGAGCTTGCGATTGTCGTATTTCCGGCGCCCAAGCGGGAGGGGGCGTCTCCAGGGCGCGAGCAAGCCGACCAATCCTGCAAGCCGGCCGTAAGCTACGGCTGGGATTGGCATCCGAGGCTGATCCCTCTTGGAATTTGGGACGAGACGTATCTGGATGTGAGAGCTTCTTCCCACATTGAATCCTTCGAAACACAGTATCGTTTGTCTCCGGATTTAGCAGCGGCAGCGATCGAAGTCGTCGTGGAATTATCCGAATGGCCGGAAGACAACGGCGTTCTTCGGTGGACCTTGACGGATTGGCAAGGCAAGAGCGTGGCAGCCGAAGAAATTTCGCCGCGGGATCGGATCGTGCGGATTCATTCGGTGCTTAGAGAGCCGCAGCTGTGGTGGCCGGCCGGGCACGGCGAGCCTGTCTTGTACCAGTCTGCCGTAGAGTGGAATGAAGGCGGCAGCCAACATGACCGGAAGCAGCATGCCATCGGATTTCGCACGGTAAGACTGGTTATGCACCCGGGGGCCTGGGAAGAGCCCTCACAGTTTCCCAAGAGCCGCAGCAATCCACCCATTCTGCTCGAAGTAAACGGGCGGGAGATTTTCTGCAAGGGCGCCAACTGGGTGAATCCCGAGATTTTCCCGGGTACGATTCATGAGCAAACCTACAGTACCTTGTTAGAACTTGCCGGGAATGCGCATATGAATCTGCTGCGCTCCTGGGGAGGAGGAATCGTAAATAAGGAAGCCTTCTTCCGGCTTTGCGACGAGAGGGGGATCATGGTCTGGCAGGACTTCCCCTTGGCCTGCAATAACTATGCCGGTACAGAAGCGTATTTGAAGGTGCTGAATCAAGAATCCAGGTCAATTATCCGCCGATTGCGCGCTCATTGCTCCGTCGTGATCTGGTGCGGGGGCAATGAACTGTTCAACGGCTGGTCGGGAATGACCGATCAATCGTTGGCCTTGCGTCTGTTGAACAAAAATTGTTATGAACTGGATCCGCAGCGGCCCTTTCTAATGACCTCACCATTAATGGGAATGGCACATGGCCATTATAAATTCCGGGATGATCAAGGCAATGAGGTCTATCAATGGATGGCTAAGGCCAGCAGCACGGCTTATACGGAGTTCGGGGTGCCGGGCCCATCCTCCGCCGACTATATTCGGCGGTTCATTCCGAAATCCGAAGTCTACCCGCCGCGACGCGGCACGGCCTGGGAGACGCATCATGCGCTTGGCTCCTGGCAATCCGAGGATTGGCTGAATCAGGATACAATCGAGCATTATTTCGGGCCCTGCGAATCGCTGGAGCTGCTCGCAGAGCGGGGCCAATGGCTTCAGGCCGAAGGCTACAAAGTCATCTATGAAGAAGCCAGAAGGCAGAAGCCGAGATGCTCGATGGCGCTGAATTGGTGCTTGAACGAGCCTTGGCCTACGGCGGCGAATAACAGTCTCATCAACTGGCCGGCGGAGCCGAAGCCGGCCTATGAAGCGGTGAAAGCTTCCTGCCGCCCGATTCTGGCAAGCGCCAGAATCAGTAAATTCTCCTGGCAGGAAGGAGAGACCTTTGCCCCCGAGCTGTGGATCCTGAGCGATTCATACGGCCATCAACCGGGCGGGGCGATCGAGGCGGTGCTGAGCTTTGGGCCAGAAGAAGAGGAAACGCCGCTGTTGGAATGGAACTTTCCGCCGCTAGAGCCAGACGGGAATCGCCGCGGTCCGGTCATTCAGTATGAGCTTCCGCACCGCCTATCAGCGTGCATGACCTTAAAGCTCCGAGTACGGGGCAGGGAGGAGTGGGATTCCACTTATACGCTGCGTTATACGCCTGCCCGATCCTCCAACGAGGTGAAGGTGAGATTGCTCAATATGTAAATGATAGTTTTCACGTCAATAAGTCTGGAACCGCTCGATGGTTCCAGACTTATTGCTAGTTCAGACAGGTCAATGAATTTAATCCTTGACGGAATGAAAAAAATGCTGTAATTTTACATTGACTGATTTAGTCAATCAAAATAATGAGGTGTAAATGATGAAACCAAACAACAAAACACTGGTTTTGATTGCGCTGCTGCTGGGACTTATATTCTCAGAGCTGGACCAAACCGTTGTCTCCACAGCTATGCCTACCATTATTAAGGATCTGCATGGATTGTCGCTGTATGGGTGGGTAGCCGGTGTCTACATGCTCTCTATCACGATGTTCATGCCCATTATCGGCAAGCTGGCTGATCTTTATGGTCGTAGGAAGGTGTATCTAAGCTGCATGGCGCTGTTCATGGCGGGTTCCATTGTCAGCGGGCTGGCAGATTCTATGGTCATGCTGCTCATTGGCCGCAGCATTCAGGGGATCGGAGCAGGCGGACTGATGCCGCTGGCGCTCGTCATTATCGGGGATACCTATCCGCTAGAGCAGCGTGCCAGAATCCAAAGCTTATTCGGTCCCATGATGATCCTTCCGCAGCTTCTCGGACCGACGGTCGGCGGTTATTTTGTAGGTCATCTGAACTGGCACTGGATTTTCCTCATCAATATTCCAATCGGACTTGCTTCCGCATTCTTGATGATTAAAGGCCTCCGGGCAGATGGTGTCAAAGAGAAACGAGTTATCGATTGGGCCGGAGCCGTGACCCTTGTACTGGCTATGCTCTCTCTGCTGCTGGCCCCCGTTCTGATCGATATCCGAGGATACCAGTGGTCTTCGCCGGTTATCATCGGATTGCTTGTTCTATCACTTTCACTCATCGGTGTTTTTATCCGTATTGAATCCCGGGCGAAGGAACCGATTATTCCACTGCATCTGTTTCGCAACCGTACGATTGTTGTGTTATCGCTCCTCGTGTTCACTACCATGCTGGGAATAATGGGGGGCACAGCGGCATTCCCGTTCTTCGCACAAAATGTGATGGGCTTATCGCCGGCCGCAGCGGGTTACTTGACGCTTGCTTTTATGGCCGGTGGTATTCCAGCCAGCATTATGAACGGCTTCCTCATTACGAAGGTCCGCTATCGCAACCTCTTTATCGTTTCATTCTTATTGCCGATTGTCGGCTTTATCCTTCTGTCACGCATCGGTGTGGAAACGTCCGTGATGTATATTGTCGTGAGCTTCTTCATTCTGGGAGCGGGGATGGGCGCTCTCTTCGGAGGCGATAACCTGATCGTTCAGGAATCCGTGGATAAAGAGCATAGCGGCATCGCGCTTTCTACGGTGCAGTTGTTTCAGTCGCTCGGTACAACGCTTGGTTTCAGCATTTTCGGCAGTTTGCTCGCGAAGCAGATTCATAGCGGCATATCCGATATTGCCCAGCTGCCGCCCGGGTCCGCGAGTCTGATCGAGACGGGGGGTATTCCGAATTCGTTGGCGTCTGAGCTGGTGCTGCAGGTGAAGCTGGCATTTTCTCATTCGTTTCAGAACATATTCACGATCAGCATTGGGTTTGCGGTCGCCGCTTTTCTAATCTGCTGGTTTATGAAAAGGGAAGTGCTGACAGCGAAAGATGAGGCTGCCCAGAATCAACAGAAATCTGCTCATCCTGCTGGCTTGTAGCACGGTCGCCATACCTGATATGATGGTAGGTAGTTCATTTCGGAAGGCGAGGGTAAGGAGCACTATGGCACCATTAAACGAAGAGCAGCTGGTTCAGATTCGCGATGAACGCAGGGAACAGATTATGGCTGCCGCTCTAAAGGTTTTTTCCAGACGCGGGGTTGTCGGGACGAAAATGAGCATGATCGTGAAGGAAGCAGGAATCAGTCACGGTCTGGTGTATCATTATTTCAAATCCAAGGAAGAGCTGTTCGTTACGCTTGTTAGATCGGCCATAGATGGTTCCCAGGATGCCATGTTGGCCATTAAGAATCATCCGGGCTCCGCCTATGACAAAATTAGAATGTTAGCCGAAGATATGCTCGATGAGCAGGGCGCTCCTTATTTCCAGCTGATTTATCAAGCAAGGACATCCGAAGGGGTGCCCGAAGAAGCGAAACAGCTGATCTACAAGTACTCGATGGGAGACTATATTGAGATATTGGCTCCTCTGTTTGTGCAAGGTCAGCAGGAGGGGACGATCGCTTCAGGAGAACCAGGAGAAATGGTTGCCAGCTTCCTAACTGTACTTACAGGCGTAATCATGGTAGCGGCCGTGGAAGACCAACAGTACCATATTCCTGATATCGAGATGCTGCTGAAGCTCATTACTAAATAAACGAATCCCAACAACCATTGCCGATTGTATGATCGGTAATGGCTGTTTTTGCATGTGGTTCTCTCTCGAAAAAGCCCGCGGACTAAATTAGAGGCATGGGTGAAATTTGTCGAATTGTGTCATTGACTATTATTTTTAATTCCGATAGAATTAGTCGTATTAAAAAAACTTATTCTATGGCCGAAGTTGAGAGGTGACCTCATTGAGTAGAAAATATCGTCTGGGAATTGACATCGGGGGTACTTTCACAGACTTAACTCTCTTGGATCAAGAGAATGGACGTATCGTTGGTTTGAAAACACCTACCGTTTCGGCTGATCCTGCCCAAGGCATCGCGAACGGCTTGGCAATGTTAGGCGAGAAGGGCGTACAGCCTTCAGATATTCATTATTTTGTCCATGGGACAACGATTGGATTGAACACGCTGCTGCAGCGCAGAGGAGCGAGCATCGCGCTTTTTGTAACCGAGGGGTTCCAAGACCTGCTTTCCTTGCAGCGCCTGCGCCTGCCGGTCCCCTATGATTTCCGTTCGCGGCTGCCTGAGCCGTTAATCGCCCGTAAGCATGTATTCCCGATCCGGGAACGGATGCTGCAGGATGGAACCGTGCATCAAGCGATCGACACCGCTCAATTAGATGAAGTGATTGATGCGGCGGTGGCGGCGAAGGTGGACGGCATCGTCGTGTGCTTGCTTCATAGCTATAAGAATGCTGCTCACGAGGATCAAGTGGCGGAACGAATCCGTACACGCGCACCGGAGCTCGAAGTGAGTGTGTCCTCCAAGCTCTGGCCGCAGATGAGAGAGTATGAGCGTGCGGTCATGACGGCCGTGAATTTATATATTCAACCGAATGTGAAACGGTATTTCGAAACCTTGAAGGAGCGGCTTGTTATCGAAGGCATGCCGGCTACCCCATTCATCACCCAGTCGAACGGCGGGATTATGGATATCGGGACAGCGGCGGAAGCACCGGTACGAACGCTGTTCTCCGGACCTGCGGCTGGTGTCATCGGCGCGGTACGGGTTGCGGAATCCGCAGGGATCGGCAATGTGATTACCTTCGACGTTGGCGGTACAAGCGCCGATATCTCCATTATCGAAGACGGCAAGCCGACTTTCGTGCAAACGAATCATCTGGCTGGTTTCCCTATTATGCTGCCTTCCGTTTCCATCTATTCCGTTGGTGCCGGAGGCGGATCGTTTGCTTGGATCGATAATGGCGGCCTGTTGAAGGTAGGGCCTGAATCGGTCGGATCTAATCCGGGTCCAGCCTGCTATGGGCGAGGAGATAAAGCGGCCTTGACGGACGCCTTCCTGCTGTGCGGCTACTTGAATCCGGCGCGGTTCGCCGCGGGCAGCGTGGCGCTGCAGCCGGAATTGTCGGCCCAAGCGATTCAGCCGATCGCGGATTATTTGCACACGGACGCCCAATCGGCAGCCGATCAGATGATCCAGGTGGCGATAGCCAATATGTATGCCGAGCTTAGCAGCGTGCTGGAACAGCACGGCATTGACCCGCGCGATTTCAGCGTGCTTGCGTTCGGCGGAGCGGGACCGGTGACGGCGAACTTCATCGCCGACGAGATCCAGGCACAGAGCGTTCTCGTACCGCCAAGTCCAGGAACGCTGTGCGCGCTCGGCGCGTTAACCGCTGATTTCGCTTATGATGCCGTACAGTCCAGAAAGAACCTGCTGCTCGATCTGCCTATGGCTTCATTAAACGAGGAATATACCAAGCTCGTCGATCATGCCCGTGAATGGCTGGAGCTCCAAGATATTAGCGGGCTTGAAGGACAAAGCTATTATTATTCGATGGATGCCCGCTACAGTGGACAAGCCTTCGAGATTGAGCTGCCGCTCGATCCGGCTTGGCTGGCGGACTCATCGCATCAACGTATACTGGATTCGTTCCATGAGCTTCATCAACGTCAATACGGGCACAGCGACACGGAGGCCCTCGTTGAAGTGATGAACCTCCGCGTGCGTGTGGTCGGTCATACCTTGAAGCCGCTGCAAGCACGCGTACCTGAAGCGCAAGGCGAAGTAACCGCACACGGTGAGCGTGAGATCGTCGTCCGCGGTCAACGTTATCAGGCGCCGATCTACTTGCGTACAGACCTACATGCAGGCCACCGGGTTGAAGGTCCGGCGGTTGTGGAGCAGGACGATACGACCGTACTTATTCTTGCAGGCTGGCATGGTAAGGTAGATCCTTACGGCAACTTAATATTACGACGTACGGAAGAGGTGAAGTAAGATGCGTGCCAATCCCGCAACATTAGAGATTATGCGAAGCTACTTCAATGCGATCGCGAGCGGAATGGGTCATGTCATTGAACGGACCTCATTCACGACCTTCGTCAAAGAATCGGCGGACTTTGCGACAGCCTTGGCCGTTCCTTCCGGGGAATTCTACGTTTATCCGAAGACGGTCGGCGTTACGATCTTCATGGGACTCAGCTTGCAGAAGGCGGTTGAAGCCTGCGGTACGCTGGAGCCGGGAGACATCGTGATCACGAACGATCCGTATTCAACGGATGGTCTCGCGACGCATCTGCCCGATGTGCATGTGTTCAAACCGATCTTCGTCGATGGCGAATTGATCAGCTATGCATGGGCATTCGTTCACGTCAGTGACGTTGGCGGGCTTGTACCGGCAAGCATTTCACCGAAGGCGACGGATATTCATCAGGAAGGGCTGCGGATTCCGCCTGTGAAGCTGTACCGGAAGGGCGAGGCCAATCCGGATGTCCATTTGCTGCTCAATGCGAATAGCCGTGTACCCCATCTGAATCTGGGCGATATTAACGCGATGGTCGCGTCTGTGAATACGGCGGAAACCCGGCTTCTGGCCATGGTGAAGAAATTCGGCGTCAACACCGTCAAGGACGGCATGTATGATCTCCTGGATCAAGGCGAAGCCCGTGCACGTCAGGTGATCGAGAAGATTCCGGACGGCACCTATGCATTCGCCGACTACTTGGATGACGATATGATTTCCGATACGCCGATCCGCTTGGCTGTTGACGTGACGGTAGCCGGGAGCGACATCACGCTCGACTTCTCCAATTGTGATCCGCAGGTGCATACGGCGTTCAACCTGGTGACGAACGGCAGCCGCCATTCGTTCTTATTCCAAGGGCTCATCAACTATATTATCAGCTCGGACCCGTTCATACCGGTCAATGGCGGCATCACGAACCCGGTGAAAGTGATCGCGCCTAAGGGTACGCTGGTCAACCCGGAATATCCGGCCGCGGTCGGCGTACGTCATACGATTACCATGAGGTTGTATAATGCGGTGCTCGGCGCATTGTCGAAGGCGCTGCCGGATGATGTTCCGGCAGCGGGCGCAGGTCAGGCCGCAATCGTCGTGTTGTCCACCCCGGATACGCTCACGGGGACGCGTAAGGTAGCTGTCGTTGAACCGATGGGCGGCGGAGGCGGTGGCCAGAGCGATATGGACGGTGTCGACGGCATCGATCATGCATCCGGCTTTCTGAAGAATACACCGATCGAAAGCTTGGAGCAGCATATCGATATTCTCGTCCATCGCTATGAGCTGCTGCCCGATACGGCCGGAACCGGTCTGCGGCGCGGCGGTCACGCGGTAAGGCTCGACTTTGAAATTATCGAACCGGATTCCATGGTAACAGCCAGAGGAATGGAGCGGCTTCGCTTCCAGCCTTGGGGTCTGGCAGGCGGCAATGCCGGTGCGCTCGGCAGCGTCGTGCTGAATCCCGGCAAGCCGGATGAAGAGAAGCTGTCTAAGATCAGCGTGCTGACACCGGAGCCGGGCGATGTCGTCAGTATCCGCTCTCCTGGCGGCGGCGGTTGGGGCGATGGGTTACAGCGTTCGCCTCAGCTCGTGCTCGAGGAGATCGAATCCGGCTTGTTAAGCCGTGAGCGTGCCGAGCAGTATTACGGTGTTGTCGTGCAAGAAGGCAATGAAGAACGAACGCTGCGTGTCGATGAGCAAGCCACAAAGGAGCTTCGCCAGTCTAAGACCGGTGGCAAGCCGTCTACCTGGGATTTCGGCGATGCTCGCGAGGCGTATGAGGCGCATTGGACACCAGAGGCCAGCAATACGCTAGCCCGCCTGCTGCACCAGCTGCCTTCTACGCAGCGTTGGCACCGCAAACAGCTTGTCCACGATAAGCTTCGCGATATCAATAAGCCGCTCGATGCGGAGACGATACGCCTGACTTGGGCGGAGATCGAACAAAGCAAGTAACCCCTATTCACATAAAGGGAAACCAAAGAGGAGAATGATCACCATGACCAAACGTAAGCTGCTCGCTCCATTTATGATTCTAATCGCTCTAGCGCTGGTAACGGCTGCTTGCGGCGGCAACAATAAAGAAGCATCGAACAACGAATCTGCCGAACCAGGCACCCTTCCGAAGACGGACACGGTTGTTATCGGCGTCTCCGGCGGCGATTGGGAGAAAAACATTCGTGCAGCCGCATTGGATGAATTCGCGAAGAAAACAGGCATCAACGTCGAGATCGTCACAGGTACCGACGCGGAGTGGTTTGCCAAGCTCAAAGCCTCGAACGGGAAAAACCCGGATTATGATATCTTGATCCTTCAGCCCGATACGATTGAGCGCGCGACAGCCGCTGATCTGCTCCAGCCGCTTGATGCGGCTAATGTTCCGAACCTAGCGGACTTGTATCCTTCCGTGCAGGAGCGTTTCACGAAGGACGGCAAGCAATACGCGGCCGGCTTCAGCATGGGACAGCTAGGGCTTGCCTACCGGGCGGACTTGATGCCGTTCAAGCCGACCAGCTGGATGGATTTGTGGAAGCCGGAGCTGAAAGGGCACGTTGCAATTTCTTCACCGACCTATGCGGCAGGCCTGCAGTTCTTCTCCGGTCTGACTCATGCACTGGGCGGAGAGGTCAGCAACCCGGCTGACCTTGACAAGACGTTCGAGAAGCTGGGTGAACTGAAGAGCAGCGCCGTCGGATTCCCGGAGAATGCGGGTTCGATTCAAACGCTGCTTGAGCGTGGAGACGCATGGGTCGTTCCGTTCTGGGATGGACGTATCTTCGCCATGAAGAAAGCCGGATTGAATGTGGACTTTGTGTATCCTGAGGATGGTCCGGTTGCGGCGCTTGCCAGCTGGGCGATCATGAAAGGGAGCCCGAACCTCGCGAATGCATACCAATTGCTGGATTACTTGAGCAGCCCAGAGGTGCACAAAGCGTTCTCGGACAAATCGTTGTACGGCATGTCCAATAAGAACGTGGAATACAGCGACGAACTGAAGAATCAAGTACAGGTCGGCGAAGAGTTTTATTCGAAATTGACTTGGGTTGACTATGAGACGGCAACACCTAATCTGTCGGATTGGACCAACCGATGGACCCAAGTGTTAGGCGGTGGAAAGTGAGCAACATCACGATCCAACAAGTCAGCCGCGAATTCGGGGCCAACACAGCCTTGAAGCAGGTGAACCTGGAGGTGCGAGAAGGGGAGTTCTTCTCCCTTCTCGGCCCCAGCGGCTGCGGAAAAACGACGCTGCTTAATATCATCGCCGGCTTTCTGGAACCGACGACAGGCGAGGTGCTGATCGGTGGACGCGAAGTGACGGATCTGCCTCCATATCGGCGGGACATTGGGATGGTTTTTCAAAACTATGCCCTTTTTCCGCATTTAAGTGTATTTGAGAACGTAGCCTACGGCTTGAAGGTTCGGAAGATGCCGCGCGCGGACATCCGCAAGCGCGTGGAGGAAAGCCTAGCCTCCGTACGGCTGGAATCATTCGCGGCGCGGATGCCGCATCAATTAAGCGGCGGGCAGCAGCAGCGGGTCGCGATCGCCCGGGCGCTGGCCATTAAGCCGAAGGTGCTGCTGCTGGATGAGCCGCTCAGCAACCTGGATGCCAAGCTCCGCAAGGAGATGCAATCGGAGCTGCGGAGCTTGCAGCAAAGCGTGGGCATTACGACCGTGCTCGTGACCCACGATCAGGAGGAGGCACTGAGCTTGTCCGACCGGATCGGTATTCTGGGGAACGGGGAGCTGCAGCAGCTCGGATCTCCGCTGGATGTGTACCGCCGTCCGGCGAATCGGTTCGTTGCCGAATTTATCGGTCAAGTTAACCTTATTGAAGCTAAGGCGGTCTCCGCGAGCGGGTCTCCAGCTGGTGTACTAACATATCAGACCGCCCAATATCGCTTGGCCTCCGGTCAGCCGCTGTCGCTGTCCGCAGCCAGCGATCCTGCGCTTACCGGCAAGGAATCGGTATTATTCATGCTCCGTCCAGAGCGTATTCAGCTCTCGCCAGAGCATGCTTCAGAAGGAACGAATCAAACGGAAATCCAGATCACAGACGTCAGCTATGCAGGTAACTTCCTTCGTATCGCTGGAACTCTTCCTGGGGGAGGCGAACTCGTCATTCAGGCGCCGGACCCGTCTTTTACCGTGCTGCCTGAGCCGGGTCAGACGCTTTATGCCCGCTGGGCCCCAGAGGATTTGGTTCCGTTAGTGTGAGGAGGACAAGCGGATGACAAAGACGAAAAAGAAATACAGACGCAATATGTTCTCATGGATTCTGCTAACGCCGAGTCTGCTGTTTATGGGGATCTTCTTGATCCTTCCTTTTCTTTTATTGCTGATACTGAGCTTCCATGATGTAGATAAGTATATGAACACCTTATCGACCTTCAGTCTGTCCCAGTATATCGAGGTCTTCACCTCGCCATTTTATTTGGGCACGATCCGCTCCACCCTGTGGGTGGCGCTGCTAACGACCGTGATCTGCATCGTTTTGGCTTATCCGGCGGCTTATTTGCTTGTACGGTCGCCGAATCAAGGCACCCGGACGATGTTTTACATTTTGCTGGTGTCCCCGCTGCTTACGAGCGTGGTCATTCGCACCTTTGCCTGGATCGTCATTCTGGCTCAGAACGGACTGGTCAATGAGGTGCTGATGAAGCTCCATCTCATCAATCAGCCGCTAACGCTGCTCTGGAACATGAACGCGGTCATCATCGCCTACGTGCAGGTCATGCTGCCGTTCGCCGTGCTGCCGATTGCGACTTCGTTAGGCGAGATTGCACCTAACCTGCGCCAGGCCTCGATGATCTTGGGAGCGGGACGGCTGCGCACCTTCGTGAAAGTCACGCTGCCGTTGACGATCCCGGGAATGATATCCGGCGCCGTAATCGTCTTCTCGCTGGCGGCGGGCAGTTATATTACGCCGCTGCTGGTCGGAGGACGCTTGCAGCCGTTTCTTCCGTTATCGATCTATCAGCAAGTCATGCAAGTATCGAACCTGCCGCTTGGAGCGGCTATGTCCTTAACCCTTCTTCTCTTTGTAGGGATTGTGGTGGGGGTTCTGGGGTGGATCTTAAAACGATGGGAGGGGCGAATGAATGGATAATACCAACAGGACTAACCTGCCGAAGCGCCGCCACAAAAGACGGTTCAGCGGCTGGACAACACTCGTATGGGTCGTCGGATGTCTTGTTTATTTGTTTCTGATCCTGCCCATCTTCGTCATCTTCCTGTCGGCATTCAGCCCGAATGCCTACCCTGAATTTCCGCCAACCGGCTTCTCTGTGAAGTGGTTCTCGGCGATTGTAGGGGACGCCGCGTGGAGCAAGGCACTGACGACAAGTATCATCCTGCTCGTCATCGTTACGCTGGTGACCGTTGTCTTAGGGACGACGGCGGCTTATGCGATTGCACGGCTTGAGTTTAAAGGAAAACAAGCACTGCAAGCGTTCCTGCTATCCCCGCTCATGGTCCCGCAGATCGTGCTCGGGATTGCCCTGCTCTATTTATTTACCGATATGGGGATCATCGGCTCGATGAAGGGGCTCATTATCGGCCACGTGATCGTCGCCTTCCCGTATGTGCTGCGCACCGTAGGAGTTAGCGTCAGCAACTTAAATCCAAAGCTGGAGCTGGCCTCCATGAACCTCGGCGCCGGACCCGTACGGACATTCTTTCGAGTCACGCTGCCGCTGATCAAGCCGGGGATCGTGGCTGGCGGGGTTTTCTCTGCCGTCACGTCCTTCGGTGAAGTATCCATTAGTTTATTTGTCTCTTCTCCGAAGACGGTGACCGTGCCGGTACGGGTGTTCAATTATATCGAGCAAACCTTTGATCCGGCCGTGAATGCCGTATCCGTCATATTCATCGCGGTAGCCGTTGTTGCCTTGATTATTATCGAGCGAACGATCGGTTTAACGAAAGTCATGTAATGGGGTAAGAAGACAATGAGGGGGAAAAGAAAGTGACAACTTGGTCGAATAGACAGCGGTTTGAAGCGATTTTCTCCGGAGAGCCCGCCGACCGTCCGTTAGTATCGGCTTGGAGGCATTTTATCGAGCGCGAACAGGATGCGGCTGGATTGGCAGGAGCCGCTACTGAGTTTCAACATACGTTCCAATGGGACTTTGTCAAAATCAATCCGCGCACGACCTACTATGCGGAAGCATGGGGCAACGAGTATGACTATAACCGCTATGATGGCGTCGTGCCCGCCGTATCGAAGTTTCTTATTCACGAGCCTGCGGATATGGATGGGATCGAAGAGCTGAATGCTTCTGCGGCTCCCTTCCAGGAGCAGCTGGACGTCGTGCGACGCGTCAGCCAAGGCGTGGACAAGGAAACGCCAGTGCTGCAGACGGTGTTCTCGCCGCTCGCCGTGCTGGAATACTTGGGCGGGCACCGCACGCTGGCTTCCAATCGTCCGGCGATCCGGGATGCCAGCCCGCTGCCGCGTCTGCTAGCCGGCAATCCGGAAGGGGCGCATCAGGCGCTTCGGCGGATAGCCTATACACTGGCAGATTACGTGCAGGAGCTGATGTGCGGCGGAGCAGACGGCGTGTTCTACGCCGTACTCGGGCTTGCAAGAGACGGTTACTTGACGGAGGAGGAGTACAAGACCTTCGGCCGTCCTTACGATGACATCGTGCTTGAAGCTCTGCAGGGAGCCCCCTCTCTGCTTCACACATGCGGTCCGCAAGCACATCCGGAACGGTTTGTACACGACTCGGTCAAAGCGATTCACTGGGCGGACCGTGCCGAGGGTAATCCGTCTCTGGCGGATTTCGCGCAGACGCTGCGAGGCAAAGCTGTCGTGGGCGGAGTGGCAGAGGGGCTGTTCAGCGGTGAGAATGCCGAACAGGTCCGGACGCAAGCGGAAGAGGCCATCAAGGCGATGAAGGATCATGCGTTCATTCTGGCGCCAGGCTGCGGCCTGCCATTGAATGCAACGCCTTCGACGCTGCAGGCTTTGCGTAAAGCGGCCCTTGAGGCGTAACTATAAGGTAGATGAACAGAACTGAAGATAACAGACCAAGCCGCCGGTTGCATCAAGCACGGCGGTTTTGCTTTCCCTGCTGGCGTTATCGAGGGACGTGCGGGGAATTTCAACCGACATAAGGAGGAATAGGTGTGGTTAGACAGGAGCTATTCGATCAAGCGGATGCGATGAAAGAGCAGATTGTTGCCTGGAGAAGACATTTTCACCGATATCCGGAGCTGTCCTTTCAAGAGGTGGAGACAGCTAGATTCGTCACGGAGCATCTGACCTCCTTCGGAAACCTAATCATTTCACATCCGACTCCAACCAGTGTTGTCGCCCGTCTGATTGGCTCGAAGCCGGGTCCTGTGCTGGCGATTCGCGCCGACATGGACGCCCTGCCGATTCAGGAGGAGAATACGTTCGAGTTCACGTCCGAGAGACCCGGCGTCATGCATGCGTGCGGTCATGACGGACATACGGCGATGCTGCTCGCGGCAGCGCAGATCTTGTCTAAGCAGCAAGCACATCTGCAAGGGGAGATCCGTTTCATCTTCCAGCATGCGGAGGAGCAGATCCCTGGTGGCGCGCAGCAGGTGGTCGATGCCGGGGCGCTGCAAGGGGTCGATTGGATCATCGGTATGCATTTGTTATCGTGGATCGAGATCGGCCGATTCGGAATCGCTTACGGGCCGATGATGGCTTCCATGGATAACTTTCACATCACCATTCATGGGCGGATGGCGCATGCAGCGTACCCGCATCAATCCGTCGATCCGATTGCAATCGGGACGCAGGTCGTATCGAATCTTCAGCATATCGTTGCACGCTATAACGATCCGACGAAGCCGTTGGTCGTGTCTGTCACGCAATTCCATGGCGGTACCGCCAATAATGTGATCCCCAGCACGGTAGAGATCAGCGGCACGTTCCGTACCTTAGACCCGCAGATCCGTGCCGAAGCTCCGGTGCTTATGGAACGGATTATTCGGGGCGTAACGGAGGCGCACGGCGCATCGTATGCTTTTCGTGTAGAAACCGGGTACCGTCCGCTCATTAACGACCACAAGGTTACGCAGGTGATGGAGGAAGTCATCTCCGGACTCTATGGCAGAGAACAAATTAACATCGTGGAACCGGCCATGGGCGGGGAGGACTTCTCGGCGTACGCGCAGAAGGCGCCTGGAACCTTTATTTACATCGGGGCGGCGAACAAGGACAAGGGCATCACGTACCCGCATCACCATCCTAGGTTCACGATTGACGAGGATGCGCTGACGGCCGGCGTGAAGCTGGCGATTGCGGCTGCATTCCGCTTTTTGAACGAGGGAAAGTAGCAGTGGGTTGCGCCGGGACTCATCTTAACTCCTGCAGCCAATAATAATATGCCGCCGGCTGTACTGGATATCTTCCAGAAGTACAACGCGCTTTCGTACCATGGAGAAGCGGACGATATTGGGAAGGGCGGCCTTCTGCCTGTTCTATATAGGTGCGCTGTTAAAGCGTATCCTTTACTTTCCGTAATACCTCCGTTAAGCTGGACTTTAACCATATCGAATGGAGGACTTGAAATTTTGTCTAATTTGCCTAATTGCCCACAATGTAGTTCAGAATATACGTACGAGGATGGAAATCTGTTTATTTGCCCGGAATGTGCACATGAGTGGTCGTTAGAATCCGAAGCCGAAGATCGTGAAGACAATAAGGTAATCAAGGATGCAAACGGGAATGTCTTGAGCGACGGCGACTCGGTATCCGTCATCAAAGACCTTAAAGTAAAAGGAACTTCGTTAGTCGTGAAAATAGGCACTAAAGTGAAAAATATTCGTTTGATTGATGGCGATCATGATATTGATTGTAAAATTGATGGCTTCGGAGCCATGAAATTGAAATCCGAATTTGTTAAAAAGATCTAATTCCTCATTCATTATGAAAATAAAAACTCGTCCCATGCCTTCAAACGCATCGGACGAGTTTTTTGTGTGGAATTAGCGGTTTACGGGCTCGCCGTTAAACACGTTCAGATCCATAGGCGCTGCCAAGAAGGCTGCAGCTTTCTGAAGGAAGGCTGTAAAATGCGCACTGGAGTTATGGGAAGCAGCCGCCCCCATATCCTTCCATAGCTCGACCATCGTGTAATGATGGGCTTGCTCTGTGCTTTTCAAGAGATCATAGCTGATATTGCCTGCCTCTGCCCGGGTCTGAGGAAGCAGAGTTCTCATTTCCTCCAAGAAAGACTGCTCCTGATCGGGTTTCACTTGCAGGCGGGCATGTATAATAATCATGGTTCATCATCCTTATGGTGTATTGAGACGGTTACAATTCTCGGATATTGGTCTGCATCCGGCGGAGCATATTCGATAGAATGGAGAGCTCTTCTTCACTGAAATCATTGAGCATTTGGTTCACAAAGGCAGCTTTTTCTTCCTTATACCCGATGATCCGCTTGCGGCCTTCCTCCGTTAAACGAACGAGGGTGACGCGGTTATCGGAAGGGATTTTGCTTCTTGTGACCATCCCATCCGCCTCCAGCTGTTTCAGATGTCTAGTAATGGCCGCACTATCGATATTGACTGCTTTCTGCAGGTTAGATTGATTGACTTCATCGGCATGGTATAGATGGTGCAGCAGCTCATAACGTGAGGAGCTGATGCCCGTACAGCGTTCGAACTTCGGACTGATCTGGTTGTTAAGTCCCTTAAGCAGATGCAGGATCTGTTCTTGATCCGTTAATAGACATGTCATCATGGACCTCCATAGTACCTCATTGGATACGGTCGTTTTTTGATCACTCCATAATTGACGTATCAATTGAATGATAGTACGAATGAATGCGACATGCAACGCGAACAATAATAGCCTATTCCTTCAAGTATGTTATTTCCACGTCGTTATCTTTTCAACGGGCAGCCGGTAAGTTTGAAAGCCTTCACTGGCCGCTTTACCGATCGAAATCAGCATAATAGGGACATAGCGGTCAGCATCCAGTCCCAATGCATGGGTGATCTGGTCCTTCTCATAACCCCCCATGGGGTTCGTGTCGTAGCCGTGCGCACGCGCAACAAGCATAAGCTGCATGGAGACGAGGCCAGCATCAAGTATGATGTTCTCTCTCATGGCTGATTTTGACATATTATCATACAGAGGTTTGAATGCATTCAGTTGATATTGCTTCGTTTCCTCCGGCATATAGCCAAGCTCAACGGCTTTACCGAAAATTTCCTCCGCGTAGTCGAAGTTATTCATATCCGCGAAGACAGCAATAACCGCCGACGAGCTCATGACTTTATCCTTGTTGAATCGAGCAAGAGGAGCAAGAGCTTCTTTTCCCTCAACGCTGTCAATGACTACGAAACGCCAGGGCTGCATGTTGACCGAAGACGGTGCCTGCGTGGCCTCTGCGATCATGTCAGTCATCTCCTGACGGCTGATCGTTATGCTAGGATCGTATTGTTTAATGGACTTGCGCCCAAATACGATTTCGTTGAAATCATTGGTTTTCTGACCTTTATTCATGGTGGGTTCCTGCTCTCCTTTTATTTGACGCATCAATAGTTGATATATCAATTTTTGATACATCAAATAATATAATGCGATATTCTCGGTATTGCAACCCCGAATCATTTTCCATTATCGGAAGCGTGAAATAGAAAAAAGCCGCTCCATGCTTTGGGAGCGGCTTTTTATACAGGATGCTTCAACGATCCTCAATAAAACACCTTGCGGTGAAGGAGGTCAAGGGCGTGTTCAATTTCCTTCAGATCCTCTTCGGAGGCATTGTTGATTCGGTCAACGAAGCGGGACTCAATGCGTTGAAAGGCTTCGCTCATCATCGCTTCCCCTTGCATAGAAAGACGGACAAATTGCTTGCGGCGATCCTCGATATCGGCCGCCTTCTCGCATAATTGCTTCTCGCTTAATTTTCGGAGCTCCCGGCTCGTGTTCGGCATGGACATATGCATACATTCACTGATTTCACTGAGCGTAACAGGCTGGCTTATGGCAATGTATTCAAGAATTTTATATTGAACGGGGGTCAGCGCTTCGGATTTCACATCCTTGGTCATCTCATTCGTTAGTTGATGAACGGCTGATGAGAAGGCTACAAATTTTTTGAATAGGGCGTTCTTGTCCATGAAATCACCTCTATTGACACCATAGCAAATAAGTTATCACAAAACAATTATCATTTGACAATTAAATTGGCTGTATGCTACCCTTTACTTATCAAATGACAAGTAAAGGGGTTTGTTAGAATGAACGTACTGATCATTTATACCCATCCGAATCACCAGAGTTTAAGCTACGCTTTTCTACAGGAAGCTATTCTAGGCAACAAGGAGAATGCCAAGGTAGCCGAGGTAAAGGTATTGGATCTGTATGAGGAGGGATTCAATCCGGTCTTAGTGTTCAATAAAGAGAAGCGCAGGAGAGATATGCATGCCGATCCGGAGCTCGCCAGGTACAGGGAACAGCTCATTTGGGCTGACAAAATTGTCTTTATCTATCCGATTTGGTGGGGGCGCCCTCCGGCAATGCTGCTGGGATATATCGACCAGATGTTTGCTGCGGGGTTTGCCTACAAGGATACGGGCGGACTACTTCCGGAGGGGCTTCTAAAAGGGAAGTCCGTGGTATGCATCTCCAGCATGAAGGGCCCGGCGCATTATCCGCTATACTGGCTGAATAATGCCCACAAAACGTTAATGCGCAAAGCGCTGTTCAACTATGTAGGCATCAAGCAAGTGAAGTTCTTCGAATTTGGCAGCATGGAGAGCCCGCGGGGCCGGCATAAACAAAAGCTGAACAAGGTCTATCGCTATTTTAAAACGCTGGAACGCTAGGGGCGGGGGTTGAAGAGTGAGGGGCGCTGCAGCACTGCCGTATTTTGCGGGGAGAATTCTAATGTGAAGAACAGGTTCGAACAATTTTTATAAACATGTGATAACATGTGTACGATCTAATCAGGGTTCTTCAGAGGGTGATATGATGTCGATCCGCATTAAATTATTACTGTCCTTTACGGGTATGCTGGTGATCAGCTTACTCTTCATCTTGTTGACCGCGAGTCTCTATACGATTGCTTCCACAGGAGATTTGCAAAGCTTCCGGGATATCTATAAGGTCCATTATCAGATCAATCCATTGACGGAGCAGGGGGATTCCATATTCTTGGAGCTGAAGTATCTGGCTAAGAACGACCCCGACGAGCTTCAGAACAAAGATTGCTGCTTGACTACGATTTTAAGCTAAGAGCAGAGAAGTCGGGTCTCTATGTCAGGCGCGAGAACAGCCAGATCTTCGAATCGAGGACGTTTAATCAGCCCGAATTGGGCCAAGCTTTGCCGCTCTATGACTTGAATAACAATCAGATCCGCAGCACCTTCAATATCGGTGAACGGTTCTATGCGTATGCGAAGTTTGATTACAGATACTCGGATGGAGCCAAAGGAAGCGTGTTTGTCATCCGGGAACGGAGTCCTTTCGCGGAGCTGACGCGCAGGCTGCTGCCCGTGCTCTCGATTCTGCTGATCGGTGTGCTCATCATTGCCAATTGGTTGTTGTACCGCTGGATTACGCGAAGCGTAGTCAAGCCGTTGAACCTGCTGAGAAGCTCTGCCGAGCGCATTAAGGAAGGCAATCTCCAATTTCAGCTTGATTTGAATTCGAAAGACGAGGTTGGCCAGCTTAATGAAGCGTTCGAGAGCATGCGTCAACGACTGCAGGAGTCTGTGAACCTGCGCTTGCAGGATGAAGAGAACCGGATGGAGCTTATCTCGAATATCTCCCATGATTTGCGAACGCCGCTTACGACGATTAAAGGATACATTGAAGGAATCCGGGACGGTGTAGCCAATACACCGGAGAAGATGGAGACGTATGTCAATATCATTTATACAAAAGCTGTCAATATGGATAAGCTGGTTGACGAGTTATTCCTATATTCCAAGCTGGATTTGAATCAAGTCCCCTTCGAGTTCGAGAAGGTGGATATCGTCAAATTTTTGGACGATTGCATCGATGAAATGAGGTATGACTGGGAAGGCCAAGGCATTGCAATCGATTGGGATAACCCTGCGAGTGAGGCGATTACGGTCTCTGTAGACCTAGAGAAATTAAAGCGCGCGGTCGTGAACATTATGGATAACGCGCTCAAATATATGAATAAAGACCACAAGCGAATGGCAGTCTCCATACTGGCAGAACCCGAATGGGTAACCGCTGAATTCAAAGACAATGGCATGGGGATCTCGGAAGAGGCGCTGCCTTATATCTTTGACCGATTCTACCGCGCGGAGCCTTCCCGAAACTCATCGACAGGCGGAAGCGGGTTAGGGCTTGCCATTGCCCGCCAGATTGTCGAAGAACATGGCGGCACCATATGGGCGGAGAGCGTGCCGGGTGCAGGGACGAGTTTATTTATTAGGCTGAAACGAATGACAAGTGAAGGAGCGCATGATCACGATGACACGGATCCTCATCATTGAAGACGAGACGACAATTGCGCAGCTTGAACGCGATTATTTTGAATTAAACGGGTTCGCGGTAGATCTATGTCATTCCGGGGATGAGGGGCTGCAGCGTGCGCTTCATGAAGACTATAACCTGATTATCGTCGATCTGATGCTGCCGGGGATGGACGGGTTTGAGCTATGCCGCCGGATACGGGAAGAGAAGGAAGTCCCCATCCTCATTGTGTCAGCGCGGAAGGAAGAGATCGACAAGATCCGTGCTTTTAATCTAGGGGCGGACGACTTCGTTACGAAACCGTTCAGCCCAAGTGAATTAGTCGCCAGAGCGAAGGCGCATCTAACCCGGTATGAACGGCTGCTGGGCAAGCATAAGTCTGCAGATTCCGATGAAATCCATATTCGCGGTCTTCATATCGATAAGGCTTCGCGCAGGGTATTTGTTCGAGGGAAGGAAGCTGCGATCACCACACGTGAATTCGACCTGCTCGTCTTCCTGGCGAGTCATCCGAACCGGGTATTCGGGAAAGAAGAATTGTTCGAGCGCATCTGGGGAATGGATTCGACCGGGGATATCGCAACAGTCACGGTGCATATCCGGAGGCTGCGGGGGAAGCTGGAGGCAGACCCGTCCAACCCGCAATATATCGAGACGGTCTGGGGAGCCGGGTATCGGTTTACGGTGTAAGTATCGGCTGCATGTTGTTTTCAAAAAAGTAAGCGTCTGTTTCTTTTTTGTTTATAAATTTCCTCTTCGGAGTTTCTTTCTACCCTCTATCCTATAAGTAGGCAATAACCACTGATAGAGGAGGAATTTCAAAGATGAACCCCATTTCCAGAAAAGTCGCCGCGATCCTGACGATCGCTGCCTTAGGATCAGCCTCGCTGCCAAACGCGGTATCGAATGTACAGGCAGCAAACCAGCCAAGCCCTTCAGCGGCAGCATCTCAGCTGTCCGATCAAGCGATACAAGCCGCAGTTAAAGAGCTTCATAAACTAGGCATTATGCAAGGCTATCTGAATCAAATGAATGAATATAACCAGACCAGCCGCGCTGAATTAGCCAAATTGGTGTATAAAGCCTTTGATCTCGAAGATAAAGCCGACGAACCGGCTGAGCTAACGGACGTGAACGCGAATGCATGGTATTACGACTACGCAGCTAAGCTCGTTGGATTAGGCATCATGGAAGCAGAGAACGGAATCTTCAATCCGCAAGGCAAGGTGACCGACGCCGAGCTTGCGCAAGTCGTATCCAAAGCCCTGGAGCGGGATGCGAAATCCGTCCAGTATTGGATGGCAGCCTTCTATTCGGCAAGCGGCAGCGCCTCGCGTGGAGAGACAGCCTACTTGATTCAAACCGCTCGTAAAGCAATTCCTTCCGAGCATGCGAAGATTACGAGCGTAAGAGCGCTAAACGCCATTACGATGATCGTTACCTTCGATAAGCCTCTGACCGCAGCCGATGAAGGATTCGCCATAGCGAAAGAAAATTTCAGCTTCGACAACGATCTGACATTGACGAATATGCCTCGCTTGAAAACAGGCTCAATTGCAACCTATATCGTTCCGACTTCCGTTCAACAGGCCGGAACTACGTATACCCTTACGTATAAAAGTAAAAAAGCAGGCTCTACTCTTGGCAGCGCAGCGAAAGTAAACATGACTGCCGCAAGCCAAGTCACGAGCGATACGTTCGAGCTTGAATCTCTGAAAGTGAATGGCGTCGTGGACTATGGATATATCATCTCGGCTTACAGCGGCGGACGCGGTGCGAATGCATTCATCCTGAATGACCGCGAACAAGCCAATGGAACCACGTATCAGATCATCCCGTCCATGCAGGCTAGACAAGTCTTGCTCACACCGGAGAACGGGTCGCCAATCATGGCCAAGTATGTACCGTTCACACAATCGACAGACGGGAAGCAGGAACCGAAATTTCGTCTTCCGGAAGGACAAACGTTGACGCCCGGTGTAAAATATACAGTAACGTCGGACTGGGCGAATATTTCCTCTTCTTCGTTCGTGGCCAAGAAATTCGAACCGCTCCAAATCAAGAGCGTTGAAGCCATGAGTGAGACGTCGATCCAGGTTACCTTGGCGCAAGATCCGGGGGATGAATTATTCTCCGGCCGCAGTATGGTGTTGACAGCTCCGAATGGCGATAAGCTCTTGGCAACCTACAAGTATTCCAGCCGTAAAGGCGCAGTGGGCGTATTCGATATTGCCGACAATGGAACCATACAAGCGGGTACCACATACACCGTAGCTCCAGCCGATGAGTGGGCGACAGCTTCTGCGGTTACCGTTACGATGGAATAATGAAGCGGAGCTGCGGCCGATGAGAAGGGTGTTCCCCAAGATCATATCGATAAGCAAAGGCGGAGATATATCATGAGGAAATGGCTGATTATAGCCATAGGCTGTATGCTCTTCCTTCAGGGCTGTGTCTCCAAAGACAGAGAAAAGTCGGAAAAACAGGAGGTACCTATGGATAAACAGCTCATTCAAGCATCGGAGCGCAAAGAAACGGATACGGTAAGAAAGCTCATTGAAGAAGGCGCCAATATCAATACGCAGGATTCCAAGGGACGGACGGCAGCGATGATCGCGACTTACAACAACGATGCCGCGACGGTGAAGGTTCTGGTGGAAGCGGGTGCCGATGTGAACATTCAGGACAGCATGAAAAATAGTCCCTTCTTGTATGCCGGAGCGGAGGGATACCTGGACATCCTGAAGCTAACCATCGCTGCCGGTGCGGATCCCTCGATTACGAACCGGTATGGGGGGACTGCCCTGATTCCGGCCTCGGAGCATGGTTATGTAGATGTGGTTAAGGAGCTTCTTACGAATACGAACATTGACGTAAACCACATCAACAACCTGGGCTGGACAGCTCTAATGGAAGCCATCATCTTGAATAACGGCGGCGAAAAACAGCAGCAAACGGTACAGGTGCTCATTGATCACGGGGCGGATGTAAACATTCCGGATCATGATAAGGTGACTCCCTTGCAGCATGCACGCAATAAAGGCTTCAAAGAAATAGAGCGATTGCTGACACAAGCAGGAGCACAATAACGCTAGGCAGCAAAGAGGCACAAATGAGTGCCTCTTTGCTGCCTAACTTTAGTAATACATAAAGCTATAGCCCGCCGACGTAAAGTTAGCATTGGTTATCTGCAAGTACACGGTACCAGGATATGCGGTGCCGTCGAATGATATCGGGTGCGTTCCGTTGCCAAGACTACCTGAATACAAGGTATAACTGCCCACATAGATTCTGACATTGAGCGTAACGCTGCTGCTGTTTGTAAATTGCATCGAGTTGAGTGACGGGTCGCGGTCTGCAGGGGCGATCACCCACTGATGTATACTGCCGTCGTTTACCGTGCCGGAATGGGTATCAAGCTGTATACCATACGTGTTATATCCTGCATATGTGGCAGCCATTGCCGGGGTCACAACCGCGAACATGAGGATGATCGTCAACATACTTAGTACCAGTGCTTTCTTATAACGGATTTTCATAATATCTCTCCTTCGATTATTATATTAGTATGTTTCATTTCATAGATTGGCTGGCCAGCCGATCGTTGCTATCAATTGATTCCTCTCTATTATACCGGATAAACTATTATTTACATATATGCTTTTTTTAACTCATTTTGTATGCTTTTGTAAATTAATGTCCGAATCCTTAGGTAAGAATGTCAGATTATATTCACGCGGGGAGGTTCCTATGAAAACAAGACCAGAGCCGGACGAATATCTACCTGGAATTGAGCGGTATGTAAACTTGGTACCAGAAGGACATCTGGTAGATATCTTACAAAGCCAGCATGATCAGACCCGGTTGCTATTGAAGGATCTGTCAGAGGAACAGGCGAACTACAGATATGCTGAAGGGAAATGGACGCTTAAAACGGTAGTCGGGCATATTTCCGATGTGGAGCGGTTATGGAGCTATCGTATTTTTCGAATTGCCCGCGGTGACGCACGTGAGCTGCCGGGCTATGACCGCGACATCTTCGCAGAGTCCGCCCCATTCGAGGGCATGTCTATGACGGAGATCCTTACGGACTTTACGGCTGTCCGGCAATCCACACTTACGCTTATAGCCAATCTGCCGGAGGAAGCCTTTCTACGCGTAGGAGCGTTCAGCGGCCATCCTTTGTCTGCACGCGCCGCTGCATTCCTCATTGCCGGCCATGAGACTCACCACATGAATGTGATTAAGGCCAACTATTTGTAGTGTCAACCCAACCACCCGATGCTTAGGCATATGGGTGGTTTTTACTGTCGAAGCATCGCTGCTGGGTATACTTTCAGGGGATCCGCAAACAATATACAGATTGTATATGTAAGATAAACCTTAACGATGAGGAGTCCCTTTCCATGTCACAGTTTGTAAGGTCTGTTACATCCCCGAAAAAGTTCATCACCGGTCACAATTTGCTTGGTAACCTAAAGGATTACATTCAGGCATTTGGTGATAACGCGTATGTGATTTGCGACGAGTTTATCCTCGAACGCGCGAAGAAAGAAGCGGGTGCTTCCATTGAGGGCGCCGGGAAGAAAGCAACCTTCGAGAAATTTAATTATGAATGTACGAAAGAAGAAATTGAACGGCACCGGGAACTTGCCCGCCAAGCAGGGGCTAACATAATCGTTGGTATTGGCGGAGGAAAGACATTGGATACCGCCAAAGCAACGGCTTATTATGAGAAGCTGCCGGTGGCCATATTCCCTACCATCGCATCAACCGATGCACCCTGTACTGCGCTGGCTGTTATTTATAATAAAGACGGTTCGTTCGACGAATATTTGTTTCTACCGTCTAATCCGGATGTGGTTCTGGCGGATACGGCCATCTTGGCTTCTGCACCTTCACGCTTCTTCGCGGCTGGGATTGGCGACGCGCTTGCGACTTATTTTGAAGCCCGTGCCTGCTATGCCTCCAATGGAGATAATCTGGTCCTCATGAAGCCATCCACAACGGGGCTTGGAATCGCCAGACTTTGTTATGAAGCGCTGCTTGAGAACGCTGTGAAGGCCAAGCGGGCGGTGGATCAGAAGCTATATACGCGCGCAGTGGAAGAAACAATCGAAGCCACGATCTATTTGAGCGGCGTCGGTGCAGAATCGGGAGGCCTTGCTGCAGCCCATGCCATTCATAACGGGATGACCGCAGTCCCTTCCATTCACAAGGCACAGCATGGCGAGAAAGTAACTTTCGGCTTACTCGTTCAGCTAGTGCTGGAGAATGCTCCTACCGATGAGCTGGAGACGGTAATCCAGCTGATCAAGGATGTCGACCTCCCGCTGACGCTTGAAGATTTGGGATGCACGGAGTTTATTGAATCCGAGTGGCGCCAGGTCGCGGAGGCCGCTTGCTCCGCAAGCGATACCATGGGCAACATGCCATTCCCTGTGACGCCAGAAGATGTGTATAATGCGATTGTGGTTGCTGATGCTACAGCTAAGGCTTACAAGTAACGGTATCGGCTATAGAATGATAATAGAAAGCAAGGTTCTTGAAGCCAGCTTAGGCGGCTTCGTAAGAACCTTGCTTTCTTTGCTTACCCGTTTGCTGCAGGGCAGGGATGGGCTGCATGGTCGGCATAAATTAAGGAAAAGTAGCCCAAAACGATTAAAAACATGGTAAATTAAGAGAGATTTGATGAATACCGATATGGAATATGGAAGATTGCTAGTTATGGGCGATAAGAGCAAGCGAATGATCTCGCTATTCTACGAACAGCAAAGAGATTGAAGCGATAAGGAGGGCCTGACTTGCATACGAAGGAAAGTTTAATTCATCAGCTGGAAGACGCGGGAATTAATAGGCTCGGGACCGTACTGATGCATTCCTCTATGAAGAGCATCGGAGAGGTCGAGGGAGGGGCGGATGCGGTATTGGATGCCCTGTCGGAATTTATGCGGGAAGGGCTGCTTGTTCTGCCGACGCATACCTGGTCTTATATTAACGCAGACAATCCCCTATTTCATGTCGAGACCTCCCCTGTGTGTGTAGGCATATTGCCAGAACTGTTCCGGCAGCGGCCTGGAGTTGTCCGCTCTAACCATCCGACCCACTCGGTAGCGGCTTTGGGCCGGGATGCGGCTTCGTTTGTAGAAGGTGATGAACGATGCGATACCCCTTGTCACCGGGAATCGGCGTGGGGGAAGCTCTTGGATCGACAGGCTGCGATATTGTTAGTCGGCGTGGATCAGCGCAGAAATACGTTCATTCACGGCATTGAGGAATGGATGGACATCCCGGGCAGGCTAACCGATCATCATGAGCCGTTATATACCGTTCTGGGCAACGGCAAGAAAATATCGGTGCCCTCCCGAAGACATCACGGGTTATCTTGGTCCGAACACTTCTGGAAGGTGGAGAAGCTGCTCGAGAGGCAGGGGGCCATCTGTCGTCAGCAGTTCGGCGATGCCCAGATGTGGGTATGCGACACCGTGAAAATGACGGACATCCTGTCCGACATGCTGCGAGACAACCCCGATCTATTCTCGGATAATGAACCGTTAGAGGAGGAATTTCAATGAGTGATAGAGCCTATAAACCACTTGAGACGGTTATCCGTATTCCGGGGCTGCCGCGCAAGCTGTCGATCATGCATATAACCGATAGCCATTTGACGGAAGTCGATGACAGGGACGAAGACCGGGTACGGGAATTGGCTGTCGGCCGGACGGAATGCTTTCGCCGGGGTGAGAACGGGTCTCCAAGCACGCTGCAAATTCTGGAGCGCCAAGCGGAGCAGAGCAATGAACTGCAGGTGGATTTCACGGTCTTCACCGGCGATATCATTGACTATCCCACCCAAGCCAATTTCGATCAGATGGACCGGATCTACAGCAGCCTTAACTCACCTTATCTGTACACGGTGGGCAACCATGATTGGAATTTTCCATTCACCGGTGAACGGGATGAAGTTCGTACGGAGGCCTATCCGAAATTCAGCAAGTGGGCGAAGCATGTGCCCGGATGCGAAATCGGTGAGCTGGATGGCGTGACGATCATTGCGGTCGATAACAGCACATATCAGTTGAAAGCGGAGCAGGTTGAACGGATCCGGGAGATTGCGGATAGGGGCCCTTGCCTGTTATTCATGCATATACCAGTTGCGATTCCCAGCCTCATACCCGATGTAGTGTCGGTATGGCGGGCGCCAATCGTGATGGGTGCGGACCAGCAAGACCTGGAACGGCATAACACCGCCAATCTATTGGCAACCGAGAGCACCGCAGCCTTCTGCCAATGGGTGAATGAGAGCGATTCCGTATACGGCTTATTCTGCGGCCATGTACACTTTGCCCATGAGGATGCCTTCTCCACCGGGACGCATCAGTACATTACACCGCCGGGCTTCGAGGGCGGCTGCCGGTTGATTACTTTATTGCCGGCCTAATACCCTGAATAATAAGCAGGCGCTCAAGACCCATTCAGGTCTTGAGCGCCTTTTTCATTAAAGCGTCGGTTACTATATAGAGGCGAAGGGATTCGCGCCCTTCGGCAGCAATTCGCCAAAATTAAACGTATAGGTAGGGAATCCGGCAGCATAAGGCGCGATTTCATACTGCTGGTAGAAGATAGCCAGACCGCCTTCCTTGACGTAGAAATCAGGCTTATCCTTCAGTCCGGCGGAATCGATGGCGAAGTCTTCCTTCTTCGTCCGCTCCTTCAGCAGTCTGTCCAGTGTCTGCTTGTAGTTAGGAGCCGCCTTGAGCAGGTCGCCCAGTTCAAGACGCTTACCGTTCTTAAGGGAGAAGGTAAGTCCTTCACGGAATGTGCCGCCATGTGCACCGCCAGTATAACTATATTGATCGATCACGATACTGAGCACGCCTTCACGGTTAAAGGTCACCACGTAGTTCTGAATAAACTCATATTTGCGCTCCACGGAACCGTCCCGCTTACTGGCCTGCTTCTCGCTCGCCGCTGCGAAATGATCCGCTTTCTGCTTGAGCACGGTATTGATGGCCTTCTGAGCTTCGTCTGTAAGTCCGTTGATTGTCGGATATTGGATCTCGATGGCGGCATTGGTATTGCTCTTGGTCAGGGATTCCGACGAGATGGTGATATCGTTCATCACCCGTTTGCTGATTTCAAGTGACTTCAGAGAGGGGTTGTAAACGCCTTGGAAGCCCAAATATTCACTCAACAGCTTGAATGGCACATACAAGTGGCCGTTCAAGACCTTGGCTTCGTCGCGTACATTGCTGTACAGAAAATAGCCGTTCAAGTTGGTCGTCACGCCATATTCGGAAACTTCCAAATTAAGCTTCGCGGATCCATTGCCTGCCGTATATGTCCTGGTGCCGGCATTATAGCTCAGCGAGAAGCCGAAGGCATCGCGCAGAGCCGTAACCGGAATCATCGTATTGCCGTTCAGCGCTTTCCCCTGCTGGGATAACGTCTTCCCATTATATTTAAGCACGACGGCTGGCTCCTGCACGCCCTGTTTCCCCGCAGTTGGAGCTGCAGCCGCTGATGCGGCGTATGCCGAAGTCCCTGCCGTTATACTCGTACCTCCAAGCAGCACGCTTGCAGCCAATAGGGCTGTACTCCATTTCATTCCTGTGTTCATGATAGATTCTCCTCTCCAAACATGGTTAGATATACGTCCCATAGGATGATTGTTATGTAAGCCTATTTCTATATTATACAGAGGGAAAATAAGATAGGTTTACAAACCAGTTACAGGATACGGATCTATTACCCGAATGAGGAGTCGGCGAACATCATATACAGGGTACCTGATCTATGCCTGATTCTTGTTCAAATTAAGCCGGAGCTGCAAGGTTATGTCGTTCTCGGTATCCAGCATGACCGTGTGAGGATTTTTCATCCCAAAATCGTTGAAGGTCACGACCGTGCTGCCTTCCATTTTAAACGCGCCTTCACTGTAGAGCGCTTCTGCTGCGAAGGCGACCTCCTTCGAAATGCCTTTTACGGTAAGCGTCCCTTTCATGGTAAAAGCGGCCTTCACGCCTTCTTGCCATTCCTTCGGGAAATTATCGAATGATTGGACCGTGAAGGTTGCTTCCGGATTGTCTGAGGCATTCAAGTAATCCGCCCCTTTAATATGTCCGTCCCGCTGAGAGTTGCCCGATTGCAGCGCGTTAATATCGACGACGCCTTGTCCGCTCATATTCGCCTGATCGGCCGTATCGATCTTCCATGTTCCGTTGACGGTCGCCCCTTCAAAATTGACGGTTTCTTTGGACGTTGTGACGGAAAAATAGACCTTCGAATCCGGCTGAATGCTCCATTCGCCATCCAGTTCGGCAGGTTCTATGACTGCCGTATCGGTCTGTACCGGGGCATCTGCTGGTATGACCTCCTGAATCGTAACATGATTCCCGGCATAATAATCGTATGCGGCGTATGCACCGCCTGCCAATACAACGACAACGCCCAACGCAACGATTGTTTTTTTGATGTTCATGAAGAATCCTCCTTATTGTTGATATAAAGGTAGTCCAACCTAAACTTACCGACATGCGTTGTAGTCGTATCAACCTCCTTGTTCGAATACACTACGACATGTAGTGTTAGTGGTTAAAAAAAATTACTGCAGCTCGCCGATAAACAAGATCGATAGCGCCGCGACCACCTGCAGGGACATCATCAAGCTTGTGACCGGCAGCCGGAAAGAAGACTCGACCTGCGGATCGACCAGGAATTGAATTCTATAGTTGATCGACGATTCCGCGAAGGACGCGTTGGTAAACGAATAGCGTTTTGCCGGATTTCTTCGCAGCAGCTTCAGCAATGCGCTCCCGAGATTCTCTATGGAGCCCATGGCTTCGACCGCACATGAATCGGCGAGGACTTCTCGTGCTGTGATATATTGCTTGCGGCTCCACTTGAGAATGGGCACATACCAAAATACGGTCGAGCACATGACCATGAAAAAGGTTTTCAGCGGATCCCTATGCTTCATATGGAAAATCTCATGCCGGATCAGCGCCTCCAGCTCACCGTCGTCCAGCAGCTGCAGAAGCCCCGTGGATAACACGATCCGAGGGCGGATGAAACGCATCGTAAGCGCAATGGGTTCAACGTTGGAAACGACAAGAAAACCGTCCCTTCCGTCGTTATACGCGCGGTTCAAGTCGTCTGAAAGCCTCCTGTCCTGGAGCGAAGCCAGCTTCTTATATGTACGGCAGGACAAATAAAGCTGCCGGGTGATGAGCCAAATGGCCAGCAGCGGCGTGGATACGACCAGCATATCGAGCAGATAGGCCATCCACCCCACACCGAGCCTCTGCATTAAGCTGGTGCAATGTTGAAATAGATTATTGACGGCAACGCCGGAAAACTTCTCGATTAGGTACAGACCCATTTGAATCAGAATAAACAGTGAAATAACAGCACTCGAGAAAAACAGCAATTTCGATCGACGCTTCCACATGATCTATCTTCCTTTTTTGAGCGCTTTTATTTTTTGCTCCAGTTTCTCTAGCAGCTCCGGATCGGCTTCGTCCAACCCGTCAAGCATGTGAGAGACGACCAACGGACCGAAATCTTCTACAAGGTTGTGGGAAATTTCTTTGGACTGGCTCTCCAGAAACCGTTCCTTCGTATCATTCGGACGATAGATCGATGTTCTTCCTACGACTGCCTTAGTCAGAAACCCTTTGTCGGTCAGCCTGTTCATCACGGTCATCACCGTGTTGAAATTCAGTTCCTTGTCTTTCCCCAGCCTTGTCTGCACGTCTTTAATGGACAGATCGGGAGCTGACCAAAGAATATCCATGATTTGAGCTTCCAGCGGGCCGAAAAAGAGTTCAAGCCCCCGGTGGTTGAAATTAAGCTTCTTATTCATTCCGCACGCACCTTTCACTACATATTGTAGTGTGAATGAGGGCGGGAAGTCAATCTTGCTTTCCGCTTTCCACAGTATACAGGGCTTCTCTTAGAATCAGCTTAAGCAAACCTTAAATGAATATGAATGGAAGGAAATAGCGGGGGCGGCGCGATTGCTGGCCTGCTCTCACCAATCCGGAAGTACTGGAACGATGAACTGCTGGCCGCAAAATTCAGGCCAGCAGTACCAACTAAGAACGCTCCGTTTATTCCTATGCTTCGTGCCTTGCAAGCTCCTTGCGTACGATTGGCGCGACCTTGGTGCCGAGCAGCTCGATGGCGTGCATGACATCACGATGCGGCATCGTGCCGACATTCACGTGCAGGAAGAAGCGGGTAACGCCCAAATTTTTGCGCAGCAAAATAATCTTCTCGGCAACGTATTCGGGATCGCCTACATAGAGGGCGCCCCGGAGAGTGCGGGCGGCATCGAAGGCTGCGCGGTTATAATGCTGACCCCAGCCCCGTTCGCGCCCGATGACGTTCATCTGGGCTTGCGTCGAAGGGAAGAATAAATCAGCGGCCTGTTCGGTTGTATCCGCGACGAAACCGTGCGAATGTGTCGCAATCGGCAGCTTATTCGGATCATGACCGGCCTTAGCGGCCGCTTCTTTATAGAGAGCGACCAATGGAGCGAAGCTCTCGGGCATTCCGCCGATGATGGCGAAAGCAATCGGAAGGCCTAGCATTCCTGCACGAATAGCTGATTGTGCATTGCCGCCGCTAGCGATCCATACCGGCAGCGGATTCTGGACGGAGCGGGGATAGACGCCAAGGTTATCGATAGCAGGACGATGGCCGCCCCGCCAAGTCACTTTCTCCGAAGAACGAATCGCAAGCAGCAGCTCCAGCTTCTCCTCGAACAGCTCGTCATAATCATCCAGGCTATATCCGAATAATGGGAAGGATTCAATGAACGAGCCCCGGCCGGCCATAATTTCCGCCCGGCCATTCGAGATGCTGTCAAGGGTGGAGAAGGCTTGATATACGCGAACCGGGTCGTCCGAGGACAGCACAGTGACGGCACTCGTGAGCCTAATCCGCTTGGTCATGCCTGCTGCAGCTGCAAGTACAACCGCAGGCGCGGTACCGGCATAATCGGCGCGGTGATGCTCTCCGATTCCATAGACATCGAGACCGACCTGATCAGCTAACACAATCTCCTCAACCGCATGGCGCAGACGCTCGGCATGGCTGACGGTTTCCCCTGTCACCGGGTCCGGCGTGGCCTCCAGAAATGTACTAATCCCTATTTCCATGCTATTTGCCTGATCGTTCATAACGAATCTCCTCCTTCGATATGTTTAGTTTACTAAATAATTTAATGTTTCTCAACTTTTGTAAGCGATTGTGAGGGCAAGGTGGGGGGGGGGCGGCAACGCTAACGGAAGACATCGGCACGTATAAGCAGCGGTTAGTAGTTTAGGCTATAATGATCTTAAATTAATGAAAGCATTCAAATACACTAAGGGATGAAGCATAATGGCAAAATCGATCGTAGACAAGCTGAATTTGCACAAGTACGATTCAGCGGCAGTATTGGATGCGCCTGAAGGAACGGATTATTTTGCGGAGATGACCGGCTATGATACAGCGCTCAAGGACCGCGCGTATGATCTGATATTTGCTTTCGTGCTGGATATGGAGTCGCTTCAGGAACTGGTTGACCGTGTGATTAGCCATCAGCATCTCCATAAGAATGGCTACCTCTTCGCGGCATATCCGAAGAAGGGGAACAAGGTCTATCCGACCTTCATTCATCGGGATGATTTATTCGCGGGTCTTGGCGCCGATGAGGATGGATATATCGGGATCAGCGATATTAAATTTGCACGCATGGTCGGACTGGATGATGTCTTTACCGTGGTGGGCTTCAAAGAGGATGCCAGAGCGAAGGTTCAGACTTCTTCGAAAGCAAGTCAACGCGTAGATGATTATATAGCCTTGATTCCAAGCGTGGAGAAGGATTTGGCGGATACCCCGGAGCTGCTTGCCCTCTACCAATCGCTTACCCCGGGGTATCGCAAGGATTGGGCGCGTTATGTCTATAGCGCGAAGCAGGAGGAAACGCAAGCGAAGCGGCGGGAAGAAATGAAGATGATTCTGCAGGCGGGCTATAAGAGCCGGGAGCTGTACCGGAAGGATCAATCCTAATCACGCCGGGAAGCGGGCTTGAAATTAAGGAGGCGGAGCAAAGATTCCTAAGCAAGACAGAGATTATGATATGGTCAGTCATTTGGCAAGAGCAATGAACAATCTGGAACGGTATGAGGACGCGCTTCAACAGCTTTTGACGATTGCGAAGCAGGGTGAGCGTGATCCCCTCTGGCATTTTCGTGCGGGCTATTCATACTACTATTTGAAGCAATACGAGGAATCGGTAAGAGAATTTGAGATTGCGGATCAACTTGATCCCGAGGATGAGCATACATTGATGATGCTAGATCGGAGCCGCCGCGGGGCCAAGCGCAACCATAAGAAGCCAAGCGTGCAGCGCAGCGGTAACGGCCTTGGGCAAGTCCCATTTGAAGACTTTGACTTCAGCCATTTTTGGGAAGATGGCGACTATGCTTTACAAGCTTATACAGCTAAGCCGCCTACAGACGAGTTGATTGCTGCCGTTGAGCAGGAATTGGGCTATAAGCTCCCCGCTTCCTACATTACTATGATGAAACTGCATAACGGCGGTATACCCCATAACGTTTGCTTCCCTACGGAGGAAATGACCTCATGGGCAGAAGATCATATTGCGATTACGGGTATTATGGGTATCGGTCGTGATAAGGCTTATTCGCTGTGTGGGGAATTTGGCAGCAGGTTTATGATTGAAGAGTGGGGCTATCCCGACATTGGCGTGGTGATCTGTGATTGTCCTTCTGCAGGCCATGATGTGGTGATGCTGGATTATCGCAAATGCGGCAGGCAGGGTGAGCCTGAGGTTATTCATGTCGACCAGGAAGCCGGTTATGACATAACGTTTCTGGCGGAGAGCTTTGAAGCCTTTATTCAAGGATTGGTGAATGAGGATGTGTATGACACCTCCGAGGAGGATAAACAATACGCTTTGCAGATCGTTGCGAGCGGATTATTCTCCCCGCTGCTTGCAGAGCTTTGTGCGAACGTAACCGAGATCGAGGACATGGAGGGGAGAATCCGTACGGTCTGTACGAGAATCGTGGCTGACAAGGGTTACTTTGCTTTTCATTCCGACGAGCTCTCCACCTTGATGTATGACGTGCAATTTTGGCTGTACACCAAGTCATATCCTCATACAAGTGAGGAGCAGTATCTGGTAGCCTATGAACGAATGATTGCTTTTGGCGGTGGATTTAGTACTAACGGATATGCGCCCGCCTTTATTACGGACTGGCTGGGGGATCGAATGCGGCAAGGCATGATCGTGGAGATAGACGGCATACTCCGCTTCACGGATAGAACGATAGAAGAGCTGCATCAACAGCTGAAGCGCATTGCTTCCTAGATAATGACAAGAATAACCTGTCCATACCTGTAAAGGAAAGAAAAAATCCACTCCCGCACTGAATTAGATTAAGCGCCGCTCCATTGGGCGTCCGCCATTCATTGACAGCGCTTGCATGATCACATATGATTACTTCAAAAATTGATCCTGGATTTGGCCTATGAGGATACAATCAGGGCCTCTGAGTAACGCAGAACATGGCTAATAAGCCGAAATCATGCTGGAGGTGTAGGCTAATGCCTGCTGATCTATTAACGTTTCTATCCAAGTATGCGCTGAATATGAAAGCATCGCAGTTTCCCATCCTAACCGCAAGACGGCGAAATCACATCACAACCGATATGCAAATCATCATGCTGGGCGACAGCCACAGCTGGGGACAGGGCTCCCCGGGTTATGACGTGATTTTCCCGGCCTATTCGGCGCATATGGCCGTTCCGTACAGCAAAGGCTACTATGCCCAATTAAGAGCACATATTCGCAGCAAATATGATTGGTATCCGAATGACCGTACTCATGGCAGCCCATTGGACTTTATTTGTCCGGTTAACGGAAGCTACACGAGAACCAAGCTGGAACGGGTGGAGCCGATTTCCGCTGCAGGCTTCTACTCGCCTCGCGCCGCGGATCAAGCTGCAAGGGCAAATCTGGGTTATCTGGCCTTCAACGCTGCATTTGCTTCGGATCTCCTGCTCATCGCTCCTGAGAGGAACGCTGACGGGAATCCCGGGGCATTAAGTTATGTCGATATGAAGGCTCATGCATCGAAAGTATACATAGGCGTGCTCGCAGGGCAATGCGGCGCCAGGCTGGAAGTATTTTTCCATGATCAGGATAATGGGGAGTGGGACGATAACGAAGCAGGGACGTTCGAAAAACGGAACACGGGCGGTTATCTATATCCTCTGGCAGAGGGTTATCCGAAGGTGACCCAGATCAGGAACGGTGTTCATATCGCCGTAAGCGCAGATGAAGCTGAAATTACATCCTCGAGTGTAATCATCGATACGTATCTGCCTGATGGGGATGAAGAAGTGGTGTATTGTATTGATTATGGCCAGAAACAGATCGGAAGACTTTGTTTGGCGTATGGCGGGGCGCATCCGGATGCAGGGCCGCCTATGGAACCGAAGATTTCGCTAGAGGTTCCTGTGCTTAGGATCAGAGGCCTCTTATTCGACGGTAACGACGCTCGTAATTTCTCGATGGGCGGACATACCGTGGGACAATGGCTGGGTGATGGGACGGCCAGCTTTAACGATCCCTCTCACCCTCACGTGGAGGAGCTTCTTCAATTTGTTCCCTTTACCCCGACACTGGCCATCATTCAAGCTCCTATTGTGAATGAGTATTTACGGCAGACGTCCATTGAAACCTTTACAGCCCATTTAACAACGCTCCTTGACACTCTCAATAGGCATCATAACGAGGAGGGCAGCAGAAGAATGGCTGTTCTCCTGTTTACGACACCAGGGGATAAGTCGATCGCATTCGAAGGGGCTGCCTCAGCCCCGATCAGCTATGACGATTATTACGGAGCGGTGAAGGAATTTTCATCGATACATGGTTATGGTTTTATTGACTTCGAACATTATTTTCGGGATTGCGCTGAAGCGGGTTTATTGGATTATGAGTTTCTGTTCGACGATCCGATTCACCCCAGTCCATACGTCAATGAATTCATCGCCAAGATGTTGGCGGAATGGGTCGATTTGGTCATGTGAGGAAACGGACACCTCTTCTTGGGGAGGTATCGCGGCATGAATGGCGAATAACTGGTCATTGGCATTTTCCTTAATCTAACAGGTTTGTTGTTACCAAATTAGCGGAGGTGGATGTATGAAGGCGTTATTTATTGGAGGAACAGGAACGATTAGTTCAGCCATCACCAAGCAGCTGCTGGAACAAGGATGCGAGCTTTACCTTCTCAATAGGGGAAACAGGAATGCTGCTTTACCAGCTGGCGCAAACATTCTTCAAGCGGATATTAACGATGAAGACCGTGTATCCGGGCTCATTGAAGGCCTGGAGTTTGATGTTGTCGCGGACTTCATTGCCTTTGAACCGGCTCAGCTGGAGAGAGACTATCGCTTATTTAAGGGTAAAACCAAACAATTTATGTTTATAAGCTCTGCATCTGCTTACCAGACGCCTCTGTCCGATTATAGAATTACGGAGGGAACCCCTTTATCCAATCCGTATTGGGCATACTCCAGAAACAAGATTGCCTGTGAAGAATATTTGATGAAGCAATATCGCGAGAACGGTTTTCCGATTACAATCGTACGGCCAAGTCATACCTATGATGAACGCTCCATTCCGCTCGGCGTACATGGCAACAAGGGGAGCTGGCAGGTCGCCAGGCGTATGCTGGAGAATAAACCCGTCATCATTCATGGAGACGGGACTTCCCTGTGGACGATGACGCATAACAGCGATTTCGCCAAAGGATTCATTGGATTAATGGGCAATATTCATGCGATTGGCGAGTCCGTCCATATCACGTCCGATGAATCGGTGACGTGGAATCAAATTTACGAGACCATTGCCGATGCGCTTGGCGTAAAGCTCCAAGCCGTGCATGTTTCATCCGATTTTCTGGCTGCCAGCAGCAAGGTGGATTACAGGGGCGGATTGCTGGGGGATAAGGCGAATACCGTCGTGTTCGATAATGCCAAGCTGAAGAGGCTTGTACCCGGGTTTGTTGCAACGACGCGGCTGGACCAAGGGATCAAACAAACGATCGCCTATATTCTGGCCCATCCGGAGCATCAAACCGAGGATAAGGAATTTGATGTATGGTGCGATAAGGTGATCCTTGCCTTAGATGAGGCCTTAAAGAAAGTAACGGAATAGAAATTTCCCTGCATCTGACGGGAGATATACGATAAGGGTGCCTGAATGGGCGCCCTTTTTGTGCGTTGATCGAGCGATAAGGGAACGTATGATGTACTTCCTGCACGGAAACGGTCCACCGTTCCCACGCACTTCCTCGACAAGTGAGTCCAGATCGTCCCAACCGATATGAATAAAAGTGTCCCATCCGTAGGCAGGCAGCCCTCTTGGCACAACAGATCGTGGATTCGTTTACTTAGCGGTTCAAGTATGCTAATATCGTGAAAATTAGTGCTGCTGCAATCTGAAGCTCATAAAGGAGTATATGGCATATGACACAGAATACAAGACACAAGCTCGTTGATGCGAGCAGAACGATTGCCAGGGTTGCGATGGGCGAGGCTTATGCCGATTTAGTTATACAGAACGGAACATTGGTTAATGTGCATTCAGGCGAATTACTCGAAAATATGGATGTTGCCGTTGCCGCCGGCAGAATCGCCTATGTAGGGAAAGCGGACCACACCATCGGGGCGCAAACGGTCGTGATCGATGCTGCAGGAAAGTACATTTCCCCGGGGCTTCTGGACGGTCATATGCATGTGGAGAGCACGATGCTGTCGGTGACCGAGTTCTCGAAAGCCGGGCTGGCCAAAGGAACGACCGGGATTTTTATGGATCCGCATGAAATCGCGAACGTATTTGGCGCAGAAGGCGTCAGGCTCATGCATGAAGAGGGCCAGCAGCTGCCGCTCAAGGTATTCACGACGTTCCCATCCTGCGTACCGGCGACGGATGACTTGGAGGATGCAGGCGCCAGCTTGGCCGTGGATGATATTAAAGAGGGTATGACATGGGACAATGTCGTAGGGCTGGGAGAAGTTATGAATTTTCCAGGCGTCGTGTATGGCGATCCGAAGATGTGCGGTGAGATAGCGGAAACGATCAAACACGGCAAGACTGTGACGGGACATTTTCCAAGTGATGATGATCGTATGCTGCAGGCGTATATTGCCTCCGGCGTGACCTCCGATCATGAAACCATTACCCGTGAACAAGGTCTCCACAAGGTTCGTATGGGCATGCATCTGATGATTCGCGAAGGCTCGGCCTGGCATGATGTGAAAGAGGTCATTAAGGTCGTAACGGAGGACAAGGTGAGCACGGACAATATCTCGCTCGTAACCGATGATGTCAATCCACAGACGCTAGTGGAGAAGGGGCATATCAACCATGTGGTCCGCCGCGCGATCGAAGAGGGCGTTGATCCTGTCACAGCGATTCAGATGGCAACGATTAATGTGGCGCGTTACTTTAAGCTGGAGCAGGATCTGGGCAGCATTGCGCCTGGCAAATGTGCAGACATCTTATTGATAGATGATATCCGGAAGGTCGAGCCTTCCACAGTCATTACGGATGGTCAGGTGGTATATGATCAGGGGGTGTTTCGCGTTGAATTCCCTACATTCATCTATCCCGAGCATATCCGCAATTCCATGAACGTGAAGCGTGAGCTTACGGCCGAGGACTTCAAGCTTGCAAGCCGGGGCCAGCGGGATAAGACGCAAGTGAACGTCATTCGTGTGATTGAGAACAGCGCCCGAACAGAGAAGATGCAGGCCATGCTCCAGGTTGAACAAGGGATCATCCAACCGGATGCGAAGCAGGATATTATCCGCCTTGCATGCATCGAGCGGCATCATGGAACCGGACAAATTTCGCTTGCGTTCGCGCATGGGTTTCAAGTGAAGACAGGTGCGGTAGCCTCAACGGTGGCGCATGACAGTCATAATCTTCTAGTCATGGGAATCGATGAGCAGGATATGTCCTTCGCAGCCAATGAGCTTGTCCGAATGGGGGGAGGCACGATCGTCGTGGAGAACGGTAAAGTGCTTGCCCAGGTGCCGCTTACCATTGCCGGGCTTATGTCGGATAAGTCCTTGCTTGAAGTCGTGGATGAGGTTACTCAGCTTGATCAAGCTTGGAAGCAGATTGGCTGCTCGCTGAACGCTCCGTTCATGACCTTCTCGTTAATTGCGCTGCCCGTTATTCCAGAGATTCGAATTACGAACCGAGGCCTCGCAGATGTGACGGCATTTAAATTAATTGACGTCGAAATAGTATAAGTACTGCGCAAAATAGCGCCATTCCCTTCGTGTCGAAGGAGATGGCGCCATCTTTATTTGGAAGTGATATTAAAAATCAAAGTTGTCCGGATCCGGGCCGACTCGAAGATTCTGATTCAAGCCATCTATCCGGGCGAGATCCTCTTGCGATAGCTCAAAATCAAAGACGGACGCGTTTTCTATGATGCGTTGTTCCTTCGTGGACTTAGGGATGGTGATAACGCCATGCTGTAAGTCCCAGCGCAGGATAATTTGAGCAACGGATTTGCCGTGTTTACCCGCGATCTCCTGCAGCGTAGGATCATCCAGCAGCTGCCCCTGCATTAACGGGGACCAGGCCTCCATCTGAATGCCTTGTTCCTTACAATATTTCCTCAGTTCCGGCTGCGTCAATCGCGGATGAAACTCAACTTGGTTGACCATCGGTTTAATGGCGGCCTTCTTCATTAATTTTTCAATATGATGAATTTGGAAATTGCTTACTCCGATCGCCTTTACGCGCTTCTCGTTATATAAGGTTTCCAATGCCCTCCACGCCTCTTCATACTTGCCTTCCACAGGCCAGTGAATGAGATAGAGATCGAGATACTCGAGCCCTAGCTTATCTAGACTTGTTTCGTAAGCGGCCAGCGTGGATTCATATCCTAAGTCGGCATTCCAAACCTTTGAAGTAATAAAGAGGTCTTCTCTAGACAGATTGTTCTCACGTATGGCTTCGCGAATGCCCTGTCCGACACCCTTCTCATTCGCATACACCGCGGCTGTATCGATACTGCGATAACCGCTCGCTATGGCTGACTTTACCGCCTGGACGAGCTCCTCGCCTTCTTCAACCTTAAAAACGCCAAGTCCCAGCCAAGGCATCTGGACGCCATTGTGTAACTTCGTTGTATCTTGCAAATGTTTCGCGATCATATGATAAACCTCCTGGATGTTGTTGAATGTGCTGTCTCTGTTCATGAGCAGCTATCTTCAGCTAGGGGACTTGCCTGTAAGCTTATCTTTTCTTTCCAGAGCACGTGCCCAACCGGTTAAGAACACGGCTCCAAGAACCATTAAGGCTCCTACCCACGCGGTATGGATGAGTCCCATTGAATCTGTAACCACACCACCCAAGTATGCCCCAATCGCAATCCCCGCATTAAACGCGGCAATGTTGACCGCCGAAGCGACATCAACCGCTTTGGGCGCGAATCGCTCCGCCAGCATCACCACGTACACTTGCAATCCCGGTACATTCATAAAAGCAAACAGGCCCATAAAGAAAATCGTAATCAACCCGGCGGCTTTAAACGGAACCGTGAACGTTAGGATGAGAAGGATCAGGGATTGCAAAATAAACATATAGAACAAAGCAGATACAGGCTTGCGGTTAGCGGCCTTCCCGCCAATTACGTTCCCGATGGCAATGGCAATTCCATATACCAAGAGAATAACTGCCACCGTCGTGTCCTTAAATCCGGTTATATCATGCAGCAGCGGGGATAAATAAGTGAAGACGACAAATGTGCCTCCATACCCGATCGTTGTAATGGCGAAGGCAAGCAGCAGCCGCCCATTCGTAACCAGTTTAATCTGCTCGCGAAGCGGCGTCTTGGTTCCTCTGCGCAAATCGGAAGGAATTAAGATCATATTGGCGATGAAGGCAACCAGGCCGACCACAACGATTCCGACAAAAGCAGCCCGCCAGCCCAAGTGCTGCCCAATCAACGTGCCCAAGGGCACCCCTGTAACAGTAGCGACCGTGAGTCCGGAGAACATAATCGCAATTGCGCTGGCCCGGCGGTTCTCCGGCACGAGATCCGCCGCGATCGTAGAGCCAATCGACATAAACACACCGTGTGACAAGGCGGAGATGATGCGGGCAGCGAGCAGAATACCGATTCCGTTCGCTGTTGCCGCGAGGCTGTTACCCGCAATAAAAACAATCATGATCCAGAACAATAAGGTCTTCCGTGGAACCGTCGTGGTTAAAGACGTTAACAGAGGGGCGCCGAAGGTTACCCCCAGTGCATATAAAGAAACGGTTAAGGCGGCTGTCGTAACCGATATATGGAAGTCATCCGAGATCAGGGGAAGCAGCCCCACACTGATGAACTCTGTTGTCCCGATTGCAAAGGCACTTATCGCTAACGCAAGGAGTGCCAATGTACTTCTCTTTTTATCTAATGTCATGATGTTTGACCCCTTTCGTATAGCATCGCCGGCCGGCAAATGTTATTATGAGTGATCGATACCATCATGACCAGTACGTACTTATTAGTGATATAGGTACTAAAAAGTAATATATAGGCCGTCATATGAATTCACGAATTGGGTTTGGGGGAATTGGCTGTGACTGTGATCAAGAAGAAATATAATATTTCAGTGGAAGCAACCTTGGAGGTAATCGGGGGGAAATGGAAATGCGTGATCCTGTGCCACCTGACATATGGGAAGAAGCGGACAAGCGATTTGAAACGGATAATGCCTGCCATCACGCAAAAAATGTTGATTCAGCAGCTGAGGGAATTAGAACAGGATGGCATCGTGAACCGCATCAGCTACAACCAGGTTCCTCCTAAGGTGGAATATGAGCTTAGCGAGTATGGCTGGAGCTTGAAATCGATATTAGACTCCCTCTGCGCATGGGGGGAAAACCATATTATTAAAGAATACGGCGATAAATTCGCCGTGTTGGAGAACAATGGCCTCAATCATCATCCAACAGACTAACGCTGCTTTTAACTAAGGAGTCTAACCCGTCAATCAGGAGCCGATCAGGCTCGGATTAACGGGTTAGATTCTTTTTTCTATCCTGCTGCTTCAGAACTTTAGCGGTGACTAACCTTATATTTCAAGCTGATTTTCGCATACTAAGTCTAAATTCCTGAAAAACGATGGGGTGTTCCTATTCCATGACAAACCGAAAATGGACGTTGGGACTGATCGCCCTGATTCTTGTATGCGGCTATGTTCTGATCCAGCTCTTGTCCTCCACGATGAGAATCGATCGTCTGGTTCAGCAAATTGAACCGAGCAAGATGGAAGGTCCAGCCGTAAAGCATGTAGTGCTGATCGCGCAAGAGCTGGACAATCCATTCTGGAGAACAGTAGAGCAGGGAGCGAATGATGCAGCTGGTAAGCTGGGGATGAAGATCGATTATATGGGACCCATTCGAATTAACCCTTCCGAGCAAAAGAAACTGCTTGAGAAATCAATTACGGCCGGACCAGATGCGATCGTGGCACAAGGGATTTCGGACCCTTACTATGAGCGGCTGATTAACAAAGCCATCGATCAAGGCATTCCCGTCATCACCGTCGATGCGGATGAGCCTGGGAGTCGGCGTCTGGCCTACGTAGGAACGGATAATCGGGAAGCAGGCAAGCGGATGGGGGAGCTTGTGGTGAAGGATGCTGCAGGGAATGGAAGAATCGGTGTCATTATCGGCAGTGAACGAGCGGATAACCAGCGGCTGCGCTTAGAGGGGTTCCGTTCCATTATCTCGAGCACCCCTGGATTTGAGATCATAGACATCCGTTCATCGAATATTTCACGAATTCAAGCGGCTCAACAAACCGAGGCGATGCTGAGGCAGCATAATCGGATGGGAACGATCGTAGGATTTAGCGCCCTGGATGCAGCTGGCATTCTTGAGGGAATTAGGGCGGCAAACAAGGAAGATATGCACGTGTTCGGCTTTGATGATTTGGAGGAGACCAGACGAAGCATCGCACAGGGAGACGTCATGGCTGTGATTGTTCAGCGGCCCAAGGAAATGGGCTCCAAGTCGATCCAGTTATTAGAGCAATATTTCAAAGGGGGCTCGTTTCCCAAGCAGCATTATATCAAGACTACTATTCTGGATAGCGAGCGGATGAATGCAAGTGTGAGCGGCCGATGAATATGCGAAGAATGCTGTTTATCGTCATACCAGCGCTATTCATTATGAATAACGCCGTTTCCTTCTTTATCTTTCAAAGCGGAAGAACGGTGCAGCAAAGCTATAATTTGATGCTGAACCGGGTATTGCTGTATAAGCAAGCTGACGAACAAACGAAGGGAAGTCTGCGGGCAATCAATGTCTACCTGCAGGATCGGAGTGAAAGCAGCCTTGCGGCCTACAAGCAGCAGCGAGATGAATTAAGGAAGCTGCATACAAGCTTGTCCGCTCAGAGCACGATTCCGGCTGCCGATCTCATCGTACGCAGTTATCGCAATATGCTGCACACATTCATCCTGCAAGCAGCAGATATTGTTGAGGCTTCGAATAGCCCGTCCCCATTAGCTTACGCGGATTTCTACGAAGAGGCGGAACAAACGGCCGGATTCATACAAGAAGAAGGGCATTATCTGATTGACCAGGAACTGAGCTATTACCAGCCGCTCTACAGGCAAATTCTCATTCAGACTGATGTCATGAATTACTGGGGAGTAGTTGTCTTTATTCTGAATACGGTGATCAGCGTCATGTTTGCTTATTGGATTTCGCTTCGTATTACAAGACCCATTAAGCAGTTGGTCCAGACTGCACGATCCATATCGAATGGCAACTTCCAAATCGCTCCTCCCCCTTTGAGCGCCCGTAATGAGTTTCGTATCTTGTCAGAAGCCTTCGTCCACATGCAGAACAATCTGAAGGAACTCATTGTGAAAGAGAAGGAAAGCTTGGAGAAGGACCGGCTGGTCAAGGAGTTGGAGCTGGAAGTGCTGCAGAATCAGATCAACCCTCATTTTCTGTATAATTCCTTGAACGTATTATCCAAGCTCGCGCTGCTTGAGGGCGCTGAACAGACGAGTGATCTTACCGTTTCGCTGTCTAATCTGCTTCGTTACAATCTTCGGAAATTGGATCGTCCGGTGACACTCCGGGATGAGGTTGAGCATGCGAAGGAATATTTCATTATCCAACAAGCCCGTTTCCGCGAACGCATACGGTTTGAGACCGATATCGAGGAGGGTGGACTGGACGTACTCGTACCGATGCTGACTCTTCAGCCGCTATTGGAGAATGTCTTCGTGCATGGCATCGAAGGCAGGGAGGAAGGGGCGCTAATTAAGCTGACGATTACTTGTAAGCCAGATGAAACTTGGATTGCCATATCCGATAACGGAATCGGTATGAGTGCAGAGGTCCGTGAATCGCTGCTTCACTTTGACTCAGAGCGCCCATTAGGCCGGAGAGAACAAGAAAAGGGGCATTCAACAGGGTTGGGGACACGTAACGTGTTCAGACGATTGGAATTATTTTATGGGAGGAAGGATATGATAACCATTCACAGTGAGCCGGGTCAAGGAACAACGGTTATGATACGAATACCTGCTAAGAAGGAGGAGAGGAATGTATCGCCTACTGATCGCAGATGATGAAGCATTAGAACGGGAAGGCATAGAGTGGATCGTAACCCGGATGATGCCGGATACCTTCGAAATCATTCATGCTGAAAATGGCCGAATAGCCATTCAGAAGGCAGATCAATTTCATCCTCATATCATTATGATGGATATTCGAATGCCAGGCATTCAAGGTCTTGAGGCATTAAAAGCAATCAAGGCTCAGAACCCGCAGGTCAAGATGGTTCTGGTTACCGCCTATGAATATTTTGAATATGCGAAAGAAGCTCTTTCTCTCGGGGTTAATGAATACCTTGTGAAGCCGGCCAAACGGGGTCAGATCGTCGCACTCCTGCAGCGGCTAGTGGCTGAAATCGAGCAGGAGCAAAAGAAACGTGATGAAGAGTTTGGGATCCGGGATAGGCTCTTTCAATTGCTCCCGCTGGCGGAAACGGAAATAGCTTTGGTGTTTATGTCCGATCAGGTGAACGAAGTCGAAGTGGAGCATCTTGCCGAAATTCTGGAGATCTCCATCGATAAAGGATGCGCTCTTGTACTTGCATTCCCGGAAGTAGGGGGAGAGAAGAAAAAGATATATGATACCGTAAAGAATGCAGCCAACGGAATCATCAAGGAGAGTACCGGTTATGTGGTGAGTTCTATGGTTCATAGCCACATGGCCCTATTCCTCCTGGAGAAGCAGCAAACTGAAGATGAGGCATTAAGAGAAGCGGCACTGCAATTAGGCTCTAAACTGGCAGAAGCCCTTCATCAACAGCGAGGCATCACAATCTCAGTGGGCATTGGAAGCGTCGGAGCGGACATGGAGGAGATCAGGAGATCGTATTACGAAGGTGTATTTGCTTCCACGTATGATAACAAATGGGGAAGCCTGCGCCGCTTTGAGGATCTGAATGTCGCAAAGGGACAAGACGAGCAAGCGCAGCAAAGTACGATTAGCTATAACTCGGAGAGCACTTATGTGGAATTAGCCATTAAGCAGATCCGTGAGGAACGTGAACAGCGGACCTGGAATGTTGTAGACCGAGCTGCAAGGTTTATCCAAGAGCGGTTTCAAGAGGAGCTTTCTCTTGAAGATGCGGCCGACCATGTTCACTTAAATCCTTATTACTTCAGTAAAGTATTCAAGCAGCAAACCGGGGAAACTTTTATCGACTATGTGACAAGACTGCGCATCGAAAAGGCGAAGGAACTCATGAAGGACGGACAACTCAGCTTGAAAGAGGTCTGTTACTTGGTGGGCTATAAGGACCCGAATTATTTCAGCCGCGTGTTTAAGAAGGTTACCGGGCTAACCCCGTCTGAGCATCGAATGCAGCTTCAATAAATGAATGGGTTCATGCCATTAGGCATGGACTAATTTGTCGTGTCCAGTTAAATGATGCTAGCACACTGCCTGTTATCGGACTGGGGCTGGATCAGCACAATATTATGCTGGTGATGAACAAATTAGTGAAGGGAATGGGCCGCTAAGGTGAATAATTCAAATGTTACAATAAAACTCGTACTAATGGTTGTTCATAAAAAGGCTCGTTTAGAGGTAAACAGGTCAGAAGGGGCATAAATGTGAGCTCAAATATAAAGAAGCAAGGCGAACAAGTCAGCATGAAGTTTGTGACGCTGGTATCGATGGTAGCTGCTCTTGGCGGGCTGTTATTTGGGTTTGATACCGCTGTTGTGTCGGGTGCGATTGGTTTCATGAAAGAGCGCTTTGATTTAGATGAGCTGCAGGTCGGCTGGGCGGTTTCAAGCTTGATTATTGGCTGCATTGTCGGGGCCGCAAGCTCGGGCGTGCTTAGCGAGAAGTTCGGAAGGAAGAACATCCTGATAACGGCTGCCATCTTATTTATAATCGGGTCGGTTGGTTCAGCCATTCCGGATACGTTCAATGGCTATATTATAGCTCGAATCATCGGAGGAGTAGGCATTGGTATTACTTCTACGCTGTGTCCCCTCTATAATGCAGAGATCGCGCCAGCCCAATATCGCGGACGTTTAGTAGCCCTTAATCAGCTAGCTACCGTTACCGGTATATTCCTCGTCTATTTCATTAACTTGTGGATTTCGGGACTTGGTGACGACGCGTGGGATGTTTCTACGGCTTGGCGTTGGATGTTTGGGTTCGGCATTCTGCCTGGCGTATTATTCTTAGTCCTGCTGTTCTTTGTGCCAGAAAGCCCAAGATGGCTAATCAAGCAGGGCAGGGCGGAAGAATCGCTGCCGATTTTACTTCGGATTCATGGCGAGACATTAGCCAGACAAGAAGTATTGGATATAAAGGAGTCGTTCGAGCAAGATAACGGATCGATTCGCCAATTATTCAGTCCTGCATTGAGACTGGCTCTTATTGTGGGTGTAGGCTTGGCTATTCTCCAGCAGGTTACGGGGATCAACGCCATTATGTACTATGCGCCGGAAATCTTCAAGCAGACCGGAGCGGGGACGAATGCTGCCCTGATTCAAACCATTCTTGTGGGTTTGATAAATTTTCTATTCACGATTCTTGCGATTTGGCTCATCGATAAGGTGGGACGTAAAGCGTTATTGCTCGTCGGTTCCTCAGTCATGACAATTTGTCTTGCTGTAATAGGAATCGCCTTTCAAACGGGACAACCTTCAGGACCTCTGGTGCTCATCTTTATCTTATTATATGTAGCTGCCTTCGCGGTATCACTTGGTCCGGTCGTGTGGGTTATTATGTCGGAAATCTTCCCGAACCGTATTCGGGGAAAAGCAACAGCCCTTGCTTCTATGGCGCTGTGGGCTGCAGATTATGTCGTGTCGCAGGCATTCCCTCCGATGCTTGCTTCTGCGGGTCCGGCCATTACCTTCTGGATCTTCGGCATTATGGCATTGATTACTTTCATATTCACATGGCGTGTTATCCCCGAAACGAAAAATAAATCATTGGAAGAAATCGAGTCACTGTGGTCATCCAATAAGGCATAGCTAGAATAAAGGGATGTCCCCCAAGGTTTGTTAAACCTCGGGGGACATCCCTTTATGTTATCGAGCCGCCTCGACCCCTGCAGCGTCGCGTGCAGCCGTATAGGTTATGTGGGCAGGCTCTTCATTGCCTCGCAAAGATTTTCTTTGGAGTGCATTGTTTCGAATCAAAGCAAAGATAATGAGCAGCGTTCCGAAGAACTCATAACCGCTTATATGATAGCCTTGGAAGGCCATAATAATGAATGTGGTTATGGGAACAACATTGATAAATAAGATACCGTTAAGCGGCGACAATAACTTGATTCCCGCATTCCAGCTTAACAGGGCTGCGAGCCCCGGCACTAAGACCATGAAGGACATTTCGTATTTAACCGAGAGTACCGTCTCCCAGGTGGGTACGGGAAGCACTTGGAAGGCGGAGGCGAGGGCAACGATTACGCCGCTCACGGCACTTCCCAGCAAGCAGGTTAACGTGGAGTAGCGCAGTGTCGACCACTGGCCAAACTTGCTTCCCCCCATGGAATAAATCACCCAGCCTACGACACCGACAAACATCAGCAGCAGCGGAATCAGATGCTGCCCGGCCATGATGAAGAAGGCCAGCTTCCCATTGGTGATCACAAGCAAAGCACCGGCAAGCGCGATCGCTACACTCGTGAGCATGAATTTCTTGGGGGCTTTCCGAGTCGTGATCCACACCACCATGATGGAGATCATCGGCATGAGCACTTCCATAATCGAGGCAGCGACTGTACCGGATTCCCCCATGAGCTGCTGCCCGAAGAAGACGAACATATTATAGACCGTGAAGGCCATCGTTCCATAAATCAATAAAGCTTTGCCCCGTCCCTCTAAGCGGAACGACGCTTTCCCTTCTTTGACCAGCAGCAGCACGCTGAGGATGACGCCAACCAGCGCATAACGGATAAGCGAAAAGTAGAAGGGGTCGATTTGCTGCAGGGCGAGATGTGCGACGGGGAACATAGCTCCCCACGACATACTTGCGATGAGGCACAGCAAGGAGCCGATGATGATTTGCTTCTTAAACATTTGAGTGGTCTCTCCCTAACAAGAATCTGCCAACATATTGTACATAGACCATCATAGAGGGAGGGAAGCCAATAGTAAAATGATTGAAAATAAAGATTATCATCATTTATAATGATACATAGAAGAAAGAGGCTAAAGGCATTTCGGACAGCGGAACAGGGAGGGGCCCGATCCATTGGAGTTCAATGATCTGAAAATTTTTCAAACCGTTGCGAAGCATGAAAGTATCAGCAAGGCAGCGTTGGAGCTCAGCTATGTACAATCCAATGTGACAGCGAGAATTAAGCTGCTGGAGAAGGAGCTTCAGACGCCCTTATTTTATCGGCATAAGCGCGGGATGATCCTAAACACGGAGGGGAAGCGGCTGTTGGAGCATTCCCGGGAGATCCTGTCCAAGGTGGAGGAAATGAAGCGTACCTTCCAAGATAAATCAACCCCTTCCGGCGTCCTCGAGATCGGTATCGTGGAAACCGTGATCGCTCTTCCGGATATCTTATCCGCCTATAACAGCAAGTACCCGGATGTTGAACTATCCTTAAAAGCCGGAGTAACCGATCGGCTGCTTCAAGAGGTTATTGATATGAAGCTCGACGGAGCGTTCGTTACAGGCCCCATCCGGCATCCCTTAATCGAGCAGGTTGAGGTTATTCAGGAGAAGCTGGTGCTTGTCACCAAAGGAAGTGCCTTCTCTGTGGAAGATATCACGACCAAGCCTCTGCTGCTGTACAATAAGGGCTGCGGTTATCGCGGGCGGTTGGAAAGCTGGATGAAGGTGGAGGGCATTATCCCGAAGCAGATCATGGAGTTCGGCACGTTCGGAACGATCATCGGGAGCGTAGCAGCCGGAATAGGAATCACGATACTTCCGGAATCGTCCGTCACCGATCTGGCTGCCAATGGCACCGTGGTTTGCCATCGCATACCCGAGCCTTATCGCGAGGTTACGACCATTTTTATTCGGCGTAAAGACTCAATCTTAACGAATACGCTGCAGTGCTTCATAGACGAGATTATAGCCCGAACGAGACATGCGAACATGCGGCACTCCGAAATCATACCCATGAGTTCTACAGATGGATAAATGGCTGGGATGGTTATACCGTCACAAGGGTATAGTATCCGGTAGCCAATTTAAACATAAAGTGAGTGTGACGATATGGGAAACAGCTTAAGCAACCAAACCATCATCTTGTTGTCCCGTCCTGAAGGGATGCCGACTGAACGGAATTTCGAATTCAGAGAATCGGAAGTCCCGGAGCCGCAGGCTGGGCAGGTTGTCGTTCGGTCGATCTACTTGTCCGTTGATCCGTACATGCGGGGCAGGATGAATGAAGGCAAATCGTATATCGAAGCGTACCGGCTCGGAGAAGCGATTGCCGGCGGTGTCGTAGGCGAGATCATTCAGTCCAAGTCTGACCACTATCAGGTTGGAGACAAGGTACTGGGGATGCTCAGTTGGCAAATGTACAATGTGGTTGAGGCCAAAGCTCTGCGAAAAATCGACGATTCAATCGCGCCGCTGTCCGCCTATTTAAGCGTCATTGGATTGACCGGTCTTACAGCTTATTTTGGCCTGCTTGATATCGGACGCCCCCAGGAAGGGGAGACAGTTGTCGTCTCCGGAGCGGCGGGCGCGGTCGGGATGGTCGTCGGGCAGATCGCCAAGATTAAAGGAGCACGGGTTGTCGGCATTGCGGGTACGGACGAGAAGACGCAGTATTTGGAGAAGGAGCTCGGGTTTGACGCGGCTATTAATTATAAGACGGCCGGGAATTTACGTGACGCGCTTCAACAAGCTTGTCCGAACGGGGTTGACGTATACTTCGACAATGTTGGCGGTACGGTCTCTGATGCTGTCATGAGCTTGTTGAATGATTATGCGCGGATTCCTCTATGCGGAGCGATCTCCTCCTATAACAGCACCGATGAGGATCTGGGCCCGCGTATTCAAACCCAATTAATCAAGACGCGTTCCTTGATCAAAGGATTTGTGTTTGCCGATTACGCCGCGCGCACGAATGATGGCTTGCAGGATCTCGTGAAGTGGCTGAGCGAAGGCAAGCTGAAATATGAAGAGACGATCGTGGAAGGCTTCGAGCATGTTCCGCAAGCCTTTCTACAATTGTTCGAAGGAAAGAATCTGGGTAAAATGCTCGTGAAGGTGAATGAGCGATAACCTTACAACCGATAGTAATTTCGCAGTTTCGGGAAATGAATCGTGACTCTTGTGAAGTCGCCTTCCTCCGAATAGACGGATAACTCATGCCCTAATTTCAAGGCCATCTTCTTGGCGAGATAAAGGCCCATTCCTGTTGATTTCGCGTGGCTCCTTCCAATGGAGCCCGTGAAACCTTTTTCAAATACGCGATTTACATCCTCCAGCTTAATCCCGATCCCGCTATCCTCGATCAGAAGCCGCTTTTCTTGACCGTCTTCCTCGAAACTAACGGTAATGCGCCCTCCTTCAGGCGTATATTTCAATGAATTAGCTACGATTTGATTGACAATATAAGAGAGCCATTTGCTGTCACTATGCACATACTGTCCCAATTCGTTTATATGCAGGCTGATATCCTTGTTGATAAACAGCTTGGCATATTTCTTGGCGCTATCTTTGATGACTTGACTCAGCTGTACTTCCGTAATGAAATAATCCTTGGAGAAGGAGTCGATGCGGGAGTAATAGAGAGCCTGCTCGACGTAATTATCGATTTTGCCGAGCTCGTCTTCTAATCGGTCTATAAGAAAGTCGACCGATTTGCCTGCACTGTTATCCATAAGCAGCCGGCTTGCCGCAATCGGGAGCTTCACCTCATGAATCCATGACATAATGAAATCCTGATGGTCCCGTATTTCGTCTGCCGTTTTTTGCAGCTGGCTGGTATTCGTTTCATCCAGTTTTTGTATGAGCGCTACGTACAGTGCCTGTTCATTATTTTGCGGCGGCGGCACTGCTGCTGCGGCAGCTTGCCCATAACCGTCGCCGCTCAACTCATTCATCGTTTGGTAGAAGGCTCTGCGGTAATAATAGCCGATTGTAATATATAAGGCTGCGAAGATGAAGCATCCGACATTGGCATACACAATGTTGTTGGCGGTATGTCCTTGGTTCGCGCTTACAAGCATGATCAAGGAAACAAAAAGCATTATAATGAGGTAGAAGGCGAAGAAGAAGCGTTTGTCTTTCAAGTATTGGAGATAGCTCATGAGATGATATAACCTTCTCCTTTCCGGGTCGAAATGAAGGCAGCCTTGCCGAGTTCAGCGAGCTTCTTGCGCAGGCGGGTCATGTTCACCGTTAACGTGTTATCGTCCACGAAGCTTTCATCCTCCCAGAGGCTGCGCATTATTTTTTTGCGGGTAACGACGGTTCCTTTATGCTGCATAAGAATTTTCATAATGGTAAATTCCGTTTTGGTAAGCTCCGCCTTCTGTTCCCCGGACAAGATATGTCCATCATTAAGGCTGAGTAAGATGCCATCATGTTCAATAACATTCAGAGATGTTCCCATATAGGAATAGGTCCGGCGCAGCAGCGCATTAATTTTGGCGACCAATACATCCGTGTAGAAAGGCTTTTGAATAAAATCGTCCCCGCCCATGTTCATAGACATCACCATATCAATGGGTGTGTTTCGGGAGGAGATGAATAGGATGGGTACTTTCGAGACTTCTCTTATTTGATTGCACCAGTAGAAGCCGTCAAATGCAGGCAGATTAATATCCATCAAGACCAGGTGAGGATTCTCTCTAACAAACAGCTGCAGTACCTGGTCGAATTCCTCCACCTGTACGGTCTCGAATCCCCATTTGCCAAGCGCTTCCGCCACCATATCGCCAATCGTGCGCTCATCCTCGACAATCATGATTTTCATACTAATCCCTCCGCTCACCAGCCGACTATACCAGCAACATATCACTTTGTCGTCAATGAAATCAATACAACCCGCGTACATGACAGGATTGTAAGGTTAACGGGGAAAGCTGTAAGACCCTACCATGTTTGAATTCCGTAGAATAAAGTCTATAAGAACGCTATGAGAATCTATTGATCGGAGGAGTAGTTGATGATACAACCTGTAGTGGAAGCGAAGCAGGTCAACAAAGTTTACGGTGGAAAAGGGAATGTATATACGGCATTGGATCAGATCGACTTAACAGTACAAGAAGGCGAGTTCGTCGGAATCATGGGTCCGTCGGGCTCCGGCAAATCGACACTGCTCAATATGCTGGCTACCATTGATCAGCCGACATCAGGCGATATTGTTATTGCGGGAACGAGTATTTTGAAGATGAATGAGGAACAGCTATCGATTTTTCGAAGGGACCGATTGGGCTTTATCTTTCAGGATTTCAATTTACTGGATACGCTGACCGTGAGGGAAAACATCCTGCTGCCGCTCGCCCTCGCGAAGATGAATATCCATGAGCTGGAGCGCAGAGTGGATGAAATCGCGGATAAGTTCGGCATCCGTCAAATTCTCGATAAATATCCAACCCACATATCAGGTGGACAAAAGCAGCGTACGGCCGCTTCCCGCGCCATTGTATCGAAGCCAAGCTTAATATTGGCGGATGAGCCGACAGGCGCGCTCGATTCCAAATCGGCGACGGATTTGCTCGAGAGCTTGAGAGACTTGAATGAACAAGACAAATCGACGATCTTGATGGTGACGCATGACGCATTCGCGGCAAGCTATTGCAAGCGGGTGCTGTTTATTAAGGATGGCCGCATGTTCACAGAGCTTGTGAAGGGGCACGCGAACCGCAAAGAGTTTTTCAATAAAGTGCTGGATGTGCTGTCTGTACTCGGAGGTGGCATAAGTGACGTTATTTGATATAGCGAAGAAGAATGTCAGGGGTAACTTAAGGAGCTATCTGATCTACTTCGTTTCCATGATATTCAGCGTCATCGTATACTACACGTTCGTTTCCTTGCAGTACAGCGAGGAAATCCAGGGAAGCCTGCAATCTTCGGAAGTGATGAGATCTGTCTTCATGGGCGCGTCCATTGTTCTGATTCTATTCGTATCCGTATTTATCCTGTACTCGAATTCGTTCTTTACGAAGAAGCGGAAGAAAGAGGTAGGGCTTTATTCGCTGCTTGGCATTCGGAAAAAAACCATCGGCAGGATGCTGTTTTACGAAAATCTGATTATGGGAACTGCTGGACTGGCGGCGGGAGTTGCACTCGGTACATTATTGTCCAAGCTATTCACGATGATTTTCTTGAAGCTGCTGGATTCCGCCATCGAGGTGAGCTTCGGTATTGCTTGGGAAGCGATTGTGAATACGACCCTTGTATTTGCCGTGATTATTTTATTTACATCGTTCCGGGCTTACCGGCTTATCTATCGATTCAAATTAATCGAGTTATTTCAAGCGGATAAAGAAGGGGAGCAAGCTCCGAAAGCGTCTCTAGCGGCAGCGGTAATTGCTGTCATTCTGCTGTCGGGCAGCTATTGGCTTGCATTTCAACCGATGGTCACAAGCCAGCAAATGGGCAGAAACTTTTTGCTTTTTATAGGCGGAATGATTGTAGGAACGTATTTATTATTCCGCTTTGCGATCGGAAGGTTGTTACGAGCATCACAAGCCAATAAATCCCGTTATTACAAGGGGATGAAGATCGTCGATACATCTCAATTGTTATTTCGTATTACAGGAAATACGCGCACCCTTACGATGATTGCATTACTTAGCGCGGTAACGTTAAGTGCGGCAGGTGTAGGATACAGCATGTATTATAGTAATCAGCAAAATGCCGACGAGGCTGCGCCGTTCAGTTATAGTTTTATTTCAACGGGCGGATCCTTGGATCAACAAGCGGAACGGATCATTACTGAAGATGCCAAGCATCCCGTAATGGCCCAGATGGATATTCCGGTTATTGTGATAAAGGGCGACGTATCGGCGTTGAGCTATGTGCCGTCTGGATTTCCGGCTGATGAGCTCCCGTTAAAATTAATTTCTGCCCGTGCGTACAATAAGGCTTCCGGGGCATTAAACCGTAAGGAGAACGTTGGGCTATCGGGTAACCAGGCGGCGGCCATAAGGTCGAGATATTCGGGAGACCTGACGTTGTCCGATTATAAGGGCCATTCGATATCGTTGATCACCCCGCAAGAAAAGCGAACCGTCACATTCGTGAGCCTGCTGGAAGAGAACGTTCTAAGATGGAGTTATCCGGATGTCTCAATTGTGGTCAGCGATAGCGTCTTCAACGAAATAGCCAGGCACATTTCCCCGGTCATTTATAAGGTATATAAGGTAGAGGATCAGCAGACGACCAAGGAGGTCACCAATCAACTGACGAAGATGGCAGCGGAGGATGTCCAGATGTCCTCTTACTACACAGTGTATCGGGAAGGCTTGGAGAACGCCGGGCTCAATATTTTTATTCTGGGGTTTCTGGGACTCGTGTTCCTTGCCGCAACCGGAAGCATTATTTATTTCAAGCAATTGACGGAAGCACATGCTGACAAAGCTCGTTATGATATTTTGCGTAAGATTGGAGTAAGCCGGAAGGAAGTACGCGCCTCAGTCGCGAAACAGACATTCTTTGTATTTGCGCTTCCCTTGGCCGTTGGGATCGGTCACAGTTCCATGATTTTAAAAGCATTAACGAGTATTAATCTTATTGTCGGCAGTGTAGCTGTTCCCATCATCACTTCTATGGCGGTATATGTCGTTATTTACTTAGCTTACTATATGCTGACGGTGCATTCTGTTAATAAGATCGTTAATAACTAACAAGCGGATTAGGGATTGAAGGATTTCCCGCTATTAAACAGAATATGGTAAATAAAACCAATAATGGGGGTCTTCAGAGATGGAAGAGAAATTGCCGCTGGAAAGACGGCTTTACATCATGTCGGAAACCTTTCGATTGATCGAAAAGGCGCGAGAATGGTGTATTAAAGTGGCGTGCTTTTGCGAATGGGGAAGGCGAAACAACCTGTGGCAACTTATACGCTGACGGTGCTGTTGTCACAATTTAAATTGATAAAAACGCACAGAACAAGCTCGAATTCAAGGTAAATGATGTTGTTATGAGAGCTTTCAATGATCCAGTCACTTTTGTTACGAACTCTGCACGGCTAATCATAGCTTCTTATCAAGCAACAGGGTATACTCCACCACTACAAACATGGAGTGTTCTACATGATCAAGTGAGGGCTTATGAAATGAAATATAAAAATAGCTCAGATAATTGGGTTGCCTTTACAACAGGTAGTAAAGTAACGACAGAAGAATGGCTATTAGGGGTAGCAACCCCTGACGGAAAAAAGTACATTGTGGATAAGACATGGATTGGTAACGCTGACGTATATACATCTTTAAAAAATCTTTAAAATAAAAAATTCAATATCGGTCCCCCAAAGTTCTTTTGGGGGACCAACTTCTTTTGCAGTGGGGTAGCAACCCCTGACGGAAAAGTGTACGATATGGATAAAACATATATTTGTAAATCTGACATATATGTATCTTTAAAATAAAATATTCATTATTGAGAGGTGCAGTAATGAAAGTGAAAATTATCATCACATTATTTACTTTTACATTATTCCTGACTTTTGGTTCTGCGGCACACGCGGAAAATCTTCATGACTATTATGAAGATGTAACAGAATCCGACTTGAAAAATAGTATGATTCTTTCTCCTGAAAGCTCCATGGCATTTATAAATGGGCAGAGGGTATCAGCCGTTCAGCCGATTGTGAAAGATGGACGTACACTAGTACCCCTTCGTTTTATTTCTGAAGGATTTGGTGCAAAGGTAGATTTTAATACAAAAGAACAGTCCATTACCATTAAGTACGCTACTAATACCGTTTTCTTGAAAATAGGAAAAAAAAATATTTCTATAAACGGTAAATCAAGCGTAATGGACGTGGCTGCAAGCATTTATAACAATACAACGTATATTCCTTTAAGATATATGGGTGAGGCATTTAATAAAAGAGTCTTATATTTAAAAAATGCAGACATTCAACCATATAGCTTGATTATAATTAGGGATGTTAACGCCACAGCAATCGAAAACCTTAATCTCATCCGCGTTTTTGAATTACTATACCAAGGAAAGTCCATTGTCTATAGTGATCGTTTTATGGCAGTCATTAAAGAAAACGGTCAATTATTATTTAGCAATAATTTTAATGATTTCAAGCCTTTTGTTTATTACGAATGGATTGAGGATAAAAACTCGGTTCGACAAGGGAATATATGGTTTAAAACAGAAATGGGCAATTTTTATTTGAATTATGCCTATAACACAACGCAGGAGTTTATTTTATACCGTGTGGAAGGAGAAGAGATTACAAGGGTAGCGATTGAAAAAGCACAGATAGAGGCGGTAAAAACATATTTAAACGATGTCTATTATTTGATGAGATATGGGCGTGGTATTCCCAATCCTCAAGAAACAAGCAATTTAAAGTCTGCAACGTTTAACAATGGACAATGGTCTACTGATTATTTAGGTATGCCTGGATTTTATTATGGTTTTGACACATTAGCTAAGGTCTATGACTGGCCAATTACTGATAACGGTATTACTACATTTGGCTATCAACGCTTTGGCGGTCTAAGCTCTGATGAAAGAAGAAAAACGATTGGAATTTATAGAATCGAGCTGAATGGGCATCACCATGAGCTTGTAACGCCATAAAGTAATTGGCTAGTTGAAGTTCTTATTGTTTAGAACTTTAACTAGCCATTGTTTTTAAAAAAGACGCTTGGGAAAGAATTCTCGTTGGAGGCCATTTCCGTTTTCGTTTGAGCCCCGTTGCCATCTACGCAGCCTTAACCATTCGGTTTGACCCGGATTATAGCTATACGGAGCGGCACCCGGCTTGGTCGGAGCCCAGTAAGGAAGGAACGCATTTTCACGGGAAGATTATGGTCTTAGCTAATCGCTATGTGGGATCCGCTGCAGAGGATTTCATCATGCCCTTCAAGGATAACGGGCGTGTAATCGCGAGGTTTCCTATACGCGGGAGGATTATTATGGTAAGCGGGACGCCGCGCTTGAGAAGGCAGTAGAGATGGCCTTCTGTATATAAAAACAACTAAAACCGATTAAAAGCAATAAAACACAATTGAAACCACAGGGAACTTAGATTATAATCTTGTGGATAATAGATAAATAGTGGAAGCTTGCCAGTCGTTCAAATGGTTGGGGGAGGCAGTTCGATATGAAAAGAGAGTTGAAATTCCGCGATGATGGCACGTTTGTAATTGTACAGTTCTCCGATGTCGAGTTTATCGACGAGCATGATTACGACCCGGAATCACCTGAGCTTGATCAAGTGACACGAACGACGATGGAGCGGATTATTCGAGAGGAGCAGCCTGATCTGGTCGTGTTCGCCGGTGATCTCATTGCGAGTGCGAGAACCAAGGATCCGATCCAATCGTTTCGCGAAGCGGTTGCGGTGGTTGAACAGAGCCAGGTTCCGTGGGCAGCTGTATTCGGCAATCACGATTCGGAAGGAAGCGTAACCCGAAAGCAGATGCATGCTGCTCAATTGGAGCATGAGTTCTGCGTTGCGGAGGAGGATCCGCCGGGCCTTAGCGGCGCCGGAAACTTTGTGCTGAAGGTGTTGAACCGCGATAACGAAGCGGGAGCTGCCCTCTATCTCTTGGACAGCGGGGACTATCCACCCGAAGGGAGTGCTGTTGGCGGATATGATTGGATTCATCGGGACCAGATCGAATGGTACGCCTCCCAATCTCGTGCGTTAACCAAGCAGAACGGCGGGAACCCGCTGCCTGCGCTTGCCTTCTTTCACATTCCGCTGCCTGAATATAATGAGGTGTGGGATAACCATGTTTGTTACGGGCATCGGCTGGACGGTTATTGCGCCTCCCCTCAGGTCAATTCAGGCTTCTTCACGGCTATGCTGGAAATGGGCGATGTCATGGGCACTTTTGTCGGCCACGACCATGCGAATGATTTTCATGGAACGTTACATGGGATCCGTCTATGCTATGGCCGTGCAACGAAGTATGTCAGCTACGTTGATGGTGTTCGCAATGATTATTTTCCGACAGGGGCACGTGTAATTAAACTGCAGGCAGGGGAGCGGAAATTCGATACGTGGATTCGCCAGAATGACGGTACGGTGGTGAAGGAGCAGCCGGAGCATCAGCCGGAAGGGTGCAAGATTTAATCTATGCTTACGGCCCTTATGCTCACAGTTTGAACGAATGGGGAGCGGAGCGGGAGGAATGATTCTGAAGAAGCGTCAGCGGTCGCCTTTGTTCCCGGATTTCAACCTATGAACATTTATTCAAGGAAATCCGGGAACAACAGCGATCGGAAGAACATTCCGCCTGCGCAGCGGGCTTTGATCATTCCCTCTTCAGCCTGCACGGCGGTTTTGCTCGTTCATTCTTCATTCCGTCTGCGCAGCGGGTATTGCTCGTTCATTCTTCAGTCCGCCTGCGCAGCAGGGTTAGCTCGTTCACACTCCTTTTGCTCAAGTCATTTTTCGTTTACTCACTACACGCAATCAATCCGGATGAAGCAATTTCTCATTCACTTCCTTAATGGCTTGCTGCAATCCCAGCTCGTTATATCGTGCAACGATCTCCTGCCACATCTTCACCGGATCGCCCTTGCTGAGCGCTACCTTGATCAAATCCTCCTGCGGATTGATGGCCGCGCTCAGTTTGTCTTTATTCGGGGTGGAAAGCGAAATAATCGAATAAATAAACGGTGTCGCGCGCGCGTTATTGAGCAGCCATCTCATCTCTTCGAGACTGGCTTGAATATTCTTCTCCCCATACCTGAGCTTGTTCAGGTCGTCCAACCGGTATGAACGTTCCAGCCCCCAAGCAGCGAGGGAACGCAATATTTCCGTGGAGGGATACAGCTTTTGAATGCTGACGGGTTTCTCTGTCTTCTCGTCACGAGGCCGTGTAATCACAATGTTACCATCGAAATTAACGTAGTCTTTTCCTTCAATCCCATACTGCATCAGCAATTTTCCTTCAGGCGAAAGCAGATAATCGTATAATTTCAAGATGCGATCCATCTTATCGTCATCCAGCTTGGCGCTGAAATAGCTTTCGGTCCAATAGGTGGGGGCCACATAATAATACCGGTTACCGTCATCTGCCGGCCATAAGTGCAAGATCTTCACCGAATCATAGAAGTCCTTGCCTGGGTTATATTTATTCCACATGTTCACCATGCTGCTTAAGCTGTCCGGGGTTGCTTTATAAGCGAGCGCGCCAGCCTTGCCTTGCGTGAATTTCTCTGCCGCGTCGTCCTCCTTCGTCAGGAAGAAGTCGGTGTCCAGGCCGCCGTCCGTATACAGCTTGCGGAACTGAACGACGATCTTCTTCATTTCTTTGGAGGCATAATAGGGAATCCATTGACTGCCCTCTTGAACCCATTGGCTGGCGGCAAATTGCGGGAAAGCCGGACTGAACACCCAGGATAGATAGTTGATGCTCCCAGCGGCCAGCCCAACCGTATCGTGAAGGCCATTGCGATCGGGATCCTTTTTGGCAAACGCTTTCATCATGGCGGAGAATTCGTTGAAATTACTCGGATCCTGATAACCCAGCTGCTCCATCCAGTCCTTGCGGACGAAGACGACCCGTTCCAGCATCCATAGATCATTGGTCGGATAGGCGTTGCGGGGAAGCATATACAGCTTCTTATCTCTGCGCAATGCCCGCGTATCGGCAATCTGGGCGATTTCGAATACGTTCGGATATTGGCTCAAATCCTCGGGCAGCGGCCGGATTAGCTTTTGTTTGATCCAATCCGAGTAGATGCCTGGCGAATCATTGATAATCGAATGCGCGAACAAATCGGGAAACTTATCGGAGGCCGCCCATACCTTGAACTTCTCCTCGTAATCGGCCCAGCTGACCTGGACGGGTTGCAGGGTGATATTGAAGTCATGCTCGATTTTCTGCAGAACTTCGTCGTTCTTCTCAAACGCTCTGCCAATACCCCAGAACGATACGGAGATATCGAGATGTTTGCCGTTATCGGAGGTGGTATCGATCGGCGGTTCCGCGATCGGTTCATTGTCTTTCTTGCATCCCGAGGCTGTCAGGATTAGCGCAGTTGTTAGAAACAAGGCAACGAATGGCTTGATGCGGATCATCTCTTCACTCCTTGATGAGGTTCTATACTCGCAAATAGTAAAGGAAAAGTTTATTGAAGTAAAGCATTCTGCCCCATTCACGGCAAAATGGTATAAAATCATTATATTCCTATATACCGCATATACCGCTAATTGGATAGGGGAGCATGCAGTGGCATTTTACCGTCGATTATCTATTCGCTCGCAGCTGTCGTTCATCGCCGTTTCGATCGCAGCCGTTATGCTGTTCATCATTATGATCACCTATATTCAAATGTCTGGGATTATCGGCAGCAACAATGATCAGTATACGAAGGATATGATGGCGCAGATCAAACAGACCGTATACTCGAACAAAGACGTCATCGATCGTCTGATGACCAATATCGCCTATAACAATGACGTGCAGAATTATTTAACCGAACCGGATATCGTGCAGATTTACGAGTATTCCAAGAGAATCAGCAGCCTGTTCATCAATATGAGGACATTGAAGGAAGGGATTCTGGACATCGTCATTCATGGCGAAGACGGGCGATGGTACGATCTGTACGGCGGGAAGAAGTGGACGGGGCCATTTGCTTCTATGATTTCACCCAAAGATGCCATCCATTATTTCGGCCTGCAAAACTTTGGAGACGCTTACCAGACGGAGAACGGCATATTGGTCGGGATGAAAATCAAGTCGTTTCAGTCGGGAGATCGGTTCAACTCGGTCATTGGCACGTTATTTTTCGTCATCGACCCGACGGCGTTGATTGGCGAGTCCGGTTCGATTACCAATCAGCTCGCAACGGAATCCTTCTTAGTGGACCGCGATAATAAAATCATCTCCAGCAGCAATCCGGAAGAAGTCGGCAGCGAGATGGATGTCACGATAGCCAATGAAACGTCACCCGGTAAACCGAGAAACATGACGGTGAATGGGCAGACCTATGTGGTACAGACGGAAGATCTGCCGGAGATTAGCAGTATGATCGTCAGCATGATTCCCGTAGCGGAGCTTCTGCGTGACATTCAAAAAATCCGCAAGCTGGAGCTGGCTGTGTTTATCTTCGGGGCCATTATTATGTTCGCGCTGTTTATGCTGATTATTAACAATGTCCTTCTCCCGTTGAAGAAGCTGATGTCCTTTATCAGCAACATCAAGAGAGGCGACCTGAAGAAACTGAAGAATCGGATTCATCTGCAGGGCTATGCGGAAATAACCGTCATGTCTAATGAATTAAACAGCATGCTGGATGAGGTCGACAATTTAACGCATCAACTGCTGGAGACGAACGCGATGCTCTACGAGGCGGAACTGGAGAAGAATAAGTCGGAGCTTTCGTTTCTGCGCAGCCAGATCAACCCGCATTTTCTGTACAATACGCTGGAAATGATCAAAGGGATGGCAGCGGTTAAAGGTGTGAATGAAATTCGTGAGATTGCCAAGTCACTCGGGCAAATTTTCCGTTACAGCATCAAAGGGGGCGATATGGTGTCGCTCCGGACGGAGATGGGAATTATTGAGTCGTATATGTACATTCAGCAGATCCGATTCGGCGACCGTTTCCGCGTACGCTATGAGGTTTCGGGTGAAGCACTGGATTGCCAGATCCCGAAGATGATTCTCCAGCCGATAGTCGAGAATGCCGTATTTCATGGACTGGAAACGAAGGATGAACAGGGGACGCTCGTTATTAGAAGTGTTGTGAATGAGAAGATGGAACTGGTGATTACGGTCGAAGACGACGGTTTAGGCATTACGCCGGGGCGCTTGGAGTATATCCGGAATGCACTGACGGAGCGAAGGCAGGATATCCGGAATCGGGATGACGCACAGGCAACCAGTATTGGGCTGGCCAACGTCAATAACCGCATCAAGCTCACATTCGGCAGTGCCTATGGACTTGAAATCGACAGCACGGTTGGCGAAGGTACGCAAATACAGCTGGTGATGCCAGCAAGGGGGACTTTGAATGTATAAAGTGCTTATTGTTGATGACGAAAGCTGGGTGGTCGAGAGTCTGAAGGCAAGCGTGGATTGGAACAGTCATGGTTTCGAGGTGGTTGGGGAGGCTTACAGCGGATTAGAAGCGCTTGCGTTTATACAGGAATACAAGCCGCATGTGGTATTTACAGATATTCGCATGCAGGGGATGAGCGGGCTTGAGTTGATTAAGAAAGGCGGCGAGCTGCCGGACCCTCCTAAATTCGTAGTCGTCAGCGGCTATGCGGAGTTCGTCTATGCACAGCGGGCCCTGAATTATGGTGCCTCGATGTATTGCCTGAAGCCCTACGATGAGCAAGAAATTGCCGATGTGCTGAAGAAGCTGAAGAAAACGCTGGACTCCGCTCAGCATCTCTCGGAAACGCTGCTGCTCCAAATGCTGGCCGAGGAGAGCGAAGGAAGCTCCGATGCGGTCAAGCGCGAGTTCGAAAAGCACGGAATACGGATCGATGCGGAGCATGAGGCGGGTGCGATGGTTTGCGATGCGGGCGGGATCGGCAAGTTCCCGCACATCGATCATGCGTTCAGTCTGAAGATCGGCAAGAGAAAAATGCTATACGTCATGGAATATGAACGCTTGGAGAAGGTGGCCCGTGAGCTGGAAAACGACATGCGGGACGGGCTGAAGTGTGTCGGCATCAGCTTCAAATTCAACGATCCCCGCATGCTCAAGAGTGCGATGGAGAGCGCAAACTTGCTGGCCGATCACTATTTCATTGCGGGTACTGAAGGGGTCTACCGGCACAGAGAGGCTTCGCAGGGAACGATGAACAAGGCGATCAAGAAACTCGGGGCGGCGATCGGCAATAAAGAATTCACGGTGCTGGGCCGGTATTTTGACGAAGTCGGGGTCTTGTTCCAGCAAGAGGGATATACCATCAAGCATGCGCTGCACGTGTATAATGTCGTGATTTCCTTCTTATACAGTCTGAATGATGATGAGCGGGACGGGATGCTGTTCAGCTATGAGCAGCTGATGGAAACGTTCGGAAGCTTATCGGATATGCTCGATTATTTGAAGGCCGTATCGCTGAAGATGATCCGTAAGAATCCGGAATATACGGTGAAGGAAACAGGCAATGAAACGTTCAAATTGATTCTGCAGGATGTCCATGAGAACTTCCGCAGCGACATCTCGATCCAAAGCCTGACGCAGAAATATTTCATTAACCCGAATTACGTAAGCCAGCTGTTCAAGAAGGAGGTGGGCGAAACCTTCACCTCTTATATGACGAAGCTGCGGATTACGTACGCCTGCGAGCTGCTGGAGAAGACGAATTGCCTGGTGAATGAAATCGCCGAGAAAGCGGGCTATCACGATTATTTCTATTTTACGCGAATGTTCAAGAAGGTCACGGGCTATACGCCTACTCAATTCAGAGAGCAATCGATCTCGTGAATGTCAGCGTAAACCCGCCATACGAAGTTAGCAAGCAAATCGGTATGTACATGACTTAGATGGGATATGGACTTTTATTAGTTTTTGTTGTTGATTGTGTGAATGAATGTGGTTTACGGGGCTTCCTATGCAGGCAAAGACTTAATCTGAATGAATACAAATCCGAAAACCATTCCTCTATAGTGAAATTATGAAAGCGGTAGACAATATCGTGTATCGCCGATGATTACTGTGTGGAGATGATTTCACTTCGGATTCACGGGTTCGTTCATCCGAGGCCATGAACAACATCTGCTGCGAGGTGATCGATATGAAGAACAAATGGGTAACGCTATTATTTGCGGCTATGGTTGCGATTTCGGCCTTCTGGTTCTTCTCTTCCGATCTAGAAGAAGCATCTCCGAGTACGGACGAAGGGAAGAATAACCTAACGGCTGAGACGGATGAAAGGGCAAAGAAAGAATGGTCGATTACCGTGCAGGATACAACCGCCTCCAATTCGTCATTAGCAGAAGAGGGGCTTGATTTGCAGGGTGAACCGCTTCGTATTGCTCAATGGTGGGAGATGGAAGGCGAGCTGACGGCTGAAGAAGTCGAACGGCAGCGCAGAGTAGAAGAAAAGTACCATACAAGAATCCAATATGTACCCGTACCCCTCGATCAAGTTCAATCCCGCTTGATTACATCTTCCATTGCCGGGCAGCCGGTTGCCGATATTATTATGTTAGAAGTAAACTGGGCGTTCCCGAAATTAGTAGAAGAGGGATACCTTCAGGAGCTAGACGGTCTGATCGATCTAGACGACCCGAGATTCAGCGCCAATCCGATCACGATGAAGCATGGCAAATTCAAAGGAAAGCAATACGGCATTACACTTCCCTACGCCGAGAGCAACGGGCTTTATTACAACAAAACGCTGCTCCAGGAAGCAGGTGCCCCTGATCCCTATGAGCTGCAGGAGAAAGGGGAATGGACGTGGAGCAAATTTTTGACGATATGCAAGGCGTTGAAGAAGAAGGGCACTCCATGCCTGGCCGATTACCCGGTGGAGAATTCGACATTCTTCATCTACTCGAATGACGGCGCTGTCGTCGAGAACAACAAGGTGGCGTTCGACAGCCCTAACGCTATGGAAGCGATTGAATTCATGCGCAAGCTGTATGCCGACGACGACCTAATCGGCGAAGAGGGCATCGTGGAGCGAAACGTTGCTTTCGCGTACGGTTACCGCTGGGATGCATTAGGCTACAGCAGCAATCCAGCTATGAAGGACGAGATGGGCTATGTGTTCTTTCCGAAAGGCCCGAAGGCGAAGGATTATATCGTACCCTATCAGAAAATGAACCTGTGGTTCATGCCGAAAGGGACCAAATATGCTAAAGCCAAATGGGCTGCCTGGTCAGAGCTGTACGAAATGGATATGGAGAAGGGCTATAATGTGCGGCTACAGAAAGAAAAGCCGAATTTCAAGACGGAGCAGAATATGCAAACGCTGCGGAAGATGTTCAACAAGATTAAGCTGGTGGATTACACATCTTATATTGGATTCAATGAACTGTACGAGGAATCGGTCAAAGAAATTATGGCCGGCAAGCAATCACCCGTAACGGGCATGCAGAGAATCAAGGCGCAGGCCCAAGCGGCAATTGATATCTCGCTCAAGAAATAATGATTCACTCGCTAAAGTGAAAGCGATTTCAAACATACGGTGAATGGGAAATTTAAAGGGGGGATGCCTGGAAGTTCACGAGGGTTGAACAGTTGTAAAAAGAAGCAATACCAGCATGGGTTATTTTTTTTGGAATAAAACCGCTAAAAAAATCCAATTATGGGGGAAATTCGATGAAAATGTTGAAGGTATGGCCCATTGTACTTATGTTCGCTTTGATCATCAATCTGGTTGGGTGCGCAAGTGGCGGTTCGGACAACCCGGCCAATAACAATGCAAACCAGCCGGCAAACACAGGTAATGCGGGTACGACGGCTCCAGAGGAGAAGGCGGAGGATCCGAAGACGGAAGATCCGAAGCCTGAACCCATTATGGACTTTGGCGGCAAACCGCTTCGTATCGGTCAATGGTGGGGCATGGACGCTTATTTGAACGATGAAGAGAAGGCGCTGCAGAAGAAGGTTGAAGAAAAATATAATACGAAAATCGAATACGTCACCGTAACGGATACGACGGCCCGTCTGATTACGTCCTCCGTTGCCGGCGAACCGTTCGCGGATATCGTTATGATCCCGCTGCGTGAAGCTTTTCCGAAGCTGGTTGTAGAAGGCTATGTGCAGCCGATCGATGACGTTATCGATTTAAGTCTGCCGGCGTTTAGCGAGAATCTGGTCACCATGACGAACGGGAAGTTCCAAGACAAGCAATATGGGATATCAGAGCCGTATGCAGAAAGCCACGGACTTTACTACGACAAGACGCTTCTGCAGAAGCTGGGCTTACCGGATCCTTATGAGCTGCAGGAAAAAGGAGAATGGACCTGGGATCAATTCCTCGAGATATTGAAGAGCATCAAAGCCGGAGGCAAGGTTCCGCTGCATGTTGACAGCGAATCGCTGCTGGCCTCCATCCTGATTTACACCAATGAAGGTAAGATCGAAGACGATACCACGAATACAATTGCACTCGATTCGCCGAACACAATGGAAGCCCTGCAATTCTATAACGACTTGTACAACGTTCACAAAGTGATTCACAAGGATGAGCAAGTTGCATTCGGCGACGGGGGCATCGCTTTCGTTAACGGTTACCGTTGGGATAACCTTGGCTACGTGAAAGATAAGCCGAACGATATCGGATACGTGTACTTCCCTAAAGGACCGAAAGCAACGGAGTATGTCGTGCCTTACGACAAGATGAACCTCTGGTACATTCCGAAGGGCGTCAAGAATGCGGAAGCGGTTCTATCCGCCTTCAGCGAATTGTTTGAATTCGATGTGAAAAAAGGCAAAGACATCAAGCTGCAAAAAGAAGAGCCGAACATGAAAAACAAAGAATCGCTGGACACGATGAGAAAGATGTTCGACAGCACGTATAAGATCATCAACTATAAAGCCTATGTAGGCTTGTCCGATGTTGTCGAGGAAGCGTTCATGAATATCGCAAGCGGCAAGGAGTCGCCGACGACTGCAATCGAACGGATCAAGCCGATGGCGCAAGGGGCAATCGACGTTTCGACGAAGAAATAATCATCGCTGAAAAACTTGTGGAAGGCGGTACTCCGAAGTGTGCAGCACTCGGAGTACTGTCTTGCATCCGGGAGGGGGCACGCTATGATACGAAAGTCCAAAACATATCGAATGGCGGCGGTAGTAGCCCTACTGACTGCTATTTGCGTCACTTTTCCGCAGCCCGTACCGCTTGTGACTGGGGACTATACAGGAGATCCAGCCATATCCGGATTAGAGCTTGGTTCCACGAACAAGGATGGATACGACCAATACCTGGCGCAATACGCCCAAGCTGCCAGACCCGAACGCGAGCTGACCATTCCCGGCGATACGTTCTCTAAGGCGGAAGGCATGCAGATCGACGTGGTGGACGGGATAGACGGAGCAAGCGGTAAAGTCGTTCAAACCGGTGAATCCGGGACTGTTTCATGGGAATTTGATGTGCCGGACGAGGGTCTGTATAACATCGAGCTTCGGTTTCGCCCTATGGAGGGAAAAGGTTCAGACATCGACCGTGAATTGATCATTGACGGCAAGCTGCCATTTGCAGAAGCCAAGAATCTCGTATTCCGCCGGTTATGGAAGAATAATGGTGAGACGGTTCGCGACGATAACGGGAACGACATGTATACTCCGCAAATGGAAGTGCCGATATGGCAAGAAATGTTCGTACAGAGCTCGGACGGACGCCACGGAGAGCCTTATTCGTTCTATTTCTCAAAGGGAAAACACGTCATATCACTCGTTTCCGCCAAGGAACCGATGATGATTGATTATATAAAGCTTCGCCAGACGGAGAAGGTTCCGTCATATCAAGATGTAGCGGAGCAGTATAAGCAGCAGGGCTACAAGGAGGCAGCCGATGCTCTTGTGAAAATACAGGGCGAGGCGGCCGGGATCAAATCAAGCGCCGTGCTTTATCCCATGATGGACCGCAGCAGTGCGGCCATGGAACCGTATGATGTATCCAAAATCCGGTTGAACACGATCGGTTCCGCGAATTGGTCGGAAGCGGGGCAATGGATAACATGGGACATTGAAGTGCCGGAGGATGGATTGTATAAAATCGGAGTGAAATACAATCAAAGCATTCAGCGCGGGGTGACGTCATACCGCAAGCTGATGATAGACGGTAAAGTGCCGTTCTCCGAGATGGAGAGTGTTGCCTTTGATTTCTCATCCGATTGGGAAATGAAAGAAATCGGTGATGGAACAAAGCCGTATCTCTTCTATTTAACCAAAGGGAAGCATGAGCTGCGAATGGACGTGACGCTGGGCGAGATGGCGCTGTATTTGCGCAGCATTGAATCGAGCGTGCTCGAGCTGAACACGATTTACCGGAAGATCGTCATGGTGACCGGCACGGTCCCTGACGAATACCGCGATTACCAGCTGGATAAGAAACTGCCCGAAATGATCGATTTGTTCCGTAAGCAAGCCGATCTGATCGCCACGATCGCAGCACGGATCGAGAAGACGACAGGCGGCAGCAGCGACCGGACCGCAACGTTGAATCGGATCGTGTACCAGCTGCGTGACATGGCGGACAATCCGAATACCATTACCCGCAGGCTGGAAACATTCAAGTCCAACATCAGCTCACTTGGCTCGTGGATTTTCTCGGTGAATTTCATGCCGTTATCCATCGACTATCTCGTTGTCGCCTCGCCAGATCGGAAGATGCCTCGGGCAGGCGCATCGGCATGGGGGAATTTCAAGCATCAGGCCGGCACCTTCTTCTTATCGTTCTTCAACGATTATAATGCGCTGGGTTCCTCTAAGGGGAATGGCAGCGACAAGATCAAGGTGTGGATCACGATGGGATTGGATCAAGCGAAGATCGTAAAGCGGATGATCGAAGAAACATTCACGCCGGATACGGGGGTTGCCGTCGATCTGCAGGTTGTGACCGAATCGGTCCTGCTGCAAGCGATGCTGGCGGGGCGTGGGCCGGACGTAGCCTTCTCTGTCGGCAATGATAAACCGCTGAACTATGCACTGCGCAACGGCGTAGAGGATCTGTCGAAATACCCCGGATTCGATGAGATGAAGAAGCAGTTCAGCGAAAGCGCCTTTGTGCCGTATTCATTCAACGGCGGCGTATACGCGCTGCCAAGCGATCAATATTTCCCTGTTCTCTTCTACCGGAAAGATATCTTGGAAGAGATGAATTTGGAAGTGCCGCAGACCTGGGATGATGTCTATGCCATGGTGCCGGAGCTGCAGAAGCAGAACCTGATATTCGGGTTCCCGATCCAGGTGCTGGTCAAGACGGGCTCAAACGTACAGGATAGCGCAAACTTACCGGTCAACTTCACGTTCGGTACGATGCTGTACCAAGAAGACGGGAAGCTGTACACCGACGATGGTAAAGCGAGCGCGCTCGATTCGGAAGAATCCGTGAAATCGTTCATCCAATGGTCCGAGCTGTACACGACGTATAAGCTGCCTCTGGAGACGGACTTTACCAACCGCTTCCGCAGCGGTGAAATGCCGATCGGCATCGCCGATTATACGAAATTCAATATTATTAGCGTCGTCGCACCCGAGTTAAAGGGCTTGTGGGACTTTACGCTTACGCCAGGCACCCAATTGCCGGACGGCTCCATTCGCCGTGATGTGCCTTCTTACGGAAGCGGGGCGGTCATGCTGAAGGACAGCAAGCATAAGGAGAGTGCATGGAAGTTTATGAAATGGTGGGCCAGCTCCAAGATTCAGGCCAAGTACGGTTTGGAGAATGAGGCGATATTCGGTCCTGCCGGGCGTTATGCGACCGCTAATGTCGAAGCCGTCGAACAGCTTCCGTGGCAGGTGAAGGACTACAAAACATTGATGGAGCAATGGAAATGGGTGAAAGGTATTCCGGAAGTGCCAGGCGGATATTTCACCGGCCGGCATCTCGACAATGCCTTCCGCAGCGTGGTCATCTCCAATGAAGACCCACGGGAAGCGATCGACAATTACACGAGATACATTAACGATGAAATCAAGAAAAAGCGTAAAGAGTTCGGTTTGCCGAATGACTAGAAAGAGGGGCGATTACCATTCCTGAGCCGGTCCAATCGAGCGCTGGTTTGCCAGCACAAGGCCGTCATGCTGCAGCTCCTGTCCGCAGGAAGCAGTACGGCAAGCTGGCGGAACTTGCGAAAAATGTTAAACAGCAAAGGCAAGGTTATATGCTGCTCGCTCCATTCTTTGTCTTATTCTTCATCTTCACCGCGTTCCCTGTCTTAATGGCCTTTGGACTCAGCTTCACGTACTACAACGTGCTGGAGTCGCCCAAATGGATTGGCTGGGAGAACTACGCAACGCTGTTCATTAAAGATGAAGTCTTCCTGATCGCCTTGAAAAACACATTATTGTTCGCGCTTATTACCGGACCGCTTAGCTATATCGCCTGCTTCTTGCTTGCCTGGCTGATTAACGAGCTATCGCCCAAAATTCGCACGATCGTCACGCTGCTTTTCTATGCGCCGTCGATTTCGGGCAATGTCTATTTGATTTGGCAGGTTGGCTTCTCAGGTGACTCCTTCGGTTACGTGAATGCCTTCCTGATCAAATGGGGGTTCATTCTCGAGCCGATTCAATGGCTGCAGGATCCCAAATACATGTTGATCATCATTATGATCGTTCAGCTGTGGCTCAGCCTGGGAACGGCCTTCCTAGCCTTCATCGCCGGCCTGCAGAGCATGGACGCTACCTTGATCGAAGCAGGTTCGATCGACGGGGTGAAGAACCGGTGGCAGGAGCTGTGGTTCATTACGCTGCCTTCCATGCGGCCCCAGCTGATGTTCGGAGCCGTCATGCAAATTACGAGCTCGTTTGCGGTTGCCGATGTGGCGACCAGCATGGTCGGATTTCCGAGTCCGCAATATGCGGCGCATACGATCGTTACCCATTTGAACGACTTCGGGACCATTCGGTTTGAAATGGGCTATGCATGTGCGATCGCTACCGTTCTGTTCGTGATTATGCTTGGCTCCAACATGGTGATTCAATGGCTTCTCCGGAAAGTAGGTGAATAAATGCCGTGAAACTTACGATACGTTTACGCAGAGAAAAGAAATTGAACCGTTCCATGCCTGTCGATCTGATCGTCTTTGCCTTGCTGGCTTGTTCAGGAGCGTTCATGGGGATTCCATTCGTATTCATGATCAGTACGGCATTGAAGCCTCTCGACGAGATGTTTTTGTTTCCGCCGACCTTTATCGTCCGCACACCGACGCTGGACAACTTTTATGATTTGTTTCTTATTTTTGCAAACTCGTGGGTGCCGCTTTCCCGCTATTTATTCAATACGTTCTTCGTCTCGTTCCTGGGGACAGCCGGCCATGTCATTCTAGCCTCGATGGCGGCTTACCCGCTTGCCAAGCTGAAGATTCCGGGCCGGAACTTCCTGTTTACGCTCGTCGTGCTGTCGCTTATGTTTGCGTCGCAAGTTACGTCGATTCCCAACTACTTGACGATCAGCTGGATGGGCTTGCTCAATACGTATTGGGCGCTTATTTTCCCGGCTTTCGCCACATCGTTGGGGCTGTTCCTGATGAAGCAGTTCATGGAGCAGATTCCGGATTCGCTCCTCGAAGCGGCCAAGATCGACGGCGCAAGCGAATATCGTATTTTCTGGCAAATCGTCATGCCGATCGTCAGACCTGCGTGGCTGACGTTAATTATCTTCTCGTTCAAGGGCTTGTGGGGAACAGGCAGCGGCAGTCAGGGCGCTTCCTATATCTACAGCGAGCAGCTCAAGACGATGGATTATGCCTTCAGTCAAATTTTATCAGGCGGATTTGTGCGTTCCGGTCCGATGGCAGCAGCTGCCCTTATTATGATGACCGTGCCCATTGCAATCTTTATTTTCACGCAAAGCAATGTAATCCAGACCATGTCGACATCGGGCATGAAAGATTAACGATAGAAGGGGGGAGCGTGCTTGGCTATCAGACAGGTTTCGGTATGGCTGCTCCTGCTTGGACTTCTTAGCGCCGGCATAGTATCTCCGGCAGCGGCGGCGATACCTGATTACGGCTACAACTACTCCTACTGGAGAGAAGCGGAGCCTGCGCCTTATCCGTATTTGGCGGAGAAGCAGATCTATGGATCGGCCTTGGGTATCGGAGATTTCAATGATCCGCAGGATGTTTTTGTAAGTCCCAATCAGCATATCTTTATCGCAGATACTAACAACAATCGTATCGTTCATCTGGACGACAGCGGAAAACTTGCGGGTGTTATCACCTCGTTCGATAACGAGGGCAAGAGCGACACGTTTAATAAGCCGTACGGGATATTCGTTGACCGCAACAACGATATGTTTATCGCCGATACGCAGAACGGGCGTATTGTTCAGTTGTCCGGTGACGGCAAGCTGATCAACGTGTACGGTGCGCCGGTATCGAGCTTTATTCCGAAGGGCTTTCAATACTTCCCGCTCAAGGTATCCGTGGACAAGACGAAGCGCCTCTATGTCGTGGCGCAGGGTGCCTATGAAGGCATTATGGAATTTGATGCGCAGGGTAATTTCCGTGGTTACGTCGGCACGAACAAGGTCCACTTCAGTCCGGCCGATCTATTCTGGAAACGCATATCGACGAAGGAACAGGCCAGCCAGATGCAGCTATTCCTCCCGGTTGAATTCGCCAATATGGATTTGGACGAACGCGGTTTCATCTATGCCGTTTCTTCGGAAGTGAATGCAGCCAAGCCCATTAAACGGATTAATCCCGGCGGGGAGGACGTTCTTCGGCGAGAAGGCTATTTTGACCCGATCGGCGATGTCTCCGCCATTCAGGTCGATGCTGCAAAGCAGCAGACAGCCGTGCAGAATGCGGGGAGCTCGACATTCGTGGATGTCATCTCCGACGAAAGCGGCATGTACAGCGGCCTTGACTCGAAGCGCAATCGCATATTTACGTATAACCGCGACGGCAATTTACTGTATCAGTTCGGTGGAGTCGGCATGAGTGCGAACAGCTTCCAGAAACCGACCGCAATGGATATGCAGGGTGATCGCATGGTTGTGCTGGAAGGCGGCTTGAACCGGCTGATTATCTTTGCGCCGACCCGTTACGGCATGCTCATACGCGATGGCGTCAAAGCGCATTTTAACGGCAAGGTCGATCAAGCCTCCGAGAACTGGGAAGCCGTTCTTAAATTAAACGCCAACTTCGATATCGCCTACATTGGAATCGGCAAGGCAATGCTGAAGAAGGGCGATAACAAGCAAGCGATGGAATATTTCAAGAACGGCAATAACCGGAAGTACTATTCTGAAGCCTTGAAGCGATACCGCTCGGAGTATATGTGGGAGAATTTCGGGGTTATCATGACCGTCTTGATCGGAATGCTGGCAGCCATTGTTGGCGTGCGCATCTACTGGGTGAGAAGGCAGCGGGCCGTGCACTTCGTGGATACCGGCGTGCTCAAGTCGCCCTTCCGTACGATGATCCGGCCATTCAGCGGCTTCTGGGAATTGAAGTACGAGAACAAAGGGCGAATCGGGATTGCGGTGTTCATTCTGCTCCTGCTGGTCATCACGATGATCTTGAAGCGGCAATACTCGGGGTTCATCGTCAATTTCAACAAGCTGGATGAGCTGAACAGCATCAACGAGCTGAAATTTATCGTCTTCCCGTTCCTATTGTTCTGTATCTCGAATTGGTCGCTCACGACGTTGATGGACGGGGAAGGGAAATTCAAGGATATCGTGATGGCTACGGGCTATGCGATGCTGCCCCTCGTGATCATTTTCCTGCCGCAAATTCTGTTAAGCAACTTTATTACCATCGACGAAAGTCCGTTTTATTACTTGCTGGATTCGGTCGCGTACCTATGGTTCATCTGGTTATTATTCATCGGGACGATGACGGTGCATCAGTATTCAATCGGCAAAACGCTGCTGACGTTGTTATTGACTGCACTTGTGATGGCCTTTATCGTCTTCCTGGGCCTCCTCTGTTTCAGCTTACTGCAGCAGATGATCACCTTCGTCAAGGCGTTGTATCGTGAAGTCATCGTTCGGTTGTAAGGGGAGGGATAAGGCTTGAGACGTAAAGCAGCGAGATGGATGCTGGCGGGTATCGTAGGGATCTGTTTGGTTTCGTATGTAAGCATACAGATGATTACAACCGTGAAGGGCGATACCAAGGCAGCTGACAATAAAGAGACAGACCGTGCGTCAAGCCCGGATCAGCAGGCTGAATCAGCCAGTGTTACCGGTACAATGGATACTAGCGTAAGCGGGCTAAACCTCGTGAAGGAAAATGAAGCTCTACAGCTGTATATCGATCCATCCACGACAGAAATCGCGATTAAGGACAAACGCAGCGGCCGGATGTGGTATTCCAATCCGTTGGACCGCGAGTCGGATGAGAAAGCGGAAGCGATTAATCGCGATAATCTATCGGCGCAATTATCCATTGTCTACAACAATGATAAAGGACAGACCTTTTATTCGAACAACTTTGCCGAGGCGATCAAGAACAAGCAGTTCGAAATCCTGACCACGGACAAGGGCGTCAAAGTGATTTACCAGCTGGGGAACTTCTCGAAGGGGATGGAAGCGATCCCGCAGTTTATTACCAAGCAGCGCATGGACGAGAAGATCCTAAGCAAGCTTCAGGACGAGGATATGAAATTCGAAATTGAAAAACGCTTCTTCCTCGACGAAGCCACGCAGATTTACAAGCGCAAGGAGATGCCGGATTATGTCGTGAAGGATGTTGTCGCCATTCTCGACATAGTCGGGTATACGGAAGAGGATGCCAAGCTCGACAATGAACAAAACAAAGGCGGGGAGCAGCAGTCTGCCGCATCCGCGAAGTTCACAATTCCGATCGAATACGGCTTGGACGGCGATAACTTCGTGGTTCAGGTTCCGGTCGGAGAGATCAAGGATTCGGCACAGTTCCCGATCTATTCCGTCCAGGTGCTCGAAATGTTCGGTGCAGCCGGACCGGGCCAGGATGGCTATATGTTTGTGCCGGATGGCTCGGGTGCGCTGATCAACTTGAATAACGGCAAGACGGCTGCTCTGCCCTATGAGATGCCGCTGTATGGCAAGGATCAGACGCTGAAGGATAAACCGGGCGAGGCGAAGCAATTTACGCAAAAATCGCGGCTGCCTGTGTATGGCATGAAACAGGGCGACCAAGCGTTCTTCGTCATCGTCGAAGAAGGCGACGCGGTTGCTTCCATCCTCGCGGATGTGAGTGGACGCGTCAATTCGTACAATCGGGTCAGCGCCTCCTTCCTGCTCAAGCCGATGGAGCTGTTTACGTACCGCGCAGGCCAAGTGAAGAAGGACAGTCCGATGTTTCCTGACATGTATAAGGGCAATATCAAGCTGCGGTATGCATTTCTGTCAGGAGAATCAGCCAATTACGTCGGTATGGCTAAGTATTACCAGGACTATCTGGTTGGCCGGCAGCAGTTGACGAAGCTGGAAGCGGCTTCAGATACGCCTTTCGTGCTCGATATCATCGGTTCCATTCCTGTACGCGAGACGTTTCTAGGCATTCCCTACCAATCCGTCAAATCGTTGACGACCTTCGAACAGGCAGAATCGCTGCTCGCGATGCTGAAGAAGAAGGACGTAAACAGCATTCAGCTTCGTTATTCGGGTTGGTTCAACAAGGGGATGAATCATGATTATCCCGACGATGTCACGATTGACTCTGTTCTCGGCGGTAAGGACGGCTTTCAGCAATTGGTCCGTTATGCCAAAGAGCAGCAAATCGACTTATATCCGGATGTCTCCTTCCTCCGGGTGTACCGGAGCGGACACGGATTTAAGCCGTCGCGCGACGGCACCCAGTTCTTATTCCGCAAAGGCATCAGTCAATATAAGTCCGATTTGGTGACCACGAATCGGGATACGCTGGCTTACTACCTGCTGTCGCCGAGGAAGCTCCTTGATCTGACCAGCGAGTTTATGAAGACTTACGAGAAGTGGGATGTCGGCGGGATCTCACTGCGCGACCTTGGCGACGATCTGAATTCCGATGTCAAGCAGGATGCGACCCTTGACCGGCAGAACAGCGCAGCGATCATTACGGAAAGCATGAAGCAGCTGAAAGAGCATGCAGGCAAAACGATGGTCAGCGGCGGAAACGCGGGCGTGCTGCCTTATGTTGCGACCATTGTGAATGCGCCTCAAGGGAGCAGTCAGTTGAACATTACGGATGACGAGGTTCCTTTCTACCAAATGGTGCTGCATGGTTATATCGATTATGCGGGCATGCCGATCAATATGAATCGTGATCAAAATTACAAGACGAGTGTGCTCAAGACGTTGGAAACCGGGTCGAATGTGTATTACCAATGGTTCTATGACAAACCGTCCTCGGTGAGAAATACGGAATTCGACGACTTGTATTCGGCGCATTATGCAAATTGGTTCAACGAGGCCGTGCGTTATTACCGCGAGACGAACGAAGTGCTCAAGGATGTCAGAAATCAGGCGATTGTCAACCACGAGAAGCTGGCCGATCAGGTATACCGCACGACATATGAAGGCGGGAAGACCATTACCGTCAATTATAACAAGGTGGCGGTTACCGTCGAGGGAGTGCGCATGGAAGAGGAAAGTTATGCGGTAGGTGGTGAACAACGATGATGAAAGGCGTTACCCTGTTACAAAAGAAATCGCTGCTCGGCGTACTGTTCGTCAGTCCGTGGTTTCTGGGATTCATATTCCTGTTTGCGATTCCGCTCTATCAATCGCTTGTGTACAGCTTCAACAACCTGGTGGTGGCGATTGGCGGGTTCGATACCGAATTTGCGGGATTGAAGTTCTATGAAGAGATCTTCTATAAACACCCGACGTTCAACCGCCTGCTGATGGAATCGATCGTTGATTTGGTCATTAACATCCCTTCCATTGTTATTTTTAGTTTGTTTGCGGCAACGCTGCTGAATCAGAAGTTCCGCGGGAGAGTGCTGGCGCGCGCGATTTTCTTCCTGCCCGTGCTGCTTGCGACCAATCTGCTTACCATTGAACAGAGCAGCGATTTGGCAACAGTCGCGCAGACGGTGACGGGCGGCGTTGATGGGGAAGGCTTGAAGAGCAGCGAGCTCGAAGCGCTCATGCTGCAGTCCGGATTCGGCAGCGGGATTACGAGCTATATTACGGGTTCTGTCAATCGGATTTACGAAATCATCAGCCATTCCGGGGTTCAAATCTTAATCTTTCTAGCGGGTCTTCAATCCGTGTCGCCGTCATTATACGAAGCGGCCAAGATCGAGGGTGCCACAAGCTATGAGTCCTTCTGGAAAATCACATTCCCGATGGTCAGTCCGCTTATTCTGACGAACATCATCTACACGGTAATCGATTCCTACAATTACAACAAGCTCAGTGTATTGATCAACGATACGGCATTCAAAGCGCTCGATTTCAGTCTCAGCGCAGCGATGTCATGGGTTTATTTTGGCGTGACATCGATTATCCTGCTCATCTTGGTTCGTGCAGTCTCAAGCAAAGTATTCTATTACGATTAGACTCTTAACACAAGCCGCTGCGCAGGCAGAATGTTCTTCCGATCGCTGTTGTTCCCGGTTTTCTTTGAATCTCAAGGTAAAGGTAGAACTCCGGGAACAAAGGCGACCGCTAACGCTTCTCCAGAATCATTCTTCCTGCTCCGCTCTTTATACTTTTCTTTCAGATTAATAATGAAAAACCCTAGTTTATGCTTACGAAGTGAGTTTCCTACGGAAACTCTTAGCTTATGCTTACGAAGTGAGTTTCCTACGGAAACTCTTAGGAGGGATTGTTCTGAAACACGCTGTGGTTAGAGCTGGCGCAACGGTTACCCGATTTGCGCAAGAGAAGCAGCCGCTCATCAAGATGCAGCATTGGGCTTGGATCCTCGTCAGGGCGACTCTAGTCACCGGGCTCTGTTTTGTCATCCTGTACCCGCTATTCTTCAAAATTTCGATCTCGTTTAAAGCGCGCGCGGATATGCTGGATCCGACCGTACTGTGGATCCCGAAGCATTTTACCTTGGAGAATTTCCGCTTCGCAGCCGAAACGTTGAACTACGCCGATACCTTTGTGAACTCCTTATTCATTTCACTGTTAACGACGGTACTGCAAGTTATTTCTTGCGCGCTGGCGGCATTCGGCTTCGCCCGGCTTAAGTTCAGGGGCAGCGGTATTCTGTTCGCGCTTGCTGTCTTTACGATTGTCGTTCCGTCTCAGACCTTGATGATTCCAACATATTTGAACTACCGGTTCTTTGATATTGCCGGTATTATCGGATTGTTCACAGGCACGAATGGCATAAACCTGCTGGACAGCTATTGGCCGTTCATCCTGCAGGCCGCGACAGGTATGGGGATCAAGAGCGGCTTATTCATCTTTATATTCCGTCAATTCTTCCGGGGCATTCCGAAGGAGTTGGAGGAAGCGGCCTACATCGACGGCTGCAGCGTATTCCAGACGTTCTACCGGATCATGCTGCCCAATGCTGTACCGGCGATTATTACCGTGTTCTTGTTCTCGTTCGTATGGATGTGGAATGACAACTATTTCGTCTCGCTGCTGCTGACGCGGATTAAAGTATTATCCACGATGCTGCCAACGATGTGGACGGCCACACAGTTCGAGGATGGATTGTATGCCTATATGATCAAGAATACGGGCGAGCTGCTGTTTATTGCTCCTATAATCATTCTGTATATGTTCGTGCAGCGATATTTCGTGGAAAGCATCGAACGGACCGGCTTGGTCGGGTAATAGACGCCAACAATATTCGAAGAGGAAAGCGAGAGAAGCGTGAATATGGATACAACCGTATTGGCTAAACCTTCTGTTCAGCAGATGGCCTGGCAGGATCTGGAGTTCGGCATGTTCAGCCATTTCGGCATGAATACCTTCTGCGACCAGGAATGGGGAGAAGGCAACGATTCGCCGGCATTGTTTAATCCGGTGCAGCTGGATGCCCGCCAGTGGGTACGGACGGCGAAGCAGGCTGGATGTAAATACTTGATTTTCACGGCAAAGCATCACGATGGCTTCTGCCTCTGGCCGACGGCAACGACCGATTACTCGGTCAAGTCGAGTCCATGGAAGGACGGCAAGGGCGATGTCGTGCGCGAGGTAGCCGATGCATGCCGCGAGGAAGGACTGCTGTTGGGCTTGTATTTGTCGCCGTGGGACCGTCACGAGCCTTGTTACCCGGACAAAGACGCCTATGACGATTTCTATGCTGCGCAGCTGACCGAGCTTCTGACACAGTATGGCCCTCTCGTTGAGGTGTGGTTCGACGGAGCAGGCTCCGAGGGCAGGGAATATGACTGGCCGCGTATTATCGGACTGGTGAAGCAATATCAGCCGGATGCGATGGTGTTCAACATGGGCTCGCCGACCATACGCTGGGTGGGCAATGAAGACGGAGTCGCCCCTTACCCGTGCTGGAATACAGCCGAGACGGCACGAGAAAGCATGTACACGGAGGAGAAGGTCTCTTGGATCGAAGGGACGCCTGCATGGGTGCCGGCGGAATGCGATGTGCCGATCCGCAGCCGTCATTGGTTCTGGCATCCGAATGACGAGAGCAGTCTGCACAGCCTGGAGCATCTCTTGGATCTGTACTATCGTTCAGTTGGCCACGGCGCAACGCTGCTGCTCAATGTGGCGCCGGATGACCGCGGTCTGCTGCCGGACGTCGATGTCTGGCGCATTATTGAGCTGGGCGACGAAATCCGCCGCCGGTTCGGAGCTCCGATAACGTCCACAGCGGGCGAAGGTAAGGAAGTCACGCTGGAGCTGGATCAAAACCAGCCTGTCGACCACGTCATTCTAATGGAAGATATCGCCCATGGTGAGCGCGTCAGGGAATATGTTCTGGAGGCCTGCTGCGGGAATGAGTGGGTGGAGCTGGTGAGCGGAAGTGCCATCGGCCATAAGAAGATCGATCGGTTTGAGACTGTTCATACAAGCTTGCTGCGCGTCCGAGCAACAAGCTGCGTAGAGACCCCGATCCTCAGACGTTTCGCGGCTTATCACGTAAGCGGGCAGCAGTAGAAGTCCCTGGGGATACAAAAGGAGAGTAGAAGCGGATGAGCAAAGTGAAGGTAGCGCTGATTGGCGCCGGTCTTCGGGGGGGCGGGTACACCCATTATGCCTTGAAGCATCCGGAGATGATGCAGGTGGTGGCCGTAGCGGATCCGAACGACGAACGTAGAGAGAGGATGCGGAGCAACCACAGCATCGATCCATCCCGGAGCTTCTCCGGTTGGCATGAGCTGCTTGCGCAGCCAAAGCTCGCGGATGCCGTTCTGATCTGTACGCAGGATCGTATGCATTATGAACCAACGATGCGGGCGCTGGACATGGGGTATCACGTGCTGCTGGAGAAGCCGATGTCGCCCGATCCACAGGAATGCATGGAGATGGGGGAGAAAGCGCGCCAGTGCGGCCTTATTTTCTCGATTTGCCATGTGCTTCGCTACACCAAATTTTTCGGAACCATCAAGCGGCTCCTTCAAGAAGGGGCGATCGGCCGGCTGATGTCCATTCAGCATAACGAGAATGTGGCCTACTGGCATCAGGTGCACAGCTTTGTTCGCGGCAACTGGCGGAATGCAACCGAATCGAGTCCCATGATCGTGGCGAAGTCATGTCACGATATGGATATCCTGCTGTGGCTTGCCGGGGAGGATTGTCTCCGGGTGTCCTCGTTCGGCGCACTGTCTTATTTCAAAGCGGAGAATGCGCCCCCGGGGGCGCCGCTTCGCTGTACGGACGGCTGTCCTGCAGCCGACTCATGCTTGTATTATGCGCCGGATATCTATCTTGGCGACAATCCGGGTTGGGTCGCGGATGCGATCAGTGATGATCCCAGCCCAGCGGCTCGCTTGAAGGCCTTACAGGAAGGGCCATACGGACGCTGTGTCTATCACTGCGATAACGATGTTGTCGATCATCAGGTCGTCAACTTTGAATTTGAGAAGGACATTACCGCCACGTTCACCATGACGGCATTCACGAAGGATTGCACCCGAACGCTGAAATTAATGGGTACGGAGGGCGAGATTCGCGGGGCGATGGAGAAGAATGAAATCGAGCTGATTCGTTTCGATCGCGAAGCGCCGGAGCAAATTACGCTCGAATATCCGGTGGGCCATGCCGGTCATGGAGGAGGCGACGAGGGGCTGATCGCCGACTTCATCCAGCTCATATCCGAGGGCGGCAAGAAAAGCGGGTTAACCTCGGCCCAGAATTCGGTGTAAAGCCATCTGATGGCCTTTGCGGCGGAGCGGGCGAGAGTGGAGCAACGGGTCATCGCGATGAAGGATATGTACGCCATTCGAGGTTAGTGAAGCTTTTATGGGAATGCACGGTTACGGGAGATCTCTTATATGGCGGCTCTTCTAATCGGGAGGGCCGCTTCGTGTTTATCATCCATTGAGGAATGGGGAGAGGATCGAATCATGATGTGGAATAAACAGCTGCATGAGCTTGCCCGTGATCAGCATCAGGCCGGGCCGGGAACGAATGCCGATTGGCTGGTGAATCCGGAACCGTACAAAGCGGGCATTTATCGCGGGGAGCATGAAGATGAAATCGTGATATCGAATGGACTAATCAGCAGAACATGGCGATTGCAGCCTAATGCGGCAACCGTTGCCTTCGACAATTTGATGACCCGTGAAACGATTATCCGCGGAGTCAAACCGGAAGCGACGGTACGCCTCCTCGGAGTGGACTTTCCGGTGGGCGGACTTGCAGGGCAGCCGGATTATGCGTATTTGCTGCCGGAATGGGTCGATTCACTTACGTCAGATCCGAGAGCATTCCGCTGTACGGGCTTCGATACAGGCCGGACCAAGGAGCGGTTTCCTTGGATGAGAAATCAGTATTCACCTGTTTCTCCATGGCCGGCACCGGGCGTATCGTTAGTGTTCCATTATGAGCCGTCTGTAGAAGGGCTATGGGGCGTATCCATTAACGTCCATTATGAACTCTATGACGGAATACCGCTTCTCTCCAAATGGCTGGAGATATCAAACCATGGCAGTAACCAAGTGAAGCTGGAATCGTTCACAAGCGAGCTGTTGGCTGTGGTTGAGTACGAGTCCCCTGTGGAAACGCCCGACCGGTGGGAATACCCAAACCTGCATGTTGAAAGCGATTATTCCTTTCAAGGCATGTCGCAGAAGAAGGCGAACCGGACGACTCATTGGGTGCCGGACCCGGACTATAAGACGCAGATCAACTATGACCGGTTGACGCCGGTCTTATTGGAAAGCCGTCCTCCGTTGGGGCCGGATCAGTGGCTTGAACCGGGGGAAACGTTCGAAACGTTCCGCACCTTTATCCTCGTTCATGACAGCACGGACAGGGAGAGGAAGGGACTCGCCCAGCGGAGGATGTACCGCACCCTTGCGCCATGGGTCACGGAAAACCCGATCTTCATGCATGTGCGCAGCATGGATCCGGCCGTTATTCGCGAAGCGATTGATCAATGTGCGGAAGTCGGGTTCGAAATGGTTATTCTATCGTTCGGCAGCGGGCTGGACATGGAAGAAGAAGATCCCGCGTATATCGCGGCATTGAAAGAGCTCGCGGATTATGCGCACAGCAAGGGGATCACCATTGGAGGCTATTCACTGCTTGCCAGCCGTACGATCAGTCCGGAGCATGATGTCGTGAATCCGAACGGTGCCTATTACGTGCATTCACCGTGCCTGGAGAGCCACTGGGGCCAGGATTATTTTCGCAAGCTGCGCGCGTTCTTCGAGCAGACCGGCTTCGATGTGCTCGAACATGACGGATCCTATCCGGGCGATATCTGCGAATCAACCGATCATCCGGGACACACGGGCCGCAGTGATTCACAGTGGAGGCAGTGGAAGCGGATATCCGAATTCTATAAGTGGTGCAGAGGCCAAGGGGTCTACTTGAATGTTCCGGATTGGTATTTCCTAACTGGCTCCAATAAAGCGGGAATGGGATACCGTGAAGTCAACTTTGCCCTGCCAAGAGAACGTCAAGTGATCCTGTCCAGACAAAACATCTATGACGGCACTTGGGAGAAGGCACCGAGCATGGGATGGATGTTCGTCCCGTTAACGGAGTACCAAGGAGGCGGGCCGGAGTCGACTTTGGAGCCGCTAAGTGAGCATCTGGACGCGTACGATGCCCATCTAATGAACAATTTCACGGCAGGTGTGCAGGCGGTCTACCGTGGATTGCGGTTGTATGATACGGAGGAAACGAAGCGGGTCGTGCGCAGATGGGTGGACTTTTATAAACGATACCGCGCTATATTGGATTCGGATGTGATTCATGTACGCAGGCCGAGCGGGCGGGATATCGATGGCTTCCTGCATGTGAATCCGGCGCTGCAGCAGAAGGGGATGGCGTTCGTCTTCAATCCGCTGGATCAGGAAATCCGGCAGACGCTTGAGCTGCCGTTGTACTATACCGGATTAAGCGGCACAGCTATGATTCGGGAGCAGGAGGGGGAGCTGCGCAGCTGCGAGCTGGACCGTAACCATCGCGTGCAGGTACAGCTGTCGCTGGCTCCGAAGAGCATGACATGGTTTGTGATCGAAGCTCCGTAAGTGAAGCTTTAATAAAGAGGAGTTATTCCACAGCCTCAAGGCACCCATCTAGGGTGCCTTTTTTAAAATGTAAACCCAATTCCTTGAGCGAAGGCAAAGTCGGAAAATTGTTGTGCAAGAGTCACCTTCTGGCCTTTTTCTAATTAGTTGATTTAGGGTTCTAGTTAAGTAAGAAATTCCATTTTCTACATTGTTCCCATAGCAAGTAACAAACTATGTATAATTAAAATAAGATTTGAAGAGCACGGGCGTTTGACCGCGCTCAGGGAGTTACACAGACGCGTCTAATTCGACCAAAGCGATCTGCTTGCTTCGATGTTTTGAACGGTGTGCGAATTTTCTGATACCAGTATCTTAAGAAAAGTTGCATTGCTATGAAGATACGTGGGGAAATGAAAGGGATGTACGGTTATAGTAGTCATGTAAATAATATCATGACTGCGAGGAATGAACATGACAATCCCCCTATTAAACAAACAAGAAGTGGATTTTTATCAAAACAACGGTTATTTTTTGCATAAGAAACAGTTATTCAGTACGGATAAAATGTCGAATTTACAGACGATCTTTGAAGAACAGCTTGCCCAGAAGGGTAGTAAGCTGTCTGATGAGCTCGATACGCCGCATTTTCGAGATGAGCGGCTGCTGGAGTATCTCTTAAGCGACGAGGTATTGGATTTAGTTGAGCCGATAATCGGTCCCAATATCGGGCTTTGGTCCAGCCATTTTATTAGTAAAGAACCCTTTACCGGAAGACCGACTCCATGGCATGAGGACTCTGCCTATTGGAATGGAAGATTAAGTTCATTTGAAAAGATCATTACCGTATGGCTTGCCCTTGATCGCAGTTGGGAAGAAAATGGTTGTATGAGAGTCATTCCGGGAACGCATCGAAACGGTTTTTCTGAATATGAGGATGTGGACTCGAAGAAAAATTTGTTCGCCTCGCAAATAAAAAACGTAGATGAGTCTAAAGCAGTATACTTTGAATTGGAGCCAGGTGAATGCTCCCTTCACGATTCCAGGATTATTCACGGTGCAAAGGCTAACACTAGCCCATATCGCCGATGCGGGTACACGATGAGGTATTTTTCGACGGAAGCGAAGGTTGACCTGGAGAAAAATCCGAACCATAAGGTGTGGTTGGCCAGAGGTAAAGATATTGCAGGCAATCCTTTCGTCAATGTTTAAACTGAAGAAAAGAAAACCAAGCTTTGAAAATTAAGTTTTATAAGGCATTATGAGGACTTACCAGGGGCAGTAGGAATTAGAGGGGGGTAGATTCTAAAATATGAGACATCGTTTGCCTGAATTGTTGACGAACGATCAATATATGAATCTTTCCTCCTCTTTTCGTATTTTTAAGAACCAAATTCGAAATATCATAGATGTTCACTGCCACGAATTTTACGAGCTGGCTTTCGTGACCTCCGGTTCGGGGGTGCAAAAGATTAATGGTGTTGAGTCGCCGATCGTAAAAGGGAGCATTTTCTTATTAACGCCAGCTGATTTTCACGAAATCGTTCCGGATAAGAATGCGGGAATCCAGTTATATAATCTGATATTCACTTCGGAGATGCTTCATCAGCAGTTGATGGAATTGTTATTTAGCGTACGACATATTTATACCCACCATTTTGAAGATGAGGAATATGAGCGAATGCTGTGGGAATGGGAACGGATATGGGATGAGGCGCAGATATCGCGGGTCGGATCGCAATTAATTGTACGCGGTGCTATCGAAAGGGTGCTCATTGATTTATTTCGTCAGTGCAGTATTCTGCAATCGGACTTTGAGAACCGCACTGCCAGAAATACAACTGATGCGATTATTCGCAGCTCCACCATCTTCATTCAGCATCGGTTTCGCGAATCAATATCTTTGGAGCAAGTAGCTAAGCATTATAATTTGTCTCCGAATTATTTCAGTGGATGCTTTAAGCAAGTATTAGGAGTTTCTTTTCAGACTTATGTTGTCAATACGCGACTTGAATTTGCCAAATCGCTGATAAGGGTTTCAAATCTAAGTGTTACTGAAGTTTGCCTATCTTCGGGATTTAACACGCTAGCACATTTTGAACGTATGTTTAAGAAAAAATTCGGGGTCACGCCAAAAGAATATCGGGCAACACATTCAAGCTAATGCATCGATTAAATGTGGAACAAACAGATAGCAAATTGGGTAGAGAGCTCTAGTGTATTTTAACAAAATAAAGCAATGGAATGAGGAAACCAGAAATGGTTTTCTTTTTTAAGTATTTATGCATTGTTGTATACGAAGGTAAGAATGCATGGTAGAACCGAAAGTGTATAAGGGAGGGGTGCCATTTTGAAATTTTTTCGGTTTCTGCGTTTGAAAAACTATAAAATCGAACATAAGCTATTATTGACATATCCATTTCTAATCATTTTTTCAATTTTTTTGGTTAGTGTTTCTTCCATATATATTAGCAGGAATCAAATGTTAGAAAGAACCTTGTCGTATGCGCAAACCATCAATCGTCATACCAGCGATACCATTGACGTTCAATTAAAGCGATTGGATCAAGATACAATTCAATTTTTTCATAATAGAGAAGTGGTGCGATTTCTGTCCGGAAAGGATAGTGAATACAATCGATTAAGAGCAATAATGGATACGTTAACCGGTTTTCTGATTTCTCATTCCGATGTGGAGTCCGTTTTCTTGATCAAACGTAACGGGCAGCAGATTAATTCTTCGAACATAATATTAGCAAATAAAGATAAAGTGGAATTTGTTTCGGAAGCCGCAACGGGGAATGGAAAAAGCGTTTGGCTGAAAACACGCGTAAGCGCTCAGGGCAACCGAGTCATCCCTCTTGTTAGACAAATTAATGATCTGACAACGATAGAACCCTTAGGAACACTAGTCCTTTTTATTAAAGAAAACAAGATCAATCGCCTCATGGAAGGACAGGATTTAAAAATAGATGGCGAGTTGGTTGTCCTTGATCCCAAAGGTTATATCATATCGAGTCGAAATTCCCATGATATAGGCCATCCTTATAGATCTGACATATTTGAACAATTAAAGCTGCCGACCGGGCAATTTTTTTCGAAAGAAACAGAAAAACATTTTTACCACTACCTCCAGTCGGATTTAACGAGTTGGATTTATCTTTATCGATTCCCGGAAAGCGAACTGCTGTCAGGTACACATATTGTCCGGAACTGGGTGTTGATTTGCTCCTTGATCTTCACTTTGTTAGCTATTCTTTTGGCCCGGGTAATTGCATCTAATCTTTCAAAACCTATCATACAAATCGTTAAAGAAATGAGGAATATTGAATCCAACGAATTAAATGTCAATCTAGATTATGCCGGAAATGATGAATTGGCTGTGCTTGCATCCTCATTCAACAATATGCTCAGCCGTTTGCGCACCTCCATTGAAAATCAGGCTCAGCTCCAGACGATGGGACATGAACTTGAAATGCGGGCTCTACAAGCCGAGATCAATCCGCATTTTCTCTATAACACATTGGAAGCAATCAATTGGATGGGCAGAATGAACCGCATTCCGGAAATATGCGACATGACCTCGATGCTAGCGGATATCATGCGTTACAGCATAGACACGCAAAGAGAAATGGTTACCTTAGGCGATGAAATCATTCATGTGCATAAATACTTGGGGATTCAAAAAATTCGTTTTGGGGACAAGCTAAATGTTTTTATAGATATTCCCGAGCATCTTCTCGGGTTGACTATTCCGCGGCTATCGTTACAGCCCCTCGTCGAGAACAGCATTATCCACGGTTTTCGTGACAAGGTTGGGGAAGGCAAAATTCGGGTGATCTGTGAGGAACGGGACAATAAAGTATTCATAAAAATTGAAGACAATGGTTGCGGTATGAAAGAAGAAACGATTACTTCCGTATTCAATGGGGAAGATCTCGGTCCCAAGAAAAGTATTGGAGTAATGAACGTTCATAAGAGATTGAAATTATTTTTTGGTGAAATTTACGGTCTTGAAATATACAGTGTTCTTGAAAAAGGAACCCGCATTACAGTCAAACTTCCAGGGAGGTTGGAAGCAAATGTACAAAGTACTCATCGTTGATGATGAAAACGTTATTCGCGAAGGGATCCGCACCTCCATTGATTGGAATAGCTTGGGGTGTGCGGTTATAAATGAGGCGTCTCATGGAGCCGAGGCTATAGAAATGATACAAAAGGACTGTCCGGATATCGTGATCACCGACATTCGCATGCCGGGTATAGGTGGGCTTGAATTGATGGAGAAAGTAGCGGCGAGTTATCCGCATACACGGGTCATATTGCTTAGCGGTTATAGCGATTTTGAATACGTTCGCCGCGCGGTTCAGCTTGGGGCCTTTGATTATTTATTAAAACCGACATCATACCGGGAACTCCATCAAATTCTGGAAAAAGCAATACTCGATTTTGAGGCCGAGAGAGAAAGAGACTTGCAAATTGAAGTTTTTCGGAATGAATTGAAACAAAACCTGTACTTCTACAGGCAAGCCTACCTTCAGAAGCTAATCTTATCTCCGGTGGCATTTGAGCGGACGGAATTGACAGAAACACTCCATATTTATGAGATGAAGGATCAAACCTTCCGCTTGTTGTTGATCAAGGCCGAAATTATAGATACGAACAGGCTATCTCAAAAAACGAAGGAGCACCAACTGAGTCGATTAACCACGGAACATCGGCTGCGTTTGTACTTTCAAGAGTATAAAGGTACGATTTATGTTCCTTTGGAACATGATAATTACGCAATCATCTATAATGGCCACGACATACATGAATTTGATCAGTTCATGCAGAGATGTGAGATGATCCTAGAGCATGTAACCCGTCTTCAACCGAGACTAAGTGTATCCATTGGAGTATCTTCCATACATTCGTCATATGTCGAATTGAACAAAGCTTATTTGGAGGCGTATGAATCTCTCCAGCATATCTTTTATCTTGGAACGAATTCCATTATTTTTTATGATGACTTGCCCACTGATGTCCCGAATTCCCCATCTCTTCGGCTTTCATCTTTACATCTTTCGAATTATGCGGATATTTCGGAATCGATGTTAAGAACCTTAAAGATCGGAAATCAGGAAGATGCTAAAGATCAAGTAAATAAGCTTTTCCAAATCTTTGAAAGTTATAAAGAAAAATTACCGGACGCAAAGAATATATGCATAGAGTTGATAGCGCAAATCGTGAGCTTGATCTCTACCTCGCGCTTCATCATTTCCGATGAATATTACAATATATTCGAAGACATGATTAACGCCCATTCATTCGAGCAATTGCATGAACTGTTGCAGGGCTATGTTTCCAGGGTTGCGGGTGATATATACAAACAAACCCGAACGGGGCACAAAAAAATTGTGGATCAAGTACTAGCACTCATCTCGGAACACTATCGGGAAAGTATCTCCTTGCTATGGATTTCGGAGAGCGTTCACCTGAACAGCAGCTACTTAAGTAGATTAATTAAAGCGGAATGTAATCAAACGTTTACGGATTTGCTGACAAGATACCGTCTCGAAAAAGCAAAGCAGCTGCTTAGGGATCCACATTGTAAAGTATATGAGGTAGCGGAGTTGGTCGGATTTACGGATCCGCACTATTTCGCAACAAGATTCAAGAAATATGCAGGATTGACCCCCTCCGAGTACAGGGATAACTTCGATGATCTATTCTAGTCATCATTTCAAACGAAAAGTCATCTTTGGCCCCTTATCCCTGAACTCGTATTCCTTCATACTAAACGTAAGATATCACGTTCCAACATCATGACTAGGGGGAAAGAACATTGAAACATATTGTAAGGGCTTTAAAAGTGAGTTTCGTATTGATGTTAGTGATGAGCTTGGTTATTGCGTGTTCCTCAAATTCTCAATCAGGAAATACCGACGGGGCCTCATCCGATACAGGGAATCAAGGAGGTAAGGCCGAAAAAGTCACGCTGCGTGTAATGCTGGCGAAGGATCCAACTAAGGATTTGTATTTTGATTGGATGTCGGAAAATATGAAACTGTTCAAAGAAAAAAATCCTCATATTGAATTTGATGTGACGGCAAATGCCTCCGGCGATCAGTATTTGACGGTGGTGACGACGGAGATGGCGGCCAATAACGTGCCGGACATCGTCCAAGGCTGGACACTGGAAAGGATGCGGCCCTTTGTGGAATCAGGCCGACTACTTGATTTACGTGAAGCCATTGAGAGTGACCCGGAATGGAAAGGCTTTCTTCAAGAAGAGCCTTTGAAAGCAACAACCTTTGATGGAGGTATCTATGGGATCCCCTCCACTTTAGATTCGGAAATTATTTATTATAACAAAGACGTATTTGAGAAATATAACTTGCAAGAGCCGCAAACATATGAAGACTTTTTGAATATCGTTAAGACCTTGAAAGAGAACGGGATTATTCCGATGACAGTTCCCAACAAGGACTCATGGACCGGCACAATCCCTTATATGATGATTGCCGAGCGTATCGGTGGTTTGGAAGCGTATCAAAACATTGTTATGGATCATAAAGAACCTTGGACAAGCGAGCCGCTCATCCAAGCCGCAAACACTTTGCAGGAATTAGTGGAATTAGGCGCATTTGAGAAGGATGTTAACAGCGTTCATACTTCGGAAAGTGAGGCCAAATTGGCAGAGGGTAAAGCAGGTATGTTTGCAATGGGTACATGGAGGATCCCCAGCCTATATGAAAATTTAGGCGATAAACTGGGCATCTTTAATTTCCCTGACATAGCAGGCGGAAAAGGAAGCAAAGATCATTACCTCATTATTCCGAACGTCTCCCTGTCGATTGCCAAAGAAACCAAACATAAGGAAGAAGCGATTGCTTTCCTAAAGTTTGCTTTCTCGCAAGAGCGTCAAGAGGCTCTGGCCAAATTAGGATTCCTGACAACAACTAAGGTGAAAACGAATAAGGAAGAGGTTAACCCTATAGCCGTGGAATTACAAGAGTCATTGGCCAATTCAACCGGATCTATGTATCCGTGGGATGTTCCTCTGGGTGCTTTCATGGGAGCGGAATTGAACAATGCCACTCAAATCTTATATATGGGAAAAGACCCGAAGGAAGTTTTCGGAGACTTGCAGAAAAAGCAGGATAACCAAAAGAAGTGACGGCTAAATAAGATGAGGGGGGATCGAATTCATGATCCCCTTTCTTGATTTAACAAAGGAGTGTAAATTCATGGACAGGATGCTTCGCAACAAGTGGATGATCGCACTTTTCGTGCTACCCGCTTTGTTGCTATATACTTTTTTTCTTCCGCTGCCTATCGTCAATTCCATTTATTATAGTTTTTTCGATTGGAATGTCGTTGGAGCCAAAGTGTTCATCGCTTTTGACAATTACCGAGAATTATTTATGCAGGATGATATTTTCATACTCGCACTAAAGAATACATTGATATTTACGTTGGAGAGCGTATTGCTTCAGCTGCCTATCGCGCTGATCCTTGCAATCCTATTGTCAAGTAAACTTCGTGGAGTGATGTTTTTCCGCAATGTGTACTTTACTCCGGTGATCATCTCGGGAACTGCCGTTGGATTGCTTTGGCAGTTTATTTATCACTCTGACATCGGATTATTGAATACAGCGGCCCGGGCAATTGGATTTGCAGGATTCGATAAAGCATGGTTATCCGATTCGGAATTTGCCATTCATGCCGTCGTCATCTCTGTGGCATGGCAGTTTTTCGGCTATCATATGGTTATTTTTTTGGCGGGCATGTCCACCATACATTCGGAAGTTCTTGAATCGGCTCGTATTGATGGAGCCAGCGAATGGAAGGTGATTTGGTATATTATTCTTCCCTTGATGAAGCCCTTTATCGCGATTAGCCTGATACTCATCACAACAAGCTCGGTGAAAGCGTTTGATAATGTTATTGCACTGACGGGAGGAGGGCCGGCGCGTTCTTCGACTGTTCTGGCCTTGCACATGTACAGTACGGCATTTCAACAAATGAGGTACGGCTTCGGCAGCGCGGTATCCGTATTCCTTCTCGGTTTGAATATGTTCTTCACTCTGCTTATTTCTCTTATGTTCAGACAGGGTAGAGAGAGTAGGGGGGCTGAAAAATGAGTTTAAATCAATTCGTGAAACGTACATTTCTCTATGGGTTTTTATTCTTGATTGCCATCGTCGTTCTTTATCCGCTTGCATGGGTTTATATGAGTGCGATTAAAACACAGGACGATTTCTTTCTTCATCCCTGGGGGATTCCGCGATCTTTCCATCTTGAAGGGTTTAAGAAGGTAATTACAGAGCACCACTTGCATTTAAATATATTGAATAGTACTGTGATCTCCATTCTAACTGTAGGGATCGTTATGTTATTGTCGACAACCGCGGCATTTGGGCTTACCCGTCTGAAATGGCAAGGAAGCAAGCTTGTTCTCGCTTTCTTCTTGCTTGGTCTGTTGATTCCGGTACATTCCACTTTGATACCTATATATATTAGTTTGCAAGGATTAAGGGAATATCTTGACCCTCGTTTAGTTATTGTGCTTCCTTATGTCGTATTTGGATTGCCGACGGCGATCATGATTCTTTCCGGATATTTCTCAACACTTCCACGGGAGCTGGAAGAATCGGCGGTTTTGGACGGAAGTTCAATACCCGGGGTTTTTGCACGGATCATAATACCGATTTCTGCCCCGGCAATGTCAACAGTGGCCATTTTCACTTTTATGGGTACCTGGAATGAGCTGTTGTTTTCACTTGTGTTTCTAATAAAATCTGAATATCAAACCGTTCCCGTCGCGATTTTGCAATTTATGGGGCTTTCCACGGACTGGCCTAAAGTGCTTGCCAGCATTGCGCTCACCATTGCGCCAAGCCTTCTGGTTTATATGTTCTTGCAGAATAAAATTATCCAAGGCGTTACAGCAGGATCTGTAAAGGGTTAGTCCTGAATGCCAAAACAGATTAATGGAGGCTTGTTTAATGATACAGATGACGTTAAACGGAGAGGATTGGACCTTAACCGGGTATTATAGAAATCAGTGGCGCTCCAAGTTATCCATGGAGCTGGGCAGACAAATTCTCCCGAACATTCCTGAGGTCAAGGCGACAGTGCCTGGAGCCGTGCAAATGGACCTGCGCAGTGCAGGATGGTTGGGTGATTATAATCAAGGTCTGGAAAGCCTGAATGAAGAGTGGGTTTATAATCGCGACTGGTTTTTTGAGAAGCGGATGTTCATTCCCTCCGAATGGGTGCAGGACCGCTGTGAATTGATTTTGGAAGGTCTTGATTTCAAGGGTGAGATCTATCTTAACGGACAAAAAATAACGGAATTTGAAGGCATGTTCCAGCCATTATCTTTGGATGTAACGGAGATCATCAAAGAAAATGAAGAAAACTGTCTGCAAATCGTATTTTGTGCCGGACCGGAAGTCGATGGACAAGTCGGGTATTCTCACCTTATTACCAAGCTGAAGTCGCGATTTAACTACGCTTGGGATTGGTGTCCGCGTATTACACCGGTGGGGATATGGCGAGATGTGTATTTGCGTACGTTTCGAGAGGTGAAGATCCTCGATTTCTACCCTGAAACTTCACTTAATGATGAATTCAACATCGGTGAGGTGCATTACCATGCTGAAGTGGAGGTATACACCCCCGGTGAATATACGTTTGTCTGCCATCTTAAGGACGATACCGGCGAGAACCGTTTTCACAAGAAGGTAAAAATGTTTTTGCCGGGCGGGAAGCGGAAGGTTGGATGGAAGGGAATTGTTGGGTCAGTCCAACTCTGGTGGCCTAATGGATTGGGAGATCAACCCTTATATATCGCATCATTAGAAATCATGAACGAAAGCGGACTTACTTGCGATGATTCGCAAAAGCAGGTCGGATTTCGAACCATTGAATTTGTTCAAAATCCAGGCGCACCATCGGACTCGCTAGCTTATAGTTGTATCGTCAATGGTCATACAATTTTTCTGAAAGGAATCAATTGGGTGCCGATTACTCCGTATTACGGAGCGGTTACCACGGAGCAGTACAGGGAAACGCTTGGACGATTCAAAATGATGAATGTGAATCTCATTCGAGTATGGGGCGGAGCCATTATCGAAAAGGAAGAGTTTTATCGTTATTGTGATCAACAGGGACTTCTCGTTTGGCAGGAATTTCTGCAGTCGTCAAGCGGCCTAACTAATCTCCCGCCGGTAATCCCGGAATTGTTGAAAGATCTAGAAACCGTTTCACGAATTGCAATCAAAGAGAAACGCTCACATCCTAGTCTGGCTATATGGTGTGGTGGAAACGAACTCATGTGGGATGGATTCATACCGGTTGACGAGCGGCATATCAACATCGGCATGTTACAAAAAATTGTCCGGGAACTGGACCCAAGCCGATACTTTCTGCCTAGCAGCGCGTCCGGTCCTAAATTCTTAGCATCCGAAGAAGACTTCGGCAAAGGCTTGCATCATGACGTACACGGACCATGGCTCTATTTGGGTGAGAACACGCACTATCGTTTCTATAACAACGACGATTCTCTATTGCGTTCTGAGACAGGGACCCCTGGTGTCTCCAGGGCCGAGATCCTTCGTTCGTTTGCCGGACAGCATGAGGTTTGGCCGCCTACTTCGGACAACCCGTTATGGGTTCATAGAGGCTCATGGTGGATTCCGTGGAATGAAATAAGCCAATTATTCGGCCCCTGGGATCTGGAACGTGACGAAACCGAGGTCTTCGCTCAGTGTAGTCGATATGCCCAAATGGAATCGTTGCGTTACGGCGTGGAAGCTACTCGGCGCCGTGAGCCTACGTCATCCGGATTTATCGTTTGGATGGGCAATGAACCCTTCGCCAATTATGCCAACACGTCGTTACTGGAGTATGACGGCATTCCGAAACCGGCCTATTATGCAATGAAGTCCGCCTTTGCCGATTGCCATGTTTCTTTGAAATATGATCGAATCGCTTATCAAGCCGGGGAAACGTTTAGTGGAGAAGCGTTTGTGCATTTGGAATCGAACTTTCTGAATAAAGCGAACATAAAAGGTATGAACCTGCAAATTGAAATTATCGATATGTTCGGGTCGGTCAAGAAACGGATCGATTACCCGATTACAGATCGCGGTTATGTCGGAAGCGTGAACTGGGAAATCGAGAATTGCGGACACTCTCTATTCAACCTTCGACTCGTTCTATGGAATCAAGATCAAAGGTTGGCTTGCAACGATTACTTGTTCACGATAAACGCTGATTTTCCGTTCAAGCCTTTACGCGACCTTCCTCTGTCCAATGTACAGATATCACAGGGCGCACTCGAGAATACGATGACTTTCACGAATGATTCACCGATTACCGCAGTCGGCGTGATGATCAGGGAGAAGGATGCCAGTATGCCGTTGCATCTTGAACGTAATTATTTAATCATTCACCCTGGCGAGGAAGTGACGCTCCGCTCATTAGGTGGGGAATACGCTTTGAAGAACATTATCATTGAAGGATTGAATGTATAAAAGGGAAGACGCAAAATAATAATTTGGGAGGAAGAACAAGATGGAATTGAAAATTGGTGTTGTACAAATGGATTGTATGTTGAAGGATAAGGAAGCCAATATGCAAAAGGCGGAAGAGTATCTTGATCAAACGGGAGCGAACGTGGATGTGCTTTGTTTACCCGAATTGTTTACGACAGGTTATCATCTTGATTTGATCAAAGAGGATTTCTATACGTTGGCCGAAACGGTTCCTGGCCCCACTGTTAATCGGTTGGCGGAAAAGGCGAAAAAGTATAACACAGCGATTATAGCCAATATTGTGGAAAAAGATTCGCTTCAAGAAGCCGTGTTATACGATACAACATTTGTAATTGACGAGGAAGGCAGATATCTCGGGAAATATCGGAAAGTTCATCTTTACCCTACGGAACATCAGTATTTCCGGAGCGGATCGGAATTTCCGGTATTTGAGATACGCGGAGTGAAAATAGGAATCGCAACATGCTATGATCATGCGTTTGAAGAAATGTTTCGCATTATGGCACTTAAAGGCGCTGAAGTGATTTTCATTCCGTCAGCGGTTCCTAAGAATTACGAATATTTACTGAACCTTCGTACCCGCGCCCGGGCGCAAGATAATCAAATTTTCACGGTGGCCATTAATCGAATCGGAACGGAAGATAAGGTTACGTATTGCGGTTTAAGTAAAATCGTGAATCCTCGCGGGGAAGTCGTCTGTGAAGCGGGAGATGAAGAAGGCATCTTGATCGGTACAATCGATTTATCGCTCATCTTGAAAGAACGCAAACAAGAGCCGATTTTACGAAGCAGAAGACCTGAATTATATGGATCTCTGGCAGAGAACCTGGAATCCCAAAACTAATATATAGGCAGGCAGAAAATAGATGCAAACAGAATACAATAATCGTCAGTTGACACCTTTACTGGAAGTGGGCAATCAAAAACCAATTGATGTCGGATGCGGACGTTTGTCGGCCAGCATTGGTCTTGACGGACTGGTTCGTTCGGTAAATGGTTATCATCCACAACAAGGATTTATCACTTTGACTTCGATTGAACAGTTTCCGAATGATAAGTGGTATGACAGCAGCTACGTTCGCCGTTACCGCAGAGGGTTGGTTGATTCATTAGAAGGGGAAAGCAAGGCGCTTGGCTTCGGCATCAGGTATCAAGAGAAAGCTGCTTGGCAGTCCGTTTATTATTTGGAAGGAAAAGCTCCCGTTTTTCGCTATCAGTTCGAGGAGGCCGAAGTTAATTCCCTGTTTATAGCAGCTGAAAAGAATGAAAAAGGCTATTTAATTCAAAGAGTCGAAGTCATAAACAAAAGTGATAAAGAAATTGTTTTTCCATATACAGTAAGCGGACTATTTAGCTTAAACCGCTGCAGTTACGGACAATTGACGGAGGGAGGCCCTATTCCGATTCCTCCATTGGAAAACAGAGTAGATGTTCAAGGCAACCTTATTTCAATTAGCAATCCGCATCTATCTTCCAGGGCCGATCTCTTGTTGTTTAGCGATAAGGATACGCTGATCCTTTCACCCTTACAGGAAAGAGCGAATGAACCGGTAAATTATCAATATGGGACGGAACTCAACCTAGGTAAAGGAGAAAGCCGGTTCATCAGCGTGGTTTACACACTCTCCCAGGAGGAAGAAAGTGTATTAGAACTTACGTACTCCGATGTAGAAGAATGGATTGCCAAGGCGATACAGGATTTACCTAAATGGAATAAAACAGTATTTGCCCTAGGCGAGAAAGTGGAGGCAGCTCCGTTTATCATTCAACGGAATCTTGACTATATTATGTCCTGCTGTTCCGTGCCGATTAGTGATGAGTACGTTTGTGTAATCACCGATCACCAGCTGCTGCCATTGTCATGGAATCGGGACGCCTACTATATGATGCAGCTTTTATCGGAATCGGAGAGAAAATCGGGATTTCTTTATGATGATTCCTATCGAACAGAATGGAAGTCTCAGATACAATGGATTATTAAGGGCCATTTGCTTTGGATGTTTGAAAAGGCCGACCGTCCCCATCGATATTGGGGGCGTGCTTATCTGACCAACGGTATCAGTAAGGATAATGTGTTCCAATTCGATCAGCAATGTTATCCGCTGCTCGAGCTTTGTGATTACTATGCACAGTTCGGCGACAGAGAGACAGTCAAACGAGTGCTGCCGATTGTTAAAGAAATGCTGGATATGATCATCGATTATAAACATGAGGAAAAATGGCTTTTTAAGACGGGAGAGACTCCGGCTGATGATAAAGTGGATTATCCTTATCATTTTTCCAGTCAGGTGCTTGCGTGGTATACCCTTCAGAAATTATCCGGTTTGAACGAAGAGTTTTCTTTTTACGATACGGATTTATCTGAATGGGCGGATCAGGTGAAAAATGATTGCATACAGTCATTTAGTACTTATCATAATGGGAAAGAGCTGTTTGCTTATCTGACGGACTTGAAAGGCAACTTCCAGAAGTATCACGACGCGAACGACCTCCCAGTGGTGTATGCTCCAATCTGGGGATTCTGCGGTAGAGATGATGCTAAATGGATCCATACGATGGAGTTTGGATTCAGTGAAGAAAATAAAGGCGGTTTCTATCCAGGCCCGTTAGGTGGACTAGGTTCTGTACACACGCCTCATCCATGGCCGTTAGGTGATGCTCAGGAGCTTCTGTATAGTGAGTTGATGGGAGATACGGCTTTGCGGGACAAGGTTTTTCACAAGCTTATGGAGCTCGTTCAATGGGATGGACTCTTTTCAGAGGCCATACATGAAGAAACGGGAAAAGTGCAATCTCGGCACTGGTTCTCTTGGCCGGGAGCGTTTATCTCCACTGTGTTTTGTATCACTATTTTCAAAAGCATGGGGAGAAGTATGTAATGAAAATCGTCATTGCTCCGGACTCTTTCAAAGGAAGCATCTCTGCCCGAAAAGCTGCATTGGCGATTCAAGAAGGAATTCTCCGTGTGGGTCCAGATATTGAAACAGTGATTGTACCTATGGCTGATGGGGGCGAAGGAACAGTCGAGAGCCTTGTTGACGCAACAAACGGCCACTTACAAGAAGCTGTTGTGAAAGACCCACTGGGACGAGATGTTAACGCGGTTTACGGGATATTAGGTCACGACAATACTTGTGTGATCGAGATCGCCAGCGCTTCCGGCCTTCCTTTATTAAAAAAAGAAGAGAGAAATCCAATGCTCACCACCAGTTATGGGACGGGGCAGTTGATTCTTCACGCATTGGATAAAGGGTGTCGCAAATTTGTTATCGGATTGGGTGGAAGCGGTACGAATGATGGTGGAGCGGGAATGCTTCAGGCACTGGGCATAAGGCTCCTGGATTCGGCAGGCGATGATCTCTCCTTCGGAGGGGGAAACCTTAATCTGTTGGCTGATATCGAGTTAAACGGAATGGACCCGAGAGTGCGTGAAGCTGAATTTATTATCGCCTGTGATGTGGATAATCCGTTGATCGGACTGAACGGCGCATCTGCTGTATATGGACCGCAAAAAGGGGCTACACCGGAAATGGTGGAATTGCTTGATAGTAATCTAGCCCATTATGCAAATAGGATTGAAATGAAAACCAACATCTCCATTCACCACAATTTAGGTGCGGGTTCCGCCGGAGGATTAGGGGGAGCGTTTCAAGCCTTTTTCAATGCGAGAATGGAACGAGGGATTGACATAATCATGAAGCAGACTGGTTTGAAGCAGAAGCTCGATGGTGCTTCCCTCGTCATTACCGGAGAAGGGCAGATCGATTTCCAAACGGCTCGCGGCAAAACTCCTGCTGGTGTTGCCCAATTGGCGAAAAGCCTGGGAATCCCGACATTTGCTATTGTAGGAGGTATTGGTTCAGGGATTGACCAACTGAGAACCATAGGTATTGAAGCTGTATTCAGCATCGTCAATAAGCCGATGGATATAGAGGAAGCCATGAAAAACAGCTATGATCTACTATCATCGACAGCTGAACAAGTGATGCGAGTTTATATATCAAGTTTAACTCAACTTTCGCAAAAACCGGACTTTTTTCGTGATTGTATTTTATAAATCCGAATTAGCACGCTGTGCCGAATTGTGGTGACATACCGCCTCGTACTCGTTTTCATTAATAAGGGCACCCAAGTTGTAGGGTTCCCTTAAATTTCCTCATAGGGATGATACGCAAAACCGTTCAAAGAGCCCGAATCAGCACATGCTGGTTCGGGCTCTTTGAGTCAGGTATCAAGTGAAATCACTGATTTAACCAGTATAAAAGCATCATGCTGTGAACAGGAGGGGAACTATCAAGGAAACCATCTTAGTGGTGGACGATGAACAGGGCATAGTCGCGCTGCTGACGGATTACTTCGTTCGAAATTAATGGGATACAAATGCTGCAGTGTAAGGGAGGCGTCTTTCCCTCTGCGTCCTATTTAGGCGGTGCCTTTATTTCGGCCCTATGCTTGGGGAGTATGGGCATGCTGGTTTCCAATCTAAGCAACAGCACCATTATCGGGTACATGGCCACCATCGGGTATTTGATCTTTAACCATGATGACCATGGACGAATTCATGAGGAACTTCTACTTGATGTCGATGACAAGCAACAACTTCAATGAGAAATACTGGCTTCTCTTGCGGGAAGTATCCTCTGCATAGCGGCGGCCTTTGCAATCAAGCCATTGAAGAGAAGAGTTGCTTAACAGCCGACAAGCGAAAAAGGTGCCCGACAAGCGGGTACCCTTATTATTCTGCCTGCGCAGCGGCTAGCATCATTTCATGATTCGATGAGTGTACGATTAAATTTTCTCATCAGTTGTCCAAACATCATGCGTTCCTCGTCGGACCAGCTCTGCAGGAGCTCCTCTATGATGGCCAATCGCGCATTCTTGTTGTCATTTAATTCTGTCTTGCCCTGATCGGTGATCTGAAGGAAGTACGCTCTCCCATCTAAAGGATCCGGGATTCGGCTCACGTAACCTTTTTGCTCGAGGGCGGCCGCTTGTCGGCTAACTGTAGAAATATCCAAACGGAATTCATCCGACAATGCTTTAACGCCGGAAGATCCATGATAAGCGATTTGCTGCAGCAGGAGATAGGCGGATCGATCGAGACTACCAATCTTATACGTAGAAATGGATGTGAGCCGGCGAAGTAAGATGGCTAATTCTGATTCTATCATTCCTAATGAATTTTCTTCCATGTGTGCAACCTCACTGTTTTTAAAATGAATAAGCCTTATGGTAACATACGTGCCATTGTTTTGAAATAACAGCCGCAGCAGGTAATCAAGGCCATTGACAACAACCTGTCTAGTAGTTGTATAATGCAATTAGATACTTTCATAATACAACTTGTTGGGTCGGAAATCAAACAGTCGAGAGGGGGGCGTTGATATGAAAGCTCATGAAATTATGGTTCGTGAAGTGTATAAAGTAAAGGAAACAGACACGATCCGTTCTGTCCTCGAAAAGTTCATTGATCACGGAATTAGCGGCCTTCCGGTCGTTAACGAGAGGAATGAAATTGTCGCCTTTATAAGTGATGGAGATATTATGCGCTGTATCGGTAAGCACAAGGACTACGTTATGGACACCTTCTACTTCGTGGAGGTCATTAAAGGCGATGAGGATGCGTTCGAAGACCGGATTCATAAAATACTGGATAAAAATGTGATGACCATCGCCAAAAAAAAGGTGCATAAGGTGAAATGGGATGAAGAGGTTGAGAATTTTGCAGCTGTTCTCGGCGAGAAGCAAATCAAGAAGCTCCCTGTTGAACGCAACGGGGTATTAGTCGGAATCATTAGCCGGGGAGATGTAATCCGAAGTTCCTTCCAGGGCTTATTGTGAGTCCTGCTGTTGAAAGCATGAATAAAAGGCCATTCATTGTGAATGGCCCTAGACGACAACTTCGAAACGGAGATAACCCTGGCGCTGGCGGCAGTGATGCAGTAGAGTGGCTTGCCACGGTCATAACACCGCCAACAACGTTATTTTTTCAATAACAAATACATAAAATACGGCCCGCCGATCAAGGCGACCATAATACCTGCCGGTATACCCTCACCGGCCTGGCGTCCGATTGTATCGGCCAGCAATAAGAACCAGCCACCGATCAGAATGGCAATGGGGATAAATAATTGATTCCGGGGACCGACCAACGCCTTGGCAATATGCGGAGCCATGAGACCGATAAAGGCAATCCCGCCGGTGACGGAAACGGCAGAGGCGGCAAGTGCTACGGATGTAAACAGCAGAACAAGCCGTTCCTTATCGATCGATACGCCAACCCCGATGGCTACAGGCTCATGAAGAGCAAGCAGGTTCAAGCGGTTGGCTTTATATAATGTAAAAGGGATGAGTATGATCAGCCACGGCAGGATCGCCCATACGAAAGGCCAATCCGTCCCCCAAATATTACCCGCCAGCCACTTGGAAATAAAGTCGACCTTCTCACGTTCAGCTGATGAAATCAGCACGATCATCACCCCGGAGAGCGCCATTGAAAATCCAACCCCGGTCAGCACCAGCCTTACCGGCTGAAGGCCGATATGCCTATTGTACGCTAACACATAGATGAGGCTCACAGTCAGCAATGCACCGATGAAAGCGGCGAGGGGGAGCAGATAAATAAAGGAGCCTGCTTGGATGGGCAGGAATAAGAAGAACACGGCAATCGCGACTCCTGCTCCGGAATTAATGCCGACAATGCCCGGATCTGCCAAATCGTTGCGCGTTATTCCTTGCAGGATCGCGCCGGATAATGCCAGTGCCATGCCTGCCAGCAGCGTAATGATGATTCGCGGTAATCGAACCGAGAAGAGAACAAACTCCTCTTTGAAGGTGCCATGGCCGAAGAGGGTCGGAATGAGCCTGTCATAAGATAGCTTGGAATAGCCCATGCCCATGCTCGCCATGATCGTAAGCACAATAAGCGCCAGCAGCGCAACTAGAATCAGACGCTGTTTTTTGATGATCGCCGGATGTATCATGAGAATGCGCGTCCCCCTTTGTGTACAATGAACAGGAAGAAGGGCAAGCCCAGCATCGCGACGATTGCCGCCACCGGCGTTTCATAAGGCGAATTAATGGTACGCCCCAGCGTATCGGCAAACAGCATGAAGGCAGCCCCCGTAACAGCAGACATCGGGATGACGAACCGGTAATCCGTTCCCACGACAGCGCGTACGATATGCGGGATCATCAGCCCGATGAATGTCATATTCCCGACAAGCGAAACCGAGGCTCCGGCGAGCATAACGGTGATGATGAGCAGAAAAGTCTTGATCAGGATTGTCTTCTGGCCAAGTCCAACGGCTACCTCTTCACTTAAGCTAAGTATAGTCAGCTGCCTTGCAAGAAGCTGGGCAATCAGTAGACCGACGGTAATGAAGGGAACGATGATTTGAAGCTGCCCCCAAGAGGTTCCGATTATTCCACCAGCCGTCCACATGGACACGTCCTTCGAAATTTTATAATAGATGCCGATTCCTTCCGCGACCGCATACAAGAAGGCCGAGACCGCAGCCCCGGCTAATACAAGGCGCAGAGGGGAAAAGCCGCCCTTCTTGATCGCACCGATACTGAAAACCAGCATGCATCCGACAGCTGCTCCAATAAAGCAACCGATCATGATCGCAAAGTAATCGGCCGAAGGAATGAACGCGATCGTGATAGCCAGCGCCGCATTGGCACCGGCCGTTAAACCGAGCAGCCCGGGATCGGCCAGCGGGTTTCGCGTCATCCCTTGCATAATAGCCCCGGAAACGGCTAATGCCGCACCCACGAAGATAGCCGCAATCTCGCGTGGCAGCCGAATTTCCCGAATCACCGACAGTTTATCCCCGGTTGCGTGAGAGGTAAGCGCCAGCCATACTTCTTGGATCGTGGTGTCGGCTGCTCCGAATATCATCGCCACGACAAACATCGCCAACAAGAATAGAATTCCCACAATCAATTTATAGAGGAAAGCGAAGGGATGCTGATTATCCTTCACCATCGGACTAGTTACCCAGGAAGCTCTGGATAAAGAAGTCCAGCTGATAATCCAGCGTCAATGGATCATTAAAGTAGAACTCCTTGGCATTGGCTTCGAAGACGCGGTTGTTCTTCACAGCCGGAATATTCGTATACGTATCGGTTTGTTGGAACGAATTGTCGGTATCGGTGCTTTTGCTGAATATGACGTAGTCTCCGGCAAACTCGGGAAGCACCTCTAAGGATAAGGCATAATAACCGTCCTTCAGAGCCATTTCTTTGACCTTATCGGGCATGTTCAGCTTCATTTCCTGATAAAGGATTTCCGTACCGCGTCCCCAGTTGTCGCCGAATACATAGATCTGTTTGTCAAAGTTCTCGATAACGGAGACGGTGGCGTCTTCACCAATCTTGGCCTTGATATCCGTACCGGCTTGCTGCGCGCGTTGTTTGAAGTCATCGATCCAAGCTTGGGCTTCTTGCTCTTTATTCAACAGCTTGCCGATCTCAAGGTGTTGCGTCAAGTAATCCACTTTCCCATAGGTGTAGGTAACCGTAGGGGCAATTTCCTGCAATTTCGCTGCATTCTTAATGGTCGAAAGTCCGATGATTAAATCCGGATCCAGCTCGATGATCTTCTCTAGATTCTCATCGGATACTTCTTCAACATCCTTCAATTGCGCATCGAAACGCGGGTTCATCTTGGACCATGAATCGACGCCGATCAGATTGACCCCAAGCGCCATAACGTTGCCGGCGTAGGAGGATAGTACAATAACGCGCTTTGGATTCGCCGGAACTTGTACGGGGCCGTTCTCGGATTGATAGGTGATCGTATCCGATGCCGAAGCGTTTGCTTCATTGGAATTGGCTGCCGGGGTTGAATCTTTCGGCGCAGCCGAATTGTTCGTTTGGTTGCTCGCATTACTGCTGCACGCGCTCATCAGAAGGAGGAGTGCCGCCAGAAGCGGGATGTATACTTTTTTCATGATCATTAGTCTCCTTTAATTAAGTTATAAGTGAAGCACATGGGTTTATTCGTCCGGGGATCGCGTCCGATATCGGCATCAATCTGAAAGACTTGCCGGAGCACCTCAGGCGTGATAACCTCTTCGCAGTTGGCCCTTACGATCTTTTAATCCGCTCGCGCTTTCCGGCGTTTGCGGGAGAATCGCCATCTTCTTAGCGAGCAGCTTCGTCTTCTCCTTCGTGATATTCCCGCCATCTAGAATGACGGCTCCGGATTGATGCGGAATAAGGCGCGTGATGGCTTTAAGCAGCGTAGACTTGCCGCATCCATTCGAACCAATAATCGTGGTAATCTGCTTGTCCGGAATTTGCACACTTAGATTTTGTACAATTAAGCGTTCACCGTAGCCAATGTTTAATTCGTCTATGTACAGGCGAACCACATCATCAAACCTCCTAATCATGGAAAAAATCAATATTTTAATTGATAACGATTATCAGTATCGATGGTTATAAAGATAATTCGATTTGAAACAGTTGTCAATATGTTATTGTCATCGGAGGTGATACGGTGTATATTTATTGAGAATGATTATCAATTATATCGAGGAGCGGTCGGAGATGGAACAGAATGAAGTATTCGATGTAACTGTCATTGGAGGAGGTCCGGCGGGGCTTTACTCCACTTTCTATAGCGGGCTTAGGGAAATGCGAACGAAGCTGATTGAATATCAATCGCAATTAGGCGGGAAGGTGCATGTCTATCCGGAGAAGATGATCTGGGATGTTGGGGGTCTCACGCCCGTTCCTGGAGCGAAGTTGATCGAGCAGCTTGTGGAGCAGGGGTTAACGTTCAACCCGGAGATCGTGTTGAATGAAAAGGTCGAGTTGATCACCCGCAATGAAGAGGGGCTATTCGAATTGCATGCCGCCTCAGGTAAGACCCATTATTCCAAAACCGTCATTGTAGCCGTCGGGAGCGGGATCTTGAAGCCGCATAAGCTGGAGATTGAAGGAGCGGACCGGTTCGAGGTTAGCAATCTGCATTATTCGGTGAAGTCTCTGAAGCAATTTCAAGATAAGACGATCATCATCTCGGGCGGAGGGAATTCCGCAATCGATTGGGCCAATGAACTGGAGCCGATCGCCCGCAAAGTGTATTTAACCTATCGCAAGGATGCTTTGGCCGGTCATGAGGCGCAAGCAACACAGCTGAGAAACAGCTCCGTGGAATGCTTCTTCAATTCGTCGATTACGAAACTGATTGCCGGCGATAATCCTGAAATGATTGAACGCGTTGAGCTGACCCATCTTGAAACGGGAGAGGTGACGTATTTGCCCATCGATGAGGTGGTTATCAATCATGGGTATGAACGTGACGCGACTTTATTGGAAAATAGTCATTTGAATATTGCCATAGCAGATCATTATTATGTCGATGGCAATCCGAATAGTGAGTCCTCGGTACCCGGACTATACGCGGCGGGAGATATTCTGAAGCATGAGGGTAAGCTGCATCTTATCGCCGGTGCGTTCCAAGATGCGGCCAATGCGGTGAACAAGGCTAAACAATTCATCCAGCCGGATGCCAGCAAGATTGCGATGGTCTCCTCGCACAACGAGGTGTTTAAGAAGCGCAACCGGAAACTCGTGAAGCAGATGATGAGTGAATGATGTACATAAAAATAGAAGGTTGTGTCAAGATGACAGTTCAAGGGCCAATGATTGGTCCTTCTTGACAACCAACAAGTTTAGGAACTAAACTATGCTCATGGATACTAACAATAGCTTGCCAACTAACTCTATCAATAAGGGAAGTCATAGTCTTGGACGACTGTTCCTGCAGCTGCGGCGTCTCGAACGTCAGCCTCAGACCTTTGGTAAGGCGGGTTCATTAACGCCAAGTGAAATTCATACGATCGAGGCGATTGGTTGCGAGGGCGGCATTCTTATGAACGAACTTGCCACCAGCCTTGGCGTAACGAAGGGCGCCGTCTCGCAGCTTGTCGTGCGCTTGGAAGCGAAGCAATTGGTGAAGCGCTCATCGTATCCGCATGATTCGAGAGCTGTATTGATTTCGCTTACCGACAAGGGGAAGGAGGCCTATAAGGCGCATGAGGAAGTGCATGTCCAATTCTACGATCAGCTGCGTGCTCAGTTAAGCCAACAGGAAATAGAAATATTCGAGAAGTGCATCGATAAACTAAATGAATTTTTGCGAAAATAATTTTTTTGTAAATTAGTTTAGTATCTATACTATTTACGAGTGTTAGGAGACAACTATGAAGGAGAATATCATTGTAGTCGGCGGATACGGACATGTAGGGCAGACAATATGCAGGCAGCTGGGTGAATTATACCCAGGCAAGGTTTATGCGGCAGGAAGAAATTTCACGCGTGCGGAGCAATTCAGCGCCACAACCGGCGGGAAGGTCAAGCCTTTGCAAATGAATGTAAGCGATGGTTTCGAGCCGGACATGGCAAACCGTGTCAAGCTTGTCATCATGTGCTTGGATCAGTCGGATACGGCCTTCGTCCGCTCATGCTTTCAATACGGGATCCGTTATATGGACGTTTCCGCGAACCACTCCTTCCTGGCTGAGGTAGAGCGGTTGCAAGAGGAGGCCTGCTTCTACGAGGTGACGGCAGTACTGAGCATTGGACTTGCACCGGGGCTGACCAACTTGTTGGCCCTCCAGGCAAAGAAGCTTACCGATCACGTGGATACTTTGGACATTGCCATCATGCTTGGCATGGGCGATCAGCACGGGAATGCGGCCATCGAATGGACGGTCGACAACCTGGCAGCGGATTTTCATGTGGTGAAGGAAGGCGGCGAGGTTGCGGTTCAAAGCTTTACAGATGGCAGATTAACGGATTTTGGCGCAAAGCTGGGATACAGACGAGCCTACCGGTTCAATTTCTCCGATCAGCATGTCCTGCCGCGCACGCTTGGCGTTCCGAACGTATCCACGCGTCTTTGCTTCGATTCAGCCGCAGTGACCGGGTGGATCGCAGGGCTGCGAGCGGTAGGATTGCTCCGGTTATTGAAGCTAAAGCCGGTTCGCCGCGCCGTGGTTGCACGATTGGGGAAGATTCGTTTCGGAGAAGATCTGTACGCTGTCAAGATCGATGCAAAGGGAAGGAAGGATCACAAGGCCGTGTACGTAGAGTGTTTCCTGCATGGCAGGAATGAGGCTCAAGCAACTGCCCAAGCAGCCGCAGCTGTGGCAGAACGTTTATATGGCTCCGGACTGCCGCATGGCGTATATCATATTGAGCAGCTGTTTGACCTCGATTGCATTCTGCACGCCTTAGGTCCGGAGGTCACAATCGAAACACGTATCGATGGTCAACGAGTACTGGGGTGAATGGGTTTTTGAGAAGTACAACTGACATCATCGTTGTCACAAACCGGCTCCTTATCTCGTTTCATTACCATACGAGATGAGAGAAGGAGTGGCTGCAATGAAGGAATTCAGATGCGTCATTATTGGTGGAGGTTATGCGGGGATTCATGCCGTTAAAGCGATTCAGAAAGCGATGCGGGAGCAATCGGGTAAACGGACAATCCGGCTCATATTAATCGATAAGTGCCCGTATCACCTTCGCAAGGTATTGCTCTTCAAGCCTGCAGCAGGAGATGATAATATTAAGATCCCGCTGAAACAGTTATTTCCCGAGGGGGTTGAATTTGTTACGGCAGCTGTAACTACAGTTGAATCCGCAGTGAAACGGCTGCTCTATCGGGATATGGACGGCAACGAGCATGCCATGAGCTACGACATTCTTGTGTTGGCGGCCGGCAGCGTCGTGCGGAAGCCCGAGCCAGCGCAGGGCGGCATGGCATTGGCGGATTTGGATTCCGCGATGTCCATCCGTGAAGCATGGCGTGCGAATTTACGGAAAGCGGCTGAGGAAACGGACAGCCAAGAGCGCCAGAGGTTAATGACGATTGCCGTTGCGGGTGCCGGTTTAAGCGGTATCGAGACATCTGCAGAGCTGGCGTATTCGGTTCGTACCGATGCCAAGCAGCTCGGACTGGATCCGGGCGCGGTGAAGATAAGGCTGTTCAACGCGCATGAGCGGCTTTTCGAGCAGGGTCCTGCCAAAGTAGGGGTGAAGCTGGAGCGTTCACTTGCTGCTTGTGGAGTCATGGTCTCACACCGGACCAAAGTTTTGTATGAGAAAGAGGGAACGTTAACCCTATCAAGCGGCAAGACGATGCCCGCCGGCTTATGTGTCTGGACACTGGGGCTGCTGCCCAATCCCATGCTGCAATCCATCGGGCTGCCGCTTACTCCGGAAGGGTACGTGGTCGTCGATGAGTGCTATCGGGTGCAGGATTCCCCAGGTATATATAGTATCGGTGATTGCGCGCGAATCTTAGATCCTGCCAGCGGATTAGCGGATGGGAAGACATGTAAGGAAGCGAGCGTTCAAGCGACAAGGCTCGGTAAGATCATACTGGCGGATATGGAAGGGCGTCCGGCGCCGTCGCATAAGCGATTCATAGACTTCTTCTGCTTCGGCCTGGGTCCGGAGCAAGGGATGGCGTGGACCCGGCAGTGGGGACTGGATCTAATCTTCACGGGAAAGCTTGGCTGGCAAATTCGAAAATACACCTGGGACATGGCCAGTCTGCTAAAATAGATGGCATCAAGCGGTGCATGAAGACAGGAGTGGTGAAATGCAGGAACTATATAAGCAGTATAAACGTCTGCTGTTTACGCTTGCCTACCAACTGACCGGCTCGGCCTCCGATGCGGAGGATGCCGTGCAGGACGTATTTCTTAAAGTTCATGATATCGATCTGGAACGTCTGGTAGAGCCCAAAGCCTACTTGTGCAAAATGGTGACGAACCGCTGCATTGATGTGATGAAATCGGCACGCAAACGCCGGGAGCATTATTTTGGCGAGTGGCTCCCTGAACCGATTCTTACTTCGGAGGAGGATTCGCTGGAAACGGTCGTTCGCGGCGAATTGCTGTCGTATGCGATGCTTGTGATGCTGGAGAAGCTGTCTCCGGCAGAACGGGCCGTATTCGTCCTCCGCGAAGCGCTCGGCTTTGAATATCACGTCATTGGGGAGCTGGTTGGCAAGAGCGAAGCCAATTGCCGTAAGCTGATCAGCCGCGCTCGGGGAAAGATGGGTATTGGTCTGGAGGAAACGGTCAGCGCCGAATCGGCGAGCGAAGAATGGGTCCGAAGGTTCCTGTCGGCTCTTCAAGAAGGCCGCGTGGACACGGTAGTGTCTCTGCTGGCGGAGGATGTCGCCCTAATCTCGGATGGAGGAGGCAAAGCCATCGCCGCCGTGAATCGAATTGAATCGCGTGATCATGTCGCCCGGTTCCTTCTCGGCTTGATCCGTAAGTATCAGCAGTTGGAAGACAGCCCGCAGATCGAGATGAAGGACATCAATGGCCAGACGGGGATTATTGTCCGCTCGGGCAAGGGTATCGAGACCATTGTCCTCTTGAATGTCGAGAAGAGTGTCATTCGGCAACTGTACTTTGTTCGAAACCCGGATAAGCTGACGATCTGATGCCAATTGTGCAAGTGTAAGGGCACTTTATTCCGAGTGCCCTCTTTGTCATGCGATAAGCATGTGTGAGCCCTTACTCTGCTTGGACTCTTTCAGCTGTTTCTTAATAATCTCTCCGCAAGAGCGGCGGACCAACGATTGATACGGATCAACCCATTTTAATCCTGCCAATAGATTGAAGGGGCATGACTTCCATCTATTTGAACCTAGTCCAATTACATCCAACCTAATTAATCCCTTCCTACAATATACCTAGAAAAATTCACATTACGACAAAGAAAACGCTTGCACGACATCATTCGACATGGTATATTGATCTCAGAAACCGCTTTCTGGTATGACACGAAGATCAGAAACCGTTTTCTGGTCGAATCTATACGATTAAGAAACCGTTTTTTTTAGTTCTTTCAGAAACCGGTTTCTGAGAAACGAAGGTGAGCCAAGCGAATGAAACCGACCATTCTTCACGTGGCGGAGCGGGCACAAGTGTCCAAGGCGACCGTATCCCGCGTGCTTAACCGCAACCCACAAGTGAAGGAGGAGATCAAGGAACGGGTTCTTCAAGCGATCGAAGAGTTGGGCTACCACCCCAGCGCGATTGCTCGGAATTTGGCGACTAGCCGGACGAACATGATCGGCCTGATCCTTCCTGATATTACAAACCCATATTTTCCGGTATTGGCCCGCGGCATCGAGGATGCTGCCCATCGGCTGGGATATGCGCTCTTTATCAGTAACACCGATAACGATCCGAAACTGGAGCGAGAATATATTCACAAAATGGTGGAACAACAGGTAGGAGGCATTGTACTCATTTCCTCAATTCTTGATGAGGAAACGGTCAACGATTTAAACAGCCTTCGGACACCTATCGTACTTTGCGACCGTGTAATTGCCAATACATCTTTCGATGCCGTGCTGATTGATGATTATAAAGCCGCTTATGAAGCGGTGAACTGCTTGATCGGGCAGGGGCATACCCGCATTGCCCATTTGGCAGGGCCGAAGGATATCCAATCGGCGGACAACCGTAAGAACGGGTATCTCGACGCGATGCGTGAAGCCAATTTGGAGCCCTTCATTAGCGTGGGCGAGTTCAGCTACGAATCGGGGCTTCACCAGATGGGATCGGTCATTGACGAGTACCATCCAACAGCTCTATTCGCATCGAACGATCTGCTCGCGCTCGGGGCGATGCAGGAAATTCATCGCCGTGGAATGAGCGTGCCGGAAGACGTCGCGATTATCGGCTGCGACGACATTCCGTTCAGCAGGATGTCGCGGCCCTTGCTCAGCACAATTTCAATTCCTGCTTACCAGATCGGCGTTACCGCTGTACAGCTTCTGGATGATCAGATGAAGGGGGTGAGCTCCGGCGCAAAGAATGTGATTATGGAACACAAACTTATACACAGAGAAACATGCGGTGGGGTGGACCAGAAATGAATGCACAGATTGTTGTAGTGGGCAGTTTAAACATGGACATGGTCGTAAGTCTGAATCATCGTCCTGATCGGGGAGAGACCGTGCTTGGCAGCGATTTCTTCATGAATGCAGGAGGCAAGGGAGCCAATCAGGCAGTTGCGGCTTCCAAGCTTGGAGCCTCTGTAGCGATGATCGGGAAAGTAGGCTCAGATTTGTTTGGCGATCAATTGCTGGCCAATCTGGAGCAAGTTGGGGTCGACTGTCGTGCGATCGAGAAAGTATCTGAGGATGCAACGGGCGTAGCGTTCGTTACGTTGGATCCGGAAGGCGATAACAGCATCGTCGTTGCGCCAGGCGCCAATCTTCGGTTAACACCGGAGGATGTCCGCCGGCGGGAGGAACTGATCAAGCAGTCGAAGCTGCTGATGGTGCAGCTGGAGGTTCCTCTTGAGACGGTGAAGGAAGCCATTACTATTGCAAGGCGTCATAAGGTTCCAGTTCTGCTGGATCCGGCTCCGGCTCAGACGCTGTCGGAGGATCTGCTCAGCTTGGTCGATTATATCGTACCGAATGAGACGGAGATCAAGCAGTTGACCGGCATTCACGTCTTCGACCAGGTGACGGCTAAGCTTGCGGCCGTCGAGCTGCTCCGCAAAGGTGTATCGACCGTATTCGCTAAGCTAGGGGAGAAGGGGATCGTCGTGGTTAATGCGAACCGCACTTTCTTCGTGGAGTCGTACGAGGTGAAGGCAGTGGATTCCACAGCAGCGGGCGATGCTTTCGCCGGCGCTGTGGGAGCGGCGCTCGTCAGCGGGAAGGACATCTGGGCGGCAGCGAAGTTCGCCTCCGCCATTGGCGCCCTCACCGTGACGCGCAAGGGAGCGCAAGCCTCCATGCCAAGTCTAGAGGAAGCCGAGCAATTCATTAAGCAGGAAGCACACAATTAGAGATACCAAAGGGGAGACTTACAACTATGAAAACCAAGAAGTTCAGCGCGTTAGGTGTCATTTTTCTCTCGATCGCATTGCTCCTTAGCGCATGCGGCGGCAACACGAATAACAACGGCGGAAATGCCCCGGCACCGGACAACGAATCAGCAGGCGGCGAGAAAATTAACGCCGTGTACTTCGTAAACAGCACCTTGGGTGACAAGAGCTTCTTCGATTCCGCAGAGGCCGGCATGCAGAAAGCCGTGAAAGAGCTTGGCATCAAGGCGAAGACGGTTGAAGGCGGCACGAACCAAGCAGACTGGGCAGCAAGCCTAGAGTCCCTCGTTTCCAGCGGCAGCTACAATGTTGTCGTCGTGGGTACCAGCCAAATGAAGGATATTACGATTGACCTTGCAGAACGTTACCCAGACGTAAAATTTATTTTCTTCGATGATGTTATTGATGGCGTTCCGAATATTTACTCCATGTTGTATTCCCAAAGCGAAGGCTCGTTCCTTGTAGGCGCATTCGGTGCACTGGTTACAACCAGCACGGAGCTTAAGGGTGCTAACCCAGATAAAGTAATCGGATTTGTCGGCGGTATGGACATTCCCATTATTAATGACTTCAAATCCGGCTACGAGCAAGGCGCACAGTATGTGGACAAAGACGTGAAGGTCGTAGCTTCTTATGTCGGGGATTTCTCCAACGCTCCAAAAGGCAAAGAATTAACCATGGCGCAAATTAACTCACAAAAAGCGGATATCGTATTCAACGTAGCTTCTGCTGCAGGTTTGGGCACACTGGAAGGAGCCAATGAAAAAGGTGTGTATTCCATCGGTGTTGATGGCAACCAGAATCCTCTATACCCGGGCAGTGTATTGACTTCGATGCTCAAGAACGTCGATCAGTCGATCTTCCGCGCTTTTGAACTGATGCAAAAAGGCGAATTGAAGCTTGGTACAAGCGAAGTGCTTGGCATGAAAGAAGGCGGTGTCGGCCTGTCGAAGGACGAGCTGTACGAGAAGCATGTTCCGCAAGCGATCAAGGATAAAATGGTTGAAATCGAGGACAAGCTGTCCAAAGGTGAAATCACGGTTAAATCGTCTCTGTAAGGAACGAATAGAAGAGAGGTGCGGCAGGCCCACACCTCTCTTTATTAAAATAGGCCCCGAAAAGGAATTATTTTGTGGTTGGGGGAGATAGCGATGCCAATTTTACTCGAGATGAAAAATATTCACAAAGTGTATCCGAATGGAACCGCCGCTAATCGAGGTGTCGATCTGACCGTTCACGAAGGTGAAATCCACGCTCTGGTGGGCGAGAACGGTGCGGGCAAATCAACCTTGATGAAGATTTTGTTCGGACTCGAAGCGCCGACCGACGGAACGATCGAATACAAAGGACAAACGGTTACCTTCGATGGACCTAGAGATGCGATCAAGCAAGGCATGGGCATGGTGCATCAGCATTTTATGCTCGCCCCTTCCTTGACGGTGTCGGAGAATATCGTGCTTGGCGATGAGCCGAAGAAAGGCGTATTCTCAATGTTCCGCGACCGCGCGAAGGAATTCAAAGAAGTGGAGCACTTGATCTCGACCTATGGTCTGAAGGTGAACATGCAGGCCAAGGTAGAAAGCATTCCGGTTGGACAGAAGCAGCGGGTGGAAATTCTGAAGGTGCTATACCGTGGCGCCAAGCTGATTATTCTAGACGAGCCAACGGCGGTACTGACGCCCCAGGAAACGGATGAGCTGTTCGATTCTATCAAGGCGCTGGTCAGTCAAGGCCATACGATTATTTTCATTACGCACAAGCTGCGCGAGGTTATGCAAATTTCGAACCGTATTACCGTTCTGCGGGCAGGTAAATCGATCGCGACCTTGCTCACCCAAGAGACGAACCAAGAGGAAATATCCCGTCTCATGGTCGGACGCGATGTCTTGTTCCGGGTGGATAAAATTCCGGCCGAGCCTAAGGATGTCGTGCTCGCCGTCCGTGATCTCGGCGCACTGGACGACAAGGGCACTCTCGCGTTGAAAGGCGTTTCTTTCACGATCCGCGGAGGCGAGGTTCTAGGAATCGCCGGGGTGGAAGGCAACGGTCAGACGGAGCTGGTAGAGGTGATTACCGGGCTGCGCAAGGCAACTACAGGGGAAGTGCGCTACCAGGACAAGGACTTGCTCGCCGCAAGCGTTGCGGAGATCCGCCGTATGAAGGTCGGCCACGTACCCGAGGACCGGCAAACCGCCGGCGCCAGCCTGACATCCAGCATTGCGGAAAATCTGATTTTGGATCATTATCGGAACCCTGATTTCAAGTGGGGGCCATTCATCAATAAGAAGAAGGTCAAGCAATTCGCCAAAGTCATGATGGATACCTTCGATGTTCGGGCTCAGAACGAGGAAACGATGGCAGGCGCTCTGTCGGGCGGTAATCTCCAGAAGGTTGTCGTAGCACGGGAGTTATCGAAAAACCCGCTGCTGCTCATTGCTTCCCAGCCGACTCGCGGCGTAGATATCGGTGCGATTGAGTTCATCCACCGCGAAATCATTAAACGCCGGGATGGCGGGGCGGCTGTCATGGTCGTATCGGCTGAATTGTCCGAGGTCATGGCACTCAGCGATCGGATTATCGTGCTCTACGACGGTGAGATCGTGGCGCTTCTCGATAACACGCCGGACTTGACCGAACAAGAGATCGGCTATTACATGCTGGGCATCAAGAAGCAGGAACTGGAGGCGACGAGATGAAATCGTCCAAAGCATTATTTTTGGAGGTAGGCGGAATCTTGGCAGCTGTTGTGACGGCGCTCATTTGCGGCTTCGTCGTCATTCTGCTGACAAGCAGTGAGCCCTTCACTGCGATAAGCGCACTGCTTCTTGATCCGCTATCCAGCACGTTCAATATCGGCACGATCCTTAATAAGGCGGTTCCGCTTATTCTGACGGGACTCGCGCTCTCGGTCGTGTTTCAATCCGGCGTATTCAGTATGGGTGCCGAGGGTCAGCTGTACATCGGCGCCTTCGTCGGAGCATTGGCTGCGGTATACCTGCCGGCCATGAGCCCATGGATCCATTTTCCGCTGGTCATCGTTTGCGCGCTCTTGGGCGGTGCCTTATTCGGTATGATACCGGGGGTACTTAAGGCTTACTTGAATGCCAACGAGATCGTTACGACGCTAATGCTTAACTTCGTAGCTATTCTGACCACCTCTTACTTCGTCAACAACCAGTTGAAGGCAGCAAGCGGGGGCGGGTATGCGAAGATGGAGAACATCAGCAAAGATATTCTGCTTCCCAAAATCTTTCCCGGCATGGCCGCTCACGCCGGCATCATAATCGCAGTCGTCGCAGTCATCATCGTTTACTTGCTGATGTACAAGACGTCCATCGGCTATGAGCTGCGTCTGGTCGGGAAGAATGGCCACTTTGCTCGATATGGCGGGATCGCTACCCGCAAAGTCATCGTAGTCAGCGTCATGATAAGCGGTGCGCTTGCCGGATTGGCCGGGATTGTCGAGGTGCTCGGCATACACGGAACATTCAAGGAAAATTTCTCGGCAAGTCTGGGCTTCGATGGTATTATCATCGCGCTTCTTGCCCGCAACCATCCGGTTGGCGTCCTGATTGCCGCACTGTTCTATGCGTATATTCAGGTAGGCGCACAAACGATGCAGTTCGGAAGCGACATGCCTCGCGAGGTTGCCGTCATCATTCAGGTTATGCTCGTGCTTCTTGTGTCGGCGCAGGCGATTTTCACGTACATCAAACAAAGATATGCCAGATCCGGGCAGAAGGCGGTGAAGTAATATGGTGTGGCAAACGATTTGGGGCCAAATCGTAGACCTGTCGCTGGTCGCTGTGCTTCTTCGCTTAATGACGCCGATTCTGCTGGCTTCATTGGGCGGACTGATCTCGGATATCGGTGGCGTTATCAACATTGGCCTAGAGGGACTGATGCTGATGTCGGCATTCACGTCGATTGCGGTAGGCTCCAGCACGGGGAACTGGGCTGTCGGCGTATTGGCGGGCGTTGCGACCTCCGTGCTGATTAGTTACGGGATGGGCTTCTTCTCGCTCAAGATGAAAGTCGACATCATCATTACGGGCTTCGCGGTGAACATCTTTGGTTCAGGCTTTACGATCTTCTTGATGAGCAAGATCTACGGTATGACCGGGAACTACTCACCGACAGGTGCTCCGCGTATTCCAGTCGTGAATATCCCGTTCATCGAGGACATTCCGGTGCTGGGCAAGCTGCTCAGCGGACACAGTCTCATGGTTTGGATCGCTCTCTTGTCTGTCGCATTCTGTATGTTCTTGATTTACCGGACGCCATACGGCGTGCATCTCCGCTCTGTCGGAGAGGCGCCATATGCCGCCCAATCACTAGGGATTCCGGCTAAGCGGATTCAATATTCCGCGCTTGCGTGGAGCGGTGCGTTCGCAGGTCTGGCAGGAGCCTTTATGTCCAACGGATTAACGAACATGTTCGTGAAGGACATGACGGCCGGTACGGGTTTTCTTGCACTGGCTGTCGTATTGCTTGGTAACCGGAATCCGATCGGGATTCTGCTTGGATCGCTCATATTCGGCTTGGCGAGCGCGCTCGCGACGATCGTTCAGACCGTTCCGAACTCACCGATACCGAGCCAGTTCATTCAGATGATTCCGTATGTAGTAACGATTGCCGCACTTGTGTTCTTCGCGCTGCGGAATAAGAGAAGACTCGCCACCATGCCTTAAAGAAGGAGATTGAGACAAAGATGAGCACGACAAACCGAAGAAAAATCATCATTGACTGTGATCCAGGGCATGATGATGCTATTGCGATACTGCTCGGTGCAGCAAATCCGAACGTGGAGCTGGTCGGAATCACGACTGTTGCTGGGAATGCAGAAGTGGAGAAGACAACGGTCAATGCGCTGAAGGTTTGCGAGATCGCGGGCCTGACGGATCTTCCTGTCGCCAAAGGCTCAGGGCAGCCGCTTGTGCGGAAGCGTGAGACGGCAGCGGATATTCACGGTGACAGCGGGATGGACGGTCCTTCGCTGCCAGACCCGAAGAAGACAATCGTAGGCGAGCATGCGGTCGATTTCATAATCCGGCAGCTGCTCGCTTCCGAAGGGAATATTACGCTCGTACCCGTTGGACCGCTAACGAATATCGCAATGGCTATCCGGAAAGAGCCGGCGATTATGCCGAAGATCCGCGAAATTGTCCTGATGGGCGGAGGCACGTTCGGCAACTGGACGCCTGCGGCGGAATTCAATATTTTCGTCGATGCTGAGGCAGCCAAGGTAGTGTTCGAGAGCGGTGTGCCGCTTACTATGTTTGGTCTTGATTTGACGCATAAGGCGCTGGCGACGCCTGAGATTCAAGAACGTATTCAAGCCATTGGAAATCCGGTATCCGGATTCGTGGTAGAGCTGCTGCAATTTTTCATGCATACGTACAAGGAAGTATTCGGGTTCGACGGCGCACCGATCCATGATGCCTGCTGCGTAGCGTATTGTATTGATCCGTCCGTGTTCACCTGCCGTAAGCTGCATGTGGATATTGAGACTCAAGGTGAATATACGTACGGCATGACGGTTGTGGACATGCTTGGTGTGACGGGCAAAGAACCGAACGTGAATGTTGCTCTGGAGCTGGACACCGAGAAGTTCTGGGATATGATGATCAGCACGCTAGCTAGGTACTCAGATAAAAAATAAAGCAGCGAGGTGGGCGTACAATGAAACCGATTATTCTGGATGTCGATACGGGCATTGACGATATGATGGCTATTGCCTATGCTGCACATTCTCCCGAGCTGCGCCTTCTGGGGTTGACGACGCAGTTCGGCAACGTCTCCACCGAAGAAGCAACCCGTAATACGCTGTATGTACTGGAGATGCTTGGGCGGGAAGACGTGCCGGTCTATGCCGGTGCAAGCAAGCCGTTCGCCCGTCCGGAGGTGCTTGGACATGCCAAGCATGTGCATGGCGAGGATGGATTAGGCGGCGCACTCGGCGGAGCGGCGCCTAAAGGACAGGTCGGTTCCATGACGGCGGCCGAGTTCATGGTCGATCAAGTGCGGCGGATGCCGGGAGAGGTCACGATTATCGCGGTAGGCCCATTGACGAATCTGGCTCTAGCTGTTCAGGCCGATCCGGAGTTTGTTCGTTTGGTTGGTCAGGTGGTTATAATGGGCGGTGCTGCCACAGTTCCGGGCAATGTGACCCCCTACGCGGAAGCGAATACCCATAGTGATCCGGAAGCTGCGGATTATGTATTCCGTTCGGGGCTCTCGATTACGATGGTCGGGCTTGATGTTACGATGAAGACCCTGCTGCCTCGCACGAAGCTGCAGGAGTGGCGGAACAAAGAGACGAAGCTGGCGCATTTTATGGCAGATGCAGCGGATTTCTATATGAATGCTTACGAAACATGGAATCCCGGAATCGGCGGATGCGCGCTGCATGATCCGCTGGCAGTAGGCATTGTCATCGATCCTTCCTTCTGCCGGGTAGAGACCATGCCGATTGAGGTCGACGTGGAAGACGGCGCACCTACTTTAGGCCGGACACACGTTAGTGAAACGTCATCCAGGTCATCGGACATTCATGTTTGCATCGAAGTGGATGCGGATCGTTTTCTGGACCATTTCATGAGTCGGGCTGTACAGGCCTAGGGTTACTTCAAAGATAACGGGGGAGGAATTACCACATGAAAGCATGGGAAAAAGCATATCGTTTACTGCAAGAAGCGAATCCGGTCGTATTGGACGAGGAAGAACAGACATGGCTGGCGATGAATGAAGTAGAGAAATTCCATGACATGACGCTGAAGCTGTTCTGGCATAGTAATGTGCCAGGCTCCGGTGCGCCTGAGATGCTGGCGGTAGCGGCTGTGCAATCGATGCACAATATGGGCTACGAGACCGATCATCTGACAGCCTTGCTCGACGCAGGCGAAGAAGCGTATACCAAGGACGACATGGCTGAGCTGCAGCGCATTACGGCACGCTTGATGTCTGAGCTGAACCGGCTGCCGAAGAACGAGCAATCGGATTTCTGGAAGTATACCCCTTATACGACTTGGGAAGCGTATGAGCAGAAGGCGAAGTTCACTTCTTACGGCTCGTATGATGTACAGGCGGAAGACTTCGCATCGCGTATCTATGCCGGCTGGCTAGCCCAAATTGTTGGTGGCGCTCTGGGTACCGCAATTGAAGGATACACCTCGCAGAAGCTGAAGGAAAAGTTCGGTGAAATTCGCCATTACGTGCGCAAGCCGAATACGTACAATGACGATATTACGTTTGAAATTGCGTTCCTGAGCGCATTCGATAAAGAAGGCTATGCGGTTTCATCGGGCACGATTGCCGAGGAATGGGTCGCCTTGGTACCAAGTGGCTGGTCAGCGGAAGAAATCGCCTTGAAGAACATTCGCAACGGCATCTATCCACCTGAAAGCGGCTATGTCAACAACCCATTCCGCGAATGGATCGGCGCTCAGATGCGCGGTGCGATCTGCGGTATTGTCGCTCCAGGCAATCCGAAGGAAGCGGCTAGACTGGCTTGGAAGGACGGAATCGTCTCCCATGCCGGCAACGGCGTTCTGGGCGAAATCTTCAATGCGGTGTTCGTATCGCTGGCTTTCGTCGAGCAGGACATCCGGAAGATCGTCGAACTGTCCGTGGACGCGATTCCGGCGGACAGCGAGTATTACGAATTCGTCTCCACTGCGCTGGAATGGTGCCGTCAGCACGAGGATTGGCAGCAAACCTGGGCGCTGTGCGAGGAGAAATTCAAGGAATACAACTGGATTCACGCGTACCCGAACGCGATGGCGGAAGTGGTCGCGCTGTGGTACGGCAATGGGGATTTCGACGAGACGCTGCACATTATTGCGATGGTCGGACAAGATGTCGACTGCAACGCCGCACAGATTGTATCGGCGCTCGGGATCATGAACGGACTGGCATCCATCGACAGCAAGTGGACCGATCCGATCGGTGATCTGGATACGTATTTGAGAGGCATGAAGAAGATGAAGATCAGCGGGCTGTCCGATTGGACAGTTGCTGCGGTTCGGAAGCATAGCGCGAAATAAAGCAGTGCAGCAAGCAGAAAACCCCTGAGCATTCAGGGGTTTTTGATTTTTCGATGAGTGTATAGCTGTGGTTGAAGGTTCGGTAATACTAGGTAACACTTATTCTTTATTGAGCGGTATAACCGCCGTCGACGAGGAGGCTGGTGCCGGTAATGAACGAAGCGTCGTCGCTGGCCAGGAACAGAACGGCCTTCGCGACTTCTTCCGGCTTACCTAGACGTCCGATCGGATGCAGGCTGATCAGGTGCTGGTTAACGGCTTCATTCCTGCCGGCAATCAGTGGAGTATCAATATATCCGGGGCAGATTGCGTTCACGCGGATGCCGTCCTTGGCATAATCGACACCTAAGCTTTGCGTGAGCAGCTTGACTCCGCCTTTGGCGGAAGCATAGGCCGTTACACTGCTTTTCCCGACATGGCTGTGTATCGAACCGCAGTTCACGATGGCCCCGCCCGTGCCTTGCGCCAGCATTTGCTCGATCACATATTTGTCGCAGAGGAAGACGCCGGTTAAATTAATATCGATGGTTCGCTGCCACTGTTCCATGGACAGCTTGTGCGCCGGAGCATCGTTTGCAATGCCGGCATTGGCAAAAAGAACGTCGATCCGTCCATAGTGTCGAATCGTTTCTTGGACCATCTGTTGAACATCAGCTTCTTTGGTAACATCAGTTCGAACGAATAACGTGTCACTTCCCTGGTTGTTGAGCTCTTGCGAAACGGCCGTACCGCGATCGGAGAAATCAGCGATGACGACCGTAGCGCCTTCCGCTGCGAATAAGCGGACAGCCTGCTCACCGATTCCACTTGCTCCGCCCGTTACAATAACCACTTTGTTTTGAAATCGCATATGAACCCTGCCTTTATCGTAATATGGATGACTGAGCTGCACAGCCCTGCTGGATAGACATAGAGCGTCAGTTATCGTTTTCCATTTCATTAGAGTTTGCCATGAAGGTGGTAAACATGCATGCAGATGGAGCTCATAAGACGACAACGATATGGAGTTTATAATCAAATAAGCCTTTGGAGTCGTATCCAAAGGCTTGGTATGTGGTGCTTAAGATATCCGGTATGAGGATGTAAGCTATTAATGGTGTTGTTTCAGCTTTTGCTCTGCCCGATATTGCGTCGGGCTGACGCCGAAGCTGTTTTTGAACACACGGCTGAAGTAGTAGACGCTGGCAAACCCGGCCTTTTCCGCGATTTCTTTGATCGTCATGTTCTTATGTACGAGATACTCGATCGCCTTGTTGAGCCGGATCTCGGTCAATCGGCCGACAATCGTTTGTCCGGTGCGGCGTTTGAACTCTCTGGCCACGTGGGCGTAGCTCAGGTGTAAGGAAGCCGCGAGCTTCTTGACGTCCAGCTGCCTGTCTTGCAGATCGTTCAGGAAAATATCGACTTTGCGGGTTAGTCCGTCCGTTGCCGATTCTGCGGAAAGCGCCGGATAAGATGAGCTTACCGCTTCGGCTAGCCGCATGAGAAACCGGATAAACGTCATTTGCACAAAAATCGCTTGTTCCCCAGCCTCCGACTCCGCCAGCAGCCGCTCCAGTCTGTCCGCTAGCCCGATCTCGTCCCGCATCGGGGATAGCGTCCAATTTTTCAGTCGAAGCAGCTTATCGTAAACGGTAATTTCATCGGATTTGGCTTCCGAATCCGTCGTCATCTGAGCCTTGCGTTCCAAGCGCCATCGAAGGCATAGTCCTTCATGGGGGGAGACTGGGTCATACTTATGGGAATGTACGGCGCCAGGAGGAATCAGGATGAACGTGCCGGCATCCATCGCGCGCATGATTCCGTCTTCGAAGGCGGTTTCCATGCTTCCGGCCGCGACGTAATTGAATTCGAACCAATCGTGGGAGTGCGGCGAGCAATAAGCGACCCCTGTTGGATCCTCGAAAATGATGTCAATCCACTCGATGACGGCATCATTTATCGTAATGCGCCTGCAGGCGTGATGGGTGAGAAAATGCGTTTGCGGTTTAAGCTCGAGCATTCTCATCGGTACCGTTCCCCTTTCTTGTTGGGGTACGATTTCGCCAAAGGGTACATGGAATCCTTCTTTCGAATATCATTTTTGTGCAAATAGAAGTCATTCCTTGCGATTTCCATTGCCAATCTTCTATGCCACAATTGATCTATTCGATTCGAGAGGGAGGCGCTTTCACGCATGAAAAAATTACATCTGTTAAGTAACGCGCATTTGGATCCGGTATGGCAATGGCAATGGGAAGAGGGGGCAGCTGCGGCCGTGTCCACCTTCCGCTCGGCAGCCGATCTCTGCGAACAATTCGACGGCTACGTGTTTAACCACAATGAAGTGATCTTGTACCAATGGATTGAAGAATACGAGCCCGAGTTGTTCGCGCGCATTCAACGGCTTGTCCGTGAAGGCAAGTGGCATATTATGGGCGGGTGGTACTTGCAGCCGGACTGCAATATGCCATCCGGCGAGTCGATCGTGCGGCAAATTCTCGCGGGCAGAACGTATTTTCACGACAAGTTCGGTGATTACGCGAAGCCGACGACGGCGATTAACTTCGACCCGTTCGGGCATTCCCAGGGGCTCGTGCAAATTATGAATCTCGCAGGCTTCGATTCGTATATTTTCATGCGGCCGGACGAGATGGAGCTTCCCGCGCAGGACTTCATCTGGAAAGGCTTTAACGGAAGCTCGGTTATGGCGCATAAGGTGTGGGGGGGCTATCTTTCCCAGCTCGGCAAGTCCGCAGAGAAAATCGAAAACTGGATGAAGGATCATTCCGAGGCTCCGATCGGGCTCGTCCTATGGGGAGTGGGCAACCACGGCGGCGGGCCGTCCAGGCTGGATTTGAGACTGATCGCGGAATTGAAAGAGAAGACGGAATCGTTCGAGATCGTACATTCGACGCCGGAGGCATACTTCGCGGAGCTGGCGCAGGCGAAAGAGCTTCCGGTCGTGGAGCGGGACTTGAACCCACGGTTCGTCGGCTGCTATACGTCGCAGATTCGCATTAAGCAGAAGCACCGCAAGCTGGAGAACGATTTGTTCATGACCGAGAAAATGCTATCCCAAGCCGCGCTGCAAGAGTTGCTCGTTTATCCGTACGAGGATTTGCAGGCCGCGCAGCAAGACTTGCTCACAAGCCAGTTCCACGATATATTGCCGGGGTCATCCGTACAGAGCGTCGAGGATACATCGCTGCGGGGATTGGACCACGGTTTGGAAATATTGAGCCGATTGAAAGCTCGCGCATTCTTTGCACTCGCATCCGGGCAAGCGGTCGCTGGCCCCGGAGAATATCCGATCTTGGCGTATAACCCTCATCCTTTCCCCGTTCGCGGCATCTGGGAGTGTGAATTCATGCTCGAGGATCAGAATTGGAAGGAAGAATTCACGATGCCGGTCGTATTTAAGGACGGCGTACGGATTCCGTCGCAACCGGAGAAGGAAGAGAGCAATCTGAACCTCGATTGGCGGAAGAAGGTTGTGTTCGAAGCCGAGCTGCCGCCGATGTCGATGAGCCGTTTCGACTGCAAGGCCGAGCTACTTCCGAAGAAACCAGTGCCGGCTTTAACCACTTCGGGCGATAAACTGATCTTCCGCACCGATCGTCTTTCTGTCGTCATTAACACGATGACCGGATTAATCGATGAATACGCGGTCGACGGGCGTCACGCATTGAAGCCGGGCGCCTGCCTGCCGATCGTTGTTAACGACAATGGGGATTCATGGAGAATGGACGTGAACGGATTTCGTGACGTTATGGGTCAATTCCAGCTGATGCCGGCGGGCGAAGGTACGGATTTCTCCGGTGTGGATACGCGCTTGCTTCCGTCCGTGCGCGTCATCGAGGATGGTGACGTGTACACGGTAGTCGAGGCTGTGTTTTTCTATCGCGATTCGAAGCTCGTGCAGACATACAGGCTGCCGAAGAGCGGGATGGAAATCGAAGTGAATGTCCGGGTATTCTGGAACGAGAAGGATAAGATGTTGAAGTGGTCGATCCCGACGACCCTTGGGGAAGGAGCAACCTATCGCGGCCAGACGATGTACGGCGTGGCCGATCTGCCATCGAACGGCGACGAGGCGGTCGCGCATAAGTGGGTTGCCGCAACTAACGGCATCAGCGCCATCACCGTCGTGAACGACGGGGTCTACGGCTCGGATTTCGATGCCGGGGAAATCCGCATGACGCTGCTGCGCTCGTCTGCGTATTGCGCGCATCCGATTATGGATCGCCCGCTCGTCGTACAGGACCGGTTTCTTCCAAGGATGGATCAAGGGGAACGCCAATTTACGTTCTGGCTGAACGCCGGCGGTTCGGCTGCGGAACGTCTGGAAGCCGTCGACCGCGAGGCGCTTTCTCATGGCGAGAAACCGTTCGTGTTGTCGTTTTTCCCATCGGGCAAAGGTAAATTGCCTGCGGCTCCTTTTACGCTCGAAGACGATGTCGTTCAGCTTACGGCGTTTAAGCGGGAGGAGCGGGGAGAAGGTTATATCCTGCGGCTGTTCGAGCCTACAGGGAAAGCGCGGGAGACGGCGATCGTCCTAGGAGACGGGAAGCGCAGGTTCCCTGTCTCGCTCGCCGGCTTCGAGATCAAGACGTTCCGGCTCGATCCGGCGGACGGCAGCTTGTCCGAGGTATCCTTGCTGGAAGACTGAACGTAAGTACACAAGCCGAAGGCTCTTGAAAGGGCTGTTTACCTGCTGAGGTCATGATCACAACCCGCGAACAAGCAACGATCTGGAATAAACAAGACTTTCGACGTAGAAAAAAAGCCTTTGGAGTCAGCTCCAAAGGCTTTTTGTATGGTCATTTTTATCGAGAACTTATTCAACATCATAACAGAGCCTGCAGAAACAGTCTATACTTTCGGGCGGTTTTTTTATACAGTTGGTTAGCCGGCAATACCGAAGTAGAATGGAGTGTTGTTCGTTGGAAGGTACTTGTCACCTCAATCCAGCTGATTTGCAGAATTATATAGAGCGCGTATTAGGTACGGGGTATACCGTTACCAATGTCGCGAGAATGCATGGCGGTGCGCAAAAGGTCATCTATAAGATCGATTGCAGCAATGGATTTTCCTGCGTACTCTATGTGTGGGATCTAACCATGAATTATTTTCAAGAAGAAATAGCAAACGAAGCTAGCGGAGAGCGGTCCTATGGCGGCAGCTTATTTGAACAAAATAACAAGTATTTGACCCAGCGGGGTATTCGAACCCCGGCTCTCTATCATTTAAATCGCGACAGAGACCGTTATCCGTTCGACTATGCTCTGGTTGAATATGTAGAAGGACCCAAAGCAGAAGCTTATTTCGAGCACGCAGATCGGCGTGTACAGAATACTGTGTTTCAGCGGTTAGGCGATATGCTGGCTCGCATGCATGCCGACGAAAGGCAAGTCCATGGGGAGCTTGATCAATGCGGCCTCGACACGAGAGCATGCCATCTGCGGCAGCTGGAGAATGCGAAAGTGCAGCTGGCTTATGCCGCCCAGCATATGGACAGTATGAGGGCGAATCAAAGCAAGCTGCTCGATAAGCTGGTTGAGCTTGAGTCCAGAATCGAACCTAGACGGCGCTACGGATTTATACACGGAGAGCTCGGCCCAGACCATGTATTGGTGAATGACAAGCTCGAGCCTTATTTGATCGATATCGAGGGGGCCGCGTTCTTTGATATTGAGCATGAACACAGCTTTCTCGAATTTCGCTTCGGAGATTATTACCGTTACTTGAAGAATGATACTCTCGATCCTAATCGGATGCTATTCTATCGGTACCATCATCATCTTTCGTTAGTATCGGGCGGGCTGAAGCTGCTTCACAGAGGATTTCCGGATCAGCAATTTGCTAAAGACCTTGCCGAGGGCCATGCCCGCAGTGCGCTGCGATTTATGGAAGGGTAAATTGTTTTGATGCAGGTCGGGCTTGTCTGATCTTGACTTTGCCGATCATGCGCCGTATAATTCCCAATAACTTGAATATTCTGAAAAAAGCGAAGAAGAGAAAGAGTACCATGGCGATGTCTTTGTACAGAGAGCCCCGGTTGGTGAAAAGGGGTAAAGAATAACCGTGGGAATATGGTCTCAGAGCTGCGCACCGAAACCCATCTGTGGTTGTAGGCTGCGACGGAACCCGCACCCGTTACCGTGCTAGGGTATACACGCGATCGCGCGTCGTACCTGAAGAGGTGAATGCCGCAAGGCGTTTATAAAATTGGGTGGTACCACGTGAGCACAGCTCTCGTCCCTTCGGGATGAGGGCTTTTTTGTGTTTGGTTTATCCACAATAAGGGGGGATATCTGCATGGCACCTATTTTTATTGGCGGCGCATGGCCGTATGCGAACGGCTCCTTGCATTTGGGTCGGTTGGCAAGTTTACTGCCGGGCGATGTGCTGGCACGTTATTATCGCGCGAAGGGGGAGCAGGTGTTGTACGTATCGGGCAGCGACTGCCATGGGACGCCTGTCGCCGTTCAAGCTATTCAGGAGGGGGTCAACCCTGGCGATATCGCAGACCGCTATCACCAGGAGTTTGCCGAGTGCTTCAAGCAGTTGGGGTTCTCGTATGACTTATACACACGAACGGATCAACCCTATCATCATCAAGTAGTACAGGAGTTGTTCTTAAAGCTGCTGGGCAACGGCTATTTGTACAAACAAACGAACCAGCAGACGTTCTGCGAGACCGATCAGCGATTTTTGCCCGATCGCTACGTGGAGGGGAAGTGTCCGGTATGCGGAAACCGTGCGCGGGGCGATCAATGCGACTATTGTGGGAACCTGCTTGATCCCGCCGATTTAGCCGAGAAGATATGCAAGCTATGCGGAAACGCGCCTGTAGAGCGGCCAACCGAGCACTATTATCTGGCCCTCTCCCGATTCCAGGCGGAATTGGCCACGTATGCCGGCGAAGCCGAGGGGTGGCGGGACAACGCTGTGCAACTGACGGGGCGGTATCTGGAAGAGGGTCTTCTCGATCGTGCTGCAACGAGAGACTTATTATGGGGCGTAGATGTTCCCGTCGAAGGGTTTGAGGATAAGAAAATCTACGTGTGGATTGAGGCGGTCAGCGGCTACTTATCGGCCAGCAGACAATGGGCGGCCGAGACGGGCGGCGATTGGGAGCTCTTCTGGCGGGATGGCGGAGAGCCAATAACCGCCTATTACGTGCATGGTAAAGACAATATCCCTTTTCATACCTTGGTATGGCCGGCACTGCTCTTGGGAGCTGGGGGATTACATCTGCCCGATCGCATCATTTCGTGCGAATATATGACCTTGGAGGGGAAAAAGTTCTCGACTAGCCGCAATTGGGCGGTCTGGGTACCGGACCTGATCGGCCGCTACCATCCGGACTCCATCCGGTATTTTCTAATCGCGAACGGCCCTGAGAAGCGGGATACGGATTTTTCGTGGAGGGAGTTCATCTATAGTCATAATGGGGAGCTGCTGGGTGCATTCGGAAATTTCGTTAACCGCACGTTAGCTTTTATCGAGAAGTCCTTTGGGGGCCGTATACCTGAAGGAGAACGGAATGCAGAATGGGAGAGGATCCTGACAGAGCTCTATGTAAAGTCGGGTACCCTTATCGAAGGCGGGCATCTGAAGGAAGCGATCGAGCTGATCTTTTCCTGCGTTCGCCGGGCCAATAAATACTTCGATGAACAGAAGCCTTGGGCACAAATCAAGGAAAGCCCGCAGGCATGTGGGGTTACCCTCCATACCTGCGTACAAATCATCGCCAATCTGGCGAATTTGCTGCAGCCGTTCATTCCCTACTCCTGCGAGACAATAAGAACGTTCCTCTCACTTGAGCAATCCGCGTGGCGTCTTGCTTCCGTACCCGCCAACCGACAAATCCAGAGCTTATCGCTGCTGTTCGAGCGTATTGACGTCAGTCGGATTGAAGAGGAAAACCGCCTGCTGGAGAAGCGGCAAACGTAAGTCTGGCTGGAATCGAAGAGCCGCTGATAACCGGCTCTATCGATTCATCGTCATTCGACTTTTTCGAAGTCTCGTCTGAAATATGGCAATGAATAAAGGAGCCTCCGTAGAAGGCTATTCTATTGCCAACTGCGTTGAAGCGCATCGTAATCATCCGTGGCTTTTCCCTTAAAATGGAACATATTGCAAATAAGGTGCGTCTAATAGTTGATCGCAGCTGGCGGTCGTCCCAATATGAATGCAGTAACCCTTCACGATCGTAATGGTTAACCCACATGATCGGATGGGTTCATGCACGGTGCAGAGGAGCGTAATCATTGAAAAAGATCGCAATTAGTGCCTTATTAAGCGGAGCTATCGCAGCTGCATCTCTTACTGGTGCATTTGCGGCATCTGCTTCCGATCCGTCAACAACTGCTACACAAGCAGCTGCGCAGGATTTATCTATAGTCCGGGGGGGATTTACCGATCCGATTACCGGCATGCAATTCTTTACCTGGTATCCGGATGAAGTAAGCTTCGAAAGTGCAGTTACCGTTGTGAAAAATAAAGAAGGGAAATGGTTCAAATTAAACAGCCAATTCGGCGGGCCTTCCCCGAACAATTACAATATGGGAGATGGCATTCGTGATCCGGAATACGGCATCAATGTGAAGGACATGCCTGATTGGTATTCTTTTTTTGGAGACCCCCGCTATTATTTACAGCTTCAAGATCAAATTGTTTTTCACGGATTATCCTTCTACTGGTCGCCTGACCGCAAGTACGGTTATACGCTCGTTAGTTCGGCCGAAGATGGCGGTTGGGGAGGCAAGAGCCTGCTCACCAAGAATCGGGAGACGGGTGAAATCCGGGAGATGCTATTCACCAGTACCAAGTACCCAAAGCTGTACTGGCTGGACAGCAGCCGCCTGCTGCTGGGGGTATTCAACCCCAAGGAGAGGAAAAACGAAATATTGCTGCTGGATGCCGCCGACGGCAGTGTCAAACATTTTGGTTATGGAACGCTCAAAGGATTTGACCCTGTAAAGAAGGAAACGCTGTTCGTCTATAACGAACCGACCCGTACCCCTTATATTATGGAAGCAGCCAGCGGCAGCATAAGAAAAGCGGCAGCGACGGAGCTGAAGCGCTTTGAGCCGAAATATATGGGAAGCAACTACGATATTGTCGACATTAAAATCAATCCGGATACGCTGGAAGAATGGACCCCGCAAATCGTCACACGCTATGAACAAGAACTAATCAGCGGCGATAAGATAATTCCACTTCAATTCGCCGTAACGCACAAAGGAACGTTGTACATCCCCGTAAAACCGCTAACAAGCGGCCTTGGTCTGGTGCTTGGCGAGAAAAAGGGGACCGCAAGAGACTACAATTTCTCTTTGCAATCCGCTGACGGGCGCGCCCGCGTCGTACTTCGGCCAAATAATAGCATCGTTCTCAGCGGCCGATTATTTACGACGCGCGGTGTATTGAGTTCACTCGGCTTTGCTGATGTGCGTATCCAGGAGGCCAAGCAATCCCAGGAGACGCAAGACACAAACGCAGCAACCTAAGCGTCAAATAGCCCCCGCCTTGTAGCCAAGATGAGGGCTGAGATAAACTGAATTACTGGAATTGGAAGGGATTGGAGGATTCTCTCTTTGCTTTGTAGAGCCAGTATTTTAGCTGGTCTTTTGTGAATCGATTCGCCGCGTACCAGGCAGACATAGTGAGACCGCTGGTTTTGTAAACTGCAATAAGGATGGCCCAGTCCTGTCGCAATTGTTCTCTGGCATTCATTAGGCAGCCTCCTCGTTCGTTAGGTTGCCTTCATCTTCTCATGCGTAAGCGAAGCTTAGAAGGGGGTTTGGTTTGACGCTTGCTAGTATTCAAGATGTGGTAAAATATAGCTAAAAAAAATTATGGATGTGAAGGTGTATGGCCATGCCGATGAGGGATGCTTCTGAGGATCAGCAGAAGCACGGGCAGCAGGAGCACATCGAGACGCTGCCGCTATTCTCCACCACAGACACGGACGGACGGATGACGGTGCTCCGGCCGGGACGTCGCGTCGGACGCGCGGCTCCGCTGCTGCCGTGGTTGCTCGCAGCCGCTGCACTGTGGGCGCTGACAGGCTCCGTGCCGTTCGGCGCCCTGCTCGGCCTGGCGCCGACACCGGCAATCAGCATGCTCCTCGGTCATCCGGTCACAGTGGGCGTCGCCGTGGTGCTGCTGTTCGTCGCGATCGGTGCGACCGTCGGAGTGTACTCGCGAGCGGTCGAGCAGTTCGGACAGACCAGGGTCGCCGGCCTGTTCGCGACGCTCGCGATCGCAGGAGGACTCGCTGCAGACGCGGGAGTCCTCCTGCTCTGGACGCTGACAAGCGATCCGTCGCGACCCTTCGACCTCGAGGCCATCGCGACGTCGCCGACGATCCCGCCAGAGTTCGGCGCCGTCGTCGGAGCCGGTTTCGCCCTCTGGGCCGCCATCGCGCTCCTGCGGTTGCTCGGCTCGATCGCTCATGCCCGGCGGCGTCAGGCGGACATCGAGCGCCTCCGCGTGAAGGGCTCGTCATTCACCGGGACGCTGACCGCCGTGAGCTTCGCGAACCGCTGGATCTTCGATCTCCCGATGTTCACGGTCGAGGTAGGTTACATCGTCGACGGTGTTCCTCGTGTCGTCTCAGCGCACATGCGCACCAGCGCCGACCGCGTCCCCATCGTCGGCTCTCGCATGTGCTGACCGACGGTCGCGGAACCACCCACGTGGAGCTGGACCCGTCCAATGGAGCGACATTCGAGCCGGACGTGAGGAAATTCGCCGCACCGGACGGTTGATGCTGTGGCCCTGACCGCTTCGGCCGGTGCACTGATCGGGAGCGGAGAGCGCTCTCTGGCGTAACAGTGCGTCCGGCACGCTTCGACGGCTCTATGATCGGTCTCCGGAACGGTGACCGGCACGCCCGTGCACTCCGTCGAAGAGGAGATGGGGAGCAACTGGTATCGGCACGAATCGGCGTGCTGGGGATCGTTCGGATGGGGCAGCCCATCGCTCGGCGTCTCCAGCACGCTGCGCCTTCATGATCTCAGAGGTTTCCGGGATGTTGAAGGTGTGTCGGATTGACGCTTACGCAGCAACCCAGTGAGGTACCGATAGCAGCAGGGAAGTAATAAAAAGTTGTAAGAGCGAAAATTGAACCGCCTATTTCAAGTCACGATTTGAGATAGGCGGTTTTTCGTTTGCGTTGAAAATGATGCCGATTCGGGGCAGCCTTTATTGGCGAGTTAGCCTAACGGGGTTTGTGGCACTGGATAATCAAGGTAGAAGGGATCAGTCTGGCTTTCGTTCCGGAATACCATTTTGCCGGACTGACCGAATCGTCATCCGCTACGCATGAATCTTCGACGACCTGGTCGATTATAAATCCAGTGGTTATGAGGGCATTGATGAAGGTGCTTATCTTTCTATTGTGCATGATGATGGGAGTGCCTCTCCAGGAATCATGCCGCTCGCTGCCTTCGGCCACATAGGAACGTCTAAATTGCAATTGCTCATTATTATACTCGACCACGCTATGTATGGGATGCTCCCAGCTAAATACGAATACACCGCCTGATTTCAGGCTATTGTAGATAGTATGAAGTGTCTTAGGCAGATCCACGGTCCAGCCCAGCGCATAGACCGAGAGTGCGATGTCAAAATAATTCATAGGGAGACCGGGGATGTCCTCCATGGGCGATTCGATCAGGGTGACGGGGGTATTCAACGGGGAGACGACTTCTTGGGCAGTTTCGATCTGCTTGCTTGACATATCGACGCCCCATAATTCACGTGCGCCGCGCTTGGCGAGGTATTCCAGGGTATGGCCGCTTCCACATCCCACTTCTAAGACAACACGATCCTTAATATCGCCAAGCAAGTTCAACTGTTCCTCCGTAGGTGCATAGGAGCCGTACCCAAGTGTGTCAAAGGAGCCTGCGAAAAACTGATCGGCTACCTTGTTCCACCCCTCCTTGTTTATGTGCAGCATTTCATTCTGATTTAGCATCCATGCTTCATCTCCTATTTCATAGTAGAGTAGAATAGAACGTATGACTGGTCTAAGGAGCGGGGTATTCAGAAGAAAGAAAACATGCTGATGCCGTCAGCTCCACAATCTACGGTGTAAGGGAGCGGAGAGCTATGAGATATCGTCATCTTGGAAGAAGTGGACTCGAAGTATCGGTATTAGGATTGGGAACCAACGCATTTGGAAAACGTGCGGATTCAGACACCTCCATTAAGATTATACATCATGCCTTGGACAGCGGGATAAACTTTATCGATACGGCTAATATTTATGCGAACTCAGAATCGGAACGTATTATTGGACAAGCCTTGGGGGGAAGGCGGCGCGATGTCGTGCTGGCTACGAAAGCCGGGTTAGTGAAGGGGAAGGGACCGAATGCGAGCGGCTCATCCCGCTTGCATCTTCAGCAGGAGCTGGAGGATAGTCTCCAACGGCTGAACACCGATTATATCGACCTGTATCAGATCCATACCTTTGACCCGAATACGCCGCTGGAAGAAACCTTGCGCGCGCTGGATGATATGGTAAGCTCAGGGAAGGTTCGTTATATTGGAGCCTCCAACTATGCAGCTTGGGAATTAATGAAGGCGCTGGGCATTAGTGAAAGGAAGGGATACGCCGGATACACCTCCACTCAAATTAGCTATTCCCTTGCCGATCGTACACCCGAACAGGAGCTTGTCCCGATGTGTCTCGATCAGGGGGTCGGGATCATTCCGTATTTCCCGCTGGCTGGAGGGATTCTTAGTGGAAAATATGGCGTGACCGCTGAGGTCCCCTTAGGTTCCAGAGCGAATACCGACCCGAGCTTTAAACGATTTATCAATGACAGCACGCTCGCGCTCGGACGGAATGTAAGCAGCCTGGCCGCGGAGCACGGGCATACGTCCAGCGGCATCTCACTTGCATGGCTGATGAGCAGACCCGCTGTGTCGACCGTGATTGTCGGCGCAACGCGTATTGAGCAGCTGGAGGATAATTTGAAGAGTGTGTACATTCAGCTCGATTCAGAAGTAACACAAGCGTTGAATGAAATAAGTGAACCATTTCGTTATGGGGCACCATTTGCTTTCTACAGACTGCCCTAGCTGGTGAGCCCAATCGGATGTGATAAAACACGAGGGCTTTTTAAAATAGCATATGGTATATTGATAAGGCAGCGTTTAACGGGTTCGTATCCAAAAAGGACGAGCCGCGTATGTACACCTATATAGAATGAGGAAGTGAGCTTAAGTGATCAACATTACCATTCCAACGCCGGATGTCAGCATTGCGAAACAGGATGCTCCGGTGCTAAGCAATATTTACGGATTTACGGATTTCCATCTGATACCGAGAGATAAAGGCGGAATCTTCATGTTTTACAACGCGAGAGGGGATCTGCTGTTCGTAGGCAAAGCCAGGAAGCTTAGACCCCGAATCAAAAAACATTTTGAAGATACGGTATCGGTCATCAAAGAGCATCGGAATGAAGTAACGAAAATTGATGTTTGCGTCGTTGAGGATCCCGTTGACCGTGAGATTTACGAAACCTACATCATCAATAAATTCAGAGCGAAATACAATGTAGACAAAGTGTTATTCACATAATATGGCAAAAAGGAGCAATAAGCGCTTGTCCATGAAGGACATCGTTTATTGCTCCTTTTTGCCTTAGGACAACCGGATGGAGCCCGTGCCCTCAATTCTCAACCACACTTCGCATGAGCAGTGCCTTCGCAGCGCTGCGTACATAAGCCGTGTCTTCAAGCTCGCGTTGAACGCTGTCCACCCATGCCTCATTCTGGATTAAGCTTGAAGCTTGAACCCCGTACCACTGTTCAACATCGCTCCGCGAAACCTTATAGGATGTCCCCATAAAATAAAAGTGGATGACTTCGAGGTTATCGATAAGGGCAAAACCGGCAGTCGCATTATAGATAAGCGCCCGATTCAGAAGCTCTGCTTTGATGCTCTCCTCTGTTGTTCTGTAGTGAAGCTCTGCCGTTAATAAGTCCGGGTACAGCTGGAAGGTAAATCTGATGTCGCTTAGAGGCAAGGATTGAAAGAGGTTCGCTAAATTACCGGCATTGCCCATATATTTATTCTTGAATCGCTTAGCAGATTCGATGTCATGTGTTAATGGATCCTGCTGAGCGGCGATATAGTTCAGCTCGTCTTGTTCTATCTTAGGCAGAATAACGCCATGCACGAGCCCAAACAAAATCATCCCGGCTGCCAGCAGCGCAAGGATGGCTTTATTTCTCGCTTTCATTGTGCATCACCTGCTTCATATTTGGGAGCAAGCCTCAAGGAAGCGTGGATCAGCAGCGGGATAATGATAGAGATAAAGGGCAAAGCATATCGAACGCCTACGATTGCGAATTGATAAGGGCCTGAGAGTGTCACCGGTCTTGAAAACCACAGGTTGCTTCCAAATTGGAGGGCTGTCGTATTAAGGGTCATAAGGATGACAAACAAACTCCACAGCAGCCAAGCCAGCCTCCTCAACCGGAGGGCACCCTTATAATGATAAGTCGTCAAGATACCGTGGGTAACCCATTTTTTATTGAATTGAAGGATGAGGAACAGTAGGCCGGCGATGATGACGATTACGAGCAGAAGGGTGTTCAGCACGATCCCTTTACCAAGCATTGCAAGTGGAATGGTGATGACCCAAGCAACCAGAACGTATAACAATGCAATTTGCAGCAATTCAAGGCTGTAAGGGAGCAATCGGATTCTTTTGCGGCCGTCCATCAGAAAATCCACATGATCTATACTTGCGATGGACTTACGGATCGCTTCTGTGTGCGGCATGCCAGTGGATATAAGATCAGCAGCCTTAGCTTCCAGATTGCTCAAGATCTCCTCCTTTAGCTCCGCAATTTGCTTCGTCTGCTTGTAACCCCTGAATAGCTGGTCCACATGACTATGTAACTGGCTCATGATGGCTCCTCCTGTTTCTCAATTAATCTGCCGATTAATTCACGGGCGGTGGTCCAATCGGCAAGATTACTATGATAGGCGTCAATGCCCGCGGGCGTCACCTTATAATACTTCCGTCTGCCGCCCTGGCTCTCATCGCCCCAATAAGACTGAATGAGCTTCTGGGCTTCTAGCCTCTTCAAGCTTGTATAGAGGGAAGGTTCCTTTAATTCATATCGACCGCTGCTCTTCTTGGATATGGCTTTAATGATTTCGTAGCCATAATTGTCCCCGTCGCATAATACACGAAGAATGATGGTATCGATATTGCCTCGTATCAAATCGCTGCTGATACTGCTTTCCTTCATGAATGGTTCACCCCGTCTATACATTATCACGAGTATTACTATGTATGTCAATGTACTATTGATGACATATTAATAAATCGCGAGCCGACGGTCTGCTTATTATTGTGAATTTTATATAGGAATAAGGAGGATGGCTGTTGCCGGCGCTCTATTATTCACGAAATGGAAGCTATAGTCACCTTGCTTTACCTCTATAATTTTGGGACAATAACAGCAGGATAATTGCTTCGGCCCATTCAAACGATGTGGAATGCAGGTTGAAGTTTTGAAAAGAGGATATGCGACATGAATAGACAATCCATCTATGGATTAACCTTTGATCAGCTGGCGGCATGGCTGCTGGAGCACGGGCATCGAAAGTTCCGGGCCTCGCAGGTTTGGGATTGGCTGTACCGGAAGCGGGTAACCGACTTCTCCGAAATGGTGGATGTCAATCCGGCATGTATTCAACTGCTGGCCGACCATTATGTCATCCAGACCTTGACCGAGCACGTCAAGCAAGAATCGACGGACGGAACGATCAAATTCTTGTTCAAGCTGACCGATGGGAATCTCATTGAAACGGTATTAATGAGACATAAATACGGCTTATCGGTCTGTGTCACAACTCAAGTAGGCTGCAATATCGGGTGCAGCTTCTGTGCGAGCGGGTTGTTAACGAAGAGCCGCGATCTATCCAGTGGTGAAATTGTCGAGCAAATTATGAAGGTTCAGCTTCATCTGGACCAAGCGCAACAGGGCGAGAAGGTCAGCCATGTGGTCGTGATGGGAATTGGCGAGCCGTTCGATAACTTTGACAACCTGGTCGATTTTCTGCGCGTGATTATCGATCACAAGGGACTCGCTATTGGATCCAGACATATCACGGTATCAACCAGCGGAATTCCGGACAAAATCCGAGCCTTCGCAGATACCCGGCTGCAGATTAATCTGGCGGTCTCCATACATGCGCCTAATAATGAGCTTCGTGAGCGGATTATGAAAATTAACCGTGCCTTTCCAATCGAGAAATTGATGCCGGCTATCGATTACTACCTCGAGAATACGAATCGCCGAATTACAATGAGCTATATTTTGCTCAGGAACGTCAATGATCAACGCGAGCATGCTCTTGAGCTTGCTGAGCTAATCGGTACTCAGCGTCTCGCCAATGTGAATCTAATCCCGTACAATCCGGTAGATGAGCTCGATCAATATCAGCGGAGCGATCAGGATACCGTGAGCGCATTCTACGATACGCTGAAGAAGCAGGGGATTAGCTGCAGTGTTCGTCTGGAGCACGGAACAGATATCGATGCTGCTTGCGGTCAGCTGCGAAGCAAGCAAATCAAGAAGTCGGCGATGTGAATCAGGAAGACCAACGTTAAGCCGGATAAAAAAGGGTACCGTCAACAGCTTGAATCGCTGTTAGCGGTACCCTTTCTCGTTAGCATGCTTAGGCTGTAATATAAAGTGTGAACTCCGGTCCGTCTTTAACAGGCTCTTGGGCCATCGTATAGCCATGCTTAACGACTTCCTCCGGTACATTGCGGAAGGCTGCCGCGCAGTCGGAGATGACTTGAAGCAGCTGGCCTTTCTTCATATCGCGCAAGGTTTCCAGTGTATAAATGACCGGATAAGGACAAGATTCTCCTCTAAGATCTAACGTGTAATCAACCGACATGTTTGACGTCCCCTTTCTTGAATCCAACTCCGAATCTGTACTTTCTCTGCCAGAATACCGCAATCGCAAATCCTGCCCCCAGCAGTGCAAGCGTCGCGATCAGCGCACCTGCCGGCCCCATCACTTCAATGAGATTAACAGGCGAACCGCTCTTCACGAGAAGGTTATAGACGCCCATGTGATCCCATGCATAGGCAAGGACAGTGGCGCCAATGATGTTGCCGATGAATACCGGCAGGAAGACGACCTGTCCTTCCATCAGCCGGTACATCATGCCAGTCTCGCAGCCGGCAGCCATGACGATCCCAATACCAAACAGAATACCGCCGACAAACGTACTAGGAGCGGCGATTTTCGTAATCGGGTCCAGGCCGTATGCCAAAATAATAATCAAGGTGATAACCGAGCTTAAGGCCATCCCAAAGGTGATCGCTTTCGTCATCAAGGCCCGGCCACTGATCCATAGATCACGGAACGCAGAGGTGAAACAGATCTGCCCTCTTTCAATCAGAATGCCGAAGGCTGCCCCGAATATAGCGGCTACGCCGAGCATGGTCTTGCCTGACAGGAAGAAATATAGGATGAGAGCTGCATAGGCCACTGCGAGCACAGCCCCTATATAAGGCTGGATTTTTCTGCGCTCTTGGATCTGGGGAGCGGTATTCCCCTTCCGTAGAACGGGCTTGCCTTTCCACCATCTGGTGCTCACGACTTTGACGCCCAGATACGTACCGATTGCTGTCGCAACAATGAATATCCAGGCATGAAATGAAAATTGCGGTACGCCTGTGAAGAAGGCGGCGAGGTTGCAGCCGAGCGCCAATCGAGCGCCGAACCCGGCGATGATTCCGCCAATGAACCCTTGAATCAACCGGCGTTTTTGCTTGGGCACTCTTATTTTGAAATTGTTGGCGAGCAGAATAGTAATCAGTGCGCCGATAAACATTCCCCATACGATCCAGCCATCTGTTCGAGTGAACGTAGATCCATCCATGTGGATCAATTTAAAATAAGCCCAATCGGAGATATCGACTCCGAAGAGCTGTAGAATATGCCCGCCAAGACGCGTGAACTCACCTGTCACCGCCCATACGGTTTTGGTAATTCCAAAGTATAGCGCACTTAGAATGCCCGCAATACCGATTGCGACATAAGGGCTCCAATACTGATTAAACACTTTATTCCAAATCAGTTTCATTCAAACGTGATCCTCTCCGTAGCAATTCTCATCGATCTCTCATTCCTATGTGCCCACGTTGTCCGTATGTTTATCGATTAGATGAGTGCCATCTTATTTTACTACATGCGGATAAAATGAGGGGAGATTGTTTTTATTTTTTTGCAGTTCCCTTGAATGGGGTATAATGGAGGGATGCATGCAGCGAATGGGTTGTATAAGCATCTATCCCTATGAGTATGTAAAATAGCATAAAGTAGAAGAGGTATTCGATGAGCGAGAAACGGTTTGGAGATTATACATTAAGTGAGGACATCGTAAGAGCGCTGGATAGCTTAGGATATGCGTCGCCTACGGAGGTTCAACGCGAGGTGCTTCCGGTCGCGCTGGACAAGCGCGATCTTGTCGTGAAGTCGCAGACGGGCAGCGGCAAGACGGCTGCATTCGGCATTCCGATCTGCGATCAGATCGATTGGAATGAAAATAAACCGCAAGCGCTGATCCTGACGCCAACGCGGGAGCTAGCTCTTCAAGTGAAAGAGGATATAACCAATATCGGACGCTATAAGCGGATTAAAGCGACCGCCCTTTATGGAAAGCAGCCCTTTGCCCTGCAAACGACGGAGTTGAAGCAGAAGACTCATGTTATTGTAGGCACGCCGGGACGTGTGCTTGACCATATCAAGCGAGGCACGCTTACGTTGAAGCGCTTGAAATACCTCGTTATTGATGAAGCGGATGAAATGTTGAATATGGGCTTTATCGAGCAAGTGGAAGCCATCATACAGGAGCTGCCGACCGATCGCATCACCATGCTGTTCTCGGCGACCTTGCCCAAGGACATCGAGAACCTAAGCCTTACCTACATGAAGGATCCCGTCCATATTGAGATAAAGGCAGCAGGAATGACGACGGACCGTATCGAGCATTCGCTCATTGAAGTAAAAGAAGCGAATAAATTTTCGCTTCTGCGAGATGTCACCATCGTGGAGCAGCCCGACAGCTGTATCATTTTTTGCCGGACGCAGGAGCAGGTGAATCAGGTGTTTGTGAAATTAGCCGAATTGGAATATTCCTGTGACAGGCTGCACGGAGGCATGGAGCAGGACAATCGATTCGAAGTCATGAAGGCTTTCCGCAGAGGCCAATTCCGTTACTTGGTTGCGACGGATGTAGCGGCAAGAGGGATTGATATCGAGAATATTACGCATGTGATTAATTATGATCTGCCCTTAGAGAAGGAAAGCTACGTACACCGTACAGGGAGAACAGGCCGCGCGGGCAGAGCGGGAAAAGCCATCACATTCGCAACTCCCCATGAGGGCAAATTTGTAGCGGAGATTGAACAATATATCGGGTTTACCATCCCTGTTGCAGAAGCACCGTCCAAAGAGCTGGTGGCTCAGAGTCAAGCCGCCTTCGAGGAGAAATCGGATGCGCAAGCCATCTTCAAGAAGGATAAGAATGCAGAGCTGAACAAAGAAATTATGAAGCTGTACTTCAACGGGGGCAAGAAAAAGAAGCTGCGCGCCGTGGATTTTGTCGGTACGATTGCCAAGATTGAAGGGGTGACGGTGGAGGACATCGGCATTATTGCGATTCAAGATAATGTTTCGTATGTAGATATCTTGAATGGGAAGGGCCAGCTTGTACTGCAAGCGATGAAGAATACAACCGTTAAAGGGAAATTGCTCAAGGTGTATAAGGCCAACCAACAATAGGTTCGTATCGTCTGTGTGATTCGTCGTTAATGAAAGCCATTATAACAGAGGAGATGACATGTTGCTGACAATCAAGGAATACACCGTTGAATCCATTCGGGATCCATACGGCATATTATCGGGTCAACGATATGAATTTAGGTTTGATCTGGACGTTCCCGAGGAGGACGAGCTGTACGTGGAGAACGGCGTATATGTGAAAACGGTCTTTATGGTGGATGGGGAGCAGTCGCGGATTCTCTCCTATCATTTCTATGAGGCTTCGACCGATCGATATCTCGACTTTGATATGGAACCGGAAGAAGAAGAGGCGTTAGCTGCTTTTTGTAAAGAGCATTTGGCGGAGGATTAAAAATAGTAGAAAAAGAGCCGCTCGAATGATGGATCATTCGGTCGGCTCTTTGGCTGTAAGAACTTATTAAGGAATCACTACATCTGAAACTGTAGCTTCAACTTCTTTTACAACGCTTTTGAAGCCAGCATTGTTAGTTACAACGATCTGGGCTACATAAGTTGCAGGCGTAGTCCAGTCGATGTCTACGTAGTTCATGTCTCCGTCTACACCGTGGTGAGCTTGCTTAACTAGAGTACCTAGTTGAGCATTCGCTGGAATCACATTGAGGTAAGTGCTATTTGGATCGTTCCCTTTGGAATAGTTAGTATTTGTAACCATATCGTACAAATAACCATCCCATGACTTGTCCTTGATTAGATCCAAATCAGTAGTCGTATTCAACAGTGGCTGCAAACCCGAGCCGGTTTTTTTGAAATATTTGATCACTACATTCGCTTGGGTAGCAAAGTCGATTTCTTCATTGGCGCTGAATAGCAATGTTAGCCCTTGGTCGTCTACTGACAGAGATGCATTGCTAATAACTGGACCTGGTACCGCAGCTTCAACTTCTTCAACAACACTTTCGTGACCCGCATTGTCGGTTACGATGATTTGGGCTACATAGGTAGCGGCTGTATGCCAGTCAATGGTGACGTAATCCATATCAGTAGAGTCGGTGTGATATCCTTGCTTTACCAACGTTCCCAGCTTGGTTTCTGCCGGAATAATATTGAGATATTGACTGTTCAACTTGAGACCTTTGGAATAATTTTTACCAGTCTCCATTCCGTACAAGTAGCCGTCCCAATCTTTGTTCTTCACGAGGGCACCGCCTGCAATCGAATTGCTGATCGGGTGCAGATCATCGTTAGCATCCTTCGTGAAATACTTGATTTCCACATTTGCGTCGGTATCGAAATCAATTGACTCATTGATGTCGAATTGAAGCAGCAATCCTGTTTCTGGGGATACGGATAACGTTGCATTGTTAATGACAGGAGCAACTTCGTCATCAATAACCGGAACCGTAGCCGTAACTTCCTTCACTGCACTTCTGTTGCCGACATTATCGGTTACGACGATTTGAGCAACATAAGTAGCAGGTGCATTCCAGTCAATGGTTACATAGTCCATGTCTCCATCCACACCATGATGTCCTTGTTTAACCAATGAACCCAATTTTGTGTTTGCTGAAATGACATTTTGATTGGCGGCAATGTTCGCGGTCCCTTTGGAATAGCTAACGCCATTTTCCATACCGTACAAGTAACCGTCCCATGTTTTGTTCTTAACAAGATCCGTTCCAGCAGTCTTATTCTTGAGTGGCAATAGACCTGCGTGGGTTTGTTGGAAATATTTGATTTCTACATTGGCACTTGTACCAAGGTCGATTTGTTCATTGAAGCTGAAAAGTAACGTTAGTCCTTGGTTGTCCACAGTCATTTCAGCGTCATTGCTAATAACAGGAGCCTGTTGATCAGTTGGTGGCGTGGTTGTACCGCCGCCGCCGCCCCAGCCACCGCCACCTGTTACTGGTGGAGTAGTAGGAGTTGCACCTTCAAGTTTCGAAGGCTTCGTTTCAAAGGTCGTATCTTTAGCCAATTCGCTCAGAGTAGCGGAATCAATGGTGCCTGCACCTAGGAATTTCGCTGCTGCTTCAAGAATTAGGCTAATAATTTTAGCTTCTTTGCTAAGGTTTACAGATACTCCCTCGGCAGAAGCAGCTACCGTTGCTTTATCTACGCTGCCGCTAGGAATGTCGACTTTGATTTGAGCGCCAACAATATTCAGGCTTTCAAACGAACCGATCAAAGTTACGAGGGAATCCTTCGGAAGCAGCTTGGACAATTCAACTGCTGTAAAACCGGTTCCGGTGAGGTCGGCTTCTTCAAGCGTTGCAGGTGATTGAACAACCACACTAGCGATGGTCGTTGTACCTTCTGCTACGATTCGAACCGTACCGGTTGCTTTGTCGACAATAACCGTAAGGAGGATGGAGTCTTCGAAGTGGATACTGTTCGCTCCGCCGCCTTTAACGGTGGTGTTGCCCTTAACCGTTACATTCTTCAAGAAGGCATCGCCTTCGCCAATCCCTTTATCCAGTACCAGGTCACCGTTGATAACCGTATTCTGCAAGGTTACGCCTGCTGCAGTAATGGTTACATTGCCGTTGATGACTTGGCTGCCTGTTTCTGGACCATACGTGCCTTCTTTATCGAAGGTTGTGGTCGTCACTCTTAATTTGCCGGCGTTATCCAAAACGACCAATGCTTCAGCGCGAGTCGCCGAATGAGTCGGATTAAAGGCTTGGTTGTATCCGCTCATGATCTTGTTCTCTGCAACTGCCGCAACGGCTGGCTTGCTCCAAGCTGCAATAGTTGCTTCATCCTTGAAGCTGCTCGTGTAGGAGCTCGATGCTTTAAGGTTAAGCAGCTTGGTAACGATAGCCGCGATTTGTTCACGAGTGATCTCGTCATTCGGACCGAATGTGTTGTTCGTATAGCCCGTAATATAACCGGCTTTCACTGCAATTTGCACTTCGCTGTAAGACCAGTTGCTTTCCTTCATGTCGGTGAAGGTAACTTCTGTCTTCTCTGTAAAACCAAAAGAACGGTTAACAAGCGCAACAAATTCTGCACGGGAGATCGTTTTGTTCGGTTTGAACGTGCCATCCTCGAATCCTTTAACGAAACCTTGCTCCAGCCAGCTGTTAATTTGGTTCTCTGCCCAGTGTCCCTTAATATCTGAAGCGGCAGCTGCCCCAAAGGCTGTGCCAATGGAAGAGAGTACCAAGCCTACAGCGAGCAGCAAGCTCAGTACTCTGCGATTTGTTTTCTTAATAGACATTTGTTCCTCCTCATGATTCTCAATAGTAATGGTCTTCTGAATAAGGATAATGTAGTTCCGCAATCGAAAAAATGGTTCATAGATTAACGGTATGTATCGCCTCCTGCATGGACACAGTCCATTTTGCCTAGTGAATATCCATATAGTAAATATGACCCATGTCATAGGAGATGGGTCACCCTATCAATCTAGCACTATTTTACAAATAAGGCAATTGTTTTTGGAGATTTCGTAGAATTAATTCGAAGTCAAATCGCAGAATCGACATTATTCAACCAAAAAACACCAAGTTAGTTTCACAGCTAATTTATATATACTAAATAAAGAGGAGGGAAAGACGCGATGATTCACTTATTGCCTTTGATGCTGGAGCGGGTCGGTCTTCTATTGATCGTCGTCTTTTTGCTCTCCAGGCTGAGAACCTTTCGGAAAATTATTCATAATGAACATGGGTATAAAGAAAAGCTGCTGTTAATTGCCGTATTCGGTGTCTTCGGGATCATTAGTAACTATACCGGCATAGAAGTATACGACGGTCAAATATTGTCGCAGGTTTGGCAGACGGATGTCGATTATGGCAGCGCGATAGCCAATACGAGGGTGCTTGGTGTTGTGCTCGGCGGCTTGCTCGGCGGCCCCCTTGTCGGCACAGGCGCCGGTCTGATTGCGGGGATCCACCGATTCACGCTGGGTGGGTATACAGCCGTTGCATGCGGCTTCTCGACGATATTTGCAGGAATTGCTACCGGCTATATCGGTAACTACCTGCGGAGGAATGGGATCAATACGCCTTGGCGGGCGGTCGCCATCGGTATCATTATGGAGTGCATCCAGATGGGAATCATACTCCTCGTGGCCAAGCCGTTCGATGCAGCACTAGAGCTCGTTCGAGTCATCGGCATGCCGATGATTCTCATCAACGGCTTCGGAACGCTGCTATTCATGCTGATCATTCAATCCATTGTGCAGGAAGAAGAACGGACACGTGCGCTGCAGAGGCATAAAGCGCTGCAGATCGCGGATCAGACGCTCCCTTTCTTCCGGCAAGGCTTAAACCCGGACTCATGCCGGGAGGTGGCTGCCATTATTCTGAGAGGGACTCATGCCGATGCGATCTCGATTACAGACCGGCATCGGGTATTGGCGCATATTGGCGCAGGCTCCGACCATCATATTCCGATGCAGAGCCTCTCTACCCAATTGACGAAGAATGTGCTCGAGCAAGGGCGTATTCTGAAGGCCAAGTCGAGAGCGGAGATCCAATGCTTCGACCCTAATTGCGTCTTACAGGCAGCCGTTGTGCTCCCGCTTAAGGTTCACCGGAAGACGGTTGGAACCTTAAAGCTCTATTTTACGAATGCCAGTCATATGAATCAGGTCGAGCAGGAGCTCGCGGAGGGTCTGGGTAACTTATTCTCGACCCAGCTGGAATTAGCTGAAGCCGAGCTGCAGAGCAAGCTCCTGAAGGATGCGGAGATTAAGGCGCTGCAGGCTCAAATCCATCCTCATTTCTTATTTAATGCCTTCAATACGATTTCGGCGCTTTGCCGAACCGACCCGGAGCAAGCGAGGAAGCTGCTGCTGCAGATGAGTGTATTTTTTCGCAGCAATCTACAGGGCGCGCGTCAAATACTCATTCCGCTGCATAAGGAACTGGAGCATTTAGAAGCCTATTTATCATTGGAGAAGGCACGTTTCCCAGGCAAATACAAGGTCAGTCTCCATATCGAGCCTTCTCTGGAGAAAGTCATGATTCCGCCGTTCACGCTCCAGCCGCTTGTCGAAAACGCCGTTCGGCACGCGTTTACGAAATCGGGTGCCAAGCGCCAAGGGCATATAACGGTCCGCGCCTATCAAGAGGGAGAGCATATGGTGCTCATTACCGAGGATAATGGAAACGGAATCCCTCCAGAGTTAATCGGGCCTCTGGGAAAACAAGCGGTATTGTCCAAAGAAGGTACAGGAACCGCCCTCTATAATATTTGCAAACGAATTGAAGAAATCTATGGCGGTGAGGCTGGTTTTGAGATTGAAAGCGAGTGGATGGTTGGTACCAAGGTAGTGATTAAATTGCCATTGAAGCATAGTTGGGGGGAGCAGCATGTTGAAAGCCTACATCGTGGATGACGAGATGCTGGCTAGAGATGAATTGACGTATATTTTGCGCCGCACGAAACGGGTAGAGGTCGTGGGTGAGGCGGAGTGCATTGAGCAGGCAATCGCACAGATTCATGAATTGCAGCCCGATGTCGTCTTCTTAGATATTCAGCTGGCGGAAGACAACGGTCTTGAATTGGCGCGTCAGCTCTTAGAAACGGCCAATCGGCCAGAGATTGTCTTTGCGACGGCTTATGACGAATATGCGTTGAAGGCATTCGAGCTGAATGCCATTGATTATATTCTGAAGCCCTTCGACGAGAGCCGCATCCATCAAACGGTGGAGAAGCTGATCAAGCTGCATGAGGCCAGAGACAGCAAGCTGCCCGCCCACCCGAAATCCGCTCCGGTGGAACGACCCGAGAAATTGGCGATAAACGTCGAAGAACGCATTCTATTGGTGCAAGTAAGTAAAATTCTGTATATCAGCTCGGAGGAAGGGAAAACTGTAATCGTTGCGGACGATCATCAGCAGTATAAAGTGAACGAACCGCTCGTCACGTTCGAGCAGAAGCTGCAGCACACGTCGATAGTTCGCGTTCATCGCGCTTTTCTCGTGAATGTGGACGGTATCGTTGAGATTCAGCCTTGGTTTCATTCCACCTATAATTTAATTATGAAGGATGGGTCCAAGGTACCCGTCAGCCGAACATATATGAAGGAGCTGAAGCAGCTTATCGGGTTCTAGAGGATTTTCACTTTCCCCATCAACTGCATTCCAGCCCCGGTTTACGGTCTTTCACTCTCCAACTTTGGCGTCTTGTCCTGAAAACGGCCGATTGTTGATTACATCGCGTATGATGGAAAAACAGTAAAGACACCTGGGGAGGTCATAAATAATGAATGCGGTTTCAATCGTTATTGGATCGATTTGTATTCTTATGATTGCGTACCGGATATACGGTACGTTCATGGCGGCAAAAGTATTGAAGCTCAACGACTCCTCGCCGACACCGGCGCATACATTGAACGATGGTAAGGATTATGTTCCAACGAACAAGTGGGTCACTTTCGGCCATCACTTCGCTGCCATCGCGGCGGCGGGTCCGCTCGTCGGTCCGATTCTGGCTGCGCAATTCGGTTATTTGCCGGGCCTGCTCTGGCTGTTGATCGGGGCCGTTATCGGGGGTGCCGTGCATGATGCCGTTGTCTTGTTCGCTTCGATGCGAAAGAACGGAAAATCCTTATCCGAGGTTGCCAAGGACGAGCTTGGACCGGTTGCAGGCTTCTGTACCGGCCTTGCCATGCTGTTCATCATTACGATTACGATGGCAGGTTTGTCGATGGTTGTCCTGCATGCCTTGGAGAATAACCCTTGGGGAACGTTCGCCGTCGGAATAACCATTCCGATCGCAATGGGTGTAGGTCTTTTCTATAAGAAGACCGGCAATTTGAAGCTGGCGTCAACGATCGGATTTATTCTTCTCATGGTCGGCGTCTTCATGGGTCCGTCCATTCAAGATACGGTTATTGGCGAGTGGTTGTCGTTTGATACCCATACACTCGCGATTATATTGCCTGTCTATGCGTTCTTTGCGGCGGCACTGCCCGTCTGGCTGCTGCTTGCGCCGCGTGACTATCTGAGCAGCTTTATGAAGATCGGCGTATTTATCGCCCTTATTATCGGGGTTTTCATTATTAATCCGGCGATTCCATTCCCGGCCGTTACCGAGTTCATTCACGGGGGCGGACCGATACTGCCGGGTCCTGTCTGGCCGTTCATCTCCATTACGATCGCCTGCGGAGCCATCTCCGGGTTCCACGCCTTCGTCGGATCCGGTACGACGCCGAAGATGATCAACCGCTGGAGCGACATTAAAGCAATCGGCTTCGGTGCCATGCTGGTGGAATGCTTGGTTGGGATCATGGCCCTTATTGCCGCTACTGCTCTGCAGCCGGCCGATTATTTCGCCATCAACTCGACTCCGGAGGTTTTCAAAACCTTAGGCATGAATGTGGTCAACCTGCCGCAGCTCAGTGAGGAGATTGGTCTGAACTTGGAGGGGAGAACAGGCGGAGCCGTCACTTTGGCCGTCGGGATGACCTATATTTTCACGAAAATTCCATGGTTCAGCAATCTGGCGCCTTACTTCTTCCAGTTCGTTATCATGTTCGAAGCTGTGTTCATTCTAACGGCTATCGATGCAGGTACGCGGGTTTCCCGTTACCTTATTCAGGATTTCTTCGGTGAGCTGTACAAGCCGCTGAAGCGGGTAGATTGGGTACCCGGCACGATCTTCGCAAGTGCGCTTGCCTGCTTCTTATGGGGCTACCTGCTGTTCTCGGGCGATATCGGCTCCGTATGGGCATTGTTCGGCGTGTCGAACCAATTGATGGCTTCCATCGGGCTGATCATCGGCGCAACCGTCATTCTGAAAATTGCCGACAAACGCCGCTATATGCTCACCTGTCTCATTCCGCTCGCTTATCTGTTCGTTACGGTCAATTATGCGGGTTATTGGATGGTCAAGAACGTCTACCTTAATCCGGAAGCTTCCGGATACAGCGTCTTGAATGCATCGCTATCCATTATTATGCTTGTGCTGGGCGTGATCATCATGGTCGCAGCGATCAAAAAGTGGATCGAGCTCTTTAACTCTCCGCGTGCTAAGCTGGAGGCCGTGTCCTCTTAGACAGAAGAACATCTAAACTCAACGGATTTTCTCACTGGATTAATTCTCTCACTGGTTTGTTCTCTCGCGTGAATATGCAACCCATTCCAACCACTCCATAACAGGAGTGGTTTTTTTCTATTGGATTTGGATGCGAAGGGCAGCCAGCCATAAAATAGATTTTGACATCCTGTTCGCTATATGTTCTTATTGGTAGACTGGTGCGGATAAAATGTAAGCATACTGTAAATGAAGAGATTAATTGGAGGATTGGGAAAGTGGAAGTAACCTTGCAACAAGGCAATCATCGTGAAAGTGATCGTGAAAGTAAGAGTAAGCAATACAAAGTATTACCGATCATGATTTCGCTCTTGATTAGCGGATTTATCGGTATGTTCAGTGAAACGGCATTGAATATCGCAATCAGCGATCTGATGCAGGTGCTGCATATTACAGCTCCAACCGCACAATGGCTGACGACCGGCTATTTGCTGACATTGGGTATCCTCGTCCCGGTATCGGGTCTGCTTCTGCAGTGGTTCACGACAAGGCAGCTGTTTATTGCATCACTGTCCTTCTCGATTGTAGGCACGCTAGTTGCCGCAATGGCGCCGAGCTTCGAGGTGCTGCTTATCGCGCGCGTATTCCAGGCGGCTGGAACGGGTCTGCTGCTGCCGCTTATGTTCAATACAATTCTGATCATCTTTCCTCCGGACAAAAGAGGAGCGGCAATGGGGATCATCGGTCTTGTCATCATGTTCGCCCCTGCGATCGGGCCGACTATCGCCGGCTTGTTGATCGAGCATCTGACCTGGCATTGGATTTTCTGGCTGTCGCTGCCGTTTCTATTGCTGGCCTTGGTGTTCGGCATCCTGTTCATGCAGAATGTCTCTACCCTCACGAAGCCGAGAATCGACATGCTGTCGATTCTGCTGTCCACTGTTGGCTTCGGCGGCATCGTATTCGGATTCAGCAAAGCGGGCGAAGGAACGGAAGGCTGGGGCAATCCCATCGTGATTGCCGCCATCGCCATAGGTCTAATCTCGTTATTGATCTTCTCTTTGCGTCAGCTAAGAATGAAGCAGCCGATGATGAACCTGCGCGTGTTCAAATATCCCATGTTCGTAATCGGCCTGCTTATGGTGTTCTTCTGTATGATGATCATTCTATCCTCTATGCTGATCTTACCGCTCTACCTGCAGAATGGCATGGGATTGTCTGCCTTTACGGCAGGGCTGCTGCTGCTGCCCGGCGGCATTCTCAACGGGTTCATGTCACCGCTCATGGGCTCCCTGTTCGATAAATATGGACCGAGATGGCTCGTCATTCCCGGCTTGGTTCTTGTGGCCGCCGCACTATGGTTCTTATCCGGCATTACAACGGCATCCACGCTGGCATTGATCATTTCGCTTCACTCCTGCATGATGGTCGGCATATCCATGGTTTGGATGCCGGCGCAGACGAACGGGCTTAACCAGCTTCCGCCGGATCTCTACCCAGACGGAACGGCTGTCATGAACACCCTTCAACAGGTAGCGGGAGCGATCGGTACTGCTGTTGCGGTCAGTATCTTGTCGAATGGAATGAGCGATTACCTGGGCAGCTCCGCCAATCCGCTCGATCCGGCCGAGGTGACCAGCGCGATGACGATCGGTTCGCAGAACGCCTTTTTGTTCGCGATGATCGTAACGCTGGCCGGACTTGCCGTTGCCTTCTTTATCCGGCGCGTTATCGTGAGCAAGTCTGCCAGCCGGGCATCGATGCACTGAGGTCAGGCAATTAACACGCACGTCATAGACAAACGATAATGTGGCGCGAGAACGATCCTTTTCTCGCGACCGCATGGTCTGCAATCGTGAATCCGGCACTTGTCAGCATCTCGTCCATCGGTTCATTCGCGATTACGACCACCTTGCTTGCAATTCGGCGTGCATGCTGGAGAATGGAGAACTGCCCCTCGGATGTAATTCTTGAGAAATGATTGTAGGGCATGTCGATAATGGCGGCATCGTAAGTCTCCGTGATATCGGCAATAGATCCCAAGGCAACCTCACAATCATACCCGAAGTGGGCAATGTTCTCGCGCGCTCCACGGGCGATGAACGGATTGATATCACGTCCGACAATGTCGATGCCCATCGAGAGGGCCTCCACCAGCACCGTTCCGATGCCGCAGCAGGGGTCAATCGCCTTGACGCCGTCCGGATGGGGCACTGCAATATTAGCGGCGGCTCTGGCTACACGCGTAGGAAGCGCAATGGAATAACTGCGCGGCTTCTTCTGATGCTGCAGCCAGACCGTTTTGCTTTTGCGATAGTTCCCGAAATACCATCTCCCGCCCAAGGTTACAATGCCGAATACATAATCCGGTTTACGGACGTCGGCCTCCCCGTTAATATGCCAGCCCAGCTCGCGCTCAATGACACGCGCTTCATCGAACTCGATCTTCTGGGACGGCTCCAAATCATTCGTCTTTACATAGATGACTTTGAACGTCATGTCATGCGTCTGGATCTGATCGACCTGTTCCACGATTTCCGCGACACTATCCCCTTCATAAATCACTTCAATCCGCTCCCGGATAAACGGACTTCGGCTGGGATCAATTCCGATCTTACTTCTAAAGAGGTTTGGTGGAGCATCTGCTCCGAAGAAGGAGCGCATCTCCAACTGGCACAAGGAAATCTCTTCATCAGGACTTGCATACGTGTATATGAATGAAGGACGCTGATCATGTTTATATTCCAATGTCGTACCCGCCTTTGTATCTTATAAAATTTCAGTATGTCTCAAACCATATACGTAAAAGACTAGAAAAGCAATTATCGATCATGTGCAGTTCCATTCTTACCTCAAAAGTTTGACAGGTCAAAGAAAGTGAATGCGGTTACAATAAGAGAAGAAGAATAGGCCCGTTGGAGGGGGATGAATGGCGCCTGCACCGGAGCATGAAACGAAAGGATGTAGCCCGTGAAAATTGTCATTGCACCGGATTCATTCAAGGGGAGTCTGTCGGCGGTTGGAGTAGGGAGTGCAATAGAAAGAGGAATCAAGCGGGCTTCGCATAATAGCGTGACTAAAGTGATCCCGATGGCCGATGGGGGCGAAGGCACGGTCGATTGCTTAGTTCATGCCACCAAGGGACGGATGGTTCAAGTGCCTGTCAGCAACCCGCTGGGGCGTGAGATCGATGCTGGATTCGGCATCCTGGGAGATGGGACGACCTGCGTAATCGAAATGGCAATGGCCTCCGGGCTGTACCTGATTGATGCGCATGAACGGAATCCGTTGCATACAACGACCTATGGCGTGGGCCAGCTCATCAAGGCTGCGCTCGATCAAGGCTGCCGCAAATTCATTCTTGGCGTAGGAGGAAGTGCAACGAATGACGGAGGAGCGGGCATGCTGCAGGCTTTGGGGGTCAGGCTGCTCGATGAGCATGGTGAAACGGTCGGCTTCGGCGGAGGGGAATTGTGCAGAATAGCGGAGATCCAGATCGAGGCACTTGATCCGCGAATAGCGGATTGCGAAATCGCCGTCGCTTGCGACGTGGACAATCCTTATGTGGGTCCTAAGGGAGCTTCAGCGGTATTTGGGCCTCAGAAGGGCGCTACGCCGCCCATGGTCGAGCAGCTTGACCAGGGCTTGCGCCACTTTGCCGATCTCATTGAACGGACCTTGGGAATCGCGATTCATGATATACCCGGAACGGGGGCCGCGGGTGGTTTGTCTGGAGGGATTATGGCCTTCTTGAACGGAAAGCTGGAATCCGGCGTATCGGTTGTCGCAAGGGTAATGGAGCTGGAATCAGCGGTTCAAGATGCGGATCTGGTCATTACGGGGGAGGGACAGGTGGATTATCAAACGGCTTCCGGCAAGACGCCCTACGGTGTCGCGCAGGTCGCGAAGAAGCATCGCGTGCCGGTCATCGTCATCGCGGGCTCCGTCGGGGAAGGAATCGACACGCTATACGAGCATGGGGTCTCGGCAGTCGTCAGTATTGTGAACCGGCCGATGACGCTTGATGACGCGATGGTTAGGGCGGAAAAGCTGCTCGAAGAGGCCGCTGAGCAAATCATTCGCATCTATCAGCTTCATTAGGAGGCATTACCTAAAGCAGAACGTCCTTCCCCGCTTATCCACGGCGGGTATAGGACGTTCTGTAATTTGGTCGTTTAACGTTCGGTCATTTTGTTCAGATCCGTCGTCAGCTTGTCCAGATGCAGAAAGCTCTCTACGATTGCTTGAATGCTGCTATCTTGGATATTCATGTTATCGGCCATTTCTTTAATGGAAGCCAGGTTCTCTTCGGTAATTCCCGCGATCGTGATGATCTCATCCGTTATCTTGGTGTATTGGTGGTGCAGATCATCGGCGGAGCGCTGTACTTGATCGGATTGCTCTTCCACTATGCTTGAATTGGCAGCGAGCATTCGCATGGCTTCCGCAACCTGCTTGGCCGCATAGCTGCTTTCTATGACGTTCTGCTGGCCAAGTGTAATCTGCTCGGAAGCCTGGTCGGTCTTCGTTCGAATGGTTTCTAAGATTGTGCCGATTTCTTCGGTTGACTGCCGGGAAGACTCGGCCAGCTTGCGAATCTCACTTGATACGACTGCGAAGCCTTTGCCGTGTTCGCCTGCGCGAGCTGCTTCGATCGCCGCATTAAGGGCAAGCAGATTCGTTTGTGTAGATATATGGTTAATCGTCGCAACAATATCGCTAATCCGTTTGTTCTGCTCATTCAGCTCATTCATCAGCGCCACGGATGCGTCGATTGAGACGTGAACGGAATCCATTTGCTTCTCCAGGGATGCCGCCTCCGTGCTCCCCTTGCTGGTGAGGGTGACAGAGCTTTCCGATAATGACTTCATTTCAGTGGAACGGCTAGCGAGCGACTCCACCGCTTGTTCAATAATCCGAATCGATTCGCTGATATCGGAAATACTGGCCGTCTGCGTCTCCGTACTCGACGAAATCTCCGAGAATGCGGAGGTGACCTCAACGGATATCGTGCTTGTCGAGGTGATGTTCTGCTTAAGCTTCGAGCTGAAATCGTTCAGGAGCTGGAGTGAAGCCGTCACGTTCTCAACAATCGCCTGCGAGTGATTGCGTTCAGCCGTGGCGGTTTCCCGCTGCGCATTCGCTTCCGCTTGGATGCGCTCGCTGAATCTGGCGGAGGCAAGCAGCGGAATCGCGATCATCGCCAAGTACATCAGGATGGTAAGGGGGGCATTATCGCCGAACATCTCGGTCTTATAGGGACTCGCAAACAAATACAAGGTCAGACCGACGCCCAGGAAGCTGGAGAATGCGATGGCCCGGAAATTATTGTAAAGCATCATGATGGCAAGATTCACGAATACGAGGAAATAGGTCGTTAAGACGGGTCCGGTCATGATCAATAGCAAGGTGAGAACCGTTACGATGGAGGCGATAAAATACATCACATATTCGGCCAGCCATCGTTTATAAGTTAATATTGTCGCAGCTCCACAAGTAATCATGCCTACAATAATCAGAACGACTATCGAGCTTTGGGACGCATCCGTCAGCAGATCGACGACAATTCCCAGCACTAACATTCCCCAGATAATGTTGACTAACAATTTGTTTCTACGATGCAATGTGTCTGCCTGCTTCACGTATAAAGTCCACCTTCCAACTAGTTCTTATGTCACATGAAAATAATACCACGTCATGCATGTTGTGCAAGTCATATCCGACTAAAGTTGGTTATCAATCATAATGATTTATCGGTCCTTCTTGCGCTATGATGAAGAGGCGGTCATGAACCGCGCGGAAGAATCCAGATCAGCATGCATGGAACCAAAGGACATTTGAACATGTCCAATCAAACAGCAGGAGGCTTAAGGAGTCTGATGAATCCATTCACGCTTCGAGTCATTGAAATCATAAAGGCCATACCGGAAGGATCCGTCATGACCTACGGACAAATTGCCGCATTGGCGGGCAGTCCGCGGGGAGCCAGACAGGTGGTGCGGATCCTGCATGCGATGAGCAAGGCGCATAAGCTCCCTTGGCATAGGGTCGTTAACGTCAAAGGGGAAATCGCGATTCAAGAGGAGGAGTCCCGGTTGAAGCAGATTCTCTATTTGAACAGCGAAGGGGTGATTGCAGACGAGGAGGGGCGGATTGAGCTAGCCAGATACCAGTTCATTCCCGGGTCTTCTGAGTAGAGGGGAGTAGACACATTCCATCCAACTGCAGGCAGGGAAATTCAACGGCCGGTTGAGCATGTTGAGCACGGCTCCATGCCGCAATTGTCCCCTGCATCTTATACTATAGCCGAGGGAAGGAATCGGAACCGTTTCGAACCCGACCACTCAACAAGATCATGAAAAGGGGTGCTGCAGATGTCTATAATGCAGGAGGCAGGTAAGCGGATCGCTCTGCTTCGGTATCGCAAAGGATTGACGCAGGAGCAGTTAGGGCAGCAGTTGAACGTGTCCGGCCAAGCGGTATCGAAGTGGGAGAACGGGGATTCGCTGCCCGATACAAAACTATTAGTACATCTCGCGCGAACGTTAGAGTGTACAATTGATCATTTGCTGGGCGCGGATCGCAATGGCGGAATCAACCGACTTCTGCCGACAATCGAGGCTGAAATGAGGGGCATGGCGCCCAGCCAGAGAATGGATATGGCGTTCAGAATGTGCCATATGATCGATGAAGCGTCCTATGCTCATGTGAAGTCTGCAAGGACGGAGAAGGACGTATTCGAGCAGGATCTCCCGTTTGTACATGCCGGTCCTGAAGGAATCACGGTCTGGTGGAAAGGAAAGCTGCACTGCAGTGTTACCGTTGAGGCATTAAAAGAAACGGAGAGCATCTGGAAGGACGGTCATCTGCCATTCGATCTTTTTCCCGCACAGTGGAATGCCTTACTGCCTGTACTTCTTTCGCAGAAGAACTATTTCAATGCCAATGTGCCGATCGCGGCAGCCGCACCTCAGGAAGATGACTCGATCAAGGATCATGCTGCCTCAACCGTCGGTGAATGGATGAACGCAGGGTTGTTAGAGCAAGTAAGGGGCGGATACAAGATGGGCATACAAGCAGAAGTGCTGCTTCGGCTGCTCGCCGTTCATCTTCATGCGGTCGGCAAGCCCGGCTGCATCTCCCATACATCGGCTTAGGCAGTATGGCGTACCATATGGTACAATAGCATACGATCACAATATAGGAGATGAACAACCGATGAGCGAGCAGATCAATGAGCAAGAGATGGTTCAATATATAGCCGGCAAGACAAAAGCAAGCGCGGCAAGCATCCAGCTGGTGCTGAAGCATGAATTGAGCTTCATCAACAACGCGAAAGCGGACGCAAAGGGCGAGATCGATATCGACAGCGACGAGCTCGTCGATTATGTGCTGAGCAGACCGGACGTCAAGCTGGACGAGCTGACCGTCGAGACGATCCTGGATGCCGAGATGGAATATCTGATGGATAAGGGACTGGCAGGTTACGTGGATTAAACGCCAGAGCCGTTATACCGCAGAAAGCCGGAAGCAGATGCTTCCGGCTTTCTCTATAGTTTAAACCAAATATCAGGACTCTTTAACTGCTTCGGCGAGCAGTTGATAAGACCGAAGACGGGCCTGATGATCATAGATTTGAGCAGTCACAATGAGTTCATCCGCCTGCGTCTCTTGAAGGACCTGCTTCAAGCGCGAGCGAACGGTATCCTTGCTGCCGGCAGCGGAATAGCTGTGCTTACCCTGGACCAATGCTTGCTCCTGGGGGCTCCACAGTCCGTCCATGCTTGGCACGGGGGGATTAAGCTTGCCGGGCCGGCCGCGAATGAGGTTCAGGAACTGCTGCTGCTGGGAGGTTGCCAGCATTCGCGCCTCTTCATCCGTGTCCGCCACAACGACGTTCAGGCCAACCATGGCATAAGGCTGGTCCAGTACTTCCGAAGGGCGGAAGCTATTGCGATACAGCTCGAGAGCTGGCAGCAGGTACTCCGGCGCAAAGTGGCTGGCGAATGAGAAGGGAAGACCGAGCATCCCAGCCAGCTGAGCACTGAATCCGCTGGATCCGAGCAGCCAAATCGGAATATGGAGACCCTCGCCGGGAGTGGCTCGAAGCCCGGTGACACCCGATTCGCTTGCCGGCTTCAGATAGGAACGCAGCTCGCTTAACTGTTCCGGGAAATTCTGGCCGTCGCTGTCAAGGCCGCGGCGAAGTGCTCGAGCAGTCAGTTGATCAGAGCCGGGAGCTCTTCCCAACCCCAAGTCGATCCGTCCCGGATACATCGATTCCAATGTGCCGAACTGCTCGGCAATGACCAGCGGAGCATGGTTGGGCAGCATGATCCCGCCGGATCCTACGCGGATCCGCTGTGTACCGGCTGCAACATAGCCAATCACGACAGAGGTAGCCGAGCTCGCTATCCCCGGCATATTGTGATGCTCGGCTAGCCAAAAACGATTATAGCCTAATTTCTCCACGTGACGGGCTAGATCCAGCGTATTCCGGAAGGAATCGGCGGGCGTCCCGCCCTCGATAACGGGAGCAAGGTCCAAGACGGATAAGGGGATCTCATGAAGCTCCTTGATTGGTTTCGATTGTTCGTTAGCCATCTACTATACCTCCTTAGTACGCGCCTGAAGGTTATTGCGGGTTCGTCGACCAAATACCGGCTGTTTTAATAAACACGCGCTGCGGCAGCTTCAAGGTGGCCAGAATCAGATCCGACACATCCTCCGGCTGCATCATGCGATCCTCGGTGCCGATCGAAAGCCCTGCATTAACCGCCAGTTCCGTATTGACGGTGCTCGGTGTAAGTGCGGTGACGCGGATATTGAATTTGCGGACCTCTTGAAGAACGGATTCCGTTAGACCGAGAACGCCGAACTTGGAGGCGCAGTAGGCGGAGCCGGTAGCAAATCCCCGTTCGCCGGCGGTGGAGGCTACATTAATAATGCTCCCGCTGTTCTGTTCGATCATCGTTGGCAGTACGGCGCGAGTGACATAATACGTTCCCATAAGGTTTGTTTGAATGATCTGCTCCCATTGGCCTGGCTCCATGTCGATTAGCGTGCCAAACTGAGCAATGCCGGCATTGTTCAGCAGAATATCGATGGATCCGAGCTTGGTGGCTAGTGTATGGATGGCGGTATCGACTTCCTCTTTATTCGATACATCGGCCGAAGCATAATAAACGTTGATTCCGTATGTGTTCGTCAGATCCGTCTGAAGGGCTTCCAGATCGGCGCTGCTTCTGGCAAGCAGACCAAGATTGACACCTTCCTTGGCTAGAGCGATCGCTGCTGCTTTCCCTATGCCCTTGCCGGCTCCGGTTATAATGGCTGTCTTATTCCTCAGTTCCATGAACATCTCTCCTATCGATATCTCTAGATCCATCCTGACGTATTGTTCCCCTAGAGCTAGAACATTTACCCTTGCGATAAGAGCTTCAATTAGGGTGAATGCATTCATTATCGTGCTGTAATAAGTATAGTAACACCAAAAGAGGAAGTCAACCGTACACGTTTTGGTTACAGTTATAAGAGAGGGGAAAACCCCGGGATAGCCAAGAAAAATTTATTGACAGAAAATTCTAACGATTATAAACTGGAAAGAAATTTAGATCAAATATGCGATGAAGAGGACATATCGGTCCTACGTAAGCTGTGCAGAGAGCTGCAGGTTGGTGCGAAGCAGACAGCGGCGGGATCCGAACAATCACCTCGGAGCAGGTCCTCGAAATCAGAAGTAGACGGACCCGGAATCCTGCCGTTACATGAGGAGCATCATCGATGGATGATGGCAGAGCGGGTATACGAATGGATGTACGCCAATGAGGGTGGTAACGCGGATCTAATCCGTCCTTTGTGAATGGGATGGATTTTTTTGCGTTCTTTTTTATGTTGAGGAGGGAAAGCATGTTAGAGAAACTGGTTCCACATGACACTGTATTTGCACAAGGCCCGTTCATGAGCCACGAAGCCCGGTATAATCTGATTCATCTTATTGGCGAGAGGCAGGAGGGAGCAACCTGCTTTAAAACGGTAGATGGGAGGATGATCTATGCGCAATCGCATGGGCATCCGGCATGGCTGTGGTTGTCTGACGATGTTCGAAGCGAGGAGAGATGCATGATCATGAAGGAACTCGCACATCGTATTCAAAGAACCGTTCTGCCGGGTATAACAGGAGATCCCAAGACGGTAAAGATGTTTGCAGAGATCTACTCGGAGGCTAGCGGCCTTCCTTATCATACTCGCATGATGATGGAAGCTTATGTCTGCCCAGAGGTGAACAGACCTGTTGGTGTGCAAGGGAGCCTTCGTCTTGCATCGAGACAGGATATAGAAGTTATCGCAGCGTTTCTCGCGGGCTTCTCGGAAGGGGCTTATGGTGTGGTTGTGGATCCAGCCAGCCAAGTACCAGCGGCAGAGCAGATGGTTGAAGCAGGGGGGTTATATGTGTGGATGGTTCCAGGGAAGCCTGTGTCGATGGCGAATATCGCGCATCGTTCACCGCGGCATGCACGCATTAATGCAGTGTATACCCCGCCTGAGGAGCGCCATAAGGGATTCGCAAGCGCGCTTGTAGCCGAAATGTGCGCCGTCGTGATGAGAGAGAACCTCGAGCCTATGCTGTATGAAGACTTGATGAATCCCGCCTCCAATAAGGTATATAAAAACATCGGTTTCGTGGAATGCGGAACGATTGCAGCTATCGGATTCGGGCAGAGCTAAATAGGTGTTCTTTAACAGTTAGTGGAGCTTGACTCGCGATGCAAGGGTGAGTAAGATAGAAGTGTAATTAGTTCAATGATATTAACTATTTCAAGATTTAAATGATTAACAAATCGATTACCGTTAGAGGTGATGTACGCTGGATAAGAAGGATCGGTTGTCCTTGATGGTTTCCAGCCAGATGACACAGTTTGTGGTCGGTTATTCCAAAATCTTAGAGAACGATTTGACTCCACCTCAGTATTTGATTATTCAGATCCTTGCCGTGGAAGAGAAACAGAATTGTTCCGAGCTTGCGATCGCACTCGATATTACGCTGTCGGCTGTCACGAATTTAACGAATAAGCTGGTTTCCAAAGGGTATATTGAACGGATGACTTCAGAAACCGACCGGAGAAACGTGTACCTGCGCATTACGGATAAGGGCAGGGACGTCGAGAATCGAATGTTAGACAAGTATAAAGAGATGACTGAGATTCTGTGGGAAGGCTTCACAGATGAAGAGATGGATTTGCTGCTTGCATCCTACGAGAAAATGTTAAGCAATATTCAGAAGCAAAACTAACAGGGAACAGGACGGCAGTTATTCTGCCGGACTGTGGACCCGCTAATGGAGGTTTCATCATGAGATTAGCAAACAAAGTGGCCATTGTTACAGGTGCAGCCGGCGGTATGGGTAAAGCGGACGCGGTTCTTTTTGCAAAAGAAGGAGCGAAGGTTGTTATTACGGACCTTCAAGAGGAGAAGCTGAACGAAGCCGTTCAAGAGATCGTAGACAATGGCGGCGAAGCGATTGGCATCAAGCATAATGTGACTTCAGAGGAAGATTGGATCCGTGTAGTGGAAGAAACCATCTCCCGTTTCGGGAAGATTGACATTCTCGTCAATAATGCCGGTATTTCGAATGCAACGCCGATGCTGGAGATGACGGTAGAGCAATGGGACAAGACGATGTCAATCAACGTGACAGGCACCTTCCTGGGGCAAAAGCATGTCATTCCGCACATGATTAACAATGGCGGGGGCTCCATTGTCAACATCTCATCCATTGCCGGATTGACCGGCGGCAGCGGCGCGGGCGCGTATACCGCCAGCAAAGGAGCTGTCCGTCTGCTGACCAAGGCGACGGCGGTCGATTTCGCGAAGCATAATATCCGCGTGAATTCGGTGCATCCGGGCTATATCAAGACACCAATGACCGTTGAATTGATGGCCGATGAAAAAATGAAGGCATGGTTCCTCTCCCAATCCCCGCTGCCGCGTCTTGGCGAAGCAGAGGATATCGCGAAGGGTGTCTTGTTCCTGGCTTCCGATGAGTCTTCCTATATTACGGGAATTGAGCTTCCAATTGACGGAGGCTACTACGCGAAATAAGCGGCGGCATATATCCGGTTAATTGATTGAGCCGGACTAGATAAATACACGGATCCAAGCAGATGATTCCAACTACCATAGAGGAGCGTGTTCTGATATGTCTGAATCCAAGCAGATTGCCATCGTTACCGGAGCCGGGAGCGGGATCGGAAGGGCGAGCAGTCTGAAGCTGGCCGAGAATGGCGCGGCAGTCGTACTGGTCGATTTCAACAAGGAGACCGGTGAAGAAACGCTGCAGCTGATTAAAGAGCGCGGCGGAGACGGAATTTTCGTACAAGCTAACGTAGCCAACAGTGAAGAGGTCCAGAATTACGTCAATAAGGCAGTGGAGGCCTATGGGAAGATCGACTTCTTCTTCAATAACGCCGGCATTGTCCAGAAGTTTGCCAGATTGGCCGATATAGACGAATCCGAATTCGATCGGCTGATGTCGATCAATATCAAAGGCGTCTTTCTCGGGATGAAATACGTTCTACAGGTGATGGACAAGCAAGGAAACGGGCATATTCTGAATACCGCTTCGACGGCGGGCATCCGCAGTGAGCACAGTGCCAGTGTGTACTCGGCGACGAAGCATGCCGTAGTCGGGTTAACCAAATCGGCGGCGCTGGAATATGTCGGCAAGGGAATCCGCGTCAATGCGATTTGCCCGGGAGCGGTGCAAACGGCACTGACAGAGGGCGTGGCAAAATCGTTCGCATCAGGCGGTTATGTGCCGGAGGAAATTTCGAAGGTCAGAATGGGACGTCCGGCCCAGCCCGACGAAATTGCGGGCGTCGTTGCATTCATGGCCTCGCAGGCATCCAGCTACATGACAGGCTCCTTGGTCACGGTGGACGGCGGCTTGACGCTGTAATAATTGAATTCATTGATCACTGGGAAGCCGTATCTCGATTAGGTGAAATAAATCCTAATCAGATGCGGCTTTTTGTATAGGAGGTGAGCGGCTATCGGGGGTGCTACCCAGATGCGCTGGCGAGGAAAACAAGCTGGAACCAAAAAAAGTGGTTGTAATGTTACTACATTATGATTATATTATAAATAAACATACAAAGTGGAAGCCAGCAGATGATTCCGCGGAGGTGTTTGGATGTGAAGAGTTGGAGAGGACGCTGCAGTATCCTGAGTAGAGCGGCTTGGCGGCATGCTGTTGAAAGCGCATACTGGACTGTTTATTGAAATGAGGCGGCTCATTCATCCCATAAGGATTGCTCCTGAACCTCATAATGTTATATCATCAATACAAATGCATGATTACGAGGATGGTATAACGGCTGGCTTTAGGAACCATTCAGAAAGGGAAAGCAACTTATGAACAAAAATATATCGGCTTTTCAAAAGCGTGCGGTCGACTTCAACAGCGGTATTCCCTTACACCTGCAAATTAGGGATATTATTCGTTATGAGGCGTTGCATGACGATCTGGGTGATGCTAATGGAAAGATGCCGACGGAGCACGAGCTGATCAAGCGGTTCGGCGTCAGCCGGGTAACGGTTCGCAATGCCCTTCAAAGCTTGGTTGAAGAGGGATTGCTGGTTCGAGAGAGAGGACGCGGGACGTTCATTAAGACGAATCAGGCTGAGCAGTGGGTCGGTCAGCTGATGGGCTTTACTGAAACGATCAAGGAAGCGGGCTTTGTGCCGGGAGCTAAGATTCTCAGTCAAGGGATGACCAATAAGCTTCCCTCGGAGGTCAAGTCCAGTCTCAATCTTCGCGCAGCGTGGGAGCTGAGGCGTCTTCGTTTGGCAGATGATACGCCGATTGCAATCGAACATGCGTATTTCCCGCCGGAGATCGGGATTGAGCTGGAGAAATACGATCTGTTAACGGTTGCGATGTACAAGCTTCTAGAAGAAGACCTGCAGATTCCGCTGAAGGAAGCCAAGCAAATGATTAGCGCGGTAAACGCCGGTGCGGAGGAATCGGAGAAGCTGGAAGTCGAAGCCGACGAGGCGCTGCTGTATATCGAGCGGGTCACGTTCTCGCATGACCAAACGCCGGTCGAATTTCTGAAGGCGGTGTACCGCCCGGATTATTTTCAATATTTGGTCCAATTATCGCGAAGAAGCCGATTATAACCGAATTGAAATCGAAAGCGAACTCATCATCAACTCACAACCGGGTGGCTGCGGATGCGCTTGTGACGAAGCCTCTGCTAGTGACGCATCGGCTTTCGATTTCAATTCTGCAGCATTTCCCGCCGCCAATAATTGTTATGACAATATAACTAATAATAGAACAATTATTAAGTTATGCATGATTTTGGAAACAGTCCTAGCAGAGAAGGAGAGAACGCGGCAATGACTAACAAACAGAACGTTATTCTTATCTTAAATGACGATATGGGATATTCCGACATCGGCTGCTACGGCGGCGAAGTGGAAACTCCGAACCTCGACAAGCTTGCAGAGGGCGGCATTCGGCTAACCCAGTTTTATAATACGGCAAGATGCAGTCCCTCCCGAGCATCGCTGTTAACCGGCCTTCACCCTCATCAGACGGGGATCGGTATTCTCACTTACGATACGGGACTCGAGGGTTATCCCGGCGACCTGAACAAAGAATGCGTGACGATTGCTGAGGTGTTGAAAGAGAGCGGTTACAGAACGTATATGAGCGGTAAATGGCATATAGCCAAGAGCTTGCTCGAGCCGTCGGACAATTGGCCGATGCAGCGCGGATTCGATGAATTCTACGGTACGATTATTGGTGCGGGCAGCTTCTACAACCCGAACACATTGACGCGCGGCAATGAAAATATTGAGAAGGAAGCGATTGAAGACGACCAGTTCTTCTATACCGATGCGATTAGCGATCAGGCGGTTTCCTTCATTCACAGCCATGCGGAAGAGCATCCGGACAAGCCATTCTTCCAATATGTCGCATACACAGCGCCACATTGGCCGCTTCATGCACATGAGGAGGATATCGCGAAGTATAAGGGCCGGTTCGATAAAGGCTGGGATAAGCTAAGAGAGGAACGGCTGTCGCGCATGGTCGAGAAAGGCATTCTAAATCCGTCTTGGAAGCTGAGCGAGCGGGATGCGGATGAACCGGAATGGGAGTCCGCGGAGAATAAAGAATGGCTCCTCCGCTGCATGGAGGTTTACGCCGCACAAATCGACCGCATGGACCAGGGGATAGGGCGAATCATCCGCTCCTTGGAAGAGACGGGGCAGCTTGAGGACACAGTTATTATTTTCTTATCCGACAATGGCGCCTGCGCGGAGGATATTCCGCCGAACGTACGGGGTGAGGATTTGGCCAACGAGCTTCTTATTGCCAAGCTGCATACCCGTAAGGGTGAGGATGTTACATTCGGCAACCACCCGGATCTGATGCCGGGAGCGGAGAATACGTACCAAAGTTACGGTAAGGCTTGGGCGAACCTGTCCAACACCCCTTTCCGCCTTTATAAACACTGGGTCCATGAAGGAGGAATCGCAACGCCGTTCATTGTGCACTGGCCTAAGGGCGTACAGGAAAAGAATGCGATCCGGCATACCCCTGCACAGCTGCCGGATGTTATGGCGACGATTCTGGATATAACCGGGGCAGCTTATCCGGACAGCTACAAGGGGCATTCGATTCTGCCACTAGAGGGCAGCAGTATGGTTCCGGTATTGACTGGTGATGCAACGGATCGCGGGCCGCTGTACTTCGAGCATGAAGGGAATGCATGTATCCGTGAAGGGAATTGGAAGCTGGTGCGTAACTATCCGGGTCCTTGGGAACTCTACGATATGGAAGAGGACCGTACAGAATTGAACAATCTGGCGTCCGACAACCCTGAACGCGTCAAGGAAATGAGCGATAAGTATGAGGCATGGGCACAGCGGTCTCGCGTTGTACCTAGGGAAAAGATATTGGAGATCATGAAGCAGTCCGAGACTGTCGCTTTCTGGGAAGAAGATAAATAAGGGCTGGCGGCAGGAAGCTATTAAGCGGTGAAGGCTTGTACGTTGCGGCAGAGGATTTCTGCCGCATATGCCTTGTCTTCCCTAGCGGGCTTCCCGGCCACGAGCATTGAAAGCGGTTTCGATTAGTAGAGAGAGAAATTCGGGCTAATTGGAGTAACAAGAGGGGTAAGCATACAATTACTCACTTACAGGGGGATTGAACATGAGTCAAGTATCCATGAAAAGAGTTGCCGGTGCCAGCTTTATTGGGGCATTGGTAGAGTGGTACGATTTCTTCCTTTATGGAACGGCCGCCGCACTTATCTTTAACAAATTATTTTTTCCGAACCTTGACCCGTTGATGGGTACGCTTGTCGCTTTCGCTACGTTCGGCGCCGGGTTCGTTGCAAGACCGATTGGCGGTCTCATATTTGGACATTACGGAGATAAGATCGGCCGCAAAACGATTCTCATCCTTACCCTGCTGTTAATGGGCGGAGCGACATTCCTGATCGGTGTTCTGCCCACCTACAATTCCATCGGAATTTGGGCGCCCATCATCCTCGTTACGCTGCGTCTTCTCCAAGGCCTGGGGATCGGCGGAGAGTACGGTGGCGCTGCGCTGCTGACGATTGAGCATTCGCCGAGGGAGAAGAGGGGGTTCTGGGGCGGAGTCGTGCAATCCGCGACATCCGGCGGTCTTCTGCTTGCCTCCGGCGTGTTCAGCTTAACGACATTGCTCTCTGAAGAACAATTTATGTCGTGGGGCTGGCGGCTTCCGTTCTTGTTTAGTATCGTCCTGCTTGGCGTAGGAACGTTCATTCGATTGAAAATTTCCGAAACACCCGCATTCCAGGAAGTGAAGGATAACAATGAAGTCGCGAAATTCCCAGTCATGGAGCTGTTTCGTAAATATCCCAAGAATGTGCTCGTGAGCATGGGCGCGCGTGTTGCGGAATCCGTGTCCGCGAATGTCACGAATGCGTTTGCTATCACCTATGTAACGACGAAGCTTGGGCTTCCCAAGCAAGAAGCGCTGACAGGGATTCTTATTGCTGCTGCTGTCGCCATTATTATTAGTCCGTTATTCGGCGGCTTGTCGGACCGGATCGGACGGCGCCCAGTCTACTTGGGCGGAGCGATATTCCTGGCCTTGTTCACGTTCCCATACTTCTTTATGCTCAATACGGGATCGACTACAATCGTCTGGCTGGCGCTCATTATTGGTTATGCATTCGGCTCGACTTTAATGCTGAGCGTCCAATCGGTGTACTTAACCGAGATGTTCGGCGTCCGGGTGAGATACAGCGCCTTGTCGGTCGTGTATCAGGTTTCTTCGATTCTCGGCGGCTTCACCCCGCTGATTGCCACCTACTTGCTTGATCGCAATGGCGGCAATCCGTGGTATGTAGCAACGTTCATGTTCATAACGGCTCTCATTACCATTGCCTCGGTTTACTTCTCGAAGGAAACCTTCAAGAAAGACGTGGCGGAGCAAGAAGCGCTGTCTTCATAATGAGAGGATTGCTTTTGCTTAAATGAATGCTCCCTTCCTGAAGGGGCAGATGAAGAAGCTCGAACAGCCTGTAACAGAAGCTGTTTGAGCTTCTTTATCGTTTGCTGCCGCAAAGAAGGGAAGAAGCGGTTGATGAACTGCGTAGGCGGAATACGTGCTTGACATATACAAACAAATGAAGTATCTTAATATTAAGAAATAACAAAAAGAGCGATCGATGTGATCGGGAAAGGGGAGAGCTGGGATGGGATTTTCCAGAAATGAGTCATTGGATCTCTTCATCGCCTTGTCTAGAGCCAGTCAATGGGTCAATGCTCATGCGGATCGGGATATCCGGGGGCATGGCTTGAACCGGACCGAATTCGGCGTTCTCGAGCTGCTGTACCATAAGGGAGCGCAGCCCATTCAGCAGATCGGCGGAAAAGTGCTGATGAGCAGCGGGAATATCACGTATGTCGTCGATAAGCTCGAGCAGAAGAATTTCGTGAAGCGCAGAGCTTCCACTGAGGACCGGCGTCTCATCTTCGCGGAGATTACCGAGCAGGGCAAACAATTCATTGAAGATGTGTTTCCTGGACATACTGAAATTATCGAGAAGGCCGTAGAAGGGCTTTCGGCGGAAGAGCAGCTGGCCGCAGCGAAGCTGTTAAAGAAGCTTGGCAAATACGCTCAGGACAGCTTCAAGTAGTTATATTCGTATAAGGGATTAACTGCTTTTAATTCCTATCATATATCTTAAATTTAAGAAGCTTAATTTTGACTTATGAAAAGGAGAGGATCAGGATGAACCAACAGACAGCTGGTATTCACCACATTACAGCGTTTGTACGGAATGCGCAGGACAATGTTGATTTTTATGCGGGGGTATTGGGTCTCCGACTGGTCAAGAAAACGATCAATTTTGACGCACCAGAAGTATACCATCTTTACTTTGGCGACCAAATCGGAAGCCCGGGCACGATCATCACCTTCTTTCCGTGGGCAGATTCGCGGAAGGGAACCATTGGCGGCGGTCAAGTTGGCATTACCACTTATGTGGTTCCTGCGGGCACGCTAGACTTCTGGGAGGAGAGGCTGGGGCGCCTGAATGTTCCGGTTACGAAGACGACTCGATTCTCGGAGAGCTATTTGCAATTTACCGATACAGACGGATTGCAGCTCGAGCTGGTAGCACGCGAGGAGGGCGCCGCAAGCGAGTGGTCATTCGGCGGCGTTCCTGCAGACAAGGCGATTAAGGGCTTCGGCGGCGCTGTGCTCTACAGTACGGCGCCTGCGCATACCGGAAATCTGCTCGAGCGGGTGATGGGCCTGCAGAAGATCGGTCAGGAGGGGGATTATACCCGTTACCGAGCGACAGGCGATCTGGGGAATATCATTGATGTGAATATAACCCCTATGCCGTACGGTGCAGGTGGAGCGGGTACGGTTCATCATATTGCATGGCGTGCCAAAGATCATGAGGAGCACGAGCTCTGGAGAAGCCATATTGCGGAGAACGGCTTCTCCCCTACGCCGATCATCGATAGACAATATTTCAACGCGATTTATTTCAGGGAGGCTGGCGGGATTCTGTTCGAGATTGCAACGGATCCACCGGGGTTCGCACGCGACGAGCATCAAGATGAGCTGGGCGAAAAATTAATGCTTCCGGAGTGGTTTGAACCAAGCCGCCGCACAATCGAAGCGAACCTCGTTCCGATTGAAGTACGCGTACTAGAGGGGGATAAATAAATGAAACATATCTACCTTGAAGGGACGGATTCAAGCGCTCCAGTACTTGTACTCTTCCATGGAACGGGAGGAACGGAGCGCGACCTGCTGCCGCTGGCGGAGCAGATTTCTCCAGCCTCGCCGGTACTCAGCGTGAGAGGCAATGTGCTGGAGAACGGAATGCCGCGGTTCTTTCGCCGCTTGGCAGAGGGCGTCTTCGACGAGGAGGATCTGATCTTCCGGACGAAGGAATTGAACGGCTTTCTTGATCAGGCAGCATCGGAATACGGGTTCGACCGCAGTAATCTCATAGCCGTCGGTTATTCCAACGGGGCCAATATTGCAGCAAGCCTGTTGTTTCATGATAAGGACGCGCTGCGGGGTGCAATTCTACATCATCCGATGGTGCCGCTTCGCGGAGTGGCGCTGCCCGATCTATCGGGAGTCCACTGTTATATTGGCGCCGGAACGAATGACCCCATATGCGCTCCTGAAGAAACGGAGGAGCTGGCGAAGCTGCTTATGGGTGCAGGCGCATCTGTTGAAGTAGGTTGGGAAGCCATGGGTCATCGGCTAACCAGCTCAGAGGTGGCAGCCGCAGCGGCATGGTATCGAAATCAGGAATGGACTGCGCGCTAACGCAGCGAATTCGTATCGCCGGGCAGCGGTTACCCGAGGGTTAATCGTGATGAACGAAGAAACCAGCCTTGTCGTATATGCGACAGGGCTGGTTTCTAAGTTTTTAGGGCTTAATCAGAGTGAGGCTCAGAAGGGAGTTAGCCAACACATCTTTCTTATTAAGCGGTAACAGCTGCAGCAGTGCAGTTCAAGCGATTAAAGAATCCCTTCTTTTTTCAAAAAATCAAGAATCTCAGATGGTATTAAGCTTTTCAGATCAGACAACTCCTGTTTAATTACAGGCTGCTGGGCTATCTTTTCAACCATCTCCACGAGCTGCTTGACCGTAAGCATATACGATGGATCAACTGCTTCCAACAACGCTTTTTTATCCATGGCTAGTCCCTCCTTCATATGATTTATATTAATATATAATCTATGAATGATATGCGTGGACAAACATATAGAATAGATGAGCCCGATTTTGAATTTTGCCACCTTTTACTGTCCCGGAACAGAGTTTACAATCTTGTTTTAGATATATTGGCAGTCGTGGTATTATGATTTATTAATGGCATCACAACGCTTGGTAATCTTCAAGTGTAGTCGCCGAATCATCCTTGTTAAGGTAGGGAAGGAACACTGAATAAGACATGCGAATGCAAATTACTCCAAAAATCGGCCTTGCCGGCGTGCAATGGATGTTTTTTATACTCACGAATACGATTGTCGTACCGCTTACCATCGGCAAGGCTTTCCACCTGCCCTCCGGTCAAATCGCGTACGCTCTGCAAATTTCATTCATTCTAACGGGCATCGTCTGCATGCTGCAGGCCTTAATCGGACACCGTTACGCAATTATGGATGGCCCGGCTGGACTTTGGTGGGGAATTACGCTCAGTCTTGCGGCATCGGGGGCGTCCGGAGGAACGAGCCTTGCTGCCATTGGGGGCGGATTGGCTGTAGGTTATATGCTCGCTGGATTGATGATGGTCGTCTTAGGATGGCTGGGTTTCGTCAAAATTTTGATGAAGCTGTTTAATCCCATCGTAATTAGCGTTTCCTTGTTTCTATTGACGGTTCAATTGATGATGAATTTCTTCACGGGTATGCTGGGCATTCAGGAGAACGGGCAGCTGAGCCCGTCCGTGGCTGCACTTTCAATCGGCATCGCACTTTTTGTCGGCATTGTTTATTTGAAGGGGCGCGGCTGGATCGGAAATTTTGCCATGCTTTTTGGCATTATGCTCGGTTGGTTCGTATATGAACTGTGCTTTCCGGGATCCGGCGGAGGTGAGCCGCATGCTGCAGGGGCGGGGATGTTGAAGCTGTTCCCTTGGGGAGCGCCCAGAATTGATTATGGCATTCTCCTCACCTCCTTCATAGTCGGGTTAATTAACATGTCCAACACCATAACCGCTTTGAGTGCTGCGGAGAAGCTGTACGGGCAGACGACAACAGAAGGGCAGTACCGCCGATCCTTCTTAATCACGGGGCTGTTCACCATGATTGCGCCTGTGTTTGGGATCATTCCATTCGGGACGTTCGCCTCCTCGCTTGGACTGCTGGAGAGTACCAAGATATTGCATAGAGAAGCGCTTGTCATTGGCGGTGGATTATTTCTGGTGCTCGGCCTTATACCCCCGCTTGGCCACTGGTTCTCGAATTTGCCTCTAAGCGTCGGAAGCGCGGTGCTTTTCGTGGCTTATTTGCAAATGTTCGGTACAGCGGTTCGTACCATTAAAGGGAGAACCTTTGATTCGAAAAGCATCTATCGTCTCGCCCTGCCCATACTGCTGGGAATCAGCATCATGTCGATCTCTCCGCTTGTGTTCGCCGGCTTGCCTGCCTATATTCGTCCACTGGCGGGCAATGGTTTGGTTATCGGAATCATTGTGTCTATTCTCTTGGAGACATGTGTGAACTGGACCCGTTTAGAAGGGCAGGCTAGAGAACGACAATAACGTGATTGGGTCATACTCGGTAAGGTGGTGCCGCGCCAGCCAAGGACAGGGCAACGGGAATATGCAAAGCCCAGGCGGTGCAGCATATGTTAGTGAAAAAACGGCCTGATGTCGCTCGCGATTATTGCCTTGTAATCGAGCACTTTCTGCTATAATCGGAATTGGGTGAATGCCAATGCAAGGCTTTCATATTTGGACAGCTTGTTGTGGGGGAGTCAACCTGCGGTTTTTCGAAAGGCGGTGTTATCCGACCAGCACTTCTCCCGGGTACTGGATTATATCCATGGCCATTACACGGAGCAGATGAGTGTCGATAAGCTATCTTCAATCGCACTGCAAAGCCGCTACCATTTTATACGGACGTTTAGGACATTGACAGGCCTGACACCGTATCAATACGTGCTGCAGCTGCGCATCGAGAAAGCAAAGGATCAGCTTGGGAGTACGGCCACCACGGTGGAGGAGATCAGCTACAATCTGGGATTCTCCAGCGCCAGCCAGTTTTACCGGGCATTCTTGAAGTCGACGGGATGACACCGGAGACATTCCGGAGCATCATCAGATGAAGAAAATATGAGGGAGGTAACAACCGATGAATGTTCATTTTCTAGGCACGGCCGCTTTCGAAGGAATTCCGTCCTTATTCTGTCAATGCGATACGTGCAAGCAAGCTCAGGCGAAGGGCGGAAAAAACATCCGCACGCGTACCTCCGTTATGATCGACGGCGAGCTCAAGATCGATTTTCCACCGGATACCTGCCATCATGCGATACGCGATAATATCGATATGGATAAAGTGAAGGACTTGATCTTCACGCACTCGCATTCTGATCATCTGTATGCGGAGGACATGCTGATTCGGATGTCGGGATATGCGAAATCGGGGGATCGCCCCATTCATGTATATGGACATGATCTGCCTATTCGCAGCTGCATCGATAAGCTGGGCATGCAGCAGGATAAATACCGGTTCCACGTCATACGGCCGTTTGAGCCGGTACAGACGCAAACCGCAACCATCGTGCCGCTGATCGCGGATCATGATCGAACCGAGACCTGCTTGGTGTATTATATCGAGAAGGATGGCAAGACGATCTTCTACGGCCATGACAGCGGCTGGTTCCCGGAGCAAACCTGGGAGTGGCTGAAGGGGAAGAAGCTGGATTTGGCTATTCTGGAATGCACCACAGGCAGAGTGGGCGGCCGCATCAACCATATGAACGTGGATTGCGTGCTTGAGACGAAGGAGTGGCTGATCGCTAACGACATTATGAATCCGGGCGGCAAGTTCGCCGTAACCCATTTCTCGCACAACGCACATCTGCTGCATGAGGATTTGATGGAGATCTTCGAACCGAACGGCATTACGGTCGCTTACGATGGCATGCGATTAGAGCTGTAATTGCTTAATTACATACTTTGGATATGATTTATGGGCATCCTGCAGAGGATGCCCTTATTTTGCGTATTGAATGTAAGGCCCGGCGCAGCACCCCACTGAATAACAAATAGCACCCTCAGCCGAATCATGCGTAGAATACGGGTTTCTGGGCAGAATATGGCCATACCATGAAACGAATGGATAGATGGGGTGCTGCCATGATTCAGTTCAAACAAGTCACGAAAAAATATAACGACGGTACGATGGCGTTAAAGGGGATCGACCTGGAAATTAAGGCAGGCGAGCTAGTTACCTTGATCGGACCGAGCGGCTGCGGCAAAACGACAACCATGAAAATGATCAATCGGCTGGCTGAGCCTACATCCGGTCAAATTTTAGTCGACGGCAAGGACATTTCCCAAATGAATCCCGTCCTCCTGCGAAGAAATATAGGCTATGTCATTCAGCAAATCGGCCTATTCCCGCACATGAAAATTAAGGATAACATCGCGGTTGTGCCAAGACTCAAGAAGATGGATAAGAACGACTACGAAAAAAGAATCGACGAATTGATGGATATGGTCGGTCTGAATCCCGATCAATATCGGGACCGGTATCCCGCTGAATTAAGCGGGGGCCAGCAGCAGCGAATTGGCGTCATACGGGCGATGGCCGCAGAACCCTCGATTATTCTTATGGACGAGCCATTCAGTGCGCTTGATCCAATCAGCCGGGAGCAGCTGCAGGATGAGCTGGTCCGTCTCCAAGAAGAGGTGAAGAAGACCATCGTATTCGTATCCCATGACATGGACGAAGCGCTCAAGATCGCCGATCGTATTGTCCTGATGAAGGATGGGGAGATTGTTCAAGCGGATACCCCGGATCGGATCTTGAGGCGTCCGAAGAATGACTTTGTACGCACGTTTATTGGCGAGAATCGGCTTCACGAGTCCGAGAATCTCATGGTGGAGGACGTCATGATTCACAATCCGGTAACGGTCTTCCTATCGCGCGGCTTGGCGCATGGAGCGAAGCTGATGAAGCATTACCGCGTGAACAGCTTGCTTGTGACGGATAAATACCGCAATCTCAAGGGAATCGTGACCAAAGAGATGCTTGAAGAACACTATCATCAAGAAGACTTGTCGCTGCAGGAAATTATGAAATCGGATATCCCGTCCGTACCTGTCGGGACAGGGGTAAGCGAGGCCGTAGATATTATGAAGCAGCAAGGTCTCAGCAGTCTCCCCATTGTCCATAGCAATGGGCATTTAGCGGGACTTGTGACCAATTCCAGTCTAATCGACGCGCTGTTGAAGCAGATCTAACAGGGGAGGCCGCCATGAATCTTTGGGATGTATTCGTGAATAGACAAGACGATATTATTCGCGCCACGATGGAACATATTCAAATATCGTTCATCGCACTGGTCATTGCGATCGTCATATCGATCCCGACCGGGCTTGCGCTCACCCGCTTTCCAAGATTGGCCGCTCCTATCATCGGAGTAGCCTCGCTATTCCAGACGATTCCAAGCTTAGCCTTGCTGGGCTTTATGATTCCTCTGCTCGGCATTGGGATGGTTCCCGCTATTGTAGCCTTAACGGTATACGCCTTGCTGCCGATCATGAGGAATACCTACACCGGCATCATGAATGTAGACAAACCGATTAAAGAAGCCGGTACCGGGATGGGAATGACCAGTCTGCAGGTCATGACCAAGATCGAGCTGCCCTTGGCCTTGAATGTTATTATGGCGGGGATCCGGACGGCGACCGTCATGCTTATCGGGGTAGCTACCTTGGCCTCGCTCATCGGGGCTGGCGGACTGGGTGACTTGATCTTCAGAGGCATTTCGACGGTCAATACGGAATTGATTCTGGCGGGTACGATCCCCGCCGCGCTGCTTGCGCTGCTATTTGATTTCATGCTCGAGCGGATGGAGCGGGCCGTAACCCCAAAGGGCATACGCACGCGAACAAGAAAGACGAACAAGGTTGTACGGGGGCTGGAAATCGTGATCGGTGCGGCGTTGATCGTGCTGATCGCTGCCGGTATCCTCTCGAAGGTTGGGGGGATTGGCTCGGATTCGATCGTTGTGGGCGGGAAGAACTTCACCGAGCAGGATATTCTGGTCCATATGATGGCGTCCTTAATCGAGGCCAAGACCGATTTGAAGGTCATTCGCAAGCCGTTTCTAGGTGGGTCCTCCGTAACGCACAGTGCTCTGGTTAGCGGCGATATCGATATGTATCCGGAGTATACCGGAACGGGATGGACCTCTGTGCTGAAGGAAAAACCGATCAGCGGTGATCCGGAGATTACCTATCAGAAGGTAAAGGCCGCATATGAGGAGAAATTTAGCGTGGCCTGGTTAAAGCCGATCGGCTTTAATAACACGTACACAATATCCATGAGAAGGGATAGTGCGGAGAAGCTGGGGATCGAAACGCTTACCCAGCTTGCCCGGCAATCGCCTAATTTAATTTTAGGAGCGACCCATGAATTTCTGGAGCGTCCGGACGGGTATATCGGATTGCAGAAGACATACGGAATGAAGTTTAAACAGACCAAGGGGCTGGATGCCGGATTGACCTACAGCGCGGTCAAGGAAGGGACCACGGATGCGAATGACGCCTTTGGCACAGATGGAAGAATCCAAGCGTTTAACTTGAAAGTGATTGCGGATGACAAGCATTACTTTCCGCCCTATTATGCAGCGCCTATTGTTCGGATGGATACGCTAAAGGCATATCCAGAGCTGGAGGAGGTCCTGAACCTATTAGCCGGTAAAATCAATGATCAAGCGATGTCCGTCTTGAATGGAAAGGTTGATCTTGAAGGGAAGCAGGCCCGCGAAGTAGCGGAGGAGTGGCTGAAGGCCGAGGGGCTGATCTAGAGCGTAACTCATGAGAGACAGGCCGTTCAACCGGCTCGGGTATATCGGTTGAACGGCCTGTTTTGTTTGGCTATCTATTTATGGGGCAGGGGGGATTTGGAATTCGCCATTTACATTGACCAACTGCCACAGCATCCTTTAATATTAACATCAATGGAGAATATAGCTTGCGATTCACCCGTTGTATAGATCATTAAGGCGGTTTTTCCACAATTCATATTGGAATCCAGCGGATTATCCCGATCATTAGTCCAATGGTGAAAATAATAGGAGAGTGGTTGAGTGGTCCATGAAGAAGCATGATCAAGATTATATGAAGCTGCAGAATAGGCGAACGGTATTCGGAATCATTAAGCAGCAGCATCCGATCTCGCGAGCCGCCATCGCCAAACAAACAGGAATGAGTCCGACAACGGTTAGCCGTATCGTCGGAGAGCTGACGGAGCTGGGGTACTTGGTGGAATCCGAACAGGTGGCCGCTGCCGGCCTTGGCAGAAAATCAACCTTGATCGGATTGGCGGATGGCTCGGTATTGTCGATCGGTATTGAGCTGGACCGCCATTTCATGAGTATCGGTATTCTCGATCTGCAGGGTAACGTCATCTGTTCCGATAAGCGTGTCCGACCGGCAGAAGAAGACCTGGAGGAGACGCTCAGGCGTATAGGTGCAGCGATTGAGGAGCTGGTGCGGCATCATGCCATTGATCGTACCCGAGTCGTCGGGATTGGAATCGGTCTGCCCGGCATTGTAAACAATGATAAGGGCGGCGTTGTCTTCTCCGTACAGCTTGGCTGGAAGAATGTTCCCTTGGCCGAGAGACTGAAGGAGCTGACCGGCTATGAGGTGGCGGTCGATAACGAGCTCAAGGTAAGGGCGCTCGCAGAGCATCTGAAGGGTGCCGCTATTGGATCTCGCCGGACTGCGCTGCTCGGCTTCGGCAACGGAGTCGGCTCTGCGCTCATCCTTGAAGGGGAAGTTTACCGGGGGGATATGAACAGTGCGGGCGAAATTGGCCATACAACCGTCGATCCGAACGGAATGATGTGCGAATGCGGTAAAGCCGGATGCTTGCAAACCTATATTACGATTCGTTCCCTGTTGTCTGAAGCAAACCAAATCCGTCCGATTCAGACGATCGAGGAGGTCTTTGAGGCGAGACAGGCGGGAGAACGATGGGCCATTCATCTTATTGATCGGGCTCTTGATTATATGGCTATCGCAATCAATAATCTGGTATGCATGTACAACCCGGACAGCGTGATCTTAAGCGGGGAGCTCCCAGACAGGTTTCCCGGCATTCATGAGGAAATTGAAGCGCGCTGCTCTTCGCATTTCGTATGGGAGCCGCTTCGCGGTTCGTTCCGCTTTCATCACTCGGAGCTGAGCGAGTGGGGCGTTGTGATCGGTTCGGGTCTGCTTTCGCAGAATCGTTTCTTTCAGTTATAGCAGATGCTTCCGAAGCGAGTTTTGTTTTACGTCGCTCCTTCGGAAGCGATTGAAATATCCACAAAACTTTCAGCAGATGCTTCCGAAGCGAGTTTTGTTTTATATCACTCCTTCGGAAGCGAAATAATACCCCACAAAACTTTTAGGAGGATGCACAATGGGATTTACGACATTAGTAGAAGAATACCGGGGCGGTACGCTTGAGAATGTTCATTACGGTGCAATCACGGTAGTGGATGAGAAGGGCAAGGTTCTGTACAAGGCAGGGGATCCGGATCACATGACCTTCCTAAGGTCTGCCGCGAAGCCATTCCAGGCTATTCCGGTTATGAAGCGGCGTGTTGATGAGGTCTATGGATTGAGCGGCCAGGAAGCGGCATTGTTCGCGGCATCCCACAGGGGAGAAGCCTTTCACATTGATGCGCTGGATTCCATTCTGCGCAAGACGGGCATTCAGGAGGAAGGGCTCCATTGCTGCGCGACGTATCCGCTGAACGAAGATGCGAAGGCGGAACGGCATCGGGATCATGAGCCTAAGCGCAAGATTTTCCATAATTGCTCGGGCAAGCACTCCGGACTCATAGCACTCAGCAAGCATATGGGCTGGGATGAGAAGACGTATTACAAGCCGGAGCATCCTGTGCAGAAGGAAATTCTGGAGGCGCTCGCGTACATCGCGGAGGTTCCTGAAGCCTCCATTCCGCAAGGAATCGATGGATGCGGCTTGCCGATCTTCGCACTGCCCTTAAACAAGATCGCGCTTGCTTATCTGAAGCTCGCCTGCCCGGATCTGATTGACGATGCCGCAACCCGCGATGCAGCCGCCAGAATGGCACGTCTCATGAACGAATACCCGGATATGATCGCGGACACGCAGTTCGTCTGTTCGGCGCTGCTGAAGGACCCCAATCTGGCTGCCAAAGGCGGGGCGAAGGGTGTATATGGCATCGGTCTGCGCAAAGAGCGCATCGGTATTTCATTGAAAGTATCCGATGGCTCCGAGCAGGTATGGCCGTGTATCATCGCCTCGATTCTGGAGCATATCGGGTATGACAACAAGGATACCATCAATCGTCTGTATGCGCTCGTACCCAATACGATCGTTAACGACGGAGGTACGGTAGTTGGCGAAAGACGTGCGGTATTTACCCTCGAAGCTTAAGAAAGAGCACAACGCAGCAGAGACTTACGTCCGCCGCTGCTATTATCATGGAGTGGAAGCGGGAGGTTGTCGAATATGATTCTAGAGGTTATCGCTACTTGTGTGGAGGACGCACGGGCGGCTGAGGAGAATGGTGCGGATCGTATCGAATTAATAACTGCCATTACGGAAGGCGGACTGACCCCGGGCATCGGAATGGTTGAGCAGGTTGTTCAAGCGGTGAAGATCCCCGTGAACGTCATGGTCAGACCGCATAGCCGCTCCTTCGTCTACGGCAAACACGATATCGATACCATGGCTGCCGAAGTGAAGGCGATTGCCGCAGCGGGTGCGGCCGGCGTTGTTCTAGGCGCGCTAACGGCGGATGGGGAGATTGACGAGCAGGCGCTTGAGACGCTGCTGCCTCTGGCTGAAAATCTGAATGTGACCTTCCACCGCGCCTTCGACGAGCTGGTGGATCAAATTGCAGGCTTGCGGACGCTTGCGCGTTATCCGTCCATTACCCGCGTTCTGACCTCCGGCGGCCTAGGCCCGGCTCCAGAGGCGGCGCCTGCTATCCGTAAGCTGGTCGAGGAAGCGGAAGCGTGCGGAGGCTTGCTGCGCATTCTAGCCGGTAATGGTCTGACCCCGGAGAGCATCGTATCGTTCATTGAACAGACCGGGGTATCCGAGGTGCACTTCGGTTCCGCTATCCGTATCGGACGGTCTGGATTAGCGCCAATCGACGCTGCACAGCTCCGGGCATTGGCAGATATGCTTCATGGACATAGCAAGTAGCCATTCATTATAGAGTAAACCGATAGAAGAAGGCATCATGCGCACTTGGCATGATGCCTTCTTCCTTGTTATTGTTACGGATCAAGCCTCAGCTTTCTGTTCGAAGAGCTTAACGATTTCTATGACGACCTTAGTCGCCTTGATCATATTATCCACGGACACGTATTCGAACCTGCCGTGGTAGTTCTCGCCGCCGGTGAATAGATTAGGCGTAGGCAATCCCATGTAGGAAAGCTGCGAACCGTCGGTACCGCCCCTGATCGGTTGAACGACCGGTGCTATCCCTAGATTCTCCATCGCTTGGTAGGCAATGTCGACCACTTCGCGGACCGGTTCGATCTTCTCCCGCATGTTGTAATATTGGTCTTTGATATCGAGATCGATGCGTTCTTTCCCGTAGATCTCTCTCAGCTCGTCCACTATGGCAGCCAGACGCGCTTTACGGGCCTGAAAGCCTGCTTGATCGAAATCGCGGATAATATAGTGCAGCTTCGTCTGCTCCACGTCGCCATCAATGGATAGGAGATGGTAGAAGCCTTCGTAGTTCTCGGTTCGCTCCGGGCACTCCTCCGCAGGCAGTCTGGAATGCAGCTCCATGGCTATCTTGGCGGAATGGATCATCTTGTCCTTGGCGGTACCGGGGTGTACGTTCTTGCCCTTGCACGTAATTCGCGCCGAAGCGGCGTTAAAGCTCTCATACTGCAGCTCACCAAGCGGTCCTCCGTCTACGGTATACGCATACTTGGCATTAAAGGCGGCAACGTCGAATCGATGGGGACCTCTTCCGATTTCTTCATCAGGCGTGAAAGCAACCCGTACTTTGCCATGCTTAATCTCCGGATGTTGAATCAAATACACCATTGCGGTCATGATTTCGGTAATGCCTGCCTTGTTGTCGGCGCCGAGCAGCGTCGTACCGTCGGTCGTAATCAAGGTATGGCCCTTGTAGGTCGCAAGCTCCGGAAAGTCCTTGGGGGAGAGTACGATTTGCATCGCTTCATTCAAGAGGATATCATGGCCGTCGTAATCGCTGACGATCTGCGGCTTGACGCCTGTTCCCGTAAAATCGGTTGCCGTGTCCACATGGGCCAAGAAGCCGATGGTGGGCACCTGCTTATCCGTGTTAGAGGGGAGGGTAGCCATCACATAGCCGTTGGCATCCAAGCTTACCTCTTCCATGCCGATCGTGCGCAGCTCGTCAGCCAGCATCTTGGCCAGGGTAAGCTGCCCCGGTGTGGAGGGGCATGTTTCACTGCTGTCATTCGACTGTGTATCCACCTGTGCATACGAAATAAATCGCTCCATAATCTCTTTGTTCATCGCTCATTCATCTCCTTGGGTACATTGTAAACCAATCGATCCAGCTTTGAAAATCGCATGGCCTGCTGCCAATAATTATCTGTCAAATATGCGGATGGACACTTGCTCCCGAATGGCTAAGATGGTATGATTACAAGGAATAAAGGGGAGTAGCTGTACAGCAACGTCGTCATTACGAGGGACTCCCTCCGGCTTTGTTGGCAACTCGTTTGTTAGCGAGACCTTTACTGTTAAGTACAGGTCTGTTGTTTTTTAATGACCTTTACCTAACGGTAAAGGTCATTTTTTGTTGGTTGGAAAGGGGTGCTTTTCAGCAGAATTGGGCCGTTGGGATAATTTAGACCAAGTTAGGGACAACTAAAAGAAATCATTGATTATACAAAGGAGCGGAATAAGATGGAACTCTTCAGTCCGGAATTTTGGTCGGCGTTATTAGCCATTGTCGTCATTGACTTGGTATTAGCCGGCGACAACGCAATTGTCATTGGTTTATCTGCCAGAAACTTGCCTAAAGAGCATCAGAAGAAAGTCATTCTGTTCGGAACCATCGGCGCTATTGCGATTCGTTCCTTATTGACGCTGGTTGTGGTTTGGTTATTGAAGATCCCGGGACTACTCCTCGTGGGTGGCTTGCTCCTCGTCTGGATCGCATATAAGCTGCTTGTCGAAGAGAAGAACCATGATGTCAAATCGGCAGTTAACTTATGGGCGGCAGTAAGAACCATTGTCGTGGCCGACACCGTCATGGGTCTGGATAATGTACTTGCTGTTGCAGGGGCTGCGCACGGTGACTTCCTGCTCGTTGTCATCGGTTTGCTCATTAGCGTACCGATTGTGGTATGGGGCAGTACGCTCATATTAAAATGGGTGGAACGCTTCCCGATCATTATTTATATCGGTTCCGGCGTATTGGCATGGACGGCCTCCAAGATGATCGTGGATGAGCCCTTCATGAAGTCGTTCTTCGAAGAAAACGTCTTACTGAAGTGGGGAATCAGCATCGTTCTAGTCGTTGGCGTATTGCTGATGGGCCGAATGAAGAAACAGAAGCAAGTGGCGCAGAAGGCGTAAGGCTATTGAATAAATCTAGAACTGCGTGAGGGCTATGATTAAGTAGGCCAATCGCTGCCAATAAATAAACAGACCTCCAAACCTTGGCTTAAGCATGGGATTGGAGGTCTGTTTCATGTCTGATATAGCGGTATACCCTATGAACGGCGGCGGGGTCATTAGGGTGAGTAACTATTCGTTAGATCCTCTGTAATCTTCTACGAGGAGATCCATTGCACCGGTGTCCGGATGCATGACGAAGCCGTGGACTTGAATGTCTGCGGGGATAAGCGGGTGGTTGCGTATAATATTAATGCTGTGCATGACGCCTTCTTCCGGGCTTTGGAACCCGCGAAGGAATCGTTCCATTCGTATACCCGAATGCTCCAAGGTCGATAGTGTTGTGTCGGAGACGCCGCGGTCTCTAAATTTATTGACCATCGCCTTCGTATCCAGATTGGTCATACCGCAGCCGTGATGGCCAATGACGAGTACTTCGGTTGCTCCCAGCTCGTAGATGGCAACCAGAATACTGCGCATAGCACTGCCGAAGGGCTGCGTGAGAATGGCGCCGGCATTCTTAATGATCTTGGCATCGCCGTTGCGCAGATTCAACGCACGGGGCAGAAGCTCAACCAGACGGGTATCCATGCAGGTTAGAATCACGAGCTTCTTATCGGGAAACTTATCGGTTAAATAGGACTCGTACTGCTTTTCTTCGACGAATTGCTTGTTAAAGGTCATTAAATGCGAAACCACTGACAAAGGTCATTCCTCCCCAAAGATCTGTCTACCCCCATAATCTCTCTATAGGATATCCATTATTAATGATACATTGAAGGATTGTCAAATAAAGTCGCAGGGATTGATTTCGTGCTCGAATCAAACCGGGGGCTTGCCAGGCAATCTTTCTTTAGTAAAATATTATAACATTTTATAACAAAACTGCACCATACAGATATTGGAGAAAGGGTAAATGAACAAGGAGAATCACTCCATAATGTTCACCGATTCCTTTGTCGAATTTGAGCAAAAATGGCTTTCGTACTATGATGAGAGAAAGGCTTCTAACGGAAGGAAGGATCGAGATGACGCGAATCGCGGATATTCCAACATCACGAACGGCCAACTTTTTTCGATTTCAACGGGATCCGCTCGGGTTTCTGCTCGATGCGCTGCACATGGGAGATGTCGTATCTCTGCGAACGAGCTCGTTCCGTCCGACCTTCATCGTGAATTCGCCGGAATTCGTGCAGGAGATTCTCGTTCACCAGGAGGAGCGCTTCCGTAAAGGAAGAAGCTCGAATGTGCTGCGCAGAACCGTCGGCGATGGATTGCTGACTTCCGAGGATCACACTCACCGGGAACAGAAAAAATATTTGAAGCCGGTGTTCTATAAGGAACGTCTCCAAGCCTATGCCGATATTGTGGTCGATGAGACCAATCGGCTTGCGGCTGTGCTGGAGGATGGGGTGCCGATCCCGATGCACGATGTGATGATGCGGTTGACCCTGGGCATTATCGCAAGAAGCATGTTCAATACGGAGCTGGATGCAGATAAGGCTGAGCTTGCCGCGGCTGTGGATGATACGATCAAGCAATCGGCCAAAACGATTTTCTCCCCCATTATTCTTCCATTCACCGTGCCTACGCCCGGGAATGTTACGCATAAACGGGCAATACGAACGCTGGAGACGATGATCTATGACGCGATTGCATCTGCCAAGAGAGAGCCGGAGCGTTATGCGGACAGCCTGCTTGGGCTGCTGCTGGATACGGTGGATGAGCATGGTCAGCCCATCCCCGATCATGAAATTCGCGATCAGATGATGACGATGCTGCTCGCCGGGCATGAGACGACAGCCAATGCACTGGTCTGGTCGTGGTACTCGCTGGACCGGGAACCGGAGGTAGCCGGGCGGCTGCATCACGAGCTCGATCAAACCGGGAAACAAGCGGGAGCGCAAGCAGGCGCGTTCGAACGATTCCGCACGTTATCCTATACGAAGCAAGTCATTCAGGAGACGCTGAGGCTGTACCCGCCGGCCTGGGCGATTCTTCGCGAGGCGGAGCAGGAATTGACGATGCTGGGGGATGTCTTCCCGGCCAAGAGCAGCTTTCTGATTAGTCCATATGCGATCCACCGCAACGATCATGTCTTTGGGGACGCAGCTGCGTTCCGGCCGGAACGGTTCGATGACGGACCGGGGCAGTGGCCGCGCTTCGCTTACTTTCCGTTCGGCGGCGGATCAAGGGGGTGCATCGGCACGCAATTCGCGATGATCGAGGCGGTGCTCATTATGGCGGTGCTCGGCGAGCACTTCCGCTTTGTGTCCGTAGAGGGTCAATCCGAGGCGGAGCCGGAGCCGCTCGTGTCGCTGCGAATCAAGAACGGCCGCTGGATGGTTCCGCATCGGCGGTGAACCTAGCATAGGACGGGATGTTTGCGGATTTTGATGCATGGACAGCATTACGTATTTATTAAGTCAATTCTCAGGTCACCCAGGAACATCTGGCTGGCCTATTTGTTGTGTTGCAGCGGGACGATGGAACGGTGGAATAGTCGGATTCAAGCTGTTAACGTATATCAAATCGGGCTGCTTGGGATTGACAGGAACGATCTTTATTTGCTATTCCTTTAGGATATACTTCATTGCTCGAATTTTGTCGAACGTAGCACATAGAGGCTTTTGGGAGGTTTTGACGATGTACGAAATCGTAGTTGCGGAAGACGAGCATTGGCTGCGCAGCGAATTGACGGAGATGATTGAGCGGATTGGCGGCGGATTCACGGTTGTCGGGGAGGCGGTCGACGGGGAGGATGCCTGGAATATGCTGCATGAGCTCTGGCCCTCCATTCTCATCACGGATATCCGAATGCCCCGTAAAGACGGGATGGAGCTGCTGCGCGAGGTGGACGAAGCAGGCCTGCCGATCGTCTCGCTTATTATTAGCGGTTACGATGAATTTGCCTATGCCCGTCAAGCGGTCCGTTACGGCGTGTCGGAATATTTGCTGAAGCCGGTTATGCAGGAAGAGCTGAAGGAAGCTCTGCTGCGATCACTGGATCGCTTGGCGTTGTTCAAGGAGATGAACAGCTGCTTCAAAGTCATCAACATCTTTCTTGATCGGCTGCCGGAGATGGACGCGAATGGACGAAGTACGGCGCTGGAAAATGTCATTCAGGAGATTTGGAAGACGCAGAGAGCGTTTCCGAAGTCGCGCAAATCCTCTTTCTCCGTCTTCGAGAGCAAGCTGACGGCGCTAATTCAAGGGCTGGACGCGGACTTTATGCCGCCGGAGTCTCCCGATTGGAGCACCAAGGAGCAGACGATCCTGTATTTCCGCATGCTCTTGGAGTCATGGTCCTTCAAGTCGCGCGCGGTGTCCGGCCAAGAAGTCCGGCAGGTGATCCGGAAGGCATGCGATTATATGGAGAGCCACTACATGCAACCGCTTACGCTGGTGAAGGTTGCGGGTCAGGCTAACTTGAGCCCGTCCTACTTCGGCCATCTGTTCAAGCAGTTCACGGGGCAGTCCTTTATCAGTTACCTGAACGGGGTTCGTATTCAGAAGGCCAAATCGCTGCTTATGGAAGCGGACATCAAAGTGTATGAAGCGGCGGAAATGGTCGGGTTCATCTCGCTGCCGCATTTCAACCGCATGTTCAAGACAATTACCGGCATGACGCCCAATGACTATCGTAAAGGAATGGGATTCTGACTTGAAAATACAACTTCTGCATTCCATTAAATCCAGGATGACGCTCGCGTTTCTGCTCGTCAACCTGCTATCCCTCGTGCTTGCGCTGTCGATTGCCAGCCATCTGTTCAACAACGTGGCAGCCAAAGACTTTATGCGCCTATCGGGCGATGCGGCGTCGCGATTCAACTATGACATTGATTTCTATATCAAGCGCTTGATGCAATCGACGGCGGGCTTCATGGCCAGCAAGGACGTTCAGGCTTATCTCAAGCAAGAGAAGTCTACGCCGGAAGAAACGGAAGCGATCGAGAACGAGCTGCAGAAGTTTGCGGCGACCGATCGGCCGGAAATCGCCGGCATGTTTCTGATGTCCAAGCAAAGCAACATGATTTCGATCTTCAGCTATTATTATTCGCGTACGGGATTTTATTCCAACGAGCCGTGGTTCTCGCTTCCATTTCGTTCCGAGCCGCAAATTATTCCGACGCATTACACCAATTATCCGAATCAAAGCAAATATGCGGTCGTCTCCGTGGTCATTCCGATCTTCGACATCGACTCGATCGAAATCATCGGCAGATTAGTGGTCGACGTCATTCCGAAGCAGGTGATCGAAACATTCGGCGAAGCCGGTCTGGGAGAGAGAGGCTACCCGCTTGTCGTATCCTCCGATGATATCGTGGTGTATCACCCGGACGACACCTATGTCGGCAAGCCGCGATCGGCGACGCCGTTGTCATCTTTTCAGCTCCAGAAGGGAGCCGATGAAGCATACAAGCAGGAATGGAACGGCGAATCCTGGTATGTGTCCGTCAACCAATCCAATCGCATGAACTGGAACATCGTGTCGATCGTGCCTACCTCCCAGATGGAGGAAGGGCTAAAGGCTGTGCGCAATGCGATATACGTTTCCTTCCTCGTGGTCTCGCTGATCATTATGGCGGTCGTCCCGCTGCTGACGCATCAATTCGTCAAACGGGTTGTCAGGTTGAAAAATATGATGGCGATGGTCGCCATGGGGGATCTGAAGGTCCGGGCGAAGCTGGAGAAACGGCAAGACGAGTTCCAATATCTCTATCTCGGGTTCAATAACATGGTGTCCCGCTTGCAGCAGCTGATGGGCGAGGTGTACGAGCTGCAGATGAAGGAAATGCGCCTGGAGCTGCGGCAGAAGGAAGCGTTAATCCGCGCGCTGCAGAATCAGATCAACCCCCATCTGCTCTATAACACGCTGGGTATTATCAAGAGCATGGCTTACTTCGAGAACGTACCGAAGATCGAGCTGATCGCCCGCAATCTCGCCGATGTGTACCGCTATACCGCGAGGTTCGAGCAAGCGGAAGTGACGCTGCGGGAAGAGCTGGACATCATGACCAAATATTTTGAGATCATTCACCTGCGTTTCCCGATCAACTTCAGCCGGTCCGTCTTCGTTAACGATCGATTTCACGATTGTCTCTGCATGAAACTGACGCTGCAGCCGATTGTGGAAAATGCGGTGAAATACGCGATTGAGCCAAATGGCGGGGCTGGCGCCATTATCGTGAGCGCCTATGGCGATGAGGGGGATTTGGTCATCGAAATCGCCGATAACGGCAAAGGCATCCCCGCGCCGCAGCTAGAGGAGATTCATCTGATGCTGACGGAGGCGGCCTCCATGCGCAGCGCCGATGCCGTTCCGAACCCGCACAGCTCGCTCGGGCTGGCCAATGTTCACGCCCGCTTGGTGCTTAAATACGGCGAGAGATATGGCATCCGGATCGACTCCTTCATCGGCAAAGGGACGGTCGTATCGGTTCGAATTCCGATGCGGCCGGCCGATTCGGATCAACTTCGTGGAAATGAGTCGGAAATCGTGAAATCGGACAAGGCGTCCTGAGATCTCCTTTTCTATACTAGAGAAGAAGCAGACATCGACTCAAGGGGGAAGTAAGCGTGAAGAAGGCATCATTGATATTGCTTGCCGTCGCTTTGTTCTTGGTAGGCGTCATCGGCTGCGGGAATCAAGCAGACGATGGAGAGAAACAGACGAATGAGCCGGCCGGGCAATCGAGCACGGTGAAAGATGACATGTCGGAGAAGCTGGACATCACGATGATGGTCAGCACCGCGGCTGGCGGCGGGTGGTCGGACGATCATCCGATGGTGAAGCTTCTGAATGAGAAGTTCAACATCAATTTGAAGTTTCAATGGGTACCGGGCGACAGCTATAACGAAAAGCTGAACGTGCTGGCGGCTTCGAACAATTTTCCGGATTTGTTTCAGATTTGGGACGCTTCGATGTACAGCAAGTGGATGAACAAAGGGGTCTTCCTCGACTTGCAGCCGCTCCTGAAGGACTATCCGAATATCGTGGGCAACGTGACGGATGAGGCGCTGCGGATGATGAATCCGAAGGACAAGGTATACGGGCTGCCGATGTACGCACCGGCCTTCCGCAGCAATCTATCCATCCGGAAGGACTGGCTGGATAAGCTGAACCTGACAATGCCGACGACGGTAGACGAATTCTACAACGTGGCCAAGGCGTTCGCGGAGCAGGATCCGGATGGCAACGGTAAGAAAGATACGATCGGATTCAGCTTGTCCGTGGGCACGAATCAAATCGTCGGCATCGATTACTTGAAGGGTGCGTTCGGTCTGGCGAACAACTGGGCGCTGGTGGACGGTAAGCTCGTGCCGCAGCAGGTGCAGGCGGCAGAGTGGAAAGCGCTGGCAGAGTTCCTGCGCAAGGCATATGCGGAAGGCGTGCTGGATAAGGACTTTGCTGTGAACAAGGATCGCGATCCGTGGAACAAGCTGGAGGCGAATACGAACGGTATCGCCGAGGTTAACCCGAATGAAGTGTATAAGCAATCGCTGCCAACCCTGCAGAAGCTGGCACCGTCAGCGGATATCGTGCAATTGGACCCGCCTAAAGGGCCGACGGGATTGCAATTCGCCAATACGATCACGAGCACGACCAAGATTGTTCTGAACGGCAAGCTCGAGGAGAAGAAGCAGCAGCGCGTGCTGAAGGTGCTGGATTATATCTTCTCGGATGAAGGCTTCATTCTGACGAAGAACGGAATCGAAGGCATCCATTATCAGAAGGACGGAGACAAGTACGTGAAACTGGATGCGTTCGATGCGGACCGTCCGCAAATTTTGTCCACCTGGTTCATCCGCCGTTTCGATCCGGGCATCCAAATCCGGTTGTGGGATGATAAAGCCTATTCGGACAAAGTCATGGCGTGGTTCAGCAACACGGAGAAATATCGTTGGACCGATCCGGCTGCGGGTCTCGTCTCCGAAACAACCTCTAAGCTCGGCGCCCAGATCGACCAGAAGCTGGTCGCGGCGATTGTGAAGGTGATCGTGGGAAGCGAGCCGGTGGATTCGATCGACAAAGCGATTGAAGCGTGGAAAGCTGCCGGAGGCGACAAGATTATTGAGGAAACGAACGCGATTTACGCAGAACTGAATTAAGGCGTTGAGTCGGAGGGCCCGCCAAGAGCGAGGCCCTCCGAGTTATGAAAGGGGGATCGGAATGTCCGATACTAAGAAGCTCCTTCGCAGGGGAATCCCGCTTTACCTCATGATCGCCCCCGGTCTTCTCTACTTCCTGCTGTTTCGCTACCTGCCGATGGGCGGGATCGTCATCGCTTTTCAAAATTACGATCCGTTTGACGGCTTTCGGCATAGCGAGTGGGTCGGACTGGAGCATTTCGCGCGGTTGTTCGGTGAAGAGGATTTCTGGAAATTAATGCGGAATACGCTCATTCTGAGCGCAATGAACCTGTTTTTGTTCTTCCCTGCACCGATCGTACTCGCGCTTCTGCTTAATGAAGTTCGGGTGAGAGCGTTCCGGAAGACGGTACAAACCATCACCTACATGCCTCACTTCCTGTCTTGGGTCGTCGTTGTCGGTATTTCCGTGCTGCTCTTCGCAACGCAGGAAGGCGCGATCAACAAGCTGTTCATCTCCCTCGGATGGGAGAGACTTGAAATTCTGACCGATCCCGATTATTTCCGCCCGCTCTATACCGTGATGAACATATGGAAGGAATCGGGCTGGAGCGCGATTATTTTCCTGGCGGCGCTGGCTTCCGTTGATCCCACGCTGTATGAAGCGGCGGTTATGGACGGGGCAAGCCGCTGGAAGCAAATGATGCACGTCAGTCTGCCGGCCTTGAAGAACGTGATTCTGATTATGTTTATTCTGCGGCTCGGTCAAACGATGGACACCGGCTTCGAGCAAGTATTGCTCATGCAGAACACCCTGAATATGGAGGTCTCGGACGTATTCGATACCTATGTGTACCGGGTGGGTATATTATCGGCCGAATACAGCTACACGACGGCTGTCGGCCTGTTTAAATCCGTTGTCGGTCTGGCGCTTATTATCGGAGCGAACAGCTTCGCCAAACGCAAGGGAGAAGAGGGTGTCTACTGATGAAAACGACGGGAACCGACCGTTTCTTTGTCGCAGCGGTCTATACGGTACTGGCCGTCTGCACATTGGCGGTATCGCTGCCTTTCTTATATGTCGTACTGGTTTCTTTCGCCACGAAGCATGAAGTGCTCTCGCGCGGATTCTTCCTGTTTCCGTATGAATGGACGCTGAATTCGTATCAATTTCTGTTTCGCGAGCATAACTTCCTGAAGGCCTTTCAAAATTCGCTCTGGATTACATTCATCGGAACGATCATCAATATTATTCTAACCAGTCTGATGGCTTACGCACTTGCCAAGAGGTGGCTGATCGGGAGGAAAACCATTAACATGCTGGTGCTCTTCACGATGCTGTTCAACGGAGGGATCATTCCGACCTACCTGATCGTGAACAGTCTTCACCTGCTGGACAGCTACTGGTCCCTCTGGCTGACGGCGGCGATCGCTCCTTTCCACCTCATTGTCATGCGAAGCTTCTTCCAGAGCTTTCCCGTGGAATTGGAGGAGTCTTCACGCATTGACGGCTGCGGGGAATTGCGGCTGTTCTGGAATATCGTCGTTCCGCTGTCAATGCCGGCTATCGCCACCTTCACGCTGTTCTACATGGTGCAGAACTGGAATACGTTCTTCAATGCGCTCATTTATATCAACGATTCCGACAAATGGCCCCTTCAAGTATACTTGAGACAAATGTTGATCGAATCGGCCGATTCATCCATGTCCCTCGACATCGAAGGGTTCGAATACGGCCCACCGGTGAAGATGGCGACGGTCGTTGTGACCGCGGTGCCGCTTCTCGTCGTGTATCCGTTCCTGCAGAAGTATTTCAATCAAGGGATGCTGCTTGGCTCCGTGAAGGGCTAATGCAGCCGAAGTCTGCCGCCGTTCGACGACTATAAGGAGAGGTGCTGATGAAATGAGCAACTCGAGCGAAATGAGTCAAGCAAGCCTGTCGGATTCTGCGAGTCAAACGTCTGCCCATAAGAGACCGAACGTGGTGTTTATCATCTCCGACGATCATCGTTACGAAGCGATCGGTTCAAACGGCAACCCCATTGTCCATACGCCCGTTCTGGACGCGTTGGCCGGGGAGGGAGCGTCCAGCTGCGGCACGCATATATTCGGCGGATTGACAGGGGCTGTATGCGCACCGAGCCGTGCATGCGTGAATACCGGTCAGTCGATATTCAAATCGATGATCGGCAGCGATGTATCCGTGTGGGAGCATTCCGTTGTCATCCGGTCGGATGTCCGGCTTATGCCGCAGACCCTCAAGGAAGAAGGCTACCGTACGCATGCCATCGGCAAGTGGCATAATGACAAGGCCAGCTTCGCACGCAGCTTCGAAGGCGGGGATAAGCTGTTCTTCTACGGTATGAGCGACCACGACCGGGTTCCGGTCCAGGATTTCGATCCGGACGGCGTCTATCCGAAGGAGGAACGGCCATTCTGCCTCTATATGGCCTACACAGCGCCTCATGATCCGCGAACCGCGCCGGAGCCATATGCTGCGATGTACGATCCGGAAGCTATTCCGCTCCCCGTTAATTTCTTGACCGCGCATCCGTTCGACAACGGAGAGATGGACGTTCGGGACGAGCGGTTGGCGCATATTCCACGGGATGAAGCGGAGATACGCCGGCATATCGCGGACTACTACGCGATGATCACCCATCTGGATGCCCAGATCGGCCGGGTCGTCGAAGCGTTGAAGGACCAGGGTGTCTATGAAGATACGATTATTGTATATACGGCTGACCATGGGTTGTCGGTGGGTCAGCATGGGCTGATGGGCAAGCAGAATATGTACGACCATAGTGTGCGTATCCCGTTCATTATGAGAGGGCCGGGCGTGCCCACGGGTAAGCGGGTACGGTCATTATCCAGCAATATCGATATCTTTCCGACAGTTGCTGAGCTATGCAGTGTTCCTGTGCCCGCGGAGGTGGATGGCGTCAGCCTGATGCCGCTCATCCGCGGAGCAGGAGCGGGTCGCGGCGTGGTGTGCACGGTGTATCGTGACGTGCAGCGAATGGCGAAGGACGAGCGGTGGAAGCTGATCCGGCATTATCGGTCGCCAGTCACGAATACGGGCACGGACTGCATTCAATTATTCGATCTTGATGAAGATCCTTGGGAAACCAACGACGTTTCGAACGTTCCGGAGAATGAACCGCACATCAGGCGACTGGCCCGTGAGCTGGAGGATTGGATGGCTGAGAGCGGGGATTTCATGCAGGGAACTCCAGTATTGATGAAATAGCGACAACAAGCATGAGGAGAGGATATTCTGATGGCACAACAAGATCGGCAGACGAAGCGCAGACCGAACATCCTATTCATCCAGACGGATCAGCAGCGTGTCGATACGATGGCGGCTTACGGGGGAACCGTTTGCCAGACGCCTCATTTGAACCAACTGGCCGAAGAAAGCATCGTGTTCAACAATGCCTACACGAGCTGCCCGGTATGTACACCGGCACGGGCTTCGATGCAGACAGGCCTGTATCCTTTCAAGCATGGGATGCAGACGAACGGATATGGCCTGGGAAGCATCGTTCAAGAGCTGCCTGATACAGCAAGGCTTCTGAGCCGTCAGTTGGGGGAGCAGGAATATAATATCGGCTATACGGGCAAATGGCATCTGGGAACGAAAACGGACGAGGAACGCCATCTGAGCGCCAATCTGTCGTATATCCAGTTCCCGGAAATCGCAGCGGGCATTCGGACGCTTCCGACGGACGTCGGGTATGAAGGGGACGACTTCGGCGGCCATGGGCTGGGTGGTATGGTCTATCCGGAATTTAAGCAATATTTGCAGGAGAACGGTCTGGAGTGGAAGCTGGAGAACAAGATCTCCGGTCATTTCGAGGGCCATTACGCGGCCGAGCTGACATCGCCGGAGGAGGGAACGGTCGAATATTATTTGGTCGATCGGGCCATTCATCATATAGACCGGTTTCGAGAACGCGAGGAGCCTTTCTTCTTCTCGCTCAACTTCTGGGGACCGCACGAGCCCTATATCGCACCGACTCGCTTTCTGAATCTATACCGTGATCAAGCGTTGGAGCCATGGCCGAATTTCCGCGACGATGGTGAAGGGAAGCCGTCCATACACCGGATCAAGATGAGCAATACGAAGAATTGGGACGATTTCGTACCATATATCCGGCATTATTATGCTTTTATGAGCAGTATTGACGAACAGATCGGACGGCTGATCGCCTATTTGAAGGAGCATGATCTGTACGACGATACGGTCATTATCTTTACGGCGGATCACGGTGAGTCTCTGGGCATCCATGGAGGGCTGTGCGACAAGTCGTATTTTATGTACGAAGAGACATGCAAGATCCCGCTGGTGGTCAAGCCTGCAGGGCAGAGCCCGTCGAAGCGCAGAGACGATCGTTTCGTCGGTACCTGCGACATTCATGCGACAATCCTGGGGCTGGCCGGCGTGGAGATGATGCCGCAGGGCGCGGATGGCCGTTCCTTCGCTCCCGTGCTTGACGGACATGAGCTGACGGATTGGCCGGACAGTGTCGTTACCGAGGGCGCGGGCTTGGAGGGCGTCATGTACACCCAGCGGATGATCCGCAAAGGGCACTACAAGTACGTATTCAATTGCGGTGATTTGGACGAGCTGTACGATCTGAGCAAGGATCGCCACGAGCTGGATAATCGGATCAGCGATCCGGAGTACGGCAGCATCTTGAGTGAGATGCGGCAGGCGCTGGCTGATTGGATGGTCCTTCACGAGGACGGGGCGCTGAAGCAGTACAAGCGGTTGAGAATGAGTTCGCAATGACGCGGGGGGTCAGCGTGATCCAATAACGTTAAAAAGGGTATTTCAACTTAGATGAGTTGAGGTACCCTTTTTTATATGTGATTGTTTGACTCCAGGATTGGGTTGGTTACGACCAACGCAAAAACAAGGTGGCGCAGGAATAACTCCCTGCGCCACCTTTGTTTGAAGCTAGCTGCTGTGCACATGCTTTAGTTGCATTAGTTGCATGCCTGTGATGCAACTGCTGCTTAGCTATCGGAATGGATTTTCATGATAGTAAGAGCGGCTCCCTGGCTGCCTGGCAACAACACGGCGGCTCCAATTAAACCATCTAGTTGAAGGCCGACGGTAGATCCAGCGGATAAACGAACGATGGCGCTTGCCGAGAAACTGTTCCGCGATAGTACAGGTGCGATTGTAAGCTCGGGTTTTGCTGTGCCATTAACGATTATTTTGCTGTTGACCAGAAGACTTGCAGTCAGATTAATGGAATAAGAAACGTAATACGTTCCAGCTTCTGCGACTGTAAACGTGGTGTTGGAGCCATTCACAGTTATGCTTGTTCCGATTGTTTGGCTGTTCGGCAACGGTATTGGGGTTCCTCCCAGAATGACGGCAATTGTTGAACCGGTAGTGTTCACTGCGAAAGCGTAAGGCAGCTCAGAGGCGCCTGCAGATCCCTGCGGTCCTTGTGGACCAGCAGGTCCAGGTTCTCCGGTATCCCCCTTGGGTCCCGCAGCCCCTGGTGCTCCCGGCGTTCCAGGAGCGCCGGCAGGTCCTTGTGGTCCCTGCACTCCTTCAGGCCCTTGCGGTCCAACCGGACCAGCTGGACCAGCAGGTCCGGTATCGCCTACCGCTCCAGCTGGTCCTACGGGACCCTGCGCACCAGTATCGCCTTTAGCTCCCTGCGATCCTGAGCCGCTGGAGCCAGCCGGTCCTTGCGGTCCGGTGTCACCTTTATCGCCCTTATCGCCCTTATCGCCCTTATCACCCTTGTCTCCTTTCTCTCCTTTATCGCCTTTAGGACCAGCAGCTCCCTGCGGTCCAGTATCGCCTTTCTCGCCCTGCTGTCCGGCATTAGGCTGCTGCTTCTCGATCGTGATTCTTTTACTTCCGCTGTCCCAAGCCACATTCAGCCCGAGTGCCTGTCCTAATGCCCTCACAGGCAAATAGACCGTCCCTTCGATTAGGGTTGGATTAATCCGTTTACTTGCCGCATCGAGCAGCACTGTTTTTTGTCCGTCAATGAATATCTCGCCTGTGCTTATCGTGCCTTTAACGGTCCTGCCGAAGGCATTTCCTTCACTCCGGGGGGCCGCCTTGTCGGCCGAACTGGCCGGGGAGTCAGTCGTAATATAGACGGCATGGGTATCCGATTTCCATTCCACCTTCAAATCGAGGGCCTCTGCAATTGCCCGCAGCGGCAGGTAATAGGAGCCATTCACCGTAACAGGCATTGTGCTGGAATATAGCAGCTCGCCATCAATGTAGACCGGGGCGGCGCTTGTAATTGCCGTCACGCTTGAGCTGGCCCCTGCCGCTTTCCCCCAAGCCGTCTGGCCCATAATAGCCGATGCGATAACGACGGCTGCGGTCATACTGCTAATTGTTCTTAATTTCACCAATATTCCTCCTTATATATTGAACTAGTCAACAAAATTCGACAATAAATCAAAGAATCCTGCAAGAAAATGTCAATTTATCTGGAATACAATCAAAAATGATCCGTTATTTATCACGATCACACATCACAATGAGGGGCATAGAAGCAGATCCAGAACATAAATAGTACTAACCCCCTAAGCGGTGCTGTGAGAGGGGGATGACCGGAGCTTCCGGGCCGTAAAGGAGCCGTGCGATGAAGAAGAAGTTTATGAATTCACCGACCGCTTTTGCGCTGGGCATGTTCGCGATTATGATTCCGAGCACCGCCTTTGGTTCGTTCTATAGCTACTATTACGTGGAGAAGCTGGGGCTTGGAGTGGGGCTGGCAACATTGGCGCGTACAATTTACCTCATCTGGGATGCAGTAAACCAGCCGCTATTCGGCTATTTATCCGACCGTACCCGTACTCGATATGGACGTCGGAGGCCTTGGCTCATTTCCGCTATACCGCTCTTCATGGTCACCTTTATCCTGGTGTTTGCTGTGCCGGAAGGGCTGGCAGGTTACAGTCTGTTTCTCTGGTTCCTCATTGCCCTGATTCTGTATGAAGGCGTTGCTACGATTCTGTGGGTCAACTACGGTGCGTTGTTTCCAGAGCTGTTCAAGGGAGACCGGCTGCGGGCCAAAGCCTCCGCGGTACAGCAAGGTTATCAAATTGTTGCGCTCCTCATCGGTACCGCGTTAACGCCGATCCTGTATGATGCGCTGGGATTTGGTTCAATGGCGGCTGTGTATGCGCTTGTTTTCGCACTCGTCATGCTGCTGTTTCTGCGGTACGTAAGAGAAGGCGATGAAGCACGCTTGGAACCGCCGCTGCGAATGAAGGAGGCATTCCGCGAAACGTTGAAGAACCGTCAATTCTGGATATTCAACATCGCAAACTCGTTTGCTCAGACCGTCAACGGACTGGTCAGCTCGATGATTCCCTTTTACGCAAAATACGTGCTGCACATACCCGAGTCCCAAGTGTCGATTCTTCTCGCCTCGGTGTTCGTATCGGTCATTCCTCTGGTGGCGGTCTGGTATGTCATCGCACGCAAGATGGGAGGCATACGAAGCTGGCGGCTGTCGCTCGCCATCTATGGCTTATCTGTTATTCCATTGGGATTCGGATTTAATTTGATTAGCGGAATCGCGGCAGGTGTTGCGGTAGGCTTCGGTCTGGCAGGGTTCCTGGTAACGCCGCCGGTCGTCAGCAGTCAAATCATTGATCGGGATTTCGAGCAGACGGGACGCCGGAGGGAAGGTGTTTATACGGCCGTTGGCGGCTTCATTACCCGTTCAAGCGGGCTGATCGCGGCGCTTGCGTTCTGGGTGGTCGGCATGATGTTCGGTTATGTCAGCGGAGATAATCCCGGTCCTAACCCGGAAGGGACATTCCGTTTCTTAATCTGCGTTGTTCCCCTGGGTCTATTGGTGCTGTCTTTCGCAATCTCCCTCTTTATCCGAATGCCTGGAGTAGCGTCGACTCAGAGAAACAGATGACTGCCGCAGCTCCTTTCCTCCTTGGGACAAAATCTTCCGAAGCGGGTAAAGGATACGTAGATGGAGGTGTTTGTTTTGTCTAATGATGAGCGGAATAACCCGAAGCCGGAGGAAATACCGGCAAAAGAAATACCGGAGATGCCGGCCAAGGACATACCGGAGATGCCTCCGGCCGATATTCCGGAAGGCATCCCCAAGTCACCACCTGAGATCAGCCCTGATGTCATTCCAGAAATAACGCCTGATACGCTGCCGGAGATTGATCCGAACGTTTCTCCTGCACCGCCTGATACACGACTTCCATAACGCAAGAGAAGCCCCCTCATGCAGGGGCTTCTGTCTGTTGCATGTTAAGAAAAATGGTATGGTTCTTTTTTGAAATTTGCATAATAACAACCTTTTTGTAACAGACTTATTATTGCTATAAGTGTAAATTTATTTAATTTTTTATTAATATAACTTATTTCTTTATTGCATAAAAGCAACTAAAATAATGGTGCGGCCGGGTTGCGGGAATTGTCTTTAACACCTGCCGGCAGCAGTATTTATAAGCGTCTGCCTTGGACCTGAAACACAGCAATCCATAAGAAGTTTGACATCTTTGGAATGCTATAATGGGAACGAGCACACCCAAATAACTTGATGGAAGGATGATGGAGGATGGCAACGCTTAAACCCTATCTATTCTCGGAGGACTCCAGAGCTCAAGCGGAGTTCTATGTCGGAGCGCTCGGCGGGGAGATTCAATCCGTTATGACGTACGGTGAGGCCCCGGAACCCAAATCTGTGAACAAAGACAAAGTCATGCACTTATGCCTGAATGCAGGAGGGGTTAACATCTTCATGTCCGATTCCTTCGATCCCATTACACGAGGGAATGGCATGAGCCTGAATCTGGAGTTTAAATCTGGATCCGAAGGCCGGGAGGCGTTCAATAATCTCGCGGCAGGAGGCAAAGTGCTGTATCCTCTCGAACCGGTTTTCTGGGGCGGAATGTATGGGCAATTGGAAGATAAATTCGGCGTGAGTTGGATGATCAGCTGCGGAGCCGAAGGATAAACCAAGGCTGGAGCTGGCTGGTTGCGTGCAGGTGCCGGAACCGACGCAACTTGCAATCTATAGAACCGTCAGGGGAGCTCCCTGACGGTTCTTTTATTGAAATGGGCGATGCAGAGAGTCCACTCGCTGTCAAACCGCATTGAGGGGCTTACGGCAGTAGGAATGCGGGATAGCGGGGGCAATCGTTTGGACACGATATGAATAATGTTATTCTGCTCGCTCACTCAGGTTTGCCGGGTTACTGCGCAATCCGTACGATGACCTGCATAATGCCATGCTGCAATCGGCAGCAGGTATTGCTTCGTAAATAATAAGACGTATGGTACAATACGACCTGACCGGTGCCGATTAAAGACTTACCTGCCAACCAATTGGCCGAGCATGATTACCCGTTCTGGGTTGGATAGGAATTGGATGGTTCAATCCGCGGTGAATTGGATGGTTCTTAAGCGGGCGGTATGCAGTAATGTGAAGATATAAGTCATTGAACAGTCTTTTATGAACATTGAACAAGGCTTGCGGTGTTTGCGATTTCGGGGGCATGGCACAACATAAAGAGGGAGGGGATTTCATGAATGTTTTGATCGGACTCGTGATTGTGTTTATGGTACTTGCCTTGATCACAACCTTTCTTGTCGGGTTCTCGAAGGAAAATAAAGAAGGCAGTCCCACATATGAACAGAAAACGGGAGCCAAATGGGCTCGGCTGTCGAGTTTCTATATTATTGCTGCCGTCGTCTGTTTAGCCATTTTTTTGATGATCATGATGAATGGATAGATGCCGCACGAGGCATGCAGGCTGCGTGGAGACAATCACTGACGGTAACAGTCAGTGATTGTTTTTTTGCAATCCGGCAGAAGGATTAATTTTTATCTTTGAAACTACGCAAACGTACAATTCCTCCAGGTGCGAGATTCATAAAGTATCGTGAGGTGATCCACGTTGCGCTCGAAAACGTATAAGAGCAGTACGATCTGGGGAAAGCTCCGTGTTTGCCGATATTTATCCGCCGACAAATCGACGAGGAGCATGGTTCCAGATACGGTTTTTTTTACCGAATCGAATTTGAAACGTTTGGCCGGGAAATACAGTACCCTCTACATGAAACCGGATATCGGCTCTCTTGGTATCGGCATCTATAAGTTGAGCCGGACGGCGGATGGCTACCGGCTCGTTCGAATGTCGGGAAGGAAACAGATCTCGGAGACGTTCAGGACACTGACGTCCGTATACAAATATGTGAAATCCCTGCAGAAGAAGAAGCGCCTGATTATTCAAAAAGCGATTAGGCTCGACCGGATTAACGGCAGGCCCTATGATATCCGAACGATGGTTCAGCGCAAGCCAAAGGGTGCCTGGACATGCACGGGGTTCATGGTCAAAGTCGGAGGCCGCCACAAAATCGTCACCAACTATTATCAAGGCGGCGAGATTTATACCATTCACAATTTGTTAAAGCAAATGGGGTTTTCCGGGGAACGGTCCTCCGCGCGGATAGAATCGCTCACCCGCAAGGGAATCGCCGTAGCCAACGTATTAAGCCGCAAACGCTCTGGCATGCGCGAGATGGGTATCGACTTTGCCTATGATGATGACAATCGCTTGTGGGTACTGGAGGTCAACTCCAACCATCCTCAGTTCCATCCCCTCAAGAAGCTGGATCGAAGATCGTATAACCGCATGATGGATTATGCAAGAAGCTATGGCAGATATAACGCAAAATAAGCTTTCTTCATACTCTGACTTCATTGCCCCGTAAACAAGACACTTCGTGGGAAGTGCCTTGTTTACGGGGCATTGTTGTGCTTACGGGCATTCTTTTTGAATATAGGCGAAGAATCGGTTGACAGGTGCCAAATTAACCTATATGGTTAGTTGCATAAGTAATTAACCAAAGTGGTGATGAAGCGATGACATCGATAATTGATGACAGCCGTCCGATCTTCGTGCAGATCGCACAGCGGATAGAAGAAGACATTATTGCAGGATCATTACTCGAAGAAACACAAGTACCTTCGACAAATCAGTTTGCTTCGTTGTATCAGATCAACCCGGCAACTGCGGCGAAGGGCGTTAACTTACTCGTTGACCAGGGCATTTTGTACAAGAAGCGGGGGATTGGCATGTTTGTGGCAGAAGGCGCTCGCCAGAGATTGGTGGAGAATCGGAAAGAACAGTTCTATGAGCAGTATGTTGTGGCGATGATCCAAGAAGCGAATAAGCTTGGCATTACGGCGGAACAGCTGGCTGACATGATTCGAAGAGGGGATGCGTAGCGATGCAGAGCGCAGTTGCTGTAAGTAACCTGACGAAGACGTATGGCAAGGTCGCGGCAGTAAGCGAAGTCAGCTTTACAATGGAGCCTAACAAAATATACGGACTTCTCGGACGGAATGGCGCCGGCAAAACAACGATTATGCATATGATTACGGCGCAGCTGTTTCCGACTAGCGGCGAATTGCGCGTGTTTGGGGAAGCGCCCTATGAAAACGCGAATGTCCTCAGTCAAATATGCTTTATTAAAGAAGGCCAGAAATACCCCGATCTCTTCCGGATCAGTGACGTGCTGGATGTAGCGGGAGGGTGTTTTAAGAATTGGGATAATGAGTACGCCTACTCCTTGGTTGAAGAGTTTCGGCTTCCATTGAAGAGACGGATGAAGAAGCTGTCCCGGGGCATGCTCTCCTCCGTGGGGATCATTATTGGGCTAGCCAGCCGCGCACCGCTCACCTTATTCGATGAACCTTACTTGGGGCTGGATGCGGTGGCCAGAAGCCTGTTCTACAATCGATTAATTGAGGATTATGCGGAACATCCACGGACCATTGTACTGTCCACACACTTGATCGACGAAGTCAGCCAGCTTCTGGAGCATGTGATGGTCATTGATAAAGGGAGGCTCATTCTTAATGAGGAATCCGAGATGCTTCGCGGCCGTGCGCTTACGGTTATCGGCTCGGCAGCAGCTGTTGAATCCTTCGCAGCGGGCAAGGAAATGATCGAACGCGAAGCTTTCGGGAGTCTGATGAAGAGCACTGTAATGGGAGGAATAGATGAGGATGAGATCAGACGGGCAAGAGCACTTGGTCTCGAGACGACGGCCGTCTCGCTCCAGCAGTTAATTGTTCATCTCACGAACGGCAATTCGGAGAGGGGAGCGGTTAGATTATAATGAACGCCATGACCGGTATATTTAAAATCCACTTGAAGTACAAAAATTATTGGTTCACTTTGCCGTGGTGTATTCTACTGTTAAACTTCAGCATCAATTGGACTATAGGTTATTTTTTTGAAGAGGAGTTTTATACAGGCGGATTAAGTTCAATCTATGTTTATATATTCATTATGGGAACCATTCTGCTGCATCAGACTTTTCCCTTCGCGATTGGTCTAAGTATTCGCAGAACGGATTACTATTGGGGAACCGCCGCGATCAGCGTTATTGTGACTCTCTTATCATCGATTCTGTTGATGCCGCTCTCCATCATTGAAACCAAGTTCACCGAAGGCTGGGGAGTCAGCTTGCATTACTTTAATTTGCCTTATTTGAGCGATGGCTCCATTCTCGAGCAAATGTGGATTTCATTTGTACTGCTGCTGTTCTTTTTTTACCTCGGATTCGTCACAGCCAGCGTACATCGGCGGTATGGGAAGATCGGCTTGCTCTTGTTATCTGTGGCCGCCTTTCTAGCCTCCAGTCTTGGAATCTTCCTAATGTCGTACTACAAGTGGTGGGGCAGCCTATTTACATCGATGGCTGATTTGTCCGCCTTCCAGATCGCTTCGTGGACATTCCCGATCACCCTCATTCTCGCAGGAATATCGTATCTATTGCTTCGGCGGTCAACCGTCTGAAGACAGGAAAGCCTCCCGGCATGGCTGCCTGGGAGGCTTTCATTCGTTATACTTCTTTCTTACGCATAATGATCATCAGGGCCCCGATCAGGATGACTGCACCGGCTAAGAACGGACGTCCCAGCGTGAGATGATTGAGCAGCGACCCGACGGAGAAGACGGCGAAGAACAGTAGTGACAATACAGTCAGGATGTTGATTGGAATAAGCAGCCACCTGTTACGGCCCCCAAACCAGTACAATTCGAATAATCCTACCGCTGCAGCGAGAATAAAGCCCGGCCACGTATAGCCCCAACTATCGAACAGCATAGAGACCTGACATACAAGGCCTGCGGTGAGCAGCACGCCGCCCGGAACCAATAGTCCGACGCCTCTTCGGTTGGTCATAAAGAAGTACAGCCAGTGAAAGAACAAGCCCAGCGGTATAACAAACAAGGTTGGCCAGAAATAGCCGAATATGGTCCCTGGTCCGTAAGATTCAGGCCCGTTACTAAATAATAAGTAGGCGCCCAATAGGATCAGTAAGGGACCGAAGATTGTTCTTGGATTCAATTTATTTTCCTCCTCGATTAACGTCTCATTTGTTTAAGCATAGCACTGCAATGGAACGTTTGTCGTCATTCTCGAGGAGGAGACGGTCTCGTTCTAGAGAAGTTATTTTGTCCATGTTGCATATATAGGCGTCAAAGTTATTCTCCTAGCGGAATTCGATATTGAGAATGATCTTCTATGATATGCTCACCCTGCTGGTAGACCCATTTGAATTGGAACTGGCTGCCCTCATAGCCTGTACGGGTACGAATATCTGGCACAATAAGGGATTCGAGATTGTGAGTTATGGTTTGCTGAAGTTCATCGAAACGAAGCTTGTTTGCTTCGCTTTGTTTCCGTGCGCTGTCCTCGTCCATTGTCTGCATGAAATAGGCAGTGGCAATATCCGCTTCACTCATGTCATCGGGAAGTGGATGACCGGAGCCGCGAAAAACCTCTTTCACCGTATTGATCCAATCTTGGTACAAATCCATTGTAACTTCGAACATGTTCAACTACTCCTTTTCTGCTGCGTGGAATGAATCCCGTCAGTTGCTAATCTTGCTTCTGTTCGCCCGAATACGACGGTCACTTCGTATACTGTGCTATAATACGGAGTACTACTACATGTTAATTATTGTCTATATATTCTTTCCTAACGTCAAGGAATCGTAAACGAACCCTGTAAACGTACCATAATTTTTCTCTGTTAGAAACATTAGAACGCCTTAACCTTTCGTGAAGCAGCAGGAAAATGCCCCATGGAGATGGAATTAATATTAAACATAATACGAAGTAGAACTCGTACTTCGAGTTTAAGCAACACGAAGTATGGTAAAGTAATGCTTGATAATACCAGGTATAAAGGAGGAAGTAATCATGAATTATCATTTTTTTGTAGGCAACGATAATGGTAACAGCGAGCATGACATGATTGTTGATGGCCGATTAATTCAACAGCCGAATGTCAATTGTACGGTAGACGTACTGCCGTGGAGCGAGGAGCAATCGCCGGAGAGCTTCATCAAGAATCTCCAGGAACAGTTAGTTGTTACGATCGATTCGCCTGCGACTCGTCCAGGCATGTACTATGTTGGTAAATTCGCGCTGGAGAGCGGTGAGATTCTCGATAACCTGCAAATCGGTATCGATTTGAAATGTGATATGGATTTGCCGGTCGTTAATACACTTGCCCAAATCGCAGCTGTGGCGGTTCAGAAGGCGTATGACGAGGAGAAGAAAATTCCCGATCAAATTGATGTGGAGATCGATATGGCAACTGCGCTGCCGGTTACCCAGCATACGGATGAGAACGCGGCTAAGTTTGAGAAGCGCTTCATGTCCGGCACACATCATGTTACGGTACACTTGGGCATTCATCGGGTTGCGGTCAAGCTCGTCTTCTCGTTCACGAAGGTCGTTCCGGAAGCAACGCCGGTCATCTTCACGCTGCAGAAGGATGCTGACGGCAGCTGGCGCGATGGCGATATTTTCAAGGATTTTACCGAGACATACGGGCTGGAGAAGAAGTTTAACGGCAGTTATTTCAAGGATAAGCGGATTCTTCATGTCGATATCGGAGATGGTTCCACAGAATACCCGATTACCGAAGGGAATAAATTCCTTCGCCAGTTCGTTCATGGCAGCCATCATGGCATTGGATACGCCATCGAGGAAGCGCTGGATGATTTCAATAAACAGATTCACCTTCCCGACAGCCCGCGGCAGTTCTTCAGCGATGTGATTAAGAACACTAAACATAAGTACCATGCCCGTGCGCTCCGTACCTTGAAGCGTCCGCTAGAGAGCCAAGCCAGACAGATTATTCAGAACGTGAAAAGACAGCTCACGAAAGCGCGTAATGAAATCGACGTCATCTGCGTGTATGGCGGCGGAAGCATCTTGCTGCATACGATTCTAAACCCGCTGCTCAAGGAGCTATGCGATGAGCGGGAGATGAAGCTTCTCTATATCCCTTCGGAGTTCGCGGTTCAATTGAACGCGATGGGCCTTGATTCATTCGTCCGCGGGAAAATTTATGAAGCGCTGAAGAACAAAGCGGCTCTGCCTGTATAAGCCGAGCAGAGGTTTCTTTGATAATTCAAGGATTGGCAGAAGGTGACAAGGATGAAGAAAACGAAAGAACCCGGCGGCAATATAAGTTTGAAGACGAAGAAGAACGAGGATCCCGCCATCATGCAATGGCTCAACGCGCAGACCAACCTGATGGATTCCATCCGATATCTGATCGAGAATGAAATCCGTCAGAACGGCGTGCGTAATTTGCAGGCATTCGTTCCTGCCGAACGCGCTTTTGGGGCTTCGAGTCAACCGCTGTCGAATACAGGTGTTCCGGCTTCGGGGGCGGCAGGCTTCCAACAAGAGGTCGCAGCTGGTATTGAAGAGCCCGAATCACAGACGCCTGAGCCGGCGGCAGAAGACGATATCGATGACGATGATATTGAGTCGTGGACATAGAAATCACATAAGTAATACTTAGTAATATGGAATATTACAAAGACGCACTAAGTAAAACTTGGTGCTTCTTTGTGATGAGAAAATAGAATTACTTGATATGACTTAGTATTACTTACGGAAAAGGCTTTCTCCGATCTAACCGGGGAAAGCCTTTTTTTCTGTAGATTTTCACTTTATCTAATCCTTTGAAAACCGGTTTGCAAGCATGAGCATGATGAAGGAAATCAGGATCATTGCCCCGGCCCAGGCCCAAGCCAGCTGCATTCTGTCGCTGTCTACCGCGATATAGATGGCCGTTGCTATCGTCTGTGTTTGGCCAGGAATATTTCCGGCAATCATTAGAGTTGCCCCAAACTCGCCAAGACCACGCGCAAACCCGAGGATATAGCCCGCTGTTAAGGTTCGTACGGCTAACGGTGCCGTTATGTATCGGAATACTTGCCACTCCGAGGCGCCAAGAGCCCGTGCCGAATCCTCGAGCTCGTGATCCACGCCCTCGAAGCCGGCTCTCATCGTCCGGTAGGCGAGAGGGAAGGCTACGACAGCCGCTGCTATGATTGCCGCTCCTAGCGTGAAGACAATCGGTGCGCTGAACAGCTTCTCGTAAGCTATTCCAACCCAGCTTCGCCTGCCCAGGACGACGAGCAGGATAAACCCGATAACTGTAGGCGGCAATACAAGCGGCAGCAGGAGCAGCGTTTCCACGATATTCTTGAAGGTAAAGCGGGCGCGGGCCATCCACCAGGCTAACATCATTGACAGAAAGAAAACAAGGATACTTGCTGCGACCGATATTTTTATCGATATGATGATCGGTGCGATGAATTCATTCCAGTTCATAATGTTCATCCTAACTAAATCTCATCCTTATACATAGTTCCCATTGAAGGTATCGTACCATATTGAAGTGATGGATCGTAAAGAAAATCTAAAGAAAGCAAACCTCTTACCTGAAGTTCCTGCATTGTAAGGGCTATCATTCACCGCGCATAATAAAGCTATAAACGAACCGAGGGGGACTACAAGTGGCTAACAAATTTAACTTGATGAAGCTCGTTCTGGCTGGCACACTGGCGCTTACCTTAACTGCATGCGGCAGCAGCGGAACGAATAACGGCAATAGCGAAAATGCGGCGAAGCCCGACAATACAGCGGCAGGCAGTACGAATAAGCCGGAAGATACGAAGAAAGACAACGTCACCATCACCTTCCAAAACATCTATCCCGATCCGACCGATCCTAAGAATGGCATGATGAAGAAAATCGTGAAGCAATACGAGACGGAGCATCCGAATATCAAGATCGAGCTGGATTCACTCAATACGGACCAGCAGAAGCTGAAGCTGAAGACACAAGCCGCCTCCAAGGAGGTGCCGGACATTACAATCGTGAATCCGGCGGCTCAGATGCAGCCGTTCGTTGAGGCCGGATTGTTCGCACCGCTGAACGACATGGTGGAGCAGAATGGCTTGAAGGATACGTTCCAGGAAGGAATTCTGGATTGGTATACGTTTGATAATAACTTGTATGCACTGCCTGATGGCAACAATATCGGCGTTGTTTACTACAACAAAGAGCTGTTCGAGCAGGGCGGCGTCAACGTACCGACTACATTCGAGGAAATGGTCGATGTGGTGAAAGCCCTCAAGGCTAAAGGCATTCAGCCAATGGCGATTGGCGAGAAAGATACATGGACCGGTTCATTCTTATTCATGAATATGCTGCTTCGTACGAATGGCGGTCCTGGCTTCCTTCAGGATGTTATCGATGGGAAGAAAACGTTCGAGGACCCGGCTTTCACGGAGGCTGTTAGCAGCTTTGAAGATCTGGTTCAAGCCGGCGCGTTCCAAGAGGGAGCAACGTCCTTCGACTACAATGCAGGCGAGAACCTGTTCAAAACCGGTAAAGCTGCGATGTACTATATGGGCAGCTGGGCGACTGGCGGTATTGAGACCTCCTCTGTTAACGGCAAAGTCGGCGTATTCAAATTCCCGACGATCAATGGCAAAGGCAATGCGGATGAGTTCATGCTAGCTCCAGGCAGCGGATTCGCAATCTCCGCGAACAGCAAGCACCTGCAAGAAACGAAGGATTTCCTGAACTACTTCATGATTAATTTCCCGAAAGAAGCATTCGCCGTGAAAGGCGCGGTAGGGATTGCACAGAAGGTGGATGGCGATTTCAAGGCAGCGGGATACTCCGACATGGCTATGGAAGTGCTCTCCTTGTTCCAAAGCGTGAAGGGCGGCGATCTGGCGTTCGATAACACGATGAACCCGGGTACAGCGCAAGGCCATCTCACCAGCATTCAGAATCTATTCGTACAGAAGACAGACCCCGCTGACGTGGCGAAGGAGCATCAATCCGCTTACGATAGCAACAAGTAAGTGAAACCTAATCGATGTGAAGGGGTTCATCAGATCCCTTTCACATCGAAATTGTTTATGCCAAGCGAAGCTTCATACAACAACCTGTTTTGTTGCGAAGATGATTCACAGTAGTAATGCTCCCAAAACTTTTAGGAGGCGAGAAGGTTGAATGTGCTCAGAGTCTCCAAATGGACGATAGCCGCTTTCGTGCTGCCATGTTTGCTGATCTACGTTGGCCTAGTGTTTGTACCGATCCTCGTCTCGATTTATAGCGGATTGCTGGATTGGAACGGTATCGGTGAATCCAAATTCATTGGATTGCAAAATTTCCATAAGCTCTTGTTCGACGATCCGGTATTCTGGCCTTCGGTTCGCCGTACACTCATGTTCGCCGTGTTCTCCATGGTTGAAATTCCAGTCGCGCTGTTCGTGGCTATTCTGCTTAACCGTTTTATCAAAAAACCGAATTTTCTCGTATCCAGTTACTTTCTGCCCGTTATTCTATCGGTCGTCATCATCGGTCAGCTGTGGAAAACGATCTATAACCCTGCTGCGATGGGGGGCATGCTGAATCAAGTTCTCGAAGCGGTGCATCTGGACAGCTGGACGCGGTCCTGGTTGACCGACCCGAGCGTCGCGATGTACGCGCTCTACTTTGTCGCCCTTTGGCAGTACTTGGGCTATCATACGCTCATCCAGTTTACCGGTATACAGAACATCCCGGCTGATATCTATGAAGCGGCTAAGATTGATGGTGCCGATGGCCTGCAGGCCGACTGGTATATCACCCTACCGATGAATATTCCGATTATCAAAATATCGATCGTTCTCGCCTTTATCGGCTCGCTGCAGGCCTTCGACATGATTATGGTTATGACGGGCGGCGGACCGGCACATGCGACAGACGTGATCTCCACCCACATGTACAACATGTCGTTCTTGTCCATGAAATATGGATACGGCAGTGCGATTGCTGCTTTCTTAGTGGTCTTATGCTTGCTGGCGACCCTCATTATCAACCTCGTCTTTAACCGGCTGGAGAAAAAATTTACGTAGAGAGGAGGATGTGGCTATGAGTCAAGCCATTCAAGCAGCGACCGGCAACCGCGCCGTGAGGATCGGAAGAAAACCGTTCTCTCTGACGCGGGTGATCGTGATCGCGTTATTATCCGTACTATTCGTCACGCAGCTGTATCCGCTCCTCTGGCTGCTGATTTATTCGCTCAAGAACAATGAGGAGATTCTATCCGGGCGCTTCTTTTCCTTGCCGGCTTCCCCGCAATGGGTCAATTTCACCAATGCGATCGAGTCCGGCAACTACTTCAAATATTTGTTTAACAGTCTCTTCGTGACATCGGTGACGATGATCGGCGTGCTGCTGCTAAGCACACTTACATCATTCGCAATCGGTCGGTTCAGATGGCGTTATGGGCAGGCGGTTCTGGTCTTGTTTCTGGTCGGAATGATGGTTCCGATGCAGGCGACGCTGCTGCCCCTGATGATTATTTTTAAGAATATGGGCATTCTGAATACGCATCTATCGCTTATTCTGCCGTATATTGCCTTCCAGACGCCGATCGCCGTATTCATACTGAGCGGTTTCATGAAATCCATCCCCCACGAGATCGAGGAATCGGCGGTGGTCGACGGTGCGGGCATCTTCCGGATCTTCCGGAGCATCATTCTGCCGATATCCGTTCCGCCGATGATGACGGTATGCATCCTGACGTTCATTAATATCTGGAATGAATATATTCTGGCGGCAACATTCATCTCCTCGGAGAGGCTCAAGACGCTGCCTTTCGGCGTAAACAGCTTCGTCAGTCAATATTCCGTCAATTATGGAGCGATCGGGGCGTTTCTGGTGCTTGGCGCGCTTCCGGTTATTATCATTTATTTCTTGCTGGCGGACAAAATAACGAAAGGCATGGTAGCGGGAGCGGTGAAAGGTTAATTTCGCCACTCTCCTTCTTTTTGTTACCTGTGATAAGATGTGAGGAAACGCCGCACAAGAAAGGGGACGACATCGATTGGCACGGTCACGGGGCATGCATTCCATTCATAACCGGCTGTTCCTGTTGTTTCTCTCCTGTATGATGGCACTTCTCATCGTCGGTAGCTATTTGTATTATCGGAGCACCACGGAGATCATTCATGACAAGATCGGAGACATGGCCGAGAAAAATATTTCGCAGACAGCGGGTCTGTTCGACCTGCTGCTCGAAGGATATGACAGCGTTACGAAATCGCTCAACAGCAATTATGAGCTGCTGCGTCTGCTGGAGCTAAGAGAGAAGGAGAAGAATCCGGCGGTCAGCGCGAATATCGAACGGTCGATTACGAATATTCTGGGTGCTGTGTTCTATTCGCGCGACGACATCATCGGCATTCACGTTGTGACCCATAAGGGGAAGCTATACAACTACGAGAAACGCTTCGCCGGGGTAATTGATCCGGATTATAAAGAATCGGGCTGGTTCCAGAAGCTGAAGCAGTCGAGCGGCGAAATGGTATGGATGGGATTGTACGACGGCTCCGTCATCAATACGATGCAGGAAGAGCCGGTATTTGTCTTTGGCCGGCAGCTGTATGACTTGAATACGTACAAGAGGATCGGGGTGGTCTTTATCGAAACCGACCCGAAGCCGATTATGTCGGCGCTCTCCAATGTGACGATTAGTCCGAACAGCCGGGTGTACATCGCCGATAACGAGGATCGGATTATTGCTACAACTGAGAATGATGGGGTAGCTGCACCGTCCTTCAGCGGCTTGCCGCGGCCGGATCGCGATCATGTGATCGTAGACAACCGGACCGACCAGCTCATCGTCGCTGCAAGAGCGGAGCTGGCCGATTGGACGGTCTTCGGATTAACGCCCAAAGCGGATATCAACGCAGAGGTCGTGAAGGCGAGAAAGTATTTGCTGATCGTCATTGTCTTATTCGTCATGATGTCCACGGCGCTGGCATCCTTAATTTCCCGGAACATTGCTTCGCCGCTCAAGCTGTTGATTCGTCAGATGCGGCAGGTCGAGATGGGGAATTTCAAGGGTACGGTGAACGTCAATTCATTCGAGGAAATCAACAGCCTAGTCTCCTCGTTCAATCGAATGGTAAACCGCATGGATGAGCTGATTGAGCGGATCACGCTCGCATCGATTAGCGAGAAGAATGCGGAGCTGCAGGCGCTGCAATCGCAGGTCAATCCGCATTTTCTCTACAATACGCTGGATATGATCTACTGGATGCTGGACGAGAGGGAGAATGATCGGCTGGGGAGGGTGATTCTCTCACTGTCTCATATGTTTCGCTACAGCAGCGACTGGCAGGAAGCCTCCCGGACGACGCTCCGCCAAGAGCTCGATCAGATGCGTCACTACATGACGATCATAGAGAATCGCTTGGAAGGAAGGGTACGGACTGAGGTTCAAGTGGACGATGCCTGGCTGGATATAACCCTTCCGAAGATGACCATCCAACCGATTATTGAGAATGCGGTAAAAAGCGGCCTTGAACCGGTGAATCGCCCCGGCTTGCTTCGGGTCTATACGGAAACGAGCGGGCAAGAGCTGCATATCGTCATTGAAGATAACGGAATTGGCATGGATGAGCACACGTTAACAGCCTTGCAAACGGCCTTGTTGGACGGAAGCTCCACGCCTGATAGGGATGACGGCCAAGAATGGTCGGCAGACAGTGGAATCGCAGGTGCATCCAGTGCCATGAAGCGCAAGGGAATCGGACTTCCCAATGTGCATCGCCGTATTGTCCTCATGTTCGGGGAGCAATATGGACTTCGGGTCGAGAGTGAACAAGGTAAGGGAACGACGGTAGTGATCTCCATGCCGCTTCCCTCGAAAGGCAGGATGATCGATGAACATACTGATCGTAGATGATGAAACGACGATACGGGAAGGAATTCAGCGTACACTGCACAATCGGTTTCCGCAATACCGTATCTTGCTGGCATCTAATCCGGAGGAAGCCGCGGGGCTGCTGCGCATTCACCATATCCACATCGTGTTGACGGATATTCTAATGCCAGGCATGACGGGTTTGGAGTTTATGAAAATATCCCGCCACCGCCATCCTCATGTTAAATGGGTGGTCATCTCCGCCTACTCGGAATTTGCTTACGCCCAGGAAGCGGTTCGTCTTGGTGCAAAGGATTATTTGCTCAAGCCGATCGGCAAAGAAGCGTTGACCGAGATGATCGGAACGCTGGGTGAAGAGATTGCCCGGGAAATAGAGTTTACAGAGGAGGCAGAGCTGCTTAAGGTCGGACGTAAATACTTACGCGAGGCTGTTTTTCAGCGGTTCGCATCTGGCTTGGATACCGGTCGTATCGACTTGGAGCCATTCATGGAAAGTCATCCGTCCTTCTATCTCATCATGGTGAAGATGGAAAGTGACAAGGTCGTTCATCTGGAGCATTTCATTATTGAGAATGTGCTTAGTGAGCTGATAGAGAAGCATGGCATGGGGTTTGTGGCGATTCATGACCATAAGAGCATGCTGGGTCTGATCACGGTTCCAAACAGGGGGATATTAGCCGTTCTGCTCGACGAGCTGAGATCGCATTTAATCCGTTATTTGAAAGTACCGTTCCAAATCATGCATTCCGAGCTGATCGAGCAATTCGATGCCGTTCCAGAAGAGGTCCGGCGTATGAGTCAGGCCTCCTCCACACAGGTGTATGAACACTATGCCTCAGGCGGCGAACGCGCCGTAGAGGTGGCGCAGCAGTATATAAGGACGCATTATCAAGAGGATTTATCGCTGGAGAGAGTGGCATCGCTTGTTTATTTGAATCCGGCCTATTTCAGCCAGCTGTTCAAGCAGAAGACGGGCCATGGCTTCAAAGAATATGTGATCCAGCTGCGGCTGGATAAAGCCGAGAAGCTGCTGCATAATCCGAAGCTGAAGCTGGCTGAGGTCGCCGAGCGGATCGGGTATCAGGATATTCGGCATTTTGCGACGGTATTCAGGAAGAAGTTCGGTGTGTCGCCGTCGGAATATCGGCAATCATGCGTGAAGACCCCCACGTCTTAATGAGACGGGGGGTCTTCGCGTTTATTTTAGCTGTATTAGCATATTTTGTCCTGCTGCCAACGGATGGAGGCATCGAAGGGCTTGTAGTCGAACGATTCATTCTGCCAGTAGTACTGAAGGTCGGTTCTGCTCCAGCCCTTGTATAATTCTTCCCATACATAAGGTCCGTGTGGAAGCAGGGAATTGTTCTCGATCGGCGCGCTCAGCGGCTGGTAGCGATAATCGCAGGAGATGCGGAGTTGGTTCGGGACTTGGTTGGCCGTTGATTTGTGCACCGTGTGGCTGTGGAACGTAAGAATATCGCCAGCCTCGTAATCGCAGGTCTGCCACTCGTAATCCAGCCCGCACAGAATGCTCTCCAGTCCGCCTGCGCCAGGAGCGTTCGTAACGCCAAGCAGCCCTTCCTGCCGGCTTCCCTTCAACACGGCGAGCCCGCCAAGTGATTTGGGGATATCTCCGATCGGCATCCAGCACGTCCACGTATTCTCTTCGCCTTGAATATGCAGGAAATCCTGATGCGAAGGCGTCACCTTCTGATCGCGATGCGGAATCATGATCCGGCCGATGTTGCGTGGATGCACGAAGGGCGTCTCGCCGAACAGCATGCCGTACAACGACAGCATTTTCGGATCATGGGCGAGGGCGTGAAAGGATTCCAGCTGTTGCACTTCACGGTATATATGCATCGGGACCCCGACGCCGTTCCAGGCAATTTCGTCCTGCGAATAACGATGTGCCTGTTCCGGCAGCGTCATGCCTTCCATCAAGGGACGTGTTGGATCGAGCAACCCATCGCGCTCCACGATCTCCAGAATGTCCTTGCGCAAGTTCAAGACGGAATCCCGGTCCAGAAATCCGCGCAAAAACAAATAGCCATCGGCCGCGGCTTGCGCCCGCAGCGCCTCGGGATCGGTGAGCAGAGGCGTAGCGTCTTGGAGCTCCGACGTAATCGGTTTCTTATCGTTATCAGTAGAAGGGTGGGACATGGGATTTGACCTCCTAAAAGTTTTTGCGTGCTTCGCCGACGTCAGTCGAGCAAAAACTGGCATCGGAAGCATAGGCTTAAAGTTTTTGCGTGCTTCGCCGACGTCAGTCGAGCAAAACTGGCATCGGAAGCATAGGCTTAAAGTTTTTGCGTGCTTGCCCGGGCGCCAGTCGAGCAAAAACTGGCATCGGAAGCATAGGCTTAAAGTTTTTGCGTGCATCGCCCGACGTCAGTCGAGCAAAAACCGACATCGAAAGCAAGTACTTATGTTTCGTGGAGTGATACTGCGATGAATCAACATCGCAGCAAGCTGTATCCTCTTAAAATATCTTATAAGGACAGCATAGTACGACTGCGCGCGGACGTCTTTGGCTGCGGTAGGATTCATTTGTACTTTATCGGTCGATATGCTACATTGAGGGCGATTATGACCCTGATGGGAGGCATCTGTATGATGATAAATAACGATATGACCGGGGAGGTATTGCAGCCTGCCGTCGGATATGCCAATCGGCTCATTTGCAGCGGAGGGGAATCGTTCGGCCCCCGTTTCATCCACGATCATCAATTTATCTATGTAGAGCGGGGAACTGGCGCCGCCGTCATCGCCGGACAACGGTTCGAGGTCGGACCGGGGCAGCTCTATTATTACGGTCCCGGCGAGCCGCATTGGTTTCGAGCCGATGACAATGATCCATTTACGCTATTCGGCCTGCATTTTACCCCATATGCACGGACTGGCGAGGAAGAGGGCGGATTCGTGATCGAGCCCGCGCACAACTTGACCGACCTTCATCATGTACCAGAAGGGGAGCCCCGCCTGCCGGGTATCGCGGTCTGCTGCGAGACCGAGGGCTGGCCGCGTGCGTTGTTTCAGGAAGCGGTCGCGGAATTTCGCAAGAGCGATCCGTTCAGCGCGCTTATTCTGCGCGGCATCCTGCTTCAACTGCTTGGCCGGACGGCCCGTACGCTGGCTGGCGGCGAACATACGGACGACCCGCGGCATCTGCATATTTCGTTCATTAAAGGCAAGCTCGATGAGCTCGCCAGAGAAGCATACGATCCGGGCTGGCTGGAAGCTTGGTCGCCCTATGGGCATGATTACGCCTCCCGGCTGTTCCGCCGCCTATACGGTGAATCTCCGCACAGCTACCACCTGGCGCGCAAGCTGGATGCGTCCAAGGCAATGCTTCAGGAATCCGACCGGTCGGTAACCGCCATTGCCGCTGTACTCCAGTTCAACAGCGTGCATTATTTCTCCCGGCTGTTCAAATCCAGGTTCGGCGAGAATCCAAGCGATTACCGCAATCGCTACCGGTGGCTGTAGAGCAGCGCGCTTCCATCCATTTGTTAGGATGATTTCCGAAGGTCTTCTTCGGCGAATACAGTTCCACCGTGTACATTTTCAATCGCACAATGAACATTCCCTGGAAACAGCCGTGATAGAATGAGCCATAGTAAGCGCTATCATATGAGGGAGGAACAAGCATGTCCGAAGCAAAAAGGCCATCGGCTGGCAAGACGGCAGTAGTAACCGCAGCCGTTACGGGAAGTGCGGTGACGGCAGAATCGCCTGGCGGTGTCCTAAAAAAGTCTTTATGGAAGCGCATCCAACAGCACCGTACGCTCTATTTGCTGTTTATTCCTGTATTGGCGTACTTCCTGGTGTTCAAATATTGGCCGATCCTGCTGGCGTGGGTCGTAGCCTTCAAGGAGCTGCAGCTGGGATCAGGGGTATTCGAGAGCCCATGGGTTGGCTTGCAAAACTTTAAAGACATCTTCCTGTCGCCGGACATTCCGACAGTCATTCGCAACACGATCGAAATTAGCGTGCTGCGGCTCGTATGCGGCTTCCTGCCGCCGATTATTCTGGCGATCATGTTCCACGATATGGCGACCAGACGGCTCAAGAGATGGCTGCAGACACTCGTCTATATCCCGCATTTCTTCTCCTGGGTCATCGTGTTCGGCGTTGTGTTCGGCTTTTTCTCGGTTGGCTCCGGTTTTGTCAATAATATGCTGGCTTCGTTTGGATTTGACCGGCATGAGTTCCTGCTTGATTCCTCGTGGTTCCGTCCGATTCTGATCGGTTCGGCGCTGTGGAAGGAAATCGGCTGGAGTACAATCATCTATCTGGCCGCATTGTCCACTGTCGATTCGCAGCTGTATGAGGCAGCCGTAATCGACGGCGCCGGTCCGCTCAAGCGCATGCGGCATATTACGTTACCAAGCATTATGCCGGTCGTCACCTTCGTGCTGTGTATCAATCTGGGCTTCCTGTTGAACGCAGGCGGCGAGCAAATTCTGTTGTTCTATAACGATGCCGTACTCGACAAGGCGGATGTCATCGATACATGGGTGTACCGGGAAGGCTTAGCCAGGCTTCAGTTCAGTTTGGCGACGGCAGTCGGGCTGTTTCAATCGGTGATCGGGCTTGCGCTTGTCGTGATCTGCAACTATTTCGCCAAGAAGATATCAGGTCGCGGCATATGGTAAGAGATTTTGCTATTGAAGCGAGTATTGGCTCGGCTAACGTCGGACGAAGCACAGAAAACCTTTAGGAGGAGCTATGTATAAATCCAGGTCGGAGAGAACCTATCAAATCGTCATTCACGTCCTCGTCATCCTGATTGTCATTTCGGCGGTTTTCCCGCTGCTCTATGTGCTCGGTATGTCTCTGACGGGTCAGGTGGAGATGATGAAACGCAACTATTTCGTCATCATTCCACATGAACCGACCTTCGCAGCCTACGAACGCATTCTTGTGTCGCCGCTTATATGGAAATCGTTCGGCATCTCAGTCTTCCGCAGCGCCATCGGCACCGGCCTCATGCTGCTGCTGACCGTCGTCGGCGCCTACGTGCTGTCGGTGCGTACCTTGCCGGGCCGGAATATCATGCTGTTTCTCGTCGTCGCGACGATTCTGTTCAATGCGGGCCTAATCCCAACGTATCTGGTCGTAAAGCAGCTTGGCCTCATCAACTCCGTCTGGTCGCTCGTTCTGCTCTATCTCGTGGATAGCTTCGGCTTACTCGTCATCAAAATTTTCATCGAGAATCTGCCGGACGGACTGATCGAAGCCGGCAAGATCGACGGCGCATCCGAGATGCAGATGCTGGTGCGCATCGTCGTGCCGCTAGCTGCTCCGGCGCTGGCTGCCATTGGCTTGTTCAGCATGGTGTTTCATTGGAACAGCTGGTTCGATGCGATGGTGTACTTGAATGATGCGAATCTGTTCCCGATGCAGCTCATTCTGAAAAATATGCTAACCGCCGCTTCGAGCGATGCTATGCAAGCGCTGGTTATCAACGGCAGCGCCATCACGCCGGAATCGATGAAAATGGCGACGGTTATTGTCGGAACGCTGCCGATTCTGATGGTGTATCCGTTCCTGCAGAAGTATTTTGTCAAAGGGGTTTACATGGGTGCGGTCAAAGGCTGATCGCACCGGCAAGCAAAAGGCAAGGTGCATGGAGTTGCTAACGAAGCACCGCGGGCTTCTTGGCATAGATGAATGCAAGACCACCAAATGAACAAGAAGAGGGGATACAAGCATGTTCAGAAGAACGACCGTCATCGCGATTTCGTTGATGCTCGTCTTATCGCTGGTACTCGCTGCATGCAGCGACGGAAGCAAGGACTCGAACTCCGGCAACAACGGGAAAGGCAATCAGGCCGAAACGGGAGGCGACAAGCCGGATCAAGCTTCTGGCGGCGCTGCCGACGAAGCGGCTGGGGTCGTCAAGCCCGAGGATCTCGTATTTCCCGAGAAATTCCCCGACGTGCCGAAAGCCGTCGATTACGACAAGAGCTATGCCTATGACGACATGAGCAAAAATTACACAATCGACATCATGATCGGCGGCTTCATTAATCAGCCTGCCACCCAAGACATGATCAAGGAATTTTACGAGAAAACATTCAACGTGACGCTGAAATTCACCAATCTGTCCGCCGAGGACCTGGTTAACAAGACGAATGTCCGCTTTGCGTCAGGCGATGCGCCGGATGTCGTCCTGCTGGGAGACAAAGCGATTGCGCAAGCGCTGTTCAAGCAAGGACAGCTGCTGGAAGCGACGGAGATTCTGCCCTATATGACGCAGATGATGACGTACGTCACGCAGGAGTATAAGAACTGGTCGACCGATAACGGCAATATGGTAGGCATTCCGCGTCTGCCGGTATTCCCGGACGTATGGGGCAACTTCATCCGTCAGGATTGGCTGAAGAAGCTGGGCATGGAGATGCCGAAAACAGCGGATGAGGTATTCGCATATGCCAAAGCGGTTACCGAGCAGGATCCGGACGGCAATGGCAAGCCGGATACGTATTTCATGGGCGCGGCCGGCGGCGGTCAAGGCTTCGGCATGATGGCCGGTCTGATGGATATGTTCGGCCACAGAAGCTGGAACGTCAAGGACGATAAGATTAACCATCCGATGCTGGATGGCACGATGAAGAGCTACCTGGAATTCATGAAAAAGCTGAACGACAACAAGCTGCTCGCGCCGGACTGGTACACGATTCAATGGGAGCAGTTCAAAGCGTACACGCTGCAAAACAAAATCGGGATGGTCAATTACCCGGGCTGGAACCTGCTGCAGGAGCAATATTCCGCTTCGCAGAACGATGTCAAGACGATCGAGAATTGGGCGCCTGTACCGCCGCTCTCCGCCGTAGCGGGTCAAGAAGGGCTCATGCCTCCGGGCGGATCGCCGGGCGGAATTTACGTCATCTCCAAAAAAGCCGGCGAGGATCAAGGCAAGCTGAAGCGGATCGCCCACTTCCTTGACGCGGTGCAGTATCCGAATAAATATTATTGGGTTGGCAACCAAGGCGGCGGTCCTGAAATTTGGCCGGACTACACGAAAGTTGTCACGAATGAAGACGGCACGTACTACTACGAATCCGACATGGCCAAACTGCAAAACGAAATGAAGCCCGAGCTGAAGGGCATGATGGACTGGCAATCCCTCGGCTACACGCTGATCTGGGAGCGCCACCGTTATTCGCCGGACGTGCCGTACAACGAACCGGGTGACAAATACCAAGATATCGTGCGCGCTTATCCGCGCCAGAAGAACTATGACATGCTTCTTAATCTCGACGGTCCGACAATCAACCGGTTGAAGGATTTCACCGAGAAGAACGAAATTGCTTTCGTACTGGGCAAGCGAAGCTTCGACGAGTGGGATAAATATGTGGACGAATGGAAGAAAGCCGGCGGCGAGAAGCTGATCAAGCAAGCTGCCGAGCAGTTGGAGGCAGCAGCCCCTTAACCGTAAGCTCCGGGCTGCGCGTATTGTATGCCAGGTATATAGCCTGCCGCTTGACCAATGGACGGCTGGCTATATACTTGATACTACATACAAGCGCAACAACGGAGATTGAAGGGGGCTATACAATGCGGGGCGGACGGTTCGGAGCGCGGACGAAGCTGCTGATTTGGCTCATTATGCCGAGCCTGATCCTGGAGGCGGCGGTCATTCTATTGGCGCAATCGGGCACGACGTCTTTTTTGCGTCAGACGCAGGATAGCGCATTGAACGGGATGGTCGTGCAGTCGGTCCGCATGATGGAGAATCAGATGAACGATCTGGTGCTGAATGTGCTCGGCATCGAATCGGAGATTTTATACGGGCAGCAAGGGCCTGCCGATTGGATACGCATGATGGAGGCGGCTGCGCTGACGCGTCCTGAGCTCGTGCGGGGCGTCGTTTATATCCGGAACGACGGACTTGTTGCCGGGTATCCGGAATACTACTGGGATAGCTTTGGAGATAAAGAGATTGCCATCATCAAGAACCAGTCTTACAGCTCCAATACCGGCGTGGTCTGGTCGGAGCCGTTCAACTCGACGATGGGATCCACGGGGCTGACTAGTCTGGTCAGCATCGTCACCAAGCAGGTGGTCGACGAGGAAGGAAAGCAAGAGGGCGTATTGGCCTTCGTAACCGATGTGACCAACATCGTGCAGCGGAGCGCCGCGTTCGCAGGCAGCTATGATACACGGACGCTGCTGTACGACCGTAACGACAGGCTTATTTATTCCATTACCATTGTTGCCCGCAACAGCTATGAGACGCTGGAGTATGCGGAGCGCAATACAGAAACGCTTTCGCAAGCCAAGACTTATTTCGAGCGGACCGGACAATATTACGTCATCTCCGACATGAATCATGCGCCGTTCTGGAAGGCTGTCGTCGTCGGCGACGTCAAGACGCTAGAAAACAAATACCGGCCGGTTGTGAAGTTCGCGATCATGATTTTACTGCTTGGCTCAGCCGGCCTTACTTTCATATATATCGGCGTTTCCTGGTGGTTTACTAGGCCAATCGAATCGCTCACCCGGGGTATTCGACACATCGCCCGGGGTCATCTCGACCATCAGTTCGAGGTGACGCGGCAGGATGAATTCGGGGAGATGGCGCGCGAATTTAATCGGATGATGCGGACCATTCAGGAACTGATCGAGACGCTCAAGCAGACGGAGGAGCAGAAGCGGCAGGCAGACTTTCAAATGCTGCTGTCGCAAATTAATCCCCACTTTCTGTACAACACGCTCAACACCATTGATATCATGGTCGATATTAGCAGCAAAAGCGACGTCCATCGCGTGATGGCTGTCCTAATCAGGCTGTTGAAGTACGGGCTGGACCGGACGACCGTGCTCCGGCCGCTCAGCGAAGAGATGACTTATGTCAAAGATTATTTATATATATTGTCAGTCCGTTATGATAACCGGTTCGAATTCACGGTCGAGGACCCCCCTGAGTCGCTAGCCTCTATGCCGGTACTCAAGCTGGTGCTGCAGCCGATTGTAGAGAATGCCGTGTTCCATGGACTTCGCCCGTTGACGGACCGGAGAGGGAAGCTGACTGTTAGAGCATATGTATATGGGAACGAGCTAATTATCGTCGTCGATGACAATGGCGTCGGCATGACGAAGGAGAAGATCGCCGGGCTGATGAAGGGCGGTCTATCCACGGAGGAGACAGCCTCTGCAAGCGGAGGCTTCCATATTGGAGTGCGCAACGTTCACGAAAGGATTCAGCTGTACTATGGTACGGGATACGGTCTGTCGATCGTCAGCGATCCTCTGGCCGGGACGACCGTGACCGTGCGCCTTAGAATCATCGAAACGGGGGATGCAGCGGATGGAGGAGCAAACCGTCAAATTACTGCTGGTTGACGACGAGCCTTTTGCACTGCTTCGGCTTCGCAGCTTCGGGCTTGCTGCCAAGGGATTCGAAATCGTTGGAGAGGCGGAGAACGGCCTGCAGGCGCTTCAGGCTGTAGAACGACTCAAGCCGGATATTGTCGTAACGGACATCGGCATGCCGGTCATGGATGGACTGGAGCTGCTCAAGCGGTTGCAGACGATGCCGTCGCCTCCGAAGGTTGTGCTGCTCACGTGCTACGAGGATTTCGAGAAGGTGCAGCTTGCTCTGCGGTACGGAGCCGGCGACTACCTGACGAAAGTACTTCTTAGCGAGGAGGAATTTGTCGGTGTGCTGCAGCGGACGGCCGATATGATTCGTAAGGAGCAGGTGGATACCGAGCAGCTGATCCGTCTGCTGCTGCAGGAGCTGCTGCTGTTCCCGGCGGATCAGATGCCAGATAAGCTGAAGCAAGCGGGATTTATACATGACGGCTATGCGCTGTCTGTCATAAGGACCTCGCGGGCGCTGCCCGATGAGGCGGCCGAGGATTGGTTTGACGCAGCGTGCTCGGATCCAAGGTATCGTTATCTGCCGATCCGAATGGCACCTGATATCTGGTGTCTATTCTACTATGTGGTTGACCGGGAGAGCTTCGCTTCCTTCTACAGCTGGTATTACGAGCAGTGCGGCCGCGTCAGCGACAGGCTTCGCAGCCGGGCGGATGCCGGATCCGATGTCGATTACGTCATGAGCATAGGAGCCGTCTATCACCGGACCTCCGATATGCATGAGGCATACAGCCGGGGGCTCGCATTGTGCGAAGCGGGTTTCTATGCCATGCCTGGCGAGACTGTACGGGAACCGGGGACATGCGAGTATGAGCCGTTCCCGCCCGAACGGTTCCGCTCGCTCCTGGCGGCAATCGGCGAAGCCGCCCTGCGGGATGATGGTCAGGAGGCAGGAGATCGCATCCGGGAATGGGCCGAGCTGATTGGCGGGGAATATCGTCCCGTTCCGATTCAGGTCAGGCGGATGGCGCAGTCGATCGCCGCCCAGGTGGAATCGTTCAGCTGGGAGAAGAGCGAGGACGATGAGGCGGGCTGGCCGCCAGAGCGGTTCAAGCAAGCGGCGGGATCGGCGCTTCACGCTTCCGTGCTCGCTTGCGAGGCGCGGCAGCTCGCTGCTCTCATGGCGCAGCGCAAGGGCGGCAATGCCGGCCGCATGCGCAAGGAGATCAAGGAAGCGCTGCGCCTTATTGCGCGTGATTACGCGCAGATTGAGCTAGCCAACGCTGCACGGCAGGTTAACTTGAGCCCCAGCTGGTTCGCAGCGCTCTTCCGCAGTGAAACCGGCAAGAGCTTTCATGATTATGTGCAGGACTGCCGGTTGGACCGTGCGAAGAGTCTGCTTCGGACGACCGATATGAAGGTATACGAAGTGGCCGATCGTGTGGGAATACCCAATTCTCGGTATTTTTCACGGCTGTTCTCCGAATATGCCGGTGCTACACCGCTGGATTACCGGAAGGGCAATTAGCGCTGCGGGTAGAAGAATACTGAAGGGGCACTGCAGCGCTAAAGCTTACAGCATCATCTATCAGATAGCCTGCAAACCGCCGCCAATAGGCGATTTTATGCAGCGTTGCCGGAAGAACACATAGGCTTCCAATCAATCATGAGGCCGCCGCAAGAAACGGCGGCCTCATGATTGAGCTTCGGCCTGCTAAGTGGCTTGAATTCTCCAATATTTCATCAGTGGGCCGTTATGCCCATGTACAGGATCCGTCCCGGGAAGAGGCACCAGCGGAATTTCATCCAGTGCGGCCAAGCGGTCATCAGGCTTGCCCTTGCGCAGGTTATAGTGCATTCCGTCTGGATATGCCCCCACCACTTGAAAATCCGCGCTGGATGTCAGCCTTTTATGCACCGTTCCCGCTGGCAGAACGACAATGTCTCCCGCCTGTACGTGCACGGCAGCTCCTTGCTCGCCGCCAAGCTGAAGGGTTGCGCTGCCTTTGGTAACGCCCAATACTTCATGTGTATTACTGTGATAATGATGATAATCGAATACCCCGTTCGTCCAGCTGTTCCGCCAATTGTTCTGATTGAAGAGCTGCTCGATACGCCCGGTGTCGTCTTGCATAACACCAAGGTACACGAGAACAGGCAAAAGGCGATTATTCGGCATAACACCGTCATCTTCGAAAAAGTAAGTTGCGATCTCCGTTTCTCTCATCGTAGGATCTCCCTTCTTCTTGGCGTATTTATCCACACATAAACTAAAACAAGTTAGGTTAAACATACCAAATTTCGACATTATTCGATGATATCATATAGACAGTAAGTTACACCCAACCTATAATGGTTATATAGTCATGTTATAAATAGTTAATAAGAACTACATCAGCCAAAACATACATAATTTCATTAAAGGCAAACTTATTGAAAAATAAGGACGCAAAGTCATGGACCTAACGCAGATGTACCTCTGTTATGGTTGCCAGACCGCCAACTGTGGAGAACGATCCGGAGGGCGGATTGTTCTTATTTTTTTTGCGCCGACTTTTGCTTGGATTTGCATGAAGGAGGGAAGATGGCAGTGCCGGCATACGTATTTGCATTGCTCCTGGTTACCATATATCTGGCTGCATATTTATATTGGTTAAGCAAAGAAAGAATGCTGCTAGCAGAGAATGAAGCGTTCCTGCAAAAGGAGCAACGATTGCTGGATCGAAATGAATTTATGACCCATTATGACATGCTGTCAGGTCTGCCGAACCGTCAATATTTCGAGGAGAAGGTGTCCCTGGAGCTTCAGCGGCTGAAGGCAAACGGTGTCGAAGGCCGAATGCTGGCGGTCATGTTCATCGACTTGGATCGCTTTAAGTATATGAATGATAGCTATGGCCACGCAACTGGGGATGAAATTATACGGCAAGTCGGTATAAGGCTGAAGGAGTCCAGTGACGCCCGCATGACGGTCGCCCGGCTCGGCGGCGACGAATTCGCCGTTCTCTTCACGGACATCAATGGCCGAGGCGAGCCGTTCGAATGGTCGGAAGCGATATTGGAAGCCATTGAGGAGCCATTGTTGTTAGCCTCTCTCGAGCTTCGTTTGACGGGAAGTATTGGGATTACCATTGCTCCCGATGACGGTATGACAACGATGGAGCTTATGAAGAACGCCGATATTGCCTTGTACAAGGCCAAAGCGCTCGGGCGGAATAAGTGCTGGTTCTATACGAAAGAGCTCAAAGGGGCTCTAAAACGAAAGCTGGCAATCGAGCAGGCCCTGCGTATCGCATTGGAGCAGGACGAGTTCATTCTCCATTACCAGCCCCAGTATCGTGCGTGTACCAAGGAGCTGGTAGGGGCTGAAGCGCTGATTCGTTGGCAGCCTCGCAACGGCTCGCTTGTATCGCCAGCCGACTTTATCCCGCTTGCCGAAGAGACCGGACTGATTGTACCGATTGGGGATTGGGTTCTGCGAACCGCCTGCAGTCAGGCCGCGGAGTGGCTAAGGCAAGGGTTCCCGCCATTCCAAATATCCGTTAATGTGTCTCCCCGGCAGTTGGTGGAAGCCGACTTTGCCGATCGTGTTCGCACAATTCTTAGGGAGACGGGTCTTCCGCCGCAATATTTGATGCTGGAGATTACCGAAGGGGTTGCCATACGGGAGGAGATGGAGACGCTGGCCAAGCTTCTTCCGCTGAAACAGCAGGGCGTCCAAGTTGCAGTCGATGACTTTGGAACCGGTTATTCGTCATTAAGCTACTTAACGGCCGTACAGGTCGACTCGTTGAAGATCGCCCAGATGTTCATTAAGGACATACCCGGCAGCGGAGGGCAGGCGGCTATCGTGAAGGCCATCGTCGCCATGGCAGGCAGCTTGAAGCTCAATGTAATAGCAGAAGGCGTCGAGACGGAGGAGCAGTACGAATTTCTGCGCTCGCAGGGCTGCCATTGGATTCAAGGCTATTACTTCGCGAAGCCGATCGCGGCTGAGGAATTCGAACAACTTCACGGTAACAGACAATAGAGAAGGCGCCCGGTAATGCGGGCGTCTTCTTTATGATTCTTGGAAATAACGGATGACGCAAAAATGTCCCCTAACCGATTTATGAAGCGGTTGGGGGACATATAGGATGAGTGCAGTAAGCTAGATAACGCCTTGTGCCAGCATGATTCTTGCAACTTTCAGGAAGCCAGCGATGTTGGAGCCGACGACCAGATTGCCAGGGCTGCCGTAGTTCTCAGCAGCTTTCATGCTTTCGCTGTAAATGTTCTTCATAATTTGGAGCAGCCGCGCATCGACTTCTTCTGCTGTCCAAGCAAAACGCATGCTGTTCTGAGCCATCTCTAGTGCGGATACGGCTACGCCGCCAGCATTCGCTGCCTTAGCAGGTCCGAACAAGACATTGTTGTCCAGGAACAGATCGATAGCTTCCAGCGATGAAGGCATGTTGGCACCCTCAACGACTGCTTTGACGCCGCCTGCAATCAATTGCTTCGCTGCTTTTGCGTCGATTTCGTTCTGAGTGGCCGATGGGATGGCAACTTCACATGGGATCGACCAGATGTCCGTAAAGTTTACATGGAATTCCGCTTCAGGGTGAACCAGGGTGTAGTCGCTGATTCTTTTGCGGTCAACCTCTTTAAGCTGCTTTACGGTGTCCAGGTTGATGCCGTTGGGGTCGTAGATATAACCGCTCGAATCGCTGCATGCTACGACATGTGCGCCTAATTGCTGCGCTTTCTCGATCGCGTAGATCGATACATTACCGGATCCCGATACGATGACGCGCTTGCCTTCCATGCTGTCTCCAGTAGCTTTGAGCATCTCTTCGGCGAAGTAAACGGCGCCGTAGCCCGTTGCTTCTTTACGAATCAAGCTGCCGCCGTAATCCAGCCCTTTGCCTGTCAGAACACCAGCTTCGTTCGCATTGCGGATGCGCTTGTACTGTCCGAACATATAACCGATTTCTGCGGCGCCAACGCCGATATCGCCGGCAGGAACGTCCGTATCCGGTCCGATGAAACGGTACAATTCGGTCATGAAGCTTTGGCAGAAGCGCATCATCTCCATGTCGGATTTGCCTTTAGGATCGAAGTCCGCTCCGCCCTTGCCGCCGCCGATTGGCAGTCCGGTCAGGGAGTTCTTGAAAATTTGCTCGAAGCCGAGAAACTTAATGATACTTGCATTAACGGTTGGGTGGAAGCGCAGTCCGCCTTTGTAAGGGCCGTTAGCACTGTTGAACTGCACGCGGTAGCCGCGATTAACGCGTACTTTGCCTTGATCGTCTACCCAAGGTACACGGAAGGAAACCATTCTTTCCGGCTCAACGAGCCGTTCTAGAATACCGGCTTTAATAAACTCCGGATGCTGATCAAACACAGGCGCAAGAGAAAATAAAATTTCGTAGACGGCTTGATGAAATTCTTCTTCATTAGGATTGCGTTTAATGACGGTTTCATAGACTGCTTTGACGTAATCGGTTCCTTTTCCAGTCGTAATAAGCATCCGAGGGCTCCTGTCTATATTGTCTTTTGTATAAATCCACATACGATTTGTACTTTTAATCAATTATATAGGGATTTTCATGAAAAACAAAATAAAAATTATTTAATGACCCCTCAAAAAAAAAGTGATGAGGGCAAAAGAACCAATGAAACCGCGGGTTACACCGGTTTGAGTATCCACAATTCGGCAGACGGAAATCCGTCTGATATCGGACAAGAAGGGTGGTTTCGTTCGGATCTAGCATCATTAGAGGTAATGAATGCCATTGCTGCTAAATGGAACGCGGATAGCTGGTCAGAGGTGAGAACAAGCCTCCGAAATCCGCTATATTAGCGGTGCGGAGGCCTGTCCGCAGTGAATTGACAGGTAAACGCATAGCGGGCTTTCCCCTAGCAGGAGAAAGTCTGAATTTGACTGAAATAAACCAAAGAGAGGCAAACCTTACAGGAGCTCTGCTCTTAACTGCTCTGGCGATTTCGGAGACAAATAGCCCGGGGCGATATCAAAGACCGTCTTAGCGCCGGATACGCCTTCGCTAGACAGACGATAAGCGGCTCTAGCATAGGCAACCAGAACGCTTGCTGTAAATTCGGGGTTGCTGCTCAGCTTTAGGGAATATTCAACAATTTGGCGATTGTTGTTCCCGGTTATACCGCTGCGGATCACGAATCCGCCATGAGGCATTTCCGAGTGATTAGCCGCCAATTCTTCTTGGCTAATGAAGTGAACGGTTGTGTCGTAATCGGCAAAATAGTTGGGCATCGTCACGATTTCTTGGGTGATTTTCTCTAAATCTGCACCGTCTTCCGCGACGACAAAACATTCACGCAGATGCTTTTCACGAGTGGCCAGTTCAGGCGTTCCGCCATTGCGAATGTCATCGATAACCGATTGTACCGGTACCGTGTACTGAACGCCGCCTTTAACCCCGGGTACCCGGCGAATCGCATCGGAATGCCCTTGGCTGACGCCTTTTCCCCAGAATGTGTAATCAGTACCTTCGCGAAGAATGGACTCTGCCATCAGACGGTTTAAGGAGAACATACCTGGATCCCAGCCTGTCGAGATGACGGCGACTTTGCCGGACTTAACGGCTGACTGGTTGACTTTCTCGAAATACTCAGGGATTTTAGCGTGGGTGTCGAAGCTGTCTACAGTATTGAACATGGTGGAGAACTGAGGTCCTTGCTCAGGTAAATCGGTTGCCGATCCGCCGCACAAGATCATAACGTCGATCGAGTTTGTGTACTGCTCTACTTCTCTCACATGGAGAAAATTCAATCCGTCCGGATTGTTTAAGGTAGAAGGTTCCCTGCGTGTGAAAATACCGACGAGCTCCATGTCCGGATTTTGACCGATTGCAGAGACAACGCCTTTGCCCAGATTACCATAGCCTACGATTCCGATTCTAATGCTGTTACTCATTCTTGTTAACCTCCACAAAAGATTGAATGCATCTTCCGGTAGTCCCCGAAGCGGTGGTGATCATCCCCCACACACAAAGCTTACCCATCTTGTCATTATAGCAATTATTTCGGAAGTATACCGCTTCATTCCGTTATTTTTATTTGCAGTTTTCCCCCTATTATTTGCACTAATCGTGTAGTCGGCAGTCCAGAATTCACCTTATTTGTTTCAATTGCAGCGGAATAGGGACAATCGATCTCGAAAAGGGATTGACAAATGTTGGTGTGGAAACTACAATAGGTACATACATTCAAATAAGTTAGTATCTAATTAAAAGTAAGTAAATATGAGGAGGAATATATGATGGCATTATCGCAATGGTCTGTGGATCCCACACACAGCAGTATTGATTTTTCAGTCAAGCATATGATGATCGCGAAAGTGAAAGGAACGTTTCACACTTTCGAAGCTCAGATCGAGGCCGACCCTGAGGATCTGACCTCGGCCTCCATTCGGTTCAGCATAGATCTAAGCAGCATCGATACCCGTAATGCAGACCGGGATGCGCATTTGCGCTCCGCTGATTTCTTCGATGTGGAGGCAAATCCGAAGATGACTTTTGAGGCAACGAGAATTACGAAATCAGGCGATGGAGAATATGAGGTAACGGGCGATTTCACGCTTCATGGGATTACACGCCCAGAGAAATTCGCTGTTTCGTTCGAGGGTGCGGGCAAGGATCCATGGGGTAATGCGAAAGCAGGCTTCAGCGCAGTAGGCAGCCTCAAACGGAGCGATTACGGCTTGACTTACAATGCTGTATTGGAAACGGGCGGAGTGCTTATCGGCGATGAAGTGAAAATATCGATTGAAATCGAAGCGCTTCAGCAAGTATAAGAATCCGAAGTGGAGAATAGCAGGCCGGGGATATCCGATCTGCCGTTTGTTCGTCCGTCCGGTGACGTTCAGAACCAACTTTCAAAGGTGATGGGCGCATAGGAGGGCTGGGAACCGCTCTTGTTGCCAATACAAGATGAACTGTGGTAAATTTATAAGCAGTTATCAGCACATAAGTGCGAGCTTTTTCTTTATATGACGGAGCATTCGCTCCGCGGTATTTCAAACGAATGTTAAGGAGGTGAGGTAGGATGAATCGCGAATCGGTGAATAACCGGATCAGCCAGCTGCCCATAGCGATGGCTGGCATTGTGCATGCTTTTTCCCAAGACGGGAGAAGTCTGTCCATTGATATCCATACGGTTACACCATTCGCGAAAAGACGCCTACCTTAACCTCAGACGGATTATATCCAAGAGGGTCGCGGGGCTTTTCCCGCGGCTCTTTTTTGTCGTTTCTGGCTAGGGTCTTCATAACTAGGAGGATCCATTATGTTAATTGTAAATAGTCAAAATATAAAGCAATACCACGGTGCCCAGCTTATTCTAGAGGATGTGACATTCGAAATTCATGACGGGGAGCGGGTGGGGCTTGTCGGCCGCAACGGGAGCGGCAAGACGACCCTGCTGCGTCTTCTTGCCAAGGAGCTGAAGCAAGACGAAGGGCAGCTTGCCATTCGCAAGGATACGCAGATCGGCTACTTGGCCCAAGTGCCGGAAGAATGGAGCTCGGCTACCGTCCATGACGTACTGGCATCGGGCTATAAGGATTTGCTCGATTGTAAGGCCAGTATGAACCAGCTGGAGCTTAGCATGTCCGATCCGTCGACAGCTGAGGACCCGGACCGGCTCGCCCGGCTGCTGGAGGCGTATTCCAAGCTGCAGGAGCGCTTCGAGCGTGATGGCGGCTATGAGATGGAGGCTCACATCGATCAAGTGGCGGGTGGTCTGCAGATTGCGAAGGCGTTCTACAAGCGGCGGTTCGATACGCTGTCAGGCGGCGAGCAAACCAAGATCGGCCTTGCCGCGCTGCTCATTCGCAGGCCTGGATTGCTGCTGCTTGACGAGCCGACCAACCATCTGGATATGGTCAGCGTGGAATGGTTGGAGACATTCATTAAACAGTATGATGGCGCATGTCTGATCGTATCCCATGATCGTACCTTCCTCGACCGCGTTGTGACGAAAATTATAGAACTGGAAGATGGCGAGGCGCATACGTACTTGACCCATTACACCGGCTATATGAAGGAGAAAGAGGAGAGGCTGCTTCAGCTATTTGCCGACTATCAGGAACAGCAGAAGCGGATCAAGAAGATGAGGGAAACGATTCGCCAGCTGGAGGAGTGGGGACGGGTCGGGGGAAACGAGAAATTTTTCCGCCGCGCAGCTTCGATGAGAAAGGCGCTTGAACGAATGGAGAAGCTCAAGCGGCCGGTATTGGAACAGAAGGGGGCCGAGTTCGGGCTTTCACCAGCCGACCGCTCTGGAAGAAAGGTACTCCGGTTCGAAGGGTTAACGAAGTCCTTCGGTGCTGCTCAGGTGCTGAGCGGCATGAATGGCGAATTGGAATATGGGGAGAAGATTATGCTCGTCGGGCCCAACGGTTCCGGTAAATCAACGTTCATCAAGCTGCTTCTCGGTGAGGAGCATGCCGAGGAGGGAACGTTTGAATGGGGATCCCGGGTAGATATTGGCTATTTGGCTCAGCTGGACCCGCCTGGGGATGGCCGTACAAGCGTACTCACCTATTTCCGCGAGGAAGCAGGGCTGGAAGAAGGGGAGGCCCGCTCTCGTCTCGCCCGCTATTTGTTCTACGGAGCGGACGTGTTCAAAACAGTGGGCCAGCTCTCGGGAGGCGAATGGACGCGGCTGCGGCTGGCGCTGCTTATGCTCCGCAAACCGAATATGCTGATTCTCGATGAGCCGACCAACCACATGGATATTGCATCAAGAGAAGCGTTGGAGGAAGCGCTTGAGGAATTTCCGGGAACTATTCTGGCCATTACGCACGACCGCTATTTCATCAACCGGTTGGCCGACAAAGTGTGGGAGCTCGAGATGGGGCGAATTACCGTATACTTGGGCGACTTCGACGCGTATCAGGAGAAGCGGGCGCAGCTGCAAGCGGATCGGGCTGCTGGCTATAATGCCGTAAGGAATCCATCATCCTCCGTGGATGTAAGAACCTTGTCTGAGTCCAAAGCACCCAGGGCGGCCAAATTGCCACGTTCTATGAAGGCCGGGAATGCTTCTGAGCGCTTGGAGCCTTCTATTGCCCAGCAGGAGAGCCGGCTTATCGAGCTGGATGCCCGGCTGAATAAGCTGTCCGAACAATCAACGGATACCGAAGAGCTGGCAGCGCTGTGGGCGGAGCGGGAAGCCGTTCAGGATAGGCTGAACCAGCTTTACGAGGAATGGATGGATCAAGAGAACCCGTGAATAAGGGAACGAATAAAGAGGGCTGAGCCAAAGTCGTTAATTCGACTTCGCTCAGCCCCCTTTGTATGCAAGCTATTGGAATGCCATGCTAACTACCCGAATACGACGCGATCATCAGTCATCTTATGGCCGCTGATTTGTTCGAATTCGCCAAGCAGCTGAGCAACGGTCAGATCCTTCTTCCGTTCCTCGTTCACATCCAGGATGATCCGGCCCTTATCCATCATGATGAGCCGGTTGCCGAGCCGGATGGCCTGCTCCATGTTATGGGTGACCATCAGCGTTGTCAGCTTCATCTCCCGGACGATGCTCTCGGTCAGGCGGGTAATCAATTCCGCTCTAGATGGATCAAGCGCAGCGGTATGCTCGTCGAGCAGCAGGATTTGTGGTTTTGTGAATGTCGCCATTAGCAGGCTTAACGCCTGGCGCTCCCCGCCCGACAGCTGGCCGACCTTCGCACGTATCCGTTTTTCTAGACCAAGATTGAGCCGCCCCAGCTGCTCATAGAACAGCTTGCGTCTTCTCGCCGTAACGCCGAACGCAAGACCGCGAGACTTGTCGCGGGAATAGGCCATGGCGAGGTTTTCCTCGATCGTCATATGCGGCGCAGTGCCTGCCATCGGATCTTGGAAGACCCTTCCGATCCACCGGCTGCGCTGATGCTCCTGAAGATGCGTAATAGCCGAGTTGTTGATTTTGACATGGCCCGTATCTGGCGTCATGACTCCGGAGATAACGTTCATGAGCGTCGACTTGCCGGCGCCATTACTGCCGATGACGGTAATGAAGTCGCCGGGATTCAGCTTCAGGTTGATGCCGAATAATGCGATCTTCTCGTCCGGCGTTCCGGGATAGAACAATTTCGATACGTTAGAAAGCTCGAGCATTATCGTGCACCTCCTGTTGGCGTTGGCGTCTTCGATGCCTCGGCTGTTAGCTGAGCCGACCGTTTCTTGGCCATGCTCTTCTGCTTCATCGCCCGCCGCGCTGAAGGAAGTACGAGCGCTACGATGACGATCAAGGCTGTAATAAGCTTCAAATCCGATGCTTCAAGCCACTCCACCCGCAGAGCGAGTGCAACGACGATCCGATAGACGATGGAGCCCAGAACAGCGGCAAGCGTCGCCCAGAAGACGGTGCGGGCACCGAAGATCGCTTCGCCGATAATGACGGAGGCCAGACCGATTACGATCATGCCGATCCCCATCGAGATATCCGCATAGCTCGATTGCTGGGCAATTAATCCGCCTGAAAGTGCGACAAGACCGTTGGACAAGCTGATGCCGAGCATCTTTGTATTGTCGGTATTGGCACCGAAGCTGCGAATCATGCGTGGGTTGTCGCCAGTCGCCCGGAGTGCAAGTCCCATATCGGTACGCAGGAAGGCGTCCAGCAGAAACTTAATCACGAGAATACAGACAGCCATGACGATAAGCTTGACCCAAATCGGGGATATAGAGGAAAACATAGGCTCGATATCAAGCAAGGAAGTATTCGGCTTGCCCATGATGCGAAGATTTATTGAATGGAGAGCAATCATCATCAGGATGCCTGAAAGCAACCCGTTAATTTTGCCCTTGGTATGCAGTAGGCCTGTGCACGCACCCGCTACCGTTCCGGCAAGGAAGGCGGCGATCATGGCGATCCACATCGAATAGCCATTCGAAAGCAGGACAGCAGCAACTGCGCCTCCTGTTGCAAAGCTTCCGTCCACGGTTAAGTCGGGAAAATCGAGAATGCGGAATGTAATAAAGACGCCAAGCGCCATTAAACTGTACAGTAGGCCGAGCTCGACTGCACCATACATCGAGTCAAGCATGATTGTCCTCCTTTACCAATATTTACAGATGGGTTGATAACAGCATGAAGAGGGAGTGAACGAAAGAACGTTCACTCCCGCATTATCAATTATTGAATCAGGTTTTGTTCTTGATCTTTCACTTGGCTCTTCATATCGTCTGTTACTTCAATACCGTAATCAGCTGCAGCTTTAAGGTTAAGAATAAGGTCAAGCTTGTCCGGAACGGTAACTTTCATTTCGGCAGGTTTCTTGCCGTTCTTCAGAACTTCTACAGCCATTTGGCCGACTTGGTAACCATGGTCGTAGTACTTGAAGCCGACGGTTGCGAAGGCACCCTTCTCGACGGTGTCACGATCACTAGAGAAGAAAGGGATCTTCTTATTTTTTGCAACTTGCAAAATGGCATCCACGCCACTTACAACTTTATTGTCAAGCGTAATGTAGAATGCATCCACGCGGCCTACCAGTGATTCAGCAGCTTGCTTAACTTCAGATGAGTTGGTAATGGCGGCTTTCACAAGCTTGATACCGTGTTTGGTCAATGTCTCTTCGGCTTTCTTCGCCATAATGACTGCATTCGGTTCGCCTTCATTGATGACAATACCGACGGTCTTGATATTAGGGAAGCTGCCAGCGATGAAGTCCATCAGCTTGACGATCGCTTCCGGGTTCGTATCGGATGCACCTGAGATGTTGCCTCCAGGCTGGTCTACGTTCGTAACAAGCTTAGCATCAACCGGATCGGTTACAGCAGCGAATAACAGCGGCGTATCCTTCACCTTCGAAGCAAGTGCGACAGCGGACGGAGTTGCGATCCCGAGAACGAGGTCGTTCTTCTGGCCGGCAATTTTCTGTGCGATCGACAGGTTATTCGCCGGATCGTCCTGTGCATTGTTGTAATCAACTTTCAGGTTGTCGCCTTCGGTCAGGCCGGCATCCTTCAGTGCGGCTAGGAAGCCTTCTCGCGTAGCGTCCAGGGATGGATGCTCGACGATTTGTGAAATCGCGATCGTGTACGTTTTCTTCTCCGCATTTCCAGCTCCGCCCCCTGCGTTGCCCGAATCGGTGTTTCCGTTCTCGGTAGCTTTGCTTCCACAGCCTGCAGTTATCAGGACGGCTGAAAGGACAAGCGCTAGCCATGTCATTTTTTTCACGTAAATTTGCCCCTCTCAATAATGGACGCCACACATAAAACGGTTTAACGCTTTGGTCCATAAAAGCGGAAAAGCGTTGATGTTACGCCGTTTTTTGTGTATGCGTTAACATATAATATACCATATTAAGGTGCAACAACCGATTCGTCAATTGAATATAAAAACCAACTATTTACATGCGAAAGGTCTGCTCCCACTATACATTATGTATTATACAAGTATTATTTCGTTACGTCATGTGTATAACATTAATTACCATTTATATTGGGTGGATAAACAGGCAAGCACGATGGGATAGAACCATATATACAAGCGCCCCTTCACAGTTGGTGAAAGGGCGCTTATCTATAGCAAACTCGATTCATTGCGGTCCATTAGTCCAGCAATGGTTGAGCGGATTGGTATAACCTTACAGCAAGCGTTGTGGATAAAGTGGATATGTTGTTGATAAGTTGGGGATAAGAACAATTGATCAAGCTCCCGCTTTCTCCAGGACGGGCTCGACGACACACCTATGCTTGCGTATGCGGTTTAGTTTTATGGAAGCGAAGGCTGTACCTGCCGCGATGGCGACACCCAATGCGCCGATCCAACTAATGGACGATAGTGAAGCCCGCTCGACGACAACGCCGCCGATGCCTGCGCCTGCCGCCATGCCCAGCTGAAGAACGGAGCTGTTCAGGCTTAGCATAATGCCGGAGGCTCCAGGGGCAAGCGTTAATAAATAATACTGCTGCGTTGGCCCCGTCGTCCACGCGGTGAACGACCATAGCATCAACAGCGGAAACACGATGGCCGGGGTTCCGGCGGTTAGAGACAAGAGGATCAGAGCAGCGGCATGAATGCCTATTCCGCCTACCAGCGTAAGGGGAACCCCCCATCTGTCCGTACTGTAACCGCCGAATTTCGACCCGATCAAGCTTGCGATTCCGAATGCGAACAACCCGGCGCTTACGCCTTTCTCGCTCATTCCTGTTACGGTCAGAAGAAACGGTGATATATACGTATAGGCGATGGCGTAGCCGCTAATCCAGAGAAAGGTAACTGCCAAAGCAATGGCGATTCTGGGCTGTTTCAAGAGGGCCAGCTGGCTTCGCAGCGGTACGGGCTCTTCGCCAGCGCTCTGCGGCAGGGCGAAGTAGATGATAAACATGGCAAGCACCCCAAGCAGACCGATCCCCCCGAAGATGGCTTTCCAGTCGTAGACGGAGGCAATGACTCTGCCAAGAGGTACGCCCACGATTAAGGCCGTACTGAAGCCCATAACGAGTGTCGCGATGGCGCTCCCTTGTTTGTCAGGCGGAGCGAGCTTAGAGGCTACCGTCAGCCCTGTAACGACGAATACTCCGGTGCTGAGCGCCAGGACGATTCGCGAGGCCACAAGAAATTCGAAATTGGGCGATAGGGCTGCGATGATGTTACCGGCGATAAACACAGCAAGTGAGTAGAGCAGAAGCTTCCGTCTTTCCACGCGGGCTGTAACAGCCATGAGAAAGGGAGTGCCGAAGGCGTAAGCCAGTGAGAACACCGTAATTAGCTGACCCGCAGCAGAAACGGAAACACCGGTATCTTCCGCAACCTTATCCAGAATACCTGCAATAATAAATTCTGACGTTCCGACCAGAAAAGTGACGATGGCCAGTATATAGATTTTCCAAGCGTTCGACATGGTCCCTCGTCTCCTCTCTTTATTTCGATATTTCTAAAAACATAGAAATATAAACAAAAATATTACGCCAGCAAATATGGCGCATATTTCTCTGCCATCTCACGGTCCACACTATAGTAGATATAAGTGCCGTCTTTGCGGAGATTCAGCAGACCGCAGTCCGTTAACTGCTTGAGATGATGAGATAGCGTTGAACCGGCGACGGATTCGAGCTTGCCTGCGATATCGGAGCAGCATAGATTACGCTCTTCGGTTAGCAGCAGGGCGATTCTGAGCCGGGTCGGTTCTCCTAGCGCTTTATATACCTTGACAGCTTGCCTTACGTCCGCGTTATCTTCGGCCATATGCTGTCTCACTCCCATCTGCATCTATATTTCTAAACTTATCGAAATAAAAATAACATACCTGGCCCTGGAAGTAAACCGTGAATTCGAATAAAAAAAATTCGGCCCCTAAGCGGGGCCGAGTACGAACTAGCTTGCAGAGCCAGCCACAGCGGCAGCTGCAGGTTCCATGGGATCAACGAGTGAACGCTTCTCCCACACCCTGCTTCGCCAGCGCTGCCACATGATGATCCCTCGCAGCCACTCATCGGCGGCAATCGCCAGCCACACCCCGACAAGTCCCATATCCAGACGGAATACGAGCATATAGCCAAGAGGCAGACTCATGCACACCATCGAAATAAAACCCATATACACCGGAAATTTCACATCGCCTGCCGCCCGCAAAGCATTGATGAACACAAGGTTAACTGAGCGTCCCGTTTCGAGCACGATACTGAACAGAATGACATGTGAGGCCATACGAATGACATCCGTGCTATCGGTGAACAGGCCAATTAACGGCTCGCGGAATGCTATGACCACGATATCGACCACGATTGTAATGGTCACGCTCCAGATAACGCTTTGCAGTACCCGCCGGTACGCCTGGTCTTTCAGCCGTGCGCCGACGTAGCGACCAACGATAATGGCCGTACCCATCCCGATCGCCGCACTGAACAAGTAGATATACTGTGATATTGTCATGGCGTAAGAGCGGGATGCGAGCGCTGCTGCGCCCAAGAAGGTAACGTAGTAGAGAAAGACCGTTTGACAAGCGTGATAGGTCACCTGCTCGAGAGCGGACGGAATGCCGACCGACAGGATTTTACGAATATACGTCTTGGAGAACGTCACATAGTCGCGCAGCATAATGCGGACCTCCATGACGCGGTAGAGCACCCAAGCGAAGACAACCAGCGCCAGCGCGCGGCTGATCACCGTGGATACCGCGGCACCGGCTACGCCCATTTCTTGAAATCCGAGATAGCCGAAGATGAGCACGTAGTTAAGCCCAACGTGAATCACGTTCATGCCGAGAGCGACATACATGGATTCCTTCGTGAATCCGTACGTACGCACCAGGCTGGCGATGACATTGATAAGTGCCTGCAAAAAGAGAAATCCGCCTACGATCCCCATATACGTATTCGCATACTCGAGCACCTGTCCGTCCAGGTTCATCGAGCTAAGAATGGCATCACTGAAGATGAACAGCGCCGCGCTGACTACCAGTCCGAGCAGCAGGTTCAGCGTGATCGATAATGCTGCGATCTTGGAGGCCTCAAGCATCCTGCGGGAGCCTATATATTGCGCCACGACGACGGATGCGCCGTTGCTGATGACTTCCATGATGAGGATGCAAATAAAGATATACTGATTCACGACGCCGACCGCGGATACCGCATCGTCGGATACCCCGCTCAGCATCAGGGTATCTGCCGTTCCCATCAACATAAACAGCAATACTTCGAGAAATATCGGCCACGTGAGTTTATACAAATTCAAGCTTACGCCGCCTGTTTTATTATTCATAGCTGCCTGTTCCATTCTGACTGCCTGCACATCCGTTCTTATCGCTTAATTTTGAACAATGAAGCTATAGTATCACAGAACGGCGAAGGTTTTCATAGATTTTCATAAAAAATATATTTTCCAATCCATGCATGCCAAAATCGATGGGCCGGCACACCGTTTTTGATAAAATCGAGAGCGGATTCTGAACGAAATGAATGATGGATGATATAATAAGAAAAGCAACTTGTGGAAAACAATGGATGCACAAACGAAACGGAGGATCGAAGCATGGGGCTTCCGAGGGGAATGATACTGCCGGACGGCTCTTTGGATGGGAGGCTGATCGCTACGCGGGACGCACTGTATACGGGCATGAACGGCAGCAGCGTCGAGCGTCTCCGCCTGACGGTTGGCGGCAGCTGCATCTTTAAGCCGCTCACCAATGACGGACAGTGGGGCTCTGAGCTGTGGGTTTACAAGCATGTCCTGCCTTATTTTCCGCCCTTATACCCGCGTCTGCTCGCGGCTTCCATAGATAGTCAAGAAGGGAGACACTGGCTTCTCTTCGAAGATCTTGGCGCTCTGGATCATACATTCCGGGAGGAGACGGCTGTTGAGCTTATACGGTATATGGCTTGGTGGCACGCCTTCCCGACGGGCGGACTTCGCGATGGTCCGCTCCAAGGGCCGAAGCCGCCCATCGAGATACTCGCCGCGGAACTTATTTCGGATGAAGAGCATGTGCTGCAGACAGGCGTGGAGCTTGGGGTAAACACCACATATCTCCAAGAGGTGTTGAATATTCTCAAGGCGGAAGAGACGCCGTTCGGACAAGAGAAGGTGCTGTCGCATGGAGACCTGCATGCGGGCAATTATGCCTTGTCCGATGGGCGCTTAATCGTGCTCGATTGGGAGCATATGCACCTGAACTCGCCTTTCTGGGATTTGTATCATGTGCTGGACATGTCTCACCCGACGTTTCCCGGAAGTATGACGGAGAAGGTGAGAGAAAGGCTGCTGGACGTATATGCGGCTCAGAGGAAGCGGCAAGGCAGCAAGCTGGATACGGAGTTGCTCCACAGGGAATATGCCTTGTATGCTGCGGTGTTCTCGATCTGGATGCTGCGGCTGATCGATGGCGACATCCGCCGCGGCTCGGCACTGTGGCCGCTGTCCGCGTTAATCAGGCAGCGGCAGGAAACGTTGACAAGCTTGAACCAGTGCTTGGGACGGTTATTGGGATGAACACTGCTTGCAGCTCATATGTATGAGCTGCGGTGTGCTGCTCAAGGCAACCTTGATAATGGCAGGATGCGCCGATGCTGCAGGCATCTCGCAACCTTTTTGCCTGGTGCACCGTAGGAGAAGCCATCACAAACCGTTTGGAGGCGAAGCGTCATGAGAAGCATCAAGCCTGGAAGAGGACCTTCTGCGATGGGAGCGGCAGGCAGTGTATTTGCCATTATTTTCGGCATTATTTGGACCGTAATTGCATTTAACATCACGAAGGATGCTCCTTTCCCTTTGATCAGCGTCGTCTTCCCGCTGTTCGGTATCGCCTTCATCGGCATGGGCATCGTGCAGGCGGTATACCATTACAAGAACGCCACCTCCCGCAACCGGATGTCCCTGCTCGACATTGTGGACGAGAAGGAGGAGCCGGATCCGCTGAACCTTCGTTTCGGGAGCGGCGGTTCCATGAGCGACAGCATTGATCCAAATGATGTTGATTCGGTTCAGAATGGGAATCGTGCGCGGGGACAGAGAACCCGTAAATATGCCGGAAACTATTGTCCGTTCTGCGGCGATAAGGTGGAGGCAAACTTCGCGTTCTGCCCGGGCTGCGGGAAAGAGATTTAAGAAGGATACAATCTAAGGTGCGCGGGACGCTCCGGCCGTGATACAATGGAGGAACAAATGTTCTCTCGCATGAGGGCAGGCAGGAGAGGCGTATAATGGCGGATACGGTTCAAATTTCTGTAAGGTCGCTTGTCGAATATGTGTACAGGAGCGGGAGCATCGAATCCGGATTCCACACGACGACAACTCTGACGGACGGCACGAAGGCCCATCAGAAGATCCAGAAGCTCTATGGCGAGAAGGATCGCAAGGAAGTATATGTGAAGACGGAGATGCCCCGCGGCGATCTCCTCTTTGTCGTGGATGGGCGCTGTGACGGCCTGCTCGATTTGGATGAAGGGCTTACCGTGGATGAAATCAAGTCTACGTCGGGCAGCATAGAAGCCATTGGCGATGATGGATACCCGGTTCATTGGGCGCAAGCGATTTGCTACGCCTATATGGTGGCGGAGGAGCGGGGGCTTCCTAGCATGCGCATTCAGCTCACCTACGTTCAGGTGGATACCGAAGAGCAGCGCAGGTTCGTCCGTGAGATGACCTTCGAGGAGCTGGCACAGTTCATGGAAGAGATGGTTCGCGGCTACGCCCCTTATGCGGAGCAGAGACACCGTCATGTCATCGCCCGCGCTGCCAGCATGAGGGCGCTGCCTTTCCCCTTCGACGCGTACCGGGAAGGGCAGCGGAAGCTGGCCGGATCGGTGTATCAGTCCATAGCGGATAAACGCAAGCTGTTCGCCAAGGCGCCAACGGGAACAGGCAAGACGATCTCGACGCTGTTCCCGGCAGTCAAAGCGATCGGCGAAGGACTGCTTTCGCGATTGTTTTATTTGACGGCCAAGACGATTACCCGAACCGCCGCAGAAGATGCATTGGCCCTGATGCAAGCGAGAGGGCTGCATATGCATACGGTAACGATAACGGCCAAGGAGAAGGTGTGCTTCCAGTCGGAGATGCGCTGCTCCAAGGAGTTCTGCGAATATGCCGACGGCTATTATGATCGCGTGAACGGCGCTTTGCTGGACATGCTGTCCCATGAGACGGCTATGACCCGGCAGGTAGTGGAGCAATATGCCCGCAAGCACAAGGTATGCCCCTTCGAGTTCTCGCTGGATGCCGCCTACGCCGCAGATGGCATCATCTGCGATTATAACTACATTTTCGATCCGAAAGTAAATTTGAAGCGGATGTTCGAGGACCAGAAGCGGCAGACGGCATTGTTGGTCGACGAAGCGCATAATCTGGTGGACCGGGGCAGGGAAATGTACTCCGCCGAGCTGAATAAGGCGGATTTCCTTGAGCTTGCGCGGACGTTCAAGGCGATTCGAACAGATGTATATGAAGCCTCCAAGGAAGTGAACCGGCATCTGCTCAGTGTACGCAAAGCAATGGGAGAACAAAAGACCCTTGTCGAGTCAGAGCGGCCGGAAACGCTTATCGAGCTGGTCGAGTTCTTCGTGTATACGGCGGAGAAGGTGCTTGCTGCAGGGACGCTGGGCGTGGAGCATGCGCATGCGGCCTCGCTGCTGCTTGATGGTTATTTTACCGCCCAAGACTTCCTGCGCATTGCCAATCTGTATGACGAGCGTCACGTCACCTACACGGAATGCTTCAAGAGCGAGGTGCACGTCCGGATGTTCTGTCTGGACCCCTCGTATCTGCTCGGTCAGATGGGTAAAGGCTTCCGCAGTCATATTTTCTTCTCCGCCACGCTGTCTCCTCTCAGCTTCTACGTAGAGATGCTTGGCGGCAGCGAGGAGGATTATGCCGTTGCGATCCCGTCGCCGTTCTCGCACGAGCAGCTGGATGTCATCATTCAGCCGCTGTCCACGCGCTATCAAGACCGTGAACGGACGAAGGAACCGCTCGCGAGAATGATCAGGCAGATCACGGAGAAGAAGCAGGGTAATTACCTGGTGTTCTTCCCTTCGTATGCGTATATGACCGATGTGTACGAACGGTTCATGACGATAGATGGAGGGCAGGAGCACGCAGATATCCTCATCCAGCAGACGGGCATGTCTGAGGAGGAACGAGAGCGGTTTCTAGCCGCTTTCGATGCTGCCAACGCAAGGACGCTCATCGGATTTGCCGTCATGGGCGGCATTTTCTCCGAAGGCATCGATCTGGTGGGAGACCGGCTAAGCGGGGTCATTGTCGTCGGCGTAGGGCTTCCGCAGCTTGGCTTGGAGCGGAATGTAATTAAAGACTATTTCGAACGGACGGGCAGGAACGGCTATAATTACGCCTACGTCTATCCCGGCATGAACAAAGTGCTGCAGGCGGGAGGACGATTGATCCGCTCGGAGCAGGATCGCGGCACACTCGTGCTGGTGGACGACAGATACCTGAAGGCGCAGTATCAACGGCTGCTCCCCGACGAATGGAGATCGTATTCGGTCGTGAACATGGAGAGCCCCCACTGAGCGATCAACGGCTGCTGCTGTGTTAGGAAGGAAAGAACCGCCGAGGGCATTCCCCCGGCGGTTCTTTCGTTTCGTATGCGAAATGATATCAACCACTGCCAACTGCTAGCCAGCCTTTCTTACAGAACTTGCTCGAGAAAACGGGCAGCGCGTTCGCTTTGCGGCTGTCGGAAGAATTGCTCCGGATCGGCCCGCTCAATCAGCTTGCCGCCATCTAGAAAATAGATCGTGTTGGCCGCTTCGCGGGCGAACTTCATCTCATGCGTTACGATCAGCATCGTCATGCCGGTCGAGGCGAGATCGCGGATAACGGCGAGCACCTCCTTGACCATCTCCGGATCGAGCGCGGATGTAGGCTCGTCGAAGAGCAGAATCTCCGGGTCCATGGCCAGGCTGCGCGCAATCGCGACACGCTGCTTCTGCCCGCCGGACAGCTTCGAGGGATAGACGTCGGCTTTATCCTGGAGACCGACGCGTTCGAGCAGCTGCAGTCCCTTCGTTCGCGCTTCTTCAGCGGACAGCCCCTTCACTTTCATGGGTGCGAACGTAATGTTATTCATGACGGTCATATGCGGAAACAGATGAAAATGCTGAAACACCATGCCAACCCGCTGACGGATCCGGGTAATATCGTTTTTCGGATCGGTAATGTCCGTTCCGTCGATTATAATCTGGCCTTCTGTCGGTGTTTCCAGCAGATTAAGGCAGCGCAGGAAGGTTGACTTGCCGGAGCCGGAAGGTCCAATGATCGCCACGACCTCCCCGCGGCTTACGGATGTTGAGATGTCTCGCAGCACTTCCAGCTTACCGAAGGTTTTGGACAAATGTTGGACATCAATCACTGCGGCGCATCCTCCTTTCTAGCAAACGGGCAAGTGAGGTCAACACAAGCACGAGAATGTAATAGATCGCCCCGATGAATAAGAGCGGCTCCAGCGCGCGGCCGGTATCGGCCTGGACGACATTCGCCCTGCGCATCAAATCGGCGACGCCGATCACGGAGATGAGCGACGATTCCTTGACCAGCGCAACGCATTCATTCACGAGCGCCGGAAGGATGGTCTTGATCGCCTGCGGAAAAATGATGCTGACCATCATCGTTCCGTATGGGATGCCGAGCGCCATCGCGGCTTCGCGCTGGCCTTTGTCCACGGCAAGAATGCCGCCTCGGATCGTCTCCGACAGGTAGGCGGCCGAGTTCAAGCCGAATGCAAGGCCGGCCGCCTGCAGCGCCGTTATATCGTAGCCGGTCAGCTGCGGTGTGGCATAATAAAAGAGAATCAGCTGCAGCAGCAGCGGGGTACCGCGGAATACGGACGTGTAGACCGTCGCGAACCATTGCAGCGGCTTGATGCTGGATATTTTGAATAAGGATAGAATGGCACCCCACACGAAACCGAACAGCGCGGATACGAATGTGAACAGAAGCGTGATGAACACGCCGCGCAGCAGATAGCTGGCGTAGCCTTCCAACACACCAAAGTCGATGACTCCGGAGCCCCGCTTGTTCTCTTCCTCGTTCTCGTTACCGAACCACTTGTCTGTAATCGCCTGCAGCGTGCCGTCATTCTTCATTTCTTCCAGCACGCGGTTGAAATCATTCGTGAGCGCAGAGCCCTTCGGGAATGCGATGGCATACCCTTCGTCCCCGGAGGACGCCGGAATCATATTGAATTTAAGCTCCGGATTCGACGTGGTATATTCCAGCGCAATCGCATCCTCGATGATGGCGGCGTCCAGCCGGCCTGCCCGGATCTCTTGAATCATATCGGGAATGCGGTTCAGCTTCTTCACGGACGCGTCCTTCAATTCTTGGGTGACTTTCTCCTGTGTGGAGCCCAGCTGCACCCCGATCCGCTTTCCCTTCAGCTGATCCAGAGAGGTGAAATTATCCTCTTCGCTGGAGACGATCGTATTCCGTGCGGCATAGTAGCTATCGGAGAAATCGATGCTCTGCTTGCGCTCCTCCGTCACCGACATCGCCGACATGACGAAGTCGACCCGTTTGGTTTGCAGTGCCGCGAGTAAACCGTTGAAATCCATGCTGGATATCTTCAGCTCATAGCCCAGCTTATCCGCAATGTGGTTGGCTATGTCGATGTCCATGCCGATGATCTCGCCGCCGCCCTTGGCATCGACGCTTTCATAGGGGGCATAGTCGGGTGACGTACCCATCACAATCGTTTTCTTCTCGGCATTATCTGTCGCTGCCTCCTGGCTGGTCTCACCCAGGAGGCCGGCAAATAAGTCTCCCGATCCCGCCTGATCGGAGCCGCTGCCGAATAGTGATAATGCATGGACGTTCGTAAAGCCGCCTGTTAGCACTAGAATGCCGACAAGCGCCGTCAATGTCCATTTCAACATTTTGCTCATCGTGTGATCCTCTTCCGAAAATAGATTTTGTTAAAAAACGCGCATAGTATACTATACCCAAAAGAGAAACAATCCCTCAATGTAGAAAATATTCCTGCTGCTCCGGGGCGGAGAATGGAAAATGTTATTAATATCCTTTTGCCGACTTGAATCTCTGGCTCGCTTTGCGCATGATAGAGTAACAAACAAGAGTGGAAGGAGAACGTCAGCGATGAACGAGCAACATCATACGATGCGCAATGTAGGCTTGTTCGCTCACGTCGATGCCGGCAAGACGACGACAACGGAGCAGATGCTGTTCCGGAGCGGACAGCTGCGGTCGCTAGGCAGCGTGGATACGGGCACGACCCAGACGGATTCGCTGGAAGTGGAGCGCCAGCGGGGGATATCCGTCCGGGCTGCCGTTACGAGATTATCGTGGGGCGGAACGGACATCAACTTGGTAGATACGCCCGGGCACGTCGATTTTCTGTCCGAAGTCGAGCGTTCGCTGCGGGTCATGGACGGCGCTGTCCTTATCGTATCGGCGGTCGAAGGTGTGCAGGCGCAGACGGAGGTCATCTGGCAGGCACTGCGGGAGCTGCGGATTCCTACCCTAATCTATGTGAATAAAATGGATCGGATCGGAGCCGATGCTGATGCGGTGCTGAAACAGATCGGCCGTCTGCTCTCCCGCCAAGCGGTGCCTATAAGCGCTCCTGACGGCCAAGAGGCCGATTTCGGCGGATCTGCCGATTTACTGAGCGGCGATGAATGGCCATTGAAGGCTGAGGCCTATCGGGAGAAGCTGATGGAGGCCGTGGCGGAGCGGGATGAAACGGCAATGGAGCTGTATCTGGAGCAGGGCGAGCTGGATTCTTCCTTGATGCTGCCCCACCTCATTGAAGGCGTTCACGCCAGCGAGCTGTTTCCCGTCCTGTTCGGCGCATCGGGCCGGGGCATTGGGGTGGAGGCACTGCTGGATGCGATCGTCCGGTACATGCCTCCTCCCGCGGGGAGCGTGGAAGCTCCGTTATCCGGCGTCGTATTCAAAATCGAGCGTGATCCCGCTATGGGGCGAATCGCTTTCGTCCGTCTCTATGACGGCGTCATCCGCAACCGGGATATGATTCGGAATTATACCCGTCAGCTGGAGGACAAGGTGACGCAAATTCGCCGGTTGATCGGGCAGAAGACAGAGGATATCGGCGTCTTACGGGCGGGTGACATCGCAGCCGTATATGGCTGGAACCGGGCTCGAATCGGCGATATCGTGGGATCGCCGGATGGGGTGCCAGGCGAGAAGCGGCTTGCGGTGCCGCTGCTAACCGTGCAGGTGCAGTGGCGCAATGACGCGGAATATCCGGCTGTCGTGACGGCCTTTCAAGAGCTGGCCGACGAGGATCCGCTGCTTGATCTGCAGTGGCTGCCTGAAGAGCGGGAGCTTCATCTGAAAGTGATGGGGCAGATTCAAGTTGAGGTGCTCACCCATCTGCTGCAGAGCCGGTTCGGCCTGCAGGTGACCTTCGGGGCACCGAGCGTCATTTACAAGGAAACGCCGGCTTCCGCGGGAGAGGGCTTCGTCGCCTATACGATGCCCAAGCCGTGCTGGGCGATCCTGCGATTCCGGATTGAACCCGGCGAGCGTGGAAGCGGGCTTACCTATACATCGCTGGTTAGAGGAGAGCAGCTGCTTGACAGCTATCAGAACGAAGTGGCGCGCCGCGTGCCGGAGGCGCTGCAGCAGGGGCTTCGAGCGTGGGAGGTTACCGACCTTCGCGTTACGCTCGTCGAGGGCGAGCATCATGTGTGGCATACGCATCCGCTCGACTTTGTCGTGGCGACCCCGATGGGCATCATGAATGGCCTCATGAACACGGGGACGAAGCTGCTGGAGCCGCTGCTCCGGTTCCGGTTATCGGTCCCCGAGGAGTATGGAGGCAAGTTGATGAATGAGCTCATCATGATGCGCGGCGAGTTCGATACGCCCGTTGTCCGTCAAGAGCGGATGGAAATTGAGGGGCTGCTGCCGGTCGCGACCTCTCTTGAGTTTCCGGCCCGGCTTGGATCGTTGACCAAGGGCCGCGGGACGCTGTCCGCTTTCTTCGCGGGCTACCGGGACTGCCCGCCGGATGTCGATGTCGAGCGGCTTCGCCGGGGCGTTAATCCTCTCGATCAGGCGAAGTATATTTTGGCGGTGCGCAATGCGCTCTCTAACCAGTAAAGTGCTTTTTGCATCATACTATTCATAAGAATAAGGCTAGAAGTTCCCGCCGGCTTCGGTGGGGACTTCTTATTGTTGTATAATAGATGAATCATAACGAACAGGTGGGGTCTTCCGGTGGAACAGCAGGCTGCTGCACAACATAGAACACGAATGGAAGAGTCGGAATCGTTCATCCGCGCATGCTTCCGCGAGCTTGGAAAGACAAGGCTGGAGACGGATAAGCGCATCCGGGAAGTAAGTGATTCGATTGCGGAGACCGGTACATACACCCATACGTTCGAAGAGCTGGAGCATGGGGCCAAAATGGCGTGGCGCAACAGCAACCGCTGCATCGGTCGTCTGTTCTGGGAGACGATGCGCGTCCTGGACGCACGCGGCGCGCAGACGGAAGAAGAGATGGCGGAGGCGTTATTTCGCCATATCGAATATGCGACGAATAAGGGCAAAATCCGTCCTGCGATAACGGTGTTCCCGCCTGCAGCGGATTCTGCCACCGGGGATGGGCCTCGCATCTGGAACTACCAGCTCATCCGGTATGCGGGGTATGAGACGCCAGAAGGCATTATAGGCGATCCGGCTTCCGTGAAGCTGACGCAAATCTGCCAGTTCATGGGCTGGAGCGGAGCGGGTACGGCATTCGATGTGCTCCCGCTTGTTCTGCAGCTCGGGGGCAGCAAGCCGAAGCTGTTCCCGATCCCGGAGCGGCTCATTCTTGAGGTGCCGCTGGTACATCCGGATTACGAGCAGTTCACGGAGCTGCAGTTGAAATGGTACGCGGTACCGTTGGTATCCAACATGCGGCTGGAAATCGGCGGCTTGCACTATACAGCCGCGCCGTTCAACGGCTGGTACATGGGAACGGAAATTGGAGCACGCAATTTGGCGGACGAATTCCGGTATGACATGCTGCCCCGGGTAGCGGAGATTATGGGATTGGATACGAGCAAGGAAGCGAGCTTATGGCGGGACCGCGCGCTTGTAGAGACGAACGTGGCGGTTCTGCATTCGTACAAGCAAGAAGGCGTGACGATCGTGGACCATCATACGGCGTCCAAGCAGTTCGCGAGGTTCACCGATAAGGAACGCCAAGCGGGGCGGGCGGTTACCGGTAACTGGTCTTGGCTGATCCCGCCTGTGTCACCCGCGACGACGCCTATTTTTCACACCCATTACGACAACCTAACGGTCAACCCGAATTATTACTATCAGGATGATCCGTACTGACGACGGGATTGTAGAATGGGGGGCGGCAGCTCGATGGCTTGATGCGGGGAGTGGGTATTACCGGGGCGGCTGGAGTAGGTGAGCGGTACAAAGGTGAAGATAAAGGTGACAGTCGGCTGCTGATCGGATGCGCTAGTGAAAGGTAACAGGTGGCTGTTGACCGGGGATCGTCGTCGATGATGGTCGAAGGATTAGCAGCCGGGGATCGGGAGCTGTAACGGTAGAAAAGGGTCTAACAGCTGCTGCCCATAGAGAGGGGCGACGCTGTAAGACCCTTTTTGGGTGTTACAGCTGGTGAAAGTGTACGGGCAGCCGGGAATTGGGAGCTGTAACGGTAGAAAAGGGTCTAACAGCTGCTGCCCAGAGTGGGGGGCGATGCTGTAAGACCCTTTTTGGGTGTTACAGCTGGTGAAAGTGTACGAGCGGCCTGGGATCGGGAGCTGTAACGGTAGAAAAGGGTCTAACAGCTGCTGCCCATAGAGAGTGGCATAGCTGTAAGACCCTTTTTGGGTGTTACAGCTGGTGAAAATGTACGAGCGGCCGCGGATCGGGAGCTGTAACGGTAGAAAAGGGTCTAACAGCTGCTGCCCAGAGTGGGGGGCGATGCTGTAAGACCCTTTTTGGGAGTTACAGCTGGTGAAAGTGTACGAGCGGCCGGGGATCGGGAGCTGTAACGGTAGAAAAGGGTCTAACAGATGCTGCCCATAAAGAGTGGCGATGCTGTAAGACCCTTTTCGGTTTAACCCCCTAATTTTGGACACTAACCACGCTCATACTACCGAAATTACATCATAGCGC
>NZ_JANHOF010000008.1 GCF_024498075.1 Paenibacillus mendelii
ATGCGCCGCAGGTCCATCTACAAGTGGCAGATTGCTCCGCCTTTCCCAATTCCCTCATGCGAGAGAATTGCGTATCCGGTATTAGCATTCGTTTCCGAATGTTATCCCAGTCTTGTAGGCAGGTTACCTACGTGTTACTCACCCGTCCGCCGCTAACTCCATTGAAAGCAAGCTTTCAATGAAATTCGCTCGACTTGCATGTATTAGGCACGCCGCCAGCGTTCGTCCTGAGCCAGGATCAAACTCTCCATAAAAGTGCGATCCGAAGACCGACTATATTGATAAGCTTGTTAGCTCATTACTTGTTAAATCTTTGCTTGACAGGTCGCTCATTGTTCAGTTTTCAAGGAACAAGTTTGTTACTGTTTCGTTCATGCTCCGTACCGTTTTCGGCCCGGAATAAGAATATACCATGCTAATCGAGGTTCTGGCAAGCCTTTTTTGAAATTCTTTTTAATTTATTTTAGAAAACACATAAACACGTCTATAGGACGTCGGGTGAAAAAGTACCGGAATGCCCGAATTTGCTGGCTTTTCTCCCTTTCTCATAGAAGGAAGGATTACTTCCACAATGCCATTCACAAATGAGAAACCTTTGACATTACTCACGTCTAATCCGTATCACGTTATATGGAAGGAGCAGCCAACAATGAAAATCACTTGTTACTGCGACGCTAACGCCTCTATGGGCTACATCTATTTGAAGCCAACGAAATACGCCACAGCTACGGCCGGTTCTGATCATGAGCTTGCAAAGTATATAGATCCGAATCAAGTTTGCATCCCTTACGTTACCGATAATAATCTTGCTGCCGATTTGGATCGGATGAAGATCCCCCCAAATACATTCAAACAGGATTGCGGGACAGCCTATGACACCGAATACGGGAACGATATGGATCCACAAGGCTACATTATAGGAATCGAATTAACGCTCAAGCATCAAAGGTTTATCGAGCTTGTGAATCAGCAAGCCTTCAAGGTGATCCAAACCCACTGGAGAGACTGGCAATATCATGTTGTCACATTCGATCATATGGAGAACGTCTTCAAACCCGGTCATCTCCTATATAAGCTAACGAATGACGAGGATGCTTTCATTATAGTCGAGCTTGCAGCACCTGAGGAACTTGGCATTACTTACAGCAATATGGATGATAAACGGCCCATCGCTATATTCAAGGCGTTGATTTCGGCAAGAGATGATATCTATCCGCTAGAATACCTATTGAAACCAAACTTCGTTCTTCATATTGATGAGACTTCACCAACGAGATAGCGGTTTGGAGTCCTTTAAGCAGCTGCTGGAACTCCTGTGGAATGAAGTAAACTTTCCCTTCCCGATTGTCGATATATGTATTGGCTTTCTTCTAGAAAAGAAGGCAGCACACAGATTTTTATAGGAATCTAATCTCAGAATAGAACGGAGTTATGTTATGAAACAACGTCTGTCAACCGCTTGCTTGATGCTCACCTTGATACTGGCTATGCTGTCTGTTCCTATGACGGTATCTGCATCTGTTCCGGCCAATAATGAGATTAAGGTGTATTTGGATGGGAAGCAGCTGAAATTCGATGTACCTCCGATCTCCGACAACGGACGGACTTTAGTACCGATGCGAGCGGTATTCGAAGCCTTGAATGCCAAAGTCACCTGGAACGATGCGACGGGAACGATTACCGGAAAATTGAATGACACCACCGTCACCGTGCAGCTGGATAATCCCATCGCACAAATCAACAATGCCAACATCACCATGGACGTTCCTGCACGCATTATTCAGGGCAGAGCGCTCGTTCCGCTTCGGTTCGTATCGGAAAGCTTCAACAATACCATTGCCTGGAACTCTTCCACGCGGTCGATCGAAATCTATTCGAGCCAAGCCTTGTCCGTGCTCTACACCACCGCAGTCGACAACAAGGACACATCCGATTATTGGTACGGCAATTGGTCCAGCCCCGCGGAGCGGTACATGTATGCGGATAATGACCGTATTCATATCCTGCACTTCAATGAAGGCAAGCTTGCCGTAAGCGACTATGACAAGACAACCTATCGTCATCTGGGCAAGACGAATATTCCGATGGAGCTGCCGCTCTTTGGCGGATTCCATGCCTCTCTGGATGGCTATTATTACGTTGTGTATGGACAGACGAATATGGAAGAGTCGAATACGAAGAGCGTGTTCGCGATCGTGAAATACGATCAAGCGTGGAAGAAGATCGGCCAAGCCGATATAAAGGATGTTCATGTGACGGTACCCTTCGATGCGAGTAACCTCAATATGGATAGCCAGGACGGGAAACTTATCGTTCATACGGCAAGGGAACGGTACCTGTCGGATGACGGGCTGCACCATCAATCGAACATTTCATTCTTGATTCAAACCTCAGATATGAGCATTCTTGCCAAGGGCGGGCAGTGGCCGGCGAATCATGTGAGTCATTCTTTTGCAGGGTATGTAGGGTTCGACGGGAGTCGAATCGTCTATGCCGATCATGGAGACGCATATCCGAGATCTATCGTGCTCCAGACGGAGGATGCCGGTGAAATCACAAGCGAGATTGATATCCTCACCTTCCCGGGACGAATCGGCGATAACTACACCGGAGCTCATTTGACGGGACTTGAAGTAACGGAATCGAACTATTTGGTCGTCGGCTCTAGTGTTTCGCTGACCCAGTCTTATGGAACAAGCAGCGCCAAGAACCTGTTCATCAGTGCCGTTCCAAAAACGGCAACCGATAGCAAAGCCGTAAAGACCGCTTGGATCACAGACTATGCGCCAAGCTCCAAGAGTATGGTAAGAGAAAGCCACATTAGCAAGATCAGCAAGGATAAGTATGCACTGCTGTGGAAGGTTGAGACCGAGGGTGTGGAAGAAGGTACGCTGTTCTATGCGATTGTTAGTGGAGATGGCAGCTTCCTGAAAGCTCCTGTTGCACTTAAGGGTGTCCCGTCGCCTGGGAATATGGCTCCTCTTGTTCAAGGCGACACACTGACATGGTATGCGCTGGAAGGCAAGCAGATGGGGATCTATACACTGGACACAGCGCAATAACAGCGCGGTTCAGCGGATTATACAAGAGGGAGCTATCCTCGAAGCGGATACATTCACTTCGCAGGATAGCTCCCTTTGTATGATTGGCCCTATTTGCTTGCAGCCACCAGCGGACAAGTCCCGCAATAGCTTCCATCGTCCGAAGCTTTATAATACAGGCAGCACGTTTTGCGAATGCGCAGCGGCTTGTCGTATCCCTCTACGCTGCATTTGGGACTATCGTATGCCGCAAGCGGATTGTTCTTCCAGCCGAATAAATCTGCCGGCGCATCGCGGACAAGATAGTCGAAATCCTCCTGCCGGCGTAGCTTCTGCTCTTCGCTGCTCTCATCGGCAATTCGCTTCTCGTATAGCGCGTAGACGAAGATGGCGGTATTCTCCCATAATATAGATAACGGGAGACGGGCAACCTTCGATATAGACGCCCAGATCGGAGCGAGATGATCCACGAAGATGCCTTTCATAATTTGATCGCGCCATTCTTGGCGCCCGGCGTCCGCGGGCTGCGTCATGCTCCAATCGTCCAGCCGCAGATTCGGCCTCCAGCTTTCGCCCACGAAATTCGATTCGACATGACAATTCCCGATGGATACGTCAAAGCTCTTCCCGTACATCGTCATGGCATAGAAGCTGGGACAAATGAGCAAGAAGGCATACCGCTTGGCGAATAGCGAAGCGGTCACCTTTCTCGAGTCGGAGTCAAGCACTGGCGCCAAGCCATCTAGAAACGCGGCGCATCGCTGTTCATCGAGCAAGTCTTGCGAAGAGATCGAATAACGCCGTTCAAGAGATTCCCCGGTTGTCATGCGCAGCTGATTCTTGAAATATTCCCATTCCTCCCGCTTCAGCAAGAGCGGTCCCTCATGGCTCATGTTCCGATTCTCCCTTTGTCCCAATCTTATTTGTTCCGGTTCGCATACAACAGATAAATGAAGAATGGAGCGCCGATAGCCGCGGAGAATACGCCCGCAGGAATATCAAGCGGAAGAAAGGCAGTACGGGCTAACATATCCGCCGAACAGACCATTAATCCCCCTATTATTCCGGCAACCAGAATCAATCCTCCGAACGAACGCCCGACGAGCTTCCTCGAGATATGAGGGGCGATTAATCCTACGAATCCGATCCCGCCCGCGAATGCGACGGCAGATCCCGCCAACGCTACGCTAATGAGAAGCAGGCAGAACCGCTGCAGTTGAACCTTCGTCCCAAGGCCTGCCGCCACCTGATCGCCCAGCTCCAGCACATTAACCGACCTGGCGAATATATACGTAAGCGGGACAAAAACCAGCACCCAAGGCAGCATGGAATAAACATTTTCCCAGTTGGCTCCGTACACGCTTCCCGTCATCCAGATATACGCCTGGCTCGCAGAGGCGGTGGAGCTAAGCACGATCAGCATCGTCGTCGTAGCTCCCGTCGCCGCAGCCACGCCAATCCCGATGAGAACGAGGCGGATCGGCGAGACGCCTTTCTTCCAAGCCAACAAATAAATAAGAAGTGAAACGGTTCCCGCCCCGATAATGGCAGCAACCGGAAGCAAGCGGATGCTCACCGCGCCGGCAAAATAGATGATAAATATAACCGCCGCTGCCGATGCGCCGCCGGTTATTCCGATAATATCAGGGGAAGCAAGCGGATTGCGGATGATTCCCTGCAGAATTAAACCCGATATGCCTAGTGCAGCACCTACTAGCAGCGATAGGAGCATGCGCGGCAGCCGGAGCGTCTCCAGAATAAAGGTATACTCGCCGCTGCCCATGCCAAGCAGGTGCTTCACCACTTCGATCGGGTTAATCATGGTGCTTCCGATCGATAAACCTGCAATGAACAGCAGAATCACAATTGCTAACAGGGCCAGCGTAACCGCGACGGTTTTCTTCTCGACCAGGAAGGAAAGCTTGCCCGATTTATTGCGTATGCCAGCATAATTGCTCATTCCCTCGCCATCCCCCTGCGTGCGATATAGATGAAGAATGGCGTTCCGACCAAGGCGGTCATGACCCCGATCGGCATTTCTTGAGGCATAATGACGAACCTGGCCGCGATATCGGCCAGCAGCAGCAGGCTTGCGCCAAGCAGCGCGCAATAAGGAACGATCCACCGGTAATCAATCCCGACCAGCGAACGCACGATATGCGGAACGACCAGGCCGATAAACCCGATCGAGCCGCCGACCGCAACCGATCCGCCGGCCAAGACGATAACGACGACGGCCATCAATGATTTGACCATGATCGTTCGTTGTCCCAAGCCCTTGGCAATATCATCGCCCGTCGTCAAGATATTCACGGAGCGTCCGAGCAGGAAGGCCAAGATTCCCGCACCCGCCATGTAAGGCAATATCGGCAGCAGCATATCCATCGTTCTACCCGAGACCGACCCGGCCAGCCAGAATAAGACGCCCTCCAGGTTCTGCTCGCTGATGACCAGCATGCCTTGTGTGAAGGAAACGAATAGTGCCGATATAGCTGCGCCCGCCAATACAATTTTTATCGGAGACAAGCCGTCCCGGCCCAGGGAGCCCAGGAAATAAACCGAGCAAGCGGCAATTCCGGCTCCCGCGAATGCGATCCACATATAATGCGTGAGAGAAGAGACCGAGAAGAAAGTCGCCGCAAATACGATGCAAAATACTGCACCCGCATTAATGCCGAATATGCTTGGGGAAGCGAGCGGGTTCTTCGTTAAGGCCTGCATGAATGCTCCCGCTATCGCCAGCCCCGCTCCAATCACTGCAGCAATGACGGCACGGGAAATTCGGGTTGTCGTAATCAGAATGTGCTCCGTTGAAGACGGGTCATAATGAACGAAAGCATTGATCGTCGTCGAAAATGGGATCGCAATCTGCCCGAGCGCGATGCTTGCAATGAAACAACCGGCGAACAAGCCTAATGCGAGAACAAGCCCTGCAATTCTCGTAGAGGTACGAGAAAAAATGTTGATCCTCGCGCTTGTCATTATTTTGCTAATCCAAAGTGATCATAGAGTTCATCCAGCATCTTGTTGGCTGCAATAATGCCGCCGCCGTTATTCCAGGTAACCTCATTCACCATATACACCTTATCGTTCTTCACGGCCTTCAGTTCCTTCCAGAGCGGATGACCCGTCCATTCCTCATACGTTTTCTGAACCGCGCCGTCTTCTTCGCCGGCATCGAATGTAAAGACGAAGAACACGTCCGCGTCCATGCTCGGGATGCTTTCCATACTCGTCAATTTAAGCACGACTGTCCCCTTCTTCTCTTCTTCCTGCTGGAATGCAGGACGGGTAAAGCCAAGCTCACTTAGAATATCGCCGGCGTATCCCGTCACATAGATGCGGGAATGGTCGGCTCTAAAGTTCAGCACGGAGATCTCGATCGGCCATTCGGCGCCTTGCTTCGTTTCAATCTTCTGCTTGAAATCGGCCACCCGGTCCGTCCAATCGGCGAGCAGCTTGGCCGCTTCCTCCTCTTTATTCATCGCCTTCCCCATCAAATCAAGCGTCTCCTTGAACTTGAAGACCGTCTCATGGGTTACGGTTGGAGCGATTTGAGAGAGCTGATCGTAGATTTTCTCATGACGCAATTTCGATGCGATGATAAGATCCGGCTTCAGCTTCGAAATCTCCTCCAGATTCGGCTGCGTCTCCAAGCCGACATGCGGAACGTCCTTCAGCTGATCCCTCAGATAGAGATACATCGGCTCTTCAACCCAGGAATCGACAACGCCGACCGGTGTTACGCCCAGCGCAACCGCCACATCGGTAGCGCCTTGATACAGGGTAACGACCCGAAGCGGAGTGCCTTTGATCTCTGTTTTGCCCATCGCATGCTCAATGACCCGAACATCTGCGCTCTGCTCGTTGCCCCCCGCCGCAGCTTCTTTATTATTCGTACCGTTAACCTTCTCTTCAGGCTTATTCTGCCCTTCTGTCCCCTCGTTCTTGTTCGTTCCGCAGCCGGCAATAATGAGCATAAACACCAGCATCATAGCTAGCGCAGCGAATACCTTTCTGGATTTATACATTTCTTTCCCTCTCCCTTTGTCTGTCCGCCCTTATAAACGAGACTGATTCTCATTCTTAATTATACGAAAGCCGTCCACAATGAACATGGACATTTACGTCCGCTGTTTGGACGAATCCGACATGAACAGCTGACGGGCTTTATCGAGAAACAGATCATGTGACAACGAGGTATAACACGTGTAATGATGCTGGCTATCATACATATTATAGACTGCCTGATTCCTGACAGCCTTCAGTGCACGCCACTGCTTATTCGCATACAGCCTTCTTACTTCGCTTTGTATCGCCTGATCCTTATGTGCGGAGCCATCATGCTTATAGCTGGTTAATAGAATCCGATCGGCATCGAACAAAGGCAGATCCGCCAGCGTGACCTCTTTGAAATGCTTGATCTCGGTTACGCCATGCGGAACCGCCAGCTTCAAATCCCCGTATAGAACCGAGCCCAGGTTGCGCTGACCGTACACGCACATCTGCCCTTCGCCGATTCCGACGATAAGGATCGTCTCGTCTCTGATTATAGGCATCACCTGCCTGCGGATCGCTTCAACCTTATACTCGTACCGCTCCAGCCAGTCGCTGGCTTCCTTGTCTCTGCCGATGATCTTGCCGACGGTCTGCAAATGAATCCGCCAATTCTGGTCGAAGGGAAGCGTGACGGTCGGAGCGATTTGATTATACATCCTCTCCTTCTGCGTCTTCCCGAAATCGCGAAAATCGCGCGTGATGATCAAATCCGGTTTGGCTGTCATCAGCTTCTCCAGGTCGGGCTTGGAGTCGCCTACGTCAACCGTGTTGCGGAGCCGGGTTGTAATCGGGTATGCGTTATTAATGATTGCCGCATACGGCTCAACGCCGAGCGCAATGAGATGGCCCGTGAGCAGATGCTTGAGCGAAGCGATCTTCTCCGAATATTTGATTGTATTCACATAAGAAGTCGGCGAGCGGCCGGTCGTCGCTTTAAACTTGCGGCTAAAATAAAACTCGTCACTAAATCCGACGCTTTGGGCGATCGAACGGAACGAATCACCTGAGAGCAGCAGCGACTGCTTCGCCTGATTGACCCGGATTTCAGCCAAATATTCCATCGGACTCTTCCCGGCCTGCTTCTTAAATGCCCGCGAATAATAATCCTCGCTAATGCCGACCATCTCGGCCAGCTGCTTCCGAGATATATTCAACCGGTAGTTCTGCTCCATATATTCCATGGTAAGGGTGAGCGCTTGATTCACATCCTGCTTATGACCATGGTTGGCGTCCTTGAATAACGCTCCCAGCAGTTCTTGGAAGAGAATATTGGCCTTCATGGCATCCCAGCCATTGCCGCTGTGCTGCTTCCTCTCCATCTCATCCAGCCGCTCAATCAGAAGGGAAAAATGCGAGACGGACAGCTCGTCCGGGCAATTCAGCGTGGCAGGGACGAAGATATTCTGCTCCGCGGCCTGCAGTGCATGAAAACGTATGTAATAATAGTCGGCCGAGTCCGCTCGACGAAGCCTTAGCTTGAAGGCGGTATCCGGCGCCAAGATGAACACCTTTTGCCGGTGCAGAGGATAGCTCGTCCCGCCAATCTGAATGTCCCCGTCAGCTTGCTTGAACAGCAGCATGCCATATAGCGTAGTCTCATGTTGAAAATCCGGGGCAGTCGAATGGATATGCTGGATATCATCCAATTTATATAGATATGAAGCGAGATGATCCGATAGAGATGGACCGTTCTTCATTGCACTCAGCCTTTCTTCATTGGAGTGATAATCGTTCTCATTATAAAGCATAATTGAGATAAAAAACATCTTTATGTGGGCTTCTTAAGGCCAGAAACAAATGGAAATGTCTGGACGTCTAAAGTTTGTAGGTGCTTACCATGAGACAAATGCTAATCCTGTTAACACTGGCCTTGCTGTTAACCGGCTGTACGACACCATCAACGTATTCAAGTCAAGAAGCCAAGAGAAATGGCGATATTGTAGTTGGTCCAGGCGGGCCGTTAAACACAGACAAAATAATCCCGTTCATTACTAATGTAGATAACGGTCAGGAGAGTCATTTGCGAATTACGAGTTATACGGACGAAGGCGACCCCATAATAAGTGATCTTCATTATGATGGTAAGAAGATTAAATACAGTTATGATACATCCAGAGATGAGTTTGGGGGGACATCAAGAGGGAAGTCGAATACCACTTGTGAAAAGATCCTTTCGAGGGACGTTGTGCGTGAAGATAAAGCGATTGGGATGCAATATGTTCTAGCGGGCTGCAAGAAGATCATCGGGCCTCACGAATCGGGAAAGAAAGAAATTCACTTGCTTTTCGTGGAAAAATGAAACATGGATAGAGCCCGCGAGTGGCTCTACCCTTGGTTGCTGAACCGCCAGCCTTGGCAGCATAGCGATAAACCTTGTTATTCCCATTTAAACGTGTAGGAGGCGATCGCGAAAGCAACGATCATCCAGCCGCCGAGAACAAGCGTCTGTGTCCATAAGGACGCGAAGCCCGCCCCCGTATTCATCACCTCGCGCATGGCCGTTGACAGATGGGCAATCGGCAGCAGATTCACGATCTTCTGGACGAATTCCGGCATGTTCTTGATCGGGAAGAAGACGCCGCCAAGGAACATCATCGGGAACGAAAGAAAGGCGGCGATCGGGTTAGCGCTTTCCGGCGTCCTCGCCAGGCTGGCAACAATAAAGCCGATCGACATGAACGCCAGCGTGCCGATGATGACGAAGAACAGAAGCGTTCCCCACGAGCCTCTCACCTGCGTGCCGAATATGAATTGGCCGATCAGCAGAACAATGACTGCCTGAACCCCGTTCAGAGCAAGCCTCGCCGTTATTTGCGCCGCAATGAACGAAGACGGTCTAAGCATTGTGCTCTGCATTCTGCGCAGAACCCCCCGCTCCCGCCAGGACGCGATCTGCCCGGCTACGCCGTTCAAATTGTTCGACATAATCATCATGGCGACAATTCCGGGAACGAGAAAATCAATGTAAGACAGCTGCTGCGACTGAACGCTCTCTTCCGCTACCGTCACAGCCGGGGTAAAATGCACGAGCTCCTTGGACACGCCGTCGGTGACGGCATTCACCGCAGCCTTGGCCATACCGGCCGTGGTCAAGTTGGAGCTGTCGTAAATCATCCGGATCTGTGCAGGCGTGCCGGCGTTCACAGCCGCCGATCCGCCATTCGTGCCGCCAGAAGACGGTTCGGACACTTGCGCGAACTTGCTGAGCGAGTCGCCATACCCTTCCGGAATGACGACGACCAGGCCAAGATCGTTGTGCTTGAGCGCATCCAGCGCAGCCGCTTCGGTATCAGACGTCTTGATGTTCAATACGCCTGTCTGACCAAACCTTGACGCCAGCTCTTGCGACGCTTCGGTGCGATCCTGGTCGATGATCGAAGCATCCAGCGACATCGGACCGTCATTATTGAAAAGAAATCCGAACATCAGCATGAAGAACACCGGGAAAAAGAGCGTGAATACCAGCATCTGCCTGTTGCGCGCAAACAGCTTCAGCTGCGATACGGTCAATTGCAAGTAAGCCTTCATTCTTCTCTGAGCCCCCTTCCGGTCATATGGATGAACACATCTTCCAGTGTCGCCGTTCGTGTCCTAAGGTCAGTAAACGTTATATTGCGCTCAGACATGAGCTGCACGAAATTCGTGAGCGTTGCCTGCAGATCGCTCGTGTAGAGAACATAGGTATCTTTGCGCAGCTCGACCTGCTGGACGCCGGGAATATGCTGCAGCAGACCCATCAACATGCCGGGAGCTTCCGAGCCATCCGCTCCGGCTGCGGGTGGAATGTGAGAATCAGATTGAATGGCTGATGAGGCGGTTTGGTATCCGTCCACTTGATCAGGCAGCCTGAACTCAATCGCATTCTCCGACTGCAGCGAACGGATTAACTCATCCGGCGTGTCGAGGGCGATGATGCTCCCTTGGTCCATCAGACAAATCCGGTCGCACAAAATATGCGCCTCGTCCATATAGTGGGTCGACAGTACGATCGTTTTGCCCCGTTCCTTCAAGCGGAGCACGATATCCCACAGCGTCCGCCGCGCCTGCGGATCGAGTCCGGTCGTCGGTTCGTCGAGAAACAGCACGATCGGATCGTTAATAAGCGCGATGGCAATCGCCAGCCGCTGCTTCTGCCCGCCGGAGAGGTGCTTGACTTGCCCCTTCCGCTTATCTTGCAAAATCATGTCGTCCAACAGCGGCTCGATCGGCACCGAACGCGGATAAAAGCTTGCGTACATCCGCAATATTTCCTCCACGGTCAACAACTCGAACAGCGATGTCGACTGCAGCTGCACGCCGATCACTTCCTTCACTTTGCGAAGCGAGGTCCGCGTATCGTGCCCCGCCACCTTGGCGCTGCCGCCGTCCGGCTTCCGCAGCCCTTCGATCATCTCCATTGTCGTTGTTTTGCCCGCGCCATTGGGGCCAAGCAGCCCGAATACTTCCCCCCGGCTCACGCCAAAGCTGACTCCGTTAACAGCGGTAAAGTTCCCGTATTTTTTGAAAAGCCCGTCTACTTCGATTACTCTATCGTCGGCATGCACGCGCAGCACCTCACTTTTACGGTTTATGGCATTCTGAATGAATGTGGACCGTTCCATGCCTGCAACGATTCCGTTATCTTGATTCAGCCTATACTGGGGAATTGCAATTATTAGTGCGTGTTTGCGGTCGAGCAAGAGCACCTATAGCGCCTGTAACGCCCTTGTCGCCCGTGGCATCTGTCCCGTGGTCGCACTACAATATTTTAGCAAGATTTGTGAAGATTCCCATACTCAACCCTACCATTAAACTCTTATCTATCACAACACCTGCATTTCTATAACATAGAATACCAGATGGAAATTTCATGATATAGTTCAAAATTCGTAAACTTATTGAGTATTCCCCCATTGATTGGGCTGCCATAAAAGGGAATTCATTGGACTGCTAAGGCGGGAAGCATTTGACGCATACCGTTTATCTTGTTTTATTGTCCCGATAGCCGTGGCTGATGGATAAGCGCCGTTCAACTTCCAGTCCGGCAATATCCGCTATACGCTTTTTTCATTGAATTAGGCCGGAACGCTACTAACCGCATCCCTTATTCCCTCCCCGAGAAAGTCAAATTGAGTGCTCCACGCCGGAACGGTAGAAAAGGGCGTTACAGATTCACATTTGGGTCGGGGCGTGGGCTGTTACGCCCTTTTTAGGCCTTACAGCTGCAAAATGCTGGGGCTAGATGCTGATTCGAATGCTGTAACGGTAGAAAAGGGCGTTACAGATTACATCTGGGCCGGGGCGTAAGCTGTTACGCCCTTTTTAGGCCTTACAGCTTCAGAATGCTGGGCCGATAGCAAGCTCAGGCGGCAGAACGGTAGATGTGCGATGATTTGTTACTCAAACAATATAAAAAGAGAGGCGCGTAAGTAAACGCCGCCTCTCTCCTCCTGCACACAGCCCAGTTTGCGCTCCTCGCTCACCGCTACTAGTGCTGCATGTTATAGATTCTGTAAATCAATACGGCTGTCTCGGCTCGTGAAGCATGCCCAACCGGATTGATCTTCCCTTCACTGCCTGTTACGATTCCGCTCTTCACAAGCGCTGCGATACTGTCTGCTGCGAATGGAGCTATACTTCCTTGATCCGCGAATCCAGCCAAGTCGGACGCGGCTCCTGCAGGAAGCTTCTTGCCTGCGATCGTCATCGCTCTGGTGATGAGCACCATCATTTCCTGCCTGGAAATCGGCGTATCCGGATTAAACTGATTGCCGCCGACACCGGTTGCGATTCCAAGTGTCTTGGCTATACCAAGCGCTTCCGCGTAATAGGCGGTCGATTTCACATCGGAGAACTGCTGCTCGGAAGCTGCCGTTAGCCCTAGCGCCTTGACAAGGAGCAGGACAAAGTCTGCCCGCCTGACGGCTTGTGATGGTGCGAATTGACGGTCGGATATGCCATTGATGACGCCTTTGGAAGCGAGAACCTCGATGGCCTTCTTCGCCCACGCATAGTTGGCCGTATCCGCGAAGGTCTTCTTCACAAAAGCGATGGCATATTGTCCAAGCTGAGTCGTCGTAAAGCTTACTTTACCTGATGCCGGATCGTACTTACCTGTCGGAACAGCGACGAATTGACCTGCTTCATCGATGTACCCGATTACGATATGCTCCGGATTCTTGAGCTCCTCCGCCGTAGGCGTATACGGGATCGATACGGTTACCGGAACGGCTGGATTGCTCCATGCTCTTGCAGAACCATCGATCCTGAGGCTCAGCTCAATGACAGGATGAACTCCGATTTGCTGCTGAAGAGTTGAGCTCAGCTTGGCGGTATCTGCGTTAGCTATTACAAGACCCGCATACTGGGCTCCTGCGGCTTCACTTTCGCGCAGCATCGTCCCCGGAATGGATACCGTCCCCAGCCCCGTTATGATTCGATATACCTCATCAGCATGGCCGGAGCTAAGCGCCATGGCAGGAAGCTGAAGGAAATAAGCTGTCGCGCCAGCAGTGGCAGGAACGACAATCTCGACTGTTTTCACACCTGTCGCCGAATCGGCTTCGGCCATCCCCATTGCCTTCGCGACCGTATCCGCCGTCACGGCTGCCGCCGCTTCGCTCGTCGAAGCATCGAGGACTGGCTTCTCTACCGTGACAACGACAGGCTCGCCTGGAGCGGCAGCAGGGGTAATTACTGCGCCGGTCGGAGGCTGAACAACGGTAACGGTGCCGCCTCCCGTATCAGGGTCCTTCTCCACTTCAATCTTAGGCTGAACTTCAGAGGTAAAGTAAACCTCCCATTCATTAAGCGCGTAAGCTTCCGAGCCCCAGAAGGATGCGGCCGTAATGGCCAGCCGAACGCCACGCTTATCTGTCTGAACCGGAAGAAGCACGTCTTTCTGCTCTTTCTCCCCCGATGATATGGTCGTGTAGGAGAAGTATTTCGGCTCCGCAAACACCGGCTCCCATGTTGAACCATCTGACGTCGTCTCGATATTATAGCGATGAATGCCCCATGCCATGCTGTATTGCGTGAAGAGCCTTAGTGTATCGAACGTCTGAGGATCATCCCAATTCAAGGTGATATAATAGGTGATCGGTTGACCGCCTTGCGTATAATACCGTCTCTGCTCAATCCCGTCCACGAAAGCCCACCGCTGAGAAGTGGCATCGTCAATATAGCCGTCGTAATCATAGCGGAGCTTCGTGATAAAGAACGTCTCTTTGTTCCCGTCTGTAATTTTGGATGGAGATCTCTCCGCAGCCTTGTGCTCACCTACGCCATAGTTAAATCCTGTTCCCGTTTGGACATAATCCGGGGTGATGGCATTGTCAGCCGAAGCTTCCGCCGTTAATGCCATATTGGCAGATAAACGAATGATGTTAAATACGTACTCTTTGGATGCGCCGTTATATTCCACGGTCATCTTGACGACGTTTTTCCCGATTTGCGGATAAACCGTAACCTTGCCGTCCTTTTTAACCTTAGTGCCGTTAACGGTGATCTTAGCGTTCGGATTGATGGCCGCAGGCTTGAGCGTCACCACTTCCTGATCATGCTTGATCTCCATATCATAGTTCATCACGTACGATGCAAAATCCCGATTCAACTCTCCGCCCGTTACGCTGACGGACGCAAGCTCGTTTTGCTTGGCAGGATCCGTGCTGCTGTATACCCGGAAGGCATCGAGAACCAAGAATCGTTTGTTCGTGCGGTCCCGATTCTGATTATTCTCATTCTCCCTGTTCACCACTTTAATCGTATGGGGGCCGTCTGTCAGATTGTAATTCGTATAGATCGGATAAAACCGGTATAGCACATCCTCATGGGCGTCCACCGTGCTTGTCAGCACACCGTCGATATAAATATCGACCAGCCCCATGCTTCTGTTCTTCTCCGCGTATACGTTGATCCCATACCCGTAGAATTCAAGCTCCGCATAATCGCCGTCAACCGTGGTCGTGCTGACGTTGTTCTCATAGGCCCTGTCGGCTTTCGTCAAATTAATGCCGTTATTGATCTGATTAGGCGACGTCACCTTCGTCCAGCCCGTTCCGACATATTCAACCCGGCTGTCGGTATCATTGATGAGCTCGCTGCCGCTAACAACCTCCACAAACGGCTTAGGCTGAGCCGGGATGCTTCCGACCGTTTGACCCGCTGCCGCCTTGACCATGTAATCATGCAGCGTCTTGATATAATTCACATCGAGCGTATATTTCGTTCCGGACTTTAAGGCTGTGCTTAAGATCTCGTTTGCGAGAGAAGGATTGCTGGTCTTCAGCTTGCTAAGAAGCTCGTATTCCTCAATGCCGTCTCTTTGGGCTTCATACCGTAAAGAGCTCTTGACCGTCTTGTGCGCAGCGTCGGGGTAGACTTCATAGGTATCGCCGACAAATTCGCCGTCCCACCAGCCATTCCACGACCAATGCAAATAGCCGGTCAGATCGTTGCGTCTGTAATCCCAGAATACCAGTCTGCTTGCCAGCGTCGGTGTGCTGGTCAATCTGTTGAGCGCAGGATCGAACCCTAGGCTGTAGGCCCACTTTTCCTTCCCATCGTCTTTATACGTCTCATACCAGGAATCGAATTTATCCTTGGCCAGATAGTATTCGTTCATCTCAGGGACATAGGTTTCTACTTGCTCAGGATAATAATAGACAAGTCCTGCATCGCCGATTGTGAATTCAGGTACGGTCTTCTTAACCAGCTTGGCCGCATAGGACCACCAAAGAAGCGACCCCGGCCTTGCCACGTTCGGCTCGTCGAAAATATGCGCATACCATTTGAATTCATCCAGCCAGCCCTTCGCTTTCAAATGCGCGGAAACCGCGGTCAGATAGTTGGTGATGAACTTGTCGGTATCCGGTAAGGTTCCGGCATCAATAGTGCCATCCTCATTGATCAAGCTCCTGTCGTACGTATTCCAATTTTCATCGGCTCCGACAACCTGAATCACTTTATCGACCAGATGGTCCAGCGAAAACCGGGTCACGCCGCTATCAATGAAAATTTGGATATAGCGGTCGAATTCCGCCCAAGCCTCATCCGGAATTACCGGCGGAGCATCGCCCATAAAGCTGTTCAAATTATAGCCGTGGTCGGATAAGAACGGCATCGGCTTCATCATATGCATATTCGACCGGTAATCGGCCAGATTCTGGGCAAAGTTCCCGATGATCGACCACCATTCTTCGCTGTATTTCTCCGCCCCGTAATACTGGTTGATGAAATCGGTCTTCTCACGGGTATGCCCGTAGATCGCCGTCCAATTGTAGACGGTAAGCGCCGATTCCGTAATATCGGGGATCGTGACGTCAGCGACCTCAACGCCGACATCGAACACCATGTCGCCCAACGATGTTTGTAACGTAACCGTACCGGTATACGCGCCGGGCGCAGCGTCCTTAGGGACGTATAGGGTGAAGAAAACCGGTTGGGTTGTATTCGTAGCTACATCGGCCGATTGCTCATTGGAGATCGGGTCCGGGAGCTGATCAACGGAAGAACCCGGATACAGATTGGCCGTTTCTTTGTTATGAATGTAATTGAATTCGCTTGGCAGCGCAACGTCCGGAATCCGGTATTCCGGAAAACCGTACTTGAAATTGGAGCTATCGATCGCGTTGTTTCCGCTAACGAGACCGCTGAACGCGACCTTATGAATGTTGAAATCAGTCGAGCTTCTAATCGCAATTTGGGCACTCTCATATTCGTGCTTCGCCATGACGAATTGATAATGATCGGTAACCGCTCCATCCGGCTTGATATCCGCTTCATAGATCGGCTGAATGGAACTAACGGTCCATACATCCGTTACATCCGAATCCGTAACATGGATCGGGATCGTCATCTCCGCGAATGCGGTAGACAGCGTGCTGCTGGTTGCCCGGACGACTGCGGTATACTCCCCTGCTGAATTCGGAGCCGTCCAGCTGATAATTCCGCTCTGTCCGTCGATCGTCATGCCATCGGGAGCTTCGGTCAGCGAATAGATGACCGGCGTCTTATTCGCATAGGCATACACCTTAAAGCTGACAGCCGTGTTCTTCTTGAAGGTCTTGTCGCCGATTGCCGTAAATTCCGGTATGTTGTAGGCCGGGTTATTATAGATTTCCAGCTCATTCAACCAGTAGCTGCGGCCAGGAGCTTGCCCCCAGTTGGTATCGGGCGCGGTAATAATAACGACACGTGCGCCCCGTACATCATTCTGCGCAGGCACCTTCACCTTGATCGTTTCCGTAAAGTCTGCGGGATTCGGGCCATTGCTGAAATTATAGATCGAATACTTCCAATCCAGCCGCTGCGGCGCGCTAAACAGCTTGGTCCAAGTCTGGTTATCTTTGGTGACCTCGATATTGTAGGTTAGAATGCTCTTCTGATTGCCGAAGTCGGCCGTGAACACGAACTCGTTAAGCGTTTGCGGCTCATTCCAGGCGAGAGAGATATAATGCGGTTTGTCGGAGGAAGGCTCGCCGCCCATGTCGGTATTAATCTTGGAGACGAAGAACGTCGTCTTATCGCCGTCAATCATTTTATCAGGGGCATTGTTGACATAGCTGGTGCCGGCCGGATACCAATACGGCTCGCCAGCTTGTTTCTTATAATAACCGGCAGGCAGGCTGTAATCCGCCGTAAGCTTACCCGGTGAATCAATCGCGCTCGCTAAGCGCGCGATGTTGGTCAGCTCGGTTACCGTTAACGAAACAGCCTGCTCGGCACTAGCGCCCGTAACATTATCGGTTGCTATGACCGTCAAGATATGATTCCCAGCATCTGCGGCTGCAGGATTGGTAATCGTCATAACGCCGCTTCCCGAGTCGATGGCCGCCCAAGCCGGCACACCGATTGTAAGCGCATACGAAATAGAGTGTCCATCAAACGCGGATGCTTTAACGGGAAAGCTTGATACCCTTCCAACCGGGACCGATTGGCCGCGAAGGCTGTCAAAGTATGGAGGGGTGTTGTGTGCCTCGTCAAAGTAAAGTTCAAATTCATTGAGCGCGTAGTCACCATTGGCTTCTTCCGTATATACGCTGTAGATCGCGATTCTTGCCCCAACTATATTTTCTTGCGTATCGAAGCTTACTTTGAGCCGCTCAACAACAGGCTTGCTATCCGGGCCGAGGAAATACTGCCAAGCCAAGGTTTGATTGGTGCCGAATACGGGCACCCAAGTCGTACCGTCAACCGTCGTTTCGATATTGTATTCCTTGATGCCTCTTGCCTTGGCATATTCCGCAGCGAATACGGCCGTGTTGAATGTCTGCGCCTGATTCCACCCTAGCGTAATGTAGCGTGGTCCGCTTGCGAAATCGGCGCCCTTCTGGGAGATAAAGTAGCTCGACGGATCGCAGTCGATGATCTTACCCGGGGCATTATTAGCGACATTGACGCCGAACGGATACCAATTGGCCCCCCACTGCGCATCCCCGTATTGAAACGTTGGGGTGGAGACAAGCTGATCATCCGCATGAACCGAGTTAGCCAGACTGGCGATATTAGCCGGCGGCGGTGCTTGCGGATCGCCAGCGGATGCATATCCGATGTTGATGCCGCTGAAGATCATGAGCATCGTACATAGATAGACCGTTATTTTTTTGTACCGTAACATGATTAACTGATCCTCCCATCATACTTTGTTTACGTATTGAGCCGGCGGTAGTTGGATGCACTCACGCCGTTAATTCGTTTGAACGCTCTGCAGAACGTGCTGTTCAAGCTGTACCCGATCGTGCTGGCGATTTCATGAATTGGCATATCGGTGCGAACGAGCAGCTCCTTGGCGCATTTCATACGCCCATTCTCGACATACTCAATAAAGTTGATGCCGACCTGCTCCTTGAACACCTGGGATAAATACGATTCCGACATGTTGAACTGATTGGCCAGCTCCGTGAGTGAAAAGTCAGGTCGTTTATAGTTGGATTCGATATAATCGATCATCTGCTCCTTGAGCCCGGATTTCTGCGTATTCTTCCGCATATGAATTCTTTTGCCAATGAGGGCGTACGTTTCCCGCAAATCCTTCATGAGCGTGTCCAGGTCCATGGCACCGGCTTCATGCGTGTCTAACCGCAGCGCGATCATGCCGTTCATGTCCTTCAGATCGGGATCCTCCGTAATCTTCACGACGGTGCCCCACATCTCATAATGAAGGAATTTGATCATGTCGGCAGACAGATTCATGCGTTCATTGGTCCGGTGTAGATCATCAAGCATGGCATCCGCTTCCTCCAGCGCGCCCATCCGGGTCAGATGAATCAACCGCAGCTCCGCGTCGGGCGGATAATAGTAGAAGGACCTCTCCTGCGGAAGCCGGTCATACCACAATATCTTGATGCCGGGCTCACCCTGCCCGCCTCCAAGCGCCTGCTTCGCTTCCTCGTAGGAACGTGAAATTTCCGCAAGCGTCGGATAGAGGCCGCCTACCGCAAATACGGGAGATATCGCGTGCTGTATATGCAGCTGCTCCTGCAGCATGCCGAGCAGCAGCTCCAATTGCTTCCTGCTTTCTTCGGCATCCTGAACTTCCAGCGGCAGAATAATGCTGATCTTGTCCTGCTCGGTGTCATGCCAGGCACAGCCCGAGAAAGCGTCCTTACTCAAAGCATCCTTCATCATAATTCTGCGAATCTCAAGCTCTTCCAGAATATTAGTCGTCAGTTCTCCCTCATAGCTCTGCAGGCGGGTGATCACAACGGCGTAATACGCACCCCTCAGCTCCGTACCTGCATGGCGCTTCAAGGTCAGCAGCTCGGTTTCCGTAGAGAAGTCGCCCTTCAGCAGCCGCTGCAGGAACGAGCTGCGGATGAGCGGGAGCTGCTCCTGCAGCGCCCGCTGCAAGAACAGCTTATCATCCTCAAGAAGTGAATAATTCCGCTCGATCATGGCATATGGCTTGAAGGTTCCGTATGAAACAGGCTCCGAGCGTTCCATGATCCGCAGAAGAAGCTTGCGAATCGGCTTGCTCCGCCGGTAGGCAAACAAGCAGTAGAGCACGAGCACAGCCACGAGCAAGACAGAGAGTCCGATAATAATTTTGCGGATCTGATTGACTTTGTGAAGCACGATCTCAGGAGATTGGGCGACGACGAAATACCAATCCTTCGATTCCAGTTTCGTATACGTCGTCAGCATGCCGTTCGTATCCGGCGAGGCTTCAATGACGCCGTGCGTTCCCGATAAGCGCTGCAGCAGCGGGCTCGGGCCTGCCCCGTCCGAGACGGAGGCGATCGTCTGGCCCTTGCCGTCCATAATGAAGGCTGTTCCTCCAGAGGAGACGTCGAAGCCTTCGAGCAGCTTAACGATCTCCCTGCTGTTAATCAGCACCAGAATTACCGCACCCGGCGAGCTGCCGCTGTCCAGCGATTGCACATAACTGACGATCGGATAGGATTTACCCCGGTATGACGCCTCCATGGCAGGAAGCACTTCGTACCTGTGATTGCTGCCGTACAGCAGCTGTTCCATGGCAGCCGGTTCCATATCCGTATAGTGGAACACTTGATCGCTGAACTCCGAGGACTTATATACATTCTGATGGCTCAGTACCATCCCGCTCTTCTTATAGAGCACGAAATAATCGAGAATGAAGTTGTTGGATGCGCTGAAATCGTATAGATGCTTGGCTGTGTACCACGTTTTGAACGTGTTGGCCCCCTCGAACGGTTTGGCCATGTAGCGATAGGAGGTAATACGCGGATCAGCCTCGATCTGCCAGACAATCGAATCAAGCTCGGCCATCCGCCTGTCCAGTATGCTCTTGGCTTGCTCAAGGAGCAGCATATTGTTGCGCACCACTTCCTCCTTCACGACCGCCACCGTCCGATCATAGACGATTACGCTGACGATGATCGGAATAACCAGCAAGACGATATAAGAAGCCGAGAATGTCGCGATGATTCGCCGTTTACGCCGTTTGTATTCCGCCGTCATATCCAATCCCCCTATTCGATCTGTTCGTTCTTCTATACGCTGCCGCCCAGCAGCTCGATTTGGATTACGGTATCGTTATCGTCGGGCAGCCTTGAATGCGACATCAGGATGTGCGCATCCTCCTTGGTATGATAATCGTTATGAGACTCGCCCGATGTCACTTCCGCACCGTCCCACAGAAGGCGGGTTCTGCCGATTCTGCCCTTCAGCCGTTTCAGCGGATAAGCGCCCATGCCTCGTTCGAACAGATGCGCATACAGCTTGCCGTCCTTTTGCGTGAATCGACCCCATTCCGGCACCGGCAGAGCGGTATCTCTGCAGCCGTAGATACTGAAGCCGTTCAGCGCCATCCACTGCCCAATTTCCGCCAATATATCCAGGACCGGCTTCGGGATCTCGCCTTTCGCATTAGGTCCCACATTCACCAGCAGGTTGCCATCCTTACTCACGCAGTCTACAAGGAGCCGGATAATATCCTTCGCCTGCTTGTAATCCGTGTCGGTCGCATGGTATCCCCAATGCTTGTTAAGCGTAATGCACGCTTCCCATTCGATCGGATGGCCGTGAATATCAGACATGACCTCCCGCGTCGGGATCGCCTGTTCCGGAGAAGCGAAGTCGCCCCCGTACACGGTCGAGATACCATTCTTGAGCAGCGTATGGTCCAGCCTGTTATTCATGAGAATGCCAGGCTGAAGCTCATACACCATCTTCGCCAGCTCCGTCGCACGCCACGCTTCGCCGATCAGGCTCTCATATGAAAAATCGAACCAGAACAGATCGATCGTACCGTAATTCGTCAGCAGCTCCCGTACTTGACCGTGCAGATAGTCTACATACAGGTCAAAGTTCTGCTCCTTATCCTTATAGGCTTCATTCGCTCGCTCCGGATGATAGAAATCACCGTAGGTCGGGTAATGCTCGTGATTCCAATCCAGCAAGGAATAGTAGAAGCCTACCCGCAGGCCTTCCGCCCGGAACGCGTCGACGAACTCGCGGACAAGATCCCGTCCGCAGGGCGTATTCGTCGACTTGAATTCGGTGAGCATGCTGTCAAACAGGCAGAAGCCGTCATGATGCTTGGTGGTCAGCACGGCGTATTTCATGCCCGCTTGCTTGGCTGCCTTCGCCCAGGCTCGCGCATCGTAACGTACCGGATCGAATTCCTCGAAGTACGTCCGATACCGTTCCCGGCTGATCGTTTCGTGATTTTGCACCCATTCTCCTTTGGCAGGAACCGCATAGATCCCCCAATGGATAAACATGCCGAACCGGTCTTCCTTAAACCACTTCATACGCTCTTCTCTGCTGCGCATCTATCTTCCTCCTGAATCTTCCGGTTAGTGTTTGGTCTTGTCGTAAGCTTCCTGATAGATGCTCAGATAACGCTCCAGGCTCATGTCCTTCAACGTGCTTACATATCTGTCCCAATCTTTATCCAAATCCGCATCGCCGGTCACGAAGCGGGCCAGCATTTCTTTTCTGTAATCGTCGATCGTCTTCTGCAGTCCGGCAATTTCCGCCGATTGCTCCTCGTTGAACACGAGCGGCGGCACCAGAATGCTGACATCCGGCTTGTACGGCGCATAGCTGTCGTTCGTCGCTTGGTACAAGAGGACTTCGAGATCCTCCGGACCATTGTTCTTCTGGCTGAGGCGGAATTCATTGGACAGATTGATCGGTCCAAGCTCGTTCCAGTAGTCGTTCTGGATCTTCTCATCCGTATTCGGAATCGGCGCCCATTTGGCCGGATTGCCATCAATCCCCATATCACCGGACTCGGCTTTCTTCCAGTTCTTGCCCTCGACACCTCTGGAAAGCCTCATCGTAATATCCCAGTCATAGAACATATCAGCCAAGCGGAAGGAGGCTTCCGGGTATTTATTGCCTTTCATAATGACGAACTGTCCGGTATAGTACTCCATCGGACTGTAGGCGGAAAGCTGCACACCTGCCGGCCCTTTCAAGGCCGGTACCGCTTTGTAACCGAGCCAGCGCTTATCATTCACGTCGCCAAGCTGCAGGAACTCGCCTTGGAAACCCCCTGGAGATGACCCCAGCAGCACGGCATCCGGGTTGTTGCCGACGGCCAGCAGCTGATTCTTGTCCTGCGTGAACGATTCCGGCGCGATCAGACCTTCCTGGAACAGGCGGCGCAAATATTGAAGTCCTTCCTTCCACTCCGGTTTGTCGTAAGCGGCCGTAACTTTACCGTCTCGCATAAGCAGGCCTGGAGCGTTCGGATCTTTACTGTTATAGATGAAGGCATTCATCAGAAAATCATCCAGCGCCGAATTCCAGCCGGTAACCGACGTCATGAACGGAATTTCATCGGCTTTGCTGTTGCCGTTCGGATCCTTCTCCTTAAACGCTTTCAAAACGGTGTAGAACTCTTCGGTTGTCGTCGGCATGCTCAGACCCAATTTGGTCAACCAAGGCTCGTAAAGCCACATCTTCTGCGACATCGTGCAGTGGAAGCATTGGTTCACCTTCGGAAGCGAGTAAATGTTGCCGTCCGGTGCGGTGATGGTTTCTTTAAACAGCGGCAGCGTCTCCATCAGCTTCTTGGTCTCCACGCTGTACTTCTCGATTAAGTCGTTCATCGGCAGGAATGCGCCCTGTCCGCCGTAGACGACTTCCTGTGTTTTGTTGACGCCCATGCCGAGCAGAATGTCCGGATAGTCGCCGCTGACCAGCATCAGGTTCAGCTTCTCGACGACATTCTTCTCCGGCACCATAATCCATTCGAGGTGAATGTTCGTCTTCTCTTCCAGCTCCTTGGTGAAGAGATTCGTCGCATAATTCTCGACGCCCGCATTCTCAGGCGCCATAACCTTCAGCGTAATCTTTTCCTTCACGATCGGAAACTCGCCTGCCGGCGCGACGGCATCGGACGTTTCGGCCGCTGCCGGTTCTGTTGGCGTATTGCCTGCCGCTTGCTCTGGTTTCGGCTCATTGTCCTTAACATTATTTGAATTATTCGAGCAAGCCGTCGTAAACACGGCAATCAGGATGATGCATGCGATCAATGCGGACAGCGTTCTCCTCATGGTGTTTCCCCCCGTAATTGTTATCAGAATGCTATAGTTAACCGAATTAGCCTTTCAGTGATCCAATCATAATGCCTTTCACAAAGTGCTTCTGCACGAACGGGTAAATGATCAATACCGGAGCAGAGGCAATGACGATGAGCGCATATTTCAGCAGCTCCCGCAAGCCGTTCCGCTTGACCACTTCCTCGACATTGGACAGCATGGACATGTCAATTTCATTCTGGATCAGTATATCACGCATAATCAACTGCAATGGGAACAGGTTCTTATCACTTAAATAGATGGCCGCCGAAAAATACTGATTCCAGAAGCCGACCGCGCAGAACAGCGCCACGACGGCAATGATCGGCCCGGAGAGCGGCAGCACGATGCGCAGCAAATATTTCACGTCGCTGCAGCCGTCGATCTGGGCCGCCTCCAGCATCTCGCCGGGAATGGTCGTCTTGAAATACGTGCGCATCATAATGGCATTCCAGATGGATAGACCGCCGGGAATGATAAGCGCCCAGTACGTATTTAGCAGGGAGAGATCCTTCACCAGCATATAGGAAGGAATCAGACCGCCGCTGAACATTGTCGCGAACACGAACAGCAGCATGAATGCTTTTCTCCCATCGAAGTCCGGCCTTGATAGCGGGTAGGCTGCCAGAATGGTCAGCACCACGTTCAGAGCCGTTCCAGCTACCGCATAGATGAGTGAATTTCCGAACCCGATTCCGATGTACTTGTACTCGAAGACCGCTTTATACCCGTCAAGCGTCGGTTGAACCGGCAGCAGCCACACTTTCCCCTGCATAATCGCTTCCGTCGAGCTGAAGGATGCGCTTAAGACATAAATCAAAGGGTAGAGCACGGACAATGTAAACAGGGACAGGATGGCATAATTGATGAACAGGAACACTTTATCGCTGCGTGAATGAGCGAGGTGACTCCCCTTTTTCCCCTTGCCCATTTCGTCACCACAAGCTTTCTTGGTTTATTTTTCTGGCGAACCCGTTGACGCCGAGAAGCAGCAGCAGGCCGACGACCGATTTGAACAATCCGATGGCCGTCGAGTACGAATAATTCGGCATCGCCGAAACGAGACCGACCTTATAAACGTAAGTATCGATCACTTCCGACGTCCGGATGTTCAGCGGATTCTGCATCAGCAGCACCTTCTCGAAGCCTGTGCTCATAATGCCGCCCATGCCAAGAATGAAGATGATGACCGCTACCGGCATAATGCCCGGCAGATCGATATGCCACATTCGTTTCGGAATCGATGCGCCGTCCATAATCGCCGCCTCATGCTGTGCCGGATCGATGCCTGACAGCGCTGCCAAATAGATGATGCAGGCGAAGCCGACATTCTGCCAGACATCCGAGAACACGTACAATGATTTGAACCACTCCGGCTTCGCCATCATATTGACGGCTTCGAAGCCAAGCGCTTCCCCGATCCGGTTGACAACCCCCAGCCGGGGATCGAGCAGCTGGAACATGATCCCGACGATGACGACGACCGAGATGAAGTGCGGTGCGTACGTAATCATCTGAACCGATCGTTTAAAGAAGACATGCGACGCGTAGTTGAGTCCCAAGGCCAATATAATAGGAAACGGAAAGCCTACGACCAGACTGTACACGCTGAGCAGCAGCGTATTTCGCAGTACGCGCCAAAATTCATACGATTCCACAAATTGCTTAAAGTGCTTCAAGCCAACCCAATCGCTCCCCCATATCCCCTGCACGGCATTGAAATCCTTAAAGGCGATCTGCGCGCCGTACATGGGATAATAGTGGAAGAGCATGACGTACAGGAGCGGCAAGGAAAACAACAGATAGAGCTGCCAGTTCCTGCGGATCCTTTTCAACTTTTTTCCTGAGCTATAAGTCGCGTTCATCCCCATCCTACCTTCTGTAAAAAAGCGCTTTACCATTTTTTAATCACCCGGGCTTCACGAATGTAACACCGGGTCTGTACCGTGTAAATTGGCATTACTTTGGGGGTTTGCATTTGTTTAGCCGTGTGCATTCTATCGCATCATCAGCGCTGGTCTAGCCTGTTTGGCGCTTTGCGGGCAGAAGAAAAGTCCCCTTGTCAGCCTGGGCTGACAAGGGGACTTTCCGGGGTTGTTGATTGGTTCGTGATTGTATGAGCAGCCATGATAACTGATAGCTTTATCGCCTTCGGTCATGAAGAACTCCGGCGCTCTTATCTGACCTCAATCTCATAGATGGCATAATGACCCCATTCCAGATGGGCATTGTTAATCTTAATCAATAGTCCTTTCTTGCCGCTTACTCCGACAAATGGGAATGATAGCGGCTTACCAACAGCTCGTCCAACAAATCCCGGAGCAGCTCGGGTTCCATTCGCTGCTTCAGATAACTATGCCCTCTATCCTCTGAAGCTTGCCAGCTGTTCTCGCCGCCCGCTTCGACTTGTACATGGCCGCCGGTTACGGCCTCCCAGTAATCGCGAAGACCGCGAACGCCATACAGAACGGCGGTCAGATCCCAGCTGTTCCGGACTTTCGTCTCTCCCAGATAACGTTCATAGGCATCGCGCACCGGACTGTCGATTGGAGCTTCGGTAATCAACGGGCCGCCGGTCAGGATATGCTCTCCGATTTCGAAGCCGCTGAACATGATCGGAGTCGGCCAGTGTTCGGTCACATATTGCGCGGAAGCCGGACACATCTCGAAATTCCACTCCTTGCCGGACGGGAACGCGCCGCCCATAACGACGAGCCGCTCCACCTTGCGCCGGATTAACTCAGATCCGTCAAGATCCGAATGCCGGTCAGGGATGGACTGCATCAGGTGGAGCAGGTTCCGGAGCGGTCCGATTGCTATGAAAACGACACTCTGATCCGCTTCCTTGGCCAGCAGCTCGCGCAGCAGGTCTACCGCATCCGGCACACCGGCGCCATCCGCGTATCGATTCGGATAGTTCTCGGCAAGATGACGATTGAATTTGCAATGGATGGCCTCATCCAAGAACCCGGTCTCATTCAAGGTACCGACCGGGATATCCGGGCGGCCATGGTACCGGTTAATGGCGTCAATACAGCCCGCTCCCCAAGGATTGGACGTGCAATGCGTTACGCCGATGATCTCCGCTTCCCCCTGATCTGCCAAGGCATGCAGGATCGACAGCGCCGCCACATCGTCGCAATCCGGGCCAATATCCGTATCCAGGATGACTCTTACAGGGTTCATCATTCGGGCAATCCTCCCACTTGTTGTTGAATATTCCCTAATCTATCACATATAAACAATGTCTACCATATTGAATTTGCGAGGATGGGGGTGGAGTTCGCCGCTCTACTCAGAGTCAGGAGACCCGGGCTGCAGGATAAGAAGAGCTGCCTCAGGGATGTGGACGCAAGCGCGTGGTACGCGTAGGACATGCTCATAGCCAGCGGCAAAGGATTTGCCCTCGGCCGTCAGGAAATGGCAGTCATGCTCACGAATGCGCTGCGTTATGCAACTCCGGGCGGAACATACGCACCGGCAGACCTCTCTTCACCTATTCTGGGAATGGTGAATTAGGCACGGAATAGCTTCCTTAATATGGAGTAAAGCCCTGCCGATGGCAGGGCTTTTATTATTGCGGCGTAAGTACGGAATCAAGAGAATTCCTATTTATAAGCCATACCGCAGTGCAGCCGCCTGGGAAATCCGGCGCAGCTGTTCCACTTCTAACTGGTTGGTCGCAGTAAATGCACGGTGATCTTTGGAACGGCCATACATCGTGTTGAATACGCCCTCCAGCATGAGGTGGTATTTGGCATTGACCGGATACAGCTGCTTTTCGATCAGCGACATGATGCTCAGCAGATCCTCCAACGCTTCGGCTTGTTCCGGCAGCTGCTGCCAATTTTTTGTCAGCCAGCCATACAGCTCGGGATGAAAATTCGCCATAACCCCGCTATAGCCTTGGACCCCCAGTTTCAAGGTTTCCAGCAGCGTTGCCGAATTCGCATTGTAGATACTGAGGGAAGTTCCCTTCACAGCTTGAAGCTTGGCCTGTATGCTTGCGATATCGCAGCTGGTATCCTTCAGAAAGTGGAACCGGCCCGTATTGGCGCACCATCGGAGCAGCTCTGGCGTAATGAGCCTTTTGTAGGGATAAGGACATTCATAGAAGCCCAGAGGGAGATCGGCAGGCAGCTCCAGCAGCAGCTTTTCCAGCCTGCTTGTCCACCTGTCATCGGACTCGTTCTCTGCCGCGAGACGATTCGTAATCAGTACGAGCGCATCGACTCCCGTATCCGCCAATGCTTGCAGCTCTATGACCTGATCCTCGAACGTATCCGCAATATGGCCGGAAGCGATGACCGGAACCCGGCCCGCCGCCTTCCGCTTCACGAATGCAGCCAGCTCCACACGTTCCTCCAGACTCAGATGAAACATCTCGCTGGACTGGCAGACGGCGAATAAGCCGTCCACCCCCTTCTCGATATACCACTCAACAGCCCGCTCCAGTGCATCATAATCAATGGTACCCGCTTCCGTAAAAGGCGTGACCATCGTTGGCCATACTCCGCCTGCCAAATGGTTCATCGTTGTCCCCTCATTTCGCCCTCAACCGGCGGAAGCCTTCAATTCGGTGGAAGGTTATGTAATTGGCATTATGATAATTATGCGCTCCATTGATCGCCGTGCGGGAGGCCACCAGAATATCGTCCCCTTCTATGAACCAGTCCACATATTGGAAGCCGACCTTCGTTCTATCCTCATGCCAGGCGGTGCTCTCGTAATCCAGAATATCCTGGACCTTCTCCCACTCCTCCAAGCTATCCGAAACCACCAGCGTCAAGATATTCCGCTGATGAACATAAGGGGTTGTGACCGGATTGACAAGTGACCAGTAGCTCTTCGACTGCAGATCATAATGGATCGTAAACTTCGACAAATTGCCGTGAAACGGGAGTACCTTGCGGAACTCAAGCGGCCCCCCGGGATGATCCTGCCGGATGTCGAGCATGATAGCTCTGCCGTAATCGGGCGTTCCGCCGTCGGTTTGATATCGGAGTAAGTTGACAAGCTCCCCCTCTGGAGTAACCACCACATTGCCCTCCAGAATCCCTGGCACATTCCCGCCTTCAATCGTTCCAGGCCAGGCTGCGTCATATCGCAGAAAAGGCGTTACCGTCCAATTGTTCGGATCCAGCAGATCCGCATCCTCCGGTGCGGAGATCACACCCGCACCATGACCGCCTGTGGACCATGATCCATATTCCACAGCCGTCCAGATTCGCCCGTTATGAACAACAACCGGCATAGGCGCTTTGTGCGGTCCACCCTCCTCCCGCGACCCCCCTTCTATGATTACGCGGGGTACACTCCAGGTTTTCCCGTCGTCTGCAGAGCAGCCGATCAACAAATCTCCATACTCCGTACTGGTTGCCAGCATATAGAGCTGATCGCGATGAACAAACAATTTGCCCCAGAAGCAGGGATAGAGATACGTCACATACTGCCATGATCGGCCCTCATCATCCGAGCGGAAGACGGCGCTTACATTCTGGCCTCCAAGTCCCCAATATATATCGTGCGAAGCGAGCAGTTCCCCATTCGGAAGCCGGACGATCGAAGGGCTGGCTGTTGACCGCCCGGAGAAATCATAGGTGTAATCCTCGGGATGGATGTAATTGATGACCGTACCGGGCACGATGCCCGGCCGGGCTAATCTCGCCGGACTGCTCGCCGCGATTTGCCGCGTCATGCCGTCTAGGGCGACTAATCGGATTTCATAATCGGAACCATTAATCAGAGAGGGTATCCTGTAACTCCCTGATGGCCCCTCCACCTCATGAACACTCTTAACCGCCTCACCCCTAAGTCCGTATTCAACTTGGAAACTCAAGGCTTCATTCCCGGCCTGCTCCTGAAGTTCACTCACCCAGTCGACCACCACACATCCGTCACCAGGCGCAAGCCGGGTAATATGCAGTCCCCACTGCTCCGGATCCACACCTGCTGCAGTGAACAGCTCCTGCTGCTGCTTGATTCCCCATGCTTTCGTATACCTGTTCATATTCAAGTTCCCGCTCCCCTCTCCTCTTACTTTCTATCCGCCGCTCTTCTGCGCATTAATCGCCTTTTGCTCTTCGACCCATTTATCCACCTTTTCCTGGATCTGTGCCAGCTCGCTGTCGATATCGTATTTCTGACCGTGAATGGCCCTTGAAATAATATCGGCCATCCATGGGCGGATCGTGGAGAACATAATGGGCGGGAACAGCTGATTCTTGGTATCCTGAACGACGGCAAGCAGCTGGTCGGCATACGGATTATCTTCTTTTTTCACCCAATCCGCGTTCTTCCATGATGGCAGCTCCTTGTAGTTATCGTACATGAATTTCTGCCCTTCAGGACCGGTTAAGTACTTCAATACCTCCCAAGAAGCCGTTGGATTGCTGCTGTCCTTGGCCATCGACATGACGCGGGCCGTTCCCCAGGTTGTTTTGTCATTCTTGTCACGAATCCCTTTGGTCATCACATACCGGTCAGAGAGATTGTTTTTCAACACCTCATCCATATTATTGCACCATAAGCAGATCGCGACATTATTAGATTCCTTGCCCCAATTCTCCGAACCTCGGCCAATTTCATAGCCAGGCGGCAGATAGGGATCCATGTCGATCATCGTCTGCAAGCTTTTTTTGATCGCTGGCGTGTTGAAATTCAATTGGCTGTTTCCGAAATTGCCCCAATCGATCGTGCCATACTCAACGCCCTGACCATCCGAGAAAATATCAAGATTCAGATGTGAGGACCCCTTCGGGTTATAGGTCATTCCGTACGTTTGTTGGCCGGTCTTGGGATTGATTCCTGTCAGCTTCTTCGCCTTCTCTAATATTTCATCTGCAGTGGGCTTCTCGCTCAATGGCTCCACGCCGTAATCTTCGAAAATCTGCTTGTCATAAACGACCGTACTTGTAGCGATGCCGCTTGGCATGCCCATTACCTTCCCATCCGCACCGCTGGTCAGCCGTTCATTATCCGTCCATAAGGACTCCATGAAGTTCGCCTTCCAGTTGTCCTTCGCTAAGTAATCGTCAAGCGGCATCAGGAATCCCTGGTTATAGAAATCGATCGCCGCGTCCAGGAACAGAATGTCCACGCTGTTGCTCAGCAAAAGCGCCTGCCATTTGGCTTTGCGGTCATCTTGCGGAACCTCGATGTAATCGATGGATAGCTTGGGGTGATCGGCAAGAAAAGGCTCGAACAAGGCTTTGATGCCTTTGGCCTCCCTTCCTGTAGCAGGATTGATGCCGTCATCAAGCGGGAAGCCCAATACCGCGATTTTCACCACGCCGGACAATTCCTTCTCACTGCCCGAGGCATTCGGATTGCTGCCGCTTGTACCCTTTTCCCCGCCATTGCTTCCGCAAGCCGTTAATACCAGCATAATCGAGCAAATTGCTATACACACCCATGCTTTATATGGTTGACTGATCGTCATCTCGTTTTCTCCCCTTTATGAATAGGCACTATTCCTTGATACCGGTATGAGCAACGCTTTGAATGATGTATTTCTGAAAAAACAGATAAACCAGCAGAACCGGAACGATCGACATCACCGTTGCCGCCATATTCATTCCCGGAGGTGCTTCTCCGCTTGACGTACGTGATTTGAGCAGCGCGATCCCCAATTGAATCGTATACTTGGCCGGATCATTCAGCATGATGAGCGGGAACAGAAAGCTGTTCCATACCCCCAGGAAAGAAAGAATGACCAGTGTCGCGACGATCGGCATGCTCAAGGCCAGATAGATCCGGGTGAAGCAGCGAAACTCATTCGCCCCGTCAATAATAGCGGCTTCCCGAAGCTCCCCAGGGAGACTGTCCATGAACTGCTTGGCCAGAAAGGTGCCGAACACATAAGAGATGGCCGGCAGGTAGAAGGCCCAATAGGTGTTGATCATATTCAGCTTCTTAAACAGCATGAACAGCGGGATGAGCGTTGCTTCGCCGGGAATCATCAAGGTCGCGAGCACCAGCAGCAGCACAATTTTGCCTCCGGCCACCTTCAGCTTCGATAGCGCGTACCCCGCCAACAGAGCCGAGAATGTACTGATAGAAATGACGCCGACAGCCACCATAAAGGTGTTCAGGTACAGCCGCATCATATTCGTGTTGGCAATCGCCGTCTTAAAGTTGTCCAGACTGATATGCTCGGGTATGATCCGGAATGGAAAAGGAAATTCAAATACCGCGTCCTGATCCAGACTGATCGACAGCATCACCACGAATGGCACAATAATGAGTACGCTTCCAGCAGTCAACACAAGAATAATGAACGAACGGAGAAACAAGTCCGATCTTCTCTTCGACTGCACCTGAAGCCTGGCTTGCGTTCCAGTAGAAATCTGTGACATAGGTTTCAACTCCGGTCAGTCTTTATTCTTGAAAGCTGTAAAGTTAAGCAGTGTGAATACCAGAATAATAATGAAAATGATGTAGGAGGCGGCAGCAGCCTTGCCAAAATCAAAGGTGTAGAAGCCGTATCGGTACACATACAGCATTAAGGTGAACAAGGAGCCGCCCGGATTCCCGTCCGGTCCTCCGATAACAAACACTTCGCCGAACCTTTTGAAGGCGTTGATGGTGCCCATCACCACCATAAAGAAAATGACCGGCTTCATGGATGGAATCGTAATATACAGCCATTGCTGCAGCTTCTTGGCCCCATCCACCTCCGCCGCCTCATAGAGATCCCGGGAAATCGACTGCAGCCCGGCAAGCCAGATCAGCACCGAGTAGCCCAGTCCATGCCAGGTATCCATTAGAATCACGCTTATTTGCGCATATCTGGGGTCCGACAGCCATCCCAGCGGCTCAAGCCCGAATACGTTCAATAACGAATTCGCGATCCCCTTCTCCGTCGGATAGAACAGCAGCATGAATACGATGGAGGCGGCAATGGTGGAGGTCACGTTGGGCAGAAAATAAATGGCCTTGAACAGCATGCTCATCCCCGGCCTGACAATCGAGTTGACCAGAGAGGCGACGATAAAGCTCAGCGGCAGGCCGATCCCCAGCCCCATGATCCCCATCATGAACGTATTGCGCAGTGCTCTCCAGAACGTCGAATCATGCAATATAAAATCATAATTGCTCAGGCCCGCCCATACCCCCCGCACGCCATTGTGATGATAGAGGCTGATCCGGAACGCTTCTATTATGGGATACAACGAGAACGTCAGCACGCCCAGAATCAGCGGCAGCAGAAATAAATAACCGACGACATTCTTATTAGACAAGTTTAATTTCTTCAGTATCACTCTCATTCACCCCCTTGCCTTCCCTATGCCTATTATCCGAAATACGGCATGGGCGGAATAGGTGAAATTCCTATGATCGGTTTGCGATTCTACGGGAAATTGCGGGCTGCATCGAATTACTGCCTTTTATAATCCTGCGGCGTTGCGCCGACAACCTTCTTGAATACTTGGCCGAAATATTTCGCATCCGCGAAGCCGACCGCCCGGGCAATCTCGTACGTTTTCATATCTGTGTTCCTGAGAAGCTCCTTCGCTTTATCCATCCGAATGCCCGACAGGACGTTCAATATCGTCTCTCCCGTACGCAGCTTAAACAGATTGGCCAAATAATTCGGCGTCAAATGAACAGCATCCGCCACTTCATGCAGGGAAAGATCCCTCGCATACTGCTGCTCCATGAAGGCTATTGCCTTCTGCACCATCGAGGTGCTGCGCTGCTGCATCTTAATGGCAATCATGTCGGACAGTTCCTCCACATAATGAATCAGCCAGCTCTCCGCCTGCCGGGTGGTCGTCCATTTGCGCATCTGCCCATCCAATGCGGTAAAATCCACAACCCGGCCATCGGAGATATTCCATTCAACCAGCATGCGCAGCATGGTGTACACGAGCTGACAGCAAATATTGCGCAGCTGCTCCGGATCAGGGGACTGCCCGCCCACAATCGCTTGGAGAAATTCCTTGGCGCCTGCAGTGGCCTCCTCCTTATCGCCCGCCTTCAGCGCCAAACAAAGCTTCTTCTCCAGCTCATAGGGGTAAACGGTTGCTTCCTGCATGCGGAAGCTGCTAATCTCACGATAGAAGATGAACCCCTCGTCCCCCGCATACAGTCTGTATTTCATCGCCTCCGCCGCTTCCTTGTAAGACGGTACAATCCACTCCGGCGACTCATAAACATTACCGATCCCAATGGAAACGCGCATTTTGTAATAATTCAGAATGTACGCTCTCATCTTTCTCAACAGAACCAGCAGGCGCTCTATATCATGCTCGAGGTCCTGCGGGTCTCTGCCGCTGACGATCATGACAAGCTGACTGTCGCTATTCTCGATCATCTCAGTATGGAATTTGTCCTTGAACAGCTCCTCTGTAATATTCCTGCAGGCGAATTTAACAAGCTGCCGGTCATCATCCCGATCATGCTGCGTCAGTACCTGATCTTCATCCAGCTCAAGAACCAAGCAAACACATCTGTTATCGCCGATGGACAGCTTCAAATATCCGTATTTCTCACGGATCTCAGAAAGCGGCACACGTCCGTCCAGCAGGTGGCGCAGATGACGTTCCTTCAGTACGGGAATACTCTCATGAAGCTGCTGCTTTAATTCCACGATCCCTTTAATCTGTCCGCGTTCCTGCTCCATGCTCTGCTTGGCTTTGTTCACGACAGCGAGCAGCTCCTCCACCTTCGTGGGCTTAAGGAGATAATCGAAGGCTCCGCTGCGGATGGCGGACTGGACATAATCGAATTGATCATAACCGCTGAGCAGGATGACCTTGGCAAGCGGTACGATCTCCAGCGCCCTTCCGATTAATTCCAGCCCTGTCATATGGGGCATGACCACATCCGTCAGAATCAGGTCCGGCTTCACTTGGGCGATCAGCTCAAGAGCAGCTTCCCCATCCTCCGCTTCACCAGCGATTTCAATACGATGCTCACTCCAATTCACACTCGCCTGCAGCCCTTTCCTTACCCGCTCCGAATCATCGACCAGAATTAATTTATACATGTTCTCCCCCTGGTATAAGAATGCGGACCCTTGTTCCCTGTCCGGGCTCGCTTTCATATTGAATGCCATACTTCGGCCCGTAAGCCATCACGATCCGTTCATGCACGTTATAAGCCCCGTAACCCCCGCTGTCTTGAAGTGGCGGCTCAAGAAGCGTCCCCATCTGCACCGCATTCATCCCGACTCCGTTATCGATCACTTCAAGGAGAATGTCGCGGCCTTCTCTTCGTCCCGCTATGCTTAGTTGTCCTTGCCTGCTGCGCAGCGGTTTGATCCCATGCAGAATCGCATTCTCCACGAGCGGCTGTAGAATCAGCTTGATGCAGGACTCTTGCAGCAGCTCCTCCTCCATCTGGATGGTGTACTGGATTTTATCCTTAAACTGCAGCATTTGTATGCGCAGATACTGTTCGATGGTCTCCACTTCCTTGGCGATGCTTGTCCGTTCATTGCCGTTATTGAGAATCAAGCGGAAGAACTGGGCGAGCGATGTCGTCATCTCGGCAATCTCTTCATAATCCTTCGTCAGCGTCATCCAATAGATGGCATCCAGCGAGTTGTAAAGCATATGGGGATTAATCTGAGATTGGAGCGCTCTAAGCTCCGCCGTGCGGATGCGTCTCTCATCCTCGCGCGCCTGATTGATCAGCACCTTGAGCTCCCCTGTCATTTCATTGAAGCTTTCCGCCAGCTCCCCGAATTCCTCCTGCGTGCCCAGATTAAGCTTCGTATCCATATCGCCGTCCTTAATTTTGCGGATATGCCGCAGCAGCTTTACGGTCGGCCGGGTAATACCGGTCGAGATGGCAATCGAGAGAATAAATACAAGCATCACGGTAATGCCGATAATTAGGAAAATCGTGTTCTTGGCCAGCGTGATGTTCTGATTCATCTCGGACTGGGGAACGAGGGTAACCAGCTTCCAGCCGGTATAATCCGAGGTGATGTAATGAAGCGAATAGCCCAATCCGCCGATCGTGATCAGCGAGCTGGCATTTAACCCTTTCTCCAGCTGCCCCTGCACGGCGGGATCTACGGGGGTAGACAGCAGGTTCTTATTGGGATGCGAGAGGATCCTCCCCTGTTCATCCACCATGAAGGTGGTCGAATGAAGCTTCTTCAGCGTGTCTTCGTAGCTCTCATATATATAACTTTCCCGGACGCTGATGATCATCAACCCCCAATCCTTGAAGGTCAATAACGCAAGCGCTTTCCTCACATTGGTAATGGAATTGGAGTTTCCGCCTGGAATTAAATCCTGATTCTCAAACGACCACATCGGTTTCCCGCGGCCCTCGGAGGCCTTCTTATAAAGCGGCGTTCCGCGTACTTCCTCAATCGGCCGGTTCATGGCGCTCTGCCCCAGGTTATACGTCAGGTTCAAGCCATTCTCCCCATAGATGGCGACAGACTCGAGCTGCTCCGAGCGTCCGCCGAAGACGTCGGGGTAGATATCCTCGTAGAAGGTTTTAATCGCTTCTTCTGCCTGGCCGGGTTGAACTGCAGGCAGCTCCATTAGCTGCTGGAGCTTCTGGTTCATGATCACGTTCACATAAATATCGTCGATATCCTTGAGCTTATAATCAATATTTTGCATCGTCTTCTGCAGCATCTCCTGAATGGACTGTCCCAGCTCGTTCACAATGGAGCGCTTGAGCACATAATAAGAAACAATCCCGATACTAAACGCAGAGAGAAATATGAGCAGGGCAAAGGAAAAGATCAGCTTGGGCTTGAGCTTCATATTGCTAATGAATAACAAAGAGGATTTCATCGCCATTCTCCATTCAAGTAGGTAATGAGCATAGGCATCATGGAATAGATCAATAATGTAATCGATTACATAAACTATGAGAACTATAGCACAACATGGCTCGGGAGAAAAGCATCGTTTCATGTCTTCAAGAAAAAGCAGTCCACGCTTATTGACCATGCGTGGACTGCTGATGAAGATTGATCCGGCCTAAATCATATGGTTCTTTATGGATCGGTAAAACTGCTCTATATTCGTATGAATTGGGAGACCCGACACCTGACCGTCCCCTACTTCGATCACGACCCAATCTCCACCGGCCGTCTTCGCAATGTCCATCGTAAAGAAACGACTCTTGATTCCCTGTGCCAGCTCGATAAAGGGATTCAAACTTGGTTGTTCTTGCTGATATGATGCCTCATCCCAGTACTCCGTACTTGTTAACAGCTCATGATTTAAGAAAAATAACCGGAATTCATTCGAGCGGCATCCCGCTCTTCGGATGCTTGGACAGATGCTCCAGCTCGATGTATTCACGGAACACAACCCCTCCACTCAGCTCCTCGCCCTGCCGCTCGATCAAATTCCCGACCACGTATTGCACCTGATGCTTGTCCGATGCATCCGGTATGTAACAAGCCTCTTCCCATTCATGCTTTCTTGATTTCACGTAATCCTTGATGATGATTGGCCGGCTGCCGAATACATTCAGCTTCTCATGGATGGGTTCGAGTCCTTCATGAAGCGATTCGATGTCCAGCCAAATACTGAGTGGAGTCGCAGCCTGGATCACTTCATAGGAGTTAGGAAAATAGTGACCGTACACATACGCCTCCGGTGAATTGATCAAGAAGAGATTCTTTATTGTTAACGCATTATACAGCTGTTCGTAATACGCCGGCTTCATCATCCATCCCCGGTAAATGACCGTTTCCTGCGATTCGGAGGTTGGAATCCGCTTAATCGCCTTGGATGAATTCCCCTCAAGCAAGCTCTCTAAGGAGACAAGCTCGACGGGTATGCTCAACTCCTTCGCCATGTTGTATTCCATCTCATACTCCGGATCAACCTGTCTATCATTCAATGGATCGGAGCAGAATAAGAGTTTCATTGTGAGGCACCTCACGTTAAAAATAAATTACATATTGTAAAAAATAATTTACATTCTGTTAGAAATAGTATACATTACAAGAAGAGGGAGGGAAAATATGGAGACCTACGGCGAGCTAGAAAATTCGCTTTACTTATTAAGGGCCACCAAGAAGTGGTCCCAACAGGAAGTCGCCTCCCGCTTAGGCGTAAGCAGGCAAACAATCGCATCCATTGAAGCCAATAAGTATAATCCGTCCTTAATCCTTGGCTTTAAAATTGCTCAATTATTTGAAGTCGATATCAATGAAGTCTTTCAATATACCAAGTACGAGGAGGAGCCGTAATCATGGTCGGAACAATCATTTCCATCGTTTCACTAGCAGCCGCTTTTTTCAGTCTGTTGTCCCAATTGATCTTCTTAAAAAAAGAAGGGAAGGATGAACGTGCCGCTAAAATAAGAAGCCATTCCAATGGTGTTACTTTCTCCATCGTCATGATGACGCTATGTGTTCTAATCGGACTCGGCATTTTTATCGACTTCTCTGTTGAAACCTACCGAATGATGCTTCTCGGCGTGTTAATTATTACAAACATCACATATGCCGTTACGCTAGAGTATTATAAGAGACAGTATTGATCCATAATCATCGTCCCGACCTAAGAAGCGCTGGCATATCCCTGGCCGGCGCTTCTTAGCCTCAGACCTTCCGCCTTCTTAACCATCTCTTACTAGAATGACCGCTTCCAATAGAGATTCTCAGCTAACGACGAGATATGCTCCCGCTTCGCAATCATCTCAACCCACCGGACAGGAATGCCTCCTAATCCATAATAGGCGCCGGCAAGCTGACCATATACGGCCCCCGTTGTATCCGCGTCATCGCCCAAGTTTACGGCCAGCAGTGCTCCCTCTTCGAACGACGAGGTCTGGGCAAAGGCCCATAATGCCGCTTCCAGTGATTGGATGACATACCCGGTTCCCTGAATGATCGGCGGCTGCTTGACCCGATAAGAATCATCGCGAATCTCCTGAACCTTTGGTGCGAGCGGCTCTTCTCCTAACCACACTGCGTGTGCTTCAGGTCGCAGGACTTCGTCCTTCGGTAAGCCGCTCAACGCGGCAACAATCAGGGCTGCGAATAATCGGCATGCGTCTACGCATTCCCTGGCCGAATGAGTCGTGCGTGAGCTCATCGCGGCATATTGAACAGCCATAGCGGGCTGCTCGGCGTAATACATCGGAACGGGAGCAAGGCGCATAATCGAGCCGTTGCCGGCCAATCGCGGATCGTCCAAGCCGGAATATCCCTCTCCCGACCGTTCAAACCGCAGAATGGCGTCACGGGTAGCATTGCCGATATCAAAACAGACTCCGGTGCTGCTCAAGTATCCTTCTCGCATCCACTTCCGGTAACGGGACATATGATCCGCTGGATCAAATCCCTCCACCTCAAGCAAGCTCTCCGCCAGACATAGCGCCATCGATGTATCGTCCGTCCATTGTCCGGGAACGAGATTAAATACGCCACCGCCAACCATATCGGTGACAGGTGCAAACGTGCCGGGCGGACTGAATTCAACCGTTGTACCTAGCGCATCCCCTGCCGCTAATCCAATAAGACATCCTTGGTAACGATCCAAATTCAGTTCTGTTTCATGATTCATATTTTCAATTCCTCCTATAATGAATGATCGGAAAAAGTTCCAGCCTTCGTGTTAGAAAGGGCTTCGTTTCCAGTTTCGGTCCGGCTCCGTTACTAAAAGGATTGGAGAAGGAGACCATCCTTGGTCGTCTGACCGGTTAGCTCAACGATTACCGTATCCTTCACAACGAATCGAACAACGCCATATAGCGTCACTTCGAAAGTATCGTAAATACGCCCTGCGCTTTTGCAGCCTTTCGCAACCGTATGAGGGCTGTTCGCCACGTAACCGATTTTGCCTAGCGGCGTCATTTCAACTCGAATCGCTTCTTGATCATAAGGATTATCCGGGTCCTTCACCAGCCGAAGCGGATAACCGATTTTGATAAAATTCGTTCCGAAATAATGATTGGTTCCCGTTACCGCAACATAAATAGGTTCATTCATACGATCTTCTCCTCACGCCCGCTATTCTTCACACAATCATCCCATACTCCAATGACTGGATCTTGTCAGCGAAAGTATGTTCCCGAATCGAGAGTGATAGTGAGCTGACAGTGCGAGGTATACCCTTACATTTTTACACACCATTAGGCGGAATTGCTAGACAGGAGCACGAGCAGGCTTCAACCACCGTTCATATGTTGGGGAGAGAGGAGTGGGGATGCGGGATGAATTATAAAAGCACGACCATTAAGAGCAAATGGACGAAAACGAAGTGGATCAATAGAAGCGCAAATTTACGCAAATATGTTCCTCAAACCTTGCCATTCAGCCGAAGCAGCCTCAGCAGCATGCTTGCTCAATATTCTACTGTCTTCTTCAAGCCTACCGGCGGAACGGGCGGTTTTAATATTTTTCGTATCAAAAAGCAGGCGAAAGGCTATCAGATCCAGCACAACTCGACGAAAACTCATTACGTGACACTCGACGCACTCTATGAGCAATTGAAGAAGCGTGCCCGTGGTAGCTCCTATTTGCTGCAGAAGGGAATCAAGCTTGCCGAAACGAAAGGCAGGCCTTTTGACATTCGTGTCATGGTTCAAAAAACGAACAAGGGTGCCTGGAACAGCACGGCGCTCTTCACGAAAATAGGCAAGCCAGGCAAGGTTGCGACAAACTACACGCAAGGCGGCAAGATCGGTTTTTTCCCGCAAACACTGTCTGGAGCAGGATTCAGCAAGGACCGTATCGCGCAGAAGCAAGCCGAGCTGAAGAGGCTTGGCGTATCGGTCGGACGATTATTCGACGGATATAGCCGAGGGTTTCGAGAGCTTGGCCTCGACGTAGCCCTCGACAAGGAAGGTAGAGTGTGGATTCTTGAGGTGAATACCAGACCCCAGTTCTATCCGCTGAAGAATATGAAGGACAAGAGCATGTATCGTAATATTATGTCCTATGCCAGGCAGTATGGGAGGAAGAAGTAGTGCGCGGCGGCGGCTCGTAGGCGGGCAGGAGAGTTTCAACTATACAACAAATAGCAGGGGGATCCTAGAGGAGTGTAATGAACTCCTTCTTGGATCCCCCTGCTTAGGGTTCGTTGTTTCGCCCAATTCGTCACTTCCAACCCATCCTGGCGTGATATATTAATCACCTAAACTAAGCTCGGCTACCCGCTCCATCAGCGACGAATACCCTTGAACAGATTGTGCAATGTAGGAAAGCACGGTGTCACTCCACCCATAAATGTAGAAGGTTTGAGGATCGTGATCCGGTACCATCGCATGCCGGTAAGGAGCAATGTCGACGATGAAGGCCTTCACATCCCGGTTGATCTTTGCACGGTATTGCTTCAACTGTTTATAGAACGGGCTGCCGCTGTTCTGCTGCTCATCCGTTATGATGATGATTTGGTCCACCTTCTTCTGATCCTGGATCAGCTTCCGTATAGGCGCCCCTGTATCTGTTCCCCCGCGGGTGCGGATTTGTGCGGCCTGTGTTAAGATACTATCCTTACGGGAGGGCTTCGCATCCACAACCTCCGTATCGAACAACCAGAACAGAGAGTTCCCCTGCGTCTTTTTATACAGGGCCAAAGCGAACACTGCGCCGATCTCCAGGTATTGCCCCTCCATGGAACCGGAGATATCTAAGAAGATAGCCGTACGTTCACCGAGCTCCGGAAGGTTATCGAAAGTGAGCTCAGCGGCTTCGCGCAAAGCATCCCGAAGCTCCGGATGGTCAACCTGCCGGAAAGCAGTAGCTAACCGGAACGGCAGGATCTTCGCTTTATTCAGTGCCTGTTGATCGGTCAACCGGCTCACGATATAATCCAGGTTCCGCTTATCCGTGAGCACACCAGCCCGCTGCAAAGCATTCATATGACGAAGCATAGCAAAGGTCGGCATTTGGTACAGGAGCGCTTCCCAGACGGCTTTCGATGGCTTGATCGCCCCGGTAACTGTCTCGTACGGGAGCTTGCCGCGCTCAATCCAAGCAATCTGTTCCTCCTCCGTTGCAGCCAACTTCAGATTCTCCAGCGCTTCTACTTGCGGCAGTAAGGCAAGGTTCGTATCCAATCCCCGCAAATAACGGAACAACGCCTGCTGCTTCAACTCTTGCGGCTTCGGATGTGCGGTTGCAATGGCGTCTCCCAGACTGTACCCCCGTCCGCGGCCGTTGTACTTGATCGCCCAGTATTCGGATACACCGGACAAGAAGCGGTTCACCTGCCGTTTCACAGCACGGCCGCCCTCCCCGCGTCCAAGCCCTTTTAATATCGTTAAGAAGTCGGACAGATCGGATGGGTATCGCACGACCTGCAAGAAAATCTTCGCGAACAAGTCCGGGTTATAAATAGAAAGGATAGCAAGGCCGAATAGCGGCTGCAGCCTCATGAAGCCTTCATTCCGTGCATACACGATCGCTTGCGCCATGAAAGTCGGATTGCTATTCGCCATCTCATGATGCAGCTGCGCTGCCTCACGGAGAAGCTCATGTTGATCCGCATAATAAGTGTTGCTCATTGTATTGGTCATCAGCGTCTGTACGTACTGCTCCTCCGCAGATCGTATGAACGCCGGGTAATGATCTTTATTGAATGTATTCGGCCTAACAGAGCCGAACAGCTTCTTGGCTATACTCATCGATGGAATCCTCCTTCATGTAACACCGGTGAGGAAAGAGCGGAATAGGTTTGCTGCAGGAGTCGAACCTGCCGTATTGCCCGGGTGGTATTACCATTGGTCGATTTAGCTCGAAGTAACCCATTCCAGCGCCTCACCGGTTATACAATTATTAAAGAATCGAAGCGAGGAATTGATTGAAAAGGCACCGTTAGTGTCTGACAGACACCATCAATTATCCCTATAGTCGAAGTAGCCCTTTCGGTCGCCTCGCTTCGTTATGTACTTCATTTGGAGATCATCGAGGAAGTTGGTCGGAAAGGCACAATGCTGCTCTACCAACTGAGCTATTCCTCCGTTAGGAGGAAGCTGGGTTCGAACCAACGACACGCCGATTAAAAGTCGAAGTAACCCTTCCAAGCGCCTCGATGATCTTGTTTAAAGCTAACACCATTTCGTGTCGGCCTTATGTACCTATATTCGCTTATTTTTAAGGGAACGAACATGGTGAAAGTATTACGACTTGAGAAAAATGTTCCATTTCACTCTGAAAACGCCGAAAAAAAAGAGTGCGATTGGTTCGCGCTCTCTTGTTCGATTATAGGAAGAAATCCTATTATTAATTCAAGTACTAGATGAATGTTGGCAATTAGCAGCTGCTGTATCGTCCAGACCGTATTCGGGGCTTCCGTCTTGGCTCGCATGAAATACTAAGCCGCCAATTCATACTGTTTCTGCATACAGTAGATGCCTGTACCGGGATGCAAACAGTCAGCATCCCCAAAAAACAGCTAAAAATCCGTATTTCCTGTTGTACGCGCTTATACGACAGCGGCTATAATACAAAGGAAAGGAGTGTGCATGGCATGAATCGAATCATCGATGACTATATACGCAGCGGGGAAGAAAGGACCAGGGCCGACAAAGTGGAGAAGCTGGCTGCCCGTTTCTCGGAGAGAGCCGCGATGCACGACCGGGAGGGCTCCTTCCCCTTTGAGAATTTTGCCGACCTGCATGAGGCCGGATACTTAAAGATTACTGTCCCTCAAGAATTCGACGGAGATGGGCTTACGCTGTACGACCTCGTCATGCTGCAGGAACGGCTCGCCTATGGAGACGGATCGACTGCACTCGCCGTTGGCTGGCATATCGGTCAGATTCTTCATCTCCGAACCAGCCGGAAGTGGCCTGAGGCCATATTTGCAGAGTTGTGCCGTTCCGTCGTAAGCGACGGGGCGATGATCAACACCTTCGCCAGCGAAGCATCATCCGGCAGTCCCAGCCGGGGCGGAAAGCCTGAAACGACGGCGATCCCTACAGAAGGCGGCTGGCTGATTACGGGACGCAAAACCTACAGTACGCTTTCCCCGATCCTCGACCGTTTTGTCGTTACGGCGTATATTCCGGACGAAGAGGGTACGGCAGACTTTCTGGTTCACCGGACGGACCGGGTTAGCTTGGTGGATACTTGGGATACACTTGGCATGCGCGCGACCGGAAGCCACGATGTGGTCTTGGATGGTGTTTTTGTGGACAAAGACATGAGGCTTTCCGAAAAAGGCATCGATGACGGGGGCGGCTGGTTTCTGCATATTCCGGCCTGTTACATAGGTATTGCTATGGCGGCACGTGATTATGCCCTTGATTTTGCCCGATCCTATCGCCCTAATCATATGAACGAACCGATCGCCGCTCTCCCCTACGTGCAGCATTCGATTGGAGAAATGGAAATCGAGCTGCGAACCGCACGCTCACTCCTTTACGCGGCGGCGGATCGTTGGGATCGGGAGATAGACAACCGGCCCGCATTGAAACCGGAGCTCGGCATGGCCAAATATGTGGCCACCAACAACGCGATCAAAGTCGTGGATCTGGCGATGCGAATTGTCGGTGCCGCAAGTCTGGAGCGCAAGCGGCCTTTGGAACGGTTCTACCGGGATGTTCGCGCCGGCCTGCACAACCCACCGATGGATAGTTCGGTGCTGCATACCTTGGCCGGCGCCGCTCTAGCCGAGATGCCCGTGGATAGAGGGAACTCCTAAAACAAATCATGGGATCCCGAGTCGGAGCCTTCCTATCCCCTTTCAAAAAGTATTACCAAAGAATATCTCATAAGCCATCTGTTTTCTTGCCGTGATGTCCTCATAGAACTATCCCCCTCAATGCTGAGGGGGCTCATCTACCTAGTAGTAGTTTATGAACTCGGCTGCCCCAGGATCTTTCTCAAATCCTCTTTCGTGGCTGTATAATCGTCGAGTCGAACCCAAACCATCTCAATCGTCTTATCGGTATCAATAACATTCCAGACTGGAGCGGCAAGCTCCTCTTGGTAAGGATAGACTAAGATACATCGTGACGCTTCCTTATAAGCCGTTACATAAGCATACATTTGATAGAGATCCGACTGTTGGTAAGCATTCATGACAGCACTTTTCCATTTTGTATCTAAGATGATGCCACCTGAAGTAACAAAATCCGGCTTGAGCTGGATGTTCATTCGGTTCGTATGCTTATTAAGTAACAGCCTCTTTTCCGTATGCTGACTGAACACGTGACCAGCCCCTACTACCTCCGTTAAGGCTTCCCCGACATAGGCCTCGAACAGCTTGTTCATTTCAAACAGGAACGAGAACGACTGGTGATGCTCTCCCAGATGATGGACGGAGGCCTTCTCAATGATGAGCTTCGCGAACAGCGCAACGTCTCTAAACCGTTCATTCTGCCGATTCCACTCCAGTCGACCTATATCTTCCTTGTGTACGGTACCGTCCTCTACCTCATCCAGCAGAGCAAGGCATCGTTCAATTTGGAGGTGCATCCGGTAAGCAATCTGCTTCTGTCCAATCCGAAGGGCGTATTTTAGCAGTCGATTCAACAAGTTGTTCTCCGAATGCTCATCGAATTGACACATCACTCGCGCCGGAGTGAAAGCATTCTTCCGTACATGCTCCGATAGAAGTACCTTCCCGCGCAGTACGCCCCGGTTCTCAACATGCTCCATATAGCTCTTGAAGATGCCTCGCTGCAGCTCCTCTTGAAGCCGCAGAATGTAAGCAGCCAGCAAGGCATCTAGTAGGTGATCCTGTCCCCATCCGTTCGATACCTGCTCAAAGAAGGAAACGGATAAAAATCGTGCGTGATGCAGCATGGATAGGAGTGCTTTTCGGTTATCCATCGCTGACACAGCAATCTTCGGCAAAATTTCAATTGTTATGCCTTCCAAGCAAATAACCCCAACATAGTTGATAAACCGAAGGCGGTTGTATGCGCCATACTCCACAACATCCTCGGTCGGGTATTTCTCGCGAAGATAATCACACAGCTTCATAAAATACCCTGGGGGAAGTGCATCCGCAGATATCCAGTCATACGCTTCCCTTATCGTGATTAAGTCAGATTTCATAAATAGCAGTTATCTCCTGGCTAGTTATTTTGCTTTTGACACGATATTGCTTTCTAGTCGGGTACGTGAAGGACTGCTTAAACAAATGCGAATAATCGATCTGTTCCTCGTATATAAGGTACGGACCTTCTTTGCTCTTCCCAATACCGCCCAGCACCATTCCGATCTTCTCCCAGTCATCGTAGAAGTACTCCTGAAGTAAAGGAATAATCTTGTGCTGGACAACCTCAATCACCTCTTCTTCCGTCTTCGCGTTAATGAAATAAGCATGGCCAATCGTATGATTGCGATCGTACAGAACTTCGATCCGTTTATTGATAATCGTAAGCAGTCCTTCGAGATCCAAGCTGCCAACAGTATCCAGCAATTCTGGATTCGGCATAATCTCCTCAAACAGAAATCGGCGACGCAATGCCGTATCCATTAAAGCAATGGAACGGTCTGCTGTATTCATCGTCCCAATGATGTGCAAATTAGGCGGCAGTGTGAATCGCTCTTTCGTATAAGGGAGCTCAACAATAAGTTGATTATCCTTGCCGAGCCGCTTATCTTCTTCGATGAGTGTTAACAACTCACCGAAAATCTTAGAAATGTTCCCGCGGTTGATTTCATCAATGATAAGGACAAAGGATTCCGCATTCGTGAAATCAAAGGGTTCGCCCTGTTCCAGCGCCTTCATCACAATTTCCTTCTTCTCCTTATAGGAATACGATACGGCAGGATCGTCAACTTGCGTACCCTGCTCTTCATTCCTATTGTCCATCATCCATTTAAAAACAGACCAATAGCGGGTCTCGTTACTACCGCCAATCGCTTTCTTAATAAAATGAACTTCATCCTGCCACTCCACCTGATGCTCGTGGGCATAACGAAAAATACGTAGAAGACGATCTTTAGAAATGGTACTCTCCGTTTGAGCCCCTTCACTGGTTACAATCAGGTTCCCTTGCGGCGAAATACCAGATATGTAACTAACTGCTCCTGTCTTGGATACGAATTGGGGCTGTAGTTCCTTACCTCTTGCAACCAAATAATCGTACATGCGTTCAAAATGTACTTCATCCGAAAGCTCCTGTACGTTCTTATTCAGTCCGGCATATAACGCCTCGATGGCAGCCCGTTTAAAAAGCCCGTCCTCTGGAATAAAATTGCCCTGTCCGTCCGAGCGGAGTCCCTCAATGAAATCCTCATAGGAGTACGATTGATGAAAGGTTACGAACCTTACTCGTCCAATTCGAGTCAGACGCGTATATTCATTCTGAATCGCTTCCCGCCCATCGTTAGAGATTTCCTCGAAGGTTTGGGTATCCGTTGTTAATTCCAGCGCCTTACGGGAAACTTCATAAGTCTTCCCTGTTCCCGGGGGACCGTACAAGATGATATTTCGAGGGGTCGCAGCTTCCGCCTTTAATACTTGTTTAGGCTCCGGAGCTGTAATGGACTGACCTAGGAATACATAGTTGACCGTGTTCCGATTCTTCGTCTTGGCAATCGTCTTCCGATAGCCGCCGTAGCCGATAAACTCCTTCTCCTCTAGATTGAACCATTCGACCGGAAGTAAATGACCGCGCTGAGGATTGAAGCTATACCCATCTACGGCATCCGCTTTTGCCCGGCCAATCGCACTGACCTTCAGTACAGATTTCGTTACTCCGCCGTCCTTACGGGTATAGGTTGATTTTAGTGCAATATAGTCTCCGAGTTTTATTTCGAGAAAAGCTTTGAGTGCCTGTTGACCCTTCAGTTCCGGTTCCTTCACTTCAATGATGTCCGCAAGATTGTCTTCTTCCAAATAATCAGACAAATCTTCACGCAAAAAGCCGATGCCTACACATTCGTTCTGGATGAAATAATCTTTCTGAGAACCATCCGTTTCATATGTATGGCCTACTAGCCAATAATTTCTGGCGGCATCTTTGTCTTCGGCGGTTTCGGCAGAGGAGAACCTCTCCCACACAAATCGTCCGAGCTTGCCGGTAGACCAATCTGAAAGCTCTTCATGCTGCTTTAATAGTTGTAGTACGGTGTGGTTGAGCTGAACGAGACGATGGGGCTCGAATAGAGCCGAATCCACCTTCAGTGACTCCCCAAGCTTCTTCAGGACAGGTGCTGCAAATACGTTAAGGAACTTTTCCGGATAATAAATATGCAGTACCTTCAACAATACGGTATTAAAAATCGGCAGCTTGAGCTGTTGGATCTCACCGAAGCGATCGCCGTCAGCGAGCTCGAACACTTTGAGGTACCCCTCTCTTAGCTTGAGAAACTCTTCCTGAAGTACATCCCCCAGCAAGGTTACACGGTTCTTACCGGATCCCTTGCTGTAATGACCGTTCGCCGACCGGTAGATCCCAAACTTAGACGAGTTCCCACCACCAATGCCGCCAATGAGGTTTCGCTGCTCAAGCCAGTAAATAAAACAGTCTTTCGTTTTGGTGTCGGCATATTCCTCCACTGTCATATTTGCCAGTGATTCTTTCGGAAAACGCTGTAGAAACGCTAACCTTTCCGCCTCGATTGATTCTATTTCGTTCTCATCTATGATAAATTCCTTGGCCTGTATAAGCAGTTCTTCTGCTGTCATCTGAATCACGCTCCGAATGAATGATAGAAGTGTTATAACTCTATTATACGATAATAGAATGAAAATGAGCTGTCAGCGAATGCATGTTCCTCCTGTGGTACTTGTGATTATGACAAAAAGACGACCACCATCGCCGTCTAGTTGTGATATGGATTATTGCGGTAGCCCTAAGCAACCTATCACGATTCCATAAAATCAATCCCCAATACCTTACTGGCCAAGTCCACCTGCTCATGGTTCAAGTTCACTTTAACCTGCCCTACTCGCCTGTGCTCACGCCACTTTACAAGATCCTCATCGGTCTCCAATTTCAGCTCTGCAATTTCGGAAGCACGATCGAACATGTACTTGGACGTATACAGCAAGGTGTAAATCCCTCGCCCACCGGAGATTATCGGCTTGTCCCGCTTCATCCACTGCTCCACGGTAAACTTCACGTATAGTTTTTCTTCCGTGCCTTTTCTAGCAGGAATTTCGGTAATTTCTTTCCGTCTTACTACCTTCCAATCCAACACCTTCCCATACCAATGGATGCCCATTTCCCCGGTTGACTGAAATTGGCTTCTCGATTGATAGAGCGCGACGTACTCTAATTGGGTTAATAGTTTATGGTCTGAGATATTTTCTAATGGTACGTGGTAAAATCCATATTTCAAGGCAGCAGCTAGCTGCGATGCTTCCCTTAACGAGCCGACTGCAACATTTTTGCCGGTCATCTTGTTCCGATAATAGTCCTTCGTCCCCCGCGGCTGGGTCGAACGCTCATAGTCTTTCTCCGGACTATCCTGAATGATTTCGTCCAGGAAGGCTTCCATAAGCGCAGTCGAATTCGGTAAGAAGGGGAACGCTCCTATGTTAATCAATTCAATGCTCTTATAGAAGCGGTGCTCCCGAAACTGCGCTTCATCATGATAGGGAAACAACACGTACGTGCCAAACATACTCCGTTCGAATTCGCGATGCTGCCCATCCATATAGACAATGGCGTCTCGATAACGATGCATCGTATTAATATCGTCTTCTTCCGGACCGGGCATTTTGTATTTCTCATAATAGGGCGTGCCTTCATAAGCCGGATTCATACGGTACTTTGCGTCGAAAATATATTTATATTCCGCAGAAGAATCATTCTTCTTAAGCGTCAACACGTTATCGGGACGTTGAGACAGCGTCGGGCTTTGATCACCCTTCGGCAGAGCATTGTAGTAAAGCGTGAATAGCTCGCCGTTCTTAGGATTTCGATAAACCATCTTGGCCTTCTGCGTCTTATCCAGCGTCACGAATACTCCCGTACGATTGATCTTGATGATATCTTGCTTGAGCAGCTCATACTTCCGGCTGAGCAAATCATGGATTTTCAAGAAGCACCAATATTCATACAGCTGAGCTAAGTCCTTCATTGACAGCCGGAATAGATCGGATTGAATGGACAAGCCCTTCATCAGCATTAAGTAATTCCGGTACACTTCCCGATATCCCGGGGCCATCTGCAGAACCAAGGAGATCGAGAGCTGTTTCATTTCACCAACGTTCAGAAAATCCAGCTTTAGCAATCGCCGAAAATGGGACTGCATCAGATCCAACCGTTTGAGCAGCAGCGGATCTTGAAGCCGGCCTTTTTCGCTCAGCCTCGATTTCAAATCGATGAGCTTCTGAGAGATGCGCACCAATACCCACCGAACAAAACGATTCTCCATCGTATCGTAATCGACTTGCCGCTTCGTCTCCAGCACATGGCTCGGAAGAAACCATTGACCGTTATTATGAATGAAGCCAAGCTTCTCGTCGTTGACCAAATAATGAGGCCGCTTGGTTAGGAAGGCGATGTTCTCTTTACTAGGCTTCCTTGCCCTTGCCGCATCCAAGACTCGTTTCTCGACATTGAGCTTGGAGTGAGGCGCGCTTTGAATCCGTTCCACGGCCTGTATGAGTTGATTAAACAAGTGCTGCAAAATGGTGAAAAATTCGGTTAAGCTTTGATTTCTCGTCTCTTTCAATCCTGTCAGATGGTAGGTCTTACGCAAAAAATCAAAGGACAGATTATAGATCTGCTAATTCACGTCATGAAGGATCATTTGATAATCCTTTTTATAATCCATTTTCGACGGGAAAATCTCGAGCTGCAGTTGAAAGATCACCTGCCCGTTCAACTTCAGCGCAAGCTCCGTCAGACCGACTTCGTTCTGAAAGTTTAGAATACCCGATAGAATTGTTTTCCCGAGCGGTTTAACCGCCTGGCGGAGCATGCTCATGATGAAACACGAGCTCCAAATCCTGCTTCTTCTCGATCACCAGCTCATAGGCTTGCGTTTCGAAGAAATGGGATAGCTTTCTTCCCCCGATTGCCATATAGTCAATGCACCTAAGCTCGGATTAAATACGGAAATGCTGGAGATAGTTAAATTGGTTGTAAGAGCCGCAGCCTGAAGGCGATTGATCAACATCCCCTTGCTCAGCTTAAAGCAAGCGATCTCTTTTGACATTGGAGGAAGTCCGTATGGGGATTCTGTTTCAGTCCGGTTATTTTCAATTCTGAAATGCTCATTTCACTTTGAGTAAAAGCACCAAAGAGAAATATATCATTGCCCTAAAGCGGATTAGAGGCCTTCTTGCTGAGTGAAGGCTTCGAAGACTCGCTTGATTTTGATCACTTTCATGCCAGCCATGAACATCCTAATAGGTACATTCCTATTCAGCGAGAAGTATTTGACCGCTTTGTTATTGATTTAAAGAAAAAGGGTTTAGAATATAGATTGATAGCGGAAACCATTACCCCTCTTAAACGTTTTTTTGATTTTCTTTACGAAATGGATTTAATTGAGCACAATCCCCTTTTAGGTTATCCTAGACCTAAATTTGAGAGTCCCATTCAGAATACCTCATTATCCAAAGCAGAGTGCTACGCCCTTCTTAAAGCTGCTTTGCGGAAAAACCCTTTTTGTAGGCAAGAATTCGTGTTTATTTGGTTCATGCTGATCAGGGGTCTGCGCATTTCGGAGGTCCGCTTCCTTCGGCGGAAGCGGATAAATTTGGAGACAAGGATTGTACATGTATTTGAAGCACAAAAAAACGATAAACGGCCTGTTGCGATCCCGAAAGATCTCAGCAAGGAGCTTAAACGATATACACAACATCCTGATTATTTAAAATATGCCAATCAGGGGGATGAATTCCTATTTCATCAACAAGGAAAAACCATGACTGTTTATACGGTTAACCGGATATTATCCGAGTTAAGCCGTGATGCTGGGCTATCTCGGCACATACGTCCGCATGACCTCAGACGAACAGCAGGATATTTAATGCAAACCGCCGGCATGAATATCACTGATATTCAAAATCAGCTACGCCAGAATGATGTAGCAACCACCATGCGCTATGTTCCACCACTAGCCGATATGGCCAGCATACTCGAGGATGAGTAGTTAATTCTACAAATTATTAAATCACGAAAACCAACTGAAGCGCGTTGGTTTTCTTTTTCTTATTGCAAGTACCCTTGTTCCTCGACTTCAAGAGCTGAGAAAACAGTGGCTATAGCTTCTGTTGCATTTCTTTTTACTTCCTTTTCTTCCATCAGTTGATGCTTATAATGTTGATATCCGACAATCACACCGTCCACTGTAACGAACCGCCATACCTCGTCATTTGAAAAAAGATACACATTACAGCCGTTATTGCTTACCCATTGCAATTTTGCCCTATCAGCTTCCTGTGTCTTTTTATCACTAAAGACGGCAAGAAGTTACAGCTTATCGATAGTAGTCCGCCTTTATTTTAATCCATAATTTACCGAGAGTATATTGACGCTTGCTGCGAGACGATAACCAACATGCAGCAACGATAAGTCGGTGCTGCTGCAACAAAACATCAAGGAGGCAGCATCGATGACAACAACGGACTCTAACAGAGGTATTACAGTAGGTGCCAGCAAGGGTCAACAAAACGGAAAGACAACATTCGTTACACAGCTCCCCTACAACAGACTGAAGAGTTGGTTAACAATCGACACTGCTCGTCAAAGACGAGTATTCCCAAAGAAGGTTGATGACCTTGAAAAGTACGTGATCGATGGATTCAATGGGCAATACTCCGGTTTTAACGCTATCGCGGTTTCATTAAGAAACGGTGAGCTAAATTACGACGAAAAAACTGGAACAATTTACCTACCTGACGAGCATGAGGGGGTCCGATTCTTTATTTGCGACGGGCAGCATCGATACTATGGAATTATTCAAGCTTATGAAAGGGCTTCGAATATGCGCTGGGAAATTGATGAAGAAGGGGAGCGTGAAAACTGGGAACGCATTTTCAATGCGTTCGGGACAAGTACCCTGCCTGTTGTCATCTACACAGGGCTGACTCTGGATGAGGAGGAGCAACTTTTTTCGGATATGAACTTTAAGGCAACACCGGTAAATCAATCCAAAGCCCTGCAGCATGACAAACGTGATATATATAATAAGCTGGCCAAAGAGCTGGCAAATGAAATTCCTGATATCGCGAAGTTTGGTGTCGACATCGAATCGAAAGTGCTTTCGGATAAACTTGAATATATTTCAACGCTGGCAACTTGGAACCGCGTTAACCGTATTTTGATAAATGGCCCGAAAGAAACCGATCTTGCCAAGGAGTGGGATGATGAAGAACGCGACTACGACACTACAAAGGCTAAACTCAAAGCATTCTGGGAGGACCTCCTTGCCGTACTCCCCGATGATTACAATAACCGAGGGAAGTACATGATCACCAAGTCGGTCTATATCCAAGGGCTAGCAGCTTGGGGACATAAGCTCTTCAATATGCCACGTAATGACCGTCAGACTGTTCTCCAGAAGCTATCTGACTTTAATTGGGGATATGACAACGTAGATTATGCGAAACACGGTGGGGGCAATCTTAACAAAGGTCGGATGCAATTTATCGGTACACGCGCAGCCATCAAGTCAATTCCAGCTGTATTGGACGCTAAAGTCAGCTAGTAAGATCACCGAAGCCCCCCGTATTTAGGGGGCTTTCATTTAGTAAATTTGAGGTGAGCCACGATCTCGGGCTTACCTCAAATGCGTTTGAGGGAGAGGTTAAAGAACAAGAAAAAATTGCCGCGATGGAGGTTAAGCCGATTTGAGCGGTTTTTCATTTGATTGGGTGATTGGTGCGGTTCATTCCTATGAGCTGGAGGACATGCCACCTTGAAGAGGAGATCTCGGAGCGCCCAGTTCGTCTTTAGCCGCTGAACCTGCGACGGATCATGGAATAAACTAGGTACGTAGTGGACATGGATGCGTATCGCCATTGAATGAATGGGCTGTTTTATACCCTTTTAATATTTCCGGTACAAGTCGTTTGATTCAAACGTACCTGTCACGTCTTCCCTGTATGCTTTGCCCTGCATATTTCTTGAAATTCTCTGGCTACTCCAACCGAGTTCCGTACAACTCCCCCCGCCCCTGTCGGATTAAAGACTATCCACAGCTATCAGACTCACCAGATGGCCTGCTGTTAGATTACTTTAATTGTTTCAATACCGTTTTTGCTAATCTTAAAGTGTCTATTCACATGTTACCTATGCCCCAATCATATTCTGCAAAAAAGTAAAATCTCCATTGGTCTAACGTCTGGGCTAATCCATTCAGTGTAAGCTCTCCAATCAATGAGCCTCCTTTATACTGGTACTCATACCACGAATCATTGATAATATTTAGAGTCGCATAAATTTCACTTAAATTGGCCGCAAACTCCCTAAGCTCATTTCTACAAGAAGTGAATTTTTCATCCATCATTGCTTCCTCATCAAAAATTTCTCCTGTAAATTCTTCCTCTTCTGAGTCGTTGTTTATATTTATATTGGGTAAATCAAGCGCGGCTGCGTATATAGTCAAAATGATTTTAGTAATCTCTTTTATGGCTTCTTCAACATTAATATTTCGAGCATTTTTCAGTATTTTATTGTACTCCCATATCAAAGATTGGAACCTTTTAACCGCGGGATTAAGTAAACGCTCACCCTCCAGCTTAATATACAAGTCCCCATAACGATCTAACTATGAGTAGTGCTCGAGATCTTCGCCATTTTCCCAAAGCTCGATTATTTCCTCAGCCTCCTCCAATTGATCGTCCGGCACGACAAGGCTGGTGTAATAGGTTAATGTACCGTCAAGTGTTTCGTAATCGTTGCGTTAGATCCTCCATCTGATATGTGGTGCAATTCTTTTTAACTCTCCAACAATAACATCAAGCTCCTGATCAGTAGACGAATTTTCCGACACATAAGACCAGTCCATACTACAGCCCCCTCCCACTAAATGCATGAATCGAAAGGATACTTTAGAAAACGAAAGAAAATAGCAGCTTGGAATCGGTTAGGCTGCCCAAATATGCAGTTAGAGGAGAAGATTAACCCACGGAGGACGGGGAATGACAAGGATACACGCGGCGACTGCGGAACAGCTCTCCGGCCGATTAGCGAGTGTATCCGATAACCTCGGGGATGAGATCCGGAACGAACGAGGCTGGTGACGCCGCGACATCACAGCTGAATGGCAAACGCGAAACCAAGCGGGATAAAAAAGAAGGGATTTCCCCTATCCGAAACCGTGGATCCCTTCTCCGCTAGCTATCAATTCATTGCATATGCTTATATCCGTGGATACTCTCCGTCCTAACTTACATTTAAGTCAGCACGCTGTTGAAGTGCTTCATATAGCCCAGCTGGTCCAAGGAGTATATCCTTAAGAGCATGGCGCACCTTCTCTGAATCCAACGCCTGCTTACTCATAGTGCTATGCGCGGCGAAGGCATCCATAATGGCATTCATCAGTTCTCTCGACAGATCAGGCGAATTGGCGAATTGCTCCTTTGTATTGTTCACAGCTTGTTGTACTAGGACGTCCGACTCTAGCAGCTTACTCTTCAGTACGTTGTTTACATAGACCAACTTGTCGTCGTCGGTCAGCTCACCTTCGAAGAGATCGTTTACCTTTGCAATAATCTCGGCCAAAAGAGCCTTTTCTTTCTCCTGCACCTCACCGCTTCCGGTATCCGTAAGCGGTTTTAATTTCTCAGCCTCACCGTCACGAAGTGGCAAGTCGAGCTTACCTTTGTTTTTAAGCTTGTGGTGGGTCAGTACAACCTTTGAAAGGTCAACGCCTTCGCGTTCCCGTCCGAACTCAAGAAGCGGCATCAAACGCTTGAAGAAGATCGCTCGCTTCTCAATTGCGGTGTTACCATAGTCAAAGATTTGCGAGAGGAATGCATAGACGCGCAGAAAAGTCCCTAGGTTCCGCTTGAGCAAGATAAGTGCATTTATCTCGTTTTGCGCTTCCCGTTCACGCTTTGCATCTTGCTTCGCTCTCGCAATCGCACGTTCATCCTGAGCAGCCTTATAGCGCTTAAGCAGCCGATCTGCCACTGGCTCTATAGCGGTAGAAAGTTCAGCCTGCGACGCTTTCGGATTCATCTCCACCGCTACCACACGTTCTATTTCGTTGTCGTCGTACGTACCCGTTGCATCGAGCTTTGCGCGCAAGTCGTAGACCAAATGGGGGTCTGTGACGCCCGCCAGTTCCGCCGTTTCATAATAGGTCATAAAGGACTCTAGTATATCCTCTGGGTCATTTACAAAGTCGAGAATATACGTTGTGTCCTTTTTACCATATTCTCCGCTATACGCACGATTCAATCGCGAAAGCGTCTGCACAGCCTGGATGCCTCCTAATCGCTTGTCAACGTACATGCCGCACAACAGAGGTTGGTCGAAACCCGTCTGAAATTTGTTGGCTACCAGAAGGATTTGATACTCTTCAGTCGCAAATGCCTCGCGCATGTCTCTCCCGCGCAAGTTCGGATTCAGCATCTTACTGTTTTCTGTTAATGGATCAGGGCTTGATTCCTTGTCGTTTACCTCTCCGGAGAAGGCAACCAATGTTCCCATTTTGTAACCCTGCTCCCTAATGTATTTTTCGATTGCCAGCTGCCAGCGAACCGCTTCGATACGGCTGGCCACTACTACCATCGCTTTGGCATGACCGTTCAATAGAAGCGACACGTTTTCACGGAAATGTTCCACTACCACCTGTACTTTCTGAGCGATGTTATAGGGGTGCAACCGCACCCAACGCATGATCCCCTTCATGGCTTCACTGCGCTCGACTGCCTTCTCGTCCCATTCAAGCCCGTCATTTGCCAGTTTGAACGCCAAACTATAGGGAGTATAGTTTTTCAATACATCGAGGATGAATCCTTCCTCAATAGCCTGGCGCATTCCGTATACGTGAAATGGTGCGGGTAGGTTATCCGGACCGGAGGGTATATCAAGGTTGGGGCGCCGACCAAACAGTTCTAGCGTCTTCGATTTCGGTGTTGCGGTAAAGGCAACATAGGTAATGCCCGACACATTCGATCGTCCAGCCATGTTTGCTGCGAGCAAGTCTTCCGTGTCTATTTCGCCGCCGTCGGCCAGTTCTTTCAATTCCTCAGCTGAAAGCACCTGCTTCAGCTTAGAGGCCGCCTCGCCTGTCTGTGAGCTGTGCGCCTCGTCTGCAATGACGGCAAAACGCTTATGCTGGGTGGCAGCAAGCTCCTGCACCGCCTTTAAAGCAAATGGGAATGTTTGAATTGTACAAACAACAATTTTTTTGCCGCCTGATAGCGCATTTGCCAACTCACCGCTTTTACTCTGAGACTCGCCTTTGATGGTCTCGACAACTCCTGCGGTACGCTGAAAATCAAAAATCGCTTCTTGCAGTTGTGCATCCAGTACATTTCGATCACTAACTACTAGCACCGAGTCGAACATTTTTTTATGTTCGGCATCATGCAGATCGGCAAGAAAATGTGCCGTCCAGGCGATTGAATTTGTTTTTCCGGAACCGGCGGAATGTTGAATAAGGTACTTTTGACCTGGGCCTTCCTTGAACACATCCGCTATTAGCTTGCGCGTGGCATCCAGTTGATGAAAGCGAGGGAATATGATTGATATGATCTGCTTCTTACTGTCACGCTTGGTAACTAAATAGCGACCGATAATTTCAAGCCAGCTGTCTCTTTCCCATACCAGCTCCCACAGATAAGCGGTACGATGTCCGTATTCATTAACAGGATTACCCGCCGCACCGTTGTCTCCTTGGTTGAATGGAAGGAAAGTAGTGGCTGAACCATGCAACTTCGTGGTCATTCGCACTTCACTGTTGCTCAACGCAAAATGCACCAATGCCCCGCTTGGAAAATTTAGCAATGGTTCGGCAGACTTGCCTTTCGGACGGGGGTCACGGTCGAATCGATATTGATCTACTGCATCTTCCACGCCCTGCGTGAAATCGCTCTTCAATTCCACCGTCGCAACCGGTATTCCGTTCAAAAAAAGCACAAGGTCGATAGCGTTTTCGTTTTGAATGGAGTAACGTACCTGCCGTACTACGCGTAATCGGTTGGCTGTGTATTTCGCTTGTAAATCTGGGTTCATCGCCAGCGCGGGCTTAAACTGAGCGAATTGGATTGGCTGCCGTAGGCCCAGCATCTCCATACCATGGCGCAGCACATCGAGCGTTCCACGGTCATCCAGTTGCTTGCGCAGACGGTTCAGTAATACAGCTTCTACCGACGAGCCATGACTCTTAGAAAGTGCCTCCCAGGCTTTGGGCTGGGTTTCCTGCATCCAAGTCAACACATCTTCCGGAAACAGTGCATTGACTCGGTCATAACGCTGCGCATCACCCTCCGTATACAGCCAGCCATGTGCCAATAAATGAGCACATATGTCGTTCTCAAATTCAATTTCTTTGTGCAGGCTCATACCGTCACCTCTTGTTCAGTGAGACTGCGCACATCAATTTTGCCGGTAACGGCGGCGGAGATAAGTGCACTACGGCGTTCTTTAAGCAGAACTATAGCATTTTCTGCTACGGTCACTAGCGCATCCATCTTAGATGTCTCACGATTAATGAATCTTAGAATGTCATGTTGTTCTTCCCTAGGGGGAATTGGTACATAAGAATTCATTAATAGTTTCGTCTCAAGGCTCTCAACAGTTGCACCTTGTTTACCCCATTCCATTAATAATTCACGGTTCAACCCTTGAATGAATCTCAAGAAATAAGTTGGCTCTAATTCCTTAGTTACATCAATAGCTTTTATATCCTGATTAATAGCTGTTGATACAAGATTAATTCCAACAGGAATAGTGTGTCTAAGGATACCCGAACGCATGACTAAAAGAACATGGTTTGAATTAATAATCGAAGCAGAACTACTCGCTACTCCTAACTCAGTGATTGTTTCTTCTGATTCATTGAGAAATTCAGATTTCATATCCTTTGGAGTAATCCAAGGAATTCCGCCGCCCCAGAATTCAAGTATATCGCGCGAAGGCGTACCGCCTCCGATTGAACTTGCGAAATGACCGAGCCGCTTGAGGCTCCAATGCTCAGGCACCTCACCCAACCATTCAATACCAGAATTTTTCTTTGGCGCTGCCGGGTCAAGCCCCTTGGTGATTGCGTGTGAAATAATAGCCTGGCGCTTTTCCTTGAGTAGTGTAATGAGCTTTTCTTGCTCTGCTACTAGCATGTCGATCTTACCTGTTTCTCGGTCAAGGAAGTCAACAATGACCGACTGTTCCGCAAAGGGTGGAAGCGGAATACTAACGTTTCCGGCTTCCACCCATCGAAATTCTGTAGATCGTTCGCGAATTCCTTTTGCTAGTGAATTGATAAAGCCACTAAGAGCCATGAATCTAAGGAGTTTTCCATAGTACCGGGTATTGATCTTGTCGTTTCGAGGACAACATACCGAATAAACAGGAGTTGATTTCCCATCTGAATCAGACACTCCGATGGCACCAGCAAAAGCATCCATCGCATGAATAACAAGATCCCCTTTACGAACTCCTTGATAACCTATTTCCTTAATGGAATTGGTGAACCCATCCACCCTTCGATTAGTCCGAAGTGTTACTTCGCCATCGCGAAAAGCTGTTACTATTTCGTTTTCTTCTTCTGGTGGTCTCTTCATCAACTCGAATAAAAATTTAAGCCGATAGATTTCCCAATGATCCGGAACATCTCCGAGCCATGATTCACCACTGTCCTTGTACTCCAGATATTGCGGTAAGCTCATGCCCTCATCCCCTCCAACATGCCCTTGATTCGCTCAGTAACCGCCATAAGTTCAGCATCAATCTCTTCCAGTGGGCGCGGCGGTTGGAACATATAAAAGTACCGGTTAAAGGGAATCTCATATCCAACCTTTGTCTTATCATTATCAATCCAAGCGTCCGGAAAATGGGGCAGCACTTCACGCTTGAAATACGCTTCTACTTCCTCAACTAACGGGACATTCTCGGTGTCGCGCAAGCTAACATTGGGTTGCTTCATTCCTTTAAGTTTCCCTTTTTTTCCAAGTTCAATGTTGCCATTCTCGTCGCGCAATGGACGTTCAACTGTGATGGTGTGGTATCCGAAATCACTATTATTCAAGATACGACTAATAGGTTTACCATCTTTCTCGGCTTCCGTAAAACTCCCGAAGAGTCGGGTAATCTCTTCGATTTGATCGTTCGAAAGTTCCTTTCGCTTGCTACCAAGTGATTTGCGCATCTTTTGCCAGAATTCACTGGAGTCAATCAGTTGGACCTTACCTTTGCGATGCTCCGGCTTGCGGTTTGATACAATCCAAACATAAGTGGATATGCCAGTGTTGTAAAACATATCTGTCGGTAATGCCACAATCGCTTCTATCAGATCGTTCTCAAGCACATATCGACGGATTTCGCTTTCACCGCTTCCCGCGCCGCCGGTAAACAGTGGAGAACCGTTTAGGACGATACCAAAGCGACTACCGCCTTCACTCACTGGGCGCATCTTTGAGATCAAGTGCAGCAGAAACAGCATAGAGCCGTCGGATACGCGCGGAAGTCCAGGACCGAATCGCCCGTTATACCCTTGCTGCTCATGTTCCTTTCGCACATCCTTTTCGACCTTTTTCCACTCCACACCAAAAGGCGGATTTGATAGCATGTAATCGAAATGCTTTTGCGGGTGACCATCGTCAGATAACGTATTTCCGTAAGCGATGTTGGCAACGTCCTGACCCTTGATGAGCATGTCCGCCTTGCAAATTGCATAGGACTCAGGGTTAAGTTCTTGACCAAAAACGGTGAGCCGCGCCTGGCTGTTGTGCTCTTCTAAATATTCTCCCGCAACAGAGAGCATTCCACCGGTTCCGGCCGTGGGATCGTATATCGTGCGCACTACGCCTGGTTTAGAAAGCACTTCATCGTCTTCAATGAACAGAAGATTCACCATTAAGGAGATAACTTCACGTGGAGTAAAGTGCTCCCCAGCTGTTTCATTCGAGATTTCGGCAAATTTTCGGATCAGTTCCTCGAACACTAGACCCATCTGATGGTTGTCCACGTTTTCGGGGTGCAGGTCAATTTGCGCGAACTTCTCTGTCACTTGATACAACAGCCCCGACTTATTTAATCGCTCGATCTGCGTATGGAACTCGAAGCGCTCGAAGATGTCACGTACCGCAGGCGAAAATTCTTGAATGTAGCTGTAAAGGTTATCGCGTATATGATCATGATCGCCCATAAGCATTTTCATGTCCTGGGGTGAGGTGTTATAAAAGCTATAACCAGATTTGCGAAGTAGGAACGGTTCAGGGTTGATGCCCATTGCCTTCTTCTCTTCGTACTCGGTCAGCACGGCTTGTTTTGTACCTTTCAGAACACAGTCTAGCCGACGCAGCACGGTGAAAGGCAAGATGACCTTGCCATAGTCAGATTGTTTATAATCGCCTCTTAGAAGGTCAGCGACGGACCAAATAAAAGCGGAAAGGTTTTGTTGATTCATTGAATAAGGGCTCCTTTTTCAGTTAACATTTTGTTCTTTGTTTCGGTCACTTTAAGCTTATGATTATCTGTATCCCCCAAACAGGATTACAATAAGCTCTATTGATTTCTACATTTCCCATCAATTATCCTGCTTTTTATTTATGACATAGACCGAAAGACCCAAGACAAGATAATCAACTCCAACTTTGATGAAAGATTGCTCCACCATTCTTTGTCCATTCGGATTGACGTCCGGATGCGTAATGTTAATTTATCCTAACACTTCGCAAATGTACTATTTTGTATTTTTTTCACACATTCACTTATGCGATGCAAGAACTTGAAAAAAAGACATTATCCATCTACCTTCGAATTCTAAACAACAGAATTCTTCCTGCTATTGGTCATTTACGATTAGATCAAGTTAAACCCTTGCACGTTGCTTCTTTAATAAGTGAATTAGGAAAAGAAGGCACAGGCAAGACGGGAAAGATGGAAAGCTTTCTTCGGGAACCATTCAATACGTGTACAGAGTATTAAAAAACATTTTCTCGAGAGCAGTCGAATGGAGACTCATCCAAACTAATCCTGTTGGGGATGTAAAGTCACCAAAAGTCGTGTATAAGGAAAGTCAGATTTACGATGAAGATGAAATACAGTTATTATTTGAAGCTTTAGAAAATGGAGCTTACCATTGGCGAATGATGATCACTCTTGCTTTAACTACCGGTCTTCGCCGCGGTGAGTTAGTTGGACTTGAATGGAAAAACGTTGATTTGGAGTAAGGTACGATTAATGTAAAACAAAGCATCTCTGATTTCAATAAAGGTAATCCAATTATTAAAGAACCAAAGACCAAACCACACGCAAAATCAACCTCTCTGATGCAGTTTGGGAGGCATTGAAACACTATCATGAATATTGCATACAGCAATGGGGTGAATTGGAGACAACAAGAGATAACGATCATTTCTTTGTATTCTTTAATCAGTACGGGAGAGCTTTCTACCCGCAGAGCCCATATTTATGGTTTCGCGGTTTCTTAAAGAAGCACAATTTAAAATACATCAAATTTCATGATTTAAGACATACTTCTGCCACCTTACTCATCAACCAAGGCGTCTATGCAAAAATTATTTCCGAACGTCTTGGACATGCCAACATCACGACAACGATGAACATTTATGGCCATGTATTATCAAAAGCCGATAAAGAAGCAGCAAATAAATGATCAGATCATTCCGTTCAGAAAAAGCAAAGAAGCATAAGAACCCGAACGATTGTAGCACTAATCGATCGGGTTCTTTTCTTAAGGACTATAACAGTTTACTCAAAATGCGTTCTGTTTTAGGTTCTTTTAGGGAGATATCCGCTGATTTTTGCTCATTTATGTTGAATTTTCACACCAGTTTTGCAACAAGTGCTGAAAATCTCTTCTGTATCACTAAATCTAACTCACTGTTTTAGCTGGAAAAACAAGCATTAATAAGGCTTTTAGAAAATCTGTTTTATTTTGCACAAGCAGTGCAACTGACTCCACATGCACCGTATGCGGGAACATGTTATTGGGTTCCCATCGGCCGCGGAAGGCCAAATCCTTGATTTAAAAGGGTTTTCAACGTTCGAGTATTGTTCTATATGGTTGCTGTATGCTCGCAAATGACAGTTTTCGTCCCCAATTCGCCCCCAGTTTTTATGAGTGTATTTTATGGTTTACCACCAATTCTTAAAACTCTTTGTCAACTTCATCTAAAATTATTCAACATCCATCGATAGCTTATTTTAGGAGACTGTCGATTAAATGGTTTACCTCTCAAAGGGCTTTGAATCGTGTTTAAACCAGTTTTAAACGGTGATTTGACTTTAATCGCATCTTCTTGGTAATCCAACGTACTGGATTTTCTTCTTCGTCGTCAAGCCCTTTTTTCTCCTAGAGTTAATCGACAGTCTCTCTAGTATCTTTATCTACTATTTATTAATCTATTATAAGCTTCAGGTAATGATCTATTTATTAAACGATCGGATAGAGCAATTACATCTTTTGGAATCTTATCACTTACTTTATTCCACATCGAAGGATAGACAAACACCTTTCTTTGTACGTTGGCTCTCGATAATGTAATGACCCCACCAATTAAAGACACTGAATATTGCCCATCAAGTGCCAACAGTTCCTCCAGAGGTTTGAACAACTCTAATTGTTTCTTCGCCTCATATTTATCAGCGATGACACCTCTATGGCCCCATTGAAGTAGTTGTAAAGCCAAATGTCTGTCTAATTTGATTTGTAGCCGCTGATTCCAGAAGTGATTCAAACACTCGTGACATGAAGAAGTACACTTACAGTCTTGTAGTATTTTTTCTGTTTCGATCAATAACTCAGTGGTCTTATTAGCAACTTCTGAACTATAACCTGCTCCACTTGAAAGACTATCAAACAAGAATATATCAATAAATACAGTGTCTGGTGAATATCTTAATCTATATCCACTTCTAATTTCATTAAACTCGACATCTAACAATCTGCCAGCACCTAGTACCATTGCTTCCGATAAAGTTAAAGCAGCGGATTCAATCCACAGATCATTAAGATTTGTATTTATTTGATTGCGATCAACTGCAATTTCAAAAACTACCATATCGGTATTGAAATTATGCCCCAACACCATATTGTCATTATCATAGTGGTTACAGTTCTTATATGATCTAGGATGTTTAAATGGCTTCTTAATTGTTTTATTAAGCTCCTCCTCGCCAGTAACTGCAGCACCACAATCCTTACATATATTAAAACCTTTTCCTTTGGGTCCTTTATTTAAGACAATTAACGTTTGATCAGCACGTTTTGCTACTTTAATATTACTATAATCAGTAGGTAACATATCATTTCGAGATGGAGTGGCCGAATAACAAGGTGCTTCTGCATATGACAACTCATTTTCAGCTTCTGATTCTGGTATGCTTTTACCGTTGAGCGGAGCGAACCCCCATGGTTTTAGCATATGTTGAACGCCGATATCGTGTTCTTTACAGAAAGGGCATTCATTTTTTTCTGGAAGTTCAATCCCGAACCAACCACAAGAATCGTTACGACAAAGGTATAGTTCTCTAAAATAATCACGATTTTCAAAATATGCTTTTGCCGGTTTATCGTAGTTGTTGACTTTAAATTTGGAATGAAAATTATAAATTCCGCCCGATTTATATGTCTTTTTATCAACTACAATAATACGCCCTGGAGCATATTCACTTATTGCCATATCTAGTGATCGATCAGGCTTTTGCTCGATATTACCACCATTTTTATCTTCAATATAAAAACCTACGACATTCTTAGGAAAAGAATAAGTTGGAAGTACACTTTCATCATATAAAACATCAAGTAAAGACTTTTGATCTCCTCTTTCATTCACATAATCATTAGAATTTAACTTCCATTTTTCATGAATGTTATCCAGTTGAACCCCCAATGAGTTTTTAATCAATGACATATCAATTGAACTAACGTCGGGCACTAATACTTCCATATTATCATCCGTTTTATAGTAAGTACTTAAAAACTCACTGAAACTTATATGAAAATGATTAAAATATGTCTCTATGTTGAGTTTATCCATCCCCTGATTAACTTTTGATAGGTATTCAGTTATCATGATCATATTCATATGTCTATCAATTAGTTTATCATTATTAACATCAATCCAAGGCTTCCTTACTTTACCCGATATGATTTCAGATGGATTATGAAAATAGTAACTATCGTGGGGTCCATTATCCGTGTATGTAACTATCGTTGAAATAGATGAACTTCGTCTGCCAGCTCGTCCTGCTCTTTGTTGATAATTTTCACGCATAGGCGGTATATTACGTAAACCAACAGCAGTTAAAGATCCAATATCAATACCGACTTCCATGGTTGTCGTACAACTTAATATATCGACTGGTGCATCATTATTGATATTTACATCTTGGAATCGCATCTCATAATCTTCAGTTTTTGACCACATTTTCTGCCGCTGATCTTTATGTGATAACTGAGCCGTATGCTCCTCCGTATTTATACTAGTAATTGACGAGGGATTATCATGATCCAAAGCATCAATTACAGGCTTGCGCCAAAATTGAAACCGAAGAAGATCTTCATTATTCATTATTTCAACATGTAAATCACTGCAATGTGCACACATCCCCCATAATGTATATGCAAACACACCAGAGCATTTTCTGCAGTGATACCATTGATGTTTTTCGTTATAGTGTAAGGATATAAGATTTAAATTAAGATATCTCTGTTCACTACCTTGTGGTGATGCAGTGTACTTCAATAAGCATTTATTTATTTTATCTAACTTATCTTTAGAGAATTTCTTTTCTTCTAGAATTTTTGCAATTGCAGAGGGTAATTTTGATGTTGTAGGTAAGCCAAATCGATCATAACTTGTTGATCGCGCATTCTCTCTCACCTCATCATTTATCGTGTCACCTAAAGCGTAACTATCCTTCATTATAATATTGGCCCAAGCGGAAAATAGAATGCTAAATTCGTCAAATGACATATCAATGTTAGCGTCATCTAGTTCATCTTCAACTTCTTCCATTTTATCGTGATTACATGGTCTGATATAACACAACCCAATATCCGTTAAAGACCGATAACTATTGCACATTAGTTTCAATAACTGTTCATCATAAAGCCCGGGGGTAGAATTAAAGTCAGTTTTTAAAGACTCGTAGTCTATTTCTCTACCTCTTCGAGTAGCTCTTATCATTTTTTCCCGAATTTTACTCATATCCTTAATAAAACTCATCTTTTGTTCTCCATAAAACAGTTGCAAATTATGTTTAACAGCTACTTCTAAGAACGCCATATATAATAAATTCATAGTTGGATTTTTATGATTAGTAATTGCCCAGCTTTCTAGATTTCTAGCTGCAATAACCATTACTTTTCTCACTGCTTCATCATCTGCAGCCCTTGTCAAATCTTTTGCAAGCCCAGCCGCTCTCTGTCTGCTATCTGAAAATAACAATACTTTGCGGCCTGCATTAGGTAACTTCTCAAGCAATTGTTTATCGAAAATCGTTGGTGGTTGAATGTTCAGTTGTTCGGAAACTAAATTATAGAATGGCTCATTACCTTTTGTAACAAAATCTGAGGGATTCAGATGCGTCTTCTCACATTTAGGGCATACATGATAGGTTAACTTTCCGGGTTTTCCCTTCAGTTCTTTATTGTTATATGCAACATGTAAAAACCCTTTCTGATCCGCATAATTATCATTCTCAAAAAATTTCCCTGTTATCGCATTTAGCCAACCTGTTTTAGTCTCATTCATTTTTTTATTTGGACCGTGTTTAGGGATGATATACAAGTGAATCTCTTTTAGAGTATCGTCATATAATTCTCCAATTGTATTCCAAATAAAGTCACGTGTCTTCGTATTTTGATATAAATAACCCTTTAAAAATAATGCTCCGCAACGTCTATCATTTAGAAGTTCATAAACTTTACTACCACAGCAATCACACTTATCTTGCCTACTACCAAAGTATATTTGCCCCAGTCTAAAACCTTCAATAGCATTTCCTTTATCGCAGTTTGGATTAATGCAAACAAATATCCCCTGAAGCCCTCTAAACATCATGTGAAGCCTTGCAGGAAATAGTACCTGATTATCTTTATTCTTGGCGAGAGGAGCGATTGCTAGCAATGTCTCTGTTGCTCTACGTGCCACACTCACATCATTGTTTGGGAAAGTTCTCTGTGCTAATTCTTGATACGAAATAGCGTTCCCTCTAGACGCCTTCATAATAGCAATCATTGGTTTGAATCTATTTAAACACTCATATAAGCAGTACTGGGATTCTGCATAAGTCCCGAATTCAATCTTCTTCGAACTATCGAATAAATGAATAAAGTTTTGAATCGCTATCTGCTTTGATTGCTCATCTTTCATAAAATCATCTGTTTGTATGCTCGCAAGTTGCTCAGCTGTCATATCAATGGAATCTGTGTCTGTAAGTTCATGTTGCTTTCCATATATAATGTCAAATGTTGTTTTATTTACGTTTTGTGCGGTTAAATTACTTGAAAATTCCCTGATATCTGACTCTCCGTCTGCAGGAACACTAGCACTTGTCAATATAAATCTGATTTTATCTCTAGTAACATTTAATTTATGTAATAATCTGCGAATTAATAGAGCTACTTCACCCCCAGAGGACCCTCTGTACATATGTGCCTCATCGATTACAAGAAGTAGTTTATTATCTTCTGACATATTGAGCCACTCTGTAGTCTTATCCCAGATACTCTTTTCAATAGGTCTTATTAACATGTATTCAAGCATAGAATAGTTCGTAATTAGTATATCAGGACATAATTGTTGCATTTCTTGTCTAGTTAATAATTCCGCATCATTATCATGTGTAATATGCTTTCCCTGCTTAAGATTATCAATATATTCTTCCAGATTATATTTGGATGGGTATTTACCAATATCAACTAATTTATGCATTGCTGACTTTTCTCTACCCGACAAATTATCCAAAAAAGTTTTAGCGAGCTCTTTATCTTTCTCATGATCGATCTCTCCTGGATAGGGTGTTCTACCCGTATACATTCCGAATTGTGGAATGCGACAATTATCATTTTTCACTTGATCATAAAACAACTTCCTGAAGTCTCCACTTGCGTCACCTATCATTTTACGTAATCGTCCTAATTGATCTGATACTAATGCGTTCATAGGGTAGAGCATTAACGCTCTAATTCCTCTTTGTTCCCATGATTTAGGTCTGCTGACAGCTTCATTTACAATGCTGCTAACCATTGGCCACATGAAACACTCCGTTTTTCCTGAACCTGTTCCAGTAGTGATAAATAAATCTTTTCCCTTATAGAAACTTTCTAGTGCCTCTACTTGGTGTTTGAATGGGTTCTGAAATACACCTAGTTTCTTTTTCGACATTTCAACTAATATCCGTTTTATATTTTCTGGAATATCGGCATGTTCGATACCATTCTCCATCACTTTATATGCTGGATTGGCTTCAATAAATGGCTCTTGAAATAACACACCTTGTTTTTCAAGAATGTCTTTGCAAGCATGGAGTAAGAGTTTATTCTCACCTAAATATTGTGCACGAATATAATCAATAAGTTTCTTTTTTAATGCATTATGTGTTCCATATACGCTATACTTATCCATTATATTACCTCCTCTAACGTGATGTTTAAATTCGATAATATCCTCACTACAAAGACCCATATCGACAGGTCGAATATTAAGTTGTGCTTATCATTAATATTCTTAATTGGCCATCCCAATAGTAATAATATTTTTTCTTCCTTCAATGGCAAACTATTAAAGAGGTTCAGTTCAACTAATTGAACCTCTTTATGCTTTTTAAATTTGGCCTTTACCGGATTATTAGCCTCACTTTTCAAACCATACATAAATCTTCTTATTTCAAATTGATTAATCAGATAGTCATTAATTTGGCATGTATATATGCTGCCGTTCATTTTTTTAATAAATCCAAAATCTTTGTTACCTCTATCGTAGAAAGGACTTCTATACATTGAGATATCTGAGTTCTTAAGTTTACATTCATCTTCCCAGCTGTTCGAAAAAACATTTGAACTATATTTATTAAAGATTTGCGCCTTGGATTCCTTACGCCTATTCCACTTAATCAATTTTAAGTAATCATGTAAGTGTTGATTTGCCAATTTATCCTGTAAACCATAAAACCCAATGGCATTCCTCATTTTAGTATCACTATCACTATCACTATTTTCTTGTGTAGTTACTACTTGCACTAATCCCGATACTTTTTGAAAATCTCCTGATTGTATCCCTCTTACCAATCTAATCCTTTCATCCACCTTACATTCCTCGTAATAAGGTAACGCAATATCCGTATTGAAACCGACATCAACTAATTCTCCCCCTGAATATAATCTCTCTCTTATTAAGGAGATTGGATGTTCATCATTATCGGCTGGATAAAACCAATTCATTATTTCCGGATAAATTTCAATCATATTCTCCAGGAAGGGCTGACACCGATTTAGAATATGTACTTTACTCACACCAACTTTATCGAAATTCTGTTGAAAGATATCTTCATCCAACGTACTTATTCTAATCCACATCGATAATGCAGAATAAACAATTCTAGAAAAAAACTGACTTCTCTTCTCTGTAGAAAATTTCCCTATTTTCAAATCAGAACCAATTCGTTTTATTATTGTTAAGTCACTCATTATTATTGTTATCTCCTATAGCTGCACGTAACATATTATTGAGAACAGGACTAAACTCTTGTTGCTCAACAAATTCTAATAGTTCGTTTGTCTTACCGCTTTGTTTACATAACATATTTAACGAGAACATAATAATATCGTACAATGCATTTGGAGTATTTTGTTTATCAATACTACTCATTACTTCTGCTAGTTTAATTATGGCTACTTGACTAAGTTTAATAAACCTATCTATTGGCTTGATATGCCTTAAATTGGTTCTTATTGATACCGGTTCTAATTTTACATTAAATAGATTTGGGTCGATCACACTCTTTATCAATTCTCCAGGATTAGGTTCATAATTTACTAATGAATCAATGTCCACTACTATCATATAGTTCATTAGACTTTTTGGGATCATACTGATATGCTCTGCCGATTCCATCGAGAACAGCAAGATATGATCCGTGTTTTCCTTTAAGAGTGGGAGGTATATACTTTCAGAAATATTATCAACTGCATTCTCGATTAAGATAACTTTACTTGTTGAAATAGTTACATTTAGTATCAATTCATTACAATCATCGTATCCAACCGGAATTATTATAATTTCAGCATTAGCCCCATTAATAATACTAGAAAGTGCATTCGCTACCTTTCTAGTATTGCAACCAACCAAAAGCAAGCTCATTTTACTGGATATAGACGCAAATATGTATTGAGCTAGATCATTAGAATATTCATTACTGATCCCAGAAATTCGCAAATTATCAGCTAAATCATCAACGAAAAATGACTTGTCAGTAGTCACTTCCTGATCTATTTCTATTGCTTTGCTGGGTATAATATGTAGTCTACTTTGATTCATAGGTGATTCACTTTTATAACCAATAGTCTGAATAAGGTTTTGCATGTTATGCAAAAATCCAGACCCCGTACCTTCTAGTGAAGTAATCATTTCTTCTAAGCTTGATTTTAAAGTTTCTAGTTCATTGATTGCATAGACAAGATTACCTTTTTCAGACATTAGAGTATTAATCGAACTCTGAATCGCATTCTTCTCAACAATTAACTTGTCATTATCTTCTATCCATCGTTTGTTTGCGATCTCGCAATATTCATCGTATTTCAACTCTACTATATCTCTTAATGAATTGATTAATTCATTCTTCTCTTTAGATGTTGTATTTAATTGTTCAAGAGAAATCTCTAATTTATCTTTTTTTGTAATATCCTGCCTATGCTCTTGTTCAACCCGATCTAAGATTTTTATATGGTTCTTCTCTATTTCCTTAATTAGGCTATCTTTGAGTGATAATTCTTTCACATAATTCCCTTTGGATTCTTCCATTAACTGCTTAAGCGCAATAATCTGATCCTCTTTATCCAATATAAGCTTTTCGTATTGTTTGCTTACTTCTTGAATTTTAATTTCATAAGATTCAGATATTTTTTTTTTAAGATCCTCTTCTATTCTCTTTTGATAGATATAATGTTCAAGATCATGTGAAATATAATTGATTTGATTTTCCGAGAGTTCGTAATCTATCATTTTAAAATAGATCAAAACTTTCTCCTTACTATCAAATTTGTAATCAAGTAAAAGCGCTGTCAGTTCCTTGAAACACTTCATATCATTGTTTTCAACTTTTTGTCGTACATATTCAGCCGGTTCTATTGCTTTCGAAATATGCTCATCAATATTTCTCAAAAATTCGTTGATTATCAGTTCCGTATGTTTCACCAAGAGATCATTTTGGGATTTGAATATACTCTTGTAATAAATCTCTTGCAATTTCTTCAATGACAACTTTTGTAGATTAAACCCCTTAGTATACTCTCGAAATCTCTTTTCATTTTTTTTAATCACATCAGAAACCTTGGCATATGGTAATAATGAGATAATAAATTCAAACTCAACTTTAGAGTATTTATTAATGTACTTTTCAATCAAATCGTTTTGAACGCTACCCTTCATTTATCGACGCCATCCTTTAATAAAAATATTAACTCACTCAATATTTTTCCCGAACCTGCCGGCATCTTATTGGTCATCATGAATGTCATAACTGCCATTTTAGTTTTTGGATAATTCCCCAATAAAGTTAGGAGTTTTTTTATCCAAAATGGGGGGGGGATCATAGTAGTACTATTTAATCGATGCAGTCTTGTATATATTGCATCATCACTTAGTTGAACCCGTAGCTTATTATCACCAACAAATTTCATATAATAAATTAATTGATTATTTATTATTGGAACAATTTCATCTCCATATGATATGGTATTTATAATAATAGGAGTAGCATTTCTGATATGGTATAAATCAATTCGATTATTGTTGATGAGCAATACGTCGCATTTGCTTTCAGACACAATCTTTATTGATTTTTGATGGGGTAGTTGGGTATATTCTCCTCTATTGAGTATTTCCCCAGTCTCATCTTGTACACTGACAATATTACTATACGTTTTGATTTCACCATTGTACTGCGTAACTAATGAATTAATGGAGTTATATTTTCCATTTATTGTTACTACGATCCTGTTTTCTCTTGATACAGATAACCTTATTAGTCTATTACTTCCAACAGCAGTACCATGTACCTCTTCAATTTCCGTGCCCTTATGTAAAAAAACACTTGCATTTCTCTCATCACACTTTAATATAAACATTGCCTCTTGTTTGTTAAAACATGAAATCTGATTGTCACTCATAACAGTTGGAGGCCAAACTGCAGATAACTTTGATGGCTTGTGAAGTAAACTAATCTTAAAATGATCTCTACAAAACTTATACAACTTATTGAACTCATCGTCATTGTGCGATTTAAAAACAATCTTATACATGTTAAATGTTATGTCTTTGTTTCTAGTCTTCAATGAGATGATGCCACAATATTCGTTAATTATTCCACTATGTCTGTTTAATAGATTCTCATTAAGACAAAGATATAAATAGTCTACATCAGTCGTAATCTCATCATTAATCCTAATTTTACGACCACCATATTCACTGCAAGTAAAAATAGCACCATCGCTTAATATACCTTCAATATTGAAACCCCATCTTACATTAAAAGAAGATTCGAATTGGGGTAAAGAGTAGTGCAAAGTATATTGTGTCGAAATAAAATCAATTTTTTTTAACGTTGTAGCATTCATTAGGTAATTATTGTTATCTACAAAATAACTAACTGATAAACCGCTTTCTCTATGTATCGGATTTATCGTTACTTTTAATTGTTCTCTTTCTGCTTTATTAATTAATGACTCATCAAGGGTATAGAATCCTACGCATAACTCAAATCTTTCATCCATAAGTTTTCTCAGATACAAAGGAAGTCCAATTCTTTCATAAATGGAATGATAAGTCTGACTTAAACTTCTTAAATCACATTCTTTTGTGGTCTCATTGCTAAATCCATGCTTAAAATATGATTTATACTCATTTCTACGAACAAACGCGACATACTCTCCACATCCCGGACAAATAAAGCGTTCTGTTCTTGCGCCTACAGAATCAGAAAATTTCTGCTCAGCATCTTTTACTGTGATTGTTCGGTGTCTTCCTGCCGAGAAGATTTCTCTAGCTGTGTCCAAGGTTTCACTTCCTTTAAGAAATTTTCGCTTTATTGATCTCGATCTTTATAAAAAAAACTTTGGTATAAAATTACTACAAAGTCACTAGGTACATATACGGATCATATTCTATATTATAAAAGTAACATTCTTCGAAAATGATGGATTGTCAAGGTCCTACAGTCTACCCGAGCGTTGCTCTTCCCTGCTGAATATAACATTTTCCAAGCAATCATTTTCACACAAACTAGTTCATTAGACTTATTCCACAACCTAACTAGAAATCCCTTTTTCAGAAGGTTATTTCCAGCATTATACACCACTTAGTGTTTCCAAGGTTCCGGTAAATCGTTTTCGCCGCGCTAAAGCTTCGAATGTAAGCAACTGAACAGCCCAACTGTCATTGTTGTAGTTGCCCGCGTTGATTTGAGTACACAAATCACTGTTACTTTCAATGCATCAAAGATTTCCAATATGATCAGTGCGGATCCCGTGGAGTCTTGCGTAAATAAATACAGCAAGATTTGTGTAAGATTAGCATCGCAACAATCCATAAATTGTAATCTTTTATTACGGGAATCCAGACAATGCCCCCTAAAGGCAGGTAAAACAATCGAGTCGTAATCATATTTTTGGATTCCACATATTCTTTTATAATTCGAAAGTTTCATTTACTTGAAATAACTAAAAATATCAACAAAAGCGATGAGGCCATTGTAAAGTCATTAACAATAAATAAGGAACTTAGTCAGCTAAGTTCCTTAAAGGGGCAATACTCATCCCCCCGCACCCTTCTCAAAACTCTTCTCAAACGCCTTCAAATCATACCCCTTAAAAGCCAACTCAAGTAACTGCGGCAACAGCGTAGGCGTACACGCAAAGCAAGGAACGCCCATGGCAGAAATTCGCTGTGCCATCTGCGTGTCATAGTAAGGCTTGCCCCCGTCTGCAATCGCAAGCAGGCTGATAACCGTTACGCCCGAGGACTTCATCTCCTCAATTCGCTGCAGCAATCCCGCACGATTGCCCCCTTCCTCCAGATCGGATATGAGGAAGAATATCGTCTTCGAAGGATTCTCGATAAACTGCTGGCAATACGCCACGGATTTATTGATATCCGTGCCCCCGCCGAGTTGAATGCCGAATAACAGATCGACCGGATCATCGCTCTTCTCGGTCAGATCAATAATCTCCGTATCGAAGGCAACGATCCGCGTCTTAATCGCGTTCATGCTCGCCAGAATGCAGGACATGATCGACGAGTAGATGACGGATTCGCCCATGGAGCCGCTCTGGTCAATGTCTACGATAACCGTCCAATTGTTGGTACGGTTCGCTCGATCGTAGAAGTAGAAGCGCTCGGGAATGATCGTCTTCAGCTCGGGATTATAATTCTTCAGATTGCGGTTAATCGTATATTTGTAATCGATCGCCGCGGCAGAAGGAATCGGCGAATGCTGCTTCTTGTTCAAGGCCGCCGTCACAGCCCGGCGTATGTCATTCTCCAGCAGCTTGTTGATTTCTTCAACAATCTTACCGATGAATTGTCTGACTCCCTCCTTGGAACGCTTCGGAATGTGATCCTTCAGCATCATCATCGTTGAAGCCAGGTTAATATCCGGCTCCAATTGCTGCAGGATCTCCGGCTCGAATACTAATTGCTTCAAGCCCTTGCGCTCGATCGCATCATTCTGGATGATGGTGACCATCTCTTGGTCGAACAACGACCTCACATCACCGAGCCATTTGGTAATCTGCGGGGAGGAGGGTCCCTTGCCGCCCCCTTGCCCGAAACCACCTCCGCCGGTGTTGTCGTATAACGCAGCCAACGCCTGATCCATCAGATCCTGTTCTGCCGTGAGCTGGCATGGCTGGTTGGACAGTTGTTCAAGCGCGGCATTGCTGTCTACTCCCAGTATCAGCCGCCATCGCGCGATACGCTTCGCTTGCTCCATGATCATCATGCCCCTTAACCATATTTCATCTTCACCTTGCACGGATCCCACTAGAAGTTCCGTGACAACAACCTGCCTACGGCCGGTATGGGTTTCCAACTATGTTCACTGATCCCTCAAATATCATCAAAATCAAAATCATCCAGCCCCGACAGCATCTCTTGCTCCTGCTCCGTCGTTTCCCGGTTCAACACATCGCTAACCTGCTGAGTGTTCAACCCCCATACTTCGCCCAGGTTCTCCGCGATATCGCTGCGCTCCTTGGCCGAGAATTGGGAAAACGATCTCCGAAGGAAGACCAACGCACGCTTGAATTCTTCATCGTCCAGCGTATCCAAATATTCGCTTAGCTTCTCCCATAGGCTAAGTCTTGTGATGAGTGCATATTTGTTCTTCATCGCCAGCCCTTCGAACCAGCTCGCTCCCAGATCGGCCGGAATCCCCTTCGACAACCGGCGCTCAACCTCTACGGCAAGCAATTGATTGTCCATGATGCCGCGCTCTAGGAGGATGGCAGTCGCAAAGCCGGAGGCTTTGGTATTGATATCGTCCCGGTTGGACAGCTCTGTTAACAGCTCCAGCCACTTCTGCGAATCAACGAAGTCATGATTGATGGAGACTTCATTCAACAGAACCATGGCATCGATGACATCATTCACAGCCTTGTTATCGCAGCTGCAGTTATCCGCCATAATCAGGCACGCTCTGAAGAACAGCTGCTGCAGGATGGGTACGAGCGCCCCATAATCAAGCCGACGAATGCTTCCGTAGCGAATGACAATGGACAGGCTGTGTGCGGTATCCGCAATCTCCTTCACGGAAGCGGCATCGATCGCCAGCCTCTGCAGGGCCGAGGTTGCAATCTCAACCGATTGCGGCATGCCGCACATGCACGCATCTTGAATGATTGCCGCAGCTTCCGATATTGTCTGACTCTGCTCGATCCGCTCCTTGAACACGAACGCCGCTGCAAGCTCTACGGTCTCACCCTTCAGAGCGGACTCGACCAGTTGAATCTCCGCCTCCACACTCCACTGCATATTCCAGCTCTCTGCCCAAGTCGCCTTGGTCTGATCGATCCGCTGCTTCCCAGCAAAGCTAATGCCCAGCATCTGAAGGCGGTGCAGGAAGAAGGAACGCCATAAGTCGATAAAAGCCGCCTGCTCCGACTTCACCCGCGTGTTCTCGCGCAGGTCCAGCTCCAATGTTTGTGCTACCGTCGACTTATACTTGTCGAGCTTCAATTCCTTAAGCAATCGGTAGAAATCCGCTTGAATGGACGTACGGCTAATGCCGTCAGGCAAGCTGCCCAGCTTCGTACCGATCTCGGTATCCGCAACGGCCAGCGCAATCTCCGAGAAATGTCCGTGACCCATGCACGTCACAGCACTATCCCGCAAATCCCGTAGGGACGGCACGGTGAAGCCCTTCATCTGAGCCAGCGTCTGGCTTAGCCGCACGGCTTCGATAACCTCCGCCGCGGATACCATATGCCCCGCTTGTCGCTGATAAGCTGCCAGCCGAGCCAGATAGGTGTAGGCTGTATGCTCCGGCTTGCCCGCATTCAAGCTCTCCCACAACAGCTCATAGTATGCTGGCGCTTTGTTGCCGGCACCGTATCCGGAGCGTGAGGATAAGCGATAATACGAATAGGGCATCAGCGTCGTCTGTGCAGGAATAGCAGGCAGGGAAGCAATCTCCTCGCTGCTGAGCGCCGTTATGGCGCGGATCCCATCGACGTGATAAGCGCCGGTGACGACGACGATCTTCTCAGGAGAATACCCCTCCGCGATGGCCAGCTCAATCTGATGCTTCATGTACGCTTCTCGGAGCAGATTCTCGGCCTCGTCCAGCGGATCTTCATCTCTCCACTCTCGAAGCTGACGGCCATATTCATTAGCCCCTTGGGAATAAGCCCCGCTGCCCATGTTATGCTCAAAATGCCGCTCCCAAAATGTCTCCTGACTGTCCTCGCCTGTGATTTCTGCAATACCCTTATTCACATTCAAGGAAGGCTCCGCCGCCTCAACCGCTGACGTACCCGCTTTCGGCTCCTCCGACGCCTGCCGCTGTTCAATCACAGCACGCTTCTCCTGAATCGCCAAGAACACGGATGATGGCAGATCGATAAAACGGCAAGCCCGCTGATGCTCATTAGCCCACTTAATCGCCTGATACTCAGGCGAATAGACGGCGAATGGGTATAGGATCGTGCGGATCGGCACGGTCTCGCTGTATGCCATGATGGCGATCGGCGGCTTCGTCTCCTGTGCGCATAGATGAACAAGCTGATCCGTCAGGTCGCTGGGTCCTTCAACCAGGACAATATCAGGCTTCAATTGGTTCAGCAGCTCTAACAGATGCCACGAGCCTGCAGGAGACAAGTGCCTTACTCCGAATAGAATAGGCTCATTCACCACTATCCGTTCAACTCCTTGCACTCCTTGTACAGATCGCGCCACTTCTCGCCGCGCTTTTTCACAATATTCTCAAGGTACTCCTTGAAGGCGATACTATCCTTATCCTCGTCCTTGACGATAGCACCCTGCAGGGCAGCAGCCACATCGTAATCGGTGATCGTTCCCGTACCAAAGCCGCCTGCCAATGCCATACTGTTGGCAAGCAGCGAGATTGCTTCAGCTGTAGAGAGGACGCCGCTCGTCGTCTTCAGCTTCTGTTTACCATCCAAGGTGACGCCTTCCCTCAGCTCGCGGAAGATCGTGACGACCTTCTCCACCAGCTCATCGCTAGGCAGCTGTGCTTGAAGCTCCAAATTCGCGGACAGCTGAGTTACCCTCGTCTTCACGATATCGATCTCCGTCTGAATGTCTGCAGGTGACGGTAGTACAACGATATTAAAGCGGCGCTTCAACGCGGCCGACATCTCATTGACGCCCTTATCGCGCGTATTGGCGGTCGCAATAATGGAGAAGCCCTTCTTCGCCGGCAGCTCATAGGCCAGCTCAGGTACGGAGACACGTTTCTCCGATAGGATCGAGATCAACGCATCCTGCACCTCGGAGGCACAGCGCGAGATTTCCTCGAACCTTGCAATCGTTCCACTCTCCATCGCCCGATAGATCGGACTCTTCAGCATCGCTTCATTGGAAGGCCCTTGCGAGATCAGCATCGCGTAGTTCCACGAGTAGCGGATATGCTCCTCCGTCGTTCCTGCCGTTCCTTGTACCACCTTCGTAGAGTCGCCGTTAATGGCTGCGGTCAGATGCTCGGAAAGCCATGATTTCGCTGTTCCTGGTTCACCGATTAGCAGCAAGGAGCGATCCGTAAGAAGCGTCGCAATTGCAATCTCAATCAGCCGCTTATGGCCCAAATACTTCGGCGTAATCTCCACGCCATTGACCGTTCCACCTGTTATATAAGTAAGGACCGACTTGGGCGACATGCTCCATCCTGTCGGTATCGGATCAGATTCCGCCTGAATTAACGCATCCATCTCGTGCTGATACATGGCCTCAGCGGGCAAACGTTGAAACTCTGCTGTACTCGACATATATATAGTCACTCCTATTTTCGATAATAGTGATCGTACAATGATTCGGTTCTACCAATACGTGACTTCCTCGCCCGCTTGCAGCTGCTCCAGCAGTGACTGCAGCCGCCCCGCTGTATAGTACCGATTCTTCAAACTGCCGTTCTCGATCAACGCAAGCATACCCTGGAGAAGCTTAATCTCCTCTTCCCGTGACAGATGCAGATCATTGCACACGTTCTTCAACTGATACGCAGAGAAATTTGCTTTCTGCACCAGCTGCAGCAGCAAGTCATGGAACTCACGATGACCCAGACGATACAGTGCATAGAGATGGATATCGGTGTACAGCTCCTTGGAAGCTTGCAGAAAATAACGATACAATACCGCGGAGGTGTCCCTGTTATGCGGATTGATGAGACCCATCAGCATGACATCGTATTTCTCCATGATTTTGTTGCCGGTATGTACACTATCTACATAACTCATCATCTGTGATAACCGTTTGAACTTCGATGCTTGAATGACGGCAGGGCTCGTCAGCAGCTCCAGCCAGCGGGGGTCCAAGGAATCTAAGAGCGGCCTTGCATCTTCATTCTGCCAATGCACGCTCCCGTTAAAGCTGCAGTCGTATAGGTAATAAGCCTGCTTCTGCTCATCGTAACGGACCTGAGACAGACAAGCCACGACTGTGTCCAAACTGGATTTATCCCGCATCATGGGCGCAAATTCATCATATACAGCCTCAGCCGGCTTGCTTAATAGAGCGGCTGAGAAGCCTGCATGCAGATATACCTGCCCATGGCTGCGGTACAAGCGCTCGACTGCAGGCAGCAGCTCTGCATTCAGACCGCTAACCATGCCTTCGATCAATTTCAAATTAATTTCCTCCAACAGGCTGCTGTCTGCTCTGCCAAGGTTCAGCAGCTGCGCGGTCTGCTTATCCCGGAGCTTGCCAAGCTCCTTCTGATGCTCGGCCAGCTTCTCGTACAAGGAGATCAAGGAAGCAGAGGATTTGTTAATCGTCATGCGCAGCGCAGTCCGCAGCTTCTCCACCTCTTTGGGCTCCAGCTCGAAGCGCTTCTCCTCCAGCAAGGGGACAATAAGCTCTGCGAGATTCTGGGCAACAACATCCGATATCGCATCACTAACATTATCGTCGAGGTAATCCTCCACATCCGCCGGATTGTTCTGCGCATGCTTCAACCAGAGCGCTGCAGCACGATCATTATTCATATGGACAAGCGAGGCATAAGCGGCTGTCTTCACAGCGCCCTTCTCCGTTTCTGCTAGTTGAATTAAAATATCCGTATTCTGCTCCTCATGCTTCAAGGCATGAACGGCTGCCTCTCTCACGGTGGATGAGCTTCCGTCAAGCAAACTGATATAGAAAGCATTCTCGCGTTCCTTCGCAATCTGTTCGATGACCTCCACTCTGCGTGCCATCTCCCGCTTACCCTTCGGATCAAACTGCTGCTTCAGCAGCGGTATCACCGCATCGTCCTCCGCAGCGAGGACGTTCTTGACGAGATCGGCCATATCTGAATAGCTGTCGCCAAGAGCTACGATTAGATTCGCCTTCAGCCGATAATCGTGGAGCGCAGGCGATTGTGACTCAAAAGCCGACCGTACGATCTCATAGCGTCCCGACCCTTTCTCGGTCAGCGCTTGTTTCAAAGGCTGCAAGTCACTATAGCGACTTGCCACATAGGGCGAGCCGTTCGATGCGATTGGCTCCACTTCCCCATTCACTTGCGTAGCTCCTTGCGTATAGAGCACAGCGTCGATTAAGGCGAGCGCATCCATTAGAGCTGCGGCTTTGCTCGGTGTATCGGGCAGGGTCAGAGGCTGCAGCTGCTGGGCGATTCGCTGAAATACGGGAGAGGCTGAGGCGGCTTGGCTAAATTGCTCGATCGCGCGATGCAGCCTGAAGTCCTCACCAATCATATTCACCCCCGCGATGGCGGAGCTGTTCAGCCGTTCCTGCAAATCATAAAGTGCGGCAATACTCATTGTGTCTATTCTCCCATCTCTATCAGACTGTTGGATAGCTTCACGTAAGCAAATCTAATACAGCAACCGTATAATCTGTTCGTCCGTAATAATGGCACATGGCTGCATCGCCATTCTCTTCGTCGCGGCATCATAATATAGAAGTCCGAACATCACCTGCTGCTCCAATAAGGCATCACTTGGCACATAGGACAGCAGCTCCACCGTAGGCTCGGTTGTACCGTCAGGCATATTTTGCAGCAGTAAGGTTTGACCGTTCTGATCCTCCAGCACAACGTCCTCGCCAATCTTGCCAATTCTCTTGTATGAGAGCAGCACGGCGGCAAAATTATCCGACAGCGTGTTTTTGATCTGATTCTTGACTAGCTTGGCGACCGATGCGATATCCTTATGAGCATGCTCCGCAATCTTATGTATGTCCTGGGTGCTTGCATCCCGGATCTTGAATTCATCCCAGCGTATACGTTTATTCAGATCACCTGGATAGCAGTACAGCTCGCGCGCCTGCACAACATCGAAGATCGTATCGTCCTGCTTCACATGCTTGAGTGCGCGCAGCGGCCGATAATTGAGCGTCTTCGAAATAACGCCCGTCTCTAGCTCCATCCAATACCCGATATCCACATACTCTTCACGGGCTTGATCATAATAGATTGTGAATGTGAGCTGGATCAGCTCGCTATTCTCTTTATATAATCCCAGCTGCTTCAGCTGGGCTGCATTCCAGACTGAACCGATGCTCTCATAGATCGTAGAATCCTCTACTTCGATCTGATCGGACTCCAGCTTATTGCTGAGGAAATGCCTTGCCTTCTTAATGACGGCTTGAAGCTGAACCAGATAACGTACGGCATGTGCATACCGCTGTTCGGCTTGGCCCGGATCATCCTTTAACGACTCGATCTCCAGGATGATTCGCTTCATCAGAATTTGAGGACCCGGCAAATAATAGTCCCCAAGCTGCTTGGCTAGATCGGTGTATGTCTTAAGCGAATTGCCGCTGATCGTGCCAAGACCCGCATTCAGCATGTCATTCATGCATTGCTCTGCCAGATCCAGACCTTCCAGCTGCTTCTTCATCTTCTTGGCTAACGCGGATTTGTTCACTTTAGGCGGCTCGCTCGACTCCTGCTTCTCGCGCCTGGTTTCCCGCTTCGACCGTCTCTCGATAATGTCCGCGGGAATCTCACAGCTCTCGAACGACTTGCCCGCCATCGCTTCTACCAGCAAGGCCAGTCCATGCTTGCATGGAAACTGTCTGCTCGGACAGCTGCAGCCGAAGACCGGCTGTTCCGGATTGATCGAATCTACGGTTGTGTTGTAATTTGATTTTCCGCTGCCGCTGCATTCGCCCATCATGAAGGTATTGTCTTCGGACTTATAGAGCTTGACAAAGCCGCCCTTCTGCGAGATCTTCTTGGCATTCGCAATCGCTGCCGCATTAGGAGCTAACATAGTAATAAGTTCATTCGTAATCGTTAGCATGATGTACCTCCTGGCCATACAAGGGATGTATTTCGGATTCGGTGGCTAGCTGCATATAAAAAGAAGAATATGACTCTATTAATGATTATAGAATATTCCAGTATGTAGGAATATGAACATTTTGTGCTTCCGCGTCATCGCTCTCAGCTAATGTTTGTTGAGTAGAAGCCGCTCGGAGTCTAACACTTTATTGGCGTCGAATAATTCCAGAAGCCTGTCTCTCTGGTTCTGAAGCGAAACGTGTCACCTATATAAACGAACCGGACATGGGAAATGTTCGGGATCGCCGCCTGTTTTCTGTACAGAGCTCTCTTGCGTAATGAACATAGAAAAACCGTCGAAAGCTGCTCTCCGACGGTTCTATCTATTACGAATCGCTTCCCGCCTCGGCAGCGGCGATGACCAAGCTAGAACGTCTTATAAAACCGTCTAGCGCTGTCTTTCTCGGCAAGCGGCAGCCGCAGTGCAACCGGCAGCATCTCGGGAAAAGCCTTGTGCGGCTCCCGCTGATACCAGTACGCGACGGAAGAATAGTCGTTGGACTGGGCGTTCCCGTGGCCATGCTCGATGCTGAAGCGAATGCCGCTTCTGAAAATGATTGGATCGACGATGTGAAAGCGGTACTGTGTCATTTTGCCGGAATAGTCGTTGAAAGAGATCGTATGGCTTTCCTTCCAAGCATCGCCGTTCTCCCGGATCGGTGCATACAGCGACAAGCCATGATAAGGCGCATAGTAATGGCCTGACGGATAGCCCCATGCGGCGCAGAAATAGTCTTCCGTTCCTGTCCCGTGCAGACGCGGCGGCCAAGGCTCCCCGTCGATGAAGAACATGTCGTCTCCTTCTCCGGGCCAACTGAACCCTGGCATGGGGTTCAAATGATCGATGCTGAGATTGCAGCCTACATAATGGCCTTCACCCTCGGCATCCAACAGCACGTAGTTCTCGTCCCCCGTAAGATTCTTGACTTCATACACTTTCTGGTCGGAATAACTGGCCTTGTCCTGTCTGTCATGCTCAGCCTTGAGCAGGGAGAGATCCACCGTTCCCTTGGTGGGATTCTCTCTTCGCCACGAAGCGTGAAAGTAGAAAGCATCATCCGGTACCGGCTGCCTCACATAGTCCACATAATAGTAGAGACCGATGTCGTGCTCGCATTCGTTCACCATCTCGATCCGCGCGTGCCGGCGGAACGGCATTTCGAAGAAGCAATTCATGGCCGCTTTGTTCTCAATGACACCCTGCGTCGTGATCATGTTAAGCGGCATCGAGACGTAATGGCTGGCCACGCCGTGACCCACACCGAAGAAATCGCCGACAGGCGAGTCCACGCTTGGTTCGTTCTCCCCGTCCCAATACATGCGCAGAAGAACCTTACGGAAGGCAAACTTGTCCCTTGATGCGACGGTCATCCAAATATGCTTGATAATCCCCGAGCCTTCGATATCCGCTATGACAGCCGCCGCCCCCGCCTTGATCTCGATGAAATCCCGGTTGCCTCCGGTGGTATCCCAGCTCGATTCCCGATGGGAGGTGCCTTCCTTACGCAGATAAAGCTGATGCATGGTTTCTTCGCCCCTTGTCGTTTTGACCTAATTGCCGGATCCTTTCCTTACAATCATTAACATACTACCATGTTGTTTCGATCCAGTCAGCCATGGCGGGTTCCGTTGCTGCAGCATAGGAAGTCTTCTACCGGGTACCCGCGATCGCAAAAGCAAATACCCCCATGGAGCCGCACATCTTTCGCGGTTCCATTGGGGGTTTAACGGCTGGTCTACTGCGGGAGCCGAGCCAAGTCTGTGCATCATCGGACTAATCATCCTTGTCCGATCGAATGATCCATCATAGGTCCGCGTCGCTCTGCTTAGACCAAAATGTCTTCGTTCAGCCGGATGCCCAGGCCCGGCTCGTCGCTCGGCGCGATCCGGCCGTTCACCGGATCGGGAATCCCGATGACGACGGGCTCCGGTTTGCCCTTGTCGCGGTCCCAGGTGCGGACCCATTCGACGAACGGGCTGTTGATCTGACTCTTGATCAGATGGAGCGCAGGCGCCTGCAGTCCGCCCGCGTGCGGGCAAACGGTAACGCCCCAGGCCGAGGCCAAGGCGTTGATCCGCCTCGTTTCCGTAATGCCGCCGACCCAGTCGACGTCCGGCTGAAGAATCGAGATCGCGCCTGTCGCCAGCAGATCGCGGTGCGCCCATCGCAAGTATTCGTGCTCGCCCGTCGCAATCGCGATCGGACCCGAATACCGGGCCAGCTTCTCATACCCGTGAATGTTGTCCGGCGCAAGCACCTCCTCCACCCAACGAACGCCGTAGGGCTCGAGCGCATCAAGCATACGGAACGTATATTCCACGTCCCATGCCATATAACAATCCAGCATAATTTCCCTTTTCTCGCCGATTTTCTCCCGGCACTCCTTGACCAGATCGCGGTTCTTCAGCAGCCCTTCCCGGCCGTCAGACGGTCCGTAAGGCATGGCCAGCTTCACGCCGAAGAACGAATCATCCTGCCAATCCGTTCGATCGTTGGTCGTCTGATAGACGGGCATGTCCGGCTTGGTGGCGCCGCCAAGCAGGCGGTATACCGGCTGGTTCAGCGCTTTGCCCACAGTATCCCACAGCGCGCTGTCGGTCGCACTAAGCGCAAACGAGGACATCCCCTTGCGGCCGTAAGGCAAGGTAGATTTATTCATCTGGTCCCACAGCCGTTCGATATCGAACGGATCTTCACCGACCAGCAGCTTTGCGAAATGCTCCTCGACGATCGAGCGGATCGAATCGCCGCCATAAGAGATGCCAAGCCCCTGAATACCTTCGTCCGTATCAATCAGCACAGCCATGCTCGGAAAAGGCGCCATCCACGATGAGCGGCGGGCATGATATTTGGGATACATCGACATCGGATTCGCAATGACCGTCTCGGACAGCCAGGACGGCGCCGATTGATTCTCAACCTTGCGGATTAACGGCTTACAGCTGACGCGGGTTATTTTCACGGGAACCAGCTCCTTAAGTACGAATTTGGAAATAGAATACACCTATTCCTTGACGCTGCCAAGTACAATTCCTTTCATGAAGAAACGCTGCAAGAACGGATAGACCAGCAGGATCGGCAGCGCCCCCATAAAGATTTGGGCAGCTTTGCTGGTACGGTCGGATACGTTGGCCAGGTCCGCGAGGCTCGATTGCGACACAAGCGACAAGTCGCGCCTGATCACGACAGTCTGCAGGTAGCTTTGCAGCGGGTAGTTATCCGGTGAATTCATCAGAATCAAGCCGTCGAACCAGGAATTCCAATGGCCGACCATCGCAAACAGCGTAATGGTCGCCAAGGCGGGCAGCGAGAGCGGTACGAAGATTCTCCACATCGTCGTCCAATGGCCGGCACCGTCGATGAACGATGCTTCCTCGAGCTCCTTCGGCAGCCCCCGGAAGAAATTCAACAACAAAATGACGTTGAACACCGGAACGGCGCCGGGTATGATCAACGCCCAGATCGAATTCAGCAAACCGGTTTCCTTGATGACCATATACCAAGGAATCAGTCCGCCGCTAAATAGAATGGTGAGGAAGAAAATCCAGACGTAGAAGGTGCGCATCCGGAATGCTTTCACTTCCTTGGACAGCGGATAAGCGAGCAGCACCGTCAAGACCATGTTTACGAGCGTGCCGAGCACGACGCGCTGAACGCTCACCCAGACCGATGCGAGAAACTCCGGCTTCTTCAAGACGAACTGGTACGAGTTGGTCGTGAACTCGACCGGCCAGAACTTCACGTAGCCCGCCGTAGCAGCCGCACTGGAGCTGAAGGACAGTGCCAGCACGTGAATGAGCGGCAATAGGCACAGCAGCGATAACAAGATCAGTAACGTATAGTTGACGATGACGAAGAGCCGCCTGCCTGGCGTCATGTACTGCATAGGCGATTGCCCCCTCCCCTAGAATATGCGGTAATTCGCGAGCCGGTAAGCGAGATAATACGAGACGGTGATCATGAAGAAGGACACGACCGATTTGAACAGACCGACCGCCGTCGCCACGCCGTACTGCGCATCGACCAATCCGATCCGGTACACGAAGGTATCGATAATATCGCCGCTCTTGTAGACTTGCGGGCTATACAGGTTAAACACCTGATCGAAGCCGGCGTTCAGCACGTTGCCGAGACTGAGCGTAGTCAGCAGAATGATAATCGGCATCATCCCGGGCAGCGTAATGTACAAGGTCTGCTTCCACCGGCTGGCGCCATCCACGATCGCCGCCTCGTAGAACGTAGGGTTAATGCTCGTCAGCGCTGCCAAATAGACGATCGTGCTGAAGCCGAATTCCTTCCAGACGTCCGAAATGACGAGCGTATAGGGAAACCAGTTGTCCAAGCCCAGAAAATAAATCGGTTCGATGCCCAGGTACCCGAGAAACTGGTTCACGATCCCTTGGGACGGAGACAGCAAATCGATCAGAATGCCGCCCAGAATGACCCATGATAGAAAGTGAGGCAGATAGATGAGCGTCTGAACGCTCCTTTTGATAAGCGCCTTGCCCATTTCATTGATCAGAAGCGAGACGGTAATCGGGACGATCAGCCCCGCTACAATTTTCATGACGGCGATATAGACCGTATTCCACAGAATCTGCCATGTGTCGGGCAGCGACATCACGTAACGGAAGTTTTCGAGTCCAATCCATTTGGAATCGAAGAACCCTTTGGCTGGAATAAACTTCTGAAACGCGATCGTAATCCCGGCCATCGGCCCGTAATGATAAATAAGAACCAGGATAAGGCCGGGAATCACCATCAGATGCAACGGCAATTCCCTTCTCCATTTTTTTGTTGCCACGCTGCAATCCTCCCGTCTGCCGAATGATGTGTCACGGCATGCAAAAGGGGGGAAGAAACAAAGTCGCCCTCGAGCCTTCCCCCGTCTGCTTTTAACTTGCTTCACTCTTTCTTGGCCGCTGCTGTTATTGCTGCTCTTGATACCACTCGTTGACTTCCTTGGTGATCGCCTCGCCGCCGACGCTGTTCCAATCTTGAACGAACTTGTCGAAAGCGTCGATCGGGGAAGAGCCCATAATGATTTTCGTGAATACTTCCAGCTCCATCTTCTTCAGGCTGGACCCTTTCGATACCATAGTGGGCGTAGGCGCCCCGTAAAACTCGTTATTCATCAGCAGGTTGTCGCTCACGTACTTGTCGATGACAACGAACGATCCCGCCTCGCCGAATACGCGGTCGTATGCCCAGCGCTCGTTCGAGCCGTCTTCTTTCTTCAACCAGCTGCTGATCTTGTCATAATACAACTGCTGTTCGGGATTGAGCTTCGAGGCGTCTCCGCTCTTGATCGCTTCCGTGACAGCCTTATGGGCGTCCAGGTTCTTCGTAGCGGGCGCGGCGATCTCAACGGCATACTTGAATACTTCCAGTCCGTTGGCATTGCCGTATTTATTCGGATCGGCCATTTCTCCGTAGCTCTTCTCGATGAACATATTCATCAATTTGACGGCCGCTTCCGGATGCTTCGCATCCTTGTTGACCGCGTAGTAACCGCCTACGGCCAAGGAAACTTGAGGCCTTGCCGGTTGATCGTCGACGGACACGAGCGGATATGATTGCCATTCGGCGTTCTTATCGTTATCCTTGCTCGATACGAGCGGCCACAGCGGGTTCCACATCTGGCCGAAGGAGAAGCCGTTCTTGCCGGCGCCCTGCGATTCGCCCGCTTTGCCGGCGTCCTTGACGCCAAATTCTTTATCGATTTGGCCGTTCTTGTACATTTCGGCGAGCTTCGCCAAAGCCGCCCTCGTTTCCGGCTGTATGCTGCCGTTAATCAGCTTCCCGGAGGCGTCCTTGATCCAGATGCCCGGATAGGAATGGAAGGCGTTGAAGAATCCGTCCAAGCCCGCATAGCCGCCCATGATATCTTTGTTAAGCGCGATCCCTACCGTATCCTTCTTGTTGTTGCCGTCCGGATCTTCGTTCGTGAAGGCATCGATGATCCGATACACGTCGTCCATCGTCACCGGTTCCGGCAGATTCAGCTTCTTCAGCCAATCGGAACGCAGCCAGATCATCGCCGCCCCGTCCATGGAGGAGCCCGTATTCGGCAGCGCCATCAGCTTGCCGCCGGAGGTTGCCGATTTCATCGCGTAGCCGCCGTCCGCGTTCATGATTTCCTTGGTCAACGGGGTCGCGTACTTCTCGAATACGTCCGTCATGTCCATGATCAGATCCGCTTCGATCAGCTGCTGCAGCTGGTTCGCATTGACCGGAATGATGTCCGGCAGATCGCCGGAAGCGATGGACACGTTCATCTTCTGCTCTCCCGGACCGCCGACGCCGTCGCCGCTGACAACCCAATCATTCTTGATCTTGATGCCCAATTCATCTTCGTAGGCCTTGTACCAGACGTTGTTGTCGATTGTGTCGCCTTCGGCGAATTTGTACGTATCATTGATAATCCGCACCGTGGACACCTCGATAGGTGGATCGTACTTCCCGAGCGGCTCAATCGCCGCCTCCGGCGCGTTGCCGCCGTCACCCGCCGCATTTCCTTCGGATGCGTTCCCTGACGCTCCGTTATCCGGCTTCGCGCCGTTATTTCCCCCGTTGTTACCGTTTCCCGAGCTGCACGCTGTGGCAGCGACCAGCAAGAATACCAAGACGATCGCAAGCAAATACCTTGGTTTGACGGCCATCCTATACCCCTCCTATATTGATGTATAAGTAGGTTCAGTAATGCGCGATCCTTCGCCTTGCACGTTCAAGGCGATGCTGTCAGCGAACCGTCCGCATGCACCTGCACGACGTTCCGGCCGCCGAACCTGCCGGACTTGTCATTGTTGTCCCATGGCCAAATATCGCGGAAATACCATCTCGCTTCCGGAGCAAGCCCTTCGATCACCTCGGGGGCGACATTATGGTGGCGATGCCAGCGGCAGCCGATGTGGTTGAAGGCGAACAGGATTGCCACCCGCGGATGATCGGGATTGTTCCAGACCGGGCCGGCGTGGCAGGTATTCTCGCTGAAGAAGATCAACGAGCCTGCCGGGCATTCATAAGCGTCGAATAGCGGCTCGTACATATCATCTCTCTTCGTTCGGACGGAAGCGGGGATGCGGAAATTCGATTTATGGCTGCCCGGCAGAAACACCGTTCCACCGTCTCTCCTGCCGACGGGGTTCAGCTCGACGACCATGCGCGTCAACGCGGAGTAGATCTGGCCATCCGATACATGATAATGAAAATGCGGATTGCGCTCAGGCCCCCCTTGATGCGGTCCCTGCGAGTCCCTCATTCCTTTCTCGCGCCAGACGACGAATTGATTGTCCAGCCGGACATCGGGTCCGATCAACGCGTTCAGCGCCCCTTTGACAACAGGATTGCGCAGAACGACCTCCGAAGCGCCTCCGGGTACCGTCTTCTCATGAGGCGCCAGATTGCCGGGTTCATGTGTAATCTTATATACCTGCTCCCGCATGGCCGCTGTCTCCGCCTCGCTGAATACGCCTGGAATAACCAAGTAGCCTTTCAGATCGAACAGAAACTTCTGCTCGTCGGAAAGCTTGAAGCTGGACAAATCCATCTCAAAGACAGATGAGCCGGCCCCCTCTTGCTTGCTTAATTCAAGTTCCTCCATGCTTATCGTATCTCCCTCCATCAGCTTCCGCAGGAAGCAAAATGTATACGGTTTCATTATAGAGCAGCCCCATCGCCCTTCCTATTTCACAATGTTGCGGTTTCTTCTCCTTTCTTTACCTGTTTCCCCGGTCGCGGAATTCCTGCGGCGCCATACCCATGTTTTTCTTGAAGAACCGCGTAAAATATCCGGCGTTCTCAAATCCGAGCATCGCTCCAATCTCATGGATTTTATAAACCGGATTGGCAAGCAGTTCTATGGCTTTTGACATTTTCAAATCGATAATCGCCTCGGATACGTTAATGCCAGTATGCTGCTTGTACAAGCGCGACAAATAAGACGGATTCATATGGGCGACCTCGGACAACCGGGTAAGCGACAGATCCTTCCCCAAGTTCGACATGAGGTACTGATTGATCTGATCGATCACTTTGTACGTGCGCTGGGCTTGCTCGTCTTTCTTTTGTTTGAACAGCACTTTCGCTGTGAATCGCAAATAAGCTAACGCCTCTTCCTTGGACCGGTGCGCCCGAAGATTCATCAGTTTGTCCACGTCGATATCGCCGGCGATCCGATTGAATAGCTCCCATTGGTTGATATAAGAGAGAAACGTCGTCGAGATGCCGTAATAGGCTTCGAGGTAATCGTGGTTATTATAGGAGAGCATTTTGTCCATTCCGATATAGTCGTCGACGGCACGGAGGAAATCCTCCTCCTGCTCTTGGGCAAGGAGCGCATGCAGCGTTTCGGGATAGAACGGTTTGCCGCGCAAGTCCGGCTTGGTCCTTACCGGCTCGGCTTCGGCGGGCGCCGTATCCGGCGTCCGGGTGGTGAGCAGCATCTCGCCCCCATGCCCCATGCCGACGATCAACAGCTTCTCCAGCTGCTTGAATGTCAATGCGACATTCGGCCAAGCGGCGAACGAATCGCTGTGGATCAAGGAGATGGGAAGCTGCAGCAGCTCCCGGCATGTCCGCTGGATCGATTCCATCGTCCCGTGAATGAAGCGGATGCAGCGTGCCCGATCCAGCTCTTCGCCGTGCGCTTCCGGTTGGATGAACCAAGCGAAGCGCGCCTCGTCCAGGATGACGGCCGTAAGCTGCAATCCGCTCAAATACTCTTCCGCGATATTCCGAATTGCATACAGCTGAATCGTTCGTTCCGACGTGTTGAGATGAGGGCCAAAGCGATCCACGCGTCCTAACGCGACAACGACGGGCATGCCCGCGGACAGCGGGATGTATGCCTGATCGAAATCTTCTTGCTTCAACCGGAGGGCAGCTTCTTCATTCTCCAGCAGGCTCATGAAGAACTCTTTCTGCAGTGCCGGTTTTGCAGCGGACAGCTGTTCCGCGGCTTTAAGCAGAATTTGTTCATTCCTAAAGTGTTCGGAGAGGCTGGCGACCGTCTTCTCGAGCGCTTTGACGATCTCTTCGTCGCCTTCCGTCTTCAGGATGTAATCGACGCTCCCGCCCCGGAACGCGGCCTGGGATGTGCTGAAATCGTTAATACCCGTCAGAAAAATAACCTTGCAGTACGGCCAATGGGTATTGATGACCTGCTGCAGCTCCAGGCCGTTCATGCCCGGCATTTGGATATCGCATAGAACGATGTCGATCTTCGTCCGATCCAGCCATTGCAAGGCTTGCTTCGCCGAATAGGCCTTGTAGATGTCAAGCTCGATATGATCGACCTCATGCAGCATTTCGTAAAGTCCGTCAACCGTATATTTCTCGTCATCAACAATCAACACGCGGTACATGTCAATCGGCCTCCTTTCCTTCCCGGGTCAAAGGAATGACGATGTCCGCCCGCAAACCGCCAAGAGAGCTCACGGCCAAGCGCAATTCGCCCTTGATTCCGAATTCGATCTGCAGCCTTCGGTGAACGTTATAGATGCCTGCGCTTTCGGTCTCGTCATGACCGGTCGCGTGCAGAAGAGCATCCATATCGGCCAGCTTCCCAGCGCTCAATCCATCGCCGTTGTCTTCCACCGTGATGACGATGCATCGGTCCTCCTCGGCGAACGAGACCCGCAGAAGTCCGTTCTCTTCCTTTCGCTCCAAGCTGTGGACATAAGCATTCTCGATAATCGGCTGCACGATCAGCCTTGGCACCTGGACAGAGACGAATGCGGGAGGCAATTCGGCGAATTCCACCGAAATGCGGTCATGAAAGCGAAAATGTTGAATTTCCGTATACGTTCGGGCGTGATTGACCTCCGCCAGCAGCGTGACACCGCTCGTGTTGCTGCGCGTGAGAAACTGGTAATACTCGCCCAAATATTTGGTAAACCGGGTAATGACGCCATAATCCTGGTTCTTGGCCATACGATAGAGAAGAAAGAAGCTGTTGTATAAGAAATGGGGATTTATCTGCGATTGCAGGTGTCGCAGCTCGGAGAGTCTTGCCCGGTAACGCTGCTCGTATACTTCGTGAATGAGCACGTTAAGCCGCATCACCATCGAATTGAAATGATCGGACAAGTAGCGGAATTCATGCTTGAATTGATGCGGTTTGATCATGCCGAGATTGCCGTCTTCGACCCTGCGAAATGAATGCACAAGCGACGTCAACGGCTGGTGGATCATCCGGAAGATCTGATAGGAGAAGATGACGACGATGATGACGGAAACGCCGGACAGCAGCCAATAGCCGATCCGGAACGTTCGCAGCGGGCCGAGAATATGCTTCTCCTGAACGTACATCATCAGCATAAAGCCGAATTGGCTTGAGCGGTCAAGGACGACGAAGTTCGGCTCATTGCCGACGACCATCGATTCAAGCGTTAGATTCGGCTGCGGCTTAGTGAAGCGGTCCTGAAGAAATGCGTTGATCTCTGCTTCCCGGAACTCGGTTTCGCGATTGGCGAAGATCAGATCGGCTTCCTTATCGTAAATCAGTACGGCCCCGCCTTTGCCGTCGATCGTAAACTTCTGCAGCGCTTGGCGTATTTCGTCCCGGGAGAGTTGAATGCTGACGACAAAGATCGGCGGCTGCTCGGTTAATGAAGCCGATAACGGATAGAAATCGCTGATGTACAGCCGGTCCCGCCAATAGACGAAAGGAGACTCGTACCGATTGCTTTCCGTAACCAGCCCTTCATACTCCTCCGCGTCAAACGGCTCGACATATTGGGCATTGGAGGAAATCGTCCGGTCGAGCAGCGGAATATTCACACTGACATTCTCGATAATTTGGCTCGAATCTTTAATCAGATACAGCCGGCTCTGCAGCCGCAGAATCGCCTGTGACTTCTCGAAATCGGGCATGATATTCGCGGCCGTGCTTAACTTAATTAAATCCTCGTTGTTGACGAATTCCTGTTGAAACTTGAGAATCCGATCGAAATCTTCCTCCAATACATCCAGATAAAGCTGGACCCGCGACATCATCGATTTCGTAACCTCGTCTTGTACGACATTCGAGTTGACCTCGCTCAATGTCAAGGTCAACCCGTATAGCGGAAGCAGCACGAGAAGAAAGGTCAGAACAAGCCGATAATACAGCGATAATGACGGAAACTTCAGCTTCGCTCTCATTGGAAACTCCTCTCCAACACGCTGGCGGCACCGTTTACCAGGCAATAAAGCGGTTTCCCTTCATCGTCTGAAGCGCTTCACGGAAACTGCCTTCATACCGCTCGTTGTTCGGATTGATCGCCAGCTCGCACCTGGCGGTGTAGGACATCACGTACGTGGCTGCGGCGGAAATGGCCGCCAGTTCCTGCGCCTTGAAGGGAATCCCGCGCGCCGCTTCGTACTCTCTGACGAACCATGCGGATTCTTCCTGTGAGGGAGTGATGACGACGGGAATATCCCAGTTCGTCGGAAACGTCGCCGCCGCGAGACCGAGCAGATGAAGCTCATCCTCCAGCTTCAGACTGTCCCAGTCGTAAATCATGACGACCTTCCCGTTCTCGAAGCGAAAATGCTTGGCGGACCAATCGACATGTCCCAGCACCAGATTATGATTCGAGCGGTTGGCTTCGATCTCATCTTTGGCCGATCTCGCGATCGCGTCGATCCAATCCGAGTCCTTATAGGCTTTATCGAAATCAAACAAGGCGTTGTGCGGAATGGGATAGAGCGTTCGGCTCGCACAGAACGTGCCTGGATTCAGTCCCGGCAGAGACCGGTAGGGGCGTGCCCGCTCGATCAGCTCCGCCAGCGTCTCCGCCATCGCTCTGCGAATCAGCGGATCATGCGCATCCTGCTGCTCGCCCGGCGTGGCATAGGCGTCGACCGTGACGATTCCGGCTCCGAATTCCTCCGGCATGATGAGCACTTCCGGGCAAGGAAAGCCGCTTTCCGCCAAATGCTTCTGTACCGTCGAAGAAGCGGTCAGCGATTGGTGCGAATTGGCCGTTATCGTTTCCGGACCGGTCAGCTTATGGATCTTCATGAACACCTGCCTGCTGTCCGCCAGCTCCAGCCCAAACGACGCGCCGACGCTGAAGCCGGCATACAGGCATTGCTTGACAGCACTATTCAAGCGCCGGCTGCAGAACTCATCGATGGCAGCGGCGATATTCCGAGGATCGGCCGTGCCAAGAATATCTCCGGCCAACAGTCTGTCGGCTGCATCTTCAAGCAGCTCCGTCAATGCGTACGCTAAACTTGTATCTCTCATCTATCTCATCTCCCGTTATGATAATGATGGTCTGAATTACTGGAACAACCCGGGGTTACTAAGCACGAGCCGCACCAGGATCGCTGCATATTCGCAATATTTATAAGCCCCTGTAGGCTGCACATCCCACGTCTGCATCGGTTGATAGCGCTCATGCCAGAACCAGTCGTGCCGTTCGCCCATTTGGCAAACGAGGCGTATAGAGGTCATCATACGTTCGGTATCGTTCATCCGCAAGCACGCAAGCGCTTCCAAATACCAGACACGTCCCATAGCGGAGACATCATGCAGCGGGCCCATATTACGTCCCTCGAAAGGAAGACGTTCGTGCAGCTCCCATGCTTGAAACAAATAATGCACCGCGACCGTCTGGCTCGGCATGTCTCCGCGCCATAACCGCTCCTCCGCTTTCATTAACGGCCACACCGCGGCGGCTTGCTCATCGGTTGCAATCCCGAATGCAATCGCAGCCCAATTCACATCCGTCAGGCCGTGAAAGTCTACTAAACCATATTCGGGATGAATGTATTCCGCGAAATGGTCGCCTTGCCAGAACAGCTTCTGAAAATCGTTCTCCAGTACCGCGGCTTCCCGTTCCCAATCGTCCGCGCGTGCCGGATTTCCCGCTAATCGTTGAAGGCGGGCAAGCATGCGGAAGACGTGGATCGTATAGCATTGCGTAACCCCGTCCCATTCGTAGCGCGAATGCAGCTCAACGTAGAAGCCGGCTCCATCGATCAGTCCGTTCTCCGACTTTCGCGAGCGGATATATTCGGCCGCCTTATCAAGCGAATCCAGCTTCTCCAGCAGCCAATGAACGTCATGGGTATGCCGAATGATCTCCTCCGCCATCAGAATATAACTGACCGGTGCCAGCACGCCGAGCGGATTGGTCGGAACCCAGTGCTTAAACAACCGGACCCAGCGCCGCATGCCATCTTCCCCCGGATGCCCTTCCCGATCGGGCGAAGGGTAAGCAAACACATCAGCCGGATAGTCGACCCCGCGCATATGGGTGGTGAGGTCCAGATTGGGTCCGTCGGGAAACACCGCGAACGGAATATGTCCGTCGGCACGCTGGGAAGCCTGAACGAACTCGAAGAAATCGAGCACGCTGCGCGTCTTCCCGAGACATAGATAAGCCCCGGCGATCTCCCAAGCATCCAAACCGGGAAATACCGATTCCTTGCCGAAGTGCGTACCGTCTGCATCGACGATAAAATGGCCGCGAAACGCTTCCTCCCGCAGTGCGGGCAGCAGGGTCTTGCGTATTGCCTCCTCCACGCCCCGCTTGATCAGAGGATCTCTAATCGCAGACGTCAGTGCTTGGATGTCCATCACATTCATCTCCAGTTCTCGCGTCATCTAAGTGCCCGGCAAGCAAGCACCTCACGCAAGTTTATTGTCATGCCCATTTCCATCCGGCTGCCATCAAGATGCCCTGTAAAACTTCACCGCGGCGTATGTAATTCCTTTTTTAAGTGCCGTTTTTTGATGAAAGCTATGTGGCGATAGATGTGAAGAAGAAACGGCAGACGCCGTCCTGGGAAAAGACGGCAAGCGTTGTCTGATTTTCAATTCCTGGTCGGTGCTCTTGCTCGTTCGTCCGCCTCGGCCCGGCCCTGTCCAAGCCGGCGGCGGCCATCTGCCGTTCCCGTCAGAATCCCCTGCCGGGCTCCAGTTGGCCGTCAATTTTTTGATCCAGCAGCACTTAACACGCAAGCAAGCGTCTATACAAAAAAATTTTCCGCGGGTTACATCAAACGACAGACTACGCTGTTCCCTCGCTTCTATACTAACTATTGGACCGACAATGATACCTTCATCGAGCGCAATATACAAAATAAAATGAAATACAGCAAATTGTTTCTTGACGCAACTGATGCAGAAATTCGGGAGCTGACGGGCAGCATGGAGCTATCGTAAGAAGGATACGCCGATCCCGAACCGGCAGTAACGATCTCTATGTATATCAACCAATTGGAGGTAAATCATGGCAACCATTATTGGAAGAATTGCTCTTCAGCCCGCCGTCGTACGTCCCGGCGAGACCGTGCGTGTCGAAGTGTTCGACAACGACGACAATCCCCTTAGCGGCAGCACTGTGCAAGTATCGGTCAACGGCAAGCCGGGCGCCCTGCATTATCTGCAGTTTCCGACCGCCGGCCAGCGCAGGCTAATCGTCCGCGCCAAGGCGGCCGGCGAGACCGACCAGCAAGTCGCGCTGCTCGATGTGGCCGGCGCGCCGATGGAATTTCAGTCGTATCAGAACCGCAGCGACATCGCGATGATCGGCGTCTCGCAGCTGCCGACGCAGCCCTATACGGCGGTATTCACGCTGGGCTCGACGATGGACACGCGATCCCCGCATCTGCAGCAGACAAGGCCCTCCATATCTCCGCAGCTGACCAAGGTCTTCGCGCCGGATTCACTAACTGCGCGTCTGGCGTCGCAAGGCGCACTGGGCCGCGTGATGACGGAGAACCCTCAGGCGCTGACCCGGATCGAGACCCGGCGCATGACGAACACGCGCGCGAATGCAAGCGTGCGGACGGATAATGGCATCCGGCTAGCGCCCAAGACGGCCAAGCGGCTTGCGGTCAGCGCCGTCTACGATTTGACGAACATCTCGCTAGACAAAATCTTCGGGGAGGCCGTCAGAGCACCTCGCATGGAATTCGAGTGGGACTTCGGCGATGGCAGCAAGGCCACGACGCGTACACCGGTTGTCAGCCACGACTATTTCCCGACGATCGACCACGCGGCGGGCGTCGGCCAATTCGTCGTATCCTGTCACGTCAAGCATGCGGGCATCACCGTCAAGCGGACGCTGACCATTCACTCGGCCTATGCGATCTGCAAGGCTGCGGGCACGGTTGTGCCTCATGTGACGGCCGACCTGTTCGCGCACAAGCGCTATAATATGCTGACCGGTATGTTCACGGTCTACAACGTGGAGGATACGCCGATCGTCCTCGATCGCTTGTCGATCACGCCGATGGGGGATGACGGCGACGCCGTTACGCTGCCGCGGCCGTACGTCAATCTGAAGCAGCCGATTACGATTGCGCCGCGCTCGTCGTCCATGGTCGGCGTCAACGTCCCGTTCGTTACCGGCACTCCGGAGGCCGGGCAGCTGCGTTTCGACGTCAAGAGCTTCACGGTGCTGTATGCAGGAACGGTAGGAGCTTCGCCGGTAAGATGCAGCGCCGTCTTCGACGTTCCGGTAGCGGAATGGAGCATGAAGCCGAAGCCTCTCCTGCTGCCCGAGCTTCCGCCCAGACAGCGCAAGCCTTGGCCCTGGGAGCTGGTCGAGAATGTGCTCGCGGAACTCGTCAACCCCGTCGTCAATCCGGTTCTTCCCGCAACCGTGCTAGACGCGAAGACGGGCACCTTGGCCGTCTCCCTGGGAGCCTTGAACAGCGCCGCGAACACGAAGGCGCTCGCGCGCGACCAAGGTATGCGGGCGTTATCCGCGGTATATGCACCGGTCGACAAGATGATTGAGGCGCGCAGCCTGGCCGCACCGGCCGCGCGGTTCCTGTCGCAAGAGCTCGAGCGGGGAACGTTGAATGTGAATCTCCCCAAGTTCACCCCCAAGCTGCCGACGCTTGACCTTGGAACCCTCGGAGGGCTAGGAGGCGTCATACGCCCGCTCAACGGTCCGCCGCTGCCTGGCTTCATCGCTGAAGGGCAAGTGTGCGACCCGGATAATCTGTCCGAAGAGGATCTTGCCGCAGCCGACGCCGGACAGCTGGTATGCCAAATCACCGAAGAGGTCAAGGATGTCCTTATGCCGGCCCGATGGATGAACGCGCGCAAGGGAGACTGCATTCTCTCTCCCGGGGGCGATGGCATCATCGGCGGTCTGATGCTGAACGTGAAGCCGGCGCAGTGGTACAGCCATTCCGGGATCATGACGCGCAACTACGATGAAATTACTCACAGCACCGGCAGCCAGAAGCGTCTGATGGACCATCTGGTCGGAGTGCTCGCCGACGGCTCCGACGGCTTCGAGCCGAGCGTTCTGAAATACATCTGGCCGGGGGCGATCACGCAGACCGTTCAGCACTCGATCGAAGGGGAAGACTTTCCCGATCCGGAGTACGACAAGACCTATAAAGTCTCCGCGTTCGGCCCGCATGCCGTCGGTGTGACCCACAACGACCAGTTCACGATGATTCCGCCGCTGGTGGTCAAGCCGGATCCGATGCAGGAAACGCCGGCGGTTCGAACAGCGCTGCATGCGATCGCGACAGACGCGCGAAACAATGCCGGGCGGCCGGGCGTCAAGCCGCAGTATCACTATCGGTGGTACTGCTACACCGATCCGACCATCGGCCTCGGCGAGCCGGAAGGCCCCGAAGCCGGCTGGGCGGCCGGCACCCGAGCCTCGGTCTGCTCCTCGTATATTTGGATACACGCCAAGGCGCGCGGCGCCCATCTCGAAACCGGCCAATCGCTGGTGACGCCTACGGACCTCGAGCCGAGCGATATTGCGCAAGGGGCAACCGTCCGGCCGACGACGCCTGACGGACTGTATAACTATTCCGCGCAAGAGCGTCTGGACGCCGCTTATTGGCTGTTCGATACGATCTACAATCAAGCTTACGAGAAAGCGGGCTGGTTCGGCGAAATCCTGACCGACGGCGCGGATGACATCGCCAATCAGTTCCTCAATGCGTTCGCCAATGACGATGCCGACGGGAAAGACAGTGACGAGTGGAAGAATACGACGGATGCCGATGCCGTATCGCCGGACAACATGCTGTGGTGGGACGGTCCCTCGCTCGGCGGGCTCTACGGCTTCGCGGAGCCGGCGATCTACCGCGAACCGCGCGTGGAGAGCTACACGGTCAGCAGGTGGAAGAAGGTGCTGAACCGTGGAACCGTTCGCGGCAAAGTCTACGGCGAAGCCGGCCCGGTTGCCGGCGCCATGGTTCAGGCTTATGACGGCAAGACGGCGTTCTCGGGCGCCGATGGAAGCTATTCACTTCACGACGTTCCGCTAGGAAGCTACTTGCTGAAGGGCTCGAAGGTCATCGACGGCGTCCTGTACGCGGCCCAGGTCAACATCAACCTGAACGTCGCCGATCTCGTGGCGGACATCCATCTCCAGCCGCCTTCGGACCGCTACCGGCTGGCCCAAATCTACATCGACTTTTGGGGCCGCGATGAAGAGAATTTCGGCTCCGATGAAATCCTGGATCCCGGTCCCGAGTACTTCGAGCTTGAATTGGGTCCGGACAAACTCGTGAATTCGGCCCATCGCACGTACAAATGGGGCGGCGAGATGCGGGTGGAGTATGCGATAACGGTGAGGCTGCTCGTCAACAACACGATCGATGTTCAGGTCCAGGGCACGCTGTACGAGGGCACGAGCGAGGACAACGACGACCTCGACGGCCAAGGCGGTCTCACGTTCCAGTCGGGCGTCGGTCAAACCTCCGGCGCTACGCTCACGACTACGAATACGGACGAAGACGATGACGACGCGGGCGTCTTGACCATCTCGGTCAAGAATGTCCGCAACAACAATTAGTGCAGCAGCAGGCAGATGGGGTCTGGCTCGAACTGAACATCGCTCATTCTCGCAGAGCTCCCCCCCGCCGCCCACAAGCAGCAAAACAAGAAGAAACGGCAGACGCCGTATTACGTGGCGAACGGAGTTTCTTCCCTTAGAAATATAAGCAAAGTATAGCGGAAACTTATACTTCCTTATATTTTGAAAAGAAACAGCCGCCACCGAAGATTCGGCGGCGGCTGTTATCGCATCATGCGCAGCTCCCGGCGCACGCTGACCTTGCCACTTTGCTAAAGGATCGCGATTCCTTATTTGGCTTCCTGGATTTCCAGTAACTGACCGAACAATCCGCCCATCTCCGCGGATAGCTGATTAAAGCCTCCCTGCTGGATGAGTCTGCCCTTATCCAGTACGATGACCTGATCCGCATGGCGAAGTGTGGACAAGCGATGAGCGATGACAATAATCGTCATGCTTCCTCTCATTCGCTCGATCGATTCTTGAATGATCGCTTCATTCTCGCTATCAAGCGCACTTGTGGCTTCGTCCAGAATAAGAATAGCCGGCTTCCGCAGTATCGCTCTTGCCAATACGATTCGTTGACGCTCTCCACCCGACAAGCGTACGCCGCGTTCACCAATCACCGTATCCAGCCCCTGGTGCAGCTGCCGTATCAATTCGTCAGAGGCCGCGAATCGCAGCGCCTCCCACATTTCCTCATCCGTTGCATGAGGGGCAGCCGCATACAAATTTTCTTTAATCGTGGAGTGGAATAAGAATGGATCCTGAGGCACATAACCTACGGAGCCCCTTAATCTCATCGCCAACTCTGCGTCTAGCGGCATGCCGTCAATCCATACTTGACCCTTCTCCGGTTCGATCAGTCCGATCAATAGGTCTACTAGTGTACTTTTGCCCGCGCCTGATTTCCCTACTATAGCCGTCATGCTGTTGGCCGGCATTCTTAAGCTAATATCCTGCAGCGCATAGGCTTTCTGATTGGCATCATAACGATAAGAGACGTTCCGATATTCAATAGCCTGCTCGACGCAGATGTTTTCTGTCTGGGAGGCAAGCTGGATTTCCGTTACTTTAGCCGCCTTATAGTCTTTTTCCAGCTCGATTAAGCTGTTGAAGGCTGGAAGCGATTGCGCAAGCTGCTCCCAACGGTTCTGAATGGAAGCGAACCTTGGCCACAGACGGGAGAAGATCACAATAATAAATACAAGCTTTTCGGCCTGTACATGATAGAAAACGACCGATATAAACATGAATAATGAAATCAAAAATCCAGATACGATTTTGTGGTACAACGTTGAACGATTTTGCAATCTGCTAAATTGAACGGAATTGCGCTCCATCTTCTCGCACAGGTTGCGAAACCAACTCACATGCTGCTGCTCCATCAAATTGCTCTTGATTTCTTTGATGCCGTTGAAATGGTCTGTCATACCCGCCATATAGGCTTGCGTCAATGCTGTAGCTTGATCACCGTAAACACGCGATTGTTTCAAGAATCTGCGGGAATACAGAGCAAGCGCAATACCGCAGAGCAATATGGTTAGAGTCAGTTCAACCGACAGCCATAACGCAATAAAAATTTGAACGATTGTGAACAGCCCGATCAGAAGTAAGCCCAGAAAAACATATACCCCATAATTCACGCGATGAAGCTCAGAGGTCATCGTATGGATGAGATCGGATCTTCTTTTTTTTAAAAAGAATGACCAGCTTGCACGCATAATGGATTCATAAATCTCCAGTCTCAAGTATTTCACAAATCCGTGACTTATTCGATCATTCATGACCGTAAAATATCGATATAGCAGAGCTTGTCCGGTCCACATCACAAGGAAGATCACTAAAGTAATCGAAAAAGCATGCTCAGCAGGAATTTTTTTTAACGGTTCAAGTATCGTAGAAAGGAATGGGATGGCTCCCGATGAGGCATCAAAGAGGCCGATCAGGCCGAGCATGGCTGCCAGCAGGAAAAAGCCGGTGCCTTCAATCATACTAACGATCATGATGCCGACTAGAGGAACATACAGCTTCAGGCCTGCGTAACGATGTAATTTTCTTATATAAATCAACATATTAGCCATTGACGCTAAACTCCTTTGTGGATCGCTTCCATAATGAGCGCTGCAGGTCGGATAGTCACATCGGCATCGAAGTGAAAAAGCCCTTATACTCGGAACAAGTATACGGGCTTCGCTTCCTAATTGCTGAAGAGATTACAACGGATTAAGATGGATCAAGAATAGCTTCACACTTGACGGAGTTGTTATGCCCGTCATTGTTCGCGTCGGGATTGCACCAATTCGGCCCGCCCATCGTCATCGTTACCTCAAGCACTTCCAACGTTGGCTTCTGCCAAGCCTGTTTTTTTGTCATGTAGAATCACCTCCTTTCGCAGAAAAAGGTTTAAGACCATTGCTTTATAAAGCGATAGGCGATCAAGCTGCGCATCAATAATCGGGCATCATGATCAAAAGCATATTCCAGCTTCGGCTCTGTTCCCAGCTTTTCAAGCGATCGCTTGATTTGAGGAACATTCAAGTAATACGAGGCGGAAGAGTCACGGCAAAGCTTATGCAGTTGGTCTTGGAATTCTCCCCAATCCGGCAGCATCCGATAGATCCAATCCGCTCCCTGTACGCCCCTTGCATGGATATTCATCCTCACCATATCGGGCAAGTAGCCTTCCGTCGATCTTCGTATAAGGGAGCGGTCGATTCCATTCTGGATATATTGCCCGTGCGGCAATGTTAAGCAGAATCGCACAACTCTTGGATCACTGGTCGGATCACGCTCACTTACTGCATATGGCAAGGATAGCTTTGTCGTTGACGTACCGATGTGGTTAGATACCGATAAACGTTGAAATTGAATATTTCTTGCGGTGACCTCATCATGAGCATAGTCCGTGAGTCCGACATGATGAGGCATCAGCTTGTCGATCACCTTCGTTCTGGCAGCAAAGTCGGGATGGATAACCAGCGGGATATCGGACTTCCTCTTGGCAAGCGCCGTTCTAATCAAATAGGCATACGCTTGCTTGGCAATAATCGGCATAACGACAGATCTGCCCGTTCGCATCACCCGTGCATAGTGCTTTAACTCTTGATAAAAACTCGTCCAACGAAGAGTACGCAATAGCCGCGCGTAATAATCAATGGGATCTCCCCAGGAGATGGTATAGTTGCCTCGGCTCCCATTCAGCATAACGCCTACATTCTGTTCTTGGGATCGCTCCAGCATACCCGTCAGCCAAAATGAGTTTTCAAAAAACTTGTAGGGCCCCTCCATCAGCTCCAGCATGGTGTCCATCTCTCTGATCGCATTATGGCCTTCAAAATCTAAATAATTTTCCTCAATATTGCCAATGTAGCGGGCCGATGCCTGGATATAGGGCGTTTCATTCGCGATGAGTCTTCTCGGCGTCCAATCTTCAAAGGCCGCTGAGGGGATATAGCTATAGGCGTGCAGCACCTTGCCTTCCTGCGAAAGCGCTTTCGACGCAAAGCTTGCTACGGCGCCTGAATCCAGCCCGCCGCTTAATCTTACGCCGACTTGGCGATGGGTTCGCAGCTTCGAGTGCACAGCCTCCTGAAAGACCTCTCGAAAGGCATCCTCATAATCGCCATTGGTCTTCAATTTAAGCTTAGGGGACGATGCCGCCAATTCATCGTATTGCTCAATGGTGACGACCCCCTGTGCCATTGTAAAGGAATGGGCGGGCGGCAGCTGCTTAATTTCGCCATAAGCCGTGGAGTGGACATCGATCGTATCCATCATCATGGGAATGGCCAAAAATTCGGCAAACCATGATTCATTAAGCTTTTTATGTACGCCTGGCACTACAAACAGAGGATTAATAACCGTACAGAAAGCGAACCTGCTCGGCACATGATGATAATACAACGTTCGTCTGCCTAACAGGTCACGTGCACCAAAGAGCTGACGACGGCGTTCATCCCAGATAACGAAGGCATAATCGCCTATTAAATACTTCGGAGCACGCCTCCCCCACTTCATGTAGGCCGCGAGAATAAGTTCAGAGTCGGTAATGGTTTTCCTCGCGCTATAATCAATGTCCAACTGATCACATAACTGCTTCCTATTGTCGATTATGGCATCGGCCGTAATGGCAAGCTCTCTTGTTGTATCATAGCGGGGAAGCTCCTCGTTAATGGATTCCGGTGTTACCCATTGCGCATGACAGCCCATGGCCAGTCCGTCACTGCGCCAAATATTCACATCATCTGCTGGATATTTCTGCAGAGCCTTCATCATATGCATCATCGTTTCCCCGAATGAATATTCATTGTTCAGTTCATAGATACCGGCAATGGCACTCAACATTTCGCCCCACTTTATCTAATGATCGGATGTTCTTTATAAAGAACAACTGCATTTGATCAGATTGTAGCATATCCTTTCTCGTTTGTAACTATATACCCAGTTGTAATTCAAGATATTTAGGCCTATTTTATTAATAAAGCGGTAAACATAACTCACCATTATATTCGTTTAAACGAACAAACCTGCTTTGGAGATGATGTCTGCCTTGTACGGTCCGATGCTTATCGATCTGCCGCGAGCAGCGCGTGGAGAGCTACACGGTCGATCGACCAAATTCGACCAAAATAAGAGGGGCTATCCTATATAGGTTAGCCCCCTTTATAATAATCGCCCCTCATTACCTGCTCGTATGCATCACACATCTCCCGATAAACCTTACCAACCCGATCCGCCTCTGCATGATGCAGGTAGTTGGCCCAATGGAGAAAGCTCGTGCTTACCGCGGCCGCGGCCTTCTCGCGCTTCAACTGCTGAACCGTAAGGCTCATGCCGGTTTTCTCATGCATCATCCGGCTGTACATGCGAATGGCTTGCTCTTCATCGATATTAACTCCGTCTGCATGCAGCCTGCTGATGAAGAAGGATAATTCGCCGATCCCCTTTCCGGCGGAAACATTCTGCCAATCGCATAGAAGAAGCCGACCTTCGTCCAACAAAATATTAGCCGCGTGAAAATCACCATGGTTCAAACTATGGGGCGGAGCGTTGAGGATTGCCGTGATGTCGTGGAAAGCATACGCAATGTCGCAAAGGATCATTTGGTCAAAAACCCCGTTATGTTCAGCGAGCACACTTCGCCATTCCGCCATGGCCGATTCAATTTGCTCTGCCGGGACGGAACGGGGAGTAAATTCGATACCGAGCTCATCGAGCTTGTCAGCCGGACAAGCATGGACATCTGTCAGCAGGTCCACCATTCTTCCCGTCATATCCGACTCCCACTTGTCAGATGGAATCGTCTCATACTTTCTCATCAGAATGGCGATGGTATTCTGGCTATTTTCTAGATAGCGGATCTCGGGAAGAACTTGAAGGCCAAGGACGTCTTTCTTGCTATAGAAATGAAACTCTCTCCGGAATGAATCCAGCATATCCGGATCCGTTAGGCTCGTTTTATCGATATGCTTCAATATAAATTCATCGTCGGCAGTCGATATGGACAGTACGGATGCGCCGCTTGCCCCTGTCGTTATCGGGGTCACCGATACAATACGATCAAGAATGCCTGCGTTTGTAAAGTGAGCCAGTACTGCTTTATTCTCCATTCCAGCTCTCCACCCTTATCCATAGATGCTCATGATTTCACAGCGTCATCGCCTGCCCATATCTGGCCAAGTATGCTTCCTTTTCTTTGTAATCCGGCATGATACTTCCGACACGCCTCCAGAAGGAGCGGTCATGATTCATATGAAGCAGGTGGCATAGCTCATGGATGATCACATAATCGATCACTTCAACGGGCGCCATGGCAAGTCGATAATTAAAGGTTAGCTTCTTATCCGAGCTGCAGCTTCCCCACTTGGTGACCGACTCTACGATCTCAATGGATTTGGGTTTTACCTTCAGCTGGTTTTGATACGGAGTAATCCGTTCTCCTATCGTTTTTTTGCAGCTTGCGAAGTAGAACCGCTTGAGATCCCTTTTGAGCTCTTCTTCATCTATCCCTCTAGTCTCTATTAACTCATGCAACAAACAGGCTTTCCCCAGATGAAGGAACGTTCCGTGGTCTTGATACTCTTTTGTCTTAGGAGCTTCTCGAGCCATCGCGAGCTGCTGCAGTCTCTCCAGAATCCATTTGCCGTGCTTCTCCACTGCTCTACGAATTACCTCATCGCTCGTTCGGTTGGGAACTTTAAGCGTAATGAAGCCTGAAGGATCAATTTGAATCGATATCTTTGTGGTGTTCCCATATTGAACATGGCACTCGATTGTATTATTTTCAAAATCAATTTTCATAACGACCATCGTTTCTATAAGATTATTTCTGCCTTTGCTTCATCACATTAGCTATATCCCAACCATTATAGCATAGCCTTTCGGTTCGCCTCCACGGCCAACGGGACTTGAACCTGCACACCAGGTATACGACAAAAAAAAGGCGACCAACCCCCATTCGGAGATTCGGTCGCCTTTACTCAGCAGGTCAATATGTCCACGCACACAAGCAGTACTTTATGGCGCCGGTGTAGGATACAACGTGTTGTTCGTCACGGTATATACCATATTGTACTTGTCCTTGATCGTAATGACAGCCTTGGACGGTACAGTGAAATCATACGCCGTGCTCGCCCAATAGTCATTCTCGACTGCTTCATCGCGCTCGATAAATGCCGCGCTGAGCTGGCCGTCCAAGCCGCTGTATAACTCGTCATCCGCTTTCAATTGATTCAGGCGGGCTGCCGTTGCCGCCGTACGCTTGGCCAATTCATTGCCCTGCGCATCCTGCAGGGATACTTCGATGCTCGTAATGTTGTTCCATGACAGCTTTGTCAGATCAATCTTGAAGCCGACGTTGTAAGCATCTTCATCCACCCAGTAGCCGAAGTCCTGCGTCTGTACATATTCTTCCGGGTTGGCAATTTGCTCTTCCGGTGCCGTAGGAAATAACGTGCTGTTCATCACGGTGTAAACCCGATTGTGCTTGTCCTTAATCGTGATGACAGCCTTGGCTGGTGCAGAGAAATCATACGCTGTGCTCGCCCAATATTCATTCTCATCTGCTGCATTCCGCTCGATAAAGGCTGCGCTGAGCTGGCCATCGTACTCGCCGTTCCCATCCTTGTCAGAGTCTTTCAATTGATTCAGACGGGCTGCCGTTGCCGCCGTGCGCTTTGCCAATTCAACGCCTTCCGCATCCTGGAGGGACACTTCGATGCTCGTGATAGCATCCCATGATAGTTTGGACTGATCGATCTTGAATCCAACGTTATACGCTGTTTGTCCAGCCCAGTAGCTGAAGTCCTGCGTCTGTACATATTCCTCCGGGCTAGCAACTTGCTCTTCCGGTGCCGCAGGGTACAACGTGCTGTTCGTCACGGTGTAAACCCGGTAGTGCTTGTCCTTAATCTTGATGACGGCCTTGGCTGGTGCAGCGAAATCATACGCTGTGCTCGCCCAATATTCGTTTTCGGCTGCTGCTTCGCGCTCGATAAAGGCTGCGCTGAGCTGGCCGTCCAAGCCGCTGTATAACTCGTCATCCGCTTTCAATTGATTCAGGCGGGCTGCCGTCGCCGCCGTACGCTTGGCCAATTCATTGCCCTGTGCATCTTGGAGGGACACTTCGATGCTCGTAATGTTATTCCATGACAGCTTCGTCAGATCAATCTTGAAGCCGACGTTGTAAGCATCTTCATCTACCCAATAGCCGAAGTCCTGCGTCTGTACATATTCTTCCGGGTTGGCAACGATGATTGGCTCTGTAGGGCTCAATGTGTTGTTAGTCACGATATAAACCTTATTGTTCTTGTCCTTAATCGTGATGACAGCCTTGGATGGCGCGGCAAAATTGTACGCTGTGCTGGCCCAGTAGTCATTCTCGGCCGCTGCGTTCCGCTCGATAAAGGCTGCGCTGAACTGGCCGTCCAAGTCGCCGTATTGCAAGTCATCGGCTTTCAATTGATTCAGGCGGGCTGACGTTGCCGCTGTGCGCTTCGCCAATACGTTGCCCTGTGCATCTTGGAGGGAAACTTCAATGCTCGTAATGTCATTCCATGACAGCTTGGTTAGATCAATCTTGAAGCCGACGTTGTAAGCTTCTTGGTCCGACCAGTAGCCGAAATCCTGCGTCTGTACATATTGTTCCGGGTTGGTGACGATGATCGTGCCGCCACCGCTGCTGCCGCTGCCACCGCCGACAAAGCCGCCGCCGGTTACCGGCTTGTTAAGGATGATAATTTCATCTCTCTTCGGACCTTCTACGTTAGCCGGTTCATAATCGAAGGTTGATCCTTCAGCTCCTTCGCTAATCGTAGCCTTCTTGATTTGCCCTGCACCTAATAACTTCGTAATCGAATCTAAGACCAGATGATTAATGAGTGCTTCTTTATCAAGCTCAATGGTATTATTCAGCGCAGTATGCTCAGCGATCAATTTCTCTATGGAGCCCTGGCTTAACTTCACATGAATTTGTGTAGCCTGTACTTCAACCGTATCGAATGTGCCTAAGATTTCAATTTGCGAGTCGGCAGGAAGCTGGTCCGACAATTCGACATCCGTGAAACCCGCACCCGTCACGCCGCTTTCTTCAAGTTTAACCGAAGACTGAAGAATAACGCTTTCTGTCCGTGTAGATCCTTGCGCCACAACGCGGACGGTTCCATCCTTTTTGTTCACGATGACTTGTACAAGAACGGAATCGACGAGGTGAATCGAATTAGCGCCGCCACCCCGAATGTAAGTAGTTCCATGAACCTTCACGTTCTTAAGTGTCATATCGCCGTTACCGATTCCTTCGGCTAGAATCAGGTCGCCGTCGATTTCCATATTCTGAAGCGTCACGCTTGGTGCGCTGACGACTACATTGCCTTGTACCTTCTCCGTACCGCTTGCCGGTCCATACGTTCCCGCTTTGTCATAGGTGACAGCTGCCGAAGCTTTCTTAACATTCAGTGCCGCTTCGATCATGACAACCGCTTCTGCGCGTGTGAGAGCTTTCTTGGGAGCGAAGAGCCCTCCAGGCAAGCCATTCACAATCTTATGCTCGACAAGGGCAGCCACGCTCTCTTTGCTCCATGCGGCGATATCTCCCTCGTCCTTGAACGATTGCAGCGTATTCTCCTGCGTGGATTTCAAGCCAAGCAGTCTCGCGATCATGACCGCAGATTCTTGCCGTGTAACGGAATCATTCGCGCGGATCAAATGATCGGTTGAGCCGACGGCATATCCGGCGTTCACTGCCTTGGCAATCTCGGAATACGCCCAGTTGGTCGCAGGCAAGTCCTTGAAGTCGATAGTCGCTTGTCCCTGTAAGGCGAATAAACGATTGACCATAGTCATGAATTCTGCCCGCGTAATAACTTGATTCGGACGGACGGTTCCATCATCGAAACCTGCCAGGTTGCCAGCTGTGATCCATGCCTGAATCTGTTGCTCGGCCCAATGCCCCTTGAAATCAGAGATCGATTGATCCGCGAATGCGCTTGCAGGGGATAATGCTAGAGTTAGTCCTAGAAGTCCAATAGAAACTCGGCGAAACTTTGGTGCCATGGTCTCTCCTCCATTTAATAAATATGTATTAAGTCTTAGAACCTTATACCTATTTCCTGAAATAAATCCTATCATATATTAAACTCAATTTCCAAATATTATTTCTACTTTCTCCATTTATTTTTGAGACTCTGTCGTCAAACTCACGCTCCAACACATCCTCTCTCTTTGTAACTGCTGAATTCACCGGATTTCTCTCTATTATACGAGGAGAGAACGAAAGCAGGCTGTCAGCGAATATATGTTCTGAAGCGAGTTTCTGACTGGGACTTTCGACCTTATTCATCATCATATAGCCCTGCCGGTACATTCGATTTCAACGCAGAGGTTGAATTATGGACAAAGGCGGGTCACATCCAAGTAAACCAAGTAAGGCGTAGATATTCGAAGGTTTGATAAGCTTATCGCCAATGCGTTACTTAAAGACTAAATAGAATAAAAGCCGAAGCACATGTCCGTTGAGCTCTCCATGTACTTCGGCTTTACTACTGATACGGCCTGAAGCCGCTATTGTCACGCTACAATAAACAAACTACGATGTATCGGAACGCCCGAAACGGACGTCCTCCATCCGCCTGTCAGCGTACCGTCCCGGTCATTCGGTATTCTGGCCTCTATGATTCCTTCTATATTCGGAAGGGGAAATCCCGACTACCGATTTAAAGCAGCCTGAGAAATAATGCTGGTCCGCGAAGCTCAGCTTGGCGGAAATTTCATAGATGTTTAGATGCGTGTTGAGCAAATATTGCTTGGCGAGCTCGATCTTGCGGTTGCGAAAATACGTATAGGGCGTTACGCCGTAATACTCACGAAACAGCTTGATAATATAGTTTTTGGAATACCCGAGCTGCAGGGAAATATCGTTCATCTCAATCGCATTCTCAATATTGATATCCAAGCATAGTTTAATCTGCTCCGGTACGGAGAGCACTTTGTTTTCCAGATGGTTTCTCAAATGCAGGATGATCTTAAGCAGAATGACGGAAATTTCATCGGTTAAAGCCGCATAGTTCTTTTGTTTGTCCGATGCGATATGGATAATCTCATTCATATAAGAAAGAATGTTGCAATCCTTCACCATATAGGTGTCCGCGGGCAAGAAACGATGAAACAAATCCTCTGCAAAATCCCCATTAAACACGACCCAGATCTTCACCCAAGGATTCTCTTCGCTGGAATAATATTTGTGATGGCTGTTTTTCGTTAAAATATAGACGTCGTTTTTTTGCGGATAAAAGGTTTGGGACTCAATCTCGAGCACGCCGCTGCCGTCCATAATATATTCGAACGAATATAGGTTGTCGCCATGCCGCTCAATACAATAATTCTTGTCGCAATACGATATTCCGGCCAGGAGTATATTAACCGGAAGCTTCGGATCATGCAGGTGCCAGAAATTATATATCGTTTCTTCCATGATGATAATCCTCACATCTATTGTGATAACTTCTATTACGATAGAGCAATCAGTATGATAAATTGTATATTATAGCAAGTCAATCCAATATACAAGATGTAGTCCTTTATTCCATTATGACCCCATTAGGAGGAGTTTAAAAAATGAATATGCGAGCTCCAGCTGTTCCGCTTTTAACCGTTGATCCCTACTTTTCTGTCTGGTCTATGGCAAATAAGCTTAACGAATCGGAAACCAAGCATTGGACAGGCAAGCCTCACCGCATGACCGGAACCGCCGAGGTAGACGGGAAAGAATATATTTTTATGGGCGTTAGCGATAACGGCTTCATCATGGACCAAATAAGCGTCGATATTAATGCGCTTTCAACCAAGTACCGTTTTGCCTGCGAAGAAATTTATCTGGATGTGACGTTTACGACGCCTCTGTTGATGGATGATCTCAAGCTGATGTCCCGGCCGGTATCTTATATTCAGGTACAAGCCGGAACAAACGACGGCAAATCCCATCATGTAAACATTAACATCCAAGTCGATGATGAACTGTGCCAGAACTTTAAATATGAATTCCCAATCGTCTATACCGATCTGAGCGAATCAGGGTTTACCTGCGGCAGGATCGGAAGCAAAGTTCAGCAGGTGTTGAATAAATCCGGGGATGACGTTCGAATTAACTGGGGTTATCTGTACCTCGCATCCAATCATAATGATGCAGCCGTAACGAATGTGGCCACGACCAACGACTATGGTACGGAAAGCAATAACATAGCGTTATCCATTCCAATAGACACAGACAAGAACAACGTGGCGCTGCTTGCGGTCGCCTACGATGATATTAAAGCGATTGAATATTTCAAGGAGCCGCTGGATGCCTATTGGAGGAAAGACGGCGAAGTTATCGAAGATGCCATTAAGCAGGCATTAGGAGAGTATGACAGCTTATTCGAGAAGTGTGAGCAGTTCTCATCGAAGCTATTTGCGGAGGCTGCGGAATCCGGCAACGAGAAATACGCAGAGCTGGTATCCCTGGCCTACCGGCAAGCTGCGGCAGCTCATAAGATTGTCGCGGACACCAACGGAGACGTCCTGTTTATATCCAAGGAGAATTTCAGCAACGGCTGCGCCGCTACCGTAGACGTCACCTATCCATCGATACCGCAATTCCTGATCTATAATCCCGAGCTGGTTAAGGGCATGCTCCGGCCTATTTTCAAATACGCTGCAACCGATATTTGGCATTATGACTTTGCGCCCCACGATGCCGGTCAGTATCCGCTCGTTAATGGGCAGGTATACAGTCACGGAACATGCCCTACCTGGCAAATGCCGGTTGAGGAATGCGGCAACATGCTGGTATGTACGGCAGCCGTTGCAATTGCGGAGAACGATATATCATTCGCACAAGAGAATTGGACCCACCTTGAGAAGTGGTGCAATTACTTAATCAATAATGGCGTAGATCCCGATAACCAGCTGTGTACGGATGACTTTGCCGGACACTTGGCCCATAACTGTAACCTGTCGATTAAGGCGATCATGGGCATCGCAAGCTTCTCCATTCTTAACCGTATGGCGGGAGACGAGCGGAAGTCAGAGGAACTCATGAATATCGCGCGTACCATGGTCGACAAGTGGCTGGTCATGGCCGCCAATGACGACGGTACGTATCGCTTGGCATTCGATCAGCCCGATTCCTTCAGCATGAAATACAATGCCGTGTGGGATCAAATATTCGGCCTGAATTTGTTTCCGAAGGATACCTTCAAGGCGGAGACAAAAGCCTATATCGAGAAGCGTTCGGGCGAATTCGGTCTGATGCTGGACAATCGCGACACCTATACCAAGTCGGACTGGCTGGTTTGGAGTGCCACGCTTTGCGACAGCCAAGAAGACTTCACAACCATTGTCGACCGCCTGTGGCATGCGTATGATCAATCCGAGAGCCGCGTTCCGATGACCGACTGGTACTCGACAAGCACGGCCAAGATGGTCGGCTTCCAGAACAGAACGGTACAAGGCGGTTTATTTATTAAACTACTCTTAGACAAAAATATTTGCCGAATGAATGAGACCTATCATAAAGTAGAAAACTAATCGAACCGGGCGATCCCTTTAGGGGTCGCCCTTCTCGTCCTTCAACACCTGAACCGTTAATCCCGAAACCTCTCCAAGATGTGATCCACCGTGTCCACCCCGCCGCTATAGCGTAAAGTCCCCTCTTCGATATCGATCAGGCTATTGTTGTCCGACTGCTCGATATCATCCAGCATATGTGTACTCATAATAATAACACTATGAAATGCCAATCTATTCAAGGCATGTTTAAACATGGACTTCTCGTGATTATCCAAGCCTTCGAACGGTTCATCCAGAATACAAATCCGCGGCTGATTCAACAGCGCTTGTATCAATCCTACGCTACGCAGCTGCCCCCCGGACAGCGACCGCAGCTTCCTTCTTCGCAGCTCGTACAAACCGCTCCCCTGCAGCCACTTCTCGATTAGAGCCTTCACTAGGCGATAAGGGATTCCCTTATGAAAGGCCATATAGGTTAAATACCGTTCGATCGTCATGTCCGAATGTCCGGTAAAGTGCTGGGGCATGAATCCGATCATGGTTCTAACTTCCTCGACGCTTAGCTGCTTACGATACATCCCTGCTTGATCGTCTCTTATTAATTGGCTGTAGACAATACTGCCCTGATCCGGCCTGACCGCAGTGGCAATGAGCTGGAGGAGCGAGCTCTTGCCCGCTCCGTTTCTTCCGACCACATACGTGATTCCCGTAGTAAACGCGCATGTCATATCGTTTATGAGCTTGGCCGGTCCTATGGAATACCCGACGTTATTTAATGCAATCCTTACGCTCATCTGAGGTACCTCTTTGCTCCATTCTTGTACAGCAAGGTGCCCAGCAGCAGGCAGGAAAGCCCTACCATAACAGCATTCATCCATACAAAGTGTTCATCCCCAGGCAGCTGAAATATGGATGGGCCCTTGTGTCCCTGATCAAGCAGCATCTGGCTAAACCACACGAGCAGCGTAAGGATGACGCCGCGTTTATGTCCAAGCCACATCGCGCTTATAAACCCGGTGACGCCAAAGAAGAGAACCGGCATAAAGGAACCTAATAGGGACGGCAGCGAGCTTTCTTTGCCCAGAATAACCATCGTTAGCGGCAGCGTGACCACGGCTTGCATGACCATGATGATGATAAACCGGGTAAGCATTTGATGAATCAGGGAATAGTAGCTCAACTGTTCGATAATGTCGTTCCCTTTGTTCCTCGAGCGGAAGGCGTACCCCATCACGGCAATCATCACGAGTGAAATCCACTTCATCCATGCCAGTAGACCGGTCATTTCATTCTGCGCGCTGACGTTAATCATTACGGTTAATAGAAGCATGACGATTCCCGTTAGCAGCCAGCTTCTCATTCCATAGAAATTCCACTGGGACAAGAACAAATTTGCAAGCTTCGAAGAAGCGGATTGAGCGGCTTGGGCCGTCTCCAGCTCAGCCCGCAAATCCGCCGGCTTCCTGTCATCCATCTCTTTGATTCGTGCCAGCAGCTGGAACGTGCTTTCTGTCGTCGGTTGGGGGGATGTATACCGGTCAAACCGGCTTCTCCATTCTTGCTCCAAGCGCGACAGTTCTTGATCATGGTCATCACTCATTTGCCCCCACCCCATTTCGTTCATCTTCTCTTAAGATGCCTTCCAAATATTTTAATCCGCGCGCAATCCGGCCTTTAACGGTGTTAAGGGGGATATCCAAGGTCAGCGCGATCTCCGCATATTTTAAATCCTGATAAAACCGCAGGTAAAGGACCGTCCGATGATCGAACGATAATTGGTTCAAGGAATCGATCATCCACTTGCGTTCCAGCTGGCGGTCGATGATGTGATGGACTTGCCCTTCTTCCTCCAGGTCCTGATCCGTACTATGCTCCCGCTGCGTGGAGGCCTTCTTCCAGTAATCCTTGCAGCTATTCGTAGCCAATTTGTACATCCATGGCTTGAACTTGTCCGGAACGTAACCTTTCTTCCCCTGCTGATAAATTTTGAGAAAGGTCTCCTGAACAATGTCCTCCGCCAGCTTCTCATCCTGCAGCAATCGATAGGCATAGCCGTACAATGGCTTATGATACCGGAAAACAAGCGCATCCAGAGCCGAGTCATGGCCGAATGACAGCTGGCTCATATAGTCTTCATCCTGCACTCGACGCACCTCCATTCCCTGCCATCCTCACACGGACTTCCGGTTCAACTGTAAGATCGCTAACACGATTAGCAGCAGGCCCAAGCCGGTATAACATAAGCGATTATAGATCATCCATGGATCCGGGCTTCCAGTCAACAGGTTACCGTTCAGATAATCATACACGCTGGGCAGCTCTAGTAAATTCGGTCTGTAAGCCTGCAATGGCGCTGCATTATTTAATGATATAATCCATACAACCAATCCCGCAAATAATCCGCCAAGAGAATGTCTTCCAATGACGACAGCAAGGACGACGATCCCCCCCACTCCGATATACACGGGGAAGGTGAAGATAAGCACCTTCCATACCATACTGCCCGCAAAGGGCGTCAGCCCGACCGTGACCAAGCACAATAAACCGGCAAAGAGAAGCGATGCCAGCAGCACTCTCTCTGCAATGAGCCTCCATCTGGCAATCGGATACGTCATCAATTGGCGGGCAAATTTGGAGTCAAAGTCAATGGAGAAGCACCACTGCACAATGAATACATAGACGAGCAGCGCTGCTTGTTCATAGAACATGCTGGCAAAGGAAGCGAGCCTATTCGAAAAAATCATGTAGCTCACATACGCGGCGGCTGGAAGCAGCAGCATCAGGATCACAGCGGGCCACGATGTAAACCACAGCTTCAACCAAAGTCTTAGCCTGATGGACAATCCGCTCATGGACTTCTTTCTCCTTCATATCTCGCCAATGCAGCTGCGAGATTGAATGCGGCTTTATCCTCGAGCCCCTCGTACTGGGTAAACACATATTTAACGGCTTGAAGGAATTCCTCTTCACCAAGCTCATCATACCGGTTCATCCGATCGATTCGTTTCACCGCTTCTGCAGGCACTTCAGATGACCACCCCAGTGAAGCATACCACTGGCCAAAATGTTTATAGCCCGTCTCCAGCTGTGCATGCTTCATCAATCCCCACGTAATGGCGCGCTGAAGCACCTCCACATCCTCACCGAATGATGCATTGTCAGGGATAAGATCATTGGCCAAAGCATACACCATCACAGATGGCTCCACATATTTAATGTCATAGAAGCTCCAGGCGGTGAATGATTGGCTGGGTGTAAATTGTGTCAGCTCACTATGCTCATGATCGAGCACATAAATCACGTCAGGTGCCACTGGAACCTCCAGCCATTCTTCTAGATAACCCCAATAGTTCCGATAGATCTCTGCCGTTTGCCTTGCACCGTCCAATACTTCGGGATGCCCCACGATCCTGGTCCGATCGACCGCAATCTCCTCAAGATTGCCGCCGATCAGGGAGAGGCCGTATTGGGATGTTCCCTTATAGGAGCCGTCATCTCCGCGCGGTATCGTCAGCGCCATGGGAAGCCCGTCTTCATTACCCTTAATCGTAACAGCAAATACAGTCGGGTGATCCTCGACCAGTCCTCCGCTGTTCACTTCAAAGCCGACATACCTCTCATCAACCCGGCCATACGAGCTTATGGCCAAATAACGTTCGCCGATTAACGGATACCAGCCCGATTCTTTGGGAAGGTAGATCCGATCGGGTTCAACAAAGGCCTGCTGCAGCAAGCCATCGGCACGATACTGCTTCATGTCGCCCTCATAATTCAATTTCAAGTCGAGCCGTTCCCCTCGTTTCAACCCGTCCTGTACATGAATGCGAATAAAATCATCCTCGCGTGAACACGTTATCTTCGCATCGCTCGAGCAGTCGGTCACCTTTAACTGGCGCTGCAAGGTGAGGGAAACATCGTTGACCGGCGCATCCCCGTTATACGTGATGGACAGCTCGCTTGCGACCTTAATCCGATTATCAGCCGATAGCTGCACATCTAACTGGGTGCGGTCCATCGAGAAGGCATAGTTTGGCCGCTCTGCTCCAGCGACACGGTTCTTCGAGTAAGCTTCCTCGGTTAACTTGTATTGCTTGCCCATATCGATAAATTGTTCAAGTGCGCTATTATAGTGTGTATACCGGATCCCGCCCAGAATAACGGCAGGAACCATTAAAGCGATGGCGAGCGTTACCAGTGAACGCTTCTCCCTTCTCAGCCTGCGATGGGGGCGAAACAGAAGGATCGTCGCGAGTATTACGACTGCGCCTGCCATGAGTACGGCTGCCTGATGGAGCATGGCGCCCTCGAACACGCCGCCGATCCCCCATATGCTTTCATAGGGAGTCGCGATATACATGGAATCATACGGCGTAAACAGATTGAGCCTTGGATTGACGTAAGCAAACCCGTAGCTGTTTGCTTGCAGCAGGAAGACAATACCCAGTAAGGCTGTCATCCCGATATAGGACAATGTATTTTTGATCCACACACCCAGCAGAAACCCGACGGATACGAGTACAAAGAAGGCACCCTCGATTTGAACAAAAACATAGAGGAGGTGGTTGAGCCATTCCTCCATTCCCATGCGGCCGCCGAGCAACCATATCCCTTGAATAAGCAGCGTCATCACGGTGAAGCCAAGGCCGTATGTTTGGGCAACCAGCCATTTTCCCATTATCCATTCCGTATTGTTCACCTTATAGGTGGCGACTAATGATTCAAACTCGCTTTCGCGATCCTTCCCGGCCATATAGACGGCATACAAGCCAACCAGCAATAAATTCACCATCGTGATCCATTGAAAGTTGTTATAGAACACGGCTGCCGTATCTTCATAATGAACCGATTCCATTTCGTAGGAGAGAATCACATAGCCCCAGGAGATGAAAATAAGAACAAACGGGAGCGCCAAAAAAGGGTTGCGGTATAGCAAACGCATTTCATTGCGATAGATGAGTTTGATCTGATTCATGAGAGCACCCCGTTAATCACGGCCATATATCCATCCTCTATAGTCGGCTGTACGGCCGCGGCATGAATATGCGGCGGTTCCTTCGCGATCACTCGAAAGATAGCATGGTTCATTTCTCTTCGGCTGGAAATAAACGCAAACTCCTTGGCTACCTTATCATAGTCGGCATAAGGAACTTGAAACTCCCAAACGCCGTCTGCCGCTTTCTGCGCCAAGCCTTGGGTCGTCCCTTGATATAACAGGCTCCCTTTGTTCAAGACTGCCACCTGCCCGCAGCTGGTTTCGATATCGCTGATGATATGGGTGGAAAGGATGACGGTATGATTGTCGCCCAGCTTCTCGATCACGTTGCGGAAACGAATGCGCTCGGATGGATCCAGTCCCGCAGTCGGCTCGTCCAGCATAATGAATCGGGGTTCTCCGAGCAGTGCTTGCGCGATTCCAAGCCGCCGGATCATGCCGCCCGAGTAGCTTTTTATTTTCTTATCGGCCTGCGGCAGAAGATTGACCTCCTCCAGCAAGCGTTCCACTTGACCGGATCTTGCCTTGTGATTCGTCAGCCCTTTCATCGACCCCGCGTAATGCAGAAACTCTCTGCCCGTGAATTGCATGGGCACATGGAAGTGCTGCGGCAAATAACCGAGCAATCCCCGCACCTGATCGCCTTCCTTCGCCAAATCAAGGTCATAGATCGTCACCCGCCCTTCCTCATAGGGAAGAAGGGTACTGAGGATTTTCATCAGCGTCGTCTTGCCTGCACCATTCGGTCCGAGAAGACCGAATACGCCCGTTCCCATGTCCAACTCAATATTCGTTAGCGCCGGTACGCTTCGATACATTTTGTTTAATCCGTCTATTCTGACCGTACTCATATGCTGCTGCTCACCCCATTAATCAATTTTCTCATCTTTACACGACTAAGGGGAGGGAATTGTTACGCGGGTGAAAAAAAGACTCAAGCCAATTATTGGCTGAGTCTTGATATATTCAGGAGTTGTTTGTCTGCCGTTCCAATTGCATGTGATGTTACTAAGGCAAGGAGACATTTCCATTCCTGCTTATTGATTCATTTCATGCGGGGGGGATACCTGTCTTTGACCGTAGGTCCAGGCGCAGTTGAACCCAAGCTAATACGACCCCCTTTTGGTTATGACTTACTGTTCTTATAAGCTTCATTAACGGCATTCAGTATTTTGTCTCCGCCTTGTTGTCTCCACTTCTTGCTCAGTTCAGCGATCCCTTTATCAATATCCAGCTTTCCGTTCACAAGATTCAAGAAATACTGGTTGTAAATATCGTTGACGATCGATCCCAGCTCGATTTCCTCCGCAGTTCTTCTTTCCACTAAATTGGGCACGAAATACTGCGAAGCTTGTTGAACCGATTGCACCGCACGATCTCTTGCCGGCTCGGTTTGCGGCAAGTAGTCATCGTCAATCGGCCATGTTACGTTGCCCCACGCCAGCGGATGGGCCCAGCCGTTCTCGGCAAATCCGTCTTTGGCACGTTCCGCTTCCATGTAATGGATGGTTTCGCCATCTTTCGTATAGTGAAGCCCTTCAATTCCAAGCTCAAGCAGATCCTTGCCTTCGCGGGAAAGCAGAAATTCGATAAACTCCGCTGCTTTCTGCGGGTTTTTGGCTGCCGTTGTTACAGACGTCAATATCCCGGTTTTCGGTTTTTGCGCCATGCCGCGTTTACCATCCGGCCCTGCAGGAGGTGAGATCCAGGCCAGCTTCGCAGCCGGGTCTACCTTCTGAACGCCGCTTTCGATCCGATTCACGTGTCTGAATAGCGGGCCTTCCGTAAATCCGGCTTTACCTTGAAAGAACTTTTGCTCTTTGGTCGGGCGGTCAATGGCCATAAATTCCGGATCGATCAGTTTCTCATCCCAAAGCTTCCGCAAGTATTCCATTCCCTGTTTAAATGCGGGGTGTTCAAAAATAGGAACGACATTATCCTTGTCGTCAAGTGCATAGTCACCGTATGGCAGACCATAAGCGAAGAACACAAAGTTGAAGGCATTGAATTGATCGCCGGCTTTCGGTTTATTCGTTGTGAAGCCATACGTATCTTTGTTTGCTACGGCTTTGAGCGCATGGTAGAAATCGTCCAAGGTTTCAGGCGGATTAATACCCAGCTTCTCAAGCCAGTCTCCACGATATTGCACCAAATAGTTCGATTTGTTTATGCCGCTTATAAAAGGATAGCCGTAATATTTGCCGTCGACAGCCGTCCACTGCAGATTAAGCTCTTCGATATCCTGCTTAAATGTAGGCAAATCGTCGATATACTCGTTCAGAGGAATGAGAATGCCTTCATCAATCCACTGGGACACGGAATTCGAAGGAAAATAGGTCGATACGACATCCGGGAAATCCCCTGTGGCGAAGGCGGCATTGATTTTTTCAGCGGAGCCTTCGGGCACGATTTTTACGGTTAATTTAATGTTAAGCCGCTTGTTAATTTCAGCAATGATACGGTCATTCGGCTGCAGCGGTTTTGCTGCCTGGTCGCCGATGGTCAAATAGGTCAATTCGTAAGGCTCTTCCGCTTTCGATTGTTTTCCCCCATTTTGTGCCGTCTGATTGCTGCTCGCTTGCGTATTGTTCGTCTGATTCTCATTCGCTTTATCGTTTCCGCAGGCAGATAACAACAGCGTAAAGATTGAAATTAATACAACCGTGGAAATAAGCTGAATTCTATTTCTCATCTTGCATTCCCCTCCATGATAGGATACCGTCTACACCTTAAAATCCAGTATCGAGCTTCATTCTTTCACAGCGCCAAGCATCGCCCCCTTAGCGAAATACTTTTGGAAGAACGGATAGATGAGCAGGATCGGAATTGTCGCGACCATAAGCGCAGCCATCTTGATCGCCGGCCCTAACAGGTAAGGGCTGTCTCCACCACCTGAGTAAGTGGATTCATTCTCAAACAACATGCCTCGCAGAAACAGCTGAAGCGGGTAAAGATTTTTGTCCGAAATATAAAAGATGGCATTAAAAAACTCATTCCAATGGGCAACCGCGTAAAATAAAGTAATCGTTGCGATGCCGGGAAGAGACAAAGGAATCACGATCCGGAACAAGACACCCATCTCGTTACATCCATCTATCTTGGCGGACTGCTCCAGCTCTTTAGGAATCGATTGAAAGAAGCTTCGTAATACAATCAAATTGTACGTATTGATCGCGCTTGGAATCATCAGCGCCCACAGCGAGTCAATCAGTCCTAAATCCTTAATAATGATATAAGTAGGAATCACGCCTCCGCTGAACAGCATCGTAAACACGATAAAGAACATCATGACCCTGTAGCCTTTTAATTCCTGCACGGACAACGCATAGGCCGCCATGATCGTAAGCAGCATATTGATCAAGGTACCTAAGACGGTTATGAACAAGGTAACTCCGTACGAATTCCACAATTCCTTCATGGACAATAAATAAGAGTAGGCTTCGAACGTCACACTCTTGGGATAAAGATGTACATTCGCACTTAGATATTCTCCCATTGGGATAATGGAAACAATGAACGAATCCCAAAAGGGATACAACGTAATGAAAGCCAGAAATGCGAGAAACGAATAGTTGAACACTTCGAATGTAAGTCCTGACCGCCATTTTAGCCTCACTGCGCTACCCTCCTCGTTAATAAACGCCATTTTCCCCCATCATTCTGGTCAATTTATTGGCAATCACCAGTAAAATAAAATTGATTAATGACTTAAACAACCCAATCGCGGCAGCGAGACTAAAGCGGCCCTCCGCCAGACCTATTCGGTACACATAAGTGTCGATGATATCCGCAACCGAATAAACGCCCGGATGGTACAAGACGAATATTTGTTCAAACCCGGCTTCCATAATGCTGCCGAGTCTAAGAATCAGCAGGATGGCGATCGTATTGCGGATGCACGGAAGCGTAATCGACCCTATTTTTTGCCAGCGGTTAGCCCCGTCTATCGTAGCGGCTTCGTACAACTGCGGATTTACGCCGGCTAATGCAGCCATGAAGATGATGGAATTCCAGCCGAACTCCTTCCATACCATCGACAACACCATCGTGAAGCGGAAGTACTTCTCATCGGTCATGAATCCAATGGCTTCGCCGCCAAGCGATTGGATCAAGTTGTTAACCGCGCCGTCATCTAACGACAACACATTGTACATGAGCCCGCCCAATATCACCCACGAGATGAAATGCGGAAGGTAGATAATGGTCTGCACACTCTTCTTAAATACCGCAAGTCTCACCTCGTTTAAGAGCAGCGCGACAATCAAAGGAAACGGGAAACCGACGAGTAGTCTGGAAAAGCTGATAATGAGTGTGTTTCCGATCACCTCCCAAAATTTATCCAAAGCGAATAAGTACTCGAAGTGCTTGAACCCCGCCCATGGACTGCCTAATATTCCTTTCATAATATTGAAATCCTTAAACGCGATTGTGGCACCGTACAGGGGCAAATAGTGAAATAAAGCATAATAAACCATTACCGGAAGCAGCATGAAATATAAGTAGCGTTGACGCCAAATAATTACCCACGCCGATTTCTTCCCGCTCCTTGTTGATGCATGAAATTCTGCAGATGACAACTTAAGCTGCTGTTCATTAATCAGCGACATCTTTCGATTTCACCCTCCCGTCTATACATGTAATGACAAAAAGAAAAGAGACACAGGCAACTTTAAGTTGCATCTGCGTCTCCAGCTTTCCGGTAGACAGCCCTATCCGTTCATTCCAAACAAAAAGAGACACAGGCAGCTGTAAAGCTGCATGTGTCTCCAGTTAACCGGTAGACAACCACTTTAATCCTCACTATTCTCATAGGATTAATGATTACCATCGTATCAACAGAAAAATGTCCTGTCAATCCTAATAATTATTTTGTGGTGAAACCATTTTCGCTCTTGACAAAGCGTTTTGTTCATCCTTATGATTACATTACCACATCATTTCCAAGTATTCTAATTGGAATAATGTATATACGTGTGTTGACTAGTTCTCTAGAAACACCAAGACCTATTGAAGCCTAAATTCTTGGTATGAAAGGAGCTTGTCAATTGACCGAAACTATTCCTGCAACAGACAGACCGCTTCAAACGCCTGAGCGAGGCATCCATCGCACCTATCAATTGCGGCGTTTGCCGGACAATCAAGAGGAACAGCCTTATACGCTGTTCAACGTCAAGCCGCTCGGCCCGATCATCGGGGCAGAAATCACAGGTGTCGACTTGAGTCGGCCTGTCTCACCCGAGCTGCAGAGCGAGCTGAACAGGGCGCTTCTGGAATGGAAAGTGATTTTTTTCCGCGATCAAGCGATCACCAGTAAGCAGCAGCGGGACTTCGCCCTGCTTTGGGGAGAGCTTGAGACTCACCCGTTTCTCCCCCCGGGCGATACCCAGGATGTCGTCCGGTTCACCTCCGACGAGCGAAGGAGGGGCGGGGCAAACAACTGGCATTCCGATGTGTCTTGGCGGCTTACGCCTGCGCTTGGAGCCGTACTGCGATTGATCGAAGTTCCTCCGCTTGGCGGCGATACGCTCTGGGTCGATGCGGCGGCCGCTTACGATAACCTGCCCGATGAAATCAAGGCGCGTATCGACGGTCTCCAAGCCGTTCATGATTTCACCCATAATTTCGGCCGGCGTTTGTCGCCGGAGCAATTGGCTGTTAAACAGCAGGAATTTCCGGCAGCCATACATCCGGTCGTACGAACTCATCCTGAGACAGGCCGCAAAACGCTATTTGTCAATTCTGATTTCACCTCATACATCATCGGCCTTGAGCCGGAGGAAAGCGAGCAGCTGCTTCAGGTTTTGTTTAATCAGTTTCTCATTCCCGAATATCAGGTGCGCTTCCATTGGGAGCCGAACTCCGTTGCCTTCTGGGATAATCGGGCCACTCAGCACTATGCCATATCGGACTATTACCCTCACCGGCGCGTCGCTGAACGAGTCGCAATTCGCGGAGACCGGCCGTATTAAGGCGGAATCTGCAGGCGTATGTTCACCCCTATCACACGGGTCATAAGGACCCAACAAGGAGGAAGCAATATGAGCGAGGAGAACGTGTATAACGATACGGTCAAGGGCATTGAGATTCATCCCATAGCCGGCAGAATCGGTGCGGAAATAAGCGGGGTACGCCTTTCGGCGGATCTGGAGGAATCGGAGCTTGCTATCATTCGGGAAGCTATACTGAAATACAAAGTCGTTTTTTTCCGTGCTCAAACTCATCTGGATGACGCTGGTCAAGAGGCGTTTGCCAGCCTGCTGGGAGAGCCCGTGCCTCATCCGACGGTCCATTCCAAAAAGGGAACGCAATACTTGCTGGAGCTTGATTCCTCCAGAGGCGGCGGCACAAACTCCTGGCATACCGATGTCACCTTCGATGTGGCCTATCCGAAGTATTCCATCTTGCGAGGCGTTGTCATTCCGGCGGCAGGCGGAGACACCGTGTGGGCGAACACGGCAGCCGCCTATCAGAATCTCCCCGCGGAATTGCGGAGCCTTGTCGATCGGCTCTGGGCGCTGCATACCAATGACTTTGACTATGCAGCCCGGCATAATCTGGAGGCGACTGACAAGGACCCGGCCCGTTATCAGGATGGCGGCTTTGTATCGTCTGTAATTGAAGCGGAGCATCCGCTCGTCCGGGTACATCCCGAGACTGGCGAGCGTACGTTGGTGCTTGGTCATTTTGTCAAAAAGATTATCGGTCTCTCTGCAGTCGACTCTGCTCAACTGTTTTCTCTCTTACAAAACCATATCACGCAAATTGAAAATACCGTGCGCTGGAGATGGTCCGTCGGCGACATTGCCATCTGGGATAACCGCGCCACACAACATTACGGCGTCCTCGATTACGGCGATCAGCATCGCGTCGTGCGCAGGGTCACCATAAACGGCGATGTGCCTGTGAGCGTGGACGGCCGCCAAAGTGTCCATGTAAGGAAAGTAAAGCCTGATCACGTCCCCAGCGCTTCCTAACAAGTATGAGATCCCTCTTGGGCAAGAGCTTGGTACATGGCTCTTGTCCAAGAGGGATCTCCTTTTGGCACTGCCCGCAGAGGCTTGCCGTGACAAGTAAGCATTGCTGGCGCTTGGCCTATCAGCCCCCACTCCTGTGTCCCACGGTATACGACCTTTTCTACTTCCCGCCCATTGCGGTCCAACTTTTGTAGTCGTGAATAGCCATTCCAGCATAACTGGCATGTTGAGAAAGTTTTTGATGGGCGGTTCGCAGCTCTTGTTCCATGAAATCTACACGCTTGGAATAAAACGAAGTGCGATCGCTTTCTGTATTTTTAGCGGTTTCCACTGCAACGATCACTTGCTTATTAAGAGTGGACGCTTCTCTCAATATTGCAATGGCATTATCGACGATCCCATTCTTCCCTAATGCATGATTGCGATAATCCATGATCACCAGGCCGTCGAACTTCTCCAATAACCATGCGCTAAAGCTATATTCGGTGCCCGGTACCTTAACGCTATTAATCCAATAAGGGACATCTAACGTGACCTTCAAGCCGCTTCCTTTCGTTTTATTTTCTATAAACCTCAAATTATGTATCCATTCATCAAGAATCATCTTATTATTTGTTTTCCATTCGGTTAAGAGATAAGGTTCAATATCAAAATGCAGGCCATCAAAGCGTTCTTTGGGTCCAACGGACGCATTGTATTGCAGGGTCCATGTTATAAATGTATTCATTTGGTCCTGGTTCTTCTTAAAAGCCCATTCGGGACGGCCCGCCAGAGCCTCCACTCTGATTTGTTTTCCTTTGGCGCTTCGAATAAAATCTTGATACACCTTAGGGTCCATATCCCTATTAATCTGAAGGTAAATGGCCGTCACATCATGATCGCTTGCAAAGCTTATTATTTTATCTCGATCCTTTTCGATTATGCTGCTATCCCAAATCCACGTTCCTTTGGGAATTTTCGATGAAGTTGTTACGACGGCCAGATTGCGCTCCGCATTCCACTCCACTTGAGCTCGAAAGATTTCGCTGATAAAACGAAGCGGAACCATCGTACGGCTATTTTTGACCACCGCCGGCGTATCGAAAGTCACCGCCTTACCATTCACTTGCGCATGGTTTCGGCCGATCGTCAAGATGATCGTTTTATCTTTAAACGAAAAAGTCACTTGGTTTAATTTTCCGTTCCAGTTTAACTTTGCACCCAGTTTTTCGGATACGAATCTTGCCGGTACCATCGTACGGTTGGATTTGTGGTCGACATACGGAGGTTCATCCGGGAAAGCCACCATCTGCCCATCCACGACGACTTGGACTTGGGAAGCAGCAAGAACTGCGGGCACGAAGATAACAGCGCTTAGGGCTATAATCAAAATACAAGATAGCCATTTATTCATTTCATACCACCTCAGGGTTAAGTAAAAAGCCACCGTCATTGGCGGTTCCGATTACTCCGTCAATTCAAGTGGCTGATTACAATTAGTTCGATTAAACCAGATTGAATACCAATTCTTCCTTAATGACATCGACAATAAGATCTACAAAGCTTGCAAGCTCTTGCTCATTCGGGCCCTCTGCCATGACTCGCACAATCGATTCCGTGCCTGAAGGGCGAACCAGCACTCTTCCGCTCCCGCCCATCTTATTCTCTACGGATCGGATGGCTTCTTCGATTTTTGGATTCCCTGCCAGCCTCGACTTGTCCTCTACTTGAACATTCACCAGCAGCTGCGGGTATTTGGCCATGCACCCGGCAAGCCCGCTTAGAGGCTCGGATACGGACTTCATCACATCCATCAACTGGATCGCGCACAGCATGCCGTCTCCAGTCGTATTATAGTCCAGCATCACGATATGACCTGACTGTTCCCCGCCCAGGTTATATCCGCCTTGTACCATTTCCTCCAATACATAGCGATCCCCGACTTTGGTTTGTTTGGCCTTCACTCCGTTTTTCTCCAGCGCCTTATAGAAGCCCAGGTTGCTCATCACGGTAGAGACCACCGTATTGTTATTCAACCGATCATTATTCTTCATGAATTCGGCCAGGATAAAAAGGATGTGGTCCCCATCAACGATCGTTCCCTTCTCATCGACGGCAATGAGCCGATCCGCATCCCCGTCGAAGGAAAGGCCCAAATGGGCCCGATGTTCCAAAACAGCCTGCTGAACCGCTTCAGGGTGCGTAGAGCCGCAGTCTTTGTTAATATTCAACCCGTCCGGTTGATGGGCCAGTACAACCGTCTCCGCACCCAAATCGCGGAAAAGCTGGGGTGCGAGCATCGAAACCGCCCCATTGGCACAATCCACGACCACTTTGAGCCCTTCGAAACGATTATTAACCGTGGACTTTAAATAAGCGATATAGGCTTGTCCACCTTCGGGATCGTCCTGTACCGCACCCACATCGGCACCAATCGGGCGAGGAATTTGATCTTCATCCGTATCAAGGAGCGATTCAATCTCCGCTTCCATTTCATCCGATAGCTTAAATCCGTCGCCTCCAAAAAATTTAATCCCGTTATCCTCCACAGGGTTATGAGAAGCGGAAATCATCACCCCTGCATCCGCTCCCCTTAATTTCGTCAAGTACGCCACGCCTGGCGTAGAGATGACTCCTAAACGTATAACATCCGCACCGATCGATAATAAACCGGCAACAAGAGCCGCTTCAAGCATTTCTCCTGAAATGCGGGTATCCCGTCCTATTACGATTTGAGGGCGGTTCCCTTGCTTATTCCGAGTCAGCACATATCCGCCAAATCGGCCTAATCGAAATACCAATTCAGGACTTAGCTTCCCGTTTGCAACGCCTCGTACCCCATCCGTACCAAAATATTTCCCCATTCGTATCGTCCCTTCCATCTATAATTGCAGGCTGGATTGATTTCTCTCTCGTTCATTTTCTTCTCTCTTACGATTCCGAGACTTCTTTCCAGCTTGTGTAGTCATGGATGGAAAAGCCTTGATAGCCGGAATACCACCGCATGAAAATATGGCTCAACCGCATTTGCCGATGCAAGCTGGAGGTGCCCTGTCCGTGAAAAGTGGTGTGCTCCCCTTCATCCGTAGGGGCCGTTTCCAGACCGATGATAACAGGCTTCCCTGCTTTCGTTCCTTCTCTAACCATCGGCAGAGCATTGTCAATAATGCCGTTCTTTCCGATGGCGAAATTCCGGTAATCCATGAGCACGACGCGGTCGAGCTGCTCGATCATCCAAGCGCCTAAGCTCCCGCTTTGGCGGTCAGGAATCTTATGGATCCAGAAAGGAAGATCGGCCGATATCCGCAAGGATACGCCCTGCTTCACCTTCTTGACCAAATATTTCATATTCCCCGTCCATTGGCGTACGACATCGTCTTGATCCTCTTCCCATTCCTTCAGCAGATAGGGTTCAATGTCCACGTGTATGCCGTCAAATGCGGCTTCTCCACCTGCAGCACGTTGATAATCTTCAATCCATTCGATAAAGGAAGCGATTTCCTCTCGATAACCGGTTAATCCCCAGCTCGGATCTCCTCCCAACGCCTCGACTTCAATACCTGATCCGTGTGCTTCCTCGACGAAGGCCCGATACGGTTCAAAGTCTTTTGAGCGGTCGATGTGCAGGAAGATCACGTTCACGCCTTGCTCCTGGGCAAAAGCGAGTATGGTGTCCTTGTCTTTCATCAAATCCGTTGTATCCCATACCCAGGTTGCTTTAACAGGCGGATCTTCGAATCCCCATTTCAGCATAAGAACCGTTGCGACCGCCATGCAGGATAGCAAGGCGATCATGATGATTTTAAGAGATGGCACCTTTCTTGGAGATTCGAACTTAAGCACCGACAAGAACTTTCACATCTTGTTGATTGATTCCGGTTCCCAGCTTGTGAATGTTATCCGACTTGATATCTGCAAAAGCATTACGCGTATCAATAATCGGAACGCCCATCTCCGCTAACTCATGATAGCTGAAGCTTCGGTGATTGGTGATCAACACCATGCAATCGTACTCCGAAAGTGCAACCGGATCGTATTTTACCGAATGAACGATGTGGCCATGCTCGTCTTTGAACGAAGTCGCATACGGATCGTAATATTCGACCTTCGCTCCGCTTTTTTTGAACAATTCATAGATTTCCAAGCCGGGGGATTCACGCAGATCGTCGATATCCGGCTTATAGGACATGCCTAACAGCAATACTTTCGAGTTGCGGATCGATTTCGCATATACATTTAAGACTTGAGCCGTTTTGTTCAACACATATTCCGGCATATTATCGTTAATGGATTGGGCCAATTCGATAAACTTGCTATAGAAACGGAATTCTTTGGCTTTCCAAGACAAATACATCGGATCCAGCGGAATGCAGTGACCGCCGATTCCCGGCCCCGGATAAAAGGGCATGAATCCGAACGGTTTCGTAGAAGCAGCTCGAATGACTTCCCACACGTCGATTGCCATTCGATCGCACATCATGGCCAATTCGTTGACGAAAGCGATATTGACGCTGCGAAACGTATTTTCAAGCAGCTTTGACATCTCCGCTACCTTAGGAGAAGAAACCGGAACGACGGTTTTGACCACGTTGTTGTAAAGCGTTACCCCCAGCTCTTTGCATTTCTCGGTGGTTCCCCCAATGACCTTGGGCGTATTGTACGTATTGTAGTTGGGATTACCCGGGTCCACGCGCTCCGGAGAGAAGCATAGGAAGAAATCCCGGCCTGCCGTTAATCCCAAAGCCTCAAGCTCAAATTGAATTAATTCTTCCGTCGTTCCAGGATACGTCGTGCTTTCAAGGACGATCAAGGTTCCTTTCCTGATATATTTCTTGATCTCATTAACAACGCTCACGATAAAGGAAGTGTCCGGATCTTGGTTCTCGCTGAGTGGAGTCGGTACGCAAATGCTGATCGTATCCAATTCCCGAATGGTTTCGTATCGGTTCGTCGGTACAAATTTCCCGCTGCCCACGGCATCGGCCACCCCAGAACCTGGCACATCTTGAATATAGGACTCTCCATCAAGAAGGGACTCTACTTTACGGTTATCCGAATCAATGCCATAAACGGTAAAACCGCCTTTCACCATTTCCATCGCTAACGGCAATCCTACATACCCCAGACCAACGACGCCCACCTTCGCCGTTTTATTCTGCAGATTTTCTTTTAAAATGTTGTAATGCATGTTAGATCCGCTCCTCGAATTCGCAATTTTAATGGTTGGTAGTCAATCTCTTAATTTTCCATTCCAATTCAGAGATCGAAAGCGGCTTGGTCACGTAGTCGGAAGCCCCTGACTCATAAGCGCGACTCATGTCTCCCGTGAGCTGCTTGTCCGTCAACACGATCACCTTGCCTTCATTCGAATCATTGCGCTGAATCTGGCGGATGAGTTGGTATCCATCCATGATAGGCAAATTCAATTCGGTAATGACGAGATCCGGCAATACGCGAACGAATATATTGTAGGCCTCTTGTCCATCCTTGGCCTCATATACGCGATACCCCTTTAACTCCAGCCGGATCTTGATGAATTCGCGAACGACATCGTCGGTATCGGCAATAAGTACGGACGTCGCAGCATTGGCCTCCGTATAGAAGTGAATGTCTCCTTCGTTCCCTTTGCTCTGGATCGCCTGTAGAATGAATTTCGCGACCGCAGACTCAGTCGGGTTTCCGTTCTCCGGGAAGCTAGATACAATTAATTGACCTTGCAGCAGATGCTGATTTTGGAGAAAATCTTTTAATACCAGAGACGCATAATGGGTACTGCCTAAGGTCCCGCAGTCTAAAACAGCGCACAGAACCTGATTCGGAACGTCATAGAACAAGTGGACCGATTGAGTGGCATCGTTTTGGCTCATAAGCATTTTCGCCTGATCGAGCGTTTTTTGGTTCATGTTCGCGCAAGGAGCCATAATGACTCCGCACGAAGCGCTCTTCTTGATCGCCGAATGAATGAATTGTAGAAGCTGCAGCGTGATTTCCTGAATGCTGTTGCGAAGCACAACGGCCATATTCTCCACTCCTTTAATCTATATACGTGGTACTATTTATTGAAATTGGTCCTGACCATCGTTCCCCACGAATTATTGTTGCGGAAGTAGTCAATGTGTCCCAAGAATCTCCACAGCACGCCAACTTGACGATAACCGAAAAACATAAGGACAGAATAGAGCATCATTTTATGGAGGTCACTCAGTTTAGGATAACGACTAAAAGCTTTTTCCTCGATAAATAAAGCGCCAAGGCTAAGAATGAAGCAGGAGAAGAAGTTCACCAGCATGAAGACAACGACTGTTTTCCAATCCGCCATATTGAGCAGCCAGTAACCGATCATGGCGATTAAACCGCTCAAGCGGAAGTAAGGATTTAAGGTTTCAAACAGGATGTTATAAGGCAGTGTTAAAAACCCGAACACTTTGTACCGGGGGCGGAATATCATATGGATTCCTTCTTCGATCATGTTTTTCAAGTTACCGCGGCCCCAACGCATCCGTTGGCTGCTTAGAATCCGGTACGTATCCGGCGCTTGTGTCCAACAAACGGCATCCGGACAAAAAGCGACATGATAAGGTATGTTGTTCTCCAGGCAATAACGATGCAGCTTGATGACGATATTCATGTCTTCCCCAGGGTATCCGCCACGGTAACCGCCTACGGCAATGACTTTATCCTTTTGAAAGACGCCGAAGGCGCCAGATACAATGATCAATCCGTTAATGGAGCTCCAGCCGATCCGCCCCCCTAAGAAAGCTTTGCTATACTCTACGTTCTGGAGAGCAGGCCACATTTTTTTGGGGAATCTGATGTTTTTGACCATCCCGTCTTCTACCGTACAACTGTTAACGATTCGGACATTTCCGCCGACCGCCACGGTATCTTCGGGGTTTTCCATATACACTCTGGCGATTCTTGTCAGAGCATCCTTTTCCAAAAGTGAATCCGCATCGATCGTAGAAATCAAAGGATAACGAGAAAGGTTAATCCCTGCATTCAAGGAGTCCGCTTTCCCTCCATTCTCTTTATCGATGAAATACAAGTTCGGATATTCAGGATTGTGATAATAGCCTCTGACCTTTTCCGTTTTAATATGATTGGTAACAAAAGGCTTGATTTCTTTCAGTTGAAACTCTTCGATCATGATTTTGGCTGTATCGTCCTTTGAGCCGTCATTAACGACGATGACCTCATATTCCGGGTAGTTCAAGGCCAATAAGGATCGCACATTTTCTTTAATCATTAATTCTTCGTTATACGCCGGGACTAATAATGACACAGGCGGTACGTGCTCAGAACCGGATAGCTTCTGCATGCGATTATATTGTATCCCTCTTTGAAGAGGGTAAGTATGACGAATCGATAGAGCGAAGATCAGGAAATAAATGAACGTAATAATCAATGCATAATACATGGCGAAGTAGCCGTATCCCAATAAAAAGTCGCGTAAGAAGTCCATTGCTTGTTCGAAATAATAATCCAGCATCCTCATTCTTTGTTTCCTCCTAAACCTATAAGCTACACAACACGATAGATCCGCTTGTTCTTGCCGAGCGTTTTTTCGTAATGGTAAGCGAGCGAATTATATCGTGTTAGTTGATCAAGGTCATGGAGCTGCATCGAAAGAGATTTAATTTCTTCCTCAATAAGCATTTGGAGGTATCCCCCTTGCTCAGACCCTCTTACTTCTGCGGTGACTCCGCACAATTTGGCTATTCCTTCTTCTCCAAGAAGCAATAACCCTCTCGCACTGGCATCGGATACTCGCTTGCTTTCATCCAATAATGCGTCTCTCATGACATCGATATAAGCAACCAGTTTCAGATCGGCGATCGCTTGAACCGTGAGGACACGCACTTCATCCATCGGATGCTGAAGCAGCTTTTGAACGACGTTTCTAGGTATAAAGTGGACCGATTTCAAATAGATTTCCACGGCTTTATATTGAATGGTTCTGTCCGGAGAATCGATGAGACGATAGACAGCTGATGCCACCGTCGGCTGAGTATAGTCTTTCAATCCGCACAAACCGATTTGAATAAATTCATTGCTTTTCCGTTGAATGAATTCGGCAAACAGAGCCCCATGGTCGATATCCGCTTCTTTAATCATGTCTACAAGCAAATCATAAAATCCTTTGTTATGTCTCAGAAGAATCTCCACCATATCCTTGACATCCTGTTCATCGCGAGCGCATTTCGCAATCGAACGGGCGATGACAAAGAGGGAAGAATTCCGTTTATGCGTTTGGAGAAGCTTGAGTAAAGCCGGAACGGCTTCCTGAACTCTCATGCAGCCTAAGTGATACGCCGCATCGATTTTCACAGAATAAGAACCTTTGTTCAAACGGTCCAGATGATATTGTACCAGTCCCAAGCGTTGGCAGAGCTCCATGCAATTTTCGCGAGGCGTGCCGGTAAAGTTTTCGATCATATCATTCAAGCGTTCTTGCATCACTTCTTGTTCTACTCTGTTCAATGAAAACGGCGGTGCATGTGGCGGTTCTTTTCCTTCGATATTGACTAGGACATAGGTGAAATAATCTTTGATTTTGACCTCAAACCTGCGTTCCATTCTGGTTCTTTTCATGCTTTTGAATTTCATGGCATAAACCACGACGGCAAATACAAGATTCAAAATAATGAGAACATATAAAAATTTGATCGCCACTTCGATGTTGATATACACAAATAAAATCCTTCCTTCATTTCATTTTACTCGGATACCGGTTGTTTCACTTCACGCATCGCTTTTTGCATAATCGAATAACTTTGTTTTGGGCGCTCCACATAGTTGACGTCGATATCCTCCCACCTTTTCCAACTGTAAAGCGGAAGCTTCGATACCGGATAGGGGTCGTTGCCTTCGAGTCCGATGATTTCCTTCGAATCCTTGGGGACCATCCATGGAACAATGCGAACGCCCTCGACTTTCACGGATTCAAATTCTTTCGTTCCCGTATCTTTGTAACTAATGGCGCTGAGTGAACTTGGATCACTGAAACCGAGCAGCATCCACGGAATACGAATTTCCAAAACATTGCCTTTTGCCTGCCACATCGCCTTTGAATTATAGTTCGGATCTTGCGGATCGCTGGTTCCTCTCAGCAAGTCTCCTACTCCGATATCGCCGAAGGGATGATCGACGCGGGAATCCGGATATTCGAGCAAATAATTCACGACCAATTTCCAGGGGTTAAAGAGTCCGCTATCGTCCTGCAATTCTTTGGGATCATAAGCTAATATGTTCGATAGCTTTCCATAGAATCGGGTATGGAAGTCATAATTGGAGGCAATCATCATCTGCCCTTTATCCTTGTTTCCGAGCTCGATTAAGGTTTCCAATCCTTCATCCAGCGTCTTTCCTTGGAGCTGCGGCGCATGGCGATTGCCGCCTTTTAACGTATCGAATCCGAAATAGATGGAATTTTTGGAAAAATCGAAATCTTCTGATAATTTTGCCAGAAGGTATAGATATCCTTCATCATGCGTGGCCCATATTTCATTAAAGCCTTCGATATGCATATCAAGCTTCATCTTATCCCCATTATCGAGCTTGCCCCAGTCCGAAGCATCCCCGTTAATGTGAATCACATCATCTTTACTTGGATACATGCCGAGTATTCCAAAATGGGATTCGTTCGTGAGCGTGTTATACCAATAAGCCCGTCGGTCAGGAATGTCGTAGTGCATCGTGTTCCAGGTTTTCTTGAACCACTCGTCCTGCCATGTAAACAAGATCGCGCCGGAGTATCCCTCCTGATGGATTTGACGGAACATATCCGCATCCATTTCCCCTTGTGTCTTGTCGTCGTGCCCTCCCTGATTGCGTCCCAGCATGCCAGTATGGGCAACGCCTTGCGAGGCGGGAACGCCAAACTCGGTAATCATAACCGGCATATCGTTATGGTATTTCTTCAGCTTGTGAAGATAGGTTTTGTAGCTATCCACTTCACCTTGATCGTTTTTCATCGTTTGAAACGATTTGTCGAAGGTAAAGAAATCAGGGTAATAGGGGTAAACGTGATAGGAGGCAAAATAACCGGCATCCCAATCTACGGCTGCGATATGCGTCGGATCGACACTGACCATATCTTCAGCAACCAATGGCTCGCCTGGATGTTCAAGAGGGTCGGTGGTCACCCAATTCGAGAATGCGATCGGATGCTGCCATCCGTGCTTAGCTTCTGTTACGGCTGTTATGTCGACCATCTCGGCCAGCCATTTTTCAAAGGGACTAGCCCCTGGTTTGCTTTGAAAATGTACGCCTTTATAATCAGCTGCACCCGGATTGCTCTTATTCGTTTTATCCACCATAACAGGATCCCATTCTGTGCCGACGATCCATCCCATGAGATAAGGCCCTGCATTAAATACGTAATTACCGCTGGCTTTTCCGGAATGCGCCTCGGCTTCAAGGTCGATATTTCCGTACACCGCTTCTACAGCCTCTCGAACCTCTTTTTCAAACTTCTGTTTGATTTTCGGATCAAAGGCGTTTTGACCTGCTATCAATTGTTCTTCCGGACTCCATACCCCTTGAATGAAAAAGAGCGGATTATCCGGATGCTTCGCATTATATCGGACCAAAGATTCGTAAAACTCCGGTTTTAGAATGGTGTATACGCGAATGACGTTGGCACCCATCTCTTGAATCATTTCAAACCATCTCATATAGTCATCTTTCGAAATCTCAAGTTCGCCGGGGAAATGTCCTGGAACAGCAGCTCCCATATTGACCCCTTTAGCAAAATAAGGTTTCCATGATTGGTTTTGAAATTGTTCCATTTGAGTCCCGTTCGTTTTAAATTTCACCTGAAATCCTTTATCTATTTCGGCGCTTTCCACCTTAGCAACAGGCGGCATCAGCCAATAAGCGAATGCTCCGCCCGCGATTACGATAACAAGTCCCAATTTGACAAAACCACTTTTGAATAGCTTTTTCATTGCACTCTTCCTCATGTTTGTAATCTTGTTGTATGTCTGGCAATGGTTATATCATTCGGAGTGAAGTTTTATTTCAGGGGGTTAACCCGAAATCGTCGTCAGCTCGCGTTTTTATTCTATTAGGAGCGCACTACAACTTGAAGCCGCTGCATCCAGCCGTATGCTGCGCCCCCAATAAGATAGCATAATGCTACAAGCCCATTCAAATAAATCCGGGCCTTGCCAACATTAATAATTTCTTAGAACTTTAATAATTGCCAATTGCACGACAATGTTTTGCAGCCTCAATACCTATGTTTAAGCAGGTGTTTCCTTCATGCAAAATGACCGAAGAATGCGCTTACAATGTAAGAGACGTATCCGCTTCCATTTGGGAATGCGAAACGGCAAAGACGCTCCTTAACCGGAGAATCTCTGCCGTTTCTTCTACATCCCCAAGCTGCTTCGTTCATTAAGCCCTGGCACCTGCTGAAACGCTAATATTTTTTACAAAATCGTTCATACATAAGTTAGCTTGCTCAACATGCTCCGCTGGCTGTCCGTCCACGTAGAGTCCTTCCATAACGACCTGCTCGATGATATGCTGTTCATCAAAGCCATGGAATAAAGACGGCACTCCGGCCGGAATATGAATGCTGCGGAAAACAATATTGCGAATCCGGCCTGCAGCTTGATCCACTGACCAGCGGTCCTTGAAGATCAGACAAGCCATCGCGTATCGCTGTTCATCCTCGATCCGCATATTCTCGAAGCGAATATTCTCAATCGTTCCCGAATCGCCTACAATGATGCAGAGTGAGCCCAGCTCCTCGGTCCAGACGGCCCGGCTGTGCACGATATCGCAATTCTCGAACACAACATCGGTAATGTCTGTGCGCGTCTCGCCCGTAATGCCGAAGCAGCGCACTTTATCATTCCATACCGTGCAGTTGTGCACGCGGATATCTCTGCCTCCCAGCGCTGGAGGTGCGGCCATTGCCTTGACGACAACGGCATCATCCCCGGTACGAATGAGACAATTCTCGACGCGCACATGCTCACAATTGACAATATCGATTCCATCGCTGTTTTCCCGGTACCCGATCAGCATCAGATCGCGGATAACACAATCTGTGGATTGCGACAAATGAATGGTCCAATGCGAAGTGCCGACACAAGTGACGCCTTCCACGCACACCCGCTCACAATTCTGAAAGAATACCGCTTTTCGGGCGTGCCAGTCAAGCATGGAGAGATCGATAATGCCACGGCCGCGGATCGTGATATCGGCTGCATGATGGGCTGTCAATGTATCCTGATACAGCTTCTTGCCTGCCCAGTCGCTATAAACATCCGGCACTTCTCCTTCCGGCACCGTTACCCGCAGGATCGCACCACCGGCGATATAGACCGTCTGTCCGGACTTCAATTCCAGCGTGCTGACCACGTGCAGCCCCGGTCCGTAATAGATAACATGGGAATCTCCCTCTGCCGGCACATCCCGCTCAGGCGCATGCACCATAATAAAGAGCGGACGCTCCATATCCTCATTCGTCTCCACGATGTATTTGCCTGGCCCGCTTATGGGAATCCGCAGCTCCTGTCCCTCTACCTCTGCAGTGACGCCAAGAGAAGCCGGTCGTACCTCTGCACTGTGCACGGCCCGCGCGCTTGTCGCCTTAAGCATGATGGTTCCCTCACCTTCAACATACTCGAAGGAAGCAAACGACAGCGGTCCTCCGCTTGTCACCGGAACTGCATAGACCGGAATGGCATGGCCGCCCGCAGACAGCTGCCAGTCCCGCGACAGTACAAGCCCCTCCGGGTCCGCGCCGTAAGCATCGTTACCCTGTACAGACAGCCGCTCTTCATCGGCAGCATAGCCGATTTCCTGCGGTTTCGGGTAAATGCGCAGCAGCACATGATCAATCTCGACTAATAACGGCTCCGTCATCGTTGTTATCCTCCATATGCAAACGGTCATGTTTATCATCGCTTCTATTTATCCACTCGACATTGAGAAATACCGCCCGCTCCTGCGGGCTTGTATTCGGCTGGTGCAGGCTGAGCCTCCATTGTCCTTGAAACGTTTGGAAGAGCATGCCATGCCCGCCATCCTTGCGAAAGAACGGCTCGCTTTCCTGTATCCATGGTCCTTGAATTTCGTTGGAAGCTGATCTGGCAGCCCCATGGCATAGCCATCCTTGGCATGGCTCGACCACAGCATCCACAGCTCGTTATGCGGCGAAAGGAATAAATAAGGCCCATCCGTAACATAACCTGTGCTGTCTTTGAAAGTTGTCTCACATACCCATGCCGCGTCAGTCGCCGAAAACAGCTTGATCGGTTCGCCAGCCACCGCCTTCAAGTCCGGCTGCAGGGGCTGGGCATACATCTCTCCATCCGTTGTTTGCAGCCACTCCCGGCAGTAGACGAGCCAGGGCATACCGTCCGAATCCACATAGAACGTTCCATCCAGACATTCCCAGTCGGGAGGCGTGAGCGGCTCATTCGATAACGGTTGGAATGGCCCAAGCGGACCATCCGCTGCAAGCAGCTGCGTCGCACGGCATCGCCCCTCTGCCTTGAAGCTGGCAAACATATAGCAGCGACCCCTATACACGTGGACTTCCGGCGCCCAGAAGTTTTCATCCGCCCAAAAATCCGCTTCAGGACGGAAAACCGGAAACGGCCCCTCCCAGTGCTGCAGATCCCGGCTGCGGTAAGCATCGAAGCCGGTTGCTTTGCCATCCCAAGGCTCCTTGTCCGTTGTTCCGCACATGTAATAGAAGCGTTCTTCCGCTACCGGCAAAATAAAGGGATCCCGAATGAGGATGTCCGATGTCTGCAGCCATTCATTGTTCGAATTCTCATGTATTATAAGTTCATTGTTCTCTAACTCTTCGTTCGACACTGAATAGTCCTCCTGATACAGACTTATACTTATAATGGTAAAGATGATGAATGATCTCATTCCCATCATTAATTATAGGATTCAATATTCGGGCCAACAACGCACACTCTTTTTTGATTTGATCTATTATTTTTGGAATATCGAAGTTTCCGGTCCATTGTCCTTGTTCTGGCATCCTTAATATCCCAGTAATAGAAAAAACCGACCCCCTCGGGTCGGCTTTCCGTATTCCTTCCTATAATGTCCAACGGCATTTTTCGAGTATCTACTTGAAGGGGATCCTGCCATATGGCAATCTCCCTACGGTTCTTCTTAGGTTTCTATTCGTTAATGAGATTAGCCTTCTGGAGGAGACGCTGTATCATTACAGCAGTCTCCGCACGGCTGATGGAGTCCTGAGGACGGATCAGCCCGTTCATGCCGACGATGATGCCGTAATGGATGTTCAGTGCTGCCGCTTCACGCGCCCAGCCGCCGAATTGATCAGCATCGGTGAAGGCGATCAACAGCTCGTTCCGGCGGTCGCCAGGCAGCGTGACACCAGCTCCTGCGAGGGACATCGCCCGCGCCGCGATCTGCATGGCTTCCTGCCTGGTGATGCTGCGGTTCGGACGGAACGTTCCATCCGGCAGCCCTTGCAGCAGCCCGTACGAAGAAGCAATCGCTGCGTCGTTATAATACCAGTCGCCGGTGTTGACGTCACTGTACGAAACCGGTTGTTTCGCCGTATGCAGGCCCAGCGCCCTGACCATCATGGCTGCGAACTCTGCACGGGTAACGGCATTGTCCGGCTTAAAGCGGTCTTCCGTCACACCGTTCAACACAAGCCGGGATGCCATTTCCTTAATACCGGCCTGTGCCCAGTGCCCGTTAATATCCCCGAATGTCCGATCGTTATAAATGACGGAGTAAGCACTGTTGGTCAAGCTGTTCATGACGGCGTAATAGGTGCCGCCGGTCTGGATGACCTTCGTCGGCACATGGTGCATGCCATCGGCAAGAAGGACGACGCCTGTCGTGATCTTGTTCGGGTCTATGCCCTCCGGAATGGCAATTTGACGTTCCACATAAGCGTTGAACTGACTGACTTGAACTTCACGCCCGTTATAGACGGCCGTAATGCGGAAATTAACGACAGGCGCTATACCCTGCACCGAACCGCCTTGCTCCGGCACGAAGGCAGCATCCCCGGACACATTCTCGATGTGTACCCGGATGAGGATGTCGGACAAGTCCACGCTGGAACCGAACGTCTCGGACAAGGCGGAGACATTGACTTGGCCGGCCGGAAGCGTATAGCCGGCATTCGCCGTCTTCACTTCCAGAACGGCGTTCATGTCCTCCAGCTGTTTAACGGTCTTGGCATTCAGCTCTCCAACGACAACGGCCGATTCATCCGTCACCGGTATGGTGACGACAAGCCCTTGGCCGCTCTCGGCAAGCTTGGCTTCCAGCTTGCTGCTGTCAATAGTAACCGTTGTCGTCTTCTTGCCGTTTGCAGTCGTAACATGAGCCGTCGCGATATTGGCTTGGGTTTCGCCGTTCACGACAACCGCGACTCCGCTGCCTTCTTGTGGAGGCACACTTGGCACATACGAACCTGAAATCGGCGGCTGCATAATGTGCTGCGGCTGAACGGCAATGTCCGTCCACTTCACGATCCGATCATGGCTGTCCACCTCAACGATATACAGATGCTGACCGGTTCGGACGGCAATATTGCCGTTCCGTTCAAGAAGCAGCGTGTAGCCAAGCGCCTCTGCATCGCTGCCCACAACGGGCTGGGTGTAGGCTCCTGCGTTTGCAACTACGTACTTATACGTGCTGTCTCCCGGCGGTAGCTGTGTGGCTTTTGTTGTGCCATACGCGCTGCCTGGTTCCCATGTGAAGCCGGTTAATGCCGGGGCGGCTACCGCGATCTGATCGGCAATGACATCCACATCTGTCCATTTGACAATGCGGTTGCCGCTGTCGACTTCAACCACGTAGATATGCTGTCCGTCTATGACAGCAAGATTGGTGTTCTGCTCCAGCCGGGAGGTGTAGCCAAGCTCCGCGGCGTCATCGCCAAGCAGCGGCTGGGCGTAATCCCCGGCTTCTCCTATTACATATTTATACATACTCTCTTCCTGCAGCCCGGCTGCTTTCGTCGTACCGGCAATGCTTCCCGTTGCCCATGTGAGACCGGTTAGCTCCGGCGCCAGCTGGGCGATCTGGTCATCGGCCACGACATAGTTGGCCCACTTTTCAATCCGGTTGCCTGCGTCGACCTCTACAACAAACAGATGCTGGCCGCTGGTTACCGAGATGTCGTCATGCAGGACAATTTCCTGCGTATAGCCAAGCTCTGCCGCATCATCGCCTACGATTGGCTGCACATACGCCCCCGCTGCGCCAATCGCATATTTGAACGTGCCGCTGCCTGGCAGCTGCGCTGCCTTCGTGGTGCCCGGTACACTGCCCGTCCCCCACGTGAGGCCGACGATTGCCGGGGCGGCTGCCGCAATCTGGTCATCCACTACGGTTATGTCAGCCCACTTGATAATGCGGTTGCTGCTGTCGACCTCTACAACATAGAGGTGCTGACTATTCGTCACCGCAATGTTGCTGTTTTCCATCAGCGTCTGCGCATACCCAAGCTCAGCAGCGTCTGCTCCGACGACCGGCTGCGTATAAGCGCCTGCTGTGCCGATCGCATATTTGTAGCTGCCGTCATCCGGCAGCTGAACGGCCTTTGTCGTGCCCGGAGCACTGCCCTTGGTCCATACGAAGTTGGTTAAGACGGGTGCCGATACCGCAATTTGTTCGTCAGCCACGACAGTATCGGACCATTTCGCGATTCGGTTGCTGCTGTCGACTTCAATGACATAAATGTGCTGGCCGCTGGTGACGGCAATGTTACCGTTATGCACCAACGCTTGGGTGTAACCCAGCGATTCCGCGTCCGTTCCAGTCAACGGCTGAGTATATGCTCCTGCTGCTCCAACCGCATATTTATACGTGCCATCTCCCGGCGGAAGCGCTGCTCTTGTTGTTCCGGCAGCTGTACCCGTGCTCCATGTGAAACCGGTTATAGCAGGAGCCAGCTTCGCGATGTGGTCTTCCGTTATCGTGTAATCGGTCCACTTCACAATCTGGTTATTGCCGTCTACTTCAGCTACGAAGATATGCTGTCCGCTGGTTACCGGAATATCTCCGCCTGTAGTCAGCGGAAGTGTATAACCGAGCTGAGAAGCATCCGCCCCCATAACCGGCTGCGCATACGATCCCGCAGCGCCAACCGCATATTTGAACGTACCCTCGTCCGGCAGCTGTGCTGCCTTGGTGGTGCCCGGCACACTGCCTGTCCCCCACGTGAGGCCGGTTAATGGAGGTGCAGCCTCAGCGATCAGGTCATCGTCAATCGGAATTTCGGCCCATTTGACAATCCGGTTGCTGCTGTCAACCTCGACGGCGAAGAAATGTCTGCCGCTGTACATGGCCAAATCGACGTTCCGCAGAACCGATTGTGTGTAATACGTGGAAGCATCATCGCCTACCATCGGCTGCGGCAGCGCACCCGGGAATCCGATGGCATACTTATACGTGCCGGCTCCCGGCAGCTGTGCGGCTCTGATCGTACCCGGCGTGCTGCCCGTTACCCACGTAAAACCGGTTAGTGCCGGCGCCGGTTCAGGGATATGAACGCTCACCTCCGCCGAGTAGGAGCTGTCCCCATCGGCATTGCTGGCCTTGACCGCAATATAGTAGGTCTTTCCTTCCTCCAAGCCGGTAATCGTGTAGCTCCCCTCCGTACCCGCAAGGGTGATAAGCGGAAGAGGGCTGTAGGTTCCCGGTTCGGTTCCCATGTAAACCTTATATTCGGTAACCCCGCTTTCCACCGTCCAGCTGAGCTCGGCAGAATCCTGACCGCTTCTTACAACCTGTACGCCGGTAGGAGCGGGAGGGCCCTCACGGTAGACCGACGCTCTAACTTTGAAATTCCCCCAAAACATATAAAGCTGATTCTCTGTAGAGACGAGCGCATCCACTGAACTATTCGATTCGGTCGTTTCCAAGCCGCTGTAGGCCGGCACCCAATTTGTACCGTCATAGAACGCGGCAGTCACTTTCATGGGGAAGGCTATTGGATTATAGTTAACCCACGCAGCGAACAGCTTGTTGTGAAAGACCGTAAGCTTCATGCCCTGAGGAATGATACCTGGCACCGATGGAATGGTCCCGTCTCCAACCGGGCTCCAGCCGGTCCCATCGTAAGCTTTGATTTTATACCCGGAATCGTTTCTCCATACCACATACAAGAGCCCGTTATAGGCTTGTAATTGTGGCACACCGACAACTTTGGTATTGTCGCCGCTTATTCCTTCTGCACCGGATACATTAACCCAGCTGCCATCTGCCGATCGTTTACTAACAGGAAGATAGTAGCTGTAGGGACTCATGTACAGCTGCTCGCTCCAGGTCAGGAAGAGTTCATTATTATACACGGCAAATTCGGGCGACCATGCCGTACCGTCCGGCTTAATCGAATTCATACCGGTCTCACTGGTCCACTCCACGCCGTTGTATTTCTTAATGGTGACTTTCCTCGTTTCACTGCCCTCGACCCAAGCCGCGTACAAATGGCCGTTGTACCCCTGCAGGACAGGCAATCGGCCCGTATAACTGCCCGGTTGTCCATTGAGCGGGGTTGAGCCGCCGGTTACGGATACCCACGTATCTCCCTGCAGTTTTTTGACATAGATCGCCATCTGGGGGTAAGAGACAATTTCCTCCTCCCAGATCGCATAGAGCTCACCATTATACACTGCCAAGGAAGGGGAGGAACCGTTCATATCTGAATTAACATTTAGCGCCGTTCCTCCGTCGGCGATGTGCCACTCACCGCCCTCCCATTTCATGACTCGAATTGTACTAGCCCAAGTCATGCCGCCCTGCTCTTGAAATATCACGTACAGTTGATTGTTAAATAGGACCGCGTGAGGATCATTGGAACTAATTTGCTGGTTAGAATTATCTGTACCGATCCCCCCGCCGTCAATGGAGGTCCACCCGGTACCGCTCTGAGGATCCGCATAACCGACAGCAGGCAGAATGAGACTCCATACCAGCAATAAGCTGAGCACGGAGACGATACATTTTCGCCACACCGGTCTTCTTTCTGTGTTAAGAACCATAGGTTTACTATTCACCTCGTTTGTAAATTTGGATCATGCACGGATTTCTGGTCCTAGTGTAACAAACCGGTTCTCAACATTTTTACAACATATTTCGCTTTGAAACGACAAGTTTCCTCATAATGCCCGGCGAATGTCCCGAATGCAGCAGGACTGGCACAAAAAAAGGCCGTCAGGACTGTCTCCTGAGACCTTTTCCACTAGCCGCTCCATATTTCCCCCGCCGCTTGGCGCTATCCTCCAACCAATCTCTATCCGTCTTCCATCATCATACGCTTCTTCGCGGCTTCCATCTGACGGGCGCCGGCCTGATCGCCGAGCCGGTTCAGGCAGTTGACCAGCCTATCATAGTACGCTTCATTGTTCGGTTCCAGCTGAATCAGCTTCCGAAGAATAAGCGGCTGGTCCTGGGCCGGTGCCTGATCCAGAGCTTGATCCATGCAGGACACAAATTCCAAGCGCATGTCAATTCTACGGGCATCCGCCCATTGATAATGCTCCTTCTCCAAATAATCCCCGCTGTACATCGCGAGCGCCCTCTTCAGATCCGTTCCGTGAAGGCTGCGCTGCATCATGCCGTATAGTTGACCGGTATCGCTCTGTATGACGGATATGTTTATCCAGTACCGTTCATCTCCATGCATAACAATTTCGGAATACCCTTCCGACTTGAACATGCTGCGCAAATAATAGAGCGAGGTGTGGAGCAGCCGCTGGCTTCGCTCCGCCGGAGCGTCCGGCCATAATTCCTCAAGGATGGTATATTTGTAGACCGGCTGCCCCTGATGGTGCCACAGGAATGCGAACAGCTCCTTTGTTTTCTTCGTCCGCCATGTCAGCAATCTTCCGTCAGATGTATATAGCTCCAAGCTTCCCAGTATTTGCAGCCTAAGAAGATCCGATGCTGACCGGACATGCGAAGGCGCCTCCTGTTCGGTTCGATGATGGCCTCGGCCGGCATGCAGCTGGGCATAACGGTCGAGCACCTTGATCAGCTTGTGCTTATCGACCGGCTTTAACAAATAACCAAGCGCGTGGCGGTCGAATGCATCCATGGCATAATGGGCATGTGCGGTCACAAATACGATTTCCGCAGCTGGACAGATATTCCTGAACAGCTCTGCTGCCGACAATCCGTTTGATCCCGGCATTTCGATATCCAGAAAAATCAGATCGGGCTGAAGGGACGGGGCTTGAGAGAGCGCCTCAGCTGCCCCGCCGAATCTGCCCGCCACCGTCACCCCGCCGATTTCCCGCAAATAATAATCCATTACGTCCAGCGCCATAGGTTCGTCATCAATCAGAATCGCGTTATAATTCATCTTCTTCTTCCTCCGGTATGATGAGCGTTACCCGGGTTCCTCTGCCCGGTTCGCTGTGAATATCAAGCGAGCGGTTGTACAGCATCTGCAGCCTGCGGTTGACGTTGGCGACACCGACGCTGCCGGTCATTCCTTCCTCCAAAGCCTGCAGCTGCCTAGCGTCCATGCCCGCACCGTCATCCGTAACGACAATTTCGGCGCCATGGCTTGTCATTCGAGCCGTTATCTCCACCAATCCGGCGGTCTGCTTGGAGCCAATCCCATGCCGGACCGCATTCTCGACAATCGGTTGAAGAATAAGGGGAGGGAGCATGCAGTGGAACCCCTCCTCGGTCCGGTAATGCACCTTTAACCGCTCACCGAACCGCAGCTCTTCGATCGCAAGGTACGCCTTCACAAGCTCCAGCTCGCTCTCGAATGGAACCAGCTCATTCTTAAAGACAAACGTAAATTTCGCTCGGAGATAGGTACTCAGATGTACGATCGTTTCTCTCAGCTTCTCCGGGTTGCTGTAGCTTAGCCCTACCATGGCATTCAAGCTGTTATACAAAAAATGCGGCGTGATCTGCGCCTGCAGAAAATCCAGCTCCCGACGCAGCGCATTCTCGAAGGACAGCTTCATCGCCAAGAGCGACTGCATCCTTGCCCGCAGCTCCGGCAGCTCAAACGGCTTCTGCAGAATATCATTGGCTCCGGCTTCGAATGCCGCCATCACGTCACTCTCCCGGCCGGAAGCCGTAAGCATCAGGACTGGAAGCTCCGCAAGGCTGTACATCCTTCGGATCTCCCGGCTGACATCCAGCCCGGTAATGCCGGGCATCATCACATCAAGCAGCACCAAGTCAGGCAGCGGGGCCTGACGCAGAGCAGCCAGCGCTTCCTTGCCGCTTGCAACGGCGATATAGCCATAATGCAGCGAATCGGCAATATCCATCAGTATTTTGCGGTTCGCAGGCTCATCGTCAACGATGAGCAGCCGGCAGTCAGCCGGACGGTAATGAGGGGACCCTGGAAGCGGAAAAGACGTTTCATCATCCAATAAGAACCCTTCTTCGATCTCCTCAGAAACCGAAACCTCTTCACGGGCATCCCTGTGGAAGGCACCATTAGCGAGGGGCAAGGTAAAGGTGAAGGTGGTGCCGACACCTTCCATAGATTCGACCTCCAGCCGGCCGCTCTGCAGCTCAACCAGCTCCTTCGCGATGCTGAGTCCCAGTCCAAGCCCGCTGCGCCAGCCCTCTCCTGCATCCCCATAGCTGGTGAACGGAGAGAAGAGCGAATCGATACGATCCGGCGGAATGCCTTTTCCCGTATCGGTCACAGAAACAGCGAGCTTGTCCTCCCTTGCTTCCGCCATGACGCATACGGAGCCGCGTTCGGTATATTTGATGCCGTTCTCAACCAGGTTGTGTAATATCTGCCGGAGACGATCCTCATCTGTCCAAGCGAGAGGCAGATCATGCGGGACGTCATTGATGATTTGGATGTCCGGATTATCTTTATTGATCGATAAGGTCTGGATCACGAATCGGACTGACATGCGAAGATCTACCGGTTTGGGATGAATGGACAGCTGGCCGTAACGGATTTTATTTAAGTCCAGAATATCGTGAACCAGCCCAGCGAGCCTTCTTCCGACAGCGTGAACAAGGCGGACGTTAGCGGTATGCGCTTGGTGCAGCGGATTCACCCGATCGTCCAGCATCAGACGCGACAAATTAATAATGCCATGCAGAGGCGACCTCAGCTCATGAGAGGTTTTGGCAAGAAATTCATCCTTCTGCCGGTCAAATGCAAGCAGCTGACGGTTCAGCCTTTCATTGCTCAGGTACGATTCTTGCAGTTGGCTCGTCATCAGAAGCGCCTGCGAGAGGACCAGCAGCAGCGGTGAGAAAATCATATAATAGGGCGTATCAAGCGCCAGCATATAGCGAAACTGGGCGTACACCCACATGGAGACAAGAGAAAATACGCCAAGCATCAGATACCCTTTGCCCAGAATTCCCCGTTCGCGGCTTCTGAAGATCACCTCCAGCAGAGCGACAAAATATAGAATCGGAATCAGCATATTCAGCTTAAGAATATGGACGAGATACGCGTTGGGCAGCATGAGAACAACCAGCAAATAAACGCTCACCACCCCTGGCATAATCCGCATCAGGAGGTGTCTCGTCTTTCCCATATAGTAGAATATATATTGCCCAAAAAAGTAGATCGTCAGCGAAGGCAGGAAGAACAGCATTTTTTGCAGCCATAGAAAAGGAATGCCCGGAAACAGCTCCAACAGCAATATTTCGTTGTCGATGGAGAAGAACAAGCCGAGCACCAGACAGAACAAGCTGAAATACATTAGATGGGGCTCACGGCGCCAGTGCCGGAACATGCCTGCATAATAGAGTCCAAATAATAGAAAAGCGGTAATCAACGCCGAATCGGATAGGCGCCCTTGATCACGTCTTGCCAGCATATCTTCCGAACGTCCAAACTCGGGAGCTTGCACAAGGCCGCCGGTAATATTCTGAAAGCTTGCTACCTGGATCAGGATATCGGCAGTGCCGGATTGGATATCAATCGTCGAGAAGAAAGGCTGGTTGTTAGGGACAAACCCATCCGGGGAAGTGCCGACTTGTCCCCGGCCGCCAAGCTCCTCGCCATTAATGAACACCCGGCTGGATAAGCGAACCTTCTTCATTCGGATACTGTAGTAGCCGTTCTCCTCAACCTTAACTTTGAGCCGGTAGGTCCCGTAGGTGACTCCCTGATGGTCAGCCTTCTCATCTGTAAATTTCCCTGGCACCATCCTTAGGGTCGGCTGGACAAGGGCGCCTCCATCCTTGAAGTCGTCCGGCTCAAGCAATGCACCCTCGTAGAAGAGCCATTCCCCGCCCAGCGGAATAACCCCATCCTGCGCAAATAACCAGTCGCCGGTATCCATCGCGCCTTGCACAGCGGCAGGATAGTTTGCTTTTGGCGCGATCCATTGATGAATCAGAATAGCCAGCGAGACAGCAAAAAATCCGCTTAAAATAAACAACATGGCGAATTGACGTTTCATAGCAATTGATGGCTCCTTAAGAGCGAACTAGGCTCATTATCCTCATAACATTCGATCCGGCCCCGGTACTTCGCATTCCTTCATGATATCAAGAAATGTCGAGTTTTGACATTTCATAATACGAGGATCCATTCCCGTATACATCTCTCCCCTATATCGGATGATTCCGGCTTTCTCTTGAGTATAACGATCTGCTATCATCCCGATATTGGACACGACTAGGGGGAGGGAATGGTTGCGCGGGCAAAAAAAAAAGACTCCAGCCATTTATTGGCTTGAGTCCTGTAGGTCTTGAAGGGCCACCGCTTAAGCAGCTTGTTCGACTGCCCCAGCAAGCCTTTCGTTTATTACTCTACTTGCTCATTGGTGCTTGGCACCGACATTCGAAGCAGAACCGTTACAGCCTCCGCTCTTGTTGCTAGGCCGTCAGGATTGAATGTATTCGTCCCCGCACCTTCCATAAGGCCTAGCCTCTCTATTGCTGCTACTGCGCCCTTTGCCCATGACGGGATATTCTTGTCATCGGCGAAGCTGGTTGCGGCGTTCCATTCGATCGACAGCTTAAGTGCGTTTGCGATCATCGCGGCCATCTCTGTACGTGTAATTTGTGCATCCGGACGGAAAGTGCCGTCCTCATAGCCTTTAATAATGCCTGCCTCTACCGCTTGCGCAACCGCCTTCTGCGCCCAGGAGTCGATCTTCGCCGTATCTGTGAAAGCCAGCGCCGCTCCTACTTCTTGCGGCTTCAAGGTATTGATTAGCATAACGGCGAACTCCGCACGTGTCACGGTATGGTTGGGCTTAAATGTACCGTCCGTATATCCGGTGACGAATCCTTCATTAATCGCCTGCTTGATGACGGCCTCCGCCCAGTGTCCGGAGATATCGCTTATGTTTATCACTGGACGTACAGGCGCGGTTACCTCTTCATCCACGGCCAATACCGTATACTTCGTAAAGTGATTCACATCCACAGCAATACGGTTACCTTTTGCCTGTCCGCCGATTTCCACCCATACCTTGTTCTCTTCGTCATAATAGAATACAGACGCCTTCTGGCCTTCCTTTAAGCTTGCAGGATCGAAAGCAAAGGTCAAGATTACCGTGCGGCTGAAGTTCTCCGAGAAGTTTTTCAGAATCTCATAGACCGGGCTCGCCAGAACTTCTTTATGGCGTAGAAGATTCTGAGTTTCCAGCACTTTTTCGATTGTTATTTTCAGCTCTTTGTCTGCTGCACCTGCCGGAATCGAGACGGTTACCCCATCGCCTAAACTAACCTCGCCCTGTTTACCTGCAGCAAGCGTTAGTTGCCCATCCGTCGAGACGACTTTGTCATCACTCGGCCCTGCTGAACCACCAACGATTGGTATGGATGAGCCGCCGCCTCCACCGCCATTATTAACGGGCGGAGCTGCTGCATTCACCGTCACCGTATAGGTTACCTTCGTTATTCCATTCTGAGCTGTAACGATGACCTTCTTGCCTGTTGCCAAAGCAGCAGCTACAGTAACTCCATCTGCATCGTATATTTGGAACGTTGCATTCGCTGCCGGTGTGATGGCAGCCTTAAACGCCGCTAATGTGGTTCCATAGGGGATATTCCCAATGGTTTCATTCGGTGTTCCGCCTGTGCTTACTGTTCCTATAGTAGAGGTCAGCGTTGCATCCTCTATTACTGCTAAATCGCCCGTTGTTGCAGTGTGGCCTGATGCTGTGTGCGTAATGGTGACGGGTAATCCATCATGTCCGAGGGTTGTCAACGTTGCACCATTGGCCGGGCTGGTGGTATAACCCGCGGCTGTTCCAGTGGTGAATCCTGCCGTTGTAACGGAGCCGTCATTATTCGTTTCCGTCACTACCATGCCGTCCAGCGCTAATATGCCGTCTGCCGTTTCGGTATAGCTCATCTTTGTTGGCTGTGTTGTGACGGCTATGCTGTCTACAGCTAACGCCCCCGTTGCCGGGTATGTTACCGTGAAGGTTACGGTGTTTCCTTCGCCCGGAGCCGATGTCACTGTACTTCCTACTGAAGCTGAATGCGGTACCACCGGAATGAATGCCGCTTCTTGGAATTCCTTCGCATTCTTTGAAGTTAGTTCAACTGTTGCCGTGTAGGCTTGTCCCGCCTTGAATTTGCCGTCCGCTGTCAAGGCTTCATTCCAGGTTACATTCGATACGGTGTAACCGATATGCGCTGAGCCTGCTTCGACCGCTGCTGTATGCTCCGGGGTTTGGCCTAGTACTGGCGCAGCAATGGATACGGCAGCTTCTCCGATCCGATGTACATTATTAGGGTTACTCCATATTAATTTAGATCCCGAGTACAAAGAAATAGGCTGTGTCGTGATGTCACTGAGATTGGATTTAATTAGAAATGTAGCTAAGCCATTGACTGTATAAGTGGAGAACCCGCCCTTCGCCGTATCCGATCGCACATGGGTTCCACCACTGCTATCCTGCGAGTCTGTGTTGTAGAACGTTAAGCTGGAATCCGTAGAGTAGGCAAATACTTCCGTACGGTCATTCACCAGTTCGCCATCCGTACCATACACAGCAAATGTCATTCTTACATAATCCGGATGCACGCTGTCGATCACTGGCTGATTTTGAATCACATGATCTGCGGCATACGTGGGCTTTCCTGCTGAAATTCCACTTACACTTACCGAATCAAACCCATAGCTGTATGTTGGAACCCAACTCACATCGCCGTCGCTCACATAGCCGCCTACGATAGTTTTCGTTATGTCCGTTGCGGCTTCTACGGAGTTAACTCCGAGCGCGTCCGGCACCTGGTAGGTCGTTCCATCGGCATATCTTACAAATAATTGCTCGGACCCGCTTAACTGATCACTTGGAAAAGAAAATAGGATATGGTCCGTATTTTTTACACATCCGCTCAACAAAATCAAAATCAAAGCGGAAAGAACAAGTAAACTGCGTGTTGATAATCGTCGTTTCATGTACGTTTATCACTCCTAAAGTATTATTTTTTAAGAAGCATGTAAGCTAAAAACAAGTATATCCCATCCCAATGACGGCAAAATGACAAACTTCGACATCTGGAAGGGATCGTTTGATCCAGCTTAATACTGTGATATTGGGTTCCATCAATAGAGAAGCGCATATAATTCACCCCTCATACTCTCGTCATTAGCTGAAAAGTCACGGCCTGCTATCTACAGGGCGGCAATATCAATTATAGAAGTACTATACGTTGACCCGTGCATTATGGGGTGATAACGTCAATGGTAATAATAGGGAGATATGAGAGGGGAGAAAGGTGATTATGGAAGAACAAACTATTCACATTAGAAATAAAGTTGAGGATTTATTACATGCAAAAGTTGAAAATATTATTAAATTCAATAACGTTCCTAATAATTCAGTCTATAAAGTTTCAATAGAAAACAAGCCCTACATTTTTAAAATCTATAAGCAGAAAACGTGGCCCGAAGACGGCAAGCTCATGTTTGTAAATCGTACATTGATGAAACATCATATTAACTGTGCACGGATGATTGCCTTCGACAGAAGCGATGCCCATTTTCCAACTGGGTTTCTGCTCGAGGAATGTCTGCCCGGTGAAACCGCGGATCGTATTGTGTTCGATTAAAAATCGGGGATGGAGTTTTACACGAAATTTGCAAGACTGTTATCGAATATACATCGGATACCTATAGAAAACTACGGCTATATTGGCAGTGGCATAGCAGATTACGAATCTTTTATTGATTGCATTCATGATAAATATGATGAAATAACGAATGGCTTGATAAAAAAGAAGTTATTTAATGAAGTCAGCTTACTGGAAATAAAGAAAACGGTTATCGACAGACTCCGTTTATGCGAAAGCCTCCCCTCTGTATTGTGCCATGGTGATCTATCAACCAAAAATGTAATGATCGATGAACATGGTGATCTGACGTTAATCGATTGGGATGATGCGATGGCGTATAATTGGATAGCAGATCTATCCAGAATGACCTACTGGATGAAATTGAAATACAACGAGTATGAGTATGAATTATACAGAGATACCTTTATTGAGCATTACTCAACCGTACATTCAAAAGGGGATTTCCACGCTTTAGAAAACACCTTTCATGTATGGATCGGTCTCGATCATTTGAATTTCTATGCCCATACTCCCCAATATGAAGACGCTTGGGCATACTTCAACGAAACAGTAGACAAGCTTCATAGATAATGCAATCGTTAGCTTTCCCCAACCTTCTCCAGCCTTTCTGTATGCACATATAAAAAAGAAGCCATCCCGCCGGTCGTATTAGGACCTTCTGGGACAACCTCTTTGCTAGCGCGTTTAATTAGACTTAATTTCGTTTACGATTTGACGGAGAGCCTCATCGAGCGGCGTAGCCGGACGACCTAGCAGCTTCTGAAAATCATTGCTCTCGACTTCCAATGCGCCATCTCGAATCGCGCTCTGAATCCCAACCAGGATCGGAACGACCGGTTCAGGTACGCCTGCGCTGCTCATGATGCTGGCATAAGCGGTGTCATCTACTTGTTGAACGGGAACTTCCCGGCCCAAGACACCGGCAAGGGTCGCAGCCAATTCTTCTTGTGTCGTAAGTTTGCCGGACAGCTCATAAACGGAATTCTCGTGGCCTTCACCAACCAGTACCGCAGCAGCTGCCTGTGCATAATCGCGACGGGTCGCCCAGCCTACTTTGCCGGATCCCGCCGACGTCAGCCAAGGCGCTCCTCCAAGGACCGCTTGAATGCTGCTGATCTCGTTCTCCAAGTACCAGTTGTTGCGCAGGAAGGAATAAGGAATCCCCGTGTTTTTAATGACTTCCTCCGTGGCACGATGCACCGGCGCAAGGAAAATCGGGTTCTCGCTTGCATTTCCTAGGCTAGTATAGGCAATGAAACCGACATTAGCGCGCTGAGCTGCCGTTACGGCAGCGGCATGCTGGCGAATCCGCGTTTCGTTGTCGCCGTCCGTGGATACGATCAAGAGGCGGTCGATACCCGCGAACGCTTGATCTAGCGTATCCGGTTGGTCAAAATCCCCATGCCGTACGTCCACGCCGCGGACACGAAGGCTTTCCGCTTTCTCCGGATTGCGAACGCTGACCGCCAGATCCTTTGCCGGCACGGTTTCCAATAACGTCTCAATTACAATCGAACCCAACTTCCCTGCTGCGCCTGTCACCAATATTTTCATCGTAATTCCTCCCTATTTATCACATCTAATCGTATCCTGTCGTTATAACGACTTCGGTTACAACGACAATTATAAAAAAAGCTCTAAGAGCTTTTATTACACAAACTGAGTTGCCAGCTGACTTATGTTCACTTGAGCCAACCTTTGCTCCATTGCAGATTGGGCTTCCTGCATTTCAAAGCGAAGAGCTGCTTCAATGTTCCGGCCAACCGGGCACTGGGGATTAGGTTCATCGTGAAAATTAAACAGTTGACCATCCTCGATGACTTCCACGGCGCGGTAAACGTCCAGAAGCGTGATCTGATCCAGATTCTTCAGCAAGGAAGCGCCGCCCACTCCGGGACGAATGTCCACGAGCCCCGCCTTCTTGAGCATCCCCATAATTCTGCGGATGATAACCGGATTTGTATTCACACTGCCCGCAATGAAATCGCCGGTACAATCTTTGGAGCTAATGGCGATCAGAGATAGGATGTGGACAGCAATGGAAAATCGGCTACTAATCTGTTTCACTAAGCATCACCACCGTTGTAATCATTGTAGTTACAACCTGACAGAATGTCAATCTCTAGCCCGGTGAAAAGTTAATCTGATACATGACCATGCGTCCACCCGCACAACCTTGGTGTACGGCTTCCCCGACGGCCCTCTTCCACGATCAAGATACCCCTACGCCGTTGCAGCGATAGGGGTATTTGTGTAAGCGCAGGCACGTTCACTTCCCAGATCGTCTACGGCGCTGAACCAGCAGCAATGCGATAATCGCTCCTGCAGCAGGCATCAGGGTTGACAGGATTCCAATAAACACGATGGGAACGCTGTCGAACATTCGCAAACCGAAGCGCACGATCAGCTCAAACAGGACGAACCCACCAATTAATCCACCTATTAATGCAAGTATGGTTATACCGGCGTTCTTCAAGTTAATCCTTTCCTCCTTATTTAGCTCCATTAATCCGGAATATTTCCCGACTTGGTTCCGACGCGGTAAGGTGTCTTAACGCCCTCATAGTTGACCATCATCGTCATACCGGCGGCGGCATGCCCCAAGTTATGGCAATGCTCCATCCATAATCCCGGGTTATTCGCCTGAAACGCGATTTCATATACATCGCCTTTAAATAATAGAATGCTGTCGGCATAGATCGGACTGCCCGTTAATGGCTTGCCGTTTTTCGTCAATACCTTAAACAAATGGCCATGCAGATGCATCGGATGCTCGGATCCCAACTGATGCTCGAATCGCACTTTAATCCATTCTCCTTCTTTCACCATGATGGGCGGAATGTGATGGCCGCTTTTGCCGTTAATGTTTACCGGCCCAAGCACCAAATCGTACGTGCGGTCAAATTTCATATCGGGTGAGATCCCGTCAGCCTTTGGGGCGCCATAATCGGTAAAGTCAAACACGGGTGCATCGTTGTCCAGCTTCTTCGGCGCCTGGCCTTCGCCCAACGTGATTTTCCAGCCGGATACTTTCTTACTGTATACTTGTACCTGACCCTGATTCGGCATCGTAAACAGAACATCGTATCGCTGGCCTCCGCCAATCGGTATCCATTCGCCGCGAAGTTTATCAGGCTCGTTCAGGTCTTGCCCGTCGATGGAAATGACCTGAAAATCGGTACCGGCGATACCCATCCACTGTACTAAATTGTAGGCGTTGATAAGCCGCAGACGAATCGTTTCACCCGGCTTGGCATCCAATTGAAGCCCACCGGAGAGACCGTTGGTCAATACATCCTTATCATTAAGCTTCTGGAGCGTTACTGCATAATCGCGATCGTAATGGAAGGTTTCTTCTTTCGGCTCAACAATTAACCGTCCGATGAGACCTTTTTCCGCTTGCTCGGAGCTTTGTTGATGAGAATGATACCAATACGTACCCGGATGTCTGGCAATGAATTCGTACGTAAACCGTTCGCCAGGCCATACGGCATCTTGTGTAACGCCGGGTACGCCATCCTGGGAGCAGGGCAAGACAACGCCATGCCAATGAATGGTGACTCCCTTTTCAATGTCCTTGTTGAGCAAGTTTACGACGACACGGTCCCCTTCGCGCACGCGCAACTCCGGACCAGGTGTAGTACCGTTGAAGGTCCACGCTTTACGTTCTTTGCCGTTATTCAATTCTAAAGACGCTGCAGCTGCTGTCAGGTCGAACGTTCGGACTGGACCGGTTGATGCCGGTTCAGTCAAATCCGCGCAGGACACGGCATTTGCATCCGCGGCAGACTGGCTGCCATGTTCCAGGTGCGAATGTTCTTCCGTCGATCCCATATCGATTTCTTCCGGAACTTTGACGCTAATGGATCCGCAGGCTGAAATCGCCAGCATGCAAGCGAGCAGGATGATGAGCCATGAACAGGTCCTCTTAAAGCGATTTCTCCAAGCCTTCATCGGGATTCCCCTTTTCCAACCGCTGCGGTCCATCGAGCCGTCTGCCTCGCCACAGACAGGGAAAGCCAGAACAATACCAGAGCTAATACAGGGTGCAGCGCTCCTGCGATTTGGACATGAGAGGTAAAATATTGGGCAAAAATAAGAACGAATAGCGCAGCCGTCTGCCAGCGCACCTTATTCGGAAGCCGGCCGATAAAGGCGAATAGAAGCATCAGGATCGGCACGAATTCGAACAAGTGAACGAAGGCGGCATGATCACTCCATCGGCCCGGATCGTCAAAAATCGCCGCACCTGCAAGAAATGTCTGGATAACAATACAACCGACGAACAGCCAAGCGAGACATACAAACACGAAACTTATCCATCGACTGCGCCCGTAAGCGCCAGCAGCAGCATCCTTCAAAATGATTAACCTCCATCCTTGTTAATACCTTATGGGGTTATATTAGCAATCTCATGTTGTGAACCTGTGAAGATCTGTTGCGATTGTCGTGAATTTAAGCCGCGCCCTCATAGAATCTGTATAATTAAGAAGAATGTTGGATTGGAGGAAGGAGAATCGAATTGTCGCATACTTTACTTCTCGTAGACGACGAAGAGAAAGTTCTGGACTTTATGGTGCCTTTTTTACGCCAGGAAGGCTATGAGATTGTTACCGCCCGAACGGGCAAAGAAGCTCTAAGCGTGGTACGGGAGAGGAAACCCTCGCTTGTCGTACTGGACTGGATGCTGCCGGAGATGAGCGGTTTGGACGTTTGCCGGGAGCTTCGCAAGACGAACCACTTGGGCATCATTATGGTGACGGCGCGAGCCGAAGAAACGGATAAAATTATCGGCCTTGAAGTGGGGGCCGACGATTATTTGGTTAAGCCTTTCTCGCTGCGGGAGCTTGTTGCCCGAATACGTTCCGTGCTTCGCAGGATAGAGGGCAATGAGATCGCCATGCAGACGATCGAGCGAGGAGAGCTGTCCATCTCGGAATCGCAATGCCGCGTATGGAAAAGTGGACAAGAAATTCCGTTGACGCCTACGGAGTTCAAAATGCTGCTTTCCCTAGCCGCCAAACCGGGTATCGTTTACAGCCGTCTGCAGCTCCTGCATGCCGCTCTTGAAGACGATATATTGAACGACGAGCGAACCGTCGACGCCCATATTAGCAAAATTCGGAGAAAAATCGAAACCGACCCGTCCAACCCGATATTTATTCAGACGGTTTATGGATTCGGCTATCGCTTCGGGGACCGAACATGACAGTCAGACGCAAGCTGTTTGTCTCCATTGCCTCATTCATAGTAGCGATGAGCGTTATATTCGTGCTGGTGACACAATTCGTTGTGAAAGCAGCGCTCGAGCATATTCGAATAGTGGATCGAAGCGAACAGATGACGGAACTGTCGGAGATATTCTTAGATTATTTCAAGCAAAGCGGAGGATCTTGGGATCGGGCTCAGGACGATCCAATCGTCTTAAACGGCTACAAGAACCTGCCAACTGCAAGCATCCTGCTGAAATCCGCCACGGGCGAAGTGCTCTATTCTCAAGGCGAGGCTTCATTCGAAATGATAACCCGATTAGGCATACACAGCGATATTCGGCTCAATGGCGAAACGATTGCCGTATTGTACTATCACGACCCGGAAGTCGCCAATTTATCGAAGATTCAGATTGGCATCAGCAGCTCGGTATCGACACTGCTAATGATCGGCAGCTTGATCTTCCTGCTGGTCTCTCTGCTAATTGCCAATTGGCTATCGAAGCGGTTAACGAGGCCGCTCGGCCAGCTCCTCCCGGCTATTGAACGGTTGGGAAGAGGCGAACTCGGCGTTCAAGCCCCTGTATCAAGTAAGGATGAGTACGGAACTGTGGCGCGAGCCTTGAACAATATGTCCCAACAACTGCAGCTCGCTGAAGAGGTGCGCCGTAATCTTGTCGCGGACGTCTCTCATGAACTTCGAACGCCGCTGACCATCCTAAGAGGCAAACTTGACCTGATACAAGAATTCGGACATTCGATCAAGCCTGAAGCTTTGCTTCCGTTGCAGGATGAATTAATCCGCTTAACGCGCTTAGTTGATGATCTGCATCAGCTGTCGCTTGCCGAAGCCAAGAAGCTGTCGATCGATCGGAAGCTTACCAATATCGAGGCGCTGTTACAGCGTATGATCGAGCGGGTTGAGGACGATGCGGAAAGCAAACGAGTCGCCATCGTTCTACATCGTACGTCCAACGTTCCGGAGATCCTGATCGATCCGTACCGAATGACTCAAGTGTTCTTGAATCTCTTAGTCAATGCGATTCGACACACACCGTCAGGTGGATTGATTACGGTTAACATCGAAGCAGATAAGAGACCGGTGGATGAGAGCGGGAGTCTGCGAATCTCAATTACCGATACGGGAACTGGAATCAACCCGGAGCATCTTCCGTATATTTTCAACCGTTTCTATCGGGCGGACGAAGCGCGTACCCGGCACAGCGGTGGAATGGGCTTGGGTCTGGCCATTGCCAAAGAGTTCGTATTGGCTCATAACGGGACCATGGATGTCAGCAGCACCTTGGGAGAGGGAACTACCTTTATCGTCACTTTGCCCATTGTGACAAGGTAAGCATCCAATGAATATCACAAAAATATCTACAAAAATGGATATTGTAAGGCCCTATAGACGCAATCCCCGTCCAGGGTTTAATACGTTTCATACACGAGGTCGCTGTTCATTTCAAGCTTATTATTAAACGTCACGTAAATATATAGTTGTCCAGCCGGGGTATCACCCGCATCGTAACCCAATCGAAAGGTGCTTTCTCTATCAAATGCCAGCTCAGACAGAACTAACTCGGTCACATCCTCGTCAGGATGCATGGAGGCAATCAGGTCCAGCGCTCGATCACACAGCTCGCCAACGTGCTCCCATGCTTTCTTGATGATGGGCGACAGCCGTTTCATATCCGCCTTGGCGGGGACATCCACTGTAACGGAAAGCTCATTCCCCTTATAACGAAGCGTTGATTTATAGGAAGATAGCGAGACATCGTAGTGAAAAGTCCCGATCCCCTTGATCGTATGGTCCGGCTCAACGATAAGATTATTAGAATAATCCAGCTTCTCCAGCTTTGGATTATGGCTGGTATCCAGCTTCGAGATTTTATTTTCCGAGCAATAGAGCTCGACTACTTGCGCATTATGGCTGAGATCCAAGCTTGTGATGTGATTATTAAAGCATCTTAAGCTTTGCAAGACCGGATTTCCGGTTACATCCAAATTCGTAAGATGATTGTTATTGCAGCGGATTTCAATCAAGCTCGAGCAGCCCCTTATGTTTAAGGCGATCAAATAATTGTTTCCGCAATCGAGATATGTAAGCCGCGTGTTTGAATCCAATTTGAGGTCAAATATGGAATTGTAACTGCAGTTAAGTTCCGTTAAGTTCATATTCTGATCGAAATGCAATTCCGAAATGATGTTCCAATAACAGTCCAGCTTGGCGAGCATGGCATTCTGACTGACGTCCAAATTCCGGATTCGGTTAAACCCGCAGTCCACTGTTTCCAGCTTCGCATTGTCCGTCAAATCCAAGGAATGAATCTCGTTTTTGTTACAGTTAAGCTCTTTCAACAACGGATTACGGCTGATATCCAGCCGGGTCAACTCATTGTACCTGCAAGACAGCTGCTCCAGCTTCGGATTATAACCCGTGTCCAGAAAAGTTAATTTGTTACCCCCGCAATCCAACGTTCTCAGGTTGATATTCTTGCTGATGTCGAGCTCCGTCACGTTATTGAACGAGCAATCCAGCTCCTCAAGAGAAACAAAATGTTCAATCCCTTTCAGACTTGAATATCTATGGTTAGCCAGCTGGAGCGATTCGATTCGATCCACATCGCTCGTCTGGATCGATTCGCGATTTCCGCAAAAAGTTTCCAGAACGTAGGCTTTGAAACGTTCATCAATGAAATCTTGGGTAATATTCATGGCGCTCCTCCTAAGGGCATTTTACTTGATGCCCATCACTGCGTTAATGGATGATTTACGTTTATAACCGCGCGGCGGTTCCCGAACCACTCGCAAGATGCGGGTTGCAGATTCCTCCGCAAGCTTTATTATAGATTCCCGTGACGAAAAGAGCAGCGGTCTTTTCACCTGCTCGCTTGGGTGATTATGGGAAATTCGGCTCAGTTTCGGCGAGATAGGCTTATCCAACATAAAATCCCCTTCACGGTAAAAGACTGCTCATCTTACCATAGAGGGGATGGATTTTTTGCAATGCTCGCAATTGTTTGATCTGAGCATTCCTTGCCGCTCTTCTCATTCATGAACAGCATCTAACGCACGCCTAACTTTTCTTGCAAAAACGAGTGGCCGATCAACCGCTTCAATATTGATATAGATCAAACGGGGCTGCTCGAATAACCACTCGTTATGGACAGACGAAACCTTTATTCCTTGTTTACGAATGGCTGTAAGGAATGTATTGATTTCTTTCTGCAAGAAGGCCGCTCTACCTACACAAAGCGCTCTGCCAGTTCTAGCATGTAAGGACTCGAACGAAAAAGAAGACGTTACGCTAAATCTTTTGCCCAAAATGGTTGCACGTATTTGATTTCGATTGATTGTCGAAACGCATTTGCCGCCAGCAAAGCCGGGTATGCCCCCAATAATTCTAGAGAACTGTTCACAAAGCGAGTCGTTATGCACCATCCTTCTTTTCCTCCCCTGTTTTTCAATTATGGTATGAATAACAGGAACAGGATTGAACCGGATTATCGCCTAATATCTACATCCGCTTGAAGCTGGGCATATACATGGACGAGTTCCTTCGAAGGAGCCGTATCCAGCTCCTTACGCAGGTTTTTCTCATATCTCTTGAACACACGGGTTAAGGAAATCTTATCCTTCTGAGCAGCGTAAGCGCTGAGCAGCAGTTGAACGGTCTCTTCATCCCATTCGTTATAGCTTAATAGTTTATTCAGCAATCGGACTGCTGTGTCGTCCATCTGATGTTCCAGCAATACGCTTGCCAGCTTCTTAACAAATACGGCATAAAGGCTGGATAACCGTTCAATATCGTTTAATGCCCACAGATATGCTTTCTCACCGAACAAATCTCCAGCGTAGAGGTCTTCAATCTCCAAGGCAGCATAAAGATTGTTAGCGTCAATGACCGCAAACCGTTTCAGTCCATCCTCGAATAAGACGAAGTCGATGGATTCCTGAGCAATGTCCAATCCATACACGTCATGATCCGATAAAATAACGGATTTCAACCCGTGAGGCTGAAGCGACTTTCTCATCTGATAAATGGTTGTATTGAGGTAGGTAACCGCATTCTTCTGCGGCATCTCACCGAACACATCGCTGACTATCCTTGCTCTAGATATCATTCTTCCGCGATTCATCAGCAAATACCCGAATAACTCCGCACTCTTTCTGGAGCGCCATTTCACATAGCCTGTTGTGCCGCTTCGCACCTCCAGCCCGCCTAATCCATAAATATCAATTTGATTATTTCCCTTGTCATCCTCGTCCATCTCCATGAACCTTTGGATCGCCATCGCCCTCTTGACCGATCTCTCAATCCGTTCCAAGGACACCGGCTTTACGATATAATCCAAGGCATAGACATCGAATGCATCCATCGCATATTCTTTATGCGAGGTCACGAAGACGATGTGAAGATCAGGGCGCTGCTCTGCCATCCTCTGGGCAAACGACATCCCGCTCTCATCTGGCATACTAATATCTACAAAGGCCATGTGCACGTCATTCTCCTGAATGAACAAGGAAGCGGAGGCCGTGTCCTGGAAGGATCCGACAATTTCAATATGGTGAAGCTTAGCAAGACTTTTCCTCATCACATAATGCATCGCCAACTCATCGTCAATGATGATTACTTTCATCATAATGCAAGCTCCTTCTCTATTCGCAGCTGTGCACGTACGGTGTCTTTTGCAGGAAGGGTGAATAGGAATGTACTTCCGTGGTCAGTATTGCTCTCGAACCAGATATTACCGCCATTCAGATGAACAAATTTTGCACATAAATACAACCCTAATCCGCTGCCTTTCTCCCCGTCTGTACCCGCTTTGGAACCCTGTTGGACGTCATGGAACAAGGACCCACCAACCTTTGGATCAACCCCCACACCGGAATCACGCACCAAGACGGTGACCTTCCCCTCTTCCTGCCTGGCTTCTATGTGAATATGCCCGCCAATCTCCGTAAACTTAATTGCATTGGATAGCAGATTCCTAAGGACCAGATCCATCATTTCCTTGTCTGCAAATACAAGAATGCCTTCATGTACAGAGGAGATCAAGTGAATGTGTTTGAGCTCACTGCGGGCTTCCATGGTAGCAACAGACTTCTGGACAATAAGTGCCAAATCCCACACAAGCGGGCTGAAGCTGGCCTTTCCCTTCTGGCTGCGAAACCAATCCAATAAATTCTCCACCAACATGTAGGTATCTCTTACCTGGCTGCTTACTTCATGGAAGACATTAAATTCCTCACTTCCGGCATCTACGAAATCCTCTTCTATGATTTCTGTTAAATTTACTAGCAAGGCCAAGGGATCACGAATATCATGGGTGACGACCGTAAATAACTTGTCCTTAAATGCATTTAATTCCGCCAATTGTTCGGCATTGGACAGAAGCGTGTCCTGATACTCGGTAATTTGCGTGATGTCGCTCAAAATAAGCATTTTCCCCAATATATGCCGGTCTCGGTCACGAATGACGGATATCTTCACATGATAGTATCGCATCTTCTCATCTTGCCTTATCGAAATTTGGTTCTCACTATTCATGGGCTCTTTAAGCTTCGACAATAGATCTGGATGAGCAGATAATACATCATAGATAGATTTCAACCTATCTGGTAATGCAGGCAACTCTCCGAAAATTCCCTTGGCCGCCTCGTTACTATGCGTAATGTTGTTGTCATAATCCACAATAATGACGCCATCCTGCATCGTCTCAAAGACGGTTTGCAGCGCAAGAGGGCCTAGTCTAAGGAGATTGAACCGGTAGATTCCCCATATGTATATTAATCCGGACAAGGTAAAGCCAAACGGCGTCCAATCCAAATGAATCCCTTGAAATCCAAGGTACATGAGGTTGGACAGCCACGGCGCCGCGCCACCGAGCATCATCAGCACAACCTGCTTACGAACAAGAGGCACCGCCTTCAAATACATCACAGTAAACAAGAACATACCTGCTGAAGCCAGAACATAATTATATGAAACCTGTACCCAATACCAGGGTCCTTTCAGTAAGAGGACCGGGGATAGATGGGAGGTATTGAAATCATACTGTATGTCCTTGTAATAGAAGTGATGCAGGTCGTTGGTGTAATGAAGAACCAGTGTCAGCGCGGGGATGGTAAATAACAACAATATGACCCATCTTTTCAATAAAGCCCGATGCCCGGTATAGAATATGACGAGCAGCAGCCAAAAAGTGGATATAAAAGGGATTCCGATATATTGTATCCCTAACCAGAGCCTCACACGACCCGGGTCTGTACTCATCACTTCGAACGCATAACCAAAGGAATAGAAGGAAGCACTCAGCATGACTAGAGCGTTGTACGCAGCTACTTCTATTTTTCGTTTTCGAAATGAAAGATATGAAACGAAAAGCATGAGAATGGTTGCAACCAGTAATAACAGAAACATAGACATTTGGAAACTCATTCTTGTACCCCCAGGTGATAGATATGATATTCCTGTCTAGTTCTGCGATATAATGAATAACTATTAGCCTATCGTACGCAGTATCTTCTACTTTCATAAGTACATGGACCCGCACCTATTGTACCATGTGTTGGAATTCACTTGTCGTATTATTCGACATTTTCCTTGGGCTCCCCGTTAGCGTCATACTCTCCCACCTTCGAATCGTAAATTCGCTATGAGATAATCCTCCTCATGAAACCGAAAAGGATTTTCTTGCGACAGGACGGGTTTACGTAAATCGATCGACGGTCACGCCGATAGGTTTGGGCCGCACCTTATCAACCGCATAAATATGACTAAGGGCATGGGCGATGGTGGGAAACTAGCTGTTCACTTCTTGACAGTCGATCAATGGTTCCTTGCGCACGCTCGTCTTCAAACACGGAGGGGAGAGGCTGCTGATCACGGTGATCAGGGAAGCGACATCATGTGAACCGAGCAAGCTTTTATCCATTTTATATCCGTCCATCATGCCATATCCGCCATTCATTCCCTGATGGTTCAACATAATTTCATAAGTATCCCCACCCTTTATCCCTTTTCGTAATGCCGGTCATTATTATAACAAATTTATTCCAGCTCATCTTGAGATTGGCCCGCTTGTAGTGCCGCGGCAGATGAGAACTTCCACAACATATCAATCTGTCGAATCCGTAAAACCTGGATAACGGATGCCCGGGTCGTTCACCTTTTCGATGAGTACGTATCCCCCTGGTGTCTTACGGTATCCTGCTTCTGTCCCCATATAAAATAAAATACCCTCTCGGTTAAGAGAGGGTATTCCCGCTTTTGCGGCGTTTCCAGTCCCGGAAATGCTTCGTAATAGGAACATGCCCGTTGGAATGTAGGCTTGAGTGGAATCTAGTTCTTGAGGAAAGTCGCCTTCATAGTACCATTTCGCTTTGTCGTACACGTATATTTCATTTTCCGCGATCTGAAATAAGACATCTTTCGGTCCTTCCACAAAACCTTTATTTTTCAGTTCATCAGCCAGTTCTTTCAGCCGGTCGATTGCTTCCTGCTTGGTGGGATATGGCTCGTATGTCGTCTTCTTATCGGGATATAAGCGGCCACTTGCTTGGGTGATTATGGGAACTTATACTCAATTTCGGCGAGAAAAGCTTTCAAAATAAATCCCCGTAAATGTGGCCCCAAACATTACTTCCTCACCAGCGACACACAGCACTCCACATGTGTCGAATTAGCAGAGTCAACACATTTTTAATCAAAGGGAATGGTGATCAGCGCCCATTGCGGGCTTACCAGCCATTCTGGCATCCGCGTACCAGTACCCCATCAGGCACCTTTAATTGTGTTTGTCCTTTGCCATGCTCCAGAACAAACTCGCCGGCAACCGTTCTGAAAGATAAGCGCAGTTCTGTGAGGCTTGCTGGAATTTTAGGATTAAAGGATACTTCCGTCCAGCCGGGCTCTGCAGGCTGTATGCCCGCGATATGCTCAATCAACAGCGGTATCGGAGCGCTACCCCATGGATGGCATAAGCTTGTATTCCACTTCGCTTCCTTCGACCAAGCTTCGAAGCAGGTTGTCGCCCCTTCCTTCACCATCGTGCTCCAAGAATTGGCATCATCGGATACAATTAGCTCATAGAGCAAGTCATATTCTCCCGCCTTTGCAAGCGCCTGAAGCACAAAATAAGCCATATAGACGCCGCAGCCCAGTCTTTTTCGGCGAATCAATCGCACAATCGACTCTTCTTCTTTCCCTTCATCAACAAGGCCAAACAGCAGCGGCAGTGCATTTGCATGCAGAGAGTGATGGCTTGAACCTGCCGCGTCAACAAACCATTGATTATCCTGATCATAAAACTGCACTCGAAATGCCTCGCGCCTTTTGGCTTGCTGCCGCCGGTCCCTCAAATCATCATCAAGGGCTAAAATTTCCCGAATTTGCAAAACGTCACTCCAAGAACCGTAATAAAAGGCGTTCAAAACATTGTGGCAGCCGTCTCCAACGGGCAGCGTTAGTGGAAAATCATAGCCGTCTCTCATGCCTTCAGGCCAGTCTACTAAATTCCATTTATCCGTTACCCGCTCCAGCAAACCGTCATCTCTTTCAAACTGTCTAAAATGTTGGAGAATTCCTTCCGCCGCTGGAAGCATATCGCGCAAAAAGCCAGCATCGCCGCTCTGTCTGTAATATTGCAAAAGCTGCATGGGCCATTGCAGTGAAAAGTCGGCAATTTCCTGCATATGATGTCCCGGCGCAACCGCAGTAAAGCCTGCGCATACTTTTTGGGAGTAAAGCTGAAAATCGAGCAATGATTTGCGAAACAATCGCAAATCTCCCGATATATAAGTATGGGCATGCGTAATAATCGTATTGTCGCCCAGATATTGCCCCTTCTCTCTGCTTGGACAATCCACATAGTTTTCTTGAGAGCCCCATTTTACGCCATTACTGCAAATGGACCAAATCTGATTCAACATGGCATTGGAGGAGTGGAAGTGACTCGCTTGCCCATCCAACGGATAATGCCTTGCAATGGCATGAATGCTATCGAGATCTATGCTAACCGAGACCGGCGAGATAATTTCGGCATAGCGAAAAGCTTTATAGTCATAAAAGTCAGGTTCATCCACCGCTCCTGACAAGGTCCACAGCTCCCGGTAGTCGCAATTGCAGCGCATATTGAAGCGAACACGCTGCGGCTCGCCCTCCCGCCCGTCCCGCACGCCACCTTGAAGCTCCAGCAGCTCCTCGCCGCAGCGGATTTCCACTACATCCCCCGCTTGTCCGCATGCCTTCAGCTGCAGCTGCCCGGTCAGCTCATGGCCAAAATCAATCCAGAAGCCACCCTCTGGCAGCGGAACAATTTGCTGCGGCTTTATTGTATAGACCGACACCGGAGGTGTTGGCTGTAACAACAGCTTATAATCATGGGAGTTGAGCGTGTGACACGGCTTCCAGCCTGTAGGAGAAGGCTCCCGCCAGTCAGCCCGTTTTTTTCTGCTGTCTATCGCTTCAAGAAACTGAGTATTGTATCCAATAATGCCTCCGCTGCTGTATTCTTCAGCTATTCGATACAGCCAGGTCTGATCGCTGTACACAATCAAACGTCCGTCCATCTCCAATTCCGCGATCATGCCCTGCCGATAATCCCCGCTGTTATAAGCACGGCAGATAAGTCCTTGATAATAAAGATGAACAGCGATAACATTATTCCCTTGCTTTAAATATGGCGTTACGTTATAGCGGTTATAATAATAATGATCGTTACTACTTTGCGCCGGGCCTTGACCAACCAACTGCCCGTTTATATATAGCTTATAATAATCATCGGCTGTGATATCCAGCCAGGCTTCCTTACCAACCCGGTTAAGCTCAAAAGTTTTATGGATGAGCATATGAACATTCTTCATGCTTTCCTCGTGACTATGCGTCTGCCTAATTTCTAGTTCCTTATGAAACAATTCAAGTTTAGGCATATTTGTAAATCGTTCATCAGTAATCCAGAGCCCAGTCCAAGTTTTATCCACTTCAAAGCCTCCTATCCTCTCTTTGGTACTATTGCACCGTGCTGCTTCAAGCAATCAGAAAGTTCCTTATAGGACAAATCCTTTACCGTCACGTTATTTTTTGCGGCGAGCGCAGCAGCAGCTCCAGCAGCCTGACCGGTAGCCATGCAGGTTGCTTGAACCCGATATGCAGAATTAGCCATTTGATCGCCTGAAATACAGCGTCCGGCAACTAAAAGATGATCACTCTGAACAGGAATGAGCGCCTTGTAAGGAATGGTTGCTACTACATGCTCTGCCGGATATTTTTTTATAATCACATTGCTGCTCGGGTGGTGCAGATCAATAGGATAGTAGCTGTAACAAACCGCGTCCGGCCAAACATACCCATTTAAATAAGCCTCCTCGCTAATTGTTTCCTCACCTTTAATCCGCCATGTTTCCCGAATCCCGCATTCACTCGCGGCGAAGCGAATTTTAAGCTGTTCACAGCCTGGTACTGTACGCAAAAATTTGTAGATGCGCATCAAGGTTTGACGCGCCTCCAGCTCTGCCGCCGTTCTCAAGGATGAGCTTCCGCCGTTTATACCAGGTACATGCATACTTATTGCGCCGCCCTTCAAATCGTGATAGAACGGAATATCACTTGCGGGATGATCAGTAATGCGAATTTCGCCTTTTGCAAGCGCCGCTTCATATAGCTGCTTCAACTTATGCGGATTAATATCCTTTATTTCATAACCATCAATTTCATTAATTAAAGTTCCGGGCTGCTTATGCTCGCTTTGGATGCGCTCAAAACCGAGCAAGCCGCACACATCGGCATCGCCGGTTGCGTCAACAACCTTGCTGGCATGCAGCACACTCAGCCCCTCCTTGCCAGCTACAGTCAGCAGAATTCCGGAATCTGTCTGTTCTGCCGCCGCTGTTATTTCATGCAGCCGCAAATCCACTCCGGTTGTTACACACAGATCATCGAGTACAGCAGCAAACAGAAAGCGATTGATGCGTATTTGATGCTGCCAGTGCCGCTCTGGCACTACCGAAAAATCCGGCAGCTTCAAGCCTTCAAGCTCAGCTGTCCGCACTACCGCATCCCAACCGATTCCGGCTATAACCTGTTTCCCCCAAGCATGAAATAATCCTGGATAATTAACCGCTCCGACTGTCGTCGTTCCACCCAGCAGCCCGTTCTTTTCTATTAATGCCGTTTTTGCTCCCGCTTTAGCAGCTTGAATCGCTGCTGTAAAACCAGCGGCACCGCCGCCAACAACGACTACATCATACTCTTTTACTTTGCGTTCTTTCACGAACATAACTCTTCCCCCTATAATAAAAGGAGCGAGCGCAGCTTAGCCCGCTTCGCCCGCTCCTATTTTAGTTTGCGCTGTTCCAACGATCGTAGGAGGCTTGATAGATGCTTACCAATTCCTCTACTCCCATTTTGTTCATCGTTTGAACGTAGTCCTCCCATTTGGACACAGGCTCTTGACCAACAACAATTTTCGCTTCCATTTGTTCAATAAAGGTTTGCAGATCTACAGTAATCGCATTTACCCGTTGCAGCTCTTCTTCCGTAAAATAGGTAAGCGGGAATGCCTTTTTGCCATGGTCAATATATTGACCAACCTGATCGTTCAGTACAAATCCAAGCCAATCTGATTTCAAAAACTTTCTCTCCAACGCTTCATTAGCAAATCCATAGCCCAGATTGGATACCTTCATATTTTTAAAATCATTTTCCAGCATTCCCTCAGGCACGATATACTCAATATACTTTGGCTCCGTATCGGACCAGCGGTAGCTTTCCCCTTCAATGCCGTATTGTGCGTGCAAATAGCCTTCCTCCGTGTAAAGATGATCCAGCCAGCGAATCGTTGCTTCAGGATGCTTATTCGCACTAGTGATCGCGAATGAACCGCGGCGTATCGTATCCCTCTCCGGGAAAATAGGTGTTGCGCCAGCCTCGCTCACAAGCGGCGGCATTTGTGGATTGTCCAGAATGTTGTGAGGTACGACCTGCTTTTCCTTCCCGCCAAACACCGGCAAGCTGTTGCCCATAACTCCGTAAAGTCCATTCTCGCCTTTTGCAGTCATTTGAGCTTTATTTTGAGAGAAAATTTCATTATCCAACAGCTTTTCGGCATAAAGCTTATTCATTAAGGTCAGATAGTTTTTATAGCCTTGCTGCACCGGTACAAATCTGACTTTATCATCCGATACGTCTATAAAATCACTTACATATCCGAAATAAGACAGCATAATAGGACGAATATAACTAAGCTTGTTATCTCCTGTTAGCGGAATCTCATCTGCTTTTCCGTTTTGGTTAGGGTCCTTATCACGGAACATGACTAGCAAATCATAAAATTCATCAACGGTTTTAGGAAGCTCGCTAATATTTAACTTTTTAAGCCATTCGCCATTAACAAATAATCTGAGGAAACGGTCGCGCGGATGATCTGCAATTTGCGGCAGTGCATAAATATGTCCATCCGGCGCAGTGATCGATTTGCGGATCTCCGGATAATCTTGAAACAGCTTAGTTAAGGTTGGCGCATAATCTGCAATTAATTGCTCAAGCGGAATCAACATGCCTTGCGCTCCATAATTCACCTCATCGTTACTGCTAAGTCCGCCCATAAAAAATAAATCGGGCAACTCATTGCTGGCAAAAGCCAAATTTTTTCTCTCCATATAGGAGGAGCTTGGAAGTGTAGTAAAGTCAAATTGGATATTCGTATCCGCTTCCATTCCTTTAAAGAAATAGAGATCTTCCCAGTTTCGCTGCATATCCTCTGCCCCCATCATGGTCAGCTTAATCGGCTTGCCGACAATGGGAAGTCCAGTCTTATTAAACGCTTCCGTAGAAACGGACGATTTCGGGGCATCTGAAGCTCCTTTATTATCCGAACCTGTATTGCCTTCATTTCCAGTCGAAGAGCAACCCGACAATAAGGCAATACTTAGTGCTAATGCTGCAATCATACTGCGTGATTTTCTATTTTTCATAGGAAACCCTCCCTTTTCTTTTCATTATCCTTTAATCGATCCAATCATTACGCCTTGCACAAAATGGCGCTGTACAAACGGATAAACAATAATAAGCGGCAGTGCAGCTACAATCATAACTGCGTATTTGATCAGCTCCGATATCCGGGTTTGCTCCGACATCATTAATTCTACATCGCCGCCGTCCATAAGCATTTGCGCCGCTATTTCTTGCTGTACTAATATTTCCCGCAAAAACAGCTGTAACGGAAACAGACCTCTATCGCTAAGATAAATTAATGCGCCAAAGTATTGATTCCAGTGACCGACACCATAGAACAAAGCCATAACAGCAATCAACGCTTTTGATAAAGGCAGCACAATAACAAATAACATTCTAAAATCAGAACAGCCGTCTATAGCAGCCGCCTCTTCCATCTCCCGCGAAATATTCGATTGGAAAAAGGTACGCGATACAATGATATTAATTGCCGAAGCCGCTGCTGGCAGAAGTAAAGCCCAATACGTATTTACCATGCCTAAGTCTTTCACTAGCAAATAGGTTGGTATTAATCCGCCGCTAAAAAACATCGTAAAAATAATTATAAGTGTAACAGCTTTACGTCCCGGTAAATCCTTTCTCGCTAAAGCATAGGCACACGGCAAGGTGACAGCCAGATTAATAAGAACACCGGCAACCGTATAAAACGCTGAATTGATATAACCCGTCCATATATCCGGATTTCGAAATACCCGCTCATAGCCTTCTAGCGTTAGTCCCTTTGGCCATAACCACATTTGCCCAGAATTCACATACGACGGATCACTAATAGATGCACTCACAATATACACCAATGGATACAAAACCATCAGTGTCAGGATTACAAGAAACCCATTATTAATAGTTTGGAACACCCGGTCTCCAAAAGCTTGTCTTATCATTCCTCTTCCCCTCCGGTCTTCCGCTTCGTTGTTACCATAAGCTGTTGCCGCTTCTTCTTGCCAGTCTGTTAAACGTAAGCAGAATCGCAAAGTTAATTAGATTGTTAAATAATCCGATTGCCGCAGTATAACTGTACTGTGCTTGAAGAAGACCGCTCCGGTATACATGGGTTTGAATGACCTCAGAGGATTCCATGTTAAGCGGGTTTTGCAATAGATAGATTTTTTCAAAGCCGACATTCATAAAGCTTCCCAGATTTAAAATAAACAAAATCATAATGGTCGGCATAATGCCCGGGATATTAATATGAAATATCCGCTGCCAGCGGCTGGCCCCATCAATTTGCGCAGCTTCATGCAGCTCTGGGTTGATGCCTGCAAGCGCCGCTAAATAAATAATGGCCCCCCAGCCTAGATTTTGCCATTCACCGGACAGCACATAAATGCTTTTGAACCATCCAGGCTCTGTAATAAAGGAGACCGGATCTCCGCCTAGAGCTTTTATAATCGTATTGACTATTCCTGACGATGGATCAAGAAAAACTAGAATCATGCCCGAAATGACAACCACAGAAATAAAATGAGGAGCATAAGTGACCAGCTGCACAAGACGTTTAAAGCGAGCTCTCGTTACCTCATGGATGGAAAGCGCTACAATAATCGAAACCGGAAATAAAGCCAGCTGGAACAAATTTATTTGCAGCGTATTTTTTAACAGCAGCCAAAAATAGTACGAATTAAAAAAACGTTCAAAATGATCAAAGCCGATCCAAGCGCTCCCCCATATTCCTTTTACAGCCGAATAATTTTTAAAGGCAATTTGTGCACCATAAATCGGGATATAATGAAAAATAATAAAGTAGGCAAGTGCTGGAACGAGAAATGCATACAGCTGCCAATACTTGCGGACATTTTTTGAAAGCGTGCCCATTTGAGATGTATTCCCTCCCCTCATCGGTTGATGCTACTCACTATAGGGTTGAAGGGAGGATGCTGTAAATAAGTGCTTTTTGCTCAATAGGTCATATTTGATTCCGTCATAAATGACCTATTCATTCAGTTCCTTTTTCCTGTATTCGCCTGGAGTTAGTCCCTCTGATTTTTTAAACTTCTTAATAAAGCTTGACATATCCTGATATCCGGCTTCAATTATAATCTCTTTAATGGGACGATCTGTTGACAGCATCTCCTGCTTAACTGCGTCGATCCGCAGCTGCTGTACATATTCCGTAAATGACGTGCCTGTCTGTTCACGTATCAATCTGCTTATATAGGAAGCTGAAACATCGAATTGCTGAGCAAGCACTTCCAAACTCAGCTGATCCGATCTGTACCGATTATCAATCTCTTGTGTAATCTTGCTGCATAGATCAGCCCGCTTCGATTTTTTGCCTGCCTCCACATGCTCGCAAATACGCGCCACTACGAGGCCCATGCTTTCCCGTAAATCCTCCAAAGTCTGAAACTCCATCATCTTTTTCGTTTCCGGCCAATCCAGCCCAAGCTTAAGGCTTCTCATTTCCTTCAGCACAGCATTTACAAGATCAAAGCAAATATAGCGAAGCAGCAGCATAGATTGCTCCATCTGCGCAATATTGTCCAGCATCGCATGTAAGGAATCCAAGCAAACGGCTTGATCAGCCATTCTAAGGCTTTGGGTGAATTTCATCTGGTCACCCATCGAATATTGGCGATTTTGATCCTGGAGCTTGGCTATATCTTCAAAGAACAGCACATGCCCTTCCGGAAACAACAGCCGATATTCTATCGTAGCCAGCCCCTCGATAAAGGACTGATTAATTGCCCTCAGCTCACTGCAAATCGTCCCGACACCTATCAAGGAATTTATACCGAGCCGTTCCCGCAGCAACGACTGTATGGCCCCGGCAGCCTGCTTCTGATTCTCTCTTGTATCCGGGACAGACTGTTGAACAGACATAACAAGCGCAAATGCCTGCTCTTCAAGCAGCTCGATACCAAATCCGTTGCAATCAGCAGCCTCCACTCGATTCAAAATCTGGTATAGAGCCTCTCGACCAGATGCTCCTAATATCTGACTGCTATCCTGTCTATACGAAATGACCATAACAAAATAATAATTGCCTTGAATATACGGATATAATGCTGATCCTGCCTCTGCCTCAGATTCGCTCCCTGTTAGCGCCCGATAGAGCATTTGATCGATAACAAGTGGCCGCTGCTGTTCCATATTCGTTTCCAGTTGCAGCGTATAATGATGCAAGTCATCAACCGCCCCGCGAATGAGTTCAAACTCATTGAAGCTTTTCCGCTCTGACCTTCCAAGTGAACCGCGATGCTGCAAGTGCGCAACAAGCGCACGAATAGGACCTGATTTCTTGAATGAAACGAACAAAGCTGCGAGGATGCCAATAACAAGAACAAATAAAAGCACCGCGCTGGCAAGCTGCTTGAAATGAATGACGCGATACCAAAACTGATCTGTAGGCATCACGATCATATACGTCCAGCCCGTTAGCTCCGATTTCTCGCTCATTACCGAATAGCGGGTTGAACCAATCCTACTGATGACCTCGCCTGTCTTGAGCTCTGTTTTTTGCATAATGCGCTCCAGCTCAGGAGAATCCTCATTGCGCTCAACAGCAAGCACTTCACCAACTTCATTCAATAAATAGACAGCGCCCTGCAAATTGCCAAGCATATTTTTCATCATATTCGTCAGCATAGATTCATTGATCAAAAATAAAACTGTCCCATGAGGCTGGCTATTGTTCGGCATGACCGGAAACATATAAGTCAACAAACGTTCCTCCCGGTTTCCTCTTATCTGTACAGGAATAGCAGGCTTCAGAGTAATATGGCGGATTGTGGACAAATCATTTAGAAAAGCTTCCTGATCTGCTTGTGGAAAGAGGTACATATCCTTGGTCAGAACATCAAGTGAAACAACGCCTTCATTCGAAAAAATATTACTGTCATTGCGGAAATAAAGAAATAATCCCTCCAAAATCAAGCTATTGTCCTTATATCTGGATAATTCTTTTACCGTTTCCGCAGCCGAATAGTCATTCCGCTTAGCTGCATATGGAGTCAAACGCTGATCAAGAGCCATTTTGGCAGCCAAATGCTTCAAGCCGTTAATCTGGCCATCGAGATAGCTTTGCACTTGCTTTAGCTTATAGCTGTTGGCTTGCTCTATCTCGTGCTGCACAACCTTTACCGCGTTCATATATATAAAAATGCCGAGAATGAGAAAAGGTATAGCAAAAATAAAAACATAGGAAATCAAATAATCTCTCCACAGCTTAGATCTTTTTTTCATTGCTTACACTGCCCCTTTTTTATATTTATCTATTAATCTTAATTTATTGTACAGCAATCATTGTTAGCGCTTACAAATAGTGAGATGAAATATATATAGCACCCTTAACATTTTATATATAATTTCGGCCCGGAAGTAAATAAGTGATTTTTGACAAATAGGTCATATCCGTTTTTCAGCTTGCAGAAAAACGAAAAGCACCCGCTGTAAGATTCTGCAGACAAAACGGACAGCACAAAGCCGCCACCCTGCTAAGAGTGACGGCTTTGTTGCGAATGGCCAATACAATGTCAGTGCTTAAGGGTTGCTCGCACTCTCGATGTCCTTTAAAGCCCAATAGCCGAGAGGGACGTCTGGCCAGGAAGATTTGACTAAACCGGATTCCTGGAGCTTACGTTCGAACAATCGATTCAGAAACACTGTGCTCTCCGCTCTCGTTACTCCCTGGTCAGGAAGAAATTTACCATCCGGATAACCTCTGAGAATATTCGCTTGCTGGACAGCCGCTATAGCTTGCTCAGCCCAGTGCCCCTTAATGTCTGTGAAGCTTGATACGCTTGCAGTTAGAGCGAGTACCTTGAGCTTCTGCGCGATTACGGCAATCTCCGCTCTCGTCATCACGGCGCCGGGACCAAAGGAACCATCCGGGAGCCCATTCATTAACCCGGCTTGACTTACCTTGGCAATAGCATCAGCCGCCCAGTAAGAATCAGGAACATCCGAGTATGGCCGCCCCTCTGCCAACTCCTCAGGGCCCGCAGGCAGCAATCTGGCGAGCATTGCAGCAAACTCCGCTCTTTTCACCAACTGGTCTGGCTTAAAGGTGCCATCCTGGTATCCAAATATATACGCATTTCCCGTGTATTCCTCAAGAGAAATAACGGTGAAGATGCCCAGTGCAGTCACTTCAATTTCAATACCCCGCGGGTTTCCTTGCTGATCATATTTGATTACACCCCGCTGCAGCTTCTTTTCGCCATCGCTCTGCTCGATATAAACAGCCAGGGAGTCCAGAAAGGCTTGTTGGAGCGCAGCATTGCCTGGCAAAGAGCTGATCGGGAGCATAACCTTAACAGCATGATCCTTATCATTCGTCTCGATCCTCATCGAGCTTCCTATGACGTCTACTTCTCGATCACCGGCAATCTCTTTAACCTTGTCCGCACTCATGATGCGGTCTGTAATGACTTGCTGCTCTCCCGGATTACGGACCGGGATGAACCGGTAATTAATATCCTTTCCCTCTGCCTGCAAGGCTCCGAGCGATTCTTTCGTTAGTGTAACTATGGTGTCTCCCGCTTTCATTTCAAGAACCAGCCCTGCTTGGCTTAACTCACGCAGCGATGTGCCATGCAGATTAACCCTGACTTCATCGGCTTGACTTCCCGGTAACGGCGGGTCCGTAATGATGATTCGCACGGATTGATTAGAAGACCGGACAGCCCGTGCAATGATTTCCCTTATTTTACTTAAATTCATCTCCACGTTGTCCTCGATTACCCCGACCGTTGTCATTCGGACAATGTCGATTGTGACCGAAGGATTCGTGGGACCTTCATCCCCAACGAGCACTTCGCCTTGTCTCGTTTGACCTTGCGAAGGCATCGGCAGCACCGGCCCAGGTGAGGGGACCACTCTGATATTCGATATCGCTTGTAACGCTTCCCCGCTCCAGTTGCCCGCCTCATCCTGTCCTCTCGCATACAGCGTCGTATTCGCATGGATTACTATCGGCCCGGAATAATTCATGTAGACCCCGTTTAATCCGAGCTTATATTGCTTCACAACAACATCACCTGCGTAACTTATCGTGGCCGTAACATTCTGATAGGTTACTTCCATCGGAGTAACGGTGATTATTGGAATCGATGGGGCGACTGTGTCCAGGGTGAAGCTTGCATCATACACCATACTCATATTGCCGGCTGCATCCATGAATTGAACGTAGACGGTTCTATTGGATCCATCTCCGGCCTGAATCTCATAGTTCTTGGTAGAGGCATAGCTCTCCATACTACTCCACGAAGAGCCATCCTGTGATAATCTCATTTGGATGTCCTCTGGATCCGAACCTTCAACACCATCCTCCACCGTAAGGTCAAGATTCAGCATCAGATTATTCGATGTGGTGCTTCCACCCTTCAAGGCTACGCTTCCCGTTGGCGGTGTTCGATCTATGTTGGCAATCGTAAGCGTTGTTTCTGAGCTCCAGTTGCCCGCTGCATCCTTCACTTTGGCATATACAATGGTGTTGTTTCCTACAGTGATAGGCGAGGTATAAGGCTCGAATACACTGCCCGCTCCATCACCGACTTTAATGTGCCGCACCGCGGCATCATCCTCCGCAGCCTGATCTTCAAACCCTAAGGAAACCACGACATCCGTATTAGTCCAAGCCGTTGTGCTCGGCTCAAGGATCGGCGCTACCGGTGCAAGGGTATCCACGGTTATGGAGACGCTGGACTTCTCCGTGCCTACGTTACCGGCGGCATCAGTAGCTAATGCTTCAAACACGTGTACGCCATCTGCCAGCGTTGTGATTGTAGGTTTGTAACTCCAATCGTTGTTGGCATCCGCAGTTACTGTAGTGATCATTACACCGTCGATCCATATCGTTATTTTGCTATTAGACTCTGCTGAGCCCGTCAACTCCTCAAATATCGGATTATTCGTAACTCCAGAAGGATTCCATATCGTAGGCGCAGGAGGCTTAGTCGTATCGTAGATGATCATAGATTCACTGGATCTGGCACTGCTTAGACCAAATGCCAAATCCGTTGCCATGGCACTATACGGGTTTTCTCCCTGCATCATGGAGCTCTGATCAAGCGACCATTGCCCCCCGGCTGTCACAACTGCAGTTCCTGCAGTTACACTCATACCCAGCTCGTTTCTCTTGTACACTGTAATCGTCGACCCTGCATCACCCGTTCCATGAATGGTGATAGGTCTTTTATTCGTAGCGCCATTAATGGCTATAGGAATAACTACAGCGTCATCCATTACACTGAAGCCTGTAAGGACAGGAACGGAGGGGGGTGAAGTCTTGATCCTCACGGCAAAGTCAGCCGAATCCGGGCTAACATTCCCGGCAATATCCGTGGCCACAGCCTTGAAAGTGCGGATACCGTCAGCAAGCGTTGTCCCCGTATAGTCGAATGACCATGTTCCATTGTCTGCAGCCGTTGTCGTACCGATACCGCTGCTTCCGCCATCTAAGTATATCGTAACTATACTCTTCCCTTCCGCTGTTCCCTGAAGGATTAATGTATTGTCTGTTGTTATGCGGTCGTTATCCGGATCATCCAGCACCTTCGTTATCACCGGAGCAGACGGAGCGGCCAGATCGATCTCCACGACCTGCGACAGGGATCTGGCTCCCGTGATGTTCAATGCATTCGTCGCCGTTGCGGAGAATGTGTAGCTTCCCGAAGCTAATGGGGATGCCGTATAATCATAGCTCCACGCTCCGCTCGCGTCAGCGGCAGTTGTTCCTGCTATGACATTGTCCAGATATACCGTAACCGTTGCAGAGGCCTCGGCAGTCCCGTTGATATACAGTGATGTGTCATTCGTAATATAGTCCGATTCCGATCTCCCGCTATCCTCTGTAATAGCCGTTATTACTGGTGGAGGCGGTGCAAGATCCGGATTCACCTTTGTTTTTACCAGGTACATCTGCGAGGAATTCGTGCTTCCCACCATCACATATTCATTGTTAGGAAGAGCCTTGATATCATAGGCAGTATCGAAGCTCGCACCTCCGAAATTCGTTTCCCACAGCACATCACCCGAAGCATTGGTTTTGAACATATAGATGTCATTGGGACCGTTGGTATAAGAGTAGGTTCTGCCCGCGACCGTATAACCGCCGTCCGCAGCTTCAATGACAGAGACGCCAACATCGCTGGAGCTGCCCCCGACTGCCTTCTTCCAAGCGGCTGCGCCAAGGCTATCCGTCTTTACCAGATAGGCATCCCCATTAAATGAACCATTAGGCTTCGTCTCTCCCGTGAGAATAAATCCACCATCCGATGCGGCCGTAACGGAGTTGACGAGCTCCGTCTGTCCGCCTTCATCATAGGTTTGTTCCCAAACGAATTGCCCCGCGGCATTGTATTTTATTAGAACGGCATCCGTCGTGCTTGGCGCAGACACCGCTTTCTTGGATCCGGCAACGACGAATCCATTATCTGCTGTCAGCGCTATGTCAAACACGTCATAGCTTTCATCCGGTGATAAGTATTGTTCTTCCCAGAGGATCTCCCCATCGGCAGCAAGCTTGAACACCTGAATATCATAATTATTCGCTCCGGTATTCGTTCTGCTGAGAACAAGATACCCATCAGCCGTCTCAACGATTCCCCGGCCGGCTTGTTCTCCGCTGCCTCCGAGATGCTTCTCCCACAGCATGTCCCCGGATGCATTCGTCTTCACCACAAAAGTATCATAGTAGGTTGACGCCGAGTACGAATATCCCGTCATCAGGTAGCCCCCGTCGGAGGTTGCGATTATAGAATGAAACATATCATTGCCTTCCGTTCCGCCGAACTGCTTGGGCTCACCGACGAGATTGCCGATCAAATCCGTCTTCAGCCAGACGGCATCCGTGTGGCTGGATACAGGATGAGAAACGATCTTCTGCCCTGCAATCACATAACCGTCCACTAAGGGTATAACGCCGTATCCTATATCAGAGCCTGAGCTTCCCAGTACCTTCTCAAGATCAAGCACCTGCTCGGGTACGGCTGGTGCTGCTGATAATTGAGGCACATACAAGGTGAAACTAATAGATAAGGTAATCAGTACAGCAATAAATCGATTAAGATTCCTCTTCATTGTGCTGCCCCCAGTAGTAACTTCCTATATAACTTACCAATTTTACCATAGCATTCTATGAATCACATCGTTTTTTCGACATGCGACAAAGCGAGGTTACATCCTATACGATTAGTTGGTTTCTACGATTAGATCAATAGTATTTTAAAAGAGAAAACCCGCTCACAGAGCGGGTTCTATGCATGAAGGCGAGGGGAAGTACATTCCCCGACTGAGTAATACGATCACATCTCGAGAAGGTGCTAGGATCCATTTATTTGATTCTCAAAGCGTGTCCGCAGCGAGCGCAATATCTGGTACTCCTCGGAGATAAGGTGCCGCAGCCGCTGCAATGCAGCTCGCCACTTGTCGTATCGTCCGGATCATGATGCTGCAGCTGCTCCTGCACATAGGGATTCATCGTCGAAAGGGTTTGAATCTCCTCTCTTCTGCCGATACGGATCAGGACATATAACAAGATGATATCGATGCAGCCGATAACAGCCATCATCCCAATCTTTGCCCAACCATTGGCAAAATGGTAATCCCATAGCGCATGCAAACCGATGACGATGAGAAGCAGGAGGATCGCGCCTCCAACCTTGTACACGACACGCGCGTTGCCAAAGGCTTTCGATTTCGTTGACGCCACACCGATCCAGATTCCTACAGCCGCGATCGCCGTCCACGCTCCATGACCGAAAGGTGACAATAAGGCCCTGATCCAGAGAACGGATAACATTCCGACTGAAGATGCCTCATCCATATGCGACCAACCGTAGACCATGCTTTCTACCGCGGCAAATCCCATGCCTGCTGCCGCTCCGAACACGACCGCATCCATCAGAAAATGCATTTGCCTCGTCCGGACAAGCGCGATACACACGAGTAGCTTAACGCTTTCCTCGATCAAGGATACAAACAGCGGCAATCTAAACTGCGCGAAGTCCAAGCCGCTGTCGCCGATGCCCAGCAGCCACGCCCGCTCCAGGAACCACGCCACAGGAACCGCGAAAATCGCGGAAGACGCGAAAATCAAGCTTAACCGCGTCTGTCGAAAACCTAATAACTGGTGGTCTCGAATATAAGAAACGAACGTAACCGGACCCACGAGTCCTCCTACAATCATAACCACGATGCTCAGCCATCTGTTGTTCAGGAACAGAGCCAGCAGAGACAGTGCGATGAAGCCCCCGCCCAGCCAAAGAAGTACGTCCATCCAGCGCTCCCTGGCTTTCGGCAGGATGTCGGAGACGGGCTCCGGCTCTCCGCCATACTCATAGTTAACTTTGGAAACCAGGTGCGGAGTCCGGATGTGGAGGATCTCCATAAACTGCTTCTGGATCGGGGCGTAATAACTCAGCACATACAGAAACTCGCTCTTTCCCATCACCAATAATTCACTGTCCTCCGATGCCGTAACCGCAACTTCTGAAGGCGTATCGGTCAATAGCATCGCTTCCCCGAAAAAATCGCCCTCGAGCAGAACCGTCCTTTTTCTTTTCCTCCCGCGGGCTTCCAATCTGCCCCTGCTGACCATGTAAAATTGATCGGCAAGCGTTCCCTCCGACACGACGGTTTCGCCTTTTGCAACTTTTCGGACTGACGTGACTTCCGCGAGACCGCGAAGCTCGGCGTCAGGAATGACCGACCATATCGTAGCGTTGCGAAGCTTTCGATGGATCATGCGGATACGGACGGTTAGCAGCATGCTCTCATGGAACAGCGGGCTGCTCTTGGCCAATACCTCGAATAACGGACGATCCAAGCGCAAAGCCGATACGTCGCCAATGGCGGTTACGCGAGCGGTCCTGCGTTCGTTCTGCAGCAATCCGATTTCTCCAACTAACGCCCCCGGACCGAGCTCGGCCAGCAGCATCGACTTCCCGACCAAATTACGCGATGAAACCTGTACGTGACCCGTACGAATAAAATAACATTCCGTACCGATTTCTCCTTCAACCAGGAGGGGTTGTCCGTCCATGAACTCGATGGATTGAATAGAACTGGCCGCCATCCGCAGCTCATCATCCGGTATACCGCGCAACAGAGGATGCTCGTGCAAAAAAGAAAAAACGTCTTCGGAGGACATTTATTCAACTTCCTTTATCTCATATTGCCAATAATGCTGCTCCTGGATTCCTGCATTTTCTTGATGAAGTTCGTCATAACGTCGAACGCTTCATTGCGTTTATTGGTCAAACTCTGCAAACGAAGCATATCCATCTGTTGCGAATTCGATAGGGCGTCGATTTGACTTTTAACTTGCTGCTCTATCGTGCCGAGTTGGCCTACATTTGTCGGCGGCGCTGTGCTGATACCGGCTTCTTCCATTGCTTTTCTCAAGGCTTCTGTCTGATCGTCATTTATAGCATTATCGGGTGAAGAACCGGCCGGAATCCCTATCTCCCCAGCCTTAGACAAAACGGTATTTAATTGGGCGATCTGATTGTTCCGATCCTGCACCCCTTTGATTTGATCCTGCAGCTGCTGTTCCAGCAGTTGCGAGCGTTGCTCTTGAACCGCCTTCAATGCCGTTTCAAGATCCATGCTGCTTACGTTAATCGCCTCTACCCCGCCTACATTGCCGGCACTAGCGAGCGAATTCTGCGTTGCACCTCTGCCTAGCGCATCATTGACCGTATGGTAGAACGAATCGTTATACATGATGGCCGAACCAACAAGTACACCTGCAATAAATACACCGCCAACAGATAATATCTTTTTCTTCATACTCATTCGCTAACTTCCTCTCATTCTGCTTTTTAGCATATTATTTCCTACTAGGGGCGTCAACCGTTTTCACATCCCCATTGACCCGTTACCTCGCTCTTGCACCATAAGCGTCTATTACTATTTCAATAAACCTAACTACCTCCCAGGATCTGATTTTTTAACAGTACGCTTTGTCTACACCTATTTTATTATTTCAGTGGCTTCAATTCTGTAACCCGGATTACATTTTGTAAAAAGAAAGGGGAGAATGTGCGAATAGCCAACACTTGCATGCCATAATTGATTAAAAGTCGAGAATGATTGAATTTCGCATCGTTTATCGTTAACGTCATAAAACGCGCAAAGTGCTGCATGTTCTTATACGTATTTCGACTAGGACAACTACAGAAACTTGTGTGGGTTACGTAGAATACTTGACTCGCATATAATTCATTTCGGTTTGGTAAAGCAATTCCTAAATATTCATTAGCGGTTATAACAAAACAAGCGGTCTTCGAGATAAGATTTAATTATCTTCTCGAAGATCGCTTATGGTTTCCAAACGGTTTGCGCACATTTATTCATGGTGATTTTTCGTTGTAAAACCTCTTGTTGACGTACAATGATTCATACTTTACTTGCTCTTCTGTTCCACTATTCTCAGTAGAATCGTTGCAGCCTCAGCTCGCGTTGTCTTATCATCGGGGGCAAATTTATTCATGCTTTTGCCTTGTATTAAACCCAATTTCTTCATCGCTACTACTGCGCCCTTCGCCCAGGTCGGAATATGATGGTCATCCCCAAAATCGGTTGTTGCATTAGAACCCACCCTCAAGTTGAGTGCTCTGGCAATCATTACCACCATCTCCGATCTAGTCACTACTTTATCCGGACGAAAACTGCCATCCTCGAAGCCTCTAATAATACCCGCTTGCATCGCCTGCGCCACCGCTTTCTTTGCCCAAGCTTCAATTTTCGCAGTATCGGTAAAAGCTATCTCAGCCTTTTCCGCTTGCGGCTTCAACGCATTCATCAACATCACCACAAACTCCGCTCGAGTCACAGCAGCATTCGGCTTAAACGTGCCGTCCGGATAACCGCTAACGATCCCATTCTTTACTGCTTGCTTGATATTGTCCTCTGCCCAGTGCCCGGAGATATCACTAAATTCAGGCTCTGAATCTGAATCTACCGGCCCACAAGGTACTGGCTGGTCATTTACATTTTCAACACATAATATCGTAAATGTCGCCAAGTAATCCACTTCTACCGAAATCCAGTTGCCAACGACCTTACCACCAGCAACTTCCACCCACGCCTTCTTTAATCCGTCATAATAGAACACCGCCGGTCGCTGACCCTCCGCCAATTTCGATGGCTCAAATGCAAAGGATATTGTTACCATTTTTTTGAAGTTCTCCGAGAAATTTTTCATAATCTCAAAAACTCCGCTGACTGGATGCTTTTCTTTCGACAGAAGATTTTCGGTTTCCAATTCTCTTTCAATTGTTATCGTTAATTCCTTGTTTGCAGCCCCTGACGGGATAAATATTCTCACTAAATCTTCAAAGCTCACCTCTCCTATTGCTCCCGCAGGCAGTGTTAACCTTCCATCCGTTGAGACCAGTTTAATATAGGTTGGTCCGCCATAACTTACACTTGCGCGCCACTGCGCATACAGCGTCACATTCGCGCTTCCCATGGTCAGTGCTGCACCTGCCGCGTAGCTCGTTCCACTGCCATTCGCGGCGCTGTTCCAGCCTGCAAACGTGTAGCCCGCTCTCACTAAACTACCTGTGTTCCCGAGCACGGTTGCCGATGCGCCGGTCTCGTACGTTCCGCTGTCTGAAGGCACCGTTCCTCCGGTGCTGCCGTTGCCGTTATACGTTACCGTGTAGGTGGGATTCGTCGTCCACTGCGCAAATAGCGTCACGTTTGCGCTTCCCATGGTCAGCGTTGTGCCTGCTGCATAGCTCGTTCCGCTACCATTGGCGGCGGTGTTCCAGCCTGCAAATGTGTAGCCCGCTTTCACCAAATTACCTGTGTTCCCGAGCACGGTTACCGGTGCGCCGGTCTCGTACGTTCCATTGTCTGAAGGTGCGGCGCCTCCCGTGCTACCGTTGCCGTCATACGTTACCGTGTAAGTGGGATTCGTCGTCCACTGCGCAAATAGCGTCACGTTTGCGCTTCCTATGGTCAGCGTGTCGCCTGCCGCATAGCTCGTTTCGCTGCCATTCGCGGCGGTGTTCCAGCCTGTAAACGTATAGCCCGCTTTCACCAAGCTTCCCTTACCTAACACCGTTGCAGATGCTCCTATCTCGTACATTCCATTGTCTGAAGGTGCGGCGCCTCCCGTGCTGCCGTTGCCGTCATACGTTACCGTGTAGGTGGGATTCGTCGTCCACTGCGCAAATAGCGTCACATTCGCGCTTCCCATAGTAAGCGTTGCTCCTGCCGCGTAGCTCGTTCCGCTGCCATTCGCGGCGGTGTTCCACCCTGCAAACACGTGTCCCGCTTTCACTAAATTACCTGTGTTCCCGAGCACGGTTACCGTTGTACCGGTCTCGTACATTCCATTGTCTGAAGGTGCGGCACCTCCCGTGCTGCCGTTGCCGTCATACGTTACCGTGTAGGTGGGATTCGTCATCCACTGCGCAAATAGCGTCACGTTCGCGCTTCCCATAGTAAGCGTTGCGCCTGCCGCGTAGCTCGTTCCGCTGCCATTCGCGGCAGTGTTCCATCCTGCAAACGTATGTCCCGCTTTCACCAAGCTTTCCTTACCCAACACCGTTGCCGATGCTCCTGTCTCGTATGCTCCACTATCTGAAGGCACGGTGCCTCCAGTGCTGCCATTGCCGTCATACGTTACCATATAGGTGGGATTCGTCGTCCACTGAGCAAATAGCGTTACGTTCGCACTTCCCATGGTCAGTGTTACGCCTGCCGCGTAGCTCGTTCCACTGCCATTCGCGGCGGTGTTCCAGCCTGCAAACGCGTAGCCCGCTTTCACCAAGCTTCCTTTACCCAGCACCGTTGCCGATGCTCCTGTCTCGTATGTTCCTCTGTCTACAGGCGCGGCACCTCCAGTGCTGCCGTTGCCGTCATACGTTACCGTGTAAGTCGGGTTCGTCGTCCACTTCGCAAATAGCGTCACATTCGTGCTTCCCATGGTCAGCGTTGCGCCTGCTGCATAGCTCGTTCCGCTTCCATTCGCGGCGGTGTTCCAACCTGCAAATGTGTAGCCCGCTTTCACTAAATTACCTGTGTTCCCAAGCACGGTTGCCGATGCGCCGGTCTCATATGTTCCGCTGTCCGTAGGCACCGTTCCTCCGGTGCTGCCGTTACCGTTATACATTACCGTGTAGATGGGATTCGTCATCCACTGCGCAAATAGCGTCACGTTTGCGCTTCCTATGGTCAGCGTTGCGCCTGCTGCATAGCTCGTTCCGCTTCCATTCGCGACGGTGTTCCAGCCTGCAAATGTGTAACCCGCTCTCACTAAATTACCTGAGTTCCCGAGCACCGTTGCCGTTGCTCCTGTCTCGTATGTTCCGCTGTCAGAGGGCTCAGTGCCTCCCGTGCTACCGTTGCCGTTATACGTTACCGTGTAAGTCGGGTTCGTCGTCCACTTCGCGAATAGCGTCACATTCGCGCTTCCCATGGTCAGCGTGTCGCCTGCCGCATAGTTCGTTCCGCTTCCATTCGCGGCGGTGTTCCACCCTGCAAATGTGTAGCCCGCTCTCACTAAATTACCTGAGTTCCCGAGCACCGTTGCCGTTGCTCCTGTCTCGTATGTTCCGCTGTCAGAGGGCTCAGTGCCTCCCGTGCTACCGTTGCCGTTATACGTTACCGTGTAAGTCGGGTTCGTCGTCCACTTCGCGAATAGCGTCACATTCGCGCTTCCCATGGTCAGCGTTGCACCTGAAGCATAGTTCGTTCCGCTGCCATTTGCGACGGTGTTCCACCCTGCAAACGTGTAGCCCGCTTTCACCAAGCTTCCCTTACCCAACACCGTTGCCGATGCTCCTGTCTCGTATGTTCCACTGTCTGAAGGCACGGTGCCTCCAGTGCTGCCATTGCCGTCATACGTTACCGCGTAGGTGGCATTAGTCGTCCACTGCGCAAATAGCGTCACGTTTGTGCTTCCCATGATCAGCGTGTCGCCTGCCGCGTAGTTCGTTCCACTGCCATTCACGGCAGTGTTCCATCCTGCAAACGTGTAGCCTGCTTTCACCAAGCTTCCCTTACCTAACACCGTTGCCGATGCGCCGGTCTCGTACGTTCCATTGTCTAAAGGTGCGGCGCCTCCCGTGCTGCCGTTGCCGTCATACGTTACCGTGTAGGTGGGATTCGTCGTCCACTGCGCGAATAGCGTCACATTCGCGCTTCCCATGGTCAGCGTTGCGCCTGCCGCGTAGCTCGTTCCGCTGCCATTCGCGGCGGTGTTCCAGCCTGCAAACGTGTAGCCCGCTTTCACCAAGCTTCCCTTACCCAACACCGTTGCCGATGCGCCGGTCTCGTATGTTCCGCTGTCCGCAGGCACCGTTCCTCCGGTGCTGCCGTTACCGTTATACGTAACCGTGTAGGTTGGGTTTACTGTCCACTTCGCGAATAGCGTCACATTCGCGCTTCCCATAGTAAGCGCTGCGCCTGCCGCGTAGTTCGTTCCGCTACCATTTGCGGCGGTGTTCCAGCCTGCAAACGTATGTCCCGCTTTTACCAAGCTTCCCTTACCCAACACCGTTGCCGATGCGCCGGTTTCGTACGTTCCGCTGTCCGCAGGCACCGTTCCTCCGGTGCTGCCGTTACCGTTATACGTTACCGTGTAGGTTGGGTTTACTGTCCACTTCGCGAATAGCGTCACATTCGCGCTTCCCATAGTAAGCGCTGCGCCTGCCGCGTAGTTCGTTCCGCTACCATTTGCGGCGGTGTTCCAGCCTGCAAACGTATGTCCCGCTTTTACCAAGCTTCCCTTACCCAACACCGTTGCCGATGCGCCGGTTTCGTACGTTCCGCTGTCCGCAGGCACCGTTCCTCCGGTGCTGCCGTTACCGTTATACGTTACCGTGTAGGTTGGGTTTACTGTCCACTTCGCGAATAGCGTCACATTCGCGCTTCCCATAGTAAGCGCTGCGCCTGCCGCGTAGTTCGTTCCGCTGCCATTGGCGGCGGTGTTCCACCCTGCAAACGTATGTCCCGCTTTCACCAGGCTTCCCTTACCCAACACCGTTGCCGATGCACCGGTCTCGTACGTTCCGCTGTCTGTTGGCACCGCTCCTCCGGTGCTGCCGTTGCCGTTATACGTAACCGTGTAGGTTGGGTTTACTGTCCACTTCGCGAATAGCGTCACATTCGCGCTTCCCATAGTAAGCGCTGCGCCTGCCGCGTAGTTCGTTCCGCTGCCATTTGTGGCGGTGTTCCACCCTGCAAACGTATGTCCCGCTTTCACCAAGCTTCCCTTACCCAACACCGTTGCCGATGCGCCGGTCTCGTACGTTCCGCTGTCTGCTGGCACCGCTCCTCCGGTGCTGCCGTTGCCGTTATACGTAACCGTGTAAGTCGGGTTTGCCACCCACTGCGCGTACAGTGTCACGTTGTCCATATCCATGGCAATTGTTGTGCCTGCCCCATAACTCGTTCCGCTGCCGTTCGCAGCGGTATTCCAGCCTGTAAAACTGTATCCCGTCCTCGCCATACTTCCCTTACTCAATACCGTTGCCGACGCGCCTATCGCATAGGTACTGCTATCCGAAGGTACGGTTCCTCCCGTATAGCCATTGCCATCGTACGTTACCGCGGAATTTTGGAATATCAGATTTAAGTCATTCCCTACTGCCACGAAAGTGTTGTTACCGTACGCAATATCCGTTATATAATCGGTAACTCCCGATGCATTCAGCTTCCACTGAACACCATTCGCTGAGGACGCAATCACTCCGCCTGAGCCTACAGCCACGAATCGGCCATTGCCATACGTAATGCCTGAAAAACCCTGTGAAGCGCCCGAGGTCTGTACCGTCCAAGTCACTCCATCAGGAGAAGTCACAATCGTCCCACCGGTGCCTACCGCCACATATTGTCCGTTGGCATAAGTGACTCCTTGCAGATAGTTTCCTGTATTCGAAGTTCGCTCCGTCCAACTTACCCCGTCAAGCGAAGTCCATATCTCTCCATACTGCCCCACAGCTACAAACTTGTCACCGTAAGTAACGTCATACATATATGCCCCGCCAGTACCGGGAAGGGTCTGGCTGTTCCAATTCACTCCATCCGATGAAGTCACTACCGTTGAAAATTGCCCCGTCGCTACATACTTGCCGCCTCCGTAAGCGATGCCTCCCAAGCTATACGGTGTATTAGATGTCGAAGTCCCGAGCACATTTCCAGGACCAAAGGTTAATATCTTACCATTGGCTCCCACTATCACATACTTGCCGCCGGCGTAAATAATATCGTTGAGGCTATCTAGAGTGTTTGTCACAATACTACCCAAGAACTGGCCGTCGCTGCTGTCTAAGGAATATATAAGTAATCCACTATTCCCTACAGCCATAAACCGGTCAGGTCCACGTGTAATACCTTGTATCGTTGAACTCACCTGGGAGTCCGGCTGACCCCATGCAGCAAATGCAGAAGCAGGGTTAATCACTTCCAATAAGATAAGTAATGCAATAAACAATGAAACATAATTGCGCTTATTCATCTTACTCTTACCTCCTGTTATAAATTTTAGTGTACTTGATGCCAGTCTTCAAATTGTTGATAGTGACTGTTTGCTTCAAATGGCATGTAGTCGTATTTTATCAGACGTCCTGTCGGCTAATATTAATGTATTCTTAATGGTTTCAAGGAAAATATTGAAGATACTAGAAGAAGATTAATCCAACTTTCCTAGCGTGAGAATTGGGTAGATTCCAAGCTAATTTTAGATGAGAGGCTGCATACGTAGAAGACTTGTCAACATAGAAAAACACCGCTTCCTTGGCAGCGTGAAAGTGATGAACAATCACAACCCATAGAAGAGGTGTTCCTTGCGACAGGCTGGATTCGCAATCCTTCGGCTGCTCTTGCGTCTTTCAAAACAGGGGATATCACCATCAAAAAAAAAGACCCAAGCATGTCGATGCTTGAGACAAAAAAAGGTAAATGCGGCTAATCAAAGCATTGCTTTCTTACCAGCAACACACAGCACTCCACATGTGTCGAGATGAGAGACAAAAATCGATATCCCCAAACTAGATGATTAATGAGTCCTTCGAATGAGAGAGCAACATTTCGAAAGTCACTTAATGATATAAATAAAGTGCAAAAGGTATTGTAAATAATGTTAGGAGATGGGGAAATGAGCAAGTTAAAAGGCAAAATTGCATTAGTAACAGGAGCAAGTAGAGGGATAGGGCGAGCCATTGCACAACGCTTCGCTCAGGATGGACTATTAGTAGCCGTGCATTATGGAAGGAACCATGATGCTGCAGAAACCGTGGTTCGTGAGATTGAGCAGATGGGCGGTTCTGCTTTCACAATAGGTTCTGTGCTTGGGTCTGTACAAGGCGTGAAAGATCTTTATGAAAAGCTAGATATAGCTTTGAAGGAACGTACGGGTGACACTCGATTCGATATTCTGGTAAACAATGCGGGATTATCCTTAGCAACATCCATTGAGGAGACAACGGAACAAGCTTACGATGAGATTATGGCCATCAACGTGAAAGCGCCGTTTTTCTTGACTCAACAAGCTCTGCCGCGTATTCGAGACGAAGGTCGTATTATTAATATTTCGTCTGCAACTACGAGAATATCCCTCCCAGCTATTCCCGCATACAGCATGACCAAAGGCGCAATCAACACGCTAACGCTCGCCCTAAGTAATCAACTAGGGCCCCGTGGGATTACGATTAATGCAATCCAACCTGGATTCGTTGCCACGGACATGCAAGCCGCAATGCTGAAAGATCCCGACGGACGGAAGTTCGGTGCTGCTTTCTCTATTTTTGGAAGATGGGGAGAGCCAAGTGATGTGGCGGATATAGCCGCTTTTCTTGCCTCTCCTGACAGCCGCTGGGTAACCGGCCAATTGATAGATGCTAGTGGAGGATCCCATTTGTAAGTTATCAGATGAAGTATTGGGATCGTTAACTGAAAATAATACAACAGGCTGCCGACTTAATCGCTCGGTAGCCTGTTGTAATTCGTTGTTCTTTCTATTTTAATTCTTTGTTGACGCGGGAGATAGTCCAAATTGCATCCCATCAACACTCGAACCCACAAATAAGTGGTGTAGTGTCTCTTCAGCAACTAGCCTTTCCTCGTTATTCATTCTAAACCACCTCGATTAAAATTGAACGCCATTTTCCTTCTGAATTATTAGAAAACCACGATTCAATTTCCTAACTAGGAACTTGTCGTTTAGCACTTTCTCAATTCGACTTAAATCCTCAGTTGAAACTATGCTGAATGGTTCTGACGATGGCTGCTCACCGTCTAGGACGTCCTTATAACTTGTCGGAGCTCCTAATTCATGATAGGTCTGAATTGTGTTTACTTCAAAAGAGTCCCATATCTTTTCTGAAATATTAAGAAGAGGCACTAACTTCGTACTGTCGTACTTCAAAAATTTATCATCTAAGAAGATGTCATCTTCAGGAAGAATCAAATGCAAAACAATTTCTTTAGATTCGTACATCCAATATAAACGAAGATGTATGAACAAATCTGACTCAAGAAGAATTTGTTTATAATCATGCTTTACATGCTGGTCAAATCCCAGCTTGAACTTCTTAGCAAGTTTAGATGTATTCCAACTTATAATTTCTTCTAATGTGTTTTTCTCAGACATCCAATAACCCGATTTATATGGGAATTGGCTAAAGATAATGTTGTAAATCTCACTCACGAAACTTTCATTGTACGTTGAAAACGGAAAAGAATAATGTACTGAAAAATATGGTGGCATCTAAGCAACTCCCATTTGTTAAATGATTCCTCATGGATTCGTTAAGCTCCAAAAAATCTCGGTCTCATCATCGCAGTAAAACCCTTCAAGTTTACAGGACTGAACAATTTGTTCCACCGTTTCTTTATTTGAACACAACAAGGAGAAATGACTATCCCAATGTGTAGTCAGTAGGAGTCTGTTATCGTGAGTAAATAAGTTAAGGTGTTGATTACGCAAGGCTTCATTATCATTGATTATGTCCTCAATATATTCTAGCTTGCGCTCTGTACAGAATTCATCCCCACGCCAAATCCAATATTTGCCCTGCTGTTTTATACACATAAGAATTTTATTCATTAGGAACTCTGGGAAAAACCCTTCCGTTGGTGCGATTAGCTTATAATTTCAGCAAGCATCTTGAATTAATTGGGCTGTAGACTCGTCGGAATATTGCTTCTTCAATCCTATGCTGCGTGTGTGCAATCCGACATCCAACTTACGAAAGCTTTCTATACCGGATATGTTTAAAAATTCTTTCCAAGTAACTAATTCACATTTTTCAATAATATCATTTTTACCTGGGTACGTTCCTGGCTCAAACTGTTCATAGTCAATAAGTTTTGGTTTTATGAAGGGATGGAAAAAGATAAATACTTCGTCAAATATCCCTTGATAATATGACTTAATCGGCATATCGTCTGGTGCACACACCGCGAATTTATGTGGGGCTGGCAAAACTCTTGGTTTTTCCATTTAACATCATCTCACTGTTTTTTTAATTTGTTTTTGGTACAGAGCCTAACCAAATATCTCCAACTTTAATTTTGTAAAAAGTATCGTCACCATATGACAACTTCATTTGTCCCCTTTCGTAAGAGCGACGGACGATGTTGTTGTAATTCGCAATTGTCTCATACCCGTCAGCAATGTTCTCTTGCAACTCGCTCTCCCAGTACATATTGGAATCAATACATTGCTCCCAATCAAACAGCCTAACATCCGGTATATTTGATAAATTTGCTGGGAAGTCCTTTTTGTAAGTTCCTTTATCGAATGTGTTGTCGTAGTAATGAAGTGCATCACCTATGGCACACACTACTTGGGAGTGGCTAAAGTTAGGATTGAAAAGCCATATTTTAAGATAAAATGGTTCCCCGAGTTCCTCTAACTTTTCGTACCACGCCTTATATATATCCAACAGCGCTTGAAGAATAATTCGAGAAAACCATACTGGCGGCGTTCTCTTTATGAGTCTACTCCAAGGGTCCAACCATATTTTTACGTATTTTCTTTGTGACAGATTTAACTCTTCGAAATCAAGATTAAGATAGTTTCTTTTCCATTCTTCTACTTCTCGGATTCTTCTCTTCCAGCCACGCACTTTCTTTTTATTAACAAATGGATTTGCCATTATACACGCCCCTTTGGTTGACCTAATTATACAATAAATGGGACGAGAAGTTTCTAATGTATCTAGAATAAGAGCATTAACAACTTTACATGGAGTCTACATGCAACGAGAGATACGATGCATTTGAGGATGAAGATGAATTTTTCTTAGGATTCCATTCTTCACTTGCATCAAAGGAATCCAAAACTACATCTGATAGAATTAAATTCAGTTTGGCTGAAACCGCGAGAAAAGGTAGGCATCATGGAACGCCTCCATTCGGTTACGATAAAATCGACGGAAAGCTCATGCCCAATTCGTATCAAGCGGCAATTGTGAAGCAAATCTTTGACTTATATTTAAAATCAGGATGGGGCTTCCAGAAGATTGCAAACCATTTAAAAGAAACAGGGATTCCATCTCCCCGTAACGGCTATAAATGGTATGACATTACTGTGAAATGCATCATAAGCAATCCTCATTACACAGGCAAGTTAGTCCAACGGCGAGAATCGGTGAAGAACAATAAATTGTTCCTTCAAGAGAAAGGTTACAAAGAGCGAATTAAAAACGATTCGGAACAACATGCTGTGGTCTACGACACACATGAGCCCTTAATCAGTAATGAAGTTTTCATGGAAGCTCAATCAAAATGGAAAGTAAAATCTGCTATCTTGCGCTAGCATGTTCAGCAGAACCGTGACGGCCTCCGCTCTTGTTGTTTTGCCGTCCGGAACGAAACGATTCGCGCCTTTGCCACTTACGATGCCCAGCTTCTTCAGCGCGGCCACCGCGCCTTGGGCCCAAACTGGAATATCCCGCTCGTCCTCGAAGCCGGTATCGCCAGTGTTCGCATTAGAGGACAAGCCAAACGCCTTCGCGATCATGACCGCCATCTCGGAGCGCGTTATCTCCGCATTCGGACGGAAAGTACCGTCCTCGTACCCCGTAACAATGCCTGCCTGCAATGCTTGCGCCACGGCGTTACGCGCCCAGGCACCGATGTTGTCCGCGTCGGAAAATGCTAGTGCGGCGCTGTCCGTTTGCGGCTTCAGCGCGTTCATCAGCATCACGAGAAATTCCGCGCGCGTGACGGACTTGTCCGGAGCGAATGAACCGTCTTCGTATCCGCTGACGATTTTCAGACGTGCTGCTTGTCCGATTCTCTGCTCTGCCCAGTGTCCCATCGTGTCATTATAAGTTAAAGTCGTCTCTTCGGAGCTGCGGGTAATGTTCACCGTATACGTACGAGTCGTACCGTTCTCTGCTTGAACTTGGATAAGCAGCTCGTTCTTGCCCAGGTTCAGATCTGCCTTCATATCAGCGGGCACGACTTGGCTGTTCAGCCGATACGTTGTCTTTGCCGCCCAGTGATCCGTAGCCGTTCCAATTACAATCTGAGACGCATTCGTGTTGGCCTCGTAAGTAAACACATCCGTCCGGAACGTCGGCGATAACGTCAGCGATTCTCCTTCGGCGACCGATACCGTCAACGACTTCAGCTCTGCATTACTTGAAGCAATGTAAGGCGGAATCACAGGTGGCGGCGCGACGACCGTTACGACCGTTACGATGCGGCTGACTTGATCAGCTGCGTTGCCAGCCAAATCGGTTACGTCGTAGCGAATCGTATAAGTGCCGACACGGCCCGTATCCACCGTATCGCCTGATACGACGATCATCGAAGTCAGATCCACACTGCCGTTATCCAAAGCCGTTGCACCCGGATCCGAGAAGCTCGCACCTTGCGTTACTTGGATAGTTGCCGCTCCGTTAAGCGTAATTACCGGCTTCGCCGTATCGATTCCCCACACATTACTAGCCGGAGTCGGATCGACATTGCCCGCTGCATCCACGGCTCGAACCATGAATGTATGACTACCGTCCGCAAGACCCGTTAATGTCAGCGGGCTCGTGCATACCGTATAGGCTGCGCCATCCAAGCTGCATTGGAACATCCCGGACTCGTTGCTAGAGAACGTGAACGTCGCACTGCTTGTCAATGGCGTTGACGGAGCCGACGTGATCGTCGTATCCGGAGCCGTCTTATCCACCGTCCACATATAGTTCGCCGGAGTCGGATCGACATTGCCCACTGCATCCACGGCTCGAACCATGAACGTATGGCTGCCGTCCGCAAGGCCGGTCAACGCCAACGGGCTCGTGCATGCCGAATAGGCTGCTCCGTCCAAGCTGCATTCAAAAATAACGTCCGACTCGTCGCTCGAGAACAGGAACGATGCACTGCCGCTCCCCGATATGGACGGAGGCCCGCTGCTGATCGTAGTGTCGGGATTGTCGGAATCAAGCATAATATTGGTTTGAATGCTTAGTAGCGCAGCGCTCGGCCCCCTGTCCGCGTGGAAAAAATCAAAAGTATAGGCGTTCCCGGAAACCAAGCCCAAGCCCGTTGCCGTTGCATTGTCTAACGTCACGCTGCCGCTCAAGGTACCATGTGCCCCGCCCAAATCAATGGCGAGCTTTCCGTTAATAAATAGCCACGCGTCATCGTCAGACCTGATCGTTATGACTTGTCCCTGTCCCGCCAAGTAGACAAAACGGCTGTGGGCTTCCAACGTGTAATTGAAATTGTGCGCATTCTCGTTCCCCCACAACTCCCCGTCGATCGGAAAATAATTCGGTTCATTAAATTCGTATTGACTGCTCGCTGAGTTCCATGCAAGCGTTAGAGAAGTCTCCTTCCTCTTATTCAACGGATCGTCATGAAACCATTGATAGAAGGAGGTTGCGCTAGCAATCTGTCCGGAAGCAGAAGCATTGAACTCTGGCGTCCGATCTGCTGCCAACATTGTTTTTACGTTACCCACTTCAAATGCCGCTTTCCCGTTCTCGAAATCGGGATGTTTATTCGGAGTCAGATTAGAAAAATCCCGAATCGTCGCCGGAAGACTAATCGAACCCGGATCCGCAGCCTCCGTTCGTGCCGGAAACCATGCGAAAGAAGCGGCCAGCAGCAGCAACGCCGCCGCCGCCGTCAGCCAGCGAATTCTTCTCCTTGCTATCATCATTATTCCTCCTAGACTGGCGTTGTTTTATATCATTAATTATAACGCAGGAAATTAGAAATTAGTAGAAAAAGCGCAATGAACTCCATGGATGGCAAATAATGATGTGCCCGCCAAAATTATTTCATCACGTCTTGGCCATAGCAGCATTCAGGTCACGATGAATACGTATGGGTTTGCCCTTCAATCCGCCGATAAGGCTGCTGCTGACAAGTTCGAATCCATTCTGAACGGAAGACAAGGACAGAACGAATGATACTCACGCCACCCTCTCAATACGTTGACGAAGTATCCTTAATCAAAGCGATTCAAGATCCAGATGAAGCAACCAAGGAACTGTTGAAATGTAGAGATAACAATATCATCTATCATACTGTACTGTTCAAGATAAAATAGCTTTGAGATTAGAAGAAGTCCCTTCTACAGTAACCGATAAAGATGCAGTTGGATTATATCGATGGTTTGCTTCACGCATCCTTGACGATCTGTCAGAGATCAGCAGATATCTCGAAAAATGGTAACTTGGTTATCGACCTTCATCGGATGCAAATGTATTCAGCCACATCTACGTAGAACTGAAATGGGGACGCGAATTTTCTCGCGTCCCCATTTCGTTCCCAACTCCCTAACCACTCACTCAAAACCCTTATAAATCAATAAACAAACCGTCTCCACATGCACCGTATGCGGAAACATGTCCACAGGCTGCATCTCAACGGCCCGATACCCGCCATCCTCCAGGACGCGCAGATCCCTCGCCAGTGTCGACGGATTGCATGATACATACACGACGCGCTCCGGCTTCATCGCCAGAATCGTCTCGAGTAATTCCGCATCGCAGCCTTTGCGCGGCGGGTCGACGACGATGACGTCAGGCACGATGCCTTCTTCGCGCCAGCGCGGGATAACCACTTCCGCTGCGCCCGCTTCGAACTCCGCATTCGCGATTCCGTTCAGTGCAGCATTGCGCCGCGCATCCTCGATCGCCTCTGGCACGATCTCGACGCCGTATACGCGTCCGGCTTGCCGCGCCAGAAACAGCGAAATCGTACCGATTCCGCAGTACGCATCGATGACGTTCTCCGTCCCCGTCAATCCCGCATACTCCACCGCTTTGCGGTACAAGGCGACCGTCTGCAGCGGATTCACCTGGTAGAACGATCTCGCCGAGATCGCGAAGCGAATCCCATCGAGCTCGTCATAGATCACGTCACTTCCCCACAGAACGCGCGTCACATCGCCGAAGATCACGTTCGTCTTGCGCGTGTTCACGTTCTGCACAATGCTCGTTACGCCCGCGACGTTCTCGCGGATGCGCTTAACCCAGCTCTCGACCTGCGGAATACGCTGGCCGTTCGTGATCAGCACGATCATCGTCTCGCCTGTAACGAACCCGACGCGCGTCATCACATGGCGCAGCAAGCCTCGACCTGTCTCTTCGTCATACGCGGTAATACCGAGCTCGCGGCCGATTGCTTTAATCCGCGCGACAACCTCGTCGTTGCGCTCGTGCTGGATCAAGCACGCATCCATATCGATGATTCGGTGACTGCTTCGTGCATAGAAGCCGCCAATCAGCTGCGCTGCACCCGCGGCACCGATTGTCTCAGCCGCCGCTGGTCCACTGCTGCTGCCCATTCCCATGCCCATCGGCACCTGCGCCTTATTGCGGTAACGCCAAGGCTCGTCCATGCCCATGGTAGGATGCACGATCACACCCGGAGCCTCGCCTTTCTCCTCTTGACCAACACCATCCGACGCCGCACCACTCGTAACCCGGATCTTCCCGATTCGCTCCAGATTGTCCACCACATGCTGCCGCTTCCAGCGCAGCTGGGCGGCATAGTCCATATGCTGCAGCTGGCAGCCGCCGCACTGCTTGTAGATCGGACACGGCGCTTCGACACGGTCGCTGCTCGATTTCAGTAATTCAAGCTGCTTGGCGTAGCCATACTGCTTCTTGACCTTCAGAACCTTGGCCCGCACCCGCTCACCAGGCAGCGCTCCCTGAACAAAGAGGGTAAAGCCCTCTACACGGCCTACCCCCTCACCTTCGTGCGTTAAGCCGACAATGTCGACGATGACTTCCTCATTCTTGCTTACCGGTATACTCATGGTTAGTTCTCGCTTTCTGTCGAGCTCATCTATCCCGGCCGGAGTTTACCCGGCAGGATGCCCTGTCTAGCCTAGCTTCTTCTATCTCCCTAGAACGCCAACGCCATCTGCTGCGTAAGCTAGCGGCTGTCCCACTACCTGTACGTCGACTGACCCGCTTCATCCACAAATATCTTCAGATGTGAAGGCAGCATCGTGAACGTACACGGCAGCGTGCCGCCATACTCGCCGTCCAGATTGAGCTGGACATAGCCTGGCGTCGTTACTTGAAGCTGCTTTGTCTGAAAATGAATCACATGCGGATCGTTCAAATGCTCCCCGCGCAGCGCAAGGGACGCAAGCCGGATGAACTCCGCCAGGTTACACTTACGCAGCACCACGACATCGAATAATCCATCGCTTAAGCTCGCATCCGGAGCGAGCCTCTCGAAGCCGCCAACCGAGTTGCTATTGCAAATAAGGAACAGCATGATTTCCTCATGAATTTCGCCATAGCCATCCGCTACGATGCGCAGCTCGGTCGGACGCAGCCGGGTCATTTTCTCCAGACCCTTCATATAATAGGCGAGCTGTCCGATCATCGTCTTCAGCTTGCTCGGCACCTCATACGTCAGCTCCGTCAACGAGCCGCCGCCGGCAATATTGATGAAATACCGCTGATTCGCCTGTCCAAGGTCGATCGTCTGCGTATATTGCTGTGTAATGAGGTCGCACGCGTACTCCCAATGCTTCGGAATACCGAGCGCCCGGGCAAAATCATTCGTCGTTCCCAGCGGCAGAATGCCGAGCGGCGGCCGCGACTCTTTCTCCGCCAATCCGTTAATGACCTCATACAGCGTGCCGTCTCCGCCCGCCGCTATGATCAGATCGAATCCCCGGTCGGCTGCCTCCGCAGCCGCAATCGTCGCATCGCCTTCGCTCTCCGTCGCGTGACAGCTCGTTTCAATGCCGCCCCGATCCAGCTTTTGCAGGATATCCGGCAGACGCCGCTTGATTTCTTCCCGTCCCGATGTCGGGTTATAAATTAATCTTGCTCGTTTGATCGACATTAAATTGGCACCTCCAGCGCCCTTCAACCGCTTCTACGCATCACTCGTCTTGCTATGCTTGCTGCAGCAGCCCGCGCGGTGTTTACTTCTCTATCTTCACCTGCCGCCGGACGGTTGAATCCGCCTATCGTCGTTTCTACATCATTACCCTTTTGTTCCCAGTCTATGTGCGCCCAGCTCATCCAGCCACGCGGCAATCTGTTTCTCCATCCATCGTGCAATGAACGGATGCGGCAGCATGGCGCGCCCGTTATAGCGGTACGTGAAGCCTTCGAGCCGCTTGGGGATGACCGTCTGCGTAAAATACCCGCTGCTCAAAAACAGCGGCACGACAATAAAAGCCTTGTCCTGCCGCTTCTTCTGCAGTGCGCCCAGCTTGCATGCCGCTTGATTCGGCAGCAGCATTGCGATGTCCGCCCGGGCAAAGCCGCCGATCGTCTTCATTCGCTCCGCCAGACGCTTCATCCCCCGCCGCCAGCGGTCATGGAAGACCGCTTCACGCGAACCATGCGCGACGAGCAGCAACAGCTCCCGCTCCGGCTGCTCCGACAGCTCCCTGATATTGGAGAGCAGCAGCTCCGCAATATCCGGATCGTCGTCGATCGGCAGACCGACATGCACCCGCATGCCCGCCGCAACGCGAAACCGGCCAAGCTCCCCTTCACGCTCCACGGTGACTGGCGGCTGGCCGAAGGCCTGCCCAATATCGTCGACATGCGTGCTGCCGGACGACACAAAGAGCGGAAGGACGTACAGATCCGTTACGCCTTCCGCTTCCAATTGATCGATCCCGTCTTGAATCAGCCGGCCTTCAACAATCTCCAGAAAAGCCGATACAATCGGCACCGGAGCCCCTTCCCGGGGTTCCGCTCCGTCGGACGAAGCTTGGCCGCCAGTTGCCGCCGAAGGTACCGCTTCGTATGCCCCGCGCGTGAAGCGCCGTTCAAGCGAAGCGGCCACCGACGCAACCGCATCGTCCACTAGCTGCACCCAACCCGCTTCGCGCGAACCGTGGCTGATGACTAGGATGCCTGGCTTCATCACGTTAGCGTCCTGAGCGCTCCAGCGCCATTTTGTACCCGTCGTTGCCGTAATTCAGGCAGCGCTTCACGCGGGAGATCGTCGCCGTGCTGGCACCCGTCTCCGCTTCGATCTGATTGTATGTACTTCCCTTGCCCAGCATGCGCGCGACTTCCAATCGCTGCGATAACGATTGAATCTCGTTAACGGTGCACAAATCATCGAAGAAAATATAGCATTCCTCAACCGTCTTCAGCGTCAGTACGGCTTCAAACAGCTGGTCTATCGTTTTATCGTTGAGCTTCTTGAGCTGCATTGGTTAGGTCACCCCTATTAGAACTAATAGTCTGATTGTAGCGGCTTTCCGGCCACTTATCAAGCATTACCGCTTTACCGAGTAGAAGAACCGTGCAGACAATCGATGTCTTTCGTCCACACGGATCAGAACATTCCCGCCGCTGTGAATACCTTTAACTGATGCAAGCTCAGTGCCACACCACATCCGCGTCATCCGGCATGATTGTACATTCAAGAAGGCTTGAAAATTATGGAACACTCCGGGTGACGAGAGGATATCCTGATCATACCAATCATCGGACTCTCGCAGCCGCCGCCCCCCCCCTCCCAACATCATTACCCGGATTTCCCCATACGACGCAGCTCTCTAACCTTTCCTCATCCATTCGTCTTATCGGAGAATTACCCGGCCATCTCAAGGCCCGACACCCCCACCTGCGGAAAAATAGCCTTCCCCCGGGCATCCGTCCAATCCCTCTAGTCACGTATCCCATACACTATAAACAAAACGAATAAAGGTTGTGATCCGCGTGAAGTACCGCAACGATCCGTCCGTCAGCGGCTTTCAGCAACCGTTCGGGGGACAAAGCCAATTTCCGGGTATTAGCGACCCGTTCTTTAACGGCGGTATGGGAGGTACTCCGACACCGTTTAATCCGACATTGGAGTCGAACATGCCTCAGATTGCTCTACAGCCTGCAACCGAGGTCATTCCGCAGGCCGCAGCCGATGCGGCTCCAGCCAAAGCCGGGGGATTCTCGCTGGCCAATCTAGGCGGCGGCATAAAAGATTTACAGGGAATTGTCGATCGCATGGGCGGCATCGACGGCATCCTCTCCACGATGACCAAGGTGCAGAAGGTCGTTGGCAGCGTCCAGCAGATGGCTCCGCTTATTAAATTACTTGCAGGCTCGTTCGGCAAAAAAGGCGTCGCCGCGACGGCATCCGACGATAGCGATGCCGATGGCCTGCCGATACCGAAGCGCAGGAAGCGCCGGCGTACGGGTTCCGGCTCGGGCTCAGGTTCGAGCAGACCGCGCAAACGCAAGCGTAGGCGATAAGCGAGCATGAATGCCGCAGGCCCCCGTATGATGGAAATGTCAAACTTCCATCATGGGGGCCTGTGCAGCTGGATTGCGTTCGACTGTTGGAGGCCGCTTCTCCACTCAAATCCTCCCTGAGGACACGCTGCATATGAAGTTGAACTCCGTCCGGTCCGCAGCACCCCATTTTGTCTCAAGAAGGCTGTTGCGCAGTCGGCAACCAGGCACTGCATGCGCCTGACTGCCGATTGCTGTCCAGCCTTTTTTACGTATTCCGCTCCTTCATCCCCCTTGCAGCCAACTAAGCCGAACGAACCATTTTCCAGCAGATTTCCTTTTTTACGGGTAAGACTTGCCTTGAAAGGGTAAGTAACCGTGAATCCAATGGAGGTGACGAACAACATGGAACAACGGTCATTCGGCAAGACGGACATGCAGGTATCGGTTCTCGGCTTCGGAGGTGCAGAAATTGGCATGGAGGAGATGAACGTCTCCTTGAGCGATGCAGAGAAGCTGCTTGGCAGTGTGCTCGACCTTGGCATCAACGTGCTTGATACGGCATCCAGCTACAACAACAGCGAGGAACTGATTGGACGGGCAGTATCCAACAGGAGGCAGGATTACTACTTATTCAGCAAGTGCGGCGAAGGAAGAAGCGTCGGCCTTAATTATCCCGACTGGGATGCGCGTAATGTGCGCCCAAGCGTGGAACGAAGCTTGAAGAGGCTCCGAACCGACTATCTCGATCTCGTGCTCATTCACAGCTGTACAGAAGCTATCCTGCGGCAGGGCGAGCTGATCGATGCGGTCCGCAAGCTCAAGGAGGATGGTCTCGTCCGCTATATTGGCTACAGCGGCGATAGCACCGATGCGCTGTACGCGATCCGAACCGATACGTTCGATGCCTTGGAAACATCGTTGAATCTGGCGGATCAAGAGGCGATCTCACTCACCTTGGAGGAAGCCGAGAAGCGCGAGATGGGCATTATTATTAAGCGTCCCATCGCCAATGCGGTATGGGAACGCAGCCCGCAGGAGCCCAATTACCCGGATCCGTACAAAGAGCGGCTGCGGAAGCTCGATTATCCGTTCCTGAGCAGCAATCCCAACAACATTCTCGAGATTGCCCTCCGGTTCACGTTGTCCGTCCCTCAGGTCGATACGATGATCGTTGGTACCACCAATGTCACCCATGTACAAGAGAATATCGAGCATGCCGCCAAAGGCAAGCTCACCGCAACCGAGATGAACGCGATCCGCGAGCGCTGGAGAGAAGTTTGTGAACCCGCCTGGGCGGGTCTGAAATAACCGATCGAGACTGGACAGGCGTCATGGAGTGCCACACCGCTCGCTAGGAGCATGCTGGGGTAGATGCGTCACAGCTTCCTGTTTTCTTATCACCGATTGATGTCGTGGGCCGCGGCAAACTTGTTTTGCCCCGTGGTCCACACATTTTCATATGCTGGGGTATTCCCCTTGCCTGCCCTTAGCCTACATATCTTACTCAGGTACGAACCTCGCACCCACAAACATGGCTCTAATGTTCATGTGGTGAGACGATACTACGCGGGGGAGAGACATCGCACGAGGGTGACATCACGAGGAGTTGGCACCACGCGGAGTGAGGGGCGAGCCCCCACGAGACGGACAACGTACGTGGGAGACATCACACGAGATCGGCCCCTCGAGACCGACATGCACGAGGGAGACATCACACGGGATCACACAGGGACTACCCCTACAAGACCAACACTACACGAGGGCGACATCACGCGGAGTGGGCACCACACTGGGGTGAACCCCCACAAGACCGACAACGCACGAGGGAGACATCACACGAGATCAGCCCCACACAAGGAACGAACCCCTACGAGACCAACACCACACGAGGGCGACATTACACAGAATCGGCACCACAAAGGGACGAACCCCCACGAGACCGACAACGTACGTGGGCGACATCACACGAAGTAGGCACCATACAGGGGCGAACCCCCACAAGACCAACACCACACGGGTGTGAAGATTCCGCTGCAGTTCAGGTTCTAGTTGAACTTTTATCTTTCCATATGCTAACCTGTATACAAGAAAGTAAGTTAGTTCATACATGACGTTCGGTCGTGAAGCACACGCCGCTGGTTCGAAAACATTATTGTTTTCGGATGCAGCGGTTTTTTTATTATCTAGAGGGGGGAGTACGTAAATGGCGGCGTTTCGGTTACTTTACGAGCAATGGCTGGATAGGCATATTGGACAACGGAAGGGCGAGAGGAAACGGAGATTAGTGGAGGGGCACGGCCATGCTGAAAATCTCTTTATAGAAAAGGTGTGGTTCCCGGCATTTCGACAGTTGGATCACCTGCATCCGGAGTTTGAGGTAGCGGATTTTCGGGATGGATCGCGGTTTTTGGACTTTGCATATATTCGCAATCCGATTCGACTCGCAATCGAAATTGATGGTTACGGACCGCATTCATCTAAGATAAGCCGTACTCAGTTCTCCGATTCATTGATGCGGCAGAATCACTTGATGATCGATGGCTGGCGGGTACTTCGATTCTCCTACGATGATGTGAATGAGAGGCCGCGCATGTGTCAGCAAATTCTTCAGCAATTCCTGGGATCACAATTTGGAGAGAGTACACCGCAATCGGATCGTTCCAACATAGTGGAAACTGAGGTGCTCCGTCTGGCACTCCGTCTGCAGCGGTCGTTGCGCCCCCGTGACGTCTGTGATTTATTGCAAGTCAACAAAAAAACGGCTTATCTTATTCTTCGGCGTATGGTTGAGAAACAATCCTTGCAGCCTGTCGGAAGAGGTGAGCAGCGTGTTCGATGCTATAGTGTCAATCCCATTCACATCAATGAAAAGAAATGACCCCTTTAAGCTTGATACCTTAGCTTAAAGGACAGGATAATTGAGAGCTCAGTAGTGGTCTTTGTCGCTGTAAGTCCGTTTTCTGGACTTACAGCCCCAGCTTCGGAGGCTGCACCTCTCTGTAACGCCCTTTTCCGGCGTTACAGCTCTCCCCGCCATCCATCAGCCATCCGATTACATGCTGTAAGTCCGTTTTCTGGACTTACAGCCCCAGCTTCGGAGGCTGCACCTCTCTGTAACGCCCTTTTCCGGCGTTACAGCTCTCCCCGCCATCCATCAGCAATCCGATCACATACCGTAAGTCCGCTTTCTGGTCTTACAGCCCCAGCTTCGGAGGCTGCACCTCTCTGTAACGCCCTTTTCCGGCGTTACAGCTCCCTCGAACCTCCTTCAGCAATCCGATTACATGCTGTAAGTCCGCTTTCTGGACTTACAGCCCCAACTTCGGTGGCTGCACCTCTCTGTAACGCCCTTTTCCGGCGTTACAGCCCCCTCGTTCCTCCTCCAGCCATCCGATCACATGCTGTAAGTCCGCTTTCTGGACTTACAGCCCCAACTTCGGTGGCTGCACCTCTCTGTAACGCCCTTTTCCGGCGTTACAGCTCCCTCATTCCTCCTCCAGCCATCCGATTACATGCTGTAAGTCCGCTTTCTGGACTTACAGCCCCAACTTCGGAGGCTGCACCTCTCTGTAACGCCCTTTTCCGGCGTTACAGCTCTCCCCGCCATCCTTCAGCAATCCGATTACATGCTGTAAGTCCACTTTCTGGACTTACAGCCCCAGCTTCGGAGGCTGCACCTCTCTGTAACGCCCTTTTCCGGCGTTACAGCTCTCCCCGCCATCCATCAGCAATCCGATCACATACCGTAAGTCCGCTTTCTGGACTTACAGCCCCAGCTTCGGTGGCTGCACCTCTCTGTTCTTGTCGTGATCCGTTTCGGCCCCGCGCCTTCCATAGGTTATTTACCCTTCGTCTCTTTGATGACGGCACGGCTCTTTTCCAAATATTTTACGGATTTTTCGAAATCGATGCTGGCGACGCCCGAATAAAGAATGTCGATTAAATTAAGCTGGGTAATCCGGGAAGACATCGCGCCGATCCGAATCTCGTTCTCGGTAGATGATATGAAGAGCGGAATATGCGCCTGCTCGCTGACCGGCGTATTGCCGTATTTCGTCATGCTGATAATTGTCGCGCCTGCTTCCTTGGCGGCTTTCACGCAAGCGACGACGTTCGCCGTCTGCCCCGAGTAGGAGATACCGACGGCCACGTCGCGTTCGGTCAGCATGACGGCGGTTGTCAGCTGTAGGTCCGTATCGGTGAAGGCGAAGCAGGTTTTGTTGATGCGGACGAACTTGTGCTGCGCGTCCTGCGCGATCAAATTGGATGCGCCGACACCGTAGAAGTATATATGCTCCGCACGGGCAAGCGCCTCGATCGCCTTATTGACCATCGCGACGTCGAGCAGCTTCATCGTGTCGCGGATGGATTGAATGTTGTTGTTCGACACGTTCTGGACGATGTTCGAGATTGAATCCTGCGGCCTGATATCGAAGTAGCTTTGTCCGCCGCCCTCCTGTAGATCTCCCGCTACTTTCAGCATTAGCTCGCGGTAACCCTTAAGCTCGAGCGATCTGCACAGCCGGGTAACGGCTGCTTGGCTGCCCCCGCTCTGTTCCGCAAGCTGCGCGATCGACATGCCGACCATGCGTCGCGGATCTTTCAGTATGAATTCGGCAACCTTCCGTTCGGACGGGGTAATCCGGTCCAATATTTCTCTAAGTCTAACCAAACCTCCGTTCATTGACCTACCTCCATCCACAATGTTCTTTCATTATACAGGATAATATCGTTATTCCGTCAATGCCGCCGCGATCGCATTATGCAACGTGGCGCGCAACCGGGAGACGAACGAGCGGTCCCGACTTATTCGGACGGCGTTCGTCAGCATCACGACGGTTAATCCGCTGGCCGGATCGGCATACATGCTCGTTCCTGTGAACCCGGTATGGCCGTAGCTGTTCGCGGAGAGTAGATCGCCAGAGGCGTCGAACTTGTCACCCTTCAGCACCCATCCCAGTCCGCGATTCCCACCCTCGGAGCCGCTAGTTCGGCAGCTCGTCGCCAGCCTCACAGCGGCAGGCGACAGCAATCGGCTGCCGTTAAGGCAGCCCCCGCCGAGCCACATCGTCGCGTATCGCGACAGATCGCGCGCGGTCGCGAACAGGCCGGCATGGCCGCTCACGCCGCCCATCGCCGCCGCGTTCTCATCATGAACCGTCCCCCTCCGGGGCCCCGACTCATACGAGTACCACTCCGTCTCGGCAATGCGAGCGATCTGCGACGGCGGTGGACAGAACCCGCTGTCGGCCATGCCGAGCGGGTCAAACACAAGCCGCTGTGCGGCGCGATCCAACGGTTCTTCGTACAGCAATTCGGCCAAGTGGCCAAGCAGGATGAATCCTAAATCGCTATAGACGATATGTCTGCCCGGCTGCCGTTCCGGCTCAAGCTCGATCGCGCTCGCGATGATCCTCTCGCGCGACCAACCATGCGCGTGCAGATTGAACGTCGGAGGGAGCCCCGAGGTATGCGTAAGAAGCTGCTCGATCGTGATCATAGCTTTATGCTCAGCGGTGGCGAACTCCGGAATGAATCGGGCGAGCGGATCTTGCAGATGGAGCCGCCCCTTTTCCAGGAGCATCAGAATGAGTGGCAACGTGACGGTCACTTTCGTGAGCGACGCGCAATCGTACGGTGTTTCCGGTTTGGCCGGGACCGCGAGCTCCTTGTTGAAGGAAGCGATACCGCATGCGAATTCGGCCACATATCCATTTCTTCCGACGGCCAGCACGCCGCCGGGAATACGACCGGCCTCAACCTCGTTCTCTAGAAGCGTAAACGCGGTGCGCAGTCTGCCGGCGTCCATCCCCATCAGTGGGGCGATATTATTCCATTGGTCAGCATTTTCCAACTTTGCACTTCCTTCCGCGAATATAAAGAAACGATCAGCCGGCGCGGCGGCTGATCGTGCGGCACAAATGGTTTAAATGAAAAACTGCTTTCTTTGGTGAACCCCGCCGGGTCCGACGGCATAGGCTTGTGCGTGTTTAAAGCCGTTGACGGCACCTCGCACGACGGTGAGTGCTTTGTAGTAATCGATATAAGGGAAGCCGTATGTCTCGCCACGGGCAAATGCGTAGCGATTGAGTCCCTGCACCCACTTCTCGTATGCCTCCACCGGAATGTCGATGAACACTTCAGGATCGTAGCCGTACATATCCTCCCAATTCTCGGAGTAATAGACCGCTTTGACAGGGTGATGCGGCAGGTCGCGTTCGAACGCCGGAATGGCTGCGTAGAAGCGCGCATCCTTCGTGATGAAATGCGCATTCTCGTGATCTTTGTGCATGCTGCGCGACCAATGGGTGATTAGAATTTCGGGCTTCAACTCGCGGATGATGTCGGCCACTTCGAACTTGACCGTTTCGTCAAGCGGCAACTCTCCGTCCCTGTAACTCAGAAACCGAACATCGGCTCCGATGATGTCTGCGAATTGATGGGCTTCGTCGATTTTTTGCTTGGCGTAATCCTCGGCGGATAGGCGCGGGTGACCCTTCTCGCCCGGCGTCAGGTGCAGCATCGTTACTTTATGGCCTTCCATGACATACTTGGCAAGCGTGGCTCCGGCTGTCAGGTCTTGGTCCCCTGCATGAGCGCTAATCGCGAGTACATGTTGCTTGTTGTTCGTTGTCATTTCTAAATCTCTCCCATCTAGTAGTTAAGTTTGGAATGGTAGGAATAACGGTTATTTCAAGCCATCGTTCATCATGCCGCGCACATAATATTTTTGCAGGAACAGGAACAGAATGAGAATCGGTATGGTTGCGATGACAAGTCCCGCCATAACGAGCGGTTGGGTAAGCGTCGGATCGAGATGAGACTTCAGCATCTGAATGCCGACAGGCAGCGTCGCCAGCTCGTTGTTGACCGAATTCATGAGCAGAGCCCAGATGAACTCATTCCAAGAGCCGATAAATTCAAAGATCGCCAGAGTCGCCAGCGCGGGAACGGTCATGGGCAATATGACCTGAAAAAAGATTCTAAGTTCACCCGCGCCATCAATACGAGCCGATTCGATATAGGCATCTTCAATATTCATAATGAATTGACGCATCAGGAAGATGCCGAAGCCGCTTACTGCGAACGGTACGATAAGTCCGGCCATGCTTGCTGCAAGACCGCCATAGCCGCCTTCGCCGAATATATTGTTGCCCCCGACAAGCGGAAAATGAACAGTAATATAATAGTTCGGGATAAAAAAGAGAAACGCCGGAAACATCATCGTAGACAGCACGAAACGGAAAATGAGCTTCTTGCCCGGAAATCTGAGCTTAGCAAGTACATAACCGCCAAGCGAGCTGGTAAGCAGCACCAGCAGCGTAATGGCCAAGGAACGAATGATGCTGTTCTTGAACAGCATCGACAACTTGAGCTGTTCGAACGCCATCCGGTAGTTGTCGAACACGAATGTCTCCGGCAATAGCGAATAGTTGAGCTTGCTGTACTCGGACGCGCTTTTGAACGACGAGAAGATCATATCCAGAAACGGGAAGATCATAATGACGGTGCCGATCAGGATGATGAGATACGAAATCCAGGGAATACGCTTCAGCTTCATCAGTAGCTCTCCACCCCTCCCTTGCGGAATACGATCAACTGGATCATGGTGATGATGAAAATAACGACGAACAGGACGAATGCCATCGCGCTTGCAACGCCCCAATTGCCGAACGAGAACGCTTGATTATACATTTCGAGCGCTCCAACATTCGTCGAATTGCCTGGCCCTCCTGTACGGGTCATGACAAGCGTAAGCGTGAATGATTGCAGGCCGCCGATGAACGACGTAATAAGCACGAACAGAATGGTCGGACGGAGCAGTGGAAGCGTTATGGAGAAATATTGCCTCCACATTCCCGCGCCCTCGAGCGAAGCTGCCTCGTAATAATCGTGTGGAATGCCCTTAAGTCCGGCAGTCAGAATGAGAACTGCGCCGCCAATGCCGAGCCAACCGCTGACGGCGATGACCGCCCACAATGCGATACTTGGGTTGTCGAGGAAGTTGACGGGTTTCAGGCCGACACTCGTTAATATTTCATTCAGAATGCCGTTAGTCGGGTTATAAATATAAAGCCATACGTTGCCGATCGCAACTATCGTCGTTACTGCGGGCAGGAAGTATATCGAACGCCACAAGCCCTGCCAGCGCAGCCGCGTAATAAGGAATGAAACCATCATAGCTGCTATGAAAGAGAGCGCCACCGATCCAAACGCGAATACGAACGTATTCGTCAGGATCGGATCGAGAAATGTCGAGTCGGACGCGAAAATTTTCTTATAGTTGTCCAAGCCGACGAAGGTCATCGACTCCAAATCGAAGCCGCCCCATTCGGTGAGGCTAATCACGAATGAGAAGACCACGGGTATGACAAGAAAGATAGTATAGAACAGCAGGATCGGAATTAAGAACGAATAGGCCAGTACGGTTTCTTTTCTCAATCCAAATGACTTCATCACCGACCTCCTTATCCGAAGCGACACGTTATATTGGAGTTCAGGCGACCGCGTTACTCGTGGCCGCCCTGAAACTCTTTAATCACTTCAGTTTTTCTTCGATTTGCGTATGCGCGTTGTTGATTGTGTCGTCCAAGCTCTGCTGGCCGGTCCACATGCTCTCGATGTTCTTAAATAGGATGTCCTGAACTTCCGCGGCAGTCGCCGGGCTTTGCTCTTCGCTTGCGTATGTCAGCGCATCGGAGAAGTTCTTGATGATCGGATCCGAACCTAGATGCTCTTTCAGCTTCGGCGATTCCAGATCGGACTTACGGGACGATGCTGTATTGAATGCCTCCAGCAGGAAGCTTCCCTCAGGCGTCAAGTCGTCTTTCACAACAGTCGAGTTCATCCATTGGAGGAATTTCCATGCTGCTTCTTGGTTCTTGGACTTGCTGTTGACGCCCCATGCCCAAGTATAAGCGATCGTACCCTTCGAGCTGCCGTCTAACGATGGGATAGGAGCGACGCCTACATCGGTATAACTGTCCTTCATGACCGTCTTCAGCGATCCGGCCCACCAGCCGGCGCCAATCGTCATCGCAACTTGACCGGTGCCGAAGCCCTTCGTCGCGTTGAACGAAATGTCGGTCATTCCGTCTTTGCCGTATACTTTGCTATATAGCTCCAGCGTCTTCTTGCCCGCGTCGGTGTTCAGGTTCGATTTCGTCAGGTCGTCACTGAGCAGGTTGCTTCCCGCCGCTGCCATCATGGCCATGAACGGCTGGTCGACGAGACCGGCATAACCGCGTTGGAAGCCGAAGCCTTGGACTTGCACTTTGCCGCTGGAGTCTTTCTTCTCGATCGCCTTCGCCATGCTCAGCATCTCATCCCACGTCGCCGGAGGATTGTCAAAGCCCGCTTCCTTCAGCAGACGTTTATTGTAGAACAGTCCGTATGCCTGTACCTCAGTCGGATAACCGAACACTTTACCGTCCAACGAAGCGCCCTTCACGGCCGCTTCCGGATAGTTGGCTTTCACGTCCTCGGCGATATGATCCGGTGCTTCCGCAAGCACGTTGTTCTTGTTAAGCTGACCGCCCCACAACGCGTAAACGTGCATGATGTCCGCGCCTTGACCGGCAGATTGCTTTGTCATGATCGTCTTCTGCAACTCACCGAAGTCGACACCGATCGGCTTGATCTGGATGTCGGGATTCTCCGAGTTCCATTGTTCGATTAACGGTTTAAGCTGCGTTTCGTTCACTCCCACATAGTGGGTGAGCATCGTGAGCTCTACCTTCTCAGCCGGCTTGTTACCCGATCCTTCACTTGCCGGTGCATTTCCGTTGTTCCCGCTGCAAGCCACCATTGCTCCCGTCAGCATCAATGCTAAAGTGGCCTTCGAAAGCTTCCCCCATAACTTCATGCGCGTAACCCTCCTCGTTTGGTATGGCTATAGTGATCTGCTCACGACGTCGAAGCTTCGTGAGATGTTGAAACCAAGCTTCTTGTACAACTGTCCGGCAGCGCTTTGCTCGCCGGTCCAGAGGAACCAGGCGCCGTGCATGCCTTGCGAACGCATCAGATACAGGCAATCATACAACAATATTTTGCCGATGCCCTTGCCGCGTTGGCCAGAATCGACGCCGAACGGCCCGAACCGTTCGCGCACGCCCTCGTAGCCTCCGTGTAAGCAGAAGCCTACGAGCTCACCGTGGTGTCTGGCGACCAGAATCTGCTGCATGGTCAGATTCTGCAGCAGCCCTTCGCGGATAGCGCGACCCCAATCGGAGTTGAAATGATCGGTAGCGAACTGAATCAGCTCGTACAGATCGCGATCCGCAGCCGTTGCGAACGAATAGCCTTCGCTAATCCGCTGCTTCTTCAGCTGTCTCACATCTTCCGGAATATCGAACGGCACGAGGTGATAATCCATTGCGACGGCGGTATAATTGCGTTGAAAGCCCGCCTTGTCGAGGAATGCCGCGCCGGCAGGATATCCGGACCGGTCGATGCCCGGTACGATGTAGTTCGGAGCATAGCCGGAAAACAATAGCGTTTCCCGTTTGTTGGCGCGCATGAACGCCATCGCGTCCTCCAGAAGTCTCGTGGCCACGCCTTCTCTACGGCAGTCCGGGTCGACGAAGAAGAATGGCACCCACCCCTTATCCGACTCCAGCTCCGTGCCGAGCATCGGCAACCGGCGTCGAATCGAATAGAAGACGCCGACCACGGAGCCGCCCCTCACGGCGATTCGCATGCCATGTGGATCAAAATTCGGGTCAAGCAGCACGAGCTTGCGGAACCGAAGCTCCGTTACGGGATCCCATGTCAGACATCTATTCCACAGCGATACGATGCCCGGCTCGTCGCCCGGTAAGTAATGGCGGAACGTAATTGCACTCATGAACCTCACCTCCGGATGTATTAATCGTATAAGTGATATTTGCTGCGGATGCTGTCCCAATGGGCGCGGTCTCGCTCCCAATCGGCGAGTATGGCTTCTAAGGCCCCGTCTTCGTGCAAGGTGAGACGCACGCGATCGCTTCCGCTTAGAACATCAATGAAGTAATGGCTGCCCTCTCCTCCTGGCCTGACCCATTCGAACTGCTCGGGATGCGCTTCCATCACGGCGTGTAGTAGGTGAAGTCCGGTGGGGACCGCTTGGTAAGCATGTTTATCCGTAATGAACGTCATGATTCCGTTGCATAGCTCACCCTTATGCTTCGAGATGACCGGCGTGAAAGTTACCGGATGAAACCGAACCCCCGGAAGCGCCTGTCTGTTGAGCGTGCCGCATATGCCGCGAGCGCGGAGCCAGGGAGCGCCGACCATCTCGAATGGCTTCGTCGTTCCCCTGCCCTCGGATAAGTTAGTTCCTTCGAACAAGCAGTTGCCTGCGTAAACTCGAATCGTATCCATCGTCGGCATGTTCGGAGACGGCGGCAGCCATGCTAGCCCCGTATCCGGGTATTCCATGTCTCGCTTCCAATGCAGCATAGGGATGACCTGAAGTTTGCACGGCGTCGCCATCTGTTCGCGCACGAGGCCTGCGAACTCGCCGATCGTTAGCCCTGTCCGGAACGGCACCTTCCACGCTCCGACCATTGAATAGTAGCCTTCTTGAAGATAGCCGCCCTCGCTAGCTAGGCCGCCGAGCGGGTTGGGCCGGTCGAGCACGATTACTTCTACGCCGTGCTCGGCGCAAGCCTCCATCACATATACGAGCGTGGACAGGTACGTATAGAATCGAACGCCGAGATCCTGGATATCGAATACGATCGCATCGAGCCCTTGCAGCATACTCGAGGTCGGCTTGGAGTGCTCGCCGTACAGACTGTACACTTGAAGGCCAGTCTCTTCATCGGTTTCGTCCGGAATTTTAACGCCGGCTTGCCGCTCTCCGCGAATGCCATGCTCGCAAGCGAACAATACGGTCAGTTTCGCATCGCGCATTCCCGCGCACACATCGATCGTCGACCGGTAATTCGAGTCGATGCCTGTCGGATTCGTCAACAGCCCGAACTTCTTCCCTTTCAGCAATTGTTCGCCGAGATCCGATAGCCGATCGGCGCCGGATCTTACAGTCTGTGCCATTTCGCCCCGCCTTTCATGTAACTGCTTACATTTTTGGTATGCTCCGATTATAAAGTCTTAGAAATAAAATTTCAACAATTATTTAGTTCTGTGATATTTTTTATCTAAATCAATTCATATTCTCCCGAAACACGATTGGATTCTACTATTTTCCTCATGATCACATCGAAATCCATATCCAACTACTTCGATACTTCCTTGAAAATAAGGGATTGTACTCCACATTATAGTTTGAAATAAAATTTTAATATTTTCATATATCTATGATATTTATTTTTGCATATATGCGATTTATCGTATATAATTTTCGGTGAGCCATCATTTATTTGTTTATTTACAGCTGCATAGAGGAAGGTGAAATGATATGAAGGCCGTGATCGGCATTGATGGCGGGGGGACGAAAACGGAGGGCGTGTTGATGGACGGCGCAGGTACTGTGCTGGAACGAATTGTAACGGACGGTACGAATCCCCATGCCGTTACCTTCGAGACAGCACAGGCGCGAATCGCCGAGCTTCTTGATCGTCTGCTTGCCCCGCAGGGGCGGGAGCCGGCTGAATGCTCGGCAGTATGCCTTGGTCTAGCGGGCGTGGGCAACGAGTTGGAGAATGATCGCATCCGCGTATATCTGGAACATTATGCTCGCGAACGCAAGCTCAATTGCCGCTTCTTCGTCAAGAACGATGCCGAGGTCGCCTTGGCCGCCGTGCACGAAGCTCCCTGCGGCATCATCGTGATCGCAGGTACGGGATCGATTGTATACGGAGTCATTCCGGAAGGCAGCATGTACCGAACCGGAGGCTGGGGACATTTGCTCGGCGATGAGGGAAGCGGGTATTCGATCGGTTTGAAGACGCTTCAAGCCGCGATGCAGAGCCATGATGGAGTGCTCCCCCGCACGTTGCTTACGGAGCTTATCGTTGACCGGTATCGTCTTGCCGGTATCGAACAGTTGAAGACCTATATTTATCAGCCTACGATTCTGAAGCAGCATATCGCCGAATTCGCTTCGCTGTGCATTCAGGCCGGCGATCAGGGAGACTCGGTCGCACTGCGTGTTCTGGAGTCTTCGGCCCGGGAGCTTGCCGTTCTGACGCTGACGCTTCGCGCCAAGCATCCTTGGCTAACGGGTTCCGCTATCGCCTTATCCGGATCGATGTTCAAGCACAGCGCCGCATATCGGCTCTCGTTCGAGTGTCGGATCCGTCAGGAAGCCGAAGGCGCTTCCTTCCTGCTAGCGAATCGGACGGCTGCCGAAGGGGCTGCGAGGCTGGCGCTGCATTTGCTGAGCCGGTCCGCGCCCACCGCTGACTGACGAAATACATGAAGTCGAATGAACAATACAAATCACACGGAACGCATGACGCATGGAGGTACTTATGGATGATATCATCGGCTTCTTAACGACCGAGCAGCGCAACCAGAACACCAGGAAGATCGACCGGCAATCAACGGAACAAATCATGTATATGATCAACGACGAGGATCAGCGGATCGCAGAAGTGGTCCGGTCTAGCATTCCGCACATTGCGGCCGCAACCGATCGCATTGTCGAAGCATTCCGTCAGGGAGGCCGGCTGTTCTACTTCGGCGCGGGGACAAGCGGAAGATTAGGCATTCTCGATGCGTCCGAATGCCCGCCGACCTACGGTTCCGACCCGTCAATGGTACAGGGCGTTATAGCCGGAGGCGTACAGGCCATTCAAGAAGCGGTCGAAGGGGCTGAGGACAGCGAGGAGAACGGCGCACGAGATGTGGACCTGTACGGAGTGAGAGCCCAGGACGTCGTCGTGGGTATCGCGGCAAGCGGGCGGACGCCCTATGTGCTGGGCGCCATGCGGAGCGCTCGCGCCATTGGCGCCACCGTCATCGGCATCAGCAACAACGAGCAGTCGCCGATGCGGCCGCTGGCGCACCAGATGATCGAAGCCGTCGTCGGCCCCGAGGTCATTCTCGGCTCGACGAGAATGAAGTCCGGCACCGCCCAGAAGCTGATTCTGAATATGCTGACGACTGCTTCGATGATTCGAATCGGCAAAGTGTACGACAATCTAATGGTCGATTTGCAGCCTTCCAACGAGAAGCTGGTTCACCGCTCCAAGCGAATTATCAAGATGGCGACAGACGCGGACGATGAACGAATTGAAGCCGCTTACAAGAAAAGTGGGGGCCATGTGAAGACCGCGATCGTCATGATATTGACGGATACCGACTCTGATCAGGCTAAGCTGCTGCTGGAGCGCGCGGACGGTTTTGTCGCGGAGGCGGTTAAACGGTCGAAGACGAGGTGAGACGAATCGATGAATATGCATGAGCGATATGAACTGCGTCGGATCGTGAACGCGGCCGGTACGATGACTTATCTGGGTTCCTCGTGTGTCAGTCCCCGCGTCGCGGAAGCGATGAGTAGCATCCTTCCGGAATTCGTCGACATGCGGGAGCTTCAGCGGGCGGCTTGCGGCATCATCGCCACCGCGACAGGTTCCGAAGCCGGTTGCGTTACGGCGAGCGCGGCAGCTGGTATATCTGTTGCGGTAGCCGCCTGTATGACGGGGACGGATCTGTGCCTGATCGAACGGCTGCCGGATACGAGCAAGGATGATATGAAGAATGAAGTAATCGTGCTGAAGGGGCATGCCGTCGGCTTTGGAGCGAGCTTGTCGCAGATGATCCGCTTGACCGGCGCCGCCTGCATCGAGATCGGCACGGTTACGCAGGCAGGCGGATATCAACTGCGCGGAGCGATCGGCTCGCGGACGGCAGCCGTCGTCTACGTCGTCTCGCACCATACGGTGCAGAGCGGACTAATCGGGCTGCGGGATGTCTGTGCGATTGCCGCCGAGCGCGGTGTCCCCGTCATCGTGGACGCCGCGTCGGAATACGATCTGCGAGGATTTCTGGAAGCAGGCGCACAGCTTGTGGTGTACAGCGGCCATAAGTTTCTCGGCGGACCGACCTCGGGCATAATTGCCGGGGATCTGAGGCTCGTTCGCGCTTGTTATATGCAAGAGCGAGGGATTGGCAGGAGCATGAAGGTTGGCAAGGAGAGTATCGTCGGCATTATGGAGGCTCTGCTGCAATGGCAGGAGCGCGATGCAGGCGACGTGCGTTTGGAGGAGGAAGCGCGGATCGACTACGCGTTGTTGCATTTAGGAGCGCTGCGCGGCGTTCGTGTAGAACGGGTTGCCGATCCTACTGGGAATCCGATTACCCGGTTACAAGTATGGCTAGACCCAATGGTATGCGGGCTGAGCGCATTCGAACTGAGCAACTTGCTCAGCGCCGGCGAGCTGAGCGTCCGCGTCCGCGCGCACGAGGCCGAGCTCGGATTCTTCCAGATCGACCCCTGCAATTTAAAGGCTGGGGAGATCGAACTGGTCTGTTCACGTATTACGGAGCTGTTGGCGAATCCGTCGCGGCCGGAGTTGCCGACGCGGAATGCAACCGATTTTGGATATCTATCCCTGCTGCGGTGGCCAGACTGATACAGGGAATGCAAAACTTTGGAGGATATTTATCATGGCAAAGCAACTCTTGCTCAGGAACGCCAAGCTTATCGGTTTCCCCAGCGCCGTAACGGGCGGCGCGGCGAAGGACGCGGTCGATATCGCGATCAACGCGGACGGTGTTGTGACGGCAGTCGGATGCAGGTTACCAGCCGAGGCAGGAGCGCAGATTATCGATCTGAAGGGCGGCTGGCTGTCCCCCGGTTGGATCGATCTGCACACCCATATCTACTATGGGGTGTCGAACATTTCGCTGCGGGCGGACGATATCGGCCCGCGAACCGGCGTAACGGCGCTTGTTGACGCCGGTAGCGCCGGGCAAGCGAATTACATCGGATTCCGCGAATATATCGTTAAGCCTAGTTCTTTTCCGATCTTCGCTTTCATCAATCTCGGCTCCATCGGCCTAACGTTCGCGAGCCAAGTCAGCGAACTGGACAATCTGGATAAGCTCGACCTCGATCTGATGATGGCGTGCATCGAGCAGAACCGCTCTACGATCAAAGGGATCAAGCTGCGGGCGAGTGGAGTCATCATGCGCGGCATGGGCATCGAGATCGTCCGGGTCGCCAAACGCGCGGCAGACGAAGTCGGCCTTCCGCTTATGATTCATGTCGGGGAACCGCTTCCGCTGTTAGAGGATATATTGCCCGAGCTAGGCGCGGGCGATATCGTTACCCATTGCTATCATGGTAAGCGTTGGGGCTTGTTCAACCGGGACGGCATCATCAGGGAAGCGCTGGATGCTCGGGAGCGAGGAGTCTTGTTCGATGTGGGGCACGGTGGTGCGAGCTTCAGTTTCGACGTGGCGGAACGCGCGATCGCCCTCGGCTTCAAGCCGTTCTCCATCAGCACTGACCTGCATGCCCGCTGCGTGAGCGGATTGGTAGGGGATTTGCCCACGACGATGTCGAAGCTACTGTCCGTGGGGCTTACTTTGGAAGAAGTCATTCAGTGCGTGTCGGACCAACCGGCGTCCGTCGTCGGTCTTGAACGATTCTCGCATGGACTAGTCGGTTGCACTGCCCGATTTACCGCCTTCTCGCTCCGGCACGACGGTATCCGCGTGCGCGACTCGCAGCGGAACGAACGCGATTTGGCTGCGTTTATCTATCCCGAATATGCGATTATCGGTCCGGAGGCGGTACGGTCGGGGAGCAATACGGTTAACCCACTGCATACGGACCGATGAACGCCGAAACAATAAACACTGCGTTGTAGGAGATAACGAAAAATAAAGCACCCTAAGGCGTAATATATCCGATATTCCCAATGGAGGAGATTTATCCTTTTCCGGCGTTACAGCTCCCTCTTACCTGTAAGCATCGCGTAATTCTCTATCACCTGCCGCGGTGCAGGATTGACAATCTCGTACAGGAATACATTCCCATAACCGGCATCCTCCAGCGCAGACAGCACTTCTGCCCACTGAATGATGCCTTTGCCAGGCATCCAGTGTCGCTCATCGATCCCATCGTTATCGGATATATGAGTCGTTCTGATCCGCGAGCCAAGCCGGCGTATGAACGCCTCGGGTGCCTCCTTAAACAAATGATTCACATCGCAGCATATCCCCAGCCCGGGATGATCGGGCAGCAAATACTCCATCTCCTCGGCAGAGTTTCCCAGACAAGTACGAGGCAAACATTCCACCGCCAGCACGATACCGCGAGCAGCGGCTTCGACGGCCAGGAGCTCAAGTGTTTCTCTGCAGGTTTCTAGGCGCAGCGGTCTTTCCGCATCAGCGATCGGTTCCCAGCTCGGATGGAATACAGCCGTATGGATGCCCCATTCTTGTGCGTACTGAAGAACCCGAGTTACGCTGCGTATTACCTGCTCTCGAACAGCTTCATCTAACGAAGAGGGATCCCACTCGGTGCCATACGGGATATGAATCGACCATACCTCGATGCCCAAGCTGCGTGCCGCTTGAATAACGTTGTCGCACTTTTCCTTCACGGTCGCATCGAAAATATCCAGTGACTGCCACGTTAGCTCGATGCAATCGATTCCCGCTGCTTTCACCTGCTGCAAATCCATGGGCATCTTCGCACTATAGGAGATGCCAACCTTCCATTTTCCCGCAGTAGTCAATTCCTTCACCTCATTCATTTGTATAATCGCATCTTCCAGAAAAAGTTAGGTTTTATAGCAAATATAGTATAGTCGACGCCCATGGCGGCGTAAAGCACAAGTATACTGTCCTGCCCTGTCCTGCTCTGCCCAGCCCAGCCCAGTCCTGTCCCACCCGCCCTGCTCAGCTTTTTTCTGGCCTCTAACAAAAATAAGCCACCCAGAAGACTTGAAGTCTCTGGCTGACCTATTAACAGCAGCGCATGCGGACACGAATACCGCAGCAGCACACCCTATCTATACAAATTCAACTACATGAACAACTTCATAATACGGAAGATAATCATCGCGAGTAAAGCCGTTATCGGGATCGTAATGATCCAGGACATAAAGATTTTTCCGGCCATGTCCCATTTGACGGCGGAGAAGCGTTTGGCGCTGCCAACCCCGAGAATGGATGAAGTAATGACATGGGTCGTACTAACCGGCAGATGCAGCAGCGTAGAAGTCAGAATAACGGACGCGGAGGAGATATCCGCTGCAAATCCGTTAACCGGATCGATTTTAAAAATCTTCGTCCCCATCGTCTTAATGATCTTCCAGCCGCCGACCGAGGTTCCGAGCGCCATAGCCGTAGCTGCGGAGATTTTCACCCACAGCGGAACATCCAAAGTATCCTGAAGTCCTGCTGCGACGAGCGCGAACGTCATGATCCCCATCGCCTTCTGAGCGTCGTTCGTACCGTGCGTGAACGATTGGAAGGCGGCGGTCAGGATTTGGCCTTTGCGGAAATGCTTGTTGATTTGATGCGGGCTGGATTTGGCGAATATTTTCTTGAACAGCCACATCACGATAAACCCGATCGAGAACGCAATAATCGGCGACAAAATAAGTGCCTTAACAATATCCGTGAACCCTGACGCATTAATCCCGCTAAACCCTTCTGAGCTAATTACTGCACCCGCAAGAGCACCAATCAGCGCATGGGAGGAAGAGGACGGAATTCCGAACCACCACGTGATAAGGTTCCATATAATCGCCGCGAGGAGCGCGGCAATGACGATCTCTACACCATGATCCAGCTTCGCCGGATCGGCTACACTGCCCCCGATTGTCTTCGCTACGCCCGTGAAGAGCATGGCGCCGATAAAGTTCATCGATGAGGCGATGATGATCGCCAATCGAGGTGATAATGCCCGCGTCGAGACCGAAGTCGCGATCGCGTTGGCCGTGTCGTGAAAACCGTTAATAAAGTCGAATGCCAGCGCCAGAAAAATAACGATACCAACTAAAACGTATATGTCCATGACCGTGGTCCACCTGCTCCTTAGCTGTTGCGCATAATGATTGTTTCAAGTGTATTGGCCACGTCTTCGCAGTAGTCGGTCGTCTGCTCCAGCCGCTCATATATTTCTTTCCGTTTGATCAGTTCAATCGGATCCGTAACCTTCGCAAACAAGCTCTTTACGCATACCCGGAGCAGATCGTCCGCTTGGTTCTCCAGCTCGTTAATGTGAATAGCGGGCTCGCGGATGGCAAGCAGCTTCTTCTCGGTAAGCAAGTAGATCGCTTTCTTAATTTGCTGCGCGCTGCGCACCAGGATGTCGGCAAACAACGTGATATATTCGTCATGCTCTTGAATGTGATACATCTCAAAACGGGACGCGCATGCTTCAATGCCGTCCAGCACATCGTCGAGCGATGTCGTGAGCTTCATAATATCGTCACGTTCGATCGGGGTGATGAATGTCTTGTTCAATTCGGTAATAACCGTATGTACATGGCGGTCGCATTTGCTCTCGTACTCTTTCATGGCCTTGGCAAATTGCGTTACATCCTTTAAATTCGAAACGTTCTTCGCAAAGTACTCGACTGCTTCAAGCAGTATGTCCGACATTGACTCCAGCGTCGTAAAAAAAATGTCTTTTTTCTTGAACATTTGTTATCCCCTTCACCCTCGTGCAAGATTAGCATTGCCGAACCATGTACACAAAACCGACAATATCTTACCATAGTATAACTTCCTTTTGTTAACGCATTGTAAAGGTTTTATGACATTTTCAAAAATAGTTTTCACAATTACGCTGTTTTTCCCCTGTCTTTCTCCTAGTGTTTTCTGTATGGACCGTTTTTAACCGCCTGGAAAATAAATATAACCAGCATAATTTCTTCAATTTTTTACCATTAAATTCTGTATTACACGCTCCCCATTGCAAAGAAACCGCCCGGCACCAAGCGCCGAGCGGTTTCCAAGCAGCTATCCCTTATAATCCCCTGCCTTGATGCGCCCTATCAGCAGCTAGCTGATTGTGATATGCTCCGCAAAAGTAGGCTTCATGGGTACGATATGATAGTAAGTCTTGCCGGGTACGAACGGCAGCTCTTTCCCATCCTTCATAATGCGGATGACGCCATCCCCGCTTCGTTCCCACGTGCAATCGACCGCTTGCCCAAGCTGCACAAGCATCGCAGGGCCGCCGGATTCCAGATCGATCTTAAGCCGGCCGATATCGTCATACACAGTTTGTTTGGCCCCCAGCACGACAATGTTCGTCGTGGTTAGCTGCTTCTCCGTCGTAAGGTCCGTGTGCGGCTTATCGTTGATTGACCGCGCGTAGAGCCGGGTCGCCGGGTCGTAGGCATACGACACCTTGTAATTTTTGAGGAGGAAGGAGATTCCTACCTGGGTCGCCGGCGATCCGCCAGCCGTTGCCCCCTCCTCTGCGAATGGATACACCGGAACAGGCACATCCGTCTTGTAGTTCTTCTTGTCCGCCCCTTGCCGCAGCTTCTCGAGATTGGAATAGAGATTATGCGGCGCTTTGCGGGATTTATCCCGCCAGTAATAGCTGCCCGCATTCGTAATCTCATCGAGATACGGCTTCTTCTGCTTCTGTAGAATTGCATAGGCATCCGGGCTGCCTCCTGCGTGGACGAGCAGCCCTCCATAGGTCTCCCCAAGCTCAATTAAATAAGGCCGGATGCTGCGTATAGGTCCGATTGCATCCGGGAAGTCGTCGCTCTGAAATATCGCCACCAGCCTTGTAATCCCGCCTTCAGCAAGCACTTCCCACACCATGTCGGCATGCGGCAGTCCCGATTGCGGCCGTGCCTTGGACATATTGTTAATCATGACGGCAATCGCCCGTTTATCGGCCGCCGTATCCTGCTTCAATCCAGTCAGCGGCGCCGTAAAATCAGGCTCGGCCGGGACAACTATTCCGTCATCCTCCGGTGCCGTTTCTACCGGCGGCGGCGCGATCACGTCTTCTACGGGTGGCTGCTGCTCCTTGCTGCTGCAGCCGGCCACAATGACCGCAAGCAGCAGGAGCGCGAATCCAAGTGCTGCCGTTATACGTAATCCTCTGCGGCTTGTTTCCCTCATGCGCATAAGTTCCACCTTTACTCATGTATTCGGTCATTTTTACCTACCCATATTAAACCACATACAAGGCCGGCTTGTCTGCCGATCTAAACGATTGGCATCCAGAGTTCGCCAGTTCCCCCCCCTCATTCTCTCCCTGATTCGCTTATCACCCTTTATACAAATAAGCCCGCATCCCTTCACTCCCTGCAAAAAGTTACCGGGGTTAAGAATGCGGGCTCACCACATACTACAATTCAAAAACCAGCATCAAAATAGGAGGTACCTTAAGCCTATGCCGGCATGGATGGAATGGATCAAACAGCACGGATTTGCAATTGCCATTGTCGTATTGGCTGCAGCCGCGATTGCCTACGTGGTGGCCAAACGCAAATCGCTGTTCTACAAAGAGTGACCGTCTTCCTCTCCGCTTGGAACCGTAAGCAGTGGAACCCGAATCGTTACGGTCGTTCCCTCCTCCGGAACGCTCTCCAGCTCGACCGTCCCCCCATGCAGCTCCACGATTTCTTTGCAGATGGCAAGCCCCAAACCGCTGCCTGCACGCTGACTCTCGCCTTTATAAAACTTCTCCATCACATGCGCTAAATCCTCAGGCGCAATACCGCAGCCGGTATCCGACACCGACACGCGCGCCATTCCTGCCTCCCGCTCGGCCGTTATCGTGACGGAACCGCCGCGCGGTGTGAATTTGAACGCATTGTCGAGCACATTGATCATCACCTGCTTCAACCGGTTAGCATCGGCTTTCACAAGCATCGTACTTTCCACGGTCAGGCGGGCCGTCAGGCCAATGCCCTCCCGTTGTGCTCTCGCCTCGTACTGCCTGACCGTCTCCTTGACCGGCGCCAAGAAATCGAGCAGCTCGGGATGCAGTACAATACTCTTCGCGTACAGCTTGGAGAAATCGAGCAGGTCTTCCACCAGACCCGACAAGCGGTCCGTCTCCCTGTCGATAACCGACAGCCCGAGCTGTACCTCCTCGACATCCGCCGGATCGCCGGAGGCAAGTGTTTCACTCCAGCCTTTTATCGATGTGAGCGGCGTCCGCAGCTCATGGGAGATCGATGAGATAAAGTCGTTCTTCAGCTTCTCCCTTCTCGTAATCTCCGCCGCCATCGTATTGAGCGTATCCGCCAGCCGGCCTATTTCGTCGCGGTCATGGCTTGCTGCACGCCGCGTCCAATTTCCCTCTGCCATCTGCTCGGCAACACGGGTCAAATTACGGATCGGACGCGCAATTCGATTGGCCAGCCATATACTCATGCCGAAGAAGAGCAGCACGACCACAACAGCCACGATGAGAGTTATCCAAAATAAGTTGCGCAGCGTAGCATCCACGCTTTCGAGCGAAGCCGTGTAACGGAACATAGCAACGACGCGCTGCTCCGATTTCAAGGGTACCGTAACAGCGGCAATCCGTTCATGCGTGGTTGGATCCACGCCCCGCCAGATGCCCTTCTCCCCATCAAGCGCTTGAATGACATCCGGGGTCGTCAGCTTTCGTCCAGCCCCCGATATACCGTCGGCATCCACGACTAACCCGCCTTGGTTATCCAGCAGCTGGAGATGCTCCACCCCATCCGTCATGTTCTGAAGCATGTACCGGGCCTTATCTCTCATCGTTTGATAGGCAAGGTTGCGGTTATGCAGCGTGACCTCTGTCTCCGCCCTCTGCAGCACCGAACCGACGGCGCTTCGATAGTAATAATTCCATACCAACGTAACGAACATGGAGCCGAGCAGCACAACTACAAGAACGATCAGCACACCGTAGCTCCACACCATTCGTGTCCGGAGACTGCTCATCGCCCATCGCTCCGTTTCCAGCGGTAGCCATAGCCCCATAACGTTTCGATAAATCGAGGGTCAGACGGCTCATCCTCGATTTTCTGGCGGATGCGCCGAATGTTAACATCCACGATCTTCAAATCCCCGATGAAGTGCCTGCCCCATACCGCATCCAAAATATCGTCCCGGCTAAGGCCCTCGCCTGCACGTTCCATGAGCAGCTTCACCAGTGTCCATTCGGTCGGAGTCAGCACGACCTCCTCGTCTCGCTTCCATAGCCGGCGCTCAGCTGAAGACAAGCGGAATATCCCTTCATGCAGCTCATTGTGCTGCCTGCGCAGATCCCCCTGAGACGGCATTGCACGCGGGCGATCCTCCATATCGGCGAAGGCCTTGGGATCGCCGGCTGCGGAACCGTTCCCCGTGGGCGTCGTTCCAACATACGTAGACCCCAACAAAGAGCCCGCTCCTCCTGCCGAACCATTGCCCTCTCCGTTACCAGCCTCAGTTTCAGACTCTGGTGCCGCCTTTACGTTATCGCTATCGCTTCCCAGACGGATGACGGGTATAGCTCCACCGCTCGCCATCTCGCCGCCAACGGAATGGATGACGGCACTTGATTCGCCTGATCGGCCAGCAGTCTCGCTTATGACGTCCGCCCTGTTCCATTCTTCATTCCGACGATCGGTTGCTTCCATGTCCCCGCGGACAATGCCATCAACGGATGCATCCCGATTCAATGCTGCAGGGCCTGATCCATCGACGCCCTCGTGCTGCATCGTTGATTCACCTGCTACTGGCGCTGCAGAGTCACCAGCTTTCGCACCCTCAGCATCCCCAGCCCCTTCCGGCCAAGATAAGCCTCCGGGCATCATACGCCGATGCAGTGCACCGAGCCGAGCGATCAGCTCGCCCGGACTGAACGGCTTCTGCACATAATCGTCTGCGCCAAGCTCTAGTCCGCGGATTTTGTCCTCTTCCTGAGATTTCGCCGTCAGCATGATGATCCCCATCCGCGGAAACTTCTCCCGCAGCTGCTCGCATACCTCGAAACCGCTGATCGTCGGCAGCATGACGTCAAGCAGCGCCACATCGAAGGGAGGATCGGCTTCATCGGCAAGCATCAGGGCCGTCTCTCCGTCCTCCGCCTCGGTTACGTCCATTCCGTTGCGCTTTAAGTTAATGCGGACAAATCCGCGTATCGCTTCTTCATCCTCTAGCAGCAAAATCCGCATAATGCCCTCCTTGCTCCATCCAACCCATTAATCTTCCGGAAGAAGCTTGAACAGCCGCTTCAACTCATTCTCATCCGGTTGCAGGCCGGTATACAGAGCCCGCTCCTCCTCGGTCCAGTCCTCCGACGGCTCTTCCCATTCTACCGCATACACGATCCCGCCACCTTTAACCAGCTCGGAATATTGCACCCCTTGATCCTGCCACGCCTGCTCCAAGACATGCCAGTCCGTAAGCGGTGTGCTATGGATAACGAACAGAGGGAGCCTCTTATCGGATGCCGCTTCGTATATGTCTACATAGAGCTGACCCTTCTCTTCGTCTTTGGGACGCCTCACTGTCACTTGATCGTACCACGTCTGAGGGAAGCGAAGCGCATACCGCCCGGCGTAATCCACATATTGCTCCATCACAACGTGAAAATTCGCCTTGCCGTCCCATTGCTTCCGCTGATCGATCAAGACCAGTTCACTCATCGCCGCATCGGCTGGCTGATCGAGTGCCTCCTTCATGATCTGAATATCCAGAATACCATCGTTGTTCTCATCCCCGCTTAAGGTGGAATAAACATTAAAGCTTCTGTCGTATTCACTACTGCTCCTCGACGGATAAACCTGGACAAGCCCTCCATTCTCCCAAGCAAGCATGATCGTCATGGAGGAATGAGCCCCCAGCCCTGCATCAGCAACCATCCCGTAACGGTTCTTAGCTATTTTGCCGACGACCAAGTTATAGTAGCCGTTAACCTCACTTGGCAGTGAGACAGTTTCCGTATTTGTGATCATACCCTGCTCCATCCGATATACATGCAGCGTCCTGTCCATTAACCCATAGAGCTGATCTTCCTTTGCTTGCTGCTCCTCCCGGATCAGGACGATCTCAGAGCGCTGGTTACCATCGATATCACCAAGCACCGCGCTAGTATACTCAAGCTCGGCAATTGGTTTCGGCGGCACCTTATAGTCCTTCTCCGATTGAATCTGGTATACATTCAAGATACCGTTCGGGACCATGTACTGTTTCCATCCAATCAACAATTCCGGCTGGCTGTCTCCGTCCAGATCAGCGGCATCGATCCAATCAATGCCATAGCCCGACGATTCGCCAAAGATAAACCATAATTGCCAGCCATCGCTTCCTTCTTTCAGTACGAGCACTTGCTGATCTTCCGAATCGGTTATGAACGTCACGATCGCTTCTTTGCGCCCGTCGCCGTCAATATCCATTTTCCGCACAGCGGACATGGCTTCATCTTGGTCCGGAAGCGAGAGCTTCGCCCGCGCCGGAAGCGCATCGCGGACAGCTGCAGCAAGTGCAGCATTCTCCGGTGTTTCGCGCGGTCCCAGCAATAGATCTGCGGGCGTAGCCGTATACTGGCATCCGGTTATCCCGAGCAAGCAGATGGCTGCTATTACGCGGAGCCCAATCCGTCTTACCCATCGTTGTCGCTTCACGTCCGGTTCGAATCCCCTTCCATCGCAGCCGGCACAAGGTCACCCGGCTAGGCGTTCGTAAATTATTTACTCGCTGCTTTATGCGCCTTCGCCGCAAGCAGCTCATCTACAGTTACGATTGTGTATCCTTTTTTCTTCAAATCGCTAATAATCAAGGGAAGAAGCTCCACTGTGTTCTTCAGATGGCTGCTCCCAAAAGAATGCATGAGCACGATTCCGCCCGGCTTTGTATTATTGTTAATGTTTTGCCGCATTTTCGCAACACTAACCCCGTTCCAGTCACGTGTATCGACCGTCCAGCCAACCAGCTCCCGGTTATTGTCCTTCATAATGGATTTGACCTCGGCCGATACCGATCCATAAGGCGCCCGTACCAAGTTTGGAACAAAACCGGTTGCTCGCTGAATCAATGTATCGGTCCACATCACTTCCTGTATAATTCGGTGTTCGTCCAGCGACGCTAAGTCGGGGTGTCGGTATGTATGATTCCCAATTGAATGCCCTTCTTTAGCAATGCGCGCGACCATCTCCGGATATTTTTTTACCTGCGTGCCAACGAGGAAGAAAGAGGCCTTAACTTTGTACTCCTTCAAAATATCTAAAATCGCCACCGTGTACTTTTGATCAGGCCCATCATCGAATGTAAGTGCCACCAGCTTCTGGCCTTTCTTCGCCTGATAATCTACCTTCGGTGCAGTGGGTTTCTCCAGTTGAGCATTCCCTTCCTTAGCAGGCACTTGATTGCCGCCGTTCGTGCCGCCTGACGTACCCTTATCGACGATTGTGCCTTGCCCGCCATTGTTCGGGCCTCCTGTGCCCTGCCCGGATCCATTCGACCCTGCGTTAGGCAAAGGCTGGCCATTGATGCTTCCGTTTACCTGCGGATCACTGCCGTTCAGTAAGGGACCGCCATCTATCGTGCCTACAACTTCACTGCTTGCCCACAGATGAAACCTGCTTTGTACGCTGCACCCGGCCACGAAGCCAATTATGACAATAATAATACCAAACGACAACAATCGTCGTTTCTTCCTAGCAGTAGTCATTTTCTCTCTCCTCATTCCATGCTTATATACACATGGTAAAGGAGTTTATCGCATAAGTTGTTACAAACTAGTAACATCGACGGTCCATTCGCTAGATTTCGACAGATCCGCGTCTACTCTATAATTCAAGGGCGAGATTCATAGTCATTTCATCCAAAATATAGGCTGCACCCGCGCCGATCCCGCAGGGTAAGTTGAAACCTGACTTCTGCCGTGTTAACGTTATATTACCGACTAAGTTTATTGGGAAATAACAATTGTCATAGGAGTGAGTCACATATGCCCAAAATCGCCAAGAACCTAACCGAGCTAATCGGGAATACACCCCTGCTGGAGCTGACTAATTATGCCGCTTCCAAGCGGCTGGAGGCGACCTTGATCGCCAAGTTGGAATCGTTTAATCCAGGAGGCAGCGTGAAGGACCGGATCGGGTATGCCATGATTAAAGATGCCGAGGATAAAGGATTGCTGCGGCCAGACTCGATTATCATCGAGCCTACCAGCGGCAATACCGGTATAGCGCTGGCCTTCGTGGCCGCCGCTCTAGGATATAAGATGATCATCACGCTGCCGGAAACCTTCAGTATTGAGCGCCGCAAGATCCTGCAGGCCCTCGGTGCAGAGCTTGTTCTGACACCCGGTGTGGAAGGGATGCGCGGCGCAATTGCCAAAGCGCAGGAGCTGGCCCAGACGATTCCCAATGCTTACCTGCCTCAGCAGTTTACCAACCCAGCGAATCCTGACGTGCACCGGCGGACGACCGCTGAGGAGATTTGGCGCGACACAGAAGGCGCCGTCGATATGTTCATCGCAGGCGTTGGAACCGGCGGCACGATCAGCGGCGTAGGCGGGGTATTGAAGGCGCGAAAACCCTCGATTCGCGTCGTTGCCATTGAGCCGCAAGAATCGGCTGTGCTGTCCGGCAACCACCCCGGCGCCCATCTGATCCAGGGAATCGGCGCAGGCTTCGTCCCCGACGTATTCGACCGGTCGGTTGTCGACGAAATTATGCCCGTGCGCGGCACGGATGCCATTGCCACGGCAAGGCAGCTGGCCCGAACCGAAGGTCTTCTCGCCGGCATTTCGTCAGGTGCGGCTCTCCACGCGGCTACGATTCTCGCGTCAAAGCCGGAGAATCATGGGAAGACGATCGTCGTCCTGCTGCCGGATACCGGTGAACGGTATTTATCGACCACACTGTTTGATTAACCGTGCTTTACAAAGTAAAATGAGAACAACAAAGCGGCCGGTATCACCCGGCCGCTTTGTTGTTTATACGCTCATGTTGTCGCGAACATCATTGGTAATATCCTGTCTGGTCGGAACGTCAATTCCCTCTCTAGTTGGTTTTCTTCCACAAATCATAGGCCTCTTGATGAATCTGCAAGTATTCAGCCACTCCCATACGTTCGAGCGTGCTTACATACTTGTCCCAGTTGTCCAGCGGCTCCATACCAGTTACGAATTTCGCTTCCATTTGTTCCACATAGGTTTTGAGATCGGCTTCAAGTATGCTGATCCTTTTTTGCTGATCATCCGAGAAATAGACAAGCGGGAACGCCTCTTTCCACACATTCACATATTTCGCTTCCACCTGAGCGGCAATCGGGCCGATAATATTGTCATTGGCACGTTTGGACAAGAAGTCCAGTTGCCGTATGGTGGGGACGAAGGTGCCAGCAGCCGGCGTTACGCGTCCACCACGATATTCCTCCGGATTCATTCCCTCAGGCCACGTTCTCTCCCAGCTCGTTTTCTGATCATCCAGCCACTTGTAGCCCTCGCCTTCCTTGCCGAAGATGACCAGGATCGAGCCTTCATCCGAGTACAGGTGATCGACCCATCGGATGGCCGCTTCCGGGTTAGGATTTGTTTTCGTTATGGCAAATAAACCGCGCATTACACTGGACACCTTGGGCCATACTGGCTTGCTGTTAATGGTGCTTGTCAGCGGACCCATCAGCTCAAATTCATCATTGCGTTCCTCGGATACGACGACGAATGGTGCTGCGTTCACGAAAGACCCCAATTGATTATCCATCCCTTTGGCATTTAATTGCTGCGAGGTTTGGGTGAAGGTTTCGTTATCCAGCAGCTTCTCATCGTACAGCTTGCGCATGAAAGCAATGTACTCCTTGTATCCCGGAGCTGTCGGATAATAAACCAGTTTACCGTCATTCTCGTTCACAAAGCTATCCGATATAAGGCCGAAAGCGGCAAGGATCGCCGGTCGAATATCCCCGAGCCTTCCCGATGTTAGAGGTATTTCGTCGGCTGAACCGTTTCCGTTCGGATCCTTCTCTTGGAACGCCTTGAGAACCCCATACAATTCATCGACTGTTGTAGGCATAGACAGACCGACTTTCTTCAGCCACTCCTTATTAATCCACATTTTGGTGGTCAAATCCCCGGGCACTTCATTCACCTGAGGCAGGGCGTATATATGACCGTCTGGCGCTGTTATAGCGCTGCGCACTTCCGGATTTTCATCCAGAATTTTTTTGAAATGGGGCGCACAGTTCTCGATCAGCGTTTCGAGTGGAATCAATAATCCTTGCCCGCCATAAGTGACCTCATCTTTAGGTGTAAGAGGCCCTCCGAAGAAAACATCGGGCAGTTCACCGCTGGCGAAGGCCAAATTCTTCTTTTCTTGATACACATCGCTATTCGGCGTGTTGAACTGGATTTGGATGTTCGTCAGCTTTTCCATCTCCGTGAACAAATCCATCTGATCCCAAGGACCGTGAATCGGGACTTTTGGTCCCATCAAATTCAATGTGATCTTTTCATTGACGATCGGATAACCTGTCGCGTTGAATTTATCCGGTTTACCCGCCTCTTTATCTGGTGCCGTCGTCGTCTTTCCATCTGAATTGCCCTCCTCTTTTGGATTATTCGAGCATCCCAATATACTTACGGCTACAAGCGTCAACATTAGAAACATCATAAACGTTTTTTTCATGCGGCTCCCCCTCGATTAATAGATGATGACTCCCTGCTGTCTTCCTTTTACCAATCTCACTTTATTCTGATGCTTTTCTTTACAAATCTCCAGGGCATCCCCCCTTTCAAGTAAATGAAGAATACAGATGCTAGACTCTATCCTAACCTTTGATAGAACCGATCATGACCCCTTTGACGAAGAAGCGCTGCAGAAACGGATAGGCAATCAGCATCGGAATAGCGGATATAATCATGACGGCGTATTTGGTAATGTCCGCAATTCTCGCCTGCTCAGCCATGGCTTTCATATTCTCACCGTCCAGCATCAGAGCTGTTAATTCGTTCAGAATGAGTATTTCACGCAGTACCAGTTGAAGTGGAAACAACTCCCGATTGGTAAGGTAAATCATGGAACTGAAATATTGGTTCCAGTGAGAAACGCCATAGAACAGTGCCATGACGGCTACAATCGGTGCCGATAGAGGGAAGACAATACGCAGAAACAGGATGAAGTGATTGCAGCCATCCATCTCAGCGGCCTCCTCCATCTCGCGCGGGATGGTAGATTGAAAGAACGTTCGCGTCACAATCAGGTTCCAGACCGAAACGACACCCGGAATCATCAGAACCCATATCGTATCCAGCATGCCTAGTGATTTGATGAGCAGGAAGGTCGGAATTAACCCGCCGTTGAAAAACATCGTGAATACGAAAATCCCCATAAATAAGCCCCGGCCGGTTAAATCTTTCCGCGAGAGTGCATAAGCGCATGGAATCGTCAGCAGCAAATTAAGGAAGGTTCCGAAGATCGTATAGAAGATCGTGTTGCGGTATCCGGTCCAAATATCTCCGTTCTGAAATACCCTGCTGTAGCCTTCTAATGTAATGTTCCGCGGAAACAACCAGACTTTCCCCGAATTTACCAGCATCGGATCGCTAATGGAAGCGCTTAGAATATAGACTAACGGGTACAGCAGAATAACGAGCAGCCCTCCAAGCACTGCTTTGTTGCCTATCATGAATATCTTGTCGGACAATGCCTCTCTGGCCATGTATCGTCTCCCCTTACCATAGGCTCGTCTTTGCTGTTTTTTTGGCGATCCCATTAAACAGAATCAGAAGAGCGAAATTAATCAATGAATTGAATAGTCCGATGGCAGCCGAGAAGCTGTACTGTCCTTCCAGTAAACCGGTACGATAGACATAGGTTTGGATCACATCTGAAGCATCCATATTCAATTGATTTTGCATTAGATATAGCTTTTCGAAACCGATGGACATAAAGCTGCCCATATTAAGAATAAACAAGATGATAATGGTCGGAAGAATACTCGGAATGTTAATATGCCAGATCCGCTGCAGACGTGTAGCGCCATCCATCGTTGCCGCCTCATGAAGATCGGGATTGATGGTTGTGAGAGCAGCCAAGTAGATGATCGCGCCCCATCCGAGATTCTGCCATTCACCAGACCACACATAGATACTTTTGAACCATCCGGGTTCTGTCATAAAAGCGATCGGCTTCCCGCCCAGCGCCTCGATCAGAACATTGATAATGCCCGTCTGCGGGTGCAGGAATGCGACAACCATGCCCGTCATTACAACAACCGAAATAAAATACGGCGCATAGGAGAACGTCTGGATGATCCTCTTATACATCCCGTTCTTCAGCTCGTTAATCATTAACGCCACAATAATCGGCAGCGGGAACAAGGCGAGCTGGTAAAGACTGATGAGCAAGGTGTTCTTAATCAGCGTTGGAAAATAATACGAATGAATAAACCGCTCCAGATGATCCAAGCCGACCCACTCACTTCCCCAAATGCCGAGTGAGGGAATGAAATCACGAAATGCAATCTGCACACCATACATGGGGTAATAATGAAAAAGTATAAAGTAAGCGAGTGTCGGGAAGACAAACACGTACAACTGCCAGTTCTTCCACATCTTTCTCAAGCTTCCCGCAGACCATCTGACAGGCAGCCGCTGCGCAGGAGCCCGGTTTCCAGCAAGTTTCATATAGCTGTCTTCCTTTCCTGTGTGCGTTGATAAATTAATCCATGAAGCGAATCCGGATACATTCCCCATCCTGCAGGGGCATAATCGACAAGATGTCGAGGTGAACCTCTGCATATCCGCCCGATATCTCAATCGGTTTGTCCCGATAGGGTTCCGGGATGTACAGCTTAATCGGACCGCGGGATTTGTAATCGGGATTCCAACGCAAGCAGAACGTTTCTGCCGCCCATGTCACCTCTGTGAATTCTGCCCACCCTTGCGTAAAGTGCCCTGCGGTAGATAGCAGCTGCGGACGCTCCAGAACCGTTCTGATGGCCAACAGACGCATGGAATGCGGCGGTATCTCCGTGAGGCATAATTGATTCTCGTAAAGTCCCAGGTACGTATGCTCCCATATATCCTGAACAAGCACTTCCCGGGATGCAGCGATATCCAATAACGACAAATCTACATCGATGTCCCGGACCGTTTCTCCCCAGTTGAATACACCCAGGACCACCCAGCTCTCATCGCCTCTGTACAGATGAAGGTTCCATAGCTCCGGCCCATCTTTCTGAAAGAAATCGATCGGTACAGCAGCCCCCGGCCCCGGCGGAAATACCTGCTTCAATAAACTCCTCCGCTCTTCTTCTACGTCAGACAGCTTATCATTATAGAAGAGCATGCCTCCTGACAAAGCAACGACTCCGGCCCACACCCTTGCCTCATCCAGTGAAGGCTTATAGTCATCTGAAATCCCTTCCGGCTCGTGTCCTCTCACTACCAATACATCCGGATCGTTATAGCCGATTTTGCCATGCAGAAAGTATCGTGCCGCCATCGTTATTCCACAGATTTTGATCAACTCCCAGTAGGTTGGGCGAGGCGAGTCGGGCACATAATTTCGACGGGTAATATCCGGTGTCATCCGATTGCCGTCGATGAATCCTCCAGCGCTGGTGAAGAGCGGCGCCGCGCAGCCCAAGATGAAGCAACCCTCTCCCGCCCCTTCACGAATCGCCTGCATCGCCTTGCGATAAGCCGCTGCGGTTGTCGTTCCCGGAAACAGCACCTGATCGCGGTGGAGGCTGGAATGGTTGCCCTGATCCGTAAACAGGGCGCGAATGAGAAAGTCAAGCTTGATATAGGAGTAGCCCCACTCCTGGGTCACTTGGGTGAACATCGCTTTCAAATAATCCAATACTTCGGGATGGGTCAAATCAAGCACAAACTTCACTTTGTTTTTTTCGTGTAACTCAAGAACGTCACTGCCTGAAGGGTTCATGCCAGCAGCATACTTCATGCCCTGCTTCAGAACCCAATCGGGATGGCGCTCCAACAAGCGGGAGCCGGAGTCGGCGAGCAGAGGCGAGAACCATAGCCCAGGCTTGTAGCCGGCTGCTTTAATCTGATCGGCCAGCCACTTCATGCCGTGGGGAAACTTCTCGTTGGCTTCCCAGTCGCCGAACCCCGATTCAAGAAACCAGCCGGCATCGATCACAATGTATTCTACATTCAGTTCGGGATACTGATCCCGCAGGTCATGCACATTGTCCAAGATGTCCTGCTCAGTTACCGTGCCGTAGTAGTAATACCAGGAAAGCCAACCCGTCGGTGCTTGATGAAATTGGCTCCTCGGCTGCATTTCCCTGACCACCAGATCCATATAGACGCTGAAGAGCCGGTTATGGTCCGGGCCAATGAGGATAGCCGCTCTCTCGGTTTCGGTGATTTCATCTGGATCAAGAAGCATTCCTTCATAATGGTTCGCGATGACGTAATCGAACGTATCGGATCCAGCCGCCTGTTGCCGGTGCTGCGAAACGAGCAAATGAGAGAAGTAGGTTTGAAAAGAAATGCATCCCATCAGAATGTTCATTCCATCAGCTGGTTGATGAAATACGGTCATCGAGTCAAAATAATACGGCCGCTCATTCGTGACCTCGCAAATCCCTGCGTGCATATCCGTCGATTGCAGCCCGATATTGAGCAACCGCCAGGGCACATGTTCGATCTCGAATTGGGTTTGCTCATAGTTCAATTGGCCAGCGCCCAGCGCGATATTTTTGAGCGCCAGAGGCTTCCCGGATCGATTGCCCACGGTTAACCACCACTCGAACACCGTTCCCTCCTTCCATTGGCAATGAACGCTTACATCCAATTCCTCATGGTGAAACTGGAATACCGCCTCATGAGGATCTCGCATAACTGTACTTCCCAATTGAAAATCATTCGATTCCAAGCAGGTTCCGTCGGCGAGCTCGACATGGAATCCAAGCTCACACGTCATGCGGCTGCTTTCGCCATCAAGAAGCAGCTGGACCGCCCCTTGTCGGCCCGATGCCGATACCTGAATGCGACTCATACGATACCTCCCGTCTTTTGAATACCTCGTTGGATATCGAGCCATTCCAGCTGCTGGGGCAATCGTTTGTATAGAGCTGCCAGAGCAGCCGCCGTCCCTGCCGCATGTCCCATCGCTACTGCATTTCCGGTAACCCGATAGCTGGAATGGGCGATAAAGTCGCCGCTTATGCATCGGCCCGCCAGCAATAGCCCGTTGACATCGGCAGCAATGAGCGCCCGGAACGGAATATCATAGGGGAGACTGCGAACGCCGTCATTGCCGAAGCCTTTGCCAGCAGCCGGGTCGGTCGAATGAATATCGACGCCGTAACTCACACGGCAAATCGAATCATGATGGCGCGCCCCGCCAAGAACGTCCTTTTCCGTTACGGTGTACAGCCCCGAAATTCTCCTTCCGTCACGAACCCCGATTTGCGCGGCTGTTCCAACGATGTGCAATTGCGACCAATCCCCGCCCAGAGAGCGCAGTCCATCAATCAACGTGTGAAGCTCCTTCCTCGCCTGCCGTGTAGCTCGTGTAATTCCGGCCGCATTATTGCAGCTTACCCCGTATTCATGATTCGCCATTAAAGCAAATAAGTCGTCGCGGACTTGAAACAAGGAGGGAGCCGAATACGAAGGGGTAAGTCCCGCCAGCTTGATCTGCTCCAGCAGCCTGTGCTTGGGATGCTCGTTCATCCCGTTCATCGTGTATGGTTCCGCATGACGAGGCAGGCCGGATACCATGGCCATCAGGCTGAGCGGCTGGGTTTGTCCATTTTCTCGTCTTCCCATGTCGTACCGGCAGCCCGCGAGAGCGGCCACATCCCCATCTCCAGTGGCATCAATGACTATATCCGCCATCCAAGCCTGCCTGCCCGATTTGGATTCCGTAACAACGCCCGTTATCGTGCCCCCATCGTTCACGATCGCCGATGCCACTCTCGTATGAAGCTGCACCTGAACCCCTACTTCTTCGCAGAGGACGTCCAATAGATATTTCATTTCTTCCGGATCGTACGTAAAGTCGCTCCCTTGACTCTGCCTTCTAGCTCCGCGGCGATCCAACCGCTCCATGATTTCACTCATCAATCCCGTTTTATTGCGGGCATCGATAATCCAGCAGAGTAATCCTGCCGTCCATATGCCTCCCAAGCAGCCGTGATTCTCTAATAGAACGGTAGAGGCTCCCATTCTAGCTGCCGCGATCGCTGCGGATACGCCAGCCGGCCCTCCCCCGCACACAATGACATTAGAGCTTCCGGCAATCGGAATATTCCGCTCTCTTTCTTTATAGGTTTTCACCATCTCACCCCTATGTCGCAGTTATCATAGCGAACCCGGTCTAGCGTGATCCGCTTATGTGAGCCCCATCATAATTCACCCGTCAAAAGCGTGTAAATGCACGGTTATTGCGGGATATCTGGATGCTGCATTTCCTTGTCTGCAAGAAAAAAGAAGCCTGCAAGAAACGGAAACTATCCGTTCTTGCAGGCTTTGGGACATTCAATATGCGGATCTTCATAAGCTCCGTAAAGGAATAGTATATGACCGGTCCGGGCCTTTGCTCCTTTTACTCCGGATCGCTACATGCTGTTTAATTTCCGGTATTCGCTGGGCGTCATCCCTTCTGCTCTTCTGAACTTCTCGATAAAATTGGAGACGCCGACATAGCCGTTGCGAACGATTATGTCTTTGATCGGGCTGTTCGTAGTCTTCAGCTCTTTCTTGATTTCCTCCAGACGCAGCATCCCCGTGTAATGGGTGAACGTGCTGCCGGTCTGATCTTTAATAAATCGACTCAGGAACGATACCGACAATCCGAAGTGCTCCGCTACTTTCTCCAAGCTTAGGTCATAGGATTGAAACTGCTCATGGATGTACGCTAACACCTGATCGCGAAGACCTTTATTCTTATTCTCACGGTTCTGTTCGACTGCCTCACATATCTCCTCGACAAGTCGTTTTAATTTCTCATCAAACTCAGCAAGCGTCACGAACATCAAGGCTTCCTGAATGCTCTTGTAGAAATCGCCGACCTTCATCACACTGACGGTCTTATACACAGTGTTGATGATATCCGAGCACATACATTTCAACAGCAAGAGCGAACGTTCCTTCTGAGATATACCCCTCATCATGGATTGCAAGGAATCCAGGGCCACTTGCCGATCCCCTTGCTTTAAACCTTGTATGAAACGCATCTGTTCTTCTGCCGGATACCAGGTGCTATCCTCCTGCCAATGCACAATGTCCTCGAAGATGAGGCATGAACCGGCTGACGATTTCAATTCATACTCCTGGGCAGCGGACGCTTCGACATAAGAGCGATTCATATGCTGGATTTGTTCGTATACTCGTCCAAGTGCTATAGACGGAGAAAATCCGAAACGATCCGATATGGCTTGAATCATGTTCATCGCGATTTCTCGCTGATCTTGCTTCAGCTCCCCCTCCGCCTTGAACTGAACGATAACGGCAAATACCTTATTCGGCATCATTTCCACACCCAGCCGAATCGTCCCTTGTTCTTGACCAACCTCCAAATATTGCTGAAGCTGGATACGCTTGGCTGCAGGCAGCGTGGGGCAATGATGCATGGATACAAGCAGAACAAAGAAGTAACCGCCGGTAAGGGGCATCTGGAGCGAATTCAAGATCTGATCGAGCTCTTCTCCTGAACGGTAGTCGCCTTTTAACAATCTATGGACGAACTGATCTCTGACATAAGGACGTTGTACCTTGATTTGGTGCACTAAATCCCGATGATCCTCCATGGCCGTTTCTAATGTGTCGCTGATCCACTTCAGCTCATTGCTCCTGGATGCACTACCACCTATTCTCCCATTAGGTTCAAATGAACCGAGAACCTGCCTTAATCTTCGTATTGGCCGGTAGTGCATAAGGGAGAACGCCAATATGATTGCCAAGCCAGCGATCAGCAGGCAAATAAACAGCCAGAAGATGAATGTTTTCTTCTCAATTACTCTGCCGAGGAACTGGTCTGTCGGCATCATCATCATCATCGACCATGACGTTTGCTCGGATGTCACTTCAATCATGGAAAACCGCTGATCGCCAATCATGATGTTCCGAATCGGCTCCGAGCGGTCACGGTCCAATAAGGCCGTAATCTCCTCCGGTTGAATTCGAACCCCTTTACTGCGGTTAGCCATCAATTGATTCTTCGAATCCAGAATAAATACGCTTCCGTTGAAATCGCCGAGCAGATTTTCAATCAGGCTTGTTAGCGTCTGCTCTTTGACTTGAAACAAGACCGTTCCGTAAGCTGCCGTTCCATTAGCTGGTATAGGATACGCGTAGGTCAGCATTCGGTTTGTTTCTGTTCGATTGACGAATACCGTCTCGGCGGGTCTGACTGCCTTCTGATCCGACTCCTTCACCAAGTCCAGTAGGTCCTCTTTCCCTTTATCATCCAGACGGTAGATCTCTCTTGTCAATACATCCAGTGAATAGGTGCCGGAAGAAGTATAGATCATATCGCCATCCCGATAGTACAGCAGAACCTCCTCAGCAATCAGCGTATTCGCTTTATATTTGCCAAGTTCCTGAACAGCTTCCATCGCATAGTAATCATTCGTCCTCAAGAAGAAAGGCGTCAAGCGGTGATCATACGATATTTTCACAGCGGTTTGCTCCAGACCCTTCATTTGGCGGTCGATCATCTCTTTCACTTGATTCAAATTATGCAGGTTGGAGGATTCGATCTCTGCTTGCAAGTTAATAACTGCATTCTGGTACATCATGCCGCCCAGCACGACACTCGGGATGAAGAAAACAAGCAGGAACGACCCTACGTACAGAAAGAAAACCTTGGATTTCGTTAGTTCGACCCACCTTTTCACAGCAGCCACCTCGATATAATGAAAACCTTTTCTTTTTTAATTATAGCATAAATGATTCGAGAGAAATGGAACCTGCGCGGCCCCCTCCCGAAAGGTAGAATAGCTAGGTTTAGCCCCATTTATATACGAAAAAAGCCCCCTGCGGGGGGCCCTGAATTCTTCTTCCTTCATTTCCGTATTGCTTATTCCAATCCCCGCACCTTATCATCCTTCGGCAGAAGAATCGCCAGTACGCCAAGCAGCGGCAGGAAGGCGCATAGCTTCATGATGAAGGCAATGCTCGTTTCATCCGCCACCATACCGAGCGCCGCCGAGCCCAGACCCCCGATGCCGAAGGCAAGTCCGAAGAATAGTCCCGATACAAGCCCAACCTTCCCCGGCATAAGCTCCTGCGCATAGACGACAATGATTGAGAACGCCGATGATAGAATAAATCCGGCCAGAACGGCTAAAACTCCGCTCCAGAACAAATTGCCATACGGCAATAAGAGAGAGAACGGCGCCGTTCCCATAATTGAGAACCAGATGATATTGCGCCGTCCGAACCGGTCCGCCATCGGACCGCCTAAGAATGTTCCTGCAGCTGAAGCTGCTAAAAACGCGAACAGAAACCACTGGGCATGACTCACGCTAACACCGTAGTCGTCGATCAGGTAGAACGTGTAATAGCTCGTGATACTAGCCATATAGACTTGTTTCGATACGACTAGAAAGACGAGAACGACGATCGCCCACATCACCTGATTGCTCGTCAGCACACTCTTGGCGGCTCCCGCAGCCCGCGGCTTAACGGCCTTACGCAGTATGAGCTGCTGTGCACCGTACCAGCGGGCCACATACAGCTGGATGGCGATGGCTGCGGCTGCGGCGAACGCGAACCAGATGACGCCGAACTGGCCTAGGTGAACGAACAGCACCGCCGTCATAATCGGACCTAATGAGCTTCCGATATTGCCGCCCACTTGAAAGATCGACTGTGCAAGTCCGCGCTTGCCTCCCGCTGCAAGGTACGCCACCCGCGATGATTCCGGATGGAAGATCGCGGAGCCTATCCCAATCGAAGTCACGGCAAGCAAGATCAGCGCATAATACGGGGCCAATGCGAGCCCAACGATGCCGACCAGCGTAAAACAAACGCCGATCGGCAGAATCATCGGCATCGGCCTGATATCGGCATAACGGCCGATGATCGGCTGCAGGACCGAAGCCGTCAGGTTCATCGCCAGTGCGATCAACCCGATCTGGGTGTAACTGAGACTAAGCTCATCCTTCAGGATTGGGAAGAGCGCGGACACCGTCGATTGCATGGTGTCATTCAAGAGATGAACGATGCTGATGGCAAATAGAATCGGGAACACCGTTGCTGAAGCCGCGGCGGTTATTGGCGCCGCTTGGTTAACTGCTAGTTTGGTACCCATAGGACGTTATGCTGCACTTCCCTCACTGTGATCGTCTACGAGAAACGGATCTCATTTTATGCTTACTATAGCACAGATTTTAGGAGGGCGGCGTTAGTCTGGCATATTTTTTCTAACCCTTCTGGAAACTCGTTTATACCTGATCTGTCTGGATTGCTAGATGCGCAAGCCAGTTCAGTTCTTTCCATTGAAGCCATATCTGACCCAACCGCTTACTCGTTTAACGGAAGCTTCACCTTCAGATCCGGGTACAGTCCTCCTCCTCCCTTGATAACTATATAACAATCGAGAGGCGCTTTTGGGACATTATTCATGCATGTGCAGCAAAAAGAAACGAAAGACCTATACAAAACCAAACATCCCCGCCTCAGGTTGGAGACGGAGATGCTTGGTCAACGTTTTGGTTAACGTTTGGTGATCGCAGCTCCCACGTGTTAATTATCAGACAGAACGTGAAGCTGGATCAGCCTCCCCTGACCCGGATAACTGCCTGCGATCATGCCGGTCGTCCAGCCTTCGACCTTCATGCCAGCCTTCAGCTCCGCTGCTTCCATCTTCTCCCCGGTCGATTTCCGTATGATGACCGCATCCTCAGTGAAAGACCCCCACAAGGCATCCTGCACTGGGTTTTCATACCCAATTAAATGATCAGGATTCTCGATCAGAATTCTGCCGTTCTTGTCAATTTCTTTGATGTATCCGGCAATGCTAGGCTTATTCTCGTTTATCGTATCGGTCTCGATCCTCAGTGGAAAGAATCTGCCTGTCAGCTCATAGATCGCTTGCTTTAACCGTTCCTGTTCTTCTGCAGGCAGCGGTTCACGATGTTCTCCGATTCGCCTTACATAATGGATCAATTCATGATTCTGAATATCTGTAGCAATCGGCTCCACACCAAGACGGGTAAGCACTTCCAATTGGTCGGGAAACAGCTTCACCACTGTGTTTTCCATTGCACGATCGAATGCATGATCTGCCGGATATACAGGTATGTTCCTGTCTTGGTAGATCGGCGTCGCCCGGAACAGAACATAGGACGATTGGAAGGGAACGGTAAAGTCGAGTGATATTTGCTCGGTCCCATCTGTGGCTCTTGTTGCCTTTCCATCCCAGTCGATCGTTCGCTCATGCACGCTTCCCTTGATGTCTTTCACGATAATATTGAAAATGGTATCATCCGCATGTCGATCTTTGCCATTCACCCGGTCTACTGTAAGGGACAGCTGAACCGATGAACGGCCTTTCTGATCGCGAAGCGTTATTTGCTTTAATGCGGTCGGAACGAATGGGTAGGCCGGGTCTGCCATGATATGCGGGTAGTCATAGACAGGATTGTCCGGATCGCCGATCCCTGGCAGCAGCCGCCGCTCTACCGGATCCATAACGGCCAGCACCTTGCGGCCTCCCTCTGAGCGAAGCTCATACCGGTAGGAAGGAAGGCCTTGGAGGATCGGTGTAATCGGTGCGAAGAACGTTCCGCCGATCACTTCGGGAGCGGGGTAAGTCACCTCCGGCAAATCCTCTTCCTTACCCGCCATTGGCTGACCGCTTCGAATATCGATAGCCTCGTCCTGACTTGACCTGATCTGCACCAATTTTTCCTTACCGGAATATTGAATCGTCGCTCCCAAAGCTGCAGCAAATGAACGGAGCGGTACCATCATGCGGTTCTCCTTCACGTAAGGCGCGCTGTCCCCCGGGAACAGCACAAAATAATTGTTCATCAGCAGCGGTATCGGCTGGCTGCCCTCCCCTGACGGCTTCGGCTTGGCAGGCGGCATAACCGCGGCGGTTAGAACGAACAGCGATACGATTAGTCCGGTTACTATAACTTTCCTCATTATGGACTCCTTCCAACGCTAAATTTTTCCATATATTCCTATGTAGACGCAAAAGAACGGATATGGTTGCGGTGAAAATGAATGGAGGGTTGCCAGATTCCAGTGTATACAGACTCGCTCACCTGCGACAATACGAGCCGTAACGCCCTTTTTGGGTGTTATAGCAGCGGAAACCGGGTGGGGGCTACGGTTACCATCGCTGATACGGTAGAAAAGGGCGTTACAGACTTTCTCACCTGCGACAATGTGAACCGTAACGCCCTTTTTAGTCGTTACAGCAGCGGAACCCGGGCAGGGGCGGCGGTTTTCATCGCTGGTACGGTAGAAAAGGGCCTTACGGACTCTCTCACCTGCGACAATGTGAACCTTAACGCCCTTTTTAGGCGTTACAGCAGCGGAAACCGGGCGGGGGCTACGGTTACCATCGCTGGTACGGTAGAAAAGGGCCTTACGGACTTTCTCACCTGCGACAATGCGAACCGTAACGCCCTTTTTGGGCGTTACAGCAGCGGAAACCGGGCGGGGGCGGCGGTTACCATCGCTGGTACGGTAGAAAAGGGCCTTACGGACTCTCTCACCTGCGACAATGTGAACCGTAACGCCCTTTTTGGGCGTTACAGCAGTGGAATCCGGGCGGGGGCGGCGGTTTTCATCGCTGGTACGGTAGAAAAGGGCCTTACGGACTCTCTCACCTGTGAAAACGTGAGCCGTAACGCCCTTTTTGGGCGTTACAGCAGCGGAACCCTAAGTTCGGCAACGGCGGTTCTTCGGTGGTTTGGTTCTCCGGCGGTTCTTTCGGTGGTTCTTCGAGAATGCTTCTGCGTGTTCGCCGAAGCTTCTTCGGAGCACCATCATTCCCAAAATAACACAAAAAAGCTGCAGGCGCGTATGACGCACCTGCAGCTTTTTTAAGAAGCGGCTTTTCGAGTACTCGTCGTGAGAGCCGTAATGCCCGTCTCTCAGCCTCGCTGTAACTCGCTATCGAAGCGCTTTGGCTGCAATGTCCGTACGGACATGCATGCCTTCGAAGTGAATCGCGGATACCGCTTCGTATGCGCGCGCACGTGCTTCCGCGATGTCACGGCCACGGCCGACGATACCGAGTACACGACCACCGTTCGTGACGATTTGACCATCCTTGTCAGCTGTTCCGGCATGGAACACCAATGCGCCCTGCGCTTTGGCTGCTTCCAGCCCCTCGATAACGAGCCCTTTCGGATAAGAAGCCGGGTAGCCCCCTGATGCCGCAATGACGCAGACTGCCGCTTCATCACTCCATGCGATGTCGAGCTGGTCGAGACGTCCATTCAGTGCAGCGAGAATGATATCAACGAGATCGGTCTTCAGACGCGGCAGCACGACCTGCGTTTCCGGGTCGCCCATCCGCGCATTGAACTCGATCGTCTTCACGCCATCCTTGGTAATCATCAAGCCCGCGAAGAGAACCCCGCGGAACGGCCGGCCTTCGCTAACCATCGCCTTAGCCGTCGGCTTAATAATATTCTCGATCGCATCCTCTACGAGAGCCGGATCGATATGGGGCAGCGGAGAATAGGTCCCCATGCCGCCTGTGTTCGGCCCTTTATCGTCATCGAATACCGGCTTGTGATCCTGCGCCGGTACCATCGCGCGAACCGTTTCGCCATCAACGAACGCGAGGATCGACATTTCTTGGCCCTCGAGAAATTCCTCAATAACGACTTGTCCGCCGGACTCCCCGAATACTTTATCCACCATCATGTCGTGCAGCGCCTTCTCCGCTTCTTCGATCGAGTAAGCGACGGTTACGCCTTTACCGGCCGCAAGACCGTCTGCCTTCACTACAATCGGCGCGGATTGCTCGCGCAAGTATGCGAGTGCTGCCGCATGATCCGTGAACGTTTCGTATTTCGCCGTTGGAATGTTATACTTCTTCAGCAGATTCTTCATGAAGATCTTGCTGCCTTCGATCTCTGCCGCATTCTTGCGCGGCCCGAAGGTCGGAATGTTCTGCTCCTCGAACGCATCGACGATCCCGTCCGCAAGCGGATCATCGGGTCCGACCACAACAAGATCGACCGCATGGTCGTTCGCGAACGCAATGAGGTCCGCAAACCGGTTAACCGGGATCGGCACGCATTCTGCCAGCTCTGCGATACCCGCATTACCCGGCGCACAGTAAATTTGTTTAACCTTATCGCTCTTCGCAAGCGCCCAGACGATCGCATGCTCTCGTCCGCCGCCGCCAATGACCATAATCCGCACAGGAAACCCTCCCCATAGTAGACGCCTCCTCGGGCACTTGCCCTATGTCGAGTGCCCGGTGAAGCGTTACGCCTTTATCCCTTTATTGAATCAATATCATCACTAGTGTTTAAAATGACGAACGCCCGTCAGCACCATCGCAATGTTATTCGCATTCGCAACGGCGATGGATTCTTCGTCTTTAATCGATCCGCCTGGCTGGATAACAGCCGTAATGCCGGCTTTAGCCGCCAGCTCCAGCGTATCGCCCATTGGGAAGAACGCATCCGAGGCGAGCACGGCGCCGCGCGCTTTCTCTCCGGCTTGCTCGATCGCAATGTTGGCGGCACCGACGCGGTTCATTTGACCTGCGCCTACGCCGATCGTCATGTTATCAGCTGCGAGCAGAATCGCATTCGACTTCACGTGTTTCACAACCTTCCAGCCGAACAGCAGCTGCTTCAGCTCTTCATCGGTCGGTTTGCGGTTCGTGACGACCTTGATATCATCCATCGAGAGGCTGTGCACATCGCTCTCTTGAACGACCATACCGCCTTCTACGGTTGTTACGAGCCAATCCGGCTGACGTTCCTTCGCCGATTGAATCGTACCGAGCTTCAGCAGGCGAATATTCTTCTTCTTCGTCAGAATATCCAGCGCTTCCTGCGTAAAGTCAGGCGCAATGATGATCTCCAGGAAAATTTCGCTCAGCAGCTGGGCCGTATCCGCACCGATCGTGCGGTTCGCTGCGACGATCCCGCCGAAGATCGAGGTTGGATCAGCCTGGTAAGCTTTTTGATACGCTTCATGGATATCTGTGCCGATGCCCACTCCGCAAGGATTCATATGCTTCACGGCAACGACAGCAGGCTCTTCGAATTCCTTGACGATGGCAAGCGCCGCATTCGCGTCATTGATGTTGTTGTAGGACAACTCCTTGCCATGCAGCTGCTCGGCTGTCGTGATATTGCCCGGAGCTGCGAGGGGCTTGCGGTAGAATGCTGCTTTCTGGTGTGGATTCTCGCCGTAGCGAAGGTCTTGTACCTTCTCGTACGTTACCGTATAGCTCTCAGGAAGCGGATCGCCCTGCAGCTTGGAGAGATAATCCCCGATGAGCGCATCGTAAGCGCCAGTGTGGCGGAACACTTTGGCTGCAAGACGTTTGCGCGTCTCAAGCGTCGTGTCGCCTGCGCCTTTCACTTCTTCAAGCACGTTCGCGTAATCCGCAGCATCCACCACAACGGTGACGAACGCGTGGTTCTTCGCTGCCGAGCGAAGCATCGTCGGGCCGCCGATATCGATGTTCTCGATCGCGTCCTCGTACGATACATCCGGCTTGGCAATGGTTGCCGCGAACGGATATAAATTGACGACCACGAGGTCGATATAGTCGAGGCCGAGCTCTTTCATCGCTTGCTGGTGCTTCTCATCGTCGCGAACGGCAAGCAAGCCGCTGTGAACGGCAGGATGCAGCGTCTTGACGCGGCCGTCGAGAATTTCCGGGAAACCCGTTACGTCCGAGATGCCGACAACCGGTACGCCTTCTTTTTCGAGCAGGCTCGCTGTTCCGCCCGTCGAAATAATTTGCACGCCCAGTCCCGCAAGCGCCCGTGAAAATTCTACAATGCCCGTTTTGTCCGATACACTGATTAATGCTCTGCGAATAGCCACTACAAATTCCCTCCTATTAGTTGAAGAATCCACTTCTCCACTTTTCACTCACTGCTACAACAGACCGCCATGTTCATGCTAAATCCAGCCCGGCACCCCGCATGGACGACAATTTCATAACGTCGGTCACGAGTGTATCCGTGCGTTATAGCGTCGTCACCGTCACATGACGGCCATCGAGCGATACCGCGCCCGATGCGATCCGTTGAACGACCCAAGGGAACACCTCTTGTTCTACCGCATGAATGCGAAGAGCAAGCGTCGCTTCCGTGTCGCCGTCCAACACCTCTACGGTCCGCTGAGCAATGATCGGCCCCGTATCCATACCGCCATCGACGAAGTGAACCGTGACGCCCGTCACTTTCACCCCATAGTCCAAGGCTTGCTTAATTCCGCCAACACCCGGAAAAGTTGGCAGCAGTGCCGGATGAATATTGATCATCCGTCCCGCGAACGCATCGACCATCACCGGCGTCAGGATGCGCATATAACCGGCCAGCACCACCAGCCCGATATCACGCCGCTCAAGCTCCGCCAAGATTTCCCGTTCATAGGCTTCACGAGATGCATACTCCTTAGGCCGAAATAGGAAGGTATCCACGCCAGCCTGCCGAGCGCGTTCCACGACAGGCGCCTCCGGCTTGTCACAAACAAGAAGCTCGAGGCTTGCGCCCTCGAGCCGGTCTTGTTGTGCCGCATCCGCCAATGCCTGGAAGTTCGTGCCTTGTCCCGAGGCGAACACCGCGATGCGAAGCCCTGCCATTACACATCCGCTCCAGTGAACGTCACAATACGGCTTCCTTCGGTCACCGTACCGATCCGGTAAGCTTCTTCGCCAAGCTCGCGCGCCACGCGCAGCGCTTCCTCCGCTTGCTCCGCAGGTACGACGACGACCATGCCAACGCCCATATTAAAGGTTGTGAACATATCGCGGTTAGTAATCGAGCCTTTCTCCTGCATTAGCTTGAAGATCGGCTGTATCGGCCATGAGCCGTATTCGATTTCGACATTGACGCCTTCAGGCAGCACGCGCGGAATATTCTCGATAAAACCGCCGCCCGTAATATGCGCCATGCCCTTCACTTGTACCTGCTTGATCAGCTCAAGCACCGATTTCACGTAAATACGCGTCGGTTCCAGCACGACATCGCCAAGCTTCTTGCCATCAAGGGCAGACAATACCTCGTCCAAGCTGTAACCCGCTTGCTCGAGCAGCAGCCGGCGTACGAGCGAGAAGCCGTTGCTGTGAATACCGCTGGACGCAAGGCCGATAACCGCATCGCCTGCGGCAATCGTCTTGCCGTCGATAATATTCTTCTTATCGACGATGCCCACGGTGAAGCCTGCGATATCGTACTCATCGCCGCCGTACATGCCCGGCATCTCCGCCGTCTCGCCGCCGATCAGAGCACATCCGGACTGCAAGCAGCCATCGGAGATCCCTTTGACGATCGCTTCGATTTTCTCCGGCACGACCTTCCCGCAAGCGAGATAATCCAGGAAAAAGAGCGGCTCCGCTCCCTGTACGATGATATCGTTCACGCACATCGCCACAGCATCGATGCCAATCGTGTCATGCTTATCCATGGCAAAGGCGATTTTCAGCTTCGTGCCGACACCGTCGGTGCCGGAGACAAGAACCGGTTCCTCGTACTTGTCCTTGTTCAGTCCGAACAGTCCGCCGAATCCGCCAAGATCCGTGAGCACTTCGGGGCGGAACGTCTTCTTCACGTGCTTCTTCATCCGTTCGACCGCTTCGTTGCCCGCCGCGATATCGACACCGGCTTGTTTGTACGCTTCTGCCACTGTGGTCACTCCTTAATAGTTGTTGCAGGACCCGCCTGATCTCCTTGCCTCATGAAGATCAAGCGCCGCTTGCAATCGCAAAGCGTTCACCCGCTTATTTGATCCCGTGAAGGGTTAACGTTCTAAACCTAACTTCTCAATTGATTACGCCCGACGTTAGCGGTCCAGCACCATTAGCCGCATCCCGATCTGCGCGGTTAACAGCTGCAGCTCTTATCCGAGCTGAAATCGACCGGCGTCGGATAGTCGTTGTCGAAGCAGGCCATGCACATGCCGCGATTGTATTGTCCTTCATTGCCGCCGACCGACTCGATCAAGCCTTGATGAGTTAGGAAGGATAACGAGTCCGCATTGATGGCCTGGCGTATCTCTTCCACGGTCTTCTGGGAAGCGATCAGCTCCTTGCGGTCCGGCGTATCAATACCGTAATAACAAGGGTTCATGAAAGGTGGTGAAGTAATGCGTACATGCACTTCTGTCGCCCCCGCCTCACGAAGCAGGTTCACAATCCGCAAGGAGGTTGTGCCGCGAACGATCGAATCGTCGATCATGACGACGCGCTTGCCCTCAACGACCTTACGGACGGCCGACAGCTTCATCTTAACGCCTTTCTCACGAAGCTCCTGCGAAGGTTGAATGAAGGTACGACCCGTATATTTATTCTTGATGAGGCCCAGCTCGTAGGGAATGCCTGTCTGCTCGGCGTAACCGATCGCAGCCGAGATGCTTGAATCCGGCACTCCAGTTACGACGTCGGCGTCAACGAACGCTTCGAGCGCCATCTTCTGCCCCATCCGCTTCCGCGAGGAATGAAGATTAATCCCGTTAATATCGCTGTCCGGACGCGCAAAATAAATATATTCCATCGCGCAGGTCGCGCGGCGCTCAAGCTCCACAAACCGGTCTTCCCGTAAGCCGTCCCGGTCCAGTACCAGCATCTCGCCCGGCTGAACATCGCGCTCATAGACAGCGCCGACCGTTTCCAGCGCGCAGGTCTCGGATGCGAAGACGTAACCGTCGCCGAGCTTGCCCATAACAAGCGGACGGAGACCGTGCGAATCGGAAGCGACGAGCAGCTTGTCGTTGGTCATAATCAGGAATGCAAAGCCGCCGACAAGACGCTGCAGCGCATCCTTGGCTGCTCCTACGAAATCCTTGCTCGAACGCGCGATCAAATGTGCGATAACTTCCGTATCGCTTGTCGTTTGGAAGATCGATCCCAAGTTCTCGAGCTCTTCCCGGATCCCTGGCGCATTCACGATGTTGCCGTTCGTCGCAATTGCGAGGTCACCGGCGCGGTATTTGAATACGAGCGGCTGCGCATTCGCAAGCTTACTCTCTCCCGCGGTCGAATAACGGACGTGACCGATTGCCATGTTGCCTACAAGCGTATCCAGCTTATCCTGGTCGAAAACCTCTTTCACAAGGCCCATGTTGCGATGATAGTTAAATAAGCCGCCTTGTTCCAGATCAACGGTACAAATTCCCGCGCTTTCCTCACCCCGGTGCTGGAGCGCATGCAAGCCATAGTAAGCGAGAGTGGAAGCGTGCGGGATGTTATACACCCCGAACACTCCGCATTCTTCACGCAGCTTGTCAAATATGTCGTCTCGTCCTATTCCCTCATTATAATGAGAGCCTGTCCACAGCTTCGGAAGCTGCATCACTTCATCAGACATGGAATCGCATCCTTCCAAACCTTCTCCAGTTGTTCTACCGGCGCTGTAATGCCCGGTTTGCCGTTGATGTTAAGGGTCAATGCGCTGCCGCGTACGACGCCGATCTCTGCGTTCGGTACGCCCTTCTCTGTCAACAATGCCGTCAATTTCGCAGCTTGCTCCGGTTTGGCCGATAGCAGAATCCGCGATTGCGATTCGCTGAACAGTGCCGCATCCGCACGAAGCGAGGTCGTTACATTCACATCGGCGCCCAGCTTGCCGCTGATGCACGATTCCGCAAGCGCAACGGCTAGGCCGCCCTCAGACAAGTCATGCGCGGAAGCGACGAGTCCTTGCTGAATAGCTTCAAGCACGCCGCTAAGCAGCTTCTTCTCGGTTGCAAGCTCGATCTGCGGCGGACGTCCTTCCGACTTGCCCTGCATAACATACTGCAGCTCGCTGCCGCCCAGCTCGTGCTTCGTTTCGCCGAGCAGAATGATGACGTCGCCTTCGGATTTGAAGCCTTGCGTCGTAATGTGGTCCACATCATGCACGAGTCCAACCATGCCGATTACCGGCGTTGGATAAATCGCGCCTTTCGCATTCTCGTTATACAGGGAGACGTTGCCGCCGATAACCGGTGTATCCAGCACGCGGCAAGCATCGGAGATTCCGTCTGCTGCCTTCTCGATCTGCCAGAATACTTCCGGCTTCTCCGGACTGCCGAAGTTCAGGTTATCCGTAATGGCCAGCGGCTCAGCTCCCGAACAGACGATATTACGTGCTGCTTCAGCAACAGCAATGCGTCCGCCCACCTCAGGATCGAGGTAGACGTAACGTCCATTACAGTCGGTCGTCATGGCCAGAGCCTTGCGCGTCCCGTGAATCGTTACGACTGCTGCGTCCGATCCAGGTTGAACCGCTGTGCTCGTACGCACCATATAGTCATATTGATTATATACCCATTCCTTGCTTGCTACTGTCGGAGAAGCAAGAACCTTCTTAAGCGCATCTGTCAAATCGGTCACTTCAGCATACGCCGCGGTGTCGATTGCGCCGTTCTCCGCATAGTAGGCAGGCTCTTTGGACGGTTTGTTATAGACCGGGCACTCATCGACGAGCGCTTGAACCGGCATGTCTGCGACTTCCTCGCCTTGGTGGAACAGGCGGAGACGGCCGTCATCAGTCACTTTGCCGACCTTCGCGCAGATGATGCCCCAACGGTCGAAAATCTCTTTGGCTTGCGCTTCATGACGCGGCTCGACAACGAAGAGCATGCGCTCTTGTGACTCCGACAGCATCATTTCGTAAGGCGTCATGCCTTCTTCGCGCTGCGGCACCTCATCGAGATAAAGCTCGAGGCCGTTGCCTGCTTTGGAAGCCATCTCCGCACTGGAGCAAGTAAGGCCCGCGGCGCCCATATCCTGAATGCCGAGAACGATACCGGAGTTAATCAGCTCGAGCGTAGCTTCCATGACGAGCTTCTCCATGAACGGATCGCCCACCTGAACCGCTGTACGCTTCTCCTCTGATTCCTCAGACAGCTCTACAGATGCGAAGGTCGCACCGTGAATGCCATCGCGTCCTGTTGCCGGACCCACGTAGAAAACCGGGTTTCCGACACCTTTGGCGACACCGCGTTGGATTTTATCATGATCGATAAGACCCACACACATCGCATTCACGAGCGGGTTACCTTCATAGCTTTCATCGAACATAACTTCGCCGGCAACCGTCGGAATTCCGATACAGTTGCCATAGCCGGCGATACCGCTCACCACATGCTCGAACAAATATTTCACGCGCGCATTCTCCAGATTGCCGAAGCGCAAGCTGTTAAGCAGTGCAACCGGACGGGCACCCATGGAGAAAATGTCGCGAATGATGCCGCCTACACCCGTTGCAGCGCCTTGATACGGCTCAACCGCGGACGGATGGTTATGCGATTCGATCTTGAACACGACGGCTTGATTATCGCCAATATCCACGATCCCCGCGCCTTCGCCAGGACCCATGAGAACCTTCGGTCCCGTAACCGGGAATTTCTTCAGGATCGGCTTGGAGTTTTTGTACGAGCAATGCTCGGACCACATGACGCTGAACACGCCAATCTCGGTATAGTTCGGCTTGCGGCCAAGAAAACCGCAAATCAGCTCGTATTCATTGTCTGTCACACCGAATTGCGTATAAATACGCTGGTCTGCAATTTGCTCCGATGTCGGTTCTTTAGCCGTTAACTGCTGCGCCATGCTGTTCCCTCCATGCGTTCAAAATCGATGTAAACATCCGTTTGCCGTCTTCCGAGCCGAGCAGCTGATTGACTGCGCGTTCCGGATGCGGCATCATGCCCACGACGTTGCCGCGCTCATTGCTAATGCCCGCGATATCTTCCAATGAACCGTTCGGGTTCGCACCCGCTTTGTAACGGAACACGATTTGATTGTTAGCCTTCAGCTGCGCCAATGTTTCGTCATCGCAGTAGTAGTTGCCTTCGCCATGCGCAATCGGAATATCGATAATCTCGCCTTGGCTGTATTGGTTCGTAAATACGGTGTTGTTATTGACCACTTCCAGCAGCGCGCTGTGGCAGCGGAATTTCATGCTATTGTTGCGAAGCAACGCACCTGGCAGCAGGCCCGCTTCTGTCAAGACCTGGAAGCCGTTGCAGATGCCCAGGACGAATTTGCCCTGCTCGGCTGCTTTGATGACTTCGTTCATAACGGGAGCGAATCGCGCAATCGCGCCGCAGCGCAGGTAGTCGCCGTAGGAGAATCCGCCTGGCACGAGGATCGCGTCATAGCTGGACAGGTCCGTTGCCGTATGCCATACATAGTCGACAGGCTGTCCGATCGTGTCTTCCACCGCTTTGTAGCAGTCAATATCGCAGTTGGAGCCGGGGAATACGATTACCGCGAATTTCATCGATTAACCCTCCAATTCAAAACGGTAGTCTTCGACGACTGTGTTAGCCAGCAGCTTCTCGCACATCGCTTTCAGACGGGATTCAGCTTCAGCGCGGTCTGTCGTGTTCAGCTCAAGCTCAAGGTATTTGCCGATGCGAACTTTGCCGACTTCATCGAAGCCCATCGAGTGCAGCGCGCCTTGTACGGCACTGCCTTGCGGATCGAGCACGTTTTGTTTGATCGTTACGTAAACCGTTGCCTTCATGGGGGTCGCCTCCAATAAATTAGGACTGGAACAAGGGCCGCTTACAGCGACTTGCCTGTCAGCCGTTCATAGATATTCAGATAGTTGTTTGTCGTTGCGTTGACAACCGAATCCGGAAGAGGATCCGGCTTGCTGTTCTGATCCCAGTCGGAATTCAGCAGATAAGCCCGTACCGGCTCTTTGTCCATGCTGTCGATTTCGATATCGAAAGCGTATATATCCTTCGCCCAGAAACGCGAGGAATCCGGCGTGAAAATCTCATCAATCAGAATGACTTTACCATCGATAAGTCCAAACTCGAATTTGCAATCCGCTAGGATAATGCCCCGCTCTTCACAGTAACCTCGCGCAAATTCATACAGCTTAATGCTGTGATTGCGAAGCTCTTCCGCCAATTCGGCTCCGATCAGCTCCTGCATCCGCTCGAAGGGGATATCCTCGTCATGTCCGACATCGTTCTTCGCAGCCGGTGTGAACAACGGCTTCTCGAACCGTTCGTTCTTACGCAGGCCTGCCGGAAGCTCAATGCCATTAATGGCCGATGTTTTCACATATTGTCTCCAACCGCCGCCCGTGATATAGCCGCGAACGACACATTCGATGTCGATCCGCTGCGCCTTCTTCGTGACCATGATCCGGTTACGAAGCAATTCCGGGTCCGTAACGACATCGCCGAGCTTGTCGATATCGGTATGAACGACATGGTTCGTCAGCAGGGATGCCGTCTGTTCGAACCAGAATGCGGACAACCGGTTGAGTACGTTGCCTTTCTGCGGAACAGCCGGATCCAGCACGTAGTCGAACGCGCTGATGCGGTCCGTGACGACGATCAAATAATGTTCGCCAAGATCATACAGCTCGCGCACTTTGCCTTTGTACAGCAGCGGCGCCTTCACAACATCCACAGCGGTGGATAACGCTTGTCCTGTCATCATCATTCGCTCCTTCGCACCGGTCCGGGGTGCCGATCATCTCAGCAGGACCGGAAGCTTTATATCCATAAGCGCGGGTCGCTCCTAAATCAGTTCCAGCCGTTTGAAGATCGTATCCACATGCTTCAAATGCCATGCCGGGTTGAACGCGTCGTCGATCTCTTCCGCAGTCAGCGCATCCGTAATTTCCTTCGTCTCGCCGATGATGTCGCGGAATTGACGCTGCTCCTCCCACGCCTGCATCGCGCGCGGCTGAACGGTATCATAAGCCTGCTCGCGGCTGAAGCCTTTGTCGATCAGCTTCGTCATGATGCGTCCGGAGAACGGCACGCCATACGTCGCCTTCATATTGCGCTTCATATTCTCAGGGAATACCTGCAAATTCTTGAGGATGTTGCCCAGACGGTTCAGCATATAGTTAAGCAGCATCGTCGCATCCGGCAGGATAACGCGTTCTACCGAAGAGTGGCTGATATCGCGTTCATGCCACAGGGTAACGTTCTCGTAAGCGGAAATCATATGGCCGCGGATGACGCGCGCCAAGCCCGAGATGTTCTCGCAGCCGATCGGATTCCGTTTATGCGGCATCGCAGACGAGCCCTTCTGGCCTTTAGCGAAAGGCTCCTCGACTTCGCGGAACTCGCTCTTTTGCAGCGCACGAATCTCGGTTGCGAACTTATCCAGTGAAGTGGCGACCAGCGCCAGCGTCGCCATATATTCAGCATGGCGGTCACGCTGCAGCGTTTGGGTCGAGATCGGCGCCGGCGAGATGCCCAGCTTGCGGCACGTAAACTCTTCGATCGCTGGATCAATGTTCGCGTAGGTGCCGACCGCACCGGACATTTTGCCGAATTGAACGCCATTGGCTGCGTGGCGGAACCGCTCAAGGTTGCGCTTCATCTCTTCGTACCAGAGCGCCAGCTTCAGCCCGAACGTCGTCGGCTCTGCATGTACGCCGTGGGTACGGCCCATCATTGCGGTGTCTTTGTAAGCAACAGCTTGACCGCGAAGAATTTCAATGAAATTCACGATGTCCTTCTCCAGAATCTCGTTCGCCTGACGCAGCAGGTAACCGAGCGCGGTATCGACGACATCCGTCGAAGTCAGGCCGTAATGCACCCATTTGCGCTCTGGCCCGACCGTCTCGGATACGGCACGCGTGAACGCGATGACGTCATGCCGCGTTTCCTGCTCGATTTCGTAGATGCGGTCGATATTGAAGGTAGCGCCTTTGCGCAGCGCCTCGACATCCTCCCGTGGAATAACGCCCAACTCTACCCAAGCCTCGCATGCGCAAAGCTCAACCTCCAGCCAAGCCTTGAATTTATTTTCTTCCGTCCAAATCGCTCTCATTTCCGGTCTGCTGTAACGCTCCAACATACTTGTCTCAATCCTTCCATATGTTCGTTTCGGAAATCCAAGCCAGTGCAGCTTCCGTATCCGCGGCAAGCACGTTCACGTGTCCCATTTTCCGTTTATGTTTCGCTTCATGCTTTCCATATAAATGAACCTTAGCCGCAACGCCGAGCCGCTGCGCCGCTTCATCCGCTTCCGCCATCAGCGCAAGCAGCGGTTCTACATGCTCGCCGAGCACATTCACCATCACGACAGGCGTCATCAGCGATGTATCACCAAGCGGCAGCCCGCAGACCGCGCGCACATGCTGCTCGAACTGCGACGTCCGGCACGCTTCCATCGTATAATGGCCGCTATTGTGCGGCCTCGGCGCAAGCTCGTTGACGAATAGCTCTCCGCCTGCGGTGAGGAACAGCTCCACGGCGATCAGACCGACGACACCAAGACCCTCTGCAATGCGCGCCGCGAGCTCTTCCGCTTCACGCTGCAGCTGCACATCGATTCTCGCCGGAACAATGGACAGATGAAGAATATTATCCACGTGAATATTCTCTGCCGCCGGGAACGTCCGAATTTCGCCCTGCGGACTTCTGGCCGCGATGACGGACAATTCTTTCTCGAACCGGATAAACTGCTCCAGCACCAGCTCTGTACGCGCACGGCTCAACGTTTCATAGGCTTCTTCGATCTCGGCCTCGCTGCGGATGACCCACTGCCCTTTGCCGTCGTAACCGCCGGTTGCCGTCTTCAGCACGCTTGGCAGACCGAATCTCCGAACGGCCTCGCGCAGCTCTTCCACGCTGCGGATTTCGCTATAGGGAGCAACCTTCACGCCCGCAGCTTCAATGGCATGCTTCTCGCGCAGCCGATGCTGCGTTGTATATAGCAGCTCACTGCCCTGGGGGACATAGGATTCCTTCATGAGCATAGCAGCAACGTCAGCGTCGACATTCTCGAATTCATAGGTAATGACATCCGACCGCTTCGCCAGCTCATGAGCCGCTTCGCGGTCGTCATAGGCTGCGACGATTTGATCCGCGACTTGTCCGCAAGGCGCGTCCGGTGTCGGATCGAGCACGACGAAACGATAGCCCATCGCGCTTCCTGCATTAGCCATCATGCGGCCAAGCTGACCTCCGCCAAGGATGCCGATCGTAGAACCTGGCAGGATGATTTTCGTCTTAGCAGTGCTTACCGCACTCGATTCCGCATTCCCGCTGGCAGGCACACATCCATCAATACCGCAACTTTCGCCATCCATTCCGCCGAGCAGCTCATTCAGAGGGATCAAGCCTCCGCCAAGTTTGCCGGATTCACTCATAGCGTTTCACTGCTTTCCAGCACTTCCTGCTGGATACGATCGCGACGCGCCTGCACGCGCTCCTGCACATCCGTATCGAATGCGCCCAGAATCTGTGCGGCAAGCAAGCCGGCGTTCGTTCCTCCGGCATTGCCGATCGCTACGGTTGCCACGGGTATGCCCCCGGGCATCTGCACGATGGACAGAAGCGAGTCGAGTCCATTCAAATTCGACGACTTTACGGGAACGCCAATAACCGGCAGAATCGTCTTTGCAGCGACCATGCCGGGCAGATGGGCGGCTCCTCCCGCTCCCGCGATAATGACCTTCAAGCCGCGGGCTGCGGCGCTCTCCGCGTATTCAAACATCAGGTCCGGCGTACGATGCGCCGAAACAACCTTCTTCTCGTACGGGATTTGCAGTTCGTCCAGAACGTCGCAGGCTAATTTCATCGTTTCCCAATCCGACTTGCTGCCCATGATGACGCCCACTTTCGCTGCCATGCACCAAACCCACCTTCGTATATAAATTGTTGGTAATCGCTCTAATAACGTAAAAAAGTCCGGCAAGCAACCTTCGATATCGAAAGACTGCCGCTGGACACGAACGCAAGGGGGAACAAAAACGCCTAAAGACAGGCGAAGGCTGTCCCGTAAAGAGACAACCTGATATTCCCACTTTCATGCTCGTAGTCCGAAAATTTGAGGTTCTCGGGTAGAAACTTTCGGGCCGTATTCCCGAACTTATACGAGATTAGCACCAAGAGACGGATTACGCCTCGGCCTTCTCTAGTTTACCGAATCGCTCTAGAAACTGTCAACCTAAATACGAACATTAATTCAGTAAACTTTTAGAAAAGTTCGCTTTTGCGTCACAGGAACTGGATAAGCTGCGAACATACTCACTTCGTTTGGGCATTTGCCCTTAAATGATGGCCAAAAGTGCCTGCATCATTGTATACCATATATCGATTAGCTTGCTCGCGGCATCCCGACTCCATACAAGCCTTTGAACCTTACCAGCATTGAACCCCGGCATTGCCGTCGGCATAGACAGCCAGCCGTAACGCCACAAAAGGGTCTTACAGCAAGAAATTTCGGAACCGATGTGTCCGGTAGACCCTTTTTTACCCTTACAGTATCTCAATCATTACCCGCAACACCCTTGCCGCTGCTGTAGCTCCACAAAAGGGTCTTACGGCTGGGCTTCCAGCACTGATCGATTCCGGTAGACCCTTTTTTACTCTTACAGTATCTAATTCATCACCCGCAACACCCTTGCCGCTGCTGTAGCTCCACAAAAGGGTCTTACGGCTGGCTTTCCAGCACAGTTCGATTCCGGTAGACCCTTTTTTACCTTTAAACCATCTGCCGTTGCCCGCCTTACACTTACCGGAAAATAAAAAACAGCGCCGGTCCAGCGCTGTTCTCATCTCTCTATTAGCCCGCGCCAAGCATCCCGTAACGCAGGACGATCAGAATCGCGAGAATCCACATTAACCAGTGGATTTTGTACTTTCCTTTTTGGGACATATTGCCAAGCGCCGCAAGAATCACATAAGACACAATACCGAATGAAATCCCGTTTGCAATGTTGTATGTGAAAGGCATGAACGCAACGACGAAGAAGGAAGGAATCGCATAAACCATATCGGTGAAGTCGATTTCTTTGACCGATTGCATCATGAGCACGCCAACAATAATCAGCGCCGCAGCCGTTGCCGAGCCCGGAATGAGGGAGATCAGCGGCCATAGGAACAATGCCACCAAGAATCCAACCCCGGTTGTTACGGCCGTAAGACCCGTACGTCCACCTTGGGCAATACCCGCGGAGCTTTCAACGTAGGCCGTAACCGTGCTTGTACCCAGCATAGCGCCGCCGCTGACGCCAATCGCATCAACGAACATCGCTTTACCGATTTTCTTCTTGCCTTTCTCCGGATCCTTCATATACCCTGCACGGGTTGCCGTTCCAACGAGTGTACCGAAGGTATCGAACAGCTCAACGAATGTGAACGTAAGGATAACCGAGATCAGACCCACTTCAAACACGCCTGCAAAGTCAAAATCCCAGAAGTTCAGTTTGGAGAAATCCGGCGCCCATGATTGTCCGGAAAGACCTGCGCTAACATTAACGTCGCCGGTAATGATCGCAACTACTGTCGTGCCCAGAATACCGAACAGAATAGCGCCCGGAACACGAAGTACCATCAATACCGAGATAAGCAGCAGGCCGATCAGCGTCAAATATACGCTAGGGTTGGTGATGCTGCCCATGTGGAATACCGTTTCGAAGCCCAGCACATCGGTGTACATGCCTTTGGGAATCTCTGTGACCGAGTTCTCGACAGCTACGGTAAGCACACCGCTTGTCTTAAGCCCGATGATGGTAATAAACATGCCGATGCCGACCGTAATCGCATGCTTCAGGCTGTCCGGAATTGCCGTAATAAGCATTTGGCGAACCTGTGTAATCGTAAGAATAATAAAAATGATACCGGAGAAGAAAACAGCCGTTAGTGCCATTTCAGCTGATATCGTGCCGTTCGATGCCAATACCGTTGCCGCGAAGTACGCGTTAAGCCCCATGCCGGGAGCAAGCGCAACTGGAAAGTTAACGAAGAGCCCCATCAAAATGGTAAAGATGCCGCCCGCAAGCGCAGTAGCCAAGAAGACCGAATATACGTCCAGACCCGCGCTACCGAGCAAACCAGGGTTGACAGCTAATATATACGCCATCGTCATGAAAGTCGTGAGGCCTGCCATAATCTCTGTTCTTACATTTGTTCCGTGTTCCTTCAAACGAAAGAAACCGTCCATTTTTTAATGCCCTCCCCAAAAAATGTGTAGAACAAACAAAAAACCCAAGAAAAGTGTATGCTGTCAGCAGCATACGTCCTCTTAGGTTCCGCGCAAAACAGGAAAAATATGCATGGCGGACCGGTGCCATGGATACTTCCTGCTTTTCGTAGCCAGATCATTACGGTGACCTCGTAGAGACTCCCAAGCCGATTCCCGGGATTATACGAAAAGGTATGCAATTGTGTTCTTATTCCTACCCATCTTAAAAAGAATGGGACAAATCTGTCAACAAAAATTTGAATGTTTTTGTCGACGGTTGTAATATCCCCCCTGCAAAGCCGCCCTCCGTATAACATTGCGGATTTCCGGTAATTGAAGGGTGTTCTGAACCATCGCTTGCTGATGCAGCCAAAAACGAAAAAACATCCCTTGTCTTTTCCAAGCAGGAAAAGGCAAAGGATGCTCGCCCGTTATATTTCAAAATTACTGCAAATCGATAACCCGGAAAGACTTATTCCCACTCGATCGTAGCCGGCGGCTTCGACGTGACATCGTAAACGATCCGATTGACGTTGTCGACCTCATTCACGATTCGAACGGAGATTTTCTCCAGGATATCCCATGGAATACGAGCCCAATCTGCCGTCATGCCGTCGATGGATGTAACCGCGCGGATGCCTACCGTGTAGGAATACGTACGCGCATCGCCCATGACGCCGACGCTCTTCATGTTCGGGAGCGCCGTGAAGTACTGCCAAATTTCGCGGTCTAGACCTGCTTTGATGATTTCGTCGCGCAGAATCGCATCCGAATCGCGAACAATCTTCAGCTTCTCCTCAGTTACTTCACCTAGGACACGGATCGCAAGACCCGGACCCGGGAACGGCTGGCGCCAGACAATCGCTTCCGGCAATCCGCATTCTTCGCCGACTTTGCGCACCTCGTCCTTGAACAAGGCCTTCAGCGGTTCTATGAGCTTGAATTTAATATCTTCCGGCAGCCCGCCCACATTGTGATGCGACTTGATCGTCTGTGCGGTCGCAGTGCCGCTCTCAACGATATCGGTATACAGCGTGCCTTGAGCAAGGAATTCGAAGTCATCGAACTGCGCGGATTCCTCTTGGAACACGTAGATGAACTCGTTGCCGATAATCTTCCGTTTTTGTTCTGGGTCGTCAACGCCCTTCAGCTTGCCCAGGAAGCGCTCGCTGGCATCGATCTTCACGACCTTCATGTCGAATTTGCCTACGAAGGTTTCCATGACGCCTTCCGCTTCGCCTTTGCGCAGCAGGCCGTGGTCGATGAACATACAGGTCAGCTGATCGCCGATCGCTTTATGAAGCAGAATCGCCACAACGGATGAATCCACCCCGCCGGACAAGGCGCATAGCACTTTACGGTCGCTGACCTGCTCGCGAATATCGCGAATCGCATCCTCGATGAACGTTTCCATGCTCCAATTTCCTTCGCAGCCGCAGACGTTGTACAGGAAGTTTCGGATCATGTCGTTACCGCGCTCCGAGTGGCGCACTTCCGGGTGGAATTGCACCGCGAACAGCTTGCGCTCCGGATGGCTCATCGCCGCGATCGGCGCATGGTCCGTAGAGGCATCCACGCGAAATCCCGTCGGCAGCTCGACGACATGGTCGCCGTGGCTCATCCACACCGTCTGGCGGTTATCGAGTCCCTCAACCAGGTGAGAGCCTAGGTTGAACTCTACCTCCGCTTTGCCGTATTCACGCTTACCGGCACGTTCAACCTTACCCTGCAGCTGATGCGACATCAGCTGCATTCCGTAGCAAATACCGAAGATCGGCAGACCCAGGTCATAAACTGCCGGGTCAACGAGCGGCGAATTCGCCTCGTACACACTTGCCGGACCTCCCGAGAACACGATGCCTTTCGGCTGCAGTTCGCGGATCCGTTCCGCCGGCGTGTTGTATGGCAGAAGTTCGCTGTAGACTCCCAAATCCCGGATGCGTCTTGCAATTAGCTGGTTGTATTGTCCGCCGAAATCGAGGACAACGATTAATTCATTTGGCTTTTCCATTTTCGTGCCGAGCCTCCCTCAAATCATTGGGTTAATTATATATAACTGCGTTTGGGACAGTCAAGGCGGAAGGAGCAGCTCCTTCGAACTCCATTCCCGAATCCACGGGTAATAAGGGTAAACCCGTGACAAACGCAAAGCTCCCGCCCATTGATCGGACGGGAGCTGCATCGTTAATTCACGGATTTTACGTCTTTCTGAATTACGGCTTGCAGCAGCCGGCTCAGCTGTTCCTTCGAAGGCTGTTCCGGCCAATCTGCGCCGTAGCGGGCCTGCTCGTCCCACCGCACGAAGTCGGCGACAAGGCCTGCGGCTTGCGGCGGCAGCTGCAGCGCCGCTGCATACTCGCGCGAGGTGCGGCCTGCGGGCCGCGGCCCGCATCGTTTCTGCAGCTCGCGCCACAGCTGGTCCGCGAGCACGAGGAACTGCCCGCGGGCCGCGGTTTGCCGGCCCGCGGCAAGCGCGCTGCCGTACCGGCGCAGCGCGAGCGCGAACGCCGCGCGTTCGCGTCTGCGCCATGCCGCTGCTGCAAGCCCAGCAGCGGCAACGGCGCCCGCGGCCAGCCCGGCCACGGCCCACGGCCGTGCCGCGGCTGCGCCGCTGGCACTGCGCGCGAGGGCATGCGCCCCT
>NZ_JANHOF010000009.1 GCF_024498075.1 Paenibacillus mendelii
CGAGGTGGAAGTGCAGCAATGCATGCAGCTGACGAATACTAATCGGTCGAGGGCTTATCCTAAACGCTTTCACGAAGTGAAAGTCTTGCTTCGAAAGCATAAACACAGCTTTAGAGTTGCGCAAACTCGTATCCAGTTTTGAAGGTGTAACCACACCTGAAACGTTTGGTGGTAATGGCGAAGGGGAACCACGCGTACCCATCTCGAACACGACCGTTAAGCCCTTCAGCGCCGATGGTACTTGGACCGCAGGGTCCTGGAAGAGTAGGACGTCGCCAAGCACGAGGAACCGACCGCGAACCGCGGTCGGTTTTTTGTTGATTCATGTTATTATGCTAGGATTCGCTTTCTTTTTTAACCCCCCATGTAATTCCTCGAATTCAATTTCCACTCACGTTCATTACCAATTAGCCCAATTCCATTCTAACCATGTTTGCCCTTATATGGTGCTATCTCCTTCACAATTCGCATGATGGTTACGCTCATACTACAGTCAACGAATGAAGTTGCGAATATGGGGGTGTTTTCAACATGCACAAATGGATACGATTAGACCAAGCCTTCATTATGGGGATTATACTGTTGTCCCTAGCTTCTGTCATGAGTGGTTGCAGCTCAATCGAACGGCAGCCTGAAGTGATCCTGCCGGAATTGAAGGAGCAGCAAGTGCAGCATAAGCCGGTGTCGATCCTGCAGCAAAAGCTGGTCGTAAAAGGGAGTGCGGAACGAAAATATTCCTTTGTGATTAAGGATCATGCAGGAGAGTCGAAGCCACATCGACAAGCAGTAAATCACCCCCATAATGGAGTACATAAGCCTGTTAGAGGGATCTATGTATCAGGCTGGATTGCTGGTGACCGGAAGCGCCTTGATCGGCTCATCCAACTCGTGGACGAGACGGATCTGAACGCGATGGTCATTGATGTGAAGAATGATTATGGTAATCTTACTTACCGGTCATCACTCCCGGAAGTGAAGGCTATCCACGCGGATCGAAACCCTTTAATCAGCGATATCCGCTCGTTGCTGTCTGAATTACGGGCGAAGCATATCTACACGATCGGCAGAGTCGTGGTCTTCAAGGACCCGCTGTATGCGCAAAGTATCCCGAATGGCGCGCTTCAGAAGAAAACAGGGGGAATATGGAAGGATCGTAAAGGCAAGCCATGGGTAGATCCTTATCTGGCTGCGGTCCAAAACTACAATATTAGGATCGCTGAAGAAGCCGCGCGGCTGGGATTTGACGAAATTCAATTCGATTACGTTCGATTCCCTGATCACGGTGCCCGGGTTAATGAAGAGGTGCGCTTCAGCAACACGAAGGGAGTAAGCAAAGCCGAGATTATCGGATCGTTTCTGCGGCAGGCGCGCGCCCGCGTTCATGCTGCGGGCGCTCTAGTTTCGGCAGACGTATTTGGGCTTGTCACTTCTTCGGAGGACGATATGGGGATTGGCCAAAGTTGGCGCATCGTTTCAAGTGCGGTTGATTTCATTTCGCCAATGACCTACCCGTCCCACTATTCGAATGGGATGTACGGCATCGATCAACCGGATCTGCACCCAAAGGAAATCATACGGCAAGCCATGGTGGATGCGAATAAGCGGAATACTTATCTTCATAAAAGCGGCAGGCAGCCGGCGGAAATCCGTCCATGGCTGCAGAGCTTCACGGCAACGTGGATCCATCCGCATCAGCATTATGGAATGAATCAAATTCGAATGCAAATTCAAGCGGCGATGGAGCAGGGTGTCAATCAATTCCTGCTCTGGAGCTCGAATTGCAAGTATGATTATCATTCATAATTTTGACATGGAAGCCCGCTGGCCGTTATCTTGACAGCCCCTACCCCCTCTGCTAATATTGCTAATAATATACTGAGAGACATCGAATTAGGACGATTTGGGGAACCTGGTGTTGATTCGAAAGAAACGTTGAGGAGGACATACTTGTGTGGGAAGATAAGTTCGCCAAAGAAGGGTTGACCTTTGACGACGTGCTGCTGGTACCCCGTAAATCGGAAGTGCTGCCGCGGGAAGTTGATGTATCGGTCACTCTTAGTGCCCAGGTGAAATTAAATATTCCGCTAATGAGTGCGGGAATGGATACAGTTACGGAAGCGGCCTTGGCCATTGCTATGGCTCGTGAGGGCGGCATCGGAATTATTCATAAGAACATGTCAATTCAGCAGCAAGCAGAGGAAGTCGATCGGGTAAAAAGATCGGAGAGCGGCGTGATAACCAATCCTTTCTCGCTTACACCGGATCATCATGTGTATGATGCGGAAGAGCTGATGGGCAAATATCGGATTTCAGGCGTACCGGTTGTTGACGAAAACCAGAAGCTGGTCGGGATTCTGACGAACCGCGATTTGCGTTTTGTCCATGACTACTCCATGAAGATTAGTGAAGTCATGACCCATCAGAATTTGGTCACCGCACCAGTGGGTACGACGCTGTCAGAAGCCGAAGTGCTGCTGCAGCAGCACAAGATTGAGAAGCTTCCGCTGGTTGATGAGCACAACACACTCAAAGGCCTTATTACCATCAAGGATATCGAGAAAGCGATCCAGTTCCCGAATGCGGCGAAAGACGCTCAAGGCCGTCTGCTCTGCGGTGCGGCTGTCGGTATAGCTAAGGATACGCCGGAGCGTGCAGAAGCGCTTGTAAAGGCCGGTGTTGATCTTCTCGTCATCGATACGGCTCATGGGCACCAACGCAATGTATTAGATATGGTCAAGCATCTGCGTGCTTCCTTCCCTGAACTGACACTAGTTGCAGGTAATGTGGCTACAGGAGACGGGACTCGTGAATTAATCGAAGCCGGCGCGTCCGTCATTAAAGTCGGTATGGGTCCAGGCTCGATTTGTACGACTCGTGTTATTGCAGGTATTGGCGTACCGCAGATTACAGCTATTTATGACTGTGCCGATGTCGCACGTCAATATAATATCCCTGTCATTGCCGACGGAGGAATCAAGTACTCCGGGGACGTTACCAAGGCAATTGCAGCAGGTGCGAGCGCGATTATGATCGGGAGCTTGTTTGCCGGTACGGAAGAAAGCCCAGGCGAGCAAGAGATTTATCAGGGTCGCCGCTTTAAAGTGTACCGCGGTATGGGCTCCATCGGCGCCATGAAAGAAGGAAGCAAGGACCGTTACTTCCAAGAGAATGAGAACAAACTCGTACCGGAAGGCATCGAGGGACGCGTTCCATTCAAAGGTCCTTTATCCGATACGGTTCATCAATTGATTGGCGGCTTGCGTTCCGGTATGGGCTATTGCGGCGCCCAAACGATCGATCAACTGAAGTACGATACGCAATTTATTCGCATCACGAATGCAGGTTTGCGCGAAAGCCATCCACATGATGTGCAAATTACGAAAGAAGCTCCGAACTATTCACTGTAATAGATCGTCATATATTGAAGACAGGCAAGGATATGGTGAAATAATCACCATTGCCCCTGCTTGTCTTTTTTCATATAGGTTTGGTGTGATACAATAAGCGATAGACTATACCATGGGAGAAAAGGAGAGAAGACGTTGAAACGGAATCGAATACCGGTACGTCTGTTGCCGGTCATTTCCGCCATGCTTGCTGTGTGGTTGATAATGATGACAGTGGGTTCGACCGCTGTATTGGCAGCAGAAGAAAAGACCCCGACCAATAAGGCTGTAAATCCACTTGGACTTAACGTGGAAGCGGCTATTCTAATTGATGCGAGCACGGGACAGGTGCTCTACGAAATGAACGCAGATGAAGCTCGTCCTCCGGCAAGTATGACAAAATTGATGACGGAGTACATCGTACTGGAAGAAATCAAGGCGGGAAGACAGAAGTGGGATACCGTTGTGACGGCTTCAAAGGCCGCAGCTTCCACCCCTCCCGACGGTTCGCAGATTTATTTAGCAGAAGGGGATCAACATCCCTTGAAGGACTTATACATCGCAATGGCAGTCGGATCCGCGAATGATGCAACCATCGCGTTAGCCGATCACATTTCCGGCACGGAAGAAGCGTTTGTCCAAAAAATGAACGAGACCGCGAGCAAGCTGGGTCTGAAGACGGCTCATTTCACATCTGCAACGGGTCTATTGGATACAACGGTCATCTCGGCGAGAGACCTGGCGAAGTTCTCCAAGATTTTGCTTGAACAGCATAAAGAGTTTTTGGACTACTCTAAAATTTCTACTTATAAATTCCGCGAACGCGACGCCAAACCGATGGTCAACTGGAACTGGATGTTGGAATCGCATAAGACCAACCCTGAAACGCCAAGCTTGAAGTCATTCTCTTATGCAGGCGTCGATGGGATGAAGACCGGTTATATCAGCGCGGCAGGCTATTGCTTTACGGGTACCGCACTGCGGGGCGATACGCGGATCATCTCTGTCGTGATGGGGGCCAAAACCAAGGAGTCCCGGTTCCGTGAAACGGCGAAGCTGTTCGACTACGGCTTCAACAATTTTGAACGGAAAACCGTCATTGCACCCAAAACGGTGGTAGAAAACGCAAAGACGGTCAAAATAAAGAAGGGCGTTTCTACGGAAGTGCCGATTGCAACGAAATCCGATATTACTTTCCTTGTGAAGAAAGCCTCCGAGCCAAAAGTGGAGCAAACGAAACTGGAGCTGATGACCGAGGATCAGCTGGTGGCACCGATCACGAACGGCCAGAAGGTCGGGACCGTAACGTATACCTATAAAGATCCGGATACAGGGAAAACGATGGATTCGACCGTCGATTTGATTGCTTCCGAGGAAGTCGATAAGGCCAGTTGGTGGCGCTTGATGTTCCGCGCAATCAAAGACTTTTTCGTCGGATTGTTTAAAGGGATCGTGAATCTGTTCTAATCTTCTGATTAACGATTTGATTAGTATGAAATGATGGTTGTCGATTATGCCTATATGCTGTAAAATCAATGGTTAGAGCGTGTTCGGAAGCTAGAATAATGATGCTAAACTACAGGAGGCTCTTTACTATGGAAACAGGAACTTCTCGCGTTAAACGCGGTATGGCTGAAATGCAAAAAGGCGGCGTCATCATGGACGTCATGAATGCTGAACAAGCCAAGGTTGCAGAAGCAGCAGGCGCCACAGCGGTTATGGCTCTAGAGCGCGTACCATCAGATATCCGGGCTGCCGGGGGCGTAGCCCGCATGGCTGACCCGACCGTACTGGAAGAGGTTATGAAGGTCGTTTCGATTCCGGTAATGGCCAAAGCGCGTATCGGCCACTTTGTCGAAGCGAAAGTCCTCGAAGCTCTAGGCGCCGATTACATCGATGAAAGTGAAGTATTAACGCCGGCCGACGAGGTATTCCACATCGACAAGCGTGATTTCACCGTACCTTTCGTCTGCGGAGCGAAAGACCTTGGTGAAGCCCTTCGCCGTATTCAAGAAGGCGCATCGATGATGCGTACGAAAGGCGAGCCGGGAACAGGCAATATCGTTGAAGCTGTTCGCCATATGCGTCTGATTATGGGTCAGCTTCGCAAAGTACAAGGCTTGTCGAAAGACGAGCTGTATGCGGAAGCGAAAAACCTGGGAGTAAACTACGATTTGCTGCTTGGCGTACATGAGACAGGCAAATTGCCGGTTGTTAACTTCGCTGCAGGCGGCGTTGCGACACCTTCCGATGCCGCACTGATGATGCACTTGGGAGCAGACGGCGTATTCGTTGGTTCCGGTATTTTCAAATCCGACAATCCGGAGAAATTTGCCCGTGCGATCGTTGAAGCTACGACGCACTACCAAGATTACAAGCTGATCGCGGAAGTGTCCAAGAACCTTGGTGCTCCAATGAAAGGCATTGAGATTTCCAAGCTTGATCCATCCCAGCGGATGCAGGATCGCGGCTGGTAATCAACGGATGAAGAAGATTGGCGTATTAGCGCTGCAGGGCGCGGTTGCAGAACATATGCGTAGCATAGCGGCTGCCGGCGGTGAACCGGTAGCAGTGAAACAGACGGAACAGCTGGATGAGCTGGATGGACTGATCATCCCGGGCGGAGAAAGCACGACGATCGGCAAGCTGATGCGCAAGTATGGCTTCATGGAGGCGATCCGTGAATTCGCTGCGCAAGGCAAGCCATTGTTCGGCACATGCGCGGGGTTGATCGTCTTGGCGAAACGAATCGAGGGTCAGGAAGAAGCGCATCTTGGCCTGATGGACATGACGGTGGCGCGCAATGCGTTCGGCCGTCAGCGGGAAAGCTTTGAGACCGATCTGCCTGTCAAAGGCATCGAGGATCCGGTCCGCGCAGTCTTTATCCGTGCGCCGCTCATCAAGGAGGTATCGCCGGAGGTGGACGTGCTCTCGGTGTATAAGGATGAGATCGTTACTGCACGCCAAGGTCATCTGCTCGTATCCTCTTACCATCCGGAGTTGACCGATGATTACCGGCTTCATGCTTACTTTCTGAAGATGGCGGAAGAAGCGGCGGAGAATCGGTAAAGGCATAAGACTGCGTAGAACGCAGTCTTTTTGCCGTATTAGGTAGTGAAGCATATCGTACTAAGAGAGGGGTTCATCGTTCGTGTTGGATGTTAAATTGCTGCGAAATGAGTTCGGCAAGGTCGAACAGGCGCTGCGCAATCGTGGGAAATCACTGGATATGATCGCTGGCTTCCCTGCGCTTGATGCCAGACGTCTGGAGCTGCTGCAGGAGAGCGAGCTGCTGAAGAGCCGTCGTAATACGGTCTCACAGGAAGTGGCCAAGCTTAAGAAGAGCGGTGGAGATGCAGAAGCGCTTATCGTCGAGATGCGCGAGGTGGGTGACCGCATCAAGGAGCTGGATGAAGAGCTCCGCGTTGCCGAAGCGGAAATTGAGGAGCTTACGCTGGCGATACCGAATATACCGCATGAGAGCGTCCCTCTGGGCGCATCGGAGGACGATAACGTGGAGATCCGCCGTGTAGGCGACACACCTTCCTTCTCGTTCGAGCCGAAAGCGCATTGGGATCTTGCACAGCAGCTGGGCATTCTTGATTTTGAAGCGGCTGGGAAGGTAACGGGCTCCCGTTTCGTCTTCTACCGCGGTCTGGGGGCTCGTCTGGAGCGTGCGCTCATTAACTTCATGATGAATCTGCACAGCGATGAGCATGGCTATGAAGAGATGCTGCCGCCTTACATCGTCAATCGTGACAGCTTGATTGGTACCGGCCAGCTGCCTAAGTTTGAAGAGGATCTATTCAAGCTGGGAGAGAGTGATTATTATTTGATACCAACAGCAGAAGTGCCGGTAACAAACGTACATCGTGAGGAAATATTGAACGCGGAAGAGCTGCCGAAGAATTATGTCGCCTACAGTGCTTGTTTTCGTTCGGAAGCAGGAGCGGCAGGGCGGGATACGCGCGGCTTGATCCGTCAGCATCAATTCAATAAGGTTGAGCTGATTAAGCTGTGCAAGCCGGAAGAGTCGCACGCAGAGCTCGAGGCCATGACACAGAACGCTGAGAAGGTGCTGCAGCTGTTAGGGCTGCCATATCGCGTCCTCGCACTGTGTACGGGAGATATGGGCTTCTCCGCTGCCAAGACCTATGATCTTGAGGTTTGGCTTCCAAGTGGCGGCACCTATCGTGAAATCTCCTCGTGTTCGAACGTGGAGGATTTCCAAGCACGCCGTGCAGGGATACGGTTCCGCCGGGAGGCGAAGAGCAAGCCGGAGTTTGTTCATACCTTGAATGGATCGGGTTTGGCCGTCGGACGCACGTTCGCAGCTATTCTCGAGAATTACCAGCAAGAAGATGGAACCATCATCGTGCCAGAGGTATTGCGTCCCTATATGAACGGTTTAGAAGTTATAGGTCCTCGGGCTTAGTCGCTTTAAAGTGATTAATTAACACTACAGGTCAAAATTGCAGTTGCATTTCTGTTTTGGCCTGTGGTACAATATTTCTTGTCCCCTCGACTTGAGGACTGACATCTATACATGGAGAGGTACCGAAGCGGTCATAACGGGGCGGTCTTGAAAACCGTTAGGGTGCAAGCCCACGTGGGTTCGAATCCCACCCTCTCCGCCATAATCTTCTACTATAACCAACAAGCCTGCATCGCTTAAGATGCGGGCTTTTTTTATTTGTTTATGGCGACCCACAAGTACATAAAAAGGTGCTTGAAGCCGCATATTATCGGCATGGAGGTGGTAAGCGATGAACAAACAGGATGGATTGCGTATCGGTCAACAGCAGCTGGCCGAAGCCTGGCAGCGGACGCTGCCCAATACGATTCATGAGACAGACAGCGCGATCGTCAAGCCGGATGAAGCGAATGAGCAAACACTGCGAGTCACCATTCAAACGGCTGGCCATCAGATGTATAGCTTTGATTTTAGCGTGAGATATGTAGACAGCCGCGAGGTACGGGTGGAGCTCATCGATGTGGAGAGAGACGGCCGCTCCGTAGATGAGCGAACCGATATCATTCAACAATTAATTCAAGACTATACACGGCATATCCATGAATGCGCACAGACACTCCACGCGGTTACGAATGCGTAAGAGTTTTCTCTGTCAACGGAAAGGATGGTTGGAGCGAGCATGACGAAAGCTAAAGGCTCTGTTGATAAAAATTTAATCAATGTTGTCGATGATTTGGATGAGAATCCGGTCAATAGCCATCAAGCACAACAAATCCAGCAGGATGCGAACGATCGTCGCCATCAGGATATGTTGAACCACGATGAGCCGACCGATTTGTCGCATCCGCGGAGCTAAGCCAGATCGATGCGTTAGAAGGGAACCGGTGCGCGGACCACTTTATCGGATTCCTGAAACATATCACTGAGGTTGAGGAGGTTATCGCATGAGTAAGCCAAGAGCCGTTCCAGTACCCGACGGGCAAAATCATGAAGCAGGTAGAAAATCCCATTCCGGCCCGCAAGAGCCGCTGTCTGGCTCCAAAAAAGTGAAGAACCAGAATCACTCCCGTCATAATAACGGGGAAGGTTAACAACAGGGTAAAGCAGCGTAATCAAAGGAGTTCCTTTCATTCCAAATTATGTTTTGGAAATGAAAGGACTTCTTTTTTTCATGCTTTAATAAATCTTTAGCTTCAAATTTTGGTTTTGATCGTATAGAATGTATAGATGTTATGAAAATTAGGAAGGAGATTTACACAAATGAAAGTATGGAAAGCCGGACTTGTTGCGCTGCTCGCAGCAATTCTGACCATTGTAACGGCTTGCAGTTCGGGGAAACCGCCGAAGGAAGCTGTCGTATCCGCAATGTCGAAAATGAGCGAATTGAAATCGTATACGGTTCAGGGGACGTTTGGATTTGATGATGTCGTCATTCCAGAGGGGGTTGCAGGTGATTCTGCAGAAGCAGCAGGCGTTACGGCTGTTGCCAATATGCTGAAAGGCTCGACTATTTCTTACAAAGGGACGTATCAAGCAGATCCAATGCGTACGGATATGACGCTGGACTTTAAGATGGGCGGCGATGGTTCGAGCTTCAATCTATCCATTCCGATGATTGTCACGCCGGAAAAAGTATGGATTAAGGTTCCAGCCATACCAGGTGTCCCTCTCCCTGAGGAGATCTCCGGTAAATTCGTTGAACTCGATCTGAAGAAGCTTGCCGAGCAATCGGGTCAAGAAGTCGCTATGCCGGATACGGCAGTCACGCAGAAGATGGGTCAGGATATGGCCAAGATTCTGCTCGATAACTTCGATGAGAAGTCCTATTTCAGTGAGCCAAAAGCAGAAGAGGTTAAAGATCTTCCAGCGGATCTGAAGCCGGACCAAATCGTACGCTTTGCGATCACGCAGCAAAACTTTGATGAAGCGATCACGACGATCGTCGACAAAGTAGCGCCGCAAATCATCGATTTGCTGCTTACGAACGAAGAGTACTTGAAGACCCTGCAATTGACCAAGGCTGATCTGGAAGAAGCGAAGAAAGAGCTTGCTTCTAAAGAGGATAGCGAGATCAAGAAGGGCATCGAGGAAATGAAGAAGAGCCTGAAGGTGAATGAGCTTAGCCTCACAGGAGCCATTAAGGACGACTACCTGACTTATCAAGACGTTCGTGCGAATCTCGAAATGACAGAAGAAGCACAGACGATTAAGCTGGGTATGCATCTGTTGATGACGTATGATAACTTGAACAAAGACGTGAAGTTCGAGAATGAGATTCCAAAAGATGCCGTACCATTCGAGCAGCTGATCGAGATGTTCGGTGGCGGTCTGTAAGAAACCCGCAATTATAAATAGGATCCTGTCATCATAACGCAGAAGAGAAGAGCGCCCTCCGGAAGGAGGGCGCTCAGCTTGTCGAGAAAGCCTATGTTTTTCGGGCTTTCTTTTTTGCGTTTAGGTTAAAGAGAATACGCATCACCAATATATGTAAAATTAAAGCATGAAGATCGCTCTACTCCCTCTTACTGAGGTGCATGGCGATCTTCTTCATGTTTTGAACGGCTGCTGTCATCAGCGCCTGTTCCGTCACATTTTTAAGCCCTCGTAACCGGCAATAGCGAAGCCCGTGGAGCTCTTTAGCATCCGCGAAGCTTCGCTCAATCGTTTCTTTCCTCTTCTTGTACAGTTTCTTTCCATCTGGAGATAATCGGTTTCCTCGCACCCATTCTTTACTCTCTTCCCACACATGTCGCGTAATCACTTTTCGGTGGTTTTTTGAACGGGTGCACTCGGCAAGCATCGGGCAACTTTTGCAAACCTCCGGATTCGATGCATAGTGGCGGTAGCCGTGACGGTCTGTTGTTCGGTAAGTAAGAGGCTGGCTATTGGGACAGGTATACGTATCACTTTGAGCGTCATAATGGAATTTCCATTTTGCAAACAATCCTTGCGTCGGGTGGAAGCGACGATGGGCAATAACAGCAAAAATCTTCTTCTCTTTTAGTTTTTTACAAATGGGTGTCGTTAAATAACCCGCGTCCAATGTGACAGCCTCTACCTTAAACGCAAAACGCTGTGTTTGCCGCTCGAGTCGATCGAGGTAGGGCAAAGAGTCATGTACATTGCCAGGGGTAACATAAACGTCCGTGATCACGTTATACTTCAAGTCGACTGTCCGATGATCGAGATAAAAGAATCCTTCAGGTTTCCCGTCTCGAACCATATAACCGCTTTCGGGGTCCGTTGTGCTGCGCTTAATTTCCTTCTTTTCTTCCACCACCTCTTTAGGTTTTAGTTCTTTTTTCCGCGTTCTTTACGCTCCTGATCGACAGCTTCATTGAGTTCTTCGATGTAGCTTTTCGTGTTCTGCAACACTTCTTCTCGTGTGTACTTATGTTTATTGGCGTTGGCTTTTAAGTGCGTCGAATCCGAAATCAGTACGCGGCCGCCAACCATTCGATGCTGGATGGCTTGAAGAACGATCTCATCGAAGATGTCCTGAAAAATGGTGGTGTCTTTGAATCGCTTCCGGCGATTCCAACTAATCGTGGAATGATCCGGAACGCGGTCCGTTAAGCCTAAGCCGAGAAACCAACGATACGCTACATTGGTTTGGATTTCTTGCTCCAGGCGGCGTTCAGAGCGAATCCCATAAAAATAGCCGAGAAAAACCATCTTGAACAAGACAAGAGGATCTATTGCCGGGCGTCCATTATCTTCACAATATAAAGGACGAACCTTTTCTAAGATAAAAGAAAAGTCGATGTATTGATCAATCTTTCGAAGCATGTGATCCTGAGGGACAAGGCTTTCGAGAGACACAAATTCAAAGGCAGTTTGTTTATCTTTAGGAGTGCGTAACATGATCATCACCATCCGTAAGAGTTATATATGTATTATAACACATTAACGCGGTAATTGGTTAAATTATATAAGCGCAAAAATGGCTGTCGAGGTTTCTCGACAGCCTGAGCGCCCTCCGGAAGGAGGGCGCTCTTCTTATTTATTCTGTCGAAAATTGGAATCATATCGGATCAGATGAGAAATCGGAGTGGATTCCTGTGTACGACTAGCTTCTGCCGAAAGGGGACGATGGACCTAGCCCGTTCCGGTTCAAGGCTTGGTCTTGCGGGGGGCCACTGTCCCTCCCTCAAAGCGTTCAAACTTCGTAAAGAAGCTTGCGGTGCCGTAGGCGGCACGGGTCTTAATAATATTGATAAGTAAGGCGACAATCTTCGCTGTCTGCTCTGTGGAAGCATATAACGTCGTTAACGGAGGTACGCTGATTCGCGCCAGTTCAGTCAAGCCCGACCCGATCAGGCTAATATGCTGAGGTACAGCTACTCCGGTCTCCTTCAACCGTTGAAGAACGCCGAACTGGATGACCGTATTGGCGCAGAAAGCGGCCGTATAGTCAAGCTGAAGCATCTCAGCCCTTCTGCAGAGCTCATAGCCATTCTCTTCATTGCTAATTTGAATGAGTGATTTATCGAGCGGAAGCCCATTATCCTCCAGTGCTTGGCAATAGCCTTCCATACCTAGCTTATGCGTGTTATAGTCCATGCTTCCCATGAATAACGCGATACGGGTATGACCAATGGAGATCAAATAATTCGTGGCGTCATAGGCCAGCTTCCGATCGTCGTTCGCGGCGAAGTTCACCTTGTCGATGATGTCAGGCAAAGGGAGCCCGGAGATGATATAGGATGTCTGGGAATGACGAAACATGTCGATCAAGGTTTCATCCACATCACCAGATACGATGAACCCATCAATCTCCTGATTATTCAGCAGCCGCTGTAGCTTGTGCAGCGACTCCTCGGTAGACGTTATGTTCATGAACACAAGTCCATAGCTAAATTGGCTAGCAGCCTCTTCCATCACTCTTAAATCGCCCATATAACGCGGGTCATTCGCTTCACGATTGTATAGGACGTAGCATAGCTTGGGACTAACCTCGACATCACGGTATCCGAGCTCTTGAGCGGCCTGCAGGATGCGGTTTCTTGTCTCGGCAGAGATTGTGCTGCTGGGCGTATTGTTTAACACAAGGGACACGGCTGTACGTGAAATACCGAGATACTCGGCAATCTCTTTCTTCGTAACCATCAGGCAATCTCCTTCATGAAATCCTGTTTAGACAACTATTAGCATAACGATAGGTATATTTTACCGATAGCGCAGCTAGGACGTCAATCCATAAATACGATACCAATTCGCCCGCGAGGGTGAAAAGAGTACGAAACACCGGCATAACATGGCAATCGAGCATCATAATTTCAATTTATGACCAAATCCACGACTAAATATTGGAAGAAAATTGTTGACAGTCCACATAACGCGAGTTATATTCTTACTTGATTAATAAAACCTATTTCTGGAAGGAGGTTGAAGGCTCAATGCACCGAATCACCGCGGTACTCATAGGAGCTGGAGCAAGAGGGAGGTTTGCTTACGGTCAGTATGCACGAAATTATCCGGATGAGATGCAAATCTTCGCTGTTGCGGATCCTGATCAAGAGCGTAGGCAGCGAGCGGTGGAGGAGCATAGCATTCCGGAGTCTCTCAGCTTCGATAGCTGGGAACAAGTCTTGGCCAAGGACAAACTTGCCGATGTGGCGGTCATATCAACCCAAGATAAGATGCACTATCAACCTACTTTGAAAGCGCTCTCTCAAGGTTATCATGTACTACTGGAAAAGCCAATGTCCCCTAATGTGGACGAGGTTCTGCAAATGGCGGAGGCTGCGGAGCGGCATGACCGGCTGCTAACGGTGTGCCATGTCCTTCGGTACACGCCTTTCTGGTCGAAGGTGAAAGAGCTGCTTCTTGAGCGCACTATAGGGGAGATCGTATCGATTCAGCTGAACGAGAACGTTGGTTATTTTCATATGGCTCACAGCTTCGTTCGCGGAAATTGGCGCAGAGTGGACGAGACAAGTCCGATGATCTTGCAGAAGTCATGCCATGACATGGATCTTATTGCGTGGCTAATGGATCAGCCTTGTGTTCGTATCAGCTCGTACGGTTCGCTGCTGCATTTTCGCCCGGAACGCGCACCAGAAATATCGTCTGACCGCTGCACCAGCTGCAGGATCGAGCGTGAATGTCCATACTCCGCGATAAAAATATATGCGGAGGACAAGACGCGTGAATGGTCGAGATTTATAACGAACGATCTATCTGAAGCTGGCATTGAACAGGCGATCCGCGAAGGTCCGTTCGGTCGCTGCGTATACCGCTGCGATAATGATGTGGTCGACCATCAGGTAGTGAACATGGAATTCGAAACCGGGGCGACGGCGGCATTCACCATGTCGGGGTTCACGCATGATTGCTCCAGATCAGTTCAAATCATGGGGACGCTCGGTGAGATTAGAGGACGTATGGAGGACCAGGAAATTATACTCTACCCCTTCGGCAAGCAGCCGGTGCACATTCCAGTCGTAGTAGACACGGAGGGTCATGGGGGCGGGGATGAGCTTCTCGTTCGGTCGTTTCTAGCGCAAGTGAGAGCAGGCAAGGCTGCAGAAGGGCTAACCTCCGCCCGGGCCTCCGTCCAAAGCCACCTGATGGCTTTTGCTGCGGAGCAATCCAGGCTTAAGGGGGGCAGTTCCATAGAGCTTGGCAGCATGATACCTCAGATGAGCTAATCGTTAGTGGAAAGTTGCAAGGAAGGATAACCATAAACGATACCGGGGGATGGAAAATGAAAAAACCATTGACGTTGTTGTTAGCCGTAATCATGGTAGTAACCTTGTTAGCCGGATGCTCGGGGGGCAATAAGAACGGGAATGGCGGGAGCACCGCCGACAACGAAAACAAGAGCGGGAATAAGAACTCCAACACGAACGCGAATGCAGGTACGGAAGGCAAGACGAATACGGCTGCGGAGGATGACGTATATCCGGAGAACGGGCTGTCGAAGAGTGAGAAGGTGACGCTGAAGGTAGGTTTCTGGGAAAATGGCGGCGGTCGCTCCTGGATGGATACGGCCGTGAAGAAATTTTCGGAGAAATATCCAAACGTCTCCTTCGACATAACCTCGACACCGACGCTGGAAACGATATTGGAGCCGATGATCGCCGCAGGCGATGACGAGGAAATGTTCGATCTGTTCTTTCCGAGATTCACGGCGGCTGGTCAAGCTGAGAAATTAGTAGAGGCAGGCAAGATTGAACCGCAGGACGATCTGTGGAACCGCGTCCTGCCAGGCGAAACCGACAAGACACTCCGATCCGTCATTTCGGATGACATGTTCGAAGCGGTTCAGTTCAAGGGAATGACAAGCCGGGTGCCGGTGGGCGGCTATACGGCCGGATTGTTCTTCGATCAGAATCTATTCGATGAGCATGGTTGGAACAAGAATCCAAGCACTTGGGATGAATTCGTTGCCTTGCTTGGCGATATTAAAGCCAAAGATATTATCCCCATTACGTTCCCGGGCGTCTACGCGGGTTATCTGACCAACTACACGTTCGATCTGCTGCCTTTTGGCTTAGCCAAGGGAGAGGGGAATTTCGATACGTATCTAGACAATTTCCGCAATTATACAGGACCGCAATTAACGACAGAGCACAATAAGGAAGAGTGGAGCCGGCTATACGATCTAGGCAAAAAGGGGTATTTCCCGCCAGGGGTTGCGGCGCTTAATCATACCCAGTCCCAGATGCAGGTGCTGCAGCACAAGGCTGCTCTCGTGTCTACGGGCGATTGGGTGGGCAACGAAATGAAAACAAGCACGCCGGAAGGCTTTAAGTGGGGCTTCATGGCTATACCTGCGACGAATGACAAGGATCAAACGATATTTATTAACTCCGGCGTTACCGATATCGGATTCAGCATATGGAAGAACAAGCCCGATCTCGTGAAACAATGGTCGAAGGAATTCATACTAAGCCTGTATACCTTTGAAATCCAGGAGATCCTTGCAGCTGAAGCGGGAGCCTTCCCAGCCCGTCTTGACTTTGGCGACGATCCTGCGCGGATAGCTAAGCTACAACCAGCTCCTGCGGCTGTCATGGAGTATGCGACTAAGCATGAGGTGCAGTATATCTCATTCCGCCGTAATTTCAGCTTGATGAGTCCGGAATCCGCCCAATCGTCGAAGCTCGTATCGGAAATGATTACAGCGGTGGCATCAGGGAAGAAGGATCCGCTTCCGGTGCTGGAACAAGCCGAGAAGCTGCTCCAGAAGAGCATCGAGAAGGATCGGCCTAAGAAGTAAGGATGTCTTGCAATCGGGCGCCTTCCGAATGCGCGAAGGCGGTGTCATCGAAGGGGATTCGCTTCTCCCTTCGATCATTCACGACGTAAGGAGGCAGCATTGTGGCAGCAGAAGTGAAGAAGATCGCGGTCAGCATGCGCAAGCGGGCGGGCGCGGGCAAAGTTAAACGGCAAAAGGCGGTATTCTTGCTCATTGCGATCGTGCCATCGTTTGGCGGCTACCTGTTATTTACTCTGTATCCCAATATATTGTCCATCTATTATTCATTATTGAATTGGGATGGCTTGAGTGAACCCAAGTTTGTCGGGTTCAGCAACTATATCTTTATGGTGAGCGATCAATTTGTATGGAGGGCGCTGTACCACAACCTGCTGTATATGATTGTCGTGCCGTTCGCGATCCTAATTATTTCGCTTCTGCTCGCCTATTTACTGAATAATAAGCCGTATCGAGAGAACGGGTTCTATAAGGTCTTGTATTTCTTTACGAATATTCTCTCCGCAGTCGTCGTTGCCCTGCTATGGTCCTTTATCTTCGATGGCAGCTTCGGGCTATTAAATGGCATTCTTGAGCTGGTGGGCATTCCGGCGGGGGGCTATTACTGGCTGGGGGATACCCGGACGGCACTGTGGGCCTTGGTCATTCCTATGGTGTGGGGGGGTGTCGGACTCTATGCAGTCATCTTCATGAATGCGATCAGCGGGATTCCGAAATCGATTTATGAGGCGGCTATTATCGAAGGTGCCCGGCCGATGCAAATTTTGATTAAAATTACGATCCCGCTAATAAGGGGGGTCATCCGTGTCTGTGCATTGTTCGTCGTATTAGGCACGATAAAGGGCTTCGAGATGATTATGATCATGACGAACGGCGGACCGGAAGGCTCGACCGATGTGATCGGGTTGTACATGTTTAATATGGCGTTCGGCAAGGAGTATCACAATTATGGGTACGCTTCCGCAATTGGCATGGTTCTATTCGTGATTCTCGTTGCGGCCAAACTCATCCTAGATAAATATTATCCGGACGAAGGAGTCGAATATTAATTGTCCCAAATTCGTGCGAAGAAGGTGGCCGTAATCGAGAAACGTCTTTCTTTGATGGACCTGATATGGCGAGTTCTGCTTCTACTATGGTGTCTATCGATTATTTTTCCGGTGATATGGATCTTAGTCCAGTCGCTTCGAACGAATGCGGATTTCTTCCAAAATATATGGGGGCTTCCGGTTCAAATACAGTGGCGCAACTACTATGAAGCCTGGACGAGTTACAATATTGGCAAATCGATGCTCAATACGCTGTATTATGTCGGCGTAGGGCTGGCCTTAGGCACATTCCTAACGGCACTTAATGCGTATGCGTTAACGCGAATTACGTTCAAAGGCAGGAAGCTGATTTGGTCGATTATCATGCTGTCGTTATTCCTGCCCGGCATTAATGCCCTCATCCCCCAGTACATCTTGATGAAAACGCTTCATCTGACGAATAGCCTAACCGGTCTCATTGTGCTCGACAGCTTGGGGGAGAACGTATTCTTCCTGATGCTGCTCGGCGGATTCATGTCCTCGTTGCCGAAGGACCTGGAGGAGAGCGGTTATGTGGACGGGGCGACGCTCTTCCAGGTGTTCTGGCGGATTATCGTCCCCCTGTCGACACCCGGAATCGTCACAGTGGCCATCTTCAAATTTCTAGGGCTGTACAACAATTTTCTGGGGCCGTTTATTTATTTGAGCGATCCCGCGAAATATACAATCGGTGTCAACATGTACCAGGCCAATATGAGAATGAGCTATACGGCTGATTGGGTGACCATGTTTGCTGGCGTCATGATTGTGATGGTGCCATCAATCATCATCTATATCCTGTTTCAACGACGGATTATGGAGGGGGCGACGCTAGGAGCAACGAAAGGGTAACGAAAAGCAAGGCTGGAATGATGATGACGATAATCGAATGAGGAGAGTGTACCGATGGCAAGGTTGTCTGCTCGATGTAGAAGTACGATGGTATGGATGTTGATTGTCTGCTTGATCATCCCATTCATGGCCGGAGGAGGGGCGGCGGTGAAGGCCGAAGCTGCGGCTCCGGAAAATTGGATTGTTAATCCCGGATTCGAGAATGTAAGCGATGGGAGGCCGGTTAGTTGGGCGCATTCCACCGGTCAATGGGGCATTGATTATGGAATAAGCACGGAGCAAGCCCATACGGGAACGTATAGTGCTTTCGTTAATCATTCGACAGGCGATGGGCTGCCCAATATCGTTGCGGTGGAGAAGCCGTCGATTCAAGATTCGGAAGAATATGTGTTCTCGGCATGGCTGAAGGTAGAAGACAAGGCTATGACGGGGACTCCGATGCTCAACATGGATTTCTACGGCGATGAGATTAATGAAGTGACAGGAGATACCTGGATAGGCTCCTTGAATAAACGCTTGGAGAAAGGGGATTTTTCTGGCGAATGGCAGCAGCTCACCTACAGATTCACGCCGCTGCCGGGCTCGAACAAGGTCACGATTTATTTGATGGTAGCTGGGGGGAAGGGTAAGGTTTATTTTGATGATGCATCATTCACTTTGGCTGCCGATGACCCTGAGCCAGAGCCAGAATTAGGGCCATATCAGATCTGGACGGGGCCGAATACGGTGAATGTGACGAAGACAGCGAAGCCGCTTACGTCGACCGATCTGAAGCTGGATATGGCGAAACGGGAATATCAGAGCGGGCAGGTGTTTGTGACCGCACAGGATGGAAGGGCGGAAATAACGAGTGCGGGCATATCGGATCTCACCTCCGAGGGAGCAGTGATTCCCGCTGGCAATGTACAAATTTTCGTCCAGCAGTATGTAAAAATCGAGAAGAACTCCAACGGCGCCTATCAGCCGGGCGAATACCCGGATGCGCTAATTCCACTTGACGCATATATGTCGGTACATGGAAAGGTGGACGTCACGAAGGGCCAGAACCAGTCGATCTGGTTTACCGTCAAGACGGAGGAAACGACACCGTCCGGAATCTATCAAGGTACGATTACGTTAACTGTAAACGGGGAATTGAAGACCGTACCTGTTGAAGTTAAAGTAAGAGACTTTGCGATTCCGGAAGAAAATCATGCAGAAACCGCGTTTGCGATTTGGGGCGGCGATATGCTGCTTGCAGGGCATCCCGGAATTACCAACAACTCTGAAGCGTATTGGAAGCTCATGCGGAATTATTATGAATTCATGCTCGACTACCATGTTACGCCTACGGCTCTGCCAATCCCGACTGATGATTACAGTCAATATGTCGTTGATGCAGAACCGTATATTAAAGATCCGCGTGTTTCCGCCTATAACCTTCCCTATACAGTCGGTGACTTGGATGACCCGGTCAACGGCAGGGCGGCCTTGTTAATCAAGGAGTTGAAGGCAAAAGGCCTGCTCGATAAGGCGTACTACTATTTGGGCGGCGAGATTGATGAACCGACGCCGGCTATGTTTCCGAAGGTAATCCAGCGGAGCGAGCAAATCAAGGCGATCGAACCGACGCTGCGGCATCTGGTTACGACGGGAATACATCCCGAATTGAGTGAGGCCGTGAACACGTTCACCCCGTTATTCAATGAGTTTGTGACCGATGCTTACTTGGAAGCGGCACATGAACACCAGGCTAATGGCGGGCATATCTGGTGGTACGGATGCGTCGCGCCCAAGAATCCGTATCCAACCTATCATATCGACGATGATATTATTGGTGCCCGGCTCGTATCCTGGATGCAGCGGTCGTACGGCATCGAAGGGAATTTGTACTGGTCGGTTAATATTTTCAAGAAATATGACGGCACCAAATATATTGACCGTGATATTTGGAACGACTCGTTTGCATTCCCGGGGGCCAATGGTGACGGCTATCTGCTGTATCCGGGAACCAAATACGGCATCAATGGTCCGATTGCCACCTTAAGATTGCAGACCATCCGGGATGGTAATCAGGATTATGAATACTTATGGCTGCTGGAGCAAAAGATCAAGCAGGCTGCCGAGAGTCTGCAGGTCAATGTGACTGCAAATGACATTATGAAGCCTTACTATGATCGGTTGTTCACAGACGTTAAATCTTTCACGAAGGATGTAGGCGTGCTGCAGTCCGTACGCAGCGAAGTGGCCGATATGATTGAGCAGCTGGATCAAGATCCGAAGGCGTTAATCCTGCTGAGCAATCATGCTTCCGATGCATCGAAGCGGGAGATTACGGTCTATGCCGCCAAAGGAACGGAAGTTTCCGTGAACGGTCAAGAAATAACTGCGGAGGCTCTACAGAACAATGAGGTGGCTGACCAGTACAAGACAGCCTTTAGCGTTGTTCCGGGTACGAACGAAATGACGGTCGTACTAAAGAAGGACGGCCGGGAGATGACCGTGACGAGGAATGTGGTCGTCAAGTCGCGGGCGATCGAGCCGATTATGAAGAAGACCGTGATTAACAATTTCAGTGATGAGCAATCGTTGGCGGGAATTGTCGGGGAATACGACGTTACGATCGAAGGAACATCTGAAGACCATGCTCCGGATGGCGGCAAGTCGCTGAAGGTGAAGATTCCGTATCTGGAAGGAGAGGCCTATCCGGGCATCCATCTGCCGGTGGCTGCAGATCGGAAGGATATTTCTGAAGCGGACACATTAGAGCTGGATGTTTATAATGATTCGAGCCAGACGATGAATCTGTTCGCGAAATTATTCGATGCACAGGGGAAACCCTCCGATCACAAAATCGGAACCCTCCTGCCGGGAGCCAATCATTTGGCACTGCCTCTTGCACAACTAAACCCGATTGACAAGACGAATATTGCCTCTATTCTGTTCTGGACGTTCTCGGGTACGTCCGAGGTCACGCTATATTTCAGTGATGTTCATATTTTAGGCGTCGATAAAGAGGCGATGAAATCGTTTCAAATCCCCTATACGCCAATCGTTCCGGATATCACAGCAGGGTTGAATGGACCGGTATGGAAACTGGATAAACAGCTGGCTTATACAACAGGGGACACGGAGATCAATGCCGCTTATGATCTTAAATACAATGAGACTTACTTATATGTTGGCGTTGACGTGACCGACAATGAAGTCGTGAACACGAATGCCGCCAATCCGTGGGAGGATGATTCGGTAGAAATCTATCTGGATGGCATCGGGGCAAAGGGTGTCTATAACGAGCATACGGTCAGGTACGTGTTCCGTAATGATGACGACCAAGTCCATGCCTATGGACTGCTCAATCAGCAGACCGGCGGTATTCTGCATCAGTCTGACCGCACAGCGGACGGCTATGCAATGAAAATTGCGATACCATGGCGCTTAATCGGGATCAGCCCTGCTAATGGAGACGTGATCAGCTTTACGATGCATGTTAATGATGCCGACCATGGCAAGCGGAGCTTGACGCAAGATATTTCAACGGACGCTACGTCTTCGGAAAATTGGGCGGACCGTGTGTTCGTCAATGAAAAAGTGACTTACAGCATGGACAGCATTGCGGATGACCGGATTGTTATCGACGGCAAACCGGACGAATCGTTCTGGAAGCTGGAATACAGTCTCGGACAGCAGACCTTCGGAGTTCTGAACGACAAGCAAAATGGGGCAAAGCTGGGCCTGCGGTGGAGTCCGACACATCTGTACGCTGCGTTTGACGTGACGGACAGCCTGGTGCATGCGCCGAAGGAAAAGCCGGTCTGGGAAGAGAGCAGTGTGGAGCTCTTCATTGACGGGAAATTTACCCAAGGACCGCGCGATGCGTTCTCACCGCAATATACCATTCGCTTCGGAGACGAGACCTTCTATCTGAATGGGGCTGCCAAAGCGGATAAGGAAGGGATTGTGCATCAATCCGTCGAGACGGATAAGGGCTATCAGGTTGAAATGGCCATCCCTTGGGAGGCGATCGGCATTACGGCTGAAGAGGGACAATGGATAGGCATCACTTCCCATGTTAACTTTTATCAAGAATCAGGCGGGGCTGTATTAGGATTAACCGAGAACGGCACCAGTGACGTGTCGAACACGGCTAATTATCTGGCGTTCCAGCTGCGAAACGACGTGCCGGTACCGGTACCTGTGACGTCTATTGCGGTCATGGGGGCGGGGAATACCAGCACGATCGCCCTTAAGGGCGGGACGCTGCAGATGGAAGCAGCTGTAACGCCAGCGAATGCAGACATGCAATCCGTGTCGTGGACAGTGCTGAGCGAGGACGGCAGTTCCGCTACGGATCTGGCGGCGATCTCGACAGCCGGTCTGCTCAGTGCGAAGAAGAATGGCAAGGTAAGAGTCGTGGCAACAGCGCTTGACGGGTCAGGAGTCCAAGGTTATGCGATCATTACGATCAGCGGGCAGTCGACGGATCCTGGAACGTATTATCCGGGTGCGACAACGGGTACGGTAACCGGAGGATCATCCAATGAGACAGCTAACGAAGCGGCTGTCAGCATTGAGAACGGCGTGGCTATCGTGAAATTGGATGCAAACCAGACGAGTGCGGTTATTCCAGCAGCCAGTCTGCTTGGTCATCCGATCCGGGTGGAAGCGGGCGATGCGGTTATTACGATCGATCCAGCGGTATGGGAGGACTTGATCACACAAGCCGATAGCGGAAAGGCTGTTCTCCACGTATCCGTTAATCCAGTGAAGGATTCGGAAGCGAATCTCTCCCTGGATGGTGAGAAGGGACGGTTGCAGCTGGCCGGTCAAGCGTACGATATCCACATTGTGATTAAGACGGCCGATGGCAAGGAGATCCAACTCGGTCAGGCGGCAGGCGGGATTAAGCTCGAGCTTCCCTATCGTTCTAATATTATCGATGATGGATTATTAGGCATCTACTACTATAACGAAGCAACCAAACGATGGGAATACGTCGGCGGCAGGGTCAATTCCACGGATGGCCTGGTCGGGGTACAGCTGGAGCATCTAAGCCGGTATGCGGTGCTGGCCTTTAACAAGCGGTTTACCGATGTACCTTCTGGGCATTGGGCATATCGTACCCTGCAGCTCATGGCCGCCAAGCACATTGTCACCGGAATAACGGATGACGAATTCAAGCCTGCGATTCTGACGACACGGGCAGAATTCGTGACACTGTTGGTTCGAGCACTGGGTTTGAAGGAGCAGGATGGTAAACATCCGTTCACGGACGTGCCGAATAACGCGTGGTATAAGGCGGAGCTAAGCGCAGCCTACTCGGCAGGACTCATCCAGGGTGTTAACGAACATACGTTCCATCCGAATGGTCCAATCACCCGGGAGGAAATGGCTGTTCTGCTCGTTCGAGCCTATGAATCGCTAGCAGAAGGTGAAGAAAGTTCTGCAGGAAACGAAGCTGTAGCCTATGTGGACCAAGACCAAATCTCGCCTTGGGCAGCGGAGTCGATTCATGCTGCAGCTATCCAGGGGCTGATGATCGGCCAAGCGGGCAGCAGCTTCGCACCTAAGAACCATGCAACCCGAGCAGAATGCGCGAAGGCCGTCCATAATTTGATGAAAGCAGCCGGGCTGCTATAATCATGCTGTAAATAAGGGCTTTGGATTTCGATCCAGAGCCCGTTTCTTATCCTTGCTCAACATTCATGGAGTATATAGGTGGAAGAGGAGCGGGTTAATTGAAATAAATGGGGGAGAAACGCAGGAATTGGATCTTTTCATTCCGAATAAGTTAAGGGGCACCGATATTTTATTCGAAGGCTGATGATCAGGCTTCAAGAGGGGTATTCATCCAGGAGCGTCGGCTGTTCGAACGGAGCAGGAATCAACGTTGCTGCTTGTTTGTACATGGAGAATGGAGGGATAACAATGTCAATCTTGCGGTTTGTCGTCGCAGGTACGGGATGGGTAGCCGGTGAGTATTTGAAGGCGATTCATGACCGGGAGGATGCAGAGGTGTATGGTATCGTTAGCCAAAGTGCGGAACGCGCGCAGCAGCGGCTCACGGAATTGGCAATTGATGCACGTGTGTTCGAGCGTTACGAGGATGCGGTACTGGACCCTAATGTCGATGCCATCGTCCTGTGTTCCACACCGGAGCTTCGCCCCGAGCAAACGATTCTGGCTGCGCGCCACGGCAAGCATGTTGTGCTGGAGAAGCCGCTTGCCATGAATCGGAAAGACCTGCTGGAGATGGCCGATGCCATCGATTCTGCGGCGATTAAGACGGTAGCCGGGTTCGTGCTGCGGTGGAATCCATCGTTCCTGAATACGAAAGCGCTCGTGGAGGATGATGCGATCGGCCGCGTGTTTATGGCGCAGATTGATTATTGGCATCATGTCGGTCCACAATACCCGCAATACCGCTGGAGCAAGAGCAAGGAGCTCGGCGGCAGCAGCATGCTGTCAGCGGGCTGCCATGCGGTGGACGCTGTCCGTTATTTTGCCGGCGATATTGAAGAGGTAACCGCTTACGGCTGCCGTACCTGGGCCGATAGCGATTATGAATTCGACGCCAATGCAATTGCCATCTTTAAGCTGAGTAACGGTGGAATCGGCAAGGTGTCCTCATCCCTGGAGTGCAAGACGCCATACAAGTTTAATGTGCACCTGCTCGGGGAGAAGGGGGCTATCATGAATAATCAACTCTTCAGCCATAAGCTCCCCGGCCAGGTTGAATATGCGACGATCCCGACTATCCTACCGGACAGCGGAGACGTGTCCCATCACCCCTTTGCCGACGAAATCGATGATTTCATCTCGTCTGTCCTTCAGGGTACGAAGACTCGCTGCGATTTCTTTGATGCCCTGCAGTCGATGGAGGTTTGCTTCGCAATCGATGAGTCGATCGCAAGCGGACGCAGCATCAAGGTACCGGATTGGCGCAGCCAGGTCAGCGCGAATTAATTCAAATACAGGCTTTTTACGATGTGTGTTTATATCGTAAGAAGCCTTTTTTTAATATGGAGAATGGTGGGTTCAAGGTAAAGCAAGCCGTCAAGGCTTGTTCATTTGGCGGTAGGCGGACGGGGTAAAGCCGGTATGATCGCGGAACAGGCGGGAGAAATAAAATAGTGTCATGCCAACCTTCTCCGCGACATCGGAGACGGTCATTTGCGTTGCTGACAGCCAGTGCTTCGCCCGTTCCACCCGCATGGCGTTTAAGTATTGGACGGGGGTGCGGCCGGTAAATTGCTTGAACACTTGAATGAAATAGTTGGGATGATAATGAACCAGCCCGGCCAGCTCTTCGATCGTCATATGCTCACTAAGCCGCTGCTCCATGTAACGCAGCACGGTATACATTTTATCTACAATAGAAGAGGAACGGTTGAATTTGACGTCCTCTGCTTGCTCGACAAAACAAGCCATCATCTCCATCATCACGGCATTCAACCGGAATCCGGCAGACAGCTGATTGCTGTCCATTGCTTCTATTAAGGTCTGAAATAGCGAAACCCAGTGATCCCAGTCCTTAGGGTCATCAATCGTCAGCAAATAAGGCGTTTCCATAACATCAAAAAGCCGGAGGTCACCGACTGTCGCGGTGAAATGGCACCAATACTTGCTGTAGGTGTGATCGCTGATCGCGGAATAGCTTTGACGAACACCTGCAGGCATGAAGACGAGCTGGCGCTCGACAGGATGGAGCTCGGTATCCTCGATACGAACCAGCCCTTCGCCCTCCTCGATGAGATAGAAGCGGTTGAAATCCGGCACAAAATCAAGGTCACGCCAGGACCTCGATACTTTCGTATATTCGGCAGACCAGACCTGAAAACGTGTGGCATTCATGAACTCTTTCCATAAACGTCGTTTATCATCCATCGTCAAAGTGCCAATCTCCCTTATGCTGGAATCAATGAATGGTTATTAATGCATTACCATTATATAACGTGAAGTCATAGAAACGCGAGGGCAAGGTTTATGCCGGGAAGGCAATGGCTGCGGCTGCAAGATTATGCATATTCAATAATTGAAAAAGAGATCATGAAGAATAAAGTATATAATTATATCAAAAATGGAAAATAGAAGTCTGTCGAAATTTGTCGCCTTCGTAAGAGAATTCAAACGGATGAAATGTCGTTTACATTCTATAGGATTTCCTTGATAATTAATCGAATAGAAATATTATACAGATATTTTAAATTTAAGGGATTGAATTTGGAATATGTGGTCCATAGAATCCACCTAGCTTGCAATTTAGAGTGCATGGTGCAAGAGAGGGGGAGAAGGATCGGGAGCAGCGGCTGGAGAGCTTCGGTTCACAGCGATCCCGACATGGAATAACCAATGAACAAATAAAAACCCCGTTCATATAATGAAGGGGTTTAATAGTTATATGGCGCGCCCGATACGATTCGAACGTACGACCTGCAGTTTAGGAAACTGTCGCTCTATCCTGCTGAGCTACGGGCGCGTGGCAATGTTAATAATAGCATGGAAGCCTGAGGCGGCGCAAGCTCCTTAAAGGCCAGAAAAACCAGTCGTTCTGTTGCATTCCCTAAGGGAAGAATGATGAAGGCTCATGTCATCTAGCATCGTCAACAACCCACATCATACGCAGACCGGAGATGAAATGTAGAAATTTGTCGAAAATTTACTTGCAAAATTCGCGTGGTTATCGACAAGATTTTACAAAAATCTCTGTCTGTAAGGCGTATAATGGAATTGTTACCGATTGTAACATTCGATGCGATAGGAGCGATTCCCGAGGCGTCATGAAAGACAAAACTAAACTACTCGACGAGCTGCATGCGCTTCGCTTAAAGCTACTGGAGACCGCGGAGGCACGAGGCAGTCTGACCGACCCGGAAGTACTTGCCATTAGCGAAGCGGCCGATCAGCTGATCGTTTCCTTACAGCAACTACAGAAAGAAGAGCTTACACGAATACGATCAGACGATCAGCAACCTTCACCGTCATAACGTTACACCCTTTATGTGCGCCGTCTCAACTTGCGAAAGAAGTTCGTAAGAAGAGCGGCGCACTCTTCTTGTAATATACCGCTTATTAGCTCGGTTTCATGATTGAATCGGGGCTCATGAAGCAAATTCATCAATGTGCCGGCACAGCCGGCCTTGGGGTCTGCCGTGCCATATACAACCTTATGTATGCGCCCCTGGACCAATGCGCCCGCGCACATTGGACAAGGCTCTAACGTGACATACAAGGTGCAGTCGAGAAGCCGCCAAGCGTCAAGGTGCCGGCTCGCTTCGCGAATTGCAATCATTTCGGCATGCGCGGTCGGATCATGCGTCGTTTCACGCAGATTATGCCCTCTTCCAATGATTTGACCATCCTTCACGATGACGGCCCCAATCGGAACTTCCCCGATGGCCTCGGCTTTCATCGCTTCCTCAATCGCTTCCCGCATCCAAGCTTCATCTTCCTCGCGATAATAGTTCATCTATAATCGTCCTTCCACAATATGTTATATTATTACATTCGACATGAATCGAGCTGAAAAATTAGTCGAAATATGCCGCGAACACATATTCGTTTGTTAACACGTTGTGCACAAAGTTGTGGATAACTAAATTTTATACACAAATCTATGCACATTTTATCCAAAACACCTGTGTACAACGGGGATAACTTTTGAATTATCCTGACATTTTTGAAAAATATCATGAATTTTCTTGTTACAATGTGATAATCATTATTGCTCACTTTTACTTTTTCCTAAATATGTTATGATTCAGATAGATTCATTCACTCGGTTTAAAAAAGGGTGTGTCGTAAGATGTCGGTCAAAACGAAACTGTCTTTAATGGTTTCGCTCATCGTATTCGTCTTACTCGTTCTTAATGTGATTCTGAACGAATATTCGACGCGGGTCAACCTCCGGTCCGATGTGGAATCCACCATACTGCATACCAGCAATCAAATTGCAGCATCGGTTGCCCAATACGACAAGGGAAACCAATTGTATGACCGGGCCTTGGAAGACAAATTAAGAGCGGCATCCATCGAAGCGGCCGAACAATTAGGCAGTTCGGCGGAGGACATATCCAACGAAGAATTAGTCCTTCTTGCCTATCGGATTGGGGTATCACAGCTGGTTCTTCTTAAGAAAGAAGGAAATAGCTATGTCGTGAAGCGTTCCACCCGCAAGGGGGAGATCGGGTTAAATACCCAAGCATGGGGAAGCTGGGATCGTGTGCTTAAGCAGGGAGCGGGGAAAGCGCAATCATCGGCGAAGGCTTTCTGGACCGGACCCACGGAGTCAATCATCTCAGAGACGAATTATACGGAGAAATGGAGCTTCTACATAGACGAAAATCAGGATTACATAATCAGCTGCAGCCTTCAAGACCTTCAGGCAAGTACATATACCCCCATTTATAATCCTGGGGCCACAATAAAGCAGACGATGGCGAATAAACCAGCCATTCTAGAAATAACTGGTTTTGATCCGGCATATATAGAAGAGAACGCAAGCAAGACGGTCGACCGAAGGGCGGTCCGTTTCGGAACCTATGACTTTGAGGAAGCTTCAGCAGATGCTGCTTACATACGCAGAGCGATTGCAGGAGAGAACATATTTCATGATGCCGAGTTGCTCGGCAGGAGTGTCATTAAGAGCTTTCTTTACGTGGATGATCCGAATCCTTATGTCATTAGCGTCGTGATGGATAAGGGACCCATGTCAGCGGTAGTCCAAGAACAGCGGATCAATCAGATTATCATCTGCGGCGGGCTTCTGCTCATCGTGATTCTATGCAGCTATTGGCTGTCCGATATTCTGATGCGCCCTGTCCGCTCGATATTGTGGAAGGTGAATGAAGTCTCATTCGGACGTTTCGATAACTCTATAGAAGTGAAGCGTAAGGACGAGCTGGGGCAGTTGGCACAGCGCGTGAATGCCATGTCCAAAAACTTGGGAATCTATATGGCGAAGCTCAAGCTTGCCTTCGAAGAGAATCGTTCTATGAAGGAATACCTGGAATCGTTCATTAATCATACGACGGATGCGATACATGTTGTAGATCTGGAAGGGAGGATTACGCAAGTGAACCGAGCCTTCGAGCAGCTATTCGGGTACGAGGCGAGTGAAGCCATTGACAATATTCTGCCGCTCATTCCCGAGCACTTGGTGGAGGAAGAGCAGGAAGTGATGGAATGGCTGAAGGAAGGCAAGCTGCTCTCCTCCAGAGAAACGACACGAATGACCAAGAGCGGCGAGCTGATTGATGTAAGCATTACCACTTCGCCAATTCGTGATAAGCATGGTGCCATTCGGGCCATTGCCAGTATTACGCGGGATATGACGAGCCGCAACAAAATGGAGGAGCTGCTGCGGCGTTCAGAGAAATTGACGACCGTGGGCCAGCTCGCAGCCGGCGTCGCCCATGAAATCCGCAACCCGCTCACGACGCTGCGCGGCTTCCTCCAGCTGCAGCTGGAAACGGGTAAGTTGAACAACCGGCACATCAATATCATGCTCTCTGAGCTGGATCGGATCAACTTGATTGTCGGCGAATTTTTGATTTTGGCCAAACCGCAGGTAACGCGCTTCGAAGAGAAGGATATTCGGCTCGTGCTTAACGATGTCATTTCACTGCTAGATAGTCAGGCGCATCTTTGCAACATCGAGTTTGTCACGAAGTACACAGAGGAGTCGTGCCAGATCTCCTGTGAGGATAATCAACTGAAGCAGGTATTTATCAACGTGCTGAAGAATGCGATCGAAGCCATGCCGGAGGGGGGTCAAATCTCCATCGTTATTGGCCGGGAGGCTAATCGCTCCGTGATGGTCTCCATCACCGATCAAGGAATCGGCATACCTGAAGACATGATCTCGAAGCTCGGCGATCCGTTCTTCACCGGTAAAGAGAGCGGAACAGGGCTAGGCATCATGGTCAGCCAACGTATTATCCAGAGTCACCAGGGTACGATGGATATTGACAGCCGCGTCAACGTCGGCACCGTTGTTACGATCACGCTACCGCTGCTGACAGAGAAGAGTTTAGCCCAGAGAGAAGTCTCGGCAAGCCGAGACCATGCGAATATTGTACAATAGAGGAATAAGGCAGGTGGACGTAAATGGGTGAGCGGAGAAACGACCGTTCGAATGGTTATCGGGCCTTGCTTGTCGGGGCCACGGGACTTGTGGGCAGCGCGCTGCTCCGCCAGCTTCTAGCTGACAAGCAGTGCACACAAGTTACGGTGCTTGCTCGCCGTCCGCTTGCCGATGCGGTGTCTGCGGAGCTGCAAGGTAAGCTGCAGGTCATTATAGCAGACTTTGAGCAGATGGAAGAGGCGCTTGCCGGCGTAGAGGCCGAGGTTGTATTCTGTGCCCTAGGCACGACGATCAAGAAGGCGAGGACGCAGGAAGCATTCCGGCGGGTTGATTACGATTATCCGGTTGCGCTTGGTGAATGGTCAGTGCAGCAGGGCATCCAGAAGATGATCGTGGTGTCAGCCATGGGGGCGAATGCATCCTCGCGTATCTTCTACAGCCGGGTGAAAGGCGAGATGGAGCATCAACTGTCCGCATTCGGATTGCCTGAACTGCATGTGCTGCGTCCTTCTTTATTGCTTGGGAATCGGGCAGAGCTGCGAGTTGGGGAGAAAGTGGCGACGCTGTTGTCCCCCTTGCTTCGCGTTCTAACAGTCGGTCCCTTCCGCAGATACAGACCCATCTATGACGGGCAGGTGGCTGCTGCTATGCGTGCAGCCGCTGTCGATGATGGGCTGCTCTCCAAGCAGGGAAAGGTTCGAATGTATGAGAGTGACGAGATTGCTGCCGCGGCAGCTGTAATGGGTATGAGGTGAAGGTACGTTGAGGATCAATAAGTTTATTAGCGAAACAGGCTACTGCTCAAGACGAGAAGCGGACAAGCTCGTAGAGAGCGGCCGGGTAACCATTAATGGACAGGTGGCCGAGCTTGGCAGTCAGGCGGAGCTGGTTGATGATGTCCGTATCGACGGTAAACCGATTGGGGAGCAGAGGGGACATGTCTATCTCGCCTTGAACAAGCCCATTGGAATTACTTCGACGACGGAGACGCATGTGGAAGGCAACATCGTTGATTATATCGGCCACGCGGAACGGATCTTCCCGATTGGACGGCTCGATAAAGATTCGGAAGGTCTTATTCTGCTGACCAATGATGGAGATATTGTGAACCGGATTCTGCGGTCCGAGGGCCGGCATGAGAAGGAATATGTCGTGACGGTGGATCGTCCGATCACGCCGCGTTTCGTGAAAGGGATGAGCGAGGGTGTGCATGTGCTCGGCAGCATGACACTGCCCTGCATCGTGAAGCAGGAAGGTGAACGGGTCTTTCGCATGATTCTGACCGAAGGGCGCAACCGTCAGATCCGGCGGATGTGCGCAGCCTTCGGCTACAGTGTCCGCCGGCTGCGCCGGGAACGAATCATGAACATTGAACTCGGCAGTCTCGGTTATGGAAAGTGGCGCGACTTAACCCGCGAGGAGCTGACTCAGCTGTTCGCCACGCTGGATAGCCATTAATTCATGTCGATTGGTGACCATTTCCCAGGGAATAAAAAACAACGCCTTGAGACGAATCGTCCAGGGCGTTGTTGTATTATGAGGACCATAGAAGGAATTGGGGCACATACGCGTCATGGCCATGCATGTTTTGTTACCATAATGGGCATATATGCTTCTATCAGGAGTTTCATCTACTCTTACTGCTTCGGTGTAGCCGGAATGGGCGATGAGTTCTCCGGATCGATGAACTTGCGGATAATGGAGACTTCTACGCGGCGGTTCTTCGCACGCCCAAGCGCGTTGTTGTTCGAATCGACAGGACGGTGCTCCCCGTATCCGATTGCACTGAACAGTCGTGGGTCAAGCGACTTATTCGACAGCAAAATATCCATAAAGCGGATGGCCCGGCTTGAACTTAAATCCCAGTTCGACTTAAACTCCGAGTTCGAAATAGGCTCATTGTCCGTGTGACCGGAAACGACAATTTCATATCCGGGATATTTGTCGAACATATCCGAGATGGCGACGGCCAAATTGCGGGCTTCGGGCTTCACCGCGGCGCTGCCGGAAGCGAATAACGCTTTGTCGCTAATTGTAATCATCAGTTGGGATTGATTGAGCTTCGTATCCAGCTGCGTGGTCATGCCGTTCGTCTGAATGTATTTGTCGAGCTGCTTCTTCAGCTCTTCGAGCTCCTGCTGCTCCTGCTTCATCAGCGCTTCCCGATCCTTGGTGCGTGAATTGGTCTCGTCGGAAGGCCGGCGATTCCGCTTATCCGCATCATCCATCTGTTTGCCGGTCTCCATGATGGTCGTATTGTCCAGCACGCCGACGCCCGTGTTGAAGGCGATGTTGAATGCTTTGCTCATGTCTTCGAATTTTTTGGAATCGACCGAGCTCATTGCATACAATACGATAAACATAGCAAGCAGAAGCGTCAGCAGATCGGCATAAGGGATAAGCCATGATTCGTCCATATGCTCATCATGGTGGTCGCTTTTATACTTTTTGCTCAACGCCCTCCGCTCCCTTCTCACTCAATTTCAACCTTTCGGTCGGGGTCAGGAAGACGGATAGTTTCTGATTGATCGCAATGGTCGAAACGCCTGATTGAATGGAGAGCAAGCCTTCGACCATCATGAGGCGGAGGTCGATTTCCCGCTTGGAGAGACGCTTCAGCTTATTGGCGATTGGATGCCACAAGACGTAACCGGTAAAAATACCGAGCAAGGTTGCGATGAATGCTCCTGCGATAGCGTGAGCGAGCTTGCCCATATCACTCATATCGGAGAGCGCTGCAATGAGTCCGACAACGGCGCCCAGAACCCCGAGGGTTGGAGCGTAAGTGCCGGCCTGGGTGAAGATGAGCGCGCCACCGCGGTGGCGTTCTTCTGTTGCATGAATATCTTCGAGCAGGACGTCGCGTACCAGATCTTGGTCGTTGCCGTCGATGATCATGCGCATCCCATTGCGCAGGAAGCGGTCTTCAATCTCGTCGACATGCGTCTCCAATGCGAGCAATCCCTCACGGCGTGTAATTGTCGCCCATTGGGTGAACATTTGAATCAAGTCTTGACGCGGCATGAGCTTCTGTGGAAAGAAGATCATCTTAATTAATTGGGGAAACTTGGCAAGCTCCGATAGAGGGAAACCAATAAACAAGGAAGCCGCAGTTCCTACGAAAATGATCATGATAGCGGCGCCATTGACCAGATTCGAGATTGGGGCTCCTTTGAGCGTCATTCCGACAAGTACGGCAAGAACGCCAAGCACAACACCGATAACAGTTGATTTTTCCATGATGACACACCTCGTCCAGAAGAAATATAGTAATAAGCCGTGAGCCCGCGGTCACTTCGTCCGCTGACCCTGGTTAGGAGCCTGTCGAGGACAAAACTGATGTCTCTATTCTGACAATATAAACAGTTTTTCGACAACGCTATTCTATATTAATTATCGACAGAAACCTGCCGTAGATTAGAGCAAAATGGATGTTTTACGCGTCTAATGTTAATTTTCCGTGGATTTCGTGTAGAATAATCGTAAAGAAGAACAAATTCAAGCGAAGGTGGTCCATCATAATGGGCGTAAAGCACGCTAGAGAGTATAAGGAAATACTGGAGGAATTGACGGAGGCGATCGGATCGATCGACGACGGTTATCTGTTCTTCGATATGGAATCCGATGAATGGGAAGCATTGGCTGAGCCTGAGCGGATGGATGTCATGGAAGCGCTGGCGGACGATGTGTTCTATGGACTTGGCGTAGAGCCGGTCATTAAAGTCGGCGGCGGTATGGTGGCATACCGGCAGAAGCATCACTGTATTGAAGTATCCGTAGACGGCAGGGAAAGCCGGATCATTCGCTTGATTTGACCTATGGGAGGGGAAAATCGATGAGTAAGATGGAGAAGATGTCTGTGGCGTCGGCCGATGAAGCAATCGCGGCACTGGATGGCTGGGTACGCGAGGATGAGAAGTGGATTCATAGAAGCTACCGGTTCAAGACGTTCCCCGAGGCGATTGCTTTCGTGAATCTGGTTGCGGCTATTGCTGAGGAGATGGTGCATCATCCGTTCATCTCCATCGATTATAAGAGGGTTACGCTGCGGCTGACATCTTGGCATGCAGGCGGTTTAACCGAGCTCGATATGGATTCTGCCCGCAGATATAATGAAGCGTATACAACGGCTTCATAGGCGAATGATGAGAATTCGAGTCGAATGACACGAAACAAGTCGAATGACACGACACAAGTCGAATCTTTACAGAAAGGCTCGCCTCTCGTAAAATAAAGTCAGAATTTATGTTATAAAATCTGACAAGCAGATGACACGAGGGGCGCGGCGATATGGAAGCTTACAGATTGGCACGTTTGCTGCAAGGCGGGGCCGATAATGAACTGATCCCCTATTACCAGCCTATTCTGGCGCTGGATACACGCAAAATTATGGGCTACGAAGCGCTTGCACGCATTCAGACTGGCGCTGGCATGCGGAGCTTGGGGCCTTTCTTCGAAGATAAGACCGTGCCGATGAACGAGCAGATTCGAGTCGATCGGCTGCTCAGAGAGAAGGCGTTGTCTCATTTTTCACAGAGAGGGTTCGGGGAAACGGCCATGCTGTTTCTTAATATCAAGCCTTCCTGGATGTATCAAACCTATGTCGAAACCGGGGAATTGCCTACACTGCGACTGCTGGAGCAGTACGGGATCGATCCGCGGCGGATTGTGATCGAGATTACGGAGGAAGCCTTCCAGGGGCCGATGGAGCAGCTGCGCACCGTCGTTGATGTCTATCGGGGGCGGGGCTGCCGCATTGCGATCGATGATGTTGGGAGCGGGTTCAGCAATATGGACCGGATCGCGCAGATCGAGCCGCACATCCTTAAGATTGATATTCATATGCTGCAGAATAGTGAGAACCATCGCGGCTATTACGGGGTGCTCCGGTCCTTCTCCATGCTCGCTGATCAGATCGGCGCATCGCTGCTGGTCGAGGGTGTGGAGACGGAACAGGACTTTCAGAGAGCGATAGAAATCGGGGCGCGCTACGTGCAGGGATTTCTCTTCGCAAGGGCCGAGCCGGAGCTTCGGCCAGCTCTTTCTTTTGCGGGGATGATCGAACGCGGGCTAGAGGAGCGCCGAACAGCGATGATCGATGAGGAGCGCTATTGGCAGCTGCAGGCGGAGCGGCTGCGGTTGGTGACGGGAGCGGCCGCGGTCTGTCCTAATGCGCGGCCAGGACATGGTGGTATAGGGGCCGGTGCGGGTCTTGCGGTGCGGGGTACAGCTGGGGAAAGGGTTGGAGTGGAGCAGCAGGATCGATTCGTGGAGTCGCTCCTGCCTGAGCTTGAGCATTCCTGTATTCGCGTCTATATATGCGATGAGGCTGGTATTCAGCTTTCATCCAATTATATTCGCGATGGGGCTGGCGTATGGTGTCGGGAGGCGGAATATCGGGGGCTGAACTGGAGCTGGCGGCCGTACTTCATCCCCTTGTCGATTCAGCTGGAGGGTGACTCCGAGCAGGTCATGGTTTCGCGGACCTATACCGATCTGGACTCATTCGACCGCATTCGCACGCTGTCGGTACCCATGCCCGAAAATGGAATCTTATTCGCTGATTTTTCGGTTCCTTGTGATGATGAGATATGAAACGAAGTTCAATATGAAGGAAGTCGACTTTGGGATGAATCCGAAGTCGGCTTTTTTGTTTGGAGCATTTCAATATATAACATGTCATGTAATAATAACTGGGATTATGACCGATTACATTCAAATTCAATAGAATAAGCTTCAAATAACGATTGATTTTAAAGTAGACCTCTGTTATATTGGCAGAAACGTGTCATATAATATAACATAACTATTAATCGATTATAAGGGGATGAAGTGGGAATGAAGAAGAGTACGAAGAAAGTCAAATTGGCTGCGCTGCTAACGTTATCCTGCCTGGTCATGCAATCGATAAGCACATCGGTGTATGCCGAGGCTTCTATCAACGATTCTTCTGCTCAGCCCAAGACCCATCATCTCCCGGCTAACTCGGATCATGTCCGTTGGGGCAATATCGGCATGGGTGAACCCGTGCTGAGCGTAAACACCGGAGATATCATAACCGTAGAAGCTGTGACTCATCACTCGGGCGACGATTACGATAGAATGATTAAGGGAGACGCCGGGGTTGAAGATATTTTTCAATGGACCAAAGAGAGGAAGAATGAGTCTGATCGTGCGCCGGGGGTTCACATTCTGACGGGGCCGATTGAAGTTAAAGGGGCTGAACCTGGAGATGTGCTGGAAGTGCGAATTCTGGATATGAACTTGCGCCCTAGCGGGAATCCTGATTACGAGGGGAAGACCTATGGATCGAATGCGGCCGCCAACTGGGGCTATCTAAACGGGGATATGCTTGAGGATCCGAAGACGCGCGAAGTGATCACGATATACGAGATGGAGTCGGACGGCACGACAGATTATGCGAAAGCCGCATACAGCTATACCTGGACGCCGCAGACCGATCCGGACGGAAAGGTACATAACACAATCGATTATCCCGGCGTCATTGTGGATCACGATACGATCGTGAAGAAGCAGGATGTTCTGAAGGATGTCAGAATACCGGTGCGTCTACATTTCGGGACGATGGGTGTAGCGCCTAAGGAAGCGGATGTCGTCGATTCGGTACCGCCTTCCTATTTTGGAGGCAATATTGATGACTGGCGAATTGGGGAAGGATCGACGATGTACTATCCCGTATCGGTACCCGGCGCGCTGCTATCCGTAGGCGATCCGCATGCCGCTCAGGGCGATTCGGAGATGAACGGAACGGCTATCGAGACCTCGCTGACGGGCGATATTCAGGTCATTCTGCATAAGAAGAAGAATCTGGACGCCAAGCTGGCCGATCTGAGCTTCCCGCTATTGGAGACGGAGAAGGAATGGGTCTTGCATGGCTTCAGTTACGCGAACTATTTGGCGGAGCTTGGTGCCGATGCCCAGAAAGCGATTTATAAGAACTCATCCATTGATAAAGCAATGAAGGATGCAGCTTACAAATCGAGACGGTTTCTCATGGACGGTATGGGATTGACGGAGGACGAAGCGTATTCTCTCATGTCTGTTGCCGTAGATTACGGCATTACGCAGGTGGTTGACGGGAACTGGGGTGTCCATGCGTCTATCGACCGCACGATGTTCTCGGAAAAGGCGACGAGACTCATTACGCTGCGTGACCGGTTCGAGAGCTTCGGTGCGAAGGTCAAATGGAACAATACCGAACAAGCGATCACGATCACATACAGAAATAATACGCTCGTATTGAAGATCGGCTCGAATGAAGCAAGCTTCAACGACAAGAAGGTGAAGCTCCACTCGCCCATCCAGCTTGTAGAGGGATCGGTGAAAGGGACGGAGTACTTCGCGAAGATTTTTCAAGCGAAATTGATGACGGATAAGTAGAGAGGGACGGCTTTAAGGACTGAAAGTCCGGATTGGTAACACTTAGGACCACTCGGCATTACTTATCGAGAAAAATCGCCCTTTATGATGCCTTTGCGAGGCAAAATGAAGGGCGATTTTCTTGGTTGTTGTCCTTGGAAAACGCGCGGTTCGGGATTATTCTTCCGAAACCTTAGAGAAGAATGACAATGCGTATAGAGCAGACAAACCGACAATGATATAGACGATTTTGGCACCTATCGTATCCGACCCATCGAATATTTCCTCGACCACATTCCATTCGAAAATCCCGACTAACAACCAGTTTAAGCCGCCGATAATGAGAATAATCAAACTGATGATGTTCAACGCTTTCACTGAAGCTCGCCTCCCCTTTAGGTATAATACGGGTATCAAACGCGGCTTCGCAGGCATCTGCGAAATCATGCAACCCTTCCTGAGGGACACCTGAGGAACGATTGCACGGTACTCCCTAAAGGGTTATGCGGGAAAGCAGTCGAATAGTACGGAATTATGATTCGTTTAATCCGGGTTGTCCGGAGTTTCGTAGGTCATGCAGTGGACAAGTGCTATTCCTTGTGTCGAATGCCGTTCATAGGTGTCGGAGATGACAAAACCTGCGTTCTCGTACACCTTAATCGCCCGTGTGTTCCACACATGAACCTCTAGGTCGATTTCATCGCCGGGTGCTCTGCGCTGCGCCTCTCGAACGATGGCGGTGATAAAGCCGAGGCCCTGTCCTTGTCCGCAAAGATCCGGCCGCAGGCCCAGGCCTAGACGGGTAACGCCAAGAAGGGGAAAGAATTGCGCGAATCCGACAAATGTTCCTTCGCGATCTAGAACGGCCGCATATTGAAGTGCGCGAAGGACGGGATCGCCGAATTCGCGACCCTCTACCTGCATCTCCGCCCAGCTCGTCCAATTGTAAAAGTCGAACGGCGGCTCATAGTGCCACTCGCAAAGCTGCTGGGCCAGATGTTCGTCGAGCGGGGTGACGGTATAGGGAGCAGCGTCTGCATGATTGCAATCAGACATGGCATAACCTCCTGCGTAAGATGAAGGGACGTTCCGTTATGACGATGTGCTTCATTATAACAAATTCCGGACAGGCATGATAAAATGGGGAGAAGAACGCGAGCAGCAGCTTGATCAATCGGATGTTATGGATCCGAACTGTGGAAGGGGTAATTCGAATGGAAGCAATCGTATCCGCAAAATGGACGTTGGCCCGGCTTTACGAGCCTGATCTGGTGATCGTGGATTGCCGGTATATGATGGGACAGCCGGATGCCGGACGTGAAGCCTATGAGCAATCTCATATTCCAGGCGCCGTGTATTTGGATTTAGAACGGGATCTTTCCGGTGAATTGGACGAGTATGGAGGAAGGCATCCGCTGCCTGATCCGGCGACGCTGGCACATCGCTTTGCACAAGCGGGTATTAGCAATGACAGCCGTGTCGTGGCGTATGACAGCCAAGGCGGGGCTATGGCTTCCCGGCTATGGTGGCTGCTTCGCTATTTGGGGCATGAGAAGGTATATGTGATGGACGGGGGATATACAGCGTGGCAGGAAGCGGGTTTCCCGGTGACTGCAGAGCAGCGCATTACAATTCCGGCTTCATTCTACGCCATTGTCCAGCATCGAATGCTAGCCGAGGTGTACGATGTCCAGTCGAAGCTGGGTGCGCCTGATGTCGTGCTGATCGATTCGCGTGAAGCCCCGCGCTACCGCGGCGAAGTCGAGCCGCTTGACCGGGTCGCCGGCCATATCCCTGGCGCCATCAATCGTTTCTGGAAGGACGGAATTGATGATCAGGGGCTGTTCAAAAGTGCTGAAGCACAGAAGGAACGGTTTGCCGCGCTGCAGGGCGCGAAGGAAATTATTGTGTACTGCGGTTCTGGCGTAACCGCCTGCCCGAATGTACTGGCGCTGCAGCAAGCGGGTTTCGACAATGTGAAACTGTATGCGGGAAGCTGGAGCGATTGGATTAGTTATGAGGAGAATCCGGTGGCGACGGGGGAAGAGTAAGAACCTAAAAACGTATAGCAGTACATGAAGTTCAATTCAGAGCGCGGTGATCTCAACACCGCTGCTCTGTTTTTTTATGCCCAAGTGTCAACACGGAGTCAACAAGCAGCTCCTGAAAATATAATGCTGCTACGTTTGCTGCTTCAAGGACCCGCAGAGATGCGAGTCCTATTTTTATTTCTTTATAAAACAAGCACGAGACAGCTGAGAAAACAATACGCTACATTAGCCTATTGGAGGTGTTACGGTGGTTAAAAAATTGACATTTGATTATATCATTATAGGAACAGGACCGGCTGGCGCGGTAATCGCCAAAACTTTAACGGATGATCACAAGACCTCGGCGCTTCTTATAGAAGCAGGCGAGAATAATGATAAGGATAAGCCAATCAGGGATTCCGCATATGCTCTAGAGTTGGAAGAGCGATTTTACCCGCAATATTTTTGGCAAGGGGAAGGGGTGCCTCAAGAAGGGCTGGATGACCGGATGTTCGAATGGACAACGGGTCGGTTATTGGGCGGAGGTTCGTCGATTAATGGAGAACAATACGTAAGACCTACATCGGCGGTTTTGAGGCAGTGGGAACGATTGCTCGGTTCCATGTGGTCGCCTAAACGTGCGATCCTTCACTTCAAACAATTGGAGAAATATAACGGCCGATCAGACAATCAACGGTCCCGCGGTTTTAGAGGGAGAATTGACATCAGGCAAGCACCGAGAAATCCAACGGCCATGACTGAGAAATTCACGGCGGCTGTTGAGCAAGCTACAGGGTATCCGGAAATTCTCGACTATAATGATCCTCGAACCCCGCTAGGGCCATTTACGCGTTGGCAGCTATATCAAAACCCGAACGGAACAAGAGAAAATTCGTCCAGCGCTTTTTTATCGTCGGATATTATGCTTCCGAATGGGCGAGGGGTGAAGGGGCGAAAGCTACGGGTCTTTTTTAAGACGACCGCACTTCGCGTTCTCTTTACCAATAAACGTGCGAACGGAGTGGAGCTATTAAAGGAAGGTAAGAGACTTAGAGCCTTTGCTCGGAAAAAGGTGATTATCTCAGCCGGAATAAACAGCGCACAGCTTCTCATGCTCTCGGGAATCGGGCCAGCGAAAATGCTTCAACAAGCGGGCATACCGGTCGTATTCAATAATCCTAATGTAGGGAAGAAGCTAAGAAACCATACGCTTAATTTTGCCTCCTTCACAACCAACCCCGTAGATGAGGCATTGCCTTCGAACGATTCGAATGCTTTGTATACAGGAGGAGCTTTTTTACCCGATCCTACCGGAAAAGATCCTGACAAACGAGCGGTTCAACTTGTCGGTATTGCGGCCGACGGAATATTAACGCTAGCGATTATATTCTTACGTCCTAAAAGCCACGGAAGTATTGCTATCCAGAATAATGATCCCTTAAAAATAGTGCTGGCGGATGAAGGTTTTCTGGCTAACCAAGATGATCTGGACTCCGTTAAAAATATATACAAAATCTACATTAAGGAGATTGCGGCGCAGCTTGAGGCCATCGATCCCTCCTATAGGCTCGTTTCTCCAACATTGGATGTGATCAATGACGATTCGCAATTGGAGGCGTTCATAAAGCAAAATTTCGACCATAACCATCACCAACAAGGATCGTTGCGTATGGCTCCTTTAAACCGCGGGGGAGTTGTTGATCGACGAGGCAGCGTCCATGGGGTAAGAGATCTGATTGTTGCGGACGCCTCCATTATTCCATTCACGGTCGACGGCAATACCTCGGCTGCGGCTTTTCTGATCGGTTATACCATTGCCCGGCAAATCAAGAGACGAACTAATCATCTCTACAAAGAAAATGAGGAATAACCGGTAGACGTAAACAACACGAAAGAGAAGAGCTCGAGTCTTGAGCCCTTCTCTTTTTATATTTGTTAGAGTTTTTTTTGCAATAGTAGTGATCTGTCCAATACGCTTATCTATTTTGATCATAAGCTATTCAGAAAGTGAATAAAGGAGGATTCATATGGCAGAAAAAGTGAAGGTTAGCCCGCAGTTCAGAAGGCTTTGTACCCAATTTGGAAATATCCTAGGCGGCGAATCGGAAATCGAAGCAGGTCCGGTTTGTTTTGTCACGCGGATGACGAACTTAAGTGAGACAATCTTGGGCAGAAGAACGCGCTCTCCCTTGGTTCAAATGCAAATGTTCTCGTTTGAATCGCTCGATAAGAATGGCCGCGCGCTTTGCTTGGGTGAAACTGCCGTACATCAAAATCAGGTTAATCGACTGATGTCGAATCTCCGTAGACGCGGGATTAAAGTCACTGCGCTTCACAACCACTGGTTAAAAGAAAATCCCCGATTAATGTATATGCATTGGGAAGCCATTATGAATCCTGTTGTGTTCGCCAGAAGAACCAAAGATTCTATTAATTTCTTGGGTTAATGGTTGAGGTGAAGCTGTATTTTTAAGAAATAACGAAAGGATGATCTCTTATGGCAGGACAAGTGAAAGCAAGTCCGCAATTTATAAGGCTATGCAACCAATTTTCATCGATATTAGGCGGAACAGAGCATGAAATTACCAAAGGACCGGTGTGTTTTGTCACTAGAAATCGGATAGTAAACGCCTCTATTTTAGGAAGGCGTACCACATCTCCTTTGGTCCGTTATCAATTGTTTTCGTTTGAATCGCTGGACAGTTCGGGACGCGCACTCTGTCTAGGGGAAACGGCACTCTTCCAAAACCAAGCCAATCGATTGCTGTCAAACCTTCGTAAAAATGGGATTAAAGTAACGGCGCTCCACAATCACTGGTTGTTCGAGAATCCGCGTCTTATGTATATTCACTGGGAGTCGATCGATAATCCCATTGCCTTTGCAAGGAAAGTAAAACGTTCTATCGCTTTCTTGGGTTAGAGGCCGCGTCGGACGCGGGTTTGGGGGCTGTGACAGGTTGCCGTGAGGCGGGCTGTTGCAGCCCTTTTTGGGCTGTTCTGCAAACAGCTTGCAAACAAGAAATCGAGGAAAGTACATTTACATTATTAATGTGTAATTAAGATTGGCTAAGTGTTGTCTGTGGATATCCATTAAGATTTCATTAAGATATGACGATGCAAACGATGCTAGGATGAGAAAGGACATGTGGGTAAGTAGCAATAAAAAGTATAACTAGAAGGTAGGATGAGTAACGATCATGAACAAGAAATCTCTTATCCGCTCTATCGTATTGGCTCTTGGTTTGACTTTAGCCGTGCCGTATGGCGGCAGCATGATTTCAGCAAAGGCGTCAGCCGATTTCAGCGACCTAAAGGACTTGGACGCAGCGACGAAGGCCAAGTTCGATGCGTTGATATCAGCAGGCGTCTTTGACGGTGTATCCGATAGCAATTTCGGATTGAAAGAAGAGATGAATCGCGCCCAATTCGCAAAGGTGGCAGCGCTGATTTTCGGACTAAAAGTCGATACAGATCTCAAGGAATCATCCTTCAAAGACGTAAAGTCCGACGCTTCCGGGTCCGGCTATGCGTTACCTTATATCGAAGCGGTGAAGCAAGCAGGAATAACGGATGGCGTGGGTGGAGGTAACTTCGACCCTGCGGGCAAGGTGACCAAGGAGCAATTAGCCACGTTTCTAGTTCGAGGATTGGGCTTGTATAAGGAAGCAGAGGCGGCCCCAGGTGTTAACGATCAGACCGTTTCCGACTGGGCTAAAGGTTACGTCGATTTGGCTCTCAAGCTTGACTTACTAAATAACGATGCAAAAGGTACGTTCGGTGGAAGTGCACCAGCAGATCGAGGACTGCTCGCTATTGGAGCCTTCGAATCCGCTAAAACGTTCGAAGAGTCCCAACCTCTGTTTGTGACAGGAGGACTCTTTGAGGCAGCCGACAAGTTGAATCTGAAGTTAACTGTACGGATCGACCCCAAGTCAATCGACCTGTCCAAAATTAAAATCAACGGTGTGCCGCTCGATCCAAAGCTTGACAGCATCGAGCTGTCCGAGGACATGAAAACGATCATTATTAAGTTGCATAAAGCTTTACCATTCGATGATCCGTCCAACATGCCGTTAATCGATATAAGCGACCTGATGACGCTATATGGCAACTCGGTGAAGAATGATGAGAGTAACCCGATCCCGGTTACAGCAAGCGAATCTATAACCACACCTGAGACCACTACACCATCGACATCGGAGCCTGCGACGAACCCGAACCCGGACACGTATCCAAATCCAAATCCAAATCCAAATCCGAACCCGAACCCGAACCCGAATCCGAACCCGAACCCGAACCCGGACACGAACCCGGACCCGAACACGGATTCGAACTCGAATCCGGACTCGAATTCGAACCCAAACCCAAACCCGAACGCAGGCACCTAATCTGACGATTGTTGTCGTGAAAGTGGGCAAACAGTAGCTGGAGCGATTGGATTTCTTACAGTGACAATCCGATTGCTACGGGTGAGGGGTAAGAACCGAGAAGCCGCGTCAGACGCGGGCTTGGGGGCTGTAACAGGTTAGAAGCAAGTGACCTGTTGCAGCCCTCTTTAGGCGTTCCGTTCAACAGCTTGCAGACAAGAACCCGACGGAAGCTTTTGCAGGAACCCCGGAACCCGCCACAGTTGGGCGGTCTGATCAGCTGGTTGTTAAATGTTTGTTCACTCTTCTTCGGTCCACACTCAGTCGATAAGCTCAGGTTGTTTAAGGCAGCGTATCAAGCAACAATTTTGTTGACTATCTACTTTTATACACATATACTTAGGTTACCTATTTAATTGCTAACCAAACTATTTGGAGATCTATGTATTTTGGGAGCGTAAGGAGTTAGTCTATTATGCGCATGCGTGGAGTGACCTATGACACGGGATTTCTAAGTGAAGGAACCAGCACACACCCCAACTTTGATACGGCGAGAGTGTATAGGGAGATGGAAATTATACGGCGCGACCTGCATTGCACTGCCGTACGCGTGACAGGCGGCGAGCCTGATCGCTTGGAGATCGCCGCGCAAGCGGCAGCGGCAGCGGGCCTCGAGGTGTGGTTCTCACCGTTCACAAACGATCTTGATCAAGAAGAGTTGCTTGCCTTGCTCGCGGACTGTGCCGCACGGGCCGAACGTCTGCGGGTTACGGGGGCGGAGGTGATCATGGTCACGGGTGCCGAACTGATGCTCTTTACCCGCGGCTTCTTGCCCGGCGAGACTCTGCAAGAACGCATCGCGGCTTTGTCCGAACAGACGGTTAGCCGTGCTGCGTTCGCGAAACTACCGACTCTGACCAACGACTTCCTAGCACGTGCTGTAGATGTCGTGCGAGCCCGATTCGGGGGTCGTGTTACGTACGCGGCCCTGCCTAGCGAACCTGTGAACTGGGAGCCTTTCGACTTCATCGCTGTCGACGCCTACAACTCTACTGAGATTGCGGATCTCTATGAGGATTCAATCAAGAAGCTGGCCAGCTCAAATAAGCCACTGGTGATCTCCGAGTTCGGATGCACGACCTTTAAGGGTGCATTCGATCTGGGAGCACGAGGAATGTTCATCGTCGAGTGGGACGGTGCGCGTGCCGTTCGACTGACAGGCAGCTTCGAGCGTGATGAGTCCGAGCAGAGCCAATATTTCAACGATAGCGTCGACGTGTTCGAAGATGCTGGAGTCGACACAGCATTCTGGTGTACCTTTGCTAGCCACAACCTGCCGTTCGACGAAGACCCCAATCACGATTTTGATCGAGCGTCTTACGGGATCGTGCGGGTGCTGAAAGAAAGCCATGGATCGACTTACCCCGACATGCCATGGGAGCCGAAGGAAGTATTTTACACCATCGCAGCTCGATATGCAGCTGTAATGGAATCTTAGCATAATAGCGTAATTGCATCTGGAACCGATCTACAAAATGATGCAGTTTCCAATGAATTCGTATTCGAGGAGTGAATGGATTGTCGGATGAGCAGAAGAAAATTGCTAAGCAGTTAATGGAATCGTACTTCCAATCGCAAGTTAGTGGAAATATGGTGCAGAATCGCTCGATATACAATCAAAAGCCAGGCGAGATAATGGTTCTCTATTTCATCAGCATGAATGCCAAGGATGACAGTCCGGGATTGATGGTTTCGGAAATAAGCGGAAAACTGAATGTCACTTCTCCAACGGTAACGCAGCATATCAACAGTCTGGAAGCACAGGAGCTTGTCGAGCGTCATGCCGATCCTGCCGATCGGCGAGTTGTCAGAATCCAGCTTTCGGATAAAGGTAAAAAGTATATACAACGCATTAATGAGGCCCGCCTCAATATGTTCGTTGATCTCGTTAAGCATCTAGGGGAGGAAGAAAGCCTGCTCTTTGCCGAGATGATGAGTAAAGCTTCGGATTATATGCTCAAACAACAGGAATTTTATATCCGGAGTTTCTTCGTGGGTGAGAATGATGAGAAGTGAGTAAGCGACTAACTCTATTTCTTGGAAGGCAAGAATAGGCTTGCTGGGAAGGGAGGATTTTATTATGAAGTATACGGTTATTACGGGAGCCAGTTCGGGGACTGGGTATGAAGCGGCTCTTGCTTTTGCGGCTCGTGGAAAAAATGCACATGAGCGTTGGCATATTCTCCGAGGCATTCCCGCCGCGTTGCTCCGAACCCCTACTTTTCAACGTTGGAACATTCCAATAATAGGGGTTCGTGGGAGATAAAAAGCGGAGCGATTGGATTAGCTATGAGGAGAAGGCGAATTGGAGAAACGGACATGAATGGAGACAACTTCTGACCGCGACCCAATCCGGATCGGCGGGCCCCAGAAGCCGTAGCCGGAAGATACGATTGAATGCAGCTGCCCTTTCTGCAAGTGGCCCAAATCATTCTCAAACAACCTAGCGGTTATTAGATTGCCGGGTGCGATCTGTCCATGATGCGTATGGCCGGATACCACCAAATCAATACCTTGCTCCTCCGCAATATCCAAGTCTACCGGTTGATGCTCCAGCATAAATACCGGCCCCGAGCGATCGATATTTTCTGTTAAATGAGCCAGTTCCGCTCTATTCGTATCACTGTAATCCTTCCGCCCGACCAGCGTCAACCAGCCTCCAATCTCAATCGTCTCGTCATAAAGCACCTGGATCCCGCTCTCCTCAATAAGCCCGATCAGTTCCTCCGTTTCACCTTTGAACCGATCATGATTACCCAGAGAGGCGAAGACGCCAAGAGGCGCTTCAATCCCTGATAAAATATCGCCGATCCCCTTGTCTTTATAAGGCACAATATCGTCATCTACAATATCGCCAGGTAACAATACGATGTCCGGTTCCAACGCGTTTATTTCCTTAACCATCCGTTCCGCATGCCCTTTTCCCGATAAATAGCCAAAATGCATATCGGACGCCATCACGATATGAAGCTCACCGTTCACTGGGCCTTCCTTGTCGATATGTATGTCATAGGATCGCACTGTCGGACTAAAAGCATTGAAGCTTCCATAACCGAGCAGAACGACTAGCAGGATCAATGTGATGATTCCCGACCACTTCTGTACGGAATGGCGCGGCAGCTGTGTCAGCTTCGTTAACCAGACCGTAAGGTGGACGAGCGGCAGCAGCATGACCAATAAGCTGAATAGGGCTATCCAATAGCTGCCGATGACGCTTAAAATGGTTGACCCCGCGACAACTCTGGAGAGAATGAGAGAGCTTGCCAGAAAGACGAGCGCAATGATATAGAATAGCCGGAACCTGCGCGATACCGCCGGCTTTATCCATGTCCAGCCGCTCCATCCGATGTAGAATACGATTAAGGCGTACAGAACGATAAATACGAGCCCGATGACGATAAACATGTTGTCCCCCTTTATAATACTGCCTTCTATTATTTCTCGGATTCCAATTATTACGTACGAACTCCATAATTGGTGCCACGATGTGAAGCAGGAGGGAGGGGCGATGTTTTTGAACAGGAGTGGGTAAAGGAGCCTGAACTCGGGAAATCTGGGTTATGAGGATTTGTGGAGGGATTAGAGCGCTAATCCGGATAATCCGGTGGGACAGGAGAAGCATAAGCGTAGGGAGGCCGCGTCCGACGCGGTTTGGGGCTGTGACAGATTGCCGAGGGGCAGGCTGTTGCAGCCCTCTTTAGGTTTCTTTGCTAATATGTGCTGTGCTATCGGGCTAACTTCGCTCCCCAGCTCTCGGGATCAACATCTCGAATATGTTTTGCGAACATCCAGATATGGCCTTCTAAATCCTGTGCCGAATATTGACGTTCGCTATATTCCGTGTCGAATAACTCTTCGACAATTTGGGCGCCTGAAGATTTCGCATGGCGATAATGTTCGTCAATATCTTCCACGAATACCATAAGAGATTGCGTGGCAGCACCGAGCTTGACTGGGCTCGTCAGCGTTCGACCCGAATTTTTCAGCATGATCCAGGCATCACCGTGATGCATCATGACGCCATGGAGCTGCCCGCCCGAGAGCTCGAAGCGAAAATGCTCCACGAAACCGAACGTATCGATTAACCAGGTGAGCGCTTCGGACATGTTCTCATAATAGATATGCGGAAGAATGTAATCGGCAGGTACGGAGCGGTTCTTCTTCATGGAGTGCCTCCTCAACAACCTTATTTACTAATCATGACTTCACTTGTAAGGTGTAATTTCCCCGGTTAATCGCTTTCATTTTATCATAATAGAGCTGTATTTAAAAAAGGAATCGGACAGCCGGAGTAATAGGGTTTCCCTCAAGAATATTCCGTAGGGTAGGGGAGAGGAAGAAACAAATGAGGTCTGGCAATAAGGAGTAATAACAGAAACATTAATTCAATAAATCTACCTAAATTTCTAAATAATGTATTTAATATCACCGGCAGGCCGATAACCCACCTCCTTCGAGTGGTTACCGGCCTTATCATTCACATTGTTATTTTTTATCCGGTATAGCGATCGGTAAATCAAGCCAGGCAACGCCGATATCGCGGAAAAAATGATCGAAGCCGTCGCCTTCCACGCCATCGTAATAAACGGCTAGTTTATTGCCTTTGCGGAATACGCTAGGTGCGCCAATAACGGACTTGGACCACGTACACATGCTGCCGTCAAACACGAGGGCTTTGTTGTCGACATCCCATTGCTGAATATCCTTCGTCCAATATACCCAGATCGCGTCCGTGTATTCCTTGATTTCGTTGATCCCTACGTGATTGGTGAACAAGAACCATGTACCGGTTTCTTCCTCGTAGAATACCGTGCTGTTCTCGATCTGTTCCTCAAGAGGGAATAAAGGTTCGGGGTCTACCGTCCATTCTTTGTCCAAATCCTTCGTGCGGGCAATGCCCAGCGTGCGTTTCGTAATGTTATTAGAATCTAGCACCGATGCGCTGAAAAATTGCAAATACTCGTCGCCGTCTTTAACAATTGCTCCCGAGCTTGCGGTGGTGCTGTAGTACGTATTTTCCTTCATCCGGAACGGAACGATATCCTGTTTGATCCAAGGGCCGTAAGGAGAATCGGACTTGGCCTTCATCGTCACATAGGGGAAATCCGGGATATCATATGGGTGCTCGCGATGGTAATCGGAGCCGATATAGAACATATGCCAGACGCCGTCCTCGAGGTAGGTTACACCATATACCGCGCAGCTGGAATCGTCTTCGCCTTCTTGGCCCAGCTCCAGAATGACACCCTTTTTATCCCAATTTATTAAATCTTTACTCGTTGCAAGATAGTTTCTCCAGCCGGTCTTGTCGTCAGATGCGTCGTAATGCATGAAATAAGTGCCGTCACACTCAAAAACAAGGGGCTCCCTAATCCCGTAACCATCAAGTTCCTCACTGCCTCGTTTTAATACGATGCCTTGATCCACTGCGGGTATTGTTAGCTGTGCTTCCGGTCTGCCATCCATATATTTATTGCTCAAATTCATCACGCCTTCCCTCGTTTGTTGAGTGTCACTGCATGGCATGTGACGCAATGGGTCTCATAATAACGGTTACATTCGAAACTTTCAAGACCATATTTTTCAGATCATCGTCAAGCGCTGTCTCCTTAGGAAGCTCGAGGGACGTATGACAAATTTTGTTTGACAGCGGTTTCAGGAGGTTGTACAATTCGATTAATTGGTCAGACAACTTACTGGTTATGAACTGGAGAGATGAGCATGTTGAAGTCGTTAAAGAGACAGAAGCTGCACGAATCCATTACGGAGGAAGTGCTCAAATTCATAGAGCAGAAGGGATACAGCCAAGGAGACCGGCTGCCTACGGAGCGATTCTTTTGTGAACAGTTTCAGATCAGCCGTCCTTCATTCCGGGAAGCGATGAAGAAGCTGGAGAGCTACGGCGTCATTGAAATTAAACCGGGCAGCGGGATGTACTTACGTGCGGAGAAAACGATATTGGCGGAAATGACGAACTTCACGCTGAAGGTTGCGATGGAGAAGAAAGCTATATTCGAACTGATTGACATGCGTGAAATGATGGAGAAGCATGCGATCGAACAAATCATAAAGAATAAGCAAACCTTTTATCTGGATAAGCTTGGGGAGATCGTGGATGAATACGACCGCATCATAAGCAAAGGCGGCATTCCCCGCAAAGAGGATTACCTGTTCCACCTTACGCTGTATGAAGGATCCGACAATGGCTTGATGCTCACCTTGTTTCAATCGATCAAGGAAATGGACTCCTTATGGGCGGATCGCGTCATTGACGGATTGGATGTACATGTGTTTGGCAGAGAGACCGAGCCGCTGCACCGTCTCATCTATGAAGCAATGAAAAGCGGCGATACGAAGAAGGCTAAGAAGCTGATCAGCACGCACTTTGATATTATGCGCGACGACCTTAAGAAAATCGGGGGATAGCTTCTCTCCAATTCCAAATTGGTCAGACAACTATCCACAAAGTCCGGTTTTTGAGGAGGTGAGTGAAATAATGCCCAGCTGCTAGCCCAATGTATGGACCACAACTTATAAGGGGGATTACCGCATGTTGAAGAAAATTACAATGGGGATACTTGCCAGCCTAATGCTAGTGATCAGCGCTTGTTCATCATCCAATTCCAATGGAGAAGACAAGGGCAGCAATAATGAAAAGGTGGAGATCAGTTTTCTTGACGTTACACCATCTCCGGACCGGACCAAATACTTCAATGAAATCATAGCCGCATTCGAACAGGAGAACCCGGATATTAAAGTAAAGCTGGAGACGGTTCCTTGGGATCAGGCCTTTAATAAGCTGACGATGCAGGGAGCGAGCAAAACGCTGCCCGATGTCATGAACATGTATCCGGCTTGGTTGAATACCTTCGTTCCGGCAGGTTATTTGGAACCGCTTACCGCTAATTATGACGCATGGCCCGATAAGGCGAAATTGACGAGCTTCGTATCCAATATCACGATGGATGAGCAGCAGCGTAAATTGTACAAGGACATCTACTATATGCCGGATGCTCTGATGTCAGGCGCTTTGTTCGTCCGCAAGGATTGGTTCGAAGAAGCCAAGCTGCCGCTTCCGAAGACATGGGAAGAGATCTTCGCAGCTTCAGAGAAGCTGACCGATCCATCCAAGAACCGGTATGGATGGGCTTACCGCGGCGCGCGTGCAGGATTTGACCAAATCCTGGCTTATATTACGTCCGTTACGGGCGGAGAGACGTATGAGAAGGATGGCAAATCCGTGTTGTACAGACCGGAAGCGCTGGAAGCTTTCGTTAAATTCACGGATATCTATAAAAAAGGCTGGGCCCCGAAGGATTCCATCAACTGGGGTTATCAGGAGATGGTGCAAGGCTTTACATCCGGCGTCACCGGTATTCTGAACCAAACGACGGAAGTTATTGCCGCAGCCAAGTCTTCTATGGCTGATGATAGCTGGACTGTCATCCCTTGGCCGAAAGGCGCAGACGGCAAGAGATACATCGGCGCAGGAGCAAGCTGGGGCTACAGCGTCTCGGCCGAATCCGAGCATAAGGAAGCTTCATGGAAGTTTATCGCGTTTCTGTCCACACCAGAGAATAACCTGAAGTACGCAAATGCCATGACGATGATTCCGATCTTCAAGAGCGAAGGCGGAGCAGCCGTAGATGGTCCGATGCAGGGCTTTATCGACACCTTGGATGATCCGGACAGCTATCTGGTTGCCAATCTTGGTAACTTCCCGGAGCTTGGTGAATTCCGTGAAGGCTTCATGGATGCCGAAGTACAGAAGTACTTGCTCAACAAACAGACAGCAGAACAAACTCTGAAGAACTTGGGCGACTTCCTCACGAATGCCCAGCAGAAATATATGAAAGATAACCCGGATGCAGGGGTACCGCAAGTGACGAAGCCGCAAATGAGATAATAGCCGGACCAGCCAAGGAGCAGGGAAAAGAGATTTTCCCTGCTGCTTACATTCATCTCCGGCAAGGAGGACCCCTCGAATGAAACGGATTAAATCGAAAGAGCCTTATTATATGCTGGCCCCAAGCTTCCTGCTATTGTGTATTTTTTTACTGTATCCCTTGTTGAGTTCCTTCTTGTATGCCTTCCAAAGCTATAAGCTGACTGCACCGAACGCGATTGGCTTTAACGGGATCAATAACTTCAAGGCCGTATTTCAAGACTCCAATTTTGGCTTGATACTTAAAAACTCTTTTATCTGGGTTGTACTGACGGTAGGCGGACAGTTTATTCTCGGCTTCATTCTAGCCTTGGCGCTGCGCCGGCCTTTCCCGGGAAGGAACTTCTATCAGGCCATCGTATTTCTCCCATGGGCGATCTCTTCCTTCGTCGTCGGGCTCACCTTCCGCTGGCTGCTCAATGCAGAGTATGGCCCGGTTAATGATCTGCTGCTCAGGCTGGGCATTATTAAGGATAAAATCTATTTTTTGTCCGATCCGGAGCTGGCTTTGTATACCGTGATTGTGACAATGACCTGGTACGGCATTCCTTTCTTCGCGATCATGCTGCTTGCGGCTATGCAATCTATACCTGAGGATCTGTACGAAGCCGCCGATATCGACGGAGCGGGAATCTGGTCTAAATTCTGGCATATTACGTTCAGCTATATTAAACAAACGATTATACTGACATTGCTGCTCAGGACAATATGGGTATTTGCTTCGGCTGATCTTATTTATATTATGACGGCAGGCGGTCCGGCCAACTCATCTAGCATTCTATCCTCCTACATGTTCATGAAAGCTTATTCATCCTTGGATTATGGACAGGCATCGGCGATCGGTTTATTCTTCATGGCGCTGCTGATCCTATTCTGCTACTTGTTCATGAAGGCGACTAAATTCGAGAAGGCGGGTAATTTCTAATGATAAGAACCCAACGCGCCTTTTTTATAACTGTCCGTATCTGTATTCTGATGTTTTACCTGTTGATGGTGCTGCTGCCGTTTTACTGGCTGTTCATTACGTCCGTTAAACCCCGTATGGATATTCTAACGACCAATATCCAATACTGGCCCAAGAACTTCACGCTTGATAATTACAGAGTGTTATGGTCCTCATCCAATTTCGATGTTTTCCTGAAGAACAGCATCCTGGTTTCTCTTGGAACCGGCGTGTTTACGACCTGCTTCGCGATTCTTGGCGGCTATGCGCTGGCACGTTATACGTTCAAGTTAAAAACCATGGCGGTGTACGGTCTGCTGCTCACGCAAATGATTCCCGGCGTTCTGGTTATGATTCCGACTGCGATCTTATTCAGCAAGGTTGGTCTCATGAATAGTCTGGGCGGCCTGATCATTATTTACATCGTCGGCAATATTCCATTCTGCCTGATTCTGATGCGCAGCTTCTTCGACCGGATACCTGTTGATCTGGAGGAGGCGGCTTTGATCGACGGCTGCAGCAAGCTGGGGGCGCTCTTCCGGATTGTACTGCCGATTATGCTGCCGGGCATTGTGGCCACCTTCGTATTTGCTTTTATCGGAGCGTGGAATGAACTGCTCTGCGCAATCATGTTTATCAGCAGCGATGAGCTTAAAACCATTCCTGTAGGACTCTCCATGTTTGTGCAAAATTATGATGTCAATTGGGGAGTCATGACGGCAGGTGCAGTTATGGCACTGCTTCCTTCATTAATTATGTTTGCCATCGTTCAACGATTCGTGGTCGAGGGATTGTCGGATGGAGCCGTTAAAGGATAATACGGGATTGGATTGATTAGAAGAGGCAGAAGGTGGAGAGAGCAGATGAGCAAGCTGATCGAGAAGGAAACCAAGGATGCGGGTAGCCAAACCATGCTTACCCATTATGGGGATGAAACGTTTCACGGTGCGGTTGTTCCACCTGTATTTATAAATACATTATTTGCATTCGATTCCTATGAAGCCTTCCAGAAATCGCAATTCCAGGAGGAAGCTTATTATTATTCGAGGGTATCCAATCCCACGCAGGAAATCGCAGAGAAGAAGCTTGCGGCATTGGAAAAGGGCGAGGCGGCGAAGCTGTTCTCTTCTGGAATGGCCGCGATTTCGTCCACGCTGCTTCACTGCCTGGGCCAAGGCGACCATGTCGTCTGCAGCTATCCGATTTATAACGGTACGTATCAGCTGCTTCAGAAGTTCATGAATAAATTCGGAATTACGGCGGATTTCGTTGATTTCAGACAGCTGGATCAAGTCCGCGCTGCAATTAAGCCGAATACGAGAGTATTGTATTGCGAGGGTTATTCTACTTTTTTCATGGACGTGTTCGATATCCCGGCCGTTGTTGCAATCGCGAAAGAGCATCAATTGCTGACGATCATGGATAACACCTGTGCGACGCCGGCCACGCTGCGGCCGATTGAATGGGGCATCGATATCGTGATCCACTCCGCTTCCAAGTACTTGTCCGGCCACAGTGACGTGACAGCCGGTGTTGTCATCTCTACGAAAGCATGGATCGATGAGCTCACGCAGAATGAAGTGGTTCTACTTGGATCCTCTCTGGCCCCATTGGAATCGTGGTTGCTGACGCGCGGACTGAAGACATTCGGAATTCGCATGAAGCAGCATGCTGAATCCGCGATGCGGATTGCTGTTATGTTGAGCCATCATCCACAAGTGGCCCGCGTGAATTTACCGTTACTCGAGCAGCATGAACAGCATGAGCTGGCCGTGCGGCAGTTCAGCGATATTACAGGTCTGTTCAGCTTTGAGCTGCATGGCGGCGTCACTGCGGTGAAACGATTGATGAACAGCATGAAGCTATTCCAGATTGGCGTGAGCTGGGGAGGCTTCGAGAGCTTGATCTATTCCCCGGGCCTTGGCATTCATCCCGATCAGACATCACGAACCGAGTGGGAAACCAGGCTGGAGCGCACGGTGCGGATCTCTGTCGGACTTGAGGATATTGAGGATCTCATGGAGGATTTCAAGCAGGCGCTGGATGGTTTGTGAGGCAAATGTTGCGGAACATCCTCTAGCCGATGGCGCTAGAGACAAGCAGTGGAACATCCTAGCATCCTAGCGATGTTGAATACAGAGCATAGGAGGTTACGGCCTCTCTTGCTCTGTTTTTTGTTTAAAATGAGCATGGAGTCAACACTCCGCGCTCAGCAGGAGGAATTCACGGAATAAAGAAATGAGTATCGTCGGGCAAAGATGATACTATACATAGGCCAAAAGGCATGGTATATTCGATCTTGATGAAAATTTATCCAGTTAAATCGACTGATTTCTCAGTGAGAAGCGATGCTGCTGAAACTGGAATAAGTACGGGTGGGGGCAAAACGACCTAGAAATCTACATTAGATATCGTTTTCCGATAATTAAAACTAAATATCGACAAAATAATACATTATAACTATAATCAAATAGAAATGGAAAATGATATAATAAAAGGGGAGTTTATACTTATGAAGGTAAGGTTGAAAAATGCGGTAGGCGGATTGAAGGAAGTGAAGGTCGGGTTTAGTTGGACGACTTTCTTTTTTGGGTTTTTCCCTGCTCTTTTCAGAGGAGACCTGAAATGGGCAGTAATTATGTTTATTACTTCGGTTGCAATCGGAATATTCACATTAGGATTCGGAGCATGGATTCCAGGCATTATCTTTTCTTTTATTTATAACAAGATGTATATTAAAGAATTGCTGGAAAAAGGATACCGCCCAGCCGATGATCATGCTCAATCTGCATTGCAAACAAAAGGAATCATTGCTGCATAGGGCACCTCTCATCGGGTAGTAAGCCTGCCACATCGAACTTATCAGACTATTTCTAGTAGCCGCTCCTTCTAAGGGACGGTTACTTTTTTATTTCGTTTATAATGAAGGATATATATACTAAAATCATACCATTCGTCTTGTCGATTTCATTGCTAGTTATTCGTCGTCCATGTAGGAGCGGGTTTACCTCTCGGAGTTAGAACGGATCTAATCGAGTGGCCAAAATGAATGCAGGAGGGTAATTATATGCGATTTATGATGATCGTCAAAGGCACGAAGGATTCCGAGGCGGGCACTATGCCCAGCCAGGAGTTGCTCGAAGCGATGCTGCGCTATAACGAAGAATTGGCTAAGGCCGGGGTGCTGCTCGCTGCCGACGGCTTGCACGCAAGCTCGCAAGGCATTCGGATATCCTATCCGGAGCCTGGCGGGAAGCCGAAGGTTATGGACGGGCCATTCACCGAAGCGAAGGAAATCATAGCCGGATACACCCTTATTGAAGTGAAATCTAGGGAAGAAGCCATCGAATGGGCGATGCGCATGCCGGATCCCCACGGTTACGGAGAAGGGCAAATTGAGCTTCGCCAGATCATCGATGCGACCGATCTGACGCAGAATCCCGATACGCTTGCAATGGAAGCCTCGATTCGTGAGCAAATAGAAAGGCGCAAAACATGAGCGATTCCTCCGTCTTGCGTACAATCGATGCCATCTGGCGCATTGAATCGGCCAAGCTTATCGCCGGTCTGGCACGAATGGTTCGCGATGTCGGCCTAGCGGAGGATCTTGCGCAGGATGCGCTTGTCATCGCGTTGGAGCGGTGGCCGGCCACCGGCATCCCGGATAATCCGGGTGCTTGGCTCATGACGACGGCGAAACGCCGTGCGATCGATCTCCTGCGCAGGAACAAGCTGCGCGATCAGAAGTATGAGGAGTTCGGACGCGGAAGCGATTTGTATACCGAGAATGACATGGACCTTACCATGGATGGCGAGGTTGGAGACGATCTTCTCCGATTGATCTTCACGACCTGCCACCCCGTCTTATCCCAAGAGGCCAGAGTAGCGCTGACGCTGCGCCTGCTCGGAGGGCTCACAACGGATGAGATCGCGCATGCTTTTCTCGTCGCCGAATCAACGATCGCACAGCGAATCGTCCGGGCCAAACGGACGCTTAGTGCTAAGCGGGTGGACTTCGAGGTTCCTGTAGGTGAAGAGCTCCAGGATCGTCTGTCCACAGTGCTCGAAGTGATCTATCTGATGTTCAATGAAGGGTATTCAGCGACTTCCGGCGGCAGCTGGATTCGCCCGCTGTTGTGCCAGGAAGCGCTCAGGCTCGGGCGTATTCTGGCGGAAATTGCACCTGCCGAGCCGGAGGTTCACGGCTTGGTTGCTCTGATGGAAATCCAATCGTCGCGCTTCAAAACCCGGGTAAACGCTTCAGGAGAACCCATCCTTCTCATGGACCAAAACCGCGCGTTATGGGATCAGCTGCTGATCCGCCGCGGCTTGGCTGCCCTCGAGCGTGCCCGCAGGCTCGGACGGCCGCTCGGTCCGTATGCGCTTCAAGCTGCGATATCCGCATGCCACGCACAGGCTCGTCTCGCATCCGAGACCGATTGGGCGCGTATTGCCGCTTTATATGAGGCCTTGTCGCGCGTCATGCCGTCGCCTATCGTTGAATTGAACCGCGCGGTGGCCATCGCCATGGCATTCGGCCCGGCTTTCGGCTTGCAAATTGTCGATGAGCTGGCATCCGAACCGTCTTTGAAGGATTACCACCTGCTGCCGAGTGTGCGCGGCGATTTTCTCGTCAAATTGGACCGTATCGACGAAGCCCGCGGAGAGTTTGAGCGTGCGGCTTCGCTGACGCGAAATGTACGGGAACGGGAGCTCCTGCTGAAGCGCGCGGCGGAATGCTCGAACCAATAAGTTGAACACAACCCGCTGCGCAGGCAGAATGTTCTTACGATCGCTGTTGTTCCCGGTTTTCCTTGCATTCTTCCTGCTCCAATCCTTACATAGACGCGAATGGACAAACGTTCATTAACGTCTTTTTTTATAATAAATTTATCCGGCATGTCGATAATTCCGCTTCCCGTTCGTTGCTTAAGTAGAGGCGGGAATACGGATAGACCCGGTCTCATTATGGTATCGGGAGGGAAGCACGGATGCGATATATATTGATCGTCAAAGGCAGCAGGTATTCCGAAGCTAGCTTGAAGACCAGCCGGGAACACAGGGATGCAATGGCAGCATATAACGAGTTATTGGCAAGAGCCGGCGTGCTCCTCGCTGCAGAAGGACTGCAGCCGAGTTCGAGCGGGATGCGGATCACCTATCCGGTACACGGCGGCATGCCGAAGGTAACGGTTGGACCGTTCACACTGGAGAAGGAGCTGGTCGCGGGCTTTAAGATGATTGAGGTCAAGTCAGAAGAAGAAGCGATCGATTGGGCGATGCGCATGCCGAATCCCAGCGGCTTCGGCGATGGTGAAATTGAGCTCCGCCTGCTTAGCGAGGATGTAAACCTGCTGCACGTTTCCCCAACCATGGCCTTGGAGGCCGATTTGCGGGACCAAATTGACATGCTAAAAAAAAGTTGAACTTTTTTTCTCCGATCTGTCGATTTGGTCATCACCCGTTCGTCGTGTATATATAGAGGCCGAGTTTTACCAAAAAAACAAAGTGAGAGGTTGATCAAAAATGGGAGCACAGCTTACAACTTATTTGATGTCGGAGAATGCAAGAGCGCAGGCGGAATTTTATAAGCAGGCATTGGGCGGAGAAATCGGGTTCGTCAAGACGTTCGGAGAGACGCCGGGAACACCGGAAGCGGTCAAGGACAAAGTGATGCACATGGTGCTGACGGTTGCCGGAGCCAATACGCTGTTCCTGTCCGATTCCTTCGGACCGGTATCGGGTAACAGAAGTATTAGTCTATCCTTGTCATACAATAGTGAATCCGAAGCTCGGGAGGCCTTCGCGAACCTCGGTGAGGGCGGCGAGGTCAAGTATCCGTTCGAACTTCAGCCATGGGGAGCTTACTACGGCGAAATCATGGATAAATTCGGTGTTACGTGGCAGATCGTCAAGCAATAGGAAAGGGTCTGCGGGACCAAATTGACATGCCAAAAAAAGTTGAACTTTTTTTCTCCGATCTGTCGATTTGGTCATCACCCGTTCGTCGTGTATATATAGAGGCCGAGTTTTACCAAAAAAACAAAGTGAGAGGTTGATCAAAAATGGGAGCACAGCTTACAACTTATTTGATGTCGGAGAATGCAAGAGCGCAGGCGGAATTTTATAAGCAGGCATTGGGCGGAGAAATCGGGTTCGTCAAGACGTTCGGAGAGACGCCGGGAACACCGGAAGCGGTCAAGGACAAAGTGATGCACATGGTGCTGACGGTTGCCGGAGCCAATACGCTGTTCCTGTCCGATTCCTTCGGACCGGTATCGGGTAACAGAAGTATTAGTCTATCCTTGTCATACAATAGTGAATCCGAAGCTCGGGAGGCCTTCGCGAACCTCGGTGAGGGCGGCGAGGTCAAGTATCCGTTCGAACTTCAGCCATGGGGAGCTTACTACGGCGAAATCATGGATAAATTCGGTGTTACGTGGCAGATCGTCAAGCAATAGGACGACACAGTCATTCTACTTATTAAGGGAGCAAAGCATATGAACCAGGAAGTAACAGACTTTATTGAAGCGATTAAAGAGCCTTGGCAAAGAGAGCTAAGTGCCAGTCTGCGGGAGGTTGTCCTTGGCGCGATACCGGACGTTAAGGAGCGCATCCAGTACAAGAAGCCCCATTTTCTGAAAAACGGAAAATACGCAGCTGCTATTTCAACTTCGAAGGATGCGGTAAGCTTTACGATCTTCAATACCAGCGAGCTGTCACTCCCGAAAGGGCTGTTCGACGGTCCTCCGGAAAGGAAGACCATCAAGCTGAGACAAGGGCAGTCTGTCGATACCGCTGAACTGTCGTCACTGGTAAGTCAAGCCTCTTCGGCCTTATAATGGCAGACTGATATGCTCTCCATACGGTAGACAGGTGAAATAATAGAACCTGCTATTGTAGGGGGGGCTTTTCCATGATTAGAATTGCGCGTTCCATCCGTAGTGGCTGCTCTTTCGCACACTATTCTCCACCCATATGCATCCATTTATACAACAACAAGTTCCGTTCATAAGGCGCTGTCCTTGTCCCGAACCTTCCGTATCGCTATTCTATGCAAAAAATTAAAGGATCTTGGCCTTGATGCCTTTACTATTGAAGCGTTATACGACAATGTGGCTTAGTGCTGGACCCGCCGTTTTCTTAACCAAGCGAGAACCAAAAGAAGCAATGGAAAGAACAGACCGAATATCAATTCGTATTCAAAGACGTAGCGTTTGTCCCACGATATATTTTCAACGACATTTTCATTAGATAAGGACAAGCCAGATACGATCAATGTTAGGGGGACCGCCACCCACGTTCTGTCGGTCAATTGAAACAATTGACAAATACCCGTCACTGCACAATAGAAAGTAGTGGAGAGCTTGATGAAAATGGCAACCAGCAGAATAACGGTTATCGAAGCTTCGAGATGTTCGATTAACGATCCGATCCGAATCTCCTGTACGATCACATACAGGGGGTAGGTTTCATGAGAAGCGCGAGTGACTCCGAGCACACCGACTGTAAAGGCTGTTACGGCAACCAATATTAACGTTGCTATTGTCATACCCCAAACAAAACTGGCCTTTTGCCTGCTTTTCACATACGGAAACATCATCATGAGAACGATGGACTCGATATAAGGAAATGCGATTACGTTTCGCGTTTCTTTCATCGTTTTCCATACCTCGAGACGGAATGCAGGTTGAAATCGATCCGTATTCCACTCCGGAAGCATGAGAAAGCAAATGATGATAAACGTCAACAAAATGATCGGCGTTAACATCTCGTTTGTCCTGGCGATGGATTCCAGCCCTTTGACGGTTGCATAACAAACAACAGCCAGAATCATCACATGAAATACAGTTATCGGGGTATGGGGCATTAAGGTGGACTTCATGAAATCGCCAAGATTGCGGACGACCCAGCTGGCTAATTGCACAAAAAAACCTATATAACACATTGCAATAAACCCGCCGGCCAGTTTTCCTCCTGCCTTCGTGCACACTTGTACGATACTTAATCCGGGATAATACGCAGCCAGTTTCATCCAGAGATACGCCATCGCAACCCCGATAGCTCCCGTCCACAACCAAATCATCCAGGCATCCTGCCTGGCTACAGCAATTAGTCCTCCCGGGCGAAGGAAGAACGTGGTTCCAAGCACATACATGAACGTCAACAGAAAAAACTGCCAGCTGCTAATTCGGGCTTGTTCCATGATCTCCGCCCCTTTACACGCAAGTATTTTTAATCTGGAACTACAATCCGGTTATGTCGATCACCCGAGCGATCCATCGATACGGATTAATTGTTTTATCCATAAAAATGGCGATCCAGACCGTAAAACCGATCAGAGCCAATGTAACAAATATGGATATTTCTTTTGCGTGTTTTTTCATTCGCACCATGAAGAAGATGGCGAGACCGAAGGATGTCATAAAGAAAATGATAAAACCGGTCACAGAGGGCCCTCCTTTGTTTAGCCTAATTTCCTCTGTAGGGGTCTATAATTTCGCCGATATCCGTTATTTTGCTGTTTATTGTACAATACAGCTTCGTCTGCCGCCAGAAGTCCTTTTCTTGCAGCGCTTTCGCCCATTCTTTGCCTCGCTTGTTTTTCATCTGACCTTCAAGGCCGAACAAGTCCCATCTTTTCGATTGAGCCTGTTCGAAAAAATCATTTATTTTAGCGGCGGTCTGACGGTTGAAAGCTTCTTTTATCTCCGCTAGATTCTTCGTCGTTAATTTCTGCTGCTGTTCATTGCTCATAATCTGTAAGTGGGCGTGGATGTCCAGCCTCCAGACCGGTCTGCCTGAAATATAGGAGAGCTTCTTGTGAACCTTAATTTTGGTCGCGCGAAGATCCACATTATTCGAATTTAGCTTAACCGTATCATAGAAGACCTTGGCTTCTCCCTTCATCAAGTAGTACAACGGCATTTGCGTCAATTTCAATTTGCCAATCATTCGGTCCTGTTTAAAAACGGCCCCTCCGCTCAACCTGAGCTCTCCTCCGTTTGCATTGATTTTTTCATAACGATCCGTGGATGAAGCATGCTTCAATGTCTGGAGGGCTACCATGGGCAGTACGGTTAAGATGGAAGATTCCATGTTCTCGACTAAATCTTTCACGCGGCACTTTCTGCTAACCCTGCCGGACGATTTGGATTGTAGTTCAATCAACGAACGCAGCGAGCGTCCCGGCAATCTTTCCAACAATGTGTATGTATTCATCACATCCGATAACGGTGAATCTGTGATGATCAAGTAAAGGTCGGTCCGCCGGTTGAACTGACGCTCAAGAAAATTAAGAAAAGGGCGCAGTCCCTGCCGGGCGCTTCTTTCCGTAATCAGATGCGATTGATAATGGTCGGGGAACAAATCTCGAGGAAGGCTTTCGGAAGACTTCAGCGCTAACTCCGCTATAGACGACGCTTCAACCCGGTAGGTATAAACAGGGGCCTTGATGCCGGCTCCTCCTTGAGCGGTAACGGCTTTGGGATTCACAATTTGATAATAAACAATCTGATTCCCTGATTTGGGGTCAATATCGCCTCCAATCAGACTTCCAATGGCCAACTGGTTGATTTCCACCATATCCCAGCACCCTGTTAATCCACATAAGCAGAGTATCGTAAAGATCAGCATCAGCTTCTTGCTGCGCATGCGATTCACCTTCTGTTTCTTTTGCTCCGATTCATTCTCGGGTATGTCTTCATTAATGGACGCGGCACCCTAACCAGGATGTCTTTCCAATCGGAAATAAAAGTCGGCGCGATCGGGGCCAGATATGGAACGCTAAACGATTTAAGCGAGGCCAGATGCACTATGGTGAACAACACGCCGCACATGATGCCGAATAACCCCATAAACCCGCCTAACGCCATATAGGCAAATTGCAAAAGCCGCTGCGCAATGCCGAAACTGTAGGATGGCGACACGAAGTTGGAAATGGCCGTTACCGCAACCACAATGACCATTGCAGCCGTTACCAGTCCTGCCTGCACGGCCGCTTCTCCCAGCACGAGTGCACCGACGATGGAAATCGCCTGGCCGGCTACCCGCGGCATGCGCAGACCAGCCTCACGCAGTACTTCAAAGGTAGTAAGCATCAAGATCGCTTCTATATAAGCCGGAAACGGGACGCCCTCCCGTTGCGCCGCTATGTTGATCAGTAGAGGATTCGGAAGCAGTTCCTGGTGATACGACATGACCGCTATGAATACCGATGGCACCAATATAGCCAGCAAGAAAGCGAGCATGCGCAGCCAGCGGAGCATAGTAGCGATATCCGCTCGTTGATAATAATCTTCAGGAGCGGTAAAAAGTTGAAAAAAGGTAATCGGACCAATAAGCGCAAACGGGGTGCCGTCGACCAGCACCACTACCCTTCCTTCCAGAAGGTGCGAGGCAACAACGTCCGGACGTTCTGATTCCAGCAATGTGGGAAATGGGGAAACCATACTGTCCTGAATCCACTCTTCAACATAAGAGCTGCCAATAACCCCATCGGTATGGATGGATTGAAGACGCGAACGAAAGTCATTCACGACATCCGCTGGCGCCAATTCCTGCAGATAGGCAATGATGATTTTCGTTTGTGTGGTTGTGCCAAGTTCGTATTGTTCCATCCGGAAGCCAGGGGTTTTGATTCTTTTGCGGAGTAAGGACAAATTCAGTTTGATATCCTCCGTCAATCCTTCGCGAGGCCCTCGAACGGTTGTTTCTGTTTGCGGCTCGGTGATGTCGCGATGAGCCGGATTGGCCGCGTCCAGCAGCAGAGCTTGATTTGCGTGCGGGAGCAGCAGGATACATTGTCCATCAAGAAGACCTCGAACGCAGGAATCGAAGTCGGAGACAGCACTCACCGGAACTAGCGGTATCCGATGGATCAAAGTTGGAATGAGATCCTCGCTCCCTTGCAGATCTGCGGTGATGAGCCCCTCGCGAAAAACGCGCAAGATGTAATTGTCGATTTGTTCCTTATCGGCCATGGTTTCGATGAATAAACAATTCCCATGAATATCGTTCGACAGGGCAAATGTTTGGTTCACCAAGTCAGACGGGTAGTAGAGCTGTTCAGCAAGCTTGTCCGCCAACACTTTTGGATTGATATCGAATAATGCTGACATAAAGCCCCCTCGACTGCTGTCTTTGATACTTACCGTGGTTCTCTCTTGAAATCGCGGGTAAGGCATACTTATATTTCTGCTCTTTCGCACACTATTCTCCACCCATATGCATCCATTTATACAACAAGCGGGGCAGCTTCCGTTCGATTGTAAGGCGCAGTCCTAGAAAGATCATTCTTGTCGAAGCGGCGACTTGTTGAGCCCATCGGTGACAAGAAAAAGGGGCAATTACCCTTGGAGGAGCCAAGTAGGCTTCCGCAGGCAATCAGCCGCCCATTACGATGAATATGCTCATGGCGCAGTTAGAAGGGAATGAGAATGGAGGGTCGACGATTATCACACTGCTTCGCCATAGATGGAGCGGGGGGTGATCCAGATGAGAGAAGCGCAGAAAGGACTATATAACGGAACAAATGAATACAGAGCCAAGTGAGGCATGGCCTCCTTAGCTCTGTATTTTTTGTGTTGCGCTGTCCACACGGGTCAACGCACGTTGGCACTAGGGGATTTCAGGTACAAGGCAGGGGTTGTGCCGAATATTTTCTTGAAGTGTCTGGTGAACGTCTGTTCACTGCAATAACCGACCCGATCGGCAATTTCCTTGATCGTCATGTGAGGGTTTTCCTCAAACTGCTTAAGCGCCTTATTCATACGGACGTTCTTAATATAATGCGTGATATTGTAACCGGAATTCTTCTTGAAGTAGGTCGATAAATAAACGGAAGTGATATTGAATTGGTCGGCAATGGCAGTCAGCGACAAATCACGGTTATAGTTCTGATCGATCAAATTGACGATCTTCTCATACAGCGTTAAGTCTTGATTAATGGCATGCGCAGCCAGCGCATTATATTTACGGAATAGCTCGATATGGACAAGCTCAGGATTGCGGATCGTGCTCAGATCGGCTTTCAACGATTCATCCAGCTCCGTCGTTTTGATCTTTTTGCTGGACAGGATGACATGGAACAAGTCGTTAAAGTAACGGTGAAGAGTGCGAATATCCTGATAGGTCATTCGTTTCATTACATTGCGGACCGTCCCTGAGAAAAATTGTCGCAGGCTTTCTTGATTCCCTTTGAGCACATAAGCAATTAACTCTTGCTCCTTGCCGATAGAGAGGGCAAAGGATGTTTCTTGGGCCACGGATTGATCGGTGAAATTGGCGATATGATAGGGAGCCTCCCAATTGTACGGATCGTGCTCGATCGCTTGCGTGCTCTCCCCGATGGCTTGGTGCAGATTGCGAATATCCGTCATGTACCCGCTGATACCGCACATGATAAAGAAGCCTTCGGAGGCGATGGATTCGAGAATAGCGGGCAGCTCGCCGCTCAGGTCGATTGGAATCGTATTATGGATCAAATACGTCCCCGCATCCAGCCGATGCATTAATTTATGTACGTGATACTGCTGAAACAGCTGCTGCTCCAGCTTCTTGTAAGCTTGCTCGATGTCGGTCCCGCGATCCGCTTCGATATAGACGGTCAAGATGTAGCCGTTATTGTACCTGGCATGAAGGGCCTCGAGAATGACCGGCGGAATATCCTGCGGCGTGTCGGAGGCGAGCCGTAAGAGGGCATTCTGCTCCATGATCATATTTTGCTCATGCAAGGTTTGCTTCATCATTTGGTTGCTGGAATTCAAGCTGGTAATCGTCGATTTGATCGGCTTGTAGATGGTCATGTTGGCTAGGAGCAAGCCGATGGATATGGTCAGAAACACAAGGAATAACAGCAGGGTATATTGATTAGCTTGGCTAATTTTCTGCTGCAGGACGCTTTCAGGGTACAGCACGGTGTATTTGAATCCGTTTAATACCAGATGGAAGGACGAATACGTTTTCCCATCAATCACCAGTGATGGCGCGTCAGACTGCAGCTGCTGTTTTAATTCGGGTGTAAGCCGTGAATTCCCCGCAACCATGTCACCGCTCTCGGTCGTGATCCAGATCATATTGTCCAATACTTGAGCGGATTTTCGTAGATCGCGTTCAAGCCCCGATTTATCGATTTTAACGATAACAGACCCCACATTATGGATGGGATACACATAGGTCATGAATCGGTCATAATTCTGGAACGTCTCGCTTTGATCGATCAAATGCAGGCAATCGCAGGAAAAATCGGCGCTCTGAAGGCTGAGCTTCTCATAGAATAGATCCAATTGGCGGCTGCCGTCGGCGCTGGTTACGAATCCTTTGTCTTTGAAATAGACGAAGATCGAAGATTCGAAGGGCAGCAGACGACTGAGCTCATTCAGCTTCTGATTGAACCGGATCAATGTCGACTTGTAGCCGATGGCATTGGGATCCGATTTGTTGAGGGCTACCATATCCATATTGAGGCTTAACGAATATACGCTTTGCTTCAGCTTGTGAAGCTGTTGATCCACATCTCCGGAGATGTCCAGCAGGGAATCCTTATTCGTTTGATTGAGATTCTCTTTAACGGAGTTTTTGAGATACTGGGAGTTGAACAATAGAATCGACGAGAATAGCAGTGTGAAAATTAGGTTGAGCACAACAATTTTGACATACACGCTATTATGGCTTTTAAGCTTCACCAGCCTAGTTTTCATACAGCCATCTCCTATTTTATATTATGACCAGCATGCTATGAGAGCGGTTGCATTCGTACCAATCATACGAATTATTCGAATCAAAATCTATATCGAGGTTAAAAACTGACGCCTATATTAAATACCGATGGTCTCCAAATCTTAAAAACTGACGTTCGCATAAAGTTCCGTTTCTTGTCTTCCCTCTAGCACCGAATTACGCTGATAACAGAACGAAGGAAAGGAGGAGGACATTGAAATCATTTATGACCCAATGCTACAGGCAGCGCAACCTGCTCCTGATGATCCTGCCCGGTTTACTTGTTGTAATCGTTTTCAAATATCTTCCCATCTATGGCATCCTAATCGCATTCAAGAATTATGATGTTGCAGCAGGGATTTTCAACAGCCCATGGGTAGGTCTCAAGCATTTCTATTCTTTTTTTAACAATCCGTTAAGTCCAAGGTTAATAAAGAACACGTTCCTGCTCGGTATCTATTCGTTATTCTGGAGCTTCCCGGCTCCGCTCATTCTGGCTTTGCTCTTAAATGAAGTGAAGAACAAGTTTTTCAAACGATCCGTACAGAGCATCATTTATTTCCCCCACTTCCTGTCGGTCGTGATCATTGTCGGGTTTATTAAGGAGTTCACCGCGCTTGACGGTCTGTTCAATCAAATCATTAGTTGGTTTGGAGGCGAACCGTTCCCGATCCTGGCCAAGCCGGAATACTTCCGAACGCTCTTTATCGGATCGGGCATCTGGCAAGGGGTTGGCTGGGGAACGATCATTTATTTGGCGGCTCTGTCTGGTGTAGATGAAGTTCTTCATGAAGCGGCTACGATTGACGGGGCCAATCGATGGCAGCGTCTGTGGCATATAACGTGGCCGGCCATTATTCCCGCAACGACGATTTTGTTTATTTTGTCGCTCGGAAGCGTCGTCGGGACGGATTTCCAAAAAATCATATTGATGTACAATCCGAATATTTACGAAACGGCGGATGTGATTGACACCTATGTTTACCGTCAAGGGATCCTTGGGGCACAGTATGAATACAGCACAGCCGTAGGGCTGATGCTCTCGGTCATCGCGTTTGCCTTTGTGGCGGGCGGGAACTGGATATCCAAGAAGGTTTCCGAAACGAGTTTATGGTAGGGTGGAGAGTGGCTATGAACAGGAAGCATTACAAACCAGGATTAAGCTCGAGAATATTTGATGCCGGCAATTATCTATTCTTAATTGGCTTATGCATCATCATGTTATATCCGCTGGTCAACACATTAGCGGTCTCGCTCAGTAAGCCGGAAATGATTATACAGGGGGAGGTCAGCTGGATTCCGCGCGGATTTAACCTGGAGGGCTACAAATATATCCTCTCCGATTCGAAATTGCTTACCGCGTTTGGGAATACGGTCATCTATGCAGGGGTTGGCACGTTTATTATGCTGTTGTTAACCTCAATGATGGCCTATCCGCTCACCTTGCAGAACTTCGTTCTGCGCAAGTTCACGATTATTTTCTTGACGATTACGATGTTCTTCGGAGGCGGGCTCATTCCCACCTATTTGCTGATCCGCAAGCTGCATATGCTGGATACGCTGTGGGTGATGGTAATTCCAGGTTCAATCTCCGCCTTCAATGTCATTCTATTTCGAACGTTCTTCCGAACGATCCCCAAGGAGCTGGGTGAGTCGGCCTATATGGACGGGGCCAATGACTTTCGGATTCTATTCCAAATCTATTTGCCGATATCTAAAGCGCTGCTTGCGACATTCGGCTTGTTCGGGATTGTAGGCGCGTGGAACGGATGGTTCGATGCCTTAATTTATTTGAATAACGAGGACAAGTACCCCATTCAGATGATCTTGCGGAAAATGATCATCGAAACGGACAACTCGGCTATGAATGCACAAACCTTTAAAATGATGAGCGATATGAAGGTTCACAGCAAGAATATTAAGATGGCGGCGGTTATCGTGACCATCGTACCTATGCTGCTGCTGTATCCTTTTCTGCAGAAGCACTTTGCGACAGGTATGATGATCGGTTCGATCAAGGGCTAAAATTCGAAAGGGTGGTAGAACGAATGAAAATGTTCAAGAGAATCCAATTAGCAGGCTCGTCTGCGGCCGTATTGCTGTTATTGTTCGCGGTCGTTCTTAGCGGCTGCTCGTCTAATACGGATCAGGGCTCGGAAACAAGCGATGACAAGGCGCCTCTGAAGCTATCCATCATGGCCGGCACCTTCGGCTCGATACCGGAGAACACCGAGATTCAGAAGGAATGGCAGAAGCGAATGGAAGCCTACATCGGCCGTCCATTGGACATTGATTGGAAGTACATACCTTGGGGCGAGTATGGAGACAAGTTCAAGCTGACACTGGCAAGCGGCGATCTTCCCGATATTATGACCAATTCAGGGGGAGAGCTGGCGGTTCAATATGGCAGACAAGGCATCGTTCTCGATATTTCCAAATATTTGGATCAAGCGCCGAATTACAGCAAGTTTCTTGAATCCACTCCCTATGTCAAGACGAGTATGTATACGCCGGAGGGCAATATGTATTTCTTCGGCGACGGCTGGTCCAACATGGACAATAACGAAGGTTCCGTCTATGGACCTCTATACCGCTTCGACATCTTCAAGAAGCATGACATTAAGATCCCGGAAACGCAGGATGACTTCTACGCCGCAGCCAAAAAGCTGAAAGAGCTGTACCCGGACAGCTATCCGGTCAATTCATTCGGTTGGCCGAAGGTGGAGGAAGGATTTCTATACTCGAACCATACAAACGGCGGCATCTATTGGGATGGCACTCAGTTCACCTACGGCGCGGTTTCCGATGCGTATAAGGAATCGCTTATGTTCGTGAACAAGCTGTACAAGGAGAAGCTGCTCGATCCCGAGATTATTACGCAGTCCGACGATCAGGTGAAGCAGAAGGTGACGACGGTCAAGTCCTTTATGATTCCGCTCTCTTGGTACGGATTCGGAGATGAATTTAACAGCATGGCGAAAGGCACCATGGAATGGGGCGCTGCCTTGCTCCCGAATAACCCGAAATACGGTAAAGCGTGGAAGATGGAATCGGTTGAGCCGGGTAAAATCATCAAGCCCTATAATGGCGTGCTGATCTCTGCGAAGGCGAAAAATCCGGAGCTGCTCGTCAAGATGATCGATTATCAATATTCGGATGAAATGATCGATCTCGTCAACTGGGGAATCGAAGGAAAGACGTATGAGATCAAGGATGGCAAGAAGTATTTCTTGCCGGAAATTATGAATGCGGAGATTCCCTCCAAGGCGCTGGATCCGTTCGGAACCGGCGGGGATAATCGCTCCGGGATTGTCTTCACGCCGCAGGAATTCGGCTCCGACATCGGGAAATATAAGCCGATGCCGTTCTATGCAGACGGCAAATATATGAAAGAAATCACCTTCATCGCGACGAATCAATACGGCGGACCGGAGTCCATTGCGCCGCTGGATCGAGCGCCAAAAATATTCCTGAGTAAAGAAGAACAGGCGAAACGCAACGAGACGATGACGCCGATTGACACGTATGTGAGCGAGATGGTGACGAAATTCATCATCGGCGAGAAAAGCTTCGATGAATGGGACAAGTATAAAGAGGATATTAAGAAAATGGGAGACTACGAATCCATACTGAAGATGATGAACGAGAAAGCGGCTTCCATTAAATAATTTTCATAGACCGCAGAACCCCCGGATTTGTTACATTATATAGCGGGGGTTCCTGTATAATTAAGGTAGGAAAGCGATTAACCCAAAGGAGTTGGACAGGAATGGGAGAAACGGTCAAGGTAGGCGTTATTGGATTAGGCGGACGCGGCATGGGGCTTCTGGATCAAGTCATTCTTAAGATGGATCAGGTTGAGGTCGCTGCCGTATGTGACTTGTATGCAGACAGAGGAGAGCAGGCAGCGGATCTGGTTGAAAAAGCGCAAGGGTATCGGCCGTTCGTTACGACGCAATATGCCGAGGTTCTGGCACGGGCAGAGATTCAGGCTATCGTCATTAGCGCGTCTTGGGCTGTTCATACGGATATTGCGATCGCCTCTATGGAAGCTGGGAAGTATGTGGCCAGTGAGGTAGGCGGAGCTTATTCGATTCAAGAGTGCTGGAGATTGGTAGAAGCCTACGAACGAACCAAAGTGCCCTGCATGCTCCTGGAAAACTGCTGCTATGGCAGAGAAGAGCTTATGGTTCTGAATATGGTCAAGCAAGGTGTACTCGGTGAGATTGTGCATTGCGCAGGCGGATATCATCATGATTTGAGAGAAGAAGTTGCGAATGGCAATGAGAATAGACACTACCGCTTAAACAATTATATTCATCGTAATTGCGAGAACTATCCTACTCACGAGCTTGGGCCCATCGCTCGAATTCTAGGGATTAATCATGGTAACCGGATGGTATCTCTGGTGTCCATGGCTTCTAAGGCAAAGGGGCTGCAGGAATATATCAAGAGAGAAAAGGGCGAGAATTCCGAGCTGGCCAAGACGGATATGATGCAAGGCGATATTGTAACGACGATTATCAAATGCGCGCACGGCGAAACGATTACCATTACACTCGATACGACGTTGCCACGGTATTACTCCAGAGGATTTACGGTAAGAGGAACAAAGGGAATGTACACGGAGGAGAATCTTTCGATTTATATCGACGGAACGCATGATAAGCATCATTTTGACTGGAAGGATCAATGGGGCAATGTGGAGGGCTATAGAGGACAATATGACCACCCGCTGTGGAAGAAGCATATTGAAGAAGGGGTCAAGGGAGGCCATGGCGGCATGGATTGGCTTGTGCTGGCTGATTTCTTCGATAGCGTAAGGAAAGGTACGCAAACGCCTATCGACGTCTATGATATGGCTGCTTGGATGTGCATATCGACGTTATCCGAGGATTCGATCGCGATGGGAGGCCATCCGGTCGCTATACCTGATTTTACAAATGGAAAATGGATGAATCGTTAACGTTAAGAGGGGGCCTTTCGGTTGGATGTCAAGCAATTTTGCGAAGGGATCAAGCTTGATCCGAATGCGCAGCGGATTATATATGAGTATCAAATGGACGAATGGCAATATCAAGCTTACAAGCGGCAATTTTACGCGAATCGATACTCCTTTTTCGAGAATGTTAAGCAATCTGAGCGCTACCGGCAGCTGTTCTTATACTTATTCGTGAGATTTGCGGTAGACGCATATGAAGAGTATCAACGAAGGGGTATTGACGATGGGATCTATTTCGATACCTTTCACGACATTCAGATCTGGTGCATGACCTGCAAACGGGATTATGACGAATATGGCATTGAAGAGTACAATTGGCTGCAGGAGCATATTCAGCTTCGTTTATTCCGCGTAGGCCGATTACAGTTCCAGCCGTTTCCCTTTGAGCGCACGCTGGAAGTAGAGGGAAGGACCCTCTTTAACAATCAGCTTGTACTCAATGTCCATATCCCATCCGGCGAGCCGTTGGACCCCCGGAGCGTAGAGGAATCCTTCGAACGGGCCAGTACGTTCTTCCGAGGGATAACGCCTATATTCACTTGCCATACCTGGCTTCTATATCCGGAATTAAACAGAGTCTTAACACCGGATTCAAACATCCTGCAATTTCAAAAGCATTTCATCATCTATGATGTCGATCATGAGTCGCGTCAAGCGGAAGAACGTATATTTAACCAGCTTCGCGCAGATTACGGCCAGTACGAAGAACATACCTATCTGCAGCGGTCTGCGAAAGCCTTCCTCCAGGCCGGTAACAAGCTGGGCTGCGGTTATGGAATCAAATTGAATCCAATACGTTAGGAGCTTCCATGAGATGAGTGAAAATACGATGCTATGGTATGACCGTCCATCAACGTGGCGTACAGGGGATGAGCAAGAAAGCTGGAACCGGGCGCTGCCGATCGGGAACGGAAGACTCGGGGCCATGGTGTTCGGCGATTATCCCACGGAACGGTATCAGCTCAATGAAGAGTCCATATGGGCCGGCCCGCCGGTTCCTGTTCATCAGCCGGGGGCGAAGCAGGCGATTCGCGACGCTAGGGAGCTGTTGTTCGCGGGTAGAAGCGAAGAGGCGGAGCGTCTGGTTCAGGAGAAGGTGCTCTCTCCGCATACCGGTCCCAGAAGCTATCAACCGTTCGGAGACTTATGGCTCCATCCTCATGAGGCTTCCGAAGATCAGCCGTTAAGCCAGTACAGACGAGAGCTGGACTTGGATACGGCTGTGGCGACCGTCTCTTACCTTCAAGCGGGAGTTCGCCATTATCGCGAGGCGTTCTCAAGCGCGACCGATCAAGTGCTTGTTATTCGCTGGTACACGGATGGCCAGGGACCTATCAACACACGGATTGAATTATCGCGTGACGAGGAAGCCATCATCGAGGCCAAGGATCAGTACGCACTGGTTCTTACCGCGCAGGCTATGCATGGAACGACACATCCGGGTGTCAAATTCACCGGGGTGCTGCGAGCGTCGGCAGAGGGAGGTACGGTCAGGGAGGATGGGGAAGCCCTTGTTGTAAGCGATGCCAATGTTTTGACTCTGTACCTGGCTGTTCGCACCGACTATCATTTTGCCAAACCGATGGAGCCCTTGCGTCATGATTTGTTCGAGCAGTGCCAGGATGATCTGCGGAAGGCCATGGAGAAGCCGTACGAGCAGTTGAAGAGGGAGCATATTCACGAGCATCAGCGGTTATTTAGACGCGCGGCGCTTCAGCTCAAGAAGTCACCGCTCGCACAATCCATTCCGACAGACCGGAGACTGGAAGCTTTCCAGCCAGGCAGCGGGGATCAGGATTTGCTGGCGTTGTATTTTCATTATGGCAGATATCTGCTCATCTCTTCTAGCCGTCCGGGCGGGATGCCGGCCAATCTTCAAGGCATATGGAATCCCCATATGAAGGCGCCATGGGACAGCGATTATCACATTAACATCAATTTGCAGATGAACTATTGGCCTGCGCAGGTGACCAATCTTGCGGAATGCCATCTTCCTTATTTTAATCTTATCGAAGGACTGGTTGAGGAGGGCAGCAAGACGGCGCGTGAAGTGTATGATTGCCGGGGCTTCGTGGCGCACTACACGACCGATGCGTGGTTATTTACTGCGCCTCTTGGCGCAGTTATGTATGGCATGTGGCCTATGGGTGCGGGTTGGTGCGTTCGGGATTTCATGGAATATTACCGGTTTACCGGGGACCGAGCATTTCTGGCGGAGCGTGCCTACCCGATCTTGAAGGAAGCGGCGCTCTTCTTCCTGGACTGGCTGGTGAGACATCCGGAGACCGGGCAATGGGTTTCGGGTCCTTCATCTTCGCCGGAAAATACGTATCTATCGTCCAATGGCACGGGCGTAAGCTTGTGCATGGCCCCGGCCATGGATCAGCAAATCATAGGGGATGTATTTGACTGCGTGGTTGAAGCTGCGCGGGAGCTGGAGATCAAGGATGAATTCACCGAACAAGTGATGGAAGTATGGACCGAGTTAGCCATGTCCGGCATCGGCTCGGATGGCCGCTTATTGGAATGGTATGAGCCTGTAGAGGAGGTCGAGCCCGGTCATCGCCATATCTCCCATCTGTATGCCATTCACCCAGGAGCGCAGTATACCTATGCATCCACGCCTGAACGGATGGAAGCCGCGCGGAAGTCACTGGAATACCGGTTGCGGCATGGCGGGGGCCATACGGGCTGGAGCCGTGCGTGGATCACCAATTTCTGGTCCCGATTGAAGGATGGCGATCAGGCGCTTGCTAACCTGGAGATGCTATTGCAGAAGTCGACCCTTCCCAATCTATTCGACAATCATCCTCCTTTTCAAATTGACGGGAATTTCGGCGGCACTGCAGGGATGGCCGAGATGCTTCTGCAAAGTCATGCGGGTGAGCTGGAGCTGCTTCCCGCGCTTCCTGGGGCATGGAGAGAGGGGAAAGTGACGGGGCTTATAGCACGCGGCGGGTTCCAAGTCGATATCGAATGGCAGGATGGAATCTTGAAGCAAGGCATCATCGTTTCATTGAGCGGCAGGGCCTGCAAGGTAGTATATCGCGGTCAAGTGATGACGATGGATACCGAGGCGGGCGGAAGGTATTATGTCGCGTTTTCTGATAGGCTTAGCATATCGCAGGTTGAGACGGGATAACGGATACACCGGATACATCGGATAAGAGTAAGCAAGAGGAGGCGTAAGAAAGTGAGCGTATCAATTAAACAAGCGGCTCAGGTTACCCCTGCAGCAAGACAGCTGCTCTGGCAGCAGATGGAGTTTTATGCCTTTATCCATTTTACGGTGAATACGTTCACGGACCGGGAATGGGGATTGGGCGACGAAAGCCCGGAACTATTCAATCCGACCGAGCTGGACGCTTCACAATGGGTAGAAGCTTGTCAATCTGCCGGAATGAAGGGGCTTATTCTGACCTGCAAGCATCATGACGGCTTCTGTCTGTGGCCAAGTTCGTATACGGATCATACGGTCAAGAATAGTCCTTGGAGAGATGGCCAGGGTGACTTGGTCCGAGAGGTGGCTGAAGCCTGTCAGAAGGCCGGCTTGAAATTCGGGATCTATGTGTCGCCGTGGGACCGTCATGAGCCGAAGTACGGTGATTCACCCGCCTATAATGTCTATTTTGTCAATCAGCTGCGGGAGCTGCTTACCAATTACGGGGACATCTTCTGCGTATGGTTCGATGGCGCCTGCGGGGAAGGGCCGAACGGCAAGAGACAAGTCTATGATTGGGATGCTTACTATGACATTATTCGTGAATGTCAGCCGAATGCCGTCATCTCCGTCTGCGGCCCGGACGTCCGCTGGTGCGGCAATGAAGCGGGGCATACACGCAGCGCGGAATGGAGCGTTGTACCGGCCAGCATGCGGGACAATGAGCGGATTCAGGAAAACTCGCAGCAGGTGGACGATGGGAAATTCGCCGAGCGGGTCGGTTCGCAGGAGGAGGATCTAGGAAGCCGCGAAGTTCTTGCCAGAGTGGATGAGGTGGTCTGGTATCCGTCCGAAGTGAATACGTCGATCCGTCCAGGCTGGTTCTACCATTCTACGGAGGATGACAAGGTGAAGTCGCTCGATGAGCTGACGGACCTGTATGAACGAACGGTTGGCGGCAATGCTTCTTTCCTGCTGAACCTCCCTCCCGATAAGCGCGGGCTTATTCATGAGAATGACGTTCGCCGATTGCGTGAACTCGGGCAGCGGATTGCCGCAGCCTACCGGACCGATCTTGCGGCGGGTGCCGAAGTCAAGGCATCGGATACGAAGGATGAAGCACATCAAGCGAAGCATGTGACGGACGGCACTGTGGATACCTATTGGTGTCCGCCGGAAGGCGTAGAGCAGGCGGAGCTGGAAATGGATCTCGGCCGCGAAGTGCATGCTGACCGGGTCGTGTTGATGGAGAATATCCGGGAAGGGCAGCGGGTGGAACGGTTCCGCTTGGAAGGCCTTGAGGGAGAGACCTGGAAGACGATTTATGAAGGACGGATAATCGGATACAAGCATATTTGCCGTTTCGATCGCGTGGCGGCCAAGCGAATTCGGCTCGTCATCGACGAGTCGCGGTGGTACCCGACGCTTCAAGCCTTTGAAGTTTACGACAGCAGACTTAACGGCTGAGAAGTGACCAAATAACGGGCAGCGTACGGGCTTCCTTGTGAGAGGATGAATGTTGTCAGTGCAAACGAATAAGGCAGAAAACGAACCGATAGCCGTGTTTCGGGTAACCGACTTTGGAGCAAGGCCGGATACCGGCGAGGATGCGACGAAGGCCATACAATCGGCCATCGATGCTGCTTCCGCCGTGAAGGGCCCCGTAATCATTGATTTTCCGCAAGGACGCTATGATTTATATCCGGATCACGCATCGAAAGAGGTCTATTACGTATCGAACACGGCCAGCGAACAAGAGAATCCCGATCCGACCAAGACGATCGGCCTCTTGTTCAAGGGAGCGAGCCGATTCAGCCTGGAAGGCAACGGCTCGCTGCTCCTGTTTCATGGAAAGATGACGCCGCTTGTTCTAGACGGCTGCGCCGATGCGGAGATACGGAATCTGCATATCGATTATGCCCGCCCTACGATCTCTGAAATGCGAATCACGGCAATTGGCGAGCGTCATTGGGACGTGGAGGTTCATCCGGATTCGCCCTATATGCTGCAGGACGGGAAATTGATTTGGACCGGCGAAGGGTGGACCTGCTCGGAGGGGCCTGCGCAGGAATATGATCCATGCAGCAATCGGACATGGAGAGTGCCCAATCCAGCGGTACTGGCCAGTCACGTTGAAGAAATAGAGACCGGCAAGCTTCGGCTGTCGTTCCCGTCTGCTCCGCGTACGGAAATCGGACATGTCTTTCAAACGCGTGACGGGATCCGGGACCAGGTCGGCACCTTGATCGTCGCTTGCCGGAATATCGTATGGCGCAATGTCGGAATGAGATATATGCATGGCCTTGGAATCGTCGGACAGCTTAGCGAGAATCTGACATTCGACCGGTTACGGCTTGCGCCTCATCCATCCAGTGGAAGAACGGCAGCGGCATTTGCCGATTTCATGCATTTCTCGGCGAATAGAGGGAAGATTGCGATCACCGGCAGCGTGTTTGAGGGAGCTCATGACGATGCGATCAACGTTCACGGAACCCACCTGCGAATCGTGGGCAAGGCTGAGGCCGACCGCTCTATCCGCGTTCGGTTCATGCACCCTCAGAGCTACGGATTCCCAGCGTTCCAGCAGGGGGATGTGGTTGATTTTATCTCAGCAAGCAAGTTAACTCCTTATGCAACATGTACGGTAGTTGCTGTATCTCCAATCTCCCTGCGGGAAATGGAGCTGACGCTGGACGAACCCTTACCGGAGAACATGGCGGAGGGAGACGTGATCGAGAATGTCACCTGGACGCCCGAGGTGCATATCCAAGGTAATCACTTCAAGAGGATACCGACTCGCGGGGTACTGGTCACGACTCGCCGTAAGGTGATTATTGAGGATAACCTTTTCGAAGGAACGCAAATGAGCGCTGTACTGATCGCCGACGATGCGGCAAGCTGGTTTGAGTCCGGTATGGTGCAGGACGTTCATGTGCGGGGCAACCGGATCATCTCCTGCGGGGAGGGGGATGAGCCCGTCATCTTCATTCATCCGGAGAATACCGTCGTATCCGCGGGCAGCCCTGTCCACTGCAATATTACGATAGAAGGAAACGATATCGAGATGGCGGGTCCGCAGCTGTTGAATGCCAAGAGCGCGAGAAATCTGATCTTATCCGGCAATCGCATAACCTTTGGCGACCGTGCGGCAGAAAAGTCCGGGATGGACCGCAAAGCGCATGTTCAATTGTTGGCATGCAGCGAAGTGCGGATAACGAACAATGCATTCGATAGCGGGACAGCTGCAACCGTAACAGCGGTATCGATGACGGAAGAAGACGTCATGGTCGGCGCCGCGCAGCCTTTCGTCGTTACGTTTCGAGGAAAATAACCAATGAGCCCGGGCAGAATTGTGCGGTGGACAAAGTTTCTAGGGGGATGCAGCAGGTTACCGAAGGGCAGGCTGCTGCAGGATCTCTAGAATCGCCCGGAACGAAATATGGCATAGATGAGCCAGACGAACAAGAAGATGGCGATCACAAAACCGATTTCAATGACGGGAATCCGCCACAGCAGCGTATCGGAATGGCTTAAGGCTGAGCCGATAATCAGCCCAACCATCACGATACTAAGCGACAGCAAGACAATACTGAACGATAAGCGATTGCTGATTCGATCCATTTTGATCATCAAGGCATCCAGCTGAGGAACCGCAACTTCTACGCGTACCTGACCTTTTCGCATCAGTGAAGACAATTGCTTCACACCTGACGGTATTTCACGCAGCAGATCCACATATTCAGGCAGATCCTCCAGCCACGACTTCAGCATCTGTATGGGGCTCAGTCGTTTGAGCAGCAGCTTTGTCCCAAACGGCTCGGCCACGTCAAAGACGCTGAATGCGGGATCCAGTGCCGTTACCACTCCCTCCATCGTCAGAAGGGCTTTCCCAAGCAAAGTCAATTCCGTTGGAATCCGAATCCGATGGCGGAGCGCCACGGAAAATAAGTCTCGAACGGCTTCTCCCATGCTGATTTGATTCAGCGGCACCTGATAATATTTTTCCCGCAATTCGTCTACATCCGCGTGCAGCAATTCCTTGTTCACATCTTCGGGGACCACCCCCATATTGGAAATCGCGCGGATAACGCCCTTGGTGCTCTGATTCCGCAAGGCGATGACAAACGATGCAAAATTTTTCTTCATTCCGGGAGTCAGCCGTCCCACCATGCCGAAGTCAAGCAAGACAAGCCCGCCGTCCTCATGTGCGAGCACATTACCGGGATGCGGATCGCCATGGAAGAGGCCTTCAACCAGAATCTGATGAAGAATGGTCGTGGCAAAACGCTCTGCGAGCAATTTGCGGTCCAGACCGGCCCGGTCAAGCTGCTCATGATCGGATAGCTTAATCCCTTCCAAGTACTCCATCGTTAGTATGCGGTTTGTGCTGTAATCCCAGTAAATCGCCGGTACCCGGACATCCTTCAACCTTGCGCGCTGGTTGCCGAACCGCTCGGCATTGCGCGCTTCTGCCGTGTAGTCTAATTCCCTGCGCAGTGCTTGTCCGAGCTCCTCTACCACGTCGCGCAGCCGATAGTTTCGCGCCCACTCCAATCGGTGTTCGGCTAATCTAGCCCAGTCCGTCAGAATGTCCAGATCCGTTTCAATCAGCGTTTGAATACCGGGACGCTGCACCTTGACGGCGACGGCTGTTCCATCCATTAATACGGCATGATGAACCTGCCCGATGGAGGCAGCCGCGAGCGGAGCTTCGGAGAACTGCAGAAACAGATCCTTAACGGGCAGCCCCAGCTCCTTCTCAAGAATGCCGGATACTTCCCGATATGAGAATGGAGGCACGTTATCCTGAAGATGCTCGAGCTCGGACAGGATAGAGGGCGGGATCAAGTCGGGACGCGTGCTTGCGATTTGCCCCAGCTTGACGAAGGTCGGACCCAGCTCCTCCAGCAGCAGACGAATACGCTCACCGATGGACGTTCCACGCATCTCCTTCTCTTTCCCGCGGTGGAATAGCTTCTGGGTCAGTCCCATTTCCTGATAGACATACCCAAGTCCGTTGCGAGCAAAAGCGGAGGTGATCGTCCGGTACCGCTGCAGCTGTCGAATCCGTTTTCCTGCGCTCATGTGGCGGCCTCCTGTTAGTCCTCGCTAGAGTCTTTGCGTTCCAATGCGTCAAGACGCTGTTCGATCCGTGCGATATCCTCCTTGGTAGCCAGACGGCTTTCACCCAGCATGCCGTTTACCCGTTCCCTTACCACCGTCTCCATATGCTGCTTCGCCTCTCCTCCCTTCTTCATGAGTTCGTCCACTAAATCCATGGATTCTGACCGGTTTATCTCGCCTTTCTTGACCAGCTCTTCGACCGTCTTCTCAATCTGCTCCTTGCTCGCAATGGCAATTCCAAGTCCAAGCGAGATGGCTTTGTTGATGGTGTCTCTCATTACTTTCACGGCTCCTTGTTATGAATTGGACATCGTTCATCAAACTTTACTGTCTATATAATGGTGTATCAAATCTTACCTTTTCATCCATTTATCTTCAGCAGCTGGAACATAGGGCGTTTTTTGTGAAGCTAGCCACTATCCAAGTGTGTATAGAATATGGCATTATAAGGGGGATTGTCATTATTTTGCATAAAGGGGCGGTCAGGCAGAAGAAGCGATTGCTGGCTTTCTGCATCTGGCCGCAGTAATGAAAGGAGAGGCAGCACGGATGGAAACGATCGACGCAGCAAGCAAAGCCCCTAAGCCGAAGGAGGTGCTGGCAGAAGAAGAGTTCCTGATCGGAATTTTCTGGCCGCCGGTTTGGGAGTATACGAATGATGACCAATATCAAGTCATAGCAGAAGCGAACGTAGATCTTGTTCAGAACGTGCTTGGCTCCGGGCTGGACACGGAGGAGCGCAATCTGAGAATGCTCGAGCTGGCGGAGCGCCACGGCTTGAAATTATCCGTCGCCGATCCGCGCGTGCACGGCTCCGATCAGGACATGGCGGATATGGTTGCGGCGTACAAGGGACACGCTGCGACATTCGGCTATTACATCAAGGATGAGCCGATCATCGCACAGCTCGGCGAGATGGCAGGCAAGTATAACAAGCTGCTTGAGCTTGATCCTAAGAAGACACCCTATGTTAATTTGCTGCCGCAGGTTGCTGACGAACCTTATGAGAGCGGTTACATCAGAGAATGGGTGAGGCAGGCCGGCGCTGATCGGCTGCGCTACTTGTCCTATGATAATTATCCATTCTTGCTTCATGATACATTCAACGAGAACTATTACTACAACGCCGATGTGATCCGCCGCGCAGGTCTGGAGAATGGGATCAAGACGGCCTCCTACCTGCAATCGATCGGCGTGGAGAACGGGTACCGGCGGCCGAGTGCCGACGATATGCGGTTCAGCGTGTACTCCTATCTGGCTTACGGCTTCAAGTATGTGACCTGGTTCACCTATTGGACGCCATCTGACCGGTCAGAGCCGTTCTCGATCGCGATTATCGACCCGGAAGGCAACAAGACCGACCTCTATGAGCCGTTCCAGCAGCTGAACGGCGAGATGAAGCAGCTGGGGAGGACGCTGATCCACCTGGATGCGATGGAGGTATACCATAGCGGAAGTGTAGTTCCGCCGAAGGTGGAACGGATTCCGGATAATTTCTTCTGGCAGCTGGCCGATGGCAGTGAATCGGCCATCGTGACCTACTTCAACGATCAGAATACAGGCAAGCCTTATGTGATGGTGGTCAACAAATCGCTCAAGGAGAGCAAGACGCTGGACTTCCTGCTGGCATCGTCCGTTGCCGGCGTTGCCGAGATTTCCAAGGAGACGGGTGAACCTGTCCCGACCAACTTCGAACGGCAGAAGGGAAGGATCTCTGGTACGTTCCTGCCTGGTGAAGGCAAGCTGTATGCACTGGATGCCGAGCTTACATCCGGTTCCGGTATGTAAGCGCCGGCCATGCGGCCATAGCCGCTTCTTGCAGTGGAATCGATAGAGTGAATACCTGGGCCGCTGTTTAACGACAGCGGTCCTATTCAGCATCTGTTCTATTCAGATAAAATGTGGGTAAGTATGTTATATTAAAGATGTACAGTATACGAATTGAGGAGGGCTTATGTTGAAAAAAGGCTATGTGATTGCTTTAAGCTTAATCCTGTTAATTGTCCTATCGGCTTGTAATAATGGAAATGAAAATAATGACAACGGCAATGAAAATAACGGGAACAATTCATCTGAAGTAACTATCCAAGCAGGGAACAGCGATATTTATTTATAAGTGACGAATAGCGGCTAAGACATATGGCAATTTTGGAGGAGGTCCCTAGGGAGCTCCTCCTTCTTTTCATTCATTGCCATGTAAAAGGGATCGTGATATATGGCTAAGTATTCACGGGCGGATATTAGATGAAATAAGTTATGAAAGGAAATAGCAATAATCTGTCCTGATTATGCAAAAAGTAGACTTTTACGTTCAAAGACCTGGCAGGCTTGCTCTAGTACAATGAAACAAGAACTCATGATTCATATATACGGCATTACTTGGAGGTATAACTATGGAGAATTATCCATATCAGGATTCATCACTAGCTGTTGGAGATCGGGTCAAGGACCTGCTCGGCAGGATGACAATCGACGAAAAAATAGGACAGCTGGTCCAACTGTTCGGCTGGCAAGCCTGTACGCGAAGTGATGGACAGTTGAAGATGGTCGAGGAGTATAAAGAAATGATCGTCACTGGCGCTGTAGGATCGTTTTACGGTTTTTTGCGTGCCGACCCATGGACGGGCGTTACGCTCGAGACCGGACTGCAGCCGAAAGAAAGCGCCGAGGCCGTGAACAACGTTCAGCGTCTCGCGATGAATCATACACGTCTGGGCATCCCGATCTTGTTTGGCGAAGAATGCGCGCATGGGCATATGTCGATCGGAGGTACGGTCTTTCCCGTACCGATAGCAGCAGCTAGTACGTGGAATCCAGAATTGTTCGAGCAGGCGAATGCTGCCGTGGCGGAGGAAACCAGATCAAGAGGCGGGGCAGCGACGTATTCGCCTATTCTCGACATCGTGCGCGATCCCCGATGGGGGCGAACGGAAGAAACATTCGGTGAAGATCCCATGTTGTGTGCAGCGATGGGGACTGCAGCGGTCCGGGGGATGCAGGGGGCGATTCCTGAGCGCGGTATTGCGGCGACAATCAAGCATTTTGCCGGATATGGCGCATCCGTTGGCGGGCGCAATGGCGCCCCTGTGCATATCGGTCCGATCGAGCTTCGCGAGAAGGACCTGTATCCGTTCGAGAAAGCGGTGGAGGCCGGGGCAATGTCGGTCATGACGGCTTACAACGAGATCGACGGGATTCCATGCACATCGAATAGGGATCTGTTAACCGGCATTTTGCGCGATGAATGGGGCTTCGACGGGTTCGTCATTACCGATTGCGGTGCGCTCGGGATGCTGGCGGGCGGTCACCGCGTTGCCGCAGACGGTGAGGAAGCGGCTGCCATGGCGCTGGAAGCGGGCGTCGATATGGAGATGTCGGGCGAGGTATTCAAAGCTCATTTGCGCTCGGCCATTCATTCGGGCAAAGTGTCCTTGGACGTTCTGAATCAAGCGGTATCACGTGTCTTAACGATTAAATTCAAGCTTGGATTGTTTGAAAATCCATATGCCGATCCGGAACGTGCAGCACGAGTTGTCGGGTCTGATGCGCATCGCAAGCTTGCGCTGAAGGTAGCCCAAGAAGGAATCGTCCTTCTGCACAATCGCCAACGGACGCTCCCTTTATCGAAATCGTTGCGCAAATTGGCCGTCATTGGTCCCAATGCAGCGAATCGTTACAATCAGCTTGGCGATTATACATCACCACAGCCGCCGGAAGCGATCGTTACGATCCTGCAAGGTATACGTGACAAGGTAGGCGCGGAGGTTGAAATTGCCTATGCTGAAGGATGCAGAATTCTTGGAGATGACCGATCCGGCTTTGCTGATGCGCTGGAAGCTGCCCGTTCGGCAGAAGCCGCGATCGTCGTCGTGGGCGGTTCCAGCGCCAGACAGTTCGGAGACAACACAATCGATCCCGTGACAGGAGCTAATCTGGTGACGGAGGGCGATTCCGACATGGATTCCGGCGAAGGCGTGGATCGGACGGACTTGCGGTTGTCGGGCGTACAACTTGAATTGGTGAAGGCCATCCATGCGACGGGTGTTCCAGTCATCGTCGTATTCGTGAACGGCCGGCCTGTCAGCGAGCCCTGGATAGCCGAACATATCGACGCCGTGCTGGAAGCATGGTATCCGGGACAAGAAGGCGGGCATGCGGTAGCGGATATCTTGTTCGGCGATTGCAATCCGTCGGGAAAAATGCCGATCTCGGTGCCCAGGAGCGTAGGGCAACTGCCGGTTTATTATAATCACCGGCGAACGAACGGCAAGCGTTATCTGGAGATGGATAATGAGCCGTTATATCGGTTCGGGTACGGATTGAGTTATACAACATTCGCTTATTCCCGGATGTCCGTCGCCTCCGATCGGATAACCGCCGATGGTGAAACTACGGTCTCGATTGAAGTGATGAACACGGGAGCCATGGCGGGTCAAGAAGTCGTGCAAGTATACATTCGAGACGAGGTGGCATCAGTGACTCGTCCGGTTATGGAACTGAAGGCGTTTAAGAAAATTGCGCTGGAGCCGGGGGAAGCGGCTACGGTCAGCTTTACGATTGGTCCGGAACAGCTCGGATTTGTGAATAAATCGCTACAACGGGTTGTTGAGCCCGGCCTGTTTACAATATTGGCAGGAGGAGCTTCCTCCGCTTTGCTGGAAGCGGCATTGAATGTCGACCAAGCGTCCGCAGAATGAATACTGAAGGACTCATAAAGGAGAACCGTGATGACGAAGCCTAAGAATTGGACAATCTATGCGATCCAGCATTCACATACTGATGTCGGTTATACCGAGCGTCAAGAGAAAATCCGGCAATATCACGTTGATTTTATCCGACAAGCACTAACCATTGTACGGGAGATCCGTTCGGGCAACCGACCGGATTGGCAAGGGTACAAGTGGGTATGCGAAACGTTTTGGCCGATAGAGTCATTCCTGAGCAAGGCAACGGACAGCGAACGGGAGGAGCTTGCCGAGGCGTTCCGGCAAGGGGATTTCGGTATATCCGGAACGTACCTGAACATGAGCGAACTGGTCGGCAAAGAGCTGCTCGAAGCCATGCTGAAGCGTATTTGCGATTATGCGCAATCCATTGATGTTAAGGTTGAATCCGCGATGACGGCGGATATAACCGGTTTCGGCTGGGGATATGGACAGGTATTGGCTGACAAGGGGATCAAGAATCTGATTACCTGTATTCACACGCACCACTCCATGTTTCCGCTGCGGAAGAAGCAGACTCCGTTCTGGTGGGAAACGCCTGGAGGAGACCGCATTCTAACCTGGAGCGGTGAGCATTATGTATTCGGCAATGATCTGGGCATTATGCCGGGTCTTGGCGGTTCCTATACGATTCGCGACGAGCTGGATACGTCTCGGGGCGTTTCGTTTGAGCAAGCGGAAATCCGGATCCTCCGTTACCTCGAGCAGTTGGAGAAGGACGGTTATCCGTTCCTGTTCGTTCCGGTCATGCTGTCTGGATTGCCTACAGACAACGGTTCCCCCAACCCATTGATGATGGAGTTCGTCCATAAGTGGAACGAGAAACATGGCGGGTCGATTCGCATTCAACCGGCTACGTTGGATGACTTCTTTGCAGAAGTGCGCAAATCCGAAGTGGATATCCCGGTGTACCGTGGAGACTGGCCGGATTGGTGGACGGATGGAACGATTTCGACGCCGATGCATGTGCAAGTGTTTCGGGAGGCGCAGCGCGTGTATGAGAAAGTAAGGCAATTGGATCCGAAACGCGAGATCATCAAAGAAGAAGACATTAAGCGAATAGAAGACGAATTAGTCTTGTTCGCAGAGCACACTTGGGGCTACCATTCATCCGTTTCGGAGCCATGGAACCCGTTCGTGCAGGAGCTGGGCGTCCGTAAAGATGCCTTCGCGGCGAATGCAAGTACGCTCGCCCATACCGCGCTGTATGATATTTTGGAGGCGAAGGGGGATGCTTTGCTCGCCCCGGACCGGCCGCTGCTGTTTCGAATTCACAATCCATATTCTTATGTGCAGGAGGATTATGCGCATTTCATTATGGAGTTCTGGCATCATGACGAGATCAAACGCGGTTTCGAAGTGGTTGATAAGGAAAGCGGCGAGGTGTACCCTTCCCAGCTAAGGATAGCGCCACGGGGAGTTATCGTTACGATTCCGGTAACGCTGCAGCCGGGGGAAGAGCGAACGATTCGGATTCGACCGGTGATCAAGCCTGGTGGCGTTACGGCCTTTGGAGCCGATTTGCTCGGGTCAGACAGAATCTTGGATATCGAAGATCCGAATAGAGCTGCTGCTTTGAATGTGACATATACTTCAATGGATACCCCGTTTGCTAGGATTGAGTGGAGGATGGGAGATGGCATTACCTCCTGGATGGATAAGCGGACAGGCCAGGAGATGCTTCGCCCGGATCGGAATCATCATGCATTCAGTCCCGTATATGACGTGACGAAAGCGGCTAAGGTCGAAGAAATGAATGATATCCGCCGCAAAATGGGGCGCAATCGCAAAGGGCCCGACGCGACCGTGTCTGTAGGGGAACTGGTCAAAGCTGAGATCATCGACAAAGGAGACGTGTACGCCACGGTTCGGCTCACTTATAACGTCAATGGCTGCTCGCACTATTCCCTGCTGGTGACGGGGTACGCCGACAAGCCGCGTGTAGATGTGGCGGTTCGCATGCATAAGGAGAGTGTCTGGGATCCGGAAAACGTCTATATCTCGATTCCCTTCGGAGCGCCGATCCGGGCAGGTGAACAGGAGCTGTGGATCGATAAGCTGCAGGCACCTGTCCGTCCGCGCATCGACCAGCTGCCAGGCAGTCTAATCGACTATTATTGCCTTGACGAGGGGGCAGTCTATGTTGCGGAGAATGAAGGCGTGGCCATCGCGATGCCGGACACACCTCTTATTCAATTAGGCTCGCTCCGTCACGAGTTCCGTCTGCTGCAAGGGGACGAGGGCTTGCAGGACGATCCGGCTCACTTGTATGCGTGGCCAATGAACAATTACTGGGAAACGAACTTCCGGGCAACGCTGGGCGGGTTTTACGAATTCCGTTATTTCATCGCTTGGGGAGAAGCATACGGGCAGCCGGCTGCGGCGCTGGAAGCATGCCGAGGGATGAATGCCGGCATTCTGGCTTGGCGAGTTAAGTAATCGGTCCGTCCACAAACGGGATATATGCATGAAGGCTTCCATGCCGATGGTCCTGCCGTGTTCACGCGCTCCTGGCTCGCATGGTCGAATAGTATCTTCTCCCAGCTGGTTCTGAAAGCATTGGACAGAGGCTTATTGGAGAACCAGGCATAAATCCTATATTTCAAAATGGAAGATGACATTCAGGCTGACTATAGCCTGAATGTCATTTTGGTTATGAAGAGCCGAGCCGGATTCAGGGACAGATCTGGATCCGGCTCGGCTTATGTGAGTGGTTTATTTTATTTCGACAGACAGTAGAAGGTGCTGGTCAGCGTGATGCTGTCGTCGTTCATCCTTCGAGGAGGAACGACGACAGAAACTTGTGAGAAGCCAGCGCCTGCTCGGCCGTTGCATTCTTTAATTCGAACAAATAAATGCCGTTGTACTCGCTCGACTTCCCGATATGACCCGAGAATGGTGCTAATCGGGTGTTGTCAACGACAATTACGGTTGATGATCGAAGAGTCATAAAGGGGACGATGGAGCAGATCACTATCACGGCCAAAAAGCTGATTTACTCACGACTGCTCTTCTTTCTTATCAGAGCAATCGCGAGTAACAATAACGGTATCATCGTTTGTATGGTTAGCGCATAAAAAGGAGTCGTTGTTACGAAAAAATTGGCCAATTCCTGTAAGTTAGCGGCAGACCACATACTGATCAATAAGAGCAAAAAACCAATAGGCATTACGATAGGACGGTATGCGGAAATATTTAACCATAGGGCAGTTCCAAGAGAGATGGCAAATAAGAACACGGAAATTTTGATAAAAACACCACCAACATAAATCGCCATTACAATCGCTTCAAGATGTTCAAAAAGATTGGCAATGCTAATAAACCGAGTAGCGTTAATCATAGGAAAAGTGATGCTGCCAGTAATCCCGCCGAATAATAATAGAGGAATAAAATCAAACAATATAAAAGTAGGGACGACAAGATGCACAGCATATAAACCCCATTTCATTCCTTTGTTTTGACGAAAACCATGCTCCCCATAATGACCACGATCGGAGTTTGAACAAGAAACGAAGAATGAATAAACTCCCCGTATTCCCGAATAACCGTGCCATTCAAGTGCAAATAAAACAATAAAAAGAGAGTCCGAGGATTTTTCCAGGTATTGTATCGATAATGCGTTGACTGTATTCAACCATCGTTTGTTTGGGATACAACTTGCTCAATCGATAGCAAGATACACATTCAAATACCCAATAATAGAGGCAATAATGGGTGATAGCCAAGCATCTTGCTTTGCATATATAGCCGTGAGCGAAGGCATGAGGATTAGTCCAGACGCCATGATCGTCGGGTGCATCATGAGCACCATCTGAAACCCTGATATTTTACCTTTCTCAATCAACTGTATCACCTCAAGCTTCAGAATAATTATAAAGTATTCCCACAAATTGCATTAAAATTCAGGGATGTCATTCAATGAAGAGTGATGTTCAGGAGGGTATAGAAGTATCTTATTCGGGTGAAAATGGATTGAAATGAAGTAAGGAGATAACCATGCGCTTTGTCAAAAAAGCATTCAAAAATTTACTGGGATCTAGTTCGCATAAACCATTGAATAACAGCCAGCAGGAGGCTAACCAACAACCCACTCTCTCCATGAATTTGAATGAAAACTTGCAAGCGTTGGATTCCATCTATGCGGATTGTTCGGATATCGTCATCCACAACTTTTTGATTGCGGGAAAAACAAAAGCATTACTTATCTATATCGAAGGCCTGTCCAACATCGATTTGATCCATCAGCATGTGCTTGCTCCTCTTATGCAGGAGTCGGTGGCGGAAGATGCTAATACAAATAGGATTCTTCAAACGAAGATCTCTGTTTCCAACAGGAAAAACGTCGTGACGGTCGTCGATGTGATCGAGCAAATTTCAAACGGAAATCCGGTACTCCTTGTCGATCAACAACGGCAGGGCATCGCTTTAGGACTGGCAAAGTGGGAAAAACGCGGGGTTGAAGAGCCGATGGCCGAAAGCGTTATCCGAGGACCGCGTGAAGGGTTCACGGAAACGTTAGGGATTAATACCTCTTTGTTACGAAGAAAGATCAAAAGTCCCGCGCTGAAAATGAAATCGATAAAAGTCGGGCGCTATACGCAGACCCAGATCGTTATTGCCTATATCGAGGGGATCGCAGAGCCTACCTTGATCGAAGAGGTAGAGAATCGGATACAACGAATCGATATGGATGGCATATTGGAGAGCGGGTATATCGAGGAGATGATTGAGGATAACCCCCTCTCCCCTTTCCCTCAGCTCCTGACGACAGAACGGCCAGATGTTGCGACTGGATCTTTATTGGAAGGCCGCGTAGTTATTCTGGTGGATGGGACCCCCTTTGTCCTTATTGCGCCGACAACGCTCGCTTCCTTAATGCATTCACCGGAAGATTATTATCAAAGGTTTATGATCAGTACATTAATTCGTTGGTTGCGTTATTCGTTCTTTCTTATTTCCTTGCTCGTACCTTCGGCTTATGTTGCGATCCTTACGTACCATCAAGAGATGATTCCGACCACTCTTCTGCTCAGCGTTGCCAAGTCCAGAGAAGAGATTCCATTTCCAGCACTCGTTGAGGCTTTTCTTATGGAGATTACTTTCGAAGCGCTGCGTGAAGCAGGAGTTCGACTGCCCAAGCAGGTTGGTGCTGCCGTCAGCATTGTCGGAGCCCTTGTCATCGGGCAAGCCGCGACTTCAGCCGGACTCGTCTCCGCTCCTATGGTCATGGTAGTCGCGATTACGGGAATCGCTTCCTTCATGATCCCTCACTACACAATAGGAATCGCATTAAGGATGCTGCGATTCCCCATCATGATCCTTGCGGGTATGCTGGGATTGCTTGGCCTGATGCTTGGGATCATTATGATCGTCATCCACCTCTGTACGCTTCGTTCTTTTGGCGTTCCGTACCTGAGTCCGCTCGCCCCAATGAAAGGCCGCGATATGAAAGATGTACTGTTTCGTGCCCCGTTATGGATGCTAAACACTCGTCCGCATTTAACAGGAGAAGAAAACAAGTACCGTCAAGCTCCAGGGCAGAAACCAGATCCAACCAAGGGCGGGGAACATGGATGATTGAAAAAGGCAAAATATCCGCTTACCAGATGGGGATCTTGATGTTCCCGACGATACTGGCTACGGCTCTTCTCTTTGTACCGTCTATCACGGCACAACATGCGGAAAGGGATCTGTGGCTTTCGCCGATATGGGCTTCCTCTATCGGATTTTTTATCGTGTATATTGTTTATCAATTGAATAAGCTCTACCCAGAGATGAGCATCATTGAATACAGCACTCACATTATCGGCCGGATTCCGGGAAAGCTGATCGGCCTCGTCTATATCGTCTTTTATCTGCACGTGAATGGCATCGTCATCAGAGAATACGGAGAGTTCGTTGTGAGCTCATCTCTTATTACTACTCCATTGGTTATCCTATTGGGGAGTATGGTGCTGGTTTGTGCTTTCGCAGTTCGGGGCGGCGTGGAAGTTTTGGGAAGGTGCGCCCAAATTTTCATGCCGGGCGTGACGTTACTTTTTTTATTGCTTATTGTTCTGCTCATTCCGGATTTGCATTCGAACAACATGTTTCCGATGATGGAGCACGGATTGAAACCTTCTATTTTAGGTTCTATTGTACCGCAGGGCTGGCTTAGTGAATTCATGCTCACCTCATTTCTCTTCCCATTTCTCTCTGATCGGGAAAAAGGGATGAAATGGGGGATGATCTCGGTCGTTGCCGTGATGCTTCTCATGGTGCTTACCAATTTTGCCATACTCTTTTTATTTGGAGGAATTACTGGTGATTTGGTTTATCCGGTAATGACCGCGGCAAAATATATTTCCCTTGCCGGCTTTTTTGAACATTTGGAGTCTATTGTAATGGCGATTTGGGTGGCGAGCGCGTTTGTCAAAATCTCTGTGTTCTATTATGTGATTGTTCTAGGCACCGCACAATGGTTGAATCTCTCCGATTATCGGCCGCTCGTACTTCCAATCGGCTTTATATTGCTGCTATTCAGTCTCTGGGCAGCACCCAATCTGCAGGAATTGACCCATTTTCTTGGTACGTCAAGTACTTTTTATTTTGTATCCGTGCAAGTAGGTATCCCCTTGTTGTTGTTATCCATCACTTTAGTTAAGGGTGAAAAAAAATGATCGAAAAAGGCAAAATATCCGCTTTCCAGATGGGGGTCATGATGTACCCGACGATCTTCGCAACGGCGATTCTCTCGCTGCCGTCGATTATAGCGGTACAAGCGGGTCGGGATATGTGGCTATCGCCGATTTGGGCTTCCACGATTGGATTTCTTGCCGTGTGTATCGCCTATCAGCTGCATAAGCTCTACCCAAAAGAGACCATTGTAGAATATAGTGTACATCTTGTCGGTCGGATCGTAGGGAAGATCATGGGGCTCATGTTCATATTTTTTTATATGCACCTAAATGGTTTTATTATCAGGGAATACGGCGAGTTCGTCGTCGGGAATTTCTTTGTGAAAACCCCGATTATCGTGGTAATCGGAAGTATGGTTATCGTTTGTGCTTTCGCGGTAAGAGGCGGTGTTGAGGTGTTGGGAAGGTGCGCGCAAATCTTCGTCCCCATTGTGATCATTCTTATTCTTTTGATCGTGTTTCTGCTCTCTCCCGACCTTAAGCCGATACAAATATATCCGATCATGGAGCATGGGGTGAAGCCTTCGCTTATGGGTGCCGTTGTACCCTCAGACTGGTTTAGTGAATTCATTGTCATTTCTTTTCTATTGCCATACTTGACCGATCGTGAGAAAGGAATGAAATGGGGAATGATCTCGGTGTTTGCCGTGATGCTTACCATGGTGCTTTCCAATATGACGGCTCTTTTCTTATTCGGTATAAATACAGTTGGTTTTCGCTATCCCGTGATGGTTGCGGCGCGGTACATAAGCCTTGCCAACTTTCTTGAACATCTGGAGTCGATCGTAATGGCCATCTGGATTGTCGGTGCGTTTGTTAAAATCTCTGTGTTCTATTACGTGATTGTTCTTGGAACCGCGCAATGGCTGAAACTCACCGACTACCGACCGATCGTATGGCCGGTCGGTTTTCTGCTCGTTCTGTTTAGTGTTTGGGTAGCGCCCAACGTGCAGGAAATGACTCGTGTTGTCGGTACGTCCATCCCCTTCTATTTATTATCCATGCAAGTAGCCGTTCCGACGTTACTCTTGTTCATCGCTTTCATACAAAAAAAATTCCGTAAAAAAGGGAGAGCCAAAGGATGAATGCCTCTTTTTCTACAAAAGTTCTCCTCATTGTTTCGCTCTGTATCACTCTTATTCTGCTCACCGGCTGCTGGGACAGAAAAGAAGTTAATGATTTGGCGTTGGTTATGGCTACAGGGATTGACAAAAAGGATGATAAGACCATCGAGCTTTCCATTCAAGTCTTTATTCCGAGAGCTGCCGGGGGCGGAGGCGGAGGTGGAGGCGAGGGCGGCATGTCGGGCAGTGGCGGTGGTACGGAACAAACGTTGGTAAGATCCGAGGTAGGAACTACGATTGCTGACGCGATGTCCAAGCTGCAAGAGAAGATTCCGCGCAAAATTTTCTGGGGGCATGGCGAAGTATTCATCATTGGCGAGAAGTTGGCGAGGGAAGGAATTAGCGAACATATTGATTTCTTGCTGCGGGATCCGGAGCCCCGTGTACGCGCTGATATGCTTGTCAGCAAAGGAGAAGCAAAGGAAGTACTGGAATTGCTCCCTCCGCTTGAACGAAGCTCGGCGGAAGTGCTTCGGGAAATGGCGAAAACCCGAATCGGGATACAAACAACGGTTAACGATCTGGCTCAGATGTTGGCTGGCGATTCGGGAGCAGCTGCCCTGCCGTGGGTTGAAATATTGCCGCCGAATCCGGATAAGAAGAAACAGCAACAAACGATCCCGTATATAACAGGAACTGCTGTGTTTAAGAAAGATAAAATGGTCGGACGGATCAACGATAAGGTGACAAGGGGATTGCTGTGGCTGAGGAACGAGATTAAATTAGCTACCGTTACCATTACGCCCAGGGAGGCGGAAGGTTACGTCTCTACGAGAATGCTGAGCAGTCATACGGTACTGATTCCGAAAATTAACGATGAAAAATGGTCCATAACGGTCAAAATTGAAACGAAAAACGATATGTTACAAAATACAACCAATCTGAGCATGATGAATCCCAAATTGTTGAAAGCAATAGAAAATGGTTTGGAAAAAGATATCGTAAATTACGTACAGATGGCTCTTACTAGCGGCCAACAAAAGTACAAGGCGGACATCTTCGGATTTGCGGACGCCTTTCACCGCAAATATCCGAAGAGTTGGAATAAGACGAAGGAACGCTGGGACGAAATATTCCCTGAAATCGAAGTGAACGTTGAAGTAAAAGCGAAAATTCTCCGATCGGGCATGTCCTCCGAGGGAGCCGTAAGACCGGAAAATGAGGTGCGAAAAAAATGAAATGGGCAGCAATACTGGGAATAACGGTCATCTTGGTTCTCATGGCCATGTATGAATGGCCGAAAATGGATAAAAAAATGAAAAAAGAGAAATCCGCTTTTGTTGCAATAACGATAATCGGATGGCTGCTCGCTATGTTGCTCGTTTTCTTCCCGGACATGCCGGGGCCTACCCAGTTGGTGGATGCGATTTATAAGCCACTGGGAAAGCTTCTTGAAAAGTGAACCGAAAGCAACCGGAAAGTTTGCTGAACTTATGCCCAAATCCCCCTAACAAGGGCTAGAAATGAGCCCACACCTTATTCCGGCCATGATTGAATCGGAAGTTGATCTCAATTAATCTGTGTTTCCAACGGAGATGGAATAATGAAGCGCGGCATGCTTCATTGGGCCGATGAAAACCCGGAATATTATCAATCCATGCTCTCCAAAATACCGCTTAGAAGATTGGGCGAGCTGGAAAGCGATATTGGGCGGGTCGCCGTATTCTTGGCAAGCGAGGATTCCGACTACATTACCGGGCAGACGATTATGGTCGACGGGGGTTCAATTAAATTGCGTTGATTGGCATCAGATTGGGATTGGGCTGTAACAGGCGCCTTCGGGCGGGCTGGTGCAGCCTTGTTCGTGTGTACCGCTGCGCCTTGCATAAAGCCTGCAGGAATATTAACTTCCTATATATGGAGGAAATGAACGGTTATTCATGAACTTATATAGAGAAGGGCCGTCACACGAATAATGATTGGAGGCATAATCGATGATCACCCTGAAAAATAAAATAGCGATTGTAACGGGCGCAAGCCGGTCAACGGGGATCGGAACCGCAGTATGCCGCGCGCTTGCAAGCGTTGGGGCGGATATTTTCTTTACGCATTGGTATCCATTTGATGAAACGGAAGGCAATGGCGGGGAGAAGGAGTGGCCTGAACAATTACGCAAGGAATTGGAAGGCTTGGGCGTGAGAGTGGGTCATATGGAAGCGGATTTCGCCAACCCGGAAACCCCGTCACTTGTGATGGATCAGGTAGAGCGGTTATTGGGCAGTGCTTCAATCTTGATCAACAATGCAGCCTATTGTGTATCGACGAACTATCGGAGCTTAGATATGGCAACTCTAGATCAACATTATGTCGTAAATAATCGTGGAACGATCCTGCTCAGCACGGAATTTGCTAGAAGATTTGAGAAGAACCATCCAGCAGGGACGCCTGGACGAATTGTATTTATGGTTTCGAAGGGACCCGACCCGGACAATCTGGCGTATATTGCCACGAAGGGGGCTCTGATTAGTTTAATTGAGCCGCTCTCCGTAGGCTTGGCTCCTCTCGGTATTACAGTAAACGGGTTCGATCCGGGACCGACCGATACAGGCTGGATGGATGAGAATATGAAAGCTCATTTCCTGCCCATGTTTCCTATGGGACGGATCGGTCTGCCGGAGGATGCGGCCCGAGCCATTCGTTTCTTAGCCAGCGATGAATCCCAATGGATTACGGGACAAGTCATGAAATCCGAGGGTGGTTTTCTAGGGAAATGATAATGGATAAGGATACGACCCGAATTGAACAGCCTGCCGCTAATTACGGCGATAGGCTGTTTTTTGTTTATAAGAAAATATGGGCAATTGTGTAATGAAAGTTAACAACATGGGTTTTCAAAAGGGGCGGAAAATCTTTATAATACATAAATTTACAATGATAGCGGAACCAAATAGGTTGAAGAATGTTCAACCTTATTTTTTTATACGCTTACAACTACAATAGATAATAGATTTACAAAACATAAGCGTTTGGACGGGAGGAAACATTACATGAGAATCATTTACTTGGATATCGATTCACTACGCCCAGATCATATGAGCTGCTACGGATATAATCGGCCAACTACACCTAATATCGATAAAATTGCAGCAGAAGGCATGGTGTTCAATAGCTGCTATACAGCATCCTCGCCATGCGTTCCCTCAAGAGCGAGCTTCATGTCCGGCCGTTTCGGCATTCATCACGGGGCGCTGACCCACTGGGGACCGGGCGGCGAGTTCTATTACCCGGAGGGTGACGGACATAGCGAGGTTATTCCGTTCTTTACCCGGCATATCCGCAAAGCAGGATACAAGACCGTCACGTTCTCCTCATTCGGCGACCGTCACCATGCTTGGTGGTATTTTGCAGGCTGGAACGAGGTGCATACGCACTCACTCAAGGAAGGCAACGAGAATGCGGATGAAGTGAACGCATCGGTTATCCCTTGGCTGAAGCAGCATGGCAAGGAAGAGGACTACTTCCTGCACATTCAATATTGGGATCCCCACTCCTTCTACACGTACCCGATTGAATATATGGAGCAATGGAAGGATTCGCCGGTGAAGGCATTCCCGGATGAAGCGACCATTGCGGCCCAGCAGTCGGACAGCTTCCCGCGGTCGGCTAAGTTTCTGCATTGGGGCGATAAATATCCAGCTACGATGCCAGGACAGATCGCAAGCCGCGAGGATTATAAGCATGTTATTGACGGCTATGACGGCGGCGTGAACTATATGGATAAATACGTTGGCGAGCTGCTCGATACGCTGCGCGAGCTTGGGATCGAGGATGAGGTTTGCTTCATCATTAGCGCAGACCACGCGGAATCGATGGGTGAGCAGGGCATCTACATTGAGCATGCAAGCGCGACAGAAGCCGTTCACCATATTCCGTTAATTTTTAAGGCACCCGGTGTGACCCAGCCAGGAGCGAAAGTAGACGGCTTCGTGTACAATGTCGACGTTATCGCCACAATTACCGATATGCTGGGGCTGGAGGTTCCCTCAGGCTGGGATGGCAAGTCGTTCTTGCCGGCATTGAAGGGTGAGCATTGGCAGGGGCGGGACTACTTAGTTATGGACCATGCGCTCTATGTGTGCCAGCGTGCCGTACGTGATGAGAAATGGTATTTCATCCGGACCTACCATCAAGGCTTGTATCTGAACTTCGAACCGGTCACGCTATACGATATGGAGAACGATCCGAACCAGCTTCACAATGTGGCTGACCAGTATCCGGATGTCGTGAAGGAGATGGATCATCGCCTATCGCAATGGCTGCATGAGCAAGCGAGTAAGCCGGACTATAAGGTCGATCCGCTTCAGAAAGTCATTGAAACCGGACCGTGGAAATATTTAAGTGCAGACGATTGGATTCGCAAGCTCGAGCGCAATGGCGCGATGGAAGAAGCGGCCGTCCTCCGTCGTAAATATAAATCGGAAGCGCTGCAGCCGGCTTATGACGGTTAGTGGATGAAAACAGCGAAGACAAGGAGATTAACATCATGAAAAGAATCCCAAACTGGTTATTAACCGTCGCCTCCATTGTGATGGGTCTCGTGGTCTGGTACTTGCTATCCTCGATCCCTTCCATCGGAGCGATACTTACTACACCAGGTAAAGTATTAAGCGCGTTTATGAAGGAAGTTTCCAGCGGCCGGATGTGGACCAATGTATCGGCAAGTCTTCTTCGTGTCCTTGGCGGATTCTCGCTGGGCTTATTACTTGCCATACCTGTAGCCTTCTTAATGGCTTGGTACTCACTCGTTCGCGCGATCTGCGATCCATGGATCCAGTTCTTCCGTACGGTTCCGCCGATTGCGCTGATTCCGCTCGTTATCGTATCGCAGGGTGTCGGAGAATCTGCGAAGATCTCAGTAATTTTTGTAGCAACCTTTCTCGTTATGGTTATCTCGATCTTCCAAGGGGTTCGTAACGTCGATCCCACGTTGATCCGTGCGGCAAGAGTGCTGGGGGCTAAGGATAAAGATATCTTCCTAGAGGTTATCGTACCCGCATCGTTCCCCTATATTCTTGTGGGCATCCGGCTTGGCCTTGCGGCTGCTTGGACAACGCTGGTTGCGGCAGAGCTTACGGGAGCGAACAAGGGCCTTGGCAATATGATTATGGAGGCAAGCCTTTACTTCCGTATGGATGTCGTTATTCTGGGCATTGTGGTTATTGGCATCATTGGCCTTGCAATGGATAAATTCGTATTGTTTCTGGAGAGGAGACTAACGGGATGGCAGGAAATACGGCAAAACTAACAAGCAGCAGCATCAGTCCACAGCAGTCGAGCCAGCACAATCACAATAAAATTGAAATTAAAGATCTGAACAAAGTATATAAAGGCCGTAATGGCGATACCATCGCGCTTCAGAATACGAATCTGACGATCAAGAATAACGAGTTTGTCTGTGTCGTCGGACCAAGCGGCTGCGGCAAAACAACCTTGTTGAACATTATTGGCGGGCTGGAGGAATCCACATCCGGTTCCGTTAAGGTGGAAGGTGTCGAGGTCAAGGGGCCCGGCAAGGAGCGCGGCGTTGTCTTCCAGCAATATGCGTTATTCCCTTGGAAAACGGTTCTGAAGAACGTCGAGTTCGGCCTTAAGCTGCGAGGCTTAAGCAAGCAGGAGCGCAGGGAGAAGGCGGAGCATTACTTGGAGCTCGTGGGTCTTAAGGACTTCGCGAACGCATATCCGAAGGAGCTGTCCGGCGGTATGAAGCAGCGCGTAGCGATCGCTAGAGCGTATGCGGTAGAACCGGAGGTTCTGCTCATGGACGAGCCTTTCGGTGCCTTGGATGCACAGACGAGAGCACAGCTTCAAGAAGAGCTGCTCAAGACCTGGCAGAAGGAACAGAAAACCTGCTTCTTCATTACCCATGACGTGGATGAGGCGGTCATTCTGGCCCAGCGTGTCGTCATCATGAGTGCGCGTCCCGGACGCATTAAGGAGATCATTGATGTCGACATCCCTTACCCAAGAGATCAGTCCACGAAGCTGGATGAACGATTCATCGAGATTAAGAACGAGATTTGGTCGAAAGTGTATCGCGAGTATCTTGAAGTATCCAAGTAATCGGGTTCAACCTAGCGCAAGCATGGACCACATACATGATTAGGGGGGCTTTATCTATGACGAACAGCTTCAGAAAGAAACCGAAACGTTCGATGGCTGCCGTGTTACTCAGCATGACGCTGCTGCTTAGCGCTTGTGGAGCAGGGGGCAACAACAATGCAGGAGGCTCAACGGTCACCAATCCGGAGGAAAGTAAGCCGCAAGTGAAAGCCGAGACGATTAACTTCGCGTATATGCCGAACATGGGCGGAGCTGCTCCGATTGCGATCGGCGAAGAAAAAGGGTTTTTCGAAGAAGCAGGAATTAAGCTGAATGCCGTTAAATTCTTGAGCGGTCCTCCCGAGTTCCAAGCCATGGCATCCGGCGATATTGATATCGCTTATATCGGGCCGGGGGCTACCTTCTTATCTGCGCAAGGACAAGGCAACATTATTGGACTCGTAAGCCTGGGCAAGAGCGACATGGTATTTGCAACGAAGAAATCCGGTATCCAAGAGTGGAAGGATCTGAAGGGCAAGACCGTCGGTGTTCCAAAAGGGACGTCCGGTGAGATGGTGCTTAACCTTGGCCTGGAGAAAGCAGGGCTGAAGCCGGAAGACGTGAATATCATCAACATGGATGTTGCGGGTGCCGTTACCGCTTATGTGGCCAACAAAGTAGATGCCGTTGCCATTTGGTCACCGTACACCACCGAGATCGAGAAGCAAGTCGGCAAAGAGAATATGATTAAGCTTGGCGACAACAGCAGCTTCTATCCGGAATACAGCTTCCCTTCCAGCTGGGTGGTAAGTCCGAAATTCCTGAAAGAAAAGCCGGAATTGGTGGAACGCTTCATGAAAGCCATGGCGAAAGTGACGGATTACAAAATCAAGAACATCGATGAAGCCGTTAAGCTGACTGCGGAGTACACACAGGTGCCGGAGGACAGCTTGAAGCAAGAGCTTGAGTCGATTGAGTGGATCGACAATGCGAAGCTGGCTGAAGTGTTTAGCAACGGAGAAGCCATCAAGTGGTACGATAATCTGCAAAAGTTGTTCGTACTCAATGAGAAGCTGGATAAAGCCGTTCCATCCGCGGATTTCTTGACGACAGAGCCTGCGATTAAAGCGGCTCAAGAATAGAAATTATTGATTCCCTATTCACGAAAGAAGAAGCTGCCTTGCAAGGTCTGATGACCGAGGGCAGCTTCTTTCTTGTCTGTAGTGGGGAGAGGCGCGCAAGCTCAGCCCCCTCCCAGCCTGCTCTGGATGAAAGAGGTCACATTGAGCTCCCGCAGCAGTGCCGTTACCTCTTTCGTCCGCTTCTTATCGAACTTCTTTAGAATCATGTTGATTTGGGTTTTGATCGTCGATTGCTCCACCTGGCGCTCTTTTGCGATTTGAGCAATTTTCATATCCTTCAGCAGTAAATTCAAGACCGCCAGCTCGGATGGAGTCATCTGCGACAGAAGCAAGGTGGCTGCCATTAGCGCTTCTTGATTGCGCCGGATGCGGGAGAATTCATTCTTGATTTTGTAAGCAACCTCCGGACGAACCTGGACGAGCCCCGAGTGGGCGGAGCGAATGCTTTGCACGATGGCTTCGCTTGTACTGGTCTTCAACACATAATCCACTGCACCTGTGTCGAATGCACTGAATACCGTCTCCTCATCCTCATGCACCGTCAGAAAAATAATACGCGTTTCGGGATGCTGCTCCAGCACCTTCTTCGCGGTCATGATCCCGTCATGCTTCACGTCCATCTCGATATCCATCAGTATGATATCAGGCGGTCCCAGCTCCGCTATGAGCCGCAGCACCTCTTTCCCGCTTGCGGCTTGTCCAATGACAGACAGATCCTCCTCGTGTTGAATCAGCTTGCAGAAGTGCTCTCTTAATACGTCCAAATCCTCTGCGACAATAATTCGAATGAGCTCTGCCATGTCCTCACCTTTTCTTTGGTTCTGTATTTAATTCATACATCGGAATAATAAGCTGGAACGAGCTGCCGAGCTCGGGCTTGCTTTCCACGTGAATACGCCCATAATGGGCGAGCACGATATACTTCACATACGACAGACCGACGCCCCAGTTTTTGTTGGTATTCTTATTCGTTACGAAGGGATCGAAGACATCGTCTATCATATGTGCGGGGATACCCGGCCCGTTGTCGATGATTTTAATAATGACCCAATGATCCTCGGTGTACACCAATACTTGAATATGCCCGCCAAACTCGGAGTCAATGGCTTCAATCGCGTTAATCAGAAGATTATAAATAACCTCTGCCATCGGTATGAAGTCAGCCAATATCATCGTGGACGGATCAGGTAATTCTGTTTTGATTTTAACATGTTTCTGCACCGGTTTAATACGATCTAACGCGTGCTCAACGATGGCATGAATCAATTGGGGTTTAAGCTGCAGTTGATTGGTCTTGAATGATTTATAGAGCTGGTCCAGCCGGCCAAGCGTGGTGCTGACGATCTCATCCGCTTTCGCAAGAGGGGCTCCAATAGGCTGAGAATCCGGCATATCTGCGGCCTGCAGCGCATCGGTTGCTTGCTTCATGAGAAGCTGGAGCATAATAAGCTGGTTCTTGACCGCATGGGTGAATACCTGTGCACCCATATTAGCTGTATCCAGCTTTCGTTTGAGCAGGAGATCATCCTTGCCCATCTTCAACTCAATCTCGGTATAGCGCCATACCGCATATATGCTGATGAGCGAGAGGATGCCTGTCAGCCCAATGCTGATGTACCATCCGGATAACGTAAGCGGTGGATTGAAGTTGGAGAAGTCCGAATACAGCACATAGAAGGTGCGCACGTCAAACACTTGAAGCGGTCCCATAAACCCCAGGTAGAAATAGAACATAGCCAGTGAGAGTACGCCCAGAATGATAAATCCGCTTTGCCGTTTGGCCCATGGAATGGTCACGGTTCGGTACTTCCAGACCATTAAAGCGACGGCAATGATGGCAGAGAGCACAAGCCAGCCACGCGTAACCCAACCAATGACAAACGTATGCTGGCGGTCCATGACGGTAAGCGCTCTCTTATAAATGATCGGGTCGTAGAAAATCAGGTTGGCCAGAGCGGGAATGAAGTTAATCGTATGGATCTTCCAATTCCGCCAGAACGGGCGATAGGACATTAACGAAACCGAGAGTCCGACAAGACTGAAGATGAAGAGGGACCGGCCAACCGTAATGATTCGGCTGATGCCTTCGATCTTGATCGGCGCATTCAGCAGCATGTTCCGAATCGTATCGTTGAAGAACAGCACAATATTGACCCGGTAATAGAATCCGCCGTATTTGGCAATGAACAGGATGAGGCCGAACATGCTCAGAAACCAGCCGACAAGAACAAAACCCATCCAGTAGGCGGAAGGGTTGCGCGCTTTTGTAATGAACAGCGTAACCGCAGCGATGATGAGTAAGATAAGAAGAATAGTCATGGGGTTCCCCTTGCTTGATGTGATGAGCGGTATGTCGTATTCCTTCATTATAAATGATTTTATAGGACCTGGCATTGCCTAAAAGCTTCTAAGGGAAGTGTTGTTATGGTGAAAGCTGTAATTTTTGCAACTGCTCGGAAGGTTCTTATTGCAATCGCAAGAACGATATGAAATAAATGTTTATTTATTACATTAAATCTGAAAATATAGGACGGTCATGCTTAGAAATTACAATTCCATTTTTTAAATTCTGTTCCTGCTGGACTTATATTTTCAATTTGATAGAATGGCGGTAAGACCTCTGAACAAGAGGTCTATATTTATGAGGAGGAGAGCGTATGAACACAGCATTTGGCATCGGAGTTGTTCTTACAGGGAGGGAGATCTACTATGAACCGTAGTATCGAATTCATCGGACCGTTCGCGCAGCCGTGGGTTGATCAATATGCTCCGAAGGGAGGTGCAAAAATATGAATTTGAAAGAGACTGACCTCCCGGGAATCGGACGTAAGTACACCATGAACACCCGAAGCGGAGATACACTCGTTATCGTCGTTCACAACGACGAACGCCGCGATCTGTTCCATCTCTCGCCGGAGGAGCCGGATGAGATGCTGTCTATGGTTTCATTGGATGACGATGAAGCGAGATCGATATCGGCCATTCTGGCTGGCATTACCTATAAGCCGGCGTTCTCGGACAGCCAGGAAATTATGCTGGATGGACTCGTTATCGAATGGATCCGCCAGGAGCCGTTATCGAAGAGCGATGGTATGACCATTGGACAATTGGACGTTCGCGGCGCAACAGGGGCATCCATCTTAGCGGTAGCACAGAAGAATAAGAAGACGCATATGAATCCTGGATCCGATTTTATTATTGGTGAGGGCATGACATTCGTTGTTGCCGGGGAGCGTGCGCAAATCAAGCAATTAAAATTGCTGCTTCGTGATGGGAAGCTTTAGCCTATGGAGATGCTCATATTCGAAGTTGGCATCGCTCTGGCACTCATTACGCTGACAGGCTTTCTCTCCAATAAGCTTCGTTTCTCCGTGATTCCGTTCTACATCTTGATCGGGATGGCTGTCGGTCCTCATGCTCCGCACTTCTGGAAGATTGATTTGCGCTTTATCGAGAGCTCCTCCTTTATTGAATTTATGGGGCGTCTGGGCATCCTGTTCCTGCTGTTCTATCTGGGGATGGAGTTCTCGGTCGCGCGGCTGTTCAAGTCGGGAAAAGCGATCTTGATCGGCGGTTCGTTCTATGTGGCCTTAAATTTTGTGTCCGGCCTGCTATTGGGGTGGATTGCAGAGCTGCCGCTTAAGGAGACGCTGGTCGTATGCGGGATTATGACAAGCTCCTCGACGGCCATTGTAGCTAAGGTTCTGGTCGATTTGAAACGGACGGCAAACCCGGAGACCGAAATGATCATGGGGATGATTATGTTCGACGACTTATTCATCGCGATCCACATCTCGATCTTAACCGGTCTTGTATTAAGCGGGGCAACCTCGTTCGTCAGTGTACTGCTCATATCGTTGACAGCCCTCGGATTCATTGTGATCTTCCTGTTTATCGGAAGAAAAGTCATCAAATATATCGATATTGCGTTGAATGTTCAATCATCGGAGCTCTTTCTGCTGATGGTGATGACGCTGTTGTTTCTGGTTGCAGGCTTCTCCGAAACGCTGCATGTAGCGGAAGCGATCGGCGCTCTCATGATTGGACTGGTGTTTGGAGAATCAAGGCATGTCAAACGGATCGAGCAGCAAATCATGCCCTTCAGGGATTTTTTCGGCGCACTCTTCTTCTTCAGCTTTGGCTTAACCATTGAGCCGTCATCGCTGGGTGGAGCCGTTGGCATGACGGTTATAGCCGTAATCCTTACGATTATTGGGAATTTAGCAGCAGGCATGATCGCTGGTCGCCTCTCTGGGGCGACGCCTCGAGCCTCTCTCAATGTGGGATTCACGCTTGTCTCCCGGGGAGAGTTCTCGATTATTATGGCGAACATCGGCAAAGCGGGCGGGTTAATGGCATCCGTCCAATCCTTCGCGGTGCTGTATGTGCTCGTTCTAGCGGTTCTCGGTCCGCTGCTGGCTAAGGAATCGAAGTGGATTTATCAACGCTTCGAATTTATCCGAAAGCGACTAAAGCGCGAGAAAGCGAATTAAAGATGAGAAGTATGTACCTCGTATAGGTCGTTCAAATAGAACGGGAAGCCCTTGATCAGATGATCAAGGGCTTTTCGAGTTCGGCTTAAACAGTAGAAATCAAGCTTTAAATCCAAGGGAAGCGGAAATGACCTTAGCGGTTTCGATCAGCTTTTCTCCGTACTCGGGAATTTTTTGCATGGGCAGGTTTCCTTTGAGCGTAGTCAGGCTGATTGCGCCGAATACTTGGCGTTCGTCCGTGAAGATCGGCGCGGCAACGCACCGAACGCCCAATTCGCCTTCCTCGTCGTCGATCGAATAGCCGTATTGCCGAATTTGCTCCAGATGCTCGCGGAAAGCTTGCTCCGTCGTAATGGAGTTAGCGGTCAGAGAGAGCATTCCTTTGGCGAACATCGCTTGCAGTTCTCTCTCAGGCAAGAAGGCGGCCATCGCTTTCCCGCAAGCCGATACGTTCATCAGCTTGCGCTCGCCGACGTAGGAGAGAAACCGGATCGAGCCCAAGCCTTCGATTTTCTCAAGGCAAACCGATTCCCCCTTATCGTACGTGCATAGGTGCACGGTGAAATGCGTTTCGTCTCGCAGTCTTTCCAAGTGTGGAACAAATACTATCGTTGAATTGATATGCCGTACAGAAAGCATGCCTAAGCTATAAAGACTTAATCCTAGGCTGTAAGCGCCATTGGGGTTTTTGCGCACGTAGTTATGTGCTTCGAGCGTGCACAAGATGGCATATACAGTCGTCTTCGGCAAGCTCAGATTCTTACATATTGCTGACATTGGCATGCCTTCGCTGGATTGTGCCAAGCATTCAATGATTGCGATAGATTTCTCCAAAGCGGGTACGGCATAGTTTGAACCTTCTGGGCCATTTGACATCATCTGTTCCTCCACGAAAACAAATATATAAGATTGTTCGTAATTGATACACAATTCTATAATAGATGACTTCCTATATTTATGCAAAAATAAACGAAATCTTTATCGTTGACAGAAATAGCCATTTAAATTATTCTGTATATAGAAATGTTAAACATAATTAGTTCCGTATACGGAACATACATAATAAGTTATCACAGCAGCCTTGCAAGAGCAGTCGGGTTCGGTTCCATACCAAATCAAAAAGGGAGATGGCGCATGAAAAGCAATCGTATTAAAAGCAAATTTATAATGCTGCTTGTCGCATGTTTAATGGTATCCATCATGGCCGCATGCTCGGATGACAAGGGGAAGAAAGCAGGGCAACAAACGCCGCCTGGAAGCCAAGGGGAGGTAGAGACCGGCCAAGATCGTCCGCTCTACACAATCAAATATATTTATCCGGGCGGCGCTAGAAAGTACAAGATGTCGGATGAAACCGAAATCGGCCAAATCATTAAGGAAAAATTCAATATTGTGTTCGAGTTTATCCCGTACGCTGGCAACTGGGAGGAGAAAGTGAATCTGATGCTCGCGGGCGGCGATTATCCCGAAATTCTCTGGATTCAATACAATCCAAGCCTTCAAAAGTACATACAAGCGGGGGCGGCGGTACCGCTGGACGATTATTTGGCGGACTCCCCGAATTTTACGGAGCGATACGCTCAGCAAATTCCGCTTTGGCGCAGCATTTCTGCGGACAAGAAACTTTATAACTGGCAAACCGGACAAAGCGATTTCAAAAGCAATATACGCGGATTCGATATCGCTACGCGCATTGATATTTTGGAGAAGCAAGGCTATCCGAAGCTGGTTTCGGAGGACGATTGGATCAACTACTTGAAACAGGCGATGAAGGATTATCCGACGACCCCAACGGGTCAGAAGACGATCGGCATGACCGCACCGTTCGGAGAGCCGTGGGGGATGGCGGGGATAGCCGGCATTATGTACGAGAAAGGCGGAAGATACACCGGCGTTGCCGGCAACGGATCGGTTATTTTCGATCACAGCAATAACCAATTTGTTGATTACCTCAAGAACGAATATGTTAAAGAGTCTTTCCAGTTTTTTAACAAGCTGTACCGGGAAGGCATTCTGGACAAGGAGAGCTTCACGGATAAAGGTGCGCAAGTACAAGAGAAATTCGACAGCGGCCGTGCGCTTAGCTCGTGGTACTTCATGCCGGGCTACGCGACGAATTTGAAATTGATCAAGGCCGGACATCCGGAGATGCAGTACATTACGCTGCCGATTCGCAGCAACACGCAAGTCGAACGGAACGAGAAACGCTTGATCATGGAGCTCGATCTGGTTCCTTACAACAATACAATCATTACGAAGAATGCCAAGGATCCGAAGCGTATTATGGAATTGCTCGATTGGGCATCGACGGAAGAGGCGCAAATTTTGTTCCAGTCGGGGATCAAGGACAAACATTATACGGTAGACGGTAACGGCGTCCGTATTCCGACAGACTTGTACACGACAGAAGTGCAAAATCCGGACAGCAAGGTCGGCTTTAATTCGGTCTCATTTTTGGGAATAGACGTAAGAACGGGTGCGAGCGGACAGCCCTTTAGCGTCGGTGCGAACATGGACTACATGGATAAGCTCTCACAAACGAAGGAAACGATGGGCGCGTTCGAGAAGCTTGGCTGGAAAACCTCCGTCGATTATTGGTTGAATACGGCCGAAGGGGCAAAGTCGGGGGTTGTACCTTCGATCAAGCTGGATCCGGATTCTGCGCTCAGCCAAACGGATCAGAAGCTGATTGAGTTCAGAGTGAAAAATACGGCCAAGCTCATCATGGCGAAGGACGACGCAGACTTCGACAAGCTGTGGGAAGACATCATGAAGGAATACGATAAACTGGGGCCGCAGACGGTTATCGACGAATATAACAGGCTGTATCAGGAAGCGTTAGCCATGACGAAGTAAAAATCAACTGAGCGGGGAGTCGGGAGGCGTAAGTCTGGTCCGATTCCTCCTCCAGAAAAGGTGAAGCGCAAACATGCTGAGAATGAAGTTATATAAGCAGCGTTATCTCTTCCTCATGCTGGCACCTGCGTTTTTACTGGTGCTGTTATTCCAATATGTGCCGTTGGTCGGCTGGCTGCTTGCTTTCCAGAGATACCAGGTCGGATTAGGGTTCTGGGCATCGGAATGGGTCGGGTTCGAGCAATTCAAACGATTCTTCCTGCAAAGCAACGATTATGTGTATTTGCTGCGCAATACGCTTTCCATCAACGTTATGATGATCGTCACCAACCTTTCGCTAGGTTTGATATTCGCGATATTGCTCAATGAAATCAGACATAAGTTTTTTGTCAAAGTGATTCAGACCGTTTCTTTTTTTCCTTTCTTCATCTCATGGGTAATTATTTATTCGATCGCCAACACGTTTCTGTCGTCTTCTTCCGGATTGTTGAACGAGCTTCTCATGAGATGGGGCATCATCTCAGACGGATTAAACATTCTGGGCGAGAACAAGTACGCTTGGCTTCTTGTCGTCATGCTGGAAGCGTGGAAATCCGTCGGCTATATTAGCATCATCTTCATCGCGGCTATTTCGGCGATCCCGACCGACCAATATGAAGCCGCGGATATAGACGGCGCGACGCGATTCCAGAAGTTGAAATTCATTACCATCCCCAACCTGATGCCCACGTTCATCGTTATCTTGATTTTAAACAGCGGGTGGATTCTGAATTCGAACTTTGAGCTTTTCTTCATGTTCACGAATCCGACCAACTGGGAGAAGATGGAGGTGCTCGATATGTATATTTACAAGTTCGGCTTGCAGCAGTTGAACTACTCCTATGCCGCCGCCGTAGGGATCGTCAAAACGATCGTCAGTATCGTTATCCTCCTGTCTGTAAACGCATTTTCGAAGAAGACAACCGGTAAGGCGATCTTTTGAGCCCAGGAAAGGAGAGCGGTCATGTATAGATCCAGTCCGGCCGACCGTATGTTTGATTTAGTCAACTATGCGATCATGGTTTTCGCTTTTGTCGTCATGGTATTTCCTTTCCTCCATCTGTTCAATTATTCGCTCAGCAATCCGTCGTTCGTCAGCGGAAAGTTTCTATTCTATCCGAGGCAGTTCACGTTGGACTCCTACAAGGCGATCTTCGAGAACCCGGACGTCTTGAACGGGATATATATATCGACTGCGAGGACGTTAATAGGAACGCTATTTATGGCCATCGTCACATCAATGGCGGCATATGTCATTACCCGCGACGACTTGACCGGCATCAAGTTTTTTCGTAAATATTTCGTATTCACAATGTATTTCTCGGGCGGCATCATTCCCATGTACATTTTGATCAAAAGCTTAGGCATGGTCGGTTCCTTCTGGGTTTACGTGATCCCGTCCGCCGTCAGCGTCTTTAATATGATTCTGATCAAAACCTATATCGAAGGTATTCCAAAAGAGCTGGAAGAATCCGCGCTAATCGACGGAGCGAATGACGCTTATCTTTTCATGAAAATCATTGTGCCGATTTGCATCCCGGTCATGGCTGCCGTTTCGCTATTCGCGGGCATTGGGCAGTGGAATTCATTCATTGATACGCAGTTCTATAATGCGATGAATCCGGAATTGTTTCCGCTTCAGTACGTGCTCTACAATTCTTTTCAATCCATTACATCAGTGGAGCAGTTTACCGCAAGCGTCGGAGATCCCGAAAAATATCGGATGCTTACACCGCAAAGCCTTAAAATTGCGATGACAGTTATAACGGTACTGCCGATCATGATTGTTTATCCATTCCTGCAAAAATACTTCATCAAAGGCTTGCTGCTTGGCTCGGTCAAGGGATAATCACATTGCTTAATGAGAAAGCGAGGAGAGACGATGATTTTCGATTGTCATACGCATATCGCGGAGCCAGAGCATATCTCCGGTCCATTTCTAGCCGACGCCCAGAAAGCGTGGGGCAATAGCTTCAGTATGAAATGCACGCTTAAGGATCATAGGGAGGCTCTTCGTAAAGTGAAGAACTGCTCGGGGGCGATTGTACTGGCTATGGATGCGCCGTCGACGGGATTTAATGTTCCCAATGAATATGTAGCCGAATACGTAAAGGAAAATCCGACCGGACTGTTCGGCTTCGCCAGCGTTGATCCGAATCGGGATGAGCCGCACCGGCTGCTGGAATCCGCCGTGAAGGAACTCGGGCTGAAGGGGCTGAAGCTGGCCCCGTTTTATCAGGACTTCCATCCACTCGACCGCAAATGTTATCCGTTATACGCGAAGGCCCAGGAGCTCAACTTGCCGATTATGTGGCACCAGGGTACTTCTTTCGTGCAGAAGGGGCCCCTCGAAAAATCGAGACCGGTTTATCTGGATCCCGTAAGCCGCTCTTTTCCAGAACTGAAGATGGTCATCGCGCATCTGGGGCATCCGTGGATGGGGGAGACGATTTCCGTCGTCCGCAAAAATCCGAACGTATACACGGATATATCGGCGCTGGGCAGCCGGCCATGGCAGATGTACAACGGATTGATCGAAGCGATCGAATACGGAATAGAGGATAAGCTGCTATTCGGGACGGACTTTCCTTTCTTCAACATCGAACAGACGATTGAAGCGTTAAGGGGCCTTAATAAGCTTGTAGACGGCACGAATTTGCCGCGCATACCAGACGCGGTAATCGACAAAATTCTGTATAAGAACACGCCCGAGCTTCTGGGACTTCAATAAGGGGGCAGATGGCATGAAAATTATTTCCGTCGAAGCGATTCCGGTCAACCTTCCCTTTCATCAGCCCGTGAGCGATATGTGGGGGACGTATGCTTCATCCAATCATGGCATTGTGATCGTCCGTGGCGAATCCGGCGAATACGGCGCCGGAGAAATCGCCTTTGCTTGGTTTGGCGGAGCGCACTCGCTATGCCATGAAGTGAATACGCAGTGGGCGAACCTGTTAGTCGGCTTGGATATCCGGGATATTTCTGTAATCAACGAAACATTGGACCGCTTGTGCAGCTTCTCCAAACGCCATTTGTTAGCTAAAGCCGGCGTAGAGATGGCTGTATGGGATTTGCTAGGCAAGACGTTGAATCAACCGGTCTATCAGTTATTGGGCGGAAAAAGAAGAAGCCAAATCGCGTTGACCGGCGGCGTTTCGATGGGCGGCAAGGATGCGATGGTGGAGGCGGCACTGCTTAAAGTGTCGGAAGGCTACCGGGAGCTAAAGCTGAAAATTGGGGCCGACGATAAGCGGGACATCGCCGTCGTCAGCGCCATTCGCGGAGCGATTCCCGATTCTGTGCCGATCAGGGTCGACGTTAATATGGCTTGGCGGGATCTGAAGCAGGCCAAGATAATGACAGACGAGTTGGAACGATACGGCGTACATATTGTCGAACAGCCGCTGCACAGCGACAGGCTGAGCGAATCGGCCTGGTTGCGCAGCAACACCGGCGTGAAGATCCTCATTGACGAGGGCGTGTGGGATGCTGGCGACGCGAAGCGAACTCTCGACGCCGGCGCTGCCGATATGCTCCACGTATATATATCGGAGGCCGGCGGTTTATGGGGGGCGCGGCAAATTTTCGAGTTGGCGGCACTGCATCATACCGATTGTACGATCGGCTCCATGCCGGAAGGGATAGTCGGCGCGGCCGCTTCGGCGCACATCGCCGCCGCAATGGCGAATTTGTCGGGCCATGCTTCCGATATTCGCGGGTTTACCGGTTATCGGGAAGACGTCGCGGCGGAGGAGCTGGTTATCCGCGATGGCGCCTTGATCGTGCCGGACGGACCGGGCCTGGGCATAACAATCGACTTCGACCGGTTAGACAGGCTGACCGTCAGATGACAGCGGCTTTGTTGCTCAAGCAGCAACGATGCAAGAGGCACAAGGGAGGCGCATAGCACGGATGATCTTTCATGACTTGACCTATCGGCAAATCGGCGCGATCGATTTCGAGCAAACGTTAGTCGTCATACCCACGGGAGCTACGGAGCAGCACGGCCCCCATCTGCCGACGAATACGGATACGCTGATCGTAAGCCGTCTGGCGGAACGCTTGGAGAGATTGCTGCCGGACCGTCTGCTGCTGACTCCGACGATGTGGCTGGGGCATTCACCCCATCACTTGTCGTTCGGAGGTACATTATCGGCGTGCCATCCTGTTTACATTCAGATGCTCCATTCCATATGCCAATCCTATATCGGAATGGGCGCGAAGAAGCTTTGGATCTTGAACGGCCATGGCGGCAACGGCGCACCGAACCAGATCGTGCTGCAGCAGCTGAAAACCGAGTATCCGGACACGATCGCTGTGGCGGCGGACTATTGGAACCTGGCGAAAGACGCGATTGGCGAAATCCGGGAATCCCCTATCGGCGGTATGGGACACGCATGCGAACTCGAAACGTCGCTCTATCTGTACCTGGATGAAACCAAGGTTCATTGCGATCTGATAAAGGATGATGGCATTCAACCGTCCGGTGAAATATGGGAGCTTGATATGCTTCAAGGCAGCAATGCGGCTCGTATCTTCGGATTCGATGAATTGACGGCATCCGGCGTATTCGGCCAGCCGACGTTGGCGACGAAGGACAAAGGCCGCCGGCTGTTCGAGGCAATATCGGAGCGGCTCGAACAATTCGCCGAGCGATTACTTCAAATAGAAATGAGGGTTCCGACATGACCAGAACGGCGGTAAGTTCATCCCGGGTTCATCCGGTCTTCGGCCATTATTCTTCGGCCATTATGAAAAACAATACGCTATACCTGGCAGGCTTCGGCCCGTTCGACGTTCATCAGCAGCTTGTGGGAGAGGATATCGTCGAACAGACCCACCAAACGATGAGGAATATCCGGAATTTGCTGGAGGATAACGGCTTCGGCATGCAAGATATCGTCCGCTCAACGGTTTATTTAAGCGCGATCGAGCACTGGGGGCCGTTCAACGAAGTATACGGGCAATATTTCGAAGCTCCTTATCCTGCCCGTACGGTAGTCGCTTGCGAGTTGAACGGGTTTCTGGTGGAAGTCGAATGTACGGCGGTCAAAGACTGAGCCGCAGACAAGGAGGGCAACCTTGAACAATCCTATACGAATCGGACTGATCGGCTGCGGTGATATTGCCGTTACCAGACATCTTCCCGCTTTGCAGGCTTCCCCGCAAGTTTCGATTGCCGCTCTGTGCGATGCCGATCTTGACCGGGCGAGCCAGCTGGCGGTTCAATATGAAGTCGCGCTGGCGACATCGGATTATACGCAATTGCTCGATGATCCCTCCATTGATGCGGTGGTGATATGCACGCCGCCATGGGTGACGCCGCATCTAACGATCGCAAGCTTGCATGCGGGCAAGCATGTGCTCTGCGAAAAACCGATGGCGGTCGATCTGGAGACGGCCATGAAAGTGAGGGAAGCGGAGCAAAGCAGCGGCTATCAGGTGCAAATCGGTTTTACTTACCGGCACGGACCTTTGCTTGAGACGCTGAGAGATTGGATTCGGGATGACAAGCTCGGCTCGCCGCTCATTTATCGGCTTGGCATATTCGACGAGGTGTGGGACCCGCAGGGGAATCCCGAGCATTATGAGAGGATCAGCCGAACGATGGAGCGGGGATCGCCATCGATCCATGATGGGGCGCATATGGCCGATTTCCTGAATTTCCTGACGGGCTCTGCGGTCGCAGACGTACAGTCGTTCGGTCTTCGCACGCGTTCGGAGTTTCCGTCCTCCAATTATGACGTATCGGTGATTCGGTTTGAGAACGGCGATATCGCGAAGGTGGAAATCGGCTGGTTCATGCCCCGTTTTCCCGCCGGGGAATTTGAGGTGGTCGGTCCTCGAGGCATAGCCATATTCGACCGTACTGCCCAGACGGTTCAGTTGAAGAGCGAGACAACAACGCAGACGGTGAAGCTGGAGGAGGAATACTTCGAATCCTGCTTCCGTATTCAGTTGGACAAATTCATTCGCAGCATCCGTACCGGCGAGCGCTTCGTACCCGGTACGAAAGAAGGCATCGCAAGCCTGGCATTAACGAAGGCCATCGAGAAAAGCATACAAGAACGATAACTTTCATCGATAGGGGAGAAGCAAGTGAATACCCATGATGCGCATTTATTCGAATTGATGAAGGAAAAGCTGTATACCGGCGTTATCTGCGACACGTTGGATGATCTTGGTTACCGGGAGCAGGCAATGACAGAGACGATCCGGCCGTTGCAGCAGGATATCGTCATCGTAGGCCGTGCTAAAACGATCTTGGCCGCGGACATTTACCATGTTCACGACAATCCTTACGGGTTGGAGATTAAAGCGCTCGATAGCATTAAACCAGGTGAAGTGGTTATTGCTTGCACGAATCGCTCTGTAAATAACGGCATATGGGGGGAACTGTTGTCCACGGCCGCCAAGATGAGGGGGAGCACGGGAGCGATCATCGACGGCTTAATCAGAGACACGAAGAAAATCAAGGAGATCGACTTCCCTGTTTTTTGTACGGGAATTAAGCCGGTCGATTCCAGGGGAAGAGGGATCGTCATTGATTATGATTGCCCTGTAGTAGCGGGAGGCATTCGCGTTCATCCGGGCGACGTCGTCTTCGCGGATTGCGACGGTGTAGCGGTTATTCCGGCCGCCGTACTTCAGGAGACAGTCGAGCGGGCGATCGAGAAAGTCGAGAGAGAGAACAATAGCCGCAAGGAGCTGCTGGAGGGCAAACTGCTGCAGGACGTGTTCGATAAATACGGTGTATTGTAATTGGACGCCAAGGTGACAGCGATCAAGGGACGAGGTGAAGCGGCGTTGAGCGAAGAGTTGTTATACGTCAGCCGGGTGATGACTGAGCCCTTCGGATTTACAGATGGAATCGAAGGTCCGGCATGCGACCGGTATGGCCATTTGTACGCGGTTAATTATGCCAGACCGCACACTATTGGCAAAGTTACGCCCGATGGGGAGTGCTCCGTATTTATCGAGCTTCCGAACGGAAGCATCGGCAACGGGATACGCTTCAATCGGGCGGGTGACATGTTGATTGCGGATTACACGAATCATAATTTGCTTAAGGTTGATATGACAACCAAAGAGATTGCCGTGCTCGCCCATGAGTCTTCTATGAGCCAGCCTAACGATATCGCCATCACAGACGACGACGTCGTCTTTGCAAGCGATCCCGACTGGAACGAATCCTCGGGACGGTTGTGGAGAATCGATCCGGAAGGGACAGTAACGTTATTGGAAGCGGGCATGGGTACGACGAACGGCATCGAAGTAAGCCCCGATGGAAGAATTTACGTGAACGAGACGTTCCAACGGAATATATGGGCATACGATTTATCCTCGGAAGCGAGGGTATCGAATAATGTGGATCAGCCTGGAAGGTGTTGGGCCGCGCAGCGAATGCATCAATCAACATAACGGAGAGCTTATTCGAGGGGAGAGTGAAGTTCCATGTTGAATCGGAAAGTAAAGCTTGGCGTTATCGGCTTGGGACCAAGGGGCGTATATGTCGCCCGATTATATGCGAAGCATCCGGATTGCGAGATCGTCGCGCTGTGCGACCGGGTTCGCCCAACGGTCGATCAGGCAGCAGCCGTGCTGAATCCCGATGCGAAGCGGTATACGGACTTCGAGAGCATGCTCCGCAACGAACCGCTAGATGCGGTGCTGATTGCGGCACCGCCGGATATGCAAGTGGATATTGCCTGCTATGCGATGGAGAAGGGCATTCATGTGACGACGGAGGTGCCCGCCGCGTACACGATGGAACAATGCTGGAGCCTTGTCCGCACGGTGGAGAAAACAGGTGCTAAATATCAATTGTCCGAGCAAACCCGTTATTGGGGATTTATCCAGGAATGGCGGAAGATGGCCGAAAGGGGAGACTTCGGGCATATACTGCTCGCAGAAGGCGAATATCTTCATTACGGGGAATGGGATTACTTCATCGATCCGCTCACGGGCGAGCGACTTTACGGAAGCGCCACGCCTCCGGAAGGCCGCGTTGTGGAGCCGACTTGGCGCAACATCCGATTCTATAACCCGATTTATTACTTACCGCATACGCTAAGCCCGCTTCTAACCATTACGGGCGGAAGAGTGACCAAAGTATCCTGCATGGGCACGCGTCCTCAAAGCTATTATGTGGACAATTACAAGGCGAGGGATATTGAAGTTGCGCTTATGCATACGAGCACGGATACCGTTCTAAGAGTTGCCGCCGGCTTTACTTCGCCGCACGGTCCGCGGAAGGAAACCGGTTACCACTGGTACCAAGTGAAAGGAACCGAGCAGACGGCGGAATGGGCGCGAACGGATGACGATTCACCAAGGCTGTGGACGGCCAAGGACCATAAATGGAGAAACACGGATTGGACGACCGACGTTCAAGACGTTAGCAATTTTATCCGGGAAAGTGGCCATGGCAGTGCAGACGGGTGGCCCGTCGTTAACTTTCTTCAGGCGATTAGAGAGGATAAACCGATCGATATGGATGTCTACAAGGCGGTGGAGACGGCGGCTCCGGCGATATTGGCAGCCGAATCGTCCAATATGGGAGGCGTATTGTTGGAAGTCCCGGATTTCAGAAAGAAGGTGTCCGAACATGACTAAACATCCAGCATCCCTAACCGGCTATATATATGACGATTCGCTGAGAGTGGAAGTCAACCGTAACGGACGGAATTACTGGTACGCCTATCTCCCTGAAATTTTTGACGAGATGGGCCTGCGGGCGACGGAACTATCCATCAGGCAAGCGGAAGAAGCGTCTGCTCTTGCCCCCTATAAGTATTTATTCGTCGGTTCGATCGAACTGAGTGAATCCCAGCAGGATGCTCTTCGCGAATGGGTAGCCGGCGGCGGCGTCCTGATCGGTTTTGCACTGCGGGGTGCGGACGGCTTGTTCGGAATTCGCCATCACGCGTCGAAGGCTCAGCCGGACGACGAGTTCACGATCTCGGGGTACGGAAGCTTTCCGAAGCCATCCTCCCCTTCGCAAGCTTCAACGCTAAATCCGCATTACGATTACCAAAGCGTGCTTCTTCCGATCTTCTCACCGCTGGAACTTGTTACGGCGGAGGACAGCCAGTCGGTAGAGATGGCCGCTTTGCTGAATGCCGGAAGGGCCGCAACGGGTCGCCCCTCCGTCATCAGCTGTAAGATCGGAAGCGGGGAGACATGGTATTTCGCCTTCGATTTCACGCAGACGATCTGGGTGATGCATCAGGGCAGGCCGATCGATCGGGATTACGATGGAGATGGATACTATCGTACAGGAGACGCCATTCCCTTCAGCCGGCTGCACGATCTGGAAATTCCTTACGGTGACTGTTGGGTGCAGCTGCTGGAAGAGATCGTATCGTCTTCCCCTCAGCCGTTCATTCACCAGATCCCCCCGTTCGCGGATGGGAGCGTACCGGATCTGCTTATTCATTACGGCGGAGACGACGAATGCACACCAGGTATTCAGGTCAAAGCATCGGACTATATGAATGCGCTGGGCCTTCCTTATCATATGAATCTTATGCCAGTAGACGGGAAGTTCGCCATCGACTGGGATGAATTTCGCGCAATCAAGAACAATGGCCACGATCTGTCCATCCACTTCGATTTCGTCAAGCCGCATTTTCACTATACGAAAACCGACGTCCTGGAACAAATCGAGCTGTACAAGGATGCTTTCGGAGAAGTACCGATCGCTTCCGTCAATCATTGGTGCACCGGTACGGGCTGGGCCGAGCATGCGCGTTGGGCTTCCGCCGGCGGAATGAAGGGGGATAACTCCAGAGCGCATGCCTTTAATCCGCCATACAATCCAATTAACCAGATGGGCTATGGATTCGGGACGGTGTATCCGCATTTTGTTTACGACGATTACAAGCATGACAATGCACGCATACCGTTCGTCAACATTCCGATCGGATTTTTCGAGCCGCGCATATATGAAGAGTCCATGGAGCGGGATATCGCCAGAATTCACCATTCCGTAGACCGAGCAGTGTTTTTCGGCTGGACGCTTAATATGTTTATTCATCCCGTTTATATTTCGGATGATAAGGAGAATAGGCACTGCTTACCTGCGTTAAACGAACTACTTCGCTATCTGGATGCCAAGGGGTTTAAAGCGCTGCATCATTCCACCAACAGGCTCTGTTTATGGTGGATCGACCGTTCCACAACGGAGCTGAGTCGCTATGTCCTTGAATCTTTGGAGGACGGCGTCATCCTTTCCTTTACGGCTGAAACGCAATCGGCCGACGGCGTATTAGTCAAAATTCCGCTGGCAGGCGTCGAAAATTTCGGGCATGCGTCCTATTCGATCGATGGACGGCAATGCGAAGCCGTCATTCATCGCCAGAACGGGCGGGATTGGGCATTCTGCCGCGTACCGGAAGGGCAGCATGAAGTCGTCGTGACCATGTTATCCAAGCAACATATACCTTCAGAGATTCCGCTGCAGATTGGGCGCTGAGAGCTTTAATGACGGCTATGATAAATAAAATTTATAATGGTCCGACATTTTATGTCCGACCATTTTTTTTATAATCATAAATGAGTTGAAGAATGGATTGGAGAGGCAACTAGGGCGAACTTATCCCAATGCAAGAGCTGGGGGAATAGGATAGGAAGGAGATTAGAATATGGCCAAAACAAAAAGAGGTAAAGTTCTCTGGAAACTGACGAGTCGAGGTAGAGGGACATGCCCAGTATGTCAGGCAACAAGAATCAAGCTGCTCTACACAAGAACCACATCCGATGGAACTCAATTAAATGTTTGCAAGCGTTGTTCGAAGGCATCCGAGATTCTATAAACTGCTAGGGCTCTTAGGAAAACAGTAGGCTCCGCGGCTGATCCTACTGTTTCCATGCACTACTTTATCTCAAGGTTATCTTGTCTTTTTTTGTTTGTGCTTGTTCCCCGATTGGAACTGTTGTCCTTGTTGGATTTGCCATTCTTTCTGGAAGCGTTCAATCAAACGTATGGTCTCCATAATATGTAATAAATCCCTCATACGGAAATTAGCGATTCGCTCATGCTCGTATTTATTGGGTGTGGGTTCATCATGCTGATGATAATGGATCGTCTCCGTCCAATATCGTTTTGGATGATACGTATCATAGTGGAATTTCCATTGGCGGTCAGGTAGGTAGCTCCAATTATATTCAAACTTACTGATCGTTCCGGATTTCCTATCTACGTATTCGCATATTTCGAGTTTACCAAGACTGTGCTGCAAGCTGATCGTTTTTCGGACTTGAGGCCACCCGTCAGTACCATCACTGTTACCGGCTTTGATCTCCCCGTCAATAATATCCCCGAATTGTTTAGCTAAGTAAGTAAAATCTGTTTCGGGCATTCGCTGGTCGCTGTTTTTTGCCCAATGTTCGAAATTAGCCATTATTTCAGCTCGCTCAACTTTCTTTCGTAGAAGCACCACCAAGAAGCGTCGCTCTCTTCGCTGGGGGACAATTCACGTTCGCCAAAAGCTTCAGCGTACGACGATTTTCCATATTTATTCTTCAGTCGCGCAAGTTCCACCAACAGTAATTGGCGCTCATCATCATCGGCAAAAGAAGTTGGTTTACCGTTATATTCATCGATCAGACGACTAAGAGGTACTACTGACCCGTCCCGCATACGAAATGGTGTGAAATGTGGAATTTTGGCATGCTTACCCGGCTCTGGCCGCTGATACCCAATGAACCGGCCTTCATCTATCCATTTATTAATTGCTGTTACTGATACACCAAAGATTCCAGCAAGGGTTGTAGTTTTGTAGACGGTGGACGTGTTCGTCTCGTTCGGACAGGCTTGATCCACGTAATCTGCAACACGTGCAAGTGCTGTAGCTGCTTCCGCATCCGAGTCGCTAATATGCGTCATTATGGCATAATCCCGCATGACATTCATGAATGCTTTGAGATCACTGATCCTCACAGTGATTTCTTCTTCTTCTGGCATACCTGCAAAGTCTTCGAACATCATACTAAAGTGACGTACCTTTTCCCGATCCATGACGGTGGACATTAATCTCACCTCTCCAATCATAACAATATCACCTCCTATTATATAAACTGCAACTATAATTTGCAACCAAACTACAACTCAAAACTACAACTAGTCTATGATAGCATTGTTGCCGACATGACGATTTTTATACGCAAAGCTGACGAAACTTAACGCAGGATCTGACGAATCTTATACGCAAGAGCTAATGAAGAAAGAATGGTCTGACACTTTATGTCTGACCATTCTTTTTATAATGATGAAGAGTAAAAAGATTGGAGGAGCAAATACGATGAAGATCTCATCTGAATTTACAGCTTCCCTGTGAGATTGGGCCTAAAAAAGGTTTATTCGTAGGCTTGCTCACATCCAAAGCCAGTGCAATAAAAAAGAATATCCCTCAAGATTACATGGTAATATTAACCCGATTGTTAACAAGATTAATTTGCTGCAGCGTATGATTCACTATTTATTGACTTCGGGCAAGCGGTGGTGATATCCGCACTTTATGGTGGTCAAAGATTTCCATGCAAGCGACTGGAGTAAGTGGGATGAGCAGGCGTTGAGATTCTAACTTCATAAATATTTTCCGTACATCGATGTCGATTTTACAACACGATGAACACCTGTCTAGCACCTTATTGTTTATATTTCAAGGAGGGAAAACAATGAAAATTCGTATTGCCACTCATGATGATCAGCGGATGGCCGTGATTCAAGAGGCTGTGAAGCAGTTCCGCAAAGAACATTCGGATGTCACTGTGGTGCTGGAGATGGTACCGGATAAAGCCGAGCTTATCGAGCAGGTGACCGGTGGCAGTGGTCCTGATATTGTGGAGTGGGAAGGCGCAAACATGGGACAGTGCCTGGATGCGGGACTGCTGTCCGACTTGTCCGAGTTCATCGAGCGCGATCATGTCGACCTGGAGGACTTTTATCCGTGCATTCGGAATGCGGTTGTCGATCATGGACGGGTCGGAGCATTGCCGGTAATGGCGGAAACGATCGGTGTATTTTACAACAAGCAGCACTTCGATGAAGCGGGTCTCCCTTATCCGCAAGAAGGGTGGACATGGGATGAGTTTGTGACCACGGCCGAGAAATTGACCCGGACCGACGATCAGGGAAACATTATCCGTCATGGGGTATTTACGAGCTTCGGCTACATGCTGTACATCGAACCGGTCGTCTGGAACAACGGCGGCTCCTTCTTATCCGAGGACGGCAGGACACTCGAAGGACATTTGAATCACCCGGCGACAATCGAAGCCTTCCAGCGGTATTTGACGCTTATTGATAAAGGAATTTCACCGCGCCAAGGCGTTGGTCAAGATTCATGGATCGACTGCTTCATACACGGTAAGATGTCCATGTATATGGATGCCAACTGGGCGATCAAGCCGATGTCGCCGGAGCAGAAGGAGAAGTTCGGGGTCGTCGGCTTCCCTTCAAATAAGCTCCAACCGAAGGCTAACCTCTTTCAAGTATATGGCTATGGAATCTCAACTACGTGCAGCGACCGCGATCTGGCATGGTCGTTTCTGCGCAAGCTAGCCCTCCCTGGGAATGGAGTCGACAAACTTTGGTCGGTGCTGAATCTGGCGGTTTCCAAGACGGGCGCGGCGCAGAGCGGACAGGCGGCGGATCCGTTATATAAGCCTTTCCTGGAGGAACTGAAATACGGGCGTTTAAGTGCCTATCAATGGCTGAATATGATACCGGCCTTCCACTTTAATGGAACGTTCGATACGCTCATTCATGCATCGGATGCGGAGCGGGAGTTACAGGCTGCTGTAACGCGCACTCCCACGCTAGTTCCGATTGAGCCTGATAATCTGGCAGGCTGGTAAGGCGGGCAGTCGCGACAGCAATAGCAAATGGAGTTGATGATGAACCATGAGCAACATGCACCGCATCCTCTGGCTTGACGAGCAAATACGGGCCAAGCGTTATCCGAATACCAAGGATCTTGCCGAACGCTTCGAAATATCCGTCCGGCAAGCGGGACGGGATATGGAATATATGCAGAATTCGCTCCGCGCGCCGATGACTTATAACGCCAGAAGGCGCGGCTACGAATACGCGGATGGGACTTATATCCTGCCGTCTATATTTTTGACGGAGACGGATATTCGCATCTTGAATTTCTTGATTTACAAATACGAGGAAGCGGCGGAGTCGATGGGCTATGTGGAAGGACTCGACCGGGTCGTACAGACGCTGAAGCGTTTCGTGCCTTATCAGCCTGAAGAGAGTGACATTCCGATGTTCTATGTGGACACGGATATGGCGAATCGGATGCATAGCATCGATCAGGCGATCAAGCAAAGCCAGAAGCTGCGCATCACATATCGAGATGGGGAAGAAGCGTATACCGTGGTCGTTCATCCCTATCGAACGTACTCGCAGGCGAACCAGGTATATGTCATTGCCTTCTGCGAACAATCCGGCGAGGTGGAGTATTATCGCTTGGAGCAGCTGACGCATATTGCCTGCACGGGAGAGGGGTATGGTAAGATATAGGAGAAATGATTACGAACGAACGGCGGTGCGCAATTGTTCAATCAATCTCCTTTCAATGTCGCGTAGAGTGGGGCAGCGAATAGAAGACTCAGGGAGTGGACGCGAGCTCCGCGAACGAGGGTACGAACAGGATGTTCAATACTGTTCTCAAGTCGTTGATACCCACCCAGTCGTTCCTATCTTGCAGGATAATCATTTTATAAGTTATTAGCAATACTAAGTGTTACCTAGTATTTAATGGTGCTAATAACACCCGGAATCATAATTGGAATAATGATTGCTAACCAGATGACTGTCCTGATGAAGAGTAGAGGAGGCATGCATGGATATTAAAGCAGCTGAACAATTGGTAGTGACGTGGGCCAAGGAATATAGGCATGAACTAGGGTTACAAGGCTCCAACATTGAGGCGTCCTATATCTGGAATCCAGGGGGATTCGTCAATCAGTCCTATCGCTTATCAGATGGTGAAACCATTCGCCACGTGAAATTTGTACAAGAACGTAAAACCCCGCATTTGCAGCAGTGGGCGCTCTTAAGTGACCATCTTACCGACCGATACCATGCGCCGCGACTCGTGCAAGAGGTGACGCAGGAGGTCCTGCCCGGTTATCCGTATGGATTAGTGTTTGAGTTTATTGATGGGATGCCGTTGAGCGCTATTACCGATCCGACACCGATGATCCCGAAGGTGCTTCGAATGCTGCATCAATTACATAACGACAGTCAGATTCAGGATGTCATCGCAAGTGAGTGCGTTCTTTCATACGCAGAGGCATTGGCTGAGGAATACATCACCCGATTCGAGGAGGATCTGGAAGGAATCCGGGCGGAGAGACACCTGCTCACCTTTGTGACCGATCAGACGCTCGGATGGTTCGATGCCGAACTAGCTGTATTAAGACAGCTTGCTCAAGAGATGCCCTGTTTTCAGAAACAGGCGACGGATGTCGTACATAACGATATAAACTGGCAAAATATCTTAGCCAATGATAACCATGATCTGTGGCTGATTGATTGGGACGACTTAACGGTAACGGGGGATGCTGCAATGGATTACTCCGTCCTCCTCTGGCCGCTTTATCGGAAGCCGGAATGGCCATTCTGGCAAGAGCAAGTGATTGGTTTGGCAGGTAAAGAGGTATATGAACGGATGGAGCTGTACTTTCGATTCAAGCTGTTCGATGATGTGGTCGATGTCCTGGCTGACTTTGTTGAGGCCGAAACTATGACGGATGTGAAGGAGAAGACCCAGAAGCGTGCGAAGGAGATTCATTTGCGTGCTTACCCCGAGTATTTGGAGCTTTACGGCTCCGTATAACGGGACTTCGTACTCCACCCCAACAACGCAAAAAAAGCTGGAACCGTATGTACGGTGCCAGCTTCTTCGATTTATTTGGCTACGATCCAGCTGACCTCTTGCTCACTCAGCGTTTTCTTCCAGTCCTTAGGCATGTCCACGTCGCAAATGACAATATCGATATCCCGCCATTCGGTCATGCTGTAGAGCTGGGTTAGGCCGATCTTGGAGCTATCGGTCATGAGAATCCTCTGATTGGAATTATCCATCATCCTGCTCACGAGCTGCCCGCGCTCCGGGTCGAACACGGTAATACCCTTGTGTGTAATTCCGTCGATCGAGATAAAAGCCTTGTCTGCATGAAACAACGCAGCCATCTTCTCCGCGATCGACCCGGTTACCCGGGAGTGGGTAGTATTCACTTTCCCGCCGATGAGGTAGATGTCGCCCGAGAACAAATCCTTATTCTTATATTCCATCAGCAGATGCAAGGCCGGCATCGACATGGTGAGTACGGTCAGATTGCTCTTATTCATGAGAAAATAAATCAGCTGCAGGGGCGTTGTGCCATCATCGATGAAGATCACATCATTGTCTTCAACGAGTGCGGCCGCGGCCTTCCCGATATTCCGCTTCTCCTCCGCATAGAGCACTTCCCGCTTAAGATAAGAGGGCTCCTCGCCGCCGATATTTATTTTGACCGCTCCGCCGTATACCCGCTTTAAACGGCTTTCGGCCTCCAGCTCCTCCAGATAACGGCGAATCGTTTCGGAAGAAACATTGAGTCTCTTCACGAGGTCAACCGTCTTGACTTGGCCTTCCGAATTCAGCTGCTCCAGAATGATTCCTTTACGTTCCTCGCCAACTAATGACAATTGAATAGACCCCTTCCGTCATAAAGCTTATGTCCACATTATAACGGTAGGATCACTCCCGCGCTATCTAAACGCCACCATTTTTGGCTGAGCTTGCGCCGGAGATGCTTGTTATCCCGCTGAAAGCCTAACAGAGATGCTAGGCTGATTGCCCGTCGCCTCTGACCTGTTCGACTGCAGCCACAAGCCGCTTCATGTCGGCCTCATCGATCTCGCCAATATTCCCGATGCGGAACGTGTCCGCGTTGGAGATTTTGCCCGGATAGATCACGAAGCCGTGCTCTTTGAGCTGTTTATAGAACGTTTCGAACGTAAAGGACTCGTCCTTCGGGTAGTAGAAGGAAGTGATGATTGGTGATTGTGCCTCATCAGGAAGCAGGGTCTCGAAGTGAATCTCCCGCATGCCGCTCACGAGCGTAAGCTGGTTTTGACGGTACCGTTCATATCTCGCGGATACGCCTCCTTCCTCTTCCAGTTCAGTCAACGCCTCATAGAAGGCGTGAACGATATGCGTCGGGGAGGTATAGCGCCACTTGCCGCCGTTCTTCTCCATATGGTCCCATTGGTCGAATAGATCGAGGGATAACGACCTAGCCTGCCCTTGGCAGGATTGCAGCCGGTCGATGCGGGCGATGACGAAGCCGAAGCCCGGAACGCCTTGTATGCATTTGTTCGCACTGCTGATGAGAAAATCGATGCCGATCTCAGCGGCATCCAGAGGCACGCCGCCAAAGCTGCTCATGGCATCCACGATGAACACTTTGCCATGCGACTTCACAATCCGTCCTGCTTCCTGGATCGGATTAAGCACACCTGTCGTGGTCTCGCAATGGACCATCGCGACATGCGTAATCGTCTCGTCGCTGCGCAGCGTCTCCTCCAGCTTATCCAGATCCGGAAGCGATACCTCACCGCTGTCCTGCACGACGGTAGAGATCCCCAATACCTGCGCCATCTGGGCAATGCGCTTGCCGTAGGCGCCGTTCGTCAGAACGAGCAGCTTGTCGATTCGGCCGAGTGCGCTTCCGATAACGGATTCGACACAGAACGTCCCGCTGCCCTGCATGAGTACGCAGGAATACTCGCCGGTACGCTTGGTTGCAAGCGCAACAAGTCTGCTCCGGATGTTCTGGACCAGGTCGTTGTACTCGCGATCCCAGGTACACCAGTCCTTCAGCATGGCGGCCTTCACACGTTTACTCGTCGATAGCGGTCCGGGCGTAAGCAGCAGATAAGGATTGTCATCCAATAAATCGATGTTCATACAAGATATCTCCTTTGTAATGTGCTTGAAGGTTCGATGGTTCATGCCATGAATTAACCTGCAGTTCCCATTCCGCCTTCTGCCAGACGAGCGTTGATCTGCTCGATGACCGCCGGCAGACCGCTGATTTCCTCGATGATATAATGGGCACCTGCCGCTCGGAACCGATCGGTGACGACAGCTATTCTGCTGGCCAGTTCATCAGCCGGTATAGTGGAGACCTCCGATTCACTAAGTCCCAGCTCACTTCCACCCTTAATAATGCCTACGCTCCACATACCGGCGTTGACACCTTCTTGAATGTCACTGATCGTATCCCCAACCTTGACCATTGCCGCCATAGGGTATATACCGAGCAGCTCCGCGTTGCGATAGCACATCCATGGATGTGGACGGCCTGCGGACACGTCATCCGGTGTCACGAGGGTATCCGGCGCATAGCCCTTGCTCTTGGCTTCCGAAGCGACGATCTTCATCATTTGAGCGGTATAACCGGTCGTTGAGCCAATCTTCAATCCTTGCTCTCTAAGCTTGGCGGCGACCTCGAGCGCACCTGGCACCGGATCGGTGTAGCGAGCCAAGTCTGCGAACAGCATGGGTTCAAAATCAGCATAGAGCTCATCAACATCCGCTTCGGCAGGAGCTTTCCCGTAACGCTCTTTCCACATACCGGCGATGTGTTCCATCTCGAGCAGTGCTTTAATATGATCCCGTTTCAGCATGCCCATCGGTCCCCGGGCTTCTTCTGCTGTAATTTCGATGCCCCGGAATTTAAATACGTTAACGAAAACAAGCAATGGAGCGAAGCAGCCATAATCCACCATCGTTCCTGCCCAATCGAATATGACGCCTTGAATCTTCCCGCGGTATGCCGTCGTCATCACTTCTTCACTCTCCTTGTTTATGGTCGTTCGATACATATGCATTGGTTGTCCAAAAACTCACATCACAATTAATAACTCAATAAAATAGTTGATTATATAGCTTTTTATTGTTTTGAATTGGTTTTATAATAAATAGTAAGACACCACACCTAGGGTGTCAATGGTATTATCCAAAAATACGAGGCAGGGTTCTAAGAAGAGGTGTCAGAGACGCAGCGTGATAGATCTCAGCAATCCATTTAAAGAGCAACATCGGGGCTATATATGTAGATTTGAAGCATTACTAGTGAGACGACTACTACACGAAGCTGGTAAATGTGTCATTTCCACTCGTCATTTGCCTTTTCATTTCTCTCAGATCCAGCATCTAATAGAGAGAGGTAGAAAGGGGGGATTCAAATGGCACTTCAAATATTTCAAATCGTCTTTCCTGGTACGGCGCTTGATCCGGAAAGATTTTTTCATCAAGTAACCGGAACTGCACTAGTTATTGCTGCCGCAGGCACACTAGATTTAAATGATGCTGCAAGACCTTTTAGCAATGACGCGGGTACAAGCCCTGTTACAGTTCCACTAGTATCACCGACTGGTTATTACAATTTTTACGCGAACGGGGTTATGCAAGAAGGCGGTGCTTACTCGGTTGATGCTGCTACGAGTACGATTACCTTTAACGTGGCTGTAACTTTTCCTGTAAATACCATTTTGATTCTTGAGGCTATTACAGTTTCACCAACCTAAGGAGAAAGAAGTAGATACCCGTCCGTAAATGGGGGGGCAGGCTGTCGAAGAAAAGTCTCGACAGTCTTTTCATTGTGATGAGTGCGATACCGCGTTCATGTACACAACCATTAGCTGAAGCGCATTCACACAAGGGCCACAACGATCAATTTGCCGGTATAATTTCTGCTCTAAAACTTACTGACTCTATGATGATTGGAGTATCGATATGAATCGTTTGTCCCGTAGGCTGAATCGTTAGGCTGTCGGAATTTACGGTAAATAACTGCCCCTCCTGCATGACAGCATTAATGTATAAATTGAAGTAACCATTTTGGCCATGAGCTGAAAATTGATTCGTTAACTCTCCTGCATCGTTTACAAATTTACTAGCTGGAAAAGTCCTGGCCGTCGTCATAGGAATATCTGATTCAGCCTTTAAAAAGTATCTTTGAACACGAGGTATAATGTTGACGGCAGCAATCCCTGCTCCTGCAGGGCCTTGTAATCCTTGTTCGCCGCGAAGACCTTGAGCACCTTGGGCGCCCCGCGGACCCCGTGGACCTTGAGGACCTTGAGGACCTGGAGGACCTTGAGGCCCTGGTATGCCCTCTTGTTCGCCTGGAAGCCCTTGTGGTCCTTGTGGTCCCTGTAATCCTTGTTCGCCTGGGAGCCCTGGTGATCCGTGTTCACCCGGTAGTCCTTGTGGTCCTTGCTGAGCAACGATAGTGGGTTTAAATATACATAAGGCTTTTTTTCTGTGCTGACTTTTTCTTGTTTTCTTCTTAGGATGACAGGCAGCATTCATTCTTTTTTTACAATTAATTGTGTGTTTGGCGATAGAACAACCCTTGCGATGTTTTTTGGTTTTGCCGGTAATTTTCGTTTTGACATTATTTCTAATTACTTTTGTTTTATATCTTTGGTGTTTAGAAACAGCAGGACAACAACCCAAAATGACACTCCCCCTCCTTGAAAAAAATCATTATATGTTATGTCAAAAGTCTATAGATAGCATGGACTCCTGACTTATGCAGTTCGCCCTATTTGATAGCGAAAGAAAATATTAAATAAATCAAAAAAAATGCCAAACTTTTCTTGGTATCCTGCCGTAATTATAGTGTAGGTCTGGTTACCTAAAAATACGTCATGAAAGGAGTGACGGCATTGCTGCGTGTAGAAGGTTTATCGCATGCTTTTCAGAACGGCAACGAAACGACGCCCGTCCTGCAGAAAATTAATTTTCGGGTGAATGAAGGTGAGATTGTCGCACTTCTAGGAAGCTCAGGTTCCGGCAAATCGACGCTTCTCAATCTGATGGCCGGTTTGATGAAACCAACGGAAGGCGACATTTACATAGCGGATCATAATATTGTGAAAATGAACGAGAATCAGCTTGCCGAATTTCGGCGCAAGCATATCGGGTTTATTTTCCAAGCGTATGAGCTGATCGCTAATTTGACGGTTCGTGAGAACGTCGAGCTTCCCCTCGTCTTTCAATCGGTATCTCCCTCGATTCGGAAGCAGAAGGCTCTCTCGCTGCTTGAGCAGGTTGGCATTCCCGAGAAGGCCGATCTGTTTCCATCCCAATTGTCCGGCGGCCAGCAGCAGCGTGTGAGTATCGCACGTTCCTTGATTACAGAGCCTTCGGTCATTTTTGCGGACGAGCCCACGGGTAATCTGGATACGAAGACGGAAGAGGAGATCCTTGCGATATTGAAGCGGTTGAACAACACGATGAAGACAACGTTCGTCATTGTCACGCACGAGAAGGAAGTAGCGGCTCAGACCCAGCATATTATTTCACTTCGGGACGGCTATCTGATCACTGATCGAGATCCATCCGGCGTAATGTCATTAGCAGGGGGGACTACAGGATGAGAGTTGCCGACCTTACGCGGTTGTCGTGGGACCAGGTTAGGCGACGGAAAGTCGTAACCGCGCTATGCGCCGCCGGCTTATCGATTGGCTGTGCGGCGATTATACTTGCCTTGAGTATTGGCGAGTCGGCTCAGCAATACATAGAGAACGAGATGAACAGCTTCTTCAAAATGGACGAGATTACAGTGATGGCCAATGAAGGCGTGTCAGCCAATGGCAGCGGAGGAAGCGGGGGGGCCGGCAGCGGTAATCCGGCGGCTGAGGAGGACTCCCTTGAACGCGGCAAGCTGACGGATCAGAAGCTGACTATTATGAAGAACATGAAGCATGTGACGGCGGTGGCCCCTTTTCAGCAAATTAACTACTTGGAGATGTCTACGACGGACAATCGGAAGACCTATGTGGAAGTGATCGGGACGGATCTCAATATGCTGGAGGCCTTCGATAAGCCGTTCATGCAAGGGGGGCCGTCCGACCTGACCGGCACCATCGTGCTCAACTATGGGGCGACACTTGGGTTGGTCGATGCGGAGACGCGCGATAAGCTGATCGAGCAGCTGAACCGCAATCCGTATGACAGCTCTTTAATGGAGCAATATGAGAATATGAACCGTATGCCGGCCGCTTTATTCCAGCGGCAAGTCCAGTTTCTCGGATTCTCCAGTGTAGGCAAGGCCAGTCAGAGCTCTCCTCTGCGCGTCACCGGTGTTCTGAAGAAGCCCAAGGGCGTCAGCGAGAACGCGGTTGCATACGACAAGAAAGCTTACGTATCGCTGGAGACTGCGCAGATGATGAAGCAGGAGCTGAATATGGGCGGCGGGAGTATTGATGAAGCATCCTATAACTCCGTTATCGTCAAGGTGGACAGCCAGGAGAATGTCGAAGAAGTGGAACAGCAGATTAAGAAGCTCACCTTGAACACGCAAACGAATTTGCAGCAAAAGGAACGGATCGCCGAGCAATTCAGCATCATAAAAGCGGTTGCGCTTGGCGGCGGAATATTCATTCTCATCATCGCTTCGATTTCCATCGTGGTTGCGATGACCATGTCGACTTACCAGCGGCGCCGTCAAATCGGGATCATGAAGGTGCTTGGAGCGAATCTAGGACAGATCCGCAACATGTTTATTATCGAAGCCGCATTGCTCGGCCTGCTTGGGGGCTTGCTCGGCATCTTGTTCTCCTACTGGATCGTGTGGGGAATCAATTTCTTGATTCAATCCATGTCTGGTACCAGCGAGGGAGCCGTTATTATCTTTATCCCGTTGATGACCATTCCGGTAGGCATGGCGTTTGCGATTCTGACCGGGATCATATCCGGGATCTATCCGGCCGTGAGTGCTTCGCGTACGGATGCGTTGACCGCTATTCGCCGGGATTAGCGATAAGGAAGCTTGAGATTTGATGTTAATCGAAAGAAGGGGTAGAAGGGATGAAGAAAAAAATAAAATGGATCGTCATCGGACTTGTACTGATTGGGATCAGCTATGCCTTATACTCGGTATCGAGACCTGCGAAGCCCATGGATCCCATGGCGAGCTCGCAAGCTATTACGTTCGAGGTGACGACCGAAACGCTCGTGAACACGATTGAGGTGAAGGGCAAGTCGCTGTATGAGCAGGAAACCCCGGTCTATGCACCTTTTAGCTCGAAGGTAACGAGTTGGAATGTCGAGGACGGACAGCAGGTGAAGAAGGGGGACGTTCTGTTCAAGCTGGATCAGACGGCCTTGCAGAATGAGATCTCGCAGGAGGAAGCCTCCATCCGCAAAGCGGAGCTTGAAGCCGATCTTCAAGCGTACATGGTAAAGCTTGAGGAAGAAGACGCGACGATCGATCAGACGTTAACGGAACGGAAGCGGGCGCTCGCGACGAAAGAGATCGGGCGTTTGACGAAGGAACTGAATGAAGTCACTTCATCGATCCAACGTAAGACACTGGCGGAGAAGAAGGAGCTGCTGGGCAAGTCGCAGTTTCGTTCACCGGCAGCGGGCATCTTCCTCTACGATACGGCGAGCAAGCGACCACAAGCGGTTGGCGATAACCAATACATAGGCAAAATCGTCGACTTAAGCAAGCTGCAATTCATTGCGCTTGTCGGCGAACAGGACGTCTTCCGCATCAAGCCCGGGATGCAGGTGCAGGTGAAGATGAATGCGATGAAGGAACTGAAGCTGTCGGGCAAGGTGCTTCGTGTATCGAAATTCGCCAAGACCGGAACCGATCAGAACAACATCGATCAGGCGGCACAGTTCGAGGTTGTAATCGCGCTGGAGGCCAATGAGTATTTGATTGCAGGCCTTAGCTTGAATGGCCAGATCGAGACGGAGCGCAAGAAGGATGTAACCGTCGTGCCGACGATTGCCGTCATGCGTGAGAAGGATGCGTATTACGTCATGGTGGACAAGGGCGGCGGACAGTTCGAGCGCCGGGATGTTAAGATCGGCATGGAAACGCCCGAGAAGACGGAAGTGCTGGAGGGCTTGAAGAAGGGTGACGTGATCGTACTGCAATAAGTGCAGTAGGGGCGAACATGGGTACATTAGGAGCGAATATTCGACCATCTTCAGGCAGCTTTATTTAGCAGGTAAGCGAGGGCCGGGAATCTCACCGTAATGCGGGATTCCCGGTCTTTTTTATACGTGTTCAGTCTGTTCACCTTAAGTCTCTGCCACTAAGCCAGCAGCTTAACGTAAAGCCGAAGCAGCTGTAACGCCGAAAAGGGGCCTTACAGCTTACATCCCGTTGAGCTGCGTCTGTTGTAACGCCACTTTGTACCGTTACATTTGCTGGAAAGGGTAGTGTCACCTGGATTATGCAGCTGTAACGCCAGAAAAGGGCCTTACAGCTTACATCGTGGTGATCTGCGGCTGCTGTAAGGCCGCTTTGTACCGTTACAGATGCTGGAAGGGGCTGTGTCACCTGGATTGTGCGGCTGTAACGCCAGAAAAGGGCCTTACAGCTTGCATCTCGTTGAGCTGCGTCCGCTGTAACGCCACAAAAGGGTCTAACAGAAGTGGAGCTATACGTAATATCCTCGCATTTCTTGGACAACAGTGTTTAAAGCTTCGGTTTCGCGGACAGGTTCGTGCCAATGGCATGGAGCGCTTCGAACGGCCCCCGAGGCAAGGCCCACCATCCGAATAGGCATGTAAACCCGGTGAACAACAGGTTTAATAATGGTGTAGGGTGGTATTCCTTCACATAATAGGCTGTCTTGGTCCGAGAAGTGACTACCACCCACGAGAAGCAGAGCTCATATTGCATAAACTCCGTTGGTGCATCAATGAATACGCCATTGTAGGAGAGTCCATCCCGACGAATGGAGTCGATATTAGCCAGCATCCATTCGCGGAGCTCAAGGCTGCGCTTGCCATCGTTATAGATAACCAGTGCATACAGGGCAAAGACGCTGGAGAGGATTAACAGGAAGATAGACATCTCCGTATTGGCCTGCTGCAAACTGACAAGAAACGAACCGAATACAAAGAGAGCTATCGTGAGTAAAGCGCCGGGCATTCCGATCACACCTTTCTTCCTATTTCATCGGACTGCTGTACCAGGGAATGAATAAGAAATCCCGATAACCTCATCATTGATTTATGCATAAAGGCATGCTATAATCCTAATACCCGATAGGATAAGTAAGAAATAAGATGAATGAAGTTCAAAACACAAACAAACAAACAAACAAACAAACAAACAAACAACAACTACAACAAGAGCTATCGACCGGACGACCGGAGAGGCTGCCTTGCATGAGAGGCGTCTTTCGGTCGTTTTTTGTTGTTGCTTCGAGGGGGGAGCTTGACACGATGCAGTACAGACGATGGGGCAGAACGGGCTTAAAAGTATCCGAGGTTAGCTTGGGAACAATGGCCTTCGGGCGTTGGATCGACGAAGAGACCTCACTCAGGGTCATCGATACCGCACTAGATGCGGGCATTAACGTCATTGACACCGCAGATATTTACGGCAAAGGAATGGATGTAGGCGATCCGAACCAGACGGGCGAGTCGGAGGCCATTATTGGCCGGGCGTTGAAAGGAAAGCGGGATAAGGTCGTGCTGGCGACCAAGGTTCAAGCCCGCGTCGGGACCGGCATCAACGATGCGGGGTTAAGCCGCTATCACATCTACCGTGCGCTGGACAATAGTTTAAGACGGCTGCAGACGGACTATATCGATATCTATCAGGTACATGGATTCGACGCCGGGACACCGCTCGAAGAAACGCTTGGCGCGCTCGATGACCTGGTGAAGCAGGGGAAAATCCGGTACATCGGCTGTTCGAATTACGCGGCTTGGCAGCTGGCGAAAGCTCATGGCATCAGCGCCGTTCATGGATGGAACCGATTCGAAGGCGTACAGCCGGAGTACAGCTTGATTACAAGAGGTATTGAGCGCGAGCTGGTTCCGCTGGCGCAATCCGATCAGATCGGCATCATCGCATACAGTCCGCTTGGCAGAGGCATATTGACCGGCAAATACCGGCAGGGCGAGGCCCCTCCGAATGAATCCCGGCTGGCAGCTGGCGAGAAGCGGCTGGAGCTTCTGCTACAGGATAACCCGGCTTATGCTCTAGTCGATGCGATTCGTCCGCTGGCGGAGAGACGCGGCTGGACGCTGGCTCAATTCTCACTAGCATGGGTGCTGAGTCATGCCTATATTTCTTCCGCTATTCTAGGCGTATCCCGGCCCGAACAAATTCAGGACTCACTCCAATATGCGGATCAGCGGCTGACTTCGGAGGAGCTTGAGGAGATCGACAACGTTTCACGCAGAATCGGACTTTTTTTGTAGTTAATTCAAAGTTAATTGATCGGAAAAATATGATTAGGAGGCGTCAACTATGAGTAAACCTGAGCGTCAGCTCCACCTTGGCTTGTTCTTGTTTTCTACCGGTTATCATCCAGCGGGATGGAGATTGCCGGAAGCTCGCGTGGACGGAGCATTCGACCCCAAATTTCTGCATCGCGTGGCGCAGAAGCTGGAGGAGGCGAAGTTCGACTTCTTCTTCTTGGGCGATGCCCTGGCTTCGAGCGCCGATATGCAGCACCAATTCCCATCGCAGATGGTGAGGCTCGAACCGTTCACGATGATCGCGAACATTGCGGCCGTTACTGAGAAAATCGGCTTAATCGTCACGGCGAATACGACCTATGCGGAGCCCTATCATATTGCCCGGCTCACGGCGTCACTTGATTATCTAAGCGGAGGAAGAACGGCGTGGAACGTCGTTACCGGTGCGGATACACGTGCGGCGCTCAACTTCAGCCGTGAGAAGCATTGGGATAATGCGAAGCGGTATGATTACGCCGACGAATTCGTGAAGATCGTCAAGGAGCTGTGGGATTCCTGGGAGGACGACGCCTTCGTACGGGATAAGGCCACGGGCGTACTCGTCGATGAGAGTAAAGTCCATGCCATCCGCCATGTGGGCGACCACTTCTCCGTGAAGGGTCCTCTCAACGTAGCGAGGCCGCCGCAAGGACAGCTTCCATTGCTGTCAGCAGGAACCTCCGAGAGGAGCCAAGAGCTTGGGGCGCAGTTCTCCAATGCTGTCTTCACAGGTCAAATTCTCATCGAGCCCGCCAAGGAATTTTATGCCGGAATCAAGAGCAAGCTGGCCAAGTATGGCAGGAATCCAAGCGAACTATCCATCTTACCGGGCTTGGTTCCCTTGGTTGGCAAGACGGAGGAAGAGGCCCGTGCGAAATATCGGGAGCTGAGTGAGCTCCTGGTCACGGACTTTAACCTGGCGCCGCTATCCGGCCGGATTGGCATTGATTTGACGGGGCTGCCGCTGGACGGGCTGCTACCTGATCTTTCGTTGTCCACCCATCCGGGCGATGAGGCACGGCAGCTGGTAGGACTTGCACAGAAGGCTTCCGGACATGACGATATTACGATCCGCGAGCTGTTCCATTATTTTGCTGCTACGGCGAGGGGGCATCTGCTCATCGTGGGCAATCCCGAGCAAATCGCGGATCAGATGGAGGAATGGTTCGTGGAAGAGGCTGCGGATGGGTTTAACATATGCCCGCCTTATATGCCGGGAGGACTGGATCTGTTCGTGGATCTGATCGTGCCGGTCCTGCAGCAGCGCGGGTTATTCCGCACCGAATATGAAGGGAGCACGTTCAGGGAGCACTTCGGGTTAGCTCGTCCGGATAATCAATTCGCCAAGAAAGGCGCTTTGCAAGGGAGTTGAGCCCAGCTTCCGTCTTGCCAAGCAGCACGTGAAATGAGGGAACTATGATGGGCAACGGAAAATCAAATCGGCTCAGCGGCGGCCTTATTATCGGTCAAATCGCTCTTCTCCTGCTGTTTCTAGGCTTTATTGAATATGCGGTGCGGAAGGGCATCATCGGCAGCTTATATTTATCCGAACCAACCCGTGTCATCAAGGAAATCATCACTTTATTCGCACAAGGGGAAATCTTCCCCAACCTGCTGGTCACCCTGCAGGAATTTCTGGCGGGGTACCTGCTGGCCGCTGCGGCGGGGATCGGAACCGGGTTGTTTCTGGTCCTCGTTCCGAGGGCGGAAGCCTTCTTCGGTCCCTTCCTGTCCGCGCTGCTCGCGGTGCCTAAGGTGACGATCATCCCTCTGCTGATGCTGTGGCTTGGGATCGGGCTGTCGCATAAAATTGCGATCGTGTTCCTGTTCTGCTTCTTTACGATAGCATTCAACACGATTACCGGAGTCAAGCAGACGGCGGAAAACCATCTGAAGGTAGCGCGTGTGTTCGAAGCCTCGCGGTTCCAGACCATCGTGAAGGTCATTCTGCCGTCGGCAGCACCGACGATCTTCGCAGGTCTGCGGGTTTCGGCAGCTACCGGACTTGTCGGTGCCTTATTCGGCGAAATGATTGCCTCGAAGGATGGCTTAGGTAATTTGCTGGTCAAAGCCACGTCCTTGTACGACACAGCCAAAGCTTTTGCCATTATTACGATCGTTACGGTCGTCTCGGTGCTTATCATTGCATTGATCGATCTATTAGAGAAGAAAGTGTTTCTAAAGTGGAAGTCATCCTAACGTTTACGATGGATCATACAGGGGAGAGAGACCGATGAAGAGAAAAAGCTGGGCGCATATATGGATTCTTAGTTTATTAGCTGTATTTGTGGTGGCAGGGTGCTCGAACGAGGCAGGAGGCAAGGCGGACGATAAGCAAGGCACCGTATCGGCGCAGAATGCATCAAGCGGGGATGATCAAAAGCTGCAGAAGATCCGGTATGCTGCGTTCAACGGCGTCAGCGGATTGGCGGTCCAATTCGGCGCAGAGAAGGGCTTCTTCAAGGAGGAAGGTCTCGACGTTGAATTCATTACAACGCAGAATGCCGTCGAAGGTCTCACGAGCAAGGACGTGGATATCGCCGATGTGGCGACGACCTCTGCCATTGTAGCCGCAGGCAAGGGTGCGCCGATCAAGATCGTGTCCTCACTGTTCCGGACGAAGGGACCCTTCTATCTGATTGCAGCTCCGGGAATCGAGAAGATTGAGGACCTAAAAGGCAAGACCATTGGTGCAGCCGCCTTCGGCAGCGGGCTGGACGTATACACCCAGGTAGTTCTGAAGAAGCATGGCCTTGGTAAAGATGATGTCACGTTTGTTGCGAATGGCGTGAATGATGCCGCATTTGCCAGTCTCACCTCCGGACAGGTAGCCGCGACGATCATCCATGAACCGTTCGCCTCCTTGGCGGAAGTGACCGGCAAAGGAAAACTGCTGGCCAAGGGCTGGGATTACTTGCCGGACTTCCATACGGGCGTACTGGCATCGCATAACGATTTTATCAAAGAACATCCAGAACTGGTCGAGAAGCTGCTTCGTGCGTATTTCAAATCTCAAGAATATGCGAAGAGTCATGAAGACGAGTACAGAACATATTTCTTGTCCAAGGTGAAGGTTGATCCGGCTGCGGTGGACAAAGCATTCGAGCGCGAGCGCGTGCTGTGGGAGAACAACCCCGATGTAGATAAGAAAGCCTTGCAGGAGACACAGCAAATACAGGTGGACCTTGGGTTCCAGGACAAAATCTATGATGTCGATCAAATACTGGATCTGCAATTTATTCCGAAGCAGTAATGGCGGATACGAGGTGGGAGCATGGCAGGTTTCTCGATTAATGGCGTTTCGAAGGTATATGGAGGCGCAAGCCCAACCGAAACGCTGTCAAACATCGATTTGACGATTAAAGACGGAGAGTTTCTGAGCATTCTGGGGCCAAGCGGCTGCGGCAAGAGCACATTGCTTGAAATATTGGCGGGGCTTCAGCTGCCAACGTCGGGAGACATCTATTTCGACGGGAAGAAGCTTGAAGGACCGGATAAGAAGCGGGGGGTCGTCTTTCAAGACCCTTCCCTGTATCCGTGGCGGACCGTGTTTCAGAATGTAGAGCTCGGCTTGGAAATTGGTCGGGAAGCGAAGACGGATCGGCAAGCCGCTGTTCAGAAGTATTTGGACATGGTGGGGCTACGCGGCTTCGAGCATAAGTATCCCCACCATCTGTCCGGGGGCATGAAGCAGCGGGCAGGATTGGCACGGGCGCTGGCCAACAGCCCGGATGTGCTGCTGATGGATGAGCCCTTCGGCGCCGTTGACCATCTGACAAGGCTGCAGCTGCAGGATGATCTGCTGAACATATGGGAAGTGGAGAAGAAGACCGTTGTGTTCGTGACGCATGACGTGTCGGAAGCGGTGTTCCTGGGGGATCGGGTCGTCCTTCTCACGCCGAGACCAGGCCGAATCCATACGATCTTCCAAGTCCCCGATAAGCGGCTGCGTAAGCGCGACGATATCGCGCTTCTCAAGATCCAGAATGATATCTACGCCGCGATACATGATGTGAAAACGCAGGAACATTTGGAATTCACGATCTAATGAAAGGGGCGTTATGCCATGTCAGCATCGAATATCGTAAATACGGAATGGGTTCGGCAGCGGTTGGAGGCGGGCGACGGTATCGTAATTGCCGATGTCCGGTTCTCACCGAAGGACAGCGGATATGGCCGGGAGGTATATGAGCGTCATCATCTGCCCGGTGCCGTATTCGTCGACTTCAAGGCGGATCTGACCGATCCCCCACAAGAACACGGCGGCCGAAGTCCGCTGCCAACACCGGAGCGGCTAGCTGAGCTCTTCGGAAGACTCGGCATCGACCGTTTGACTCCGGTTGTGGTGTATGAGGATGGCAATGGGCCGGCCGCTTCGCGTCTGTGGTGGATATTAAAGTATCTTGGCCATGATGCGGTCTATGTACTGGACGGAGGTTATTCGGCTTGGACGGAAGCGGGGCTGCCGGTTACGGATGAGCTTCCGGCTCCGGTTCACCGCACGTTCGAGCCGTCGCTTCGGACGGAGCTGCTCGTTGACGTGGATCGAGTGCGGGCGGCCTCGAGTGGCGAAAGTGCGGCGGTACTCATCGATTCCCGCGATGCCAATCAATATCGGGGGCTAGAAGCGCCGTTCGATCCGGTAGCCGGACATATTCCGGGCGCCGTGAACTTTTTCTGGAAGGACGGATTGACCGTCGATGGCACATGGAAATCAGCGGCTGAGCTGCGCGAGCATTTCAGAGGCGTCGATCCCTCGGAGGACATCTTCGTCTATTGCGGGTCAGGCATCTCGGCGACCCCGAATGTGCTTGCACTTGAAGAAGCAGGCTTCCGCAACGTGAAGCTGTATGCGGGCAGCTGGAGCGATTGGATTAGTTATGAGGGAAATCTGATTGCGACCGGGGAAGAAGAGTAACAAAAAGATGGATAGCAGTACTTAAATGACGAATACACTGCCAAGATGCCCAAAGGCTCTGGCGGTGTATTTTTAATGCCCCGAAGTCAACACGGAGTCAACACAAGATCCATGAAAGTGTTTTCAGAGTGATTCGAATCGTGTACTTTTATGAATACTTTTCGAACTTACCGCTCACCTCAGTACCAATTAAGTCAACACCTAAAGCGTTTCGAGAGGCAGGTCAACATGGAGTCAACACATTCAACAAAAATATGGAAAAATAGCTCTTGACCTTAAAGCAACTTTAAGGTGTATGATGATCTCACCCGGGGATAATCCAAAAAGTGGGGGTTGCATAAATGGAGACACCTAATTTTAAGTTTGACGGCGGTTTTATTATGGTGCCGTGGGATCAGTTCGATGAGGCAGTAGAATGGTATGGCGATAAAATGGGTTGGAAATTAATTGGTACGGGCGATGGGCCGGTCGGCAGGAAGGCTTTCTTCAAAATGCCTGGGTCTGGACAAGCCAATTTGAAATCGTTCGAAAGCGAGCTTAGCCACTTTACGTCCGAAGATTATTTAGAAGGGAATTGCAGGTTTTGTTTTCGCACGGCCAATCTGGATCAGACATTGGAATACTTCAATAATCAAGGCGTCAAATGCGCCGCGCCGCTAAAGATGCCAGACGGAACGCGGTCTGCCGATATTATCGCATTCGGGAATGTTCGCCTGACGTTAAGCGAAGACAGGAAGTTGGAAGGTAAATTCCCTGAATCTCGCGTCATTCAATACGCTGCCAAGCCATTGTGGTTAGGTGTCACCGATTTGGAAGCTTCAATTCATTGGTATTCGCGGATATGCGGTTGGGAAAGTTCGAAGAAAAATTTTCAAGACCGAGGATTTGCGTTGATGCGCGAAACATGGGACTTCGCCTGGCTGGAAAAGGTGAATGCCGAGCGATCATTAAAAAAGGCCAATCCCGGCGCCAGGTTATACTTTAGGATTAAAAAGCAAGAGGATCTGCATAAGGCGAATGAATGGCTCAAAGGGCAGAGAATTGAAGTATCCGAAATAATAGGGGAGCGTTGGAAAGGATTCCATTTCTATGATCCGGACGGGAATCGATTAAACGTGTGGAGTTATTATTAATGTGGGCGGTAGGAGGAGCAACCGTTGAAAACAAACATGACCATCCAAGGATTTTCCGAGCGGACGGGTCTTCCTGCCAGCACGCTTCGTTATTACGAAAAAGAAGGGCTGCTGCAGCCGAGTCATCGTGCGGATAACGGGTATCGATACTATCGGGAGGATCAGATTCCGAGCGCCTTAAAGATTCATACGCTGCGCCAAGCGGGAATTGGCCTAATCGAGATCCGGCATTATCTTGCTGCAGATGCTGAAGGGCAGGCAGGATGGTTACACAAATGGCGTCAGGACGTCGACGCGAAGCTGTTGGCGCTGAACGTAGTCAAACAGTACCTGGATGGTGTCGATTCCGTTGATGAGCATATCCGGTTGGTTAGATGGTCTCAGTCCACGAGGATGCTTTGGTTTCGGCATCGTGTCAAGCGCCAGCTTCATCCGTTTGCACAGGCCATGGAAGAGAGTGCGGCTTACTTAGAAAAGCTAGGGCTCTTTCATGCGAAAGAGGCCTATGTACGGCAGGAACGAATAATCGGAGATGAGATGCTCGGCAAAGTCGGTTTTCGCTTGCCTGTGAAGTCAGCTTTACCGGACGATTGGAAGCATGAAACGGAGCTTGAAGTTGAACTTGAAGTCTTACAGCCCACACTGTTCGTTACACTTGATTGCTTGTCTACCGATCTTTACGCTTGTTTTAGTTTAATGCTCGTTTTGCAATCATTCGGATTCGAGCCGGCAGGTCCGAATATGGAGCGGTATCAGCTTCACGACAAGTTGCATTATCAATGGATGATTCCTGTGGTTCATGGTGAAGAAACGGGACCTTATATATCAGGCCAATGAAATAACAATTCTACAGCTGGAGCGATTGGATTTCATATGAGGGGAATCCGGTAGCCATCGGAGACGAATAAGAATCGAAGGACGTATAGCAGTATGTAATTTATGAATACAGAGCATGACGGGGAATACCGCCGTTGCTCTGTATTTTTATAGTCGGAATCAACAAGGAGTCAACGCTTGGTTCGTGAAAATACTTACAGGAAGTCTCGGAACCGAGCACGCGCTCGTGTACAGGTACAAAGAAGTCCAGAAACTCTTCGTTTGAGGATTCTGGACTTTGTTATGTTTAATTGGTAGTGATATTGAGCGTTTCTTGGACGCTTAAAGCTGGCATTCCTCCACCGACCCATTCAACTCGTTCGCATTGAAGTCAACACCCTAAGTTTATCAGCCTTCAGCTTCGTTTTGCATCATCATATCGTTAAAAGGCTTGTCCTTTCTTCGCCATGAAAAAATCCCCTCCGGTAGTTGAGTCCATCATAACTGTCTAGCATGAGGCTAACTCTTTAGTTTATTTTTTTTGTAACCAGCGTTACAGAAAAGTAATAAAACTGCAGTTATACTATATTGGAGACGTAATTTCCGGGAGGCTGTTTTTGTATGGTAGGACAACCAAAGCGGGAGTGATGTATAAAGTGAAGATAAAATTTAGTAAAGGGAGATTTAAAGTGATGAAAAAAAACTTATCTGCACTACTTGTTTTTGTATTAATTGTATTCTGCGTATCTGCTTTACCTGCAGCTGCGGAAACAGTAAGTAAGCAAGGGAAGGTGACAATTACACCAATCGACGTTGATGGCAAGAAAACAGAAGCGGATATTCTATCGATTTCATTCAATAATTCATTATATTTACCGCTTCGGGCAACTTCTCAGTTACTTGGATTCAAGATAAGCTGGAATCAAGAGGATCGAGCGGTTTACATTACCACTGGTTCTACGACATCGGTGGCTTCTACAAACAACGAGAATGGGATAAAAGTAGGCGTAACAGTATCAGTATTGAAATCCAACACCTCAATCTATGTTGACGGAAAGCCCGTTCAATTATTGGACACGAATCAAAATCGAATTTATCCGGTATCATTCAATAATAACTTATACTTACCAATACGAGCATTAGCTACTTCTCTTGGACTAGAAATTGAATGGGACAGTATGAATGGGCAAGTCAATATTAATACTCAGGCAACTGACAAGCTAAAAGGAGAAAAGGGAGAGACAGGTCCGCAAGGTCCAGAGGGGGACAAAGGAGATAAAGGTGATAAAGGTGATCCGGGATATTCAGGCCCAGAAGGTCCAAAGGGGGATAAAGGAAACAAGGGAGACTCTGGAGCAGCAGGCCCAGAAGGTCCCAAGGGAGATCCGGGAGCAGCAGGTCCGCAAGGAGATCCAGGGCCAGCAGGATCACAAGGCCCAGCAGGCCCGGCGGGACCGCAAGGAGATCCAGGGCCAGCAGGATCACAAGGCCCAGCAGGCCCGGCGGGACCGCAAGGAGATCCAGGGCCAGCAGGATCACAAGGCCCAGCAGGCCCGGCGGGACCGCAAGGAGATCCAGGGCCAGCAGGATCACAAGGCCCAGCAGGCCCGGCGGGACCGCAAGGAGATCCAGGGCCAGCAGGAGCACAAGGCCCGGCAGGGACTTCTTTTACCTCGGAAGGATTTTCTGCTTCGGGTACGACATCCTCAATCGCTAGTAGCACGCTATTTACGAATTGGAGTGAGGCGTCCCCTTATTACGCAAGCCCTGCATTCAATCCTATAACAGGGATATTTACGGTACCGGCTACTGGTAAGTATGCCATACATGCAACTGTTAACTATAAGACTAACGCTGCAGTTAGTGTAAGCTTAGGAAGCGGCATTGATCCAGTTTTTACCGTAAAGAAGAATGGCAACACTGATTTAATAAAAGGTTATATGCCTATCTTGGACGTCAATATTGCGTTAGTTTTAACTATAAGGACCGTACTAAGTAGCGCGACGGTGACGCTATCCGGTGATGTAGAGCTGCAAGCAGGTGACCAAGTTGGATTATATTACGAAGCCGACGGTCTAACCCTTGGTTTCAGTACGGATACAGTATGGTCGATTCATCGGCTATCCTAATACAAGGTTGCATGAGGTGCAGTTGAACCTTTGGTAATAGAAACACATCTTAACAGATATAGAGTCGGGCCATTCTCTTTGGGAGAATGTCTGGCTCTATTTTTGGATAGGACAGCCCTCTTTGGGCTTCTCATTCAACTATATTGCACTGAGAATGATTATCACATAAAATGAACCTACAAACTGCCGCAGAAATGAAAGTTTTTACTTGAATTCCGCTGCGCAGCATAAAAAATGTCAATATAGACGTTATGGAATGGGGGGGGTGCAATGAATTGGAACGATCATGTATTGCTATGGAACCAGTCAAATATAAAAGTATTGGATATCCGGCATACGTTATTGAAGTTCGGCGATGAACTGCACGCATACAGCTTGCCTGCCAGCTGTTTCCTGTATGCTACGCGCGGCGGCGCACGGGTGATGATGGATGGAATGGAATACGAAGCCAAGAGATTCCATGTCCTTCACGGCGGTAAAGGTATGTGTCTGAATATCTTTCTTACGGAGGAAGCGTTCGAATATTATTTGATCTTTTATAAAGCCGTGCTCACGCTGCCATACAGTCGTGATGTCCAGCCGTTCATGGAGCAGAACAACCCATTCCAAGTCCAATATGGTTTTAAGCCGCAAGATCCCATTTGCCTGTATCATAAAGTACAGCAGATGGACAGGCAATGGCGACAATCGCGGATGCTGGATAAGCTGCATGTGAAGACGTACATGATCTGCTGCGACAATTAAATGAACAGGGGCTGCCTGCAATTCGAACGGATTTGGTCACCTCGGCAGTACGCTTTATACAGGAGCATTATGCGGAGCCGCTTACCTTGGATAAACTGGCGGAGGTGTTCAACTGCAGCGCAGGCCATTTATCAAAATTGTTTAAGCAGGAACTTGTTAACAGCCCGATTCATTTTTTGACAGAGGTGCGGATGGAGCGCGCCAAGGAGTTGCTTCTTCTTACCGATGCGACATTGCAGGAAATCGCAATTGGTGTAGGATACGTGGATAAATATCACTTCAGTCGAAATTTCAAAAAGCATACCGGGTTGTCTCCGATTCTGTTTCGTGTCAAGGACCGAAAAAGCAGTACAAATGAAAAAGAGTCATCGTGGATGCGAAGAATATCCATTGTTCAACGAACAACTCGCCGATATATTAGTAATGATAATGATTATCAATATATTGGTGAGGGAGATTTGCCCATGTACAGAAGTTCGAAACCATCATTGACAGCAGTCATGCTGGTATGCGTTGCCCTGTTGATCAGTGCGTGCCAGGCTGGAGGGAACACGACGAACAATGCCAATGACAGGTCGTCATACTCAGCTCCGTCTGCGGTACAAAATGAAACAAGTCCCGTGGGAAACGGTAACGAGACCGCTGCGACAAGAGTGTTCAAGCATCTATATGGAGAAACGGCTATTCCAAAACAGCCAAAACGGATCGTTACGGCCTTTCATTTGGGTCAACTTATGGCTCTTGGTGTCAGACCGCTCGGTTCCTCCACCTACATTTTGCAAAATCCGGTGCTCGATACAGAGGGCATGGAGGATTTGGGCGTGCCGCTGAATTTGGAGAAAATATCCAGCCTTGAGCCGGATTTGATTATTTTGGTCGATGCTTACGTAGAGATGAGCGGGGGTTATGACGTTTTTTCCAAAATTGCACCTACCATCGTTATTGAGCCTTACTATGACCCGGTGAAGGATATTGCACAAATGGGCGATATTCTCGGGAAAGAAGACGAAGCGAAGCGTTGGATCGAAGAGTTTGAGAAAAAGATTGCTGCAGCCAAGCAGCAAGTTCATGATGCGATCGATGTAAATGAAACGTTTACGATCGTGAGTTTTTATGAGAAATCGCCAAGAGTATATCGGGATGAAAATATGGGCGGTAATATTTTGTACAAGTACTTGGGACTGAAGCCCCAACAAAAAGTGTTGAGCGACTTGATCAACAGCGGACAGAAGCCCCCATATGCGGAAGTGTCCAGCGAGGTCGTATCCGATTTCGTAGGCGACAACCTCTTCATGGCTGTGAATGAGGAGAACAAAGCAGCGTTTGAAAGCTTCAAGAGTACAGGTATATGGAGTAATATGAAGGCTGTGAAAAACAACAAGGTATACACGATCGATTACGATCTGTTTTTGCAGAGTGATCCGATTGCGGTGACGAAGCAAGTTGAAATACTGACAAAAATTCTTATCGATAAAAACGAGTAAAGCAAAGCGGGGAACCTTCCTACGACATAAGGCCATCGGGTCAAAAACTACAAGCTGACGATACAACAGTTAGTTTGTTCATTCGGGGACTGTGACAGGTGGTGAGTATGTGGCCTGTCACGGCCTTTTTCTGTGCCTTCTTGCAGACATCTTGCAAACAAGAACTGGAGGAAAGCAGTTCCAAGAACCCCAGAACCAGCCATAGGTAGCGGTGAACCTAATCATAAATAGTAGGGCTTTAAGACGTGCCAACATTATTTGTTCCAAATCTCAGGTATTCCCCGAACTGTTACCCACTCGCTGCCTCACTAGGAGGCTTCTTAGGAAGCCTAATCTGAAAAACGGTTTCCGTCATCGCTGCGTCGAGCAATCGTATGCTGCCATGATGCGATTCCGCGATTTCCTTGACGATCGAGAGCCCGATGCCTAGTCCTTCGCCTTTTCTTCCTTCGTCGGCGCGATAGAATCGCTCGAAGATGCGCTCGCGATCCTCCGGGGCGATGCCTTTGCCCCGGTCTTTGACCGATAGAATCACGTCCTCTTCGTCCTCCGTCAGTCCAATCCCCAAATAATGACCCCCTTCACCGTAACGGACGGCATTGTCCAGCAAGTTGCGCAAAGCGCGTTCGATCAGCGGCGCGTCGATCATGACCTCGACGTCCGCATCTTGGATGTCCGCCTCCACGACAACATTTTTGCCGTCTAGGAACAACAGATAATCAGCTGCGACCTTACGCATTAGTTCCGACAGGTTATGCATGGCGAGCTGAGGCCGAAGCACATACTCCTCATGGCGGGCAATATCCAGCAGCTGATCAAGCAGTTTGTCCATGTAGCGAGAGCGCTGCAGGATGATTTTGGCCCCGGACTGAAGCTCGTTCTCGTCCTTGTACGCGCCGGTTCGGATCGTCTCGGCATAACCCAAAATCATGGTCAACGGCGTTCGCAAATCGTGGGACAGGTTCGACAACAGCTGCCTTCGCCGGTTTTGAAACTGTTCAATTTGGGAGGATTGGCTTCGGATGCGCTTTGCCATCGAATTGTAGTGACGGGTCAGCTGGCCGATTTCGTCCCTCGACTTGTCCTCCAGGACGATGACGTCGCTTCGGATTCCAACTTGGTTCAGTGCGGCGTTTAGTTTCCGAATACGCCGATCGGTCGAAGAGAAGAACCATAGGGAGAGAAGATAGGGCAGCAGCAGAGCCAGCAGCAGAGGCAGGACGAATGCCAGCAAAGCTTTATACGTTCTCAGAAAAAAATACATTTGTCCCGACTGCATGTCTTCACCGGATAAACTCAGCAGCAAGTAATAGGACCGACTGTCATGGGCAATTGAATAAGCGAGCGTAATCGTATCGTCTGTGCTCCACAGATTATCCGGCATATGGACAACACGGTCGGCCAACTGGCGGAAGTCGTAGGAATTCGTCTCGCCGGCGGTATCATAGATCGTCGATCCGTCCTCAGCCAGCCACTCCAGGCGGATCTCGGGATACGGGCGAAGCACATCTTCCATAATCAGCTGAACTTCCGGCCCCGAGAAGGCGTCTTGCTGCTCGATGGCCGTAAGCGACTCTTGCGAGATTGCGTTTAATTTTTTCAAATTATACCCCTGGTTCCAAATCCCCCCGGTCAATGTGGAGAGCGTAAGAAACAAGACAACGCTCCCTACGGCGCTGAACAGTATCATCAGCCATAGCTTGGTTCGCCTCTTCATCGTCCGTCTCCCGAGAAGCGATAGCCGATGCCGCGAATGGTATGGAGATGGGACTGGGAGCCAGGCGCGCTTTCAAGCATCTTGCGGATGCGGCTGATGAAGACGCTGAGGTTATTGTCGTCGTAGTTTTCATGCTGCCAGATCTGCTTGTAGATTTCTCTCTTCGTCAGTACGCGATCGGGATTGCGCATGAACACCTGCAGCAGCTCGCATTCAACCGGAGTCAGCTCATGCCGCTGCCCATCGTTATGTAGTACATAATTGTCGATATCCAAAATGAGTTTATTCAATTGAATGACCTCGGGCCGGAGGGACGCCTCGGGGTGGCGCCTGCGAAGGTGGGCCTGTATCCGCGCCAGCAGCTCCATCGGACTGAAAGGCTTGGTCATGTAATCGTCTGCCCCCAGTCCAAGCGCGTCGATTTTGTCCTCAACCTCTCTTCTCGCGCTAAGCGCAATGACCAGCGTCTCCGGGCGATGTTCCCGCAAGTAGCGCAGCACTTCGAAGCCGTTGCCGTCGTCCATCATGATGTCCAGAACGATCAGCGAGACAGGCTGCTCTCGCACCTGCAAGATCGCCTGCCGGCCGGAATCCGCTTCGGCGATGTCCCATCCCGCGCGTTCCAGATGCAAGCGAATCAGCTCACGAATGTCGGGCTCGTCATCGACGATCAGAATCCGATCCATGTATCGATCACTCTCCATATATCGATTATTGCGAATTCATTATACAAGCTCAGATGAAAATAAGATACGGATAACGACTGGGCAAGGGCGATTTATTAAGACTTCATTAAAGAAAAGAACAGTCCTCTCCAAAAAGGTGAGTGCGTTCCTATGAGTAGACGTTTGATTGTGATTGCCGTCTCGAAGGGCATCTGCTTTGGTGCTCTTATATTCTTTCGTGCGGATTCCACTGCTAATTTTCCATTTTTTTGATTTTCTTTCCCATCTTCATATAGCCATAGCCCATCAAACCAAAGAGCAGCAGATAGATTAGGAGGACCGGAAATATAATTCCCCAAAATCGATCTTGTATATAGGAGAGCAAATTCGTCATGTTTGCTGACAAAATAATCAGGTTTAGGAACATCATCAGGATCAGAACACGCTGAATTTTCTTATACTGTTCCCTTAAAGATCCCACATCCGTATAAAGCCGCGGCAGCTCTCCCGGCATCCATACTCTGCGAAAATAATGCCACATGGTGCCAAAGGAAGTAACATACTCCCAGCCCGCATCCTGGTACAACTGAATATATTCCTGAAGCTGATCGCTTTTTTCAGTCCGTGCTGATAATCCAGGCCGTATGTATAGCGGACCGATGGATCACGGGTAAACGTGCTTCTGATTGCTCCGGCCTTAGTCAGATGCAGCCCTTGTTCAGACATTTCGTTCAGCCATTGTTCTTCCTTCTCATAATTCCAGCTAAGCGTGATGCGGGTTCTTTTTTCCATCTGTGCTTCCATCAGATTCTCACTCCTTCTTCATGCTTTGGGCGTTGCGCCCGGCTATCAAGAGCTCTTCCAGCCTTTCGATTTCCGCCGTCACGACTGTTTTGCCGTCCGTTGTGATTGCATACATCTTGCGGCGGGTATCCGTTCCTTCTGGAACCGGGAAGGGCTCGATGGGCCCTTTTTGCAGCGTGTTTAGAGCGGTGTAGAGCGTGCCTGCTCCGATTATGATTCTGCCGCTGCTCATTCTCTCCGTATCCTGAATAATTCCATAACCATGCGTGGGTTTCTGGTACAAGGCAACCAGAATGTAATAATAAGCTTCTGTTAGAGGAAGCAGCTCATTCAGCTTATTCAACTCGTACACTTGCATGATGCAACAGGGGAACTTGAACTCCAAAAGGAATTAATGCAGCAATAATGCTTGCACCTTACGTAACGTCACGTTTTATAATAGAGCTACCGGTATATAGCTAGTGTCAAAGAGTGGAGATGGTTAATGAACAGACATTGGAAGGTCGGGGAAATCGCCAAGCTGACAGGACTTACTGTACGAACCTTGCGCTTTTATGATCAAATCGGTTTGTTCTCTCCATCCGGGCAGACGGAATCCGGTCACAGGCTGTACAGTGAATCGGACTTGTCACGTTTGCAGCAGATTTTATCGCTTAAAGAGCTGGGCCTGTCTCTCGAGGAGATTAAGTCAGTCTTAACTGGGGGGCAAATCAGCCCTCTTGAGATCGTCGACCTGCAGATCGGCCGGATCAAAGAGCAGATCAGATTGCAGCAGAAACTGTTGGAGCAGCTTGGACATGTATCTAAGCTTATGCAGGGAAAGGCGCAGCTAACTTTTGAAGATTTTACAAGCCTCCTGCAAGCGATGAAGATGCATATTGAGAAGCCCGTCATTGAGCGGCAAACGAGTTGGGAACGGCATCTGGATCTATTGGGAGACTTTCTTGCCGAGGAGGACAGAGTGCCGAAATCGAAGGAGGAAAATAAATGAATGAACGATTCGTCAAACATGCGACCTTCGTCGTCGAACGTACTTATGCAGCTTCGCCGGAACGTGTCTATCACGCTTGGGCCGACCCGGTTGCCAAAGCCAAATGGTTCTCGAAGCCGGACATCTTCGACTTTCGGATCGGCGGACGCGAGTATAGCAGCGGCGGACCGCCGGAAGGGCCTGTCTTTACCTTCGACGCCAGTTACCAGGAGATTATTCCGGAGCAGCGCATTGTCTACACGTACACCTTGGATGCAGGAGACGCACGCATCTCCGTCTCCATCACAACGGTCGAGCTTATCAAGCTGGAAGGCGGCACGAAACTGATTTTCACGGAACAAGGGGCGTTCTTTGACGGACACGATACGCCGGAAGTACGGGAACACGGGACAAACATCATGCTGGACGCACTGGGAAAGGCACTTGAAGGGGAGGCATGAGCATGACGATTGGTAAGAATGAAATTGTTTCCTCACGCGAGTTGGATTTTCCGCGGGAGCTTGTGTTTCGAGCCTGGACAACCCCTGATTTGCTCGCCCGATGGTGGGGACCTCATGGCTTCACGAATACATTTCACGAGTGCGATATAAGTCCGGGCGGCACTTGGCGATTCACCATGCACGGGCCAGACGGTGCGGATTACCCCAACTATAGCGTCTTTGTTGAGATCATGCCGCAGGAGCGGATCGTGATTGATCATCTGTCCGGACACGAATTTCGAGTAACGGCTACTTTCGAAGTCTTGGAAGGCCGAACCATGGTTACCTTCCGTCAGCTTTTCAAGAAAACAGAGGAGTTCGAGCAGGCCAAGCCGTATTGCGTTGAAGGCAATGAACAGAACTTGGACCGACTTGGCAAGCTGCTGGCGGAACTGGCTTCTTAATTCATAGTCTGTATAAAGTAATCGCTCACAATTGTCGCCGCCACGCTCCCTGCCGGGAATCGGACGGCGATTTTATTTTGGTAACGAACGGGGAGGGGGAACCCGTTTTTTTGATTATGTATGGAGTCTAGATGGAGTCAACGTTATAGATAATAAAAAGGAGGGGAGGTATTTTCTTACAAATGAAGAACTTTATAAAACAACGGATATAATATAGACTCGAATACGTCCTCAGTATTCAATAGCGGAGGGTCTATCAATGACAATTAAAGAGCAGACGATAATAAACGCTATTGGAAACAAAATAGTTACGACGGACAAAGAGATTCATATTATTGGAAAAATAGATGACCCTCTAATATTAATATTGGAAAACGTATTAAGCTGCGCAGAATGTGATACGTTGATAGATTTAGCTCAAAACAAAATGCAGCGAGCGAAAATTGGCAAATCTCACGAGGTAAGCAATATTAGAACAAGCAGCAGCATGTTCTTTGAGGAAAGCGAAAATGAATTGATTCGAAAAATTGAGACCAGAGTTTCTGAACTGATGAATATACCGGTTTCACATGCTGAACCGCTGCAAATTTTACATTATAAAGCCAGTGAACAGTATCAGCCTCATTTTGACTATTTCACATCCGACAATGTAATCAACAATCGCATAAGTACAATGGTCATCTATTTAAATGATGTGGAAGAAGGCGGTGAAACCTATTTCCCTTCGCTTCGTTTTACGGTAACGCCTAAAAAAGGCAGTGCCGTCTATTTTGAATATTTTTATAACGATAACCACATGAATGAACTAACCTTGCATGGTGGAAATCCTGTTGCTGTCGGTGAAAAATGGGTCGCGACCCAGTGGATGAGAAGACAAAGATATCGCTAGATTTGAATTTAAAGATTGAAGGCCAAACGGATTGAGCCCGTTGGCCTTTTTACGTGTTTATGATGAGGAATCCTGGTTTTCAAGGATCAAATTGCTATGATTATGTGGACCCTCCAAGACAGGATAGCTGTTTTAACCGGAAGGCCGCGTCGAACGCGGATTGAGGCTGCGACGGTTATGAGCAAGTGACCTGTTACAGCTCTTTTTATGCTTGCTTGCAAGCCGCTTGCAGACAAGCTCGAATGGATATATCGTCTTTATTGATGTATTTGTTATAATATTCCACATAATGCTACGCGCAAGCACAGTATTACGCAGCAGCTTCCAGTGCTTAGAGAAAAAGAATAATGAATGTCGTGGAATAACTGACCGTTTCTGTCAGGGATCGAGGATTATACTTTATTCGAGCGTATAAAAAAGGATCTGGGAGGAACGGGTATGTTTACAACGATAGCAGATTTTGCGGTTGAATGGGAAAGAGAGGCGGAGCTGACCGAACGGGTGCTGAGCGCATTGACTGATGAGTCTTTGCAGCAGCCGATCGACTCCGAGCGTCGCACGTTGGGCAAATTGGCATGGCATTTGGTCACTTCGGCAAGTTTTATGACTTCGTTAGGCCTGGAGTTCGAAGGAGTGCCCCAAGGCGCAAAAGCGCTGGAAACGGCTGACGAAATCGCTAAGGAGTATCGCCGTATTAACGCGGCACTGCTTCAGGCCGTGAAGACGCAATGGGGTGACGGCAGTCTCAACGAGACAATCTCGATTATGGGTGAGGAATGGCGAAATGGCGATTCCTTACGGTTTTCCATCATGCATCAAGCTCATCACCGGGGGCAGATGACGGTGCTTATGAGGCAAGCGGGATTGCGGCCGCCTGAAATTTACGGCCCGACCTACGAAGCTTGGGTCGACAAGGGAATGACACCCTTGGCTTGATCGGCCCCCACGGGAGACATCTCGCAGGCCCGATACCATGAAAGAGGGTTTGGAGAATGACCAAAGCAGATAATATGTTATCTATACTGTGGATGCTCCGCTCGGGCAAGCGGATGACTGCTAAGCAATTGGCGGAGGAGCTGGAGATTCACGTGAGGACCGTCTATCGCTGCATCGACTCGTTATGTGCGAGCGGGGTGCCGATCGTCGCCGATACGGGGCCGAATGGAGGGTACCACATCCTGAGCCGGTTTGCCGATTCCCCACTCATCTTCGATCACGAAGAGCAGAAGGGGCTAATTCACGCCTCCGTGTTCGCCAGGGAAGCCGGGTATCCGCATTCGGAAGCGCTGGCCCGGGCGATGGACAAGCTGAAACGCTATGCAAACGAGAAACAGCTCGCACAATTGGAGCGGCATGGCGGCGGCCTATCGGTCATATATCCGCCCATCGACGGCAAATACCAGTCCTTCCTTCAGCTTCTAGAGGAAGCGACCGGGCAGGGACGAACGCTGGAGATGGAGTACCATCGCGGCAAGGGGGAGGTCACCCCGCCGCGGCTGTTCAATCCATATGGCATCGTCTACTGGAAAGGAAATTGGTATGCGGTCGGCCATTGCGGTTACCGGGGGGAGCTGCGAAGCTTCCGCGTGGACCGTATTCTCCGGTTGCAGGAGACCGAGTCAAGGTTCGAGCGTCCGGCTGGTTTCTCCGCCAAGGATTTTCTCCTCGGTCAGCTGCTTCCCGGTCCCGAAGGGGACGCGGAGCTCGAAACCGTGCGGATTGGCGGACAGGAACAGGTGCTGAATGAATTGTGCCGGCACTGGCTGTTCGGGCACGCGCTGACGGAACGGCGGCCGGAGGAGGCTGTGTTTCGCTTGGAACGTACGATGTTATTAACTTACGCACCTTACTTTCTGATGCCGTACGGTACGGCACTCACCATTGAATCGGAGCTGCTTGTGCGGAAATTGGCGGAAGCCGGCGCGAGAATATCCGGGCATTACGAAGCGATGTTATCCAATCTCGAACGAAGAAAGGGAGATGAGCATGAGTAAATACACCATGTTTGGTCAGTTGAAGGCGCAGCCGGGTAAACGCGATGAGCTGGCAAAGATGATGCTGGAATCCTCCGAAACCCTGCAGGGCATGGAAGGCTGTATTTTCTACATCTTGAACGAGTCGGTCAATGAGCCTGATGTGCTGTGGATCATGGAATTGTGGGAGAGCGCCGAGGCGCATGCCGCTTCCTTGAAGGACGAGAAGGTTCGGGCAGTCATTGAGCAATGCAAGCCGTTGATTGCAGGGGTGAGCGCCGTTCCGGTGCGTCCGATCGGAGGGAAAGGGTTATAGGCATAGATTTTGAATCGCCCTGAACCGGCGCTCTCCTTCGGGAGGTGCGCCGGTTTGTTTGTGCGCGGTCAGCCGGGCAGGTAATGCGATAATTGCACATGCTGTGCCGACGTGATCGGACTCGGTCTAACTCAAGATGCCCCTTAGGAGCTTCTTGAGTTAATGACTGAAAACAGCCCTAGACATACTGCAACGTTCCTTCATCTCTTAACGTCATAATCGTTATAAGGGGGAATTACTAATGAATAAAATTCTGATGATAGGGATGGCACTGTGTTTCATTATTGCAGGGTGCACGGTGAAGGAGAAAACAATCTCATTGGAACAGATCAAGGATTTATTTGAAAAGCATGAAATTCCTTTAGAAGATCCGAAAGAATTACATCCGAAGAGTGTATTTCTATATACCTTGAATGGTGTCAAGCCTGAGCCTTTTATGCTTGACGGCGAGTTGATTAGTATTTATATATATTCCTCCAGTAATGGTGTTCTGAAGGGGATGCAGGATTTTGAGAGACAGACGGCGGGGGCAGATGTGGCAGCGCACGGTGAATATCAAGTTGCGAATGTATTGATATTTCATGGTTACGAAGGCACCGATGAACGTGTTGAAGCGGTGATAAAGGATATGGAGTCCCTTGTGAAGTAACAATTGAGTCCCTGTGAGTAGGATGGCTGTGAAGACTTGTTTTGCCCCAAAGCCGCTTTAAGTTAATCTACCCGTCGCCCGACATGTACATTTTTTATAAAAAAATATAGCACGAGGTGTCGATTATGATGCGCTCCGTTCGTCGATATAATAGAAGCGGGCAAAGTTATCGGGTAGGGAACGAACCAGATTCGATGTGAACCGATGTGAGCACACTTTGTTCCTCAAGGGAGCCTCAGAGTGCGCGGCCAAACTAAACTTGCCTATTAATAAGGAGGATGTATGGGAATCGTATATTCAAACGATAGCACGGCTATTGCCTACGATAAGGCAGGCAGCGGATTGCCGCTCATCTTGGTGGACGGCGCACTCTGCAGTCGAACGAACGGGCCGAATGGGCCTCTGGCTGCTTTGCTGCAGCAGCATTTTACCGTATTCACATATGATCGCAGGGGGCGCGGCGACAGTGGGGACATGAAACCCTATGATATTGAGCGCGAAGTCGAGGACATTGCAGCTCTGATCGAAGAGGCTGGCGGATCGGCTTTCGTATATGGCATTTCTTCCGGTGCAGCGCTAGCTCTGGAAGCGGCGAATCGACTTTCATCCATTAAGAAGCTGGCGTTGTATGAAGCGCCGTTCGTCGTCGATAACAGCCGTACACCGGTGCCGGAAGATTATATGGAGCAAATGGAAGGTCTATTAACGTCGGGCCGCCGAAGCGCTGCGGTTAAGCACTTTATGAGAAAAGGGGTGGGGCTGCCGGCTCCAATCGTCGCCATAATGCCTCTCATGCCGGCGTGGTCGAAACTAAAAGCGGTTGCCCACACGCTGCCGTACGATACGCTCCTGACATTAGATCACCAGAGAGGCAGTGCGCTTACGCTGAACCGGTGGTCCTCCATAACCGTGCCCACTCTTGTAGCCGTCGGCGGCAAGAGTCCGGCTTGGATGCGCAACGCGATGCAGTCACTTGCGGACGTACTCCCGAGTGCAAAGCTCGAAACTCTGGAAGGCCAGACGCACATCGTAAAACCGGCAGCTCTTGCCCCGATTCTGAACAATTATTTCTTGAAATAGATATGACCGGGCAACCGCGCCGAACGCGGGATTGGAGGGCTGTAACAGGCTGCCGAGGGGCAAGCTCGTTGCAGCCCTTTTTGAGTGTTCTGCAAACATTCTGATCCCATGAAATGATTGGAGAATCTTATTGACTTATACGTTAGCGTAAATGTTAAGCTGGTCACACTAAGGAGTTGATACACCATATATTCAATAGGTTACATCATTAAGCGAATTCATATTAGCCGTAGAACCTTACATTATTATGACGAGCTTGGAATACTGAAGCCTACGGTTATTAAGGAGAACGGGTATCGTTATTACGATCAGAAAGCGTTAGAACGGCTTCAAACCAGCGCCGCAGCCGACAATTTTGGCGATTTCATTGAGATCAATGTCGTCGGTAATATGTTCCTCGATATAATTGATAACCTCGGTCATTCGGCTTAGAAAGTCCATACATACCCTCCATTCGCTTGTATCATATCAAAGGCACACAGCAGGTACCCTACATTAATAGAAACAATAGTGCAGGGTTCAATCTCTCACATGGTATCATTCATGAACACATACATACAGAGCTCGCTGTTAAGAAGGGGACTCCTGGTGGTTTTGTACAAAAAGAGGCGGGGTCATTAATTTTGTCCATTGATCTGCGGAGATGAATTGCGTACTATTCTAAATGATAATGATAAGCATTATCATAATAAAGGGGAATGAACTGGAGGAGAAGTAGAATGGTACAAGCAAGGAAGGCAAGCATGCTTATGGTACTTATCGTCATAATGGGGGCATTATTGATAGCATGCGGCAACAATGCGAATCGTCCGGACAATACAACACCGGCTGCTGGCAACCAATCGTCGGAGAAGCCGGCAGAATCTCCATCTGAACCGGAGCAAGCCGAACAAACGATGCGCGTATTTACCGACTGGACCGACCATAAGGTCGAGATCCCCGTTCAACCACAGCGGGTTATTTATCATGGTGAGGTCACGGGAGACGTACTTGCTCTCGGCGTTACACCGGTTGGCGTCATCAAGCAAGATGGCGGAACTGTATACGAGGATCAACTGGCAGCTTCAGAGGATGTCGGCTTTCCGATCAGCCTGGAGAAATCATTGGCGCTTCAACCAGACCTCATCATTTTCTCGAACAATGATGCTGCTCAGTACGAACAAATCTCCAAAGTCGCACCGACGGTAACGTTTAACTCCTTTGCACCTCTCGAAGAGAGAATGCGCATCCTAGGAGATTTGCTCGGCAAGAAGGATGAGGCCGAAGCTTGGCTGACCAAGCATAAGGCGGGAGTACAAGAAATGTGGGCCGCGCTGCGCCAGAAAGGGATAAAGGATAACGAAACGGCTTCCGTGTTCACGATGTATCCAGGCAATCGTTTGTTCGTTATGGCAGGTGCCGGCCTTCCGCAGTTTCTATATGAAGAGAATGGCTTCAAGCCTGTTGCCAAAGTACAGGAGCTCATTGACCAGCAGGTGGGATTCGTCGAGATTTCCGCCGAACTCCTGAAGGAATATGCAGGAGACCGTATTTTCATCTTAAATCCGGTAAATCCTGAGGCGCAGGAATCCACAAGTGAGCTGATGGCGAGTAATGTGTGGAGCAACCTTCCAGCCGTTAAGAACGGCTACGTGTATAAGTTTGATATTATGAAGGCAGGAAGCGACGCCCTTTCAAGGGAATGGCTGCTTCAAGAGCTTCCCAAGGCTCTAGCGCAATAACAAGTAACTCCATAGATGGTGTATGGCCAAAGAAGCTCTTCAACTACGGTTGAAAAGCTTCTTTTTTTCAGCTATAATCATCTAAATGATAATTATTCTCAATGTAATAGGGGGTTCGGCATGCACGTTCCATCATCATCATCCGTGCATCTGCGGTATCTGTCCTTTCATTTGCTTCATATAGAGCTGTTGAATTGTCCTGCAGGAACTGCCCTGACGGAAGAAGTAAACGAAGCGTATACGCTCCTCATATGCAAGAGCGGTTCAGGGACCATGTATACGGACAACGAGACGTCATTATTCACCAGACATAGCGCTTTTCTCTTTATTCCCGGTGTGTCCTATCAATTCAAGAGCGACGATGACCAGACGGTTCAATATTTTAGAATAACCTTTATCATTACTCGGATCAGCCGGTCAGCCGCCCCAGAAGCGTACAGGGAGCCCCTATTTCCGGGCCGGAGCGAGCTGCGCGTCTATCCGCTGTCCCAATTAATAGATATGACTGAGCAGCTTTATGAGGGAAGCAGACAGGAGCAGGAGGGGATTGAGTCGTTCCAGCATAATCTGCGTTTTTTGAAGCTGATGGGCTTCGTGCTGGAGCATAATATGGCAACCGACAGAAAGCCCGGCTCGATTCAAGCTGTGGAGCGTTCAATTCAGTATTTGCAGGATCACTCTACGGATAAAATAACAGTCGGACTGCTATCGCAAATCGCGGGTCTTCCTACCGTGCAGTTCTCCGCTATTTTTAAGGGATTAACGGGGAAGAAGCCGCTCGATTACTTAACGGAGCTCCGAATTAAGCAGTCCAAGGACTGGCTGCTGCAATCCGATGAATCATTGCGTAATATAGCAGAGCGGGTGGGCTTTACGGATGAATATTACTTCAACCGGCGATTCCGCCAAACAACGGGCATGTCTCCCAGACAGTATGCCATCGCCATGAGACGCAGAATCAACGTAAGAGACTGGGCGGGGCATGAGGTTACGATACCGGCCAAACCTACGCGCGTTATCTTTTACGGAAATACGATAGAGGATCTGCTGACGCTGGGCATTCAACCCATCGGAGGGGAGCTGTGGGGACAGGGACGTCCCTTCAATACGGAGAAGGCGGCGTCTCTAAAACCGGATTTGATTATCTATGACAAGGAAGATGAGCGGGAATATGAGCAAATCTCACGGATCGCTCCGACGCTGACCTACAACTCCTTCAGATCGCTGGAAGAGAGAATGCTGACGCTTGGGGAGTGGTTCGGCAAGGAGCAGGAAGCCCGGCATTGGCTTAATCATCATGCCAGCAGCGCCGAACGGATGTGGAAGCAGCTTGGACCTCATATTCGACCGGGCGAGACGGCCTCCGTATTCCTGCATAATCGCGGCAAACGGTTGTTCACCATGGGCACGATTGGACTAACCTCCGTCCTCTATCATCCATGCGGCTTTCGTCCGGTACAGAAAGTGATGGATATGCTTCATGCGGAAAGGGCTTATAAGGAGATTACAGCGGACACCCTCCATGAATACGCGGGGGATCGCATATTCATGCTGCTTCCGAACAGCCCTGAATCGAGAAGAGCCATGGAAGAAACCATCAGCAGCCCATTGTGGCAAAGCCTTCCCGCTGTACGGAACGGGCTCGTCTATCTGGTGGATGAGGACACTTGGAACTGTTGTGACGCCAGCACGATCAGCAAGCTGCTGAGCATGCTGCCGGGACTGTTAAGGCATACTTCTTAAGCCAAGCAGCTTTGAATATTAGGCGATCTCTGTCTCGTTTATTATTGATGAATCGTTTTGAATAAGGAGCCGCTTCGTGGTATTCGCGAAGCAGAAGTGGAGAGACGGCAGCCGGGGCTGCCGTTTTTTTGTACAAAAATTCCGTCTCTTTTGTCCATTGCTCTTTCAAAGAGGATAGGCATACAATGGTAATGATAATTATTCTCAACCAAAAAAGCGGTTAGGGAATCAGCAAGAGGAGGACATGAATTGACAGAGCAGCTTGAATTATACGATGTGACGATTATCGGCGGTGGCCCTGCGGGGATGTATACGGCTTTCTATAGCGGCATGCGCGATCTGAAAACGAAGCTCATAGAAGCGAAGGAGGAGCTTGGTGGACGCATGCTGATCTATCCCGAGAAAATGATATGGGATGTCGGCGGTGTCCCTCCAATATTGTGCGAGAAGCTGATTGCTCAATTGGAGCAGCAAGCGAAAACCTTTGACCCGACCCTTGTATTCGGGCAGCAAATCATGGGGCTGGCGAAGCAGCCGGATGGAACCTATATTCTCGAGGCGGCTAGCGGGGAGAAGCACTGGACACGCACCGTCGTATTAGCGATCGGGCGCGGCATTCTGAAGATGGCGAAGCTGGAGCTGGAGGGGGCTGAGCGCTATGAAGTCTCCAACCTGCACTATACCGTACAAGAGCTGGAGCCGTTCCGAGGGAAACGGGTGCTGATTTCAGGAGGCGGCAATTCCGCGGTGGACTGGGCGAATGAGCTGGAGCCCATTGCGAGCCAGGTCACCGTTGCACACCGTCGACACCAATTCGGCGGACACGAGAAAAATATAGTCCGGATGAAGAACTCATCCGTCGATGTGCTTACTCCATACGAACTCAGCCAGCTATATAGCAGCAACGGAGAGACCATTGAGCGGGTGACACTCCGCCATATCGAGACAGGTGACGCCCATCAGCTCGAGGTCGATGAGGTCATTGTTAACCATGGCCTCAAATCGGATTTCAGCGGGATCAAGGATTGGGGTCTGAATATGGATGACTGGAATGTATACGTCAATTCCAAGCTGGAGACGAACCTGCCCGGTATCTATGGCGCAGGCGATTTCGCTTATTATGACAGCAAGGTGAACCTGATTGCCGGAGCGTTCACGGACGCGGCTCTGGCTCTTAACAGCGCCAAGCTGTATATGGATCCAGAGGCTCCAAGAATGGCGTATGTCTCCTCCCATAATGATCGGTTTAAGGAGAAGAACAAGGCGCTTGGTATATCGGAAGACTAGAGAGAGTTAGGAAGGGGAGGACGCCGTGATTCGTCAATTTTTTAGCTACTATCGGCCGTATAAAGGATTGTTTGTCCTTGATTTCGGCTGTGCCATCATTGCCGGGTTGCTGGAACTGGCATTTCCGATGGCTGTCAATGTGTTTATCGACGACCTGTTACCGGGAAGTAAGTGGGATTTAATATTCTGGGCCTCACTCGGCTTGGTTGCGCTGTATGCGCTGAATACCGGACTGATGTATATCGTCAATTACTGGGGCCATATGCTCGGCATTAATATTGAGACGGATATGAGGCGCAAGCTATTCGCGCATATTCAGAAGCTGTCGTTCCGTTTCTTCGACAATACGAAGACCGGCCATCTGATCGGCCGCCTGACCAATGACATGAATATGATTGGCGAGATGGCGCATCATGGGCCGGAGGATTTAATCATTGCCGTCATGACGCTGGCGGGTTCCTTCTCGCTCATGCTGTTTATCAACTGGAAGCTTGCGGTGCTGACCTTCATCGTGGTTCCGGCGATTATATGGGTTGTTGTGTATTTCAACAAGAAGATGACGAAGGCTATACATCAGTTGTTCAGCGACATCGGTGATTTCAATGCACGCATTGAGGACAATGTAGGCGGCATTCGCGTCGTTAAGGCGTTCTCTAACGAGGCGCATGAGGAAGCGCAATTTGCAGTCAATAACGGGCGTTTCCGTCTGACCAAGCTGCGCTCGTACAAGCTGATTGCCAGTAACGGTGCTATCAGCTATATGATGATGCGGTTCGTCACCTTGTTTGTGATGGTGTGCGGTACGTGGTTTGTCCTTCAAGGTCAGCTTTCTTATGGAGAGTTTGTCGGGTTTCTGCTGCTTACGAATGTGTTCTTCCGCCCCATTGAGAAAATTAACGCCATCGTGGAAAGTTATCCGCAAGGGTTTGCCGGCTTCAAGCGTTATGTGGAATTGATGAAGACCGATCCGGATGTGGCCGATGCACCCGATGCGGTAGAGCTCGGCGCCTTCCAGAGGGAGATTGAATTCGACAGCGTGTCCTTTAGCTATGAAACGGATCGGAAAGTGCTGCAGCAGGTGAATCTAGTCATCCGCAAAGGCGAGACGGTTGCCTTCGTCGGCCCATCCGGCGCAGGCAAGACGACGCTATGCAGCCTGGTGCCGCGCTTCTACGAGGTGGAGAGCGGCGCGATCCGCATCGACGGGGTGGATATCCGCAAGGTGACGCAAGAATCACTTCGTAAGCAGCTTGGCATTGTGCAGCAGGATGTGTTCTTGTTTGCCGGCACGATCCGCGAGAACATTCTGTACGGCAAGCTGGATGCAAGTGAAGAGGAAATATGGGAATCCGCGCGGCGTGCCCGCCTAGATGAATTTATCCGATCGCAGGAGCTGGGGATGGACACCGTTATCGGTGAGCGTGGAGTGAAGCTGTCAGGCGGTCAGAAGCAGCGATTGGCGATTGCGCGCATGTTCCTGAAAAATCCGCCGATCCTCATTCTCGATGAAGCCACATCGGCACTGGATACGGAGACGGAGCTGGCCATCCAGCAATCGCTGTCGGAGCTGTCGGAGGGACGGACGACACTGGTCATCGCCCATCGCCTCGCAACGATTAAGGACGCGGACCGCATCGTGGTGGTGACCGAGCGAGGCATTGAGGAACAGGGGCATCATCAGGAATTGGTCGCCGCAGGCGGTGCATACAGCCGTTTGCATCAAGCGCAATTTGGAACGTAGACATACTTGATGTATAGAAATGGCCTATCATTTGCAGTTAATCTCTCGAATGCGCATTGTGGTCATGATAAAGGTGGGGCATATGAGTCAAGCGTTAGAAACAATGAGCCATAAGCAGCAAAGACGACCGAAAAGCCGGCCGTGGGCGGCAACCTTCATCCTGACGGGCGGTCTGGTCCTGCTGGCTTGCGGCATGGGTTTATCCATCTCGTTCGGTGCGGCGGACATTCCATTCCTCGTTGTGTGGGAAGCCATATTCCAATTTAATCCCGACCTGAACCAACATCAGGTTATCCAGGAGCTGCGCCTGCCGCGGGTGCTGGGAGGTGCAATGGTAGGAGCCTCCTTAGCTGTGGCGGGAGCCATTATGCAGGGGATGACACGCAATCCGCTGGCGGACTCCGGCCTGCTTGGTTTGAATGCGGGAGCGGGGTTGATGCTGACGCTTTGCTTCGCCTTTTTTCCCGGCTTGCCCTTTATGTACCTGATTATGTATTCCTTCCTGGGGGCGGGTGTCAGCGTAGCTTTGGTCTATGGAATCGGTTCGCTGGCCAAAGGCGGCCTGACACCCGTCCGATTGGTTCTGGCGGGTGCGGCACTTAGTGCGCTGCTCAGTGCGCTCAGTGAAGGAATCGCGTTATATTTCCATATCGGACAGGATCTGGCGTACTGGTATGCCGGAGGTTTGGCGGGGACCACTCTGTTCCAATTGAAAATCATGCTTCCTTGGATCGCCGCGGCGATCGCGGGGGCGATCGTCTTGTCCCGTTCGATCACAATGCTGAGCTTGGGTGAAGAAGTCGCCCGCGGGCTCGGGCAGCGTACGCAGTTAATTAAGCTGGCGGGCGCGATTATTGTCCTCGTTCTGGCAGGCTCGGCGGTGTCGGTTGTCGGCTCTGTAGGTTTCGTTGGACTGATGATCCCCCATCTCACGCGCAAGCTGGTCGGTGTGGATTATCGCTGGATTATTCCCTGCTCGGCCGTGCTCGGTAGCCTGCTTGTCGTGTTCGCCGATTTGGGGGCAAGGATGGTCAACCCGCCTTATGAGACTCCGGTTGGGGCGCTCATCGCCCTTATCGGAGTTCCCTTCTTCTTGTACTTGGCACGCAAGGAAAGGAGGGAGCTATAGGTGGATCATAATTCGGTCGTGCAGATTGAGCACGGGAAAAGAAGGCGTAATATTCTTGTGCTGTCGGTACTGGGCATCCTCATCGCCATCGTCTTTCTTATCAGCATGAACACCGGCTATATCCGGCTGACTCCGATGGAAGTGCTCCGTACGTTGTTTGGTCAAGGGACGGAGAAGCAATCGCTCATCTTATTCGAGTTCCGCCTGCCGCGCATCGTGATCTCCGTCCTGATTGGTGCGGGGTTGGCCGTATCCGGCTGCGTCATGCAGGGGATATCGCGCAACGCCTTGGCAGACCCCGGGATTCTCGGTATCAACGCCGGGGCAGGCCTTATGGTGATGTTGTTTATTTCGTTCTATCCCACTACGGCTGCGGCGCCGATTTACCTGCTGCCGGTACTGGCGTTAGTGGGTGCCGGGCTGACGGCCGCCTTGATTTTTCTATTGGCGTACAAGCGTCATCAGGGCTTGTCGCCGACGCGCTTATTGCTCACGGGAATTGCGGTGGCGGCAGGGATCAGCGCGGCGATGATCGTGCTGACGCTGAGGCTGAATCCGGAGAAATATCAATTTGTGGCGACATGGCTGGCGGGAAGCATCTGGGGAACGAACTGGAAGTTTGTGCTCTCGCTGCTGCCGTGGATTGTCGTTCTTCTGCCCTTTGTATGCTACAAAGCGCAAGTCATGAACGTCCTCAATCTGGGTGAGAATACGGCGATCGGGCTGGGTACTCGGGTGTCGAGGGAGCAGCTGGTGCTGTTATCCGCGGCGGTGGGGCTGGCCGCCTCCTCCGTTGCCGTCAGCGGCGGCATCGGGTTCGTCGGGCTTATCGGACCGCATCTTGCGCGGCGCCTTGTTGGACCGAAGCATCAGATGCTGCTTCCGACGGTGGCCCTGACGGGTGCGCTCCTCGTCATTACAGCGGATACGATAGGCCGCTGGATTATTCAGCCTTCAGAAGTCCCCACGGGGATTGTCGTGGCGGTCATCGGTGCGCCTTATTTCCTCTATCTGCTGGCGAAGTCCAGAAGTTAAGGGGATATGCATTGTCGCAGAATTTAGTTCGGGGTTTTGAAGGGCTGTGACAGGCTGCCCGGCAGGCAGGCTGTCACGGTCCTTTTTGGGTTGTTCTTCTGGTTCTTCTGTGGTTCTGTGGCAGGCGCCGCCCAGAGCAATTCACAGTCACAGTGACAGCCAGCCAGCTCAAAGAGGGGGCTGGAATAAAAAGGACGGAATTGTTCACAATAAAAGGGGCAATTCAAGCAGATCCAGCAGAGGAGATGATATTCATGAAAAGAAAGGTTCTATTGGCATGCCAGTTGATGATTATGGCCTTTGCCTTGATTGTGACACCGGTAGGCGTACAAGCAGCTGGAAATGATCACCACAAGCACGAACACAAGCTATGCATAAGTCCGAAGATGGTGCAGCTCCAAGGAGATCTGAGGAAGCTTTGGATTGACCATACGATCTGGACGAGGAGCTACATTGTAAGCGCCCTTGCCGGCTTGGAGGATCAGAATGACGTATTGGCGAGATTGCTTCGCAATCAGCAGGATATCGGAGATGCGATCAAGCCGTATTACGGAGAAGCGGCGGGCAATAAGCTGGCTGAGCTGTTGAAGGAGCACATCCTCCTCGCAGGGAAAGTAGTGGATGCTGCCAAAAGCGGAAATCAAGAGGAGTTGAAGAAATATAATGCTGCGTGGTACCGGAATGCGGATGATATCGCTAAGTTTCTAAGTGCCGCTAACCCGAACTGGCCGCAGAAGGAATTGCAGGACCTGCTCTATACGCATCTACAGCTTCTTACAGATCAGGTCACCGCAAGAATTATGAAGGATTGGAAGGCGGATATCCTTGCATTCGATAAATATGAGGACCATATTATCAAGCTCGCCGACACCCTTACGAATGGGACTGTGAAGCAATTTCCAGAGAAGTTTAAATAAAGGATAGAGGGCTGTAACAGGTTGCACTTCAGAACCTGCTGCAGCCCTTTTTGATGTGTTGTGATAAGCAGTATAAAGACTAAAATTTGATACTTCCTGCAAAATTTTCGGCGAAGTCTCTTTTGTCATTCCAGAATATCTAGTTCTAGCAGACTAGTAATAATGAAAGAGCCGCAGATCACCTTGGTAGAGGTAGCCGCGGCTCTTCTTCTTACGCTTGCAGCGCAGTCATGCAGGTTTCATTAAATAAATAGTGGGAAAGCTTAAATAAGGCATGTATCTTCTCTCAGGCAAGATACCCTATAGCGGAGGTTTGAATATGGCAGCGACTGAAATCGAAACGTTGAAAAATATTTTAAGAGATGTAGTATCCATGGAACTCAGAGTCCGGCAATCAGAAGTGAAAAGCACAATCGAGGTGATGGATAGCTACGGGTTGAAGTATAAGAATTCGTGGGCTTCCATGGAATTAGAGGGCTATACCGTGATCGATTTCTGGAGGAAAGATCTCATTAAATCTTCAACGTGAGCGGAAGAATTACGGTTCTCTTAAGTCGTTAAGGGGCTGCGGGAGGTTGCTTTCAAGCGATCTGCTGCAGCCCCTTTTTTTGGATATTCGAATAAAGTACCTTGCGTTCATAAGTACTTTAGCTTATGATTGTTATGTACTTAATATTGTTAGGTAATTAGAGCGGGGGAACAGTGATTGAATGCGGAAATGTTAAAAGGAACCGTCGATCTGTTGATTCTTTCGATTATTAAAGAAAGAGATAATTACGGGTACGAAATTTCAAAGGCGATTAAAGATAGGACAGACGGAGCCTTTGAACTGCAAGAAGCGACCTTGTATTTATCCTTGAAGCGATTGGAGAAGCAGCACGCGGTTCGCTCTTACTGGGGAGATCAGACACATGGAGGGCGGCGGAAATATTATTCGATTACAGACGAGGGGAGATTATTATTGGATAGATACACTCAAGATTGGCAGGACACCTCCCGGATTGTAAACCGATTTATTTAAGGAGACGAAAGAAGATGACATTATTGAGGAAGGCATTCAGCTTAGGCGATATCAGGCATTCTTGGTTGTTGATCTTGTCCGTTGCAATATGCGGCGTGTTTTTTTACATGGATCGTATGGATATACCTGATGATCGGCTTTGGCTGTCTATAGGGTACGGCGTTTCATTCGGAATAGCTCTATTATGGAGCATTGTGAATTACATCAGCCATATCCGTATCAACGTCTTGTATCGGAATCACAGCGATATTAGGGCCTATGTCGAACAGCTGGCTATGAGCGACGAAGACAAGCTGGAGCTGCGTAATTATTTGGAGGATTATACGGAGGATTTAATGAATCAGGGCAAGCCGAGGGAACAGGCAGCGGCGGAAGCCATATCCCAATTCAAGGTCAAAGAGCTGTTGTCCTTATCGAAAAACACATCACTTTTCCAATTGCATGCTCATTATTATTTATTCGGATGGGCAGCGGTCGCCAGTGCAGCCTTTATCCTGCTTGTCACTATGGAGGGGGCATTGCTGCCAAACGGGGGATGGGTGTTGATTCTTGAAACGATATTTATCGTTTATGGTGCTGCCTTTATCGTCTTGTTTCTCGTCTATAAAGTGTTGGATGTATGGATCTACCAGAAAGTACACGGTAATTTAACTTAATACTGCAAAAGCAGAGGTGCAAACATGGAGAAATGGATTACGGAAATGATGAATGAATTCGGCTATATCGGTGTCTTCCTGCTGATAACCATTGAGAATGTGTTCCCGCCGATCCCATCCGAAGTTATTCTAACCTTCGGCGGGTTTATGACCACCACGTCCAATCTCACCCTTCTGGGCATGGTGATAGCCTCGACAATTGGGTCTGTCTTCGGGGCGATCGTACTGTACTATATCGGCTATTTAATCGATCGGACAAGGATGGAACGCATTATCGTCAGGTGGGGCCGTATCTTGCGACTGACCCCTGCTGATGTGCATAAAGCCTACAACTGGTTTTCAAAATATGGGGTTTGGACTGTGCTCCTCTGCCGGCTCGTTCCATTGCTCCGCAGTCTGATCTCCATCCCGGCAGGGAGTACCCGTATGAACATTGGGTTGTTTATACTCTTAACTACTGTAGGATCGTTGATTTGGAATACGACGCTGATTAGTATCGGTGCTGCGGTCGGCTCTTCATGGGAAAGCATTGTGGCCTACATGGATATTTACTCTAATATTGCCTATGCTCTTATTGCCCTTGGCTGTCTGGGTATCTTCATTTATATCATTCGCCGCAAGAGGAAGGCCTCTTAAACAGAGGCAAGCTTCTTCTTAATACGGTTAATTGAACAAATAAAGAAGACCTTCAGTAGGGCTTCATGCGATTGATGACGAAGAGAAACATGAGGCATGCTTGCTACCCGAGATAAATGATTCGAAGGAGGCGCTCGGAGGAGGATCACGTTGAGAACAGATATTTACAATTGGATGCCGATATCCGTTTCTGAAGTATGTGCGATATTTTCAGAAATGCCTGTTAAGTGGTGTATCGCAGGGGGCTGGGCTCTAGACTTGCATGTAGGCCAACAATCGAGGCCGCACGCGGATGTAGACGTCATACTATTGCGCGGGGAACAATTAACCGCTTATCAGCATCTGACCCCGGAATGGAAGCTGTACAAAGCTGAAGATGGGAAGCTGTCTGATTGGGAAGAAGGAGAGTTCCTAGCCACGACCCAAGATATATGGGTCAGTAAGGATAGCAACTCCCCGTGGGCCTTTCAAATCATGTTCATCGATACGGAGCAGGATTATTGGATTTACCGGAGGGAAAAGGCTATTCGCAGACCGCTGCAGGATTGCATTGCAACGACAACAGAAGGCATCCCGTACTTAAAGCCGGAAATACAGCTTCTCTATAAGGGGGGCAGCTCGGGTATCAGAGACAAGGACCAGACTGACTTTCTAACCGTTCTCCCTACTTTGAGGCCGCCGGCAAGGGAGTGGCTTAAAGTCTCATTGAAGAGGCAATTTCCTGAGGGTCATGCCTGGGTGGAGTATATAGATAAGCATGAAGACCCCAAGCGGGGTTAGGTGAGGGTTTAGGAATGAAGCCGTCTGAAGTTGCGGGAGGAGGGAAGCTGGAGCATGAATGAAACTAGCAAACAGTTATTGAAATTAGCTCATGCGTATTCTCATGAATTGTCTCAGCATGAGGTGATCCGTCAATACTGGGGAGAACTATCACTCGTTCTCAAAGGCAGCGTGTCGCGGGGGAACAGCGATCGTTACTCGGATATTGATTTTGTGTTCTTTTGTGAGGAGGATGATCTGGGGCACATTCATGCGGCCTACCATCGGCTAGGGTTGACCGACCGCACAGACGGGGTCTTCATCCCGATTGGCGAATGGGCCGGGCATTATCATTTTGAATCGTACGCCACCTTACAAGGCTATTTCGATAAGCATGATTTTCCTCAAGTATGGGAGTTTCAACAATCAATTCCGATCCATGATCCCAGGCAGCGGTTTAGCGGCTTGATTGAGCGGGGGTCACATGAATTTATGAAGGAGGCGCTCCCATTTATCAAGAACCGTTATTTAGATCTGCATCTGACCCTGGACTGGATGCGCCACCCTTTAAGAAGGGGAGACAGCATCTCAGCCCATCTGCACGCTGCAAGGATCGTTCAAGAGCTGTGCCGCATAGCTTACCTGTTGGATGGCAAGAGCTACCCGCATGATAAGTGGGTGTCCACGTTTCTTCCAACGACAAGGTTTGGAGAAAAGCACGGTGCAGAGATTCTAGCTTACTTAGATGTCATGCCGAATCGCCATAACGTCACTGCTCACGCAGAGCTGGCGGAATATGCCTGTTATGCGGAAGCGGAGGCGCTTATTGGGAAGGCAGGCGCCTTTATCCGGGAACATTATGGAGAGCATCCCTGGATCGAGCACTGGTATAACTATGTATAGCCTATAGCCTGGCCGCCCTGAGAGGCATGTTAATGCGCTCGTCTCCTGCAGATAGGCCGGGCCGGCTGCCGTAACCTTTGTGAGCTTCTTCGGCACTTATATAGTGAACATAGACGAGAGGAGCCAGGGGAGTGTGCGGGAGTGGATAGACGCGGCAAGAAAAGGGAGCCGGGATGCCTTTGATCCGATTGTTCGGCATTACTCCGCTATGGCGTATGCGGTTGCGTATGATCAATTACAGGATCCCCATCTGGCGGAGGACGCGGTTCAAGAGGCGTTTGCGGAAGCATTCATTCATTTGGATAAGCTGCAGCAGCCGGAGGCATTCCCCGGCTGGTTCAAAACGATCGTGCTGCGTCAATGCTATCGCATGATGCGCAAGAAGCAGCCGCAAACCGTTCCGATCGACGGCATGGCCGAAACAGCCGAGATTCAATTCGATGTACCGGACATTGTCGCAAGAAGAGAGCTGCATCGATTGCTGCATGACTCCATAGCTGAACTGTCTCCTAATATGCGGGTAGCGGTTCAATTGTTTTATTTGCACGGCTACTCGCTTCAAGAGGTCTCCGCTTATTCGGGTACACCGGTCTCGGCGTTGAAGAAACGGCTTTTCGATGCGCGGAGTAAATTGAAAGGCACACTTCCCGTGGCTGATTTTGCCGCGGTGTTCCAGCTGCTTAGCGAAGGAGGAAACAGAATGCTTCATATCGTGAATGGTGATTCCGTGGCGGATAAGCTGCGGCAAGGCGTCGTCCAGGGAGACATTCTCGTCTGGCGGGAAGTCTACCCCGAAGGCCCTGTATTTGCCGATCCGGCGGAATTTACCCACCGATCCATCCGGGCGCAGTATTTGGAGGCAACCATGGGCATTCCCAGCGCAGAATATATTCAGGGCAGCCAAGCTCAAGAGAAAGTATTGGCTGATTTCCGTCAATACGAGGAGATCGTGTTATGGTTTGAGCATGATCTCTTTGATCAGACCATGCTCTGTTATTTGCTGCATTGGTTTGCGCAGCAGCCGCTGGGCAGCACGAAATTAAGCCTGCTCTGTATCGGAGCGTATCCGGGAATTGAACTTTTTCGAGGGTTAGGTCAGCTGTCCGTGGAACAGATGAAAACCTTATCGGGGACCTGGCAAGCCGTCGGTCAAGAGGAGCTGGAGCTGGGGGCAGAAGTATGGGAAGCATATTGTTCTCCAGATCCCATGAGTTTAGCTCGGCTGCTTCAAGATGGGCGTACCGGTGCGCTGCCTTTCGTGCACCATGCCTTTCAACTTCACTTGGCACGGCTGCCTTCTGTTCATAATGGGCTGGGAATCGTAGAACAGACCACTTTGGAGATGGTCCAGAACGGGCTGCATTCTCCAATGGAACTGTTTGAACAGGTTGGCAATAAGCTGCACGTGCTCGGCATGGGTGACCTCCAATATTGGCATCACTTAGCGAAGATTTCACAAGGTCCGTATCCGCTGCTGAGAGCGGAGGGACTAGAGGCCTTTCCCAATTATAAGGACCCGGCGCCGTCATTCCGCCATTGTAAGCTTGTTCTAACGGAGCTGGGCAGAAGCGTTATGGCCGGGGAGGCCGATTGGATTACAGTGAATGGGATCGATGAATGGTATGGCGGTGTTCATCTGCAGGGCCATTCCATTCCATGGCGATGGGATGCGAACCATAGAAGAATCGTGGGCTAGGGCTGTCTCGTGAGGTAAGGCCTGATTGATGAGATCTACTTAGGAAATGATTTGATCTTAGCGGGAATCCGCAGCTGTTTACGGCTTCGTAATCAGCTGCGGATTTTTTGTATTTCTTGGAACACTGTCACAAAGTTCACAGAATGTGCACTTATGAAGAGGCATCCCTTATCTCTATAATTACAAAGATAAACAGAAGGGATGATGGAATTGCCAACAACGAAGAAAGAAAACTTTTATTTTGGATTGATGATGTGCACGGGGATGGTCGTATTCATGACATTCTATAATTTATTTACACACGGCTTAATCGGGACGGTATCCTTGAAAGAAATACTTGTTCAGCTTATTACGGTCTTCATTGTAGCTGCCGTAGTGGAAATATTTATTGTCGGTCCGGTAGCGAAGAAAATTGCTTTTTCATTACCCTATGACAAATCTAAGAAGGTACTTGTCATTCTAGCCCTTGCCGTATGTATGGTGAGTGGAATGGTTCTGGTAATGTCTCTATATGGATTGGGGACGGCTTACTTTTCTAACAGTCTGGAAGGCGAATCATTGTTTAAGAGTTACTTTACTTTAGTCTTTAAAAATTTTATTTTTGCCTTTCCTCTACAGCTTATCATTGTGGGGCCGACTGTTCGGTATTTATTTGTTAAGTTCGTTAAAGATAAAGGTGTGAAGGAGCCTTTACTGCGTCCGGATTGGAGTTAAGATATAAGCCGTTTGAGCGTCGTTATAGGGCTCAATGTGAATGGGGCTCAGCCTGCCGGTAAACTTTAACGTTGTCCTCGGACTATCGGCGGAGCGCAAAATATCCCGCATATACTTGCCGTTGAATGAAATATCAATATCGGCGCCGGTTCGATGCTCCATGATCAATTCTTCAGAAACATCGCCGATTTCGGCCGTCCTTGCAGTCAATGTAATGCGTTTGCCGGTTGTATGGAAGCGCAGCAGATGGCTTTTATCCGCTAGGAGCGTCACCCGTTCGATCGCTTGGATCAGGTCCTCGGCATGTACGAGGACTTCGGTCGTAGGGGATGCGGGAATAAAGTTCTCAACGGAAGGATAGGTCCCCTCGATTAAAGCTGAATAAACCATCACATTTCCCGTTTTGAAAATAGCCCAGCTTTCTCCGAGCGCGACCTCTGTCGTTCCTTGCTCGCCCAGAAGCAGCTTGGCTAGTTCATTCAGATTTTTCCCTGGGATAGTAATGGGGGTGAAACCGGCTCTGGCGTTCACGCTCAGTTCCGTGGTTCGTGAAGCAAATCGAATGCCATCTGTAGCCAGAAACCGAAAGCGGCCCATCTTATCTAGCTGGCAGGAGACGCCGGTTAGGACAGGCCTGTGCTCGGAAGCCGAGACGGCAAACACAACCTGTTTAATGACTTTATGCAGCAGCGGGCTTGGGATCGCAAACCTCAGGGAAGGATTGGCCTCGGGCATGCCGGGGAAATCCAACGGGTCCATCCCGCATAAGCGGTACACAGAAGAACCAGCTCGAATCGTGAGGATGAGGTGTTCGGTGACTTCCAGTGTGACCTGTTCCGAAGGTGATTTACGTACGATCTCCGACAAGTATGCGGCAGGAACTACGATACTTCCCGTAGATAGAATCTCCAGCTTCCCATCTTCCAATGAAAGCTCATACTGGATCATCATGTGCGTATTGCTTGAGGATAAAGATAGTCCGCCCGCGTGAGCCGTGAGCTTTATTCCGGATAGAATGGGGACGAGACAGTGTGGGGATACCGCCTTCATCACATTCTGTAGGGCATGATGCAACGTATCCTGTGAAGCGCTAATCCGCATTCGGCTGCACATCCTTATCTCCGGAATCATGTAGGAAGAAGGCTTCAATAATATCGCGGACCGTTTCGGACCGGGAACAATTCAGAGAGGTGGAGCGCTGCTCCAGCGTCTCCCACAATTCTTGGGACAAGGTCAGCGATATTTTCTTCGTGACGCCAAAGCCTTTCCTGCCTGCACCGGCCCGGGGGCCCCCCTTGGAAAACATAATCCGCAGCTGGCCCTCTTGATCGGGTATACCCAGCTTAACGTTCTCGTGTTTCAATAGAAATCGCCTGCCTCCACATTGAATTAAGTAACCTTATTCAATTAATTTGTTATCCTTACTGTAACATAGCAAATATGGCTTAGCAATATATGGATTAATATATCTCGAGCGACCGAATGAATCCTGCACTCTTGAGGGGCAGCTGAAAAGTATTTACTCGATTAAATATCAATGTTATCTTATTTGCGACTATAGAAAGGGAGGCGTTGTCTTATGAAGACGAAATTCACAGTAATTCGGGTGCATAGTAATAAGGGGACAGCGCTTCAGTAGCCCTATAAACGGCATGATTCCCCACCTACATTAGGGAGGATCATATGGATTATGAACGTGAAGCTGCCTTTACCCTGGATGAGGTGACCTTTCATCTTCAAGAACCTCATGATTTTGAATGGCTGTCTGAACTGGGGTATGTATTCTGTGTATTCGATCAACAGGACTCCGGCAATATTTGTTTTGGGGTTGAGAAGGAAGGAAAGAGATCCTTCGTCAAGTATGCTGGCGCAAAGCCGCTGGATTTCTCCGGGAATCCGGAGGATGCGGTTAGACGTTTATCGGAGGCCATACCTCTGTATGCCGCATTGAAGCATCCCCATTTGATTAACCTCGTGAATCATTTCCCGGTTGGACAAGGCTATGCAGCCGTATTTGAATGGTTTGATGGGGAATGTCTGCATTCCCACTGGTCGTTTCCACCCCCGGCCAAATATGAACATCCGGATTCGCCCTTTTATCGCTATAAGCATCTGCCGGTGGAGCGGCGGTTGGAATCGCTGGACACCATCCTTTCATTCCTGGAGCATGTAGAATCGAAAGGGTATGTGGCCGTTGATTTCTACGATGGGAGCCTATTATACGACTTCATGAGCGGCATCACCAAAATATGCGATATCGACTTCTATCGGAAGGCGCCTTCATTTAATGAGATCGGGGAGCATTTCTGGGGGCCTGCACGTTCGAAGTCGCCGGAAGAGTTCACGTTAGGCGCGCCGATTGACGCACGGACGAATGTATTTACCATCGGGGCGGTCATCTTCGGATTGCTGGGAGGGGAAAGGGACCGCTCCTATGACAAATGGGAAGCAGGGATGCCGCTTTACGAGGTAGCATTACGAGCCGTAAGCCATGAACGTGAGCTGCGATACTCGAGTATAGCCGAATTTATAAGAACGTGGGACAGGGCAAGGATGTTCCCCTAAATAGGATAGAATGACCATCCAAACGGATGGCCGTTTTGCATAATGTACATGAATTTCAAAGTCATCCTAGTGATCGGTAAGTTTTACAGTGTCGAGCGACCGTCCACAGCGGGGTTGACGAAACGTGTCCAACATGTTATTTTTAATTCGGGGTAAACAGGTTGGAATATAGGAATATGGAAAATGAGGAATAATTAGGGGGACATCATGAAGAAATCGTACGCATCAATTATTCTAGGATTGGTTCTTGTATTGTTAATCGCCGGTTGCGGCAGCAATGCAGGCGGAGAAACGAACGGGAATGCCAATAAGCCAGCTGAAGGTCAGAAGGAGAAACTGAAGGTCGGCATCTCATCCGGCCCGGAATCCGAAGACGTATGGAAGATTGTGAAGGAAAATGCAGCCAAAGACGGCGTTGATATTGAGCTCGTCATTTTTAACGATTATGTACAACCGAATCAAACACTGGAAGAGGGGCAGCTTGACGCGAACGCCTTTCAACATTTGCCTTACTTAGAGGAATTTAATGCCTCACACAATACGCATATCGTGAGACTAGCGGATACGATTAATTATCCGGTCGGTATCTATTCCGATAAAATTAAAGACCTTTCCGAGTTGAAGGAAGGCGACGAGCTTGGTCTACCGAACGATCCGTCGAACGGAGCAAGAGCACTCATTCTGTTCGAGAAAGCAGGCCTGATTAAGCTGAAGGAAGGCGTGGGTGCTAAAGCTACGATCCGGGATATCGTCGAGAATCCGAAGAAGCTGAAATTCAAGGAGCTTGATGCGGCGTTCCTGCCCAAAGCGCTAGGTGACCTGACCGCTGCGATGATCAATACGAACTTCGCTGTTGAGAATGGCCTGGACCTGAAGGAAGCCATCTACACCGAATCCAAGGATTCACCGTGGGTGAACATTATCGCGGTTCGCGAAGCGGACAAGGACAAGCCGATCTTCCAGAAGCTGATCAGCTATTACCACTCGGATGAAGTGAAGAAATTCGTTGAAGAGAAGTACGGTGAGTTTCAAGTACCGGCTTGGTAAGATCAACGCTGCACGAATCGAATAGACGCTTTATGTCAGTCAAACATCTAGGGAAATAACAACAACAGAACTGCGGACTGTCTTTTTCGAAGGACGAAGGCTCGGCATCCGCCGCGCCTTTTTTCTCTATTGAGGCCATTGCGCAGATGGAGGAGATCACTATGGACGCAGAAGTGGCCGTAATTGGAATTGGTACGATTGGCAGCATGACCATGTGGCAATTAGCACGCAGAGGCGTTAAAGTCATTGGCTTCGAGCAGTTTGGAACCGGTCACGACCGCAGCGCTGCGGGAGGAGAGTCCAGAATATTCCGTACCGCGTATTTGGAAGGCAGTGAATATGTACCGATGCTGCATGAGTCGCGCAGACAGTGGCAGGAGCTGGAGGCGGAAACCGGATATTCGCTGCTGAATTTGAATGGCGGATTGATGATCGGCGATCCAGAGAGTGAAACCATCCGCAATGTGATGAAGAGCATAGAACTGCACAATCTGGAGCACGAGTATCTCGATTATGAGGAAGCCCAGAAACGTTATCCGCAGCACAAGCTGCTTCCGGGCGAGGTCATGGTGCTTGATAAGCAAGCAGGCTTCATCCGTCCTGAGTTTGCAGTCGTATCGGCCGTTCAGCGGAGCGAAGCGCTGGGTGCTGTTATTCATCGTTATACACAGGTCGAATCGATGGAGCAGGACGGCGATGGGGTTCGCATTCGTGCCAATGGCAAGGAGTATAAGGTCGGGCAGGTCGTCATTACAACAGGGCCATGGACGAAAAAGCTGCTTCCGGAGCAAGGGAGCCCGCTTGTCACCAGGCGTCTGGTGATGAGCTTCTTCGCCACGACGAAGCCGGATATGTACACGCCGGACAAATTCCCGATCTTTATTCGCCGCAGCAAGGGCTTCGATATATCCGGCAAGCCCACGCTTGAAGGAACGATGGTCAAAGTGATGCTTAATCAGGGCTATGACGTCGTAGATGATCCGGATAACCTGAACCGGACGATTGCACTCAAAGATTTAAACGAGATTAGTGATGCCGTACGCGAATTGCTGCCTGATCTCATCCCGGATCCGATCCGGTTGAACGCGTATATGGATGCGTATTCCCCTGATGAGCATGCTATTATTGGAAGGCTGCCCGATATGCCGAGGGCGGTCGTTCTGTATGGCTTCTCCGGACATGGATTCAAGCTGGCGCCTGTCATGGGTAAGATAGCGGCTGACCTTGTTGTGGATGGAAGCACGCCATTCTCGATTGAACCATTTTCACCGGAACGGATACGAAGCGGAAGGTGAGCAAAGTGATACAGTTAGAACAAATATCCAAACGTTATTATCAAGGGAAACGGGAAATTGATGCCGTTAAGAATGTTACGCTGGATGTACAGAAGGGCGAGATTTTCGGAATCATCGGTTATAGCGGCGCGGGCAAAAGCACCCTGATCCGCTGCGTCAATTTTCTGGAGCAGCCTACCTCCGGTTCGGTCCGAATCAACGGGATCGAGCTGGAGGGCTTGAAGCGGGCGGAGCTCCGGGCTGTGCGCAGACGGATCGGGATGATTTTTCAAAACTTCAATCTGCTGTCTTCCATCAATGTCTTCGATAATGTGGCGGCTCCTCTGCAGCTGGTCAAGACGCCGAAGGAAGCGATCACGAAGAAGGTGCGGGAGCTTCTCGACCTGGTTGGACTGACGGATAAGGAAGAATCATTCCCTCATCAGCTATCCGGCGGTCAGAAGCAGCGCGTCGCCATCGCCAGAGCACTGGCAAGCGATCCGGAGATTCTATTATGCGATGAAGCCACTTCCGCATTGGACCCGCAAACAACGGAATCCATCTTGGACTTGCTTTTGGAAATTAACCGTAAATACAAGATTACGATCATGCTGATTACACACGAGATGCATGTCATCAAGAAAATATGCGATCGCGTTGCGGTCATGGAGAACGGCGAAGTCGTGGAGCAAGGCACGGTCATGGATATCATCTCCGCTCCCCAGCAGCCCATTACGAAGAACTTTATTAAAAGTATCTTTGACGTTACGCTGCCAAGCGTCCTGCTGAATAAGCTGGAGAATGACAAGAGACCCGGGAAAATATTGCGAATCTCCTTTGTTGGCGAGAATGCGGCAGATCCGATATTGGCCGATCTGGCGACGCAATTCACGCTGCGGCCTACGATTCTGTACGGCAACATTACGCAAATCAAGGAGACGATCTTCGGCTGCCTCATCATCGGCGTAACGGGCGAAGCGTCAGCCATTGAAGCGGGAATCGACTATTTGACTCAGCAGCAGCTGCGAATCGAGGTCATTGAACATGCTGAATAACTTTATCGATAGCTTTTCGGAGTATGGCGATTTGTATGTGCAATCCATACGGGAAACAGGCGCTATGGTTGGGATATCACTGGTGATCTCGACGATTATCGGCTTGCTTCTAGGGGTTGTTCTGGTCGTGACCCGGCGCAATAATCTGTATGAGAACCCGATCGTCTACCAGATTCTTAACGTGACGATCAATATTCTGCGTTCCCTGCCGTTCATCGTGCTCATGGTAGCGATTATTCCGCTTACGAAATTGATCGTCGGAGGAACCATCGGGGTTAAGGGTGCGATCGTTCCGCTGGTTGTATATACAGCGCCGTATATTGCGCGGTTGATGGAATCCGCCCTACTGGAAGTGGACAAGGGCGTGATTGAAGCCTACCAGGCGATGGGGGCTACGCGAAATCAGATCATCACCCGCGTGCTGCTCAGAGAGTCGCGGCCGGGCGTGGTGCTGGGCATCACGATTGCGACGATCGGGTTGATTGGCGCATCGGCTATGGCTGGCGTTGTTGGCGCGGGCGGTCTAGGAGACGTGGCGATCCGTTACGGCTATCAACGCTGGGAGCCGGCGGTTATGGTGACCTGCATCGTGTTCCTCGTGCTCATTGTTCAGGCGGTTCAATCGCTGGGGACCGTTCTCGCCAAACGACTGCGCAGACGTTAGACAGGCTTCCGGGGGCCGCTGGCAGCAGATCAAGGCTGGCATTCCGATAAGGGAGAACCTCCAGCCCAGAGGAAGTCGCCGGCAAGAATGCGTTTCTTCAGTCGGATGCGGCTGTCATCATCGCAGGGGAAACCGTCAAAATTTTCGGCGGCATCCTGTTTCGATGAAGAATGTGGGTTTCCTGTTAAACTACACCTTTAATTACGGAAAACACAGGCAGAATGTCTGTGTTTTTTGCATGGTTTGAGACAGACAAGCATACGTATAAGATAAGGCCCAGCAGCTGGAAGAAGTAGGCCTTGCCCTAAAGGGAATGTCGCGCTATGCTGGGTATAGCTTAATACTATACACGTTAGGAATCGATGACAGATGACAATCGGTTTTTTTGATTCGGGGATTGGCGGGCTTACGGTTCTGGCGGAAGCACTTCGCCGGCTCCCTGCCGAAGATTACCTCTATATGGCGGATACGCTCCACGTCCCCTATGGGACCAAATCGAAGGAAGATGTGAAATCATTCATCCACGAGATTGTACGAACGATGATGCGCGAAGGAATCGACGCGCTGGTCGTGGCCTGTAATACGGCCACCAGTATTGCGGTAGCCGAATTAAGGGAGATGTACTCCCTTCCCATTGTCGGCATGGAGCCGGCGGTGAAACCGGCCGTTGAGATGAACCGGGCAACAGGGAAGAGAGTCCTGGTATTCGCAACAGCCTTAACCCTGCAGCAGCCCAAGTATTATGCACTGGTATCCCGCGTCGATGATGGGGGAATCGTGGATTCGCTGCCTCTGCCGGAGCTCGTGGAGTATTGTGAGAAATTGCAGTTTGACCGGCGTATCTTGGGTGAGTACTTCCGTTCCAAGCTTGCTGGCTATAATCTTGATAATTATGGGATTATTGTGCTGGGCTGTACGCATTACCCGTTCTACACCGATATCCTTCGTGAAATCCTGCCGCCGCATATCCAGATCGTTCATGGCAATGTCGGTACGGTGAAGCGATTGTCTGCCCTGCTTAGCCGTTACGGAATTGCAGCGGGTTCGGGGACCGGAAGCGTGAAGTTTATGTGTTCTAGTGGAGATCCTGCCTATATTGATAAAATGCACACCGCGCTTGCCCTTCTGCGAGAAAATAATGTTTCCGTAGGAGAGTAAAGAGCATAACCGGTACAGCCTGTGCCTAGGTATATAAGCAAGCTAAACCATACATGCCGAAATCCTCTATAGGGGGCTTCGGCTTTTTGTTGTGGGATCAATAAGGGGGCTGGGTCATGCTCTGCATAGGCGAGGTTTGCCTAGATTATTACAGACGAAAGCCAAACCCTGCATGCGTTACGTCTAATTCGTAAAAGCCACAGGAACAGGCAGGTGAAGGTCATCAACAATTTGGTGCGCAGAGCCCAGCAAGGCGATCCAAATTGAAGTCAAGCCGGGCAGCAAGAAGAGGCGATTAACGCTAACCAACCCGGACGTAATCATAAGGGGGCCGTGGAATTTTGAGCTTCCAGCGGCTGTGTATTTCAAGCGGTAATCGGCTTGTTGCTGCAACTTTACCCCTTTTTCATTTTCTGCTATCGTATAAGGAAAGAGAATGGTGAATGAGGAAGGGAAGTCGCTGTATTGAATCGGAAAGAGCTATTACTGTCCTACGCGGCCAAGTCGCTGCAGCATCGAAGAATATGGCTGGCCGAATGGAACCGGCAGAATGAGATGGATCTATCCTATGCGCAATCCGAAGTGCTTTCATGGATCGATCAGAAGGGCCCTCTGCAAGCGAAGGATCTGGTCAATCAATTCTCGGTGACATCGGGCGGCATTACGGCTATTTGCGATAAATTGATCGCAAGAGGGCTCATTCATCGAATCCGGAACGATCAGCAGGACCGCAGAGCGATCCAGCTGGAGATAACGGAGCAAGGACGAGAGATGGTGAAGACCTCCCAGGACGTGTGGGATAAGGTCATGGAGAATGTATTTTCCGTGCTCACGAATGCGGAGATCGCCATGCTGGACCAGATCTATGCCAAGCTTATTGAATCCAGGTCGTAACCTAAACTTATGCATGAAAAAAGGACTATCATCCTGTAGATGACTAGTCCTTTTCTTGTTCTTACGGGATGCCAGCAGGTTGTTATCTCTAGGTCGCATTGGAGCTGGCGATGGCCGGGCTGCTTTATTATTCGACGATCAGGTTGCCCTTCATGTCGTTATGGCCTTGTCCACACTGAATGGAGCAATGAAATTCGAATGTTCCGGCGTCATTCACGGTGAATTCTTTCGTTTCATCGTTCTTCAGCTCGATACCCAAATCCTCGATCGCTACACCATGATTGCCTTCATCGCTTTTCAGCGTGAGCTTGATGGTATCCCCTTTGTTTACTTTAATTTCGGTTTGATCAAATTTCCAGTTGCTTGCGTTAAGTGTAATTTCTTTCGTTTCGCCGCCCGCTGCACCATTCGAATTCGAGTCAGCAGAGTTGGATGGTGTCGACGAATTACCGCCATTCGAATTTGTATCTGCATTGTTATTGCCGCACGCACTGACCGCTAAAGCCAAGACAACGAGCATGAGAGCGGCGAACAAACTGAATTTTTTAGATTTCATGATATAAATTCCTCCCCAGCTGATTTAATTAACTCATTAAGATACTTAGAGATAAGATAACAACCTGTCCGAAGAACAATGATACTCCCCTGTGCGATAAGAGTCAAATCCAAACCTTATATAAATTACCCTCATATTCCGGTTCTTAATCAGATTGAATTTAGGGGAAAAATAGTCTTATTCATAAGATATTAGTAAGGTGACTTGTCAGTTTGCAGATGGGCTCTGCCCAACGGCGACAGAGAATTGCGGCTAAGACCGGGTAAAGGTAATGCTTCATATAAAGGCTGCGAGGGGGGCTTGTCCAACAGGGTTTACGTCTCCGTCATGTTGTTTTACGCTTATTTAGCGAACAGTCCACAAAACATGTGGGATTAAAGTGATTAAACTTGGTTTTATGTTGACTCAATGGCATATAGGCGTATAATACAAAGAAACACCACATTATTCTGACAATATGAACAATCACCCTGCAATTCGAGTTCATTCATGCGCATTTACCTATAGATGTCTATGCGATTCTTACATCGTACGATCTGCAACAAAGTCATCCTAAGGAGAGAGATTCGAGTGTCACTATCTTTTGAGAAGCGAAAGAAAAAAATTATGGAGTATTTAAACAAAGAAGGGAGAGTAGAGGTACTCGTTCTGGCGGATGAATTCAGCGTCTCCACCGAGACGATTCGCAGAGACCTGGAGCGGCTGGATAGTGAAGGGAAATTGAAGAAGGTTTATGGAGGCGCGGTGAAGGTGCGGGCCGACTCCCTGGAGCTCCCCTTTGATGAGAAGACGCGGCTCCATGCCAAGGAGAAGGCGGCCATAGGGAAATATGCCGCTTCTATGGTGAAGAACGGGGATACCATCATGCTCGGGAACGGGACGACGACGATGGAGATCATCCGGAATCTGAGGGATCACAAGGATGTTACGATCGTCACGCATTCGACGCCGACGATGCTGCTCGCCATTGAGATCTTTAGCGGAAAAATCATCTTCGTGGGCGGGGAAGTCAATCCCCGTCAGAAATCGACCGAAGGTCCTCTCGCCGAGCTGATGTTGAATCAATTAAGGGTGAATAAGACATTCCTGTCACCGGGGGGCATATCGCTCTTAGACGGACTGACCGACTACGAGCTGTCGGAAGCCAACATCTCCCGCAAAATGATGGAACGCGCAGACGAGATCGTCATTATAGCGGATTCCTCTAAATTCGGCCGGACAACCTTTGCCAATGTATGCTCGCTTGACGATGTGTATACGGTTATTACAGATCGTCAATGCACGGAGGAATGGCAGCAATACTTGGCGGACCGGGACATCACCGTATGGATTGCGAATGAAGAGGACTAGAAGTGTCGTAGATTAACATATCTTATAGTAGGCAAGATAGTAGAGGCGGTTGGTTATGATGGATCGTGAAGTGCGCGCCCGGCCATTGGCCGTTCAAATCATTCCTCGGATAGATGAGCAGCTTGCGGCTGAGCTGAACGTTTCCGAATCTGTCCGCAGCTTAGGAATTCTGACATCAACCATCGATGATGTCGGATACACGGCTTTGGATGAAGCCACCAAGATGGCCGATGTTCGTGTCGTATATGCCAAGTCGTTCTATGCCGGGTCTGCACATGCATCAGGCCCGCTCTCCGGCGAGTTCATCGGCATCCTCGGCGGACCGGATCCGGATGCCGTGCGAAGCGGGCTTCAAGCGGCCATTAACGTAATGGAGAACACGGCCTGTTTCTATGCCTTGAACGAAGAGGGCAGTCATGCCTACTATGCCCATGTGATCTCCCGTACCGGCACATACCTCTCGGAGATGGCCGGGATTGAAGCGGGGGAGCCGCTGGCTTATCTCATTGCGCCGCCGGCAGAGGCGATCGTCGGCTTGGATCTGGCCATGAAGGCCGCGAATGTCAGGCTATGCCGCTTCTACGGGCCGCCGACAGAAACCAATTTCGCCGGCGGGCTGCTGACTGGCAGCCAGGCCGATTGTCTCGCAGCCGCGGAAGCGTTCTCACAAGGCGTCCGAGGCGTGGCGGCCCGGCCTCGGGAACTGTAACGGAGGGTGATAAACCATGAAGGGTGAAGCCCTTGGGATGATTGAAACATACGGCCTTGCCGCACTGATCGCCGCGGCTGACGGCGCTGCCAAGACGGCCGATGTACAGATTTACACGTATGAGAAGGCGGATGCGGGAATCCTGACGGTCTATATCATCGGTGATGTCTCCTCGGTCAACGAAGCTGTGGAGGCAGGGGCATCCATCGCCAGGTCCATGGGGAGGCTGCTTCATCGCAGCGTTATACCACGGCCGGATACCGACGTGCTTCCGCTCGTCAAGTTCAGGCAGCGGCCAGCTGCTGAGCCGCTCAAGAAGCCGCGTCGTACATCCGCCGCTTCTCCGCAAGGAAAGGAGTGATCACGCTGCAAGCACTGGATAAAGATTTGTCATCCGTTCAAGAAGCGCGAAACCTGCTGCGAAGGGCCAGAGAAGCCCAGCAGGTGCTGGAGACCTTCTCTCAGAGCCGTATCGACGATATCGTCCGGGCCATGGCTGAAGCAGCTGAGCGGGATGCGGAGCGGCTGGGCCGCATGGCCGTGGAAGAGACAGGCTTCGGGAATCCTGCGGACAAGACGACGAAGAATCGTTTTGCAAGCCGGCAGGTATATGAATCGATTAAAGACATGAAGACAGTGGGCATTGTAAGGAAAGACGAGACGAACCGGGTTTGGGAAATTGCGCAGCCTTTCGGCGTCATCTGCGGAATCGTACCCTCGACCAATCCGACCTCAACCGCCATATTCAAATCGCTTATTGCCATCAAATCACGGAATGCGATCGTATTCAGCCCGCATCCGTCCGCATTGGGCTGCACGAGGGCGGCCGTGGAGACAATTCGCAAGGCCGTCGAGCAGGCGGGTGGTCCTAAGGATGCCGTACTCTGCCTGACGGAGCCCAGCTTGGAGGCTACGCAGGAGCTGATGAAATCCAAGCTGTCTGACTTGATTCTTGCAACCGGCGGCACGGCTATGGTGAGGGCAGCCTACAGCTCGGGCAAACCAGCTTATGGCGTCGGACCTGGCAATGTCCCGGTCTACATACACCCGAGTGCAGACCTTCCTAAGGCCGTACGCCGAATTATCGACAGCAAGACGTTTGATTACGGGACCATATGCGCCTCGGAGCAAGCGATCGTGGCGGATGCCTCGATCAAATCGCAGCTGCTCGATCAGCTGCGGCAGGCGGGCGCCTACGTGCTCAACCCGGAACAGAAGGCCAAGGTGGGCAGTGTCATTCTGACGGGCGGCCGGTTGAATGCGAATATCGTCGGCCGATCGCCGCGAACGATTGCCCAGATGGCCGGCATTAGCATCCCTGAGAATACGAGGCTGCTCATCGCGGAAGAGACGGAGATCGGCAAGGATGTCCCTTTTTCCGTCGAGAAGCTGTGTCCCGTTCTAACCCTGTACACCTGCGAGAACTGGCGGGATGGGTGTCAGATCAGCAAGCGGATTCTGGAGAACGGCGGATTGGGACATACGCTGGGGATTCATTGCGAGGATATGGATGTCATCGAGGCATTCGGATTGGAGAAGCCTGCGTCCCGAATCGTCGTCAATGCGGGAACGACCTTTGGCGCCATAGGGGCCGTCACAGGCATTCAACCTTCGCTTACGCTGGGCTGCGGATCCTATGGACATAACATTACATCAGATAATGTAGGACCCCAGCATCTCATTAATATAAAGCGGGTCGCGTTTGGACTCCGGGAAATGCCGCTGGAGCAGCCTTCCCAGGCGCTTCTGGATCAAGTTGAGCAGGCCCTGCCTGCCGGCATTACCCGGGAAGAAGTCATGCACATCATTCAGAAGGTACTGAAGGAGATGCAGGTATCCTGAGCTGAGCTGTGCTTCGCACAGCCCATTTCTTGCTATACGCAGCACATGCCAGTCGGCGAAGCTTTTCTAAGTGAAGCGAAAGGCTGCAAAACTATTATATAGGAGGAATTTCAAATGGCAGAACACACAGCGCTAGGTATGGTAGAAACGAAAGGTCTGGTTGGTGCAATCGAGGCGGCCGACGCAATGGTGAAGGCGGCCAACGTGAAGCTGATCGGCAAGGAGCATGTAGGCGGTGGAATCGTAACCGTCATGGTACGTGGTGATGTAGGTGCCGTCAAGGCGGCAACGGATGCCGGAGCCGCGGCGGCCGAGAAGGTGGGCGAGCTGTTGTCTGTCCATGTTATTCCAAGACCTCATTCCGATATCGAAGGCATTCTGCCGCGCGTTCAGGCGTAATCCGGCATGGCCTTTATAACCGAATCCCATCTGCGGGCTTTGCTGTCTCAGGGACTGCCAAATCCGTTTCGGCTTAGCGATGGCGATCGCTTGACGCCGGCTGCGCGGGATTTTCTGCACGACCGGGGAATTCCCATTGCGGGAGCCCCGGTCGTGTCTTCAACCGGTGGCGGGGACAAGCTTAAGCCCAAAGCAGAAATTCCGGTGGGCGTGTCCAATCGGCATATTCATCTGTCCGAGGAGCACGTCCGTTTGTTGTTTGGTCAAGGTTACGTGCTTACGCCGCTTAAGGAATTGTCGCAGCGGGGCCAATATGCCGCTAAGGAAACGGTATCTCTGGTCGGGCCCAAAGGGTTGATTAAGGACGTCAGGATCCTCGGGCCCTCGCGCGGAGAAACCCAAGTGGAGATCTCGCGCACGGATGGCTTTCAGCTCGGCGTTCATCCGCCGCTGCGTCTATCGGGGGATCACACAGATACGCCGGGGATTGCGCTTTACGGCCCGAAGGGCCTGATCGTGATCGAGCGGGGCGTCATTGTGGCCAAGGCGCATATTCACATGTCACCGGGCGATGCCGCTAGGTTCGGCGTGGCTCACGGTGACCGGGTATCGGTGCAGACGCATGGTGAACGGCCGCTTACATTCGGTGATATCGCCATTCGCGTTCATGCGGATTTTTCACTGGATTTCCACCTCGATACCGACGAAGCTAATGCAGCATTCCTGAAACAGGGCGATTACGTGTCCATCAGTGCCGGCGGCTCGAACGCTGCCCGGGCAAAGGGGTGAGAACATGGATGTACGCGAGCTTGTACAGGAAATTGCCAGAGAATTGTTAGTGGCAACCGTTCAATCTGCGCCACGGCCGAAGGTGCTTTTTCTATTCTGCGACAGCCGTGCGCATGACGCGTATTTAGATACATTCATTTTGCTGAGAAACAAAGGAATCGATTGCGATCTCGCCTTTCTGGACGGAGAAACGTCAGCGTGGATCGGCATGCATAAATGTGAGAGCACTGGCGTCAATAAGTCCATCGCTATGGATGAATATGCGCCGGCTCCGCTGGAGCTGCCGCACAGTTACGAGGGGATCGTGATCCCCGAGATCGATCTGGATAATGCGGCTCGAATCGCTACCGGTATGAAGGGATCCGTGAAGTCGGAGATCGTATTCGCCGCGCTTCTGCTGGATAAGCCGGTATGGATCGGGAAGGATTCCGGAGGAATTAAGCGGGCGGACCGGCAGACGTTGAAGACGCTGGAGCTGACTCCCGGTTATGCGAAGCTGTTCCGTGCACATATGGATACCTTGGAAGGTCTGGGCATCCGATTGATTGATCGGGCTGAGCTAGGTGCTGAAGTCGTCCGAATGTTCGGCTCCAACGATGGAGACGCCGCTGCAGAAAGTACACCGGCGATGCCAGCGAAGCCTTCGGCGCAGCGATCGTTAATTACGGCGGACTGGGTAGCCGCTCATGCTGCTTCATTGGGAGGATCGCTTGAGCTGGATCCGAAGACCATCGTGTCTCCACTCGCGAGAGATATCTTGAAGCAGCAGGGGATTATCCTTCAATACACGGGCAAAGGGTGATGGGCATGCTGCTAGGCAAAGTCATCGGAAGCGTATGGGCGACCCAGAAGGAAGCAGGAATGGAAAACCTGAAGCTGATGATCGTTCAGCCGCTCGACGCCGGTGATCAGGAGGTTGGCCAGCCGGTTGTCGCTGCCGACCGGATCGGTGCCGGCATCGGGGAGAAGGTTATCGTCTCACGGGGGAATCCGGCGCGTATGCTGTTCCCGCAGAAGGTTGTTCCGATCGACGCCATTATTGTCGGAATCGTTGATTCGATGGAAATCGCAAATCAGGGAGGGGAATAAGGATGGAGAAGCAGCGAGTGATCCAGGAATACGTTCCCGGAAAGCAGGTCACTTTGTCGCATGTCATCGCGAATCCCGATCCCGTGCTGTATGACAAGTTAGGCATCGATAAGGCGGGGGCCATCGGAATTCTAACGCTGACCCCTACCGAAACGGCGATCATCGCGGCGGATATTGCGACCAAAGCAGCCGATGTCGAGATCGGATACTTGGATCGGTTCACCGGATCGTTAGTATTAAGCGGAGAAGTGTCGGCTGTCGAGATGGCCGTTGTATCGGTCAACGATTTTCTAAGCAGCAAGCTGTTCTTCACACCGGCTCCGATTACCCGCTCATGAAGAAGAAGCGCGCGATGGTAATCGGCTCCGTAGGGGCAGGCAAGTCCTCGTTAATCCGGGCGCTTCTGAAGGATGATCGGGAAGTGGCCAAGACGCAGAGCTTGCTGTTTCGAGATTGGTTGATCGATACGCCGGGGGAATACTGCGAGAATCCCTTGCAATACCGTTATTTGATCGCGACCTCATTCGATACGAAATTATTGGTCTTGGTGCAGGATGCGACCAGAGAGCGGGGATATTTCCCTCCCGGCTTTGCCGGCGGTTTCCCCGTACCGGCCATTGGCGTCATCACGAAAATTGATCTTGCCGCAGCCAATCCGGAGAAAGCCGAGCGGCTGCTGCGGCAGGCGATGCCAAAGGGAGATTGCTTCGCCGTCTCCTCCTTGAATGGAACAGGAATCGACGAGCTGCGGGACCGGATTGACAGCCTGCTGCAAATCGGCGGAACCAGGTGATTCATATGGACGAGGAATGGATCACCAGCGTGGGAATCGATCTGGGCACCAGTACGACCAAGTGCATCGTCAGCCGGCTTCGGCTGGCGCGTAAATCAGGGGCATTCGCGCTGCCTCGATTCGAGATCGCCGAGCGGCTTCTGACGTACGAGAGCGCGGTCTTCTCAACACCGCTGCTGAATCGCAATGAGATCGATGTCGCTCGCGTCATGCAGTGGCTGGAACAGGAATACGTGAAGGCAGGCATTCGGTTCACGGATATTAAGAGCGGTGCGGTTATCATAACGGGAGAGACGGCCAACAAGCATAATGCTAAGCAGCTGGTGCATTACTTGGCCGACCGGGCAGGGGACTTCGTCGTGGCGACGGCGGGTGCAGACCTGGAGTCGCTGTTATCGGGCAAAGGCTCGGGGGCGGAGCGGAGATCGGAGCAGTCCCGCGAGGTGATCTGCAATGTCGATATCGGCGGAGGGACAGCCAACGCCTCCTTCTTCCGCAAAGGCCGCATGATCGAGACCGTAACGCTGCATGTCGGAGGCCGGCTTATTCAATTATCGCCCGAAGGGCAGATCGTCTATGTCTCGGAGGCCATTCGGCCTTGGCTTCGGGAGAAAGGATTCCATCTTATGGAGGGTGAATCCGCTGCGTATGACTATATTCGCCTTATTGCCCGGCAGATGAGCCGAACCCTGCTGGACTTTCTGCAGGGCCTATCCATGCAAGGCAAGCTTCTTGCCGTAGGCCGGGTACCGGAAGCCATGCCTCCAATCAGCGAAATGATGATATCGGGCGGCATCGGTGGCATGCTTGGCTCTGAACCGCCCCAGGATATGAAGGAAATAGCCGTTTACGGTGATTTTGGACCGCTGCTGGCTGCAGCGTTAGCGGAGGAATGCGCGCGGTCCTCCTTCCGGCTTGTTCGTTCCGAACACGCCGTCCATGCGACCGTCATCGGTGCAGGTATGCAGAGTACGGAAATTAGCGGTTCGACCCTGCACTTGACCCCTGGCATGCTGCCGATGAAGAACATTCCGGTCGTCAAACTGGAGGATGGGGACGCAGAGGCGGCGATACGGCTAGGCCTGCAAATATACGACCCGGTCAACTGTCCTCCCTTTGCCTTGTTTATCCCGGCGATGAAGCCTGTCAGATATGACATGATACGGCGCTTGTCGGAATCTATCGTGCAGGGGTACCGGCGCCTTGTGCCCGGCTGTGACAAGCTGATCGTCGTATGCGAGAACGACATGGCCAAAGCGCTCGGGCAATCGCTTATGCTTCGCTCAGCGGGTGAGCTCCACATTGTGTGCATCGACCAGGTCAAGGTGGATCACGGCGATTACTTGGATCTGGGCGAGCCGATTCGAGGAACGATGATTCCCGTTATTGTCAAAACCCTGGTGTTTTCCGGCAGTTAGGAGATGAGGGCTCATGAATTTAAAGACGACCTTGTTGGGTCATACCTACCAATTCAGAGATTTGAAAGAAATCATGGCCAAGGCCAATGAAGAGAAGGCAGGCGATCAGCTTGCCGGTATCGCGGCGGAGAATGCTAAGGAGAGGATGGCTGCAAAATGGGTCCTCTCCGAGCTGACCCTTGAGCAGATCCGGGAGAATCCACTGCTACCGCCGGAGCAGGATGAAATATCCCGTGTCATTGAAGAGGATTTGAACAAGAAGATCTATGCGGAAATACGGCATTGGTCCGTAGCTGAGCTGCGGGAGTATCTGCTGTCTTCAACGACCGGAGCGGATGAGATCCGGCGCGTCAGCAGAGGACTAACGAGCGAAATGATTGCAGCGGTATCCAAGGTGATGAGCAATCTCGATCTCATTCAAGCGGCGGCCAAGATCGAGGTGATTACGCACTGCAATATCTCCATTGGGCAGAAGGGCGTTCTCGCTGGACGAGCCCAGCCGAATCATCCTGCTGATGACGTGAACGGAATCCGGGCTTCGCTGTTCGAAGCGCTGAGCTATGGAATCGGGGATGCGGTGATCGGGATTAATCCGGTGATCGACACCGCCGACAGTGTGAAGGCCATTATGAACATGACCAAGGACGTGATAAATCGCTTCCAAATTCCGACGCAGAACTGCGTGCTGGCGCATATTACGACCCAGATGCGGGCCATTAGGCAAGGCGGGCACGCGGATCTCGTGTTCCAAAGCATAGCCGGAACCGAAGCGGGCAACCGGGCGTTCGGCATCGATCTGGCGCTGCTGGAAGAGGCGGATGCTCTGGCTCACAGCGAAGGTACAGGGGCTGGGCCGAATATCTGGTATTTCGAGACCGGACAAGGCTCTGAGCTGTCCGGCGACGCACATTACGGAATGGATCAGGTGACGCTTGAAGCGAGATGCTACGGCTTGGCCCGGAGATTTAAACCGTTCATCGTTAATACCGTGGTAGGCTTTATTGGGCCGGAGTATCTGTACGACGGCAAGCAGGTGACGCGCGCGGGGCTTGAGGATCACTTCATGGGCAAGCTGCATCAGCTGCCAATGGGCGTAGACGTGTGTTATACCAACCATATGAAGGTCGATCAGAATGATATGGACAATTTAGCGGTATTACTTGGTACTGCCGGCGTGAATTTCATCATCGGCGTGCCAATGGCGGATGATTGCATGCTGAACTATCAATCCACGAGTTATCACGATATCGCCACGCTCAGAGAGACGCTGGGTCTGCGTCCGGCGCCGGCATTCGAGAAGTGGCTGGAGAAGATGGGCATTATGTCGGGCGGCAGGCTAACCGCTGCGGCGGGCGATGCGACCTTGTTTGCGTAGGGGGCGAAGATGATGAAACAACCGATCGATTTACAGGAGTTGACCGACCGGATTATGAAGGAGCTCCAGGAGCGGCTCCCGCAGCGGGAATCGGTACGACAGGAGTCCCCTCATTCAAGGGAGTCCGCTGTTCCGGCGGAGGCGCCTTTCTTGGAAGAGGCTCCCTCACCAATGGTGCCGAAGCCGCAATCTCCCGAGCAGCTGGAGGAGTGGTGTGCTTCGACGCCTGCCCGGATTGGGGTATGGAGGGCAGGGACGCGGCCGCTCACTCGCGCTATGCTGAAGTTTCGCTGCGACCATGCGGCGGCTGTCGATTCCGTATACGGAGAGGTCAAGCGCGAGACGCTGGAGCACTTCGGGCTGTTCTCGGTGGATACGCAGTACGGCAACATCGAGAATTATTTGAAGCGACCGGATATGGGCCGGGTGTTGACGGACCAAGGCACGGAGAAGCTGCTTGCGGAATGCCGCAGGAACCCTCAGGTGCAAATTGTCGTTTCCGACGGATTGAGCGCGAATGCGATTGAGCGGAATCTGCCCGATGTGTATCCCGCCCTGCTGGATTCCCTGCAAGCGAACGGACTGAATAGCGGAACTCCGTTCTTCGTCAAGGGCGGAAGGGTGGCTGTGATGGATCACATCGGCGAGCTGCTGCAGCCGGAGGTGCTGGTGCTCTTAATTGGTGAGAGGCCCGGATTGGTTTCGTCGGCGTCCATGAGCGCTTATATGTGCTACCGTCCCCGGAAGGGGATGATGGAGTCGAACCGCACGGTGCTGTCCAACATACATCAAGGGGGCACGCCTCCTGTGGAGGCCGGCGCTCATATCGGTACCCTGCTGAGAAACATGCTGGAGCAGCAAACGAGCGGCGTTAAGCTGGTCATCTGAGCGCAATATGCAATGGCATTGTTGCGGCTTGAGCAAAAATAGATCACTTTAGCGCATCGGCTGATCGTTTGTTTCGGCAAAGAGCACTAACAGCTCTAAAACAGCGCTGCCTAACCGAAGTGAAAAAGCCCTCCCCGTGGAAAAAATCCACCGGAAGGGCTTTTCGTATGCGGAAATGGATCAAATAAGTGCTTGGATAGAAGCTGCTCGTTCACCGCACTCTTGTCCCGCCTCGCAGCGCGATGATTCGTGCTATTCGGATGGGGACTCGGGGTTTGCGATTTCCAGAACAACAGGGCAATGGTCGCTGCCGGTTATATCGCAATCGATCCGGGCATCGCGCAATGAAGGGGCCAGCCTTGCGGAAGCGAGGAAATAGTCGATGCGCCATCCGACATTCCGTTCTCTGACCTTGGGCATATAAGACCACCACGTATAGGCATCCGTCTGCTCCGGATAAAAATGTCTGTACGTATCGATAAATCCGGCGTCGAGCAATTGGGTCATCTTATCCCGTTCCTCTAGCGTAAACCCGGAGTTGTTCCGGTTGGACTTCGGATTCTTCAGGTCAATCTCCTGATGAGCCACATTCAAATCGCCGCATGCAATAACGGGTTTATGGGTATCCAGCTGCTGAAGGTAGCTTCGGAACCGTTCTTCCCATTCCAGTCTGTATGGCAGCCTAGATAGATCGCGCCGGGCATTGGGCGTATATACGTTCACGAGGTAGAAGGCGTCGAACTCGAGCGTGATGATTCGTCCCTCGGACTCTTCGTCTTCCTCAAGGCCGTATCTGACGGAGACCGGCTTGATTCTGGTGAAGACGGCTGTTCCGGAATAGCCCTTCTTCTGCGCATAATTCCAATACTGATCATATTCCTCGCCGCATTCAAGGGTGATTTGCCCTTCCTGCAGCTTCGTCTCCTGGACGCAGAAGATATCTGCTCCCGTTTCGTTGAAGTAATCGTTGAATCCTTTGTTTACGCATGCCCGAAGGCCGTTCACATTCCAAGATACCAGCTTCATATCGGCAATCTCCTTGCTGATCTTCTGTTATTTCTTGTTTCAGTGTAACATAATCTTAGGTGTTTCGATTGGGTTATATCCGGAAGTGATTATTCAATACCTGTATAATGGAATTCAATGTGTGATAGGAGAGATCTGATCATGACTAACGGCAAGCAGAAGTTCGTCAACCAAATTCCTACTGCTATGGATATGGGGATAAAAGCAACGATGACCATGCTGCGCGACTTCATGCGAGGAAACCCCAATCGTCAGCCCGCAAGCCCTATACCCACGAAGCCTTTCTATTGCGACGATATTCCTGATCCCGAGCGAACTCAAGTGACCTGGTTCGGCCATTCCGCCTTCCTGCTGGAAATCGAGGGAAAACGTCTGCTCTTCGATCCCATGCTTGCCGATACGCCATCACCGTTTCCCTTATTCGGAGGTAAGCGGTACAGCCGATCCCTGCCCATTGAACGGGATAAATTTCCGTTCATCGATGCTGTGGTGATGTCCCATGACCATTATGACCATCTGGACTATCACTCGATTCGGGCATTGAAAGACAGGGTGGGACGCTTCTTCGTTCCACTTGGCGTACGAAATCGGCTGGTGAAGTGGGGAGTCGATCCCGCGAAGGTTACCGAGCATAATTGGTGGAGCGAAATCGAGTTCAATGGATTAACGCTGGCTTGTACACCGGCAAGGCATTTTTCAGGGCGGGGTATTTTTGGCCGCAACACGACGCTATGGTGTTCCTGGGTGATCGCAGGCAAGCAGGCGAAGGTTTATTATAGCGGGGATAGCGGTTACGGGCCTCATTTTCAGGAGATCGGGGATCAATATGGTCCGTTCGACTTGACGTTAATGGAATGCGGTCAATATGACGAACGATGGTCTGGCGTTCATATGATGCCGGAACAAACCGTCCAGGCACATCTGGATGTGAAGGGAAGCTTACTGATTCCTGTTCATTGGGGAGCATTCACATTGGCGTTTCATGAATGGACAGACCCGGTCGAGCGGGCGACGAAGGCGGCGAAGGCTCGGCAAGTGCGTATCGCTACTCCTGTAATCGGGGAAACCGTGGTGGTTGGATCCTGCGATTATCCTACGGCAGATTGGTGGAAACAGAGGATGTGAATGAGCAGCCGAAAGGGTCGGCCATACACAGTCCCGATCGATACAAGCCGCTGCCATGACTGACGGCGGCTTATTATGTACTTGGCCTATTTGCTGATGTCCACAATCCCTACAATATAATTGTCGATCTGCACCAGCAGCCGTTTGCCGGATGGCGACCACATGAGTTCAGAGATGGGCATGCTGTCCGGAGTGACGACGCTGAGATGCTTCCCTTCGGGATCACTGACGAAGACTCTGCCTTCTTGAAAGGTTCCAGAGCTATAAGCGATCCGGAGTCCATCCGGAGAGAAGGCTTCCTTCCTATGGAACTCTCCCATCCACGCATGCTTAGCGACGAGTTCTCCTTGCATGTCGAACATATACCGCAGCCCATCTGAATGGGCTGCGAACAAGCCGGCTTTGGCACTGAATGCGGGGTCGTAGTAAGTGCCATACTCCTGGTCGGATATCAGCGGCTTGCTAGTCTCCTGAACCAGATCCATGAGCATGGGATAGACGTAATTTTGATCCGCCCCCTCGTTAAAGGCGGTATCGACCAGAAGAATCTCCCCCTCCTTAACCCAGCCCAGAATATCCCATTGAGGCTGCTCGGGAAACAGGGTTGTCATCTTGCCCGTCTCCATATCCACTTTTCGCAGCTGCCTTTCGATTCCGGTTCCATCTGCAAATAACTTGCCCGTCTCCTCCAAATAGACGAATGCCTCAGCGTGATTTAGAACGTATAGCTCAGGTTCGTATTTTCCCTTGATCCACCGCATGCTCTTACCTGTTGCAGCATTCTCTCCCCAGACGCCGTCCGGACGGAATTCAATTGTCCAATCCCCATGCTTTTCCTGAGGGTATTTCGCTAATTCACCTGAAAGAACATCCAGTTGAAGGAGCTGCCTGCCATTATGCTGTGGAATAGAGAACAGCAAAGCGTGATCTGAGGGCCGGTAATCTAACAGACTCGGGGAATAGAGACTCTCCTTCTCCCAGAGTACGTCTTTCTTGCCGGTCTCAATGTTATGTCGATAAATGGTGTGGATCCGCTGCGTCCCATCCTCGCTAACCAAATAAACCAAGGTTTGGTCGTCTATCCATATAGGGAGGGTGAAAGAGTTTATGTTCAAATGGAATTTAAAGTTCCGGTCTAAGAACGATATCAGCGTGCCGTCCGTGGCATGCGTAGACTGCTGCTCTTGTTTAGCGGGCTGCAGATTCGCAGCCTCATCAGCTGCGGGCAGCGGTCGTTCCCGGGATTCGTCGCAGGCGGTCATGAGCACAGACAAGGACACCGACATGGAGAAGAACAAACAAAGACCTCGTGTCGTTACATTTTTCATGAAAAGCGGGCGCCTCCTAAATTGTACTTTTATTTCTAATAGACGCAAATTTTAGGAAAAAGTTGGAGGAGGTTCAAATAAATTCATGCGGACTATTCGCGAAGCGTCCCTTTGATCCGCAGCTGGCCATCTCCGTGATTTCTTCGCCCGAAAAACCATATTTGGGCGTTACAGAGACCGAATGTTGGCGGAGTCACGAGGGACGGGAGCTGTAAGACCGCAAACTGATCTTACGGCTGGCCGCGGCAGCTGAAAGCATGCCCGTAAGACCAAATTGTGGCGTTACAGAGACAGAATGTCGGCGAAGTCACGAGGGACGGGAGCTGTAAGACCGCAAACTGGTCTTACAGCTGGCCACGGCAGCTGAAAGCATGCCCGAAAGGCCATTTTTCGGCGTTACAGAGTCAGAGAGTGTTGGCGAAGTCACGAGGGAAGGGAGCTGTAAGACCGTAAACTGGTCTTACAGCTGGCCAATGCAGCCGAAAGCATGCCCGAAAGGCCATTTTTCGGCGTTACAGAGTCAGAATGTTGGCGAAGTCACGAGGGACTGAAGCTGTAAGACCGCAAACTGGTCTTACAGCTTGCCGCGGCACCTGAAACCATGCCCGAAAGACCGAATTGTGGCGTTACAGAGTCAGAATGTCGGCGGAGTCACGAGGGACGGGAGCTGTAAGACCGCAAACTGGTCTTACAGCTTGCCGCGGCAGCTGAAACCATGCCCGTAAGACCATATTTGGGCGTTACAGAGTCAGAATGTTGGCGGAGTCACGAGGGACTGGAGCTGTAAGACCGCAAACTGGTCTTACAGCTTGCCAATGCAGCGGAAACCATGTGCGAAAGACCATATATGGGCGTTACAGAGTCAGAATGTTGGCGGAGTCACGAGGGACGGGAGCTGTAAGACCGCAAACTGGTCTTACAGCTTGCCAATGCAGCTGAAAGCATGCCGAAAGACCATATATGGGCGTTACAGAGTCAGAATGTTGGCGGAGTCACGAGGGACGGGAGCTGTAAGACCGCAAACTGGTCTTACAGCTTGCCAATGCAGCTGAAAGCATGCCGAAAGACCATATATGGGCGTTACAGAGTCAGAATGTTGGCGGAGTCACGAGGGACGGGAGCTGTAAGACCGCAAACTGGTCTTACAGCTTGCCAATGCAGCGGACACCATGCCCGAAAGGCCAGTTTTGGGCGTTACAGCCTCAAGAATAACATTGGCTGACCCGGCCACACGCCCCTCGACCAGTTGACCTCATAGAAGTCATGGAAGACAATTTCAATTCTCTTTTTTTATTATGGTTATATGTGGTGTTTTGAATGACAATATGTTATTGTGACTTCGTAAATCAAAATCCCTCACCAGTTGGAGAGACCTATGGTAGTTAAAAAACAAAGTGTAGTCATTTCCATCCGACTAGACAAGGCGTCCTTGAAAGCGGTTGATCTGCTTGTCGAGTCAGGCTTAGAGACGAACCGCTCTAAAGCCGTCACCCACTTTATTAATGTTGGGGTCCAGTCCTCGGAAGAGCTGCTGCGAAAGGCGCAGGAGCTTGCAGACAATGTGCATCAGTTGAAGCGGGACATGGTAGAGGCGGTGAAGGCCAATGATTTGGACAAGGTCACATCGCTAAGCACCTACTCCGATATGGCGCTCGTGAACGCAAGCACCGGGAATGGAGAGACAGCCGTTCTGATGTCGGCTTACTACCGCGCGAATGAAATTCGGAAGCTGCTCATCGACAATGGCGCGCAACTGAGTATCTTTGAAGCCGCGGCTGTCGGGAATACGAACCGGGTGAAGGAGCTTCTTGAGAAAGCCCCGGAGCTCCATATGAACTACAGCGTGGATGGGTTCACTCCATTAGGGCTGGCCGCCCACTTTGGCAATGAAGACACGGTGCGGCTCTTGCTGGAATATGGGGCCAATGTAGATGCCCGAAGTAAGGATGGAAATTTAAATCATATGGCTATTCATGCGGCGATTGCCGGGAATTATGAGCATGTCGTCAAGACGCTGCTTGAAAGCGGAGCAGATGCAAACGTCCGATGTGAAGGGAAGTGGCGCCCTGGATATACGCCGCTGCATGTCGCGGGACATTTTGGCCGAGAAGCAATCATACCTGTACTGCTGCAGCATGGCGCGAATAAATCGGACGTGAGCGATAATGGCGATACTCCTTATGCTGTAGCGATGCAGCAGGATCATCCGGAAGCAGCTGCCTTGCTTGAATAGAATCTAACCGATAAAGGAGCCACGTATATGGAAGCCAGACCATGCATTCCATCCGATCAGGTGAAGGATTTTGTCGGCAATGCCCACGGAGATTTGGAACGTGTCAAGGAGCTTCTCCAGCAAGAGCCGGGTCTAATCAACGCGGCTTGGGATTGGGGCGGAGGAGATTGGGAAACAGCCCTGGGTGCCGCAGCGCACGTAGGAAGAAGAGATATTGCGGAGTTCTTGCTTCAACAAGGCGCCCGGATGGATCTATTTGCGGCAGCTATGCTGGGGGAAATAGACATCGTACGCGCATTCCTGACGATGAACCCCGAGCTTAAGCATGCGTCAGGCCCGCATGGAATTCCGCTTACCCGTCATGCCGAAGCAGGCGGAACGGCGGCAAGCGGTGTAGTAGAATTACTAAAGTCATAATCGTTCTCATACAAGCAGAGCAGAGAGAGTTGACGGGATCCGCTGCGATACCGCAACGAAACGAGAAGAGGCTGTCCCGGTCAATAGGACCGGGGCAGCCTCTTCGTATATCTGCCGCAGATTAATAGAAGTAAATATCCGTTAATTTGTAGCCATCGCCATCGTCATAGAACGAGAATTTAACGTTGAAGTAGAAGTAGTATTTGGAACCGGAATCGGAGGTAAGGGTGTAGCTGACGTAGACGCCCTTGCCTTCGGCGGAACCGGAGGAGTAATCCGGATTGAAGCTGCCGCTGTCCACCTTTTTTTGCGCTGCCGCGATGACGCCGTTAATAAGATCCTGCTTGTTGGCTTCACGGTAGCCGTCGATGCTTGCGCTGACGTATTCGAACTTCTTGTTCGCATCGGTTATGAGCGGCATACCGGCATAATATTGATCGGTGAACGTTTTGAGCTTAGCGGTTTCACCTGTTTTGATCGCATTCAGATAGTAGGTCAACGCCGTCTTGGCAACAGGCTTCATGGTCTTGAACACATCACCAGCGGAAGTACCGGATGGGAAGGTATTCTTCACGCCTGCAGCAGGTACGCTAGGTGCGGTAGTGTCGTTAGAGCTGTTATCCTTGTTCGGAATTCCGGCGTTCGGATCGGTGCTGCCGCTGCCGGTAGCAATCGACACCGTCGACGTCGCTCCGTCCCATTGGATCGCTCCGCCCATTGCTTCAGCTACAGGCTTCGCAGGCACATAGGTGTGGCCCTCGTAGACGATCGGTGTCAGCGTGTCGCTGCCATCCTTCAACACGACCTTTTGTCCATCGACCTTGATGCTGATTTTGGCATTCTGATACGCGGTAATCTTCTTCAGGTAACTGTCCGCGAATACACCGCAGGTAAAAGCAAGAGAAATCGTGAGGACGAGTCCGGATGCGAGTACTGATTTTTTGAGTTTCATCGAATAATAACCTCCACAATTTGTCGAATAAACAGATAAAGGTCATATTACTTGGATATTATGGAAAATACAACTTAAGATTTCATAAAAAAATACTATTGTTATGAAAATAAGGGTGTACATAAATGAAATCGTGAATGGCTAGGAATGGATTACGCTTCCTCCGAACCTCGGATACGTTGAGAGGCTTCCTTCTATCGTTTATACTTTCAAGTAGCCGTTCCTATCTATTGCAGTGTCATGACATCGTGAACGGGAACGGGAATCTCCTGAAGGAGAATGAGCATGTTTAAAATATTGTTGATCGAAGACGACAAGGCGCTCGTCAGCTTGCTGGTCGAGCATCTGCATAAATTCGGTTATGAGACGGAGGCCGTCGTAGATTTCGACAGGGTGCGTGAGCAATTCGAGCAATTCTCGCCGCATCTCGTCCTGCTGGACGTGAACTTGCCGAAATTCGACGGTTATTACTGGTGCCGCCAAATCCGCAATCTATCGACATGTCCGATTCTGTTCATATCCGCACGGGACGGTAAGATGGATCAGGTGATGGCGCTAGAGAACGGGGCGGATGACTACATTACGAAGCCGTTCGATTATGAAATTGCGATGGCCAAAATAAAAAGCCAGCTTCGCCGAGCGTATGGCACATACGCCGGTTCTCTGAACGAGCGCACGATCAGTGTTGAGGGTCTGACGCTTGATGTCGAACGGCTTGCTCTATCGTTGAATGACGATACCGTCGAGCTGAGCCACACCGAAGCGAAAATCGTCGACGAGCTGCTGAAGAAAGCGGGAAAGCTTGTCAGTCGGGATCGGCTGTTGGAGAAAATTTGGGATGATCAAGCATTTGTCGACGATAATACGCTCAACGTCTATGTGAATCGCGTCCGCAAAAAACTGACACAGCTGGGCATCGACGATGCGCTCCAGACGATCCGAGGGCAGGGCTATCGGCTTAACCCGAGCTGGGGGAGGGCATTATGAAGCTATTTCTGCGTGATCAGACTCCTCTAATCGTCGTTTATCTCCTACAGCTGCTGGTCATTACGTACATTTACAGGCTGGACGGCTTCCGCAATACGGCCATCAGCTTATATGCCGGGCTGCTGAGCGGCTGTCTGCTTGTCGGATACTTGGCGTATCGCTATTTGACGAACCGGGCTTTCTACCATCGGCTGGAGGAGCCGCTCGCTTCGATGGAGGAGTTCACGGGAGATCCTCAGCACACGCCGCTTGCGGAGAGCCTGCAGCAGCTGCTCAAGAACCAGTTCCGGTACTATAAGACGGAGCTGAATCAATACAAGCATAAGATTGAATCGCAGATCCAATTTATCAACCAATGGGTTCACCAGATGAAGACGCCGCTGTCTGTCATCCATCTCATGGTCCAAGACGAGGACGAGCCCCGTTTCAACGCGATTGGCGATGAAGTGGATCGACTGAAGAAAGGGCTGGAGACGGTGCTGTACACAGCCCGTCTGGATACGTTCGAGCATGACTTCTATGTGGAGGCCCTTGATTTGGAGACCGTCGTCCGCACGGTTACATCTCATCAGAAGCGGCTTTTCATCCGGAAGCGGGTTTTCCCGATCATTCGCATGGATGACCTTGCGCCTGTACATTCCGATGAGAAGTGGCTGTCCTTCGTCCTGACGCAGCTCATCACGAATGCTGTTCGTTACACGGTTCAGGAGAACCGCAATATTCATTTTCACGGCTACACCCGCGGGCCGGATACGGTCTTGGAAATCCGCGACGAGGGTGTCGGTATTCCGGCGAGCGATTTGCCGCGTGTGTTCGACGCTTATTTTACCGGCGAGAATGGACGAAGCTTTCAAGAATCGACAGGCGTCGGACTCTATCTCGTGAAACAGATATGCCAGAAGCTCGGACATCGTGTGGAGCTGGAATCCGCGGTAGGGGAAGGCACGGTCGTGCGGATCCTGTTCTGACAAGGAGCCCTGCGACAGTGAAGGCTTCTAACATTACAAATGTGTAAGATGCAGTAAGGTTGACCCATGGCAAGGTGAAGGCGGCCTATCTATAATGAAACTTGCATGAAGTCTAAGGAGTTGTTATTCCTGTCTATCTTAGATGTCATCGATTTATCCAAAATATACGAAGGCAAGCTGTCTTACAAGGCGTTGGATAATATCCGATTCTCTATCGAACGGGGAGAATTTGTAGGCATCATGGGTCCTTCCGGAAGCGGGAAGACGACGCTGCTGAATGTGATTGCAACGATCGATGAACCCACATCCGGTGAAATTCATGTGAACGGGAGCAATCCGCACACGCTGAGCAAGCAAGAGATGGCGTTGTTCCGCCGGCATGAGCTGGGATTCGTGTTTCAGCATTTCAACCTGCTGGATACGCTGACCGTAGAGGAGAATATTGTCCTGCCGTTAACGCTGGATGGCGTATCCGTCCAAGAGATGGAACGCAGGCTGGAGCAGGTGACGGTCAAGCTCGGCATCGGGGAGATCCGGCAGAAGCGAACGTATGAAATTTCCGGCGGCCAAATGCAGCGGACGGCAATTGCCCGGGCGATCATTCATGAGCCCGCTCTTATTCTAGCGGACGAACCGACTGGAAACCTGGATTCCAAGGCGTCGAACGACGTGATGGAAACGCTCGCGGCTATTAATGAGCAGATGGGGACGACGGCGCTCATGGTCACCCATGATGCAGTGGCGGCAAGCTTCTGCCATCGCGTGATCTTCATCAAGGACGGCAAATTCTATAACGAAATTTACAGGGGCAACAGCCGGCAGGTGTTCTTCCAGAAAATCATTGATATGCTGTCCCTGTTAGGGGGAAGCGACCTTGACTTTTCGTCAGTTCGTTTATAGGAATGTCACTCGCAATAAACGCATATATGTCGCTTATTTTTTGAGCAGCGCCTTCTCGGTTATGATTTTTTTCGTGTGCGCGTTATTTATTTTTAATCCGGATGTGCAAAGCGGGCTGTTCTATGACATCGTCTTACAGGCGATGGGGGCGGCGGAATTCATTATGTACGTGTTTTCGTTCTTTTTCGTGCTGTACTCCGTCAGCTCGTTTCTTAGGTCGCGACAGCGGGAGTTTGGTATTCTGCTCCTGCACGGAATGACGAAACGTCAGCTCAATGTGATGGTGTTCCTTGAAAATATGCTGATCGGGGTCGGGGCAATCGTAACCGGAATGGTCGCGGGGATGCTGACAGGCAAGCTGTTCCTGATGATCGGCTCCAGCTTTCTTGGCATTCCGCCGCTATCCTTTCACATATCGTGGGAAGCCCCTTTGCTGACAATCGGATCGTTCGCGCTGTTGTTCTTCATCATCTCGATCTGTACGTCTGCGCTCATCCGGACCAATCGGCTGATTGAGCTGTTTCAAGCAGGGCAGAAGCCGAAGACTGAGCCCCGTGTCAGCCTGTTCGTGTCACTGCTGGCCGCCGTTCTTCTGCTCGGGAGCTATGCGCTTGCGGCAACCGCCTCAGCGGCCACGGTCACACCGCGCATGTTTCCCGTCATCGCGATGACGGTTATCGGCACCTATTTCTTTTATAGGCAATTAAGCGTCTATATAGTAAAGGGGATGCAGAGGAGCCGGTTGTTCTTCTGGAGGAATACGAATCTCGTCACCATCTCGAGCTTGGCGTACCGGCTGAAGGATCATGCGCGGATGTTTTTCATGGTCACGATCATCTCAACGGTATCCTTCTGCTCCGTCGGTGTATTGACGTCCATCAACACGCTGCTAAAGCAGTATAGCGACGATTACCCAGCTGCAGTCGGCTATATGGCCAAGGGTGGGAGCGGGGATGCGAAGCGTCATCTCGAAGGAATTGAAGAAGAGCTGAAGGACCATGGTTTGGTTTTTCAGAAGCTGAGCTTTCCCGTCAAATATCTTCATGTGGCCTCCGTCATCGGAAGCGACAGCAAGCCTGTCGCGAAGACCGTTAAGATGGAGCAGCTGGCGCTCATCCCGTTCTCTTCCTATAAGGAGGCGGTTGTCCGAGCGGGTCACACCTTCACTGAACGCCCATTGACTGATGATGAAGCACTTATTATGCTGGGCTCGTTAAAGGACAAGCCGATGCTGGGTGTTCGGGAGCATGTGACTTATAGGTCGGAGGAAGCTCAGCTTCAGGTCCGGGAGATCGGCATTACCAAGTATGTCCCGATTCCGAATCACTTACTGCGCGAGATTGACGAGGGCTTTAGCGGGGTCGTCGTCAGCGATCAGCTGTTCGATCAGTTGGATTCTCCGGTTAGAACCGATCAATATACCGGTTACTACGTCAACGACTTCAACCAAACGATCGGAATGGCGAAGAATCTTGCCGGCGAGGGCGGCCGGACCAAATATGAAGCGGATCAATCCTATGCCATCACGGTAAGCGGTACGCTGATATCCCGGCAGAAGGGGCTGTACAACTCGATGCTGTTCGTCGGGCTGCTCGTCGGCACCGTATTCTTCATCGCGGCGGGGAGCTTTCTCTACTTTCGGCTTTATGCCGATCTGGATTATGACAGGCGCCAGTACATGACGCTGGCGAAGGTGGGGCTAACCGACAAGGAATTGAAACGGATTGTGACCAGGCAGCTGCTGCTGCTGTTCTTTGTCCCCATCGGCGTTGCGATGGTGCACAGCGTATTCGCATTTACGGCTCTGCAGCGATTCCTCTACATATCGATCGCGGCGGATATGGGAATGGTGTTGATCAGCTTTTTGGTTGCGCAGGTGTTCTATTTCTACTTCATTCGCAACCGTTATTTACGGAACCTGAAGAAGATCTTTAAGCATGGACATGGAATCAGATAGAGGAGAAGGAGAAACCGAACATTATGGATTTTATGGATTTAGTCAAAGCATTTATTCTAGGTCTTGTAGAAGGGCTTACCGAATTCGCACCCGTGTCATCTACGGGACACATGGTCATTGTCGATGACATGTGGCTGCAATCCGAGCAGTTTCTGACGAAATATGTAGCGAATACGTTCAAAGTCGTCATTCAGCTTGGCTCCATTCTGGCCGTTGTCATTCTATTCCGCAATCGGTTCATCGACCTGCTCGGGCTTGGACGTCTGCGGCGCGGGCAGAAGGGTGACGGCGCCCATGAAGCGCCAGGAGCGCCGGCGAAGGGTCGCCTGAAGCTGAGTCAAGTGATCGTCGGATTGATTCCGGCCGGCGTATTCGGACTGCTGTTCGAGGATTACATCGACGAACATCTCTTCTCTACCTCGACCGTATTGATCGGGCTTGTGATCGGCGCTGTCTTTATGATTCTGGCCGACCTGTTCCGTCCGAAGAAGCTGAAGGTCGAGACTGTGGACCAGATCACGTACAAGCAAGCGTTCTCGGTGGGTCTCATTCAATGCTTCTCCTTATGGCCCGGATTCTCCCGGTCAGGGTCGACCATCTCCGGCGGTGTCCTGCTCGGCATGAGCCATCGCGCGGCGGCGGATTTCACTTTCATTATGGCGGTTCCAATCATGGCTGGCGCGAGCGGCATTTCCCTGCTGAAGAACTGGGAATACTTCACGTTGGATTCACTGCCGTTCTTTATTGTGGGTTTCCTTAGCGCCTTCGTATTTGCACTGGTATCGATCCGTTTCTTCCTGAAGCTGATCAATCGGATTAAGCTTGTGCCGTTTGCCATCTATCGTATTTTACTGGCCGTTGTGGTCTATATCGTTTATTTCTAAGAACGTGTGGCTGGGTCCTGGCGCAGTAATGTGCATGGGACCCGGCCTTTTTCATTTGGTGAGAGGAATTTTTATGTAAATAGGGTGTTGCCGGCGCGGAAGGCGTTTAAGTAGTACATAAGACAGATTGCAGGAGTGAGTACCATGCAGAACGATTACGGGCTTGCACAGGAATTTGCCATCGTTGCATCGGATTCGCCTCCACGCTATAGGCATGCTTTATCTCGCAACTACCTGGAGCTATACACGGTTGGCGCAGCAATTATCGAATTGGTTCTGGAAGGGTATATCCATTGGGGTGAGAAGGGGTACTTGGAGGCGGCTGTGGATGGATCTTCGACGGGCAGTAAGGGGAAAGATCTGCTGGTGGAGGAAATTGGGGCCGCCCGCAGACCCAAGATGCTGAAAGGCTGGATTGGTCATTATTACAATCGTGCTTCCAAACGGAGAATTGTATTCGAGATGCTGGTGGAAACGGCATTGGAAGAAGGCGCGATTCACACGGAGACGTACAAATTGCTGCGTATGCTGCCTGTGACGAAGTATGTCGCATCGAGGGAAGAGAAGGACCGCATCGTTCGGCTGCTGCGGGAGGGCTTGCTGGAGCAGGGCGCGGTCAATGAACGGACTGCCGCGCTGGCTATGCTGCTGGATACCGCCAAGCTGCTGAAGCACTACTTCTCTAATTACGAGCAGCAGAAGCTGAAGGGCAGTCTGGAGCGGGTGCAGGCGAAGCAAAGCGATGAGTGGCAGAGAATCGGGCAAATAAGAAAAGCGATTCAAGAGATTGAGTCCTCGACCTCGTTTGTCGTTCCTCAACGACTTGAGGGATAGAGTATCGAATAAGCGAGTGAGGCATTCCTATAGGAAAATGTGATAGGAAAGCGAATGACGACCGGATTGCTCCGGAGGCATTCGCTTTTTTGTTTATACTAGTCAGTTCTGCTAGCGCTATTGTCTGACGGATTAGTTCTTGTAATCGATTTCCAAGAATCGGTCGACCTCGGCTGTCCAACGCTCTTGCACAAACTTTATATGCAGCGGGTGGTCGTTATAGGCCTCATAGTCCGATTGGCTCGCGAATTCCATGGCGAAGCCGTGATCATAGTCATTCTTGGGGCTGACCTGCCGGTAGACGCGAAAGTTATTCACCACCGGGATGGAGGCTAGAATAGCTTGTCCATCCTCGAGAAACCGGCGCTCCTCCTCAGAGCCCTTGCCATGCTTTAAGTTGAAAATGACCGAGTGCAGAATCCATTCCTGTGACATTACTTATCACTCCTTCACATAAAATACGAAAATCGCTCGTTTCGTCTAATGATTAATCGGGTAATATAGAGGTGTACTAGATATAGAATCATAATGTTATAGACGGGGAGTGTTCGTCATGTTATTTGCTCATGTAGTCGTTGCTTTCGACGGATCTGTTCAAGCATGGAAGGCGCTGGAGTATGCAGTCAAGCTGGTCGAGACGGAGCAGGCAGGGAAGCTGTCGGTTATCCATGTGTACAGTCTGCCTTATGTGGCGGTTGCCGATGCGATGGTAACGGCATCAGCTCCGGTACAGAAGGAGCTCTACGACAAGTCGGAGGCCTTACTTGCTGAAGCCGGACGTAAGGTGGCTCATCTTCCTTTTGCGCATGTTGAGCTTCTAGAAGGCAGCCCTGCACAGTCGATCCTGAATTATGCGGAACAGAATGATTGCAGCCTCATCGTGATCGGAAGCCGCGGTCTCGGCGGGATTCGTGAGTTCATGATGGGCAGCGTCAGCCATAATGTCATCCAGCATTCCACTATACCGGTATTGATTACGAAATAAATCATGATGCTCTGAGTGAAGGAGCTTCTTGAATATTCCATAAGGCTCTATCTGTCCTGAAAGGGACGGATGGAGCCTTATGTCGTTAGGCGCGGTTCCGTGTATGCCGGTATTGAAGCCAACGGTAGCGGATGATGCAGCCTACGCAAAATCCGAGCAGTGCCCCCAAGCTGGCAGCAGCCGGAAGAATGGTGAACAGGTAGAAGCCCAGCTCCCATCCGGCAAAGGCGCTTACAAGGGCTGCTGCCAGCATCGCGGCCTTCAGCAGTTGGTTAAACCTCAATTGGGCTTTATCTTCCGGCACGTAAGCAGAAGCAGGCTTGCGCAAGAAGGTCTTCGCAGCAGCGATAACGGGATTCCAGCCGATTGCGGCTCCAAGCCCGGAAGCCACCAGTGGAACGGCGGCAAACCAAATGATCCCTGTCATCCAGCTCATCGTCAGAAAGACCAGGGTAAAGATGATATTGGTCCGGACAAGAGGCCGTGGAACAGTCGGAATGCTAGTCGGTTCCAAAGCGTGTGAGTCTGAAGTGGAGGCTCTCATGGAACATCCCCTCTCCTATGAAAGTGAGCGCTCCTTCTATTATAATGCACAAAAGTATCTATGAACGGTTACACGAAGAAATTATTCAGCGCTGCCCAAGAAGGGAAAGATACAACCCGATCGAACAAAATGTATTTCTCTTTTCTGGAGGGTGGCAATGAGCTTCAAGTAGGACTGGGCCCGCCAGCGGTAAAATGTATGTTTGCTCCCTGCTAATTGGATCGGAAGACAACCATTGCTATTTGGGCGATAACGCGCTAAACTGAGAACGTTTACATTTTTTCTCAATAGAGGAGGAGATTCGATGCCGGTCCCATATGAAGTCGATTTCTCACAATATCAACTTAGCGAGGAACAAAAGTTTTTGTTTGACCTGAAAGGTTACATCGTCATTCCGAACGTATTATCCGCCGAGCAGATTGAAGCGATTCGTGAGCAAGTATTAGGTGACATGGAGCGGAAGGAGAATCGCACCGCTGTCGAGCAGAAGGCGGGAATCGTGCAGGGTTCGTCCGTACCGGGCGGAGCGGCTGAAGCCATCTTGAAAAGTCCTGTCGTGAAGGGAACGCTCAAGGAGTTGATCGGTTCGGATTTCAGGCTGGATCATGTCTTCACCGTGAAACGCGAGAAGGGGCAGGGAGACCATCTGGGTCCTCACCAAGGCGGGCCGATGCGCAGTCCGCATTTCCATTATCACTACACGGAAGGCCAAGCTTATGCGGGGTTAACCCGAATGGTTGTCGAGCTTAATGATGTCGGCTTGAATGATGGTGGCACGATGTTTCTTTCGGGGAGCCATAAGTCCAACATGAAGGTGCCGAAATCGCTCAGTGCGAAGAAGGATCAATATGGTGCTCCGTTCGAAGGCTATGAAGCGCCAGCCGGCTCAATCGTATTCTTCAGTGAGAATACATGCCATGTCGGACCGGTGTGGCAAAATCCGGACCATCCGCGCATCTCGATCTTGTTCGCGTTCTGCAACATCGGCATGCGCTGGCACAGGCACAGCAACGTCTCGCAAGAAGTCATCGACGGCTTGAGCGCAGAAGGCCGCTGGTATTTCCGCGACATCTGGCCGTGGGACAACCACGGCGGTAACGGTGGCCGCAACCTCGTAATCGTCGAGGACGATGGCAGCTTGACAGTCTCTCCCTAATTCATAGCATACATGGAAAAGAAGCCGCGTGAACAATGAAGAAGAGCCGTCCGGTATACCAAGGACGGCTCTTCTTCGTGTGCTTGAGGAAGTCTCATCATGGATTATGCGGCAGCGGGCCTTGCTGCCGGTTTCTTGCTCCGCGCAGCAGCTGCAGCTGCGATCATGACCAGGAAGAGAAGCAGCGCGCAGCCCGTGAATAACCATCGCGTGGCTTCCGGACCGAAATCGTCCATAAACCAGCCGGTCGCTTTAGGTACGAGCGCGCCCCCGATCCCGCCTGCGGCCATCAACAGGCTAGTTGTCCGCTCGGTCTGACCAGGAATCGCGCGATTCGTAAAGACGAGTGCGATGGCAAACATACCGGACATGAACAAACCTGTTCCGAAGGTTAGAATGAAGGTTGCAGCTGCGCCGGTAAGGAGCCCCATCACGCTGAACAGAACTGCGGTTACTGCGCAGACGAGCAGCAGATACGCGGCCCCGCCGAAACGGTCGGCCATTTGGCCGGCCACGAGTCTGCCGAGCACCATAGCGCCCCAGAATAAGCTGAGTGCCAGCGTAGCCGATGATTCCGAGAGTCCATTGCTTCCAACGAGGATCGAGGGTAAGTAATGGATGAAGCTCATTTCCAGGCCGACGTATAGGGCGAAGAAGGCGATACCCGCCATCAACACCGGCAGATAACGGCGGCTGCCTCCCGCGGTCACAGCAGGGGCGGCATCGTCATGGCTGCCGGAATCCTCAGATGGTTGATCAAGCAGTGTCGGCCAGTAAAATACCCATAGAAGAAGCGCGCCGACGGCAAGAAGTCCGACAATGCCGAATGTCATTCTCCAGTACCCGGCTGCGATCAACAATGCGCCGGCGAACGGCATAAGCAGCGCGCCTATCCCGAAGAATACTTCAACGCGACTCATTGCAACGTTGGCATTCTTGCCGGTGGATCCAATAATGAAGGAGCCGACGACCGATTCCGTGGTGCCAAGGCCAAATCCGGCAAGCGGAGCAATGGCCAGCATGATCGTCCATGGAGGCAGCATCACATAGACGGCCTCGGCTGCGATTGTGATCCCAATAACCGTTAAGAGTACTGCTTTTTTGCCGAATTTGCGAATGAGCCACGGGGTTAACAGCATGCCGGTCATGCCGCCCAGAAATTGATGCATGACGAGCTGTCCGCCATCGCTATATTGCACGCCGTAAGCGTGAATCATCGGTTCCATTACGGCGCCGATTACAAGCTGCCCCAGCCCAACGACTAAATAAGCGAAGCATCCCAAAAAAACAAGCCGGGTCATGATGCGAGAATCTCCCTTCGAGTCCAATGTTCTGTACTACAATACCATGCTTATCTCCGATTTGATATGTGAAAATACGTCAGATGGCTAAGAGGACATGGTATTCATGGTCATTATCTTAGCAGCCAGCTGGTTGGGGCAGATCTAACGAGTCTCAGGGGTAATAATAAATTCTTGATGAAATTATTTTTGTTATGACATAATTCGACAACATTATTGTTTTTTCCAAGCTATAATGCTTGAGGAAGAGATAGACTGGGATACGATGATGCATGTTCCGTTACTTGGGCACCAGGGACATGAGGAGTAAGTGGTGCAACCGACCCATTCGCATAGTTGCGATACGGGTCTCTTTTTTATTTGCAGGTGGCGGGAAGTTTGCCGAAAATCTTAGGCTTTTGGAGCAGGGGAGCCTACGATGGGGATGGATGGCATGACGTGGGTATTATTGCCTGCTCATGTGTATCGATGCCTTCTGCTGCCTGGAGATTTAGTAATAACTGCGCGGGATGAAAGCCATTCATAATCCGTCGAGAATGATTTGCGTTAAAGGGACTAATTACCTATTTTATGTCGGAAATAATCGATATAGGACTTCTTTTCAATTGGCAATTGACTTATAATGAGTTGTACTGCCAGCGACTACTATATTTCGTAAAGAAGGTTTGCTTATGAATCACCTGCAGGGACATTATGACGGCATGATTGTACTGCTTTCCGTTCTCATTGCGGTGGCCGCTTCTTACTCTGCGCTCAACTTGGCAGGCAAGATTTCTCACGTTAAGGGGAGGAGCCGCACCATTTGGTTGTTCGTTGGCTCCTTTGTCATGGGGATTGGCGTATGGTCGATGCATTTTGTAGGTATGCTTGCCTTTCACTTGGGCATGGCCGTTCAATATCATATCCCCATCACATTAGTTTCCATGGTTGCTAGCATAAGTGCCTCGTTCGTTGCATTCCGGGTAACGTCCACGCCGGATGCAGGCGTCCGGCAGATCGTGCCGGCAGGTTTATATATGGGCAGCGGAATCGTTGCGATGCATTACATAGGTATGGCCGCAATCCGCAAGCCAATTGTTCTTCATTATAATATACTCTACTGTGCATTATCCGTTATTGTGGCGCTGGCTGCTTCCTACGCGGCACTTTTCTTATTTCTGAAACTCCGCAATACGTTCGGGTTTAGTAAGCTAAAGCTGCTTTGTGCGGTATTGATGGGAGCTGCTATATGCGGGATGCATTACACCGGAATGCTGGCGACCGAATTTAGTCTGGAAGCCTCCGCGTCCCCATCAGGGAATGAAATTATGGACAATTCCCAATCCATCCTGCTGATCGGGGTGGCCATAGCTACCTTCGTCATGCTGGGCATTTCATGGGGGGTCGTCTTCTTTGACCGAACTGTGCTTGAGAGAATGGCGTATAATGATGCGCTGACAGGCCTATTGAACCGGCATCAGCTGGTGCGTTATTTTGAAACATCGTATCCGGCGAAGGATAGCGGGTTTCTCTTATTTATCGATCTTGATCGGTTTAAGACGATTAACGATACGCTGGGGCATGATGCGGGCGATCTGTTTATTAAAGAAGTAGCTTCCCGAATCAAGCAAACCACGTCAGGTGATGATACGGTATTCCGGCTCGGCGGAGATGAGTTTCTCGTAGCTTCGGCAAGAGGCAAAAGGAAGGAAGCGGCGGAGCTGGCAGAGCGGCTCATTGCCGTTATTAAGCAGCCGTATTCCGTATTGGGGAATGAAATCTATATGACGGCCAGCATTGGCATCAGCTTGGCGCCCGAGCATGGGGTGACCCGGACAGCACTGCTGAAGGCGGCCGATATGGCGATGTATCGCGCGAAGAGTCTGGGCAAGAATCAGTACCAGCTGTTCGATGAGGAGATCGACCGGGCGTATGTCAGAAAGATGGAGCTCGAACGGGATCTGCGTAAGGCGCTGGCGAACAATGAGCTCATTATCTATTATCAGCCGAAGTGGGATTCCCAGCATGATTGCGTCGGGGGCATGGAGGCGCTGCTTCGGTGGCAGCATCCCCGTCTTGGTCTGATTTCCCCCGTAGAGTTCATTCCCATTGCGGAAGAGACGGGGCTGATTGTATCGATGACCCGTTGGATGCTGCGTGAGGTCTGCTTGCAGAACCGCACCTGGCAGCAGCGGGGTTTGGTCCATGTATGCGTCTCCGTCAATATGTCGATTCGGGTATTCGAGAGCGGCATGCTAAGAGAGATGGTTGCCGACGCGCTAGAGTTCTCCCAGTTAGCGCCGCAGGATTTGGAGCTGGAGATTACCGAATCGATTGCCATGTATGACATGCAGGATACGATTAATCAATTGCAGCATCTCAAGGCGCTGGGCGTTCGGGTATCGATGGATGATTTCGGCACGGGCTATTCGTCACTGGGCAGCCTGGACGAGATGCCAATCGATGCGCTCAAGATCGACCAAATGTTCATCCGCCAAAGCACCCTGCCTTCCAAGCGGGCGATAATCAGCACCATCATCGCCATCGCTAACCACTTGAACCTGGAGGTCGTAGCCGAGGGCGTTGAGACAGAGGAACAAATCGGATTTCTGCAGTCGCGCGGCTGTCGAGTGATGCAAGGGTTTTACTATGGCAAGCCCATGGATGCCCAAGCGATCGAAGGATGGATTGCGGCGACGAAGAGAGAGCGGTCACAAACAAGTTAAACGTCAGGCGGTTATATAGGAAAGGGAACACCTGAGAAGGATGTTCCCTTTCTATCGGCCTTTTTCGACAAAAAATGGTAGAAAATATAAAAATACGATAGCAGCGGCGTATTAAACTATGGTAGAATTTTCGATAGATAAGTACAAAAAGGATGGGTTATATGCGAAAAAAGAGGTTGTTGTTGCTTACATTGACCGTGCTAGCAGGCCTTATACCTATGAGTATAGCAGGGGCGACTGGTGACCCTTGCGAAGGCGAGACGAGTCAAGCTAGTCCTAAGCCGATTTCCGGCTCCATCGACGGCAATCAAATCTATATCGAGTTCAGCAACATGATGGTTGAAGGCGAATATGAATATCAAGAAATAAATCCAGAGAATATTCAAATTACGGATTTGTCGAATTCGAGCATAAGGGTTGAAAGCGCCTATTTAGAATCGAGTACACTGGTGATCTCCGTGCTGCTCGATGAGGAGTTACCGCCAGAGGGTTCCGAACTGGATCCTCCGGTCGATGAACCATCTGGTTCCGTATGGGATGAGGTAACTGGTATAGAAGTTGCGATTGCGGAAGGTACCTTTCATTCCTATTCCTGTGAAGTACCAGTCGAACAAATCGATCAATATCGAATTTTGACGGAGCGCGGGAAAGAAGATTTACGCAACCTTCTGCATCCGAGTGAAGAAGGCGATGTTTCCTTGAGCGATGTCATCCGTTTTCTGTGGAGTGCTGACCGGCCGTCGAATATTATCGGTACACCGGGGATTAATGCGGCCGATGCGAGGTATCTGATGTCATTAACTGCTGGTTGGTAACGCAGAGAAGTAACGGTAAGGTGCAATTGGTGATTGACGATAAACATACAATGACGTGCGGAGAGCAGTTCTCCGGCACGTCATTTTTGTTATCGATCTGATTCGGATCGTCATCGATATTCATGATAGGTCAACGCAGCCGGTTACTGCAGCTGGCTGGGCCAGAGCACGAGCGAGCGGTTATCGCGTTCCGCGCCCAGCGCCCGAAGCGGGGCGGCAGCGGCAGACTCCGTAATATCCTCGCCATTCCAGCGATCGATTTTGATTTTGCTTAATGCCTGACGGCGCATAATGATCCGGAACATTTGCTTCAAGATGGCAGGCTCTGCAAGCGCGCCCGGATCGGTTTCTGTGCCGGTGGGGGTGTCAGTTCCAGACTGCAGGCTCGCATCCTGAGAGGGGGTGCCCCCGGCAGGGATTTCCACGACCTTGCGGCCGTTATTCTCGAGCCAGTATCGCCAGCGCCCGTGAGACATTACCAGATAATTGCCGCCTTTGCGGGCGAAGCCTGCTCCTTGGACAACCGGCCAGTCTGCGGTAAGTCCGAATGGGTTGGCCGGATCGACGGCAGATAGAACCGTGAGATCATCCTCGTGGTCCAGCCCCATGAGCGGCTGATGGACCGAGGCGATGAGCTCGCGACGTGCGAATTGCAACGCGGGCACGCCTTGAACGAGCAGTCCGCGAGTGACAACGCCCCAGTGCTCCAACTGCCGAAGCACGGGCAGCAGCTCATCCCAGCTGAACGGGGAGGTCTGCGCGACAAGCTCCTTGGATACGATGCCGCAGCTGTCCAGCAGATGCTGCGTCCAATGAAGCGCTGATTCGGAGAAGTCCGTCCCTGCTGCAGAAATAACCGGCTGCACGGCCTCCTCGCCGTCGCTTGCAGAGGAGGGTGGAAGGCTCATATCCGTTGTTTCCGTCAACGAGCCCGTCCAGTACCAGCGCCCCTGGCCGGAGCCGGTCTTGGCGAGCCGTTTGCCCTTTGTTTGAAGCTGCAGCCGCAGCGGGGCGAATTGATCATTGGAGACATGTCCTTCCCAGACTAAATCGATTAAATCCGCCAGCAGCTCGGAAGGTATCTTTCCGGTATCCCGGCTAAGCCTTGTCAGGAAGCTTGCACCGCCGTCTCGCAGCAGGGCGAGCAGCTCTGGGTGCTTGGTCGCTGGGACGAGACCGGCGCGCTGATTCACATAAGGTGCATACAGCGGCTTGGATTCGGCGAGGAAGAAGGCAATTTTGCCCTCTTTCTCGCCATCTTCTTTCTTGCCGATCCAGACGATTTCACCCGAGGCGCACAGCAGATCCAGCTCATCCTTCCGATAGGCGGTCACGCGTGCCGGGAAAATAATCGATTCCCAGTGAGAAGCCGGGAGGAAGAATCCTTGCAAACGGCCAATCACGGTTCGCAAGCCATCGATCCCGCTTAGCTGCGTGCCGGGCAGAACATGCTGGAGCAGGGCCATCTGGGAGCACCAGCGGACGGGATCGACCGGATCGGCCTGCTTGCGGGCTTCTTCCAGGGTGAGACGAATAAGCCGCTTGGCCACGCTGCGGCTGGTCCAGATCCGCTCGTGCTCGGTAGCGGCAAAGGGAGCCTGTTCGATTCGGTCAAGGGCAAGCAGGCTGTCGATGACAAGCCGGGCTTGTTCCGCTGACAAGGCGTATCGTTGACGCAGATCGTCGTCGGTGAAGGAGAGTCGGTGCTCGGCATAGCGTCCTGCTACGAAGGCAATGGCGCTTTCCGTATCGGGGAAGTCTTCGTACATCTCCAGCTCTTCTGTACAAATCCAGCGAACGCCGTCCGCGCTATTGTCGAATGAATAGGAGGTAATGCGGGCCTGACCCTCCAGCTGTTCCAGCCAATAGCTGATTTCTGTACCCCCGGCCAGCTTGCTGAGCTCCTTCGTCGTTAGGTCACCGCGCTTCTTAAGAAGGGCGAAGAGCTCCTCGGCGGTAGCCGGAATGAGTGCAGGGCTATCCAGCCTCTCCTCCTCGGATCTGATAATGCCAGGATCGACGGAGTTCTGCACGGCTTCCGCGCCGAACAGCTCGCCAGCGAGCGACTTGCTTACGCTGAGCAGCTGCAGCCGGGTTGCATCGTTAAAGCCATCTCCCTCATAAATCTGCGTATTGACGTAATCCGCGAGAAACTGGATCGCAAACGGGGAGGGGCTGTTCGTTTCTTTGACAACGATCTCAATATGGCCCTCCGCGATGTTCTCCAACAGCTGCTTCAATCCATTCGTATCCATATAGACGTGCAGACTTTCCCGCATGGCCTCTTGTAAATATGGAAAATGCTCCGCATACGGCAGCGCATGCTTCAGCAGCTCTTCACTGCGAAGCCGCTTTTGCCACATTGGCGTGCGCGTGAAGCTGCGCGAGAGCAGGAGCGATGTCTCAGCAATTCGGCGAAAGGAAATACCGAGCATAGGCGAGCCCGATATGGCTTCCGCCAGAAGCGGCTCAACGCTTGCGGGTGTAATATGCCACAATGTCCGCAGCCAGGAGGCATCCCATTCAGGCAGCACCAGCTCGATGCCGTTGTCCTTGGCATTGCCATACATTCGATAGGGAAGCAGCTTCTCGAACTGGCGCTCGATCGCGAGCAGCCACGTCCGGTTCAGGCGCCGGCCGAACGGATTATGGATAATGATCCGTTGTTGATTGGTCAGATCGCGGTAATGCTCGATCAAGATGCGCTTGTCGGTAGGTAATCCCAGCGCTTTATGCTGCGCGTAGATGAGCTCAATCAGCTCGGAAGCCGAGGCCGAGTCGAGTCCGTAATCTGTATCGAGCCAGCGGATCACAGCATCCTTTCGCTCCCGCTCGGCCTCCGTCTCAGCGGCGGATGCTTCGGCTGAGCCCGGCAGGAACCGTTGATCCAGCGCCAGCCGCTCCGTCAGCTGCCCGAGAAAATGTCCAAGCTGAATTCCCAGCTCGACACGTCTGCCGCCGGGCTCATTATTCCAGAAAGGAATTTCACTGAAGCGGTTCGGCGCTTCCTTCACATAGACACGGTCCTGCTCGATGCGGCTGATCATCCAGGAAGTCGTTCCCAATTGGAAGACGTCGCCGGCACGGCTTTCATGGATATAATCTTCATCGAGCTCGCCCAGATGAACACGGCTGTCCGCATGATGGACGGGATACGCCGAGGATTGCGGGATTGTACCCACGCCGGTTATCGCCGCTACGGACGTGTTAGCCCGCTTGCTGAGCATGTCCCGATCGCGATTCCAGTCGATGAGCGGCCGCGCGAACGGATAGAAGCCGGCAAGCACCTTAAGGATTGCGTCCAACTGAGCGCGCGTGTAATTGCGATAGCATTCACTCCCGGCGATCAGCTCCAGCAATGCGCGGACGGTTATATTCTCCGCAGCCACAATGGCGGTGATCTGCTGGGATAGCACATCGATCGGCTGATCCGGCAGCCGGATTTCCTCGATATCCCGCCTTGCGATGTTGCGGCAGAGGACGGCTGCCTCGGGAAGCTGTCCGCGGCTGCGCAGAACAATAAACCCGCGGCTGACATCGCCTACGGCATGCCCCGCCCGGCCGATGCGCTGGATCCCGGACGCGGCATCCATAGGCGGATCGACCTGCAGCACGAGGTCGACATGGCCAACATCGATGCCGAGCTCCAGCGAAGAGGTGGCAACGAGGCAGCGGAGCTCTCCGTTTTTCAGCATGCCTTCTACCTCTAATCTGCGCTCGCGCGCCAAGCTGCCATGATGGGCACGCGCGAATTCGAAGCCGGTTTGCTCATTCAGCCGGAGCACCAGCCGTTCGCACAGCCTGCGGCTGTTAACGAACAGCAGCACCGACCGTGCTCCTGTCATCAGCTGCAGCAGCCGTTCGACGATCGGGACCCACACCCCTTCACGGGACTTGGCGGGCTGACTGAAGTCGGGCATGGTGACCCGCACCTGCATCGTCTTCACCATGGTGCTCTCAACGATTGTGACTGGTCGTGGATGATAGCCAAGCGGATGCGATGTGCTGCCCATCTGGGTTGAAGAAGGATCCCAGCCGCCCAAGAAGCGGGCCACCCGCTCGAGCGGCTTCTGCGTCGCGGAGACGCCTATGCGCTGAATCGGCTGTGAACACCATGCAGATAGCCGTTCCAAGGTAAGGGAAAGATGAGCGCCGCGCTTGTCGCCGGCGATTCCATGGATTTCATCGACGATGACCGTCCACACGGTTTGCAGCATCGCGCGGCCCTTCTCTGAGGTCAGCATGAGATAGAGCGATTCAGGCGTTGTGACCAGTACATCCGGCGGTCGACGCAGCATTTTTGCTCGTTCGCTCGCAGGGGTATCCCCCGTTCGAACAGCAGTGCGTATGCCCATCCAGACGGGACCGTCCGAAGCCGTCTCGGTGGCAGCATACCGTTCAATCGCCTCCATAAAGCCTGTCAGATGATGCTGGATATCGTTGTTCAGTGCTTTTAGCGGTGTCACATAGAGAATACGCACCCCCGGCTTCCAGCCGGAACGGGAAGAGGCTTTGGCTTTGGCCAGCTTGTCCAGACAGGGCAGCAATGCCGCGAGCGTCTTGCCGGAACCGGTCGGTGCCGCAATGAGCGTATGCTGATCAGAGAGGATGGAAGCCCATGCCTGCAGCTGGACGTCTGTCGGCTCCCCGAACGTTTGGGCGAACCAGCCGGCGAGAATGGGATGGAACACGGAGAGAGCAGGTGAGTGCTGGGACAAGAGACATCGGCTCCTTTGCAGAATTGTGATTTGTGAACAGGGTGTATGAGCGCATATAGACGGCCTTTGATTTTCGTGAAAGGTTAAGAAGCGATCCCTCCTGCAGAACAAGGGCTGTCCATATAATTGGTAAATATGCCAGGGATATTATGGTTTCATTATACCTCTTTTTGATCGGGTTCAAATTTATAAGTTTCATGCATACAACCTTCCATAAGGGTAAGGGGGAGAAACGGGATTCTCGTCCAAAGGTCGGCGCGGGCTGTTTCTTTTAGGTCAGTTTGCGAGTCAGCGCTCATATGTATAGGGATAACATCATGGCTGCAGCGCAGCGGGAGGTTACGAGATGGGGAAATGGCGGAATAGTCTGGAAGAACGTTGGAAAGAGTGGGTGCAGGTGGAGGACGCGGTGAGTCAGACGCTTGCCGGACGCAGTGTTCTCCGCGTGGCAGGGGCGCGGACTCCGCGGCTTTTGACGCCTGCGACGAAGGCTGTGCGCGTGACCGAGCTGAGTCAAGTAGACGGTACGTATGAAGCAGGACTCGCCTGCTTCTGTATCGGAGAGCTGCCGAGCGAAGAGCGCCCTGTCTTTCTGGCCGCTTGGCACAAACGGCTGGGCGAAGGTGCGACTGCCGTAATCGCCGACCGGCGCAGCGAGGGCTGCGAATCGGCTATCGAGCTGCATGAGATATTCGCTCCGGTCGCTACACAGCTAGATGTCAAGATGGGTCGCACGTTCTGGTGGGTGAGATACAGGGTGCGCGGCCGATGATCTTCGATTAGCTGCCGTCCCTGCACACAGCGGCTTCTTCGCCGCCATGGAGCAGTCTTTTATACGCGGCGATTTTCAAGGCAACAACCGCATTGGGGCGAGGCTGGTGAATCGCGGCGCCTCTTAATGGCATCAAAGGCACGAAGGTTGTTTGAACGCAAGTCTTTACGGTGTATATAGAAGTACAGGCCTAGCACTCCCAATACAACAAAGCCGCAGGGCTCGTCATGAACGACAAATCACTGCGGCTTTATTGTGTATCTCGACATCGTGACGGATGCCGATTCACATCTCTCGATTCATTAATCAACTTCAACACCGTCGACAGCCTCGTCAGACGGTTCATCGGCAAATTTCTCGTACGTTGCAGTGCTCATTACGCGGCGGGCAGTAACATACCGCTTCTCATAATAAGTATCACTGAGGCCGCTAATCGTTACGCCTTTGCTGGAGGATGCGTGTGCGAACTTGCCGTCTCCAACATAGATGCCGACATGCGAGATACCTTTACCGCTCGTATTGAAGAATACGAGATCGCCGGCGATCAGGTCGCTCTTCGCGACTTTTTTGCCGAGCTTGGATTGGGAGGAGGATGCGTGCGGAATCGAGACGCCGAGTTTCTTGAACACGTACATCGTGAATCCGGAGCAATCGAATCCCTTGGTAGTTGTACCGCCGTAGTTGTACGGCGTGCCGATTACGTCGCTGATGACTTCATCCATTTTGGAGTCTGCGAAAACGCTTCCAGCTTGGAACGTCAACAGAAGTGCGAGACCAATCAGCAGAGCGGAAACCTTTTTCAAAGATAGAAACCCCTTCCAATGCCTACGAGGTTAGCTGTGGGGTTCGGTTGAAGGTCTCCCTATGATCACCTCGGGCATCCGCGAAGACGGCTGCCGGGATCAATTCACCCAGAGTGGTTCCCCCGTTTCCCTTGCGGGAATTCGGCAAAAATTTCATTCTCGCTATTTATTCGATGATTTTCTTCCTTTCCCTTCTAAGTTCACAATTTGTTCACACATTAGAATTCTAAGAGTGCAACTTTTCCGCAACTTGCTCGTACAAGGGCTAAATTTCATGCAAAAAACCCGAAAGTGCCTCCATCACGATAGGAGCTGCTTCGGGTTAATTGACGTTTCGTTTAAAATTAGCCATTTTTTCTACGGGGTTTGGATGTTAATGGAGGTCATTCGCGAGAATGCGATGGAGCTGTGCCACGAATATCGACAAACGATGACGCAAAAAGGCTGAGCATCACCCTTCCGCTCAGCCGTTTGTTTATTTTGTTTAGAAGAATTAGACCTGCTTAGACTGCCACACATCATACTGCGATGCGACTGTCCATACTTTGATGATCGTGCGTATGAGATGATAGCTTTGATTTAAGATAAGGGCCAGCAAGCCTGCCCATAGCATGGAGGCGGAGGCGATCGTTAGGCCGGCCAGCATAGCGATAGCCCACATCACAATAGATATTCCCACGAAGGGGAAGAGATGCCGAAACGCGCTCCACAATGCGCGCATTGAGCCGCTGCCGGATACGGCACCGAATTGCATGGCAAGAAAGAGCAGGTGGAGCAGCAGCGCCCATGCGATCCAGCCTCCCGCCCAAGGCGCGGTATGCTGCAGAAGCTCGGTCATGGAATTGCTGGAGAGAAGGATATCCAGCGCCCTGGGAAGCAGCCAGATGGCGGGTGCTAACGTGAAGAGTGTTTCAATAAAGTAGAGCAGCGCAATTGGTTTCCAAGCCGAGCGGATCCCGTGCAGAAATTTAGTGCCGCCTTCATCGGTTGTATGGTGGAGCGAATACAGCAGACCGGCGTTAATGAAGGGGGTCAAGAGGATTCGTCCTGCCAACAAGCCGCCGAACAGCCATAAATAAGGACGCACGATGTCGGTTTTAATCAGCTGGAACTGTGCCTCCGTCAAGAACATCTGCACGGCGTTGTCCACGCCAAGCGTATCGGGGTAGCGTCTGAGCAGCGGGATGAGGATGGATTCGATTGTTCGATATAAGAAAAAGCCCCACAGCAGCTCATAGACAAACAGCATAATAATGATATAAAAATGCTTCATCGTTCGATGCCAGCCTTGCTTCATATGGCTTCTCATGCGAGCGCCTCCTTTCATTCCTGCTCATTTCGAGGCCAATGGCGGCCAATTGCCTGCTGTATGTCTCGTAAAGACCAAGGAGCGGGGCGGGACCAGGCGATCCCGCGTTAACCCTAAGTTCTTCTAGGCGAATTAGGCGATTTACCATGCCAGTGACGTAAACAAGCCTTCAATTAACTTAGAGACCGCAATGCTCCAACGTGTGCGGGTTTTCTCCGGGAGGTCTGCCTTCATAAAGTTGTTAATGTGCTTGTTGTCCAACACATTGGTATTTTGCGGATCGATAGCCGCCCAGACGAGTGGAGAGGCATGCACCATTTTGAACTGAATATGGGTTTCATGGCCGTCCCACATCTTCGGCAATGTCGTCCCATCCGCAAATTGGAAGACGATCGGCACCGGTCCGTTGGTTCCGCCGCGTTTCTTAATCAGCACGATGGATTCGTACTGCTTCGTTCCACTTGCTTCCACCGGCTGAACGTGGATGGATTCTACCGCGTAATCGGCCATTTCTTTGCCGTACACGAATTGACTGAAGTATTCATTCCACTTGGTTCGCGTTACTTGCTCGACGACTCGCTGGAAGTCCGCCGTAGAGGGATGCTTGAACTTATACTTTTGAAAATAGGTTCGCAGAATCTTCCGCATGGTCGGTGCGCCGACCTGCTTCTCGATTCCGACGAGCACCAGCTTGGCACGCATGTACACATTTTCCGCATAATGATTATGGTTGTCGTAAGACCACGATAATTGCTTGAGCGGCGCGGGGGCGGTCATATAGCTGGCCTCTGCCGGCAGGTTGGGCTCCACACCATACTCGCTGGCCATCACTTTGTCCTCTGCATAGGAAGTGAACCCCTCGTCGAGCCATGCCTCCTCGAATTCATTGGTCGCGACCATGCCGTACCAATATTGATGGCCGATCTCATGCACGACCGTGCGCTCCAGTTCGTAGCCTGGGTTTTCGTTCTCCGCTGAGAATGCCGTGACGAGCGTGGGATATTCCATTCCGCCTGCACCATTGCCGCCTTTGGGCGGTACGACAATGGAGAGCGTCGAATACGGGTATGACCCGTACCATTCCGCATATTTGGCAAGCGCTGACTTGGCGGCATGCAGATAGCGGTCCTTCAGGTCGGCATGAAGCGGATCGAGATAGAGCTTGATACGTACTCCGGGTACCCCATCCGTGGAGAAGGGCTCCTCGGCATAGAGGAAATTAGGAGAAGCCGACCAGCCGAAGTCATGCACGTCGTCCGCGTAGAACTGATACGTTTTGCGGTCGTTGGTGACGGTAGTCGGTTTGGTCTGGAAGCCGGTTGCCGCAACCTTGTAGGAGGCGGGAACGTTTATTTTGACGCTGTAGATGCCAAAATCGCTATAAAACTCTGAATTGCCATGATACTGGTGTACATTCCAGCCTTCTGTTGACCGTCCTCGCGTGCCGGCCGTCTCATAAACGGCAAGCTTCGGGAACCATTGTCCCGCCATCACGAAGTCGCCGGCATAGCCCATACGGGCAAAGACTTCGGGCAGCTTCACTTCAAACTTCATTCGCAGCGTCACGCTCGCCCCCGTTGGAACGGGTTCGGGTAAGCGGAGCTTGGCCAGCGTCTGGTCGTTCATATTGCCGTCGTCGGGCTGGACGTAATGAAGCCGGGGCAGGAGACTCTCACCTTCCGTTGTCTCGAACGTATGAATGCGCATGGAGCCGGTGCTCGCCAGCGTTGCTTTATCGTTTCTCAGCTGGCCGCCGGATTCGCGCATGAACGTCGAGTCCTTCGATTGAAAGGCATTCGGATAGAGGTGAAAATAGAGCTCGGACACCGGATTTTGACCCGGGTTTGTCCAAGTTACGGTCTGCTCGCCGTGCAGCGTCTTGGTTTCCTCATTAAGTTGAACGTCGATATGGTATTCGACGACTCGCTTACTGAGCTCCACGGGCTTGGGCTGCATGACGGAGTCCGGCTCGGCTGTGGACTGGGGGGCGGGCTTCGCTCGCTGGGCAGTATTGGCTTTCGTCGGTGCGAAAGCATAGGTGTATTGCGAAACCCAGGCATCCCCGAATCCTTCCCGGGCCGTCACGCCGAGCAGGACGGCTACGAGCACAAAGAGCAACAAACGTTTGATGTGACGTGGCGTCATTGAACGATTCCCTCCCGTTGACAAGCATCTACAGCATGTATATGTTTGCTTTTCGCGGATTATTAGCTAAAATGGAATTAAAGTGCGGACAGGCAAAAAAGCTGCACAGGACGCGGATTTTGGCTTCCTCGAGAGGCTGAGCCGCAGCTTTGAAGCGACGAGGCCGCACCTGTACGAGGCAGGCGGTTTAATATAGCGGAAGGTGGGAACAGGAATATGAGCGAGCACGAACAAGGACAAGGGCAGACGCCGGAGAATGCGGCGGGAGAGCCGAAGAAGGAGAAGAAGCAGCTCTCGTTGAACGTTGTAAGTCATAAAGAACACAAGGGCTTCGGAGCGGGAACGATTGATCTCAGCCAGGTGGCTTGTGTGATTATCGATAATGGCGAAGCTTACATTGACGTAGGCGCCATGCATGCAAAGAGCAAGGTGGAGCGCCGCATCCGGTTTAGCACCAACAAGGAGGATGTACCGAACGGCCGGCTTTGTTGGGTCGTATGGGTAGCTGTTGACCGTAATGAAGGGGGCTCCTACTATGCCGGAGCGACGGCGTGTCCGATGCTGATTGATACGGAGGAGAGGAAGGGCTGGAAGATTCTCGCCCAGCACGTGAACAATCTCGATTATGCGATCAAACGCCGCTATGTTCTGGATGAGCTTAGCGTTGAAGAAAAGACAGCGCTGCGCAAGCTGCTCGTTGAACATAATGCGGAATGGTGGGACCATTCGCCGGATGCGTTGAAGCAGGCGCTTAACGTCTAACCCTTCTTGACATCATGGTTCGTGCCATAGGCAATGCTCGGGGGATATCATTAGTCTGTTGAACGGGACTAGCGAGTTTCTGGAATAGCCCGAGGGAATGAGAGCAGTCCGGCCTAATCTTGTCGTTATCCTTGCGTTAAGTAAAGAGGCGGATGGATGTCCGGGCTCGTGAAGTTTCTGGAATCATCGATATAGCCTTCTATATCCTTTATTAGGGATGTAGAAGGCTTTTTTGATATGGATGATTAGCTGCATGCGCCTCTTCAATTTAGGGGATCACGCGGAGAAAAAAGGGGGGAGGACAGGGAGCGGATTATGTCAGAGTCCTATTAGGCGGTGTGGGCTGCTTGTTAATGTCATGTGATGGGCCGCCGCCCACGCAGCTCTGCATGGATAAGTTAGAAGCCTGCGGGTGGCTCGCATGTGGGTAAGCTGAGATACTTAGTTTCTTGGTTACATATGCTCGAGAGTATGATGGTTGAAGGTGAAGCTTCTTTTGTGTAAGCCTTGTATAGGAATAGCGAGAAGTTCCGTTGGCATCATAAGTAATCAATCTTGTTAATATTCAGTTGTATGAACAAGGTGTGACTGTACTGCCTCGGCATCAGTTTGCAATGGGGGCATTACGTAGGCGAAATGGTTGGGATTTACAACATATAACCCACACTGCCCGGCAACGGCGGGCCAATGCCGTAACGCCCAAAAACGGAGTTACAGCCGGTCAGGTTGTTGAAGCGAGCAACTGTAAGGCCGAATTTTACCTTTACAGCACCCGAACCAATGCCTGATGACGTCAATTTATAGCTGTAATGCCCAAAAACGGAGTTACAGCCGGTCAGGCTGTTGAAGCGAGCAACTGAAAGGCCGAATATTACCGTTACAGCACTCGAACCAATGCCTGGAGACGTCAATCACTAGCTGTAACGCCCAAAAACGGAGTTACAGCGGCTCAGGTTGATGAAGCGAGCAACTGTAAGGCCAGATTTTACCCTTACAGCACCTGAACCAATGCCTGGAGACGTCAATCACTAGCTGTAACGCCCAAAAACGGAGTTACAGCGGCTCAGGTTGATGAAGCGAGCAACTGTAAGGCCAGATTTTACCCTTACAGCACCTGAACCAATGCCTGGAGACGTCAATCACTAGCTGTAACGCCCAAAAACGGAGTTACAGCGGCTCAGGTTGATGAAGCGAGCAACTGTAAGGCCAGATTCGGTTTAACCCCCTAATTTTGGACACTAACCACGCTCATACTACCGAAATTACATCATAGCGC
>NZ_JANHOF010000010.1 GCF_024498075.1 Paenibacillus mendelii
GGGCGAAGCCCGCCGGCGCAGCAGGCTGCGCGGCGCCCGCTGCGGTGCGAGCGCGCGCCCCAGGCGCAGCAGGCCGAGCAGCTCGGCCAGCTGGAGCGCGGGAGCCGCCGCGCGGAAGCCCGCGGCCGCAGCTGCTCCGTCTGCGCCTACGTCTGCGGCTTCGAGCAGCGCAAGCAGCTCGGCGGTAAGCAGCGCTCGCCCCCTAAGCTGCGCTGCTAACCGGCAAGCTTGGACAGCCAGCGCTTGAATATCGAATTCTGTACGATACGGCGCTGTGAAAACCTGCACATCCCCCGACGTCTTCACTTCCGTTGTGGCCTCCCAAGCGGGGTCAGCAGCTCTCGTCCTGCCATGGTCAGCCTTCTCATCATCAGCCATATAAGCCTGCTTCACGGCTTCGGATAAAGCACGTACAACAGCAGGCTTATCCCACTCGCGCCTAGCATGAATTGACCACACTTCAACCAGATCAACCGCTCTGCCAAGTGGAATCGGCTTCGACCAGAACAGGCATTGACGCCCTGGAAGTTGTCCCCTGCTCTGCCTAGCTCCTCCTTCCCGGTCCGTTTCTGAACGCCCTTCCACCGACACTGCCCCGCCTCGTCTCTCCCCCGAACGCCATGCGCCAACTACCCGCTCCGCTGCCTCCTTACAGCCCAAACCTAACCAATACGCGCAATCGACCTCCGGCGCAACCGTCCAGTAGGCCTGAGCCCCATCAGCGTCCAATACCACATAAACATGTACTTGCATCCCGCATTCCCCCCTATCGCCCTTTAACTTGAGCTCTCCCCCAGCACCGCAGTATGTTTCACCATATCCGGTAAAGAGAACCGGCTCACGCAGTCCATTACGGCGCAGCTCGTTTCTTTCCATAGACCTGAACGATGTTTGCACATGTGTAACTTACAGAATCGATAAGGCTAACACAAAAAAAAGCACAGCGCTGGCTGCCTCAGGCAGCCGTACGCGTGTGCTTCACTCGTCCGTATTAGATGATCTCATTATACATGGCCGGCTGGACGCAGGCAATGTGTAATGGCGCATTCTCTCTAATACCACTCTCTCTTTCCTATCAGCCGCCCGGACACGATTATGCCGCTGGACTCTGCACTCCTCGTCTCACTCTCTACAAGGGAAGCTTAGAGAGATCGGAAGGATTTCTTAAATCGATGAGAACAGCGTGCGCTGCCTCTGTAATAATGCCTTCCGCTTGAAGCATCCACATCAGATGCGTCGGTTCCAAGGCGTCCCCGTGCACTTCTGCACCGTTCTGCCCGGTTAATCCTGACGCTTTGAACCTTCTGCGTAAGCGTTGCCATTTCGAGGGGCGCTTCTGTTGAATACGAGCATCCACGCGGATATCGTGCTCACCGTCCCCCTCATCAATCTCACCGCCCTGCTTGCGATCCGCCATTAACCGCTGCCGATAGATCCATCCTTCCTCATCCCCAGGGCCGTTCCAGCTCTCATCATCGCTGGTGCCGAAGCTCCCCGAATGAAAGCCGAATTCATGCGTGCCGTAACCGATTCGCCCGGAGCTTCCGAAGGGCAAGCCAGACGCGATGTTCACATTCATCCCCCGGCGCACGAATAACCGCGCGATATCCATCGTCTCGTCATCCGAACCGCGATTGACGACCGTCACCTGCACTTCCTTGCCGGTCTGAATCGCATAACGCCGCAGCGATCGCATATACCATTCCATATGCAGCTGTTCATTGCCTGCCAGAAGCACATAATGCTGTATCTTCCGTTCTTGCTTCCATGTATATCGGAACGCTGCATGCACAGCTATCGCAGCTAAGGCGTAACAACCGCAGACCCAGAGCAGGATTGGAATCATGGCCGCCACCTCCTTTTTGTGACATGATATGCTTCGATCCGCCCAGTGGTTCCGGGTATTGACAGACAAGTCGCAATAAACAGGCATCTGCCGTAAGCCAACAAAAAGAACCGGCATCCCTGCCGGCCCTTCACACTCCCTTATTCACCAATAAGCTGACCTGCACGCCAGCAGCTATCGCAGCATAGCACGCATGATACACCGATTAATACGAGGCAAACGTCCATTTCTTCGGAAGCTTTGCCTCCGATACCAGCACGGCGTTCACACTCCGCTGTACTTCCACGATTTTGTCGCTGGGCAGTACAACCGTTAGCATGCAGGATGTCTGGTTGTCGGTAAACAACAGACGGGGTTCTACCGGACGATTCACCGTCAGGTAGAGGGTATCGCCCGCTTGATGCGTACGAATCAGCTCCACCCCATCCGGCTGCTGCTCGGCTTTTCCGATGGTATATTTGCAGGCTCCGAATGCATGGATAGCCGGACTGCCCGCTTTGGAAGGATCCACCTGCAGGCGTCCGCCCCAGACATTATCCCCCTGCAAGACGATTCGTACAACTTCTGCCGGGATCGCAAGCTTCAGCGGCTGCGCCTCCACCTGAACCTCACGAGCCCCGAGCGTGCTGCGTAATTCGTCTATGATTCCGGTCGCGCTGGCGGTTGTGAACAGGAGGCAGCCTGCTCCCAGTAACCCGATGAAAAACATGCTGAAGACATCGTATCGGAGCACGGGATGCTCACCAGGACTGCGCCACAGGTACACCAGAATCTCCATACCCACGAGTATGAACAGAAGCGGCCACCACAGCAGACCTTGATCAAGCCACCTTGCGCCATTGAACTGCGAAGTGACCAGCAGCACCCCCATAACCGTCAGCGCAATACCCATCGACCACGTCCCGACACGCCATTGCCTGCTCATTCCGAGGAGTCTCCTCTGCTCTTCGTGCCGCTCACAAGAAGCTTAATACCCGCCGCGACGAGCAGCAGTGACGTGAATCCGGTTTTCAAATAGTAGCGGATATCGCTCGTCAGCTGGAAATTATCAAAGATCCGTTGAATGAAATCGATCAGCAGACGGTCTGCCATATAGTACAAGCCGAGCAGGAGAAGCGTGATTCCGATCCATTTTTGCCGGTGCATAAGCCAGTCAACGACCGGAACGTCCTCCACTCTACCGTCTTCAGCGGCATATCGGGATTGCTGCTGCAGCGAGTCAAAGAAGGAGAAGCACCATATGATCGGGACGATAAACAGGAACAGAGACAGCTGCAGGACATCCAACAAATAAATCGACAGCAGGAATCCTGCCATCAGCTGCAGGCCGCGTTTTTGCTGTCCGAGGTACATATGGCCTGCCCCTGGCAAAATGGAGAGGACCGTTGCGAACCAACGGCTGCGTTTGCCCCCTTGCCGGTGCTCGTCCCAATCATCCATAATGGACCGGTCTACGAGCTGCTCTCCCGCATGCTTGCGCTGCACAAGTCGAATGGCGTCAAACATCCCATACAGCCACACGATCGGCAGTGCAACGAGAAAGACGAGAAACCCATCTTCATTCGCTAGAATGGACACGAACATAATCATTGTCAGCAATCCGAAGAACCCGATCAATAACGTCAATCCGCGCTGCATCAGCCCCAGCTGCAGGTGACCGAGACCTGGAACGAACGACAGCAGAATGGTATAAAAGCGTTCTCCTGCGTCATCCCGTCTTGGATTCACAGGCATGGGGCCCCCTGGATAGGCACCACCGTATCCATATGCACGTTCATGCGCTCCCAAAGGAGGCGGAGGTGGACTGCCAAGCGGCATATCCGCCGGTGTATACGGAGCATCAACGCCCCCCGCATAGCCGTGATCGTATGGCGCCCCAAGGACGCCCCCCATCCGGTTCCCGTTGTTATGCCGAAGCAAGTAGATGACCAAATCTAGAATGTTAATGAGCCAGATGAAAAGCGCAACGAATGCTGCAAAAACGAGTGGCACTCCATCCCCTTCTGCAACAGCAATCAAAAAGCCTACTCCCAAAATGCCCAAAAACAGAAAAGGGTAGATGAAGCCTCTTCCCTTTCGATTGACCGCAAAATGGCCCAGTCCTGGCACAAGCCCGAGTAACAGGGCAACAATCGGATTTCTTACCATTCTTAATGCTCCTTCCCCGGGTTATGATGGGACATCGGTTTTTCAACCAAGGCTCCGATAACCGATGTCGTTTTTTCCATGATGGCGGTTGTCAGTGAGGCTCGCTCCGGTTCTTCCCGTTCCGCTCTCCACTGATTCGGTTGATTCGCTAACCGATCAAACACGCCTGTAGAGATGAGCAGCAGCATACAGCATACGGCAATGACATAGTGCAGCGCCGTCTGCCTGCGATTGCTGCCGCTGCGTGCGATCCTTCTTGTGGAACCTGATTCCTTCGATGATGCCTGACTCTCAAGCGGCGGCAATTCGCTGACCCACTCCATCACCTGATCTGTCAATACATCCGCCTGCTGCGGCGTCAAAGCCTCCGCGGTGTCGAGTCTCGCCATTAACTCAATGTAGACGGCCAAGCATTCATCGCATTCAGCCAAGTGATCATACGCCCACTCTCTGTCTTGGTCAGAGAGCATGTCATCCGCAAATGCTTTCCACATGGATCCCGCAGGGTGCTTCATTCCAGGTCCTCCTCCTTCCAGTGCTTGCGCATCCAACGCTTGGCGCGATAAAGTCTCGATTCCACGCTTTTCAGCTCAATTTGCTCCTGGGCTGCAATTTCTCGCTGATTCTTATCCTCCAAATAATAAGACCGCACTACTGTGCCATAGCCTGTCGGCATCGCTTCCACCAGCTCGCGGACACGCTCACGTCTCTCCCGTTCCATCGCTTCGGCTTCCGCCGGCGGAGAGTGACTGGCTAACGCCTCATCCTTCCTGCCGTCCGCCTCCACAGCTCCAACCCCTTCTCCCGATGATCGTCCGAGCTGGCTTTGACCTCTGCCTGCCCCTCTATCATCTGAAGCGTATCCGGTACCTTCATAGGCCCCTATTAGAATCTCGGATTTGCGAACGCGCTTCCGCTTCGCGTCGATCGCGATATTAACCGCAATGCGCGAAGACCATGCCTTGAATCCTTGGCCGCGATATTGCGGAAGGGAGAGATAGATCCGCACAAGCGCTTCCTGCAGAGCATCCTCTGCATCCTTGGCATGGCGAAGCACGCCCCATATCAAGCCGTACAGCGCATCGCGATGACATTCCACGAGCTTCCGATACGCTTCCTTGTCGCCTTCCCGTATACGGCTTATCCATTCTTCATCCTGAATCTCTCTCTCCCTCCCTTCTTCCGCGCGTCATTCTCTACTAGTAAGACGAATCAAACAGCCGTTAGCACTGCCTCCTATGAAAAATTATTTTTTCAGCCGTTGCCGTGAGTGTCTCAGACTCGCCTGTAAACACAAAAAAGCCCCGCCTACTTCATGGCGGAAGCTCTTCCTGACTATGTACAATGCTTGTCTTACAGCGTTACCCATCCGAACTTGATTGAGTTGATTACCGCTTGAGTGCGATCATCAACCTCCATCTTTTGGAGGATGCTGCTGACGTGGTTTTTAACGGTTTTCTCGCTAATGAACAGATATTCGCCGATCATCTTATTGCTCTTGCCCTCCGCCATGAGACGAAGCACCTCAGCTTCACGCCGCGTCAGCGGATTATTCTCGCCGGCAATGAATTTCACACCCGCTTCACGGCCTGCAGCAGCTCCCGAGACGGCGCCGATATCGTCCAAGTACGTCATTCGGCGCAGCTGATTGATCAGCTTGCCTGTCACCTTCGGATGGATGTAGGCATGTCCTCCTACTACCGAACGGATAGCGTTGATCAGCGCTTCCGCTTCCATGTCCTTCAGGAGATATCCGGTTGCGCCCTTGCGCAGCGTCTCGAACACGTAGCTCTCGTCATCATGAATAGAGAGAATGATTACTTTCACTTCCGGGAACATGTCCCGAAGCCGTTCCGTCGCGACAACCCCGTTCTCAATCGGCATATTAATGTCCATGAGAACGACCTCGGGCTTGGTGTGGTTGCAGAACTCCAGCACCTGAATCCCGTCGTTGCACTCGCCGATGACTTCCAAGTCATCCTCCATGTTCAGGATCCGTTTCAAGCCCTCACGGAATAGTTGATGATCGTCGGCGATTAACACTTTGATTTTTCGTTTGCCGTTTGCTGCTGGTTTTAGCTCCATCGTCAATTACTCCTTTCTTTGCTCCGCGTTAATGGGGACATGAATGGTAACCTTCGTCCCCTCATTTATGGCCGAATCGATCTCCATCCTCCCTTCTAATAGCTCGACTCGCTCGCGCATTCCGATTAATCCGAAATGAGTGCTGTCCTTCGCACGGGATTCAATTAGATCGACATGGAATCCGCTGCCGTTATCTCGAACGACAATCTTCACCATCTGTGCCTGGTACGTAATCTCCAGTGCTACATAAGTTGGGTTCGCATGCTTGAATGCGTTGCTGAACGCTTCTTGAATCATTCGATAGATGCCTGCCTCCATTGCGGAGGGCAATCTCATCTCCTTGCCGACCGTGTCGAATTTCGTCCTAATTCTTGTTTTCTCCTCAAAATCCTGGACATACTTCCTCAGAGTTGGCACCAGTCCCAAATCATCTAAGGCCATTGGACGCAAGTTGAAAATGATCTTTCGAATTTCTTCGAGGCCGGATCGCACTTGTCCCTTTAAGTCTATTAATTCTTCCTGCACTATTTGAAATTCCTGCTTACTTAGTAATCTTTCTGCAATTTCCGTCCTAAGAACTATATTGGCCAGGGACTGTGCAGGACCATCATGAATTTCCCGGGCAATACGCTTGCGCTCTTCCTCCTGGGCCAAAATAATCTTAAGACCGATTTGCTGTCGGTTCTTGGCTGATTCCAGAATACGGGTCACCTGATTAAGGTCGCCGGACAAGTACTCCAGCACCACATTAATCTGGGACCCGATCGATTCGGCGCGCTCAATCGATTTCTCGACGTTGCGCACCCTCTTCTGCAGATCGTCACGCCTGGCCTTCAGGTAGCCTTCCTTCTCTCGAAATACCATCAGGTCGAGCTGGAGATGTGTGGCTTTCTCATAGGCATTCTTAATGTCTTCTTCCTTGTACCTGACAAAATCCCGGCTGACTTCCGTAAGCCGGATGCGTGCACGGCGATAATCCAGCTCGAGCTTGTCGACCTTGTCGATAATCTCGGCTGTTTCGGCCAGGACTTGATTGAGCTCCTGGCCGAGCGAGTACAGCTCCTTGCGTGCAGATTCGCATATTTCGTATATTTGATATTTGCTTTCTTCCATAACGAGGACCGCGTTCTTGATCACACGATCAATATCGGTTATTCGATAATCCACTTTGGGCTCGGCTCACTTTCATCTATGGCGTTACCTTACTATCATATCACATATTGACGGGGGCGCGTCCATATCATTCGACTGTAATCGAGTTGGTTTTCGCATCCCATTTGACAACTAGGCCCAATCGCTCCGATACCAGCCTGATTGGAACCAATGTGCGTCCATTGCGAGAGATTGGCGCTACCGCTGCCTCCATCTTCGTTCCATTCAGAATATAGCTTTTCTTCCCGAGCCACATCTCGAGCAGATTGCTTCCGCGCAGCACGGTAACCCGCTTGAGCGTTTGATCCCAGTCCACTTGCGCACCCATTGCTTCGGTTACGAAGCGCAGCGGCAAATAGGTCGTTCCATGCAGTGCGATCGGCGCTGCATCCAGATTGTATGGCTTGCCGCCGACCTTTGCCGCCTTGGAACCGATATTCAGCAGAATAGACTGCTTGGCCGGCTCCGGCACCAGTGCCGGATATTGGAAAGTAATGTTATCGAATACAACTCCGCCCGAAAGTGCTCTTTCATCCTGACCTTCCTCAATCGAAGCGATATACAACCGTTTCAACGTGATTGGATGCGCCATATTCGCAGGCAGGTTTACTTTAATTTGCTTCCAGCCGCTCCAGGTCACTTTGTCGGCCAGTGTCACCAGATGGGCCTTCCCGCTCTTGTCGATGAACTCGGCACGCAGCCAGTTCAAGCTCTCGTCTCCCAATACGTCCAGCGTCATCGCGGATGGCGAGCCTTCCAATTGACGACCTGTTTCGTTCAGTACAGCGTAGGCTGCCTTCGTCCCTGTCGCTCCCGTGAAGTCATAGGTCAATTGAAGCGCTTGGGAGGCATTGCTTCCCGGAAGTCCTGTCACAAGACCAACGTTGCCCACTACATTATTCGTACCTTGGTACTTAATTGAGTACGTCGGTGCTTCAAAATCTTCAAATTTTTTGTCTGCTCCTGTCGCAAGCACGGTCACTGCGGAGAATCCGTCGTAACGCGCAATGGCGTAGCCCGCCGTCACCCCTGGAGTCACTGCCCCGACCGTTAACGTGCCATCCTGGACGGTGCCGCTGAAGCCGCGCAGCTCCCATTTGACAGAGGATGCCGGCAGTGTCAGCTTACGTCCATCGTTAAGCGTAACGCTAACTGGAACGGACAGCGATTTGCCTTGCTCCAGAACCGGTGAGCTCGCATCAATCGACATACGGGCGATTTGCTCTCCGCCGATGACCTCGACGGCCAGCTTGTCGCTGATGTCGCCTGCTTTGACCGATACGGTCGTTTTGCCGGACTTAGAGGCTGTGAATACGTTACCGCTGAATCCCCCGATTGCATTGTCCACTTTCCATACCGGTGTCATGCTGCCGGGATCTACAGGATTATAGAAGGTATCATAGCCTTTGATCTGATAGGATGCTTGCTGGCCCACAAACAGCACCGTACTGCCGCTCGCTTTAATGCCGCGCAGCTGGCCTTGCGGTGCTGTCGTAAACACGCCAATACCATTGGCTACTCCACGCTGGGAACCATTCTCCGTCGGATGCGCAAGGCCCGTCTCCACTTCGCCCAATGGACGGGTAATCATCGTCGTCGAGCCGCCGCCATCGAGGTTAATACCGCGCCACACCCCGAGCTTAACCATCATTTTCTGAAGCTCTGCCAGAGTCATCCCGTCACTGCTGCCCACATCCTCCACCGTGATAAGCATGACTTTGCCGCTATCCTGCGTGTAGCCGACCGCTGTCCGGGAACGCTCATAAGCGCCGCTAATGCCGCTCGTATCCCGCGAGAATGCCGTCGTCTTGCCTTGATCGACAAGAATGGTGTGACCGCCTACAAGCATCTGCAATGCCGCAGGATCCACCTTCTGTCCCGTCGATTGGGCGGTCAGCGCATAGTTTGAACTCACCGTCTGCCCGATCTGCAGGTGCTCAAGAACAAAGGTTGTCGCTTTCCCGTGTGTACGGAGTATGTAGCCGTTTGCCGGAGGCGTCCCCGGAATGGTTCCGTTCTCGGCAATTTGCTGGACGAACCCGTCCACCACCAATACCTCTGTTGGTGTCGTTGCGCTTTCTGCAACCGTTGGCCGCGCTGCCGTCCAAGCACTCGTATAGATATACATCGCATTCGAATGGCTGTAGCCATTGCCCGGTTCAGTTCGATAGGCGGCCTTATTGATGCCAGCCAGCTGGAAGGCGGACCCGTCACCTGATGTAACCGTCCCGTCGAAGCTGAATAAATCAATCATCGGCTTACGCTCGGCCGTTACCGCAAAGGCATACATTCCTTTTAGTTGGGAGGGGCTCGCAACCAGCGTACCGCTCGTCACCTGTGCGCCGAGGGTGGAGCCTTTGCCTGATGTATTAAAGAAATCCGCGTTCACGCCTGCAACGGCGCCGCTGTTCTTGACCATACTGCCGACAGAGCCAAGACCAGTCGCCAAGCCTTGCTTACCGCTCATTACATCCAATTTGACATAGGGGTTCGTCAAATCGATCTCGATGACATGAACATTGGAGTAACCGCCTTTACTCTTCGTCCACTTATAATCAATCCGCTTTGCGCCGGAAGTGATCATCTCTTCACTTTGCTTGATAAGCTGCTGTTGGACCGCAGCTGCGGTTTGCACGGCCGATTCGGCGGCTGCAGCCGTTGACATTGGTATTGTAAGACTAAGCGGCTGTACGAGAAGCGCAGTTCCAAGCGCTACTACGAGCAGCTTCTGGCCTTTTTTATTGGAACCTCTACGACCTTGCGTCTGATTGAAACTTCCATTATGCATAAACTAGCAACTCTCCCATCTCGAAATCTAATAGTAATAGACTCACGTTAGATGGAAAAAGTTACGGCCGATAGAAGACTCCTATCAACAAATTCCGACCGAAAAGAATAACCTATACGCTATAATTCGCCAATAAACCCATATATTATTGGGTATTCGATAGAGTCCCATTCTGCTTTCCTTCAACCCTATCCTTTCGCTTACTATCGATTCAATCTATCAGCAGTTGAAAGCAGAAACGGAGTCACCGTAGGCGCTCCGCTTCTGCTCTAGCTGCTTACTGCTAGCTATCGATAAATTCGACATATTCCAGCAGCCGTTTAATCATAACTGCGGCTTCTGCACGTGAGGCGTTGGACTTGGCTCCGTATGCCCCATTCGACATGCCGTTAATAATGCCGGACTGGACGGCTTTGGCTACATCGTTCTTGGCCCATGTTCCGATCTTGGCACGGTCGGTGAAACGTTTGAGAAGTGCCGTTACATCCTGCGACAGATCGATCTGTACGCCGGCTGCTCTCGCGGCACGAACCATCATGGTTGCGATTTCCTCACGCGTAATCGGACTGTTTGGCTTGAAGCTTCCATCCGTCATCCCCTGCACGATACCGGCCTTCGAGGCTGCACCGATGTAAGCGGCAAGTACAGTGGATGTATTCACATCCTTGAACTTCCCTGCTGCCTGCTTATCGCCTGAGAGTCCCAGACCTTTGGCGATAAACATCGCGAACTCTCCGCGTGTAATCGGCTTCGCAGGCTCGAACGCCGTGAGTGTCCGGCCTTCGACAATATATTTGTTGGCCATCAGCAGAATATCATTGCGTGCCCAATGCTTGCCGAGATCCGTATACGTTACCGAGCCCTTAATAAAGGCATACGTACTGTTCCCCTTACGTTCGAACGAAATGATAGACTTGCTGTTCTTGCTCTCCACGCGTGTCGGCACATAAGATAGCTTGCCGGTCTGCGGATCAAACCAGACGACCGCGGTCGACCGCGGATCAATAGCGACTGCCGTCGAGACGGTCCGTTTCACATAACTGCTGAAGTTCTCGATGACTTTGGTTGGACCGTTGTTCACAACCGAAGCCTCGAAATTAATGGGGCTAATCAGCTGCTGAGCTCTCGCGCCGCTAAGAGCCGTAACCAGCTGTGGCGTAACGCTGCCCGCGTTTGTATCGATTTGGATGAGCAACTGAGCACCTGATCCTGCACTCGACTGCAGAGCATCCAGCGCACTCAAAGGGATTTCGTACGTCACATCACGGTAAGCCACGACGAAAGTGGCATTAGCCGCATTCTTCTTGGCATCGTTAAGCGCACTTAGTGGCACTGCTACGATAGCAGCAAGTTCACTCTCAGGTACGGTGAAGACGACGCGCGGCTCCATGCCTCCTACCGAATTGACCGTATTGTAGGCTCCAGCCACTTTGTCAGCCGACAGCACATAGCGCTTGGCATTCCGATTTGCCGGCGAGGTGTCCGATTGAGTTGTTGCCGCAGATAGCTTGATACCGATACCACCATCGGCTGCCGTCTCGTAATCTCCATTCGGGTTATCGGCCCAAGTGGTTTGGTTCGCCACGCCAACATCCCCGAAGGCTGGAATTAGAGTGCCGTTCGTCGTCTGCAGGGCTGTCCCGCTAGTTAAGTAGCTGACGGAAACGCGATCTCCGATCGCGACCGGCGTGGAGAGCGTGAGCAGCACGTTCGAGTCGACAATCGATACTGAAGAGACATTCCGGAATGCATCATTGACTTTGACGGTAAACTGTGATGTCGATGGCTTATAGCTGCTATTCATCGTCGATGAGAACGACATCGTCAGGAGTGCGCCCTTGACGACTGCTCCATACAACGAATGTACATTCGAACCCGCATTGGCTGTCATCCCGCTGAATGCCGGTACAGAATTTCCGCCAAAATCCGCTATGCCCGGATATCCGCCTAAGTAGGAGACGAGAACCGTTTGCCCCGACGTAATGCCCGACGACAGGGTCAGAATAACCTGCGAACCCGAAACCTTCACTTGCGTTACCGATCTTGCGCTGCCGTTTACTGTAACGGCAAAAGCGCTGGTTGACGGTACCACATTCGGATTCAATGGCTCATCATAGGTCAATGTGACGGTTGATGAGACGGCAGTTACCGTTTGCAGCACTGGCGTTCTCGTATCCTGACCGTTCTGGATGAAGAAGCCGCTGAACGACGATACTCCATTGCCCGCTAAGTCACGGAGCGGATAAGACGACGCCGTATAGCTTAACGTCACATTCTGACCGTTTGTTACCGCACTGCCGTTGAACGTGAGGAATAGAAGGCTTCCCACGCCGGTAATGTTCGTTACGGATCGGTAAGATCCGGCCACATTTACGGAAAACTGGCTATAACCGTAAGAACTCACCGCCGCAAGTTCTTCATTAAACGTAAGCGTAATCGAGTTGCCCGTCACGCTGCCGTTCAATGGCTTAGGTAATGTGGTATCCGGTGAGTTCGTCACATCCCGGTTAGAAAAACCAACTGCCTTTAACCCGGTCAGATCCTGAATGGCGTATGTCGTGCCCGGCGTGTAAGACAATTTAATAACTTGTCCGTACACGATTCCGCTGGAAAGCGTCAAGATCACCGTCTGGCCGGTAACCTCCACCTTCGTAACGGTACGACCGGAATTGTTAACTGTCACATAGAAGCTCGCAGGCAGCGGAGCCACAGCAACAGCAGGATCGAGCGCCTTATTGTACGTCAGCACAATTCTTGTCGTGCCTGACATCTCGGATTTGAGAATGGCCGGCGCTCCAGTTGCACTGGTCGTATTGAACGTCCACTGATACTGATTCAGAATGCCGTCATACGCATTACCGGCCATATCTATAACCGCAGCTGCAGGTATTTCGACGTAATATTTGGTGTTGGCAGCAAGCGTGCCGTTAACGGCAAGATTCAGCTTCCGGTTATTTGACGGATCAATGGTGACCGAAGTCGTATACTCGGCATTGCCTGAGGAGCCTGAGATCCGCTTCACTCTAATTGTCCCGCTGCCAGGCTGTACCTGCTCGCTGAAGGTAGCGGTCAGAATGATTCCTGTAAGGCCCACATCTACGGCATTATTAACCGGCGTAATTGTAGCAAGCGTCGGCTTCACATTATCCTGCGTTACCCTGAAGCTCCAGCTTGTCGTGTCTGAGATGCCTGGATAATTGTTACCGCTGGCATCTACCAGGGCCTGACTGCCAATTTGAACATAATAAGACGTATTGTTGGTGAAGACGATACCAGGCTTCACCGTAATTTTGCTCGTGCCGCCACCCGTTACTTTATTGGATGTGATCGGGATGGTAGCCACCGCGGCTCCACTCGGATACGATTTGATGACGACGTTACCGGTACCTGGATACACCGGTTCATCGAAGTTCATCTCCAGATCGAACGAGGTCGTTGGCTGCGTACCGCCTGCAGCTGGTTTCCGCTCGGTTAATAAACGCGGCGCTTGTATGTCAAAGCCCGAATTTGTCGAGAATGTCCACTTCCTCGCATCTGTGATACCTTCATATAAATTCGTTCCAGTAGCGGTATCCTTGAAGGCGCCTGGATCGATCAGCACATAATAGCCCGTATTCGGTTTGAGATTGCTTGGTGGATTAATGATGACCTTGTTGCCGCCTTCAATTCTTACAGCTGATGGGGCCACCTGATAGAACAGCTCATTATTCGAGACTTGATTGATGGAAATCCATTTCGTCAATCCTGTTTCCGCAGTAACATTACCCGGGAACGTCAAAACCAAATCTCTGTCCACTTCAAAGCCATACGAATTGTTAAGCGGCGATAGCGATGGTACGCCTAGAGGAGGTAAAGCCGTGCGCCAGCTCCAATTGCCCGCGTTAACGCCTGTAAAAGAATTGCCTGAGGCATCCTGGAAAGCACCGGAAGGAATCGTAACCTCATATGGGCTGTCCCCTCTAAGCGGATACAGAGGTGATATCGTGACCGTATTTGTGCCGCTGCCCGTCACACTGGCGGATACGACAGGTATGTATTGCGTATCGCTGCTTTGGCCAGTCGCCGTATTGCGAATCACGATGTTATTGTTTACCGCATAGACCGGCTCGTCGAAGGTCAATCTCAATACGGAACCGATGGCAACGTTGGTTTCCCCATTGGCCGGCGACAGAGGCGAATTCAACACCAGCTCCGGCGATTTGTTATCCACGTCGCTAACCGTCCTGAAATTCCACTCCATCGTACTCGTAAGTCCATCATATGCAGCACTGTTCGACTCATTGAGGAACGCACCCGGATCAATATACACATAATAGCTCGTATTCAGCGCAAACGGTTTGGATGCGCCCGGATTGATCGTGACCACGTTCTTGCTGCTGCCCGGTCCGATCGTTACCCGATTGTCTGTCACGGCAAACGAATCGAATAATGTGCCGCTGTCCAGATTGCGAATATAAATCATCGCATTTCCGGTACCCTTTTTGACATTCTCATCAAAGGTCAGGATCAGCTTTGCATTCAGCGGTACATTGCTTGCACCGGAAGACGGCGACACGCTCTGCTTGACCGGTCCGGAGGATGCGGCCACCGCCTTCTGAGGCATGGTCACCAAACCGCCGAATCCGAGTTGGAACATTAGAAGAGCTGCAATAAAATAAATAAACATTTTACAATTACGGATCACCAATTACCCACTCCCTATAAAGACACTCGTACTTTATTTTTCGGTATATCGTGGGGAGAAATGAAGAGTTGGAGCGCTTTTTCTAATACAAAACCACTGCACCGGCAGAATGTTCTTCCGATCGGTGTTGTTTCTGAATTTCTTTGAGTTATTGAACGATGGTCGAAAAATCCGTGAACAAAAGACGAACGCTAACGCTTCTTCATTCTTCTTGCTCCGCTCGTTATGATTACACAAGGCAAAAGAAAAACCGCTCCTAGGAAGGAGCGGCTTGTGTATGATATGTGCAGCTTAAGCTTCTGCGTCGGCTTTCAATTGCTCCGCTTTGTCTACGCGTTCCCATGGCAAATCGATGTCTGTACGGCCGAAGTGACCGTAAGCTGCTGTCTTGCCATAGATCGGACGACGAAGGTCAAGCATCTTAATGATGCCAGCAGGACGAAGATCGAAGTTCTTCTGGATGACTTCAACCAGCTTCTCTTCGCTTACTTTGCCTGTCCCATAAGTGTCCACGCTGATGGATACCGGGTTTGCCACGCCAATTGCATAAGCAAGCTGAATTTCGCACTTGTCAGCCAGTCCGGCAGCGACCAGGTTCTTGGCTACATAACGGGCTGCATAAGCTGCAGAACGGTCAACTTTTGTTGGATCCTTACCGGAGAATGCGCCGCCGCCATGACGTGCATAGCCGCCATACGTATCTACGATGATTTTACGGCCGGTAAGACCTGCATCGCCTTGCGGTCCGCCAATAACGAAACGGCCCGTTGGATTGATGTAGTATTTGGTTTGGTCATCTAACCATTCCGTAGGTACAACCGGTTTGATAACATGCTCAAGGATGTCCGCTTGAATCTGCTCCAGCGTTACTTCTTCAGCATGCTGTGTCGAAACGACGATTGTATCCACGCGTTGCGGGAGACCATCCACATACTCGATTGTGACTTGCGTCTTTCCATCCGGACGGAGGTATTCCAGCGTGCCATTCTTCCGCACTTCTGCCAGACGGCGGGCAATACGGTGAGAGAGCGCAATTGGAAGCGGCATAAGCTCAGGTGTTTCATTGGTGGCAAAGCCGAACATCAGACCTTGGTCGCCTGCTCCGATATCTTCGTTCTCTTCACGGATATTCTTGCCATCACGTGTCTCAATTGCTGCATTGACACCTTGTGCAATGTCGGCCGATTGCTCGTTAAGCGAAGTCAATACGGCGCAAGTGCTGGAGTCAAAGCCAAACTTCGCGCGTGTATAGCCGATTTCCTTAATTGTACGGCGGGCAATCGCCGAAATATCGACATAATCCGCACGGCTGCTAATTTCACCAATAACGAGAACAAGACCCGTTGCGACGGAAACTTCGCAAGCTACGCGTGCATATGGGTCAACTTCCAAGAACGCATCCAATACCGCGTCCGAGATTTGGTCACAGATTTTGTCGGGATGACCTTCTGTAACCGATTCCGATGTAAACAAGTGTCGTCCTTTAAGAGACATTTGCTCAACCTCCTACAGCTCAAAATAAGTAAGTATGATGGATAATTCATGCATGGCTTCGGGACAATAGAAAAGTCGACGTTTCCATACACGGATCTAACGTTAACGTTTCGATTCCCAAAAAATGAACCTTTTCCGAGGTGGAAAAGGTCTCTAGTCAACTCTCTAAAACAATATGATACCGAAACTGTCGCTTTGTGTCAATAACAGATACCTTTGGTTACAGCCCGTTGAGTACGCGCTCTGCTTGTTCAACCAAACGGCGTGTGATCGAACCGCCCACGGAACCAACATCCCGTGTAGCCAAGCGAGACCATGGCACACTGTTGGGATCGCTTGACACGCCAGCAGCTCCGAAATCTTCAGATGCAAACTCTGTCATCCCAAACCTGTCCGCCGTAATGGAGCCCGAAGTTAATCCAAGCTCTGCTGCGATTTCATATTTCATTTGATTCAGCGCTTCCTTACAATTCGGTACAACCACTTTATTCGAACGACTAGCCATTGATCAAGCACCTCCTGAAGTTGATACACGTAGTGTGTACCGACCGCAGCGTTCCGAAGCGCATAAGTTGTTGACAGTTCGGGTAAAAATACCTAATGCAAAGGTGAAAAAAAAGCCCGCTGTGCTGAATTTCGCACAACAGGCTGATTCACAAACTTATTCCTGGGCTTGTAGAACATAGGCGCCGCGGACAAGTACAACAAGTCCGGCCTTCGCACCCTCAGCCGACATAATGCCTCGGCCCCCACGCGGGATGAGAATCTGATGATTAGTCGGAACAGTCTTACCATCCGTTATGTCCGTTCCTTCCGTTAGATCGGCAATTCCATTCGTGTCAGGGACATATGCAATGGCTTTGCCAGCACGAACGACGAATTCAGCACTGTCCTTGGCGATCAGCTTCTTACCGAGTGGAACAGACACCACCTCATATTGTGAACTGGATGCTGCACTATCGGGCTTCTCCCCGCCGCCTGTACCCTGCTTGGCCAGCTCCGCCTTGACCAACGCAGCCACCTGCTGCTCTACGTAGCTCTTGGTGACAACAGGATCTTGAACGGACCCAGGTGTTATCGCATCTTCACCGTCGGCTTGTGACGACCACGTCGTGCCAATCACCAATCCCGTGCCTAAGCAAACCACTGCGATTGCAAGCATACCTCTGAGTCTTTTCATTGCAAAGATCCTCTTTTCGTTAGTTTGCTAGATTAGTAGATGGGGAGTAGATCGACCTTATCCACCTTTTTAGTAGCAAGTAGTCTACGATTGCCTTCATATTCCTCATAGATATTAAGATCGTAGCCTCTGTACATAACCGAGGTGATATAAGTCCCCTTAAGTTCTACAGAATATTCTAGTTTTTCCCCTGCTTTCAACCCATTAGGCTGTTCAATTTCTATTGGTGTTGCCTCATAATTATAAGTCCCATCCGTTACTTCAACGATTAGTTTACGCTTTGTTTCATCGCTCTCATACTTGTTTAGCTTCTTCAAGTCATATTTCATATTTACTTTTAAAGTGGATCCCTCACTAATGATAGAGCTTATATCATTAATGGTCAATGAATAATTATGCAAGAAAATATCTTTCAAGCTGGTATTCACAGCTGTATCAACTTCTGATAATCGCAACCCTTTGGCATTAATGTAGCTGTCTGGTTCACCCTCAATCGTAGAATATTGACCATCTTTCATGGCTTCGCCGAGGATCAATTGAATATCTTTAGGATCAAAGTTTTTAGGGACAACTGCTGTAACGATAAGCGAAGAGTTTCCGTTAGGGCTGATACGATTCTTGTTATTCAAAACTTTAGCTTCTAAGTAATCTTTATTTTTAGTCCGAATATAAGCTTTCAGAACTGGTAATGTGCTGTAGCGAATTTCTTTGTTTACATAGTTCAAATCAATATATAGCAACTTAGAATTCTCTGATTCAAACATTTGCACTTGCTCTACAGTAGCTTCCGAACGTCGACCAACAGAATCAATAACGATTGAGTCCAATACTTGTCCTACTGGAATCTCTGCGACTCGCTTAGCAGTAAATACTCCGATCGACTTCTTCTTATCTTCACCTAGCGTCTCATTTAGGGTCAATTTTAAATCACTATATTTATAAGTATACGGCACTTTAGCGCTTATCACATAACGTGTTGTTTCATTTGGTGCAATTGAAATAGAATTATCTAATTTTATTAGTTTGGTTTTAGACTCATCTAGAGTCAGTCCGCTCATTGCAAGCACGCCAGTGATATTTGGCACTTCCTGCATTTTTTGGCCAATGTTTTTAATCTCTAAATAGACATTAACCAAATCTTGATCGTTGTAAGGTAACCGTTCCACCCGATCAATACCGATTTGATATTTTCCTTTAGCGTTTTGATAAGTTTTCTTAGATACATCAGTTACAGTGGATTGAGCTGGCAAACGCATCGCAGATACCATATATTCTTGTGTTTTCGAATCTTCTGCAGCTGGTTGCGTAATGACAAGAACAAAATTATCTTTCGCATTGATCGGTAAATTTGCTGTTCCTGTGATTTCTTGTCTGATTTCAGGAGCAAGTTCTAACTCGGCTTCACCGAAATTAACCGGATATCTAGCGCCATCCTCTGTAAGAATCTCGTATTTATATTTTGGCAGCTTGATGGTTTGCGTTCCTTTATTATTCAATGCCAGTGAAATCGAAAGTTCATTGGTGGTTTCCTGGTTTGATAGAAATACGTTTTCGATATAAGCATTTATTTTATTATTGCTGATATTTAATTGGCTTGCTTTACCTGAAGGTACAATACCATTGTTATAAGCTCCCCACGAAGTAGCATATAGGGCAACGGGAATCTCCAGCTTAGACTCTTCATCTAATCGTGTCACAACCAATTGGGCGCCCGTTACATCCATTGTTGAGTTTAATTTTGTCGAGAGTGGAATATCTAATTTCTCATTTGGCGACAACAGTTTATTCGCTTCATAACTGGCATTTAATTTAATCGTATAGCCTTGTTTCGTTTTTAAGTAGAATTGATAGTTCGGAATTTGACTGCCGAAGAAACCGATATTCTCAATCGTATAATTTAACTGAACCTGCTTTTGGGTTCCCATTTTTAGTGAAGCACCTTGCGAAACAGAGGTTTTAAGCTTTTCATTATCTTTACGCAGCACATAATAATAGTTGTTAGGCACAACATTCTGATATTGATTGGTTATCTTCACACTGCCCAGTGCACGTTCATAATTAGGCATGTTAAAATCCCATTTCAACAGACGGAAGGTAAGATCAGAGTAGTTCAACTTCACATTTACTTTAGAGTAGAAGCTATATTCCCGAGTTGTATTAGAAGCTACTTTCATAGACTTGGGATTAGTTGGCGATGCAGTAGGACGATATTTCATTCCACCCGTGGCAAGAATTTCAGACCAATAATCGATCATATCCAGTTCCCGACTATCCCCATTATAGACGGATAATGTATAGTGAACCGTCTTTTCCTGATTGTTCGTAAGAAAATAAACATCCTTAATTTGTATGTAACTTTTAGACGAAATCATAAACGTTTTCAACTTGGTACCTGCAAAAGCTTTCGGTACTTGTACCGCAGGTTTTGCTGTAGCTGTGGTTTTGTTCGTTGTGGCCGCAGAGGCCGTGAGATTCGGCATAACGGGGGTTAGCAACAAGCTGGTTGCCATAATGGTTGAAACCGTGGTTTTTGCAATTTTATTCATGTTTTCCGCTCTCCTCCGAATACATGGACTGCTGTCCTTATAATGTATTAGACGGAGTTGTTATAGGAAAAGTTTCGCAATTAATAAAAGAAAAAAGAGCCTGCATGCGCAGGCTCTTTCTCTTAGCGGCTAAGAATTAGTTAGCTACTACTTTGAATTCAGCAGATTTACCAGTGGCCACGCTATCTACAGTTAGATTGAACGTAGAGCCAGCAGATGCAGTGATTTCAATTCCGCTAGCAAGCGTACCGTTGCCCGTACCACCAACAGTGACCGTACCAGTTTGGTTAGTTACAGTGAAGCGAACAGCAGAATCTGCGCCAGTCAGATCAACACCGTATTGGTCTTTGAAAGTAAGTGCTGCAAACAGCTTATCTGCGCTTACCGTACCAGTTAAGAGGTTACCATCAACCTGAACACCACCGGTAACAGAAGCTGCAGAGATGCTCTCAATCTTCGGAGCAACATCAGAGATCGTTACGGTTTTTTCAACACGTACTGGTTTATCAGCAGCGTCAACGATTACACTGAAGTTTGCCGTTTCTTCCGTAATAGCATCATCTGCATTGGCACCAATTACAGCACCGTTTGCAGACAATTTACCAGAAGCTAGGGACAATTTGCCTGAAGGTACAATAGTAATCATGTTAGAAGGCAGAATGATTTTGGAACCGTCTGCTTTCTTACCGCTTACGTCAACTGCTTTATCATGGGAAGTGGCAACATACAATTTGCCAAGGTCACCCACAACATATTCGGAGACATCAGCTTTGTCAAGTACGTTGATGTTGAATTCATAAGCAGATCCGGAGAGTGCAACACCAGTATCTTTAGTTACGATTTCAGCACGTACGCGTTCAACACCTGCTTGAGTTGCGCTTGCTTTGAAAAGAAGTGCACTGTCATCAGCTACATATGTGCTTGGATTTGGAACTACTACTTTGTCAAACGCACCATCAACAGCAGTCAACTTAATTGCATAGGTATCGAAGAAGTTTGCATCAGTTGTGAAGTCACGACCATGCTGGTCTTTAATAACGAAATTACCTTCTTTGACTGTTTGCTCTGCACCTTTAACGAAATTCAATGCAATATCTTTCGTTCCGGAAATCGTCGCTGGCGTTGCAGCTGCTTTAACATCAATGTTAACTTGTGACGTTTTTCCAGTATTTGTGATAGCTAGAATTGTGTAACTTCCAACTTGCAGGCCAGTCGTATCAAATTTAACTACGCCCTTACCAGTTTTGTAATCTTGTACTAGCGTAACTTTTGCTGGCGGGTTGAAAGTTACTTTAGTGTTAAGATCGTTGAATTTCTCAATAGCTGTTCCGTATTGGTCAGCTGCTGCAAAAGGAATATCTACTGTTTGACCAACAGATACTGCTTGTGCTGGGCTTCTCAGTTCAAATGTGTCCAGACCAGCTGCTTTTTTAACTGGAACATCAATTTTAACGGTTTTGACGTTGATTTTCGAAACGATCGTCACCGTGTTAGTACCATCAAGGGAAATACCAAGTCCATTTACCAATGGAATACCGATATCCTTACCTTCTGGACCTACACCGTCAACAGCAGCACCTGTTTGGAAGATTGCTTGGTTCGATGCCATTACAACCGTATCATCATTGAATTTTTTTGCATTAACCGCGTTACCATATTGGTCTTTAGCGGAAACAAGGATGTAGTATTCGCCGAAGTTCGAAGCTGTCGACAACTCTTTCTTGTCAGCGCTGTACAGACCTTTAATTTCAACTGTATCAACCATTGCAACTTGACCAACCGTCAGTGTGCCAGATACATAGGCATTAGACGAGCTGTGTACGCCGGAAACAATAACAGTTTGACCGATTTGGAATTTCGCACCGCCCGAAAGAGTCACGCGCACAGCACCGTTAGAAGCTGTAGCTGTACCAGTACCTGTGGAAGCTGTCCAGTTGATACCGGAAGTAGTTTGCGTAATATCTTCTTCGTATTGGTTCGTTACTTTGTACGATACAATTGCAGTATCAAGCGTGTCATTGACTGCAAGTTTGTCGCTCAAGAATTCGACTTTCGCGATTTTCTCGTTCTCAGCTTTGATCGTCGATTTAATCGGATCAGTTGTCAAGCCGGAAACAGTAACCTCATAATCGCCAGCAAAGAATTTGCTCGAAAGAACCACGGTTGCACTCGTTTTGTCTTCCGAGAATTTCACGGAGTCCGTTTTAACTTCAGTTCCGTTTTTCTTCACTTCGACTTTCGCTTTAGCAGGGTCAACAGCACGGTTGAACTTCACTTCGAATTTTTGTGCACCAGTTGCAGCAATTTCTGCAGCCAGAGCTTTCAACGTTACTTTAACGTCGTATTTCTTACCTTCGTACTCAACGGAAACCGTAGTTTCAGCACCTTCTACAAGTGCAGTGTCAAGTGTTTTCTTAACGGATTTACCGTCAGTGAAGACCACTTCGATGTTTTTCTCGTCGATTACTTTAACTTCTTTAACCGACACTTGACCTTGCTCGAATACTGTGTAAGAAGCATCTACCAAGTCGCCACGATTAGCAAGAACTGTGTAGTCAGCGGATTTTGCAATCAGACCAGCTTCAACAGCTGCTGCTACATAACCAGTTGCCCAAACAGAAGTTTTGCCTTCTACTTCAGCGTCTTCTTTTGGCTCCAAGCCCATAGCGCCAACTACGATCTTAGCAAGTTGCTCGATCGAAACGTTAACTTTAGGACCGAATTTGCCAGCGCCAGTGCCGTTCATGATTTCTTCAGCAGTCAAGGCACCGATCTCGCCGATTGCCCAGTGGTTAGCAGCAACGTCGCTGTATACTTTTGCAGCAGCAGCGTCGTCTTCAAGACCAAGAAGGGCAGCCAATGCTTTAGCAAACTCTGCACGAGTCATGTTTGCTTCCAGGTGGGACTTGCCATCTGGGTAGCCTTGGAAGATACCTGCTTCTTTCATTGCTTGGAACTTGCCTTCTGTATCCAGTGCTGGGTCAGCAGCGAATGCTGCAGATGCGAACATCGAGAATGCCATAGAAGCGGCTAAAATTGCAGACAAACTTTTTTTCATAACCTTTTTTTCTCCTCCTCTAATGTGTTTCGGGTCTTGAGTGTTATGTGTAGAATATTGTTTGCTCGATTCACTCATCAGGTGATTCACCCCCTTCCCAGAGTTGAGCTTTGTTCTTATAAATAATGTCTACGATCATGTCTGTCGAATTCGAGAGATTCACGTCGCAGAAACTTGTAAACTAGCAAAAAAATCCATAAAAGATCGATAGAGTTGCTGCACCACTTTAACATTATACAATGGGCGAATTGCTCAGTAAAGAGAATTTTGAGAATATGTTCCAAGCTTCTCAAAAGCCCGCTGTTGTGGTGTTGTTTTGTGTTACATGTAATTAAACGCAGTAGGTTCGAAAAAGTTGCGATGTCGCTCAAAAAACTTTGAAAAAATTTTTACACGAAGATCATTATGTATTCAAGGCCGTGATCGAGATATCTGACAACCATGTAGTACTTTGTCGATCACCTACCCAGTATAGCTTGTTTACCCAGCTGTCGTCGATATAAAACATTTGCCAAGTCATGATAGTTCTTACAATTAGAAACATAGCGACCGTACAGGACTTTTCCTGTGACGGCCGCTACTCAAATATGCTGCTAGTTGAGCTTAGGTAGGCGTTTCTGATCAGCGAGCACTTTACCGATAATGATGGATGCATCAGAACGAAGCAAATTCGACTTCGGTTCGAATACGTAGCCTTTCTTCGGATCGGTCGCATCGACTGGTGAGCCTTGAATGTAGCCCTTCTTAGCTATCGCAAGTACAGAAGCTTTCGCGTAGTAGCTAATGTCACCATAATCCTTGAAGACCTTCTGCAATCCTTTATCAATCTTCGTCGGATCGGTTTCGAGCTTTAGTTCAAGTGCACGAGCTAGAATGACAGCTGCCTCTGCACGTGACAGATTTGTGGACGGTTCGAAAGTCCGCGGCTGTGTACCGCGAATAATGCCATCGCGCGCTGCAGTCTCAATATAGCTGTAATCCCATAACGCATCTTGATTAATAATAGGCGGTACATCGTCAAAGTGTGGCTTACTGAGCTCATAGTTAAGCGGAATTTCCAGACCCTTGACAACCATCCGTGCGAACTCGCCGCGGCTAGTGAACAAGTCAGCTCCGAAATCATCGAAATTGGCTGCGTTCATTACGCCCTTCGAGAAAATGGCTTCCATGTAGTTACGTGCATATGGATGATTCGTTACATCAGCGAATGAGTATACCATCTTCCCAACGACATAATAGCCGAACTGATCGAATGGAACAGTTATCGTGTTCTTCTTCGTATCCACTACTCCGCCAAGATTAACCCAGAACTTGTTTTTCACATCATAACGGAAGACGGAAATAATCGTTCCGATTCCCTCTCTCATGCTCGGATCAAACGCAAGCGTGATCGTACCGCGCTTGGATGCGACTAGCTCACGATCATCCGGACGCTCATCATAAGTTGGAATCTTGGTATTATTCGGACCCTTAGCTCCTGGATATTGATAGGGGTCAACACCCTGCGTTAGTGGATCGTACCCCGGCGTAGATAGGTCATCCGCTAAACCTGCGTCAACCCAGAAGACTGGGCTGGACTTTGTAAATCGGGTCGGGAACGATACTCTGAAGCGCGTACCAAAATTTTGCATAATTAAGTCAAAGCCTGCAGGTGGGTTATCGTACTCACGCCGATCTACCACACCGTCTTCAGGGTTAGCGATAGCAAACATCAGCTTGTGGCCTGTAAACACTTGTCCTTTGAATTGGCTTGGAACATTATAATCGCGACGGATCAGCGAAGTTCCTTTCGGGAACGTCAGTGTGAGCGCACCGTCGAACACTTTGTTGCTGTTCTTCATTTCCTCAAGCAATTGCGCTCCAGGAATAGAAGTCGGCGTGTAAGTAATTTCAAAAAAGTTCGTAACCTTATCTGTTCCACTTTCAATAGTAAAGCTGATTTTATTTTTGCCCGGTTTAAGCCCGGACACGGTGGCCTTGAAAGCATGCGGGTAGTCTACCCCGTCTTGAATGACACCGTCATTGTTATAGTCGTATTCATACTTATCTGCGACCTGCTTGTTGATCGTAACTTTGTCAGCACCTTTGGCATTGATAATGACGTCTACAAAGTTCTTGTTCACGATTCCCTCAGCTGGAAGATACGGGCGCAGGATTTTGTAAGGCAGCACTGTAGGGTCTACTTCCAATCGATAGGTTGCTTTCGGACCAGTTTCACCACTGTTATAGACATTAAACAGATAGACACTGGAGCTTCCGTCGGCAGTAAGTTCTTGTCTCTTCAAAATAAAGGAGAAGTATTCTTTATTTATATCGTACCTTACAATTAAATCCCCTGTAATACTGCCTTGAGCTGGGTACATCCCTAAGACAGTGTCACCATCGACGATCTGGAATGGATCGGAAAGCTTCCAAACGATATCATTCGCAAGTGTGGATCCTGTTATTTTTAGGATGTAATCATTAGCAGGTATGCTTACTATACCATCATTAAGATCCGGATCGGTTAGAAGATGCTGCATCTTGCTGTTTACTTCACTAAGGGATCTCCCTAGATCGATAAAGTCAAAAGTACCAAAGATATTCATATACGGCTCAGTCGTTGTAAAGATTGCACCCTGTTTAGGGAATTTCGGGTCATTGGCAATCGGCTTCGGATCTAGCACGGTATCTTGATAGGTGAACGGGTATACTCCCGCAGCTTCTTTTGGAATAACTGGCAGATTGGTTGGAATCAGATTGACCTTCACGACTTTCTCGTAATAGGTCTTCGAACCTTGGAACACGAGCTTAATGATGTTCTCGCCGCTAAACATGGCATCCAAAGCACTAGCCGCCAAAGAGTCCTTCAATTTGAAGCGCGTATCGTTTGCTCCGCTAATAGGAACCAATTCAAAAGGTTTGTTATTGATATAGAAATATATCGTTCTTGGCCCTACTGCAGCGTCATAACGTATTTCACTCGTATTATTAATATTTTGCAATTCGCCTTCAAAAAGTCCCAGCTTAGACTTGTCGTCTCCAGGTGTAGGATCAAAAATAATATCTTTAATCCGATCTGCTGGTGATCTCGTTGTATCGTCATAGATTGTCATGCTGTCATACATCTTTGTGTAATTGACATAGGGTCCATATAATAGTGTGAATGTAGCTTGTGAAATAACGGTGTTTGAACTTAAATTCATCATAATCGTTTGCGTACCTTCAAACGGCATCTTAGAGAATTCAAGAATGACACGTTGGAACGTTTGCGCTTCACCATTAATCATTTTGGTTACTCTATCTTGTACCAAGTTCTTCACAACGTGCGGAGGAAGCGGATTGGCACTGATATTAGATGCGTTCTTAATATCTGTAACGTTTACGGTACTATTCGTACTAGGATTGGCAATCAACACTTCAATTCCAACGGGCAGGCCAAATAAGTTTTTACCATTTAAAGAGACGCCTTCAATACCTTCATAATTCGTAGATTTATAACCAGGCAGGTAATTGATCTGGCTAATATAAGGTTTATTCTTGTCACGAAGCGAGAAGAATAGCGCATCCGTGCCTTCATCTGTCGGTGTCAGATTGTTGTGAATGTTCTCTTCATTGCGTGTTGTGAGCTTAATATTGTAGAGCTGGTCCATCATGTAATCTGTATCAACTGTACCGAGATCTATTCGATACTCATAGGTAAAGAACTTATCATTCACAGAAGGATTGCCCAGGACCTTCACATAAGAGATTTTACCCGAAATATCGGCGAAAGCTGAATCAGTTACGAGTTTACTGTAAGCCATTAAACCAAACAAGGTATCTGGATTTCCGCCTAGACTTGGAATAGGGTTGGGATGTGGCTTAATAGTCGGATCACCCAGATCCGCATACGCGCTGTTTGGAACGATTACCTTACCCGTTAGTGTTAAGTCGCTGCCTGATGGGACAACAAAATCAGGGCTCCGTTCGATAGAAACCGAGTTCGTCGTTCCGACTTCATTTATATTGACATCATAGAAGGTAACACTACCATTGTAGAATGCAATATCTCTAGTTGTCTCAATAACCTGCGTTCCATTGGAAATCTTAATCGTAACCAGATTCTTGCCCTTCTGGAGCGTAATTGGTGACGCAGCAAATGTATTATTGTTCGTATTGTTAACCGAGTACGTCTTACTGCTTCCGTTAACAATGATTGTAACCTGTTGTGCGTTCGGCGCCTTACCGGTAATACTGATGTCGGCACTGCCTTTTCCCTTGGAAGTTTGGGATTGAACTACTGTCGTCCCATCTTCAACAATCGGGAAATTATTACCATCCAGTGACGCAGTCAAATCAAACAGCATGGGTCCATTACGGTAATCGACATATATAGAATTCGTTACTTCTCCGCCACTTTGTGTTCCTTTGAACGTAATCTTATTCAACCCCGGGAACAGCTGAATGTTAAAAATTTGAATCGCGAACCCATTCACCGAAACGTTACTGGTGAGATTCTCCCGTTTATTGCCTACTTCTTCCGTAGCCGGGTTAACGATCTGATAAACATTATAGGAAATTGACTTAGGATCGACATTACTTAATGTGCCTGACAAGGTGACGCGTTCATCTGTTGTAACTCTTGGTGAACCAATAACGTCGCTTTCACCTGGGAAATTGAAATTCCCCGTGGCCGCTGTGGCCGTCTGAACACTACCGGAAGGCAGTAGTTGAACGACTAATGCCAGCATTACGAGCCACATACCCAATTTCTTAATCACGGTAAACCTCCTCCAAATCTGGTCCATCATCGAATTTTGTTGTAATGCTTTTATCGGCCTCTGATTGGAAAAAGTTTAGGTTTATCGCATATTTGGAAGAGGAAATTACCGACTCCGGAAGCTAGCTCGACTTCCTGATCCATCTTAATAATAGGATGTTAAATATTCAGCACAACAAAAAAAGCCCCAGCTCCTTATTAATGAAGGAACTGAGGCTTTCATGACTTATAAGCTATTATTCCGAGCGCTGCTCGGTACGCAGCAGTACGCGCTGCAGGAAGTTCAGAACGGGACGTCGCGTCTTATCCACGATGCCGATGAACTCTGCGCCAATCTGAAGGACGAAGATCAGTACGCAGATAACGGCGAATGTGATCCAGTTGCCTGCATTCGACTGAACGATAGCGGATTGAACGATCGCACACAGTCCGAAGAATGTAGCAATTCCGTAGATGATCAGTACCGTACGACGATGGCTGTAGCCAAGCTCCCGCAGACAATGATGCAGGTGACCTTTGTCCGGAGCGAAGATCGGTTTTTTGTTAATCCAACGGCGTACGATGGCAAAGAAGGTGTCCGACAGCGGAACGCCAATGATTAGAAGCGGCGTAACGAACGATACCATCGTCACCTGCTTGAACCCTAGCATGGAGAGCGTCGCCAGACCGAAGCCTAAGAACAGCGAGCCCGTATCTCCCATGAAGATCTTCGCCGGGTGAAAGTTGTAGACCAGGAAGCCGATCACACCGCCAAGCAGAATCGCGCTAAGCAGGATGACAGGAGCAAAGCCCATGAAGGCTGCCATTACAAGTATGGTACCAATCGCGATACCGGATACGCCTGCAGCAAGACCATCCAGGCCATCGATCAGGTTGATCGCATTCGTCACGCCAACGATCCAGAGAATCGTCAGCGGAATGCTGATCCAGGATGCAATAGGCTGCATCGTCTCGCCGAATGGAATATTCAGCAGATCAATCTTAATCCCGAAGCCGAGTACGACCACACATGCAGCAATGATTTGCCCAAGCAGCTTTACTTTAGCCGACAGCTCGAAGCGGTCGTCCAGCGCACCAATAATGACAATGATCGTGCCGCCCGTTAACAGGGCATTGATCAGATTGACGTCATAGTTCCGAAGCAGCCCTTCCGGCAGGAAAGGCTTGATGGCGAAGTATCCGCCCACGAAAGCAGCATATATGCCTAAACCGCCAAGCCGCGGCATGATTTTCGTATGAACTTTCCGATGGTTAGGCTTGTCGATCGCCCCCACCTTGTACGCCAGCTTAATGACGAACGGAGTTAGAACGAGCGCAAGACATAATGAAATGATAAATCCGATTGCGTAAAGAAAGCCAACAGCCATCTCCATCTCCCTCTCATGTTAGGAACCGGGATGCTTCTGCATTCGCCCCTTGGATCAAGGAGGAAAACAATCCGATTCACTACCTGTGACAGTGTATGTGGGACGTACAATGGAACATCCGTCTAAACAAACTATCACCGGAATGAATTATACTCCGATTTAATTCGAAACTCCACTCTCATTTTCAAGCAATTTTGATGAAATACCCGAAAATTTCACGTGGTAGGACGATGTTTTGTGACGTTTTCTTTATCGCGCATCACTTTCACTGCGAATTTCGGCAGTGCAAGCATCCTTTTGTAGCGCGTTGGCTGCTTCATCAGCCGATAGAACCATTCCAGTCGAAGCCGCTGAAAGACGACGGGTGCACGCTTAACGACTCCTGCGATAACATCGAAGCTCCCGCCAACGCCCATCATGATGGGGACGTCTAGGGCAAATTTATGCTGCGAAAGCCAGGGCTCCTGCGTCTCGACGGATCGCGCTACGAAGAGCAGGTCTGGCTGCGCCGCGCGCACTTGGGCGATAACCTCATCATCCTGATCGGGTCCGAAGAAGCCGTTCCGGTAACCCGCGATCGTGATTCGCGGATACTGCTGCTTCAGACGCTTGGCCGTTTCTTCAATAACCTCTTGTGACGTGCCGAGCAGAAACACTCGCCACCCCCGTGTCTCCCCAACCCTCAGCAGCTCATGCATGAGATCGTATCCCGCTACCCGCTCCGCTACCGGCTGTCCGACGCGGGAGGCCGCCCAGACAACGCCGGTTCCGTCAGGAACTACTAGCTCTGCGGCTCTCATCGCTTGATCGTAGATGGGATTCTCAATCGCGGCCATCACCATGATCGGATTTCCTGTAATCACATGGGTGAGCGTCCGGTTGTCCACACGCTCCGTCAAGAAGCGAACCGTATCGGCCATATTTAGTTTAGAGAAAGGGATACCGTAGATCGATACGGTCGGAAATCCCGCTTTAGATGCCGCTGCAGCTTGCACTGCACCCGGTTGACTCTTGGGAGTGGACTGGCTCATGATTGCATTTCACCTCAATTTAAATTAACGAAGCAGACTAACGATTTGTTGCGCCGGTCTGCGCGCTTCCTGCTTCAATTGCTCAATCCTCGCACGATGCTCCTCAAGCCATTCATCGCGATGATCCAGGAGCCGCATTGCTTCAGATGTAAACCCCTCAGGATCCAGCGCCTCGGTCGTTCCAATTGGCTTCATACCAAGCCGGTTAAGGAACTGATCGATCTTCGGATCGTACGACAGCCCAAGCATCGGTACCGACTGATTCGCGGCATAGATTAGCGCGTGAAGCCTCATGCCGAACAGCAAATCGCACTGGCTCACCTCCAGCAGCATGCGCTGGGGGTTATCGCCAGGCTCGGCGAGCTCGGCCGAACTGCCGGGGCCGAGTTCGCCGAGCTGCCCAATCACCCATTGCGACGTTTCCGCGTCTGATGGGGTGTGAAAGGGCAAGAACCGCAGCCGCACGGCCCGGCTGCGGGCCAGCGCGCCAAGCGCGGCCGCTGCGCGCGCCAGGTCCGCCCCATCTTTGCGCCAATGGCGCAAAGATACACCGACCAGCGGCACCTGCGCCGCTTCGCCTGGCGCCATGCCGCCTGCGGCGGCCGGCCTCGCGGCCGCGGCTGCGCCAGCGGCACCGCCGCCAACTGCCAGCCCGGCTTCGCCCGGCGCCGGCAGCGGCAACCCCATAACCGGATCGGGTACAACCTCGATCCGGCCTTCCTCCACGCCCATCCGCCCCAATAAAGCGGCGGATTCGGCGTCGCGCACGGACACGTACGCGCTGCGGCGCATAACGCAGCGGATGAGCCGGTCCATCCACCGGCGGTTCACCGGCCCGATGCCTTGCGCGTACACGAACGTCGGCTTGCGGAGCAGCTGCGCGAGCCGCAGAACGCCCGTGTAATACGGGATCGTCAGCGCGCCTGTCGCATCCTGCAGCAGGCTGCCGCCGCCGCTGATGAGGCCGTCGCTGCTGCGAATGGCCTTCAGGACATCTAGCAGGCGCATGCGATGCACGGATTCAACGCCATACATCTCGCTCGTCCAGGCCGGATCGATCGATAAGACAATCGGCTCGATCCGTATGCCTTGACTAGCGCCTTCGTCCGCAAGCGCGGTAAGAATCGACTTTAATACCGCTTCATCCCCGCTGTTGTCGAACCCGTAATAACCCGAGACGACTACGCGCCGGACTTGAAGCTGTGCTGCACCTTCAGCGCGATGCGCGATAGCCATCGTTTCCATACCCCTTCCAGTACCTGCCATACGGCAATGAACACCAAACCGATAATCGCGCCCATTCCGAGGCCCAGAGCCACGCGAATGAGTGAAATGTAGAGCGGTGTATGAATATGGGCAAGTGTGTCCACCATCGACAGCTGGCCAATGGAGCCTACGATAAAGAATACCCACGCGGCGCGATAACGAAGCGCGAGGAACAGCCCGAATAAGAATAACGGATGCGACAGCATAAATTCTTTGAACCGCGGCCGAACGCCGAAGGCGGATTCAAGAATGTTACGGAAGACCAGCTCCAGCTGGGGAGCTTGTCCTTCATTGCCGGTACGGGACAGATAATACATGCCTGCGATACCTAGCACAGCCACTACTACGACCCACAGCACGGTAATTTGCATCATGAGAAGCTTGCGGATATTACCGATCACCGAATCTCCTGTAAATAAGAAGACATACAGGGCCGATAAGGCGATTGGCGCCAGATGCAGCAGGCTAACCCCGCGGAACTGTTCCAGAACGAGCGAATACGTAATATTATTCAGCAGCCCGAACACATAAGGAGTGCCGAGCATGGAGATGACGGACGTCATCGCGAAGATCGACAATGCCATCGTTAGACGGCGTCCTGCGGACAATCCAGGGAAGAACCATCTCATGCCTGTCGCTGGCGGTGTATCAGCAGCTCCGCCAACAGGACGCAAATTGCCTGTTGTATGGGCTCTCACGCGGCCGATGGCCCATATAATCCCCAGCGTCGGTGCGCTAATGGCAGCCCCGAGCGCAAGACCCTGCTCCAGCATTGGCTTGGATACCACATACAGTCCTGCGCAGCCGAGCAGGCCGAGCAGAAACACCGGAATCGCTACGCTTGGCAGGAATGCGCTGACCAGCAGGGCAATAAGGGCAACCGCTCCGAGACAGATGACCGCTTTAAGCGGCTTATGCCAGGATGGTGACTGATAATCGAACGGTTCCGCGTAACCCATCGAGAACCCGAGCCCTTCGAGCTTAGCTACAGCTCCTTCCGGTCCCTTCAAAGCGTCATAGATGTTGTTCAGAGGATGCACGACAGATGATTTCTCGCTATTGCGGGAAGGTGCCGCCTTCAGGAAGAACATCCGGATGTTACGGTCTTTTGCAGCTAACTGGAATCGATCAGAGATCGCCTCCGGAGACATCGTAGCCGCATCGCTATCAGACAGCGAATACAAACGGGCTACATTATAGTCGGTCAGATAAGCAAGCGAATTTAACCCCTTCTGAGGCTTAGAATTCTCGATTGTTACGATTCCAATACCATATTGTTTAAGAAGTGACGCAAAGCCGGCGATACTTTTCATCTCCGGATTGTCGCGGTAGCCTTTGACGGCAGTGCCGTCGAACAAAATCCGCTTCACGCCCATCTCCTGGTATGAAGCGAGCAGTTGATCCGTCGCCTCCTGATCGTAGGTCATCCGATCGGACAGCCGGAGAAGAATGGCCAGCCCCTTGTCGCGAATCGTCTGCACCGACATGGGATCGGGATACATGGGCTTGAGAAGTGCGTTCTCAGTAGGCGTCTCCAGGATCAGTCCGGAACCTCCTTCGAAGCTCCAGGGCTTTACGGGAATGTCCCAGCCTGCGAAGGTCGCCTCGATCATCGGGCGCAGAGCTGTTTCCTCTTCTTTGCCCGCAAACTGGATATAGGTGTAATTCTCATCCCGGGGTACCGGTTTACCTGCAAGCTCGCTTGCGCTCTCAGAATTGTAGACCGACAGACGGTCCGCCCAAATCATCTCTTCCAAGGTACTCTCATAAACAGCCATCGAATGGATGCCGGCATCCTTCATATTCGTCAGCTGCTCATCGATAAATTCCTTCGGATGCGCTTGATACGACGCCACCTGGACGAGAGCACGATAATCAAAGACAAACTCCACTTTCTTTGCCGTTTCTTCCATTTGCCAGCGCGTCGCGCCGAGCGGCAGAGCCGCAAGGACGCCGACGAGCGTCAGCACCCACATCAACGCGCGCGCCTTTCGATTCCATTGCTGCCAAGATTGTTGCACGCCTTCCACTCCTTAAGCCTAGTTGTCGACCCGTTTCATAACCGCTTGCGTCAGGCGCTTAACCGCCACAGCTGCTTCATCCTGCGAGCTGCCGCGCACAGCAAAATACACTTTGATTTTCGGTTCCGTGCCTGACGGACGGAGACAGAACCACGAGCCATCGGCCAGCATGAATTTCAGCACATTCTCCGGTGGCAGTCCGTCAAGACCAGGCGCATAATCAAGCACCTTCTCGACCTTCACACAATCCACCTCGGAAGGCGGATTATTGCGCCAATCATCCATGATGGATGCGATTTGCTGCACGCCGTCCAAGCCCTTCAGCGTTCGTGACTCCAAGTGCTCCAAGTATGTGCCGAATTGTGCATACAACTCTTGCAGGATGTCATACAGCGTCTTGCCTTGACTCTTATAATAAGCGGCTGCTTCCGCGATAAGCATCGATGCGATCACGGCATCCTTGTCGCGTGCATAAGTACCCGTCAAATAACCATAGCTTTCCTCATAACCGAACAAAAATGTCTTTTCGCCCGTATGCTCGTAGCTCGTCATTTTTTCACCGATGTATTTAAAGCCCGTTAATGTATTGACGACATCTACGCCATAATGGCTTGCAATATCGGCTCCCATCTCGCTCGTGACAATCGTCTTCACAACGACGCCATTTGTCGGCAGCTGCCCGCGTTCCTTCAGCGTACTAAGCAGGTAATGAACCATAAGCGCCCCAGACTGGTTGCCGGAGAGCACCACATAGCTGCCTTCATTGTTGCGAACGACCGCTCCCATGCGGTCACAGTCCGGATCCGTTCCGATAATGATATCGGCCTGGGCTTCCTCGCCGAGCTTCATGGCGAGCGTAAAGGCTTCACGTTCCTCGGGATTGGGAGATTTCACAGTGCTGAAATAACCATCCGGCTGTTCCTGCTCCGCGACGATATGCACATTGGAGAAGCCAGCTTGTTTCAATACATGGCGCACCGGCATATTGCCCGCACCGTGCAGAGGCGTGAATACGACCGAGAACGATTCTCCCAGACCGCTCTTGAGCAGCTCACTGTTCAAGCTATGGGACACGACGGTGTCCACATAGTGCTGGTCATCCTCTTCGCCCAGCCATCGAAGGAGTCCCTTTCCTTCCGCTTCCTCACGGCAGATCCGCTTCACTTGATCGAAGCCCGAAACCTGTTGAATAGCGCTTATCGCCTGCTCGGCATCCGCCGGGACAAGCTGGCCGCCATCACTCCCATAAACCTTGTATCCATTATACTCCGGCGGGTTATGGCTGGCTGTGATCACAATTCCGCCTGCCGCCCCAAGCGCACGAACCGCGAATGACAGCTGGGGGGTTGGCCTCAGCGATGGGAACAAATAAGTCGTAATGCCATTAGCCGCCAGCACTAATGCGGAATCATGCGCAAATTCAGGCGAATAATTACGGGAATCATGCGCAATGACAACCGAAGGGTTAGCGCTCTTCTGGTTCAACCAATTCGCTAATCCTTGTGTCGCTTTACCGACCGTATAGGGATTCATCCGATTCGTGCCCGCGCCCATAACGCCGCGCAATCCGCCTGTCCCGAATTCCAAGTCCCGGTAGAAGCGGTCCTCGATTTCTTTCACATTGCCTGCTAGAGCGGACAGCTCGTCCTTCGTGGCTGAATCAATCGATGTGTCGCCCAGCCATGCTTGATAACGTTCCTGTGCGGTTTGAGTCATGGTTTCCTTACCGTCCTCTCCAGTTTTTGTTTCCTATTACTATGCATTCCATTCTTTGTCTGTGTACGACTAGTCTTTCTTCGGGTCAGACAGAGCGAACATAATTTCGCCTTCCGCCACGACTTTGTCTCCAACCTTGGCCGTAGCTTGTCCTTTGCCGATCGGCCCCTTCAAGCGCGTGATCTCCACTTCGAGTACGAGCGTATCGCCCGGCGTGACCTGTCCGCGGAAGCGGAAATTATCGATTCCAGCGAAGAAGCCGATTTTGCCGCGGTTTGCTTCAACCCTGAGCATGGCCACTGTACCGACCTGCGCAAGTGCTTCTACAATAAGAACACCCGGCATAACCGCATACCCTGGAAAATGGCCTACAAAGAAGGGTTCATTCATCGTGACGTTCTTAATGCCCACGGCACGCTTCCCATCCTCCACCTCCAGAATTCGATCGACGAGCAGGAACGGCGGGCGATGGGGGATAATTTCTTGAATTTGTTGTATGTCGAGCATATTTTCATACTCCTTTCATGATCTACGTTTAATTTACAAGGAATTGGTCCACACTATAGCATATCCTTCGTGAAACTGCAGTCATGGGGGTTAAGATAAGGGAGCTTGGCTGCCAGACCGAAGCGTCAACGGCCAAGCTTCTTTTTTATGCTTGTTGGCGCTATGCCGAACTATCCCTCTATCAGGTTACCCGCCTTGACCATCCATTAAGCTTGATGCGTATCGTCTTCCGCTTGCCCCTTTTCCACTCGTTTCGCAGCGGCCTCATCGAGCCGCCCCTCTCTGTTGAGCGCAACGAATAGAAATATGTAGATAAACGACGTTATAAACGAAAAAATAATGACCCCCCATAGATAGGTCCGCGCAAAAGAAAGCTCAAAGAAAATGAACATGATGGCAAAGTAATACAGCACCGTTGTCAATTTCCCCATCCAATTCGCCGGCACGGTCTTCTTCCCTCGAAAGTGAAAAAAAGCCGAGCCCGCAATCATCCCTAAATCTCGAATGAAAATAGCCGCACCCGCGCTCCACGGTATATATCCCGTGATCAATAACGACAAAATAACCGTAATCATCATCGTTTTATCGGCGAGCGGATCGAGCATGGCTCCTACCGTTGTCACCTGACCATGCTTACGGGCCAAGTAACCATCCAATATATCCGTCAATCCGGCAGCAACAACGATGGCGAAGGACCCGATCATTTGACCCGATGCAAAAACAGAGATGTAGACGGGGATAAGCGCAAATCGCAGCATCGTGAGCAAATTTGGCAGATTCAACTGTCACCGCCCCTAACCTTTTCTATCTTTTTTCTAAGGATGACGCTTCAAAGTTCCTCAATCATTATACCTCTACCTATGCAAAAATAAAACCACCGACAGCCTCAAAACCCGTGTAATCCCCCAGTCTTGGGTCGGGTTTATGAAAAATAAAAATGGCAGTCTTTCCCACTAGTCTTCAATTTTACCGCATTCAAACCGTTAATAACAGAAGGAGTAGAAATAACACGAAGCTGGAGGTAACTTAAAAACCATGATGAGTAGACAGAAGTCTTCACCGGCACGGACGCTTCGCGCCGCGCTTGCTGCAGGACTTGCACTTGTTCTGATGTTGTCCGCTATGTCTGGCGCAGCGATTGCTGCAGAGGAAACGGTAACCGGCATTGCATTCGAGACTGTACCCTCGCCCGCTAAGATTTATATCGATGACGAGACCATCGCACTGCGTGCCAATGCAACGATTTCTGGCGCAACATCCGCTAAAGATGTGACACTCGATGCCGTTTGGACATCTTCCAACACCTCAGCCATTAAAGTCGATAAAGGCATACTTACCGCTATTTCAAGCGGAACCTCGACGATCAGGGCCCAATATAAAGGATTTACCGTATCGGTCATCATGACGTCGGAGTACAAATACGACAGCATTACGATGAAATCTAACGGTGTAGCTCTGGACGAGAAAGAGGACGTTGAGCTCGGCGCAAACCCAAGTTACACGTTAACCGCCGCGAAGGGCGATACAGATACGGAAATTACGAAGCTCGCTTCATGGACCAGCTCCAACGAGACGGTCGCTACCGTTTCAGAGGGTAAGGTCACGCTGTTAGCCGCAGGCGAAACAACGATCACGGCCAAGTATAGAGGAAGAACGGATTCCGTAAAATTGAAAGTTACCTCCCCATACAAGAAGCTGACAATTACGCCACGCAGCTTGATGGAGTTTGAAATCGGCGACCCGACCAAATCGGTTACAGCATCAGCCGAGCGAATTAACGGCGGTGCCAACGATGTATTAACCGATAAAGTCACATGGTTGAGTGCGAATACGGCTGTCGCTACAGTTGAGAAAGGCGTTGTCACTGCTGTGGGGGCAGGAACAACAACGATCACGGCGGATTACCTTGGCGTCAGCGATTCATTCACTGTCGTTGTGCGACCGCCTTACGAAGCTATGCGCATCACCCCTGATTTAGCCCAGCATATCCTTCTGAAGGACAAGGGGACGGGTATTCAATTCAAAGTGGAAGCACTTGACCCTCCAGCGAGTCCGATCGACGTTACATCATCTGCAACCTGGACATCAGATAACGTATTCGCAGCAACCGTCAGCGACTCGGGTCTCGTGACACCGAAGGCGATCGGCAAGACGACGATTAAAGCCGAATATAAGGGAATCAGCCGTCAAGTCGTCGTGACCGTTTACCCATCCATTTCGAAGCTTGAAGTTGCGAAGGACAAAGTTGATGTTTTTGTAGACGATACCGTCACGATGCCTAAAGTAACAGCCAAATCGCTTACGGATGAAATCGTGGATGTCTCAGATCTCGTCAAATGGACAAGCAATGATAACACAGTGGTCACTCTAGACGACGACAAATGGGTTGCCAAGAAGGTCGGCACGGCTACAATGACAGCTGAAATCGATGGCAACACGGTGACGGTCAAAGTTACTGTGAATGAAAAGCCATTGATTCTTATCCCAGAAGTATCGGAAATGTCTATTGTAATCGGCCAAGAAGTAAAGCTTCCAACCATCAACGTTACCTACGAGAGTGGTAATGAAGCGGACGTGAGCAGCCTGGTAACATGGAAGACGACCTCTACCAACATTCTGGTGAAAGCACCTAATGTCCGAGGCCTCGTCAAGACCACCGCTACGTTGACGGCCACCTATCTCGGCAAATCCACAACTGTTCGTGTGACAGTCGAAGAAGAAATTACGAAAATCTATGTGGAAGCGACGTCTCTTCTGTTAAATCCGGGACGTTCCAAATCCATTAAAGTGACCGGCGTGTATAAAAGCGGCAAATCGGTTTCCCTCGGATCCAAAATGAACTGGACCATCGATCCGGATACTCTCGCCACCGTTAAGGGTGCCACGGTCAAAGCGTTAGTCGAAGGAACCGGCAAGCTGTCCGGCAGCTATCAGGGCAAGGCCGTCCAAATCGCTCTTGTTGTGAAGCAGAAGCTGAACAAGCTGACAACTTCCGATAAATCACTGCTCCTTGCAGTAGGCGGCACAGGCACATTTAAGATAACCGGCGAGTACGTAGGAGGACGCCTCGTCGATGCAACGAATAGTGCCGTATGGACCTCATCCAAAGCTTCTGTCGTTAAAGTAGAAGACGGGGTCGTGACCGCCATCGCGAAAGGCACTGCCACCATCAAAGCAACCTTCGAAGGCAAGAGCGTATCCATGCGCGTAACCGTAAAATAATTTCTGTCTCCTTATTAATCGGCCAACAGCAACCGCTGTAGGCCGATTTTTTTATGGGCTGTTAATCGGCGTGGCCAAACATTATGCTGCAATTAAGGGGTTGACTGCACGAGCTATCCTCGCACGGCCAACCCCCATAATGGTCCAGAAATAAAAAAACAGGAGCCCGGGTTAATCCCTGCTCCCGCATAAATTATGAATCCGCGAATACGAGGTCATACATATGTCTCCATGTTGACCATTCAAACACTTCGCTTCCAGGCTGCTTGCCTATGACCGTAAAGCCGAGATACAGGCCGCCTACTACGGCAATTAGACAGAGCAGCGGAACGATGCTTTTGCGAAGCAGCCACAGGAAGACGCGCAGCGCCGGATTGCGCTTGACGCGTACGTTGTTCTTGACAGGCTGTTCAGTATCGGCTTTTCGCTTCGGCTCACTGTTGCTCTTATAGGAAGTTGTCGCTCCCTGTAAACCGGAACGTTCCGCGGAGGTTAATCCCTCCAGCGCAGCGGCCGTTTCTTTCTTCGATTCCATCATGCTCCACTCATTTCTTACCCGCGCAGGCTATTGGCCAGTCCCAGCATCGTATCGCTTGAGGACAACGCTCTCGAACTCAACTGGTAAGCCCGCTGCACGTTGATCAATTCCGTCATCTCATTGGCCAAGTTGACGTTGGATTGTTCTAGATAGCCTTGCCGGATCGAGATGTCGCTATCCGCGGCAGCTGTTACCGTCCGCAGAACGTCTGTAACGTTGATGCCGTCTGCAACCGTATATAGATTATCTGCCACTTGCGAGAGCAGAGAAGGCTTCATCGCTTGAACCAGTCTCATCTGGCCAAGAGCAACCGCCCCGGCAGCAGTCTCGCCAATCAGACTTCCGTCCGGATTAATGCGAAGCGACTGGATCTCGCTAGGAATTTCAATCGGGTTGCCATCTACATCCGAAATTGCGTATCCTTCCTTCGTTGTGAGGAAGGATGAGGTTCCTGTGTCATCCAGCGTTAACTGCAGGGCTCCGTTCCGCGTGTAAGCACGCGTACCCGCAGCATCTGTAATGACCTCAAGCAGCGCGTCGCCGGTTAAAGCCACGTCGTACTGCTCGTCTGTTTGTTTCAGCGGCCCTTGTGCCAGGTCCGGCTGAATCATGCCAAGCTTGGAGCCCCAGCCCTGGTTAAAGCCAAGCGGTGTTAGCCGGCCAGGCTGCGTGAAGCCACTGGGCTGCTGTGTCTTCGTTGCAAGCAAGTCCTCGAATGAGGCTTCCTTACGTTTATATCCTACCGTATTTGCGTTCGCAATGTTATCCGCCAGCAGATCCAATTTTTGCTGCAGACCATTCATGGATACCATCGCGTTAATCATTGAGCCATTCATGCAGCGGCCTCCTTAAGTTATACGCGTCCGATTTCATTGACCGCTTTATCCAAGCTGCGATCATAGAACTGAACCACTTTCTGATTCGCTTCATAAGCACGCAATGCCGACATGAGATCGATCATCGATTGGGCGGAATCCACGTTGGAGCGTTCAATGTAGCCTTGACGCACTTCAACGCGATCGCCGGCAGCGGTCGCACGTGCCATGTTGGGATCCCCCATTAAACGGAACTTGCCGTCGCCTTCCCGAACGAGATTGTTCGGATTATCCACTCGCGTAATGAGCAGCTGGCCGACGGGCGTTCCTGTGCGCGAGTCCACCAATTGATGATTGCCCGTAATCGTCACCTGATCCAAAGATACATTGGCTGGAAGCTGAATCGGAGTACCGCCTGGGCCAAGAACCTGCGAGCCGTCGCCTGTAATCAGATAGCCCTGCGTATCCAGCGAGAACTTACCCCCGCGCGTGTAGCGCGTTTCCCCGGCTGCATCTTGAACCGTGAAGAAAGCTTGAGGCTGGAATGTCACCTGCCCGTCAGGAGATACGTACTTGCCGGATGCATCAAACGCGATACCGGGTACTTCGATGTCTGACATAATGGCAAAATCAGAGGAACGGTTCGTCTGCGTCAAATCCCCTTGAAGCTGAATGGACAGACTTTCCTCTGCGAAGACACCTGTGTTGACGCGCCCGATTGTCCCGCCCTGCCCCTCCTCCACTCCCGTTAGCGAGAGCAGCATCTCGGGAAAAGAGCGTGTAACCGCATTGGCTTGCTTATATCCGGGCGTATTAATGTTGGCAATATTGTTCGTTACGGTATCATGACGGTGCTGCTGGGCAATCATGCCTGCTGCTGCCATATAAAGACCTCTTAGCATGGAGCCGACCTCCTGAGAATAAACGGTTTCGTATAGTTCTATCGTATATATCGGCATCCGTATCGCTGGGCTGAATAGATTGGCTATGCGTCTTTAGACTCATTTGCGCTTCGGCACGCCCCCCTATAAGCGTCCTACCTGCGCAAAACTGCAATATATATTCTCTTCCCCAATCATTCAGTGCCGGTTCCGGCAGCTTGTCCTTCTCAGCAGCTCCCACGCTTCTATGAGATCATGACCGTTTGCGGGGAGACCGGTCCAGATGATCCAGCAGCAGGCCTGTCCCTTTCACGACGCAGTGCATCGGATTCTCTGCAATAAGCACGGGAACCTTCAGCTCCTCTGCAAGCAGCGCATCCAGCCCGTCCAGCAAAGCGCCGCCGCCCGTCAGGATAACGCCCCGGTCGATAATATCCGCCGAAAGCTCCGGCGGCGTCCGTTCCAGAACTGACTTTGCCGCTGACACGATCGAAATCACCGATTCCCACAGTGCTTCTCGCACTTCGTCGGAATGAATCGTCATTGTCAGCGGCAAGCCGGATACCATGTCCCGACCGCGGATGTCCATTTCATCTCTGCGGCCGCTCTGGTATACTGTTCCGATTTTGATTTTGATATCCTCGCTCGTACGTTCCCCGATCAACAGCTTATACTTATTCTTGATGTACTTCATAATAGCCGAGTCGAATTTATCTCCGGCCACTTTAATAGAAGAGGCGGTAACGACGTCGCCCATAGAAAGCACAGCTACATCTGTCGTCCCTCCGCCGATATCGACGACCATATTTCCGCTTGGCTGATAAATGTCCATTCCTGCGCCGATCGCAGCCGCTTTCGGTTCTTCTTCCAAAAAGACGTCTCTTGCCCCGCTTCTCTCAGCCGCTTCACGGATTGCCTTCTGCTCAACCGACGTAATATTGGTGGGCGCACAAATCAGGATGCGAGGACGGCTATACCACGAACGTCCGCCAACCCGGTCTATGAACGCCTTGAGCATAATTTCCGTGATTTCGAAATCGGCGATAACACCGTCCCGAAGCGGCCGGATTGCGATGATGTTCCCCGGAGTACGTCCTACCATCCGGTGCGCCTCTTCTCCTACGGCAAGCACGCGCTTGGTCTCACTTTCGATCGCAACGACCGAAGGCTCATCTAGGACAATACCCTTACCTTTCACATGAATGGACACATTAGCCGTGCCTAAATCGATCCCGATATCCTTACTAAACATAAGTCGTAAGTCCCCCAAAGCGAATAGTAGTCGATCCAATACTGATATCGTACAGTATTCGCTGAATTGAACGAAAATCCTCTATTTTTGTAGAAAAAATCGCTTACGATTTCGCGGCTGCCAACACTTCGCGTTTACGCCCTGTGCTTTTCTTATATTTAATTTTCGTTGCTTCTCCTCCCCTCAGGTGCCGGATCGATTTGTGGTATTCCAGTATATGTTTAACCTGGTCTGCCAAATCGGGATTTATTTCCGGCAATCGCTCGGTCAAATCCTTGTGCACCGTGCTTTTGGATACACCAAACTCTTTGGCGATCGTTCGTACCGTATGCTTCGTCTCGACGATACAACGGCCGATTTTTATGGTCCGCTCTTTGATGTAATCGTGCACGCTCCCGCCTCCCTACTCGAGATAGTTTGGTACATTATATGAGGGGTACGGGTATATATTCTTTGTGTCCAAGCGTGACAAGCCTAGTTATGCAAAAATTTTCAAAAATGATGCCCAAAAACACAAAAAAGGCAGGGTTTCCCCTGCCTTTCCAATTTTTCATGGGTGCATGCTTTTTTTTTCGTTTATTGCTCCAGAAGCGTATTCGGGTTAATCGAGTTGCCGTTCTGACGGACTTCGAAGTGCAGGTGGTTGCCATAATCCTTCTCGATTTCACTGCGTCCGGATTTCCCGATGAGGGAACCCTGCTTCACTTCTTCGTTTACCTTCACCTGAACTTCGCTCAGGCTTTGGTACACGGTGACGATACCATCTGCATGTTTAATCTCGATGACGTTGCCGTTGATCGGGTGCTTGTCGACGACGATCACTCGTCCGCTAAGTGCGGCTACGACGTCGAAGGGCTTATCGGCCGAGCTCGTCAGATCGATACCCATATGAGGCGTGAAGGTGTTGCCCGTCTGCACCATTGCGGCTTGGCGCTCTTCATTCGATGCGCTTGCTTCATAGAAAGGTGTTGCAACCGTCAGCTCGCTGCGGTTGACCACCGGCCATTGCAGCGTCTCGTTGGAAGATGCAACTTCAAGTGTGTCGTCAATCGGTGTCTCGATGGCTTCCTCATTCGTACCTTGGCTGACTTCGAGGCTGTCGTTGCCGGTTGTCGTAGGTGTCTCTTCCGCTCCCCGATAGATCCACATTAAGGTTACGATGATTGCTGCCGCGGCCATGAACGCTGCTGGTGCTGCCCATTTTTTCGACAGCAGCTTTCTCCATGCAGAAGGTTTGACGGCAGTTCCTCCCATAGAAGTTTTGGGAGATTCTTCTTTCAGCTTTGGTTTGTTTTGATCATTCATTGTTTGATCACCTCACTAGCCATTGTTGCCACAACCTAGCAGTTTATACGTGAGGATCTCGGATTTTTTAAGATTGCAAGTTTCATGCTCTACGAAATGAAACGGTAGAGCCGAATCAGAGCCGTTTCAGTCCCCTAGTTCCCGTAATGAAGCTATCGTTCCGCTATATCTAAAAGGGTTGACGCCCTATGATCGCAGTGGTAGCTTCGAAGCTTGTTCCACCTTCGCGCCCGAATAATAGTATTCCACAATTTGCTGGGCACTCTTGCCTGCTTGGGCCATCCCATTGGCTCCCCATTGACTCATCCCAACACCATGACCGTAACCAAAGGTCGTTATAATAATTTCACCGCCATCGATCTTCCAGCTGAATTGAGAGGAAGCAAGACCCAGCTTCTCTCTGACTTGCCGGCCCGTGAACGTCTTATTCCCGGCAGCCACCGATTTGATCCGTTTCCCCTCCGTCGTCTCTATGACACGCATGGAACGAATAGCGCTCTTTTTCACACCGAGTTTGCTCGCAAAGGTGCTTAGCTTCATCGTAACCGTCTCTTTATATCGCGGCGAAATCGCTTTATCCCACGGACTGGTAACGCTGCGCAGGTACGGCAAGTCGATCGCCCAATAATCTGAAGCGTTCTCTGTATAACCATTGCTTGTTGAGAAGAAGGCCGCTTGAATAGGTTCGCCGTTATAAGTAAGGATCTGTCCCTTGGTTTCTTCCACCGCGCGGTTTAATCTGGTCAGGTTGTCTTCCTTCGCTTCACCCTTCCAGCGGGTTAATAGCGTTTCTAGCGGAACATAGACCTGATGCTGTACGGTATCGGTCACATCGGCCTTCACGGCCTTCATGCCGCTCCGGTCACCGCTGCTCAACCTCCGATAAATATAGGTTCGCGCTGCGATTGCTTGTGCCTTCAAAGCCTCAAGCTCAAAGTCGAGGGGCATCTCGCCGGCAAGTACTCCGCGAACATAGAGTTCAATAGGCATGGATTCAACTTGCTTCTCCTCCGTCAAATAAACCTGAACCCGCAGCCGGTCATACCAGCTTTGCGCAAGTACCGGCTTTGCCTCATCGCCCGCAGGCGATTGGCCGGATGCGCCGTTTGTGTGACCAGAGGCAGCCCTGCTCGAACTATCCGTACTCTGATTAGACTGCACATCTTGGATTGGCTTGCCTTGCTCTGCGCGACTAGGGTTAAGGCTGCCTGCATCTAGTGCTTCCTTGCTAGTGAATGGAGCCGGCTCTATGATCGGGGCTGACTCGAGCTTCTCTTTAAGCAGACCCTTCTCAGCCGCTCCATTCGTTGCATCTAGTATTCCGTTGATAATCAGGATCGCTGCAGCCCCGCTCATAAATCCAAGCCACCAACGCTTCGACCCCAGCCTCTTCCCTCGCTTTTGCACGATTCTCCATTTCATCCGTCCCATGATTGGCTCCTTCCATCCAGGCAGATATCTGTAACTCTCTCGACTCTCAACCTTCTTGCTCTGCTATAGTCTATGAACCCCGCTACTAGGATAGAACGTCCCCGTCCTCTACTCAATCATGACGGATGTAAGAGTCATAGGCTTTGATCGTCACGGCAAAAAAGCCACAAGACCACTCGGGGCCTGCAGCTTCGTAATTCTATTCTTAAGCCCTTGAACCTAGGAACCGAATATCTCACCGAAGGAAGTATTCTTGTATGAATAAATGACCTCATAAAAAAACCTGCTCGCTTGTTAGCCAGCAGGTCCCATTCATTATGTACGCCCAACAGGGCGAATGCACTTCATGCCTTGCCGGCCTCTTATGCCCAGGTCGGTTGTGCTTTGATGCGGGGAACTTCCTTCTCCCGCTTAAATTCAGGCTTCTCGGCCGGACTATCGGATGCTGAGGCTGCGATGACGGCGTCGGCTTGTGCAACCGTGCTGACCGCTGCTTCAACACTTGAAGTAAAGGCATACATAGCATCGGCGCTAGCCGATTCCTCCACGGCTTCAATCCGTCTGATATCGGCACCCAATCCTGCCAGCTTGCCGGTAATATCGACATAACCCCGATCGACGTGGTGAATGCCGGTAATTTCCGTCTCGCCGTCGGCATAGAGAGCCGCGCAAACAAGAGCCGCACCTGCTCGAAGATCAGTCGCGCATACCTTCGCGCCTGCAAGCTGCATTCCGCCGCTTATGATTGCGGTGCGACCTTCTACCTTGATCTGTCCGCTCATCTTGCGGAATTCCTCAACATGCATGTAACGGTTCTCGAACACCGTTTCCGTTACAATACTCGTACCTTCGGACACCATTAAGAGCGCCATCATTTGAGATTGCATGTCTGTCGGGAAGCCCGGGTAAGGCAGCGTCTTGACGTCGACCGACTTCAGCGGACTTGCAGCTCTTACATGAAGGCCATTATCCGTCTCTTCAATCTCCACACCCATCTCCTGCAGCTTCGAAATGACCGGTGCAAGATGATCGGCAATGGCGCCTTCCACATGCACGTCGCCGCCTGTAATGGCAGCGGCAATCATATAAGTACCCGCTTCAACGCGGTCAGGAATCACGGTATGTGCAACACCGCTGAGCTGTTCAACGCCCTCGATCCGGATAACACCGGTTCCGGCTCCGCGAACTTTGGCGCCCATGGCGTTCAAATAATTAGCCAAATCGACGATTTCCGGTTCTTTGGCTGCATTCTCAATTATAGTTGTGCCTTGTGCGAGTACAGCCGCCATCATAATATTCTCCGTTGCGCCTACGCTGGCAACGTCCAAATAAATTTTGGCACCCTTCAGCTTTCCGTTGGCACGGGCATCGATAAAACCTTGGCCGAGTACGATTTCTGCACCCATGGCTTCAAAGCCCTTCAAGTGCTGGTCGATTGCTCTCGTACCGATTGCACACCCACCCGGGAGTGAAATTTTTGCTCTGCCTAGCCTTGCAAGCAGCGGACCCAGAACCAAGAAGGAAGCACGCATCTTACGAACCAGCTCATATGGCGCTTCGAAGGTCGTAAGCTTCTGTGCCGAGATGCGCATCGTCTCATTCTCGTATGTTAGGCTCGCCCCTAATGCGGCAAGCACTTGTTGGATCGTATTAACATCGTCTAGAAAAGGTACGTCAGCAATGACACTTTCTCCCTCTTGTGCAAGTAACGTGGCCGCGAGAATTGGCAGTACGGCATTCTTGGCGCCGCTGACACGAACGTTTCCGGTTAGTCGTTGGCCGCCGCGGACGATTATTTTGCTCATCTTCAGGTTTCCCTCCGCGCGCAGTAGATTCTTCTTCCTAATACTGAAATAAATGGCACCCTTGCTTAATACACAGTCTCCATCTTATCATCGGTTTACACAAATCGACAAGCGTTATTTTCTCCCTGTCGAAAACCACATCATATAGTATTCGTAAGCGGTTTAGCTTTTCGTACCGTCCTTGTATTACCCATTGTTAACATGTTTCATCGTTGTTATTCGACAAGCCATCTGAGCGCATTCGACCATTGCCAATACGTAAATAAAAAGGATGCGAAGAGGTGTCCGATGACGACTGCAAGCATGACCTGCAGTATTCGTGCCCTCGGGCTTCCCGGCTTGCGCAGAAATAAATCAAATCGAACCTCTTGTATGACAAACCATGCGACCGTAATGGAAAACAATTCAATAATGATTTTCATAAGGCCCTGCATGCCGGCTTCCGCCGCAAGTTGATCCAAGTTCATCATACGCCTCCAAGGTACAGGTGGTGACCACCTTATCGCTATAAATAATATCGGAATAAATACGTTTTTTGTTAACGGGGGGCAGGAACAGCACGGCCATTGTTTTGGAGCATCGCTTGAGGTGCAAACTCCCGCATCCCGGAGACCTTTCTGTCGGCATCCATGCGCAGCTCATAGTACTGGCGGTCGAACGGAATATCCGCCGTCATCTTCACATAGTACACGCCTGGATCCAGCAGCTGCTCGCGTACCATATTGGTACGATTGGGCTCCGACTTCATGCTTGTGATAAGCTTCTGACGTTTATCGTACAGCTCCGCTTTCATGCGAACACCCGAAGGAATGCCATCGATGGTAAGCCGTACAATCGTTCGGGAGGTAAGCCTCAACTGATACCAGTCCATGTCTGCTTTCGAATCGATGACGCCGACATAATCGGAACCGAGCCCGATAACGGTTGCCTCATACGCCTTATTGTTGGGCTCATTCGGATCCGTATACTTCGTGCGGTACTCCATTCGCAATACATATTGCCCCGCTGTCGGGCTGGCTTGCGCCGACATGGCATTATGAACGCGGATGTAATACGTGCCGGGCGTTATCGTAAGTTCTTGCGAAAATTCCGCCTCCCCTTCACCGTTCTCATCCGTCACAATGAGCTTCCCTCCCTTGCGTTGAATGCCAAGCGCGGGGTCGATTCGTACCGAGTCCGGTTTTACGGTTACGCGGAGTGTCCCGCCATTCTCGAAGTGTACGGCGTACCAGTCCCGATCTCCCGTCTGATGGAAGCTTCCGGTCAAGGTTTGCGTCTTCGGCATCAGCGTGAACGCCTGATACTGCTTATCGTTCTTCTCGTACGCATCCGGTCCATTCTTAAAGGATGTCGTGAGCAAGTACGGAAGCTGTGTTTTATTACGCTTATCGTACAGCTGGAGCTGTATGTAGTTTCGTCCCTTTTTCACATTCCATTCGACCGTTTGGTTTCCTAATTTCGTATCCTTCATGCTCTTCGATTGATCCCCTGCATAATGAATCATTCGAACGGGCGGAACGGCCTGACCTGCTGCAACGATGCCCTGGAATTGAAGGGATAGCAACCCGTCGTATGGGGCGTCGACGATATACCAGTCTTTATCGCTGCCGCCCCTTAAATCGGCTGAAATCTTCGTGCCGAACGGAAATTTCTTTGCATAGTCACGAGTATTGTTCGGTTCATAGCCATCCGTCTTCAGCTCAGCTGTAACGGCTCGATTCACTTGCAGCAGCCCATAGCCGGTTGCATTGTCGACGCCCGCCGCTCCAATATCCTTCGCACTTTGCCGGAGCAGTGCTCTGATTTGATAAGGCTTATAGGCCGGATGAGCAGCCCAGATCAATGCAGCGGCCGCGGCGGCTTGAGGAGCGGCCATTGAGGTGCCTTGCTCCTTCTTGTACCCGCCTCCGACAGCTGTTGTATATACATGCCATGGCGCCGCTATATCGATTTCCGGTCCCGGATTCGAACGCGGCTCCGGTTTACTGTATGGCGTGGCTCCTGCAACGGCTAATACCGATGGGTATGCAGCCGGATATTTAACCTCCGCCTTCGCACCCAGAGCAAGCCCGTCGTTGCCGCTTGCCGCTACAAGCAGAACGCCTTTGCTTTCCGCATAAATCGCGATATCTTCTAAATAAGGGGAATACCGATATAACCCGACGGAGAGCACGACGATGCGGGCACCGTTCTTCACGGCATAGAGAATCGCATCACCTAAGCGTTCCTCATCCCCGTACCCGCTGGCATCCAGCGCTTTGATCGGCATAATCTTAGCCTTCCACAGGATGCCGGATATACCGGTCTTATTGTTGCCCACGCCCGCCAGAACTCCAGCCACACTGGTACCATGCCCATTGTCGTCCTCCGGCGGTTTACCTGGAGTAACGAGATTTGTGCCCGGCACCAGATTATCCTTCAGATCGGGATGATCCAAATCGACGCCTGTGTCGATGAGGGCAATGGTAAAACGGGTCTGCTCGCGCACGGTCGACCATGCGCTCTTCGCCCCAATTTGATCAAGATAATGCTGCTTCGGCAGCTCTGGATCATCGGTTGCAGCCTGTGCCGCGAGCAGCGTTACTTGGCTGTTCGGGTGCACATATTCGACGCCCGGCGTTTCGCGCAGCCGCCGGAGCCATTCCTCCGTATCCGCCCCCGGTTCCGCGGGGCGGATCACGTCCACCGCCGCAGGCTCTGCCTGGCGGTGAATGACGTGCGTTCCCCGCAGCGGCTTCGCCTGCGCGGGGTCGCGCCACTTGAGGAGCCAGCTATGCGGCTCCTCTTGAGCGCCGCCTGCGGCGCCTCCGGCGGGCTGCTGCGCAGCGCCGCCGCTGGCCGCCACAGGCGGCTGGGCCGCGGCAGCGGCCCAGCTGGCAGCGGCCGCTGCCAGTGGGGCGCTGCCAAGCAGCAGCGCTGCGAGCACGCCCAGCAGCGCCCGGCGCAAGGCGCGCGGCAGCGCCGCCCAAGCGAAGCTCGGCGCTTGCGCGGCTCGTGTTCCAGAGCCGCCTTGAGGAGCGACTGAAGCACGCGCCGGGATGGCCGTTCTGCAGTCCGTTCCATTACTTTTGTAGGAATTCCAATCCCAGCTCGTTAGCTTCATCATAGTATGCCTTTAACCTTGCAAATTGTTATATGAAACCTTTCGCTTAAGCAGTACCCTTCTCCTTGTGACAAAATGATTAAATCTTCATAAAGGTCCATAAAGGGAGGTTAGTCATGGGTCTGCGGTCGCCTTTTTATCGGCTCTAGTACGATTACCACAACATCCGTGTTTTGAACACAGGTCTTGAAATAAAAAAAGGTTGAGGCGGCCGCCGACCGCTCCCAACCTTAAGTGACAGATTCCTGCATCTTACAGCCTTCCTTATACACTATAATCCGAATCGTTATGGACTCATTATAAACAGATCCCGAATGATGGAGAAGTGCTCATTCACCCAGCCGATTACCGGTCCCGGAACGATACCAAGCGCTACGGTGAGCACGGCGCATAGCCAAACAACGACACCTGTGGTTGCAGGCATGTCAACCTCGGCTTCATCGCCGCCTCCGCGCATGAACATCTGCCGAATAATGCCAAAGTAGAAATAATAAGAGATGACGCTGCTTACCACCATAATCGCTACAATCCAATAGGCCTGGGATTGTGCCGCACCCAGCAGAATAAACAGCTTTCCGAAGAATCCGCCTGTTACCGGCAACCCGGCTAGCGATAAGACGAATACGATCATGGCCGCAGCCGTCCAGGGTGCCCGATAATATAAGCCGGCAAACCCTTTCAGCTCTTCATGCCCGGTTGCCTTGCTTACGACGGAGATCACGGCGAACGCGCCGACATTCATAAGGATGTAAGCCGCAAGATAGAACATGAACTCGCCGACATTCTGCATGTGCAGACCTTTGAACGAAACACCAATCGGTACGAGTAGATAACCGGCGTTAGCCACACCGGATAGAGCCATTAACCGCTTCGCATTACGCTGTCTTAAAGCCGATGTCGTACCTACAATCATCGCAGCTGCAGCCAACACCAGGATGGTCAGGAAGATGTCCTGACTGAGGTACATGTCGGTTGCGTTCGATAAGGGAAATACCACATTAAATGTGATTCGGAATAATACAGCCAAAGCCGCAGCCTTCGATACGATAGCAAGAAATGCAGTGATCGGCGTCGGTGCGCCTTGGTACACATCAGGCGCCCAAAAATGGAACGGCGCTGCTCCAATCTTAATCCCGAAGCCTGCAAGCATGAGGAAGAAGGATACGTACAACAGCTCTTGGATGTCCCCCGCCGCGCCTTGCACCAGAAGCGCATCTTTAATTGCGCCGAGGTTGGTCGCACCCGTTAAGCCGTATAAGTATGACATCCCGAACAATAAGAGCGCTGACGAGATCCCGCCCGTCACTACATACTTGAACGCGCCTTCAGCAGACTTCACCGAATGCTTGCGAATACCCACTAACACATACGTTGTGATGCTAAGCAGCTCCAAGCCGACATAGAGCGTGATCATATCGCCTGAAGAAGCCATCATCATTGCGCCGGTAACGGCCGGAAGCAGGAGATAGTAGAACTCCCCTTTATCCGGAATGTCCTCCCGCTTCACCGTTCCGATACTCATCAATACAATCAATGCCGTTGCGGATAGGAACAAGATTTTGAGTAAGCTGCCAAAAGCATCGATCCGGTAGCTGTCGCCGAGCAGCCGGATCGGCCATTCTGTTCCGGCGTTCATATCGAGGACCTGCCCGATTACGAAACCAAGTGAAGTCAATAGCCCGGCTAGCGTCAACCAACCAATAACCTTTCGTCCCGACCTCCTCGGCAATGCCAAGTCCAGCACGACAAGCACGATCATGAATGCGATTAGAATCCATTCCGGGGCGAGATACATCGCATCGCTCCAGGTTAGCGGCAGAAAGGATTGCTGCGCCATGTTATCCACGCTCATCTCATCCCCCCACCTTCACGTTAAGCTGCTGCAGAAGCGCATCGAACCCATGCTTCATCGGTTCGGTCAATACAGATGGGTAGACCCCGATCAGGATAATGAAGGCGAGCAAAGCAATCATCGGCACAGCCTCGACGAGACGCGCGTCCCGCAAAGCGCCGAACCTCTCCGGCATCGGGCCGAATGTAATCGCCAGCACGCTGCGCAGCACATAGACGGCGGTTAGAATAACACCAAGCACCGCTACAGCTGTCAGCACCCTCATTGAGTCGAACAATCCCAGAAGCGACAGAAACTCGCCGATAAAACCGGATAATCCAGGCAGTCCAAGCGAAGCCATGCCGGCAGTCAGCAGAATGCCGCTCATGAATGGCAGACTGCGCGCCAGCCCTCCAAGCTCGCCCAGCTCCGTCGTACCTGTCCTTTCCTGCAGGCTGCCTACGATTAAGAACAGCAGCGCCGAAATCAAACCGTGCGACACAAGCTGAATCATCGCACCCTGCAGACCAATTTCGTTCAATGATGCAATACCGAGCAGCACGATACCCATGTGGCTGATGGAGGAATAAGCCAGTACGAGCTTAAATTCCTTCTGCCTGAATGCGAGCACTGCCCCATACAAGATATTAATGACACCCAGGATCGCCAACACCGTTGCCCAATCTCTCATCTGAGAAGGGAAGAGAAACACACCGAATCGCAGGAGACCATACGCGCCCATCTTCAGCAGAACGCCGGAGTGAATCATCACGATCGCAGGGTGCGCCTCCGCATGTACGCGCAGCATCCAGGTATGGAACGGGAAGATCGGCAGCTTGATGCCGAAGGCGATCAACAGCAGAATAAAGATCGACCAGCGCATCGTATCCGACATATGGAGCGGACTTTCGGGAGCCGCGTTGACAAACGAATCCGGGTCTGTCAAGTTGTCTTTAATGACCTCGTAACTGCCGCTGTAATACACATGCTGCGTCTGTTGATCGACCTGGTCCACCCGGAAACCTGCAGTCATAACGAGCATCACGAAGGCAAGAAGCATAAGCGCCGAGCCAATCCCATTGTAGATCAGGAACCGGTTGGCCGCCTTCTCGCGTCCCCCGAAGCCCCAAATGCCGATTAAGAAGAACATGGGAATAAGCGTGAGCTCGAAAAAGATGAAGAACAGAAAAACATCTCTTGCCATAAACACGCCGAGCATGCCGATTTCAAGCAGTAGAAACCATAAATAGAAGGCTTTCCACCGCTTCTTCACATGGACGGAAGCGAGCGCTGCCATGACAGCTACGATCGTAGTGAGCAGCAGCAGGGGCAGCGATATCCCGTCAATCCCCATTTGATACTGGAATTTGAATAGATATGATGCAATATCAGGCATTGTTTCTTTGTTCAGCGCAGCATTGACCCAGGTCACGGATTCTTTGTAAGGTTTGCCACCTAACGTCCCATCAAAATCGGCATACAGCCATAAAGAGAGTGCAAGAGGGATAAGCGTCGCTGTAACGGCTGTCACCTTTAGCCATCGGCTGTTCTGTTTAGGCAGGAGGAGCAGCACGAGAATGCCGATTAGAGGTGAGAAGGTAATGAGTGACAAAATCGGAATATCAGCCAGCATTACCAAAACCTCCTTCCAGCAATCGCCACGATCAGAATGACGAGACCAAGCAGCGTGATCACGCCATACGTCTGCACTTGTCCGTTCTGGAGACGGGTACCGCCTCTGCCGAGCAGAACCGCCGCTCCGCCGACGCAGCGGACGATGCCATCAATGATGAAGTCATCCATAGCTTGCAGCAGCAGACCGAGTCCGCGCAGACCGCGAACGAAAACAACCTGGTACAGCTCATCGATATAATATTTGCGCTCAAGCAGCCGGAGCAGCCATGGCATACGAGAGGATACCGCGTCTCGCGCAATTGTACCCTTAACGTACATGAGCCAGCCGAGATAAATGCCGAGTACACCAACGGCTGCGGATATAACCATCACCAAGCCGCCGCCGGTATGCGTGGTTTCCGTACCGCCCGAGAGCCATGTACCGAGTGTATTGTTCCAAGGCGTCTCCACAAAACCGGTGACCACCGCAAGCACAGCCAATATGATCAGCGGCAAGGTCATCGTCCATGAAGAGTCATGCGCCTGCTTCTCGCCCTTGGGCCTGCCGGCAAAGACGAGGAAGAATAGCCGCGACATATAGAAGGCTGTGAAGAAAGCCGCCACAACTCCGACGCCGAACAATACCGGATTCTCATGAAGAGCCGTGTTCAGAATGGCGTCCTTGGACCAGAAGCCCGAGAGCGGCGGGATGCCAGAGAGCGCTAACGCGCCGATCCCAAACGTCCAGGCCGTTATTCGCATTCGGGAGCCGAGTCCGCCCATCTCGTGAATATTTTGGGTATGTACGGCATGTATGACGCTGCCTGCGCCAAGAAACAGCAAGGCTTTGAAGAAGGCATGCGTGAATAGGTGAAAGATGCCGCCCGTTAACGAGCCCAGGCCGAGCGCCATCATCATATAGCCCAGCTGGCTGACGGTGGAGAAAGCCAATATTCGTTTAATATCATTCTGCGCGACGCCGATTGTTGCTGCGAATATCGCAGTAAAGGCACCTACATAGGCGACGACATCCATCGCCGCTTGCGAGGCTTGAAAAATATCGAATGTGCGCGCGACCAGATACACCCCTGCGGCTACCATTGTTGCAGCATGAATGAGCGCGCTGATCGGCGTCGGTCCTTCCATCGCATCCGGCAGCCACACGTGAAGCGGGAATTGACCGGATTTGCCCACCGCACCGACGAAGATAAGCAGTGCAATCAGCGTCGTAATGCCTGCCGCGATCGTTCCTGTCTGTTCGTTAAATACGTTCTGGATGTTCACAAAATCAAGAGCATGATTCGGCATATACCAGAACAGCAGGAGGATGGCGATCAACAGACCGGCATCGCCGATCCGTGTAACGATGAACGCCTTCTTCGCTGCCGCTCTTGCCTCAGGCTTCTGGTACCAGAAGCCGACGAGCAGGAACGAGCAGACCCCGACCAGCTCCCAGAATATATAGAGCGCAAGCATATTGTCCGCAAGGACAAGGCCCAGCATGGAGAACGTAAATAATGCGATATATCCATAAAAGACGGTTATTCGCTCATCGCTTTTCATGTAGCCTGCGGAATAGACATTCACTAGAAGGCTAACGATCGTGACAATAACCAGCATAAGCGCTGAGAGATTCGTAACTTCGAATCCGATGTTCAATTGGATTGTACTCAGATCCAACCACTTGAACCCGTCCTGATAATCCTCCACGCCTTCTCCCATACGCTCGAACAGCACAAGCAGCGCCAGAACGAGTGACGCGAGCGATGCTGCAGAGCCGACCATGACGCCCAGCCCCTTGAAGCTGCGGCCGAACGACGTTAGCAGGATGAATGCAGCCAGTGGAAAAAGCGGGATGAGCCAGGCGTATTGCGTAAATACGGTTTCCACGTGCGACTACCTCCTCATCTCGTCGAATTCGTCGACGTTGACCGTGCCGCGAGCGCGGAACAGCGCAATAAGCACCGCGATTCCGACAGCCGCCTCGGCAGCAGCAACCGCTATGGTGAACAGGGTAAACATCTGCCCCGTAAGCGAGGGAACGGCACCGTATTTGGAGAACGCCACCAGATTAAGGTTGACCGCATTGAGCATTAATTCGATCGAGAGCAGGACGACGACCGCATTACGTTTGACCAGCGCGCCGTAGAGCCCGATGCAGAACAGGATTGCGGCTAGCGTCAAATAGGAAGATAGCATCTTATTCCGCCTCCTTCTTCGCAAGCACGATCGCTCCGATAAACGCAACAGTCAGCAGCACGGAGACAAGCTCGAAGGGCACGACGTAACCGGTGAACAGCAGCTTGCCGATCTCCAGCGCGTTATCCTGGGCGGGTTGAAACGGCTGAGCCACTGGAAATTCCGTCTCGCGGATCGCATAGAATAAAAGTCCGAATAGCGCCAGCGCACCTACAGCGGCCAAAGCTTCATGCCAGGATCTGCCCTTCTCCGCCTCTACATCCTGATGCTTCGTCATCATAATCCCGAATATCATCAGAATAGAAACGGCTCCCGCATAGATGAGCACTTGAACGAAAGCGAGAAACTCCGCATTCAGCAGGACGAACATGCCGGCAACACCGATAAATACAGCGGCCAGCGAGACAACCATATGGACGACCTTCGTGAAGCTGACCATGAGCACCGCACCGCTTATAATGATCACGGAGAAGACGAAGAACGCGACGAACTCACCTGTCAATGACACATTAAACATCTTTCTTAGCGCCCCCCTTCCCCGCTTGGGGAGCACCGATATTATTGTTGTCCTTGCGCACGTTCTTGTTATTGCTGTCCAGCCAGTTAATGTCCATGTACAAATCATCGCGGCTGTAGGATGCCAGCTCGAAATTATTCGTCATGACGATTGCTTCGGTTGGACAAACCTCCGTACATAGGTCGCACAATATGCATATTTCAAAGTTGATGTCGAAGGTTTCGATGACCTTCCCTTTTTTCTCCGGATCCGGGTTCGGCTTGCCTGTCAGCGTGATGCATTCGGTCGGACATACGCGTGCACATTGATTGCACACAATGCATTGATCCGGTATAAAATGCTGAATCCCGCGGAAGCGGTCCGGCATGACGAACGGTTCGTCGGGATAGGAAGTGGTGATTTTCTTCGCCGTCATCGATTTGAGCGTGACGCCAAGCCCTTTTAAGAGACCCTTCATTCCTTTTCCCTCCGTTATCCTTTAATGAACAGCTCGAGATAGACAGCCGTTATAAACACATTTAGAATCGCCAGCGGCAGCAGCACCTTCCAGCCCATGCCCATCAGCTGGTCGATCCGGATTCGCGGCATCGTCGCTCTCAACCAGAACAGGAAGAACACGATGAAGGCAAACTTGAGGAGGAACCAGATGATGCCCGGCACAAAATCGAGGAACGCTAGTGGAGCATGCCATCCGCCGAGAAACAGTACCGTCGTTAATGCCGCAATAGCGTAAACATAAACATATTCGGTCAACATGAAGAACGCAAAGCGGAAGCCGCTGTATTCCACGTGATAACCGGCAACAAGCTCCGATTCCGCCTCCGGCAAGTCGAACGGCGTCCGGTTAAGCTCCGAGACGGCCGCTATAATGAAGACGACGAAGCCGATGATCTGAGGGAGAAAATTCCACTGCCAGAACCAGTCACCCTGCTGTTCGCCGATTGAACGGAGGTTCATCGTACCCGATACCATAATAACACCGACCACGGAAATAACCAGCGGTACTTCATAGCTGATCATCTGAGCAGCCGACCGCATGCCGCCCAGCAGCGCATACTTGTTGTTCGAAGCCCAGCCGCCCAAAACGATGGCAATTGTCGTAATGCCCGAGAGTGCAACATAATAGAGCAGCCCGACATTAATATCAGCGAAATATAATTCATTCGTGTATGGGATGACCGCAAGAACACCGAATGCGGGTACATAAGCAAGCGCAGGCGCGAGAATGAAAAGCACCCGATCCGCTTTACGCGGAATCGTGTCTTCTTTAATAAGCAGCTTGGTTATATCCGCTACCGTCTGCAGCAGGCCGAGTGGGCCTACCCGGTTGGGACCGATCCGCAGCTGCATCCAACCAATGACTTTTCGCTCGAAGTAAATCGCATAGGTGACAAAGCCAAGAACCAGCACAAGCAGGATAATACCCCATAAGGCAAAGATAAGGGTGTTGCCCCATGTTAGCGTTTCGTCCAGCCAGGAACCCATCAGCAGTCCACCTCTCCAACGACAATGTCAATGCCGCCTAGAATCGTAATGAGGTTGGTCATGGTTTCACCAACAAGCAGTTTCGGCAGTATCTGGAGGTTAACGAAAGACGGACGTCTGAATTTCAGCCGATACGGCTCCGCCTTGCCCTTGGAAACGATGTGGCAGCCGATTTCGCCGCGGGGCGATTCGATGCTGACATAGACTTCGCCGGCTGGCGGCCGGATCACGCGCGGCACTTTGCCCATCGTATCGCCTGAAGAAGGAAACTGCTCTACAGCCTGCTTCAGAATGCGCAAAGACTGACGGATTTCTTCAAGCCGGATCAGATAGCGGTCGAAGCAATCGCCTCGCTTACCAAGCGGAACATCGAACTCGAACCGGTTGTATAAGCTGTACGGCTTCACTTTGCGTAAATCCCAATCAACGCCGGTGCAGCGCAGATTCGCGCCTGACAACCCGTAATCAATCGCCGTCTGCGCATCGTATTGCCCGACATTCTTGATGCGTGCCAGAAAAATCTCGTTTCCGCTGACCAGATTATCGTATTCCACCAGCTTCGTTTCCATATAAGGAATAAACTCGCGCACCTTGTCGATCCAGCCCTCAGGCGCATCCCACTTGACCCCGCCTACACGCATATAGTTGTAGGTAAGGCGCGCACCGCACAGCTCATTAAATAGATCAATAATTATTTCTCTGTCGCGGAACGCGTACAGAAACGGACTCATTGCTCCGATATCGAGTAAATAAGTGCCCCACCAGACGAGATGGCTCGCTACGCGCTGCAGCTCCATGACGATCAGCCGCATGAAGTCGGCGCGCTCTGGAATCTCGAGTCCCATTAACGTCTCCACCGCATGGCAGAGAACATAGTTGCTCGTCATCGCGGATACGTAGTCCATCCGGTCGGTATACGGAATGATCTGGGTATAGTTCAAGTTCTCCGCAAGCTTCTCCGTGCCCCGGTGCAAGTACCCCATGACCGGAATGGCCTCTTTAATGACTTCACCGTCCAGCTTGACGATGATGCGGAATACGCCGTGCGTGCTCGGGTGCTGTGGGCCGACGTTAAGCAGCAGTTCTTCAGTGCGAATCACGGCTTGTCACACCTCCGGGTCCAGTGGTTCATAATCTTTGCGCAGGGGATGGCCTACCCATTCATCCGGCATCATGATGCGCCGCATATCGGGATGGCCAGGAAAATCCACGCCAAGCAGGTCGTAGATTTCCCGTTCGTTCCAATTCGCCGTAGCCCATACCGGTGTCGCGGAAGGAACCGATGGAGCCTCGCGATCCGCTCGCAGCTTCACGGCAAGCTCACGCTTCGTCTCGATGGACACGAGGTGATATACGACCTCCATATGCGTCTCGAAGTCGATGCCGGATACGTTGCGCAGGTATCCATACTGCAGCCTATCGTGCGTCCGCAGCAGATTGGCGGTTGCCTGCCAGTGATCGCGGCCTACGACGATAATCGGCATGTGATCGTTCAATTCATTTATGTATGCTTCCTCGACTGCTTGCTCGGAGATCAATGAACGTACCAGCTCGACCGTCTCGTCGAGCTGCGGCTGCTTCGGCGACGGTGGCTTCGGTTCAGCAGGGGCCTCTGCGGCCTCGGAGGCTGCCTTGGCTGCCGCTCTGGCCGCACGCGCTTCCGCTGCCGCCTTCTGCTTGGCTTCGCGCTCAGGGTCGCTTCCCACGGCATCGCCGGGCGCAGCGGCGGGCTCACCACCTTCTGCAGCCGCTTTGGCCGCAGCTCTGGCAGCACGCGCTTCCGCTGCTGCCTTCATCTTCGCTTCGCGTTCCGGATTGACCGCAGGTGAGCTGCCTTCTTCAGCAGGAGCATCACTCTGCTGCTGGGAAGGTGTTGCAGCGCTTACTTTTAATTCAGCTCTTGCCGCCCGTGCCTCCGCAGCCGCCTTCAGCTTGGCTTCCCGTTCCGGATTTGCTGCCGGTTGTTCCGAAACGACCGACTGTTCATGCGCTTCTCCTGACTCCGGTAGTATGCGTTCATCTCCGGCGGCCTTGGCCTCCTGTTGATCCGGCTGACCCGGTACTGAAGCTGACGATCCCTTCTCCGGGTCCAGTGCCTGGGACGCGGCAGCCTCCGCTTTCTCAGCCGTAGAAGACTCAGCCTTAACAGAGTCGTCCTTCTGCTTGCCGAGAAGCTCCTTATCCTTGTCCTGTTCCTCGCTCATCGGTTCGTCACCCGCTTTCCGGTCTTCGCCTCATAGCGGATCTTCTCCTGCAGCTTATTAATGCCATAGATGAGCGCAGCAGGGTTGGGAGGACAGCCAGGTATGTACACGTCTACCGGCACGATCTGATCGACGCCCTTCATAACCGCATAGGACTTCACATAGGGACCACCCGCCGTTGCGCACGAGCCCATGGCAATGACCCACTTCGGCTCCGGCATCTGATCATACAGCCTTCGCAACAGCGGGCCCATCTTCTTCGTAACGGTACCCGCAACGATCATAACATCCGATTGACGAGGGGAGGTGCGGAAGATAACCCCGAACCGATCCAAATCGTAGTGCGATGCGCCAGTGCCCATCATCTCAATGGCACAGCAAGCCAGTCCGAATGTCAGCGGCCATAGGGAGTTGCTGCGCGCCCAAGCCTTCAGCTCCTCAAGCGTGCCCATAAATACGTTGCGTTCCAATTCCCGCCGTTCTTCCGGTGTAACTGATTCTAGATTGAATTCCATTTCAGCACCTTCTTTTTCCAGGCGTAGATGAGTCCGATCAACAACAAGCCGACGAAGATCGCCATTTCGACAAGAATAAAAAGGCCGAGCTGCTTGTACGCAACGGCCCATGGATATAGGAAAACGGTTTCGATATCAAAGATCACAAACATGAGCGCAAACAAGTAGTAGCGCACGTTAAAGCGGATCTGGCCGTCCCCCACCGGTTCATTGCCGCTTTCGTAAGTTGTTTTCTTCTCCTCCGTCGGCTTGTTCGGCCGAAGCAAACGGCCTACAGTCAGAGCGACCACCGGTAGAAGGATGCCAAGCAGAATGAAGATCGTTACAATCACGTAGTTGTTGATGTATTTCTCCATACAATCGCCTCCGTGCGCATCGATATTCGGGCGGGATCAGGGGTCACGCCACTAGGACAAAATTCACTCACAATTATAACAAAACCTACCACTTCCGTCTATGATGGATTGAATGCGCTTCCCGCTCTGCGGGCAGGCAGTTCGTTTAAATTGAGAGCCTCTACAGCGTCCGGTCCAGTCCGATCGCTTCTCGAGTCTTAATCGTCCGGAAACCAAAAAATCTCTATCGCACATTGCAGAAGGGAGGTCTATAGGCTTATGCTCAATAAAATGGTTACCTATACTTAAGCGTGAATGTTCTTTCCATACGACAGACAGACGTGGCAGCGTTCACAAAGGCCCCCTACCAGCCGATGCCCCGAGCACATCGGAGGTACTTCTAACATTGTTCGCCTGGGTGCCTAGTTTGAGATACAGACTTCCCTTATAGACAAGCAAACCGAGAACAACTGCGCTTAAGAGGCCGATCAACGCCCCCCTAGCTCTGCCGCCCTTGAGAGAAAACACAAAAGCACCGTTATGCAGTAGCATAACGGTGCTTCATCGAATTCATTAGATCCCGCTCTTGATGTTCAGACGGTTCATCGCCCGCTGGAGCGCAAGCTCAGCGCGGCGGTAATCGTACTCGTCGTTCTTGCCGGACAAACGCTGTTCGGCACGCTGTTTGGCAGCTTGTGCGCGTTCTACGTTAATATCATCCGGCAGCTCGGCGCTTTCGGCCAAGATGACGACTTTGTCTTTGCGGATTTCCAAGAAACCGCCGTTGACGGCGATCACATGGGTCGCGCGATCTTGCTTGATTGTAACCGGTGCAATCTTCAATGGCGTTACAAGCGGAACGTGATGGGGTAGGATACCCATCTCACCTTCTACGCCTTTGACGATAACCATATTGACATTCTCAGCGTAGACTTTACGCTCAGGAGTAACGATTTCCAATAAAAAGGTGCTCATGCGGATACCTCCATTAACGGCGAATTACAATCCTTGAGCAAGCTGTTTAGCCTTCTCGATTGCGCCTTCAATCGATCCGACGTTATGGAATGCCGGTTCCGGAAGATCGTCATGCTTCCCTTCAAGAATTTCCTTGAAGCTGCGGACAGTGTCTTTGACAGGTACAGAAAGACCTGGCATGCCGTTGAATGCTTCCGCAACGTGAAGCGGCTGGGACAGGAACAATTGAATCCGGCGAGCGCGAAGCACGATCAGCTTGTCTTCCTCGGACAATTCATCCATACCGAGAATCGCAATGATATCAAGAAGCTCTTTATAACGTTGAAGAAGCTTCTTAACGCCTTGTGCAACTTGATAATGCTCTTCGCCCAAAATCTCTGGCGTCAAAATCCGGGAAGAAGAAGCCAGTGGGTCAACGGCTGGGAAGATACCCATAGCCGCGATGTTACGCTCCAAGTTGGTCGTTGCGTCCAAGTGGGCAAACGCCGTTGCTGGAGCCGGGTCTGTATAGTCATCGGCTGGTACATAGATCGCTTGAATCGATGTAACGGAGCCTTTTTTAGTCGAAGTAATACGCTCTTGCAATTGTCCCATCTCAGTTGCCAGCGTCGGCTGGTAACCTACCGCGGAAGGCATACGGCCGAGAAGGGCCGAAACCTCGGAGCCCGCTTGAGTGAAACGGAAAATATTATCGATGAACAGAAGCACGTCACGGCCTTCAGCGTCACGGAAATATTCCGCCATCGTCAAGCCGGTCAACGCTACGCGAAGACGCGCGCCCGGTGGCTCGTTCATCTGTCCGAATACCATCGCCGTTTTGGCGATAACGCCGGATTCGCTCATCTCGTGGTACAAGTCGTTACCTTCACGGGTCCGCTCGCCTACACCGGCGAATACGGAAATACCGCCGTGCTCTTGTGCGATATTGTGAATCAACTCTTGCATCGTTACGGTTTTACCAACACCCGCGCCGCCGAAGAGACCAATTTTACCGCCCTTGGAGTAAGGAGCCATCAAGTCGATGACTTTAATGCCGGTTTCCAGCATTTCTTGCTGGGTGGACAGTTCCTCGAAAGGAGGTGCTTGACGGTGAATCGGATTCGCGATCGAGCGGTCTACATCGCCGTTGTTGTCGATCGGGTCACCCAATACGTTAAACACACGACCTAGAGTTGCAGGGCCTACCGGTACTGTAATAGGTCCTCCAGTGTCAACTGCTGTTGTACCTCTTACGAGGCCGTCCGTGGACGACATCGCGACGCAGCGTACCATGTTGTCGCCAAGGTGAGTGGCCACTTCGACGGTCAAACTAATGTCGCGTTCATTCGCGTCTTGAGCTTTTTTTTCAATTTTTATCGCATTCATGATGTCCGGTAAATGACCATTGTCGAATACGATATCGACAACCGGTCCAGTTACCTGGACAACGCGCCCGTTGCTCATTGGGGTCCCTCCTAACTGTATTGTGAGGTTATGCCGCTGCCTGCTGATTCTTCTCAGTCGCAGCATAACTCGCTTCGATTGCATAAACCACGTTTATAATGCTAAAGGCCGGTTTATGCAATCCGAACATTGCTTACTATTAATTCTGTGCATTCGCTCCGCTGACAATCTCCGAGATTTCTTGCGTGATTGCCGCTTGACGCGCACGATTGTACGTTAATGTCAGACCAGAGATCATCTTCGTCGCATTCTTCGTCGCATTACCCATTGCCGTCATGCGAGCGCCGAACTCACTTGCCTTACTCTCCAGAAGCGCGCTGTAAATGACGGTTTCTGCATATTTAGGCAGCAGCACGTTCAACACTTCTTCCGGGTTCGGTTCGTATTCGTAATCAACTTTATTACCCCCGTCTGATTGCAGCTGATCCAACGGAAGCAGCCGTTTAAGGACAGGAATTTGCATCATTGCATTCTGGAACTGGTTGTATACGAGATACAGCTCGTCATAGGCTCCTTCTTCAAATCCGCGCACTGCTTTAGCAGCAATGCTCTTGATGTCGGAGAATTTCGGCGAATCCGATAAACCCGTGGCTTCTTCCGAAAGCGCAATATTGCGGCGAGTAAAGTAGTCACGGCCTTTGCGTCCGATGACAAAGATGTCATACTCGGCCGCCGACTTGTGATTCTCTTTCAGTGCAATCGACACTTTGCGAAGTACGTTTACATTGTAACCGCCCGCGAGCCCGCGGTCCGAAGTGATGACCAGATAAGCCGTCCGCTTAATTTCGCGGCTTTGCAACATGGGATGTTTCACGTTGCCGGCACCGGAAGCGATACTTGCAACCACTTCCCTGATCGTATCGGTATACGGTCTTGCGGCAATGGCTGCATCCTGCGCCCGCTTAAGCTTGGCTGCCGCAACCATCTCCATCGCCTTCGTAATCTGCTTCGTATTCTGTTTGCTCTTAATCTGGCGTTTGATTTCGCGCATTCCCTTAGCCAATCGTTGTCACCACCTTATTGCCGGGTTTGACACGAAAGGCAAACCCGGCTCTATTCCGCGTTATTAAACCGATGCTGAGAAGCCTTTTTTGAAGTTGTTGATGGCTTCAATCAATACTTTCTCATTGTCGGAGTTCAAATCTTTGGTATCGCGGATGGAAGCGAAGATTTCAGGCTTGTTCGCATCCACGTAGGCAAGGAATTCGGCTTCGAAACGGCGAATGTCCTGCACCGGAATAACATCTGCATGCCCTTTGGTCACGATGTAGAGGGAAACGACTTGGCGTTCTACCGGCAGCGGCTGGTTAATGCCCTGCTTCAGAATTTCCAGTGTTCTCTCCCCGCGATTCAAACGGGATTGTGTTACTTTATCGAGATCGGAACCGAACTGGGCGAATGCGGCCAGCTCGCGATATTGAGCCAAGTCAGTCTTGAGCGTACCGGCAACTTTCTTCATTGCCTTCGTTTGAGCCGAGCTGCCGACACGGGATACGGAGTTACCTACGTTAACCGCTGGACGTTGGCCTGAGTAGAATAGATCGGACTCAAGGAAGATCTGACCGTCCGTAATGGAGATAACGTTGGTTGGGATATAAGCTGAGATATCGCCTGCTTGCGTCTCGATAAACGGCAACGCGGTCATCGAACCGCCGCCGAGTTCGTCGTTCAGCTTCGCTGCACGCTCGAGTAGACGGGAATGCAAGTAGAAGACGTCACCAGGATAAGCTTCCCGACCTGGAGGACGGCGCAGCAGCAAGGAAAGCTCACGGTATGCTGCAGCTTGTTTGGAAAGATCGTCGTAAATGATGACAACGTGTTTGCCGTTGTACATGAAGTACTCACCCATCGAGCAGCCCGTATAAGGAGCAATGTACAGCAATGGGGATGGCTCGGATGCGCTCGCCGTTACGACGATCGTGTAGTCCATTGCGCCCTGCTTACGCAAGGATTCAACAACGGTACGAACCGTAGATTGCTTCTGTCCGATTGCAACATAGATACAGATAACGCCATTGCCCTTTTGGTTGACAATTGTATCGATTGCGATTTGGGTCTTACCTGTTTGACGGTCGCCAATGATAAGTTCCCGTTGGCCGCGGCCGATTGGAATCATGGCGTCGATTGCTTTAATACCGGTTTGCATCGGCTCGAAAACGGATTTACGGGCCATAACGCCCGGAGCTGGAGATTCTACAGGACGCGATTCGGTCGTTGCGATCGGACCGTTGCCGTCAACCGGCTCACCCAGTGCATTCACGACGCGGCCAAGTAGAGCTTCACCTACTGGTACTTCCATAATGCGGCCGGTTCTTTTAACTTGGTCGCCTTCGCGGATACCTGTGTAAGGTCCCATAATAACGACACCAACGTTACTTTCCTCCAAGTTGAGGGCCATACCGACAACGCCGTTCGCGAACTCGAGAAGTTCGCCCGCCATTGCGTTCTCTAATCCGTGTACACGAGCAATACCGTCACCGACCTGGATGACCGTACCGACATCGACGACTTGAATCTCGGATTTAAATTGTTCGATCTGTTGTTTAATCAGCGTGCTGATTTCATCAGGTCTGATACTCAATTCCGCTCACCCCTATCTACAGTGCTTGAGATTTCAACGCTTTTTCCAGACGTGCCAACTTGCCGGACAAGCTGCCGTCATACAGACGGTCGCCGATGCGCACCTGCACACCGCCGAGCAAAGATGGTTCCACGACTTGCTCTGCTTCGATCCGCTTGCCTGCAAGCGTTCCGAAGGTTGCTTCTACATTGGTCAGCTCTGCAGCCGACAAACGTTTAGCGGTATAGACAGTGGCGTGCGACTTGCCCAGCGCTTCGCCCGCTACTTTCGTATACGAGGCATAAACACCGCTCAGCGCGTCCTGACGGCCACGTTCAATGAGGACCTCGATCGTACGCAGGACGACCGCAGATACTTTGTTTGATAGAACGCCATTAATAAGCGCAATTTTTTTCGTTACGCTAATATTCGGCAACCCGAGAAACTTGCGTATTTCGGCATCTCCCTCGAGCGCCTCCACGACGAGTTTCAGCTGCTGCTCGACGTCTGCGATAATGTTCTGCTCCTGCGCAATGTCGAACAGCGCTTTTGCGTAGCGTTTCGCTACTGCGCTATCGCGGCTCATTTGCTTCCAACCTCTTTCAAGTATTGGTCAACAAGCTGCTCTTGTGACTTCTCGTCGATTTGCTTCTCGATGATTTTGGATGCGATTTGAACGGACATGCCGCTCACTTCGCTGCGGAGCGCAGCAATCGCTTTATTCTTTTCACTCGTAATATCTTGAACAGCATTTTCCTTGACACGGTTAGCTTCGGATTTCGCTGCTTGTACGATCTCATCAGCTTGCTTCACGCTGGTAAGCTTAGCCTGCTCGATAATGTCGTATGCTTCCTTACGCGCTTGCTGAAGCGCAAGCTTTTGTTCTTCCAATTGCTGTGCCGCTTGCTTGCGGCTTGCTTCCGCCGAATCCATCTGTTCAAGGACAAGCAATCTGCGCTTCTCCATGATGCTCAGTAACGGCCCGAACGCATATTTGCTCAACAGCCAGTACAGTATTCCGAAAGCGATAATCGCATAAACTGTCGATTCCCAATGGAGGGACATAGATGCAGCTCCTTCCTGTTCCCAGTATCCTCTTAATCAAAACGAAGGCGTGGAGGGCTAAGGCCTTCCCCGCCATGATTCGTTATTACGGGTCTATTAGCTAAAGAACGCCAGGAAGCCGATTACAACGCCGATAATCGGAACAACCTCGACGATACCAACGCCGATAAACATCGTTGTTTGCAGTTTACCTGCAAGCTCTGGTTGACGAGAGATACCTTCTACTGTTTTGCTGACGATCAGACCGTTACCAATACCTGCACCAAGGGCGCCCAAACCAACTGCAACTGCTGCTGCCAATACTTCCATTGTTAAAATCCTCCTCAAAAATGTAAAAGTTTTGTATTTGTGTGAATCGTATGCCTTATCCCAACTGAAATCGCGGTTATACCGCTTGTTCCATTCGGGTCAACACGGTATTAATGCTCCTCGTGCACAGTCGTCTTGGAAATGTAAACCATGGTGAGGATTGTGAACAAGAAAGCTTGAATGGCACCTACGAATAGGCTAAAGCCTTGCCATGCGATCAGGAATGGTGTTCCGACCCAACCTAGCATCAGAATCGTGGCGATCAGAATCTCACCCGCGAAGATGTTCGCATAGAGCCGCAGCGCCAATGTGAGCGGTTTCGCTAACTCCTCGATAATGTTGAGCGGGAAGAAGATCGGGTAAGGCTCGAAATAGTGTTTAAAGTAATGCTTGCGGTTCAGCTTCAGACCCAAGAAATGCACGAGTCCAAAGACGATCAATGCAAGACCTGCCGTAACAGCAAGGTCAGCTGTCGGTGATTTCCACCACGCGATTTCCACATGCCCGCCGTGCTTGTCAAGATCAGCCTGCGTAATGCCCAGCGTTTCATTGACTGAGTGCGTCTCCGTCACAATACCGAACGGAAGACCCAGCAAGTTGGAGATGAAGATAAACATGATAAGCGTCATGCCGAGATTAATGTAAGGCTTTACCTTGCTAAGCGGCATCGTACTAGCAATCGTGTTGTGAACGAAATCAACAACCCATTCCAGAAAGTTCTGCATTCTGGACGGATTATCGACCGACAGGTTGCGCACCGCCAGTCTTGCCAGTACAAACGTGATGATCACGGAAACCGTAATGGCGATGAAAGACGAAATATCAATGGTCAAGCCACCGACGTTAAGCTCTGGAAATAAATGCATACCGTATTTCACCCCTTTCCGCTACAAATTTCGTTTGTTCAAAAAATAGGCGTATGCCAATGTTACAAAGGGCATGAGGAAGCATGCAATCAATGTCGACGGCAGGCTGAATTGTTCCGGGTACTTCTTGGCAACCATAACGACAAGCAGAATAGTCGCTAATCGTCCTGCCAAGCCAAGGCCCATCTTCCGAGGTCCTAGCTCAGTTACCACCTTCCCCATCCAATCCACTCTTCTGCGAAGCAGAAACGTATTCGACAAGCTCGCAGCCAAGCCCAATACCAAACCGGCAGCTATGGTGCGCCATTCCGGCACAACGGCCCAGACGAGCAGGCAGCACGCCGCAAACAACAGAGCCGCCCGGGTTGCCTTCTTCATCACTTCATCCATCGGTGTCCTCCAAGGCTTTCTTGACAATGAGGATGGCTGTGAAGATTCCGGCAGCCAGACCGAAAAGCACGCCGAAAATGATCCATCCCGGCGATCCGCCGCCAAGCCACTTGCCCAAGAATAGGCCGAGCACGGTGCAGATTGCGACATCGAAACCTAAGGCTCCGACCATGGCTAGCGTACGCCACGGGTTATCTCCATTGCTCTTTTGTGTCATGGTTTTTACCCCTGTCAATCCTCATACATTTTATCGGAGCAAAGGAAGGTTTGTCAATTCACTTAAAATAAAACATTCCGTGAACAAGCGGCTCCAAACCCTTGATATCTCTGGCTTTCTCATATTTACCAACCGTACAGTACCACTGTATGCTGTAATGTTTGCGATTTGCCCTCTTCAGGCGGCAACTTATGAACGTTGTGTGAACAGGCTTGGACGTTCCGTACGCCTTCCAAAATGATGCAGGATGGCTTGTACAATCCGAACAGATGCTTGTCCATCGCCATAAGGATTAGCTGCCTGGCTCATCCGTTCATAGAGCGCCGCATCCGTCAACAACGCGCGGGCTCGTTCGTAAACATTCTCTTCCTCCGTGCCTACCAGTTCAAGCGTTCCCGCCTCAATGCCTTCAGGGCGCTCCGTCGTGTCGCGCAGCACAAGCGCCGGCACTCCGAACGATGGCGCTTCTTCCTGCAAGCCTCCCGAATCCGTCATAATCATGTACGAATGCGGGTAGAAGTTGTGGAATTCGAATACGTCGAGCGGGTCAATCAGCTTGATCCTTGGATGGTCGCCCAATATTTCATTAGCAGGCTCGCGTACGGCCGGGTTCGGATGCACGGCGTATACGAACGCCACGTCCTCGAACTCATCTGCAATACGCTTCACGGCGCGGAAGATATTCCGATGCGGCTCTCCGAGCGCTTCGCGGCGATGAGCCGTCATCAGAATCAGTCTTTTACCGCGCGCCCATTCGATGACCGGATGTGAGAAGGAAGGATCTACTGTGTACTGGAATACATCTGTCGCTGTATTGCCTGTGACATAGATGGAGGCTTCCGCTTTGTTCTCACTACGCAGGTTGTCTGCCGAGCGTTCGGTAGGCGCAAAATGCACATCAGAGAGCACGCCGGCCAGCTGGCGGTTCATCTCCTCCGGATACGGGGAGAGCTTATTCCACGTACGCAAGCCTGCCTCAACATGTCCAACTTGAATTTGCTGCAGGAAGGCAGCATAGCTCGCCAAAAACGTCGTCTGTGTATCGCCGTGAACCAGCACGATATCCGGCTTCGACTCGCGAAGCACCGGATCAAGTCCCTCCAGCACACGAACCGTCGTTTCCGTAAGTGTCTGACGATCCTTCATGACATTCAAATCATAATTCGGTACGATTTCGAAAAAGTCGAGAACCTGATCCAGAATTTGGCGATGCTGCGCCGTTACGCAAACAATGGGTTGAATATCAGCTTCATATTTCTGCAGCTCAAGAACTAGAGGCGCCATCTTAACCGCCTCCGGGCGGGTGCCGAATATCGTCATCACTTTCAGTTTAGCCAATCTTTGTCACTCCTATGAAACGCGTTATTTGGTGCCGTACATCCGGTCCCCGGCATCGCCGAGACCCGGTACAATATAGCCGTGGTCATTCAAGCACTCGTCAAGCGCGGCAATGTAGACGTCGACATCGGGATGGGCCTCTTGTACGGCCTTAACTCCTTCAGGCGCAGCAATTAAGCACATCAGCTTAATTTGTGTGCAGCCTCTCTGCTTAAGCGTCTCGATCGCAGCGTTCGCCGAGCCGCCAGTCGCCAGCATCGGATCAATGACGATGAGCAGACGCTCAGTCGCGTCCGTTGGCAAATTGACGTAGTACTCCACTGGAATAAATGTCTCTGGGTCGCGGAACAGTCCGATATGGCCAACCTTGGCGGACGGAATCAGCTTCAGCATGCCTTCCACCATTCCAAGTCCGGCGCGGAGAATAGGCACAATGCCGAGCATCCGCCCGGAAATGACTTTACCCTGCGCTTCCGTAACGGGAGTCGTCACGGGAATGGTTTGCAGCGGAAGATCTCTCGTAATTTCATACGCCATTAAGGTCGAGACTTCATCAACCAGCTCGCGGAAGTCCTTGGTGTTCGTGTTCTTGTCTCTGATGAATGTCAGCTTATGCTGAATTAGCGGGTGATCGCAAATGGTCAATTTGCTCAAAGTATCGTCCTCCTGGGGAAGCTTGATCGCGGACGTGCGACTTCCATGTTTACGATTGATACACAATCTTATTTATTATAGCACCGGATGTTTCTATTTTGCACAACTTCACTTCTTTTTCCGATTTTCTCGCAAAAAAAGGGCAGTCCCATTATTTCGGAACAACCCCCTATCCGTCAAGAACTTTCTTTTGGAGCGGCTTAGCTGCTGCATCCGCCGCCGCATCCCCCGCCTCCGCCAGAGCTGCATGAGGAGCCACCACCGCCGCTATCCCCGGAGCCGCTGCAGGAAGAGCCGTCGTTTCCGCCGGAATCATGGTCACTGTCACTATCGCCATAACTTCCGCAGCCCGAGGCCGATCCTCCGCTGCCGCCATTGACCTGCCGCTGAGCCTCTGTCTGAGCTTCCTCCATCTGACGGTCAAAGTCGTCGGCAGAGCCCATGGAAGAGAAGAACAATGCGCCCGATAAGACCCCTGTCATTATCATGGGATCGTTCAACATCCCGTTATTGCGGTAGGGATCTTCGTAAGACGTCCCCTTCTCCGCCCCGTTTCTTGCGTCAGAAGCAAGCCTGCGTCCGCGTTCGATGAGATAAGCAGCCGTGCTGTTCAAATCCGGATATGCCTCGGCCGCTTTCGTATTGAAGCGGCGCGCGAACAGCTCCTGCTCCAGAGCGAGCTCCAGCTCCTCGATTCGCTCCCGGGCAAGCGGCGTTCGATAGAATGCCCCCCAGAGCTTCGCGCTTGCCGGCAAGATGGTAAACAGCTCGCCGTAAACCCAATCGAACCAAGCACGGTCTGCAGGATCCGCTTTCGCTCCCGGTGCATGCGGCGCATGATGGATAAACGAGCTGCAGAAATTTTTGCAGAACTGCTCATACTCCCATGTAAACATCAGCATTTCATGCCATACATCGTCCACCTTGGCGCTGTACATGGGAACATTCCGAAGCACGCCGCACATCAGAAAATATCTTTTCAGCTCAAACCATCGCCACTGCCAGTCTCTCTCTCCCATACCGGGTTCATTCTTCAGTACACGATCCTTCACCCTGGCTTCAAAATCGGCCGTTAGGGCGTATTCCAGACGTTCGGCCGCTTGCCGGGCTGGATGCCCCTGCGGAACGCCTAATGCTGCTGGCGGCTGGCTTGATGAAGCCGCAGGTCTGCCTGCCGAAGGCTTACGGTAGGAGCCTGTTGATGAACGGCCGCTGCGGCCTTCCCTCTGCTGCCTATTCGAACGCTGGATGAACATGACGACAATGCCAATGATGATGGCAACAACTAACAAACTTCCGAAAGCTCCATCCATGCTTGATCACCTACTTATCGTTGTCTGCTCTAAGCATACCATGAAGAAGATGCGCACTTCTGCCGTTTCGTGTAAATTTTAGCGATCTTTTAAACAAGGATAAGAAGAACTTCCAGCTTGTCCAGCTTATACACAGTTTTATCCACAACCTATGCACAACTATTGATATTCTGTGGATAAACTAAAAACCGCCCCGGGTTCATCCTTTGTTAAGGATGGATCCAGGGCGGTGAACGCTCGTCCTCCGCTAGTTACTGGAGGCTAGGGCAATTAGTATTTCAATGCTGGGTAGAGCGGATACTGTGCAGTCAAGTCTTGTACCATACCGCGCGCTTTGGCCAAGATGGTTTCATCATTCGGATTCTTAAGTGTCATGGCAATGACTTCGGCAATCGTCTTCATGGCTTCTGTACCCATCCCGCGGGATGTAGCTGCAGGAGTACCGATCCGAATGCCGCTCGTAATGAACGGGCTTGTCGGATCAAACGGAATCGCATTCTTATTCGCCGTGATTTGAACGCTGTCCAGCACATGCTCGGCGTCTTTACCCGTGATGTTCAGGTTGCGCAGGTCAATCAGCATCAGATGGTTATCGGTACCGCCGGATACGAGGTTGATTCCTTGCGCGATCAGCGCTTCGGATAATACCTTAGCGTTGTCGACGACATTCTGGGCATATGTTTTGAATGATGGTTGAAGCGCCTCGCCGAACGAAACTGCTTTAGCAGCAATAATGTGCATAAGCGGTCCGCCTTGGGATCCAGGGAACACGGCCTTGTCGATCGCCTGCGCCCAAGCTTTGCGGCACAGGATCATGCCGCCGCGCGGTCCGCGAAGCGTCTTGTGCGTTGTCGTCGTCACGAAGTGGGCATGCGGCACTGGATTCGGGTGAAGACCCGCAGCAACCAAACCTGCGATATGCGCCATATCGACGAAGAACAGTGCGCCTACATCGTTAGCAATTTGACCCAGCTTCTCGAAATCGATAATGCGCGGGTAAGCGGAAGCGCCGGCTACGATCATGCGGGGGCGGTGTTTGAATGCCGCCTTGCGCACTTCATCATAATTGATCGTAAACGTATTCTCGTCAACGCCATAAGCCACGAAGTTATAGAGAATGCCCGATGCATTAACAGGGCTGCCGTGCGTCAAGTGACCGCCGTGCGCGAGGTTCATGCCCAGTACAGTATCGCCAGGCTTGAGCGCTGCCAAGTATACGGCCATGTTTGCTTGCGCGCCGGAGTGCGGCTGAACGTTCACATGTTCTGCGCCGAATAACTCTTTGGCACGATTGCGCGCGATATCTTCGGCGATATCAACATGCTCGCAGCCGCCATAATAACGCTTGCCCGGATAGCCTTCTGCATATTTATTCGTCAGTACGGTGCCCATCGCTTCAAGCACCGCTTCAGAAACGATGTTCTCGGATGCGATCAGCTCAATATTGTCGCGCTGGCGCTGGAGCTCAAGATCGAGTGCCTTCATCAATTCCGGGTCTTGTTTACGCAAATTTTCCATGGTTTAATATCCTCCTTAGTGGTGTCCAATATGTCAGCGCCAGGCCAGCCTCATAACCGCAAGCTGACTGTCAGGCGTGGTTTTAGCCAATCCTACTGCATATTCATCTATTCTTTGGGCTGCACGCTAGTCGCAGGTTCCGCCGGGTGCCTCCGGACTTCCCGGAGCCGGACTGTGTATTGGCGCAGGAGCTCCTGCCGCTTCGAGCGTATACACCGCCCGTTCTCCGCCGATCAGCTTCGGCCGCGTATACGCCATCGTCAGGTGAGCTCCGCCGATCGATTTGATCGAAGACCGAAGCGGCACTGCGACACGACGCAGATGCATGCCGATAAAGGTATCCCCGATATCGAGACCGGCATGGGCATGCACCGACTCCGTTAAGCAAGCATCCTGCAGATGCCTGTACGCATATGCAGCCATGGAGCCGCCCGCCTTCGGTGCGGGAATGGCCGATACCAGCTCAAGATTATACCGTTCCGCCGCCTCGCGTTCCATAACGAGTGCCCGGTTCAAGTGCTCGCAGCATTGGAACACCGGAGAGAAGCCGATTTCTTTGCGTACCGCGTGGATACCTGCGAATATAGCCTCCGCCGTCTCCAGGGTTCCTGACGTGCCAATTCGCTGCCCTAGCACCTCGCTCGTGCTTACACCTACAACGAGCAGCTGGCCGGTACGAAGTTTGGCCGCATCCGCGAGCTCACGTACGACCTGTTCCACATCACGCGCAATCGCTGAGATTAATAGTTGGTCGTCCATCATAGCCGTCCTTAAGATTGAACCGAGTCGGCCGATTCGATACGCATCACTTTGTTAATGCGCCCGATGTGGCGCTCGCCGCCCGAGAACGGGGTGTCCAACCAGATGCGTACGATTTCTTGCGCAAGCCCAGGTCCGATTACCCGCTCGCCCATAGCCAGCACGTTCGTGTCGTTATGCTCGCGCGTCGCTTGTGCAGAGAACATATCATGCACGAGCGCACAACGGATTCCATGTACTTTATTCGCGGCGATCGACATGCCGATACCGGTTCCGCAAATCAATATGCCGCGGTCTGCCTTCCCCTGCGTAACCAGGTCGCAAACCGGAAGCGCATAATCCGGATAATCGACGGATTGCTCGCAATTGCAGCCCACATCTTCGATTTCATGTCCAAGCTTCTTTAGAAAAGGTACGATTTCGTCTTTCAGCCGGTAGCCGGCGTGATCGGCGCCAATAGCGATTTTCATCGAAGTAAACCTCCCGAATGGTCCGCCCGCGAGGACGGATAATGTCGAATCACGATGGTTCCATTATACCCCATTAGCGTAAAAAGACGAAAAAAGAGCAAGACGTGCTATATGCACGCTGCTCTTTGCCCAGGCGACCGGCCGTATGATCCGATGCTCCACCGTGGTTTGATCCACTTTCGTCGCCAGTCACATCGGAAACCGTCTTTAATTGTACCTATCATACCGGATAGAAGCGTGAAAATCAATCGATAACGTTAATTTCCATGCTCATCCAGCTTCTTCAGAAGTTTATTCAGCGCCTGCTCAATTTCATCTGCGCAGCTCTCATAAAGGCCAATCGGGCCTCCGAAAGGATCTGCGATATCAAAGCCCGGAATTCGCTGCTCCAGCTCAATTAAGCGGTCTCTCTCCTCAGCTGAAAGCTGCTGGCCGAGTGCCTGCTTCATATGCCATTCCGTATATAAGGTTTCCAGTTCGGCAATATCGGCTAAAACCGCTACGTCCCTATCCACATATTCCTTCAAGGTAAAGGTTTTATCCACCGCTCCGGGAAACCGCTGCAGCAAATGCTTTTTGTGACTTGTTGTCATCGTGAGCACGAGATCAGCCCAACCGACCATTCCCCCGTCAAGGGCACTTGAGCCTTGGGGATGAGGAATGTTCCGGCGCTGCAGCGCCGTTCTGGCATTCTCGGACACCGGCAGCCCGTCCACAGTTGATACGCCTGCTGATCGGACCTCCAGCTCCAGTCCAAGATTGCGCGAGCGCTCCATAAGCATGGCTTCAGCCATTGGCGAACGGCATGTATTGCCGGTACATACGAACAATATTCGTTTCAAATCAGTCATAGCGGCCTTTCGCTCCTTCTATAACAAATAGGTGCGCACCATAGGCGGGCTCCTCGATTTAACTAAAGTATAAACAATATCCCGAACGTAAACAAAATGACACCGCCGCAAGCTTCGCCGTATTCACCAAGGCTTGTGCTTACCCGGCGGCCCAGCAGCAAGCCCAGGATAGACATCAGCCCGCCGAAAAAACCGAATACCAGCACCGTCAGAACGATATCAGCCGCAAACATGCCCAGCGATATGCCCACAGAGAATGAATCGATACTGACACTGAGGGCAAACAGCAGCATTCCCCACAATGTGCGATGATTGATCGATCGTACCGCTTCTCCACGCATGGAGCTGTATATCATATGTGCGCCAAGCAAGAGCAGGAGTCCGCCCGCCGCGGTTGTCGCTACGCTCCCGAGCAGCGTGCCTACATACTGCCCCGTAAACATACCCATGAGCGGCATCAAAATATGAAAGAGCGCGATAAGTGCGCTTAATTTTAAAACCTCAAGCAGCCGAATACCCTTGAGCCCGATACCAATGCCCAGCGAAAACGCGTCCATGCCAAGCGCAGCCGCCATGATGAGGAGCGTGAGCAATTGGCCGGCCTGCAAGCTCGCTTCAATCATTGTCATACCCCCTGTCCCATTCTCATCCAAGCATATGCGGACAAGAGTGGAAAGATGACGGGGGTGACGCTAGACTCGGACGATGCGGTGTCCTGCGGCTTTGACGAGGCGGTTCATCAAGGCATGACCGATGCCTTCTTCCGGACACGCCTCCGCCCATATACGCTGCGTGCCGCGCTCATCGAATGTTCGGAGAGCAGCATATAGCCCTTGAGCTGCCGTTTCCGGATGAGCCAGACTACCAACGATCACGACATCGTCGGCTTCATATCTAGTTCCGTGCTCGGCAAAGGCAAGTATACCCGCCCGTTCGCCATGCGACTTTGCGGTATTAGCTTGCCCTTGAATGTAAGCTGACACGTTATCGGCATCGCCTATAACGAGCTGCATGAGCCCTTTGGGCGCATAATGGGTGTATTTCATCCCTGGCGAGCGGGGAGTCCCGCCCTTCTCGTCCAGAGCCTTCCTGCTCAAGACTTCTCCCGGAACAGACTCCGCATCATAAATCACATGTCGCGAAACTTCTCGAAGCGCTTCGGCGGTAATACCGCCCGGACGCAGAATGCGCACCGCGTCACCTTCGATCTCGACCACGGTCGATTCAAGACCGACACCAGCGGGACCCCCGTCGACGATCCCGTCGATCCTGCCATCCAAGTCGCCCTGTACATGGTCAGCATGGGTGGGGCTCGGCCGACCGGAGCGGTTCGCGCTAGGCCCGGCAATCGGGCATCCGGACGAAGCAATCAGCTCTAAAGCAATAGGGTGGTCCGGCATGCGCACAGCCAGCGTATCCAGCCCCGCGGTGACGCGAGGCGATACGGCACCAGGCTTCACAGGAAGCACAAGCGTAAGGGGGCCCGGCCAGAACCGCTCCATCAATTTCTTCGCTGTTTCGCCATAAGGGAGAGTAAGCTCGCCCAGCTGCTCCAGATTCGCGATATGGACGATAAGCGGATTGTCCGACGGACGTCCCTTCGCCTCGAAGATGCGCGCCACCGCCGCATCATTGCGCGCATCGGCACCAAGACCATATACCGTCTCTGTCGGGAAGGCAACCGTTCCGCCATTCCGCAGCACCATAGCCGCTTCATTCAGTAGCCCACTTTCCCATTCACTTGTGTTTACACGCCAAACGCGAGTATTTAACATTTGCCCATTCAATCCTTAATCTCACATAGTCAGTTTCTGGACTTATTATAACACAGCTCGTTTTTCAGTCACCCGAACCGATGCCGGTTTGTACAAACTTTCCTTTATTTATTTCTTTTGACAACACCAGAATGCGGTTGTATGATTATCTTCTATTATTTTCATATGTAATTTTATACATAATTCTGGAGGCAACTATTCATGCAAAGCAAGGATGATTTAAAGAACGTCCGTTTCTTACCCATCATGATTGCCATCTTCTTCGGAAGCTTCGTTTCGACATTAAGCGTGAGCACGATTAACATCGCGATCCCCGTTCTGCAGAACCACTTCGACGCCGGGCTTAGTACCGTGCAGTGGACGCTGACGGGATTTATGCTGGCGATGGGAACTTTCGCTCCGATCACAGGGTATTTCGGCGAACGGTTCAGCTATAAACGGCTCTATATTTTTTCGCTTGCCGGCTTCACTGCCGCTTCCATTCTGTGCGCGCTCGCTTGGGACATTCAATCTCTCATCGCGTTCCGGATTCTCCAAGGGGCATTCAGCGGCATCATCACCCCGACTACCATGTCCATTATTTATCAGGTTATTCCGCGCGAGAAACAACCGCTGGCGATCAGCTTCTGGGCGGTCTCATCCATGCTGGCTCCGGCAATCGGGCCAACGTTCAGCGGCTGGCTGCTCGATAACGCCTCCTGGCAGTGGCTGTTCTGGATGAACGTTCCTTTCGGAATTATCGGTGTCGTGCTGATCATTCCATTCATCCCGTATTACCGCTTAAATATCCCGAAGTCCTTCGACCTCATCGGTCTCGTAACCGTCGTTATCAGCAGCTCCTCTCTTCTGGTCGCCTTGTCGCAAGGCCACTCCTGGGGATGGACCACGTGGAAAACGATCACGTTATTCATCGTCGGTATCGTATTCCTGGCCTTGTTCATCTGGCGTGAATTAACCGCCGAGACGCCGCTGCTCGATCTGCGCGTACTCCAGAACTGCCGCTATACGATTTCACTGATCGTCACGATTATCATCACAATCAGCCTATACTCAGGAACGTTCCTGACCCCGGTCTTCCTCCAAAATATACAGCATGTCTCGACGCTCGATACCGGTCTTATCCTGCTGCCGGCATCGCTGATCATGGCGATCACGGTGCCGTTCATCGGGAAGCTCTACAATTCGGTCGGGCCTCGCGTCCTGCTGCTGATCGGCGTCGTTCTGATGGCTGCCGGGACACTGCCGTTAAGCTGGCTGAGCGTCGATATTCCGCATGGCTATATCGTGTTCTGGATGATTGTGCGCAACCTGGGCATCGCTTTCGCGATGATGCCGGCGAGCAACGCGGGCATGGAGCTGATTTCGCGGCATATGAGCGGGCACGCGTCCTCAATCAGCAATTGGACGAGGAATGTGTTCGGCTCATTCGCGATCGCAATCTTCACGTCGATGCTATCGTCTCGCTCCGTGTCGCATGCGGCGGATCTCGTCCAATCCGGTGCCACGGATAAGCAGACCATCAGCATGCTATCCTTCACGATGAGCGTAAATGACGTGTATCTGGTTGCCACGATTATCGTGCTGGCCGCGCTGCCGATTAGTCTCTGGATTCGAAAAGTGCGCCCCTCCGAGGCAAGCGAGAAGCAAGCCGCTAAAGAGGCAACGGCCTCCGCATAGCAAAAGATTGAAAGGCTCATCCCAAGCGCGGGGTGAGCCTTTCCTTGTTAGCGTGCTGCTTGGGTTACAAGAAGCACCTATATCATGAGCGCGCATATTTTCCACGCTGAGTTTGCTAATTTGCACTAGCTAAATAGGTTTTTGAAGAAATTGAGAATGGACTGAAGGATTTCCCACAGAAAAAATTTCACTTCCGGATCGGCGTCAGCGTTTGAATCTGCGCTTGCTTGTCCGGCGGCTTGGGCTTGACCAGCGTCTGCCGCTGCTGTTACTGCTGCTGCGCCGGAAGCTTCACCGCTCACAGCATCCACGAAGCACAGGGGTGGAAACAAGACGCACCACCAGTTCTGGCCTTGGCCGCTGCCCAACGTAATACGAAGCGCTTCGTAGTTGCCGGCAGGATATACCGTATTTCCGTACATTTTGGTCGGGAAGGGCACAACGCCCAGCTCGGCTTGGAAGCTGTATGTAAAGCCGCGTGCACGCAGCTCATCTGCCACTACCTGCCCGATTTCTCCCATCCGGGAGCGAATCGTGTCACGGGCCTGCTCGATCGTCTGCGGACCATCCACCCAGCTGCCCATCTCCGCAACGACGGCGTCGCGCACAAAGCGTTTTACCGCTTGATCGGCCGGGGCATCGGAATTAGCCAGAATGCGAAGCCGGATCGATTCTGTTGGAATTTCGCCGCCAGCAATTGCCGCATCGGCCTGGAGGCCTTCCCAGCTCATAAGAAGAATGGCAATCACGAACAACAAGTAACCGTACGATGGGCGATAAGGAAAACGAGAATAAGTGCGGATCATATACACAAGCTCCTCTACAGGCACCCGTCGGTGCACTCGGCTTGCGTCCCGGAACGTCTATAACCCTAGTATGTCCGGCAGCTCTCGCATCTAAACCTAGCAATTCGATGAAAGGTTAATAGATTATTCTGAGATTCCTGTAAGACAACGGCATGCGCCGTGTGAAGCTTATAAAATAGAGGAACAGCTTCTGACGTTCTAATCTTCCAAACTTGATGAACAGCTCCTAATCTTCTAAACCATGAATAATGGCCCGCGTATTGTGAGCTTCTATACAAAAAAACGGCTCGCTCCGTGTGAAGCTTCTCGATTGTTCAAAGCGAAAAGCCGAAAAAAGCCAGCCTTGGCGGCTGGCCGTGATCGATCGAATGTGTCATGTTTGGAATCAGTTCTTACCCATATAATCCTTCAGCAGGGCAATAATCGTATCATAATCATTGATTGTCGGCGGCTTGTCAGCAGCGCTATCCTTGTAGCCGAATCTTAATTGCTCACGCCAAAATTCCGCCAATTCAAGCGCCGTACTCTTCGTTTCCGTGGTGATCGCAAGGTCTGCTCCCGAGGTCAGCAGAAACTTGACGACCTCAACACGGCCATTCGCAGCCGCATTGTGCAGCAGCGTATAACCGGCGTAGTCCGCGCTGCGTGTATTAATATTCATCCCATGCTTGAGGAATAATTCAACGATTTCCACCGAGTCATCCGCAAATGAAAAGATCGCAGGCCCCAGAGGCCCAATGAGCACCTTCGGATCAGCGCCGCGCTGCAGCAGCTTCTCGACCTCCGCCGTTTCATGACCGGTGACAGCCTTATACAAGTCGTTCTGATCAGCCGAAAGCATCCAGACCACATTCAATCCGCCTTTGTACAGCTCGACAGCTCCACCGCTCGCCGTGCCGGCGAATCGAAGCGGAATATAGGTGGTGTCATTCTTAACGACTGGAGCCAGCAGCAGCGTCTCGGCTTTTCCGTTGACGGTGGCCGACTTGGATCCAAGGTTAAAGACGATTTCACTTTCCGTATTGGATCCTGTCACTTGGTTGGTCTTCGCATTCCATGAGACGCGAAGGCCCAGCCGTTCGAATACCGTCCGAAATGGAACCATGGTCGTCCCATTTTGCAGGAATGGCGGGTTAGACAGCTTCAGTTTTGTTCCGTCGATTACAATATCGAACAAGGGCGTTGTCGTTTCTTCTGCGGCAGACGCAACCGTTTGCGCGGACAGGATCGTCAAGATGAGAGCCATTGCTACGAGTTTGATCTTCTTCATACCGCACCTCCATATCGATCGCCTTGCTGACAATGAGGTTATCACACCCTCCCTCCCGCGTCTATTCCTCTTTTTGGACAACCTGAGGTAGAACGCGAAATAAGGGACTGTTTCCGGTGGTTTGGAAACAGTCCCTTGCAGGCGAAACGCTTACTGCCGCCGCAGCAGCAGTAGCTATTGAATGGGCTCGATTGCCATCACGTGGCGGTCGATCCCGGCATAATCGCGGATGGTGCGGATCTCGCGCCATGGCCCGCACTGCCGGAGCAGGTCCGCGACGGCCTCCGCTTGGCCGAGGCCGAGCTCGAAAGCGACGATCCGCGGCATTGCGGCCAGCAGCGGCAGCTGCGCGATGATGCTGCGGTAGGGCGCGAGGCCGTCCGCGCCCCCGTCCAGGGCGAGGCGCGGCTCATGATCGCGCACCTCGGGCTGCAAGCCCGCGATGTCTCCAGCCGGAATATACGGCGGGTTGGAGACGAGCACATCGATCCGCAATCCAGCGGCGGGCTCATCATCGCCGGATGCGTCCGTGCCTGCCTCGTGCCGCCGGATGAACGGCACGAGCAGGTCGCCCTGCACGAACGCCATGCGCGGCGCAGCGCCATGGCACTCCGCGTTCGTGCGGGCGACCGCCAGCGCGTCCGGCGACAGATCGGACGCGCACACGCGCCATTGCGGACGCTGCGCAGCAAGCGTCACGCCGATTGCGCCGCTGCCGGTGCCGACGTCCAGCACCGTCGGCCCGGCGCCGCTCCAGCTAGCCGCTGGTGCCCCGGCATCGCTGCCGGCCGCGCTCGCAGCGGCATCTCCTCCCGCCTCCGCGGTACTTCGCGCGGCATCCGGCCAGAGCTGGTCGGCGGCTTCAAGCACTGCCTCGATCAGCAGCTCCGTCTCCGGGCGCGGAATGAGCACGGCCGGCGTCACCGTGAACGGCAAGCCATAGAACCACTGCTCGCCGATAATATATTGCACGGGTTCGCCGGCAGCCTTACGCTGCACAAGCTCGTCCCATTCCGCGCGGCGCTGCTCCGGGAAGGGCTCCTGCCAATCGCGCAGCAGCGCCGCGCGCTCGATGCCGAGCATATGCATGAGCAGCAGCTCCGCATTCGCCCGCGGCTCGCCGATCCCGTTCTCCTGCAAAAACAAAGAAGCCTGCATGCAGGCTTCCCTAAGCGTTACCGAAGCTTGCCCCGACTGGCTGCCTGCTTCGTTACCGTCCAATCTGCGCTCCATGTAACAGCGCCCCTCTCTCTATCGATCGTACTCCTGCGGCGGCTGGAATCAGCAAACGGCCGCACTTGCACTTATCGGTTAACCCGCATACGCCCTTAGATCTGATTGTCTTGCTCCATCAGCTCGGTCTGTGCGGTTAATGTTAATGCATTGATAATTTCTTCCATGTCGCCGTTCAAGACGGAATCCAGCTTGTGCAGCGTAAGTCCAATCCGGTGATCGGTGACACGGCTTTGCGGATAATTGTACGTACGAATCCGCTCGCTGCGGTCGCCCGTTCCAACCTTGCTCTTCCGTTCGCCCGCATATTTCGCTTCTTCCTCTTGACGACGGATGTCGGAGATCCGTGCGCGAAGAACCTGCAGCGCCTTGGCTTTATTATCATTCTGCGATTTGCCGTCCTGACAAGTCGCCATGATACCCGTTGGCACGTGCAGAACACGAACAGCCGATTTCGTCGTATTGACGGACTGACCGCCAGCGCCGCTCGAACAGAAGGTGTCGATACGAATATCTTTATCGAGGATTTCAACTTCAACCTCTTCCACTTCCGGCATGACCGCAACCGTTGAAGTCGACGTATGAATCCGTCCGCCGGATTCCGTAACCGGAATACGCTGTACGCGGTGAGCGCCGCTCTCAAACTTGAGCTTGCTGTACGCGCCTTTACCTGCAATCATGAATATAACCTCTTTGTAGCCGCCAAGATCGCTCTCGCTGGCTTCCATCAGTTCCACGCGCCAACCTTGAGCATCGGCAAACTTCGAATACATCCGATAGAGATCGGATGCGAACAGTGCCGCTTCGTCACCGCCTGCCGCACCGCGAATCTCCACGATGACATTCTTGTCGTCATTCGGATCTTTGGGCAGCAGCAGCATGTGGATCTTTTCTTCAAGCGGTAATATCCGAGCGCTCAGCTCTTCAATTTCCATCTTAACCATTTCGCTCATTTCATCATCGAGCTTCTCATTCTGCATCAACTTGGCTTCCTGAAGCTGTTCCGAAACTTGTTTATACTCCGTATATGCTTCGTAAGCTTCCTGCAAATCCGACTGCTCCTTCGAGTAGTCGCGCAGCCGCTTCGGATCGCTTGCCACATCAGGATCGCACAACAGCTCGCTCAGTTTTTCATACCGATCGGCGAGCGCTTGCAAACGGTCTAACACGTGCGTTCACCCCTATGTTGTTTAGTCAGTTACACTGCATGTAGTTTACCTATTATATCATACCGGCGCATGTTCGATAAACGGGCGATTATTGGACATAGGCTTAACCCATAATCACAGCACAAAGGACCCGATACCCGGGTCCTTCTTCCCTGCAACAGCCGCCCCTAAACTCAGGTGCTCTGCAGAGCGCATCCACATTCTAATCGATCTACACGTTAAAACGGAAATGCATAACATCGCCGTCATGAACCACATATTCCTTGCCCTCAAGACGAAGCTGGCCTCTCTCCTTGGCCGCGTTCATGGAGCCTGCGGCTACAAGATCGTCATACGATACGACCTCCGCGCGAATGAAGCCCCGCTCAAAGTCCGTATGAATAACGCCAGCCGCTTGCGGCGCCTTCATGCCCTTGCGGATCGTCCATGCGCGAACTTCCTGCACGCCGGCCGTGAAATACGTGTACAGGCCAAGCAGCTTATAGGCGGCATGGATAAGACGGTTCAAGCCGGATTGCTCGAGGCCAAGCTCCTCCAGGAACATCTCCTTGTCTTCGCCTTCCAGCTCGGCGATCTCCGCTTCAACTTTCGCGCTGATCGGCACGACCTCCGCATTCTCAGCCTTGGCGAATTCACGTACGAGCGCTACGTAAGGATTACCGTCTGCATTGGCGGCTTCGCTTTCACTAACGTTAGCTGCATACAGCACCGGCTTCATCGTTAATAAGTGCATGTCGCGGACGATCAGGCGTTCCTCATCGCTCAGCTCTAAGCTGCGCGCCGGTTGATCGGCATAGAGCGCTTCCTTGATCCGCTCGAGCGTCTCCACCTCTTGCGCGTACTTCTTGTCGCCGCCCTTCATGTTCTTGTGGCTGCGGTCAATACGCTTCTCCACCGAATCCAGATCGGCCAGGATCAGCTCCAAATTAATGGTCTGAATATCGCCGATCGGGTCTACCTTGCCGGAGACATGCGTAATATTCTCGTCCTGGAAGCAGCGAACGACGTGTACAATCGCGTCAACTTCGCGGATATGAGCAAGAAATTTATTGCCGAGGCCCTCGCCTTTACTTGCACCCTTCACGATTCCGGCAATATCGATAAATTCAAAAGCCGTCGGAACCGTACGGTTCGGCGTTACTAGCTCAGTCAATTTATCTAATCGCTCGTCCGGCACTTCCACCACGCCGACGTTCGGATCGATCGTACAGAACGGATAGTTTGCGGACTCCGCGCCCGCTTGCGTAATTGCATTAAATAAAGTCGATTTGCCCACATTGGGGAGACCGACGATTCCACAAGAGAGTGGCATACCTAACACTCCTCTTCCTCTATGATAACCTTCCGCCATTATACATGAAGGCAGGTGACAAAAAAAGCCCCGGGATAAACCCATTCCTCCCGGGTTGCTGGCAGCACATGAACCTGTCCTATCATGCCAAGGGCGAGGCTGTCCTTTGGAACAAACAAAGCCGCCCTCCGGGCCCTGCTGCGAATCAACATTCGCAAGGCGCGGGCGGAGAACGGCTTCTTGGCCTGTCCGATTATAGAATGATTTTCGTAACGATCATCAGAATGACCATATACAACGCAATGGCAGAAGCCGTGTACACCATCCGCTTCTCCCTGTAGACGCCGAATATGTCGATGGACACGATTACAGACAGCACCAGCATAATCGATACGTTGATCAGGATCAGCAGGAATGAGAACGAGATCAAACTAATCAGCGCACATAAGCCGGCCACGACAAAGCCCGCTCCAGACAGATAGTGCATACTGCCTGCGTAGGTAATGAAAGCTTTGAACGACAGCTTGTTGGTGCCTTGCCAGCTGCCTAGCAGCCACAACATGCCGTGCAGCGCCGCAATCGAGAGAATCGCGGTCAATAGCATTCTGCCTGTGAAAGCGCCGCCGATGGAATCGCCTCCGAAACCTCCCAAGCCGAGCAAGCCTGAGAACAGGCTGTCAATTCGCATACCGAGCAAACCTGCCCAAATCGTGAAACCAAGAATTGATGCCACAAGGCCAAGAATGCCATAAATAAAATCTTTGTCCGGATTCAAATTCAAGCCGTATTGCGGATCCTTCAACAGCTTGAGTACCACATTGCCATCGACCTGCTTCATTGCCTTCGTCAAATCGTTGGTGAGCGGGCGGCTTGCCTCCGCCTGGGTACCTGAGTTCGCTACCTGCTGTCCGTCGCCGCATATGTGCGTCGCTCCTTGGGGAATTTGCTGCCCGCATTGCATACAAAATGCCATTGCCTTGCCTCCTAATTCATCTGTTCATCATGATTACGCACGACATTTCGACGGATTCGTCTATGGAACTACAATAACTCCCCATACCCGATACACGTCCATGCGTTATCGCTATCGTACAGAAAGATGAATGTCGAAGTAAGTCGAATATTGGAATATTAATGAAATATTTAGCATGTATCATCCTATGTTGTAAACTCTGGTCAGAATGAGTCCGCCATTCACGTTGCATACTACCTCCTTAGGAGGTGACATTCGCCATGGAAAACCAGACGCATAAAGGCAATTACAAGGGCACAACCCACATGAACGCCAAGAACCAGGATATGGCCTTCGTCAATGACACGATTGAGGACACCAAATCCGTAACGAATTTTCAGGACAAGAAGAATAAGACCGATAAGTAGTGTAACGCACTCGCATACACATCCGTCCAAAAAAAATGTCCTGTGGAGCCAAAACAGCGGCTTTACAGGACATTTTCACTTTCATAGCAAGTCAAAAATGAATTGATAATTCCCGTTTATGGTCGCTGTATGGGAAGCGTGATAACGAGCGGATCGGTTGAGTTCTCATTAATTTGGAATTGACTATTCACATCCCATACCGTTTGTTTGCCTTCTAGCTCATACCCAATGACTTGGTAGGTGCCTGTTTCGAGCAATAGGTTCGCTTCTCCGTTTTGAACAAGAAATGCTAGACCGAAAGTAGGATCGCCTCTGGAAATAAACAAAGTCATAGCTTCCGCCACTGTGTTGTTCTCGCCTTCCCACTTCACGCTTGCCGTTGTAATTTCGGGAACCACAAAATCGAGAAGGGATAAATCGGTGACTACGCCCTCTTTAACCTCGATATTCCTCAAAACCGGAATGATACGGTGCTCCGTGTAGGAACTGATCCAACTTAATTGGTATTCACCGTCGGGTAAATATAAACTATAAATGCCGGAGCCTGAAAGACCAAACATCTTCGGCTCTTCATCCAACGTAACAATCTTTCTTATCCTCAACGAACCGAAAACATCCGATCCATCCTTGTACTTAGCCGAAAATGTAAGATTCGGTGGATGTACAATGATATCCAGCTGCTGAGGAACTCCATTTGTGACAACGAACGATTCGCGTAATGAAATCGCCTTATCGGTCGTCGAATCCCGATATGCCACGACCGAGTATTTACCATCAGGTAAAAATGCGGAGAAGCTTCCGTTGTTTACCGGGATCAAATAGGTCAGTCCACCGGGCGAAGATACAATTTCAAGCTTGACATCATGGAGCGGCGTATTGTCTTCGTGCATCAACGTGCCTGTTACATTGTCTGCTGGGATCACAATTACGATATCGGTCGTCGGAACCGGCACACCATTTATTATCGTAATCTTATCTGTCAGAGTCCTTGAATTTGGAGGGCCATCGTAGTTAATTTTGTATGTCCCATCCGGTAAATACAAACTAACCTTGCCATCCCTGATGAAAGCACTGTGCAGGACGATGTCCGTACCCTCTTTAATAAAGTCAAGCATTCCACGAGACTCCATTTTACTATCTTCCCATTCAACTTTCGCCATCACGTTAGGTACCACAGTTGAAAATTCCAACATTGAACTAACTGATCCCTCTACTCGGAAATCAGAAAGTAATTCAAAACCTTCACCATCTTTAGTGTTATAGCTGTATGCGGTGTACTCACCCTCAGGCAAATGAAGTTGAAACACCCCATTGATAATTGTGGTTGTATACATGTAGGCCAATGAATCCTTCACACGAATACTTACGTATCCATCTTCCATAGTCACATTCCCGACTTTGACTTTGCCTTGCACATTGTTTGCCGGTAGTTGAACGACTATGTCATCTCCCACTAGCACACCTTCAAGAACTTCAATAGGCACATTCAAGCCAGCACTGCTGGTTTCTCCTTGATACTGGACAATCGTGTAATTTCCGTCCTCCAAATAGAGACCGAATTTGCCGTTCACGATACCAGCTTCAAATGTTAGAGGCCAAGCCGACTGATCGTCATTTCGAATCAACAGTTGACCAGTTGAGACTGCTTGACTGTTCGAATCCATTACCTCTCCGATCAAGTTATCCTTTTTAGAAACCAATTCCACTACATTCGTATTGCCCTGTGTTACGGTATATTCCTTACTAATCAGAATTCGTTTCTTCGCATAGTTCCAATATTCAGTAATAATGTATCTTCCCGCTGGTAAATAAGCCTCAAAGACTCCATTAACAACTGGTATGATATAAGAACTGTTGTTGTCTACACTATGAACCAATAATAAACCAGATTCTACATTCACACCATCATTGTAAGTGTACGTTCCAGACGCATTATAGTCTGACTCTTCAAATGCATTAATATCCAAGGTATTCTTACCTAAAAGTTGTCCATTAGAGACACCAAACTTATCAAACAACATGATTTCCTTGTCTACTGGTTCAGTGGGCACGGTCAACGATACCGCCCGATAGTTCCCGTCTGGCACATAAAAAGCGATATTTCCATTATTAACAGAGATGCTGAATCGGCTTGCATCGTAAAGGTCTTCAACAACCAATGTCGCCGTAAGAGCAGCATCACTGCCATTCAAAGTCACGGTACCCGTCACATTCGGATTGTTCTTAACTTTGAGTACTGCATCCGATGGCAAGGAAACAATACCTGCAGAATCAATCGTGAAAAGTCTGTAGTCCCTTTCAACCTTCGGCGCGCGGATCAAAACAGACTTGCCGTTTCCTTTCAGCTTCGTCATCCCGTCCCCAACGACAAAATGAGTGGTGCCGACAGGGGCAAACCATGCCGTTATACCTGCGTCCGGTGCTTCGTTTAGGAAGATATATGCCTCACTACTAACATCTTTACCACCCGGAAACAGCTTGTTCGCCAACGTATTATCAACTACGGGTCCGCCAGGGCCCGGAAATCCCCCACCGCCTCCTCCGCCACCGGAAGGTATACCGCCGGCAGGAATGTCGCCAGAGCTTTCCGTAACCTTTTTACCGCCTACCGTTGTAGAGATTCCCTTATTCAGGGTAAGCTTGCCCGGGCTCTGCTGAAGCTCCGAGCCATCCGCAGTGACGAACGCCGCTTCGATGCTGCCCTCGCCCGAAACGTCGGTACCCGCTCCCAGCGTAAGCTCATCAACCTGCGTGCCTTTCTCCAGCTTCAATGCATTGCGTCCAGCTTCCGGCAGGAAATGGAACGTGTGAATAGAGCCTGTCGGCAGCAGAATGGATATTCCACCCGATAGCACATCAATGCGCTGGAATGCCCCGCTGAACCGGACTTCCGCACCCTTTGGAATCATATTGCCCAGGATTACGAATCCGATTGGAGTCATTCCAGAGCTCTCCACATTCGCCGCCGATTGAAGCTCCAGCTGCTGAACGGTGGTGGAGCCTTGGGTAACGACTCGAATCATTCCGTTCTCCTTGTTGATAATAACGATTCCAAACGTCGAGTCGATGAATACGATACTGTTCGGACCACCGCCCAGCAGGTTCGTTGTCCCCTTCACTGTCACGCCTTCCAGTGTGACGTCGCCTTCACCTACAGATTTGTCCACCGTTAGATCACCGGAAATCGTCATGTTCCGCAGCGTCGTTCCCGGCTTTGTGATGCGAACAGAGCCGTTAACAGCAGTGACTTCCTCTGATCCGTATTCGCCGGCCTTGTCATAAACGATCGTCGCGTTGGCACGCTCTTTGAATTGAAGCGCACGATCGAGAATCACGACCGCTTCCGCTCTCGATGTTGGAGCATACAGACCGAAGGACTGCTTGTCCTTGCCGATCATCAGACCATTCTTCATAACGGCGCCGATCAGACCTTTACTCCACAATGGTGCATTCGCCGCATCCGTATAGGCCGGATCGGGATCACTTGGCGACAGCTCCAGTAGCCGGGCGACTAGCGCCGCAACCTCTTGGCGCGTTATTGTCGCGTTTGGCCGGAAGGTCTTATCGTCGAAGCCCTTCATATACCCGGCCTGTGTGGCGATCGAGATGTCTTTATAGAACCATTGCTCTTGTTTAATATCCTTATACCCGGCTTCACTGCCGGTCTCGGAATATCCGAACGACTTGTTAATGAGCGAAGCGATCTCGGCTCTCGTAATCGGCTGGTTCGGATTCATGCGGCCTTGTGCTTGACCGCTAATCCAGCCCTTCTCTTGCCACTTCGACAGCGTTCCCTCCGCCCAATGACCCGTCGTATCGGTGAAACTTTTCTCACTTGCATACACGCTGTTAGGTATTACAAGTACTAGTGCGATAAATAATGCCATGACCTGCTTGAACTTGGACAAAGCGTTCTCTCCCTCATCTATGAATTGATTTCGATACATTTCGTATCCTTCCCTTGATAATCCTAGCAAGACAATCCAGTTCTGTAAATACATAAACAGGAAAATGTTACGCAAAATAGCCTCCCAATCGCCGCTATATACTTGGCTAATGGAAGGCTTATTTTTCGTATAAGATTACCTTGTCTTAACAGTTACGATCCTTGCTTCGCTTTCGGGCTCCCGCATCTACACCCAAGCATCCTTATCATATCCCCGCTCTTCCCAATACCCGGTATGGTCTTGGTCGATCAGCTCGATGCGATTGAGCCATTTGACCGATTTGTAGGCGTACATCTTCGGCACGACAAGCCGCACCGGTCCTCCGAGGTCGCTCGGAATCGGCTTGCCGTCATGCAAGACGGCAACCATGACGTCATCCATGTCCGCTTGTTCGAGTGTGAGGCTGTCGGTATAGACTCCGTCCCCGGAGTAAAGCTTGACCGTCTTCGCCTGCGGCTGTACGCCCGCTTGCTTGAGCAGCTCCTTGAGCGGTATGCCTTCCCATGTATTCGAGTAGACGGACCACCCTGTCACGCAGTGAAAATCGCTTACCTGCACGATGCGCTTCTGCTTGATGAACTGCTCCCAGTTCCAGTGCAGCTTGCGTTCGACCAATCCGTCAACAACGAAGGACCAATTCGCATTGGTAAAGGTCGGGATCGGCGTTACCGTATACACACGGAAGGACCCTTGGCTTCCTCCCCCTATTGGCGGCGATGAGTCCGGCAGCGGATTCGGAAGAGGTGTGAGCCGGTTGGCATCTTCCTCTATAAGCTTCTCCAAGCTGGCACCAGAGCCGAGATTGTTGCCAAGCCACTGCAGGAAGGACGGACCGAGCGTAATCGCCAGCCCGGCTCCGACTGCCGTCCGAATGAACGCGCGACGGGTATATACGGCTTGCGGCCCAGCTGCCGGATGCAAGCCCCCTGCGGGTTCAGCCTTATCGGTCTTGACCGTGCGCCGATGAGGCTCCTTCAACCATTTGGTCCGCGCGAGGGAGTGATAGATGATATAAGGCAATCCGATCCAGGTCAGCAGATCGTGCGTGTAGAGCGCGGCATTGGACCAGTAAGGGCCAACCGTCCGGAACTGCCAGAGAAGAATACCCGAGAGCAGCCACCCTACTAGGAGCGCAAGCACCACCAGCACGTTCGCCCGCTGCCAGGGCTTGCCCCTTAGCTGCTTCCAATGCTTGCCCGCTAGAAAGAGGTAATACAGAACCGGAAGAAGGGAAGCCAGCCCCACAACGATATGCAGCCAGCGCACCCACACGCGCCCTTCGCCAAGCACCCCGCGCCAAAAGCCGCCAAACAGGACGAGGCCGGTAATCGCCAGCAGTACGACGATCCAGCCATTCCAAGCATGAAGCCGTGCGAGCTTCTTCCCGTATCCTTTACGCCATGCCTTCAGCCAATCCCGCATGCCGCCTCTCCCCTTCCTGCTCCTTGACCTCTACAGCCCTGCTGCCTGATCGCTCTAAGTTAGGATGGATTCATATTTGCGAATAATTTTTCTAGCCTCGCGCACAAGCTCCTGTGCCAGTGAAGCCGGTTCTAATACCGTTACATCGGTGCCATAGCCCAGGAGCATGCTGCGCACCCATGGCTCATCCGGTTGAACGACGGTGACGAGCAGCGTACCTTCCGGCTCCACCTCGATCTCACTCCCGCGATAATAATCCAGGATCCGTGCCTTGAGATGAGGCTGAAACCGCAGAACAAGACGCAGCATAGGAGCATCCTGCGGGCGGACAGAAGGATAACTGAGCTGCTCCAGCGTCTCTTCGCGACGCTCGAATGTCTCGGGCAGCTCCGCCAGCCTGCCGATTCGCGATAAGCGGAAGATCCGAAAATCTTGCCGCAGCCTGCAGTATCCGTACAAATACCATACGTATCCCTTGAGCACGACGCTCATCGGCTCGCATACCCGCTCGGAATCCTCACCATGCCCGCTCGTATATTCGAACCGGAGGAGCCGTGTCGAACGGATGGCCGTCTTAAGCACGCTAAGCTTCTCCTTATCCGCCTCGCCATTATGCCAAGGGTTAATATCAATTAATAACTGTTGGCTCATACTGGCAGCCGCGCCTTGCTCGGATTTGGCAACAAGCGCGCCAACCTTGTCGAGCAAGCCGCCGATCTCCTTCTCCTCCATGGAGAACCGGATCCCTCTTAAGGCAATGATGATGGATTGCAGCTCTTCTAGGGAAAGAAATTGGCGGTCCAGCCGGTATTGATCCATGATTTCGTACCCGCCGGTCACCCCTGTATAGGACACGATCGGAATACCGGATTGATTAATCGTCTCCAGATCCCGATATACCGTGCGCAGGGATACCTCGAATCTATCCGAAAGCTCCTTGGCGCTGACTCTGCGCCGTCCCAGCAGAAGCATCGTAATGGCTAACAGTCGATCCAGCTTCACAGACGGCAGTTCTCCTTCCAATATGCTTGTGACAAGAACATACCAGAGGTGCCCGTTTCAAGCAAGAGTAAGCTGCGAATCCAGCTCTCCCCTCAGACCGCTTTCTTCGAAAAATACGTCCATCCAGAGGCCAAAAACAGCAGGAAGCTGCCGCCAATAACAGCGAACAACGTAACCGGAGAGACATTAAACGCACCGAAGCTCATCTCATCGCGGGGCATCATGGCAAGCATTGGCTGTACCCAAGGGTAGTACGGGGCATATTCAGCAGAGTTCGCCACCAACATATTCGGCAGGGTGAAGATGACATTCACAGCAAGTGGCGCGGCGAAGCTTGACCAGGCCGTTGAAACGGCGAGCTGCAGCGCGGCTAAAGGCAGACAGGCGATCCAGCCGCCCAAGCAGGCGACGATAATCTCCTTCCATGGGATCGGTCCAGGGAAGCCCAGCGACAGACCGATTCCTAGAAGCGCAGCCAAAAACAATAGCTGCGTAATCGCAAGAAGCAGCATAATAAACGCAAACTTCACCAGATAAACCTGGCTTCGCGAAACAGGCAGCGAGAGCAGCTGCTTCCATCCGCCGCCGGCATGCTCGTACCTGCATACAAGTGCGGCGTATACGCCGGTCAGCAGCGGCAGGAACAGCATAGCATGCAAGGCAGCCATCATCGATAGCGCATACAGCCAAGGAGAGCCGCCGATAATCTCGGCATCGTCCAATATACTGAGAATGCCGACGAGCGCCGCAAGGAGCGGACTGACAACAGCCAGCAGCCATATCACCGACTTGCGCAGCTTTAACCATTCTGAACGAAACATCCGAACCATGGCTATTTCACATCCTTTCGGACAAAGTTCAATGTACCTGCAGCGAGAACGACGATACCGGTTACTACACCTGCAGCCACGGAGAAGAGCGGGTTATCTGCCGCATTGTCCAAATACGGCCATTTGTAGGGCATCCAGTCGTCGAACCGGTTAGAGAACATGGAGAATACCGTCCCCACAATGCCGACGGTGAGCGGGATCGCCTGATTGTGCATCAGGACAGATAACCATACCTGCAGGGCAATGAAGGGCATTATGGCCAAGTATGGATAATAAATAAGTTCTAGCAGATGTTTGTAGGGTACATCTCCAAGATCAAAGCCCAGCGCGGCTCCAAGGCCGACCGTACCGACGATAAGCAGCGTGCTGGAGCAGAACAACAGCAGGACACTCAGCAGAAACTTCCCGGTGAAAACCTGCGTCCGCGTAATCGGCAGCGCCAGCGTCTGCTTCCAGGCGTTCGTCTGATGCTCGATACCCGCCGTCATGGACGCGAGGATTGCAAGCCCCATGAACAGTGTCGGCACCATCATCATGGTGACATTGTTAATTAACCCACCCCAGAGATCATTCGCGTATTGCTTAGTTAAGTAGTCATAACGAAGACCGAAATTAACGGCCTGCAGTCCGACCACTCCGAGCGGTCCTAGAACAACCAGGAACCAGATCATTTTGCGGCGGATTTTCAACAGCTCGGCAGCCATTACACGCATAATCACAAGCTTCCCTCCCCCCCGGTCAGATCCAGGAAGATGTCCTCCAGCGAAGCGCCTTCCTCCTCTACCCGGTAGACGGAGAAGTTATGCTTCACCAGACTGGCGATCATCGCGGCGACGGTTTCGTTAGGGGCTCTGTCAATGGTCAGCTTACGCCGGTCCCAATCCGCCTGGTAGCCGCCCGCGAGCAGCTGCTTCCACGCTGCCTCCGGATCGCTGACGCCGATGCGGATTTTACTCTGTGCCCGCTCCCTCAACGTGTCTATGGAATCCTGGAAGATCATCCTTCCTTTCGTAATGATGCCAACACGCGTCGCCATCTGTTCAATCTCGGATAATAGATGGCTGGAAATCAGAATCGTGACCCCTTGCTCTCGCGGCAAGCTCTTGATAAGCTCACGGATTTCCAGGATGCCTGCCGGATCAAGCCCATTCGTGGGCTCGTCCAGAACGAGCAGCTCAGGCTGGCCCAGCAGTGCAGTCGCAATGCCCAGCCGCTGCTTCATACCAAGCGAATAACCCTTGACGGGCCGCTTCGCATCCTTCGTCAGACGAACAACCGACAACACCTCATCGATCCGGGATTTGGGTACGCCCAGCAGACGGCGAACGGCTTCCAGGTTCTCAATCGCGTTCAGATGACCATAATAGGACGGGTATTCGACCAACGAGCCGACCTTGCGCAGAACAGCCATCCGCTCCTTCTGCATGTCCTTGCCGAAGATTCGGATACGGCCCTGTGTCGGCTTGGCCAGGCCGAGCAGCATGCGGATCGTCGTCGTCTTCCCTGCGCCGTTAGGTCCAAGGAAGCCGTAAATATCCCCTTTCTCCATCTTCAAATTCAAATCATTGACAACGGCTTTGCCGCCTAGCTTCTTCGTTAAACCCTCTGTTTGCAGGATCCAATTATTCACGATAATCACCTCGGTATTTATCGTAACGGTTGAAGTTTAAAGCGCATGTACAGCCAAGTTTAAATTCGGTTTAAAATAACCCCGGGACCGCCCGCAGCACAACGTTTCTCGATCTGCTGCCATGCTCCTGCGAATCAATCTCCAACAGAAAAAACCTCCTCACCGCATTAAATGCGGCTTGGAGGCCTCTAACCGATCGGAGGAAATTCTATTCGCTCCACCCGCATAATTGAAATCGTCGTCCCCTTCCCGCTGCTTGAGACCACGCTCCGGAGACCCATCTCCTTCAGCATCAGTGAGACGATGGACAGACCCAGACCGGCGCCCTTATCAGCGGAATCACCGCCCATTCCGGGACCGTGATCCGCGATTATGATGCGGCCTCCGGACTCGGAGCTTACCTCCAATCGGATATACCGGCCGATCTTTGCGTGGCGCATGGCATTCTGACAATAATTGTCCAGCACGCGTTCCAGCCACTCGGGATCTATCGTCCAATGAACGGACTCCTCCGGGAGATCCAGCTCAATCGTGAAGCCTTCCTGCTCGAACACCGGATACCAGCCCGCGAATAACGTCTTAGCCATCCGTACGATATCGACAGAGCGAGGACGGTAGGGATACTTGCCCGCCGATAGCAGCGAGTAGGAGAACAGATTCTCGATAAGCTGGCTCAGGTAGACGATTTTGCGATCGATCAGATCAATCGATTCGGCGCCTTTGTCTGTCAGCTGCTCGGTTCGAAGACTATAAGCATGGCTGCGGATCGTCGTCAGCGGCGTACGCAGATCATGCGATAGCTTCGCAATCAGCTCCTTGCGAAGCGATTCCTCCTCGGCTTCCCGGAGGCGGCTGCTCTCCAGTTTTTCCACCATTCCATTAAATGCAGTCTCCAAACGGCCAATCTCGTCGCTATTCAGCGCCTCAACAACCCCAGGTATCCCGCTCTCGGTCGGCTCGGTCATGGCGGTCTGCAGCCGGACGAGCCGCCTGCGGATCCGGTAGAAGAAGAGGAGGGAAACAAACAAGAAAAGGCCGAGTACGAGCAAGGTTCCCCCGATAATGATCGTGTTATAACTATCCATGACTCTTGCCCCGACCGGCTTCATAATTGTGCGCGGGATCTCGAAGACCATGAAGCCATCCTGCTTCTTCCCGATAAAGGCCACGATCGTAAACGGATCCCCGTTGATACGCTCTTTCATGAATTGAATCGTATAGAATGGCGTCCAAGTCGCGGGAATCTCAGGATTCACCGGCAGCTGCAGCCGCGTCCTGCCTGCATCGTCCACCCAGAACAATCGCGCTTTCGGGTATTGTTCCTTCAGTCCCATCAGCCGTGAGTCAATCTCCGCATCGGAAGCCCCCTCAAGCTGACCGGCCTCCTTATGCCACATCCGTTCTAATTTCAAGCCATCCTTGTATCGCTCCTCTACAGCAATGAAGCCGCCGTCTCCCTGGTTGATCGGCAAAGAAATGATGATCATGATCACCGGGAATGTAAAGGGCAGCAGCACGAGCGCAAACAGGATGATGAGCAAATACTTCGAGAGCAGCGAATTCTTGAGCTTAAAAAACTTCATTGTCTCACCCGGTAGCCAAGGCCTCGAATGGTCTCAATAATCGTCGGCGCACCCGGATCCAGCTCAATTCGCTCCCGCAGGTAGCGGATATGCACCATGACGGTTTTGTCACCCTCCATATAGGGCTCCCCCCAGACGGCTTCATAGATCTGCTCCTTGGTCATGATTTGGTTGGGGTGCTTCAAGAAATATAGCAATATTTGCAGCTGCTTGGCGGTCAGCGGGATTTCATCGCCCGTTCGGTTATCGATCACCGTCTGGCGGTCCGGCCTTACCGTCAGATGGCCCAATCTCACCTCTTGTCCGGCCGGCTGCCCGAACCGGCGGAGCAGCACGTCGATCCGCGCAGCCAGCTCATCCGGATGGAATGGCTTGGTCAAATAGTCGTCGGCAAAATGCAGCCCCTGCAGCTTATCATCCACCGACGTCCGGGCAGACAGCATTAAGACAGGTACGCCAGGTGCCTCCTTCTTCAAGCGCTGACCAATCGTGAAGCCGTCCAGCCCGGGAAGCATGACATCAAGCACGACAATATCAGCCGTTTGTATTCGTTCTAATGCGCCTTCACCGGAAGTGAGCCATTCCACCGCATACCCGCGCTTCTCCAGATCGCTGGCGGTCCACTGGCCGATCTCACGGTCGTCTTCTATATAGAGAACATTCTTCATCACATTCACCACGATCGTTTTTTACCCATGATAGAGAAACCCTATCCAAAAGGAAAGTTAAATTTGGTTTAAAAAAGAATCCCGTCCACATCTGTGAACGGGATCCCCATATGCTTCTTATCTATTAGTCGTTACGGAGCGGCGCTTCCTTCAGATCTGCGCTTACGCTCAAGAACCGGAAGAACGCGGCAGCCGCTTCAGCGCGGGTTACTTCACGGTCCGGCACGAAATTGCCATCCTTGAGGCTCATGATACCAAGTCCGATCACGATAGCCGCCTGACCCTTCTGCTCGGTTTTGTCCGCATCCTTGAAGGTGAGATTGAACAGTTCATTCCGCTCGGCAAGCGGGTTGTATCCCAAGGCGCGAACGATCAGCTCCGCCATCTCCTCGCGGTCAACCTTGCCCTCGGGATTGAATGAACCGTCACCACGGTCGATCAGGTTTTGCTCCAACGCATTTTGCACATATACAAAGTAGCTGGAGTCAGCACTCACATCGTCGAAGCTCGATTTTGCGGATTCAGCGCCGCTGTACAAGATCGGCGAACGGCCGCTGTTCATGGACAGCACCAGCATCTTAATCAGCTCGCCGCGCGTAATCACTTGATTCGGCCGTACTTTGCCGTCCGCGACGTCTAGCGCCTTGTAGGCGACCATCAGCTCCAGCTCGCGCTGCGCCCAGTGGCCTTCAATATCGCTTGCTTGGGGCTTCTCGAGCGATGCCGCATCTCCTGTCGTCTGGTTGCGCCATTGTCCGGTCTGCGCATCGAGGAAGACCGGTTCGTCGATCGGCTTCGATACCAGCCGGAATACCAGCTTCGTCTTCGGCTCTGCCAATCCTTCTCCAGGCTGCAGCTCGCCCGATGCGACCATCAGGTTATACTTTTCCCTCGAGATCGGCGACCCGTTCCATACGAAATCGGAGTCCAGTACATAAGTAAGCTCCAGCTTATAGTAGTCTAACCAAGCATCCACCGCTTTATCACGGCTGATTACCGCCGGTGCCTGCTCAGGATAGTCGAATTCAGCGATATTCGCATAGTAATTCCGAACCTCTCCGGAGTAAGCGTCGATGGACACACGAACGTTATTGTAATCGATTCGCGCGTCACCTACCTTGTGAACGAAGCGGAACGAGTATTCGCTTGACTGCTCGTCGTTCATCCGCTTGATTTCCACCTCGCTCGGTTCGCTTAAGTAAAGCTCTTGAACGAGCCACGGCAGCTGCTTCTTCACCAGCTCGACCGCTTTCGTCCGCGCGTCCGCGTAGGCGATTCGCTTCATGGATTGGCCGGCCTGCTGCTGCCACGTGTAGGAGTTGAAGCTGCGGATAATCCCTGTGCGGCTGTCGACAGATGCGTTCACATTGCCGATCTCTTTATCCCCGTCCTTCAAGGTCCATCCGATATTCCATTCGGCTGTCGTGATGCCGCTATATTCATCTGTGTACTCGTTGTAGTTGGCTTGTTCTTGAGCTGCGCCAGCCGGAACAGTAAAGTGGTCCTTCACCGTCTGAGCGGCCTGCTCGCGGGTCAAATTCTTCCCATTCTTCGGCTTGGTTCCAAGCGCCTTCTCGGCGAGAGGAGCTGTTGATATTTGCGACGAATTGCCGGCAGACTGCTGGACCTCGCCGGTTACAGCGTCCAGGACAATAGGCTGGAGCTCATAGCTGAGCACAGGCTTACGCGGCTGCTTCATTTGATACGGAACGACATACACCAGCTCCGGCTTCGCAGTCTCGCGAATCTTCGCCATAGCCTCGGTCATCGTCATTCCCGGCTTTACTTGTTCAAACTTGATATCCGCGTTCCAATTGACCTGGTAGCTAAGAACGCGTCCTTCGCTATCCACTTCAATATCAATGTAGTTGCCCACGAATGGGAACTCGCCCACCATCCGATCATAACGCAGCGAATGACGGACCTGCCCGTTAAGAGGCGGCTTAGCATCCGCCCCGTAATCGGCGTTAAGACGCACCTGATCCTTCAGCCTAGGCGACATCTTCGCCAAGAAGGACAATGCGACCTCTTGCGCTTTTTCCCGGTTTACTTTAAGCGGGTAAGATGGCTTGGCGCCGGGATCGTCGATATACGTATTGAAGCCGATCATGTCGCCATTATCGGCATCGAGGCTCACTTCGATGCTTCCTTTGTGCTTGCCATTGACCGTCTTCACGAATGACAGGTTCCATACGTTGCGCTTGGTGTTTATGTCCATGCGGTTGTAAAGGCTTACATTCTGGATTTTATAGTCTGCGGGTATACTAACGTAGCTCTTGGCAAGTGATATCGCCTTTTCCTTCGAAATAGCCGTATTCACTGGCGCCGTCTCTTCCGCTTTAATCGGTACTGCTGAAGAACCCTCCGTAGTGCCTGCCCGCAGGTCAGGAACCGCCTTATCCGCATACGCGGCTGCCGGTACGGCCGCAGTCAGCGCGACTGCCGTAGACAGAGCTACAAGCCATTGTTTATTGCGTTTGTTCATCCCTTCTGAACCCCCCCAATGTTTTCCACTCAGGAGTATTAACGCGGGGGCGGCCGGAAAAGTTGCACAGATTATTTGCCGATATCAGATAAAGTTGCCAATGATGCCGCATGGAAGAAAGCGCCCCACACCACTAGGACGGATTCGTTATTCAACAACCAGCTTTCTTCGCTCGCCCGGCATGTGGGGATGGATATGTAGGTAGCCGGATTCTCCGCCGCCAATTTGGACCGTATCAAAATGTTCGCCGGCAGATAGCAAAACCCGTTTGCCGGCAAGCTTCGGCAGGTAGATGACGGTAGACTCTCCGTCAGATGCCCGCTCCACCCACTCCAGCTCAAATCGCCCCGTCCCTGCATCGTACGCATACCGCAGCAGTTCCCCCGCAACAGCGGCTGGATATCCGCGTTGAACACCTTTGAAGGAGCTATATTGATCTATGTCCGGATGCGTATAACACCAGTACGTATCGCTGCATAAGCTGCGTTCGAATATTTTCTTGATCGCTAGAGCAGCCTCGCCGGCATGCTCGGAATCACCGTATGCTCCCCATTCGCCGACGAGCATCGGCATTCGCAGCCTGCTTCGCGTCTCCTCATGCCGATCGAAGATCACTTGCACCCGGCTCGAGCTTGGCGTGTGAACGAAGTCCGTATCCGTCACCAAATCATAGCCGTGCGGTGCATAAACCTGATAAGGATCCCGCAGCCCGTCGTCACGAACAATCGGCTCAATCCCGCTTCGGACACCTAAATTGCAAAAGTAGCTGGTCTCCAGAAACAGCAAGCCCGTCGGATCTGCTTCACGGATCGCTGCCGCTGTCTTGCGGTAGAAGGCCATTAGCTTCGTCTGCTCGAATTGTTTATAGCCTTGCTCCGTAACGTCAATCACCCGGCGGAAAAGCTCCGGATCCTCCATCAAGCGAAGGGCCTCCATACGTTTCACGGGATCCATCCACACTGCGGGCAGCTCCTCTTCGTTCCATGAAGACTGTCCCGTAATTTGAGCTGTTTCGATACCGTATTGATGAAACATGAGGGGTTGAATATCGTTTACCTGGCTGCCAATGAACGGTTCGTTCATCAAATCATATCCGATGACACAAGGGTTATGGCCGAATTTACGCGCCACATGCCGCCATGCAGCAGCATAATGGTCCTGCAAGCCGATTCCATCAGGAGCCGGAGCGTTCTCCCAGAACCGGTCGAAGGCCCGCTGAACCGCTGGGCTGAATAAGTAAGCATCACTCCAGATTCCGTCATTCACATGCGGCAGATCATCGGTAATGGTCGCCCACTCCGGCGCTCCATCCGCGTACCGGTAACTGTATAAGTCCTGATGCATATCGAGAAAGACGTGCATACCGTATTGCTCCGCCAATCGGACCCATGCTTCCATCTGGTCCAGATAAGCATCGTCATAAACGCCGGGTTCCGGCTCAAGGCCGTCCCAGATGATCCCCAGACGGATGACATTACATCCCCACTGCTGCATCTTCATAAAGTCGGATTCGTTCCAGTCGCCAATGTAATTCCGGCTCTTGTCCTTGCAGACAAGACCCATGCCATGCAATATAACCTCCCTGCCAAATGAATCAACAAACCGTTCTCCCCTTACAGATACAGCATGCATCGTAGAAGACCTCCTTAATTATTGTACTGACTAGTCAGTTCGATTATAGGGAAGCTGTTTAAAACTGTCAATCTTGTTTTAATCTTCATATCTGCCAAACTGGACGGAATGCTGAAGATCGGCCGTTTTCTTCACAGCAAAAATCCCCACACCGCCTCGGTGTGGGGACTCCTGCGCCGCTGAAGCCTTGTTGGCTTACAGCTGGCCTTGAATTTTGTTTTTGAGTGCATCCTTGGATTGCAGGCCGACCATTTTGTCCACTGGCTGTCCATCCTTGAACAGGATCAGCGTCGGAATGCTCATAACGCCGAATTGGGACGCGATTTCAGGCTCTTCGTCGACGTTGATCTTCGCGATTGTTGCCGAGCCTTCCAGCTCGCCGGAAAGCTCTTCAACGATCGGAAGCTGCATTTTACAAGGGCCGCACCATGGTGCCCAGAAATCAACGAGCGTTACGCCGCTCTCGATGCTTGGTTTGAAAGTATCCTTCGTCAGTGCTACTGCTGCCATTGTGAATCATCCTCTCGGTATAATAATTATTCTCCATGTATCCATGTATGAGAAGGGAGAACCCGTCACACCAAACGTTGGCAAAGCGTCCGCAAGATATCAGCAATCCTCGCAGCTGTGAATTTGCCCCAGCACATCAGCAATGGTTATGCTCCCGAAGTAGGATTCAAGATGCTTCTCCGCTTTGCAGAAGATGCCGTGCATAACCTCCTGCATATTGGAGCCGACAACGCAATCCATATCGGGATTACCGGAGCACCAGCCCGGGATCACGGAGCCTTGGGCCATCAGCCGGTACACATCGGACAACGATACGACAGCCGGATCAAGCGTCAACCGGTATCCACCGCCCGCGCCTTCGCGAGTATCCACATAACCGCCTTTACGCAAACAGCTCATGACTTTACGGATGCGGGCCGGATTGGTCGAGACATTCTCAGCGATGGCTTCGCTGGATGCCATCCGATCCGGTACATACGCCAAGTAAACCAAGCTGTGTACGGCTATCGTAAATTCGCTATTCATGTGTAACCCACCCCCGCTCTGTACTGTAATCATATCAGTTACAGTTGTCATTGTCAATGCGGACAGGTTCCTATTTTACGAAAAGAATGCCGCATTTATTCGGTGCGCCACATCCAATTGTATGAAGCTGCCACCGCTAGGCTGCCGCGCTCGCTCCCTCACTCTCCCCACCATCCATTACCACGTATCCGACAAGTCAAACAGCATATCGCTGGCTTCATTCTTCACCAGGCTTAAAACGCCTATTCAAACAAGTCAAGCTGACGTGGAGCGAGCGGGAGGGTATCCATCTGCAGCAGATTCATCAATTGCTTGGCATTGCTTGCTGCATCGCCTCCGGAGTTGTTGTTGAACACAACGCAAATCTCTTCGGTCTGCTGTTCAAGGCTGCGAAGCTGCTCCGCCCATTCCTGAAGCTCGCTGCGGTTGTAATTGTATAAGTAGCGGACGGCCCGCCAATTCGGATTTCCCCGCTGGCTCCAGCCGGATACATTGCGTCCATGCATGCGTACCATCGTCACCTGATCATGGGTCGCTTGAAGAACGGTCGGTACGGAAAAAGGAGCTACCTGGGGTTCATCGCATATGCTGTGGATCCAGCCCTCGCTTCTCATAAATTGCAGCGTCTTCGCCCGAAAGGTATCAGAGAACCAGCTTTGATGCCTGAATTCGAGCGCCGCAGGCAAATCCCCAATCAGACTCTTCGTTTCTCTCAGAACCTGAACATTCTCCCGGGTACAGTCAAACCATGGCGGGTATTGACACAGAACCGCTTTGAGCTTGCCCGCCTCCCAAAAGGGTTGAATCGATTCAAGAAACGGCTTCATGGTGGATTCAAGCTCCGTAAAGCCCGGCTGGCTGCGGTCATGGCCGGTTAGCCCTTTGTAGGCTTTGACGATGAAAGAGAAGGCCGGCGGTGTCATATCGGACCATCTCCTGCAAGTTTCCATACTCGGGATGGCATAGAAGGTTGAATCCACTTCAACAATCGGATAATGCTTGGCATAGTGCGCCAGCTTATCACCCGCTCTCACGCCAGGATTATAAAGCTCGTCATGGTCCCCCCAACCGGCAAGGCCAATAGCAATCACACTGATTCCCCTCTCCAACTAATGAATAAGAACCCGTCCAATCGATATTCATTATTCCATAGTAATGAAGGTTATAGAAGCTGTCCATCTCAGGTAGTCAGGGGCCATGAATTACCGCCGCCTGCATTCTTGCTTTCGTAAGTGATCTGCTTTAGCATGAGGTTAGATTACAAATCGATTAAGGGACTGAATCCACATGAAAATTGAAGTCTATTCCGATATGGTATGTCCATGGTGCCGAATCGGCAAACAAAATTTGAACAAGGCGCTCGAGCAGTGGGTCAGTGAAGGCGGCGAGCCTGCTGAGATTACATTCCGTGCCTTCCTGCTTGATCCGACCCTCCCCCCGGAAGGGCTTCCGTTCAAAGAAGTGATGTCGCAGAAGATGGGCGACAACTCCCGGATGCAGCAAGCTCTTGCGCAAGTGACGAACGCCGGCGCAGCCGTCGGCCTCACGTACCGGTTTGACCGGGTACAGCGGATGCCGAATACGAAGCTTGCCCACCGATTCGTCGCGCTTCTGAAGCCAGAGCTCAAGGAAACGGCCGTTAATGCGATCTTCCGCGCCTACTTTGAAGAAGGGCGGGATCTTGCGCAATTCAAGGAGATCGAGGCTATTGCGGCTGAATTGGGCGAGGATGCAACTGCCGTATTGGAACCCTTGCGCCAAGGCGGCGGAGAGGAAGCCGTTAACGCCGACTTGGCATTAGCGGCGAGAATCGGCGTAACCGGCGTGCCGTTCTTTGTCTTCGATAACAAGTATGCACTGTCTGGCGCTTATCCGCCCGATAAGCTTGTCGAGCTTATGCATCGCGTGAATAAGCAAGAATAGCATGAAGAAGCGGGCGCCTGCTGAATACGGGCGTCCGCTTCTTATTATAAGCTTATGACGTCGAAGACTTGAACAGCCGATAACCTTTGCGCACACCGTTCATAATCCACTCGGGAACAGGAACGGGACGCTTGGACAGATACGGCAGGTAAAGGTGGTTATACGCTTTCTTCAGATCGCTCCACATCGAGCAGGTGTCCTGCTTCAGGAAATCTGACACGTCCACGACAAGGCCGCGGCCTTCGTGTATCATGACGTTCTTCCCATGAACATCATGGGGGCGGAGCCCTCTTGACCGTGCATAGTCCAGCGCTTCATCGATATCCTTAATTGCCTGGGCAGGAATCGCAGTTCCCTCAAGTATGCATTGATACAAGGTTTTCCCCCGCAAACGCTTCAAAATCAAATATTGATAACTGTTGGCTTCATTCGCATAATAGCATTGTGAATAAGCGGAATGCTCGCCGAGCCGATCATACACCTGAACCTCGTCCTCGAAGCCATCCCGGCCAGGCGTATATACTTTGATCACGAGATCATCCGCAAGGGGATGCACGAATACGCCTGCATAATTACCCGCTCCGAGCTTAATCCATGGCTCCGGATATTGACGGACAATAATCGGTTCGCGGGGATGCATGCTTTCGATCAGCAGCTCCGGAAGCAGTGACCGTTCGACCCATGCTGCGAGCTCGCGAATTTCTATAGGGTTCGTCACGTCCGATTACGCTCCTTCATCTCGAACTCGTATGTTGAGTCTGTATCCCCATTGTAATTCGTGACTGGGCAAAAAGAAAGATCGTCATAGGCTCGGCCGCTAGTGCCCGCCCCCAACGATCCGTAAGCCAGCCACGCCGGCAATAATCATACCAATGAAAAGCAGCTTGCGTCTGTCCTTCGACTCTCCGAACACAAACATGCCAAGAAGTACACTCCCTGCCGATCCAATGCCGGTCCATACGCCGTAAGCCGTACTGATCGGAATTTCCTGCAGCGCTCTCGATAAGAAATAGAAGCTGAAGAAGCCCGAAATAATGGCGCCAACTGTTCCTTTCCACTTCTTGAATCCATCCGACCATTTCATGCAGGTAACGCCGCTAACTTCACCCAAGCCGGACAGCAGCAAGAATATCCAAGCCATTGTCAATCCCCCCCGTAGCTATACCTGATGCGAGCATTCATTTAGCGGCCCACGCCGCTAGGCGCTAGTATCAACCGTTTCCTCCTGCTGCGCGGCAGGTTCTCCTGCGTCCTTATCGGACGAAATCATTTTGAGTCCCACAATGCCGCCCACAAGAAGCGCCACGAAGAACAGTCTCAGCAAATCCGCCGGCTCGCCCAGCAGCAGCATTCCGATTACTACCGTTCCTGCCGTCCCAATTCCCGTAAACACCGCATAGGCCGTGCCAATCTCAATCATCCGCATCGACTTCGCAAACAGGTAGAAGCTGGCCGCCAGCATAACGATCGTAAGCACGGAGGGCAGCAGAATCGTAAACCCTTCCGAAGCCCGCAGCCCGAATGCCCAGCCGATCTCAAGCATACCGCCGACAAGCAAATAAACCCATGCCATATTGATATCATCCTCTCTTGCAGGTAATTGCTTTACAGAACCAAGCCCACAGCTGTTCCTGCCTCTCCAAGAAGAGCTCCTTATCATAAAGCTCCCGCTCCACAATCAATCCGTCCACCAATGCATAAAAGAGCGCAATCAGGCGACATTCTTCCTCTTCGTCAAGTTCTGCTCCACCATCCATGCATCCCCGAAAGAGAAGAACGATATGATGGGTCAGAAACCGCTCATGCCCGTCAAAGTCTTGCCGAAGACGCTCCCGCAAGTGACGGGGCGGCACCATAATCGCCCTTTTCAAAAATGACTTCTCCATGGTCGGCGTTCCGCGATCCGAATAATGATTGAACACCGCCCGCACTCGTTCTAGAGGCGGTTGATCAGCCGTCTGAGCAATAATCCTCAGAAGCTGATCGCAATCCTCCTGAATGACGAATTCCACCAAGGTAAGGAACAAATGCTCTTTCGATTCAAAATGAGCATAGATTGAAGGTGTCTTAATGCCGACGGCCTTTGCAATTTGGGACATGGAGGTCCCTTCATAGCCCGACTCCGTAAACAGCGTTAGCGCTGCAAGCTTCAATTTAGTAGCGGTCATACTCCGTACCTCCGCGATGATTCAAATCAAAGTATTTAACCCAAATAGGGTCCCGACATAGATGGATCATACGGTTCAATAACTTTACCTAACGATCGTTAGTCTCACATGATTCTAACTGCTCATTAAATGGATGTCAATGCATTTGTTATCGCGAAACTGATGTATTCGGTAAGGAAAATAAAGGACAGGTTCGTATCCAAGGAAATATTTACAAATGATGGATTACATGATATTATTAAATTACGTAATAACGTTATTGCGTAATTATGTTTAGTGAGGTGATGTTCATGACTGCATCTAGAGACTTCGCCGCTGAATTGGATACTATGAAGACACAGCTCTCCGAGCTTACCCAGCAAGTCAGGCTGCTGATAGGAGAAGCCGGCTCAACTACGGTCCACACTGAAGCAGCTATCCATCCGGAAGTTCCCGCTTCGCATGCACCTACAGAGGCTGCCGAATCCATGGCTTCGGCCGGTGAGCTCTACTTCTCCGGCTATTACAATCATGACAACACGCGATTTCGTTGGGAGCCTAAATCCCGGTCTGTCAGCCAGATTCTAGCCGCGGACGGGGACAAGGCCGCCAAGGTCATCGGAGCTCTCGGACATAAACAGCGGCTCGATATCATCCGCACAGTCCTGTATCAGCCGATGAACGGTGCCGAGCTGGTCGAACGATTGAATATGGGAACGACCGGCCAGCTGTACCACCATCTGAAGGCGCTGCTCGGCGCTGACCTGCTGCAGCAGGATGACCGCGGCGGCCGATACTCGATCCCCCGCCATCGCACCCTGCCTCTTCTGCTGCTGCTTGCCGCGACCTCCGATCTGCTCGATACGAGCGATTATCTGGACATGACCGAGGCTCGCGGCAATGCCGCAGCTTACCTCGGCAAGCCGGAGGGCAAGCACGACCCGCATGCCCTGCTGGGAGCCGTGCTGGAGAATAGCATCCTGGAGCATCAGGCGGGCTATTGCACGGAAGTGAATATTTATGTCCACGATAACAGAAGGGTGACCGTAGCTGACAACGGCCGCGGCATTCCGACCCGCGCCTTCCCGGGAACGGAAACGGATCGGTCCTGGCTCCAAACCGTCATGACCGACCTGCATAACCGGACGGCAATCGGCGCCTCGTACTCGGTACCGGGCGGCGAGAAAGGGATCAGCATCGCAGTAGTCAATGCACTGTCACTTCACCTGCAGGTCGAGACGCGGCGCGACGGCTCGATCAATCGCCAGGACTACAGCCATGGGATTCCACGATGCGCCTTGACACCGGTTGGCACAACCGGCGAGACCGGCATAAGCGTTACCTTCGAGCCCGATCCGGAATTGTTCCACGCCTCCTTCGACCGGGCTACAATCGAGACAATGCGGGCAGAACGTTCCGTGCTGTATCCCGGGCTGACCCTTCGGGTTCACGCTTAGCCTCGCATCCAACAAGAAAGAAGCCTTGAGCGTGGACGTAAGTCGTCTGCTCTCGGCTTCTTTTATATACTGCTCTTGAATGGGCTACCCCTTACCGAATCCTGAATGGTATTTCTTCAAGCTGGAGGACTCATTCTTCGTATGCGTCTGGCGCTTCTCCTCTTTCTTGTCGAGGTTCAGGTCCTCCATTGGAATGGGGTCTACATTCTTCTGGCTTTCCCACATATCGAACAAGCTCGGCTCATTGGTCGGGTATTGTTCCGGATGGTCACGACTATTCTTCGGATCAACATGGGTTGTCTTCTTCTTATCCTTTGCCATACCAGATCACCTCTCATTGTGACTTGTACTACCTACATACCTCCAGAACGTGATCCGCAAACAATGGACTACTTACACGATAGAGGCAGATTGCGCTCGAGTGCCGGAGACGTACCATAGCCGGCTCCGTCTCGTGTTTCAGGAGCTGTAACGGTAGAATACGGCCTTACAGCTCTACGGCGGCTGCACTACGTGAGCTGTTACTCCCTTTTCTGGCGTTACAGCCGCAGGTTGCTGGCTCCTCTTCGAGATTCTAGAGCTGTAACGGTAGAATACGGCCTTACAGCTCTACGGCGGCTGCACTACGCGAGCTGTTATTCCCTTTTCTGGCGTTACAGCCGCAGATGGCCGGCTCCTCTTCCAGATTCGGGAGCTGTAACGGTAAAATCCGGCCTTACAGCTCTACTGCGGCTGCACTACGCGAGCTGTAACTCCGTTTTCTGGCGTTACAGCCGCAGGTTGCCGGCTCCTCTTCCAGATTCTGGAGCTGTTACGGTAGAATCCGGCCTTACAGCTCTGCTGCGGCTTCACTCTGCGAGCTGTAACTCCGTTTTCTGGCGTTACAGCCTCATACGGACAGCCCCTCTTCCAGATTAAGGAGCTGTAACGGTAAAAACCGGCCTTACAGCTCTACTGCGGCTGCACTACGCGAGCTGTAACTCCGTTTTCTGGCGTTACAGCCGCAGATGGCCGCCTCCCTTCCAGATTCAGGAGCTGTAACGGTAGAATCCGGCCTTACAGCTCTGCTGCGGCTTCACTCTGCAAGCTGTAACTCCCTTTTCTGGCGTTACAGCCGCAGACGGCATCCGGCCATCCTTCCAAATATGGAATTACAGCCGCATGCTATCTCGGCAGGCTTTGATCCTTTCCCGATCAGTACGGCGGCAGCGGCTACCACTGCCGGGCTACTGAAAAAAGATGGAGCCGCGACATGCGCAGCTCCATCTCTCCTATTTTGTATATTGTTTCAGCACGCTGCGGATTTCCGCGTTCAACTCGCCTAGCGCCGGTGCGGCGACGGGTTCATCCGTCAGCTCGTAGCGCTGCTTCAGCTCCAATATTCGAAGCACACTCTCGTCTATACGCTGCTCCGTCAGCTCACCCTTACCCACGCTTTTCTTCAAGGCTTGAATGACCTTATCGACATTGCCATACTCATGCGCGACCAGCACGATATCGCTTCCGGCCTTGATCGTCTGGACAGCAGCCTCGCCAATGCCGAAGTTCTTCGCGATCGCACCCATCGTCATATCATCGGTCATCACCACGCCCTCGAATCCGAGCGTTCCGCGCAATTGGCCGGTTATAACGGCCTTCGATAACGAGGCTGGATACTTGTCGTCCAGCTTCGGAAACAGAATATGGGCAATCATGACCGCATCCGTCCCCTGATGGATCGCTTCGGCGAACGGCAGCCATTCGAAAGCCTTCAACTGCTCCAGATCTTTGTGTACGACAGGCAGCTCCAGATGAGAATCCACCGAGGTATCCCCGTGACCCGGAAAATGCTTCACGACCGGAATAACGCCCTCGCCTCGAATAGCGCCCATGACCGCCATTCCCATAGTCGTCACCTTATCCGCAGTCGACCCGTAGGAGCGCGTGCCAATGACCGGATTGTCCGGATTGCTGTTGATATCAAGAACCGGGGCAAAATCCATATTGATCCCCATCGCCTCCGATTCCCGGGCAAGCAGCGATCCTACCGCAGAGGCAAACGGCAATTCATCTGCTGCACCGATCACCGCGGCTGAAGGCAGGGCTTCCAGCCCAGGAAGCCGGCTGACCTTGCCCCCCTCCTGATCAACGGACAACAGGAGCGGAGCCGCGCCTGCTCCATTCCACTCCTTCAGCTTATTCACATACTTAACGACCTCCTTAGGTGAGGCCAGGTTATCTTTATAGAAGATGATACCCCCAACATGCTGCTCGGCGATCATCCGCTTATCCTTGTCATTGGCAGAGGTTCCTTCTACGCCAGCAATGATAAGCTGGCCGATCTTCTCGTCAAGTGACATCTTCGCCAGTGCCTGTCTGAGTAAGCCATCCTCAGGCTCGGCGTTTCGATCGTCCTCATCATTCCCCGCGCCCGTGTTGCCCGCATTTCCCGTATTGCCTGTATTACCTGAATTACCTGTAACGCCTGTATTTCCTGTCGGCGGTTCTGCGGGCTGCTGTTGGTTGGATTCGCCCGGTTGAATGGGATGGTTTCCTTGGTTCACCGCCTGATTGCCGTTCTTCGCGCAGCCGATAATGCCCACGCTTAACAACAGAATGGCAGCAATGATCCACAATTGTCGTCTCTTCATGCCGCACCTCGCTCTCGACGCTCATTTCGCTCTTCGCGTTCTATGAACTATAGTTAACCCCGTTGATCATTATATACCATTGGACAGACGGTTTCATTCGCGCCAATTCCACGGCTCGATCCGGCCAAGCTCGAATAGATGCAATTGCTTCTCCTGCTTCAGCTTTTCCAGCTCTCTGATTGGCCCTGTCACGATCGCGCCATAGACTTGAAGCCCCTGCTCGTTCAAGTAGGCCATCCGGGCTTTATCGAGTGACCGTCCGTTATAGTCTCCTTGATCAATCAGCCATGGGATATCCTTCATAAATTGATGCTCGGATTTCTCCAGGCCGTCCTTATCCGCAATCAAACGCGTCCAAGACCTCGTGCGATCCATATATTCAACGTAAGGTCTTAGCATTAATGCCGGTACATAAATAATCTGGCCCGAAGAGGAGTGCGACATCCGACTGAGCTCCTCCGTCTGGAGTTCGCCCGAATAAACCGGCATCGCAACAACTCTTAGATCATAAGGGGCAAGCAAGTCGAATAGTTGTTCCGGATCCATACCCGTTACAGTCGAGAATGCCATCTCGCCCACATATCCATCCTCCATGCGCGCAAACCGGTTCCAATCCGCATTAAGAGGATTCGTCATCAGCTGTTGCGAAGGATCCCCAGGATACAAATCCGGCGGCAGCGCGAATGAATAGCTTTTCCTTTCATTGAGATACTGTTCATTCAGCTGCAGCGTATAGGAGTAATCGCCGAAAATCGGCTTCCTTGCCGTCACTTCCCCAACCACGACATCCCACTCGCCTACGGGTCTGTATACTTTAAACGTCATCACTTGGGTTAGAAGACCCGTCAGCTCTACTGCAGGTGTGCCCGTCTTATCTGCAAACAGACCCGTTTCATGAGTCTCAACAAGCGTATGAACATAGCGTATAAACGCCTCGTTCTTCCCCGTCTTCAGGAACGTAATATTTGCCACCATCATATAAATCAGAAATACAAAATAGAGGACGAGCAGCGTTGCAGCCACACTCCGCATAACGGCAAAGCGCGTCCGCCAAATCATTCGCTTGAATTTCTTCTCCTCCCTAGCTGTTAAGCCGGGCACCGGATCCAGCTCTCCCCGCTGCTTCCGCCATTCATCAAGAAGACGCTCCTCGCGGTCTTCCTCTCTAGCTGTGCGTGAATCGTCACTCATTCCTCTCGCCGCCTTCCATTGTCTCCGCAATCTGTTTAAATTTCGTTTTACTCCGATGCAGGTTCACCTTTACCTGGCTTAGACTGATATCGAGCAATTCGGCCAGCTCCAAGTAGGAAAAGCCTTCAATTTCCCTTAAATATAGAATCGTTCGATAATGCTCGGGGAGCTGGCCCATTATAGCCGCGATCGAGCTCCTGCTTAATTCCTGCCGGTAGGCCTCTTCCGGCATCGGATAGCTGCTCATTCCGGTCGACTGCAGCTCCACCTGACGGAGCATCTCCGCTTCCTTCCCCCTTCTCCTCATCCAATCGATCATCAAATTGCGAGCCACTTTATAGAGCCATGCACGTATGAGCCTCGTATCCTCAAGCCGGAGGGACAGCATCGCACGATAAAAGGTTTCCTGCAGCAGCTCCTCGGCGGCTTCCTTCGATCCGCATGTCCGGTACAAATATCGGTACAGAGGGGGCTGATACGCTTTAAACAACTCTGTGAATGTATGGTGATTCATTGCGACGCTCCCCTCCTCTACCCCCTGATAACGAACGAAACTCGATTTTGTTACATCATCCGCTGCACGGAGTCACAATAATACGGAAATATGCCCTGTATAATTAATGAGATCAATTTTCACATGTGGGTAATTCACGATCAAAAAGAAGTTGTCCACAAACTTATTCACATTCAATCAACATTATCCACAGCCGCCTGTGGAAATAAAGAATCGCTGCCTCTTTCTTGTCCACAGCGTGTATTCTCCGGGAACTCATCCACATGTTAACAAAAAAAACGCCTTTCCATTATGGCTGTATACAACCGTAATGGAAAGGCGTTTCGTAACTTATTTTAGGAGATTAAATGGTCCAATAGCTCCAGTCCGAGCGGCGCTTGCCTAGCGAATCAATCCAGCGGAGAGTAACATCGAATGCCTGATCCCGCGTCGACTTCGAGGAGAAGGTGTGATCTGCCTGCATAATGACCTCTTTATCGCAGCAGCCTTCCTTGCGCAGCCAGAACGTCTTCTGATACAGGAAGCAATAGTCGACGGGAACGACCGTATCGGCCGTACCATGCACGATCAGCACGTCGCCATTATAGCTGCGCAGCTCAGTGAGCGGCTGATATTCCGCCAATGAGTTGGTGAAATGCTGCGTAAGCTCATAATGCAAATAGTCGCTTTTGCCTGTCTTCTCGATTTCCTCGACCGCTTGCTTCCCGATAATATTGCGGATATCCATATAGGGGTGCGCTACCGGCGCCCATAACACGAGCGACTTCACCCGGCTGTCCCTCGCAGCCGTCAGTACGGCCACTGCCCCGCCCAAGCTGTGTCCGAGCAGAATGATGCGATCCGGGTCAACCAGATCGAGACCTGCCGTATAGTCAAGCACGGTCCGTGTTTGCTCGATCAGCTTATCAAGTCCGCCACTGCCGTAGTCTCCGGTGCTTTCGCCGCAGCCGCCATAGTCGAAACGCAGAACAAGATAGCCGCTATTCGTCAGCTGTTCCGCAGCCTCGACGAATAGGCGATCTGTACCGATCCGATTACCGACGAAACCATGGCAAATCACAACGATCGGGTACTTCTTCGTCCCTCGTTCGACTTTATCAGATTCAGGATACTGTAGGACACCGGACAGCTGCACATCGCCGCTCTTTATCGTTATGGGATGATTCATACGTAGGCACCGCCTTTATTCCTATAATTCATACTACTTTACTTGGTTATAACTTTATCATGATTTTTATTGACCGTCAAACATTTTCTGCCTATAGGAGGAGCCGCACCTGCTCCCTTAATCATGCTCTGTTTCTGTTTCTGTTTTCCGTGTCTGTTTCTGTTTCCATTCCCAGTTTCTGTTTTCGTTTCTGTGTACGTGTCCGTGTCAAGTTTCTATGTCGAGTCCGTTTCCGTTTCTATGTCCAAACCTTTCATCGCCTTGCCTTCCTTGGCCTGCACCCACTTCAAAGCTTCGCGTACGCTAAGCGGTGACAGCTTCGTCTCGGCTACAAAAGCGATGACCGCCTCTTTGTCCGTCTTCGAGTACTCCCGCAGCGCCCATCCAATGGCTTTACGGATAAAGAAATCATCTTCCCCTGCACAGCGTCGTATGTAATCGAATAGAAGCTGCTGGTCCGTATCTCGCTTGTACCCCAGCTGAAACAATATGGCGCTGCGCCGCAGCCACAGATCTTCCGAAGCGATCCAAATATCCGTGTAGACAGGTATTAACTCCGGATAACGGGTGAACAGACCGCCGACGAGCTTACCGGCAATAAGATCCACCGTATCCCACCATGATTTCGTCGTTATCATCCACTGCAGCAGTTCAATCCGCTCCGGCTCGGACTGCTTCATGCGCTTCTCCAGCAGGTGCATGGCCGTATATTGAAACTCCCGCTCCGGCAGCAGCCACAGCTCCCGAACGATCTGTTCCAGCTCTTCATCCGGCGGCATCCCGTATTCCAATAGAAAAGACCGGGTTAATATAACCCGCTCCGGATTTTTCAATCCGAGAAAGGGAAACCGATTCCGCATATACGTGGACATCGGCCCCGCATTCGCCTCATTCGCCTGGCTCCGCAGCCACTCTTCCAACTGATTGACATAGGCACTATTCATCGCTTCTCCCCATTCCAATCGATCGCTTCACCTTTAATTAACTCCATTAAGTGTACACCATATTGAGGAGGCTTCCAAACCCAGACACCGCTTTGACCCAGCCCTTAGACTGTCCCTTTCGCCGGCCCCAAACTCCTTCCGCGCCGACCAGTACCGCCGCAACGCAAGAAAGAAACGGATCGCTCCGTTCATTAGGCGGCTGAATAGGTACAACAATAAGTTCCACACAATAAAACCGCATCATCGTTTAGATGATGCGGTTCGTATAAGGACTAAGCGTAGTGGCAAGCCGCCAGATGGCCCGGCTTCACTTCACGCAGCTGCGGCATCTCGGCTGCACAGCGTTCGGTTGCTGCCGGACAGCGCGTGCGGAACGGGCATCCGCTAGGCGGATTGATCGGGCTTGGGATGTCGCCCTTAAGCACGATCCGCTCCTTGCGGGCTTCGATATCCGGGTCAGGCACCGGAATCGAGGACAGAAGTGCTTGTGTATACGGATGCTTCGCATCGGCGTACAAGTCCGCGCTCTCTGCAAGCTCGACCAGCTTCCCTAAGTACATGACCGCCACCCGATCGCTGATATGCTTCACCATCGCCAAGTCATGCGCGATGAACATATAGGTAAAGCCCTCGGAGCGTTGAAGCTCCTTTAGCAGGTTAACAATCTGTGCTTGAATCGATACGTCGAGTGCCGAGATCGGCTCGTCGCATACGATGAATTGCGGATCGACCGCAAGCGAGCGGGCAATCCCGATACGCTGACGTTGACCGCCCGAGAATTCATGCGGATAACGATCCGCATGCGAGGATTGCAGCCCTACGCGCTCCAGTAGACTCTCCACCTTCATCCGGCGCTCCTTGCGGCTGCCAGCCAGATTATGCAGATCAAGCGGTTCGGCTATAATGTTTTCCACCGACCAGCGCGGGTTGAGTGAAGCATATGGGTCCTGAAACACCATCTGCATCTGACGGCGCATCGCTTTCAGCTTGCTTCCGCCCATCTTATATATATTCTGGCCGTTAAAGGTGACTGTCCCTGCTGTCGGCTCATACAACCGCAGAATCGTCCGTCCAGCCGTCGATTTCCCACAGCCGGATTCGCCCACGACTCCAAGTGTCTCACCTTTATATATGCCGAGCGTCAAATCATTAACTGCCTTAAGTGTTTGCCCATCAGCTACTTGAAAATGTTTACTTAGCCCTTCGATTTCCACCAAGGGCGCGGAGTTTCCATTCATGCCATTCACTCCTCTCTATACGAGCTATGGTGAAGCCAGCACCGGGATGCATGGGTCTCGCTGTGCGTGATCATCTTCGAATCTACTTCGGTACATATTTTCATCGCAAAGTCGCAGCGATCACAGAACGCACAGCCGATAGGCGGATTCGCCATGTTCGGCGGTGTACCGTCAATCGGAATGAGAGGCTCATCCTTCGGTTGATCCAAACGAGGAAGCGAACGGAGCAGTCCGCGCGTGTACGGATGCTTCGGATTCTTAAAGATCTCATCCTTCGTCCCTTCCTCGACTACCTTCCCTGCGTACATGACAATAACACGGTCACACATATCAGCCACAATGCCAAGGTCATGCGTAATCAAAATAATCGACGTACCCAGCCGTTCTTGCAGATCCTTCATCAATTCCAATATTTGCGCCTGAATCGTTACGTCCAAAGCCGTGGTCGGCTCATCCGCGATCAGGAGCGTAGGATCACAAGCTAGGGCAATCGCAATCATCGCCCGCTGCCGCATCCCGCCCGAGAATTCATGGGGATATTGGGAGAAGCGCTGATCCGGGCTCGGCAATCCGACTAGTCGGAGCATCTCGATCGCACGCAGACGGGCCTGTTTCTTGTCCATGTTCTGGTGCTTGATCAGGACTTCCGTAATTTGCCGGCCGATCGTCATCGTCGGATTGAGCGAGGTCATCGGATCCTGGAAGATCATCCCCATTTCTTTCCCACGGATCGCTTCCATTTCCTTCTCAGACTTCTTCAAGATATTTTGGCCGTTAAATTGGATCGTACCGCCCTTCACCATTCCAGGCGGTGAAGGAATAAGCCGCATGATCGACTGGGCGGTGACGCTCTTACCGCTGCCAGACTCGCCGACAATCGCAAGCGCCTCGCCCTTCTTCAGGTCGAACGTGACATTGCGTACCCCCTGAACCTCCCCGCTGCGCGTACGAAACGCAACCTGGAGCTCTTTAACGGATAATACTGTATCGTTATCATTCATCGACATTCACCTCCGTTTAAACCTTCATTTTCGGATCGAATGCATCCCGAAGACCGTCGCCGAAAATGTTGAAAGCCAGCATTGTGATCGTCAGCATACCGGCCGGGAATAACAACTGCCACGGGTACATCTTCCAGCTCGACAAAGCGTCGTTAATCATAACGCCCCATGATGCAGCCGGGGATTGCACGCCAAGACCGAGGAAGCTGAGGAATGCTTCAGCGAATATCGCTGATGGTACGGATAGAGCGACCGTCACGATAATCGGACCGAGCGAATTCGGGACCAAGTGACGGAGCAAAATATGAAAGCCGCCTGCGCCCATTGACCGCGAGGCGAGCACGTATTCTTGATTTTTGAGCTGCATAATTTGTCCCCGTACAATCCAGGACATGTTAATCCAGCCGGTGATGGACATCGCCAGAACGATGGTCCACATATTAGAGCCCAATACGACACTGACCAGAATAACGACCAGCAGATATGGGATCGCATAAAGCACTTCGGAGAAGCGATTAAGGAACTCATCGACTTTCCCGCCGAAGTAGCCCATGATGCCGCCCATCAAGACGCCGATCAGCAAATCGGCAAGTGCCGCTGCCAAACCGACCGTGAGCGAAATCTGCGCGCCTTTCCAAGTCCTCGAGAACATATCCCGTCCAAGGTTATCCGTACCGAACCAATACTCGGAGGACGGCGCTTGATTCGTAGCATCCAAATTCGTCGTGTAGTAATCATACTGTGAAATGAGCGGACCGATAATGGCCATTATTATAACGACTGCCAGAACATATAAGCCGAACATCGCCCAGTGATTCGTCCGCAGCCGATACCAAATCTCCTGCCCGGCCGAACGACTTCGGGTGACACCTACTTCTGTTACCTTTGCTTGCTTTTCAATACGAGCAAACTGGGCGGAATCGATGTGCCCATCCTGAGTATTCATTTCAGCCGGCTGCATGGCCTCCGCCTCCTTTTTTCATCATTTTGATCCGAGGATCGATTAATGCATAAGCGATATCGGTAAGGAACCTTGCAAACATGAGAATGGCCGCATAGAACAGCGTGATCCCCATAATGAGCGTGTAATCCCGGTTCGATACACTCATGGTAAAGAATTTGCCAAGACCCGCTATTCCGAAAATCGATTCGACAACGACGGAGCCCGTAATAATATTCGCCGTCATGGGGCCAACATAAGACACGACAGGCAGCAGCCCGTTGCGCAGGGCATGACGAATCAGGATAGTTAATGAACCGATTCCCTTCGCCTTGGCTGTCCGGATATAATCGGCCGATAACACCTCAAGCATCGTAGACCGGGTTAACCTTGCGATAAAGGCAATCGGCAGTACCGAGAGCGCAATGGTCGGCAGAACGAAGTCGGAAGGGTCATTCAAGCCTGCGACATCGAAGAACCTAAACTTATTGGCAAAATAATATTGAATAATCGTCCCTAATACGAAGTTCGGCACCGCGATCCCGAGTGTTGCAAAGAGCATAGCGAGCTTATCAATCAGCTTGCGGTGATACAGAGCCGCAATCAGGCCTACCGCGATACCTACGATAATCGATACTACGATCGCGACAAGACCAAGCTGCAGCGAGTACGTAAAAGAACGGGCAATAATATCGCTAACGCTCTGATACTGCTGCCGCATCGACATCCCCAAGTCCAAATGAATCAGATTGTTCAAATAAACGAGGTATTGCTCCCACATCGGCTTGTCAAATCCATAAAACTTGATGAGGTTCTGCCTCACCACGTCCGGTACGTTCTTTTCCTGCATGAACGGATCGCCTGGAATAGCTTTCATCAGGAAAAACGTGGCGGTCGCCAGTACGAACAGCGACAGCACGATATTGACCGTTTTTCGAAGCAAAAACCGGATCATGACCCACCACCTCCCATAAAGATATCAAAATTGAAAATACGTAGGCCGTCGTCAGACGTCACCTACGTATTTCCGTTTCACTTGTGTAAAAACCGGACCTAAAGGCTATTCCTCCATGTAGGCTCTCGTGTAGTCAATATCACCTTTATAATCCATCTCAATACCCTTCACATGAGGTTTTACCAAATGCGGGCTGGTGTAGTAGTACAGCGGGATAATCGCCATGTTGTCTTGAATCAGAATTTTCTCCGCTTTGGCCATAGCATCGACACGAGTCTTCTGATCGGAAGTCGTGCTTGCTTCTTTGATCAGCTTATCGAATTCAGCATTTTTGAAGCCAACGTCATTGTTGCCTCCGCCAGTCAACCACATGTCAAGGAAGGTCATGCCGTCATTGTAGTCCGCACCCCAGCCGGAACGCGCGATATCATAAGCAAGGGACGTACGGTTCTGCAGGAATACTTTCCATTCGACAGTCTGTGTCTTAACGGTAATACCCAAATTCTTGTTCCACATATCCGCAATGGCTTCCGCTACTTGCTTATGAAGCCCTTCATTGAAAGAAACCTCGAAGACCGGCATTGCGGTCATGCCTTCTTCTGCCAAGCCTTCAGCAAGAAGCTTCTTCGCTTCCACTGCATCTTCTTTGAACAGGTTGCCGTCTACTTCTTCACGGAAGTCTTTATCCGTACCGCGAATACCAGGCGGTACATAGGCATAAGCCGGTGTTTGACCACCTTTAACTACCTTCTCAACCAATGCTTTGCGGTCAATGGACATCGCCAGCGCCTTACGCACCTTCACGTTGTTAAATGGCTTTTTCGTGTTGTTTACCACGTAGTAATACGTGCTGGCCGTTGCCGGTGCCGAAAGCTCCGGATTTTTATCAGCCAAGAATTTAGCTAATTGCTCTGTTGGAATGTTGCCCGTCGGCAAGCCGCTCCAGTCGATCTCACCCGTTTCATACATGTTCGCTTCTGTATTCGGATCTTCAATCATAACAAAATGTACTTTCTGCAGCTTGATCTCATCTTTCAAGTAGTAGTTCTCGCTTGGTACAAGATCAATCGAATCATTGTGCTGCCAGGATTCCAGCTTGAAAGGACCGTTGGAAACGAATGACGAAGCTTCAGCAGCCCATTTCGGATTTTCCTTCACGGACTTGTGAACCGGGAAGTAGGTGTAGAATGAAGTCAGATTAAGGAAGTAAGGCGTTGGGTTCTCCAGCTCAACTTCGAGCCTGGAATCGTCAAGTGCTTTCACGCCGACCTCTTCCACTTTCACGCCGCTGTCTGGCGTGTTGTATTTCTCTGCATTCTTAATATAGTAGAGCTGGTAAGCATATGGAGCTGGCGGACTCATCACAGGGTCCAACGTACGCTTCCAGGAGTATTCAAAGTCATGGGCGGTTACAGGATCTCCGTTGGACCATTTTGCATCCTTCCGGATATGAAACGTATATTTCTTGCCGTCGTCCGAGATGTCCCATTTCTCAGCCATGCCCGCTACCGTTTCACCTTTCTCGTTACGGGTAAGACCTTCGAAGAGACCTGTCATAACAGTAGAAGACACTTGGTCTTGAATTAGTGCTGGATCCAACGTTGGCGGCTCTGCCGTCAAATTCATGCGGAAGGTTTGATCACCACCGCTTCCACCATCTGAGCCGCAGGCGCTAAGAACAGCTACCATGGCGACAACTGCAGCTAACAAGAATGTTAACTTAACTTTCATTAATATGACACCCCTCATTCAAGTTGTAGGCCGTATCAATCAGCCTAATATAATAGTCACAATATTTTTCATAAATAACAAATTAATTACCATTAATTATGAAAATTAATTGTTGCTATTTCAAATAAACTAAGCGCAGCTCGAAAAACGACGTGATCACATCGGTTTGAAACCGCTCTTTTTCCACACTCTATAATTATTATAATCCGAATTCAGCCATTTTCCCTTAGGTAATTCGAACCAACCTTTATAATATCAAATTATTAATACCTTTGAATGGAATATTGTGTAAGTGCAATCTGTGAAAACGTTTGAAATCACTGGAGATAAGCATTTATCATTCCCCATTTTTTTTCAGTTTGAAACCAAAAATTAAAACTCCCGAAAAATAAATTCAAGACTCTAGTCACTTGAAAAACAAAAATTCGTTATTATACTTTATTGCTTTTATACGTCTTTGCTTTAATGCTTTCATGCGATTATACTTTTATTTATCAGTGCTTTAGTGCTTTTATGTAATTATGCTTTTTTGTCCTCCATTTCTAACCGCTTCATTCATCAGGAACAACGTCATGATTTCTATCCCAATTTTTTCCTCCCTTACAGAGCTGCGGGTTCCGCGTGTACCGCCAAATGATTGCAATATAATTACTACACCGCCTTATAATTTGAAATAATTGGGATTTATTAATAGAAACTTTCAAATTTAATTATTATTCTAGATGATTCATCGTTTTTACACATACTCAATCATTAAACCTGATACAAGTGTGACATTTATTAGGACAAAGCGGACTGTCCGAACATAAAAAAGCAGCCCGCCCTCATTCCAGGACACGCTGCTCGTTTTTGCCTACCCGCTGCCGCTTCTCGCAATCTCGTCTGTTCTTAAACCCAGTATCATCATTGATTCCCTGTATGTACCCGCTTGCTTGTCGAGCCCCTTACAACCAATTCCGGAACGAGGATGATCCGCTGCTTCTGATTCTTGAGTCCGCGTATCTCTTGAATGAGCAGATCGATCACATGACGTCCCATGTCGCGCATCGGCTGCGCAACGGTCGTCAGCGGCGGTTCTACAATGGAGGCTAGAATCGTATTATCGAACCCTACTACCGATAAATCCCGCGGCAGCTGCATCCCGCGTTCCCGGGCTGCCTGAATCGCACCGATCGCCAGCAGATCATTGCAGGCAAATATGGCCGTTGGCGAATGGATGGAATCAAGCAGCTCTCCAGACTTCAATTTGCCGCCTTGGATGGTGAAGTCACTTTCTTTGACCAGCGCATCGTCATACTCCAGTCCATTCTCTTCAAGCGCACTCCTGTACCCCCGGACGCGCTCGCTGCTGCTCATCACATTCATATCCTCGGCTATGACAGCAATTCGCCGATGCCCCAATTCAATGAGGTGCTCCGCTGCCAGATAGCCTCCAATAAAGTCGTCGACAATAACGGTATCGACTGCGAGAGTAGGCATGTCCCGGGCAATTAACGCAACTGGAATATTGAGCTTCAGGATATCCTTCACGGTAGAATGATTAGTGGTCACAGTTGACAAGATGATTCCATCCACACTCTTCTGCTTCAACAAGGAGATATAATCAACTTCCTTAGCCGGATCATTATCTGTACTGCACATGACCAGATTGAACCCAAGCTCATGACCCCGATCTTCCGCGCTTCGCGCCACTTCCGCGAAGAAGGGATTGGCCAGATCGGGGATAAGCATCCCGATGGTGAAGGTACTCTTGCCCGTTAGCGCTGAAGCGATCACACTCGGCTGGTAACCCATTTCCTCCATCACTTCCACGACGCGCCGCCGCGTCCCTTCGCTGATCCGTCCGGTTTTGTTGAGCACCTTCGAGACGGTCGCAATTGACACGCCCGCTTTGGATGCAACATTGTATATCGTAGGCTTCACTTGGCAGCCTTCCTCTCCATCCCTATCGTGATCGACTATTTATGCATGAACTCCCAGCTGATTTCACTGTAGGCGAAGCCTTCCGTTTCCATCCCTGCACCCATCTTTACATTGGAATCCCGAACACTTCCTTGCCAGGACCCATCCTTCAACCGATTGGCTGCTAGCGTCCGCCAACGATGACCCCCCGCTTCATATGCGAAGGATTGTCCATCATCGTCATACAGCTCGAAGCGACCTTCACTATTGCCATAATGGCGTACAGTTAGCGGTACCGCCTCACCCGCAGCTGGAACATGAGGAAGCTCCGGCATTAGAGGAACAATCGCGCCGCATCGCATGAAGACCGGAATACGGTCAAGACCTGCCGTTATGAGGGCAACCCTACCCCCCTCATAAAGTTCACCCGTCTCAAAATCATACCAGTCCCCTTCAGGCAGAATGACCTCTCGCCCGCTTTCCCCCGCAAACAGCGGCGCAACAAGCATATCATCACCCACCATGAACTGATCGTCCATCTCCCGCGCCATCATCGCTTTATAGGCTATGTCATCGTCACCAGCAGCCACAGTTCTCTCACCGGATAACCCAAACGCAAGCTGCATCGAGCGAATCGGCGGCACACCTTCAAAATAATAGTTGGCAAACAACGTATACAAATAAGGAATCAACCGCATTCTCAGCTTCAAGTACTTGCGTATTATCGGCTCCACTTCCGGATACGTCCATGGCTTAACACCAGATGACCACGCATTCAACATTGCCAGCGGAGAGAAGCAAACGACCTGCATGCGCCGGACGAATTCCTCCGCACTGCGTGTTTCACGTACCTCGGGCGTCCACAATAGACCACTGAAGCCGGAATTACATAATGCACGCACGAACTGCCGATGATCATATAGATCGCTATACAGCACATAGGGCATCGGCGCACTCCCCGCATTGGATGCCCTGACGAGCCCATATGTGCGTCTCCCCCGCTGCCGATAGAGCTCGTCCGTCATTTGCTGAAACAACAGGCCGTATACTTGCCTCATCTGCTCTCCGTCCAGTCCAGACGGAAATTCAGCATGGGCCGGGAACATCCATGAGGACCCCGTCAATTCACTGCCGTCGCATTCATCCAGCTTATAGCCGGCTGCACCGGCATCCACATGCTCATCCCGGTGCTGCTCCATATAAATCTCTCTTGCTTCTTGCACCGTGTAGTCCGGCGCCACTCCACCCCATACCGTATAAGAGCCCGACAACGGCGCAAGCTTGGGATAGATATCTGCAGAAGGAGCGACATAAGGATTTTCCCATAGGTTGATTTGAAAACCGCGTAAGCTCATCTCCGCCATAAACCGGCGGGGGTCAGGGAAGCGAATCTTGGACCATTCATAGGTGACGGGGTAACTTGAAGAATGCCAGCCCGGCTCCAGTCCAATTACGTCACAAGGAAAATCCCTTAGGCGGAATTGCTCCGCCTCCTCCATCACCTGCTCAGCCGTATATCCGCTTGGCACGCGATGCCAGAAGCCCAGGCCCCATCTTGGAGGAAGTGTTCCACCGCCGCAATACAGGTTGTATCTACGCACGACATTCATCATCGTGTCCCCGGCAAACAGCAGAATCTCCACACCGTCACCCGACACGACGATTTCAGTCAAGTCAGATACCGGAGTCGCCAGCCAGTCGGCATCCGTATTGCGGTCACGTATGTACGGCGCATTCTGACTGTCGCCCCGAACGGTAGAACCGCAATGCACGGTTGCAATCCGAGCTGTATTCACCAGCACGCCATAACCGCGGCTCGATACGAAGAAGGGTACAGGTGCATGGCTCTCCCCTGTATCCTCCTTCGGATCGCTGTTCACCCGCAGATATTTGGTGCGGCCCCGATGATTCATAAGATGAAACTGCAGGCCAAACCCGTAGATTCGCTCTTCCTCGTGAAGCGGCAATGATACAATCGTCTTCCCGCTAGTCGTCCATGCCCGAACAGAGTCGCCGTCAAACGGATTGTCAGCTTCACCCATTCCACTCAATGCCTCTAATGAAGGTCCGCGATCCACAATCGATAACGGGGTCACCCGTTCAACACTCCCGATTTGACCACTCCAAACACCAGCTGCCCGTTTCACCCAACCTATGCCGTCCGCCATCATTCAAGCCCCTCCCATTGTCTCCCAAGACAATTAAGCGCTTTCTTCATCTAATAAACTATCAGGTTTCATTGATTTGTCAACACTTTACAGCAGGCGGATCATCCTCTGCCAGACCTTGCGGACGAGGCAGTGGAGGGCATGCCCACGATGTTCTGCAGCCTGCTGTCCCAGCATACGGAACTCATTCTAATCCCCCGGAAAAACAACAAGGACCCAGCACCTTGGCGATGCCGGATCCTTGCCCTTGCCCAAACCTATTACATACTAAACCTCGCTGGCATTGGCCATATGGCCTCCATCTACGGTAATCGTCGCTCCCGTTACATAAGAGGACTCCTTCGAGGCCAGGAACAGAAACACATTGGCCACTTCCTCGATGGTACCAAGGCGCTTCATCGGCGTACGCTCCGAATAAGGCGGAAGCCCCTCTTTCTCACGCAGCGCCCGGTCCAACGGCGTGTCAATGAACCCGGGAGCTACTGCGTTCACGCGAATCGCATGAGGCGCAAGCTCTACCGCTATCGACTGCGTCATTAAAATGATACCCGCTTTAGAAGCATTGTAGTGCGCCAGCATCGGGCTGCCGCCCAAGCCGTTCTTCGAGCTCATGTTGACAATACTCCCGCCCGTGCCCTGCTGGATCATCTGCCGGGCTGCGATCTGGCTTAATTGAAATACCGCGTTCAAGTTAATGTTCATCACTTTGTTCCAGTGATCAGGGGTAATGTCCATGAAAGGCTCACGGAAAGCAATGCCCGCATTATTAACGAGAATGTCTAATCCCTGCCAATAACTAATCGCTTCTGCAGCTTGGCGCTCCAATAGCTCCGGATCGCTAATGTCACATACCAGGAATCTAACGGAATCGCCATAACCGGCTTCCGCGAGCTCCGCTTGCGTTTCTTTCAAGTCCGCTTCACTGCGGTCCATCACGATAACCTTGGCTCCCTCAGCCAGATAACGCTCCACGATACCCTTGCCGATTCCCCGTGCGCCTCCAGTTACGAGCGCCCTTTGCCCTTGCAGTCTCATCACGGCTCACCCCAATTCCCCTTGTTTTCATTCGAACAGCTTAGATTTTCATCAAGAATCGCCATACGCCAGCTAGGAAGCTTCGGCGTATGGCGAGTTATGATTCATTCCTATAGTACGCCGTATTTATCGTAAACATCGCGCAGGAATTTGCCATCCAGCAGCTCTTGGCGGCTCGAGTTTTCACGCGTTGCCTTGTTCATCGACAGCTCGAACACTTGATCGAACAGAGCGTTTGGAATCACAACCACGCCGTCGCGATCACCGAAGATGATATCGCCAGGCAGAACGCTAACGCCTCCGCAGACAACCGGGCAATCATAATCGATCACCATTCCGCGTCCGCGCGAATCGACCGGCTTCGTTCCGGTTGCGAATACAGGGAAGTCAAGCTCCAAGATTTTTTTCGTATCCCGGATGAGACCATCCACGATAGCGCCATTCGCTCCGCGCATTTTGGACGCTGTAGACAACAGCTCGCCCCATAGACCGTTACGCTTCGATTCATTCGTACAGCCGATTAGCACCTCACCCGGCTTCACGCTGTCGATCGCTTCGATTTCTTTGGCATACGGATTGTCGGACTCATGGTATACATCGACGGCAAGCACGGTTTTTGCACGGCCTACCAGCACCCAATCCTTCGAGATCGGGTTGATGTCTTCACGCATCGCTTGGTTCCGGTAGCCTAGCTCGTCCAATGTGTCGCAAATGACCGCAGCGTATAACACTTCTTTCATTTGTTCGAATTTCTGTTCCTGAGTTAGTTCTTGGCTTTGTTGTGTCATGTCTGTATTCTCCCATTATTTATATTTTTTGTTAATGATTAATTTCAAAATTTTCCTACTTATTAGCCCTTAACCGCACCAGCCGACAAGCCTTTCACGAAATAGCGCTGGAAGCCGATGAACAGCGCCATAATCGGAAGCAGCGTAAGCGCAATCCCGCCGAACAACAGGCTCAAATCGGTCAAGCCCCGTCCGCCGAAAAATTTGTACAAGCTGATGCTCACCGTCGGGTTATCCGTTGAATTAAGCACAACGAGAGGCAGCAGCAGATCATTCCATACGGAGATGAACTGTACGATAATCAGCGACGCCGTTACCGGCAGCACCAACGGGAAAATAATCTGAAAAAAGGTCCTTGTCGTCGAGCACCCATCCAAGTAGGCCGATTCTTCCAACTCGTAAGGAAGCGCCCTCATGAATCCGGCATACATAAAGATACAGAATGGCGATAGTATGGCAGCATACATCAGCGAGATGCCCAGAATCGTATTCTGAAGATGCAAATCCTTTAGCAGGAACACGACAGGGATGAGCGCCGACTGAATCGGAATCAGAATGGCCGACGTATAGACCCAGTACAGGGAGCCGAAGAACTTATGCTTGATCCGAGCAACCGCATAAGCTGCGAGCGCCCCCAAGCCGACAGCAATGACGAGCGCAATCGCCCCAATGGAGAATGTGACCCCATAGGATTTGATCAGGTCCATTTTCTCGAATGCGTTCACAATGTTTTCGAAGCCAGCCTCAAAGGACGGAAACTTGAGCGGGTTTTTCACAATCTCTTTATGCGTCTTGAACGCATTGATAGCAATCAAATAGAGCGGTATCGAAACAATAAGCGCAAGGAGGATGACGGATAGTTCAACAACGAGTTTCTGAGCCCGTTTCATACTCACATCACACCCTTCTCATATTGTCTGGATATGGCAATAAAGAAGAATGTAACCACCATCGCGCATATCGTCAGAACGAAGGAGGACGCAAGTCCCAAAGACAGCTCCGTGGAGGAGAAAGCGTAACGGTAGATCTTAACAGCCAACGTTTCACTCGATCCAGCAGGTCCGCCACCCGTCAGCGCAAACGGCAAATCAAATATGCGAAGGCCGTTCGCCAAACCGATCAATACGTTAACCGTAATGCCCGGCGCGATCATCGGGAGGGTCAGACTGATGAACCTTCTCCACTTCGAAGCCCCGTCAATCATGGTCGCTTCCTTCATATCTTGTGGAATACCCTGCAATGCAGCCAAGTAGATAATCATAATCGGCCCCCACATTTGCCATACCGTGATCGCGATGATCGAGTACACAACGTAGTCCGGGGAGTCGATCCACGGGATCGCGATTCGGTCGCCAGTCAGCTTAGACAGCCATTCATTCAGCAGACCCGAGTTTGCATCCAGCATATATCTCCACACGAATGCCGCAACGACAATCGGAATAACATTCGGAATGTAAAAGAGTGCACGCAGCAAGCTCTTTGTCTTCAACGCTTGATCCAGCATCAGTGCAAATAGTAAACCGCATAAATTGGTCAGTACAGCAGCGGCAATTCCAATAAGCAGTGTTCGCTTTAACGCATTCGTGAAGCTTTCATCATTGAAAATATCCAAGTAGTTGGAGAATCCGACGAAACTGTACCCGCCAACACCTTTCCAATCCGTAAAGCTGTAATAAACCGATTGGAGAATAGGAAAAAAGAGAAAGATCGCCAAAATGATCGTAATTGGGGCTACGAAAAATATCCCCGTAATAAACATCCTCTTCTGCATAGGGATTCCCCCTCGGATCCATGAATTAATCGTGATAACCGGCTCCTAGATACAGGAACCGGCTATCGCGAGGCATCGCTTGATTACTTCGCTATCGTCTTGTTGTATTCCGCGATGAACTTGTCGATCGATTTCTCCACATCACCTTGGAAGGTAAGCTCCTGTGCAAAAGTTCCGAGCGCTACCCAAGTATTGTTCGGTACAGGTCCGGTGTTGGCAAACGATTGGATCCGATCCGTCTCAAGCCATGCCGGAACATCTGTATACGACTCATCAAGCTCGCCTACGCCAGGCATTGCAGAGAAGGAGCCCTTCGCCTTCAGAATCTTGGCATATGTCTCTTTGCTGAACATCCAGTTCAAGAAGATCTTCGTTTCTTCTGGATGAGCACTCTTCGCATTGGCAGCCAATCCATCTTCCGGAACGAAGATGTAAGCATTCTGATCTTCTGCAGCGTAAGGCATGTTCATGAAGCCAAGCTTCATATCCGGGTTAAGCTTGCGCAGCGCGCCGCCTTCCCATGTTCCGCTCATGAGTACTGCGCTGTCGCCTTCCGCGAATGCTTGTTGGGCGATCGTGAACTCATTCGTGAAGCTGCCTACACGTGTATATTGGTTGAGCTCTTTAAAACGTTCGAAGCCTTCCTTCAAGATTGCGCGATATTCCGGCTTACTCCAGTCAATCTTGTTGGACAGGTAAGCTTCCTTGAAAGCAGGATCCTTCACTGCATAAGAGCCGAATGCCCAGTGGAAGACGTTGCCCATCATCGTTTCGCCTTTACCGGCGTAGACAAACAGGTCTTTCCCCTTCTCCTTCAGCTTCTTACCGGCATCCATGAACGCTTCCCATGTCTTCGGAGGCTCGCTCAAGCCGACTTCTGCCAGCATGTCCTTGTTATATGCAAGGCCCAGAACGCCTACACCCAACGTGAAGAGCGCGGGCTTGCCGTCAATAGAGACCGCATTGCGAATCGATTCGGAGTAGCCCGCCATCGACTCATAACTGCTCAGGTCAGCCAAGTAACCGGCATCGTTCGCAAGTCCAGTCGTGATATGTCCGATGTTAACCTGATAAGCATCCGGAACCTCGTTGGTGGAGACGCGGATCCGAAGCGCATCGAAGATTCCGCTATCCGGAAGCGATTCCGCTTTAATTTTAATATTAGGATGAGCCGCTTCAAACTCTTGAATCAGCTCCGCATGAATGCCTGCGAACAAAGAATCTGCGAACAGCACGGATAGCTCTACTTTATCGCCGGACTTACCGCCTCCGCTATTCTTGGCGCCATTCTCTTCCGACCCGGTATTCGCATTGCCTCCGCAAGCACCAAGTATTCCGACCATGAGTGTCAACAGCATTACGATTGCAAGCAATTTCGTCTTGTACATGGCTGATGTTCCTCCCCTAGTTATTTCCTAATCTGCATGACTCCAGCGTTTCCGTTTAGTACGACCGCTTCCCCTTCAGCGTTAAACCGCGAGCGCCCTCCCTTTATACTTAAACACCGTTTATGAATCTACTTGATTATAAAATCCAGCTTGTAACTATGTCAAGAAATAATTACATAAGATGACATGATTCGATAAATACATGACATCGTCAGTGATAATACATAACATTTACACGATTAGAATGCGCTTTCAAAATATATAAGCAATATTTTATCAATTACTAATCACTTTTGCAATCTATTCTTGCCAATAATAATGGAATAACCTATAATAATATAGAGCCTTACGACCTGGCAAATAACCCGGCGATAACAAATATAAACAGTGTTTAAACGAGGAGGTGCTTCCCCTTTGGATACATCCAAAAAGTATACCGTTCCTTCATTGGAAAAGACGCTGTTGATGATAGAGACCATAGCTGCACACGAAACCCCGCTTGGCGTTTCAGAACTATGCAAGCTGGTGAGTATGCCTAAGACAAGCGCCTTCTTCATTCTGAATACGCTGGAGCAGCGTCATTATATTACGAAGACTGATGAGGGCAAGTATTCGCTGGGCACTCGTTTCATCAGCTTAGGGCAGAGTGTTCTCAGCAAGCTGGATATTCGTCAGCAAGCGAAGCCGTTCATGGAGGAATTGTCGCAGGAAACGAAGTTTACCGTACATCTGGCAATTCTGGATCGGGGCGAAGCCGTATATCTGGAGAAGGTAGAGAGCCCGGCATCATTCGTTAAATTCTCAACTTACATCGGACAGCGGTGGCCGCTTCATGTGTCAGGCGTCGGCAAGGCGTTGGCCAGCCATCTGAGCGATGAGGAGCTCGATGAAATAATCGATCAAACCGGGTTGTCCCTGAAGACCGAGAACACGGTAACCTCATTGAAGGAGTTCAAGTCTATCTTAGCTACTGCCCGCGAGCAAGGCTATGCGGTAGAGGATGAAGAAGGCGAGATCGGCATCCGCTGCATCGGCTCGTCCATCTTCGGCCACGACGGCAAGCAGCAGGCCGCGATCAGCATCACGGCTATAAGGAATGAGCTGCCGGTTCAGGATATCCCGATCATCGGAGCGAAGGTCCGGGAGACCGCGATGAAAATTTCCGCACATCTCGGTTATCTCTCATAGGCGGTCAATCGCAACGTATAACGGCATTAGGCGACCTCAGCGAGGTCGCCTAATGCCGTTTGTTCATTTATTAGGACCGATATTCTAGAGGCCGAGCAGGTAGAATGATTCCGAAGAAGCGTAAGCGGTCGCCTTTGTTTACGGATTTCAACCTGACATAGGGAAATCTAAGAAATCCGGGAACGACATCGATCGGAAGAACATGCTGCCTGTGCAGCGGTTTGTGTTTTATTCGATCGTGATAGAGAAGGCCCTCTCAGCTTAGAAGGTTACCTCGCACCCGGCATAAGCCGCTTCGAACCCGACGCTCCTTGCCGCTTGGTCAATCTCATCATGCACAAGAATGCCGTTATACGAGAATAGGGGTCGCAACGAATCGGGTTTGATTATCAACACAATTCGACACAAACAGCCTGACCATCACCCGTTTGTTGCATTCCCTTGTTCCTGCAGAGCGGATGCATCTACGGCCGGCTTATAAACCGTCGGATATAGCTCTCGTACACCTCCGGGCTATTCAAATTGACGAAGGCCTCTTCCTCTTCTTGCGTCGAATGAACAAACCGGGTCGGCAGCGTATCCAGCATGCGCATGACCCGGTAGTCGCCCTGCTCTAATCTTGGCCTCAGCTGCTCCGCGATACGCGAATGATAGATTGCATGGAACGGCTGTTCCGGCGTTCTTATGACATCTGGAGCGGGCATGGATTCGGCTGCCGGCTTCTGTGATGCCGCTTCTGCCATCCTCTGCAGCAGCGGTACCGACAGAACAGGCATGTCGCATGCCATGACAAAGGCAAAGCCGCCGGGCAGCTTGGACATTGCCGCATGCAATCCAGCGAGCGGCCCGCAGCCAGGATAGACATCGGGAACAAAGTCCACGTGCCCAGCCAGTTCTGCAAGGGCTCGCCTGTACTGCTCTTGCCGGCCTTCATCGCGAGCGGCAACGGTTACAGAAGGAATGCCAGCCGCCAGCATCTGCTCGGTAATTCTGCCCAGCAGCGGCTTGCCCCCAATATTCAGCAGCGCTTTATCGGTGCCCATCCTCGTACTTAATCCACCGGCCAGAATGATCCCTGCGAGCTGGGGACGGTCGTTTATATGCTCCATCACTTGTAATCGCCTCCACACGAGCCCCTATTCACACTTCAGGTACGGACGACCGTTTCTTCGACTATAGACTATATGCTGTCTACGCCCTTGCGTCAACTGACCTAAGACGGGAAAGCCCAGGGCGCAATTGTCTGTTCGAACCAAATGAAAGAGGACCAGCTCTAGAGCTGATCCTCTTGGGATTCGTCTTAGGTTACTGTTATGCTTTGGCGTCAAATGAACTCTTGAGCGAAACGATCCGGTTGAATACGATGCGGCCTTGACCGGACAGCTTCGGATCGACATTGAAGTAGCCATGACGGAAAAACTGGAATTTATCCTGTCCGGCAGCTTCCTTCATATTCGGCTCGACGAAGCCTTCCAACACCTCGACCGAATTCGGATTGATCCGCTCCAGGAACGGCTTCTCGTCGTCCTCTTCCTCCGAGTCCAGCAGCAGCGGCTCGAATAACCGGAATTCAGCCGGAACGGCTTGCGAAGCCTCGACCCAATGGATCGTCCCCTTCACTTTACGTCCTGTAAACCCGGAGCCGCTCTTCGTCTCCGGATCGTACGTACAGCGAAGCTCGGTCACTTGGCCCTCCGCGTCCTTAATGACCTCTTGGCACGTAATGAAGTAGGCATGCTTCAGACGCACCTCGTTGCCTGGGAACAAGCGGAAATACTTGCTCGGCGGGTTCTCCATAAAGTCGTCCTGCTCGATATAGATCTCTCTGGAGAACGGAATCTGGCGAACGCCCATCTCTTCGTTCTCGGCATTATTCTCTGCGTCCAGCATCTCCACTTGCCCTTCCGGATAGTTGGTGATGACGACCTTAAGCGGTTTGATGACGGCCATCGTGCGCATAGCCTTCAGCTTCAGATCCTCGCGGATAAAGTGCTCCAGCATCCGCTCGTCCACTACGCTGTAGGCCCGGGCAACGCCGATTTCGCGGCAGAAGGCACGGATCGCTTCAGCCGTGAAGCCTTTGCGGCGCAGGCCGCTTACTGTCGGCATGCGCGGATCGTCCCAGGCGTCGACGACACCTTCATCGACGAGCATTTTCAAATAGCGTTTGCTCATGATCGTGTTCGTCAGGTTCAAGCGGGCGAACTCGTACTGATGCGGCTCCGCATCCATCTCGCATTCGGCAATGACCCAGTCATAGAGCGGACGATGGTCCTCGAACTCCAGTGTACAGATGGAGTGCGTGATGCCTTCGATCGCATCGCCCAGCGGATGCGCATAGTCATACATCGGGTAGATGCACCAAGCGTCTCCTGTACGGTGATGATGCGTATGCGAAATACGGTACAGAACCGGATCGCGCAGCGTGATATTGGGCGAGCCCATATCGATCTTGGCTCGAAGCACCTTCTCCCCGTCCTTGAATTCACCTGCGCGCATGCGGGCGAACAAGTCGAGATTCTCTTCTACACTGCGGTTGCGATACGGGCTATGCTGTCCCGGCTCGGTCAGCGTGCCCCGTGTCTCGCGAATCTGCTCGGCGGATAGGTCACATACATACGCCTTGCCTTTCTTGATCAGCAGCACTGCACGGTTATACATTTCTTCGAAGTAATCGGACGCGAAGCGCAGATCATCCCATTCGAAGCCCAGCCAGCGGACGTCCTCTTGAATGGCATCTACATATTCTGTATCTTCCTTCAATGGATTCGTATCATCGAATCGCAGGTTCGTTTTGCCTTTATATTCATCAGCAAGCTCAAAGTTCAGGCAGATCGACTTGGCGTGGCCGATATGCAGATAACCGTTCGGCTCCGGCGGGAAACGGGTCACGATCTCGCTTACCTTGCCTGCCTTCAAATCGGCTTCGACGATAGTTTTGATAAAGTTTGAGGATGATGTCTTATTCTCCACAGCGACCAACCTTTCCACGAAATTGTCTATCCTACTATAATACACAATTTTCCGAGGGATTATAAGATTAATGTCTGAACAGAGGGGAACCGTGGCGGCATTCACTGCCGCTTACCGGTAGTAGCGTAAAGCCGCTCTCTCTACTTACTGCGCCGCAGGAGGGGCATTCATTAGCAGCGCTGGTTGTATTCGGCCTTCGGCTTCCTACTCCGCCGGTACGCCTATAATAGGCGTTACAGCACCCCGTTTCCTCACCGCGGAGCGCTGTAACGCCGCTTTTTACCCTTACAGCTGCTGGGGGCGCTTTCCTCTATCGACTTCTGCTTCCGTAAGTCCCATTATCGGCGTTACAACACCCCATGTCTTCGTCGCGGAGCGCTGTAACGCCGCTTTTTACCCTTACAGCTGCTGGGGGCGCTTTCCTCTGCCAGGTTCTGATTCCGTAAGTCCCATTATCGGCGTTACAGTGCCCCGTTTCCTCACCACGGAGCGCTGTAACGCCGCTTTTTACCCTTACAGATGCTGGGGGACACTTTCCACTACCGACTTCTGCTTCCGTAACTCCAATTATCGGCGTTACAGCACCCCGGTTCTTCGACGCGTAGCGCTGTAACGCCGCTTTCTACCGTTTCGAGCGCGGAACTCGGACTCCAAACAACAGAGCTCCGCCCATGCTTTTATACATGTTTTTTACCTTGACACCGCTTATTGGGTTCATTATATTTAGGTTAGCTAAGTAAATATTTTAGACGGCTTGCTATTACGACATGGAGGGTAAACCAAGATGCCAAATGACCACACTGCCTCCCACGCGCTTATGCACGCATTCCGTCAGCTGAGGCACATCCAATGGGGTGGACGCCAACAGATAGATGGCTGCACGCGCAGCGAAACCATGATGCTGCTCTGCGTCCGCAGATGCATGGGATCAAGTCCATCCGGTCTAAAAGCATCCGATCTCAGCGGCTTCCTGCGCGTAACGATGCCGACCGTCTCGCAGATGGTGAATGTACTCGCCGCGAGAGGACTGCTCGAGCGCTCTCCGGATCCGAAGGACCGCCGAATCGTACGCATTAAGCTGACTGCCGAAGGCGAGCGGCTGACGCTTGAGACTGAAGCGGCGATGCACCGCGGCATTCAAGAATTGACCGAGCATCTCGGTATACAGCGCACCCAACAGCTTATCGAAACACTCGAAGACATCTACAAGTACTATAACGATGGCTCTCCCAACACGACGCCTCCCTGCGAGGCGAACCCAACGCTAAATCCTCCGAAATGAAGGTGAACAAGAAGAGATGATTAAGCTCCTCCGTTTTTTAAAGCCTTACCGCATCCCGGTCGTCTTTGTCCTGCTGCTGGTCTTCCTGCAGTCGCTCTCGGACCTCTACCTCCCAACGCTAATGGCTGACATCATCGATAAGGGCGTCACCTTGGGCGATAGAGCTTATATCTGGAAAATAGGCGGCTTTATGCTGCTCATCGCGGCAATCGGCGGGGTCTGCTCCATCGGCGCCAGCTATTTGTCCGCCAAGGCCGCGGGCGGTTTCGGCAAAGATTTGCGCAGCCGCGTATTCAGCCATGTCGAGCGCTTCTCCTTAAACGAATTCGATAAGATCGGCACGGCTTCGCTTATCACACGGACGACCAATGACATTACGCAGGTTCAGATGGTGCTGACGATGATGATGCGCATCATGGTGATGGCTCCTCTGATGTGCTTCGGCGGCATTATCATGGCACTCTCCAAGGACGTCAAGCTGTCGTTCATCATCATTGGAATTATACCTGTCCTGGCGCTGATCATTCTCGCGATTGTCAGCCGGAGCATCCCGCTGTTCAAAGCAATGCAGGTCAAGATCGATAAGCTGAACCTAGTACTGCGCGAAAATTTGACCGGGATCCGAGTCATCCGCTCCTTCAATCGCACGGCCCATGAACAGAAGCGGTTCAACGCCGCCAACCAGGATTTGACGGACACGGCGGTTGCCGTTAACCGGCTGATGGCCATCCTGATGCCGATCATGATGCTGGTCATTAACATCGCCAGCATCGCCATTGTCTGGTTTGGCGGACTCCGTATCGACAGCGGCAATTTGATGGTCGGCGAGCTGATCGCATTTATTCAATATGCGTGGCAAATCATGTTCTCCCTGATCTTCGCCTCCATGATGTTCGTTATGGTTCCTCGCGCTTCCGCGTCAGCCATCCGCATCAACGAGGTGCTGAATATGATGCCGAATATTGAAGATCCGGCAGAAGGCGCCTCCTCCGCGCAGACCGCTTCAAGCGAGGTGGAATTCGACAACGTCACCTTCTACTATCCGGGGGCCGAAATTCCGGCGCTCTCGAATATATCCTTCACGGCAGGCCCGGGTGAAATTACAGCCATTATCGGCGGAACCGGCTCCGGCAAGTCGACGATGATCAATCTCATCCCCCGGTTCTATGACGTCAGCGAAGGGCATATCCGCATCGGCGGGTCTGACGTGCGCAGCCTCACACAAGAGACGCTCCGCGCGCGAATCGGGCTTGTTCCGCAGAAAGCGCTGCTCTTCACCGGCACCATTGCCGATAATATCCGCTTCGGCAAGGAGGGTGCGACGGAAGAGGAAATTCGCCATGCAGCCGAGATTGCCCAAGCGACCGATTTCGTGACGGCGATGCCGGATCAATTCGGGTCCGCCATCTCGCAGGGAGGGACGAATGTATCCGGCGGTCAGAAGCAGCGTCTATCGATCGCCCGCGCGCTTGTCCGCAAGCCGGATATTTACTTGTTCGACGACAGCTTCTCGGCGCTCGATTTCAAGACCGATGCGAAGCTCCGCGAAGCGCTCCGCTCCGAGACGAATGACGCCACCGTGATTATCGTCGCCCAGCGGGTCAGCACGGTCATGGACGCTGACCGGATCATCGTCCTCGACGACGGGCGGATTGCCGCGATCGGTACTCATCGCGAGCTGATGCAAACCTGCGAGATCTATCATGAAATTGTGAAGTCGCAGCTTTCAGAGGAGGAGATCGCATGAGTGAGCAGCAGAAGCAAGGACCCGCTGGCGGCCCAGGGGGCAAACCGGGCGGCCCTTCTCCGGGAGGCTTCGGCTTCGGGCCCGGACGGGGCGGACCGGGCGGTATGGGAATGCCCGTCCAGAAGGCCAAGAACTTCAAAGTAACGCTAAAGCGGCTTATCGGCTATCTGAAGCCGCACGGGTTCGCGCTTCTCATCGTGTTGGTCACAGCCGTGTTAAGCACCGTCTTCTCCATCCTCGGGCCCAAGATTATGGGTAAAGCGACGACCGAGCTGTACAGGAGCTTCGTCGAGAGAACTCCCATCGATTTCACCTACATCTGGAACATCCTGATCATTCTCGCCGGGTTGTATGTGATCAGTTCGCTGTTCAGTTATATTCAGCAGTACGTCATGGCGGGGGTCGCCCAGAAAACGGTGTACGACCTGCGCAAGGACGTGAACGAGAAGCTCGCCCGTCTGCCGCTCAAATTCTATGACTCCCGCACGCACGGCGAAATTCTAAGCCGCGCAGTGAATGACGTCGACAATATAAGCAGTACGCTGCAGCAAAGCTTGACCCAGTTTATCACCGCAGTCGTTACGCTGATCGGCGTCATCGTCATGATGCTGACCATCAGTCCGCTCTTGACGTTGATTACCGTTATAACGCTGCCGGTCAGCTTCCTGGCCATCGCCATGATCGCCAAGAAATCGCAGGCCTACTTCAAAGGCCAGCAGGCGGCGCTTGGCGAGCTCAACGGCCATGTTGAAGAGATGTATACCGGCCACCCTGTCGTCAAGGCATTCGGACATGAAGATAAATCGATCCAGAAGTTCGACGTCGTGAACGAACGATTATACGAGTCAGGCTGGCGCGCCCAATTCGTCTCTGGCATGATCATGCCGATCATGGGCTTTATCGGCAACATCGGGTACGTGCTGGTCGCTGTTGCAGGCGGTATTCTCGTCCTGCGCAAATCGATCGAGATCGGCGATGTTCAGGCGTTCATCTCCTACTCCCGCCAATTCACGATGCCGGTGACGCAAACGGCACAAATCGCCAACATCATTCAATCGACCATCGCCTCGGCAGAGCGGGTATTCGAGCTGCTTGATGAGACGGAGGAGGTTCCAGAAGCAGACAAGGACGCGAAGGTCATCCAGCTGCCGAAGGGCCATGTCCGGTTCGAACGTGTTCATTTCGGTTATTCGGACGAAGCGATGCTTATTGAGAACATGAATATTGATGTCAAAGCGGGGCAAACCATCGCCATAGTCGGACCGACGGGCGCGGGCAAGACAACGCTGATCAATCTGCTTATGCGCTTCTACGAGATCAACGATGGCCGCATTACGATCGACGGCGCCGATATTACCGAGCTGAAGCGCGGCGACCTCCGCAGCTTGTTCGGCATGGTTCTTCAAGATACATGGTTGTTTAACGGCACTATTCACGATAATATTGCTTACGGGCGCGCCGGAGCTACTGAAGAGGAAGTCGTTCAGGCCGCGAAGGCCGCCTATGCGGATCACTTCATACGGACCTTGCCGGAAGGCTATGACACCGTCCTGAATGAAGAAGCATCCAATATCTCGCAGGGACAGAAGCAGCTTCTGACGATTGCCAGAGCCATTCTGGCCGATCCGTCCATTCTTATCCTTGACGAGGCAACGAGCAGCGTCGACACTCGGACCGAGGTCCATATTCAACAAGCCATGAACGAGCTGATGCAGGGACGCACAAGCTTCGTTATTGCGCACCGGCTGTCCACAATCCGGGATGCGGATCTCATCCTCGTCATGAATCACGGAACCGTGATCGAGCAGGGCTCGCACGAGGAGCTGCTCGCCCAGGGCGGTTTCTACGCCGACTTGTACGAGAGCCAGTTCAGCGGACGAAAGCCATCTAAGCATGTGATGTAACCAGACCACCGTACGCCAATATCCGCTTGGACGGCAGGGGCTAACAATGCTCTGCCGTTTGGCATGTCATAAGACACCGGGAACGTATTACGTGCAAAGCCTCATGAGCTGTTTAACGTAAATAACTCCCCCCTGCCGTTAGCGCTCCGATAATTGGGCGATATTAGTACTGGGACTATGTTTTGGGGAGTGTGATGATCATGTTGAAACGCGTCAATTGGGGAATGCTCGGGGCGCTCGCTTTTTCCGCTTTGGTATGGCTGCTCGCCATCCTTCTGGTATTCAAGCTTTGATCCTTGATTGCAAAAGCGCCTGTCCGCCTACGGAATCCGGCCACAAGCAAGCCCGTGCAAGCAGCTGACCGGCCGCCCGCACGGGCTTGTCCTGTTCAAAAGTGTATGATCCCCGTCGAGTAGAGAAACACGAGCATAACGAGAATCGGAGCTACATAACGAAGCATGAACAGCCATACCTTGAACCATCGGGCCGTCAGACCGGCCTCCTCGGCGGCATTCTTCCAGATGTAGCCGGCGAAGATCGTCACGACCAGCCCGCCGAAGGGCAGCATGACATTCGAGGTCACAAAGTCCACCCAGTCGAATATCGATTTGCCGCCAAAGCTCAAGCCCCCTACAGCCCCGCCTACCGACAAGGCCGACGGCAAGCCTACGATAAAACAGATTATCCCCGTTATCCACACCGTCTTCGTTCGTCCCCATCGTACCCTTTCCATTAGAAAAGAGACCGACACCTCCAGCAGCGACACCGCCGACGTAAGCGCCGCAATTGCCAGCAGGATGAAGAACAGACCGCCGAACCAGGCGCCCAGCGGCATCGCCTCGAACGCAACGGGCAGAACGACGAACACAAGGCCGGGGCCCTGTGCCGGCTCCAGATTGAAGGCGAAGGTCGTCGGGAAAATAATCAGCCCGGCCAGCAGCGCATACAGCAAATCTCCTAATCCGACCGCAAAGGCCGCTCCGCTGAGCGACTGCTGTTTCTTCACGTATGCCCCGTATGTAATCATAATCCCCATCCCAAGCGAGAGGGAGAAGAAAGCATGGCCGAGAGCGGCGAGCACCGCCTCCGGCGTCAATTTGCCGAAATCGGGATTCAGGAAGAAGCTTACGCCTTCCATCGCGCCCTCCAATGTGAGCGACCGCACAACCAGAACGATCAGCAAGATGACAAGACCGGGAATGAGAATTTTATTGAAGCGCTCAATGCCTGAGGAGATACCAGCTGCGAGAACCACAACAGTCAAGAGAAGAACGGCTCCCTGCCAGAATACCGGCCAATAACTGCCGATGAAGGAATCGAACCGCCCGCCGAAGTCTGTCGAGCTGAACAACTGTCCGGTGAAAGACAACATGGCATAATGAAGGGTCCAACCTGCTACTACCGCATAATAAGAAAATATCAAGAACGATGCCAGAACGGATATGAACCCTAAACCGCCCCATGTTTTCTTGCCGCTCAGACGGGTGAAGGAAGCTGCCGCACTGCCGCGTCCCCCTCTGCCGATCGCCATCTCGGCAAGCATCACGGGCAAGCCAATGATGATCAAACAAATAATAAAGACAAGAAAAAAAGCGGCGCCTCCGTATTTTCCTGTGATATAGGGAAATTTCCACATATTGCCCAGTCCGACCGAGCTCCCGATCGCAGCCAGTATAAATCCTGTACGCGAGAACTGATCGCCCCCGCCCTTGCCGCCACCCTGCAGCTCCGAGCTTCTCTGGTTTGCCTGCATGCTCATCCATATCCACCTCTCCAGCCTTGAAGTCTTTTTGTAGTATTACCCATGGAAAGGAACGTCAATGCGATGAATTGTGAGTTTATCGATATTTGGCAAGCAAACATGTGTAAGAAGAGAAGAATGATCTTAACGGGCATTCCATTAAGGCGGTAACGAGATGATCCGCATACAGCAAGAGAGGGAGCATCCTCTGTCATGGACAGCGATGCTCCCTCTTCTATTTAGAAATAGTCCATCAAAAAGGTTTGCCCCTGCGGAACAACCCTCTCTAGAATGTCCGCTGCCTCAGCGGAACCGGTCAGCCTGCCGTAACGGCGAAGCGCTCCCGGCCGTTGATAACCCATCAGCATAGCTGTTAAGGCTTGAATATCACAGCCTGCATCAACCGTCTCACCGTCTTCCAACTCACTCTTGGTAAGCGACCCTTGACCGTCAACAGATACAGCCCATGTCCACACCCCTTCATTCCACGGGGCATGAGGATCGATTAATTGGAGCTTCAACCGGACGGACGCTCCCGTCGCATGGAACGCATACTGATCCACGAAGGAAGCGGCATCGACGATGCGTGCCATGAAATACGGGACAATCTCCTGGCCGATTCGCGGATCCGGCAGCATATACGGAAGCTCGTCATTCACCGGTGCAGTCAGGATGAGCTTCTCCACCATGGAATCATGGTTGGCCAAGAACGTCCAAAGCCCCTGCCTAGCCGTTTCATCCAGATAAACCATCTCATGGACGGTCAGCACCCGATTCTCGATCCCATACAGAAGATAGCCTCCCGGCTCTCCGTCCGGCCGATAATAAACAGCCGTGCGCCCTGCCTTTCGCGTGAATACGGTGTGCTTCCACCAATTCTGGGTACGAACCAGCGTCCCGTTGTAACGGGAGGCAAAGGCCTCATAGACGCGTTCCAGCAGTACACTATCCGGCACCACGCGCTCTACGCGTCCTTCCGTTACGACACGTGGAGGAAATTGCGAAGGTAAAATCGTATATTTTTTCAGATCCGTATACAATTCCCAGCCATATTTGCGATAGAACCCAAACGAGAATGGGGCAAGACAAGAGACAACCTGACCCTTCTCCTTCATCTCCATCAACGCGTGAGAGAGCAGCTTCGCCACATGACCCTTGCGCCTTTGCTCCGGGAAAGTCGCTACCCCTGCAACCCCGCCCATCGCCATCTGCCGACCCTGGATGTAGAGCTGAAACGGAAGAAGGGTATACATCGCTTGCAGCTGCCCGTCTTCAAAAGCACCCCATTGGTTTTCAGGCTTGAAATGTTTACGCTGCTCATCCAGCTGCTCCGGCGTGAGAGAAAATTGAAACGCGTACATGGACAGCTCTGTCCGCATATCGAAATCATCCTTGTTAAGGACCCGAATTTCCATCATACCACCTCGTTCTTGTAAGATCGCCCGGTCCCCCGGACTACTATCTCTTCCATCCCAAGGTGGCAAACTCCTGTTTCTTGGCTAAAAATTCGCAGCAGCAGGCCACTACACCTTACACGCCCAGACCCTGATTCTTACAGTACACAATCATTGCCTCGCGCAGAAACGCGGCATACCCCGGTTTATTCTTGTCAATGTTGGCTGTGAACCGGGGATCATCCACGTACAAATCGGCCAACCCGCGAAATATGTCCAGCGTACAGTCATAATAATACCGGGTAATATGCGATCGCAGCTCGCCTACACCTTCCTGTACCTGAGGATCGGATGGCCCGCGGTCCATCGCGGCAATGATCTTGGCATTGCTGGCCTCGTTCTCCGCGTGAATTCTAGCCCAGTCGTCCTTGGTATACTTATTCGTCCGCCTCTCCGTTGCTTCATAGGCATCCCCGTACTTTTGCCGCGCTTCAGCGGCATATTTGGTTTTGTGTTCTTCGATCGCTTTCATATCAAATCCGTTAAACATATCATCTCGGCTCATAGCCTTCCCTCCATCCAAGGATTGTATGGTCTGACTTACGGTTTCGATGATTTCCTCGAGCCGCCGTTTCTTCTGCTCCAGCAGCTCTTTATGTGCCGTCAAGGCATGCTTGCGGTCGAATCCCGGGCTATCCAGCACCGCCTTAATCTCCTCGAGCGAAAAACCGATCTCTTTGAAGAAGAGTACCTGCTGGAGCCGCTCCAGACTGTGTGCTGAATACAGCCGATGTCCCCCCGTCGTCACGGATTCGGGAACGACCAGCCCGATCTCATCGTAATGATGCAGCGTCCGGACGCTTACACCAGCCAATGCCGCCACATCCTTTACCTTGTACGTCACTTCATCACCTCCGTGTCTGTATCATAATTCATCACGTAACGTGAGGTTCAATAGGTATTTTCAAAAAATATGATGGAAATGGAAACGGTCCCCCACTTCAGTGATTAAACGATTCAACTGTAGCGCTTGATCGCACATAACTGCAATCGTGGGCAGGAGGCTTAGTCGAGGAACAGAGGTCATATCTGCCTGGATTAGTACAATAAGAATAAGAAATCCCTAGCCATGCGGCATTCCATCCGATTTATCATTTTAGTTGTAATCATGCAAAAAACCGATTTTATTATTCGGCATTCATCATTATCATTAACTGCACAACATGCTTCAATGTATACTGAAATACCAAAAAACATCACTAATCGTATCGAAAGAAGGAGAATCCCCTCCTATTCGACATGATTAATGATGCTTCTAGCACGTCCATATCTTTAGTTGTTTTTATACTTATTTATAAAGCCGAAAGCATGAACGCTAAGCGCCCCAGCCTGTTCCAGCTCCGTCTCCGTTGAAGGCAGCTGTTGCTTTTTGCCTTACTTAAAAGCCATAGCTGCCTTAACCGCCTTCTTCCATCCGCCGTACAACCCGGCCCGCTTCTCCTCTGTCATGGACGATGAATAGGTGCGTCCGGCTTTCCATTTCAACTGCAGCTCGGAGGTATCCTTCCAGAAGCCAACCGCAAGACCGGCCATATAAGCGGAACCAAGCGCCGTGATTTCGCGGATTTCCTGGCGTTCCACGTCTACGCCGAGCAAATCGCTCTGGAACTGCATCAACAGTGTATTATCCACTGCGCCTCCGTCAACGCGAAGCCCCGACAGGGTCAACCCGGAGTCCTCCTCCATCGCAACCAGCACATCCTTGCTCTGGTAGGCGAGCGATTCCAGCGTAGCGAGAATGAGATGCTCCTTGCTCGTGCCGCGCGTCAGTCCGAAGACCGCCCCTCTTACATCGCTATCCCAGTATGGCGTACCCAAGCCAACGAAGGCCGGCACAACGTATACACCTTCGGTCGAATCGACCCTCCGGGCATACGCCTCCGCTTCTCCAGCCGTCTTAATCATTCTCAAGCCGTCGCGGAGCCACTGTACGGCGGAGCCCGCTACGAAGACGCTGCCTTCGAGCGCATACTCTACCCGTCCGCCGATTCCCCAAGCGATTGTCGTCAGTAATCCATGCTTGGAGGCGATCGCCTGCTCGCCGGTGTTCATCAGCATGAAGCAGCCCGTCCCGTACGTGTTCTTGGCCATCCCTTTCTCGAAGCATGCCTGGCCGAACAATGCCGCCTGCTGGTCACCGATTACCCCGGCAATGGGAATACTTTTGCCGAAGAAATGGTGCTCGACTGTATTCGCATACACCTCCGAGGATGATCTAACCTCTGGAAGCATGCACGCCGGAATGCCGAGAATACGCAGCAGCTCCTCGTCCCATCGCAGCTCGTGAATGTTGTACATCAGCGTCCGCGAAGCATTCGAGTAGTCGGTCACATGCGCCTTGCCGCCACTTAATTTCCAGACGAGCCATGTATCGATCGTTCCGAACAGAAGATCCCCGCTTGCCGCCTTTTCTTGCGCGCCTTCAACGTTATCCAGAATCCACTTCACCTTCGTCCCGGAGAAATAAGGGTCGATCAGCAGCCCCGTCCGCTCCCGGAACAGGTCACCGTGCCCATCCCGCTGCAGCTGCTCGCAATATTCCGCCGTCTGCCGCGACTGCCATACGACGGCATTATGAATGGGACGGCCTGTATGGCGGTCCCACACGACAGCCGTTTCCCGTTGATTCGTAATTCCTATTGCAGCAATCTGCTCCGGTCTAATATCAGCCTCCGTCAAGGCAGCGGCCATGACGCCGAGCACTGAGACCCATATTTCATTCGCGTTATGCTCCACCCAGCCCGGCTTTGGAAAATGCTGAGTGATCTCCTGCTGGGCAATGCCCGCAATGCTGCCATCATGGTCGAACAGCACCGCTCTCGTGCTCGTTGTGCCCTGATCGATCGACAAGATGTATCTGGCGTCCATCTGCATCCCTCTTTCTGCTATAGTCGGATTCGTTTATGGGGTTGGCGTTACCGCTTCTTGAATCTGCTGCTCCAGATCAGCCTTGTAACGCTCCAGCTGCTCATGGGAGAAGCCCAGATAGTCGGACATCGCCTGGGTGACGCTCTCCTTCCACTCCTGCACCCAAGCGATGTCAAAGAACAACGCCCCAGTACGCCGGATAAAGAAGTCCGATGGCGTGGCTACCATTTCACAGTCCATGCTGTACCGCAAGGAAGCATAGATCTCCACCGGAATGCCATAACGGGCTGCATCTGCAGTCACAGCCGGAAGCAGGCTGTACACCTGTCCGACATTCGTTCCATAGCGACGCGCCAGACGCTCAGCAGCCTCGCGAGGCAAGCCCAGACGGACGCCTTCATCCGTCTTGGACGTCACGAATGAAGGATAACCCGCTGAGCCGCCCATGTCTCCGCCAGATAGCGGCATGGTCTTCGTGGAGCACGAAGCAAACCTGTCCTGTCCCGTCTTCTTGAGCTCCGATACAAGCAGATCCGTCACGGTCTCCGCCATCTTGCGATAACCCGTAAGCTTGCCGCCCGCAATCGTAATCAGTCCGGAATCCGAGCGGAAAATCTCGTCACGGCGCGAAACCTCGGACGGTGATTTACCTTCCTGGTAGATAAGCGGCCTTAGGCCCGCCCAGCTGGATTCGATATCGGCCTGGCTGAGATTGAGCTTCGGGAACATCTCCCGCGAGGCTTGCAGAACGTAATCGCGATCTGCCTTGGTCGTCGTGGGATGCGTCGTATCGCCCTTGTAATCCGTATCCGTCGTTCCGACGTACGTCTTGCCATCCCGGGGGATCGCAAACATCATTCGGCCATCCGGCGTATCAAAGTATACCGCCTGCTTCAGCGGGAATCGCTCCCCGTTGAAGACCAGATGCACGCCTTTCGTCAGCCTCAGCGTCTTGCCTTTCTTGGAATTGTCCTGTTCACGAAGTGTGTCAACCCATGGTCCTGTTGCATTCACAACTTGCCGCGCACGAATTGTATAGGTTCCGCCGCCAATCCGGTCGGTCACTTGAACGCCGATAAGCTTGCCGTTCTCGTAGAGCAGCTGCTCCGCTTTCGCATAGTTCACGGCAACGGCGCCCGCTTCCACCGCTTTCTTAAGCACCTCGATCGTCAAGCGTGCATCGTCAGTGCGGTATTCGACGTAGTAGCCACCGCCTTTGAGGCCAGTTTCATTCAACAGCGGCTCCCTGCGCAGCGTCTCGTCCCGGCTCAGCATCTTCCTGCGTTCTTCACGCTTAACGCCCGCCAGAAAATCATAGACCTTCAGCCCGATAGACGTTGTGAACGCGCCGAATGTCCCGCCTTTGTAGAAAGGCAGCAGCATCCATTCGGGTGTCGTAATATGGGGCCCGTTCTCATATACAACCGCCCGCTCCTTCCCAACCTCAGCGACAACCTTGATTTCGAGCTGTTTCAAATAACGCAGCCCGCCATGTACGAGCTTCGTCGAGCGGCTGGATGTGCCCGCTGCAAAATCCTGCATTTCGATGAGAGCCGTCTTCATCCCTCTCGTCCGTGCATCCAGCGCAATACCGGCACCTGTAATGCCGCCCCCTATAATTAACACGTCGACGACCTCTTCTTGCAAGCCATTCAATAGCGCATGCCGCTGTACAGCAGAAAATGTTCGTTCCATTTTTATTGCCTCCCTTGGAAGTTACGAGCGAGAATACAAAAAAAGAAACCACATTCCTCCCTGCATGACGTACATGCAAGGCAAATGTGGTTTCTCTGGGTTCTCCAACCGTGTATTAACTTATTGCCATCATACCACTTGCGCGTGCGGAAAGAAAGCCCCAACTCCCGGAAGCGGCGATTGGCATATGTAACGGAGCGATCAAGCACGTCCTTCAAAGTGCTTCCATAGCTCCTTGTCGGATGTCGTAACCGCACTAGCTCCGGCAGCCAAAGCCAGCTCTACATCTTGTACCGAACGAATCAGCCCTCCGGCAAAGATCGGAATGCCCGTCCGGTCGTTAACCTCTGTGATGATGCTCGGTATGACGCCGGGAAGCACCTCAATATAGTCCGGCTTCGTCCGTTCCAGAAGCGAAATGCCGTTCTCCAGCGCGCTCGTATCGAGCAGGAAGAGCCGCTGAATCGCGAGCAGCTTGTTCTGCTTCGTCTTCGTGATGACGCTTGATTTGGTTGAGATGATCCCTGCCGGCCGTACGACCTGGCACAGGTATTCCGCGGCATACTCGTCGTTCTTCAGACCTTCGATCAGGTCGGCATGAATTAGCGCTTTTTTTCCGTTAGCTCTAGCCATCCCCACAACATTCTGAACTTGGCTGATGTGGCTGTCGAGCAGAACGATATACTCGTAGTTCATGCCCAGCAGCTTCTCCAAGTCCTTCATCTTGCGGACGGCAGGAAGTATAAGCTGCCGATGAAAGACCATCGTCTATGACCCCGCTTTCCACGAACGATTGGCGATGCAAGTTACGAACAGAAGCAGTCTGCGACCTAATCCCTCTCGTAGATCGACCCGCTTCGGCTGGCGAACAGCTCGCCGTATACCTTCTCCGCATAGGTGTCCGTCATTCCCGACACATAGTCGGCAACAAGACGCGGCCAAGGCCAGTTGGACTGCTGGCGCTCATAGCTCTCAATCCAATCCGGCGGTATGATAAGACGCCCGGTCGACTCCTGGATGAAGCTTTCCCACAGCCGCTGAAGCATAATTTCACTGCGCTTCTGCAGCCGCTGCACGCGAAAATCCTTAATAAGCGTCACCCATGCGAGCTTCTTCAGGATCTCCATCGTCCGGAGCAGCTCCAAGTCTTCCTCGCCGTCGCGGACGAACGTTACCCGTTTCCATCCCGTATCAGGGTCATCGATAATGCCCACCTGCGCCGCAAATTGGCTTACCCAACGGGCCTTCATCTCCCGCCGCGCACGTGAAACCTCCCGGTCGCATGCGATATAGATCTTCTCCCACTGATCCAGATACAGATCGAATACACGACGGACCATCGCGTGAATATCCACCTGATCCCAGCCTACATTTCCGTTGCCGTAATCCTCGACGATTTCTTGCACCAGATGAGTCGCCAGCCGGTCATCCTCGAAGAAGCTCCGGTTCATCTGGATTTTACCCGCACGGATGCCGTCCTCGATGTCATGGGTGGAATAAGCGATGTCGTCGCATAAGTCCATCAGCTGGGCTTCCAGCGTGGCGCAGCCCTGCGGCATTTTCCATAGTTGGCGCAGATAGTCGATGCCTTCCCATTCACGGGGATAGACGCCTTTCATCCGGCCCGGCTCGCCTAAGCTGTATGGATATTTGTTAATGCCAAGCAGAACCGCCGCCGTCAAATCCAGCCCGCTGTCGCTGCCTGCCCGCTTCTCGAGAAACATTAGAATGCGGAAATTTTGAGCATTCCCTTCATAATTCAACCCATATTGCGAGGAAAGCAGCGTATGCAGCACTTCCTCCCCTTTATGTCCGAATGGCGGATGACCCAGATCATGGGCCAGCGAAGCACACTCGACCACCTCCGGCTCAATGACCAAGCCCGGATGCTCGCGATTAGCCAGGAAGGCTTCCGTCTTGTTCAGCCGGCGCGCCACTTCGCGTGCAATTTGGGATACCTCGATCGAATGCGTCAGCCTTGTCCGGTAATAATCGCCCGTGCCCGCACCGAATACTTGCGATTTGCCCTGCATGCGCCGAAAGGCCGGAGACTGGATCAGCCTGGCGTAGTCTTTCTCATATTCATCGCGATTCTCGCTGGAGTATACATTCTCGGTATCAAATAATCGCAATTTGCGTGTATTCATCGGCTCTCCCCTCCCCTCTTCCGGTTCATTCCATGCCTGCTTTATAACAGTATACCCTTTTCCCTGCATACATCTGCGAGCTTCTGCACGAAGGAGTCCTTTAACTCCTGCTCGGCAAAAGCCGCTTCGAACCCGCAGCGGATGACCAAGACGATCTGCCCGATATCCAACCCGCATTCATCCATCAGCATACGATACTCCCGGGTTAGCGTCGTCCCGGAGACCGTGCGGTTGTCCGTATTAATCGTCACCCTAACGCCCTGCCTGATATAGTCAAGTACCGGATAGTCGTTCCAGCCGGCAACCGCCTTCGTCTGAATATTGCTAACCGGACACAGCTCCAGCGGAATGCGGCGCTGCTTCACCAGCTCCAAGATAGCTTGATCCTCCCGCAGGCGAACGCCATGGCCGATTCGGCTTGCGCCGAGATGAACCACCGCTTCCTCAATGTTCGCCGGACCAGCCGCTTCTCCGGCGTGAATCGTCACCGGCAGCCCGTTCTCGTGAGCGAAGGCAAACAGATCCCGGAATAAGCCTGCCGGGTAGAAGGCTTCGTCTCCGGCCAGATCGACTGCGGCGACGCCCCGGTCCTTGAACCTTGCCGCAGCTTCAATGGCTGCGCGGTTCTCCGGCATGGCATGATGTCTCATGCAGATGACGATCAAGCGGGCAACGACGCCGAACCGTTCCTCGCCGCGTTTCAAGCCCGCAAGCACACTGTCCATTATAGCATCGAGCGACAGCCCCTGCTCGGTATGGAGCTGCGGCGCAAATCTCACTTCCGTGTAAATGCACCGTTCTGCCGCAGCCTGCTCGACCAGCTCATACGCGATCCGCTCAAGCGCTTCCGTATCCTGCATGAAGCCGAGCACGAATTGGAATTTACTTAAGTAGGCCTGCAAGCTCTCGCAATCGTCTTCAACCTGCATATAGGGAATCAGCCCATCCGCCTGATCCGCCGGTAAGGGGAATCCCCGGCTGTGTGCCAGCGCCAGGATCGTCTCCGGCTTCACGCTTCCATCCAGATGGATATGAAGGTCTGCCTTGGGCAGCGCGGCTAGAAGCTCATTACGTTCGTTCCTTTCATCCATGCCTCTTCCCTCCGATTAACGACTCATGTTATCTTATTCGCTTCTAGCTGCCATTGCTCTTACACAGGGTGTTTGTCCATAGATAATTTATCCCGCTAAGCGGACAGAAGAGCAGCACTAGGCCGGTCCAGCTGAACCGGCCTAGTGCTGCTCCCTATCATCATCCATCGTTATTTATGCTGCACGAGATTCGGCAGGCAGACAAAGCCTGTTCAATTACAGCAGCGCTTCGATATCGTCCTTCAGATCGGATGGCTCAACAGTCGATTCGAAACGGTTGACGACATTCCCTTCGCGGTCGACAAGGAATTTCGTGAAATTCCATTTGACCGAATTGTCCTCCATCCATTGCGGCATTTTCCCGCGCAGGAAAGCATCCATCTTCTGGCCGCCAGGCTGAGTCGTATCAAACCCCTTGAATGGCGCAGCTTCCGTCAAATATTGAAATACCGGATGAGCCGTCTCGCCGCGTACATCCGTCTTCGCAAACAATGGGAACGTTACGCCGAAATTGATTTGGCAGAAGGATTCGACTTCCTCGTTGCTCCCCGGCTCCTGCTCGCCGAATTGATTCGACGGGAATCCGATGATTTCCAAGCCTTGATCGCGATACTGCTCGTACAGCTTTTGCAGGTCGGCATACTGGCGGGTAAAGCCGCATTTGCTTGCCACGTTTAGAACGAGCAGCACCTTGCCTTTGTAATCGGAGAGCGACTTGGCTTCCCCTTTAATCGTCTCGGCCTGAAAATCATAAATGGTTGTCATAATGGAGTCCTCCTAAAAGTTTTTGCGCGGGCTTCGCCCGACGTTAGTCGAGCAAAAACTCACTTCGTAAGCATATACTTTGTTTTTGCGCGGGCTTCGCCCGACGTTAGTCGAGCAAAAACTCACTTCGTACGCATACGCTTTGTTTTTGCGCGGGCTTCGCCCGACGATAGTCGAGCAAAAACTCACTTCGTACGCATATACCTCGTTTTTGTAAAACGAAACTAACGTTTGGCTTGTTCTTCCTGCAGGCTAATCACAGCGGTCAGCTCGTGAAGCTGCTCGCGTAGTGAGGCAATCTGTTCCGGCGATAGCTTGGTCTGCTGGAACACTTGACTTGGGATACCAGAGGCGCGCTCACGGAGCGATTGCCCCTGTTCGGTCAAACGAACGATGACGCTGCGCTCGTCCTCTCGGTCCCGTTCACGGCGAATCAGGTCGGACGCCTCCAGCTTCTTAAGCAGCGGTGTAAGCGTGCCGGAATCGAGGTGCAGACGTTCGCCCAGCGTTTTGACTGCAATGTCATCCTTCTCCCACAACACGAGCATGGTGACATATTGAGTGTACGTTAATCCGAGCTCATCGAGCAGAGGCCGATAAAGCTTCGTCACCTCGCGCGCGCAGGCATACAGCGCAAAACAAAGCTGATTATCTAGATGAAGCAAGGCGTTCGGTTCCATAGTCACCTCCTGGCTGCACACCATCATTTAATTTCATAAAATTAAATTTTATACAATGTAATTATAACGAAGCGGGGTATGCATGTCAACGCCGCCCTTAACGCGGTTGATCTCGCCCATCTTATTGTACGCATATATCGCTGTATAAACTTACATCGCCAGCAACCCGCCATCGACGAATATCGTCGTTCCCGTTAAATATTCGGAATCGTCCCCCGCTAGAAAAACAGCTGTGCCGGCAATATCCTCAGGCGCGCCCATTCGTCCCCAAGGGATGCGCTGCAGCGTTGCCTCCCTCATACCCGGCTTCGCAAACTCCTCAGCGCTAATATCCGTATCGATCACACCGGCGCCTATGGCATTCACGTTAATTCTGTGTTCGGCCAATTCCAGCGCCATGCATTTGGTCATGATATTAATACCCCCCTTCGTAACGGCGTACTGCGTCAAATTAGCTGTTCCGACCTCTTGAGAAATGGAAGACAGGTTAATGATCTTACCGCCCTTGCCCTGACGGATCATCTCTTTTGCAGCCCGCTGCCCGCTGAAGAAGGTACCGAACAGGTTCACATCCCAAATCCGCCTTACAGTCTCCGGATCCACTTCAACAAAGGGCTTAAACACGGCAATTCCGGCGTTATTCACAACAATATTAATCTCGCCGAACTCTTCGATCGTCTTATCATATAGATGATCGATTTGCTCCAGCTTGGAGATGTCGCAAGGGATGCCGATCGCAGTTCCGCCTTCCTCGCGGATGATGCCCGCTGCTTCTTCGCAGAGCGCCGCATTCGTTCCCGAAACCACCACGTTCGCGCCTTCTCTGCCATAACGAATGGCAATCCCTCTGCCAATCCCCCTCGTGCTTCCCGTAACAATCGCCGTTTTGCCCGCTAATTGATTCATGTATGATTCCCTCCATTTGGGTTAATGACATATTTGCTGAACTTGGCACTGCCGTCTGCTAATGCAGCGAAGACAGAAGGTGCTTCCGCTAAACCGCATGTAGTCGCCCAATCGCTCATCGATATGCTTCCTTGGACCAACAAATTCACGGCTTGCTCGAAATCAGCGTTCGAATACGTGTATGAGCCAATCAGGCTAACCTCCTGGCGAACTACATGGTTCATCGATAATGCCGTTTGATCCTGTCCAAGTCCCACTAGAATGACGCTTCCCCCAGGGTTAATAAGCTGAATGGCTTGTTCACGCGTCGCCAGCACACCCACGCAATCGATAATGGCATCCACCCCATGACCGGAAAATACGCTGGCTAGCTTCTCATGTACCTCTTCAGGAATGGCAGCCTCCGCTCCCAGCCGCTTGGCGAATGCCAGCCGCTCCGGCTGCCGGTCAATGACGAGCACCTTCGGTGCACCCATATTCAAAGCAACCTGCAGAGTTAACAGTCCGATAGGGCCTGCTCCATAAATCATCAACCCTTCAAAAGGCTGAAGTCCCAGCTTAATCGCATGAATACAGACAGCTAACGGCTCTGCCAAGGAGGCTAGATTGGAATCCATGTCGCCGGCCACGTTGTACATGTTCTTGACGGGTACAGCCACATACTGAGCGAATGCGCCCGGCCGATGAATTCCGATAATTTGCCGGTTGCGGCAAATGTTCGGCCGGCCTCTGTCACAGCGATCACATGATCCGCAAGGAATTAACGGGTTCACAATCACTTTATCGCCAACCTGAAAACCGCTGGCATCAGGAGCCATCTCCTCAATCACGCCACAGAATTCATGTCCCATCACAAGCGGAGGAACCCGTACGCTGCTGTGTCCCAAATAGCCTTCCAGCTCGCTTCCGCAAATACCTGCCGCTTCCACGCGTATAATTGCCTCGCCGGGCAATAAATGAGGCCGCTCGCTTCGAGTCAGCTCCAGCCTTCTCGCACCTTGATAAACCAATATGTCCATTGCTTCAACAACCTCTCGTTTCTAGTTGACGGCCGCTTCGATCATCGGTCACTTGCCTACGCCATTGACGACATGCAGCGGACTCTCCCCGGTGAACAACCTCTTAATTTCCAACGCAGCATACTCCTGCAGACGAAGAAGCGCATTCTCCGAATACCAAGCGCAGTGGCTCGTTACTATACAATGATCCATACGCAGCAGAGGGCTTTCGGGCGAAATCGGTTCATGCTCCAGAACATCCAATGCCGCGCCTGCGATCTCACCTCCAGTCAAAGCGTCGATTAAGGCAGCGGTATCGATCGTTCCGCCTCTTGAGGTGTTGACAAGGAAGCTCGTTTTCTTCATTAGCCGAAAGGCATCTGCTCCGAGAATATGCTTCGTTTGTTCGGTAAGCGGCAGATGGACCGATAAGATATCGCTCCGGGAGAACAGTGTTTGCCAATCCACCTTTTCTACACCTAACTGCTTAAACACGCCTTCCTCCACGAATGGATCGTACCCAATAGCAGCCAAACCGAATGCTTGCGCTCTCTTCACCACCGCCTTGGAGATATTCCCAAAGCCGGCAACGCCGATGACTTTATTCTGCAGGCCCATGATCGGGCGGCATGGCGCAATTTCCCACACTCCGCTGCGAACCTGTTCTATGACCTGCGGAATTTTCCTGACGATGCTAAGCAGCAGCGATAAGGTGTGATCGGCAACCTCCTGAACGGCATAATCCGGAATGTTGACGACCGGTATGCCTTTACGTTTCGCCGCTTCAACATCAACGTTGTCGACGCCAATCCCGTAACGCACGATAATTTTGCAGTTATTAAGCTCCTCAATCGCATCTGCAGTAACCGGCGCCCACTGGGTCAAGATAGCGTCAGCATCCCGGCAAAGCTCTGCGACCTCCGCGCCGGTCTTGCACTGTCCGGTCACGAATTCGAAGCCTAGTGGGGTCAGAATGTTCTTTTCTTGATCTAAGTTAGGAAATCCATAATCGGTAACGGCAACTTGAAGATTTTTCACACAGCATCCTCCGCTCGTTCATTATTAATCCGTATCCACCATAGCTAACGCCCGGACAGGCGAACCGTCCCGGCCCTTAATACGCAATGGGGCAGCCATGAAGAAGAAAGCATCGGTCCCGACATCCCCCAAATTCGCCAAGCCCTCTACGATGACAATCTCCGCTCGCAGCAATATTTTGTGAATCGGGTCATAATCGGTTGGATTCGGCGTCGGCACATCCATTCCAATCATGGCGATTCTTCGATCGGCCAGCCATTGCGCCAGTTCCAAGGTCATATAAGGGAAGTCGGTAAAATAATGCTTGTGCTGGAACTGCAAGTGCCAGTCCGTCCGATAGATCAGCCGGGTCCCTTCTCCAATCCGATCCGCATAGGCAGCAAAGTCTCCCACATCAATTGGCTCCTTCGGCTGCTTATGCGATAGATCGACCAACAGGGCGTCACCAATGCATTTGTTTAGATCGAGCTTATCCACCGTTATGCCGTCATCCAGGAAGTGAAACGGAGCATCCAGATGCGTGCCCTGATGGGTACTCATAGATAGCTGAGAAATGTTATATCCAATACTGTCAATGGTGTTATGAACGATCACCTCACATTGTGGGTCCATTGGAAAGGTCGGCGCGGCATGATAAATATCCATGGATAGATCAATTAATTTTCTCACCAAAACGAATCCCTCCAGTTATAAAGATATATCCAATTTAACGTTGAACAAATGCATGTAAAGCATATCTGAAAATGATTGAAAAAGCTGCGGTTTAATCGATATTGAACTACTCGCGAGAAGAATATCACTCCGATATAGTTACGTCAATATAACCAATTATTGAAAGTTGGATATAGTCATTGTCATTTCAGGTGTAAGTGCGTAACCATCACCAATCCCGACCAATTCGTCAATATTGATATACTAGATATAATCATATATACTCTACTGTTAATGACGCATAATGACCCCTACTATCGAATGCGAGGCGACCGTACCAAATGAATGAAAACAAGCCATTATATTCTCAAATACAAGATCACATCATACAGAAGATTGAATCCGGCAGCTGGCCCGAGCAGCATCAAATTCCGCCAGAACGCCATATTGCCGAACAATTCAATGTAAGCCGCATAACGGCAAAGAATGCGGTACTCGGCTTGGTGAACGAGGGTCTGCTATACAGACATCGGGGAAAGGGGACTTTTGTCGCCGCTAGCGCGAGCAGCAAACGAATAGTGGAGGATAAGGTGCAGGCGCCGCGGCCTGCGGTTCGGTCCGGAAACAAAATAATCGGTTTTATCACACCATGGATGGAGTCTCAGTACTCTTCGCAGCTGCTCTCGGGCGTGGAACATGCACTCAGTGAGCAATCCTATCATGTTCTATATAAGCGTATTGCCGATCGTGAAGCGGAATCGGGCGCCATTCATACGTTCTTGGATATTCCCGTTGACGGCATGATCATTGTCGCCAGCCAAGGAGAGCAGCATTTCAACGATGATATCGTTCGCCTGGTCTTGAATAAGCATCATGTCGTCCTCGTTGAAAAAACGATGCGTGACATACGCACAAACGGGGTTTATTGCAATACCAAGGAAATCGGCAATCTAATGGTCGACTATCTATGTAAGCTGAAAGCGAAGCATATTGGGTTAATTACTTATCCCTCCTTATATACAATTGGAATAAGCGACCGGATCCAAAGCTTCCAAACGGCGCTGCTTAGCAAAGGAATGGAGCAGCTGTCCGATCAGCATATTCTGTCGGTCTCCTCTTCCATTCTGGAGCAAACCAGCCAGGATGAAATCCCGCCAGATATCGTCGCGTTCATCGAGAATAATACCGCTTTCGATGCTATTGCGACGGTAGACGCGCTGCTGGCGCAATACGTCGGAAGAGCATGCGCAATGCTGAACCGGACCGGCATCAAGATTATTTGCTGCGACCAGCCTTCCCTTCATCAGGATTGCATTAATCCGACCGCCTATATTGATCAATCACCGTTCCAGATGGGTATTGTGGCTGCTCAAATGATGATCGATTCCATCGAAAACCAATCCGAACCCAGAAAGCATATGATTTCTCCCCGGCTGATTGAAATATAGCAAGTGATGATCTGTGGATACACCGTGCGATTACGAAAAGGGATGCTCTGAGGAATAGTCAGCCTCAGAGCATCCCTTTGTCGATCGTGAACATACAAACCGCACTACGTGCAAATAAACGCGAAAGGAGCCCCTAAGAGGCTCCCCTGTTTCTATCCCACTCTTTACTTGCTGCCAAGCTCCTGCTTCCTCTCCCGCTGGAGTTCATTAAACTTGCGCAGCATGGCGATCCGCCAAACCAGAATCATGCCGAACGCGAGAATGAAGAACAATCCGCCTGTCTGGGGAATACTGATATACGCTTCCAATACGTCATGGAGCAGAAGCCGGATAACGAATAGGGCAAGCAATATGATGATGAAGGCCTTCGACCGCTTCAACACAATCTCTTCGCCGGAGCGCTCGAGCTTCGAGGTGCGGATGAGCGGATAAGCAAAGAGCAGCGCACCAGCGGCGAAAGCAGCCAATGCCCACAGCCACGGCACGCGTGTCATGGGCACGACAAACATGAGGAAGCCTGAGGACATCGCAAACGGCGGGATAATGATTTTGCGCATCGATGTCGGTCGGTTGGATGCACGAAGACGAAAAAATATGACCGCCGCTCCGGCGAGCAGCGATAAGAGAATCGATGCGAAATGGGGAATTTGTAACGATTGCGGGAACAGATGCATGCGTTCGCGGCTCCTTCTTCAACCAGCCCTCAATCAGGTACGGTTTTTCTTAATCCTACTGCATTCACAAACCATGTTGCAAATAATAGAGCCGAATGCTGGAAGCAATCGGCTCTATTAGAAGATTGAATCTTCCCCTTGGACAAGATCCATCATCCGTCTAGCTCTTACGCCGGCTCCCCGCCCATTCGACGAATATCTCATAGTCACGCTCCACTTGGCCCGCATAAGATAAAGCCCACTGCGCGATGGTTGCACAGAATGCTTCCTCGTCATCACCCATCGCGAGGACGATCTCGTCTTCGCTGTGGTAATCTAGCATTCCTTGCCGTACATCAATATCGGCGCGGGCATGCAGCTTGGCTGTCAGAGCCCCCATGCAGTCGACAACCGTCTCAAGCGCATCGGCGGTTTCCAGTGATGCAAGCTTAAGCCGTTTCTTGTAGGGAGAACGCTCACGCACATAGAAGTGCCGATCACCCATAGATAAGCAGCCGAGGTAAGGATCCGCCTCGTGATGCATCGCCTTCTGGGTCATGACAACCCGCTTTCCCTGGTGGCCATGAGCAGACCAGAATGAATCGTCATATGGTAGGAAGTAGGCGGGAACGGGGGCGCGAACTTCTTTTATTTCAAGGACGACATCATCCATCCCCTCGGCCGCTCCGCCTGCTTCGATCAGTACATAATACCGGTCCAACCCGATCGACGCCGTGCCCGAGCCATGCTTGACCGCCATGTCTTTGATCTCATAGTGAACGGCTTCCTCACCTTTGGATTCCACGGACGCCAAATATTGCGGCCAAGCCTCCATGAGCGCATTGCGCTCCTCTTCTGTTGGCGGCACGATCTCATCCGTCTCCGCGAACTGCCGCTTCTGCTGCATGAACGCGGTCACCTTCTCCAGAAAGTGCTGCTCCTTCCGTTTGCGCAGCTTCTTCAGCAGTTTGCGAATCTGCCCTTCCGCGCGCTCTTCATCCATCACGAACGTCTCCGGATCGTCCTTCCGCTTGGCAAACCGGCGCATCTGCCCCCCATAGCTCTTCAAAAAAGCGGCAATAGCTGCCTGCTGCGACTCGGATGTCATCAGCTTCACACGGCATACGAGCGCGATGCTGACCGACATGCGCAGCAAATCGTACAGATAGGAGCCCAGATAGCCCTCGTCAAAGTCGTTCACATCATAGACCAGCACCCCGGATTCGCTGCGGAATGCCCCGAAGTTCTCAAAGTGAAGGTCGCCTTGAATCCAAGTCGGCCGCTCCGCTCTCGTATGGTACGGGAACCATTCCCGTGTTACATCGCTATAGAACAAATATGTGCTTCCCCGAAAAAAAGAAAACGGGCTCTCCGCCATTTTGCGGTATTTCTCCGCACGCTTACGCCGGTCCAATCCCATCAACTTCCCATCGAATTCGTCGAATATGGCTGTTAACGTCTGTTTGCGCAGCTTGCGCCGGGTCTGCTGTACGCGCTCCGTCAGGTTCGATTCCATGTGGATACCGCCTCCTTATTCGTTCAAGCCGATCTATCCGTCACTACCAACGTACATCATATTCCGAATGTTTACAATTCCCGCATTCCCTCCAGAGAGACAACGGACATAAAAAAAGCTGCCACCAGGAACGAGACTTCCCGGCAGCAGCTTATGTAAATCAGATTAACAAGGCAGCCTAGCGGCTTCTTCTAGCGGTACTGCTTGACCTGCATTTGATCCAGGCTTTTGAAGGTGTAGCCTTTGCTCCGGGCATCGTCGATAATTTGCGCCAATGCTTCCGCGTTATCCTTGGACACGGAGTGCAGCAGCATGACCGCTCCCGGATGAAGCTGGGACATGACGCTGTCATACGCATACCTTGCGCCCCTCTGTGCCTTCGTATCCCAGTCCTTATAGGCAATGGACCAGAAGACGCTTATATATCCGACCTGCCGGCTAACCGCCAGCGTATGCTCGTTGAAGATGCCTCTTGGCGGCCGCAGGTAATGCATCTCCTGCTGCCCTGTCAATTCCTTCACCGCAAGCTTCACGCGGTCGAGCTCCGACTGAACCCCCTCAGCCGACAACGTCGTCATATCCGGATGGCTCCACGAATGATTGCCCACCACATGCCCTTCTGCGACCATCCGCTTCACGAGCTCGGGTTTATCCTTCACGTAATGACCTGTAATGAAGAAGGCCGCAGGCACACCCTTGCTCTTCAGGATATCAAGAATGGGCGCCGTATAGCCGTTCTCATACCCGTTGTCGAACGTCAAGTAAAGCTCCTTGTCCGACGTATTGCCCAGGAAGATGGCACCGTGCTTCTTCACGATTCCCATGAAGCCTTCCTCCGCGATGGACGGCAGCTGGCCGTTCTTGCTCTTCTTGAAGCCAAAGTGGTACGGCTGACCTCCGGAAGCCTCCACGGCTCCAGGCCCGATCAGCAAACCGCTGCACAGGAGTGCAGCCACTAGCAGATGAAGGACGCCTCGCATGAACGTCAACTCCCCCTTCGGACGATTCGCTCCAACCGTAAAAGATTGGGTTAGGGGTTATATTGCGCCACGAGCGTCATTTTATTCATCAGACTCAAGGTCTAGGTAATGTTTAGACGCTGCTCCGGCTCCGCCAACAGCCATAGATGACGCCCGAGAATATGTAGCGCCTGCGGTATTGCTTATCCCTGCTCGGCGAACAGGTCCTGATGTATTTTGACCACTGCCTTGCGAATGGGAATGTCCCCCTCAATCGAGCAATTGGGCCGGTGAATATCGGTCGGGTATAAGACGACGAATGCGCCGGGAACCAAATCCACATCAATCTCACCATTCACAGCTCCATAGAAGGCAATATCCTGAGTGGCGAGTCGATCATCTTCAGGCTGCAGCGATGCCGACAGCTTCGCAACCCCCATCCGCTCGCGGCCGGTCAGCAGCAGCTGCAGGTCCGTGTGGACGAGGTGCGACTCCGGCTTTACACGTTCCTTCGGCTGTGTCGTGACCTCGTTGAGGAGCAGGAACATGCCTGGCTCACCGAATTCGTGGCGCCCCGCCGGCAGTGTATCCAGATCCATATCGAGCAGCCGCTCGATCGCCCGGCGTACTGGTGCAGGGAAAGTCCCTTTCTCGTTCTCATAATTGGCCAAATCGCTGTAAATCATCGCTTGTCGCCTCCGCTCTCGAATTCGTACAACGTCATTATCGGACAGTCTGTAAGGGCTGTCAATGACAACGAACCAGGTACTGCAAGCTCTGGGCCTGCAGTACCTGGTTCGTTTCTTCTATGTTATTGCCATCTCGGCGGCACTAACTTGTACCGGCCGCCTTCCTACTGCTCGGAGCCGGGAGCGATGATCGACTTCACGCGGCCGACTTGTCCGCTCTGCAGCCTCACTTTGATTCCGTGCGGATGATTCGGCGAGTTAGTCAATATATCCTTCACGACGCCGCGCGTCAGCTTTCCTGTCGGTTGATCCTGCTTCAAGACGATATCCACTGTAATCCCTGGGCGTATTGACGCCCGCTGCTGTCCATTCGTGCTCATACATGGTCTCCTTTAATCATTCTAAGATGGTACTAGCGTACCATTAGAGACGCCGAATAGACAAATCTGGGCTGACTCCGTGCAACCGGAGGGGGATGCATCTTCCCCTAGCCACAGCATCCTTATTGATTATCCGTTTGCGGAATCTTCGCCCGAAATTGCGATATAAATCTCAACGACCGCATCTGCCGGATCGGTCACGCGCTCATCGTACCGTTCAAAGTCGCCCGTGAAGGTGCGGGTGCCGTTCCCTTCTGCAAAGTACGCCCAAATACGACCCCAAGCCTCGGGTACTACCTGCGTGATCGGTCCCCGTTCCGTCGTGAATACGGCATAGCGGGCTGCTGGCAGTTCAATAACTTTCAACCCCATCTCCTTCAACTCGGCCGATTCTGCATTCTCCAATAGACGATGTCCAAGCAGCACCGTGTACTCGCCGCTCGCATCGCTTTCATATTCGGCATACAGTCCATACACAACAGACGGATCTGCGGAGCTGCTTAGTGCAGCTGTCACGCCTTTCTCATAGAAGGCTCCCCATAGCTCCGGAATTAGGCCACCGGGGCCTGCTTCTGCAGCATTCGTTGTCCGCGCGGCCAAACCGCATAATTTCATCGCTTCTACGTTCTCATATCGAATCTTCATTTGTATTTCCCCTCTCAGCTAGTCCACTTGATCATACAACGGGAACACTGACAGCAGTGTGACAGTGTTTGTGAAGAAGTTTTTTTACCACTATCTCGCTCCCTCTTGTAGCGATCCCAGCCCTTGCTTGGCGAATGATGTGTTATAATCACGCTTGACCGGCCGATGCGATTCATTCGATATACATATATAAGTTGATAAGAGCATTCTCCCTGCGCAGCGGGCTGTGCTCATCATGGGCTCAATTGATATAGAACTTTTTTGAATAGATAGGGAACTGGAAGGGTGATAGCATGAGCGTAATCCGTATGGAGAATGTAACGAAGAAATATGAAGATACACTGATTATTCGTGATATTTATTTTCGTGTGAACAAAGGGGAGCGGATCGGTCTTATCGGACGCAACGGCGCCGGCAAATCGACCGTCTTCAAGCTGATTTTGGGCAAAGAGGAGCCTACCTCCGGCAAAGTGGAAGTTGACCCTCAGGTGAAGATGAGTTATTTTTCCCAATTCTCGGAATTGCATGGAGGTCTTTCTGTTCAGCAGGAGCTGGAGCTATGCTTCGAACAGGTTGGACGTATTGAACAGGAATTAAAGGAAGTCGGCGAGAAGCTGGGCAAAGTCACGGACGACGGAGAGATGGATCGACTGCTAGCGCGGCAAGCAGAGCTGTTTGAACAGATGGATCACTTGGACGGTTGGAATGTATCCGTCGAAATCGACACTGTGCTAACCAAGCTGGGGTTCGATAACCGGACGCGGAATCAGCCTGTCGATGAATTATCCGGAGGGTGGAGAAACCGCGCCGCGCTCGCCAAGATGCTTATCGAGCTGCCTGATGTCGTATTGCTCGATGAGCCGACGAACTATTTGGATATCGAAGGACTGGTATGGCTCGAGCAGTGGCTCCACCGCTTTAATGGCGCCATGATTCTGGTGTCGCATGACCGGCAGTTTATCGACCGTGTCGTTACGCGAACGATTGAAATTGAAAACTATCATTTTCAAGAATATGAGGGTAATTATACTGATTACATACGTAAAAAGAAGCTCCGCAAGAAAGAGCTGGACCGCCAGTTTGAATGGGAGGAAGAGCTGCTCATCATGGAGTCCGAAGCCATCGATAGCCGCTCGAGCAAGAAGTCCTCGAAGGACCGGCTCGCACGCAAGCTGACGGATATGAAGAAGCGGGTTGAGCCTCATCCGGTGAATGTGCTCATTACCGATATTTATGAACAGCTGCGTTTTCCCGATAAGCTATGCGAAGTGAAACAGATCGGCCAGACCTATGGTGACCGGTCGATATTCCAGAACGTGAGCTTCGACATTCAGAAGGAGGACCGCATAGCCATCGTCGGGCCCAATGGCAGCGGGAAATCCACACTGATTAAGGCGCTGACGGGACAAGACAAGCCGGATTCGGGTGAAGTTGTTTGGGAGAAGGGCGTCAGCTTTGCGTATTTCAACCGGATGTGGGATGAGCTGGATCATAAAGATACGGTTAGCCATGCGGTTAATATTTCCGGACTCGGTTTACATGCTCCACGGAAAAAAGTGAATAAATTTCTATCGATGCTTCAATTCTCGGAAATGGATCTGAGTAAAACTATTGGCCATCTATCCGGCGGACAGCAAGCCCGTGTGGCGCTGGCCAAGTGCCTTCTCTCAGGAGCGGCTGTCATTATATTGGATGAGCCTACGAATCACCTTGATCTAACAAGCATACAGGTCATGGAACAGGCATTAATCCACTTCCCCGGAGCTGTAATAACGGTAAGCCATGATCGGTTCTTCATCGACAAAATAGCAACAAAAATGCTTACCTTCGACCCGGTCTCGGGAATTAGTGAGCAGCATGTATGATCAACAACATCACTTTCCGGGTAATATACGATTGAGGTGATCGATATGAAAAAAATGATTTCAACCGCACTATGCGCGGCCCTGCTGACGGGAACCGTATTTGCGGGCTTGGCGGGTGCTTCATCCCCTGCATCTGCGGCAGGTTCATCCTCCGCATGCCCCGTGGATGACCATGGCTTGAAATTGCAAGGAACGAAGGACACCGGCGCCGCTCATTTTCAATCGATTCAATTCTTGAGCGAGAAGGTCGGACGAGCGGCAGGCAACGGCTTCATGATCGGCACATCCGATGCCGGCTGCCACTGGCAGAAGATCTACACGGGCAGCTACAATTTCATGCAGATGCAATTTCTGAACAATTCCATCGGCTACGCGCTCGCGCAGACAAATCCGCAGCAGCCGAATGTGCTGCTCCGCACGGCGAACGGCGGAACCAGCTTCAAGACCGTTAACACGGCTGGCCAGCGGTTCGAACGCATTCAGTTCCATTCGATAAGCGTCGGTTTCGGCTATACCCGCGCCTTTACCTATAAGACCACAGACGCGGGACAAACCTGGAGTAAAGTGCCTACGCCTCCGAACACGCGCTACGCCCATTTCATCACACCGGACAAGGGATGGATCGTCGTGCTGCGCAGCGGCGGCTATGAGGTGAAGCGCACGCTTGACGGCGGACGTACATGGTCGGACAAGCTGTCTGTTAATTCCGCCGCAGTCGTTGGGGGTGCTATCTACGGTACGGACAGCTCGGACATATGGGTCCTCCTGTATGGCGAGTCCGGTATGTCTCAAACCTCCTACTCCCTCTACCATACGAAGGACGGGGGTTCGCACTGGAAGCAGATGATTTCCAACTCCACCGCAGGCGGCGGCCCTGCACCTGGCAAGGCGACCGATAAGCTGCCCGGACCGCAAGGACGTCCGACCGATATGCAGGTCATTGGAAGCCAGGCCGCTTTCCTCGCAGCAGGCTCAGGCGCCCTGGACAATATTTCACTCGGACGTTCGCTGAACGATGGCGCCACTTGGTCCAACATCAAGGCTGTGCCCGGTTATGAAGCGAAGCTGTCGTTCACATCGGCTAAGAACGGCTGGATCGCCGTAACCAGCTCATCCAAGCCGGCCATCTACGCGACCAGGGACAGCGGCAAGACTTGGACGAAGAAAATTACGCTGCCCGGAGAGAAGTAGCACGTGTTGTCACTACGCCGCCCATTAGACAAGACACCCCGTACCTTATCGGTACGGGGTGTCTTGTCTGTATTCTTATATTCAGTACCCACTCGGCAGCACGAATAACTTTCCTTCGCCGGCTGCGAAGGAGGATGAAAGCGTCCCGGTTGAAGCGTTATAATTCGTATCGATTTCCGCTCCATTGACCGAAGAAATTTCTTTCACGGACGAAGGCTTGGTCGCTAATGTAAAGCTCAGCGTCCGCGCATTCACAGTATCCCGGTTAACTACCATGACATATTTTCTGCCGGAAGCGTTCTTGAAATATCCAATCACAGACGGGAGCGACGTTTGATCCAGCTGCCAGAAGAAGCCCGCCGGCAGCGCCGTCACCGAGCTCGGCAAGCTGCTGCCGGTATGGTAGACCGCTTCCGACCGAAGGCTGTTCAAGACAGGGCCCCATTGTTTCACCTTTGCATTGATGGACTGCGCCCATGTATAGGAAGCATTCTTCGTCCCATCAGGCAATATCAATCCGTTCGCGAAGCTTTCGCCTCCGCTCGAAGCAGGCGTCCAATAGGTGAAATAGATGTATCCCTTCGCCCCATAAGCCAGATTGGTGTAGATTTGATAGTTCATCTCGCTCTGTGTAGGCGTCTTCCACACACCGCTTATTCCGACCGATTGAATATAGGACCAGAAGTCAGCGTTTCCGAGCAGCGCTTGCCTGCGGATCACTTCGAGATTCGTATAGTAATCGCTCCGGATCTGGCCGCTGGCCATGAAGGGATAATGATCGAAGACGAGCACATCCGGATTGGTATACATCCATCGATAGACATAATCCTCATATGTTCCGCCCTGAATACTTTGATTAATGGTGAACCAGAAATCCCCGTTGAAGGCTGCGCCGTTAATACTGCCATTGCCGTCCGGGTACCAATCGTCACCCGTATTGGAGCGAACGACCCAGCCAACCGAGTTGTCTCCTCCTCCGTTATGCGTTAATTCCATATAATAGGAGGTATTCCCGCTTATAGTCGCGTTCAAAGCGAATTGCGGCCACTCCGTCGGCGGCGTTGTGAGCGTGCTTTGGGCAATCAACGTTTGCTTGGCCGAGGAATCCCATAGCTTCAGCGTCAAGGCCTCTCCGGCTCCCCAAGTGTTCTTATCGATCCACCACTGTACCGTATCAATCTTCGTAAGTCCTGGTTTGGTCTTGAAGGTTTGACCGATTGGCGCAGCAGAGCTGACATATAATCCGGTTAATTGGTCCAATCCCAGTTGGTTTGCGTTCGCATAGGTAGGAAATAAATTGACGAACGCGGTATGATTCGGGTCGTTCATCCGGATCCGGCGCGTCGTCTCCAGAATGCGCGTCATTTGCAGCGCAGACGGCTCATCGGTCACATGGTAACCTTGCAAGCCGGATTTATTCTTGTAATAATTCGCGATGGCGTCAATATCCGCATTGCTCGGCCGATTGCCATCGTTATATGCCCGCTGGGATACGTTCATCTCGAACCAGAAGTCGAGATTTTGCACAGTGCCGTTCATATAAGCCTGCCCACCCGGATAGACATCCGAGCTGCTGGTCACGACCCATCCAACCGGAGTGGGACTGCTGCTCGTCAGCTCGACATAATAGCTCTTGTCCGATTGGACCACCGTATGGAATTGGAATTCCGGGTAGTAGGTATTGGCTGACCCATTGATGGAGCTGGAAGCCAGCAGCGTTGCTTTGGCTGGACTATCGTACAGCTTCAAGGTCAGCGTCGTGCTCGCAGGCCAATTGGTTTTGTCCACATACAGCTTAACCGTATTCAGACCCCATCCCGTCCCGGCCGGTGTCTTGAACGTCTGACCCAAGGCCGATGAGCTGCTCACGTTTAAACCGAAGCCCGTCGCCTTCTGCTCGATCAGCTGGGACCTCCACATCAAGCGAACATCGTCCACCAATAGTCTGATCCCGTTATTGGAAGCATGCATCAGAGCCTGATCGTTCGTGGCCAACGTGCTGACGCCATTCCCGCCCACAACAAAATTGGCATTCATCTCATTGATTTCCGCATACCTTGCGGAGGTCGTTTCCGCAGGTCCAGGCGGCCAGAAGATTCCGATTGGGAAAGGCTCGATCTGCGGACTGTAAGCGTATCCATTTGCCGATATACCAAATGCCATGATTCCCGCCGCAAGCATTGCGGCTACTGCACGAACAACACGTTTCATCACTATTTCCTCCCTCAAATTATTATTGATCCTTCAAGCCTTCCACCCCAGAGAACCAGACAGTCAATATTCGACTGTCTGATTTTTGTCTAAGAAGTACTTAATCGTCCAGGTAACGATGAATCCAATAATCGCGAGAATAATACCGAATGCAGCCGCATTCCCATAATCGCCCTTCGTGACAAGAGAAACAATTTGCAAGGCAGCCGTATTCGTCGAATAGTTCGGTCCGCCGTTCGTCAACAATTTGGATTGCAGGAAGATCGTGAAGGATGCGCTTGTGCCAATGATGACCAAGGTGGATATGGTTGGCCATATCATGGGTACGACGACCTTAATCAATTCTTTGCCCGGCGTGATCCCTTCCAGCTTCCCTACTTCGTACAAATCATTCGGAATTCGGCTAATGGCCCCAAGCAGAATGGCCGCCTGGAACCCGATGCCCGCCCAGATGCAGAAGAAGAAGACCGTCCCCAGAGCAGTGCTCGGGTCCCCAAGCCATGTCCGCTGCAGGCTCTCTAATCCAAACAACCCCAGAATCGGGTTCACGATGCCCAGATTAGGACTGAACATGAAGGAGAATACCATCGTAATAATGACGATCGAAATAATGGACGGAAAGAAATAGACGATTCGGTAGAAGGTATGAAATCTCATTTTCTTCGAAAACATATAGGCCACGAAGACGGCGATCGGCGTTAACACGAGAACGTTTAACGGAATCCATAGCATTGTATTCAACATGGCATACTTGTAGGACTGGTCGGTAAACAGACGATCGATAATATTCGCGTAATTCTCGAACATGACCCAGTCGATATTGCCCGTCGCAACATTCCATCGCTTAAAGGAATATAAGATCGTTTGGAAATTAACGTAGACCGTAAATACTAAAAAATGCAAGACGGGGTACAGCGTCATGGATAACAGAAACCAAAATCGCATTCGCTTGGTCTTACTCGCAAAAATCCCCATCTCTTCCCTCCCTCGGCCGAGTCAGGAGCCAGCCGCCTTTATGCGCCAGCCCCTCCTCGGATTCTCATGATTACTTGAGGCCTAATTCTTCTTTATACTTATCCCACTTGTCTGCGGCAAACTTTACGTCCTCGTTGAACTGCTGTTCAGCCGTCTTAGAGCCAAACACGATGTTACCGTAGGCGTCACCTGCAGGATAAAGTCCCATCTTCATGAACATCGGACTCGTCGTGTTGAACGTAAATGGCTTGTTGTTCTGCATAATATCCATCACGCTCTGTGTAAATTCGGATACCTCGATGCCTTCAAGCGAGTATTTGAAAGGTCTGAAGTTGCCGGTGAGCTCCGTAAACTTCCGATTCATCGCTTCGGACGAAGCGAACGTAAGGAATTCCTTGGCTAGCTCCTGCTCCTTGGCCTTGGCAGGAATGACCGTGATGTCCCCGACCATGCTGAATTGAACGTTCGGTTCCTTCGCCCCTTCAATGGCCGGCACCTTCATCATCGCCATCCGGAAGCCTTCCGGCGTGGAAGCCTTCATCTCGGCCTCGAGCCAGTTGCCATTCGGTATCATGGCCGCTTTGCCATTCACGAACTCCATCTGGGATTCCGTATGATTAAGTCCTTCCGAGCCTTTCAGTATCCAATCATTCTTGAACAGATTCTCGAAACTTTGAAGTGCAGTCAGCTTAGCAGGATTATTCAATACATCGGGATTGTCCATCGTCAGCAGTTGATCCAAATAGTCAAATCCGCCGGCTTGTACGATCATCGGCTTCACGACAAAATCCCAGTACCCGATGACTTTGCCCGGGTATACGATTGGCGCAATGCCCTTCGCTTTGATTTTCGGCGCAAGCTCGTTGAATTCGGCCCACGTCTCAGGAACCTTCCAGCCATTCTCCTCAAACATGCCTTTATTGTACGCCATGCCCAGAACGCCGTCCGACCATGGAATCACATAGGCTTTATCTTGATAGATCGCGTATTTCTGTCCGGCTTCGTTCAGCTGGCTTTTAATCGAGCTTTCGAAGACGTCCGTAAGATCCGTTAAGTAGCCTTGTGAAGCCCACTGCTGCCAGTTCGTATTCGTCAAGAATGCGATATCCGGCAGGTTTGCTCCGGATTCGAAGCGCGGTCCCATCTTGTCCATAATGCCGGGGTCACCCTCCAGCTCGACCGTCACATTCGAATGAGCTGCTTCGAATTCCTTCTTCAGTTCCTTAAACCAGGAATCGCCGTATCCCCCTTGGAAAAAGGCGACTTTCAATACCTTCGGCTCCTCGGAAGACCCTTCCGCACCTTCTGCAGGCTTACCGCCCGTATTACCGGCGTTCGTAGAATTATTCGCTCCGTTTGATCCGGAACAAGCACTCAACACAAGTGATAATACGAAGATTACGGTGATTAAAAGGGAAAATCGGTTAAGAAGCTTTGCTTTCATGCCACACACCCCTTATTATTGTTTTTTATATAAAACAACGAGCCCTCCGAGCAGCCCATGCTTTATTCCCAGAACTCGACCAGAACACCCGCCCCGGGTGCCAGGTTTAACGTCAACCGGTTATCCTCTACGGCGGTCTCCCGAGGCTCGGCTTCGTCCCACAACGTGAGCTTGTCGATCGATGGATCCAGTGTCAGCTTTGTGACCGCTTCTTTCTCATAACTCCCGTTCACAACGATCGCTTTCTTATTGCCGTCTTCATCCTTGAAATAACCGATAATGACGGCATCGCCTGCTATGCCGGAAACAACTTGGGTGTCGGCAGACGTTGCTTCGATTAATGGCGGATTCGACGGATAATGGGTTACCCCGAGCGAAGTCCAATCAAGCAGACGGGAAGCGAATCGCGTGATGTCCGCGTTGACCGACTTCACCTCATCGTAATGCTTGGTTCGATTACCATCGAGGTCAATCATAGCCGGCCCGAACGTTTCTGCGCCCGATTGAGGCGTCCAGTACGTGAAGTACTGAATCCCCTTGGCGCCGTAAGCCAAGCTCGTATAGACCTGCCACAGTATTTCCTCACCGCTCGGGTCGCGATGCGAGTTATTGAAGGACAGCGTCTGAATAAACAACCAGAAGGGCACGCTTTGCTCCAAGGACTTTTGGCGGATCAGCTCGAGATTATAGAAATAATCCTCCGTGATGCCTGCCGTGCCGTCCTCCGCTTTCTTCAAGAACGGGTAATGATCGTACGAGAGCACCTCGGGCTTGTAGGTATCGAAATATTCATCCAGATAGCTTCGGTAATCGCCTCCCTTCTGCTCAAGTGACGCATAGGTAGGAAATAAATTCACGAAGGGTATCCCGCCCGGAACCTGTTTTCGGTACGCTTCCGCAAGTGGAGCGAGCGCCTTGTACTCATTCATGGAAGGCTCGTCGTCCACCATCTGCCCCATGTACGCCGGATGATCGCTGTACGCGCTTACAATCGAGGCGAGTTCACCCATCGTTTCTTCGGTCAGCGCGTCCAGCCTTGGATCGCGAACGAGCATCTTGATGCCATTCGCCTCTGCGTAGTCCAACGCTTGCTTAATCGCTTTCTCGCCACCCAAGTGTTCGGTGAAGCCGCTGATGAAATTAATGCCCGACTCCTTGATCTCCGCGTAACGCTCCATGGTGATTTGGTCCAGTGGAGGCGATACCCATAACCCGATCGGAAAGGTTTTCTCACTAGGGTCCACTTCTACGTTCGCATCTTTCTGACAGCCCGTTAGCATAAGCAGTACCCCTCCTATAAGCAGTAGAACGCTTCGTATCTTCAACCCTTCAACCCACCCGTCGTAAATCCGCTAATCAGCCGATCCTGAAGCCATAAATACACGATAAGGATCGGGATGGTGGAAAGGGTCAGTGCAGCGAACAAGGTGGTCCAATCCGCTGCATACTGCTGCTTCAGCACCATATCATACAGGCCGACTGAAATCGTAAACAGCTTGGAATCCTGCAGGAACAAGTACGGCATAAAGTAGTCGTTCCAGATGCCGATCATCGTGACCAGCCCTACCGCAGTCAAGCCCGGCTTGGCCAGTGGAAGCATGATGCGGAAGAAGACCTGCCAATCATTCGCGCCGTCCATATAGGCCGCTTCCGCGTACTCCCATGAGATTCCCTTGAAGAATCCGTATAAAATGATGAAGTTCATGCCCAGCCCGCCGGAGTACAGAACAAGCAAACCAAGATGCGAGTTGAATAGATGCAAATCAATCATCAATTTGTACAACGCTGCCAAGGAGCCCACTGAAGGAATGAAGAACGTAGAGACCGCAAGAAAGAAGATGACGGCGCTTCCAAAGAACTTAAATTTTGCGACGGCATAAGCCGGTGCTGCTGCGAACAATACCGCTAGCGCCGTCCCCGCCCCCGTCAGATATAGACTGTTGATAAAGTAAGTGCCGAGCCCGCTCTCCGACCAGGCTTTCCCGTAGTTGGACCATCTCCATTCCTGAGGGAGGGACCAGATGTTTTGATAAAACTCCGGTCCGGTCTTCAACGAGTTGATAAACATCCATACGAATGGATAAATGATAGATATCGCATAGATGAGAAACGCCAACTGAATGAATGCTTTGGTGATTTTATACAGGTAACCCACCTCCCTTTTTTGTTAATTCTCTCTTTCCCCATGCTAATGAACAAAACAACCATTTACTTAATTAAGTTAACTTAATAATAGGACGTGACACGATCGGTGTCAATACTTTTTCATTTCCCCTATTCGGCTTCGATAAGAATATTCTCCATCGCATCCTCTAACGCGAGTGTGAGCCCGCCATAGATGCCGGATTTCTCCCCCAGCTCTGAATAAACGATCGTCGTATCGTTCAGCGGTGTCATTCGATTTACCATTCCTCTGAGCGGATCAAGCAGAACATCTCCCAACTGCGTGGCTTCGCCCCCAATAATAATAATTTCCAGGTCTAATAATAACCCGATATTCGCCAAGACGACAGCAAGATGACGCACGAGCTCTCTCGTTTTGTTCAAACAATACGGATCCCCATTGGCAACCGCCATTCGGAAAGCATTGAAATCGATCCTATCGATATCATTCCCGCAATAGTCCACGATACTGCTGGCTTGTCCCTCGCGGAGCTCTTTCTTGATCGTTGCTAGTAGAGCAAACAGGGAAATATGCGTATCCAAATAATACGGAGTTAAATCATCCATGTCCTCCGCATGAGGGATCCCTTGAATCCAATAGCCGACTTCCCCCGCGGCCAGCCGATTGCCTTCGTACAGCTTGCCGTCGATGATGATGGCCGCACCGATCCCGATATCAATATTAATACTGACCAGGTTTTTATACCCTCTACCGGCACCTAGGCTGCTCTCACCCACTGCAACCAAGTTGATGTCATTAAACACCATAACCTTCGTATTGAATTTCTTCTCGATGAGATCATGAACATTCAAGGTTTCCCATTCTTCGAATCGGGAAGCAATCTTGAAATAACCGGTCTCCTTATTGAGGATACCAGGCGTCCCGATGCAGATGGCTTTTAATTTATCCGTGCTAATCTGGCAGTTCTCCAAGAGCTGACGCATTTTATCCGTTAAGGATTCGAACATATCGCTCTTGATCTTCGGATTCAATGGAACCATTAAGGTGGCTTCCCCTATGATCGTCCCTATTAAATTGGCCACCACGATCTTGATATTCTCGCTTGCCATATCGATCGCCATGACAGCTCCATAATCATGATCAAAATCCAGCAGCATCGGCGGTCTGCCCAGCGACGGCACGTCGTTCATGCCGATCTCGCGGATGACGCCAAAGGCAATAAGCGATTCTACGTTACTCGAAACACTAGGGGCGCTTAATTTCAATGTTTTCGCCAGATCGGCGCGCGAAATAGGACCACTCTGTCTGACCGTATCGAGAATCAGCCTTTGATTCGTAGAGCGTATTAACTTCTGATTTCCCGGGACTTGTTTCAATCCACTCTTACCTCCAGTATGACTTAATAATCTTTCCTAACAAATCATACAACAGACTTATTACCTTTGCAAAATTGCGCAAATCTCATCCTTGTACGAGGATCTGTACCCGCGAGGCACTACGATTATCCGCGCATCAGTCGCAGAAAGCCATCCGATCTGGGCGGATGGCCTTCACTGTCTTCTATTTCATCTTCACCCCATGGACAAATGGGGAGAGACCGATCTGCCGCATCGGGATTGGGACCGTAAGCGAAACCAGCTAACCGACCGGAATCGGCTGAAGCTCTCCCCGCTCCTGCAGATAAGCCTTCAAGCAGGAGCCGGTATGCGATTCCGGCACTTCCATGACCTGCTCCGGCGTCCCTTCCGCAACGACTGAACCACCGAGACGTCCTGCCTCCGGTCCAAGGTCGATGATCCAATCCGCCGTCTTCATGACGTCGAGATTGTGCTCAATGACGAGCACGGTATGACCGGCATCGACAAGCCGGCTTAAGCAGTCCAGCAGCTTCTGGATATCTGCCAGATGCAGTCCCGTCGTCGGCTCGTCGAGAATGTACAGATTATGCGCGCCGCGCTTGATCTTGCCCAGCTCAGCCGCCAGCTTGATCCGCTGCGCCTCGCCTCCCGACATAATCGTCGACGATTGCCCCAGCTGGAGATAGCCCAGACCGAGCTGATTCATAATGTTCAGCTTATGCGCGATCAGCTTCTCCTCCTGGAAGAAGCTCTCCGCATCCTCGATGGACATTTCCAGCACGTCGTTAATCGATTTGTCCTTGTACTTGATCTCCAGCACTTCGGCTGTATACCGGGCGCCCTTGCAGGTTGGACAGACCGACTCGACATCCGGCATGAACTGCAGATGCGTCGTTATCGTGCCGTAGCCCTTGCACTCCTCGCATCGGCCTCCCTTCGTGTTGAAGCTGAAGAAGGAATCGGTATATCCCCGTTCCACAGCCTCCGGCTGCGACGAGAACAACGTACGAATGCGGTCGAAGAAGCCGACATAGGTCGCCGGGTTCGAGGTGGGCATCCGGCCGATCGGCGACTGGTCGATATTGATTACGTTCGTCAGCAGCTCATGTCCTTCCAGCGCATCATGCTCGCCGGGCAATACCCGCACGTCATGAAACAGATGCGACAGCTTCTTGTACAGCACCTGATTGATCAAGCTGCTCTTGCCTGACCCGGAGACGCCTGTGGCGCATACAAACACGCCAAGCGGGATGTCGACGGTCACGTTCTTCAGCGTATTCTCTCTGGCGCCTACGATCCGCAGCTTGCCCCCATCGGGCCTTCGCCTCTGAATCGGCAGCGTTATTGTCTTTCGTCCACTGAGATATTGCCCTGTAAGCGAATGTACATCGGCCTTCAGATCGTCGATTGTTCCCTGCGAGACGATCTCCCCTCCATGAATGCCAGGCCCTGGCCCGATCTCGATGACATGATCCGCATGTGCGATCGTATCGATATCATGCTCCACGACGATCACGGTATTCCCCGTGTCTCTTAGCCGCTTCAACGTATCGATGACCCGGCGCCCATCGCGCGGATGAAGGCCGATGCTCGGCTCATCCAGTACATAGAGCATGCCCATGAGACCCGAGCCGATCTGCGTCGACAGCCGTATCCGCTGCGCCTCGCCGCCAGAGATGGAATCCGATCGCCGGTTCAAGTTGAGATAACCAATCCCGATATCCAGCAGCAGCCCGATCCGGCCTACCAGCTCATTCATGATCGGTACGCCCACACTCCGCATCCGCTCCGGCATCTTCAGCTTCACTTCATCAAGAACGGGCTTCAGCTCATCGATCGGCATCGTACAAGCATCGTGAACGTTCATACCTCCGACGGTGACAAGCAGCCGCTCCGGCTTCAGCCGCGTGCCGCTGCATTCCGGGCATATATGCTCCACCATGACCTTCTTGAACATGCTCTCCTCGTAGCCCTTCACATCCTGCTTCTTACGCGAATTCCGGTACCAGCGGTCGATCTCCCCTACGATCCCTTCGAACGTGAACATCTTCCCGACATGCTGCTGAATCCACGGGGAGCGGTCCCCATCCTCGGAGCCAAGAAACGGAAACCGTTCACCCTTCGTGCCGAAGAATAGCAGGTCTACGGCCGTCTGCGGCAGCTCGTTAAGCGGAGTGTCTAGGCTGAAGCCATAATGCTCGGAGAGGCTGTAGATGATCATATTCCGCCATGACCGGGAATTCGTCAGCTTGTAGATCCGGTCGCTGAGCGCCCCTTTGCGTATGCTCTTCTCGGGGTTATCGATCATCAGCTCGGGCTTGGCGTACTTGTACGTACCCAGACCGATACATGTACGGCAGGCGCTGTCGGCGTCATTGAAGGAGAAGTAGTAGGGCAGCAGCTCGCCCATCACAAGCCGGTGCTCGATACACCCGAAGCCGCGGTAGAACCGCTCCGTCAAATCTTGGCTTGCAGACTGGTCGTCAAAGCTGATCTGCAGAAAGCCTTCTCCAATCTTTAGTCCCTCTTCAACCGATCGGACCAGCGCCTTATATACGTCCCGACTTACCGCAAACTTATCGATCAATACTTTAATGTCGCACTTCTCATGCTCATCGAGCTCAATCGTATCGCTTGCATCGTGAAGCTTGCCATCGATATTGAACCTGCGATAACCCTTCTCGCGGATTTCATCGAACAGCACGGAATAGTCTTCCCCGTAGATTTTGCTTACAGGCGCATACAGCTCGACGATCGTCCCCTCCGGTAATGACAGGATATGCTCGGCGATTGAAGCCGGGGTCTTCATGGGCAGCTCATCCCGGCAATGCGGACAGTGCGCGGTTCCCAGTGCCGAGAAGAGCAGCCGCACATAATCGTAGATATCGGACATCGTGCCTACGGTCGAGCGCGGATTCGGAACGCCCGTCTTCTGCTCAATCGAGACAACGGGCGATAAGCCCGTCACGAAATCGAGATCGGGCTTCTTAAGCTGCGGAATATACCGCTTCGCATAGTTGGAGGAGAGCGATTCCAGAAACCGCCGTTGCCCCTCGCCATAGATTACATCGAAGGCCAGCGTCGACTTGCCCGAGCCGCTAACCCCCGTCACAACCGTAATTTGATCGCGCGGAATGTCTACCGAGATATTCTTCAGGTTGTTCTGACGCGCGCCTTTAATGGAAATCATCTTATGCATCGCCATGCATCCTCCCATCGAAATAGGCCAGCTCATCCACTTCCACCCGGCTCTTCGGCGTCAGCCGTACTGGAGAGGAAGCTTTAAAGATATATCCCTTCTCGGCAAGCCACTCCGTCGCATGAACAAGGAGCCCATCCTCCATCCGGTGCTTCTGCTTCATGTGCAGCATGAGCTCCGAGAATGGCCTCACATCCGACTCGCCGGCCAGATAATCGAAGATGAGATGAAATACCGTATCCTTCCGCTCCATCAAATAGGCATCGGCCTGCCGCACTGCATGCTGCATGATGCTCTCATTCTTCGGACCGTGCACCAGCTCGGTATACATGGCTTCAAAGAAGACCGGATTGTACTTCAGTGCCTGATGAATAACCTCTCGGGTCGGTATATCGCGGTGCATGACCACCTCGATCTGAGCCAGGCTCCTCACGACATCCATCATCCATATGAAGCTGTAGGCAGCGTCCCGCTTCACGGCGATCCACTTCTCCGCCTTCTCCAGCTGCACGATCGCGACTGCCCCCAGCTGCAGCAGCTGGATCGACCGATCCCGGTCACCCACATAGCGCAGCTGCTCATACAGCTCGCGTACCGCTTCATCCTTGCAATAGACCAGCGTACTCTTGTACAGATAGGAATGGAGTGAGCTGGTTTGAATCACCCGTTCGAACGTCTTTCTGAATTCCGCGCGCGACACGACGTTGGTACTGATGCAGATGCCCTGTTCTACCAAATGAAAGGCTGCGTAAGGCCGTTTCTCGTCATCGCATACCATGTACACATCGATGTCGGACTTCTCCCACACTTCGTCATACGACAAGCTGCCGCCGACAAAGACAGCTAGAATATGGCTGTCCTGCCGGACCCGCTCGACGAACGTCTCCATCACATTGCGATACGTCTGCTGAAGCTCGGTATTCATGAAGTAATTATCCGCTCCTTCAATAAATTTCCGATCCCATGGTGCAGCGCTTTCATTCACAGGATGCCTGACAGACCGAGATCGAACTAGCGTTCCCTATATTACCACTAAACAGAAATAAGTGGAAGATCATTTCATATTTCCCATATTAGATTTCCATTGTTTCTCATCCTAAGATCATGAACCAAACCAAACTTCGCTATGCCTGTTGACAGATTGAATGAGAATGAATATCATTGAGAAAGAAAGTGCAGACCACACCCGGAAAGGTCGGTGCGGATAGATGAAGAAAATCAAATACTGCTGTCGAAATTTCAGCAGGCATGACTCCAAAGCCGTATATAAGACAATCAAGAATGAATATCCGGATTTAAAGCAGAAGAAGAAGGATTGCCTCGGCAATTGCAGACTATGCGTCAAGCAGTGCATTGTCATGATCGGCAAGAAAGAGGTTATCGTCGCCCCCACTGCCGACAAGCTGTATGAGGAATTAAAGAAGCGAATAGGCTAAAATCACCCAATTGTGATACACTATAGAGACTGATGTCCAGCCACTCGCAGCCGTTGCTATGCATCGTGCGCAGTGGCTTGTCTGTCGTTACTACCGAAGAAAGGTGCGTGAGGCCCATGATGAACGATAAGCTCAGTCAAGCACTGAACGATCAATTGAATTTCGAATTTTACTCCGCTCATGTTTATTTGGCCATAGCCGCGTACTGCTCGGGAGAAAGCTTGGACGGGTTTGCGAACTTCTTTATCGTCCAGGCCGAGGAAGAACGGTTTCATGCCATGAAAATTTACAAATATTTGAATGATCGGGGGAAACGCGTCTCCATGACCGGCATGAACACCCCCAAGAACGCATACGGTTCCATACTCGAGGCATTCGAGCATGCTTATGAGCACGAGCAAATCGTGACGCGCCGTATTTATGACCTGTCCGATATTGCGATGAACGACCGCGAGCATGCGACCATTCAATTTCTCAAATGGTTCATCGACGAGCAGGTTGAAGAGGAATCCATGTTCGACAGCATCATTAACAAGCTGAAGCGGATCGACCAGGACAGCAACGCATTCTTCATGCTTGATAATGAATTCGCACAGCGTGTGTTCACGCCTCCTGCGGTCTAACAGCGTGCTCTAGGCCATATACAAAGAAACAGGACAGCCCCGGATGGGGACTGTCCTGTTTCTTTGTGCTGCCTCAGATACTCCAAATGAATTATGGTTGGTCCACCGTTTCTTCCTGCGAATCCAACCAGCTGCGGATCATAGAGAGCAATTGGGCGCTATTAACCGGTTTGGTGATGTAATCGGAAGCGCCTGCCTCCAGACACAGCTCCCGGTCACCCTTCATCGCTTTCGCCGTGAGCGCAATGATCGGGAGTTCCTTGAACACCGGCTTCTGGCGAATTGCACGCGTCGTCTCATAGCCATCCATCACCGGCATCATAATATCCATCAGGACGATATCGATATCGGGATTCTGCTCCAGAATGCCAATGGCGTCATGTCCGTTCTCCGCCGGAATGACCTTCATTTGGTGACGTTCAAGAATCGTCGTCAACGCAAATATATTTCGGATATCGTCATCGACGACCAGCACCTTTTTATACTCAATCATCTCATCCGACTGGTGAATCTTGACGAACGCTCTCTTCGACGCATCGGGAAGATTGTCCGCATGGCGGTGCAGATACAAGGAGGTTTCCTCGATAACCTGTACCGGCGACCTTACTTCCTTGATGACCGCCGACTTCATCAGCTCTTCAAGTGCATTCTCTTGCTCGGGTGTAAGCTTATTGGTCCGGTGGATGACGATCGGTTTATACTTATTCGTCGCGTTCTTCTGCACGTCTCGAACGAATCGCACGATATCCGTGTCCGGAAGCTCGTTATCCGCCAGTATGCAATCGAAGTTCTTCGTCTTCAACTGGTTCAGCGCCTTACGTGATGTGTCCACCGCCACAATCTTCACATCCTTGTTGTCCACCAGCTCGACCCACTGCGTCCGCCGGTCTTTATCGCCCGATACGATCAGCAGCTGCCGGACATCCGAAGCTGCGTACTCATTCAGCTTATCCAGCGCTTTGTCGAGTGCTTCATGCGTGACCGGCTTGCAGATGAAGTCGAAGATGCCCTTCTGCTTGAGCCCCACTTCGTCTTCCTCGACCGTGATAACGGACACTGGAATATGACGGACGTTCATCTCATTCTTCAGCTGGTCAATGACCAGCCAACCATCCGAATCCTTCAAGTGGATATCGAGTGTAATGGCGATGGGCTTGTATTTTATCGCAAGCTCTAACGCATTGCTGCCCGTAGTCGTAATGACCGCTTTTATCCCCTTCTTGCGCAGAAGATCAAGCAGAATCTCGTTGAACTTCATATCATCCTCGATGATCAGGAATACACGATCGCCAGGCTGGATATCATTCCGGTCGTCCGTAATCCCCTTCTCCATATCAAGCGTGTAGCTGCGCGTTTTCTGTGCGGGCGTGACATCGATTACCTCCGGCACGTATTTCGGCTTCGGCCGTTCCGCTTCAGGCTCAGGCAGCAGTCCGCCAATCGGCAAATACAAATTGAAGGTACTGCCAACGCCGACATTGCTCGAGACCGTAATTTCCCCATCAAGCATCACGGCAATTTCACGAGATATGGCAAGGCCCAGACCTGTGCCGCCATATTCGCGATTCGTACTGCCATCCACCTGCTGGAAGGCCTCGAATATAATCGGCTGCTTGTCCTCCGGAATTCCAATGCCGGTATCGCTGACCGAGAAGCACAATACCTTCTGAGCACGCGATAAGTTCTCGTTTCCTTCGCTCCAGCCTTCGGCCGCCTGCCGGATATGCATCGTGATCTGGCCTTTCTCGGTAAACTTAAAGGCATTCGACAGCAGGTTCTTGATAATCTGCTGCAGCCGTTTCGGATCCGTCATGAATGTCTTCGGAAGCCCCGGCTCCGTTATAATCTGGTATTCCAGCTTCTTATCCTCCGCGATATGGCGGAAGGTGCGCTCCATCCCGGCTGTGAGATCTGTGATAGACATATCGGTATAGTCCGGTGTGACGGTGCCTGACTCGATCTTCGACAAATCAAGAATGTCATTGATCAGATTGAGCAGCTCCATCCCCGATTCTTGAATCATCTTCGAGAACTTCACTTGATTCACGGTCAAATTCTTATCGAGATTCTCGGCCAGCTGCTCCGCCAGCAGAAGCAAGGAGTTCAGCGGCGTACGAAGCTCATGCGACATATTCGCCAGGAATTCGGATTTGTATCTGGATGTCAGCGCCAGCTGCTCGGCCTTCTCCTCCAAGAATCGCTTCGCCAGCTCGACCTCGTCGTTCTTGCTCTCCACCTCGGCTTTCTGAATGACCAGCAGCTTGGCTTTGTCTTCCAGCTCCTCGTTCGTGTTTTGCAGTTCCATCTGCTGCTTCTGCAGCTCCTCGGTCAACGACTGGGACTGCATCAGCAGCTCCTCCGTCCGCTGGTTCGCCTGCATGGTATTAATGACGATCCCAATGGATTCTGTCAGCTGGTCGAGAAAAGCGATATCGATCTCGCTGAAGGCCCGGAATGAGGCCAGTTCAAGCACCGCCAACACTTGATCCTCAAAAATAATCGGCAGCAAAATAATGTTAAGCGGCGTTGCTTCGCCAAGTCCCGACGAGATTACGACGTAATCATTCGGTACGTTAGTCAATAGAATGCGCTGTTTCTCAATAAGACATTGGCCGACGAGCCCCTGCCCCGCACGATATTCATTTGACAGATGCTTACGCTGCTGATACGCATAGCTCGCGAACAACGCAAGCACCGGTTCTCCATTACCCGGCTCATTAATATAAAATACGCCATGCTGCATGGACACGAGCGGCGCAAGCTCCGATAGAATCATGCGGCTGACGGCATATAAGTCCCGTTGGCCCTGCAGCAGCCGCGAGAATTTGGCGAGATTCGTCTTCAGCCAATCCTGCTCCGTGTTGATTCGAGTCGTTTCCTTCAAATTGCGGATCATCTCATTGACATTGTCCTTGAGCTCGGCTACTTCGCCTGCAGCGGCAACATCGATCGACCGGGACAGATCCCCCTTGGTTACCGCCGTCGCGACATTCGTAATCGCCCGCACCTGCGTGGTCAGCGTACTGGCCATATAGTTGACATTATCGGTCAAATCCCGCCATGTCCCCGCCGCGCCCGGAACGTTCGCTTGACCGCCCAGCTTGCCTTCCGCGCCGACCTCGCGGGAAACGGTCGTAACCTGATCCGCGAAGGTCGCCAGCGTATCGATCATGCTGTTGATTGTATCGGTCAGCTCGGCGATCTCGCCCTTCGCCTCCACGGTCAGCTTCTGCTTCATATTCCCGTTCGCGACCGCTGTCACGACCTTGGCGATACCGCGCACTTGGTCCGTCAAGTTCGTCGCCATTATATTGACGTTGTCGGTGAGATCCTTCCAGATTCCGCCGACACCGCGCACCTGGGCTTGTCCGCCCAGCTTGCCGTCCGTGCCGACCTCGCGCGCCACCCGCGTCACCTCGGAGGCGAATGAATTGAGCTGATCCACCATCGTATTGATCGTGTTCTTCAGCTCGAACAGCTCGCCCTTCACGTCGACCGTAATTTTCTTCGAGAGGTCGCCATTGGCAACCGCGGTCGTAACGCCGGCGATATTACGCATTTGAACGGTCAAGTTGCTGGCCATGTAGTTCACCGTATCGGTCAAGTCTTTCCACGTGCCGGATACGTCCTTGACGTCAGCTTGGGCACCGAGCTTTCCTTCCGTGCCAACCTCACGCGCGACCCGCGTAACCTCGGAAGCAAAGTTGCTCAGCTGATCCACCATCGTATTCATCGTTATTTTGAGCTCGAGAATTTCACCCTTGACGTCGACAGTGATTTTCTTGGATAAATCCCCTTTGGCGACCGCTGTCGTCACTTCGGCGATATTCCGTACCTGGTCGGTCAGATTGCGGGCCATGCTGTTAACGCCCTCTGTCAAATCCTTCCACGTACCGCCGACACCCTTCACCTGCGCTTGTCCGCCCAGTCTGCCCTCCGTACCCACCTCGCGCGCCACCCGCGTCACCTCGGAGGCGAACGTGGAGAGCTGATCCACCATCGTATTGATCGTATTCTTCAGCTCCAGAATTTCCCCCTGGACATCGGCTGTAATTTTCTTCGACAAGTCGCCATTGGCAACCGCCGTCGTCACGACAGCGATGTTACGCACTTGGTTCGTCAGATTCGACGCCATGTAGTTTACGCTCTCCGTCAAATCGCGCCATGTCCCCGCTACGCCTCTAACCTGCGCTTGTCCGCCAAGCATCCCGAGCGTACCGACCTCGCGGGCCACCCTCGTAACCTCGGACGCGAATGTAGAAAGCTGATCTACCATCGTATTGATTGTATTCTTCAGCTCCAGAATTTCGCCCTTGGCATTCACGGTGATTTGCTTGGATAGATCCCCTTTGGCGACCGCCGTCGTCACATCGGCGATATTACGCACCTGGTCGGTCAGCGTGCTCGCCATGAAGTTAACGCTATCGGTCAGATCCTTCCACGTGCCGGATACGTCCTTCACGTCCGCTTGTCCGCCCAGCTTGCCCTCCGTGGAAACTTCGCGTGCGACCCGCGTCACCTCGGATGCAAAGTTGCTGAGCTGGTCGACCATCGTATTAATGGTGCTCTTCAACTCCAGAATCTCGCCTTTAGCGTCCACCGTGATCGTCTTGGACAGATCGCCCTTCGCGACGGCCGTTGTCACCTCCGCGATGTTGCGCACCTGGTTCGTCAAGTTCGACGCCATATAGTTCACGCTCTCCGTCAAATCACGCCACGTTCCCGCAACGCCGCTAACCTCGGCTTGGCCGCCGAGTATACCTTCCGTGCCAACCTCGCGCGCCATCCGCGTCACCTCGGAAGCGAATGTGCTGAGCTGATCGACCATGGTGTTAATCGTATTCTTCAGTTCAAGGATTTCACCTTGAACATCAGCTGTAATTTTCTTCGACAAGTCGCCGTTTGCAACCGCCGTCGTCACGACAGCGATATTGCGCACCTGATTCGTCAGGTTCGACGCCATGTAGTTCACGCTCTCCGTCAAATCCCGCCATGTTCCAGATACGCCTTTCACATCCGCTTGTCCGCCAAGCTTGCCTTCCGTCCCGACTTCCTTCGCGACACGCGTGACCTCGGAAGAGAATGTCGAGAGCTGATCGACCATCGTATTAATCGTGTTCTTCAGTTCCAGAATTTCACCCTTGGCGTTAACCGTGATCTGCTTGGACAAATCGCCATTGGCGACGGCTGTCGTGACAGCCGCAATATTACGGACCTGATCGGTCAAGTTGGTCGCCATATTATTAACGCTATCGGTCAAATCCTTCCACGTGCCGGACACGCCCTTCACATCGGCTTGTCCGCCGAGCTTACCCTCGGTTCCGACCTCGCGGGCAACGCGAGTCACCTCGGAGGCGAACGTGCTGAGCTGATTAACCATCATATTGATGTTCGTCGCGGTCCGCTGGAATTCACCGGTCAGCGCCCGGCCTTCGAATTCCAGCTCCACCTTCTGAGAAAGGTCGCCCTGCGCAACGGCATTAATAACGCGTACCATCTCACTGGTCGGCTGAATGAGGTCGACGACCAGCCCGTTCAACGACTCGACGACCGTCTCCCAAGAACCGCCCGTGCTCTTATGAACAAACCGCCGGGACAGCTTTCCCTCTTTGCCGACAATCGTCGCAACCGTCTGAACCTCGGTAACCAAGCTTTCCTGCATATCCATAATCTCGTTGAATGTGTCTGCCACTTTGCCCGCAAGACCCGTGTGGTCATACGGCATTCTATATGAGAAATTGCCTTTCTTCAGCGCCATCAAGGCGTTTAACAATTCACCAGCATCAATGCCATCTTGAACGGTCTCCCGCTTCTGTTCCTGATCCGACATGAACTATTTTCCCTCCTGTGTAAGGATTATGAAAAATCGCATGATAAATAAACAGATAGATCGACCTTCCTCCCCATATTTTACTAGTATTCGGGCCCGCTGTCATCTGGCAAGCATTGCCGAACCCCCGTCATAGAGCTATTCCCTAATTTTTATGAAGGAATTTGTAAGCTTCCACGCAAAAAAAGCCTTACCCCAACTGACTAGGGTAAGACGCCTATCCTTCTGAACATTATGTAATGAGTCTTTCGAACCATCGGAAGATATCTCCGATAATAGGGACGATACCGAAGCCGTGATTGCCAACCGCAACCGCGCCGAACGCTGTGTCGCCGATCGCGACTGCCCCCAAGGCCAACTCTCCGATACTGACAGCGCCGAGTGCGAGATCGCCAATCGCCACCGCACCGCAAGCGAGTCCGTTAGAAATCGCGACTGCGCCAAGTCCAAGCAGGCCGCCGAGCGCCACCGCACCGAAGGAGAACAGACCGACACTGACTGCACCCCCTGCAACAACGCCGATCGCAATATCGCCAAGCGCAATGAGGCCAAGTGCTACCTTTGGCTTGCCGGCCCCGCTTCCTTTCGTACGAATGCTAATAACCGGAAAACCCGCCGACGGCCATTGATAATCAATTCCGGCTCCGCCACTGATGCCATCCGTATATCTTCCAATGCGCCCTAAACGGCTCCAATCGAACATCTGTGAACCACCTTCCGTTCAACCATATTCTCCCATTATGAACGAAGCAGGACGGGGATGTATCAGTCTGAATAAGGAATTGTGGCTCCGTCTCTAGACGGAGATACCGAATGTATATTTTCGTCGTCTTGCCTATTAATAACAACCAATTGCAATAAACCAAAATAAATCACACAATCTTTACTTGTATTTTACACCTCATTTACATTAATCCCTTAGACTATGAATGTCTGAAGCGCTAATACCCAAGCGAAGCCAACCAATTCCACTTTTTCAAAGTTATCGATTTCGTTCACCTTGCTTTTATATTGTTGAGTTAGGAGATTGGCTATGAATCCAGAGGGACTGACCATTCGCGATGTTCGAAAGACGTTTGGAGCCTTTCAAGCATTGAGCGACATTCAAATTGACATTCCAAAAGGCAAATTCACTTGTTTACTTGGCCCGAGCGGTTGTGGCAAAACGACGCTTCTCCGCATCATTTCCGGCTTGGAACGGCCGGACAGCGGAACGGTGCTGCTCGGAGGCCGCGACATCACGCCGCTTCCTGCAGCCAAACGAAACTTCGGAATCGTATTTCAATCCTACGCGCTGTTCCCGAATATGACTGTTTCGGCCAATATCGCTTATGGGCTGAAAGGAAAGATACCGCGTCGAGACGTGGAAGCGAAGCTCGATGAAATGCTTCGGCTAATGGATCTGGAAGCGATCCGTGACCGTTATCCATCGCAAATCTCAGGCGGCCAGCAGCAGCGCGTCGCATTAGCCCGTGCCGTGGCGTTGTCGCCGGAGGTGCTGCTTCTGGACGAGCCTCTGTCCGCCCTGGATGCGAAGGTACGCGTCAAGCTGCGGGAAGAGCTTTGTCTGCTGCAGCAGCGCCTTGGGATCACGACAGTCATGGTCACTCATGATCAGGAGGAAGCGCTCACGATGGCGGATCGGATCATCGTCATGGATCACGGCCAGGTTGTCCAAATCGGAACGCCTCAGGAGGTCTATGACCGGCCGAACACGCCTTTCGTCGCTGACTTCATCGGGGCGATCAACTTCTTCCCCGTACAAGAAAAGAATAACCCGCTCTATGCCATGCGGCCGGAGCACATCATTATCGCACCTGACGGAGCAGAAGATGCAATGGACGACGGTTTCAGGTCTTTCCGTGCCGTCGTTCAGCACATTGAATTTCGCGGAGCCTTCTATCGAATCAGCCTGCTGCCGATTGACGAGAATGGCAGTGCAGCAGTTACAGCGGTGACGGTTGATGTGTCGGCACAAGTGGCCCAGCAGTATCGTCTAGAGCGCGATACCGTCATGACACTGCAGCTTCCTGCCGACCGTCTGCTGCAATATCCGCCTAAAGCAGTCGGGGCGTATGCTGAGGCTCGCCCATGACTAGAACCGACAGCTCAGCACGGATCGACTCACAGCCTCAGCTGCCGCCAGATAACCGGGGACCCGCACCCGGCAGCAGGATTCAGCGTACCTTTGAGCGATTCCGGCGCAGCTGGGGCACAGCCGAATGGATACAAGCTGCTGCCCTTCTGACCATGCTCCTGTTGCTCACGGTGCTGATCATTTTACCGCTCATTTCCATTTTCAAACAAGCCTTTCTGACTGTAGACGGCAGCTATGCAGGACTAGCATATTTTCAAACCTATCTGGAATCTCCGGCACTACTGCAGTCGCTGCAAAACACGGTTTTCGTCTCATTCATGACCACGATCATTGCCGTACCGCTGGCGTTTCTATTGGCTTACGTGCTGACCCGCACGGATATTCGCGGCAAATCCCTGTACAAAGCAGCAGCGCTGCTGCCGTTATTCGCGCCTACGATGATGCACGGCATCGGCTTGACGTATTTATTTGGCCATCAAGGGCTCATCTCCACGGGGTTCTTCGGCTGGCTGCCTTTTGAACTGCGCATTCCGCTGTATGGACCGGTCGGCATCATTATTTCGGAAGTCATCTACACGTTCCCGCAGGCGTTCCTCATCTTGACAGCGGCCTTGTCCATCAGTGACTACCGGCTGTATGAGGCTGCGGAGACACTTGGAGCAAACAAGCTGAAGAAGCTATTCACCGTAACATTGCCATCCGTCAAATATGCGCTTATGAGCGCCATAATTGTCTGCGCCACGCTAAGCTTTACCGATTTTGGCGCTCCGAAGGTGGTCGGCGGACAGTTCAACGTACTGGCCACAGATATTTTCAAGCAGGTCGTCGGCCAGCAAAATATGGCTTTGGGCGCTGTCGTCAGCATCGTGCTTACCCTCCCAGCCGTCCTTGCATTCGTTATCGACCGGATCGTCACACGCAGACAACAGGCTTACGTTACATCTAGATCGACGCCTTATGCCGTGAGGCCTCATCGGATGCGTAATGGCGTGGCGCATACGTACGCCGGATTGATTGCGCTGGCGATGCTCACCTTGCTCGCGGCGGTCGTCACCGCATCGCTTGTGAAAGTGTGGCCCTATCAGATGACGTTCTCTTGGGACAACTACAAATTTACCGATTCAGCCGCAGGGGGCTTCGCGCCATTCTGGAACAGCTTGCGCATGGCTGCGATAACCGCCGTCATAGGAACGTTCATCACCTTTTTATTCGCCTACCTGATTGAACATATACGCATCCTGCCGTTGGTACGGCAAGCCGGTTATTTTCTCTCCATCATGCCGCTTGCCTTGCCTGGTCTTGTCATCGGATTGGCCTATATTTTCTTCTTCAATGATCCCGGCAATCCGTTGAACGTCATTTATGGAACGATGAGTATTCTTGTGCTGGCGAATATCGCCCACTTTTACTCTGTGCCCTTCATGACTGCAACAACGTCGCTGAAAATGATGGACAAGGAATTCGAGAACGTATCCTTGTCGATGAATGTCTCTTGGCTTCGTTCATTCATGCGAATAACTTTGCCACTATCGCTGCCAGCCATTATGGAGATGGCCATCTATTTCTTCATTAATGCCATGGTTACGGTCTCTGCGGTTATCTTTCTCTACGGTGCGGACTTGAAGCTCGCCTCCGTCGCCATTGTCAGTATGGACGATGCCGGAGACACCGCTCAAGCGGCGGCCATGTCCGTCTTGATTATCTGTACAAACTTGATCGTCCGCCTGCTCTACGAAGCCTATTCCGCCCGTATTAGGCACAAGACGGTCGCTTGGCGCGAGCGCTAAACATGTCAGTTTTGCTCGATTTCGCTTCCCCGAAGCGATGAGCTCACAAAACGAAGCTTATGCTTTCGATGTCAGTTTTGCTCGATTTCGCTTCTCCAAAGTGATGAGCTCACAAAACTTTTAGGAGGAATTAAAAAATGATCAAAGCTGTGATCGTGGATTGGGCTGGAACGATGGTTGATTTCGGTAGTTTTGCACCGGTGGAGGCATTCCGCCGTTTATTCCTGGAGCGCGGCATCGATGTCCCGTTCTCCATTGTCCGTGGTCCAATGGGACGGATGAAGAAAGATCATCTCCGCGACATTTGCGCCGCACCGGAAGTCGCACATGCCTGGACGGCGAAATATGGCCGTCCGGTCGACGAAACCGATATCGACGAGATGTATGAGACGTTCGAACCGATGCTTATGTCCATCCTCCATGAATTCGCCCAGCCTGTTCCTGGGGCCATTGAACTTACGGAACGGCTTCGTGCTAGCGGAATCGCCATCGGATCCACAACAGGCTATACCCGCCCCATGATGAACATTATTAAACCCGAAGCGGCAAAACGCGGTTATACGCCCGATGTGGTTGTAACTCCGGATGAAGTACCCGGCGGCGGCCGGCCGTATCCTTGGATGGTTTATCGCGTCGCTGAACTGCTCGGTATTTATCCGATGCACGCTATTGTTAAATGCGGTGATACGGAAGCGGATATGTACGAAGGAAGACATGCCGGCGCATGGACCGTAGGTGTCGTGTTCGGCGGCAATGAGCCCGGCTTAAGCCTAGAGGAAACCGCTGCACTGTCGGCTGCAGAGCGTGAACGGCTATATGTCGAAGTGTCCACCCGTCTGACTGCAGCCGGAGCCCATTACATCATCCGGGAAATCGGGGAACTGGATCGTGTTATTACACACATTAACCATGCACTTAAGCGGGGTGAACAGCCATGATGAAGCCATTATCTCCCGGTCCACTGTCAGACGTGAAAACCAATATGCCGAATATGAATCCCTATCTGCTTCTAACGCCCGGCCCACTGAGCACGACCGCGACCGTAAAGGAAGCGATGCTGCGCGATTGGTGTACTTGGGATAGCGAATACAACCAGCTCATCCAATCGATCCGCGAACGGCTTGTCCGCTTAGCAGCGCCTTCCAATCCAGCTGAGTATACTGCTGTTCTCATGCAAGGAAGCGGCACATTCAGCGTAGAGGCCGCACTCGGAACCGCACTTCCTTGCAATGGCGGCAAGCTGGCTGTTCTCACGAATGGTGCATATGGAGACCGTATAGCCCAAATTGCAGACATTCTTGGCATCTCTTCCACCATTATCCCCTTCGGAGAGGTTGCGAGCGTGCAGCCAGAGAAGCTGGATTTGGCACTTGAAGCGGATCCCATGATTACCCATGTGGCCGTCGTTCATAGCGAGACGACGACAGGCATTCTCAATCCTCTTGCTGCTATCGCGGAGGTTGTCCGCCGTCACGAAAAAACGTTCATCGTCGATGCGATGAGCAGCTTCGGCGGCATCCCCTTCGACATCGCCGAGCTCGGAATCGACTTTTTGGTCAGCAGCAGCAATAAATGCATTCAAGGCGTGCCGGGCTTCGGCTTCGTCCTTGCACGCAGGCAAGTGATCGAATCATGCCGAGGCAATGCCCGCTCGTTATCGCTTGATCTGTACGATCAATGGAATACGATGGAGCGGATGCAGGGCAAATGGAGATATACGTCGCCTACTCACGTTGTCCGCGCCTTCGACCAAGCGCTAATTGAGCTTGAGCTGGAAGGCGGCATCGAAGCCCGCCATACCCGTTATACCGATAATCAACGGAAGCTCGTGGAGGGAATGGAAGCCGCGGGGTTTACGCCGCTGCTGCCACGCGAACTGCAATCGCCAATCATTACATCGTTCCGCTATCCGGAAGACGAGAGCTTCTCGTTCCAATCCTTCTATGAAGCGCTTAAACAAGAGGGGTTTGTCATCTACCCCGGTAAAGTGTCCTCCGCAGATACGTTCCGCATTGGCAGTATCGGTGAAATATACCCGGATGATATTCGGCGCTTAATCAAGGCTGTTACACAATATGAAGCGAAGCGTTCCGAGCCGTGACGGGATCACCGAGTAACGTAAAGTAATGACAATTCATTTTAGTTTTCATTCGAAGGGAGCTTCTCTCATGAACGTATTTTGTCTGGGCGGCGCAGGCCGCATCTGCCGTGAAGCGGTACTTGATCTGGTTCAGCATTCGGAATTCGAACAAATTACGATTGGCGATTATAACTTGGAAGAGGCTAACCGTGTTGCCGCAGAGCTAAACGACCCTCGCGTAGATGTTGTACAAGTCAATGTACGCGATCACGACGCTACGGTCCGTCAAATGCGCGGCTATGATATTGTCATGGACGGCACGACCATTACGCTGAATGGGTTGTCGACGGCATGCATCGCCGAGGCGGGATGCCATGGCATCAACTTAAACGGCTTCGGGGACGAAGACCGCAGTCACGAAGGCTTCGTACGACACGGCCGAACCTGCTTGCCGGGATTCGGAATGACACCAGGCGTTACCCAAATGATGGCCATGCATGCCGCCAATCAGCTAGACGAAGTTCATGATGTACGCGTCAGCCATGGGTCTTATCGCCCTGTTGCATTCTCGAAGTCGATCGCTGAAACGACAACATACGAATACGACCCGCAGCTTCCAGGGCGAGTTGTGTATGAGAACGGCGAATTTATTCAAGTACCGCCTTTTGCCCGTCCTCGTGAAATCAGGCTGCCGGAGCCATATGGCACAGCCGTTCAATACATCATTCCCCATGCCGAGACGCGCACCCTCGCCCGCGCCCTGCAAAACAAAGGTGTGCGATTGATCGAAGTACGGGGAACCTGGCCGCAGCAAAATATGCGCCTTGTCCGGGCTCTGTACGAATACGGGTTCATGCGGAATGACACGATTCGTATCGGCGACGCGGAAATTGGCATCATGGATGCAATCGGGAGCTATTTATGCGATGCGCCGGAGGGCAGCCAAACGGAATTATACGGCTATGCGCTTCACGTCGAAGTAACCGGTGTGAAGAACGGCATTCCAAGATGCCATACACTCACCCATACCCATCCGTTATCCGACGGCACCGTACCAGGCTGGGAGGCACTTCGGGCCTATACACGCAACGTCGGTATTCCGCTTGCCATCGCAACAGAGCTTATTGCGAAAGGTCAGACCCTTTGCACAGGCCGTCCTGGAATCGTAACGCCTGAGGAAGCATTCGAGCCTGCTGTTATTTTTAAACAGCTGCGCAAACGCGATATTCACATTCACGAAACGATTGGAAATTTATAAACAAACGACGTACAGATTATTATCGGGACTCACATGAACGATTACGCATAAAGGAGATTACGACGATGTCGCTTGCCGGGGAAGAACGAAAGCAAATCATATTGAACATGATTCAGCTCCAAGGAAAGGTCCGTTCGCCCGAGCTGGCTGCGAAGCTCGAGGTGTCATCTGAAACGATACGCCGCTATTTGGAGGAACTGGAGCTTGAGAATAAGCTGAAGAGAGTCTACGGGGGCGCGGTCAAAATCAACGTGGAGCGTGAAGAACCTGTCTACGTGCAGCGTGAAGTGCTCCAAGCTGCAGAGAAACGACAGATCGGCAACGCTGCAGCGGCTCTCGTGCAGGACAAAGAGGTCATCGTCCTTGATGACGGCACGACAACGCTGCAGATGATCGACATGCTGGCGTTAAAAAGCCAGTTAACCATATTAGTCACATCCGTCTATACATTGAATTTACTCATCGCCTACAAAAACCGCGGCGTGTTCGATGGTGAAATCGTCCTTCTCGGAGGGCGTGTCAACCCGAAGCATTACCGGACCTCCGGCTCACTGGCCATCCACTTCATGTCCTATTTCCATGTGGATAAAGCATTTATCGTGGCAGATGGGCTGCAAATCGATGGCGGCGTTACGAGCTATGAGGACGAGCGCGCTATGCTTTCCCGCGCATTCATGAAGCAGGCCAAGCAAACGATCGTGCTCGCAGACCACACGAAGATCGGCACGAATCATTACTGCCGGATCGCCGGTCTGGAGGAGGTCGACATTATTATTAGCAATGTTGCACCGCCAAAAGAATGGAAAGATAAGCTGGACGAGAAGGACATTCATTGGATTGTAGCAGAATAACACGATTTAATGGCATACCTTGTGACAATGCACCGGCACCACACACAAACCGCAGCCCACGCAGGTGGAATATTATCAGCCATTCCATTAAAGAGGACACAGACTACGCCGCGAATCAGCGTATTTATTGCCGACCATGGAGGGAATGCAGATAAAAACAACAAAACAAAAAACAAAACAAAATATTTACTTGTACTTTACCTTCATTTAAAGAACCAACTTTATAGTAAGAGGAGTAAGAATTGCAGAAAGAAAAGGAGCGAAATCAATGAAAAAACGTTGGTTATTCATCATGAGCGCACTCATTGTCTTGTCGGTTCTATCGGCATGCGGCAGCAAAAACAATACACCTGAAACAAATGCCGGAGGCAATAACACAGCTACCACCGCAGGCGGCGGCAGCGCAGAAGCCGGCGTCGACGCGGAAAGCAAGGAGCTGACCATCTATACCGCGCTTGAGGATGATCAAATCAATGAATATCTGAAGTCATGGAAGAGTAAATACCCGGACGTGAAGCTCAATATTGTTCGTGATTCAACCGGTATCGTCACAGCGAAGCTGCTTGCCGAGAAGGATAACCCGCAAGCCGACATCGTATGGGGAACCGCGGCAACGAGCCTGCTCGTACTTGACCGGAACGGTCTGATCGCTCCGTATTCCCCAAAGGGGATCGAGCGGATCGAGCCGAGCTTCAAGGATAGCGCGAATCCCGCGCACTGGGTCGGCATAGATGCATGGGAAACGGCCTTCACGGTCAATACCGTAGAACTCGAGAAGAAGGGAATTGCCATCCCGCAATCTTACGAGGACTTGATTAAACCCGAATATAAAGGGCTGATAACCATGCCGAACCCCGCTTCTTCCGGTACGGGCTTCCTGACGGTGTCCGGACTGGTTCAGCTCATGGGCGCTGACCAAGCTTGGGCCTATCTGGACAAGCTGCATGAGAACATCGGCTTGTATACCCACTCGGGCTCCAAACCCGCGAAGATGGCCGGCACGGGTGAATACCCGATTGGCATCTCGTTTGGCTACCGCAGCATAACCGAGAAGAAGAAAGGCTCTCCTGTGGAAACGGTATTTCCGGCAGAAGGATCCGGCTGGGACGTAGAAGCGAATGCGCTTGTGAACAAAGCGACAATCAAGCAAGTCGCGAAGGACTTCCTGGACTGGGCAATTTCAGATGAAGCTATGCAGGAGTACAACAAGAATTTTGCCATCGTTTCCGTGAAGAGCGATTCCGGCGCCATCCCTGAAGGATATTCAAAAAACCCGGTTGAGCAGTTGATCAAGTATGATCTGCAGCAAGCAGCTCAAGACCGCGACGCCATTCTCGGCGAGTGGACCAAACGGTATGACACCAAGAGCGAGCCAAAATCATAATGGAACACGAACTGGCCGGCGCGTGCAGCATCTACACGTGCCGGCCAGCTTCTGAATAACCGCATATATGGTAGCCACCGTTAGAATGTGATTTCAACTGCCACTTGGAAGGAATCTGCTAGTAACGCAAGATCGCATCGTCATCCCCGACTGGGCAGGAAGGCCTTAAACGCACTCCATCTTCCGTCAGTTGGGGGTTGGATGCAGCTGTATAACACATAATAAAGGACCTGCGATGGTTGTCGGACTCATTGGCAGATGAAGCATGCAATAGGTTGCTATGAAAGAATAACACCGATCCGGGCCGTAATTCGCAATAGATTCTTTCGAACATGGACTCGACCTGATTTAATCGCATCTGATCCGCACCGGTTTGCGTGCCCACTTTGCCGTGGTCCAGCCTGCCAAGCCTATGCGAGCCTCTCAGCACCTGCAAACAGCCGTTCTCGATCGTGGCGGCATCCAGAGCGACGAATGCGCTGATCATCGTCGGAAACATAAATCCTTGACCGTACCAATAGCCGTAGTCCTGATGCCATTCCCAGGCACCGCCGGACTTCGCTTCCTTGAGCATCACTTTCCCGTGAAAGAAGGAGGCGTCTTCCCCCAGCAGAATCCGGATTGGATTGACGACCTTGGGCGCGATGCTGGCGGCAGACCAGATATCGTCCCGCAAATCATGCCAGATGGCCAATTTCGAATTTCTGCCCGATGCGTCCGTGGGACCCCGCTGATGGGATTGCGTGACGCCCTCCCCCCGTTCGATCTCCTCAATCATTCTCTTGACTTCCTCTTGACTGAATAAATCCGGAAGAACAACGTAACCGTCGCGTTGATAGTCGAACATATGCTGATGCGTTAACAATAAACCCGCCTCCTTATTTTCGGTTTAGCTCTTTTGTTTGCTCTCTTTCATTTTACGAACCGGCAGGAAGAGAGTAAACCTCGAATACGGCTAAATACAATCACGATTCTGCTGACTTGAATAGCCCGCTCTTCCAGATTCAGTTTACCAGGCTGTAGTTGAACTAACCTTATAAATGTTCCGAAACGACAAAAACCGCCGGGAAGTGAAGAAACACTTCATCCGGGCGGTCTTCAAATAACAGTCATTCTTCCTAATTATACTTTCTCAAAAGTCATCGTAGATGCCGAGAACGTTTCCCGTTCCTCGAAAATGTCCTGTGGCAGCAATAGAGGAGATACCGAGAATCGCGGATGTGCGGCAACCCGTTCGCCAGCGCCGACGACGCTTACCTCGCCATCCATACTGCCGACGACGGCACCGTCTTCAATGACTGCCCCTTCACCGATAATGGCCCGGTTCAACTTCACGTTCTTGCCGATTCTCGCCCCCGGCATAACGATGCTCTCATAGATCTCGGAGCCCCTGCCTACCGTAACTCCCCCGAACAGCACGGAGCGTGCAAGATCTCCCTCTACAGGACAACCGGGGTGTACGTAGGAATCCTGAATATCCGCCCCCCGTGACACGAAGGAACGAAGCGTCTGCTTCCGCTCGCGCGTCATCACCGGCCACTCTTCCATGGCTTCTTGCATTTCGCCGTCTAGAAGATCCATATGCGCCTCCCAGAGACTATCGACCGTACCCACATCACGCCAGTAACCATCGAATGTATGGGCAACCAAGCTCTCCCCCTGCTGCAGCATACGCGGAATGATGTCTTTACCAAAATCCCGGCTGGAGGCTGGATCCTCATGATCTTCAATAAGCGCGGCCCGCAAATCCGCCCAACGGAACATGTAGATGCCCATGGAGGCCAGATTGCTCTGCGGCTTGGCCGGTTTCTCCACGAATTCGGTGATTCGGCCGGCCTGGTCCGTATTCATAATGCCGAAGCGGCTTGCTTCCTTCCACCGCACGCGCTTCACGGCGATCGTAGCTGCCGCGCCCGATTCAGCATGGGTTTTGGCGAGCTCTTTATAATCCATTTGATAGATATGATCCCCGGAGAGGATCAGCACATTCTCCGGAGCATGCTGGTCGATATAATCGATATTTTGATAAATAGCATCCGCCGTTCCGGCATAGCCCTCTCGCCCGATGCGGCTGGAGGGCAGCAGCGCAATGCTTGTCCGGTCCGCTGAACCCTTCCTGTGCCAAGGGGCGCCGTTCCCGATATGGGCATGCAGCGACTCTGCCTTGTACTGTGTAAGCAACCCGATTGTTCCAATGCCGGAATTGACGCAATTACTCAACGTATAGTCAACAATGCGACAGCGGCCACCGAAGGGAACCGCTGGTTTGGCAAGATGGGCGGTAAGCGGCGCCAGCCGCCGGCCTTCTCCTCCAGCAAGCAGCATAGCGATACATTCGTTTGATTTCATAACGTGTTCCTCCTGTATGAGTTTGTAGCTTCATTTGCACCTTGTTTTGTATAACCTTAATACACCTCGCGGGAAAGGGTTGAAACCCGTTATGCCTATTTAGAAAATAAAGCTGCTAATATCCCAAAAATGCGTGTCAATCCCTTATAAACCGGGTAATATCCATAAAATACGCATACCTATAAAGCCGCCCTCCTAACGTCCATTACGGAACATTAGAAGGGCGGCTTTTCGCATGGAGCTATAAACTCAACCAGCCTTGCTTGCATGCTTCCAAACGTTGCGCTACAGCTTCCTGCACATGATGCGGTACCCGAACGGCTCCAGCTCGATAACCTGCTCGCCCCCGATTGTAGGGACATGCTCGCCCGTAAGCGCATCCTCCCAATCGTCCGTCTCCATCGGATGCGTCATCGCGGTTTGCTCGCCGGTAGGGTTCATCCATACTACGTAGTGCTCCCCTTCGCCCAACCGCTCATAAATGATCCGCTTGTCTCCCTGATCAGCCTTCAGAAAGCGGAAACGCCCGCTTCGAAGCACTGGATGCGATTTGCGCTGATCGATAAGCAGCTTATAGAAATCATACAATTCCCGGTCCTGCTGCTCCTCATCCCAGATCATGCACTGGCGGCAATCGGGATCGTCTCCGCCCTTAAGTCCGATCTCATCGCCGTAAAAGATGCACGGCGTGCCTATGTACGTCATTAAGTACACGACCGCCAGCTTCAGCTTCCGCTTATCTTCACCCATTCGGGTCAGCACCCGCGGCGTATCATGACTCGAGAGCAGGTTGAAGATGACTTCATTCGTTTGCTGCGGGTAGCGCATCAGCAAATTGCTCATCTGGTCTGCAAACGCTCGTCCATCGAAGTCATCGGAGGCGAAGAAGCCCATCACCTTGTCGGCGAAGGGATAGTTCATAACGGAATCGAACTGATCCCCCAGCAGCCACATACGGGAATCGCTCCATACTTCTCCGATAATATAGGCATCCGGTTTGGCGGCCTTCACGGTCTGCCGGAATTCCCGCCAAAATTGATGATCGACTTCATTGGCCACATCCAGCCGCCAGCCATCGATATCCGTCTCCTTGATCCAGGACTGGGCGACATCGAGCAAATATTGCTTCACCTCAGGATTCGACGTGTTGAGCTTCGGCATGCTGCCGAAGAAACCGAACGTATCATAGGTCGCAACCCCGTCCCTTACTTCAGCCGGGAAGGAATGGATATGGAACCAGTCTGCATATTTGGATTGCTCGCCATGGCGGAGAACATCCTGGAAGGGAGGGAATTGTTCACCTGTATGATTGAAGACGGCATCAAGCACGACGCGGATTCCCAGGTCGTGACAAGCCTTCACCAACTTTTTCAATAGCGATTTATCCCCAAAATGCGGGTCTATTACGGTATAATTAATCGTGTCGTATTTGTGATTCGAGGGCGACTCAAATATCGGTGTCAGATAGACAGCCGTTACGCCAAGATCGGTTAGATGGTCGAGATGATCCAATATTCCCTGCAAGTCCCCGCCGAATTGGTTCTCGTAGGTCGGGGTGCTGCCCCATTCGGCAGTATGTGCCGGATTAATTTCCGGATTGCCGATTGCAAACCGGTCCGGCATGATTTGATAAAAGACAGCTTCCTTTGCCCATTCGGGTGCCGCGAACAGATCCACTTCATGTATATAAGGAAATTCATAATAACCGCCCGCAGGATGCGGCTCGTCGGGCCCAATGCCCGTTTCCGTCATAAAGACCGTCTCTTCACCGCTGTGCAGACGGAATCCATATGAGAATCGTTTGTAGGTCGGTTTCACTGCCGCCTCCCAGTAATCGAAGAAGTGATCGGAGGCCACCTTTTCCATCGGAACATCTTCATGAAACCCATCCCAGTTGTATTTGTCTCCCGTCACGGCGGTTACCGCCTCTACATCGTCTCGTTTCGTCTGTACGCGCAGATGGATCGTTGCCTTATCGTAGGCATACGCCCAGTTACTGCGCGGCGAGTGGTGAAAACATTCCCATTGCATAGAATCCATCTCCTCTAAATCGGTACGGCCGATCTTTCTGCGGCCGCTTAGAGGAGATTTACACGCTCGGTATGAGGTCTGAATCGGCGTAGAACTTTCGAACCGGGGCTTGTTTCAATTCTCCCTATTCGGTGGTAATACTGACTTAGCCTCACCTGGCAAATCCAATTGAAAGACGGAGGGATTACGATGCAACAGATGAAACCGACTGTTCAAATTGTGACAACTGCCATGGATGCGCTGCATGCCGTGCGAGAACTGAATCAACGCGGCTATCGGCAGGATGATATCTATGTGATGGCCCACGATAGCGACCAGACCAAATCGCTGGCCGACGCAACGGACGCTAACCGGATCGGAATGTCTGAGGAAGGGATGTTTACCTCCATGGCTAACGTCTTCCGCTCACGCGGCGACGAGATTCGTTCCAAGCTTCAATCGATCGGGTTATCGGAAACGGAAGCCGAGCGGTATGAAGAGGAGCTTGATCAAGGTCGTGTACTTGTTATTACGAACGTCCACTAATCCATTGATGAATGGTGCGGTTAGGTCGCAAGCCCCAGGGCTGGCGGCCTGTTCGCATGTTAACAAATAATCCACCCCATATGTAGGGTTACAGGTGAGGGATCGAATGAAGACGAGAACGAAGCTGATTACAAGTTTTATCGTGATGATTTTACTGCTATTATTCGTTTCTTTATCCGGGCTGAACAACTTCTCCCGCGTAGGAGACAAGCTTGAAGAGGTGTATGATCACCGGTACCAGAAGGTCATGCTTGCCTTCGAGACTCGCGGAGCCGTTAATAATACCGCCAAAGGCCTGGTCAATGTGCTCACCGTTCCGACCGTTGACAGCATCACCAAGAATGAGAAGGAGCTTAACAAAGAGCCGATCATAGCAAAAGAGGGTCTGGCGGAGTTGAAAAACCGGGCCTCTACAGAAGCTGAGATTTCTTTGCTGGAAGATGTAGAGCGCAATATGGAGCTATTTTTCGGCTATGAGAAGCAAGTCATTCAGTTGATTAGTGAAGGCAAAGCCAGCGAAGCCATCGCTCTGCGCGAAAAAGAAGGCATTCAATTTCAAGAAGACACCATCGCGCTTTTGGATAAGCTTGCCGAAACTCAACGCCGGGCAACGGACGAGGCCGTAGGCGTTGCGCAGGATACGAATCAGGAATCGCGCAACATCATGCTGATCACCACTATTATCGGACTGCTGCTTGGGCTGGGCACGATGCTGTGGAATCTGACGGGGGTTACACGAGGACTTAACAGCTTGTCCATGCTTATTACCGCCTATACGCATGGCACCCTCGACCGGACGTTACGTCAAAAGACGGAAACGGCTGATGAATTCGGCGATGTAGCCAAAGCCTTCAATCAGCTGGCGAACTCGCTTGAGCAGAAGACTGCGTTCGAACAGGCTTATAACAAAAAGATCGAGGATGAGGCATGGGTCAAATCCAACCTGGCCAATACAACGGTTGATTTGCAGAATGTACAAATTCTCGAGACGATTACCCAAGGATTCGTGGACAAGATGGTTCCCCTTGTCGGAGCTGCCTATGGCGGCCTATATATTCGGGAGGGACTCGGAGACGAGAATCGTCTTCGTCTGATGGGCGCTTATGCTCCGCATGATGAGTCCGTATTCGAGCAGACGTTTGCCTTCGGCCAAGGTCTGGTCGGGCAATGCGCGATTAACCAAGAGATTATCGAGCTGTCGGATTTGCCGTCCACTCACATCAAGATCAAATCCGGCTTAGGCGAAACGGCGCCTCTGCACCTGATGCTGCTGCCGGTCATGTACCAGAGCAGTCTGCTCGGTATTATTGAGCTCGCCGCCCTGAGGCCTTTCGAATTACGCGAGAAGGAACTGCTGAACGAGCTTGCTGAGAGCTTCGGCATTATCTTGAACAATATGTTCGGACGGATGCGTATCGAGGAGCTGCTGCGTGAGTCGCAAGCGCTCAGCGAAGAGCTGCAGGTTCAGTCCGAGGAGCTTCTGTCTCAACAAGAAGAGCTCCGCCGTTCCAACGATACGCTCGAGGAACAGACCCATGCCCTGAAGAAATCGGAAGAGATGCTCCAGAGTCAACAGGAAGAGCTCGAGCAGAGTAATGAGGAGCTGCTGCAGAAGACACATCTGCTCGAATTGCAGATGCGCCAGACTGAACAGAAGAACGAACAAATCGAGAAGACGAAGAATGTGCTTGAGAAGCAGACGGTTCAGCTGGCTCTCGCGTCCAAATATAAATCCGAGTTCCTGGCCAATATGTCCCATGAACTGCGAACGCCGCTCAACAGCCTTCTTATTCTGTCCCAGATGCTCATGGTTAATAAGGACGGTAATTTATCCTCGAAACAGATTGAATTCGCATCGACGATTCATTCCTCGGGCGGCGATCTGCTGAAGCTGATTGACGAGATTCTGGATCTGTCCAAAATCGGGGCAGGCAAAATGAATCTGGTCACTGAGCATGTGCCCATCAACGATATGCTGCAAGGCCTGCGCAGAAACTTCCTGCCTGTGAGCCAGCAGAAGGACATTGCTTTCGAGGTGACTGTTGATCAAAGTGTACCTGATGAGATGTACACGGATAGCCATCGTGTTAAACAGGTTCTCAAAAACTTGCTGTCCAATGCGTTCAAATTTACGCATCAGGGGAGCGTCTCTCTCCGGGTTCGCCTTGCTAAGCCAGATGAGGCGATTTCCAGAAATATCGACAGCGGGCGGATGATCGCCTTCGAAGTGCATGATACCGGTATTGGCATATCGGAGGAGAAGCAGGATATTATATTCGAAGCGTTCCAGCAGGCAGACGGTACGACAAGCCGCGTATATGGCGGAACGGGGCTTGGTCTTGCGATTAGCCGGGAGCTGGCACACTTGCTTGGCGGTTCCGTCTCACTGGACAGCGTCGAAGGCCAGGGTAGTACCTTCACCCTCTATTTGCCGGAATACCATATTGCCGAGCCAGCTATTGAAGACAAAGAAGTCATCGACGGAATGTCTTTTCAAGGACCCGATTTCGGGATGCAGGCCGTCGCCGCAGCCCTTCAAGCTTCCGGATCCGCGGCACAGCCGCAAATCAAATCCTTGGATTTGCCCGAACGGGTCACCGCGGAAATTGAGGATGACCGCGAATCTATCAAGTCCGACGACCGCGTCGTCTTGATTATAGAAGACGACGAGCATTTTGCCCGCGTGATGCTCGACATTGCGCGTTCGCATGGCTTCAAGGGCGTTGTCACTCTGCAGGGTGATACAGGCCTGGCTTATGCGAAAGCCCATAAGCCGGACGCCATTCTGCTCGATATTATGCTGCCCGTCATGGATGGCTGGTCGGTACTCCATCACTTGAAGCATAATGCGGATACTAGGCACATTCCCGTCCATGTCATATCCGTCATGGACGATGTCCAGCAAGGTCTGTCCATGGGCGCCATCGCCTACTTGAAGAAGCCCGCATCGAAGGACCGGCTTGATGATTTGTTCGAGCAGATCGAATCCTTCCTCGAGCGCGACCTGAAGCATCTGCTCGTTGTCGAAGACGATGCTGCGCAGCGGACTAGCATTATGGAGCTAATTGGTCATGACGATGTCGCCATCCATGCGGTATCGACAGGCCGTGAAGCGCTGGCCGAATTGAATAGCCACCATTACGATTGCATGGTGCTGGATCTCGGCCTTCCGGATATCTCCGGATTCGATCTGCTGGACAGCATTCGCCGCAATGACAGCTTGCGCGATTTGCCGATCATCATCTATACCGGACGCGAGCTGGACAAGAAGGAAGAACTGCAGCTGAAGAAATATGCGGAGACGATCATTATTAAGGATGTGAAGTCGCCTGAGCGGCTGCTCGATGAAACCACCTTGTTCCTGCACCGGGTTGTCGCCGATTTGCCAGAGGACAAGCGGAGCGTGCTGCGCAAGCTTCATAGCGTGGAGGCTATCTTCGAAGGCAAACAGATTCTGATCGTCGACGACGATATCCGCAACGTGTTCGCCCTGTCCAGCGCACTGGAAGGGTACAAGATGGATATTCAGTTTGCCGAGAACGGCATTGAAGCACTAGAGATGCTTGAAAATAATAAAGACATTCAGCTCATACTGATGGATATGATGATGCCGGAGATGGATGGTTACGAAACCATGCGTCAGATCCGTTCCAAGCCTGAGTACGAGCGGATGCCGATTATCGCCATCACCGCCAAGGCGATGAAAGAAGACCGGGACAAGTGCATCGAGGCCGGTGCCTCCGATTATATCGCCAAGCCGGTCAACATCGATCAGCTGCTGTCTCTGATGAGGGTGTGGTTGTATAAATAATCAACAGGGGCTTCATGCAGCCGGAGAACGGGAGCGGATCGAAATCGTGCTGCTTCTCGAAGGCTTATATCGTCTATATGGATATGATTTTCGCAACTATGCCTTCTCGTCCGTCCGCCGACGAATCTGGCACCGTGTAGGCGCCGAGCGGCTGCCTTCCATAACGGCGCTTACCGAACAAATTTTGCATGACCGGGATGCCATGAACCGGCTGTTATCGGACTTAACCATCCATGTCACCGAGATGTTCCGTGACCCGGAAGTGTTTCGCGCCTTCCGCAAGCACGTCGTGCCGATGCTGCGAACCTATCCGTTTATCCGGATCTGGCATGCAGGCTGCTCGACTGGCGAGGAAGTGTACTCGATGGCCATTCTGCTGAAGGAGGAAGGTTTGTACGATAAGACGCGCATCTATGCCACCGACATGAACGAACGCGTGTTGGATTTAGCGAAAGCAGGCGTCTTTCCCATCGATCGTATGCAGGACTTCACGCGAAATTATATGGAGGCCGGCGGCAAGGAAGCGTTCAGCCACTATTATACGGCTAAATACGACTCTGTATTATTCCAAGCGGAGCTGCGCAACAACATTGTATTCGCCCAGCATAACTTGGTCACGGACCGTTCGTTTAATGAATTTAACGTCATTTTTTGCCGTAATGTTATGATCTATTTCAATAAAGATCTTCAGGATCATGTACATGGACTGCTGTATGACAGCTTAAGCACCTTCGGCGTTCTTGCGCTTGGAACGAAGGAATCGATTAATTTCACACGGCATGCCGGCGCATACGAAGAGATTGACGATTCGCACTGCAGGCTATACCGTAAGTTAAGATAAAAAAGGCAGGTGAAACGAAAGCAGATGGTTGCATACGACGGACCGATAAACATTTTGCTAGTCGACGATCATCCGGACAATCTCCTGGCACTGGAAGCCGTGCTTGGCGACTTGAATTACAATTTGATTAAATGTCTGTCGGGTGAAGCAGCCCTGCGCTGCTTGCTCAAGGACGAGTTTGCGGTCATCCTGCTCGATGTTCAAATGCCGCAGATGGACGGCTTTGAAACCGCGCGGCTGATCAAGATGCGCGACAAAACACGGGAGACGCCGATTATATTCATATCGGCAACGAGTAAAGAAACCGAGCACTTCTTTATCGGTTACGAGGTCGGTGCCATCGACTACATGTTGAAGCCATTCGTTCCACAAATCTTACGGACCAAAATCGAAGGCTTCGTGCGCATGTATGTCAATACGAAGACCCTCCAGCTCCAGAGAGAGCTCCTGCACCAAAAGACCAAAGAACTGGAGCGGATGAACCGCGAGCTGATGCGCACCGCCTACCAGCTGAACAAAACACAGGTCATGGCGCGCGTTATCCAAGAAACAACCGGGGATACGATGATTACCTTCGATGATGAGGGGCTAATTCTCGCCGTTAATCCGGCACTGACCCCCATGTTCGGCTATCTAGAGAGCGATGTTATCGGCCAATCTATTGCAGAGCTTATCCCCTGCTTCGGTGAGGGGATGTTCAAGAGCCTGGCGGCAGGTGAAGCAGCCGGCAAACGAGTCGAGCTGACTCCGGTGCGCAAGGACGGCAGACGGTTTCCAGCAGAAGTCCAAACCGGTATGGCGATGGTTGATGAGGAGCGTATCTATGCCTGTACCATCAGTGATATGACGGAGCGGAAGCGCTTCGAGCAGGAGCTGATGAACGCGAAGGAAGAAGCGGAGATCGCCGCGCGGGCGAAGACGGATTTCCTGGCAATGGTGAGCCATGAAATACGTACGCCGATGAATGGCGTACTCGGCATGACCGGACTCATACTGGAAACCGAGCTCGATGATGAGCAACGCGAGTATGCTGAAATTATCCGCAAGAGCGGCGATGCCCTGCTGACGGTCATTAATGACATCCTGGACTACAGCAAGATTGAATCCGGCAAGCTGGAGCTGGAGGAGATTCCGTTTCAGATCGAAATGGTCATCGCCGAAACGTTCGAATTATTCACGGCGAAGTCGAAGCAGCTTGCGTTGGAGCTATCCTGCGAATTTGATCCCACGCTGCCGCCAATTGTCATCGGGGACGGGATGAAGCTGCGGCAGGTGCTGATCAATCTGGTCGGCAATGCCGTCAAGTTTACGCCGCAGGGCAGTATTAAGGTCTCGGTCCGGCTTCTGGAGCAGCGAGAGGATGCGATCGAGATGGAGTTTACCGTTCAGGATACGGGCGTTGGCATACCCGAGGAGAAGCTGCCTCTCCTCTTTCAGCCCTTCTCCCAAGTCGATACATCGCTTACAAGACGTTATGGCGGAACTGGACTCGGGCTTGCCATCTGCAAAAACCTGGTGGAGCTGATGAATGGCACGATTGATGTCACCACCAAAGTAGACGTCGGAACGACCTTCCGCTTCACGGTAACCATGAAGCCTCAAGGGGCACCGACCGATAACGATCATCGCAACATGAGCAAGACGATTAATTTCACCTGTCCATCCGCTCCGTCCCGGATCTCTACCGATTCGCAGGATGGTCCGATATCCTTCACTGCGTTTCTAGAGCAGACGAGTGAGGAGCCTGGCAGCGCCGTTACGAAGCGGAGCCCGGTTTACAAAACGAGCATCTTGATCGCAGATGACAATGAGGTCAATCAGAAGCTGACGCTCTATCTGCTGAACAAGCTGGGTATTACAGCCGACTTGGCTTCGGATGGCCAAGAAGCGGTTATGAAAGCTTCGCAGAAGGCCTACGACCTGATTCTGATGGACATGCGCATGCCCATTTTGGATGGTCTGGAGGCAACCCGTCAGGTACTGGCTGCCGCCCAGCCGGATCATGCGCCGATTATCGTCGCGATGACAGCCAATGTGCTCCCTGCCGACCGTGAACGATGTCTTGCCGCAGGGATGACGGATTTTCTGGGAAAGCCGATTCAGCTTGACACCGTGAAGCGTCTGCTTCAACGATACGGTCTTTGGGTTTCGCCTATACAGTCGACCTCCTTATAGAGGGCGGCTTTTTTTATATCGTTATCTGTCCGCGCAGCAACAAAAAATCGTGATTGCAGCGTATGAACGCCGCAATCACGATTGACATTACCCTTATTTGCTTGCATCAGGCTCACGGTCCGGAAGCTGACTGACATAGCTATCGGAATAATTGAGAAGCTCCAGCGCTTTATTGTACTCGGCCTCGGAGGCTTCCGGCTTGGAGGCCCCGTCACCGGCCAGCGGATATTCGGTGCCATCCTGGAAGCCGCTCCCCGTAATGAATAGCGACTGCTGGCTAACGAATGATCCGGATGGCAGATAATAACGCTGAGGAAGTATGTTGTAGGTCTGATTCAGTAAATCTTGACCGAAGTGAATATGATTCTCCAACGATGCTCCCGTTAAATTCGCAATCGTCGGGAGCACGTCAACCTGTCCGCCGATTTGCTCGAACACGGCTGGATGCGTGATTCCCGGGGAAGCAATAACAAGCGGAATATTAATCATATCGGTATAGCCATACTCGCGGCCGTAGATTTCCTTCATAAGCTCTTCATCGTCTTTATTCAACGAATAAATCGGCAGTCCCAGATGGTCACCGTAGACGACGATGAGGCTCTTATCCCAGATCCCCTTCTCCTTGAGATCCTCGATAAACTTGCCAAGCGCATAATCCGCGTAGCTCTGTGCGCGAATATAATCGCCCACGAACGTATCCTGGTAACGTTCCGGAAGCGTAATGTGGTCCTTCTCTTCCGGCGTGCTGTATGGATGATGAGCCGTCATCGAGATGACTTGGGCATAGAAGGGATTCCCGGTTTGCTGCATCTTCTCGAGCTCTTCCGCCGTCTTCCGGTACAACACCTCATCGGAGGGCCCGAAGAACACGGTATCCTCTTCGCCAAAAAACGCCTGGTCATAATAACGGTCAAATCCGAGCGCACTGTACATTTCCTTGCGGTTCCAGAACTCTACGACGTTCGTATGGAATGTGGCCGTTTGGTAGCCCTTCTCCTGGAGCATCTTCGGCATGCTCGGCAGATCCTTACCAGCGTACACCATCGTAGCGGCGCCGCGCGGCGGGATATAGAAGGACGTATTCACGATAAACTCCGCATCGGAGGTATTTCCCTGGCCTACCTGCTGATAGAAGTTCGGGAAGTAGAAGTTATCGCTCATCAGCTTGTTCATGTTGGGCGTAACCTCTTGTCCGTCAATCTTCAAACCAAGCAGGAAGTTCTGGAAGGACTCCAGCTGGATAACGATCACATTCTTCCCTTCAGCCGCATTCCACAGCTTAGGTGACGATGGCTCTTGTATGCCCTTGATATTGCGTATGGCATCCTGCGTAATTTGCTCAGGAGGCAGCAGCACTTGTTCATCGCGCTTAAAGATAGTGTAGGCTTCATAATTCAGAATCCCCATCTCTTCCGCTTTCTTGATTTCGTTCATGCTCGCCCGGTTAGGCCACACATTCATCAGACATACTGCAAACGAAACGACGAACAGTCCCATGACGATTGTCCGTTTCTCCCTGCGGGGGGTGATCGCGCTCCAGAATCGTTTGTTCTTCCCGCGGAATGAGAGCACCATGAGCACAATAATGTCGGTGAAAATAAATAAGAAGTACGGATCCAGCAGCGAGAACACGCTGTTCTTAACCGCCGTTACCTGATTGACCTGCTCAAGCGCATGATAGGTGACAATGACGCCATAATATTTGTAGTACATAATAACGGCGAAGAATACGCTGGTGAACAGTAAATTCACCGCATTATATATCATCAGCTTCCGCTTGGAGGCAAACCATTCAATGAGGCAGAATACCAGCCATATGAACGGAATTTCGGTCACCAGCGGCTGCCAAGTCGGAACGGTATCAAACGTAACGTACCAGGCCAAATAACTTTTTATAAGCAGTACGATTGTGAAAAAAATAAACGGTCTTGTGCTTATCCGACGGTTAGTCGCCGATAAGGACATGATCGCACCTCCTTATTTACAAATGGATCAGCTATATAAGTGTCTAGCATCAGCTTTCTGCGTAAAAACTATTAATTTACGGCGGGATGCATACTAGACTTTATTATGCCTTTGTAAAGCTCAGATGTCAAAAAACAGATTCCCTATTCTATGCGTTTCAGCTCGGTTTTCCACAACATTTTAACCCTTCTCGGCTTCATTCGAAGAAGCTCGCCCAAATGTCGCCGCTTTATTAACCAAAAAAAACCGCGGCGCACCTGCTGGTGTGCCGCGGCCTGTCCTATTCGAACTTCCCTTCCGTTACTCCGCCCGCCCATATTGTTTCGGCAGAACGCCTTTAAACTGACCGCCATTCGCACGAATCGCATGGTAAGCCCAGTAAGGATCGCGAAGCATGCCTCTTCCGACGGCTACGAGATCCGCATCTCCGCTTGCCACGGTCGCCTCTGCGAGCTTCGGATCGTCCAGATTGCCTACCGCGATCACAGGCACCTCTAGCGCCTGTTTAATCGCGCGTGCGAACCCCACTTGATAGCCCGGATAGTTTCCAGGCTTGCGCTTGCCAGCCGGACCTTCTCCGCCGCTGCTGACATGGAATACCTCCACCCCTGCATCACGGTAATGTCTGGCGATTTCGACCATATGGTCAACATCATAGCCATCATCCATATATTCGATGGCCGATATGCGCATAATTAACGGCATTCCTTCCGGCATCTCGGCCTTCACGGCGCGAATGACCTCGGTGCCAAACTGCCATAACTGGCGGCCGTATTCATCCTCCCGGTCATTAATGCCCGGCGAATGGAATTGATGGATCAGATACCCGTGAGCGCCATGCAGCTCAATCGTGTCGACGCCTGCCGCCACAGCCCGCCGCGCAGCGTCGCCAAACTTAACGACCATAGCCTTAACCTCTTGCGTGGTCAGTGCGCGCGGTTGCTTGAATTCACTGCTGACAGGAATCGCCGAGGGCCCGACTGGCACCTCCGCGTCCTCAGCCTTGCGGCCGGCATGAGCGATCTGAATCCCGATTTTCGCGCCATAGTGATGAACTTGGTCGATGATGCGCGCGAATGCCGGTATATGTTCGTCAGACCATAGACCCAAATCATAGTCGCTGATCCGTCCGTCTGGCTCCACGTCGGTCATTTCCATTATGATTAATCCGGCTCCGCCTATCGCTCGCGAAACATAATGAACATAATGCCAATCGTTCGGTATCCCGTCCTTGGCTTCTACCGAATACTGACACATCGGCGGCATCACGACACGATTGCGGAGTACGAGATTTTTGAAGGTGAATGGTTGGTCCAAATACGTCATCTCTCCAACCTCCTAATTAATTTTCTATAGTTACTTAATATATGTTTACTTATTATAAACCACTCGGATTACTTTGAGAAGTGGTCACTTTAACACGCCAAGGTACGCTTGCAGTAGTGTCCCCTACAGAGAGGTGACTTTATAAGCTCAGCCTTATATCTCCTCATCATAAGCAAGAACGCTGTCTTGGCTGATGATGGTTCCGGCCTCAAGTCCTTCGCAAACGGCACGCAGCGACCCTGGGGTATCGAAGCCGACCACGTGAATGGGCAGCCCATAGTCCCTTGCGAGAATGAATGCCGATTGATCCATGACCTTCAAGTCATGCCGAAGCACGTCGTCATAATGAAGCGAACGATATTTGCGCGCCCCGGGATCAACCTTCGGATCACCGCTCATCACGCCGTCCACCCCCTGCTTGGCGACAAGAAGCGCCTCGCTGTTCACTTCGATCGCCCGCTGGACGGATGGATAATCCGTCGTCACATAAGGCTGCCCGTTTCCTCCAGCGAAGATCACGATATAGCCTTTCTCCAGGTGGTGAATCGCCCTTAGCCGAATATACGGCTCTGCTACGGACGTGATGGGAATGGCCGTCATGACCCTGACTTCTTTGCTTGTGCCCGCCTTCAGCACCCCCCGCAGCATCAGGCTGTTGACCACGGTAGCCAGCGTTCCGATATTGTCCGCCTCCGCCCGTTCAATGCCCCAGCGCTCCGCCAGATTCCCTCTGAAAATATTGCCCCCGCCAATGACAATCGATACCTCGACGCCAAGTTCAATCACGGACATGATTTCTCCGGCAATCCGGTTCATCCGGTCCGGATCGAAACCGGCGCCGCTCTGCCCCGCTACCGCGCCGCCACTTAATTTTACCAGAATTCGCTTGTACTTGATCATACAGCGCACCACCTCCACAGAGAAATAAAAAACACCAAAGCCGCAAAGGCTTTGGTGTTTCGCTTGCTCGGGAACGGAATAGATGAGAAATAGGTATAACGGTCATTCGCAGCCGCAATCCGCATCTTGTCCATCCTCCGTCCTTTGTATATACACTAATTAAAAGCTTACCTTATCCGCTTCCATATGGCAATAACTTCCTTATCACTGAAACAAACCATGTCGTCACTAACAGCCCATTCCTAGCTATAGCTGGCGCTCGGCTGCATCCAGCGAATCTCCGAAAGCGTCGGCATCGCGGATCTGAAGCATTATTATCAGCTCTTTAATCACAAGTATAACGTGACCCCTGCCGGTTACCGTAAGCAGTGTCAGGCCCAAGCCGCATATCCGATCATGCGGAATGACAACAAAAAAGAGCCGCTTTCGCGACCCCCAATGCCCAGCAGCTGATATTCCACATACGCCGGCCGGCTCTCCCCACTACAGGGAGCATTCTATTAAATAATCAGACTGCTTACAGCAAAGCTCATGCCGATATACACGAAGCAGAGCAGCACACCTACCGCGACATTGCCCTCTTGCAGCTGCTCGGACAGCTTGAAGCCCGGCGTTACCCACTCGAATACCCAATAGGCGGCTACGAGACATACATAACCCACTGCGAACCATAGGATCATGTTCCAGATGGACGTATTCGTGTAAGCGGCGACGCCCAGCACGATAGCCGTGGCCAGAAACTTGCCGCCCATAGCCAGCCCGACTGCTGTATTGCCGCGCTTCAGCTCATCCATATCACGGTATGGCGTCATCCAGTTGAACACGACCATACCTAATAATTGCAGCAAGATGATTACAATAACGCTGATTAACAAATCAACCACGATCACGAAGCCCACCCCCGAAACTTGGCATATGCCATATCATAATTCACAAAGTCATGCACTTCTTCCAGTATCACATTGACCTTCTTCGCTTTCTTTAATGCTTCGTAACGCTTCTCATCGATCGGCTGCTTAATTTGATTGCCCGAGGGCAGCGTCAAGATGGCAAACTGCCGGTTCTTCCCATCCAGCTCAGTCTGATAGACCCCGACCAGGTCCACCTCTGAATTGAGCTGCACCTTGAGCTTATCAATATCTTCCTTTGCCGCTGCTTCCGACTTGAACGACTTGATCGGCTTCCAGCCGGTAAGGGTAATATCATTGCGGCCATTCGAATTCGTTATCATATGGGCGGCCATATATTGCAGCGTCCATATCTTATCGCCTGTTGCATAATTATCATCGTTGGGCAGCAGATCGTTATCCGGAAGCACCGTCATATCGCTGCCGATGAGATCTCCGACCGTTCCCTCCACGATTCTATAATCCCAAGGGAGGGCTGTATCCTCCGCAACCGCAGTATCACTGTAGCTTCCGCTGTCCGTGCTCGATCGCGAGAATAAAGAGGAATTGCTAAAAATACCGATAAGGACAACAAGGAGAACGCCCCCTAACAACAGTAGAAGCACAAGTGCCCCTTGATTGCCCTGCGGTCTACGCTTCCTATGATGATTCATTCATTTCACCCCTATAGCTACAAAATGACTCGCGTTCCCCGTAATGAGACCGCCTGCCCGCCCAAGCAAGCCGGAGGGCGTCCCGTTAATAACGAACATGCCGATAAGCAGATGAAACTCCCCCGATTCCAGCCGTACACGGGCAAGCTCAGCCCGCTTCTGATAGACAAGCGGGAAGAGCTGGCTCGTATCGAAGCCATCCTCATCCTTCTCTTCCAATTCCCCGTCGTCATTGTAGAGTATGACCGAGCCGCCTTCACGGCCGAACATGGATTTGGATACGAAGCTGCCATCGAATACCGCTTTATTATAGGTAGGCAGCATGTAGGTGCCGATCGCTTCCCGCTCTTCCGCGTCAAAGAGCAGCTCCAGCTCATATAACCCCCATATGAGCGCCTGAAGCCCCTTGGATTGAAGCAGAATGGCATGAATCGGATTAAACAACTGCAAGCGGCCCGACTCTATGGCATAAGCAAGCGCTTCGCCTCCATCATCGACCGCCATCCACTCCTTCGGATATAGCGCGAACAAGCGTTCAATCGTCCGGTCATCGCCATCCTTCAGCATGCCTTCATCCACCCACAGCTCCAAACAGTCTGTGCAGACCATATCCAGTCCGCTGTGGCGTACAAGCATCTCGATCGTACCGGAATCCTCCAGATGCGAGCCATATGACACACAGGCCGCGGTATCGGGCATCTCCTCCGCCCAAGCGGCAGCCACATTCTCCTTCATTCGCACGTTCGGCGAATCGAGACCAAGCTGCGCGCACAGCCAAGGCGTCGCTGCTGCCGCCTCCACGTAGCCTGTCGGTGTATCGGCATTCAGCTCGAGCAGCTTGATCTCACCTTCGTTAGACAGGGCAAAGTCGAATCGGGCATAACGGCTCAACAGCCCTTCCGGGTTCAACTCCATGGTGTCCAGTACATTCCACAGCATCTCGGGAATACCGATCATGGCATATAGATCATGCCGCCCCCAGACAAAACGAACAGCTCGATCGAACACGAGCCACAGCTTAGCCGATGCCAGTTCTAATTCAGTGTACACATCCCTGCGCAGGGCAACGGCTTGGTCGAGCCAATAAGCCTCGCCTTCCATATCCGCCCAGCCGAACCCTAGAGCAGCTAATGCTTCTACCCGCTTTACGCGGTCCGGATGCGGCATGCCAATAACCTCGAATGCGCCTGAATGATTCATCCGCCGAACCCGCTGCTGGAGCTCCTGCCCGAGCTTGAGCTTGAGGAGCTGAAGCCGCTGGAACGCCCCCCGATCCCGCCTTTGGTCGACGACGTCGAGCGGCGGGTGACGGAGCCTGTCGTATCCGACGTCCGCGGACGTACGGCGGAGCCGACGACCGGCTTATTCTGGAACGTCTCCGACGTATAGGAGCGCGGCTTATACGCCGTTCCCGTCCTGGCATCATAGGCTCTGTTATTGGCGTAATAGGAGGTGGATGAGTACGCTGAACCCCGGTTAAAAATCAAATGATAGAGCAATAAATCATCCCAGCCGAAGCCGGAATTCGTATGAATGACTGTGGTGCCGCCTGAGCTGCCGCCCGAGCCCGGTTCCTCTTCTTCTGTCTCTGAAGTCGGTACACCCTCTTCTTGCGGCAGCGGTATATTCCAGTCAACCGACGGATCATAGAACGCCTTGACAGCTTCTGTGGACCACTCGACGAGCTTAGGCTCACCGGCAGCCGATGCAGCCGTTCCCGGTTCCGCCGATACCCTCTCAGCGAGCCCGCCGCTCATGAACGCGTTCGCAAGTAACGCGATGCCTAGCGAGGTGGAAAGCACACGCAGCGGCTTTCCTTCCTTGTTAAATAAGAATGCGCGTGTTGGAGCACCCGCTTGATCTTCCTCCCGGGTCATGCCAATCACCCCTTTCTTCACTATTTAATACGCGTACCTTGTATAACCGGAATGACCAGCAGCTCCAGCGTCTGATTGTCGATGTTCAGACGCCCTTCCACAGTCTCGTATTCGCTGCTGCCTACAGTCAAATAATTCGCGTGCTGCAGAGCGTCCAGCATGGCTTTATTCCATTGCCGTTCATCGATTTGCTCAAGCTTGCCTCCGGCTTCTTTGACAACTAACGTCACCCGGATCGTGTCGTTCCCCAATTCACTCACTCCTTTTCCATAAAAAGAAATATGACATTCATACGTCTGTTCCGGCTTTAATGTTGCGGAAATTTAAAGAAAGGCATGTCTTCCATATCCGTGCAACGAACCGATACGATTATACCTCATTTCGAAAATACACTTTTTTCCACAAGATGAAGGAATACCAGCAATCTTGGAAGAATATAGTTAAAAGTTTGCAAAATGATGTCGAAGGAGATGTCGCATGGGTATTCGTTTTATAAAGATAGCGGTCATTTATTTATTAATCGGCGTGATTGCGGGCATGGTGATGGGAATCACCCAAGCGTTCGAGTATACCTCCGCACACGCGCACATCAACCTGCTCGGATGGGCATCACTGGGACTGATCGGCGTCCTGTACGTGCTCTTCCCTAAAGCCGGTGAAACCTCGCTCGCGAAAGCGCAGTTCTGGACGCATAACATCGGACTGCCCCTGCTGGTAATCAGCATGATGTTCTTTGCAAATAATAAGGATAACATCGGCATTCCTTTGTCCGCTGTCGGCGGTCTGCTGGTCATTCTTTCTGTCATTCTGTTAGTCGTTAACGTGTTTAAACATGTGAAGGCCATTCCGCAGAAATAATCCTCGCGAATGCCTTAGAGAATAATAAGCGGTTTCCAGCCTTTCTTACAGGAAGCACGGAAACGGCTTTTTTCTATGCCATGACTTGACTCACAGGCCGTTCTGCACACGGCATGAAGAACCGCCAGGAAGCTCCTGACGGTTCTCACAGCCTGCATCGCTGCAGTTATTTGCGTTTACTCGGCCGATTCGGTCGGCCGCCCTTGCTGCCGCCGCCTCGCTGGCCAGACGGTCCGGATGACCCCGGTGAGGCTCCGCGGCCTCGCGACGGCGCCTTCCCGGATCGTTTCGAAAATCCGCCGCGCTGCTGCTGCTCCGAAGCTGAGCGCACATCTGCCGCACGGCTCCACGGCGTTTCGACGTGATCTCCGCCGGCACGTGCACCTGCTCCGCCCCGCTGCGGACGCGCTTCCGCGCTGCCTGCGCCGCGGCCCCACTGGCCTTCGCTGCGCTCACCGCCTGCGCGTGCGCCTGCTCCGCCTCGCTGCGGACGCGCTTCTGCGCTGCCTGCGCCTCGCCCCCACTTGCCTTCGCTGCGCTCACCGCCTGCGCGCGAACCTGCTCCGCCTCGCTGCGGACGCGCTTCCGCGCTGCCTGCGCCGCGGCCCCACTGGCCCTCGCTGCGCTCACTGCCTGCGCGTGCGCCTGCTCCGCCCCGCTGCGGACGCGTTTCTGCGCTGCCTGCGCCGCGGCCCCACTGGCCTTCGCTGCGCTCACCGCCTGCGCGCGAACCTGCTCCGCCTCGCTGCGGACGCGCTTCCGAGCTGCCTGCGCCTCGGCCCCACTGGCCTTCGCTGCGCTCACTGCCTGCGCGTGCGCCTGCTCCGCCTCGCTGCGGACGCGCTTCCGCACTGCCTGCGCCGCGGCCCCACTGGCCCTCGCTGCGCTCACTGCCTGCGCGCGCTCCGCTGCGTCCCTGCCGCGGGCTTGCCGCTCCGCCGCGGCGGTCACGGCCCGAACGGCCGCCTTCGCGGGCAACGCGCCCGCCGGCACCGCCGCGTCCTTGACGAGCGCCCGCTCCAGCTCCGCGCTCCTTGCGGCCATCGGCTGCCGGGCGCGGCTCCTTCGGAACCGTTGATCCGTCTGCGCGTCTGCGCTCCACCGTCATGCCGATTCCCCGCTCAATCGTCTGAATCGTCATACGGTCATGCGGTGTTGCGATCGTCACGGCTAGTCCATCGCCCCCCGCCCGGCCGGTACGGCCAATGCGGTGGATGTAGCTGTCAACATCATGCGGAACGTCATAGTTGTACACGTGAGTGACGCCCTCGACATCGAGTCCACGCGCTGCCACATCGGTCGCCACAAGAAGCTGCAGCTTCGCATCGCGGAACCGCTTCATGACCTGCTCCCGCTTCGCTTGGGATAGGTCTCCGTGAAGCTCGTCGCTCGCAAAGCCCATCTCCTGCAGCGCTTCGTTCAGCGCTTTCGCGCGCCGCTTCGTGCGGCAGAAGATCATGGCCAGATACGGGCGATGTTCAAGAATCAGCTGGCAGAGCGCCTCCTGCTTCCCTCGGTCCGTCGTCTCGATCACCACTTGCCGGATCCCCTTAACCGTCACCTGCGGCGTGCGGACCGTAATATCCTTCGGCGCATTCATGAACTGCAGCGCCAGCGTCCGAACCGCTTGCGGCATCGTCGCCGAGAACAGCATCGTCTGGCGCCGCGTCGGAATTTGCTCGATGATCTCGACCACTTCGTTAAGGAAGCCCATATGAAGCATTTGGTCCGCTTCATCCAGCACCAGCATCGAGATCGAGCCGAGCGAGATCGTTCCCCGACGCATATGGTCAAGCAGCCGTCCCGGCGTTGCAACGGCAAAATGAACGCCGTTCTCCAGCTTCCTCATCTGCGCTTCCACATCTTGTCCACCGTAAACGGCAAGCACCTTGAACTCGGACCGCGAAGCGAGCCAGCGCTTCAGCTCCGCCGTAATTTGCAAGGCCAGCTCCCGCGTCGGAGTCAAGATCAGACCCTGAAGACGGTTCTTCTCCGGATCCAGCTTTTCCAGCATCGGCAATAGGAAGGCGAGTGTCTTGCCCGTTCCTGTCTGTGCCTGGCACACAACGTCATATCCCTGCAGGATAACGGGGATAGCCCCCTCTTGAATCGGCGTTGCTTCATGAATGCCGCCGCTATGCAGCGCTTCAACACGTTCTGGTGAAACACCTAATTCTGCAAAACCAGCCAATATAGCCACCTCTTTTTATGTGAATCTATCGTATGAATCGATCCCTGAATCCGTTCACGAATACAAGCACACCTTATCGTACCACAAATCGCCGTTATTGACCCTTATTCCCGTTCCGACCAAATTTGTGCTGCCGTGTGTATGGTCTCGCCCGATTCGATTGCCTGCGCCATCATAAGAGACAAGTAGTGGTCCTGTGATGCTTCCGCCAAGCTGTAGAAGGATGGACCTCCCTCGGCATAACAAGCCATATTCGCCAGACTCGTCGCAATGGCGATTTCATCATCCGTCAGCCTCGCGGGAATGAAGGGGTTGCGATACACCCACTCCGATCCGGCTTGTATACCCTGATGATAATACCCTTCCAAATTTCCATTATGCCCCATATCGATTCTCCGCATCTCCGTATAGATGGGGGTCCGGTAATCGAGCAGATACCGGATCTCCTCATCGACGATTTCGCCGCGGTCGCCGCGGACCAGCACCCGATTCTTGCGCACCCACGAGAAATATTGCTCGCCTGCAAAATCGAACACCGCCGTCCGTCCGCCAAACCGCAGCGTTGCCAGGTCCTGCACCGATTCTCCGAAGGATTCTTCCTGCGGGGGGCCGCTGCGGTTCGGCCCAGCCATGAGCGGCGCGGTGAACCGTTCACCGCGGATAACGGCGTCCTCGAACCGCACCCCGAGCAGGCGCCGGATCAAGCTGATGCCGTGATAGCCATGCGCGGCAGACATCTGTACATGCGAGACGCTGCCCAGCTTACCCGAGTGTGCGACGGCCATTCTAGCCGCATGCATCGGCTGGTAGAGGTACTGCTCGGCCACCTGCACGCCCGCATCCGCTCCAACCTGCTCGAATAACGAGATAAGTGATGTAAGATCCCGGGCAGGCGGCGTTTCCGCTAGAACTGGGATGCCCCGATTCACTAATTCTGCCATATAGTCTGGACAACTCTCCCGCGAAACAGACACGACGACGAAGGAGAAATCCCGGTCCTTCACGAATTGCTCCATACCGGTAACCGTGCGGACTCCCCACTCCGAGGTGATCGCCGCCCCTTTCTCTTCCTTGCGCACCAGCATTCGCGTAACCTCGAACCGTTCCGGCAGTGCTGCCGCAATGCGCAGGTAGAACGCCGCTCGCCAGCCTCCGCCGATAATACCAAATCGGATTTTCTCCATAGTGCTCCGGTCTCCTTTATATAGAAATGATCGCTTTCCATCTTGCTGTCTTCATCTAACCTAGCTCACCTGTTATAAACACCCGTTCTAAACCGAGCCTCTCCCGTATTTATCCATTATAGCTGCGATTCAAACCCTTGTCAGTTCGACAGCCTCAGTCCCAAAGTCTTGTTTTATATCCATGTCCAGCTGCTCTATAATAGAACTAGCAGGACTCGAAACATGAAGGAGGATCAGTCCGATGTTGATGAACGATCGAACCGTCATTGTCACAAGTGCCAACTCCGGCATGGGTCTTGCAACAACCGTGCAGCTGGCACGAGAGGGTGCGCATGTGATCATGGCATGCCGCAGCGCCGAGAGAGGCGCCCAGGCGTTAGCGGAAGCGCAGCGGTTGACCGGAGCGGCAGCCCCGATCGAGCTGATACTGTGCGATCTTGGCTCGCTGGCTGGCATCCATTCATTCGCGGAACAATTCTCGGCTAAATTCGCAAAGCTCGACGTACTCGTTAACAACGCAGGCGTCGTAACCATCAAGCGCCAGATGACGACAGACGGCTTCGAGGCGATGATGGGGGTCAATCATCTGGGTCATTTCCTGCTGACGAACCTGCTGCTGCCGCAGCTGCTCCTCGCCCCGGAAGGCCGGGTAGTCACCGTTTCATCCGGAGCGCATAAGGTGGGGAAGATCGATTGGTCCGATCCGTACTTAACCAAAGGATTTAGCGTGTGGAGAGGCTACGGACAATCCAAGCTCGCCAACATCTTGTTCACCAAATCGCTCGCCCAGCGGCTGAAGGGCACGAATGCCATCGCAAATTGCGTCCATCCGGGCGCTGTCAGCACCAATCTGGGCGTAAGCCGGGAGACCGGCTTCGGCAAATTGATTCATACTGTGCTTCGGCCCTTTTTCCAAACATCCGCAGAAGGCGCCCGTACAGCGATCCATCTGGCTTCAAGCCCGGAAGTCACCGGGATAAGCGGCGAATATTTCTATAAGCTCAAGCCGGCCAAAGTCTCCGCACTAGCCCAGGATACAGCGCTGGCTGATAAACTGTGGGCCTGGAGCGAGAGTGAGGTTGGCCTGCGATAACCAGGTATATTTCAATAAGAAATGGAGCGAGGCTGTTTGAACTTAGCGAATAAGATCACCGTCGCCAGAATTATGCTGATCCCTTTCTTCTTTCTGTTTCTTCAGACTTACCCGGCATGGTTAACCGAGCACATACATACCTTCGGCTTTATTAACACCTATGGACTTTACATTGCCACAGCCATATTTATCGTAGCTGCCGCTACGGATAAGCTGGATGGATACATCGCCCGCAAGTACAACATGATCACCAATATCGGCAAGCTGCTGGATCCGCTCGCCGACAAGCTTCTCATTTCCGTTGCCCTGATCATGCTCGTGCAGAAGCATATGCTTCCTTCTTGGGTAGCTTTCATCATTATCGCGCGGGAAATCATCATTACAGCCTTAAGAATCGTCGCCTCCTCCAAGAAGATCGCGCTGGCCGCAGACCATTACGGAAAATTGAAGCTCGTCCTGCAGGTTGTCGCCATTGTAGCCGTCTTACTGGATAATTACCCGTTCCAGTTCGTCGTTGACATTCGAATCGATTACATCATCATGCTGGCCGCGGTAGTGATTACGATCTATTCCGGCTACAACTATATTCGCAACAACTATATCCAATTAGAACTGAACAGATAGGCGCTTACGGTAGTTCCATATCCGTTTAATATTGCCTTATTTTCCATACCGTCTTATAATAAACGCAACTTATGCGAAAATGGTGGGAGCTTGCCCGTGATGATGACAGTGTTCTCGACAACAGATTCGGTTACCTCCACAACTGAATACCTGCTCTGTTATGAACCTTCATTCAATACGGTATTTCTGTAGAAGGGGGCAAGTCTCCTTTTCCTCGATCATACGGATATGAAGCCAGGAATGATCTCTGTTCATTTCCGGCTTTTTTTGCGTTCACAAATAGGCTGCGTAAGTGTCAAAGGGAGGAAGGGAGGCAAACATGAACTATATTCATACGACCAAACAAAATTACGAGCATTATGCAAGCGGAAAAGTGCTGTACAATGCGCCTGGGACAACTTCGTTCCCCGTTCGGCTCGCAAGCGAAATCATCCAACGATGCTTTCAGCTGCTGCGCGCTAAAGGCGTTACAGGACCTTATCATCTATATGATCCCTGCTGTGGCTCCGGTTACATGCTAACCGTTCTTGGCATGCTGCATCAGGACCAAATAACCCGAATTACGGCCTCGGACCGGGATGAAGCGATGGTGGAGCTTGCCCGGCAGAACCTGTCCTTGCTGCACCCGGATGGGCTGACGAAGCGAAGGAGACAATTAAGCGAGCTCAGCGAACGCCACCAGAAGCTGTCCCATGCAGAAGCGCTGCACAGCGCCGACTATCTGATGGACTTAATCACTCCGTCGCCGATCCCATCATTCACCTGCTTTAAGGCCGACAGTACGATTGACAATAGCGGCGATGAACGATGCAGGAATGCTCAGATTATCCTGACCGATCTTCCTTATGGCGGAATCGTAAATTGGATCAGCAGCAGCACCAGCCCGGTGCATGACTTCTTTGAAAGCATTCATAAAGTGGCCGATTCCGCCTCTTGTGTGATCGCTGTGGCTGCGGATAAGAGTCAGTCCTTGAAGCATGACAAGTTCAAACGTCTGCAGTATCAAAAAATAGGGAAACGTCATTTTGCCATCTTCGAGCCGCTTGCGTAAGTATTCCACCGATGATCTCGAGCCATGGCGCTTCATGCGATGAACTCGAGACCTGCCGCTTCAATCGACGAACTCGAGACCTGCGGTTCATTTGTTTTCATAAATTTTCATGATCACAATGATTAAATTGATAAGGTTCTCGTTATCAGGATGGGATGATAAAATAATTCCAATAATTAGATATTTATATTGGAGGGATTACATTGGATCGCGATGAACGATCGAACCGCTTCCGTAACTTCGCTCTCCATGAATGCAGAGGCTCAAGCAGCTTATATGAATATTTGGCCATGCACATCGCCGAAGACGACGAGCTGCTTGATCTAGCCTCACACGCCAGGCCCGGCCAACCGATTCCCAACCTCTTCTTCGGTGCGGTACATTACTTATTGCAGCAAGGAATTGAACACGAGCTTAGCGTCTATTATAGGAGCCTCGTTGACCCCCCGCGGGCTATCGGGGAGCAAGCCTTCTCCGCATTCCAAAGCTTTTGCCGCCTGTATCGGGATCCGATTATCGCCATCCTCCAGAATAAATATGTGCAAACGAATGAAGTCAGGCGCTGCGCTTACCTCTACCCGAGCTTCTGTCACATTTATGGGAAGGTTCAACTGCCTCTGGCCCTCATTGAAATCGGGACAAGTGCCGGCCTGCAGCTTCTATGGGATACGTACAGTTACCGCTATCAATCAGAGGAGCTGCTTGGTGCCCCATCTTCACCCGTGCAGATTCAAGCCGAATTAAGAGGTCACCGATTGCCTCCTCTTATGAAGAACAGTCCTCCCGTCGCATTCAGGCGCGGGATTGACCTCCATATCAATGATCTAACCCAGCCTGACGATTATGCATGGCTGAAGTCCTTAATCTGGCCTGAGCATCAGGACCGGGCCGAACTCTTTGAGAAGGCCGCACGTCACTTTCAGAAGCAACCTGTTCCGCTGATCGAAGGTGACGGCATCGCCAGCTTGAGGGAGTTGGCCGATCAAGTTCCGGCTGCTTCTGCCTTATGCGTCTTTCATACCCATGTGGCGAATCAATTATCGCCGTCATCCAAGAATTCGCTAATCGAAACTATACATGCGCTCGGCCAAACGAGGGACGTCTTCCATCTGTACAATAATTTGCGGGATGCGAACATCCTCCACCTTGATTATTATCTATCCGGTCAATACCATACGGAGAAGCTAGCCATCACGGATGGACACGGCCGTTGGTTTCAGTGGGAGCTGGCGTGATCTCTCCATCAGACATAGCCGGCACGATCCCTGACAGCTGCCCGCGCGTTCCCTGACAAACAAGAAGAGGGCCCTATAGCGGCCCTCTTTCGCTTGGTTCTTATGGGTAGAATGCATTTTCTTTCGTGGTCGTGAAGCACCAGCGGGAGCGAAACAGATCCTCGATCAACGCTTCCTTCGCCTCTTCGGTACCGATATAACGCAGCGCCTCGAGCGAGTGCGCACGAACGTAACGGTTCTCGTCATCGAGCGATTGAATCAGCTGTGGTACCGCCGCTTTGGCGGCAGAACCTAATCGAGATAGCGATAGACCAGCCATGAAGCGAACCTGCACATCCTCGTCCTGCAAGCAGCGAATTAATCCGGCCGTGACTTCGTCGATTGGAGTGCCGATGATTCCGAGCGCTTCTACGACTGCGCGGCGAACAGCAACGGCTGTTCCGTTATCGAGCAGACCATTCAATGCCGGTACGGCTGAAGCGGCTAGATCACGAAGCTCGCCAAGTGCGAACACGGCATGTACAACCGTCTCTGGACGAGCATCGTTTAGCGCGGCGATCAGACCAGGCACTGCCGCTTCGCCCGATATCGACAAGCCGTATGCGGCAAGTCGGGAAATCGCTTTGTTCTCATGACGGAGCGCTTGCAGCAGCGCTTCTACTCCTGGCGCACCTGCGGCAGCAAGGTCGTAAGCCGCATTGAGCGCTACGGGCTCCGAGGCGTCTCCAAGACCTTGAACGAGGCTGCTTACCTGCTCGGCAGATGCCGGCTTCGTTCCAGCCATGCTTCCCATGCGGCCGGACAGCCAGTTCCACGTCTCTTCCCAGAGCACATCGTGCTCCCCGAAAGGCGTGCTGTACGACGCCGGCTTCCGCCATGCCGTCTCTTGATTATTCCAGCTAGGCGATTCAGGCGCCTGTGTCCGCATGAACTCGAACTTGAGCATATAGCGGTGCTTCCCAAGCACATTCGGTGTGGAGCGGTGCCAGATATCGTAGTGAATCAAGGCGAACGTGCCTGCACTGCCGCTGGCTACCGCCTCGTCTGCAATGTCATCCTTGGCGAAGGTGCGTGTTTCGTAGTTCTGCGTGCCAGGCATAACGCCTGTCGGTCCTAATTCAACCGGCGTATCCTGAGGGAAATACATGATCATTGCCCACCAAGGATGATGGTTGCGCATCCGGCCATAGCCCCAGTAGCTGTCCTTATGCCAGCCGCCAGCCACCGGACTTGCATTATAGTGCCCGTGCCGATGAGCATGGAGCATATAATTCTCGCCGAGTACGCTCGTAAGCGCACCAGTTATCACCGGGTGATCAAATACCTTCTGCAGCTCGCGGATGCGGGGCAGCAGGTTGTTGCCCGGGTTACCCTCATTCTCATACACTTGGTTCAATTGCGCCATCAGCTGCTCATGGAATGAATCCGAGAAATCAGTTTGTAGAATAAGGAATCCGTTGGTAATAAATGTTCTTAGCTGCTCGTCAGTCAATAATAAGGGTGATTGTTGGTTCATCTTAATTAGGAACCTCCCGTTTCATGAATAGTGGATTACTGTTCCTTTATTATGATGGAAACCCTCTCATAACGACATGAACGAAGTTAACGACCGTTTATACAAAACTAAGATGATCGTTTCGAGAGCTCGTCCTAAACGAGATGATGGATAATACTTCTACCATGCCAACCGTGCCATGCCGCGCCCGCTGTCACTTCCACATTCAGCATCGAGCAGTCGTCGAGCAGCCAACTTCCGTCATGCATTGCTGCTGTAACACGGCCGCCTGTACACTTTCACCAGCTGTAACACCCAAAAAGGGTCTTACAGCCATCGCCTCCCACTCTGTGCAGCAGCTGTTAGACCCTTTTCTACCGTTACAGCTCCCGATCCGCGGCCCCTCGTACACTTTCACCAGCTGTAACACCCAAAAACTATATAGCCCCCTAATCCACTTGGACACTTCACCCACTTCAGATACACTAATAGATAAGAAGGTGAAGGTTCATGAAGAGACGGTTTCGGTGCCCCGT
>NZ_JANHOF010000011.1 GCF_024498075.1 Paenibacillus mendelii
CTTTGATTTTTCGTTCCATCGTAAAATGACTGAAGAAGAGATCGTGGCAACCGAGCGGCTGGTTAGCTTAATAAACAACTAAGACGCGGCTGCCTGGATCGGCAGCCGCGTTGCGCCAGTACTGGCTTATATACTTATGTATAAAATACGGGTTTTGTGTAAATGTTATTGGCCGCTTAAGTGTTATTCGAGTAATGTGTCCTCTGCTATTGATATTATACCCATAAGCGAGTATCAACAAGGCCTTCAATTTTGTACTTGTTTCCATAGATATCTACAACAGAACCTTCTGAAGCATCCTCAATAACATGATGAACAAGATGCAGTTGAGCTATCCGACACGATTCGAACAAGAAAAGAAACTTAAAGCTTGCAAATATCCAATAACAAAAAGAAGCATACCTTGTACCTTTATAACGGTTAAGATATGCTTCTCTGAATATTTTTCTTTGCATTAGGGGTCTTCCCTGCTTTGTTGCTATGGCCTTCATAAATTATTGGCGTGAATCTCTATGAAGGATTGCTAACGTACTAACTAATTGTTACCTTCTTCCAAGCTTTCTAAGCGATTTATAACTTTAACATCTTTGGTCTTTTCGGATTTTGCATGACTCTAGACCTTAAAGCATCTTAATGTTCCTTTGTTATTGATGAGGGAAATTTATTAGCAAGAATTGAATCAATTCTCTGATCCATAAATAACACCTCTATCCAATAATTCGTAAATTAATTTAAATACAATAATGAAAATGCAAATCTAATCCTTGTCTGTTGTAATTTTTATTGATTGTTGTGCCCAAGTTTCTAATTCAATTAATGTTTGTGCTATATCTTTATTATTTTCAATAATTTCACTCATTAGCGGCTCTGAATGAAATAAAATTGATCCCAAAATTCATTTGGTATCTTAGAATTACTTGTTATTATTATCGGTGTATTAATCGGTTTAAGGCAGTTTTACCTATTCTTTAGGAAAGATATCCCAAGGTGGAAATCAAAGATAATTAAATGTTCCGAATGTGGACGCGATTTCAAATATATTGAAGTCCTTTGACTTGTCCTCATTGCCATACAAAGTACATTCGGCATGTAGATCGGCATACAAAAACAAACGCGGCCACGCGCAATCGGTGTAATGCCCCCCAATGTCAAGACACGAATTTTAAAGGAATAAGTTAATCCTCCTAATGTAGTGTAGTCTAGCAAATTAAGAAGGAGTTGCATAGAATTGATCGGGCGTGGATCCCCCCAGCGACTGATGAGGGCGTTCCTGATTGTAAAATTGGACATAACGAGCTATCCCTTTACGCAGCGCGCGAGGGTCTTCAAATTCGTTAAGAAAGATACATTCGTACTTGAGTGATCGGAATTAACGCTCTGTGCGGCTGTTGTCCGTAGCTCGGCCTTTCCCATCCATCGAGACATTTTCCTAGCTCTAAGGCACGCCTCTTCTTTTTCTCATAAACGTCATGTAGCCAAATCAAATGTTGGAGTATCGATAAATCTCATCCTTTTGATATTTTTCAATGACGAATTTCATCTAACTCATGTTTGGCGCGGTTCTTGGCAATTTTCATTTTCTTAGCTTCAAGTGGTAGCCCCTGGTGTTCAAACCTTTTCTCGCTTTCATTTGCCCAATTGAAGTGCGCTAGTATTTCTTCTTTAAACTCCGGTCGTGGAACCTTTGCACCGCAGCCAACACAAGCCATCTTTGTTGGACAAACGGAATCAATCGTACAAATTCCACCGACCTATTTATGCTCAGTATCTGTTTTTATTCATCTTTTTTACAACATCCGAAATAACCGATTTAAAACCTGGAAGAAAAGTATTAAAAAAACCAGTACAATGACTAGCCTTTGCATACTCCGGGTGCTTTAAAAGAATTATATGTGCTTTTTTAAGATTAAAATGAGGAATAGAAGGAAATAAGTGATGTACAATGTGATAGTTATCATGATGCGGAGTCAAGATTAGTCTTTCAAGCCAACTTCCGTAATTGTTTCTACTGGAGTGAAATGGATTGGAATCTTCTAGTCCAGAATGATCTGCCAAGTCAGACCAAAAGCGGATAATAGGGAATACTGTAACTAAAGGAACAAACCAGAATAGTAAAAGTTCTTGCCAAAAATTAAATAACACAGAAACAGATAATATTATAATCCAGCCGCTCAGCTTGATGAAATACTCGAAATTGGTTTGCTGATCTTTAGAAACTAACCTAGTGATACAATCTATTATATTTTTAATTATGTGTTTTATCAGAAATGAGCCAAATATATATCTCAGTACGAATTGCCTTTTTGTTATTGAGTTACTTCCCAATCCGAATTGTTTTAGTTCCGAGGTATCTGGGTCTTGATCTGTCCACAAGTATTTGTGATGCTTATAATGTGAACTACAGTATAAATTGTAGTTTGTAGTTACAGGAAGAGCGATAAAAATTGAAGCAATCCACTTATTAAGTGTTTTATTTTTAAATAACATTTTATGACTTGACTCATGCATCAAATTATCTAGTCCACGCATACGACCGCCTATTAAAATAATAGATAATATATATACTATAATATTCGAATATAATTGTGTTATTACAATTGCCATAACTATTAAAAGCCAATCTAAAACTAATGAGAAAAAGTTATACCAGTTATTTTTTTCTTGTAAGGCCCTAATTTCACTAAGTAGATCTTTTGAAAACTGATGTCCTTTATAGTACTCTATCTCGATTTGATGTGAATCATTATTATCTTTCTCATTTAAAATCTTTTGCTCACTCACAACCATGCTCATTGTACTGACACTCCTGTCTATATTTATATATGTAACTTTTGTAATACTAAAGTCGACGACGCGAACGGCGTCCGTAGAAACGTCAAGCGTTCGCCTTTGCACCTCGAATTTCGCAGCTAAGGTATCCGCGTTCAGAAATCAGAAGGTACAACAGCGATCGGAAAACGTTTTCGCATGAATAGCCACTATTCGTCTAAAGAAATGAAAAAAGGATGTCCCATCTATCGACTTTTGGGACATCCTCATACGACAACGCCTCCGAACTCCGAATCCGTCGTGGATTTCGGAGGCGTTGCTATGATTCAGAAATGGAACGTGACATTATCCATTTCGGCGCTGTCGTCGGCTAGGCCGCCGATTTCAATGTCGTGCAGCGCAATGTCCGGATCACGGCTGACGGCGTCCAGAACGGACAGAAAATCGTCCGCCATTTTCGACATCGTCTCCTGCGTAAACAGCTTGGTCGCATATTCGAATTCGAAATGAATGCCGCTCTCGTCCGGCTGAGCGAACAGCGACAGATCGAATTTCGAATCGCGTTTTCCGTAGCTTACCGGATTCAGCTTCATTTCTCCGGCGTTCCGTTCGTCCCGCGGAGCCTCCTGAAGCGCCAGCATAGTGCCGAATACCGGGTTACGGCCGGGATCCCGCTTGAATTCTAGCCGTTCCAGCAGCAAGTCGAACTGCACGTCCTGATTGTCGTACGCTTCAAGCAAGCTCGTCTTCACCTCCGCAAGCAGCCCGGCAAAGGTCCGATCGCCCTGCGGACGGCTGCGGATGGCAAGCGTGCTGACGAACATGCCGATGATGCTTTGCAACTCCGCATGCATCCGGCCCAGAACGGGCGCGCCGACGATCAGATCCTGCTGGGCGGAGTGTTTGGACAGCAGGGTGCTGTAAGCCGCCAGCAGAACCATATACAGCGTCGCGCCGGATTCACGCGCGAGCCGTTCCAGCCGATCCCGGAGCCCGCGTTCGGCGGAGAACCGGATGCTTGCGCCTTCGAAGCTTTGCAGTGCCGGACGCGGAAAGTCCGTCGGCAGATTCAGGACGGGCAGCTCACCGGACAGCTCTTCCGCCCAATACCGCAGCTGACGCTCGGCCGCTTCCGTCTTCACGAACCCGTTCTGCCAAGCGGCGAAATCTTTGTACTGCAGCGTCATTTCCGGCAATTCGCCGCCTTCGCCTGCATAGAGCTTCACGAATTCACGCACCAGTATGCCGACCGAATAACCGTCCGAAACGATATGGTGCATGTCGGTCAGCAGCAAATGCCGATCCTTGCCCAAGGCGACGATTCCGACTCGGAGCAGAGGCGCCTTGCCGAGATCGAACGGACGGATGAATGCCTCGAAAAGCCTCTCCGCCCTGCCGGTCAATCCGCGCTCCGGATCGAGATTGGCATCCTCGCCGCCGTCCCAAAATGGAATATCGACGTCCGCGTGGTCGTGAATCCGCTGCACCGGCTCGCCGTCCGCGATCTCGAAGGAGGTGCGGAACGCCTCGTGCCGCTGCACGATTTCGCGGAACGCCCGCTTCAGCCGATCCGGATCGAGCTTGCCTTCCAGCAGCGTCGCCCTCGGCATATTGTAGCTGGTGCCGATTCCTTCGATTTGATCGAGCGTATACAGTCTTCGCTGGGCGGAGGAAAGCTCGTAAACGTTTCTTTCGGGCAGCGGCTGAAGCGACGAATGGATGTTTTCCGGCGCTTCCGTCACATAGCGGGCCATCGCTCGCACGGTCGGGGCTTTGAAAATATCCCGCAGCGGCATCGCCACACGAAACGCCCGCTGAATGTCCGCCGCCAGCAGCATCGCCTTCAACGAATGTCCGCCCAGCTCAAAGAACGAATCCTGCGCGCCGACGCCGGCGCGTTCGAGCACCTTTTCCCAAAGCTCCGCCATCCTCCGTTCGACCGGCCCTTCAGGCGGCTCGTATCCGCCGTCCGTGCCCGGTGCGTCCGACGGATCGGGGAGCGCCTTGGCATCGATTTTGCCGTTCGGCGTCAGCGGGATGCCGTCCACCCGAATCATCGCGGCAGGCACCATATAATGCGGGAGCCTGCTTGCGGCATACGCTCTCAGCTCCGCTATATCCGCATCTTCCCTCGGCACCACATACGCGCACAATATCGGGTCGTTCTGCGCATTCTTCCTGACGATGACGGCCGCGTCCGCGACCGAACCATGATTCCGCAGCACGGCGGCCGTTTCCTCCGGCTCCACCCGGTAGCCGCGTATTTTCAATTGATTGTCGGCTCTTCCGAGAAATTCGATCTCGCCGTCCGCCGTCAATCGGCCAAGGTCGCCGGTCCGGTACAAGCCGACGCTGCCGGTTCCGGAAACCGCGGCTTCGACGAACTTGCCGCCCGTCCGCCCGGTTTCATTCAAGTAACCGTCCGCCAATCCGTCCCCGGCGATGCAGATTTCCCCGACAGCACCGACCGGGACCGGCTTCAGCCGCGCATCGAGCAGAAATACCTTCATATTGTCGATCGGCCTGCCGATGATGGAGCCTTTGAGCGGTTCATCCCCGCGATCGAACGCGATCGGGCGGGCGATCGCCCCGATGGTCGTCTCCGTCGGCCCGTAGTGATTCATCACCGCCGCGTGCGGGAAGCGGCTGTGGAACTTCAGGACATCGTTGGGCTTAAGCTCCTCGCCCCCGAGCACGACCAATCTCAATTCCACGAGATCGGCATGCTCCGCGAAGGACGGACTGCCCGTGAGCAGGCCGAATAGCGACGGCGTCAGCTTGATATAGCTGATCCGGCGGCGGCGCAGCATCTCCAGCAGCTTGCCGGTATCGGCATAATCCGCCTTTGCGGCCAGATACAGCTCGCCTCCGTTCAGCAGCGACGAATATAAGCTTGTATAGCCCAGGTCGAATGCGAAGGACGACAGCAGCATCGTCCGGTCGCCGGCCGTGAGCGCCGCCGTTCGGGTGAACCATGCGCAGTAATTGATCAGACTGCGTTGCTTGACGGGCACCCCCTTCGGAACGCCGGTCGTCCCCGATGTGTACACGATGTAGACCGGATCGTCGGACGACCCGTTATCCGCCGGATTCTCTTCGTCCCCGGGCGGCAGCGCGGCCTGATCGAGCGGAATGATTGCGCCTCGATAATCGGCCGACGCCTGTAAATGCGGCTGGCAGAGCAGCCCGATCACGCCGCTGTCCGCCAGCATGAACTGAATCCGTTCCTCCGGAAATTCGGGATCGATGGGAACGTAAGCCGCGCCGCTTTTAATGACCGCCCATAGGCCGACGATCATGTCGAGCGACGGCTCCGCCAGGATACCGAACGCCTTGCCCGGGCCGGCTCCCGCTTCGATCAGACGTTTGGCGAGCCGGTTCGCCTTTTCGTTCAGCGCCTTGTACGTCAGCGTATCCGGTCCGGACGCGGCGGCCGTGCGGCCGGCGCTTTTCTCCGCCCGCTCTTCGAGCAGCCGCTTGATCGTCCGCTCTTTCGGATACGGTGCCGAAGTTTCATTGAGCCGCGCCAGCAGCCGCTTCTCCTCCGCGGATAACAGCTCGAGCTCTCCGATCGGAACCGTCAAGTCCGCCGCCATCGCTTCCAGTATCGAGATCAGATGCTCCGCCATCCGGCCGATCGTTTCCCGGTCGAACAGCGCGGTTCTGTATTCCAGCGCAAGCCGCAGACCGCCGTTCTTTTCGGTTGCCTTCAGCTCGAGATCGAATTTGGCATTGCTGCCTTCCGGTTCATAGGGCGTAATGTCGACGCCGTCGACCCGCGCCTGCGCCAGATCGACATTTTCAAAAGCAAACATGACGTCGAACAACGGATGGCGGTTCAGCGCCCTGTTAGGCTGCAATTTCTCGACCAGCGCCTCGAACGGGTAGTCCTGACGGTCCAGCGCTTCCAGCGAACGGGCCGCCGTTTCCTTTACGAACTCGCCCAGCGATTTGCCCGGTTCGGGGAAATTCCGCAGCGCTACCGTGCCCACGAACATCCCGACGACGGCATCCAAATCGGAAGACCGTCTGCCCGCAACGGGGCTGCCGACCACGATATCCTCCTGACCGGAATGCTTATGCAGCAGGATGTTAAAAGCCGCAAGCAGCACCGCATACAGGGTCACGCCTTGCCCGCGCGCCAGCGCGTTCAGCCCGGAACCGAGACGGCCGTCCAGCTCGAACCGGACCTGACCGCCCTCGTTTGTCGTCTCCTGCGGCCTCGGCCTGTCGGTCGGCAAGTCCAGCAACGGGATATCCGGCGAGAATGCGCGGACCCAGAATTCCTCCTGTTTCCGGAACGCTCCGGCATTCAACCGGCCGTTCTGCCATTCGGCGTAATCCCGATAGCGGACCGGCGGCGCCGGCAGCGTCTCGCCTGCATACAGCCGGGCAAAATCACGGATCAGAATGGCAACAGACAGCCCGTCCGATACGATATGGTGCATGTCGTACATAAGCAGCCGTTTCACGGGCGTCACCTCGACCAGCGCAGCCCTGAGCAGCGGCGCGCGCGCCAGATCGAACGGCTGCACGAACCGCTCGAACACGCGCTTCAGCTCGCTTTCGGCGGCGCGCAGACGGGAAACTTTTAATTCCGCCCGTCGATGAATGCGCTGGTAAATGGCGTCCCCTTCCTGCTCGAAAGAGGTGCGGAGCGCCTCGTGCCGCTCAACGAGCGCCCGGAAAGCCCGTTCCAGCCGCGCGGCATCGAGATCGCCCTCCAGCAGCACCGCGCCGGGAATGTTATAGCTGGTCGTTGCGCCCGCGAGCTTGTTGACGATAAACAGCCTTCGCTGTGCCGGCGAGACGACGTAGCGCTCCTTCTCCGCTGCCGGTTCGATGGCCGGAAGCGTCCGCTTATCCGACGGATGCGCAAGCTCGCCCGCCACCGGCCCGACTTCTATCGCGGCCGCAGCATATTCGTCCGGCGAACCGTCCCGCATCTGCGCCGCGCGTTCGATCAATGCCGAAAATTGCTTGATCGTCGGCGCTTCGAACACGTCGGCAAGCGACAGCTCGGTCGCGAATTCCCGCTGAATTTCGGAAATGAGCTTGATCGCCTTCAGCGATTGGCCCCCGCACTCAAAGAAATGATGATGAATGCCGATGCCGCCGACTCCGAGTATTTGTTCCCATATCGCGATCAGCTTGGCCTGAATGCCGTTTTCCGGCCCTTCATATTGTTCGGTCGGATCCACCCCCATTTCAAGAGCGGCGAGCGCCTTGCGGTCGATTTTTCCGTTCGGATTGAGCGGAAGCCGATCCAACGGCACGATAAACGACGGGACCATGTAAGCCGGAAGACTGCCGCGCATAAATTCCCGGATGCCGGAAGGGTCGTTCCCCTCCGTCCCGGAAGCGACGTAGAAGGCGGCAAGATCGTTTTCCGCCGAAGCGCTTGTTTTGACGACGACCACGCCGCTGTGCACGAGCTCGCACCGGTTCAGCACGCTTTCGATCTCGCCGATCTCGATGCGGTGGCCGCGGATTTTCGTCTGCTCGTCCTTCCGCCCGAGCACCTCGAAATTCCCGTCATCCAGCATCCTGCCCAAATCGCCGGTCCGGTAAAGCCAGCTTCCGTATCCGCCAAAGAACGGATCCTTCCGAAACTTTTCTTCCGTCAGCCCCGGATTGTTCAAATAGCCGCGCGCCAGCGGAATGCCGGCGATGCAGATCTCGCCCTTAATGCCCGCCGGAACCGGCCGCATGCGCTCGTCCACGATATAAATCCGCCGGTTGGCAAGCGGCTTTCCGACGGGCGTGCTTGCGCGTTCCGCGTCCGCTGCGGGGCTTTCGGAGGAAGCCGAGTACAGCGTACTCGTCATCGCCGTCTCCGCCGGGCCGTATGCGTTGAGCAGCCCGATCCGGCCGCCCGGCAGCCGATTCCACTGCGCGACCCTCTCCGGCAGCATTCGTTCCCCGCCGACGACCATCAGCCGCAGCCTTCCATGCGGGACGGTGTCCGGGGCGGAGTGCCACAGCTGCACGACCTCGTTCCAATAAGAGGTGGGCAGATTCGTCACTGTAAGGCCGTACGCCTCGCATTTCTGCGAAAATTCCCGGGGCGTCCATGTATGCTTGTCCCGCAGCACAAGCGCGGCGCCGGCAGCCAGCGTCGTCAGTACCTGCTCCAGCGAAATATCGAAGCCGATCGAGGAGAATTGCAGGACGCGGTCCTCCGGCGTAAGCTCGTACCGGCCGATGATGTCGACGGTATGACTGACGACCGCCTCATGCGGCATCATGACGCCCTTCGGCCTGCCGGTCGAGCCGGACGTATAGATGATATAGGCCAGATTTTCGGGCTTCGCCTCGGAAACCGGACGGTCTCCAGCCTCCCGCATCAGCGCCTCCCCTTCGGTATCCAGACAGACGGTGCGGCATCCGCCGCCCTTAACTTTCCCTTCCAGCGCGGACTCGGTCAGCAGCACGGGGACGCGGGCATCGTCCAGCATCAGATCGACACGCTCGCCCGGATAGTCGGCGTCGATCGGCAGGAAGGTGCCGCCCGCCTTCAGAATGGCCACCATGCCGACGATCATCGGAATGGACCGTTCGACATACAAGCCGACAGGCACGTCGGGACCGACGCCCCAAGTCTTCAGCTTGTTCGCCAGCCGGTTCGATAAAAGATCCAATTCGGCGTACGACAGCCGCTCGTCTTCCTGAATGACCGCGGTACGCTCCGGTTGCAACCGCGCCTGATCCTCGAACAGCTCATGCCAGCACCGCTCCTGCGGATAGTCCATCGCGCCGCCGTTATGGGCAAGCCGCCGCAGCTCGGCGGCGGATAACATCGGGATGTCGCCGATCGCCGCTTCCCCGCCGGCAAGCAGCCCCTCGATCAGATTCATCAGATGGCCGAGAATCCGCTCGGCCTCCTCCTCGCGCAAATAGCGGCAATCGAACAGAAGCTTGAAATGCAGCTCCGGCTGCAAATTGCAGTAGACGGTCAGCGGATAATCCATCTGCTCTTCCACGCGCAGCGACTCGATGCGCAGTGAGCCGAGCCCGTCCTTTAGCGTCTCGTCGAACGGATAGTTTTCGAAAATGACGATGCTTTCGTACAGGTCGTACAAAGCCGAGCTTCTCGGCGCGTCGCTCCAGCTGCGAATGTCGGCGAGCGGCGTATATTCGTACTGCCGCATCTCCACGCTGCTTCGCTGAATGTCCTGCAGCCATGGGATCGTGCTGGCATCGTCAGCCGTAAGAACCCGGAACGGGAGCGTGTTCATGAAGCAGCCGACCATGGAGCCGGAACCGGCGAGGTCGGCCGGTCGGCCCGACGACGTCGTGCCGAACACGATGTCGGTTTCGCCGGCGTAGCGGTTCAGCAGCAGCGCCCAGGCTCCCTGTACGATCGTGTTCAGCGTGACGCGGTGCTTGCGCGAGAATTGGCGGAGCCTCCGCTGCAGCTCCGGCGAAACGTCACGCTCGGCTTTGCCGAACGCCTGCGCCCGATCTTCCGCTCCGTTCGCCGACGGAAACAAATCGGCAAACCGGACGGGCGTACGAAATCCGGCGAGCGTCCGCTTCCAAAATTGCTCCGCAAGCTGCAAATCCTGGCCGCGGAACCAGGCGATGTAGTCCTTGAACGGCCGAGCGGCGGGAAGCGCCGCTTCCCGTCCGTCGCAATACGCTTCGTACAGCGTTCCGATCTCGCCCAGCAGAATGCCGACACACCAGCCGTCCAGCTGGAGATGATGGTGCGTCCAGATGACGTCGTAAACGGATTCCGCCCATTTCACGACCGTAATCCGCATGAGCGGCGGCTTCGACAGATCGAAACCGAGCCGGCGGTCCGAATCGATCCATCGCTCCAGCTTTCCGGTTCGCTCGGCTTCTGCGGCGTCCGTCCAATCCAGCACCTCGAACGGGATGTCGATCCCGCCGTGAATGAGCTGCACAGGCTCCTTCAGCCCCTCCCAATGGTAGGACGCCCGCAAGCTTTCGTAGCGGCTCAGAATCGTCTGCCATACGCGCCGAAATGCCTCGATATTCAACACGGATTTGATCGTATAGACGGTCTGCTCCACGGTGACGGAGGAATCCGGCGAATAGACATGATGGAAAATCATGCTTTGCTGCACGGGCGACAGCGTATACGCATCCTCCATATTGCGGTACCGGGAGGACCATTCGTCCAGCTTGTCCTGCGCGGCCGGAGCGAGCGGAAAATCGGACGGCGTAAACTGCCGCGTCTCCGCTTGCCGGCAATAAGCGATAATCGCCTTCAGGTTGCGCATAAAATCGTCCGCGAGCCGCTTGATCGTCGTCTCCTCATGGATCTTCGAGCCGTATTTCCAGTCGACGGTCAGCTCCCCGTCCGATAGGATCGCGTCGATATCGATGAGATGGCTGCGGATGCCCTCCGGATCCCGGGTATCGCCCGGGTCGGCTGCCGGCTTAATGAACAGCGCGTCGTTTCGGAACAGCTGGTCGAACTGGCCCAGATAGTTGAAGCTGATTTGCGCTCTCGGCCTCGCGGCGAACGCCGCGCGGACGTCCTCCTCCGCGAGATAGAGGAGCATCTCGTAGCCGATTCCGCCGCGCGGAATGCCGCGAAACCGTTCCTTCACCCGCTTGATGAGCGTGCCCGTCGATCCAGCCGGCCGCCCATCGTCCTCCTCATCCCCCTTCACGTCACCATCGCCTAGAACGATGGGAAAGACGGACGTAAACCATCCGACCGTGCGGGACAGATCATGCTCCTCCAGCAGCTTCTCCCGTCCGTGGCCTTCCAGATCGACCGTTGTCTCCCCCGACCAGCCCGCCAGCGTGCGGGACAGCGCCGCAAGCAAAATATCGTCGATTCTTGTGCCGAACGGCCGGTGGATATCGAGCAGCAGCCGGCGCGTCTCCTCCTTGGTGAGTGCGACGGATACCGTCCGCGCATCCCGCTCGGCATTCACGCCGTCCTTGAAATCGACGGGAATCGGCCTGGCGGCGGCTGGGGCGGCGTCCAGCCAAAAGCCGCGCTTCTCCAATAACTCGGATGAAGCCGCATACGCATGCGCGTATTCCGACCATTCCTTGAAGCCGAGGCTCTTCGGCGGCGGCAGCGCCGACCCGCTTCGTTCTAGCTGATCGTACAGCTCTCCGATATCGCCCGCAATGACCCGCCACGAGTAACCGTCCACGATCAGATGATGAGCCGCCATGAACAGCGTTCCGCTCTGCCCGTTCCCGTTTTCAAAATAAGCCGCCGCCGCCAGCGGTCCGTCCGTCAAGTTCAGACCGCGGTGGAGCGCGGAGCAAATCCGCTTCCGTTCGGCTTCGCGCCGCGCCGGCTCCATGCCGGACAAATCGCAAACCCGGAAGGGCAGATGGTCCCCCTCAACCGCTGCATAAGACTGAATCCATTGTCCGCCGCGCCGGTGGAAGCGCAGCCGGAAGCCGTCGTGCGCTCGCGTCAGCGCGCGGAAGCTTTCCCGCAGCAGCTCGGGCTTCAGGCCAAGGCGGGTTTCCAGCATGACCGCCTGATTCCAATGATGAACGTTTTCCAGCTTCTGCTCGAAAAACCAGCGCTGAATCGCCGTCAGCGGCACCTCTCCCGACGCTTCCTCCTCCGATGCTCCCCGCTTCCCGTCGTGCCCGGCCTCCGTCAGCTCCGCGGCTGCCACGAGCTCGGCGATCGTCTGATGCTTGAACATTTGGCTCACCGTAATCGCCATGCCCGCCTGCATCGCTTTCCCGGCGATCTGAATGCTCAGAATCGAATCCCCGCCCAGCTCGAAAAAGTTGTCGTGAATGCCGACGGTTTGCTCGTCGACGCCGAGGACAGACGCCCATATTCCGGCAAGCTTCGCCTCCGTTTCGCTGCGCGGCGCCGCATAGCCGCTTCCGGCCGCGGCCGGATCGGGCGCCGGCAGCGCGCCGCGGTCGATTTTCCCGACCGCGGTCAGCGGCAGTCGCTCCAATCGCACATAAGCGGAGGGAACCATGTAGTCCGGCAGCTTCTTGGACAGAAACGCCCTCAACGTTGCGGCCTCCGGCTCGCCATCCGACACGTAATAGGCGCAGAGCGATTTTTTTCCGTTGCCGCCATCCCGGTCGATCACAACGGCATCCCGGATTTGGTCATGCTTCAAAAGGACGTTCTGGATTTCGCCAAGTTCGATACGGTACCCTCTTATTTTCACCTGATGGTCGGCCCGGCCGATCAATTCCACTTCCCCGTCCGGCGACCACCTTCCGAGGTCGCCCGTCCGGTACATCCGTTCGCCCGGGACGAACGGATCGTCCGTGAACTTCTCCGCCGTCAGTTCCGGGCTGTTCGCATAACCCCGGGCCACGCCGGCTCCGGCCAGGCAGATCTCCCCTACGACGCCGGTGGGGGCGAGATTGCTGTCGCAATCGAGAATATAGCATCTCATGTTGGCAATCGGCCTGCCGAGGGAAACCTTCCGTTCCGAGCAGCGGGTGAACAGCGCGTCCACCGTCGTCTCGGTCGGTCCGTAATGGTTGTACAGCTCGTAGCCCATGCCGGTCAGCTCGTCCTTAAGCGCATCGTCCAGCTGCTCGCCTCCGGAGATGATCGTGCGCAGGCTGTCCAGCCTCCGCCTCCCGCCGACCAGTTGCTTCAATAAAGTCGGAACAAGGTTGATCAGATGGATGTGATGCCGGTCCGCATAATCGGCGAACTGCCCCGGGTCGAGAATCAGGCTCTTGTCGGCAATATGCAGCGTCGCCCCGTGCAGCAGCGTGCCGAAGATCTCCTCGATGCTCGGATCGAACACGACGTTCGTCATCTGCAGCACATTCATGCCGCTGCCGATGCGGTACATGTCGCCGAACCAGAGCGCGATATTGACGACGCCTCGGTTCTCCACCTGCACGCCCTTCGGCTTCCCCGTCGTTCCCGACGTATAGAAGACGGCGAACAGCCCTCCCGGATCGGGGTCGGCGGACAGCGGGGACGTATTGCCGGCGAATAGCGCGGGATCGTCCAGCAGCAGGATGCCGTCGGCCGCCGGCAATCCGGCGGCCCGTTCCGCGCCCGCAACGTCCACTGCGTCGCTCCCGCCTCCCTCCCCTAGCGTCCCCCGCCGGGCCAGCAGCAGTCGCGCTCCGCCGTCCTCCAGCATATACTGCTTACGCGATTCAGGATACGCCGGGTCCAGCGGCAAATAGGCGCCGCCTGCCTTCAGGACGGCGATTATGGCGACGGTCGTCTCGACGGACCGCTCCGCCATAATGCCGACGACATCCCCGCTCTTCACGCCCCGCTTGCGCAATTCGTGCGCCAGGCTGTTCGACATCGCGTCCAGCTCCCGGTAGGTGACCGTCCGCCCGTTATGCACCGCGGCCGCAAGCTCCGGCGTTCTCGCTGCCTGCTCCTCGAACAGCCGGCTGACCGCCGCTCGCTCCGGGAACGGCGTGCGCATGCCGTTGAATTCGCGCAATATCCGCGCCTTCTCGGCGGGGGACACAAGCTCGATCTCTTCCACCCGCTTGCCGGGGTGATCGGCGACGTCTTCCATGACGGCGGTCAGCTGCTCCGCAAGCCGTTTGACCGCCGAAGCGGCGAAGGCATACTCCTTGCAGCTGAAGGTGACCTCGATCTCGTCCGAGACCGTGACGCTGATGGTCAGATCGTAGTTCGTCATCTCAAACGCGGCGTACGAGCGGAAGGCGATGCCGTCCTCGCTCTCCCGCCGCGCCGTCACGATCCGGTCCAGCGGGTAATTCTCGAATACGACTATCGTATCGAACAGGTCCGTCCGGCCATCCATGCCTGCATGGCGTTTAATGTCGGCGAGCGGCGTGTGCTCATGCTCCTCCCGGCTCAGCAGGCTGCGGTGGACCTTCCGCACAAGCTCGACGGCCGATTCGCCCGCATCGCGGCTTACCCGCAGCGGCAGCGTGTTGATGAACAAGCCGACGACTTCCTCCATTCCCCAAATCGCGGCGGATCTGCCGGATACGGTCGTACCGAATACGACGTCGCGGGCGTTTGCGTTTTTCTGCAGCACGATCCCCCATGCGGCATAAACAAGCGCGGCGAGCGTCACCTCGTTCCGTCTCGCGAACTCTTCCGGCTTGTTCTTGTCCAGCGTAACCGAATAATGGACATCGCTCTTCGCGATGCCGGGTCCCGAATCTCCCGAAGCCAGCCGAGCCTGCGTCTCGAACCGTTCGAACATACGCCGCCAATACCGCTGCTGCTCATCTTTATCCTGATTTTGAACAGTCATGACAAAATCCTTAAACCGCTTCCTTGCGGGGAATACGACCGTCTCCGATCGGCTGAGCCGCTTGTATGCGTCAATGAATTGCTTCAGAAGAAGGCCGGTGCTCCAGCCGTCGAATAAAATATGATGATGGCTTATGATCATCTCGCTGCGGTCCTTCTCCAGCCGGCACAGCGCAATCCGGAACGGCACCTGCCGGAGATCGAACTTGTCCGCCCGGTCGTTCGCTCGGATCGCTTCCAGCTTTTCGCGGCGCTTATCCGCCTGTATGCCCTCAAGATCATGCACCTGCAGCCGCAAAGGATGCGCCTTCAATACGATTTGAACGGGCGCCTTCACCTTCTCCCAGCGGAACATGGTGCGCAGCATCTCATTGCCCTCCGCGACGCGCCGCCAAGCCTCGGCAAACAACGTCTCGTCAACGTCCCCTTCGATTTCCAGACTGAGCTGCTCGAAATATTCGTCGCTGCCGGGATCCTTCAGATAATGAAACAGGATTCCCTCCTGCATGGGAGTCAGGGCGATGATATCCTCGACCAGCTCCCGTTCCAATTTGGCCATCTCGACTTCCTCCTATCTCGCCTGGGCAGGAGATCCTGCGGCGATGCGGCTCGTATCTTCCGCGATTTCTCCTTGTTCCATCTTGATCAGCTTGTCCGCCCCGTGAAAATACCGGTCGTCATGGGTGATGGCGATGACGCATTTGCCTTTGGACTTGAATTCGGGCAGCAGCTCCGCGTAGAAAAATTGCCTGAACTCCGGATCCTGATCGGCCGCCCACTCGTCGAACAGACAGACCGGCTTGTCCTCCAAATAGTTGATCAGCAGCGCCAGCCGCTTGCGCTGCCCCGTCGACAACTTCGTCGTGCTGAACGTCCCGTCTTGAATGGTCAGCTTCTCGTCGATGCGCAGCAGCTTCATATAGGTCCGGATCTCATCCTTTTTGGAGGCGGAATCGATGCCGTACAGCTTCCCGAACAAATAATAATCGCTGAAAATCGCGGAGTAGAGCTCGCCCAGCTCCTCCTGGCCGACGGCTCTGCCGTTGATCCGGATTTCGCCTTTGTCGCAGGCGTACAATCCCGTCATCAGCTTCGCCAGTGTCGACTTGCCGCTTCCGTTGCCGCCGGTTATGAAGGCGATCTCGCCGGAACGGAAGACACAGTCGATCGGGCCGACACGGAACGACTCGCCGCTGTCGCCGCGGTATTCGTATTCCACGCCTTCAAGTTCGATCGCAAATCCTCCGCCGCCGGCGACGTCAAGCCCGGTTTCCGCCGCCCGTCCGCCGTCCTCCGGCTCCGTGAGCTGCCGGATGAACGTTTTGATCCGCTTCCAGCTGATCTGCATTTGCACGGCCTGCGGGATCGCGTTCAGAATGCTGTTGACCGGTCCGGTCATATAGAGAAAGACGAGCACGTAGTTTCGCAAAATATCGCTCCGGACGCTCTCGAACAGCAGCGGGAACAGAAACGCTACCGCCCCGATCACGAGCGTAAACAGCAGTTCCCCGATAATGAACACGTTTGCGAATTTCAAGCCGCCGCGGATACGTTTCGTTCTGTATTCTCCGATCGTCCCTTCCATATCCGCCCGGAACTCGTCCCGCTTCGCCCGGCCCAGGCTGAGCTCCTTATACCCGCCGATGAGATCGTTGATAAAGCGGAAGAACGTGTTTTGAATCGTTCTCGTCTGCTCCCACAGCTTATTGGCCGAACGGCCGGCCGCGTAATAGAGTCCCGCCGCGGCGAGCATGACGGCGATGGAAATAAGCAGTCCGTACACGTTCAGCACGCCAAGGTAAACGAGGCAGCAAATGAGCGTAATCGAATCCGTCAATCCGGTGATCAGAATAGCGGCATGGTTGCTGATCGCTTCCGTGTCGTTGTTGAGCGTCGTTTGGATCTTCTCGTTTTCCATCCGCTCGATTTTTTCATAGGGCGTGTTCAAAATATTGTCCAGCAGCTCGACCCTTTTCTCGTAAATGATCGTGTTCGTCAGCGCGATGAGCCGGGTGCGCACGAATTTTTGGCCGAGCACGTAGACGGCGATGCCGAGCGCAAAATAGAGGAACAATTCACCGCCCGACTGCTCCCCGTCCATCCGGTTCAGCGCCTCGTTGACGATGAAGATGATCATGGCGTTGCCGAAGCCGCTCGCGATGCTCATGACGATGAGCGAGAAAAAGTTTCGGTCCCGATGCTCCGGAAACACAGAAGCAAACGACAGGTACAGGCCGAACAGGACGACGGCGGACAGCGCCGCCAGCGCCGCCACAGGCAGGCTTGCGGGTGCCCATACTCGGACGAACTCCCAGCTCAGTCCCGAGAACAGCACGTCCGGAATCCGATACAGTCCATACGCCGCCGCCAGCGCGAATACAAGCGAAAGGGCGGGTATGCCGAGCCGACGTTTCGCGTTCTTCTCCACCCTTCTGTTTCCGCGGATCAGCTGCAGGATAGACCGGATCAGGAAAAACAGCACGACGCCGATAAACGGAACCGTCAGCAGAATGACGGCGAACGCGAAGCCGTCGACGCTTTTATACGTATCCCGCGCGTTCTTCTCGGGGCTCTTCCCTTGTAAAATATCGATAACGCCCTGGCCGATGGCGCGCGTATATTCCGAGTCCAGATTCGCCAGAACAGCGACGCCGAGCCCCTCCTGCGGACGGAAAACGATGAAGGAGGAGAAGGTCGGATTGCTTCCGTCATGGGAAATTTCCCCACTCCCGCTCTGATAGACCTCCCAGCCGCCCGCATACGAGCCGCCGTCGCCGGCCGGCGCAACGGAACGGTCCGGCTCGAGCGTTTGCCGGAGAGCCTCCGCCATCGCCGCGTCCGGCGCGGCGGCGTTTTCCATCTGAATGTTCAGCCACCGCTCCATATCGTTCGCGTTCGAAATGAAATAACCGGCCGGCTTGTTGCCGCGGTACATCGGAGCGTCGTAAGGCATTGGTCGCAGAAAGCCGATTTTGTACCCTTGGGCCATCCCGTTCGCTGAGGCTTCCGCTCGATCCAAGTAGGTCTCGTCAAGCTGCAGCGGCTGCAGAATACGGGTGTGGATATAGTCCTCGAAGCTCATCTTCGACGCTTCCTGGATGATCAGGCCCAAAATATCGTAGTTGATCGTCGCATATTCGAACCGCTCGCCCGGATAGGACGTCAGCGGACGATTCAGCAGCGTTCTTACCGTCCGCTCCAGCGCGCCGTCATCGTCCGCCGCCGGAATGTCCTTAATCGTCTCGAACGGAATGCCGCTCGTATGATGCAGCAGCTGCTCGAGCGTAATGTCGACATCTCCGTCGACGGACCGTCCTCTATATTCGCCCTTGTACTTCATTTTGAACCAGGGCAGGTAATCGCTCACCGTCTTGCTTAAATCGAGCGCGCCCTCTTCGGCAAGCCGGTAAACCGCCAGTGCCGTGAACGCCTTGCTGTTGGAGCCGATCTCGAACGGCGTCCGCTGCGTCACCGGCGACTTCGATTTCAGATCGGCATAGCCGAAGCTCTTCTTGTACACCGGCTGTGCGCCGTTCACGACGACGACCGACAGGCCCGGAATTTTGCCCTCTTTCTTCAGCTTTCCGATCCAGGAATCCAGCTGCTTCTCATACCCGTCCGGCAAAACGGCGGCCGCGCCCGAATCCGCGGCGGCGGCAAGAGGATTCACAGCCGCCGTCAGAACGAGCAGCACAACGGCAAGCAGGATAGCGGCGGCATTTCGTGTCCGTGTCATCTTCGCCATGTTCCACTCCAATCCGCGAATCGCTTCGGCCCGCGATTCAGTCGTCAAATAGTTGCTCAAGCTCGTCGTCCGACAGGCTCGTCGTCTCAAAGTCGGCGGCCGTAAATTCGCTCCTGTCCCTGCCGCAGCAATGCTCAATCACCGCTTCGAGCCGGTCCCTGTAATCGCGGACGAACCGACCGGCCGTCTCCCGCCTGAATTTGCTCAGGCTGTAAGTGACCGACAAGCGCAGCCTGCCGCCAATCGTGAAGGCCACGATGTCCAGCAGGCAAGGCAATTCATTGCGTCCGCCGCTTTCGCGCCCGGTATATTCCTCCGCATAGCCGAACATGCCTCCCGTAAAGGAAGCTTCAAAGTCGCCCAAATAATTGAACCGCACGCGCTTGCCGGAATCGCCGTCCAATTCGCCGGTTACGTGCCTGAGCACGCCGTAGCAAAGCCCGTTGTTCGGAATTCGCCGCAGCTGATCCTTCAGTCCCTTGATTTGCTCGGACAGACCGGCTTCGGGTACCGCCAGCCGTACTGGAAACAGGCTCGTGAACCAGCCGACCGTGCGCGATACGTCGAGCCCCTCGATGATTTCCTCGCGACCGTGCCGCTCGAGCTCCAAGTGGACGTCGCCGCTCCCCGCAAACTCCCGGACCGTAAGCGCCAGCGCGATCAGCATCAGCTCGTCGGCCCTCGTCCTGTAGGCGTCGTCCGCCTTGGCCGCGAGCCGCTGCGTCTCGTCCTCTGTCAGCACAAGCTCTACCGTCTCGCACTGATTCATTGCGTCCGGACCGCGATCGTAATCGTTCCACGATGAAGGGGACGCTCCGTCCAGCACGTCCTCCCAGTAGGCTTTGCTGCGGATCGCCCGCGCCCGGCCGAATCGTTCCAGCCCGGCGGCCCAAGCCTGCATGGAAGCCGTCTTCGCAGGCAGCGTCTCTTGCGCGAGCGAACGCAATCGTTCCGCCTCGACATATTCGCTAGACTTGTCCGATCCGATAGAGGCATGAAAGCGATGAAAGCTCTTCCCGCCGGACAAGCTCGCATCCCTCGAACCGTCAGACCCTTCAGTCCCGGCTGCGCTCTCGGCCAAAGCAGACGCGGCGTCCTGCGTCAGCCGCTCATAAGCCCGGCTTATGTCTTCGAAAATAATCCGCCACGAGATTCCGTCGACGGCCAGATGATGGGCGGCCAGCAGCAGCCGCGTTTCCCCGTCTCCCAGCCGGAACAGACAAGCCTTGATCATGATGCCGCCGGCCGGATCGAAGCTTGCTTTCAGCTTCTCGCCGAACGCGACCATTCGCTTGCGGCCTTCGGCGGCAGGCAGGTCCGACAAATCGGCGACCCTGATCCTGTTCGGAACGAAGAGCGGCGCTTCGTTGTAATAGAGCTCGCCCCCGCCGGCGCCGACATTGATGCGGAAGGCGTCGTGACGGCGCACGACGGCGTCGAAAGCCGCCTCCAATGCGGCGAACGCCGGCTCTCCGCGCATACTCAGCAGCACAGACTGCGTGTAATGCTTCATGTCCGGCAATCGCTGTGCAAGCAGCCAAGATGCCGCCGGAATCGTTCCGACGGGACCTTCGGACGGGGCTTCGTAACCGCCGTCTGCTTCCCCCGAAGATTCCATATATAACGCCATATCCGCAAGTCTCGGATACGCCAGCATGTCCTTCACTTTGATCCGGTATCCTTCACCGGCCAGCCTCGAGGCGATTTGAATCGCTTTGATCGAATCTCCGCCGAGATGGTAGAAATTGTCCCCGGGGCTTATCCCGGCGGCATTTAGCAGCTCCTCCACGATCGGGATCAGCGCCCGTTCCGCCGCGGTTGAAACGGTCTCCCGTTCGGCCGGGTCCAGCTCCGCCGCCTCGGGATCAGGCAGCGCCGCTTTATCGATCTTGCCGTTGATCGTCAGCGGGATGGCGCTTAATGCGACGAAGCGGGCCGGAATCATATAGTCCGGAACGCGGTCCCTTACATATTGCGACAATTCGGCCTCGATCAGCCCGGCGACGCCGGTATAATAAGCGCATAAATAGCGGCCGCCGCTCCGGCTGACGCGGTCCGTCACCACCGCCTCCCGGATTCCGGGACGGCCGAGCAGGACGGATTCGATTTCGCCCGGCTCGATCCGGTATCCGCGGATTTTCAGCTGTCTGTCGGCTCTTCCGGCATATTCGACGACATCGCCTTCCGTAAATCTCGCAAGATCGCCCGTCCTGTACATCCGCGCGCCGGCGTTGAACGGATCGGCCATAAACCGTTCCTCCGTCAGCTCCGGTCGGTTCAAATAGCCCCGCGCGACGCCGTCTCCGGAAATGTACAGCTCCCCGGTTTCGCCGTCCGGCACCGGTTTCATGTCGGGGTCGAGCACATAGATGCTCGTATTGGCGGCCGGCACGCCGATGGGCACCGATCCGCCGGTATCTTTCGCGGGATCGAAACGGTGGATCATGCAGCCGACGACCGTCTCCGTGGGACCGTATTCGTTAAAGATGCGAATACGGCCGCCGAAGCGCTCCGCGACGGCCGCCGCGAGATTCGCTTTCAAATCCTCGCCCCCGACGATGAAGGTGCGAACCGAGCCGCAGCCGCAGTCGGCATCCAGAAGCAGCGAAAGATGCGCGGGCGTCAGCTTGACGACGGTGGCGATTCCGTCCCGCAGGATTCGGTGCAGCACGAATTCGCTTGCGCCCTCGGGATAAACGGCGATCTGCCCGCCGCCGATGAGCGGCGTGAAGATCGAGGTGACCGTCAGATCGAAGGAGAGCGGCGAGTAGAGCGGGAACACGTCCGCAGCGTCGGCCTCCGTATAGGCACGACGCGCCCAGCAGCTGTAGTTGACCAGCCCGCGTTGCTCGATCATGGCGCCTTTCGGCGCGCCGGTTGAGCCAGACGTGTAGATGATATAGGCAAGATCGGACGGCCCGCTTCGCTCTCCCGGATCGGACGGATCGTCCGAATATCCGCTCTCCGAAGTCAATGAAACGATCCCGCCCGGGAGCGGCGTTCCATCCGGCCGCTCGCCCTCCGGCACGTTCGTCAGAATCAGACCGGCTTCTGCATCCTGCAGCATGTAACGGATTCGGTCCGCCGGCAGCCCCGGATCGAGCGGCAAATAAGCGCCTCCCGCCTTCAATACGGCGAGAATGCCGACGACCGACTCGATCGAATGCCGGGCGAGCAGCCCGACGATCGTTCCGCGCCGGACGCCTTTTCCGATCAGAACATGCGCCAGCCGGTTCGCTCTTTCATTCAAGGTCCGGTAGCTCAGCGTCTCCTCGCCCATGCGGATCGCGATACGATCCGGCGTCCCGGCCGCCTGCTCCGCGAACAGCCGGTGAATCGTCTTCTCCCGCGGATAATCCACGGCGGACTCGTTGAAATCGCGGATCCGCCGGTTCCAATCCGCTTCGGGAAGCAGGCCGAGCTCCTTGACCGGACGCTCGGGTTGCCGGATCATCTGCTCCGCCAAATGGAGCAGCCCGCGGTAGATCCGCTCGATCCGCTCTTCCGTATAATCGCGCACTTTATAATCCATATCGAGCCGGAGCTCCCCCGATCCGGACCATTCTCTTATGATAAGCTGATAGGAATAGAGCTGGTTTCCGCTATAAAATTCCTCGTTCAGGACCGGCGCGCCGGCAAGCTCGTCCATCATCCGCGTGTTGTAGTAGTTCACGGACGTGTCGAACAGGCTTCCGTACCCTTTTTTGTTCAACTCCAGGTCCCGCACGAGAAGATCGAACGGGTACCGCTGATGGTAGTAGCATAACGTCAGCTCCCGGCCCAATTCCAAGATCAGCTGGTCAACAGCCAAATTGGAATCGATCCGGAAGCGGAACGGCATCGTGCTCGTAAACATCCCGACGGTTTTTTTTTCTTTTCGGCCCGCCCGGTTGAACAGCGGCAGGCCGATGACGATATCGTCCCGCCGCGACGTTATATATAGATAGATGAAATGCATGGCGACGAAGAACGCATACGGCGACATGGACCGCTCTTCGGCAAACCGCTTGATACGCCCGGCAAGACCGCTTTCGATCCGGAACGTCCGCCGCCTTCCCTCGCCGCTCTCCATGCCGGACTTGCCGGCAGGTTCCGGCAGCAAAGCGAATTTATCACTCCAGAACGATTTGTTTTTCATGAAGCGGGCGGACGCCAGGTATGAGCGCTCCTGATCGATATAGTCGAGATAGGAGTGCCCGTCCCGGATATCCGGCACGTCTCCTCGGGACAGCTGCGAATACGCGTCGAAAATTTGCTCGGTCAGCAAATTCATCGACCAGCCGTCGGCAGCGATATGATGAACCTTGGCGAAATAGCCGCTGTCGCCGCCCGGCAATTTGAACAAGGTGAAACGATACAGCCTGTTGTCGCAGAGCGGCATCGGCGCCGCCGCTTCCCGCCGCACCCAGTCGGCGAAACGCTCCTCCCCATCCGGAAAATCGCCGAAATCGAACATTTCAACCGGAAAAGCTTCATCTTCGCCGATATATTGCCTGACCTCGCCCTCCGATTCGGCCAGACGGAGCCGGATGCCTTCGTTTGCCCGCACGAACAGGCGGATCGCCTCTTCCAGCAGATGTAAATCCGTCTCCCCATGTATGCGCACGGTGCCGCCGATATTGTGCATCGGCTGGCCGGGATTGATTTTCTCCATGTACCAGATTCGTTTCTGGGGATGGGTAAGCGGATACGTTTCCGTACGATTTCGAACGTCTTTCATGCGCCGCACCTCCGTCACTACAAAAAATTCGCTGCCCGGCAGTGCGCGATCATTTTGCCCGCCTGCCGCTCGTCCAGCATGCTCCAGACAAATCCCGTCCGGGCCAGCAGCTCGTTCGTCTTGTCGCTCGCCGGATGAAAAAGCGTATGCCCGGACGGATCGTCAAGATCGTCCCGATCTTCTCCGATGCTGTGCAGCTGAATCGTGTACAAATCGGTTTCGTGTCCGGAATTTCCGTCATCGTCATACACCGCGTCGAGAAACGGCTCCAGCGGCAATTCGACGACGCCGAGCCCGAGACCCGGCAAAGTGAGCAGCTCGGACATGCTGATGGCATGTGGATTGCAAATATGAAACGTCTCGCCTTGCAGCGCCTCCCGGTCGAACAAGCTGACGATCGCCCGGCTGACATCGTCCACGCACGAGAAATCCGTATCCCGCTCCATTTCCGGAACGAAACCGATCGCCGCGTAGGACCGGATCAAGGAATAAATCGCATTCTGCTCGATATTCGTCTGGAATTTGCCGTTGACGGAGTCGAAGACGATATTGCCGACGCGGTAAATCGACGCTTCGAGACCTTGCTTCCGCGCTTCGAGCAGCAGCTTCTCCGCCTCGAACTTCGTCGCCGCGTAAGCGCCCGCCATCGTCTGCCCGACGTCACCGTCGTATTCCGTGAACAGGATGTCCCGCTTGTCCAGGACCGTACCGGACGCAACCGCCATCGTTGAGATATGATGGAACGCTTTTTTGCCGCCGGCAAGCGCGAAGCCGATCAACTGTTTCGTTGCCGTAATATTGGCCTCGTAGGAATCGTCGTATTTGCCGTAATGGCTTACGTTGGCCGCCGAATGCAGCACGCAATCGATGCGATCGGCAAGCCTGCCGTACTCGCCTTGTTCCAGCCCGAGACCGCTCTTCGTCAGATCGCCGCGGTAAACGAACAGCCTCCGCTTCCAGTTGCCGTAAAAGTTTGGACCGAAATAATGGCGAAGCTTCTCCAGCAGCCGGTTCCCGGCTTCTTCCCGGCTTCCGCTTCTGACGATCAGATGAATGTCGGCCTCGGTGCGGGTCAGCAGCTCGCGCAGCAGATAGATGCCGAGATAACCCGTGCTTCCGGTCAATAAAATATCGCGATACACCGTCCTTCGGCTGAGATCGGCGGTACCATAGGCGCGGTTCCGCTCCTCGTACAAACGGCGCATGGGCGCAAGCTCGACGATAGAGTCCGCGCTTATGCGGTATCGCTCCCGCCGCGCCAGCAAGTACCGCTTCATCGCCGCCTTTTCGATCAAACCGCCTGCCGTGCGGCTCCGGATTTTCCGCGCCAGATCGGACGCCCGCGGATGCTCGAACAGCTGCCCGAGCGAGATCCTCAGCTCGCCCTGCAGCCGGGCGACGACGCCCACGGCCGACAGCGAATTGCCGCCCAGCTCGAAAAAATCGTCATGGACGCCGACGTTTTTCACGCCGGTAACTTCACTAAATGCCGCAGCGATAAGCCGCTCCTTGTCCGCTAGGGAAACCGCCCCTTTTACGGCGGATACACCGCCGCCGGCGGCCGGCGTTTCCGTCTCAGTCCGGGCGGCGGCCGCTTCATGACGGCCGTCCATGTCGGGCCGTTCGCCCCGCTCTCCACGGCCGCCGCGGGAGCGGATACTGTAATAGTTGCGGTCGAACGGGTAGGTGGGAAGCGGGATGCTTAGCCGGCGTTCGCCGGCGTAGTATCGCGTCCAATCGACATCGACGCCGTGGACGTGCAGCTTCCCGAGCGCGCGGAGTAGCAGCTCGTCGTCCCCCTCGCGCGCATTCGCGGATCCCGCCACGTTCACGATCACGTTCCGCTTTGCGGCATTTTCATCAAGCTGCTGCCTGACGAACGAGCCGAGCGCTCTACCGGGACCGACCTCGACGAAGACGCTGTCCGCGTCCGCCAGCAGGCGGCCGATTCCTTCGAAAAATTGGACCGTTCCGCGCAAATGGTTGGCCCAGTAGGCGGGATCGGCCGCCTCGGATGCCGAAATCCACGTTCCCGTCACATTGGAGATATACGGAATGTTCGGCACGTTCAGGGAAACGCTCTCGACCACCGCCTTGAACGGCTCCACAATCGGGTCCATCATCGCGGAATGAAAGGCATGGGACGTCTGCAGCCGTTTATAACGGATTTCCTCGCGCGCCAGGACGGCTTCCAATGCCTCAAGCTCTCCGAAAGAACCGGAGACGACGCAGAGCGCCGGGCCGTTCGACACGGCGACGGAAAGGCCGGGCGTCAGCAGCGGCCCGACCTTCTCCGCGGACGCCATCACGCTCGTCATGCCGCCAGCCGGAAGCTTCTGCATCAGCTCGGCGCGCGCCGACACCAGTGCCAGCGCGTCCTCCAGCGTCAGTACGCCGGATAGGCAGGCGGCGGCATATTCGCCCAGGCTGTGGCCGATCATCCTGTCCGGTCGGACGCCCCAGCTCATGAGCAGCTCGGCCAGCGCATATTCGAATATAAAAATTGCAGGCTGAGTATAAGAAGTCTGATGAATCCTCCCGCTCATTCCTGCCTCTTTGTCCGCCGGATATAAAACGTCCTTCCAGTCGCATGCACTCGTTTCCGACAGAATGCGGCAGCACCGGTCGACGGCTTCGCGGAACGCCGCCTCTTCCCGGTAGAGCGCCTCTCCCATGCCCGCGTACTGTGCCCCTTGACCCGGGAACATGAAGATAACCGGCCTGTCGGCGTCATCCGCGACCGCCGTGAGCACGTTTGAAGAATCCGGCGAGGAGAGCGCTGCCTTCGCTTCCTCCACACCGCGGGCGGTAAGCACTCTGCGGTACTTGAGCTGTTTCCTTCCGGTCAGCAGCGTATACGCGACATCGGGCAAACGAACGTCCGGATTGCGGTCCAAATAGCCGGCAAGCCGCTTCGTCTGATCGTCAAGTGATTTCATCGATTGCGCGGAGAGCGCCAGCAGCTGCGCCTCCCGGCCGCGGTCCGGCGCCGTCCGCTCCGGCGCCTCCTCCAGCACCACATGGGCGTTCGTGCCGCCGATGCCGAACGAGCTGACCCCGGCGCGCAGCGGAAATTCCGGCACGTCCCAATCTTTCAGAGCGGTATTGACATAGAACGGGCTGTTAGCAAAATCGATTTTGCCGTTCGGTTTGCTGAAGTTGATGCTCGGCGGAATTTGCCGGTGCCGCAGCGCGAGCGCCGTCTTGATCAAACCGGCGACGCCCGCCGCGTTGTCGAGATGGCCGATGTTCCCCTTCACGGAACCGACGCCGCAATAGACCCGTCTGCCTCCGCTGCTGCCGAACGCCAGCTTCAGCCCTTCGATTTCGATCGGATCGCCGAGGACGGTCCCGGTCCCGTGCGCCTCCACATACGTGACGCTATACGGCTCGACCTCGGCCATCGCCTGGGCGGACTTGATGACCTCCGCCTGGCCGGCCACGCTCGGCGCGGTGAAGCCGACCTTATCGCGCCCGTCGTTGTTGACCGCAGAGCCCTTGATGACGGCATAAATGTAATCGCCGCTCTCGACGGCGTCCTGCAGCCGCTTCAGCACGACGATGCCCGCTCCGCTGCCGTTCACCGTTCCCCGGGCATCGGCGTCGAACGGTCTGCAGTGACCGTCCGGTGACATAATCATTCCTTCCTGATAACGGTAGCCCTTCACTTCCGGCAGCGTCACGGTCACCCCGCCAGCCAGCGCCGTATCGCAATCGCCGGCAAGCAGCCCCTGGCAGGCGAGATGAACGGCGACGAGCGAGGAGGAGCATGCCGTCTGCACCGTATAGCCCGGACCTTGCAGATCGAGCTGATGCGACAATCGCGTACCGAAAAATTGCGAGCCGGCGAGCAGGTTCGCCTCTCTCAAAAAATCCGGCGCCCGTTCGAACACGTCGTTCATCCAGTACAGGCTCGTCGACGCCCCGATATAGACTCCGATCAGTCCTTTCCCCCGCTCCCCCATGCAGCCGGCATCCTCCAGCGCCTCCCAGGCGCATTCGTGGAGCACCTTGAGCTGGGGGTCCATTACCTCCGCCTCCCGGGGCGTATACGCGAACAGCTGCGTATCGAACCATTCCGAGCCGCGGATGATTCCGCCGGCTTTGACATAATCCGAGCCGCGGATCGTCTCCGCGCCGATGCCTGCGGCAAGCAGCTCGTCGTCCGAGAAGAAGGAGATCGCTTCCGTGCCGTTCTTCAGCAGCTCCCAGAAGCTGCTTACGTCGTCCGCGCCCGGAACCCGGCATGCCATGCCGACGATCGCGATCTCGAGACCGGTCGCCTTGCAATCTCTCATGCCCTCCCTCCTTCCTGTCTCCGCTTGATCCGCTGCTGCAGCCTGCTCTTTGCATCCTCCCGGATCCGGCCGCGATCCGGTCCGTTTTCTTCCCGTGCGCCCGCATCCGTAATCGATCCGAGCCGCCGGGCCAGCGCATGCACGGTGGAATAACGGAACATGTCGACGACGGGAATGTCGGCTTGAAGCCGCCGCTTCAGCAGCTCGTTCGCCTGCACGATCGACAGCGAATTGCCACCGAGCTCGAAGAAATGATCGTGACGTCCGAGCCGCTCCGTCCCAAGCACCTCCTGCCAGATCTCCGCAATCGTACGTTCGAGATCGGTAGCCGGCTCCTCGTAAACGGTCCCGGGAACCATATAGTCGTCGTCTTCCCGCGTCTGAAGCGCCTTAAGGTCGACTTTGCCGTTGACTGTCATGGGCAGCCGGTCCAGTCTGACGAAACGCTCGGGAATCATGTAGCCGGACAGCTCCGCGGCCAAATATTCCCTCAGATCCGTGACGGTAACTCCCTCATCGGCAACGACGTATGCGCACAGATAATGCTCGCCGCCCGGCTTCGTCTTGGCCGCGACGGCCGCATCCTTGACGCCGTCGCAATGCAGCAGCGCATGGCCGATTTCGCTCAGCTCGACGCGGATGCCGTTGATTTTGACCTGGTGGTCGGTCCTGCCCAAATATTCGATGCCGCCGTCCGGTAGCTGTCTCGCCAGGTCTCCCGACTTGTACATCGTCTCCCCTTCGGCGAACGGGTCGGGGAGAAAGCATTCCCCGGTCAATTCCGGCTGCTTCAAGTAGCCTCTGCCGACGCCCGCCCCGGATATATAAAGCTCGCCGGTCACGCCCCGGGGAACCGGACGCAGCTTGCGGTCCAGAATATAGAGGCTGTAGCCCGGCAAAGGACGGCCGATCCGAATTCCCTCGTCGGTCTCGCCGCCGCCACACCGGTGAAGGCTCGAATAGACCGTCGTTTCGGTCGGTCCGTACAGGTTCACGATCTCGTCGGCGATGCCGGCGTCGCGAAGCCGGTGAAGCAGCTTGCGGGTGAACGGTTCTCCCGCGAATAGCATATACCGCAGCCGAACATTCGGTCCGGCGTCGCGCCGGTTGTCGAGCAGCAGCGTCATATGGGTCGGAACCGCGCCCAGCACGTTGACGCCGCTGTCCTCCATGAAGCTCCACAGCCGCTCGGGATCGGCAGCCGTTTCACGATCCGGAATAACGAGACATCCGCCCGATACGAGCGGCAGCAGCATTTGCTGCACCGATACGTCGAACGTAAACTTCGCCAGCAGCAAATGGCGGCAGCCGCGGTCGAAATGGAGCCGTTCCATCATGCCCATAAGTAGGTTCGTCACGCTGCGGTGCTCGATCATGGCGCCCTTTGGATGGCCTGTCGTCCCAGATGTATACATCACATAGGCCAAATCACCGGGCAAGCTGACATTGTTCCATTCGTCGCCTTCCGTGATGCTTGACGCCGCTTCGTCGTCCAAGATGACCGTGTCCCTTCCGAGCTCAAGAGTCCTTGCCAAATGGCGCTGCGCCGCGACCAGCGAGCAGCCGCTGTCCTCCAGCATATAGCGGATGCGATTCGCCGGAGCGTCCGGATCGAGCGGCAAATAAGCGCCTCCGGCCATAAGCACGCCGAGCACGGCGATGATTCTGTCCGTGGACGGGTCGGAGGCGATACCGACAATGTCGCCCCGCCGCACGCCCCTTTCCCGCAGAACCCGGGCCAGCCGGCACGCTTTCGCTTCGAGCTCGATATAGGTCGTCTCCCCGTATTTGTCGACGACCGCCACATCTGCCGGCGTTGCCTTTGCCTGCCGCCCGAACAGCTCCTGTACCGTCGTATGATAGGCGTATTCCGCCCGCTGTCCGGTCAAGTCCGCGATCACTCGCCTCTCCTCCGGCTCGGACATGATGCGAATATCCTGCAATTTTACGCTGCGGCTTCGGACGATACCCTCCAGAATTTCCATGAAATGACGGGCTAGATTCGTTATCGTATCTTCCGTAAACAGATCCGTCCGGTATTTGAACCGGAAATCGACGGCGTTCTCCTTCTCCAATGCGCGGATCGACAGGTCGATCTGCGTGGCGCGATCCTCCCGCGGGTATTCGCGAAAAACAAGCTCGCCCGTATCCATGGACACCCGCTCGCTGCTCTCCTGCGAGAAGATCACGTCGAACATCGGATTCCGCCCCGAATGGCGGGCAAAGCCAAGCCTCTCCACAAGCTCCTCTAACGGATACTGCTCGTTCTCAAACGCCCCCAACGTATTTCCCTTCACTTCGCCGAGAAAAGCGCCGAACGTCTTGTCTCCAGCCGGGAAGTTGCGCATGACGACGGTGTTCACGAACATGCCGACGGCGCGCTCCAGCCCAGGAAAGCCTCTTCCCGACGTCGGCGATCCGATCACAATATCCTCCTGGCCAGTATATTTATACAAGAGGACGTTAACCGCGGCCAGCAGCAGCATATAAAGGGTTGCGCCGCATTCCACCGCCGCCGCTCTCAAGCCTGCCGTCAGCCTGCCGTCCGCCGACACGGTGACGCCGGCGCCGTCGAACCTCATGACCGGCCGCCGCGGATAATCCGTATTCAGCCGCAGCTCGGGAACGCCGTCCCTGAACAGCTCCAGCCAATACGACTCTTGCCGCTTCCACTCGTCCGCCTTGCTCCATCCCGCCTGCCACGCCGAATAATCCTTATATTGCAGTTCGGGCACAGGCAGCGGCCGTCCCGCGTACAGCTCGGAAAACTCCTGCATGACGATATCCATCGACGCGCCGTCGAACACGATATGGTGAATGTCGGTCATCAGCAGATGCCGGTTGTCGCCGAGCTTCAACAGCTTCACCCGGACAAGCGGCCCTTCCTCCAGGTCGAAAGGCTTGATGAATTCGTCGACCGCGCTGCGGACGCGGGACTCCTCCGCTTCGGAGAGCTCGACCTTCACCTCGCCTGCGAGCCGGACCGTCTGTACCAGTTCACCGTTCTTGAAGGCGAAGGAGGTTCGCAGCGCTTCATGCCGCTCGATCAGACGCTCGATCGTCGCCTTCAGTTTCGGCAGATCGACGCGCCCTTCCAGCATGTTGAGCGAGGTCAAATTGTAAGCGGTCGAATGCCGGTCCAGCTGCCACAGGATAAAGAGCCGTTTCTGCTGCGAAGGAACGGGGTAAGCGTCGGCCTCCTCGGCGGGCCCGATTACCGGAACCTGCCGCTGCCGGAGCCCGGCTGCATATTCGGCAAGCTCGCGGATGGTGGGATGCCGGAACAGATCGCTTATTTGCAGGCCCGCTCCCGTTTCCCGGTTCATCTTCAGCACGATGGAAGCGGCTTTGAGCGAATGGCCGCCCAGCTCGAAGAAATCGTCATGGACACCGACCCGCTCCACGCCCAGCACGTCTTCCCAGAGCCCGGCGAGCAGCCGCTCCGTCCCGTTTTCCGGCGCGGCGTACGGCGAGCTGGAGGCGGTGTCCGGATCAGGCGCCGGCAGCGCCTTGCGGTCGATTTTGCCGTTGTTGTTGAGCGGCAGCTTGTCCAGCCGCATGAAGTAGGCGGGAACCATGAAGTCGGGCAGCCTCCGCGCCATATAACTACGCAGCTCCGGGACGTCTGCATCCGCATGCGAAACGAAGTAGGCGCATATCGCATCTCCCCCCGCCGCATCCGTCATCGCCACCGCGACCGCTTCTTCGATATCGCGATGCTTCAGCAGGCAGGTCTCGATCTCTCCGAGCTCGACGCGGAAGCCTCTCACCTTCGTCTGAAAATCTTTGCGGCCGAGAAATTCGAGCGTGCCGTCCTCGGTCCACCTTGCGAGGTCGCCGGTTTTATACATTTTCCGCCCCTCGCGGTTCGGATTGTCCACGAACTTCTCGCCGGTCAACTCCGGCGCATTGTAATAGCCGTACGACAGCCCGTCTCCGCCGATGCACAATTCGCCGGCCACGCCGATCGGCAGCAGCTTCAGCTCATCGTCGACGATATCGATCTCGACGTTGGGCAGCGGCTTTCCGATGGGAACGATATCGAGCTCGGCCGCGTTCAGCCGGTTGATCCGGAAGCTGGACGCGATATCCGTACATTCGGTAGGTCCGTAGGTGTTGATGACGTCGCTTCCGCATTGCGGGGACAGCAGCCACGGCTTCAGCTTTTTCATATTGATCGGCTCGCCGCCGAGTATGACCTGCTTAAGCGGGCTCAGCTTGCGGTAGCCGTTCTTCTCGTTGTAATCGATAAGCGGATAGAGGGCGCTCGGCGAGCAGTTGATGACGGCGATCCGCTCGCGTTCAATCACGTCGGACATTTCGTCGTAGTCATACATGCCCGCGGTGAAGAGATGCAGCTGCCCGCCCGCCAGCAGCGGAGCGAACACGTTTTTGTGCGCCGTATCGAAGCTGACCGGAGCGATCAGCATCAAACGGACGGATTCGTTCAATTTCGCTTCCCGGATAAACCAGGTGATCAGGTTGATGAACGAGCGCCGCTTCACCATCACCCCTTTGGGCACGCCCGTCGTCCCTGATGTATAGAGCACATAAACGACGCCCTCCGGATCGTACGTCAGGCCCGGGTTTTCCGCCGACTCGGGCGCGCCGCCTTCCAGAAGCGAACGGATCCGGATTGTCGACAGCGCCGGATCGGAAATTTTATGCTCCAGCCCCTCGTCAGTCAAAATAAGCGTCGCCTTCGAATTGCCGAGCAGCGTTCGAATCCGCTCCTCCGGCAAATTCGGATCGATCGGCAAGTACGCTCCGCCGGTCTTCATAATGCCGAGCATGCCGACGGGCATTTCCAGCGACCGCTCCACCATGATGCCGACGACGCTGCCTTCTCCGATCCCTTGCGCGATCAGCGCATGCGCAACCCGGTTCGCCCTCGCGTTCAGCTCCGCGTAGGTGAGGCGCAGGTCCCGGTAGACGACGGCCGGCCGCTCGGGCGTTTTCGCAACCTGGTCCTCGAACCAGTCGATCACCGTCCGCTCCTTCGGGTATGGAGCTGCCGTATCGTTGAACACCGCGAGCAGCCTTTGTTTCTGCTCGTTCGGAATGCCAACCTCGGACAGCCGCACGTCAGGATAATTCAGAACCGTTTCGAGAAAATGAATCAAATAAGCGGCAACTCCGTGCAAGAAGCTTACTGCAAACGCTTCCACTTGGTACGAAATAGAGCATCGTATGCATGCGTCTTCCAAGTTGAACCGAAACGTCGTATCGGCTGCCGACCGCAAGGCGAAGATGTCGTTCTGAATATTGTCCAGCAGGACGAACGTGCGCGGATGAGGCGGCTCGCCGGTCGTCGTCTCCCATCGATACAATTTTCCGTAGTCGATATTCCGGTGCTTGTCCGCATCCCCGACCATTTGCTTCACGTCCAGCAAATGCTCCTTGAATGTCATCCGCCCTTCCGGCTCGCTGCGCAGGATCAGATAGCGGTCTTGCCAGGAAGGACCGGATTTCGCCTTGAACGCCGGCGTTCCGACCGCCGCGTCTTTGCGCCCCGTGTAAACGGACAGCAAATATTGGATGCCGCTCAGCACAATGATATAAACGCCATGCTCCGAACCGCCGGCCATCGCGACAATTTTGCGGGAAACGTCGTCCGGCAGCTTGAAGGAATAGTCGGTCTGCCGCGATTTGCCCGGCCGGACCATCCTGTGATCGTCGGCGAAGCTGCTCATCGTCAAATCGGGCGGCAGCTTGCCGAGCCAATAGTTTTCTTCTTCCGTGCGTTTACCGGTACCTTGAACATGACTCGTCTTGGCGGAAACGTCTTGAATGGACATAAATACCTCCTGTTCGGCACAAAAAATGGAGTGGAACGCTTGGCCCCGCCTTCAGCGCGGAACCAACGTTTCATTGATCAACCCGACGACGGCATCCCGGCGGCGGTGAATGAAAAAATGGTCGCCCGGATATCCGGCGAGTCGAAATACCCCCTTCGTGTATGAATTCCAGCGCAGCATCTCCTCATGGGCGATCTCGTCCTCCTCGCCGTATAACGCCGTCATGGGGCAGTTCAGCCGTTCGTGACCGCCGGCGAACCGGTATTCTTCCATCAGCTTGAAATCGGACCGGATGATCGGCAGGAAGAGATCCATCAGCCCGCGGTCTTCGAGCACTTCCTTCGGCGTGCCATTCAAATTCTCCAGCTTCTTTTTGAATTCATCCTCGGGCAAGCTGTGGAAGCTCTCTCCGCCAATCCTGTCCGGCGCTTTGACGGCCGACAGAAAAAGATGTGCGGGCGGCGATCCGCCCTTCTCCGCGATCTTCCGGCAAAGCTCGTACGCGATCAGCCCGCCCATGCTGTGTCCGAAAAACGAATACGGCCGCCCGCCGGTTGCGGCGCCAACTGTTTCGTACAAATCACGGACAGCCTCGTCCATACCGGCATAGCAGCGTTCATGAAACCGTTTGCCGCGTCCGGCGTACGAGACCGGCCTCAGTTCGATTTCCGGAAGCAGCGTTTTACGCCACGGGTAGAAAATCGTTTCAGAACCGCCCGCATAGGGGAAACAATAGAGCAATGTCTTATTCATAGCCGGTTCCTTCCTGACAATGGCGGATGAAGGACACGCACTCGTCTTCGGCGTTCAACACGACGGGGCATGCAGGAAACTCATCCTTGGCCGAACAGACCGACAGCCTGTAGCCGGCGTCGATGCCGTACTGTCTGAAAAAATAGCGTTCGGGGGTGCCTTCCATCCGAATGCCATCCCTCTCGATCAAGATGGTGAACGCGTCGAGCGGAATGGACAAGCCTTTGCCGACAGCCTTGACATAGCTTTCTTTCAGCGTCCATAAATCATAGAAACAGGCGATTCGATCGGACGGGTCGCGGCTCATCAGGCTGCTATATTCGAGCGGCGAAAAATAGCGCTCCGCCAAGCCGATGTCGATCGGCCCGATTTGCTCGACGTCGATCCCGACGGCGCAGCGGCCGAAGACGCAGACGACCCACTCCCCGGAATGCGAGATATTGAAATTGAAATATTCAGAATTTTTCAAATGCGGTTTTCCGTAGCAATTGGTGTCGAACCGGATCGAACGGTTATCCGTGCCGGTTGTCCCGACGATCGCATTCCGGACGACGATTTCGGCCAGCAGCGTTCGCTGCGCGTCGGCGAATTTTCTGAATCTGCCGATCCGGGCTTGCTTGTCAGGCGGTAAATAGGCCAGAAGACGGTCGATGAACGAGCGGTCCGGCTGGCTGCCGATCCTTGCGGCGTAGACGGCTGGCATTTCCATATTCTATCGATCCCTCGCGATATCCGTCGCTGATAGACTTTCAGAATCCGACAACACAATCGGAATAAGCTTCTTTGTCGGGGTTACATTTGTAAGGATTTTGTCAGATTTCCGCCTACATCGCGACCATTATCTTACCATCTGAAACGGAATATTTCAAACGCATAAAAAAATACCTTAATTTTCATCTATTAGTTATATTTAGATGAAATATGATAATTGACCTATATCAAATTGCAATCCGGTTGTAATACAATTTATATTAACCTAACAAAATTTGAAAGCGCAACTTATATTTGAAAAAAACATGTGGTGTTGAATCCACCATAACCTTCAATGTTTAAAAAATACTTACATTTTCAATCTTGTTATCCAGCTGATCTTGTAAGGTTTTTGAAAGACATAAGTTATGAGGAGGGCACGAAACATGAGCGTCGCATCAAGTCGCCTGGAGGCTGAAGTTCCGCAGGAACTGGAAAAATACCGGTTCTCTCCCGAGATCCGCAGCCAAATACGCGAACTGCAAAAGCAGAACAACTGGTACAACTTCTTCGCCATCGGATTGGATTGGCTTATCATCGCGGCGGCTATCGGCCTGTATTATTTCAAGCCCGCCGTCTGGGTGTATCTGATCAGCATCGTCATCATCGGCAGCCGCATGCGCGGACTGGACATTATGATGCATGAATCCAGCCATAATATGCTCTTTAAAAACCGCATCTTGAACAAATGGGTCGCATGCCTGTTTGCGGCTTTCCCCATTATGATTTCCTATCGCGCTTACATCAAGGGTCATATGACGCATCACAAATATTTGTGGAGCGACATCGATCCCGACAAAATTCGCTATAAAATCGTCGGCCTGGACAACCCGAACATAAGCAGAACGCAATTTTTTCTGCGCCACTGCCTGAAGCCGCTGACGCTTGCGCATGTGCCGCGGTATTTGACAGGCATGGTCAAGGTTACGATGGTTCCCAAAGACGAAACGCCGTTCGATACCGTCGTGCGTGCCGTCTACTGGGTCGCGATCATCGTCTGCTCCATCATTTTCGGCTTCTGGCTGGAGCTGATTATGTTCTGGGTCGTGCCGTTTCTGACGACCTTGCAAATCTTGAAATATTGGGCCGAAATGGCGGAGCATGCGGGACTGGAGAACGACAAGGAGCTGTTCGCGACGCGGAATTCGTTCGGCAACCGGTTCGAGCGGACGCTGCTTCACCCCCACCGCAACTCGTATCATCTCGTTCATCATCTGTTTCCGGCGGTGCCCCATTACAATATCAAGAAGGCGCACTTGGTGCTGATGCAGGATTCCGAATACCAGAAGGCCCATCACTGCACCGGATTTTTCCTGGCGCTGGCGCCTGGCTTCTCTTCCGTTATCGACGATATTCAAGGGCGCATTCCGTTTTGGAACAAGCTGAAAGGCCGATAGCTTTGAACGGCGGACCGCTCAAAACCATTTGGAACAAGGCGAAACGGCATTCGCTATCACTGCGCACAACCGTTAGCGCCAATTGCGGGCACTCGGTACGCTCGGCCGCTTTTTTCGTCAGGTGCTCGGACAGTCCCGGCGAATCTATAACGTTCCGTACTGTCAAAATCCGTTTCCGGTTTTCCGCGCCGGCCGCCAGGTTGCAGTTGTGTCAGGCTTGCTGCGAGCGACTTGCGGAGAACGGATGTGTCAGCTCGGCTGAACTCGCCACTTCCCTGCCGTCGACGTACAACCGGAACCCTTCGGGGACGGCTGGTCCCGGGCTGCCCAGCTTGCGGTACTCGACGACGATGTGCGGCCCGCACATCGTCCAGTCTGAAACAGGTCAGGCCGATGTCCACCGTAGTCCCGTCCTCCTCGATCTCCAATCCGGCGACATGGCGCACCATCAGGTCGATGCAGAACGAATGCAAATAATCCGTGTCGTCGCTGAGCGGCTCCCCAGTCTGGCTGCTGTTGTTCGCAGAAAATAAAGTTGTAGACTGGAGTTGCTGATTTTACGCGGTTCTTCAGTTCAAAGATCGTTAGTCTTTGATAAATATGTTTTAGACTGATCCGATAAATGAAACAGCGGCGGACTAGGACGAGAAAATAAAGTCCTAGACTGGCCGCTGTTTTGATTATCAATTTAACTATCGTACCCCGTCATATTATGAGGTCAGCCAGTTTTTACTGGTTGACCACTTTTGTTTTGGTGGTGTATTTGTCAGTAGCCGGGGCAGATCGGTCGTTCCCCTGGGTCTGTAACCCGTCGCTAAAACTGATCGCCCCCTACTTATAGAAACCATGTTTAAGCTGGTTGAGACGAATAGATCTCGCATAACAAGCGATGTTGTGGAACTATGAGCATGCTTAGGGGTACCGGCAATATTTATGAGAGGGAGCGCGAGGGTCTTCAAATTCGTTGATAAAGATACATTCGTACTTGAGTGATCGGAAATAACGCTCTGTGCGGCTGTTGTCCGTAGCTCGGCCTTTCCCATCCATCGAGACCTTTACCCCTGCCTTCTCTAGAAGAGCAAGATAATCCGCATTGGTTGAAATGGGAGCCTTGGTCGCTGTTCAGGATCTCTGGCTTGCAGCGACGGAAAGCACGTTTAAGGCACTTCAGAACAAACCCCTTTTCAAGCGTACTGGACAGCTCGTAATCGATCACTTTGCGGCTGTACCAATCGATGATGTTGAACAGGTACATGAATCCCTTGCCCATCCGAAGATACGTGATGTCGATCCCCCAGACCTGATTGGGGCGGTCAATCGTGAAGCACGCGAAGCAGATAGGGGCGGGTATATTGAGCATACAGGCGCTTGCTCAAATTCGGCTTGAGATAGATCGCCTCAAGGCCCATGAGCTTCATAAGACGTCGTACACGTTTACGATTGATCTCCAAGCCTTGCTCTTGAAGAAACCATGTCATTCGTCGGTATCCGAAGTAAGGGTGCTTCATATAGATCTCATCGATCCGATGCATGATCTGTACATTTTCTTCGCTCTCACGATGTACTTTGTCGGGCCGGTGCACGCTGGTTCTGTTCACACTTAGCAGGTCTGCCTGACGCTTAACCGTGATCGCAGCATTGTCCCGTTCTACCATCGCTTACTTCGGGCGGTTCATTTAAGGCCAGATTTTTTTTGAGCCAGTCGACCTCTACGGTGAGTTGGCCAACCAGCTCCAGATGCTCTTTTGAAAAGATGTTCCGTCGGTACAAGTTTCTTCAACAGCGTATCTACTCCCGATTACATAGTTGGATATTACATGTACAAATAATATGTATATTATGTATGCTTTCCCGCCGTTGCAATGCGGTACTAGGATACTACCCCTCGATCGAAAGCACCAACGAGAAATAATGGTCAGGTTTTAGAATACGCGATAAGAACGCAAGGCGCTCCGTCAGCGGCCATCCTCGCGTATCTTTTCCATTATACTGCAGCACATCATATACGTAAAAGATAACCGGCCTTGTTCGTACTGCTACACGAATCCACGGATCCTTCGTTAAGCGGAACCGCTCCATAATCAATTCAAAATCGATCCAGCCCACTTCGTCCATCCGGGCAACTTCGCCGTCTAAAACAACGTCAATTGCCCCATCAATCGGGACGTTATGTAGTTCCGGATATTGGCGTGTGACCTCGTTGTTGTGGCGCGTATATAAGCGGACCTGACCGGCCGTGTACGATAGTATTAGTCGATGACCGTCAAATTTCGGCTGAAATACGTACCGACTATCATTGAACGGTTCTTCGCGTTTTCCGAGTAACATCGGTTCGATAAACATAAAAACACCTCTAATCGATTATAGCGCGTGGCCAAACCGTTTAGAGGCGGTAGATATTGCCTATTCGAATAATTCATCCATTAACGCTTCAATTTCGCGCTTACGTTTCTTCGTATCTTCGGGATCAATGCGAATAGTCGTCTTACCTGAACCTGATGGACCAGCGATTGAAACAACAATGGTATTCATTTCTTACTCCCCCAATCAGGATGATTATGCGCCTAACTCCTCCTTCCAACACATAGGAAATCAGCTGATTAGGGCATAATTCTCTTTTCCCAAATACTTCTATATGACCTAATTATACACATAACAGCAAAATCCGTATCCTACTATTTGTTAAGCAAGCATCAAAAGAATCGTGGAACAACCTCTACCCGCTTCCATATCTATTAAGAAAATAATAAGAATATCTTCCTTCTATCTTAAGGCATTCCAATTAAGGTTAGGATGTTGGAAAATATTGTAGACGAGGTGTTGAACGATGAGAGCAAGGCCGTTAAGCTTCAACTGGAATTTGAAGCTCCTCATTCTCCAGATTCTGGTGATGGCGTTATTAATAAGTGCAGGGTGCAGCGCAAGCAGTGATCATGTTGAAAAGCCAGAAAGCACGATAAAGGTGTTGTATTACGATGAACCCGGCTTTTATTCCAGGTACGGTACGTTATTCAGTGCATTATATCCGAATATTAACGTTGAGGTTATTCCGACTCAAAGTATTCGATACGAAGAAGGCAAAGATATGGACAAGGCAATGATGGAGCTCATAGAAAACCAGAAACCTGATGTGTTACTGGTCGACCCCAGTCAATATAAGCGGCTGGCACATGAAGGTAAACTCTATGACTTTGATACCCTTGCAGCTGAAGATCAATACGACTTGTCAGGGATCGCGCCAGGAGTCGTGGATTATATCAAATCGTTGAGTGACGGTAAGCTGTACGGAATGTCGCCGGGGTATTACAGTCATGTGGTTTTTTATAATAAAGATTTATTCACAAAGCATGGAATTCCATTCCCTGAGGATCAGATGAGCTGGGAATCTCTTCTGCAGCTTGCTGAACGGTTTCCTGCATCCGAAGGAAGTGAGGACCGTACATATGGCTTAAAAACGATGCAGAATAAGGATCTGATTAATCTCGGTATGGAGATGGGCAGTTCACAAGGACTCAGCTTCGTGAATGGAACAAGCAAGCAATTAACGCTGAATACGGATGCATGGAAATCCGTCTTCGCTACCGCCTTGAAAGCCTTTCAATCGAAAGCGCTCTATTGGGCAGAGGATCAATCACAAATGATGGTGTCTTACGACGATTATTTACTTTAAGACCCCTTTGTCAGCGGCAAAGTTGCGATGGTCATTGAAGGGTCCCCGCTTATAAGCAAAATCAGACAAGCGCAAGCTACCTACCCGAATCAAAATAAAGTCATAAAGAATTGGGATATCGTGACGATTCCGGTAGATCCGTTAAATCCTGAGGTAAGAAGCGATGTAACCATTAATGAGCTGTTCGCAATTAATGCCACCACCCCTAACGCAGAGGCGGCCTGGGAGTTTGTGAGTTATGTGACAGGCGAAGAATATGCACGAGCAAATGCCAAATCGCAGATGTTCTTTCCGGTCCGAACGAAGTACATCAAGGACAATGAAGGGCATAACATGGAAGCTTTCTATAAGCTTAAGCCCGTCGTATCCCATTTTGATCAGGAATTAAGTAAAATGCCTACAGACTATTTTGGTAAGCTTCATCAGATGATGCTCCCCGAATTCAAGAAAGCTGCAGATGGCACGCAATCTATAGCGGACACGCTGGACCAAATCCAAATGAGAGGAAACCGACTTATAGAGTAAAGAATACCGCCGCTATATTAAGCCCGGATGAAAAAGAGAAGCAGCTGCCATTTTAGGCAGTCTGCTTCCCTTTCGTTAGATGACAGGTATTTTGCTGCTCTTCGAATATCGATCCGCATATGAAGACGCACAGTAAGAATAAGGCTTGATAACAGGCAGCCATCCCAGAGACTCCACACGATCAACCATTTCCGGAACGTAGAATGCGGTTTTGCTAACTAATTTATCGTGTCCGGCATCGATATGGATCGATACTTCAAGAGAGGCATTTTGGTAAATGTACGGTAAAATAATGTCTTCAAGCTGTCTTCGCTTATCATCATCAAAGTAACAGGCAATCTCTTCACTTAAACTGGTCTCGGTGGAAAGTTTGTCACGGACAGAAGTAATTTCACGCGGAATAATCACCTGCCGGTAGCACGCCCAGGCTCCTTTATTTTCTCGCCGGATGATGATCCCCGTAATCAGCTTTGTAAAACCCCGATGTACTTGGCTATCCGTACCGATGATCAGCTCATAATTGGCATGAGGCTCCTTCATCATGAAAGCCTCAATTCGCGAGAAAACCGCGCCCAGGCTCATGCCGCGCTCAGTGGTGTTCGTAAATTCCATGCTGTGAATCCAGGGAATCTTCTGGTTCCTTTTCATTTCATCACCTATACCTCTACAGGTCTCCCTTCCTTGTGTTATCCCAGTTCCATAACACATCATATGAATAGATATTCCATTTGCAAGGCGATGTTGCATGTTTTCTCTGAACGAGATCCAGGAGCAGGTTTATTCCAGACAAGCTGCGCTCGCAGCAAATGACATCCCCTGTTCGGGTTCCCCCTGATCAGCGGGTTAAGTTGAGTAGAAAATCGCGATTGTAATAATAGGCATCTTTCCAGCCCATCTTGGCGTAAAAACGGAGTCCGTCCATTCCTTTAAAGTAATAAGCGCCGATCAATCTTTCCTTAAAATCCGGGATCGTAATTCCAGCTTGCTCCTGGTGGTCAAGATACGCTTGAATGATGTCAAACTCGCCCATGTGCACTTTGAGGATAGCAAGATCGACGAGAAAATCACCATATGCAAAGTTGCCGTCGATGATACCGGTTATGCGCCGCCCGTCCGACAATATATTCCAAGGGTGAAAATCCCCGTGAATTAAATGCCGGTGCGGTTCATTATAGGCCGAGAAGTCCATTAACCGGCTGTATAACTCTTCGAACACATCCTTCTCCAAGCAGGTGCTCCGAAAGAGGTCGTACCACCCCTCCCAGAAGTTCCCGGTCTGATCCTCCGCGAATACGGCTATCATGTAGTCCTTCCATGTTGGATAGGTTCCGTCTCCAGTCGGCTTGATCCATCCATAACCGCTCGTTGGTCCCACAGTGACATGGTTCATTCGAGTCAAGATGTCCATCAGCTCCGGTAGCTGTGCTCTCTTCTCCTCAGTGGTATATTCAACCAGATTGCTGCCATGAATTCTTTCCATGATCGAGTATGCAAGAGGCCCGACTTTCCCTTCCCCCAAACACTTGGCATACGAAATACCTTGGTTATTGAGTAAATTCGACACATAGCGTTCGGTTTCATATGCCCCCTCCAGATCACTAAATTTGATAATGCCTTCTATTCCATTGCAGGTAAAGGAGAAGACGCTGCTCAAGTTCCCCCCTTCCTGAGGCTTAACCCCAACCGCTTTTGTCCCAAAATGGTTATTCAATATTCCTTCTACCTCTGCCATATCCAGGCGTGGCTTTTCATAGGCTGTCATCGTTCAACTCACCTTTCCTTTCGTATGATGCTAATTGAACATAACAAAGCCGGGAATGAACAAATACTCATTCCCGGCTTCAATAAAAATAGGGATTCCTCCGATTTGCAGTAGGATGTATCCCTATTGCGTTTCGTCCCTGCTTATATCCGCAAAGATTGATGATTTTGTTCAAGACAGTTAGATATACTCATGATGTTAGGACAAAATTAACCCCGGTTTCCGGAGTCCGCTTAGTCTCAACATGGGTATATGCTAGATTCAGTTATCGGATTAACCGAAAACGACTGTCAAGAACACGGTCATCATAATAGGGATCCCACCAATTCTGCGATTTGTACCTATTATAAAATGACCTCACCGAGAACTCAACCTTTTTATTCCACAATTGGACCCCTGCTATTGAATTGTTTCGTCGAGACGAACACCTCACCAGTCATGTAAAAAGAGGAAGAGACGCATGCGTCCCTTCCCCGTAATGAGATATCCTATGGCTTCTTAGTAACAATACGCGGCTCGCCAATGAAGAAGGAATCATAGGCTGGCGTCGCCTGATCGCCAAGCTGCTCCTTGCCCCATCCAACCTTAAAGCTTACTGTAACCTGTTGCCCTGCGTAAGCGCTAATATCAACCACCTGCTTCGCCTTCCAGCCCGCTTCACCGTCAATCCAATGGTAGGCAGTCTGTTCGCCATTAATGGCAATGGTCACGGAAACACCGTCACTGGCTGTATTGACCTTGCCCGGAATGTACGTTAGATACAGCTTCTTCTCGGCGGGCAGCTCAACCTGTACATCTGAGATGATCCAGCCGTTCTCGCCCGACCACGCCGGATGAACCTTGAAGCCAAGCCGATCATCCGGCGTATCCGCGGCCTCTTCGTTCTGACTGTACATGTGCGCCAACTCAGAAGGTTGAATGTATTCGAAGACAGCTCCGTTGCTGATTCCAGCGTTCTCCACGCCGCTAGCTAACAGCGTCCGATAGCTCCAGTCTTGATTCAGACCTCTGAACTGATTGAGCCAAGATTGATACAAATCCACGGCAACCCATTTTTTCTCCTTATCCTCTTTATCCGGTTTCGCGGGTTTGATTTTCCCGTTCATGTATCCTTTGGGAAGCTCGATAACGGGAAGCTGATGCGGTAAACTTTCCACTTTCTTTAACTTACCGTTGGTATAAAGATATAATTGCGGCTTATGTTCTTCTCTGTAGTAGAAGCCTTCTTTATAACCTTCTTTTAATCCTGCATATCCTTCAGTAAGCTTCTGATACCAATCAGGAGCGGGATCTCCGTAGTAATCCAGGTAGGCCGGCGCAGAATCATCACGGGGCTCTACGGCCTCTATACCCGTTTCTTCAGCAAAGTCATTGAAGGATGCGATAATGACGGCTTCTGGATTATTTCGGATGGCGTTCTTCCATAAGTCTGAATACAACTGGCCTCCTTCTCTGGAAATGGGTGTTGTACCGCGGCCCAAATGAGCGGTATCCCATCCCGGATTAATGCCCGCTACCTCCTTATTATGCTGCTCCCGGTCGAACACCCATCCCCATAGACCCGTGTCCGGTGCAACCGGCGCAGCATCCGACACCTTCCCCGTAGCAAATCGAACCGTGAAGCGATCATCATTCCACTTGTAGAACCAAGAAGGTGACGTATAATCGATCAATAGGGGCTTGCCTTTCCATTGGTAATACACAGAACGCTGAGCATATTGATCAAATACAAGATTAGCCTCCGCCTGATGCGCTCCGCTATCATTAGCCCCCCACTGGCCATACCCGATCGCAAGTGCGAGCTTCGGTGCTGTACCTTCCGGCATCGACTCAACAACTTGGAAGATGCTGTCGATGTTGGCCGCAATATTGCCGTTATCGTTGCCATGGCCGTTCGTATCATCCAGAATGACAAAATCAACGCCAGCTTGCTTCATCCACTGCATATGTGCGCGGATTGTATCCGGATCGCCTGCGTTATAATCACCTATTACGGGGCGATAACGAGTCCATTCCGTCCAGTGAGAATCGAATGGAGGCTCGTTATCCCACCAAACGGTATACCACATGCCAATTTGACTCGTGAAGATAGGATCATCGTACTCATGATTAGTTCCGTCCTCGTCTGCGTACACCGATGTCGCTGCCAGCAGCATAAAGATCACTCCTATAATGATTCCCTTCGTCTTCTTCAACAATCATTCGCCTCCTTATAGCTTCAATAATCATCATGTTGCTCTAGTCCATTCATCACTCCTTATATAATGCCTTGGTATCGTTGCTTCCTCATCCTGTGGGACCGCTTTCAATTTCTATTATAGTAAAGGTTGAAGAAGAACTAAATTCTTATTTTTCGTAAAAGAGAGGGCGTCTTATGTTCCCCCTCTTTTACGCGCCATATTCCATGTGTTCGCGGGGGATCCCCCGCTACCGGTCTAGGGCAGTTCGTTATTTCTTTTGCTTAAAGGCTTGTGGCATGAATCGCGGTAGAAGCAGCTTTTCACGCGGCTTGTTCATTCGGTATGCATTTTATGAACCTTATGGGTGCTCTTGGAGCGCATGTTCTTTTTTTTCTTCTCAAGCATTTTCTTCGTATGCATTTTATGTTCGTGCTTCTTCTCGCTTACTGGTGCTGATGCATATGCCGCTGAACCTGCTGTAAGGAGCATACATGCCGACATGATTACAATAGCTATTTTTTTCAAGCAAAATGCCTCCTCGAATATGCGCTTGTGCTCTGCCTATATCAGGGTATCCTGAGTTTCTTGAAATATGATTACAACATATTTCCAATGGTCAGGATGAGCCGCAGTAAAGTTACATAGTTTTTATTATGTAAACTCATCGCTCGATTATAGACAAGAGCCCATTTCTCGCCTAGTGTACATTCGGAAGCGAATCGGGAAATTCACGCCAATCCCGCTTCATCTCTTCTTCTGTCAGCAGGCATGCATCCAAACTTGAGATGATCAGTTCCTGATTCAGATCAATACCAATAAACACGACTTTAGTAATGCGATCGCCGTAAATCGGATCCCATTTGTCTCTAGACTCCGGATATTCGGCGAGATAGAGCTCCCGTTCATCTTCCGGCAATGCAGCGATCCAATAACCGGATGGTCCGAATTGAATCGAGGGACCGGCTTGACTAATACTCTGTCCATAAGTTGGACGCGTAGCGAGCCACACAATACCTTTGGCTCGTATAACCTCTGCGGGCCAGTTGGCCATCCATTGCATGAAGCGCTCCGGGTGGAACGGCCTTACTCTTTCGTAGACACATGAGGATATGCCGTATTCATCCGTCTCTGGCGTATGAACAGGCTTCTCCAGCTCCTTCAACCATCCGACCGACATGCTGGCTTCTTCAAAGTTGAACAATCCCGTATTCAAGATGGCAGACGGATTAACATTGCCGTGTTCGGTTCGGATGAGCTTAGCACGAGGCTGCAGCTTATGTAACACGCTTTCCAGTTCAGCAAGATCATCCTCATCGACCATATCGCATTTGTTCAACAGCAGGACATCGCAAAACTCGATCTGATCCATGAGCAGGTCTACGATCTCGCGTGAATCATTCTCCCCGACAGCCTGGCTGCGATCCAATAAGGTTTCACCCGAGGCATAATCATGCCAGAACCGATAGGCATCCACAACGGTAACCATGCAATCCAGCCGGCAATACTGAGACAAATCTATTCCATTATCTTCATCCAAGTAGGTGAATGTTTGGGCGACAGGGATCGGCTCACCTACACCTGTCGATTCAATAAGAATGTAGTCGAAGCGGTTCTCCTTCGCAAGCTTCTCCACTTCTATAAGGAGATCCTCTCTTAACGTACAGCAAATGCAGCCATTGGACATTTCAACTAGCTTCTCATCGGTTCGAGATAATCCTGCTCCATCCTTGATGAGGTTAGCGTCAATGTTAACCTCACTCAAATCGTTCACGATAACCGCGACACGCAGCCCATTCCGGTTGTTCAGCACTTGATTCAGAACGGTCGTCTTACCTGCGCCCAAATAGCCGCTAAGAACCGTTACGGGTATTGGCGTATAGTTCATTTCGTCCACTCCTTGATATTGTAATGATTACGATTAACAGACAGATGAGTTTATCAATATGAAACCATTTCACCTCGTTCCCCCCCAAAGCTCCAGATCTTCATGTAAACATGACGGAAGCTCTGATCGCACTTTAATAGTAATTATTACGATTTAAATATATTATCAGTCCTTTTCCATTCCGTCAATCCATCCATGATAATTATGATGACATTTGTCACATGCATTTGTTGACATTCACTACTACCAAAGTATGACGTCTGCTCGTTACAATAGGAATATAAACACGTACCACCGCGATCGAGCGGTGCAAACTGATCGGAGGAACAGATGCTCGAGCATAAATCACCTTCCCACTGGAAAAAGGACATCGCTCCTTACGAAAAGCCGATTGTTAAGACTAGTATCATGCAGATCATCAATACAATCGTCCCCTTCTTTCTGCTCTGGTTCCTAGCTTATCAAAGCTTATCGATTTCGTATTGGCTTACACTCCCGCTAGTTATTGTTGCATCAGGCTTTGTCATTCGGACTTTCATCATCTTTCATGACTGCTGCCATCACTCTTTCTTCCGCAGCCGGTTGGCCAACGATATCCTGGGGAATATTACAGGTGTTCTGACATTCACGCCCTATCGACAATGGCGGAACAGTCATACGATTCATCATGCTACGAGCAGCAATTTAAATAAACGCGGCGAAGGCGATATCTGGGTGCTTACCGTTGATGAATATATCGCATCCCCACTCTGGCGCCGCATCATGTACCGCATCTACCGTAATCCGTTTGTATTATTTGGATTTGGCCCCTTCTATCTCTTCCTTGTTTCGTACCGGTTCAATCGGAAGAATGCGAAGACGAAGGAACGGATCAATACGTATCTGATTAATCTGGCTATTGTGGGCACTTCCGCTCTATGCTGTTGGCTGCTGGGCTGGCAGGCATTCCTCTTGATTCAGGGTCCCATCTTCTATTTATCCGGACTAGGCGGCATCTGGCTGTTCTATGTTCAGCATCAGTTCGAAGATTCTTATTACGAGCATGATGACGAATGGGAGTATGTGAGGGCGGCCATTGATGGCAGCTCCTATTACAAGCTGCCGCGCATTTTGCAATGGCTTACGGGCAATATCGGTTTTCACCATGTTCATCATCTTAGTCCAAGGGTACCGAACTACTTCTTGGAAGAAGTTCATGACACCACACCTTTATTATCGAAGGTAAACACGATTACGCTAAAGACCAGCATTCAGTCCATCCGCTTCCACCTTTGGAGCGAGCAAGACATGAAGTTCAAATCCTTCAAGGACATTAAACCGCTGCTTGCTATGAGCCGCAGGACAGCAACGGATACGACAACAATACCTGTACCCGTTCCTATTCCCGTCCCCGCGACAGCTAAGAAGTAAATGAGGGTTCAGCCCCTTAAAGCAGTGGCAACAAAGCGTTTTACTCCAACAGCCTCGTTTGACGGGGCTGTTTTTTGATGTTTTACCGCTTAGGTTGCTCCATCCATTAGAGGTTTCAAACTTATAACCGTTACATGCAATTGGAACTTTATGGATCTATTATGCGTCTATATCTTAACAAGCCGAGCGAGCTGATTGGAGGTTTATGGATGAAAAGAAAAACAATAATCTTCGGCAGTATGACTGCCGTTATTCTGATAGCTGTCTATTCGGCCGCTTCTGCCAACACCGATAGCCCTCACCTGCAAATTAGCCGAGCCTTCGATTCCTTGAAAGCCAAGCTGGATCAGTCGAAGAACGACAAGACCAACTCCTCTGTGGTTGCAGAGATCGATGGCATCACCATTGATAAAGAACGTTTTCTTTTCTATAAAGCCAATATCGAACTGACGTATGCCTTGAATGGAAACAAGCAGGTTCCGGATGACAATGAATTACTGAACAACTTAATCCAAGAAGACCGGATCGTCCAGAAAGCCATCCAACGAGGCATCACCGTATCCGACCAAGAGCTGCAAGAAGCGATCGACGATCAGAGGGAGCTTTATGAGAACTACGAACCCCTTGATAAGGATCAAGAGCTCATTCATGAGTTGATGAGCAATCGAATACGAATAACTGGTTTATCCGACAATGAATTCTGGGCTAGTGAACTAGTTAAAGATGGATATAGGAAAGCCATCCTAAAGAGCAAATTAACGTCGGAAACCGGTGCATGATTTAATCCCGTAAGCCCCGTCCATAACGGTGTTATTCTTCAGCTCTTTTCATTTTCCATCCGATAAGATATAAAGATACACAACCTTTTGCGCTAGGCCGCGTATACGTAGAGAACCATGAATTGGAAAAGAGGCGAATACATGTACAAGAAGCACTACAATCACAAGAGCAAACTCAAGGCACTATCTTTATCCGTCACGATTGCGGCAGTCGTAGCCACTGGGGTGCCGGGGGCAGTCTCCGCTCAGACAAGTCCCTGGGATCCGGACACGGAAGCGATGTTGATAGAGCTATTCAAAACACAGGTTTCCGTCCACTTTGAAAACCTGTTCGTGAGGCTGCCTAGTCCTGCTGTACATAAGAATGGCATCGCAATGGCTCCGGGTAAGGCACTTCTCGAAGGCTTAGGCTATTCCATCAAATGGGATAACAAGGAGCGAAAGTTAACAGCCTCCCACCCTGCGAAGCCGACTATGATTTACTGGGAAAATCGTCATGAAGCTCAAATCGCAGGCCGCATGATTACAAAGCTGCCGACAGCCCCTTACATGAATGAGCAATCCTTATGGATTCCATTACGTCTCACAGCCGAAGCTGTGGGGTTGACGGTTCAATGGAACCCGCAAGACCGATTAATTACGGTAAGCGATCCCTTAGCCCTCCCGGTGTTCAGTGTAAGCAGCCGTGCGGATAACGGGATTGTCGAGCCCCCTTCCGCACTCACGGAGTTTATGAAATCGGAATGGAAATCTGACGTCCGGCTCAATCTGATTCCACCGGAATATTTTCGTGAAAAAACGAATATTCTGATTGCCGCGGGAGATATGAGCTCGCTCATGCTTCTCAGTGATCCATATATGTATCAAGATGAATTATTAGAAGGCATCGCGCTCGATATTACCGACAAGCTGGCCTCTTATCCTCATCTGAAACAATTGACCGAGAGCGGCCTACCGGCTGCACGTTCAATCGACGGCCGTCAATACGGCATTCCACGGCCAAGCGATCCGCATGACGCTCCTTTCCCGGCGCTCAGACAGGACTGGCTGAATGTTCTTGGCCTTGAACAGCCCGCAACGATGGATGAATTATATGCCGTGTTGAAGGCCTTTGTTCAGAAAGATCCAGAAGGTGACGGTAAGCATAATACAATCGGAATGACCGGATTCGTCAACCATGCCGGACTCGGGTCATTCTCATGGGTAGAACATGCCTATACAGGCAGTCCAGATCGTTTCAGCCTGCGAGATGGTCAAGTATACGATAACGCGATTAGTGCAGAAGAGAAGCAGGCACTGGAATGGTTGGCACGCGCTTATACAGAAGGATTAGTGGATAAGGACTTCCCCGTTCAATCCGAGCAGCAAGCCATCGAACGATTACAACAAGGACGTACCGGTTTATCTGCGATCAGCTTTGATCTAGCGGTATCATTGTCCGATGACAAGAAAACGGAGTGGGTCCCTCTACCGGGCATACAAGCCACAATGGACAGTACTCCAATCGCACCTTGGAATACAACGGGCAATGGCATGTACATCGTGTCGAGCATGGCACGTGTGAAGCCTGAGTTAGTACTGCAGTGGTTGGAAAAAGGGATTGCCCTGTCAGAGTCCGGTGAATGGTCTCAACAATCGGATTTCACCGATATCGACCAAGCGGCGGTACTCCATCTATTCGGCCGGACAGACTTGTTGAAGTCTAATCCCACGTTGGAGTCACTGCGTGCAGAGCAGCAGACCGGTTATGAGAGTGCGGTCGCGCAGTGGCGGCAAACCTCCTACGCGGGTAAGACATTGCCGCAAGCCAGCAGCTTGTGGAGCTCGGGCAAATATGCGGAGTTGAACAGCAAGCTGGAAGAATTGAAGCTCCAAGTCATTCTAGGTGAAGCAACAATCGCACAATGGGATACCCATGTTGCCAAGATGGTCGCTTCGGATGAATATAAAGCGATGATGAAAGACTTAAGTCAACTCGTTCCTTCGAAGTAATTGGTCTTATCATAGAAAATGAAACAAGCTGGTTCCCCTTACTTAGGGGCAATCAGCTTGTTTCTTACGTTCCAGCTCCATTTCTTTATTCGCTAGTGTACATATTTATTATTATGTAAACTGAAGTATAAAAAAACGGTCACTCCCCGTTTGAGGAATGACCGACAATACATGATTGAAAATCATTTTCATCCATCTTGGAAGATCATTTATCTTCGAATAGTGACCGATAAGAGCCGTAGCCCTCTTCCTCTAACCTCTCAATCGGAATGAATCTCAGCGAAGCGGAGTTAATACAGTACCTTAAACCTGTTGGCTGAGGCCCGTCGTTAAACACGTGCCCCAGGTGTGAATCGGCATTGCGGCTCCGCACTTCCGTACGTATCATACCGTAGGCGAGATCCTCAACCTCCGTAATAATTCCCGTATTCACCGGCTTCGTGAAGCTCGGCCAGCCGCAGCCGGAATCGAATTTATCCTTCGAGGTAAACAGCGGCTCACCTGATACGATGTCTACATATAACCCTTCCTGCTCATTATCCCAAAACTCATTCTCGAATGGAGGCTCGGTTGCACTGTTCTGAGTAACCTCAAACTGTATCGGAGTCAGCTTTTCTTTCAGTTTTTTCTTGTCCTTATCCGTGTTCCAATGCGCTTTAATAAAATCAGCGCGGCCGGACCCTCTGCGGTACATTTTGTAACGGAATGGATTCTTCTTATGATAATCCTGGTGGTATTCCTCGGCTGGATAAAACTCCGTGGCCGGAACAATCTCTGTTGCGATTGGTTTATCGAAACGGCCGCTCTTGTCTAGCGCAACCTTAGAAGCCTCTGCTTGAACCCTTTGTTCTTCCGAATAATAGAAAATCGCTGTACGATAGGAAGAGCCGCGGTCGTGGAACTGGCCTCCGGTATCAGTCGGGTCGATCTGGCGCCAGTAGATGTCCAGCAGCTTCTCGTAAGACATGATATCCGGATCGAACGCGATCTGAACGGCTTCGGCATGTCCAGTTGTTTCCGTGCATACCTGTTCATAGGTCGGATTATCGGTGTGCCCGCCGATGTAACCCGATGTGATGCTGATGATCCCAGGTATTTCTTCGAATGGTGTAACCATACACCAGAAACAGCCGCCGGCAAATGCAGCGAGCTCTTTATTCCCGTTCGTGTTCTGCGGGTTATTCATAGCTTGTCACCCTCCTATTCATAAATCACGTCATGATTGGCTTTACGCTTCTATTCGATTATAAAGTTTTTTTCATGTTCATGCCAACCACTCGGACAGCTGGCAGGTTAAAAATGTTTGCTGGGCGCTTACAATCCGCAGCATAACAAGAATGGGAGTAACCGTAGAGCCCCAATAGCACTTGCAAAACGTTGGTGCTTGGTTGACCTCACTGCTGACCTTAGAGTATCCAATTGAGTTTACATAATAATAACTATGTATTCCAGATGAAGTACTTCGGATCTATGTACCCGTATTCTCAAGAAGCAATTTCAAGTTAGTTTACATAATATTATATATGTAAACTAACTTGAAATCTTCACCCTAACAACTAGCGTCTCGACTACGCTGGCTTCTCCCATGACATCAATTACAAACAAAACTCCCGCTCCGGTTCAAACCGGAAGCGGGAGCTTCAATTATGTCAAGGAAACTGCCGTTTCCCGCAGAAAACGGCCGGTATGTGAAGCCATAACATCCCCGACCGCTTCAGGAGTTCCTGCAGCGACGATGTCACCGCCCTCGTCTCCTCCTTCAGGACCGATGTCGACGACCCAATCGCATTCCCGGATAATGTCCAGATTATGCTCCACCACAATGACCGTATTCCCGGCATCGACCAACCGGTTCAGCAGCACCAGAAGCTGCTTGGTATCGCGAGGGTGAAGCCCTGTCGATGGCTCGTCCAGCAAATACAAGGTGTGGCGCTTCGTCTTCCCACCAAGCTCCTTGGCCAGACGGATCCGCTGGCCTTCCCCGCCGGATAACGTCCGGATCGATTGTCCCCAGTGTAGATATCCAAGACCTACTTCAGTTAGCAGAGCAATCTGTCCATCCATCTTAATCTTGCCCTGCAGCAGAGGCAGGCTCTCCTGAACCGTCATGTCCAGCAGATCGGATATCGAAAGTCCGTTATACGTTACGCGAAGGACTTCCTCCTTGAATCGTTTGCCGCGGCAAACCGGGCAGCGAACCTCCAGACCCGGCAGAAAAAACATGTCCATCGGCACAACCCCAAGCCCTTGGCAATGCTCGCACCGGCCGCCTGGCGTGTTGAAGGAAAAATGCTTCGGGGTCAAACCAGCCTGTTTGGCTTCCGGCAATCCGGCAAATAGATTCCTCATGGCGGTAAATACGTCTGTATAAGTGGCAACGTTAGAGCGGCTCATCCGTCCAATCGGCGACTGGTCGACTGTCACGATATTATCGATGGCACCGAATCCGGTGATGCTGGCACAACCATTACGCTGCTGGTCGTCTCGTCCGCCGGCTGCCACAAGATCAAACAGCAGCGTCGATTTACCGGAACCGGATACACCGGTGACCGCAGCAAGGCAGCCTAATGGGAACTCCACATCGATATGCTTCAGGTTACGATCATAGGCGTCATGGACGCGCAGAAACGAGCCATTTCCTGACCGTCGGTCCTGTGGTCTTACTGCGCTTGCTGCCTCCCTCAGGTAGCCGCCTGTCACCGATTCCGGGTTATCCATCAGCTGCTGCAGTGTACCTTCACCGACTATGCGGCCGCCAAAGCTGCCTGCACCAGGTCCCATATCAATTACATGATCGGCCGCACGCATCATCTCGATGTCGTGCTCAATGACCAGCACGGTATTTCCTAAGTCCCGCAGCTGTTTCAGTATACCGATTAGCCCAGCTGTATCGCGCGGGTGAAGCCCCGCTGTCGGTTCGTCAAGTATATAGAGCACGCCGGTAAGACCAGATCCGAGAATGGAAGCAAGGCGCAGGCGCTGCGCCTCCCCGCCGGACAGCGACACGGACTGTCGGCTAAGCGATAGATAGCCCAGCCCGACATCGACAATGCGTTTCGTTCGAACTGTCAGATCATGCAGCAGCGTCTCGACCTGCTCCCTTTCATCCTCTTTCAGCTGCCCCATCAATTGGTCCAACCAGACGATGGCATCCTGCAGCGCCCAACCGGAGATGTCGGAGATGGAAGCCCCGCCGACCGTTACCAGGCGAATCTCCTTCTTTAGCCGTCCACCTTGGCATGACGAACACACTTGCTCTTGGAACAGGGCCGATTCACCCGATTCGCCGCCTTTTTCTTTATAGCGTCTCCAGATTCCGTTGACGACACCTTCGAACTTCCCGGCCGTAACGGTTTTGGGCGGTTTGATGCCGGGATAATGATTTGCCAATGCATCACTTTCGACACCATAATATAACAAGTCACGTTGAATGGTGTCATAGTGTTTAAGCGGCAGGTCCGGATCGAAGGTAAATCCATAATGATCGGCTGCCGCTTTCAGAATCGCAGCATTATAGTTGCTGATCATGTCGTACCAAATCGTGACACAGCCGCCCGCAAGACTCCGCTCTTCGTCGAATACAGCATCCAGATTCAGACTAACGATATGGCCAAGTCCATCACATGCTTCACAGGCGCCTTCCGGCGTGTTGTAGGAGAAATGCCTGCGGGTCAAGCGCTCCATCTCTCCACCGCAATTAGGGCAGTGGATGGCATCCAGTCTCTCCCCCGCCTCCTCGTCCCCGATCTCAGAACCAGAGAGGACCTGATCAGCACCGGGCACGAATCGGCTGCTGCAGTGGGGGCAGGCCCGTTCACCAAGCATCTCGTAGATGACGCGCAGGTACGTATGGATGTCCGTTATCGTACCGACGGTCGATCGCGGATTCCGATTGGTGACATGCTGCCCTACACAGATCGAAGGCGACAAGCCGACAATGGCATCCACCTTAGGCTTCGCAATCGCTTCCGAGGTCATCCCCATCGACTCCATATATTGCCGCTGACATTCACGCTGCAGCGTATCCATAGCGAGCGTCGATTTCCCTGAACCAGAGGGTCCAGTTAGCACGACCAGCTTGTGCTTAGGTATGTGAAGCGTAATATTGTTCAAATTGTTCTCCCGGGCTCCCCGGATTTCAATGGTATTGTTCATAAGCAATCCTCCGTTTGATTTATCGTTTCTTGCAGCATGGCACCACGACACATTGAAGGGGTCTAGAGCCTTATGTACAGCTGATCTCAGCCAACCCCTGCAGCAGGAATTTCATAACAAATATTCATTTTGTTCCCCTTTCTGTAATTCCAAATCATTCCGTTCTCTATATACTTTACAACATTCATGCAAGTGATAAGGTTAGGAGAAAAGAATCCTTATCTAATTCGCATTCCGAATCAGAAAGCTTAGCACATCATTTTAATGTTTTGATTGAATGTTTTTCTTCATCCGACACTTGAGGTATAGTGAACATGAATGATTCCAGGGAGGTGAAAGGGAGATGCTCTACTACAAGCCTATCGAAATTGCCCGAGAGCTTCATATTAGTACGAGCGCTTTGCGGCATTATGAATCTTGGGGAGTCATTCCGGCCCCTGCACGCGCAGAGAATGGCTACCGCCTGTATACAAAGGTCCACCTGGCTTACTTTCGCTGCCTTCGGGCAATGTTCGAGGGATTTGGCGTCGGAATCACTTGCGAGGTGCTTCGCCATATTCAAAGCGCAAATGTAGACACCGCCTTCTGGCTCGTCAGTAAGGAGCAATCCCTTCTACAGCACGAGAAAACCGTAGCCGACCAGACACTAGCGCTTCTGCAAGATCCGGAGCTCGTCCTACATGTCAATAAGAAGCTGAAGAACCATATGACCATAGGAGAAATCGCCGCTTATACCGATGTACAACCATCAGCCATACGGCATTGGGAGAAGGAAGGGCTGTTAACGCCAGAACGCGATCCGGAGAATGGCTACCGGGTGTTTACGCCCATACACATCCGGCAGATACTGCTCATCCGAACGCTGCGAAGGACCGTCTATTTTCTGGAAAATATGAAGGAAATCGTTAGGGCTGTCGAATATCACACCATCGAAAAAGCAAAAGAAGTCACAGAGAATGCTCTGTTGAGCATCCATAAGCGAAACCGTCAGCAGTTCAACGGCATACATCAACTAATCGAGCTGTGCAAAGTGCTTGATTTGATGGCGGAGGGGCAATAAGGATGATTGTCTTGACTGCTGTAGGATCCCTTAAACAAAAAACGCCGCAGCCGGTTGAACCGGTGCGGCGATCTTCATATGTAGCCGGAGCCTAGCTTGATGTGAATATCATATTACGATTCGCAGTATACCGCATCACACATGCTTACGGAACCACAGTAGAACAAGAAAGGCTGGACAAGCGCTTCACGTTTCTTGAAATACTGTTCGTACTGGAGCTTGGCCATTTCATCCTCCGGGTAGCGCTTCAAATAGATTTCCATTTCGGCTAATGTATCATCGATTTCCTGCAGAAGATCAAATCTATGATAGACACCCTCTGGCTGGGTGATCCAATGTTGTTTCAGGTCGTTCATCTTGTATATTGCCTCCTGATCATTAATATGGTGGCAGCCGCCTTCTACTATTACCACATGAAGACACATTCAAAACGCATATCCGCTATATCGAATGTTTTCTTCCCACAGCATCAAGAAGGATAACCTACCGCCCGATCCCGGTCAAACCCGTACTTAAGCAGCTTCGTGGCATCAACCCATACGTCGGAAGAGGAGGAGTTCAGGATGACCGCGATATAGCTCTTGCCCCCACGCTTCGCAGAAGCCACCAGACAGTATCCGGCCGCGCTGGTATAACCTGTTTTCATTCCGTTCGCCCCATCAAAATAATAACCGCTCGCCGGCTGAAGCAGCTTATTGCGATTGACGAAAGTCGGCCCCATAGTCGTCGTCGCCGTTTTTACCGTATGCTCACTCTCGCTTACGATGTCGCGCAGCAGCTTATTCTGTCTGGCTTTACGGGCAATTAAAGCGAGATCGCCCGCCGTCGTATAATGATCGAGATCGTGAAGCCCATGCGGATTGACAAAATGAGACTCCATCGCGCCTAGCTCTTCGGCCCGTTTATTCATCATATCCGCGAACGTCTCGAGCCCTTCCTCCATCGTCATCTGTTTACCCGTCTCCACAGCCGCCGTGTACCGAGCGATTGTCCTGGCAGCATCGTTGCCGGACGGCAGCATCATGGCCGCGATAAGATCGCGTAAGGAGAGCTGCTGCCCTTTATAAAGCCCTGCCGTGCTTTCGCCCTTGCTAGGCAGCAGCGCTTCGTCACCCACGGTAACGATTGCATCCGGATCTCCCTTCTCCAATGCAATTAATGCCGTTAACAACTTAGTCGTGCTGGCTGGATATAGACGTTTATGTTCATTCTTCCCGTATAGTAGTTGGCCTGTGCGCTCATCCATTAACACTGCTGCTTCCCCCTGCAGCGTTCCGACAGATGGCGTGTCATTCTTCATTACAGCATCCGACAGCTTCGCCCAGACGCGCGGCGCCTTCGCCTGTAAGCTGCTCCACTCCGTTATGACTGTAACTGCTGTGATTGCAACGACCATCGTCATTGCCGTTTTTTTCAACATAGCGAGTCGAAGCACTATGAGCAGCTCCTTTCAATTCCGGTTCATCGTCATCGTTATATTCTCATTATGACCGCCGCCTCTTAATGATCCGATAAGAAAACATAACGAAACTATTACGATTTCCGAAACAAAAATAACGACAGCCCCTCCCATGGCGAGAAAAGGCTGTCCTTGGCCTGTTATTTTCTCAATACTGTTGCAATCTTGGCAAGCTATTGTTTCCCTTGTACCTCTCGCATTCGAACGGTAAACGCGGTATGTTCGGGCGTGCTGGTCGCTGCGATCGTACCCCCATGAAGCTCCACGATCTGCTTGGCAATCGCCAGGCCAAGGCCCGATCCCCCCGTGTCCGTCGCCCGCGATTTCTCTACGCGATAGAATCGTTCAAATATATGCGGCAGTGCCGATTGTGGAATCGGTTCGCCGTAATTAATAATATCGATGGTTACAATGCCATTCTCTCTATGTCCAGTGATGTCGAGATAGCGGCCGTCATACCCGTATTTGATCGCATTCGTCACCAAATTCTCGAATACCCGCCTCAGCTTATTGCCATCTGCCATCACGGCCAGAAGCGGGTCACCCAGCTTCATCCTCAGCTCGATTCCCGCTTCCTCCATTTGAAGCCGGAACTGCTCCGACATTTGGTAGAGCATTTCGACCAGGTTGATTTTTTCTTTATGAATTTTCATCTCGTTGTTGCGAAGCCTTGTATACTCAAACAAGTCCTGAATTAATTGGCTCATTCGCTCGGACTCTTCATACGCAAGCGTCACATAATACCGAAGCTCCACCTCATCCCGGTACCGATCCTGCTCAATCAAGCCCAAGTAACCGGTAATGGACGTAAGCGGCGTACGTAAATCATGCGACACGTTCGTAATGAGCTCGTTCTTCGTCTGTTCGGCTCGCCGTTCTTCCGCAAGCGAGGTATTCAACTGATCGACGAACCGGTTAATATTGGCGGCCATATTCCCCCACTCGCCAATAGGCTCGACCGGAACCTTATGGTTGAAGTCGCCTGCGGCAATCCGCCGGACGTTCTCGGCGATCTGCAGGAGATAATTCTCGGAGCGAATCCGTTTATCCCGCGAGAAGAAGAAGATCAAGGCGACAACAAACACGGGAATACCTGTTACAACATACATGTTCGGGTATCCGATATTCCGATTGATGAACACCAGCAGCCTGCTGAGACTCACTTGGTATAAGTCGGTGAAGATCAGAAAGCGGCCGATCACGACGAACAAGAACAGCACGAAGATCGTCCCGACAATACTCCAGAATAGCGGGATCATCCACCTAAGCTTCAATTTTGTAGCCGACCCCCCAAACGGTATGTATGATCTTCTCGCCGTCCATTTCCTTCACCAGCTTCTCGCGAAGCCGGCTCATATGAACCGTGACGGAATTGTTGGAGTCGTAATATTTCTCTTTCCAAATCATCTCGAAGATATCCTCCGAATTAAACACCCTGCCCGGATGACTGGCAAGCAGATGCAGGATGCCGAATTCGATCGGGGTCAGCTTGATCGGACGCCCTTCAAACATGACCGTGTGCGTCTGTTTATTAATTTCGAGCGATTGAATCCGTATTAGGTTATCCGGCTGGGTCTGCTGCGGCTGTCCGTTGAAATAGGTACGGCGCAGCAGCGATTTCACCCGGGCGATAAGCTCAAGCGGGTTGAACGGCTTGACCATATAGTCGTCCGCACCGGTCATCAGGCCCGTAATCTTATCCATATCGCCATCTTTGGCGCTTATCATCAGAATTGGCGTTGTTTTGGTTTCGCGGATTTTCATACAGACGCTAAGTCCGTCCAGCCCGGGCATCATAATATCCAGTATGACGAGATCAATCTTGTCATCCTTCATGAATTCTAAGGCAGACAGTCCATCTCCGGCTTTACTGACGGTATAGCCTTCATTGCTCAAGTAGATTTCAATGAGCTGAGCGATCTTCGGATCGTCATCGACGATCAGGATATGACGATTCATGTCTATCATCCTTTATCATTAATCTTGTTCAATGCATGTCCTCTTGTAAGACGAGTGTTCGCGCCAAAGAGTTTCATGACAAGTAATAGCTCCCCCGGATCTGATCCAGGGGAGTTGATATTAGCGGGTTCTGGAGGCGTCCAGCAGTTCGGCCGTTATAGAATCGACGGTTCCATATTCATTGAGCTGCAGCTGCTGAGTCGCAAATTCCCGGTACAGCTTGTGCTTGGCGAGTAATTCTTGATGCGTGCCGCTGCCGGTGATGGTTCCCTTCTCGATGAACAGGATCTGGTCTGCATCTACGACAGTCGATAACCGATGGGCAATAACGAGCGTCGTCCGGCCGTTCATTAAGTTCTTCAGCGCTTCTTGGACCACGACCTCCGATTTACTGTCCAGACTGGATGTCGCTTCGTCCAGCATGAGGATCTTCGGATCACGCAGCAGCGCTCTGGCAATCGCGATTCGCTGACGCTGTCCGCCGGATAGCTTAATACCGCGCTCCCCGACTTCCGTGTCGTACCCTTCCGGCAGCTCGCGTATGAAGGTATCCACATAGGCCATTGCAGCCGCATGCTCCAACTCCTCATCGGTAACATCCCCATCCACTCCGTAACAGATGTTATACCGGATCGATCCCGCAATAAGCGGACTTTCCTGCGAGACATAACCGAACTGGCTTCGCCATGATTGCAGGGAGAAGGTTTCAATTGCCGTCTCGCCCAGCTGGATCGTCCCGTCTGTCGGTATATAATAGCGTTCTAATAGCGAGAACAAGGTTGTCTTGCCGCCTCCGCTTGGTCCTACGATCGCCGTCACCGTTCCCGGTTCGACTCTGAAGCTCACATCACGGAGAATCGGTTCGCCATTCTTGTAGGCAAAGCCCAAGTGTTCGACGACAATGGGCAGGTTCGACCGTTCGACGGATTTCCCCGAATGGTGATCCTCTTCGTCGGCATCGAGCATGTCGATGATTCGTTCCGTTGCGCCGATCGCTTTTTGAAATTGGGTGAAGAATGTCGTAATTTGGCTCATGGGCATTACGATCTGGATCAAGTATAGAATAAATGCGACCAGCTCGCCAGCAGTCAATGCTCCGGATGATACCCGCATGCCGCCATATCCGACAATTACAACCAGCAGCATCATCATGACGAGAAACATGAGCGGCGCAATAATCGCTTGCACCTTCGCTTCCTTTAATCCAAAGCGGAATAGATTCATAATACCTGTCTTACCGTTCGTATACTCTCTGCTCTCGGCATTGGAGGATTTCACAAGGCGGATTTCGGATAAGACCTGGGTAAGCAGCGTTGTAAAAGAAGCGGTCTCATCCTGCAATCCCTTGGAAATCTTGAACATCTGCCGGCCCAGCGGAACAAGGAAGAGTGCAGCAAGCGGAATAACACCAAGCATAACAGCCGTCATCTTCCAATCCAAGTATAACAGAACCGCGACAGATCCAATCACAGACAGGATACCCGTGAAGAAGCTGGTCATATGCTCGGCAATGAGCGACTTCACGACTCCTGTATCATTGGTCATCCGGCTGATAGTTTCGCCTGTCCGATTATTATCATAATAAGTAACAGGCAATACAAGCAGCTTGCGCCACAGCCGATCCCGCAGTGCAGCAACAATCTGCTGACCGATTCGGTTCAGTAAATAGATGGACAGCCCGCTCGCGACAGTCTGAACGATGAAGATAATTGCGATACCGGCGATTTGACTGAAGCTCAGACTGCTAAGACTAAAGCCATCCACCAGGTTTTTCGTAAATAGCGGGATGACGAGTCCGATTAGGGTGGATGCCACGCTCATGATGATCGCGATGGTCAGAATCGGGATCGAAGGCTTGGTTTGACGAATCATACGAATGAATAGCCGCCAGTTTCCGGTAGATGGCCGCTCCTTTTGCTCGGGTAGGGCTTGAGATGTATGCTCCATAAGTCCAGTCCTTTCTGCCTGCTTGCGGCATGAAGCTCAACGCATTTATTTCGAGTTATGAACATGCTGTAAGATTATGATACACGCATTAGATAAACGGAATATAAACAGTTCATGAACGGGCATTGAACACAATGATCGTAACATCGGTCGTATGTATGACTAAAGTTCTGAATTGACATGCTTCAGCTGTCATGTCATGATGAGGTCAAAAACTGGGAAGGCGGCGTTAATATTGGGAAATGAAGACCTGAAGCTGGCTGCTGTCACACCTATTCTGCGAATATTCGACGTAAACAAGGCCTTGGAGTTTTATATCGAATTTCTGGGCTTTGCTGTCGATTGGGAGCACAGATTCGAGGAAGGATTTCCTTTATACATGCAGGTGTCAAGCGGTGCTTGTGTGCTGCATTTGTCGGAACATCACGGAGATTGCTGCCCAGGCGGTGCGGTTCGCATCCAGGCGAATAATGTGCGGGCTTTTCATTCCTCCCTGCTTGCCAAGACCTATAAATTCGCAAGACCCGGCTTGGAACAAACGCCCTGGAATTCGCTTGAAGTACAAGTTGTTGATCCTTTTGGAAACAGGCTTGTATTCTATGAAGCGAGCGAATAAGATCGGATGGATCGCCAAAGTCTTGTTATTAATGTCATGTATAGTTAATGATATTAAATTTAAGTGCATGTCTATTTATACGTCATCCGCACTCATCTCATTCGCAGTGCAGGAATAATGTCCTCGAACAGCAGCCGCTTGGCGTATATAGCTTCACTCTTCCCTGTCGGTTCCTTGCGGATCGCAGCAACAAGCTCATAGGCTGGAATAACAAAGATATATTGTCCCCCATATCCTTTGGAGAAATAGAGGTCGACAACTCCGTTATGCTCCTTAGAGGAAATCCACCAATGGTAACCGTATTCTCCAAAGATCGGCGGTTCATAGTGAAGATAGCCTTTGTGGTGCATGACGGTTGAGTCTCTTACCCATGCTTCGGGCACGATCTGCTCAGCGTTCCATCTTCCGCCCTGCAGGTACAGCAAACCGAACTTCGCCATATCTCGGGAAGCAAGATGCAGGCCGGCTCCGCCTTCATGAATGCCTGCTAAGCTATTCCAACGGGGTTTGCGGAATTCAAGCTTCCGAAACAGATGCTCGCTTGCATAATCGTAGACCGAAACTCCGGTTGCCTGATTAAGGATGGCCGAAAGTAAGTAAGAGCCGCCGGAATTATAGGTGAATGATTCTCCCGGATCATGTGCCATAGGCCGGTCAAGAACGAATTGCACTCCATCCTCAGCCCGTTTCATCGCCCAATAGGGTTTATCGAAGTCCGGCCAATCAAATCCGGGGGTCATCGTTAGCAGATGCTTGATGCGGATCGCTTTCTTCCGGGGATCCTTATCTTTATGTATTTGTTTGAAGTAGTCGGAAATCGGCTGTTCCAAATCGTCGATTTCTCCCCGTTTCAACGCAATGCCAATCAGCGCGGATAATATGCTTTTCGTGCACGAGTAGACAGCCCCTACACGATCATCCTGCCCATCATGCCATTCCCATGCAGGCGCGCCTTGCTGGATAAGGACAATATCTCTAATTTTCCATTCTTGGTATTCGGAGATTCGCTCCTCGAGCCTTCTCCTATCTAGAGCAAGCTTGTCTGTGGTTGCTGATTCATCTTTCTTCCCTTGCCAATACAGGTCCACACTCGTTCGTGTCATACGTCCGTACGCCTCCTCTCATCTTAGTATATCATTAACCATATCTAACCGGGGCATCCAGGCAGAAGGAGGAACCGCTCGCTGCGCGGTTCCTCCTTCTGCCAATCTATACTTATTAACCGCGAGCCGGTTCGGACATCGTCTTCTTCAATTCAGCCGTTAACCCGGCCAGATGACCGTCGTTAGCCATCACCTGCTCCAGATGAACCATCCTGCGGGGTGACGCTGTATTCATCATCGTTTCGGAATAGTTCCGATCGATCCAGAATCGGGCATGGCCGGCAATATAATCGCGCAGCTCCTGAAGATCCTCTTCCAGATAGCGCTGGCATAAATTCATGGTGAACATTCTCCGATTCGGTCCGCCATTAAACGAAGCATGGAAGGTATTGTGATCGAATACCAGGATATCACCCGGCACCACGTCCAAGGTAACCGACGGCACCTCGCTGCCTTTGATGTCCCACAATTCACTGCTTTTGCGCATTTTATCGGTCAAATCCTTACCGAATTGATCATCGAGCCGATGACTTCCCGGAATGACGCGCAGCGCCCCCGAAGCTCCATCCAGCTTATCCAGGTAGAACGCGATTTTGATATGTTTATACTTGTGATGATACCCATCGCGATGCCAGCCCGTCTCGCCTGTATAATAATTCCCGTCGCTGCCCATGTAGTTAAAGTCATCGCCTAACAGGGAGGCCCCAATACCTTCGATTCTCGGATCATCCAGCAGCGTATTCATTCGTGCCCGTTGATCGATGAATGGAACAATGCACGTTCGTTTCGTTCCATCATGCGGTGCAATATCCGTCTTCCCCGGGAAGGTCTGCGTAAATTCATCGGTGATCCAATCGATACTGTCACTAAGCAGCTGAGGTAATTTAATAAATCCGAAGGTTTCAAAGAAATCAATTTGGCCGGCAGTCAAGCTCATATTTACATCTCCTTATTCATCGTTCTATGCTTTAGCATCTTGTTCTGCTCACAATGAAGAATGCTTCCTAATCAATGATGGTGCGGCTGGTTGGATCAAGAACTTGGCACGCCCCCTTTTAGATTTGAATTGATCTGAGGTTGACCCTGCAGACTCATGGTTTGAATGACAACATCCCTAATAAGGACTATGTAAATATGCTTATTCTGCGTTAACTTACATATCCCTCCAATCTATAATCGTTATTACGAAAAAAATGTGGATGCGAAAAGCGGCAGTCCGCCCATTTCATGAACAAGCAGGAATTTGTGCATACGAGGCGAATGTTTGTTATGTCTCATGTTGATGTAAGCAAACCATTTTTCTTTATTTAATGGAGGTAATATTTAATGGCATTGATTAATTGTGATTTTTATTCGGATTCCCTCGGCTTGTCGACTTCCATGACGGTCATACTCCCTCAACAATCGTATTCGCAGATCGGTATGGAGTCGAAGGCTCTCCAACGGAAACACCCTACGCTGTACCTTCTCCATGGGTTGTCCGACGACCATACCATATGGCTGCGCCGCACATCTATCGAACGCTATGTAGCTTCTCTTGGAATAGCTGTTGTCATGCCGGTTGTACATAGGAGCTTCTACACGAATATGAAGAGCGGATACGATTACTGGACATTCATCAGCGAAGAGCTGCCCTCGATTGCCAGATCCTTCTTCCCTCTATCCGATCGCAGGGAGGATAACTTCGTCGCCGGACTCTCGATGGGTGGCTATGGCGCCTTCAAGCTTGCCTTAAGCCATCCTGATCGTTATCAAGCGGCTGCCAGCTTGTCGGGTTCGTTAGATATCGCCAGCTTGTCGGAACGGTTTCCCGCCGACTTTGCAAAAGTATTCGGCAGTCTGGATGAAGCCGTAGACAGCGCGAATGATATGTTCCGGCTTGCTTCCGATTTGGCGGCAAGCGGCAAGCAGGCTCCCCAGCTGTACCAATGCTGCGGGACAGAAGATTTTCTATACGATGTGAATCTCAACTTCCGTGATCATGCCCGGCAGCTCAATCTGCCTTTAACGTACGAAGAGGAACCCGGCAATCATGATTGGGGCTACTGGGATGCTAAGATCCAGCGTGTGCTGGAATGGCTTCCCCTGCGAACTGAATAATCGCCATAGGAAAGAGGCCGCGAGCGATCGCGGCCTCTTTCCTATGGCGTATTGGTTTGAACCGATGAAAATATGGACAGGAGCCTATGCTTCCACACCTGTAGAGAGTAGTAATAGCGGTGATATCACAACAGACGATGGGAAGCTGCCTACGGGCAATATCGCAATCGGCTGCTGACTTTGAACGTCGATAACCGCAACATACCCGACGGCAAGCATAGACACATACAGCTTCATGCCGTCGGTGGTGAAGGCCAGACTGCTGGCCATACTTCCTTCGGGCAGATCGATCGTCGTCAGCACTTCATTTTTCGCCGTGTTAATGACTCCGATGGCGTTGCTGTCCCGATTCACGATGTATGCCAGCGCACCATCCGGCGAAACGGCAATGCCTTGCGGTTTACTGCCGTACTCCAATGAAATGATTGATCGCACAGTATGCTCTGATGCCGATACGACAAGAATCCGATTATAGTGGAGATCTGTAATATAGACGTCATCTCCATCAGGTGAGAAAGCAAGAGATGAAGGCTGGCTCCCGCTCGGAAGCCCAATCATTGATGTGATCATGTCCGTCGTTGTGTCCATGACAGCGATTTTTCCGGTATTCGTCATGCAAATGTAGAGATCATGTCCGTCCGGAGACAGGGCCACCGCTGATGGATCGCTGGATACGGGCAAGGGAATCGCTTGAATGATGGCATTCGTCCCCGTGTCGATAACATGAATCGAATCATCCAGAAGCGTCGTCACATACACTTTCTTCCCATTGCTTGACAGAGCGAGGGCAAAAGGCACGCAGCTGGGCGGAAAACGGATATCCGCTGTAACGCGGTGTGAAACCGCCGAGATTACCTTCAACGACTTATCGCCCTGACAGGTCACATAGATGCTAGAGCCGTCTGGCGAAACGGCCAATACACGCGGTCTGGAGCCTGAGGGCAGCTTTACCGTCGTGAGACGGGAATGTGTCGAAGTTTGGATGACGGTAACGGTATGCTGCGTGTGATTCGCAACATAAGCCAGCTGCAGCTCATCATGGCGAACAGGCATCATCCGCAGCACATGCTGGTCTGCGGGATCGTCCGTATCGTCATATTCCGTAACCGTGGCAACGACGTCGCCTGAGCCTAGTCCGTTCGTCACGACACGAACTCCGAATCGATCCAATTCTTTCGCATCCACCTCATAGACGAAGACGGATTGTTCCCAGCCTACCCGCTGCAGCTGAACGACCTTGAACGCTTTCGTGACCAAGCTCCCATACTCATCATCAGATTCGGCTGTTTTCCGCTTCAACGTATAAATCTCGATGCCTGCTTTCGCTTGCTGCCACCCCATATTCATAACAGAGACAGATAGCTTCGCGGTCCGCCGCGCTTTCCGATTGAATAGAAGTCCGGAGTCCAGTACCGGCATGCCCTCGCCCCCTCTACTCTTTCTTTTCTCCTTCCCTATTCTATGTTGGAAGGTTACGAGAGAACCCGGCGTTTCCACCGGGAGAAATGCATACGCGTCAACTATCTCTCCTCATACCGAACAACGCCTCTATCGGCAGTGCTCGAAATTGGCGAGCAGCTGCTGTAGAGGCGTTGATTGGAGTGGTAGCTCTGTACTTATTGAATCGGGATGCTTGATTGAGCGGGTTCAGCGGATATCGCGCTGATCGTACTCTTGACCTGCTGCTCGGCTTGCTGAAGTCGCTGAAGGATGTTTTGAATCTGTCTTTTTTGGGCATCCATCTGCATTTGGATCTGATTCTCCGCAAGCTGTAGCTCATGCTGAATGTTCTGTATTTCGATCACGACTTGATTGACCTTCTGCGAGCGTTGATCCAGACCTGCGTTGCGCAAGGCTTGCTGAGCCTGAATCCGCTCCTGCGCTTGCTGCTGCTGCACTTGCTCTTGGAACTGCTGATAAGACATCTGCTGGCTATTGATTGTTTGTCCTTGATTTTGATTTTCCATCGGAACCCTCCTGTAACAATAGGAATAGTGCTAATATGCACCATTGGTTGAAACTTTATGTAGGGTGAGGTTCAACGGATTATTTTCGCTTGTTTTTATGCTTCGGCGTCGTGGCTGCCTGCAGACGTTCCAGCTCAGCATCGCTTATTGCCTTCTTGCCATATCGGACCGATCCATAATGATTGACAAGAAGCTCTGCCATTTCATTCTCTTGGGAGCTTAACTGCTCGCTCAGCTCTGACCCGGTCTCAACCGGAGTCAGGTGAGGTTTATACGCATAGCCTGCTTTCACGCGTTGACCGAGCCACTGCCGGTATAAGTAACGAATCCTGGATTCGTTGTCGGGGAGATCCTTCCACTTCAACCGTGACTCACGTGAGGATCCCCGGAACCATGCTGCGAATCGACCTGGCTTCCATATGCTCTCCACCTCATCTACATAGCCCTGCGAACGGATAACCCGTTCTCGTCCGAATAATCGCGCGAGTCTCTCTCTGAGCAGCCTTAGCCATCCCGGGACATGCTTCATGATTCGCAGGATTACCCATAATAGCAAGACGGCTACTACAGTAAGCAAGACGTATGTGAGTATATCCCAAATCGGCGAGGGCTCTCCCCCTTTGGGCAATTGCGGTGGCGGCGCAGGCTCATTCGGGGGCATTTCTGCCGGCAATTCCTCCCTGCTCTCTCCACTTAGCAGCTTATTAAGCAGGGCGACTATTGCGCCACCGAGTGAGCTGAACAAGGCTTGCAGTTGAATGGCAAGCACCAGAAAAACCGTTAAGCCTACGATGAGGATAACCATCACTCTGTTGTGACGCTTTACCGTTGCTTCAACCTTGGGTTCCTGATCGCCGGACAGTGTCTCTTCCCCCACCATATGGCGATTCGATAAGAATAAGAAGAGAAGGAGTGAAGCGGCGCCGCCTGCAAGCAGCAGCCATGAATAATCCTCGAATCGTTCAAACCGCAAAAATATGGCCGAAACCAGAAAATAGAATAACAAGCTATACGCATAACGGCTAATACCAATACGTTCATGCCACGACAACGAGAGCATCGTCCCGCCGCGAAACATTCCGAAGGCTGCTGCGAGAAACGCCATAATACCTATCCGGGACAAATCGAATAATCCAAATCCATACCCGTACAATAAGCCCCCAATCACAGCCAGGAGAATGACCGGAAAAGGATGCCGGAACGATAAAGGAAGGTTGATGAAATAACCGATTGGATATCCCAGCGGCAGACCGATCAGCCATATCCATTGGATCGGTCCTTCCAGAACGTATCCCGTCAGGACGAGTATAATCGGAAAATACAGCAGGAGCTCAATCAGGCCTTGTTGGGCAACCCGAAGGCCTGCGATCAAATGCTTCATTACGCCGCCTCCTCTGACCGGCCAATGGGCACCCAATGAATGCCATGACCGCCATGCCGGAGCCGTTCCACCTCGGCTGTTATTTTATCATTCATGAAAGCCGACACGATAACCAAATCACATCGCGCATCCAGGGTCGTGCCGATATAGGCGAGGAGGGCATCGAACGGCATAGCCCTTACAATGACCAGCTTGGCCATCTGCTCCAGAATCGCCATTAGATGCTCATGTCCGCTTCCCATCTCTTCAATCATCGGTTTTCCCGGAATATCCAGCTCATGCCCATTCGACGCAAACCCGCTCTCTAGCCCTTGCTCTGTCGCATATTGAATGTAGCCCGCTGCGCACCTAATGCCTTGCTCAATCAGCTCGGTATCGTTAACGGTATCCCACATGTCTGTATGATCTTCGACATTCAATACAACCATGAGCCGGTAATCGGCCGTAAAATCCCTGCGGTGAACCTGAATCTGTCCAGCACGTGCCGTCGCACTCCAATTAATGCCTTTCAGCGGATCGCCAGGTCGATAGTCGCGAACCCCAGTCACGAAGAACGGATCCTCCACGATCCAGCGGCGCACGGAAATATCACCCTGCCAGCTGTGTGAGGGAAGCTGGATATCCGCACGGTCAAGCGGCTTGGGATAGACGATAAGCTCTTCACTAAGCGGCACATTCACCCAGGCCCGGTAAAATCCGAATAAATCACCGTACGTAAGCGATGCCGAGGTAAGCCGATAACAGCCGCGCTGATTGCATAGCACAGCATGCCGGCGCGTTAATTGCTTGTAACCCATCAGACTAAACAGGCTTTTGTGGTTCTGATAGAATTGACCGGAGCTGACGTCGAAATTAAACTCGCTTTCAAACTTCAGACCCGTGTGAAGCTGTGATTCCACACGCAGCCATGGAACCGGAAGCAAGCCTCGGTTCGTTACCTTCTCAATCATCTCGATCCGATCGCCTTCGAAGCAGCGCGCGGTTCCGAACGTCCGCTTATACGTGAGCCTCTTGATCCCGAAGCGTTTAAAGACCCAGCGCTGTGCGAACATCACGACGAGCGCGCTTAGAATAAACCAATGTATGCCCACTAGATTCGCCTCCGCTTCGCAACGATGTTGACGATAATCATCTTGCCGTAAGCGGTGCATCCGCAGGTACTGGAATTTGATTAAGGACCGACATGACAATCGTTTCTGCAGCATCTGCACGCATCCGCTGCGAGCTTCTCACCGCGATTCGATGTGCCAGTACAGGAACGGCCATGGTTTTTACATCATCGGGTGTAACGAAATCCCGCCCCCTCAACGCAGCATGCACCTGGCAAGCCTTCAGCAGCGCTTGACTGCCGCGCGGGCTCACCCCAAGGACCGCATCCGGATGTACTCGAGTGCCTTCGACGATGGACAGCATATAGTGGAGCAGATCATCACTAACGAGCACGGTAGGATAGACACGCTGAGCTTCCACAATATCTGCCGCGTTCACAACCGGCTTCAACAGCTCTAGCGGATTTTCGGACATGAATCGTTTCATGATAGAAAGTCCCTCATCAACGGACGGGTACCCCATCTTTACTTTGAATAAGAATCGGTCCAGCTGAGCTTCAGGCAGCGGGAATGTTCCTTGCTGCTCCACCGGATTCTGAGTCGCGATGACTAAGAATGGCCGCTCTAATACATGTGTCGTACCATCAATACTAACTTGACGTTCCTCCATGCATTCCAGCAGGCTCGATTGCGTTCTTGGCGTAGCGCGATTAATTTCATCGGCCAACACGATATTGGCAAATAACGGGCCAGGACGGAATTCAAACTCCGACAGTTTCTGGTTATAGAAATGAATGCCGCTTAGATCAGATGGGAGCAGATCCGGTGTGAACTGAATTCGCTTGAACGAGCCGTCCAGCGACTTCGCAAGCGCTTTCGCAAGAAGCGTCTTGCCGGTGCCGGGAACATCTTCAAGCAGCACGTGTCCGGATGCTATGATGGCAATCAGTAATTTGTCGACGATATCTTCTTTGCCGACGATGACTTCACTAACGTTAGAGCGTATACGGTCAGCAATTCGATGTATCGATTCCAGGTTCATTGCAGTAAAGCTCCTCTCTTATGCTTTCAAATAATGGAACTGCGTTTCCACCAGTATACCTGTTGAACCGGACTACCGCTATATTTTCATCCCTGAATGAGTAAAATGAGCCGTTTGTTGCGTTACATAGCTCTTGCACTGTACGAAACTCCCAGCGTGCGATGCGGCTTTCATGAAGGGTGCAACCACATACCGATACACCCAAAAAGGGCGTTACATCGGTTCTGCGAGGCATTTAATCCCTGACATCAGCGTCAGCTCAAGAGATCCATTCCTCTCATATATGGACGCAGCGCTGCCGGAATGTAGACCGAGCCATCCTCCTGCTGATGATTTTCAAGCAGCGGGATCAGAATGCGGGGGCTGGCAACCATCGTATTATTCAGGGTATGAACGAACTGCAGCTGACCTTCCTCATCCCGGTATCGGATCCGCGAACGTCTTGCCTGAAAGTCGAGAACATTCGAGGCCGAATGCGTCTCGCCGTAATCCGCTCTGCTCGGCATCCATGTTTCGATATCATACTGCTTATAGTTCTTCTGTGACATATCCCCCGAGCAAACCGCAACGACACGATACGGGAGCTCGAGTAATTGGAGAAGCTCCTCGGAATGCTTCACCATGTTCTGCAGCAACTGCTCCGATAGTTCCTCGTCAGCCCGGCAAATGACGACCTGCTCCACCTTCGAGAATTGGTGTACACGGTATAAGCCATGCACATCCCGTCCAGCAGACCCAACTTCGCTGCGGAAACAGGGCGATACCGCTCCAAGCAGCAGGGGTTCGGTTACATCCACAATTTCACCACTATACAGCGAGACGAGAGGCACCTCTGCCGTACCGGCTAACCATCGTTCGCCGCCGTTAACGGCAAACGTCTGATCGCGGTTCGACGGAAAGAAGCCTGTGGCATGGAGTGTCTCCTCTTTCACCAATATCGGTACATCAAGCAGGTCATATCCTTTCGCTGCAAGCAGATCCAGCGCTAACTGTTGGACAGCCCTATGCAGCAGAAGACCATTATTCCGAAGCACATAATGACGGCTGCCGCCAATCTTAACCCCCCGCTGCAAATCGACGATGCCGAGCGAATCCCCCAGCTCGACATGACTTTTGGCTTCGAATGGGAACGCAGCCACCTCACCGTACCGGCGAACTTCTACATTATCTCTATCGCTAAGGCCGATCGGTGTATCCGGTGATATAAAATTAGGCACATCGAACATCAAGGTTTCGAACTCGCCATCAACAGCTCGCAGCTCTGCTTCCACTTGCTTGAGGTGCGCCATTCCTTCCGACGCTGCGAGCTTCTCCTTCTCTGCATCCTCGGTGCGTCCTTTACGAAGCATCTGCGTAATGATGTCCGAGCGTTTATTACGCTTGGCACGCAGCGTTTCCACCTGCATGAGCAGCTCCCGTCTTCGTTCATCGGCTTTCAGCAAATGAGTGACGTCAAAATTCAGTCCTTTGCGTCTAGCCGCTTCTTGTACCTCTTGAGCACGGATACGAATCATACGAATGTCTAACATGGGCTAATCACTCCTCTTGAGAAATAAAAATAGCGCTCTTCATCCACATAAGGGACGAGGAGCGCTTCTCGCGGTGCCACCCAAATTAGCCGACATTCGCCGACTCTCTTGATCCGCCAATAACGGTGCGGTTCCGGACTACTTAGAGGACCTATATCTCGCAGCTATAACAAGCGCCAGGGTCCCGATCATAACGCCTCCGAGTTGGATTCTCTTCATCGGCATAGTGTGATTTCAAGTTATTGCTGGTTATTATAACAACCTCCCGTACCTTTTGCAAGCCTAACCCTTGACTGAACCGCCGAGCAGCCCTCGTACAAAATACTTTTGCAGGGCGAAGAACACGGCGAGTGGAGTAATCATCGAGACGAAAGCCGCAGCCGTCAGCAAATGCCAGTCATTGCCGCGCGAGCCGACAAGATTGGCAATTTTCATAGACATCACCTGCACCTCCGGCTGACTGCCCAAGAAGATGAGCGATACGAGATAATCGTTCCAGACCCATAGAAACTGAAAAATGCTAATGGACGCCAGCGCCGGAACGGATAGCGGCAGAATGAGCCGGCTAAAAATCGTGAAATTCGTCGCCCCGTCCATAAATGCGGATTCAAACAAATCCCTTGGGAGCTGGCTAATGGAGTTGTACATAAAATACGTGACCAGCGGCAATCCGAAAGCGGCATGCGCAAGCCAAATGCCGAAATAAGTTCCGTTCAAGCCCAGCGACGTATAGTCCCTCAGGATCGGGATAAGCGCCACTTGAAGCGGCACAACAAGCAGAGCGACAATAACGACGAAGAATGTCCGCCTTCCGGGAAACCGAAGCCATGCGAAGGCATAAGCTGCGAAGGAAGCAATTAGAATCGGAATGACCGTCGCCGGCACGGAGACCGCAACCGTGTTCCAGAACGAGCGCCCCATCCCGCTCCCTCTCTCCGTCTTCACGCTTCCATCCGGCATCGTGATGGGATAACTCTTACCGCCGAGAACGGTCTTATAGTTCTGCAGCGTGAAGCGGGTAATCACACTCCACTTTTTCTCTTGAATGTTCACGAGCCGCGCTCGTCGATTCTCCCAGATGAGTCGCTCACCATCCAGATCCACCCCAGCGCGCAGCTGCTGATCCGTAAACGTCTTTCCGTTGACCTGGATCGGCTGCCGCAAATCTGTATCCTTGGGAAGCTGAATGTCTTCAACCGTCATCCACTCCCGATGCGGGAAGATGTTCCACCATCCGGTCTGCAGAATATCGGCCGCTGGCCGGAACGAGGAGATCAACAGTCCAAGAGTCGGGATAAACCAGACGAGGCAAATAATCGCAAGCACCGTATTAACGAGCCATTTGGATTTGCGAAGCTTTGTCTTACGCATGTCAGAAACCCCCTTCCCTGCGGAACTGCCGCAGGTTCACCAGAATGACCGGAATGACGGCGATGAGCAGGACAATCGCGAGAGTCGAACCATATCCTGCATTCTGGTACATGAAGAGCTGCCTATAGAACTGTGTGGCGACAACCTCCGTATCGTACTGGCCGCCGGTCATGATCATGACCACATCGAATATTTTGAGCGTAAACACGACGATCGTGGTCGTCACCGACAGCAGCGTTCCCGAGATTGAGGGAATCATGATTTTGAAAAATATCGTCACCTCATTCGCTCCATCCACTCGCGCCGCTTCAAGCATGCTCTCAGGAACCCCTTTAATCGCCGCTGACAAAATAACCATAGCGAATCCCGTCTGCATCCAGATCAGAATCGCGATTAAGAACAAATTGTTCCATGGCTGAACCATGCTGATCCAAGCCTGCGGTTCTCCACCGAAAGCGACAACGATCGCATTAAGCAGACCGATCTGCTGCTGCTCAGGCTGATAGTAATAAATAAACTTCCAGATTACACCGGCGGCAACAAATGAAATGGCCATCGGCATAAAGATGATCCCTTTCGCCAGCTTCTCGAAGCTGCTCCGATCCGCCAGAATCGCGATAAGCAGTCCCAGCCCCACGCAAGCAATCGTACCGAAAACGACCCACAGAAGGTTATTCCGCAGTGCAGTCAGGAGCAAACGATCCGTGAATACAGCAGCAAAATTGGCGAGTCCAACGAATTGGGTCGAATCCGCATTGAAAAAGCTTAAATACAGCGTTCTTAGCGTCGGGAGGACAAGCAGCCAACCCAGCAATATGACGGCGGGCCCAATGAACACATAGGGTAAGATACGGCGCTTCCAACGGTCCGGATACTGCTCGACCGCCCAGTTGAAGGAATAATAGATGGAATAGATCCCGAGCGCCCCCCATAGGACGGCAACGACGGCATTCATGACCGGGGGCAAGCTGGAATCGCGGAGGAATAAGAAAATCAACCAATGAATGGCGATATTCACCACCGGGACCAAGATGCTTATCAGCCACAGACGCGTTCCACGGCTTTTACTCGTCTGCATTTCCATGAACCAAGCCCCCTAAAAGTTTTGTTGAGCATAACAACTGTGAATCATCTTCGAAACAAAACTCGCTTCGAAAGCATCATCTTCGTCTTGTTGAGCATAACAACTGTGAATCATCTTCGAAACAAAACTCGCTTCGCAGCAGGTACTTTCTCTATGTAGAAGGAGGAGCCACAGACGCCCGCAGGAGAATGCTCTCAAACAAGCCCCTTCCTTCAGCTCCCCCACTTCAAATTATTTCTTCCAGCCTGTTTGAATTTCGGATAGCGCCTTATCGAGCTGGACGGTGCCGCTCACGTAATCCGTCATTCCTTTCCAGAACGTGCCGGAGCCGACCGAACCTGGCATCGTGTCCGAACCGTCGAAACGGATTGTCGTTGCAGTCTTCAGAAATTCCGCCATGCGGCGTTCCTGATCATTCGGGTACGTGGACAGATCGACATCATTCATAGGCGCGGTCACGCCTCCGGATTGAATCCAAGTCTTCAGTGAGTCGCCTGTCGTAAAATATTGCATGACTGCTCGTACTTCAGGGCGATCGTTGAACATCGCATAGATGTCACCGGAGATCAGAGCAGGTTGACCATACTTTGCCTCGATCGGCGGAAGCGGGAACCAATCATAATCGTCCGCGGTTACGCCCTCGGGGAAGAAGCTGGTAATAAAACCACCCATGCGGTGGAGCCATGCTTTGGGCGGATTGTCGAAGAGCGGTTTAACGGAGTCGCCGAATGGCGTGGTCGCAATCGATTTGCGCCCCCCATAGACGTATTCGTTGTTAAACCAAATCTCAGACATTTTTTCTACAGCATTTTTAACGATCGGGTCCGTGAATGGCAGCTCGCCTGCTACCCACTTGTCATAATTCTCAGGTGTGGTGGTGCGCAGCATAATATCCTCCACCCAGTCTGTGGCCGGCCAGCCTGTCGCAGCTCCGGACTCGATGCCGATACTCCATGCAGGGTCGCCATCCTTGGCGATCTGTTCCGTCAGTTTCAGCAGCTCATCCCACGTATTAGGAACTTCATAACCCGCTTCCGTGAACGCCTTCTTGTTATACCAAACCAAGCTCTTCACGCTGCTGCGAGCCCAGATCCCTCCCATTACATCACCCGTTTTACCGGGCATGGTAGCCATCTTGAGCCAGCTGTCGTTATATTGCTTCTTCAAATAATCGTCCGTCAAGAATGTCTTGACGTCGACGGCTTTGCCATCTTTGACGAAGCCCTTAAGCAGACCAGGCTGCGGAAAATCCGCTATGTCTGGCGCATTGCCCCCGCCCACGCGGACAGCAATGGTGGCCTCGAATTCTTTGGAGCCTTCGTAAGCAATATCGATCCCCGTCTTCTCCTCGAATGCTTTGACGCTTTCATTGAATTTCACTTCGTCCGCATCCGTGAAAGGTCCAAACATCGTCACTTTCTTGCCCTTATATTCGCCGTTATTCGCTTTATCCAGAAAGGTGCCCGCTGTCGTCGGCGTTGTGCCTTCATTTCCTTGACCGCCTTGATTATTCGGCTGATTATTGTTCTGGCCGCCGCAAGACGTAACCAGCATTGTGAACATCATAATGACTATTAAAGCAATTAACGCATGGTTTCTCTTCATCGCTGTCAATTCCCTCATTCCTCTCGATATGCCCTGTTCTTGGTTTACATCGCTTCCATGTACTCAAACCGATCCGGGTCGACATGTTATCCCTTCTTAAAATGCCAACAATTCCATGTTTTATGCTTCTGAAGCCAGACTACTTTCCATTGAAGCGGCTGCTATTTGAATCCGGCTTCTTCGAATGAGAAAGAAACCGATGCTTATACAGCACCGGCTCCTATTTCGTGATTCCTTTGATAATCTTCGGTTAGTCGGGATCCAAACAACCCATTCCTTGTATCTTACAACACAGTAGATTGCCTCTTATGGAGCGCCAATATTTTCCAATGGTGGTAAACTCGATATATCACATTTCCGGAGGTTGTTTATGTTCCCAAAAGCAATGCTAATCGACATGGATGACACGATAATTGCCTTTGAACACGGAGTCGATCTCAGCGCTTGTTGGATGAGCGCATGCAGGACACATTTTCATGACCAGGAAGCGGCTAGAATTGAGGAAATATTGGAAGCTATAAAAGAGCGGGCAAGGTGGTTTTGGAGTGATCCAGACAGGCATCGTATAGGACGGCTCGACCTGGATACGGCAAGAACTACCATCATAACGGACGCCCTCAGCAGTCTGAATTTGAATGTCCCACACTTACCAATGCAAATTGCATTGGATTATGGAAGAATGCGCGACCAAGCCATTCGTATCTTCCCTGATGCGATTGAGACGCTTAGTTATTTGCAAAGTAAAGGTATCAAGCTTGCTCTGATCACCAATGGTGGTTCAGCTGCGCAGCGCGGTAAAATTGAGCGATTCAATCTGGCTCCATATTTTGACCATATCATTATTGAAGAAGAATTTGGGATCGGCAAGCCGGACCCACGAGTATATCTTCATGCGTTGGACCAGCTTGGAGTCAGTAAGGAAGAAGCTTGGATCATCGGAGACAATCTGGAATGGGAAGTCGCAGCGCCTCAGAAACTTGGGATTAAAGGCATCTGGATGAATCATAGAAACGTGGAACCTCCCTTATCGGTCATTCCTTACAGAACGATCACCGCTTTAAGAGATTTGATTTCTATAGACGATCTACATACGGACTCATATTAGTAGAAAAGCATGCGAAGCAGCAGATAAGGTCGACTCACAATCAAACCGTCATTCAAATTTGCTGGCCAGTTTTCGGTGGGGCTAGCTGAATACCGTGAATATGATAACTTCGATAACATCAGGGCAGATGGTTTTTCTCAGAGGGGCTTGCTTCTGCAGCGATATCCGATCCAGACGAAAACGTTAAATGGGTCCGCCCCCTCTTCACCTTATGTTCCTCTCTCCTCTAACATTGAATTGCCCTGCCAAAGCGGCAGGAATTATGTATTAAAGGACATCTGCATATTAAGGTGTATAAAGTCATAATAATGGTTTCTTTCCTCGGTTGTAAGCGTTTTTAACCATCTTGTATAATCGCCCTGACCACTTATAAACGCATCAAATCAACATTCAAGTGATCGTCAAGAACAAGTGGTTAATAGCGTTAACAAAATGGAACGAGGTGATTTTATTGACCATTAACATTACAGATAAAGCTTTTTTTGACTGGAACTCTCCCCTCTTCACACCGCTGACGATCGATATATCTGCTCAAGATATTCGTCTGCATTCCTGCGGAGAAACGATTGTGCTGCAAGGCTCGCTATTCCATATCGATTCGGATAAAGAGCTTACCGCGGCATGGCACTTGGAAGAAAGCCGTTTTTCCATACTATCGCTGGAACTAACGGCTCTCGAACCCACTTTTCTCAAGAAGGTAACCTGGTTCTCCGGAGCTTGGGAAGCTTACGATTCCAGACATGTTCATGCAACTGAACTGCAGGACAACTTCCTGTTTCTGCGAAAGGGCGACGTTTCCTTCTTCCTCTCGTTGGACTTCCCAAGCAGCACAATAACTGAACACGGTATTACCTATCAGCCATGGGACGAAGTTTCAACACAATCCACGTACCATTGCCATACCATCACTGTAGCAGCTTGTCAGCTATCCGGGATCATGGTTGGCGATTATGACCGGGCTGAGATTGAGTCCGTCAGTGCTTATATCGAGCAGCGGTTCCCGCTCCGATTTAACCGTCCTGTAACATCGATGACGTGTATAACGAACCGGATGACAGATGTGCGTGAAGGACGGATCTTCTATTCCATGCACGATAATCCAACTATCCTGCTGAACCCGGATGTGCTGGAGAGAGAGATTGACCTATGTGCCGAAGCGGGAATTGAATACTATCAGGTGTTCGAAGGTGTATTCGACTGGCCTGAAGACGATACGAAATCCGGAGATGCCCTCCACCGTTTAGTGGATTATGCAGCCCAGCGGGGAGTTCGGGTCGGCGATTATGTCCATCCTGGAGAGTTGTATTGCCCGCATTATAATTATGAACACCGTCGCTTGGAACGGCCAGAATGGCGTCAGTTGAATGCAAGCGGCAACCATGGGCAGTTCTGTCTGGGCAGCAGAGAGTATGTTGACTTTCTCCGTCAGAAGCTTGTCGATCATAACCGCAAATACGATGAGCAGATGATTTGCTTGGATATGCTGGACATTCAGCCTTGTTATGCACCCAATCACAATCATCCTGAGGGAGATATTTATCATCAGGTTCGAGGTCTTGTTGAACTCATGGTTGCGCTCGCAGATATACATCCGGAATACTTGATATGGACCAACAGCGGGAATTGGCTGGAGTTTATGCCGAAGCTGGTCTGGTATAATCCGAACATTTATTTGACCGATCCTCATGTCCGAGAGTATACGCCGAATCTCAACATGCTGAAGCTTATGGGCGATACCAGGCGTGAACAGATGGTTACATTCCACAACACGTACATGGTACCTTACCGATTCTATACGAATTGTGAATATTACTACGCCAAGCGCAGTCGGCTGCATGATTTACTATTTTTCGAATACAGCATCCTGCAAGGGCTGGCTGTTACGCCTAATATCTGTCTCGGCGAATGGCGGACCTTTCTTGAGCGGATCCCCTACGCTAAACGAGATGGTTGTGTCGCTTTCCTGACAAAATGGCTGGCGTTCGTACGGAAAAACTTCGATGTTTGGCAGCATACGAGACAAGTCGGTGATTCTCCTTCAATTGGTGCAATGGAAGCCTATTCGCATATGGACAAGGATCGCGGATTTATTTGCTTGGTCAATCAAAATCCGTTTGCCGGAACGGTCACGTTTCCCTTGAATGGTGCGATTGGCCTGGAAGAAGCAGCGTGCTATGACCTGTTCGAGATCTATCCGCAGGAATGTCCGCTGAGTGAGCAGCCCCTTCCTTATGCACAATTCGGAGATGTCATCTCCTGCTCTATACCTCCGCATAGTGTGCGGTACATCGAAATCAAGCCCCATGAGAAATCGGAAGGATTAAAGGTCTTCGGACTCCCGTCAGAGTCCGTGAGGACCCAGCAAGGGTACCGCTTGAAATTGAAAGCTCAGCAAGGTGAGGTTATTCCTATTAAGCTCCTGCTGCCCGAAGAGGAAAACGTAGAAAGCGTGTCCGCTCAGCAGATCCCGACCGTTCCCATGTATACCTTCCCAGCCTCAGCAGCGTTGCATGGGCAAGTCGGTAACATCGTCCCGGTTGATGTTGCATTTCCGAGAACCCGCGCTCCTCGCGAGCTGAACCGTTGGGTTGTACAGCCGAACAATATGGAGATTATACTGCCGCAGCAGGCCATATGCCCCTTCCTTGGCGCGTTAGTCTCCAGAGCTCACTCGGAACCTATCGAGATCTGGCTGGATGTTGTACTGGGCGATGCCTATATAGGAAATAAACTCGAAGCGGATAACACGGATTGTTCAGATGAATGGCTCATGAATCCGTTGTCGGAAATAGATTTAAGGGGACAGAAGCAAACATTTGAAACGGTGTTTGAGCTTCCTTTTATCGAATGGAATGCATTCTCTCCCGGGTTTGACGATGACGCTGTAATTGAGCTTTCATTTACCGAACCGGAGAAAGTAGGCACAATCTCAGCCGTGATCAATGGAGAACTTATAGAGGTTCGCAAATATACGTATGCAACCAAGAAAGAATGGTGCTCCTATTACATTGAACTCACCGGTCAGGTGACACCCGGTACAATTCATTTAACCATTGAGATTGAATGGTCCTAATTCGTTTTAGGTCAATCGGAAGAAGGGCCGACTGAACGTTCAGCCGGCCTTCTAGATGAATTGGTACCCTTAGTAATCCAGTATCCCATTCGATGAGTTTACGCATCGTAATGCATGAATGCTCCTAGAGAAATGAAACATATCGCCCATCAACCTTACGGCTTATGGGCTCCGATGAACATTACTCTCCGCTAAGCTTCGTTAACGGCTGTTTGGCCGGGCCTTCCATGACTTCTCCTTCATAGTTGAAACGCGAGCCGTGACATGGACAATCCCAACTCCGATCCCCATTGTTCCATTCGACCTCACATCCCATGTGGGTACAGGTCGTATCAACCAGATGAAGTTTTCCTTGATCATCCAGATAAGCCCCAGCACGCTTCCCATTCAGGGTCACGACCGCACCTTCGCCGGGCTGCAGCTGTTCTGCTTTTTTATTGACGTTCTCCAGCTTGCCGGATATGAGCTGCTTGGCGACGTCAAAGTTTTGGGTGATGGCGTTCTTGATGCTTGGATTAGGGTGGAAACGCTGTGGAGAGTACAGCTCGCGATAAGGGTTATCTCGTCCCGCAATCGTATCGCTAATGATCATCGCCGCGGCCGTCGAATTACTCATCCCCCATTTGGCATATCCCGTAGCAATGAATATATTCGGCATTCCAGATGTAATCGGACCGATGTAAGGCACCTTATCCAGTGTAATCAAATCCTGTGCAGACCAGCGATACGGGAACGATTCCACCTTAAATTGACGCATTGCAAATCCTAGAAGCGACTCATAATAGTCGATGGTGCAAATACCTTGACCCGTCTTATGATTTTCGCCGCCGATCAGAATGAGCTGCTCCCCTGCCGCAGTGCCGACTGATCGTATTGATCGTTTCGGATTGTCTGCGCTTAAATACATGCCGCCCGGGTAGCTGTCCTTCATTGTGGCCGCCAGAACATAAGACCGCTCTGCATGCAGTCGCGCGAAATATAAGCCATGCCGGTCAATGAACGGAAAGTGGGAGCAGACCACAACCTGACCAGCCTTCACCCGCCAGCCCTCTCGGGTGATTACAACCGGCGTTGCCCCTTCCTCGACGTCAATCGCTGTCGTACGCTCATAGATGACGCCATCTGCAGCGGTAATAATCGGCAGCAGTGCCGTCAGGTATTGCAGCGGATTGAACTTTGCTTGATTACGCATGATGACCGCTCCGACGGATGGAACTGCAAGTGGAATCTTATCGACAAAACCGCCATCGATACCAAGCTTTGCATATGCGGCAGCTTCTTTATGCACCTTCTCTGCCGTGGAATCCCACTGTGCATAGACATAGGCGTCCTCTTCGGAGAAATCGCATTCGATGCGATGCTCACTGACGGTCTGTTTAACAAACTGAAGGGCATCCCGATTCGCCTCATAATATAGCCTGGCGTTCTCCTCGCCTAGGGTTCCGATGAATTCATCGTAGATGAGGTCGTGCTGTGCCGTTATTTTTGCTGTCGTATGGCCGGTTGTCCCGTTCAGGATGACGTCGGCTTCGAGAATGGCGATCCGTAATCCTTGCTTCGAGAGCAGATAGGCCGTTGAGATACCGGTTATTCCGCCGCCGATGATGACGACATCAACTTCAATATCCTTCTCAAGCTTGGGATAAGAGGGGAGCTTCACGGATTCCCGCCAGTAGGACTGCGGCATCTGAGGCAGCTGGAGCTTACCTGGGTTGGTGTCTGCCATGGGTCATAACCTCCTTCTATATGGGACTTCTAGCTATAATTTCCCCCAATGGTAAGCAACTTAATCGATTTCAGCTCTATAAATGTGCGAAATGTCCAAATCATTTATTCCGATAATTCCGGTGTGTTTTATTATGAACCTCACATAATTTCGTTATTTAAGCGCATCTTATGGATTAGACTGCTAATTGAATGACAGCGATCGCGCGAAAAAATCCGTATAAGGAGGTGTACGCTTGAAGACGGCCAAGACCGGTGCCATTATTGCGCTTTCGTCCGTTCCCTTAATGATGACGCTCGGCAATTCAATGCTTATCCCTATTCTGCCTGAGTTGTCCAAAAAGCTGGGTGTGAGCTCCTTCCAGATCAGCATGATCATCAGTGTTTATTCCATCATCGCCATCCTTCTAATCCCGCTGGCAGGATATTTGTCCGACCGGTGGGGACGGAAGAAAATCATGATTCCCAGCTTATGCTTAGCTGCTGTAGGCGGTTTGGTCTCTGCTTTGGCGGCATCGATGACCCAAGACGCCTATTGGATTATTTTGCTCGGAAGACTCCTTCAAGGTGCCGGGGCTGCCGGGGCGGCTCCTATTGTGTTCCCGCTTACGGGCGATTTGTTCAAAAGTGAGAAGGAAGTCAGCAGCGCCCTGGGACTGGTCGAAACAGCCAATACGTTTGGAAAAGTGCTTAGCCCTATATTAGGCGCCCTGCTCGCTTGGGTCATCTGGTACTTGCCTTTCTATGCGATTCCGCTATTGAGCATGGTCTCTGTTGTGCTTCTGCTCGTATTCATCCATATTCCGAAACAAGAGCCTAATGAAGATAAGCCATTGCCCTTGAAGCTATTTCTTCACAACATGAAGCCGGTCTTCCGCGAGAAAGGAAAATGGCTGTTTGCCGTTTTTCTTGTGGGGGGAACATGCATGTTTGCCGTATTCGCTGTACTATTCTACTTATCGGACCGACTGGAGACCCGCCATCACATCGAAGGCATCGCGAAGGGAGCACTGCTGGCCATTCCGCTTAGCGCCCTCTGTTTAAGCTCCTATCTAACTGGCAAATGGATCGGTGAACATAAGAAACGAATGAAATGGCTGTCCTTCATTAGTTTACTTATTCTCACGCTGGCTTCAATCGGATGTGCATGGCTGCACGCCTTGTCTCTTGTCATGATGTTCGTGATTATTAGTGCAGCCGCCGCGGGAATCGGTGCTGCCCTGCCCTGCATGGATGCCTTGATTACAGAAGGGATCGAGAAGCAAGAACGCGGGACCGTTACTTCTCTCTACAGCAGCATGAGGTTTATCGGCGTCGGGTTAGGACCTCCGGTTGCATCGCTGCTGATGAGTCCGAATCCGAGCGCGCTTTTCTACACGATCGCTGGTATAGCTGCAATTACCGCTATTATTGCCCTTGTATGGATCAAACCAGGCGAGCGTAAATCCGCAACTGCAGCGTAATGCAATTCAAGCTCTTCGTAACCACACCGTTGGAACAGCTATTATCAAAAAAGGGCACGTGCTTCGCTTAAAGCGAAGCACGTACCCTTAAAGAGCCCTGTCTACAACCTCTTCTAAATGGTCATTGCGCCAAATCCACCATCCACTCGAAGCATCGTTCCGGTTACAAACGAGGAAGCCTTCTTCGATGCCAAGTAGAGAATCGTGCCGTGCAGCTCCTCTGGATCGCCGAAGCGCCCCATCGGCGTATGACGCATAATGGATTCTACTCGATCCGGCGACAATATCTTGCGATTCTGCTCAGCCGGGAAGAATCCCGGAATAATGGCATTCACACGAACGTTATGAGGAGCAAACTCACGAGCCAGAAATTGTGTCACACTGTTGACGCCTGCTTTAGATGCCGAATACGTAAACACACGTGATAGCGGCGGATCTGAGGACACGGAAGAAATATTAATGATGGAGCCGCCGTCCCCTTGCTCGATCATCTGTTTGCCAAAAATCTGGCAAGCCAGCACGACGCTCTTCAAATTAACATCCATGATACGTTCCCATTCGGACATCTCTAATTCGAAGAACGGCGTCGCGCTATTCGTTCCCGAGGCATTCACAAGCGTATCGATACGACCGCCCCAAGCCAATGCTTGCTCCAACACCGCTTCAAGCTCCTCTTTACGGGTTGCATCTGCAGCAACCATCAGCGCTTCCCCGCCGCTTGCTTCGATTCGCTTGCAGACCGCCGCAGCCTTCTCCATATCCCGGCCAACGATGACGACTTTCGATCCGGATGCCGCTAGAGCCCCTGCCATGCTTCCTCCCAATACGCCATTCCCGCCTATGACGACGGACACCGTTCCACTTAGATTAAACATCGCATTATGTACCACCTTTCTTGTCTCACATCCTATGAACCGTACAGCTATCCAATGAATAACAACGTTGTTAAAGCCATCATAGCGAAATCAATTTCGAATGTCTACACTTACCTGCGCTCCCTTTCCTTCCTGAAGTTATTCGATTATGATGTTACCTAACAACGTTGTTAACCGATATTGCCCGGAGGTTATGATGATTACGATAAAAGATATTGCATCGCGTGCAGGAGTCAGCTTCTCCACGGTTTCCAAGGCACTGCGCAACAGCCCTCTCGTACAGGAAACAACCAAGCAGCATATTCTGAATCTTGCCCAAGAAATGGGGTACCAGCCGAACATTGCCGCACGCCGCCTCGCCTCGAAGAAAAGCGGTGCAATTGGTGTGGTCTGGCCCTCCATCGAGCGAACCGCTCCTTCTTCCCTACTAACGCGGATTAATGAGGAATTGGAAATACGCGGCTATACGACGCTATTATCCATTAACCGCCTTGATTCTGCGATTGAGACGTTCCACCGATTTCAAGTTGATGCCATTCTCGTCTTTGGGGATCATGGCGATCAGGCTGCTCAGCTCGCTTCACTAGCGACGTCCATTCCTATACTCATCTATGGTTCTGGCGTTCATTCGCCGTTCGTGACCGTCGATGTCAACCGCAGCAAAGCGACCCGTTTGGCGGTTAAACATTTAATTGAGCTCGGTCATCGTCATATCGGCTATATAGGGAGAACGATGCAGTCCGACCCTCTCCAGATGGAGAAAATCGAAGCCTTTCGATCAGAGATGGAGAAGTATGGCGCTCCATGTCCGGATGAATGCGTCGCATCCATACAGGGGATGGAGTTTCACGATGGTTATGCTGCAGCCAAACAGCTTCTATGCTCCTCTGCCCGGCCAACAGCCTTAATCAGCGGCAGCTTCGATCTCACCCGCGGCATACTGAAAGCAATTGTGGAGCTCGGACATCAGATCCCCCATGATCTATCTATCGTGAGCTATGACAATATTCCTCAGATGATGGATTTTGACATCCCCATGACCGTCGTCGGTGTCGAGATCCAGTACATCGCGCAACAAATTGCCGCTGCGCTATTGACGCTTTTAGAAGCACCCTATGCCGAGAGAACCCTCGTATTGGAACCCGAACTTGTTGTTCGTGCTTCTACCGCAACCTTGCCATGAACCTGATCAATCGCCATCATTGCTGCTGGCGGTACTTCAACGGCGTCGTACCGACCACCTTCTTAAACAATTGAATAAAATACGAGACATTCGGCAGACCTACTTCAATCCCAATCCGTTCGATCGGCAGCGTAGTCGTCTGAAGCAGCCGGCAAGCCTGCTTGATTCTTCTGGCGATCAAGTAATCCGTGATGCTGCTTCCTGTCTCCTGCCGAAATATCCGAGAGACATAAAACTTCGACAAATGTGCGGCCTCCGCCAACTTCTCCAGACTGAAAACTTCCGTATAATGCGCTTCGATCCATCTCATGATCGTTTCTGAATACCGAACCGTACGCGGCTCTATCCGCTTATTTGTTTCACCCGAAGCCGTTCCTGCCGCTTGTATGCCGCTGACCAGCTGCATAATCAAGTAGGCCATTTCTTCCTGTGACTCTCCTCTTCCTTCACCAGCAGCCTTATTATACAAATCGAATAACCATTCCATATGAGCGGCACTCCATATAAGATCATAGGCGTGTTCTTTCATTTGACCATGACACATCACGTTGAATTGATTGTAGCGCACGGGAAAGACGTCTTGACAGACGGATATCACAGCCGGGTCAAAATGCAAAATCGTTCGAACATAGGGACTCTCTGAGCTTACTTGGGCATACACCTTATGCAGCTGGAAGGGTTGAAAGAAGAAAAGCATGCCTCGGCGAATCGCGTAGGTCTGCTGGTTGACAATCACACTCCCCTGACCTTCATGAACAAAGAGCATCTCACAGCATGGATGCCAATGGTAATAACCGCCGAAATTAGCTTCATTCCGTAACCTGTGATTCCATAACAGCTGCTTACCGCCAAACTTGATTGGATCAAATAGCAGATTCATAGGCTCCTCCGCTTCGAACAATCTAGCAACATTTTCTCACATCGTATCACAACTTTTACAAGGAAAGAACAGCTATAATCGAAGCAAATGATGACTGGGGGGGAATGAATATGAGCACGCCTTATTATGCAGAGCTCTTGAAGCGTTTGGAAACGAAAGTCGACCGGATGATCGATCAAATCGGGACCAAATGTCCTCATTTTGCTGGGAAAGACGGTACGTATGATCATCTCCAGAGTGATTGGTGGACGAGTGGATTTTGGCCGGGAATCTTGTGGGTGATGCATGATATGACCGGTAAGGAAGCTTACAAGAGTGCGGTATGGAATAAGGATGAGGAACTTGAAGGCTGGTTCGTCAAACCTACGGTGCAGCTGCATCATGATGTCGGCTTCCAATTCTTATCGACGGCGGTTATTAAGCATACCATCACCGGCGATGAGGATGGGCTCCGAAGAGGGATAGAGGCCGCTAATTTCCTTGCATCACGTTTCAATTTATCTGGAAATTTCATTCGCGCATGGAATGCCGACAAGCATGGCTGGGCAATCATCGATTGCATGATGAACATCTCGCTGTTGTTCTGGGCAAGCCGAGTGACTGAAGACCCCAGATACCGCCACATTGCCATCCGCCATGCCGAAACGACGATGCAGTACGGTGTCCGTGAAGATGGATCGGTCAATCATATCCTTTCATTCAACCCGGACACAGGAGCGTTTATCGAAGCATTCGGCGGACAAGGCAGTGCCCCTGATTCTTCCTGGAGCCGGGGAACGGCGTGGGCACTTCATGGATTTGCGAATACATACCGGCATACTGGAGACATCCGTTTCCTTCACACCGCCAAACGGATTGCTCATTTCTTTCTGGCATCGCTCCCAGATGATCATGTGCCTTACTGGGATTTCCGCTTAGCGTCATTCGAGCATGAGCCCCGCGATAGCTCTGCCGCCGCTATTGCCGCATCGGGCTTGCTGGAGATCGCGGATGCTGTACCTGCAGCTGAGAAGCATCTTTATGCCAATGGTGCCCATCGTATGCTGCAAGCTCTTACAAACCACTACGCTACTTGGGATCAGCCGGAACACGAGGCGATACTTATCGGTGGAACCGGCAGCAAACCCGGCAACTTCTGTGTAGATGGGTCCTTGATCTATGGCGATTATTATTATGTTGAAGCTATTGCCAAGCTGAATGGCTGGAAGCATCGGATCTATTAAGGGACTGCGCCTTCCTTACCTTGTTTAACGAATGACAAAGAAGAAGAGACGAACGGCCTTCGCCGTCTGTCTCTTCTTCTGCTTCTGATCAAGTTTGCTGCTAGCCCAATCGTACAGGACGCACGCATACAGGCTTGGATACCTCCACATGGTTTCCTGTATAATGCAGCTTCCCTGATTCCTGATCCACCCGGAAGGTTACGATATTGTTCGTATCGCGGTTCGCCGCAATTAAGTATTGGCCTCCTGGCGTTAATGCAAAGTTTCGTGGATGACTGCCTTCCACGGACACATGCTCTACAAGTGATAGCTTGCCCGTAATGGAGTTGAACGCATAGACGACAATACTGTCATGGCCGCGATTGGAGCCATATACAAACCTTCCATCCTCCGAAACGTTAATTTCCGCACAAGAATTGTCACCGTTGTAATCCTCCGGCAGTGTCGGAACCGTCTCGATAGCCGTAAGCTGCCCTTGCTCGGCATCATAGGAATAACTAGTAATCGATGAATTCAATTCATTAATGACGAAAGCATATGCACCCTCTGGATGAAAAGCGAGATGACGCGGGCCAGCCCCCGGCTTCTCAGTAGCCTCGCCATGCAGAGTTAGTACGCCCCGCTGCGCATCGATGGAATAGGAACGAATCCGGTCGATTCCTAAATCTTGAATGAACACAAAGCGGCCATTCGGACTGAAGAAAGCGGAATGCGGATGAGGCCGGTCCTGATTCGGATGAACACTATGCCCTTCATGCTGTTTTGTATCTAACAGCTCACCGACTTGGCCATCCTCTCTTAAGGCGACTAAACCGATCATTCCACCGTGGTAGCTCGACACGACAAGAAGCGGGTTTCGGATGTCTCTTTGGATATGGCAGGTTGGCGCCGGTACGGTATGTTCCCGATTCAACAGGCTTAGTTTCCCTGTACGCTCATCTATGGCGAAGGCGGCTGCCTCTGCGGTCTTGCTGCCCTCTGGCGTTTGCCGTTCACCAATGGAATAGAGAACCTTGCGCTCTGCATCCACGTCCAAGAACGTCGGATTCTTTAATCCCCCTACTTGGTCAAGGAGCGTTAGCTGTCCGTTTTCTTCATTGAAGGAGTAGACGTATACGCCGCTGTTTTCCGGTTCTGCATAGGATCCGGTGAAGATGAATAAAGGCTTCTGCTTCGCTGTCATATCATATTCCTCCTGTAATTTATTAATTGCTTGGCTAATTCTTCAAGCCTGGAGACTCTTTATCTATCATAGTACAAGTTTACTGCTATGGCTAATCAACGCCAAAGATTACGGCATAGCTCGTTCGGGTAAAGACGGATATACACAGCAGTAGAGGAGGAATTCCCATGAAACACAATCCATATCGAGATGAAATTCCATCAGTCGTAACCCAACGTGAGACGGATCCCGAGTTCTGGCTCTTCACAGAAGAAGATAACAACGGATTCGTTCCGCCCGTCGATGCCGAGCTGATTGACGTTTATCCGGATAAGCAAATTGAAGCGGCCCAAGATGAAGTCGATCTCGATTCCGTTCCCGATGCCGATGAATATGCCGGCAGACCGACTCCAGTCGATCCTGCAGCACCGCCCGATGAATTTCATGGTACCGACCTATTGAACGGGGCTGGCAATGAACCCAAGAAGGAAGCCGATTAATCATGATTCGACGAGGCCTTAGTCCACTTTTCCGCCATAGGAGCGAAGAAAAGCGACGGCTAAATTAACGTCCATACGAACTCCCTTTACGTCGAGCGCCTTCCAGTTCACACCTTCCATAACGGCACCGCGTAAATCTGCTCCCATCAGCTTGGAACCGGATAGCTGAGCGCGGGTCAAGTCAGCTTCACGAAGATCTGCTTTCTCCAGATTGCAGCTAGCCAGATCGGCTTCCTTGAACTTAACTCCACGTAAATCCTGCTTGGCGAGGTTAAGATGACGCAGGCTGGTGTATGACCAATCGCCATTCTTGATGGTAATTCCGTCCAGTTGAGCTTGAGTGAAGTCTGAGCCTGTCATTTTACAGGAATTGAACTTAGCCACGAACAAGTTCGCACCTGTGAAGTTGCAGTTCGTGAAAGCTGTCTCATTATGTAAAGATGCATTGAATAGAGCACCATGGAAGTCGCAATCAATAAACTTGCAGCCAAATGTCGTAATCTCTTCAAAGGAGGTTCCACGAAACCGGCAGCGCGTAAAGGTGCAGTTCTGCATCTCACCGTACCGTTTATCGGCATTGCTGAAATCGACATCCTCATAATGTTGATCGATATATTGGTACACGAGCATCACCCATCCATCATATTCAAGTCTAATTTCATCATCATGCTGATAAAAAAAACACCGCGGCGGATTGTACTGACATCCACCCGGTGTTTTTAAAGTCATTTTACATTTTGTTCAACGTTTCCGTCAACACGGGTACGATTTGCGATTTGCGGGAAACTACGCCTTTGAGGATCGCTTTATTATCATCCAGCGACACGTTATAGGCTTTCTCAACGGCATTCGCTGTGCGTCCTAACACGAGGGCAACGGAATCGTTATTCAGAATATCGGTAACGACGAATACGAACAGATCCAAGCCTTTTTCCTCGATGATGCCGTTAAGCGCTGTTTCCAGCTCGGCTTGTTTGACAAGGACATCACTCGTATCGACTGCGTTAACTTGCGCAATCTCCACCTTGTAGCTGCCCATTTGGAACTCTTTCGCATCCAGTGAGATGAGCTGTGCGATGGTTTTGTCGCTCAGATCGGCTCCGGCTTTCAACATATCCAGGCCGTAAGATTCAGGGTTCACGCCGGCGATTTCCGCCAATTCACGCGCTGCCGCTACATCTTGCTCGGTGCAGGTAGGTGATTTAAACAGCAAGGAATCGGAGATTATAGCGGACAGCATCAGCCCGGCAATAGGCTTATCGATCGCAATCCCGTTTTCCTTGTACATTTTATTAAGAATCGTCGCCGTGCAGCCTACTGGCTCGCAACGATAGTATAATGGATGACTGGTCTCGAAATTAGCAATCCGGTGATGATCGATAACTTCGATTACGCGTACTTGATCGATATCGCTGGCGCTTTGCTGACGCTCATTATGATCAACAAGAATGACCTCTTTCGCTTCACTGGCAACCGTTTCGACAAGACGCGGTGCCGATACTTGGAACTTGTCCAATGCAAATTGAGTCTCCCCGTTAACGCTTCCCAGACGGACTGGCTCAACGTTCAAGCCCAATTTGGATTTCAAATCCGCATACGCGATAGCCGAACAGATTGTATCGGTATCAGGGTTTTTATGACCGAAAATAAGTACTTTTTCCATCATCTTGCTCCTTATTTGTTATGTTGGCGAGTAAAATAGACTTCCATAACCTGCCACAATCAAGATTATACCGTGAATCCCGATGCGAATCCAGCGTCTTCCTCGAATTCCGTCATTCTAAAAAATCCTTCAGCTGTCTGCTGCGGCTTGGATGCCTCAGCTTCCGGAGCGCTTTCGCTTCAATCTGGCGAATACGTTCCCGGGTAACGCCGAAGACTTGACCCACCTCTTCCAGCGTCCGTGTCCGGCCATCGTCGATTCCAAAACGGAGGCGAAGGACACCTTCCTCCCTTTCCGTAAGGGAATCCAGCACATGACTTAACTGCTCCTTAAGCAATTCATATGCCGCGGAGTCGACAGGGGTCATCATTTCGTGGTCCTCGATGAAATCAGACAGCCTCGAATCATTCTCTTCACCGACCGGAGTATCGAGCGATACGGGTTCCTGTGCCATCTTCATGATGCTGCGGACCTTCTCTGTCTCAATGTTCATCTCTTGTGCGATCTCTTCATACGAGGGTTCACGCCCAAGAGATTGCAGCAATTGACGGGCTGTACGATTAAGCTTGTTGATCGTCTCGATCATATGAACGGGAATTCGGATCGTACGGCCTTGATCGGCAATAGCGCGGGTTATGGCTTGACGTATCCACCACGTCGCATACGTGCTGAATTTAAACCCTCTTGTATAATCAAACTTATTAACGGCCTTAATTAACCCCGTATTCCCTTCCTGTATCAAGTCGAGAAATAGCATGCCGTGTCCGACATACCGCCTGGCTATACTGACGACAAGCCGAAGATTAGCTTCCGCAAGTCTCCTCTTCGCCTCTTCATCCCCTTGCTCGATCCTCTGGGCTAATAGAACCTCGTCTTCAGCGGACAGGAGCGGGACACGCCCGATTTCCTTCAAGTACATGCGAACCGGGTCACTGTTCTTCATTCCCGGCGGAAGCGATAAGTCATCCCAGGTATTCGAATCGGCAGAATCTTCTGCCTGTACCTGTATAGCCTCTTTATCCGCGTTCTTACGGTCTTCTGTCATATCCGGCTCCCTCCACACCTATCGTTGGGTCAATAGTACCAGAAATTCTGATTGACACACGAGGTTCATGTGTGATATGATTAATCCAAATGATTGTGAATTCCCGACTCAACGTTTATCATTCATTCTACCACACAGGTTTATCACTGACAACACTTTTTTTACCCCATCACACCATAACCAACTGACACCTTGCATGGTGTCAGTTCTTTTTATTTGATCCTCCGCAAATAAGCACATGAGCAAGCCGAACATCTATCCAGCTTACTCATGTGCTTTATATTGTTGATATCGTAGTTGCGTCATTATCGCGCAGCTCATGCGCCTGGAGCCAATCCAATATGTCAGCATAAACCTGTTCGCGACCAATTTCATTCAGAATCTCATGCCGCATTCCCTCATATAGCTTCATATTAACGTCGATAACACCCACTGTCCGGTAAGCATTGTAGGCTTCTTCCACCATTTTTCCGTACGTCCCGACTGGGTCGTCTGTCCCCGACAGCAATAAGATCGGCAGTGATTTAGGAGTCTGGCTAATATTCGCCGGTTTCGTGATATAGAGAAGTCCATCGAACATATCCCGAAATCCGCTGGCTGTAAATACAAAGCCACAACGCTCATCCGCCATGAACCGGTCTACGATCGACTGATCACGTGTCAGCCAGTCCTGATTCGTTCGAATGGGTTGGAAGCGATGGTTGAACGATTGATACGTCATTCGGTAGAGAAACGTGCTATGGAAGCGGCTGCCTCGGGACCAGACCTCCCAAACCGCAATCAAGCGGGCGAGCCGCAGCAGGAGCCGGCCATAGTGCGCAGTCCCGGAGAGGATCATCCCGTCAACGGCAGACCCGTATTTCACTGCGTAATGACGTGCCATAAAGGAACCCATACTATGGCCCAACATGGTAACGTTCAGACCAGGATGTTCCCTTCTTGCAAGCCCGGTAAGCTTGTATAGATCATCGACCATGTGGTCCCAGCCATCCCGCTCACCGAAGTACCCGAAGTCCTCGTTGTTCTTCACGGAGAGGCCGTGCCCCCGATGATCGTTGGCATAGACGACCAGCCCTTGCCCAGTCAAGTATTGTGCGAACGCCTCGTACCTCCCTGCATGCTCGCAGGACCCGTGTACCAATTGAACGATTCCAGATAAGGGCTTCCCCTCGTCCGGTTCCCATTTATAGACATGAATCGGGCGGTCAGGCAATTGAAATTGAGAGCTTCTCATTACGTCTCCTCCAATCGTCTTCGAACGAGTCATCCTATTTTCCATTTTATCAGAATACCCGCTATCGTTCCAAGAGATTGATGCCGGAGCGCTTACCGCTTACGTCTTTCCCAATTTTCTATTCTTGCCAAATTCAGTGATGTTCCCCATCGTACTATTCATAAAAGAGTGCTAGACTCTCCGCTTAAATATCATAATAATATCCTTAGACTGCCCTTGTGTCATGCTGGTATCAAAGCAGGAAATCAGCTCCCAGCCTTCATAGCCCTGTGAATTCAGCAGCTCGTCCAATTCCTCTTCCTTGACCTTTCCCCCGAGAAATCCACCTGTCCTATACTTGATCGTACGATATTCCCATTGCGTTTGAATCATGTGTTTCCCTCTTTCCTAAAGATATAAAAATGTAAAGAATGATAGGCTGCGTCCCGCCTTTTTAGGCGTAGCGAATATACTGCCCTTCCTATAATTTTCGCTATATCTGCGCAAATTTGTACCGTCTTGATCGCCCCTTAAGCATACCAATCCATTATAGCTCATCATGTCAGATTCCACTCGTCATACCAGCGGCCGGTCTGCGTTCCATCCGAAGTACAAACAGAATCAGCAGCATCGAGGCGGATACTAAACTGAGCGGGATGACGAAGATCAGCGGGTTATAACCGCTAATTAGCAGCGGGAACATATAACCTAACAAAGAGGCCGATAAGGAGATAAAGACGTATAAACTCGAGCCGAAGCCGCTGCGATTCACGAACATTCGCTGTACATATCCCATCGCTACCCCATATAGGATCGAAACAAAGAAGGAATAAACGGGCTGTACGATGAAGAAGATGGGCAGCGCCGCGGATGATGCATACACGGCATAGGTAATAAAAGCACCGATGCCACCCAGCAGAATGATCCGCTTGCTTCCATATTTAACGGCCCAGTATCCCGCGATTGTCATAAATAACAGCTCGAACACGGCTTGAATACTCCATATGTAGGACATGAGCTCTGGACGACCGAACAAGTCCTTGACGACAAGCGGCAAATATAAGCCGCGAATCGCATCCGCGCAGGCCAACATGAACAAAGCGACCAGCATCAGCATCGAGAACGGCTCACCGGTCTTCGCCTCGGCCTTCACTGTCTCTCCCGTATACTCCTTATAGAACAACAGCAGCACGAATAATGCCGCATAGCCGGCCAAATTGCCCCATAACACGCCTTGGAAGGTTGCAAGCAGGTAGAGATTCGCCCCGATCAATAAACCAACGAAGAAACCGATGCTAAGGCCTGCCCGCAGCCAAATTTGGGCCATCTCGACAATATCGGACGCTAACCGTACAAAATGATTCCGTGACATGGCGAACAACTGCCCCATTATTAAGCCGGAAGGCGCCACCGCGATGCACATGCCGATCAGCGCAGTCGCGAATGTATCCGCCCGAAGATAAAACAACAACCCAACCATGCACAATGCTGCCGCGCTCATAGCCAGCTTCTTCTTGCTCTTTAATCGATCACTCCATATGCCTACGACCATCGTCGTGATCATATTGAGGAATAAGGAGGACGCAAATACGGACACGACTTGCCCCTTGGATAATCCGATGCTCTCACTGAGATAGATCGAATTCATAGGTGCTAGAATGCCTGTTCCGATCCCATAACAAAATAATGCAAGCAGCAATCTAACTGCACCTTTAACCTGTAAAAATCGTTTCATGTCGGATATAACACCCAAACGAAACGCCTCCCGCATTCAAGTCGTGGAATCGAACAAAGTTTATTCCAGTCGGCTCATGATGTCAAGGGACCAAAGTACTCCGAAAGTCATGCAGAGCGTCGGATAAATAACGTCCATTGTATGTAAATTCCGCGGAAATCACTATATTTTTATTTAATGTTATTATAATTTAATGCCGTTAATCGTATCAGATACATTCTGTTTCTCGCTCGTTCTGGTCAGGTGAACCAGCCGGTAAAGTTCCGAGAGATCACGCCGATTAATTTCTTCGAATCGACGAATGGCTTCTTCGATACCAACGACATCGACTAAGATCACCTTCTCGCCGTCTGGCGGATTGAGCGGTTCGCCGATAAGTCTCACTTCGCCATATCCAACAAGCCGGATGAAATCGGGATGAGGAATATGAGGCAGGTAGGGCTGTTCCGCCCTCGAGCTGCATCTGAAGTGCCCCAATACATGGTAGGCAATTAATTCAGCGCCTAATTCTTCCTGCACTTCCCTGCGCAAGGCGTCCAAATAAGGTTCATCCCGCTTCAACGTACCTCCTGCGAGTTCCCATACGCCTGTATCGAGCTTCATCATTACATAACGATCGCCTATGACCGGGACGATACTGATATTGCTGATTAAGGCTTCGTCCTCTACCGCTTCCAAAGTAAACTGCGTGGTGATTCGTCCCCATTCCACTTTAGTCGAAAGAATCGGAAAATCCTTCAAGCTGATAATCATGAGTCCACCTGCTTTCTTCCTGCATAAGATAGAAGGCACATATATGCATTACTGAGCGGTTCGAGTTCTTGTCCAGCCTCACGATCCTATTCCGTTATATTCGTATTCAATTGGAACTAATTCATGCCTGGATCCTTCAAGAACACGAATCGCTTAATAACTAAATTTTACCAAACGCATATTTACCTGTAAACAAATTCTGTCTTGGCTATCATGATCGTTGAGAAATTTCTCATCGTAATTTTGTGAATTTATTTGTATGTTTTTTGAAATTCTTTTGTCAAGTATAAATTTCCATTCTTTAGAAACCGATATAACCAAGGAATACAAATTTAGGAGTGATTACGTGGCTTTGGCAAATTCGCTAGTTGTAGTCGAAAGTATTAATACCATTATTCAGTCTGAACTGACACGCGTTAAAAACGAAAATCCGTTCTTCCTCCACTTCCCGCAGGAGAAGGATCCTTCGTACTTTTCTTGGTGTAACAATCTTTATCACTTGTCCAAGCATTTTGGCGAGCTGTTGAAGCTTAGATGGGAACGTTTCCCCGATGTCGATCACGATTTATTTTCGAGTCATTATGAAGAAGAGAAAGACCATGCAGAGATGCTTCGCAAATGGATGATCGGCATCGGGCTGGATGATCCCGAGCTGCACAATGCCAACTATGAGACCGAGCATTTCATCTCCTTGCAGTACCGTGCCGTTGCGGCCATGGATGAGAATCTCTCCTTGCTCATTATCAATAGTACGAGCGAAGGCTTCGCGCACGCGGTTTATTTGCACGCTTATGCGATTCTGCAGCGGACGGGTTTCACTAATCTCGAATATTGGGCTATCCATTGCGAAGCCGATGAAGAACATAGCGACGTCTATCACTTGATCAAAGGCATGAGCGAGAAGCAGTTGGATGAAGCCAAGCATTTGGTTCAATATACATGCAACACGCTGGATGTCATGCTGGCATCCTGGTTTAAGTAACCTATTAACATTATCAGAGGTGAATTGGAATGAGCATCAATTTAAAAGACAAATTTATTTCCAACATGGATCAAAGCACGCACGTATTCTCCTGGCAGGTTCATGAGAATCTGACACCCGAGGAAGCAAAAGCCGCCGCTGACATCATTATTTCGACGGTCCAGGCGAATTCCCAAACGACAAAGGTGAAGCTGCTCGTCGACAACCGCTTCATGGAACGTAATGGCCGCTCCGTTGTGTTTACTCCCGAAGTAAACAGCATATGGGAAAATGCACAGCGCACCGTTTTCCCGCATGTCTCCAAGATTGCCGTTCTCTGCAGCGGAACACTCATGAAGATGCAGATGGACCGTATTTCGCGGAATTCGAACATTATGGAAATCAACAAATGCTTCTGGAATGATAATGACCAGATTATGCTGGAGGAAGCATTCGAATTTCTGGGCATCCAGAACAACCAGTTAGTCAAACCCAAGCAAGACTAATATTTCCTCTTACCTATATGTAGAGAAAACGGCCATCTATATGGTCGTTTTCATTATAGCGGTTCCCCCGGTCTCTCCCCGCAGCCAATCCTGTCGTAAGCGATAGCAAAGAGCCACATAGCATAAGATGCTACGTGACTCTAGACTTATAACGATATGAAGGCAAATAAACTCCGATTAGTAATGAAGCTTGACGTCATCTTTGGCTGAATGCTTGACTTTCAGTGTTAAATATCCCGTTCCTGTATCATACGACCATCCAGAGATTACGGTATTCAAATCGGCCGCTTCGCTTTGCTCCACCCCATTGATCGTAACTATACGGGGTTTGTCGCGCTGCGTAATCAATACATATGTCGTCTCTCCAGCCGGGTACGTTAAATCGAATTTCACTAGATGATTCGTAGAAGACGGTCCGACATTGCTGATATTCGCCAGCGTGGAGATGCGGGCAGGCTCGCACTGTCCATTGGCGCAAGGCGCCGTTAGCGTTGTCGTGAAATCAGGCTCGGGTCCTTGACCTTCAAGCGCACGCTCCAAGAACACATTCTTGAGCAGCGCCTCCGGGTTAATCATCACATCATCGGAGCGTTCATCTGTGAGCAGCTTCCAGAAGTCCGGATATCCGCCCAGATGCGGTTCGCCGGCATCTGCCTCCTGCATCTCCTCGGCACTGGATAATATTCCGGAGGCGATCTCGCTCCAAGGCAGTGAATCATCATAGCGGGACAGCTCTAAGAGTGAATAGGAGTAGACGAGTCCATTCCACTGTACCGGTACCCCGAACCAAGGCATCACATAAGCGGTTGAACCAAAGACAGGAATAGTCGCGTACGGCGAGAATGAAAAGCCGGGGATATTCCACGCATAGATGAATGGGAAGCCTGTACGGGCCCATTTGACTGCATCATCTACATATTGATCGTCATTCGTCCATTTGAACGCTTCCAGATAGGCGCCAACGGCCCTGCCGGAAGCGAGAATGTCCGGTGTGTGCACGGGAACTTCCCACGTCTGTGCAGCACGCGGCACATCCCCCATCGTTTGCATAGCCGCGATGCCCTTCATGCCGGCGGCGGCTGCGTCTTCATCGCCTGTCATATTAGCGTAACGAAGTAAGGTTTGCGTATGCTGCGCCGTGAAACCAAGCTGCTGTTCGCCATCAACACCTAACGGTCTTCCGGCATTGTTCGGGTTATTGTAGAACAACCAGGCTCCGGAAGCATCCTGTGAATTAATGAGCGACTGTATCGTCCCTTTCAACCCTTGCAGCGACTCCTTCATGTAACCCAGATAGAATGGCGACTGCCAGATCGGGATATGACCATCCGGGTTACCGAGAGCTGCTTTGCTGGGCATATCATTCAGCACTTCTTGAATGCGGGCCTCCGCATCAGGCCGCTTCGCTGCATCGTACATGCCCAGCTGACGCAGCAGCACATTATTAGAAGGGAATTTGGACGGTCCCCAATTCGGGCCGTCGACATGTCGCCATCCTTTTGCCGAATCGACCCAGAATGTGTTCAGATAGGCTTCCAAGCCAAGATCGACTTCTTTCTCAAAACTATGTCCGGGCGCTTCTTCCGGCCAGCCATAGGAATCCAGGTACAAATCGACTGCTTCGAGCACGCTGTCGCCTTCAGCTGCCGCAATAACGGCTTGAAGCGTCAGCGGTTTATTGGCCTCAAGCGCATAGGGATCGACGGCCAATTCTGAATTCTCTTTCACGAAGGTTGGCACCGACAGGGCCGACAACCCAAGCACGTGGTTATTCTGATTCTCCACAAAATTTGGAGAAGCGAACTTCGCGGCAGGCAGTGAGTGCTCCCCATCCCACTTCTGATTCGGATCCCACATTAAACTAACGACCTTCTCACCGCTGCGGACAGCCATGAGCGGCATTGTTATTTTGTAAGGATGCGGTACGAGACGGTTAGAATACGGTAGGTTCGAGTCGAGATCACTCGATGAGGATTCGTCATCGACCAGCCATTCAAGCCCTGGGAACAGCGCTTCATCCTTGGTGCTGCCGAAGCTCCCCTGACCAACCGTGAGTACGGGACCGGACATATTAAGCAGATCGGCATCCGTATCGGCACTTACCTGCTGTTCAACGTTCACCCCTTGATCGTTCGTACCAAGCTTGAACGTAAAGGCATGGGTCCACACGCGTCCGGAGCTGTCGGTCGACGTGCCGTTCATCGTCAATGCAGCTTGATCGGATGCATGGCTTACTGAAGCATGAGTCGGATAGAAACCGACAGATTCGATGCCACCATTCTGCTGCTGGATCGTTGCATAAGCAAATGGCTGTGCGGATGCCATCAAATTCCACTGTCCATCCGCCCAAGCATAGACCAAATATTGACCAAAGCCGAATGAATCACGCGGGAATACGATACGTACGTTGCCGTTCTCCAGCACCGCGTGTCCCGTTGCTTGATCAACGCTTGCGCGAGCAGTTGTGGAATGCTGCGGATCAACCGATGGCGCCGCTGCAAGAACAGGCAGAGGCAGCGATTTGCTGCCCGTGAGGCCGGCTGCGGACAGTTTAACATTCACTGCGTATCCTCCTGGCGCCGCGCCCCGCACTTTCCACGTAACCGGTACCCTCTGGCGCAGAGCCATATCTCCAAGCGAAACCTCCGCATCGCCTTCAATTAGCTCTAGGCCAGCCGGAAGCTCGATTTCCACCTTCGCGTTGGGCAAGATCTTGCCGCCCGAGTTAAACACTTCAGCCGTGACGACCGCCTCTTCACCGACTTCTACGGATGGTTGAGACCGTTTCATCTCAAACTGAACAGCGGCAGGGCTCTCCTCAAAGTACAAATAATCGATCTCCCAATTCGCATTCACTGCATTGCCTTCGAGGTCAAGACGTAGCGATTGAACACGCCCTGCCCACAATGGCATCTCCGCTAATGGAACCCTGTATTCATGCATTTGTCCATCGGCTATGATGGGAAAACTGATTTTCCGATCTTCCGAGAACCCAGGCTGGGTACCCGTACCGTAGAACAGCATGACTGAGTTACCGGCGGTTGCGCTAAGTCCGATGACCATCGTACCGTCGCGCTCGCCGATAATCCCGTCTATGCCATGTGCGGCCATGTACGGATCATTGCCTGTGACGGTCGTGGACAGCTTCCCGCCTGCTGCTGTAAGCGGCGATAACGAATGTGCGGCTTCCCAGCCTTGCGTAAAGCCATCTACATTCCAATCGAATCGGGTCGATACGCCCGATGGGAAGCGGACATAATCGATCTCCCAATCTGCTCCTGTCAATGCGCTGCCTTGCAGGTCAAGGCGGATTTCCCCAATGGTACCGGACCATAGCGGATGAGTCCATAAGTCGATGGAGTAATCATGGAACTGCCCATCGGCTGTAATCGGCATCACCAGCTTGCGATCCTCGGAGAATTGCGGAGAAGATGAAATATTGGCGAAATATACAGCAACGCTCTCCCCAGCCGATGCTTTCATTCTCAGCTTCACGCTGCCAATATCGCCTGCCGGTGTGTTTAATGCCGGAGAAATCAATGAGGGTTGATTTCCCGTGACCGTGGTGGACACCGTATTCGCTCCAGGCGTCAGTGCCGTCAAATCACTGACAGCAGACCATCCGTTATCCGAGTTATTGAACTCGAATCCGTATGTAGACTCCTGAACGAAACGTATATAATCGATGCTTACCTCAGCCGGAAAGCTGCTCGGCGGCTCAAGGTCCAACCGGAATGACTGCACGACCCCGCTCCATAGGGAATGCGCCCCGACCCTTATGCGGTACTCGTGATATTCCCCATCAGGTATAATGCCAAACGCCATATTCTTATCAGCAGATAGACCCGGTGATATGTCGGTGTCGAAGAACACAGCCATACTGCCGCCGTTGTTGGATTTTGCCCGAATAACCATCACATGTCCGGAATCTGCCGGCAAATTGAGCGGAGTAGGTCCGAACCAATACGGATCAAAGCCATCCGTTGTGATATGAAGAGATCCGCCGGATACAGAGGATGAACCGATCCCATTGCCGGATGCAGCCCAACCTTCGTTATCTCCGTCCGTATTAAACTCATATGCGAGCTGTACGGAGTCCACTGCGTTAGCAGTTGGAGATGTGAATGGGAATACTGTAATAAGCAAAGCAACTGTAAGGAAAACATGGAATAACTTCGATCGTCTTGCGCGGCTTGTAAGCACTTACAAAACACCTCCGAATAATGTTATCGACTGCAAGTCCTCCTGTAAACCGTTCACCAATCACCATCCTAATCGAATACAAACTCACCTCCCTTCAATCCAAGGATTATTTACTCCGACTCGTTTCTTCAGCCTCCCTAACCTATCGGAACCCATTCATCAGCAACGTTCTCATACGTGTTTTAAGGTAAGTATACTGATCTGAATTAAAAATGTATATACATGGAATTTAATATTAATTTCCCCATTAGTATGTGCTGGTTTAAGACCAGAAAAAGCCTTGTCCCGATCGGTTATCGGAACAAGGCTTGAAGCTAAGATTACTTTGATACAGCAATTCGCTGCTTACTAGGATAGGTTGAAGGTAAAATCATAGACTCCCGATTGAAGATCAATGATGATGGCTTGTTCTGCTTGTTTGCAATCCACAATACCTTCCACCTTGCTGATCGAGCTGCCCTTCTCCCACATAACGGACGTTCCCTCCATCACTGAGACCGGCACCATTCCCTCCGGCAGATCCAGAATGAATTGACCGGACATCGAAGTTGGGATATGCAGCTGGGCTTGAATGGTCGTTCTATCATGTCTGACCCATCTCGTGATGACTTCCCCTCTGACAGTCGGTACAGTCGCTTCGGCGAAGCTGAGGCTTGCCGGCATATAGGGACGAATCCGAACCTTAGCGAATCCGGGAGAAGTCCCTTGAATCCCAACGACATACTCTTGAAGCATTCTGGCCGGGTAACCATTCCATGCGTGGCAGTGGGATTCGATATCGTCCCATCCTTCCCACATCGTCTTGGCGCCTTGGGCGATCATATATCCCCAGCCCGGATATTCCTCACGCCGTATCAAGCCGTATGCAATCTCAGGACGCCCGCTCTCGAACAATAAGCGAAGCAGCGGCAGCGAAAGCACGGTCTTGGACTCCCATGTTTTCTCCGCAACATAAGCCAGCGCCGAATCCCGATCCGTGCTCGGGATGATCCCCGCAAGAAGCGCAAGTGCTCCGACACCTTGATGTGTCGCTTCCGATTCGGAGCTATCACGCAGACGCTTCAGATCCGGATCATAGAGATGCTGCAGAATGCTGCTTTGCAGCTTATCCGCCTGAGCCGCGTATGCGGCGCCCTCCTCTATCCGCCCTGTCAGATGGGCTGAATCTGCTGCGATTCGAAGCGCCTGCCATGCTTTAATCTGTTGCACCGTCAAGAAATCTCCGGCATGGTCCACGGTCGGATACGGCCAGTCGCTTATGTGCCAGCCTTTGCCAACGGGAATCAAGCCCGTATTCGGATCAGCCGTCCCCATGAAGTAATCGATCATTCTACATAGCGGCTCATAATACTTTTCCAGCAGCCGAACGTCGCCAGATTGGTTATAAAGCTTCCATAGCATGGTCGCAAAATGGAGATCCCACTCCGGAATTTGGATAAAGAAATCCGGATGCTCGTAATTGGACGGAAATACGAATGGGAATGTGCCGTCATCCAGCTGGCCATCCGCAAAATCGCTTAACGTCTTCTCCAGCACCTGAAGCGCATCGAAGTTATACAGCAGCGTTTCCGCCTGAAGATCGGTATCGGCCAAATATTGAGCTTGCTCCCGATGCGGGCAATCGACGGTCTGTCCAAGCGTATTATTCTTCTGCGTTTGGATCGAAGCCTCGTACATGGTGTTCAGAAAAGCATCGGAGCTGGTGAAGCGGCCCCCCTGAGCCATATCGGTATGTGCCGAATGAATGACGATATTCGTTCCGGGCTCGATTGGCCCCGGATATCCGGTCACCTCGACATACCGGAAGGCTTTAAAGGAGAAATCTGGTTTCCAGCTTTCCACTTCATCGCCCTTCATCGTATATTGATCGTAATAATTGTCTGAGTTCTCGTTACATACGTTATGCTTGACCCGTCCCTGATCATTCAAGTCTTCAGAATAACGCATCTGCAGCGTAACTCCTGGCAGCCCTTTCAAAGAAAAGCTTGGCCAGCCGGATATGATCTTGCCTGTATCGAATACATGAACGGGAAGATCGTCTTCCTTAAGCGGTAGCGTGGTAGATACCCGCTGAGGAACGATTTCCTCCTCAAGTGCTCCCTCCGGAATCTGCTGCCACTTCATGGGCCATTCCGCTTTGGCGATTTTTGCGAGTGCCGCTCGTCTGCATTGACCGGGGTCGAACCCGGGAAGCAGCCACGCCGGATCAAGCTTGCGGGCATCATAATCTTCAATGGCCGACATGCGCCGGTTCTGCTGGTACGCGGTACCTGTCCGATGGGGAATATCCCGCAGGGTTTGCCAGGTTGCATCCGACTTGAACAGCTTCTTCGATCCATCCGTGAATGTGACGTGGAGCTGCAGCCGAAATCCGGGAAGACCGTTCACATAATTCTGACCATCGCCCCCAAGGTAGTGTGCCGCTGCTGCTATGCAGTTCTCCCCTGACTGCAGAGAAGCGGTCACATCATAGGCCAAATAATACTTCCGTTTGCGTATCTCTGTCGGAGCAGGCGAACCAAAGCCACCTATACGATCACCATTCACGTGAAATTGAACGAAATTATGCGCAGATACGAACACTTTCGCCCACGCGATCGCTTTGGTCAGTTTGAATTCCTTGCGGAAGTAGGCAAAATCATTCGTCTGCACGCGGCGCGAACGCCAAATCCAATCTGCCTGCCAATCACCGGCGAACAGGCCTGTATCCCAGAAGCTAGGTTCCGATTCGGAATAATCCCCCTCCGCATCCCACACCCCCGCTTTCCACCAATAACGGGTGCAGCCTGCGAGAGTTCGACCCGCATAATCGACATGAAGCTCGCTGCCTGTTTTCTTACCGCTTTCCCATATGATTGCATTCCCGGCCTCCAGATCGGCCTTCGACATTGCGACCCATACTTGCGAAGCTGCAAGCATCTCCCCTCGCTTCTCGCTCTTCAATTGCCATGAGAAACGCGGACACTGCTCGTCCAACCCTTGTGGTTCGATTAATCCGTTCACTTGCAGTCTTGTAATCGTTAGCATAGCCATCCTCCCGTGTTCATCTTTCTTACAGCATAATACGGCAAACTTGTCGTATAAAGGGGGGCTTATGTTATATTTATAGGTGTATTACATCCTTCTGAAGGACGGAAACCATCATGAACACATCGCCATATCGACTCGAAGGCCATATTTTTTGGCGCACGAATATGCAGCTTAGCGTGACGAGGGAGCGCGAGCGATTCTCGCTGCCGATTCATGTCCACGACTTCATTGAAATTAATTACGTCGCTGAAGGCAAGGGCCATCATTACATTGGGGATGAACGGCTGTCGGTCGAGCAGAAAGATCTCTTCGTCATTCCCGTCGGCACGCAGCATGTCTACCGGCCGGTATCACAGGAACCGAAGGATGAGCTCATTGTATACAATTGCCTGATAGGACCTGATATGCTCACAAGATTGCAGAGAGCGTATCCTTTACCAGAGGACATGGATACGCTGCTGACTGCTGAAGGGCAGCCCTATCGGCGTCTTACGGACACCGGGGGCGAGGTCAGACGGATCATGGAAGGACTTCATATGGAATATATGATGCGCCAGCCTGGGTATGAGTCGTTCATGTGTGCCCATTTGACACAGCTGCTTCTAACTCTTTACCGTCTTTATCAGCAGGAGGGAGCGGCATCGGGTGCTTATTCCGAAATCGGCATCATATTCGATTATATCCACGCTCATTATGCCCAGCCACTGGTGTTAAAGGAGCTTGCAGCATTAATACCAATCAGCGTCAGCCACCTCCAGCGGCTATTCAAGACGGCAACGGGCCAGTCATTCACGGAGTTTATACAAAACTTGCGCATAGAGAAGAGCTGTGACCTGCTGCTTCAGACGAGTTTGAGCATTGGTGATATTTCAGGCAGGGTCGGTTATCGGGATATTAAGTTCTTCCATGCGTTATTTAAAAAAAAGACAGGAATGTCTCCAAACCGATATCGGAAGCGGGCACAATCGGCAGCTCTGGGGCTGTCCTTCGATTACAATTCACCCACTTAGCGAAATAGCCCCACAAAACTAGACAAAAACAAGCAGTTGACCTCTTTCATTCAGGTCGCCTGCTTGTTTTCAATTAGACTGACCTACACGCTGCGAATTGAGATCGCATGTCGTACCGTGTAAGATGTCAGCATTTAATATTTAATGATATTAATAATGCAAGGTCACTTCGATCGTACCCTCGAAGGCTTCCACGAGTACAGCTTCTTTCTCAGGAACGTAGACGCCGCCGGTTACACGGCTTGGAACAGCACCTTCCGGATGCGGCAGACGCAGTAGAATCGAATCCGGTTTGCGGTCTGTTTCACATTGAAACGACGCCTTGATTGTTCCTTCGGACAGATTAGAGACAACTTGAAGACTGGTCGCTCCGAAGTACGTACGCGCATTCTCCCATTCGACGACCGAACCATCCTTCATCCATTCCCTTGGAATACCAGGTAGAAGGTTCAGCGTTCTGCCTTCTTCCATGTACAGCATCCAACGGGTTTGCATCAGAAACCAACCCTCTTCATGGGTCTTGTGCGGACTTGCATGCCAATAATGCTCCCAGAATGTATAGGTCTCACGGTCGGCGAGTCCAGCGAAGCCGTTGTAATAGGCTTTCAGGAACGGTTTGACTTCGCCCCTCTTCAGATGTACATAAGGATGAATGCTGTAATACGGCTGGCTCAGAGCAACGTTTCTTGCGCACATAAGCTCTGAATGATAATTAAGCATCCATGACGCGGCTGTCTCATCCGCACCTACTACCTCCTGCAGAACCAGATACAGCGGTCCTAGCAGCGAATCTCTAGCAACGGCAGCACCATGGGTCAGCCATTTTCCCGTCTTGGTATGAAGCGACAACGGTCCCCGGTCTTCTACCCAAGGCGGAGCCGTCGGTACCCAGCTGCCATTCCCGATCGGCACGACAGGCGAGAGCGCAACCGAGCGATCGAAGGCATCACGGATATCTGCCTTGAGGGCTTCAGCCTCCATTCGTATCGCTTGCGAGGTTTCCGGATCGGTCGCGAGCAGGAGCTCTGCTAAACGAGCCAGTCCAATGTAGGCATATCCATTCAGCATGAAGGAGTGGTATGGATCTTCCGGATCGGCCGTCTTGCCTTCGAGCATTCCGTACCCTTTGCCGCGAAGCGCCTCCGTTTGATTCCGCTCCCGCCACGCCTTAATATAATCTCTTGCCTTGAGAAGATTAGGCTTCACCCGGGCGACCCACTCTTCATCCCGCGTGTACCGGTAATGCTCCCCAATGCTCCATAGTGCAGCACCCGTCTCCAGCATGTACCCGCCAAAATTCTGAATAAAACCATCCTCATGCTGTTTGTCCAGGAAGAATTGCAACGATCGCTCGGCTAAGTGATTCCAGCCCATCGAATCCATGAACTGCACGATCGGCGAGCTCTCCGATCCAATAGCCGTATACACGCCGATAGCGGGAAGGACCGTACCACCTGGCTCTTCTCCGAATGCGACGACATCGAGATGAAGCAGCCCTGCTTGAATCATTTGCTCGATCCGCCGCTCCGGAAGACGGAACTTAGCGGCTTGCGACAGCTTCTCTCTCCAGAATTGACGGCATTCCTCCAATCTTGCATCGAAGGATTGCTCACTTAATCGAGCGGCTCGTTCTGCGGAAATTGGACTATGCGGCAGGTAGATATCGAATTCGACGGATTCACCGGGCATCAACAGTATCGCCGTTTCTTCACGTTCAAGCGCTCTTCCGTTCATTAGGGTAACGCTGCACACTCGGTTCTCGGAATAATTGACGAATCCGGTTGAGCCATCAAATTTATAATTCTGATCATTATTCAACACGAATGCATTCGGGACGACATTCTTAAACCAGGCATAACGCGGAACCTGGCCGTTATTGGTCGCCTTCGCTCGCAGATACAAGACGGTTTCTTCATTTTTGTCGAGCTCTGCTTGACGAGCCAACAGCTCTTCACGACGCTTCGTCTGATCCTCTGTAAGCATATGACCGGCGCCATAGCCGTCGGCAACAAGGTAATTCGTACCTCGCAGCGTCTGCTCATTCAACGGACTGTGTTCATATGAGGCAAACGAAGTTGTATCGTAGACGACGTCATCTTCCTCAATACGGCCGCGGAGAATCGGCAGTACGCCTTCCTCCAGCCGGCGTGTAACGGGCTCCGTACATCCGATGCCTTTTCCAAGCAGGAACCGGTAACGAACAGAACGATCGTCATTCTCGGGAATCCCTTGCTCATGAGCAAATCTTCTGGGCTGAATCCAATCCCACAGGAGATCTTCGCCGCCAACGCCACGCAGCCCAACGGCAAACATCCTTACATCGCGCGATAAGCCGAGCCATGTCTGACAGGCCAGATTCTTCGTATGAGCGGCCGCGGATTCGTAGTTTTCTTCCGGCTCGGATTCAATCGTCTCTAAGCCGGTAAACAACCCTTTGGCTGCAATCTCTGCTTCTATTTGATTGTAGGATCGATGATCATCCCCCTCGGTGACGATGACACCGTATTCCCGAATGTAGATCGGGTACCGTGCATCCACGTCATGCAGCCGGAACGTAAAGGGATTTACGGACGAATCTACCGTAACAAGAATGGGAGCGCCGCTCGTGACTTCGATCGTATCGAAGCTGACGTAGAGCTTGTACCCCTTATCATGGCCTTCTCCAATTTCCGCGGCAGTGAAGGACACCCCGTTGGAATCATTCCGATTGCTGCCGGCAGCTGGTTCTATTCGCGTAATCTGACCGGACGAAACTGCGATATGTCCTCCTGCTGGACCTTTATTCCACAATACATTAACGGATCGAATCATGTCTTGAACTGCCCCTTCCCCTCATTTATTATGGCAAAAGCGTACCCGCTACACCTCGCGGCCAAGCCTTGGCCCGTATGAATCCCTCAGCATAACGTACACCTGCCTGGAACCCCCGGTACTGAGAGCTGACGGTCATCATCTCGTCCATCGTGACACCATATTGGTCGGATAACCAATCGGACACTTGACTCTTGTGTTCAGCTAACATACGGCGTTTTACTCCGATCGTGCTGGTAATGTCAACATATTCCTCGGGCAGAAAGCCTACTCCCGCCACACTATCGGCAAAATAGACAACTGGAATTTTTTCGCATGGCGGCTCGTCAGTAACAATGTTAGGGACGGTAGTCATAATTGCGACATCGTTCACGATTTGACCGGTCAATGTATGGTCCGGGTTGTAGAGATCTCCAGGCCAATGCGTCAAGATGACATCCGGACGGCACTTGCGAATCGCATTAATGAACGATAGCCTTGTCTCCTCCCGGTCGAACAGAAATTCGTCAGGAAATCCGAGCCAGATTAGCTCGGCGCCAATTAATTCCGCCGCGCGCTGCGCCTCTTCCTTGCGTATGGCAGCAATCTCATGCTTAGGCAGCGTCGGATGCCCGACCTCACCATTGGTCGTTACGACTATAAATACGTCGTCACCGCGCTCAGCGTATTTTGCCAGGGTTCCTCCCATCAATATTTCCGCATCATCTGGATGTGCACAGCAAGCCATCACTCTCAAGGCCATAACCCCTTTGCTCTATTCTGGTTCGATTATAGCACCAGGAGGATCGCCGCACACCCGAGAAAAGAAACCGCTTTCCGTAAAATACGAACGTATTTTTCACAACCGTATCAGCCGTTTTCTGTAATTGGGAACGTGATCATGACCGTGGTTCCAAATCCCGGCTCGGAGCGAAACCGCAGCTCATAATTGCCTTCATAGTAATAATCGAGACGCTTGCGAATCATAGCAATTCCCGAGTTACGCTTCGCATGCTCTCCCCCGCCTTCGTTCAGCTCCAGCACAGTCTGTTCATCCATTCCGACGCCTGCATCCTTGATCTCGATTATCCCTCTGTCTTCGCTTATATAGACACGCAAGCATAGCTCACATGGTCCTTCTTTGGGCTCGACGCCGTGTTTGATCGCATTCTCGATTAGAATTTGCAGCGTAAGACTTGGCAGTAGGGCTGACTTCATCCGCTCGTCGTGAACATCGACTCTGAAGCTCAGTCTGTCTTCGAATCGCAGCAGCTGCAGCTGGATATAGGAATCCAGCTGTGTCAGTTCTTCATCGATCGTAACCAAGGGACGGTAGGACTTGACGATATAACGCAGCATGCGCGATAAGTGATTGACCGTAGCATAGGTCTGCGTCGCATTCTCAAGCAGCGCTTGACCTGAGATCAGATTCAGAATATTAAACAAAAAATGCGGATGAAGCTTCGCTTGTATAACCTTCATCTCGGTTTCGCGCAGCAGTGATCGCCACTCCGCTTCCTTCCGCTTGGATTCCCCCTCCTCCAAGCTCTTGACAATATATTCAACGAGCAGACTCATAAACTCAGTCGTAGCCTTCAGCTTTTCTTCCGTTATGACGGGCACCTGCCGGATGGCATCTACCAGCGAATCCTGATTCAGGCCGAGACTCTCAACACGTTTCAGAATTTCCGCAATTCTTACCTCTGTTGGATGCTCTAGTAATACCTGTCCGGTAATGAACGCACCCATTCCGTGCTTGCGGAAGTGAATGGGGACTGCACTGTCATATAGACCTGCATGACACTTGCAAACAACGGACGTTTTCTTCGTTATGGAGAAAGAGGTTACACGCTCATCGGATCGCAGACAGCGCTGCTCTCCTTCAGGGACGGATTGAACAAGCCGGCAGAATGCGGGAGATCGGTCATCGAATTTATCCGTAATCGCGACACCCTTCGGATCAAGAATATTGCCATTCATGCCTGTCGCCGTCATGAACGTCTTCTGCAGCTTGGTGAACAGTCCCAGATCGAAATAAGCCCGGATATCGCTAACTTCATCATCTGCTTGGTTGAATACGAACTGTTCTTCCGTCCATTCCCGAATCCAATCCTCTTCCATGCGATTCGCCTCGTTTCATATTTTCGTACTTTTCTTGCGGAAGTTAAGAGTGCATCAAGCTTGCCGTATGGTTTATAGTTAGTTTAATCAGTTCTCTCACGTTTGGAAAGGAGTTTCGTATGCTGCTGAGTATCCTGATTGCCGACGACGAGCCCATCGAATTGAAGGTATTGAACAAAATTGTGAACGACAGCGGATTGCCTGCCGTCATCGTGGACGGAGCCCGCTCAGGAACAGAAACGCTGGAACGGGCAGCCCGCTATTTACCGGATCTGATCTTCATGGATATCCGTATGCCGGGTATGAACGGATTAGATGTCGCCGCGATCATTAAACAGAACCAGCCTGACACGGTGATCTGCATCGTCACAGCTTATGACGAATTCCACTATGCCAAGCGGGCAATCGACATTCATGTGGATTATTTGATGGTCAAGCCGGTTGATCCTCCCGAAATCGAACGAATCATCAAAGAAACCATCACCCGAAAAAGCAAGAACGAGGACGAAGCCCCGACCACTGGAATCAGCTTGAACCGCGCACAGCTTGCCCGGGATATCGTCGAGCTGCTGCATGCTCACTATATCGAGCCAATCACATTATCTTGGCTGGAGCAGCGGATGAAGGTCAGCCAACAATATTTAAGCCGTACCTTCAAGGAAGCCTTTAATATGACCATCATGGGTTACTTGACTCAATTCCGTATGAAGCTGGCGCTTAAACTGCTGGCTGATCCTGAACTTAGCATTGCAATTATAGCCGAGCGCGTCGGTATTCCCGATTCCAGCTATTTCGGCCAATTGTTCAAGCAAGCACAAGGTGTTACACCCTCACAATACCGCAATCAATTTTCGAAGATCCCTCGCAATAGTTAAACATGAGGCCAATGAAGTCCCGCGATACATGAAGAAACGGGAAGGCGCTATATCCGTGCCTGAAGCAGCACGTCAGCAACCTTCCCGATTTGTTCCCTGTCCCCTACATAACACCACACCTGACTTACATCTGTGAGCACTCGATCCGTTGATTCCATCAATGGGGTATGGTACTCGATTTCGCCAAAATAGCCAAAAGCCCCATCGTCATTGTAGCATTGTACGCAGTGTCCAAAGTCATCCTGCCGATCCAGCGGTACATCTCCATACAGCTTTGTAGGATCAACACGGAAGCTGCGTATGAGCAATAAGCTTCTGCCGTCAGCCGTCGTGCGGATGTATCCGATTTTACCTGTCGTCTCCCCTGCTCGAATGGATATCTTGCTTTTAACTCGCGCATCGATTTGGAATCTAATATGATCTGGCTCTTCTTGTAAACCGCATGGCGTATATCCAGCCAAGAAGGATACGGTCTTTGCCGGTCCATTCGTTGGCAAGATGGCCTCACCGGCTGCAGGTACCTGGATCAGATTCCATAGGGACAAGGGAGGGAGTTGTTTGGTTTCATCCCCCAGAAACAGATGATCATGTCTAACAATTTCCGCCTCTACCTCATAACCGACAAATGAATATTCAAGGCCATACTCCGCCTCATTGAGCTTCAATGGATCGGGGACCAGTCGTATTCGCTTTGACATATCAAATCCGATTTCGCAATCGGACCGGTACGCTTGGAGGTTGACGGTTTGGTTAGCTGTGAGCGAGCCGTGAACCCTATTGCCGGTTTCGTATGATCCTGGATCCAAGGCTGCGGGAATAAGGTATGCTGCTGTTGAAGGATTATAGAAATACTCCACTTCCGGACTGATGAAGGTTCGGTCTCCACCGATATTCCAGCTCTCCTTCATACCCGTGACAGCCGCGGAATTCGCCAGCTCTGCAAGCTCTGGCCTGACCCACACCGCGTTCTCGGCATTCGAATCGGGATAAACGCCGATTACGCGGCAGCCTCGTTCAAGGATTAGAATAGACCCACCGTCTTCGTTGTAGAGCTCTATATACTTCCACCCTAATCGATCAAATATAGAACATAATTCATTACGGCCCATCCGTTCTCCCCCTTGTATGTCCCGATTATACAACGCCCCCCAGGGCTTGACATCCGAGAAAAGAAACCGATTTCATGAACATTCAAACTTTCTCATACCTGCAGGGATGAGAAATCAACAAAGAATCCCCCGCAGGTCATTGATCTGCGGGGGATTCTTTGTGCAACGGTTCGTTGTTATGATTACTTGAATTGTTTCAAGAATTGAACAGCGTTAGCGATATCGGCCTCTGGATTAGTCCCCACTTCGCGCTCGATCGTGAGGTAGCCTTTGTAGCCGATATCCTGCAGCGCTTGGATATACGCTGGCCAATCCACTTTACCTTCACCAAGCGGAACTTCGCGGAAGAATTCTCCGCCAGTGGCCATCTCTGCGATTTTCTCATGGCTAAGCGGCTCGAAGCCGAGTGATCCGTAGATAATTCGCGGATCGACCTCAACCAAACGAATGCCATCCTTGGCATGTGTATGAACGATATAATCCTTCAAGTTGTACACGCCTTGAACCGGATCATCGCCAGTTACCATGACCATATTCGCCGGATCGAAGTTAACCGATAAACCATTCGTACTCAGTGTATCGAGGAAGCTCTTCAAGTGAGCCGATGTTTCAGGACCGGTCTCAATGGCAAAATATGCGTTGACGCTGGTCGCGTAAGAGCTCAGCTCGTCGCATGCCTTCTGCATGGCTTCGTAGATTTCACCATTCGTATCATCCGGTACGATACCGATATGAGTCGTGACCACATTCGTGCCAAGCTCAACGGCCAAATCAAGAATGCGCTTGGATTTCTCGATCTTCCATGCATTTTCATTCTTGTCTTGAAAGCCATGACCGGACAAGTCGCCTACTAATGCGGAGATTTCCAGTCCTAGCGATGCGATGTACTCTTTCAATTCTTTGCGCTGCGCAGTCGAAAGATTATCTGGATCCATCTCTCCGCTCACCGCATAGATTTGTACGCCATCGGCTCCAACGTTCTTCGCCTTAACCAGACCTTCACGTACACCAACCTTGAAGCTATCGACGATTACACCGATTTTATTCGAAATTCCCAATTCGTCACCTCATTCGTAGTAATCAACTAAAGGACAAATTACGTCTATGCTTCGTCCCAAAGACGTCTAATATTCTGCAAACCATACTCGGAACCCGTCCTGCAGTCTTCCATGCCTTCGAATTCGATCGACAAGTAACCGTCATACCCGGAATGCTTAATAACCCGCAGCACTTCACGCATATCGATATCGCCCTGTCCGGAAATCGCCCCGCGCAAATAGTTGCCGGCTGTTGTACGGAACCAGCCGCTGCCTGGATTGAGGTAAGATGGACGAAGGTAGAAATCTTTGATATGAACCATGGATGCGTACGAAATATTGTTCTTCGTAGCGGCCACCGAATCCTCGTCAGCACACATGAAGTTGCCGATATCGAGCGTTGTTTTGAAATTAGGCCGGTTTACCGCATGAATGAGAGCCTGAACGCGGTCGCTCGCCTGTATGTAATAGCCATGGTTTTCCACGCTGGTTGTGATCCCGTATTGGGCTGCATAGTCAGCAATACGCTGACAGGCTTCTGCCATCTTCGGCAGATCCGCCTGGAATTGCTTGATCGAAATATCGCTTCTAGAAGCAACGTCATGTCTCATCAGCTTGACGCCGAGAGCGTTGGCGACGTCTACTTCCTTCATAACTCGCTGTATTTCGTTCTCGTATGCGGATTCATCATCGGCTGTGAGATTCGCTCCGATTGCATAGTTAGAAATCGCGATGCCTGATTCCTCTGCTTGCTTACGAATCTGATCGATCAGACCTGGGTTTTGGTTCAGGTCGAATCCGATCGGAACGATCTCGATATGTTCTCCCCCATGATTGGAGATCCAAACGATGGCGTCCGTAATGCTCATTTCGTTAGCTTGAATTGCACGGGCCAAGCTGTATGAGCTTAATCCAAGTTTCATGTTGTTTCCCACCTTTATCAAATAATCGCATCATTAATGCGAAGTCATGCTGGTATTAGAAATGAACTTCTACGCCTTTTTCAGCCGATTCATAAATACCGCATAGGATCTTCATAATTTCGAGACCGTCTTCTACAGGGCTAATCGGATCATTGCCCGACTTCACACATTGAACAAAATGGTCAATCTCCGCTTGGAAGGCGCGTCCGAAATCGAACCCAACCGAATTCACTTGCGGCGTAATATTAATGATTGTATCGTGCTTTTCGGTCACGATGCTAATCTCAGGATCGATCTCCAAGCCGCCTTTCGTGCCATACAGCTTCACAGCGCCTTCGTCCTTCTTCGCGTGAAGCGTAAAGCTAACGTCAACGAGAAGCGATGCGCCGTTCTCGAAACGGATGAGCGCATTCGTCATGTCTTCGACCGTATTCTTCTCCGCATCATAATCCGCCGCTTGATAGAACGACAGGTTCTGGATATTCGAGCGGTTGCCAAGCTTGCGATATGTATTCCCGCTGACGGATTTCACTTTTGGTTTGCCCATCATATACCAGCAGAGGTCAATCACATGCACACCGATATCGATCAAGGGTCCGCCGCCGGAGCGCTCGATATCCGAGAACCAGCCGCCCGGATTGCCTAAACGGCGAATGCTGGAAGCTTTGGCGTAGTAAATTTCGCCGACATCCCCGTTTTCAACAAATTTGCGCAGCATTTGGGCATTCGGATCGTAACGGCGTACGAAACCGACTTGAAGAATTTTATCTGAGGCACGTACGGCTTGTTGAAGATCCATTGCTTCTTCAACGGTACGGCAGAGCGGTTTTTCAACCAAGACATGCTTGCCTGCTTCAATAGCCGCCTTACTGATCTTGGCATGCGTATTGTTCCAGGTGCAAACGCTTACTGCAACGATATCAGGATTGGCCAGAAGCTCGTTATAGTCCGTATATACTTTGGTAGCCCCATATTTCTTGGCAGCCTCCGCCGCTCTTTCTTCATTCAAATCACAGATTGCATATATTTCCACTTCTTTATTAGCCTTATAGGCGTTTAAGTGGGATTGCGATATCGAGCCTGCGCCGATAACGCCAATTTTTAGAATGCTCATCTCTTTTTATTGCTCCTCTCTACTTTTTTATCTTATGTCTGTATTATAATAGCTAGAGGTTAGAAAACCATGTATAGCATTGCCATTGTTTTGTACTATTGTGCTCTAATGAGGTGATGGAATTGGAAAAATTGTTGTCGCACCGCGAACCGATGGATATGCCTGATCCTTTATTCCCGATCAAGCTGCATCGGACCCACGCGAATGAATATGGATCATTATTATTTAACCATCATTGGCACGAACATATTGAGTTTCTGTTTTTTATTGAAGGCGAGGCGATGATTGAATGCAATTCGGAACGGCTCTATGTGAGTGCCGGCGATCTGGTCGTCCTGAATAGTACCGATCTCCATCATGGCATCAACTTATCCGACAATTTGTTTTATTTTGCGGTCATTGCCGATCCTTCTCTATTGCATAGTCGATCCGTGGACGCCGTTGAGATGAAATATATTACGCCGATTACGCAGAACCGTATTTCCTTTCAGAATAAGATCACCAATGATCCCGAGATCAATTCCTGCATCCGCTCGCTCATCGAGGAATATGAGAAACGGGAATATGGCTATGAGCTGGCGGTCAAGTCCGATCTGTACCGCTTGTTGTCCATTCTGCTGCGCAAATATATCGTCCGGCTGCTTAAACCTAACGAGTATGAATTAAGAAGAAAAAACCTCGAGCGGTTCGATCCCATTTATGAGTATATTGAAGAGAACTATCAGTCGAAAATCATGGTCGAAGATCTTGCGAAGCAGGTGAACATGAGCCGCTTCTATTTCTGCCGGTTGTTCAAAGAAATCACAAACAAGACGATTTCGGAATATGTGAATTTCGTGCGCATCAACAAATCGGAGTACTTATTGCGCAATACGTCGATGAGTATTTCGGAGATTGCATTAGCGACGGGATTCAATGATATTTATTATTTTAGCCGCTTGTTCAAAACTTATAAGAAGGTCTCGCCCTCCAAGATCCGTAGAAATCCTGGTGAAATGTAGTCGAGGACGAATACTGGAGGGGAAAAGCTGTACGCAGCCTTCCCCCTTCTTTGGATAAACCGATATTTCTTCTGCAATCGGGGCAGCTCTTACTCTCCCGAATACAAATAATTCAATCTTCCGTCCGGTGCCGCGTCCCCGTATTGATAGAAATCCATGATATCGTCTTCGTTTTGTATATGATCCACCCATTTGAATTCGAATTGCAGCGGATTATCCGTATTGGTTAATCCAAGCATCACTCGAGGAATCGACAGCTGCAGCTCGTTCTCGCGGACAGCATATTGAACAGTCCCTCGTTCGCTCCAGTTCCATCCCTCTAAGGAATGTTCGACTGTTGTAGTCGAAGCATCGATGACCTTACGGTTTACGATGTAGTCGTACCCTTCCCATCCCGTGCCGCGGCTGCCGTTCACATTGATCAACAGCATCATCCAATGTTTATCGGTATGTGGTGTGATGATACTGCTCGTACGCGCGTAGAAATAGATATTGTCCTCGTCGTGTGCAACCTTCATCGTATCCAAATCATTGCGGCCCGTATCGTTCTGATAGACCAAATCGCCATACCCGGGATGATTCCTTGCAGCCGTATCCCCTATAAAGTCATGATATGCTGGCGTTACTGCCGCCCATGCGCTAAAGTCATTCCCGATGGCGATCGTATGCTGCCCCCCAGCTGACTGCGGCCTCGCCATCCCCTTAAATTGCCGGATATGACCGATCATTTGCAAATAATAATTGTCGTTATATCCGCCCTTCATCGGTTCGATATCGCGGCTGAAGTTCAATGTAGCTTGATCCACGAATAGGATTGGGCGTTCTGGCGGCCCTTCCAATCTCATCGCGATCCATTCATTCCAGCCAGTAATAAAGACGATGCTCGGATCTTCCTTGCGCGCAAATTCCCATTGTTCTTCTATATTATAGCCCACGTATTCAGCACCAGGAGAATCGTCATTCACACCATCGTGAAAGCTGCGTCCCCAGTTTACTTCATGATTATAAAAGGGTGTGTCGCTCATCGAACAGGTTGGATGCTGGGCGACGGCAACATTGATAATTTCCTTCTCGCCTTCATCGTTATAATAAACCCGCTGCGGACGGAAGAATTCGATCCACGGAAAACCATTCGTCTTCACGTCATGGAACGGCCATTGATTGAGGCGGATCGTGAAGAAATCATTAATTTCGTCGCTGCACTCCTCGGGATCTCCGATGATGAGTGGTTTGCCTTTCCAATGGAACCATAATTCGGCATGCCGCCCCGGTTTATATAAGTCCGTATATACCTTTTCGATCGTTTCACCGGAACTGGAGTTTGTGTAGAAGACGATTTGCGGCACTTTATAGCCTTGGATTCTAACCTCATCCATGATTTCAAACAGTTTATCGTAAATTTTCTTATACGTTGCAGCATTCGTTGTGTCGAAGACGAGAAAATCAATCCCTGCGTTGGTCAATAATTGCACATGTTTACGAAGCACCCATGCATCGTCATTCAGGTAATAGCCATATAACGGCTCCCCCCAAAAATGAAAGGCATTCTTCGGTCCCCAGAGCGGATGGTTCGCATCATGAACGGCCTCTGGGGCCTCCGCGATGATCTTCGTGTTATCGAATGGACCTTTCGTTCCGTGCTGGCCGAGCCATAGGAAATAGAAGATGCCCACGTAGCGATCTGCCCGCGGCTCGCTAACTTCCCCGTATTGAGGTAACTTTCTTCCAAGGCTGTCTGTTCCTGTTAGTTGATCAATGGAAACCGATGATTGCATCTGCTCGATTTTCATAGGCTCTCCTCCATGTATACGTAGTAGAATCAAATGATACCTATTCGATCATCACTTTACTTCCTTCTCTCGAAAATCAATCCTACATGATTTATTTATGTATAAGTATACTTAAGTATTATGACATAAAAAATGCTGACCGTGAATGATTATAATCACGGTCAGCGCAATTTTTAAAATCTGAATTACTCAACAAGTCCTGTACGCTCGATCCCCTCTACGAAATAACGTTGTGCAAACATATAAAGTACGAGAGGCGGCAGTACGATCAATAATGCTCCTGCCATCTTGATTGGTTCATTCATGTCGAACTGACCTGCAACTAGAGCGTCTTTACTCACCGTTAAATCATTCAGCCTGCCTTGCATGAAATCCATCTGCATGGACATGGCCAAGAAGGTCTCGTTCTTCAGATAAAGCGCGGCTTCGAAGTACGTATTCCAGTGCCAGACGAACGAGAACAGGAAGACGATTAACATCGCCGGCTTCGCGAGCGGCAGCATAATCTTCCAGTATGTCCGCAGCGCCCCCGCGCCGTCCATTCTTGCCGATTCTTCCATCTCCTTAGGCAGCGTCGAGAAGAACTGCCGGAAGATGATGATGAACAACGCTCCTTTGATTCCTTGTGCGAATAGCGCCGGGACGATAAACGGCAGCGGTGAATTCAGCCATCCCAAATTAGAGAACAGAACGAATAATGGGATTGCCATGGTCTGTGTTGGAATGATGAAGGTCAGAAGTACAATGACAAACAGCACGTTTTTGTACGGTATGTGTAATCTTGCGAAGGCATAGCCTGTTAACGCGCAGGAAAACATTTGCAATACCGCCGCTGACACGGACATGAATAACGTATGTCCAAGTGCCTTGAAGTAGTATAGACCTTTAATCGCATCCGTATAGTTCTCTACCTTCAGCACGCGTGGAATCCAATGCACGGCTGGATCAATCAGATCACTGATGTCCTTGAAAGAAGTAGACAGCATGTAGAACAGCGGTGACAGGTACAAGACCGAAATGGAGACGAGCATAATATACGTGAAAATTTTGAATATTAAACCATCATTCAATCTTTGTCCTAACAGCAGCCGTTTGATCCGATCCAGAGACGCTCCAGAAATACCGGGCTTGCCAGGGATCGCTTTCTTTAATATTAGTTTAGCCATGGCTCCAGACTCACCCCTTTCTCTGATTCAATGATGCGGATACACGTGCTAACAGAGCAACCAATAGGAAGATGATTACGAAATAAATCCATCCCAGCGCGCTAGCGTAGCCGTAGCCGGTTTTGAGGTTGATCATATTGCTGAGAATATGATTGACGATCGGATTGAACGAATACGTTGATAAATCCACTAGGGTGTAGATCAGATTCAGGAAAATGAAAGGCACGATCGCCGGGAACGTAATTTTCCAGAATGATTCCCAAGGTGTTACGCCATCAATCTGCGCCGCTTCATATGTAGAAGGCGAGATTGTTTTGAATGCTGCCAGGAAGATGATAACCTGCACGCCGGAGTACCACAGCACGAGTATGATTTTGTTTAATACACCAACCATCGGCTCAGCTAATGCCGGAGGAAACGTATCATAAATTATTTTGGTCAAATCATACTGTTCCGCAAATGGCAGATCTCCTTGCCCTTGGGCGAACAGCTCCATAAGCACCTTACCTGTTGCGAAGATTACCGGCAGGAAGAAGATGGCCCGGAATATCATACGTCCCCGAAACTTTTGATTCAGCAGAATCGCTACGATGAGCGCGAATAATACGGTTACTGGAATAATGAGTATGGTTTCGCGCCAAAAATTGAACATCTCGATCGGGAACACGTTGTCGCGCAGAAAGGCATACTTGAAATTATCCCAACCGACGAACGTGTACAGTAATCCATTGCCGTCAGGCGAAACCTCCAACTTATGAAAGCTAAGGTAAAGTGAATAAATCATCGGATACGCCATGAAGCACAGGACGCCGATGAACCAAGGCAGCAGAAACATATAGCCGGTCAATGCACTTCTGGCCGACTGCGCCCTCTTCTGACGGGCATGCTCCTTCAGGCTCATCTTGTTTGTTGGCGTTCCCTCATTTAATCCACTCATCGGCTCACCCCCTGTTCCACGACTTCGAATGACTGGGCGTTCACCGTGTGGCCTTCACTCGTGTACGGCGCCGCATTGTAATTCACCCAAATCCGGCGTCCATTCTCATACGTTGTCTCGAATACGCCATCTGCTATTTTGCGGTGGTTCTCGATGAAGCTTCCCCATACGCCATCTAGTGCAGTAGATAGTGCTTCATATTCTTTGACAATCGATGACTCCAGAGCATCAAATTTAGAACTGAATAAATAGACGTAATTGGTTAATTTCAAATCCCTCGGATCTGCGTCTGTTACAGCAAAGTATGGCATCGCGCCATATTCAATGGTCCGCAAATACTCTGTAACCGGATTCGTTCGGATATTGCCTGCAACAGACGTATACGTGACAAGTCCATGCAGGGCGATCGGGTAGAACGGCACCTGCTCGTCAATAATCAAATCATAATTGTACACGGTTGGTAATGATTGAATATGATCCACATGACCCAGAATATAGGAGAAAGCGCCTGTTGTCGAAACATAACCGGCCGTTTTACGCGCATCATCCAGCATCTGCTTATAAACCTCGGCTGTCATCTTCCGGTCATAGGGCTCGCTTTTACTGAAATCGCTGTAAATAACTTCTCCAAGCTCATCCAAGGAAATGCCGTCTACCGGGAGTTTCTCATAGGTTTTCAGGGCATCATCGAACTCGCTCTTCATGTTAAGAGCACTCGGGCGATAGAAATAGGATGTTTGACTAAACCAGTCTCCAGCATTCTCCCATTTGATAGCTGTACCATCAACAAGGCGGGCGGCGTCATTCAAGGGAGAAAACCCGTTGCCTACCTTATTGGTTGCCTGCGTATAGGTATCATGCATGATCAGTCTGTTGCCCTTTTCCTTCAGCTCGGCTGCCAGTTTCTTCAAGCCATCCACTCCGCCTACTGCGGACTCGATCGGGAATCGTTTCGGCAGCGAGCCCTGGAAGCCGCCTGGCATCCAGCCTCCAACCCCGATTTCCAAGTTGGTAATGCCTTTCTCATGAAGCTTATCCGCAATACCGCCCACCTGATCAAACGTAGTCGCTACTACGGTCTTGTCGCCCACCGGGCCCGGCTCCGTTGCAGCCATTATAAAGTCGAGAAAGAGCGGCGGTTTACCGGTCTTGCTCTCTAGCTTAGCTGCACCGACTTTATTCTCGAGGTATTCCCGGTAAGTCTTCGCCATGCCTACATAATCCGCCTGCTCTTGGCCAAGCAGCTCGTAACGGATTTGGATCGGCTCGACGGTTAGCTTGGATTCATAAGCATCTACAGATTTATTCAACCCTGTTGGCTGACGATAAGGCCTGCGCAGATTGAATTTGGAATACACATGATTAAATGCGGTTTGTAATCCTGCTGGCGATGCATAGATGTTCGCCTTAAACTCGCCCTTCTCGATAATAGCGACAAAAGCGGAGTCCTGACGTTTCAGCCCATAGACAGGGAAGGCGATTGAATCCCGGGGGAACCACATCCCGATCGGGAAAATAGCTTCATCATCCCCATACACCGGCTGATCGTAAGCTCCAACAATTGCAGGACGATCTTTGTTAAAATGAATCAAACCACCCGGGCCATCAGGAACGAATAAGTAGCCCTCTTCACCTGCAGTTGCTGCCCCGAAGAAAGGAAGCGGCTCCACAGTGACGATTTGATTTTCCTTCTCTTCCAGAATACCGAGTTCCGGCATATGGAACTGCAAGCCTTCATCGTTTAACTGATATTCAAAGTAAAAGGAAAAACCGAGATCCTCAATCGAATACCGGACCCCCACACCGTTATCGATTTTGCGCCATTGTACCTTTGCTTTATGATCGATGGTGTTGGTTAGCTCCGGAAGCGTGCTCTTTTCCTTCAGGTAACGGAACATGAACGGAGACATTAAATTCGACCGCCAGAGACCTTTCACCTCATCGGCTGCCAGCGCCTCATCGGTCGGATTACCATACCACATCTTGCCGTTCTGATCCTGAACTGCAATTAATCCGCGTTCCGGCTCGAACCATAGCGAGCCAGCATTGCTGTTTTCGGAAACCTGATACCAGGTTGTATTCCCGTTCTTCATTTGTTCTCCGCCTGGCTTACCGTTCTCGAAGGCAAGCTCGCTGAAGAAGGCTTCTGCACGCTCAGGCGTGTAATCCCCGAACGACGCTTTCCGGCTCTCTCCAGACATGAGAATGTAGAGGGCGATCAAACCGAGCACAGCGACCAGCGATGCTGGGAAGATGAGCTTGCGCAGAATAGCTTTAAGCACGGTTAATCAACTCCCTTCCCAATTGGATGAAGAAGTCAGCAGCCTGATAAAGCAGCCCCACGGCAAGAAAACCGAACAAGCCCATACAAGTCAGCGTAATAACCGAGACAAGCGTCATCCCGATCGTCTCCTTCAGGTTGTAGTTATGAACATGAAGGGTTCCGATAAAGATCAGAGCGAGTACCCAGAATGTTATCGCACTCATGGCCGTATCATAAATAACCGCTTCCTGTTGTGTCATAATATTAGACAGCAGCTGTACCGGCAGTGTGAACAGTACGAGAGGAACGAGTGCATAAGCGTTCACGATGAATACCTTCTTCAACGTCCCTTCGCCCTTCATCACCGAGCCAATTAAGTAGTTGGCCATCAGCCAGCCTAACCATAATAGAAAATATTGCCCCGCTTCAATCCATAAATTGAGTTCATTGAAGCGCTGATTGGCGAATACGAAGCTGACTGTCGCTTTACCAATAATCATAACTACGAAACCCAGAACCAGAATGATCGCTGCGAAGGTGAAACGGATATCGCGATTATTGGCGATCTCATACATCCCCGTGATCGGGTGACGAAGAACGTCGTATACCGCACGAAGTGAGGTCATCCAAGGACCGCTTTCCTTTGCAGTCTTGCCGGACTTTTTGCCGCGGCGCTTCCGGTAAATAAACCAGACGGTAAGCAGCACCCAAACTCCGATGACCGCACTCATGAACCAACCGAAATAATCGAGCAGCCAGTTCATCCGAATTTGCCAGAAGGATTCCGAGTATCCGGTTCGGTCATAGGCTTTCTCGAAGTTGCCCATAGCGGCCTCATAATCTTCCTCTTTGTATTCAGCTTTTGCTATGGCTTGGTAAGCCCTGTCGAATGTGCCGTCTTGAACAAGAATTTCCCGCCACATCTTCGACCCTTCTTCGTATTTGCCATCCTTAAATAAAGCCATCGCCTGGTGAACCATCGTGCCAAATTCAGTGCGTTTAAACGATTGAATGACGCTCTGCTCGCCATCGGCAACGAAGATATCTCCTTTCGAATTCACGACGACACTAGTCGGACGCTTGAACAACCCGAACCGCGGCGATAATGCGGAGTCATTACCGAATCGGAAGAGCATATTACCTTGCCAATCGTATTGATAGATCCGGCCGCCTGCGGATTCAACGACTGTCATGACGTCATTCTTGTCGACAGCTACGTCCAGAAACGAGAACCGGTCCAGCTTACCGACCCAAGGGGCAAAGTTTTTGCCACCGAGCAGGTCGTTGCCTCCTGCATTCAGACGTTTTAACTGTCCTGTCGGCAGGTTGCGGTTGACAGTGTAGATGAAGCCGCGGGAATCCATCGTCATGTTCGTGATGGCACCCGGTAAATTTTTCTGTTCCTCCGCCAATTGCTCCTCTGTGTAATAACGGCGTTTAAGTCTCTCTACCCAATCCGAAGGAACCTTGTTCGCACCGAAGAATCCGGCGAACTCTCCTTCTGGAGTTAATTGAAGCAGACCTTGGTAACCGCCTTTGTTCGAAACATACACATATCCCCGGTTATCCACGACGGTTTTTACGGGAACGAACAAATAGTTTTCAGGAACAAGCTCTGATTTTGGAGCGAGAATCTCCTTCACGAAGCGGCCTTCCTTGTCGTAGACGACGATTCGTTTGTTGCCGGTATCCGCTACATAAATATCGCCGGCCTCCGTAACGAAGACACCTTCCGGGCTGCGAAGCTTAATTTTCTTGTCCTCCGTACCCTCGGCCGGTATCACTCGAAGCTGCTTGCCTTCCGAATTCAAATGTACGATACGGTCGTTGCCGCGGTCCGCTACATAGATATCGTCATTAGGCATAATAAACAAATCTTCCGGATTTTTGAATCCTTCCCAGATCATCCAGGGTACGAATGCATTCGGTGAAGGGATCCAGCGTCCGTTCGCATCGGTAGATGAAGTGAAATAAGGAAGCTGCGCGTCTGCTTTGGGCACCGGTATCGTCATGAGAACGGCAGCCGCAGCGATCGCGATTATTGCGAATTTCATTATGAAACGTTTCATTGTGGCTCCCCTCTCATTTGATTCCGGAATGTGCCATCGTCGCGAGCACTCTTCGTTGTGAGACCAAAAAGATAATTAAGTTTGGAACGAACATGATCAAACCTACAGCAGCAGCAATTCCTTGCCCGACTACGTTATTGGCCAGACCATTGGTCAAGGTCATGACATAATAAGGAAGCGTCTTCATCGACTCCACCTGTATGTACAGATTGGAAGTCTCTGTCTGCGACCATGCACCTTGGAACGTTAAGATGGCCACTGTAGCGATTGCTGGTGTACAGACGGGCATAACGATCCGGAAGAAGATCAGCCACTCCTTCGCACCGTCAATCCTGGCTGCTTCCATAAGCTCGTTCGGTATTTGGTCAACGAACTGCTTCATCAGAAAAACGCTCGTTGGCGCAGCAATTAACGGAATAATGTGCGCAAAGTACGTATTCATAATGCCAATATTCGCAATAACGAGATAACGGGGAATAGCAACCGCCTCGGGAGCGAACATGAGCGCGAAGATCGTCAGCGCGAAGAAAAACTTGCTGCCCGGAAACACATGCTTGGAGAACGCATAGGCCGCCATGGAGCTTACACCGATTACTCCAATCATCGTAAGACTTGTTGTAAGTAAACTGTTAAACAAGTACCGGGTAAACGGGATAACAAGCGACTGCGTCTTCAAGAACAAATCGCGAAAGTTTTCCAGCGTTGGTTCTTGTACGATAAATCTCGGCGGATAGAGAAACAGCTCATTAATTGGTTTGAACGCGTGATTGAAAATAAAAATAATCGGCAATGCCATGAACACCGCAAGCAACAAGAGGCCAAGAAAAGTGATTCGTTGAAACCAATCGACAGCCTTCGCCTTCCGCCAAGCTCGAGCCAGAGATACGCCGGACCTTCGAGTCATCATTTGCAAGGTTTTCATCTATTCGTCCTCCTTGCTGCCGAAGAGCTGGAATGAGAGCTTGGTCGCTCCGTATACGAGCAGCAGGAGCAGCACCGACAAAGCAGCTGCGTAACCGAGCTCGTAACGTATGATAGCAAAGTCGTCGATATGATTGATCATCAGATGGCCCGAGTATTGCGGTGTAATAGGCGAGCCTGCGAGAATGGCACCAATCGCCCCCGCCTTCAAGGTACCGACTACCGCCATAACTGCTCCGAATAGCATCTGAGGTTTAATGGCTGGAATAGTGAGATAGAAGATTTCTTGAAGCCGGTTAGAGATGCCATCGATTGCACCCGCTTCGTAAAGCTCCTTATTCACCGTTTGCAGACCTGCGAGCATCGCAAGGAAACCCACCCCCATACTGGCCCATAACGAGATGCCAATCATTATATACATAAAATATTTGGGATCTTGAAGCCAAAGCACCGGCTGATCCAGAATTCCCCAATTGAGAAGCAAATTGTTCAAATAACCAACACGGTCTCCGCTGAAAATAACAGGCCAAACGACCGCAAATGCGACGCCGGAAGCTAACGATGGCGCATAGATGGCCAAAGTGAACCAGTCGCGGACTCCTTTGGGCAGCTGATTAATGAGCCAGGCGAGGAAGAACGACATCATATAACCGCCTGGTCCGACGATTAGCGCGAATTTGAATGTATTCGGAATGGCATACTGCAGGAATATCCGGTCTTGCGACAAGATCGCCAGAAAGTTATCCCACCCAATAAACTTGGGCATAGAGATGGCGTTAAACGAGAAGAACGACAGCCCGATTGCAACAACTACGGGAACGAGAATGAATAGAACAAATGTAATGAGGAATGGCCCGATAAAAATATAGGATATTCGATTCGCCCATATGCGCGATAATAATCCAGGTCGGGCTACCCGAGTTCGCACGGTTGGTTGGCCCGGCTTCGCCGATTCGGTGGCGACGCTCATTGCGATCCCTCCCCTTCCCATGGCTTCGTAACAGCTGGAATGTCCAGCTCACGCAATATCGTACCGTGCTTCTCTCTCAAGCCGAACTCAATCTGTTTGCGGGACATCTCCCGGTTCGTATCAATGAATGCTTGCTCTAACGCTTCGCGAACATTCTTCTTCTCAATAACAGCCTTATTCCATGCGAATTCCAGCTGTCTTCCAGTGAAGTAACCACCTGGAACCTGCGGTGCTTCACGGAACCATCGGTGCTGCTCTTTGATGACATCTAGGTCGTCCTGTGGCCATGGCAATCTTGCGAATGCCTTCATGTTTGCGGTATTCCAACGGTATTCCGGTCCGAATATCGCTTCGATATCGTTACCGAAACGCTCTTGCGTGATATCGGACGTCCACCATTTCAAGAACTGCCACGCTTTATCGTGATTATCATTATCTTTGAAAATGACGCCAGCCTGCATCGGTCCGCCTGACCACCGCTCGACCACGCCTTCTTCATTGCGAATGCCTGGAAGCGGCGCGATCGCCCATTTGCCGGCTAACTCCGGTGCGGCAAACTCCGTTTGCAAGTAGCTGTTGAAATCGATAATGCCAACCGGCATATCCCCTAACCGGAAGTGGTTGAAGAAGCTCGGTACATCGCGCGGAAGCTGATACAGCGTAAACATCTCCGTCAATTGACGGAAGCCTTTGTACGCTTTCTCGCTATCAAGTGCAGACTTCATTCCATTCGGCGTATACAGCTCCGCTCCATTCTGGAACAGGAACGTGTTGTAGTCTTTCGGCGGCAGATAAAAATCATAACCATTCTGCTGTAAGGTAGAAAGCATCTTGTACATCTCTTCCCAAGTATCCGGAGGAGTCAGTCCGAGGCTTTCCAGAATGTCTGTACGATATGCCATGACGTTGAAGCCTTGAATCTCAGGCAACGCATAATCGCCTTCATCGTAATGGAACACGCGCAGTGCTCCTGGATGGAAGGAGTTCGCAACTTCTTCATAATCCGGGAACGTCGATAGATCCAATAACGCTCCCCGCATAGCGAAGTCAGCCGGCATCGCACTATCGATACCGAGTGCCACATCAGGCTGAATCCCGGCAGCATTGCCTAAGATAAACATCTGAGGATCAGGTACGATATTGACATTCACCGTTATTCCGGTCTCAGGTGTGAACGTTTCATCCGCAAGCTGTTGAATCAAATTGACGTAGTCGCGTCCGCGGTTGACCCAAATATCAATTGCTCCGGGCACATTACGGCGGAAGTCGTAATCAATCGTGAACGTACGGAAGAACGATGTAACTGAATGTCCGAAGCTTTCGAAGAACCCTGGAGTTGCCCGGGGAACATCGGCACCTGGCTGAAAAATATACAAGTAGTCGAACAGCACAGGCTGATCGAGCATACGGAATAGCCAGTTGCTTAAACTGCTTTGCATTTTGGAAAATTGACCAAGCTCATTCGGTACATCACGCGGATTATCACGCATCTCGCCCAAATCTTCCGCTGCCGTTCGAAGGGCATTCTCTACATCCGATTTGCCCCCGGTAGACAAGGTTTGCAGATGGTCAGACAGACTAAGCAGGTCGTCAATTATGGCATTGTACCGTTCCGGAAGATTTGGAATGTATTTCTCAAGCTCCCAATCCCGGTTCAAATCGATGTTGCCATTCTCCGTCAATGACTTGTCAAAGTTGCCCGTCACCTTGCGAATCGATGCCTCCAGCTCTGACAGACGGTTCATGTTACGAAGAATTCCGTCATAGACGGGCTTAATCGGCGCAGCTGCCGCCGTCATACGAAGGGTATGCTTGCCTTTCTTGAGCGATAGATTCAGAGGTTTATCCTCATCATTCGATAGCGTCATATTGTGCCAGCTCGTATCATAAGGGAAGGCAACTTTCTCTAGCTCAGCAAACGGCGTTTCGCCATCTATGGATATCGTGCGGTAAGCAAAGGTGTTATTCAAATAGGTTTGCGAGTATTTGAAACCGATCTGATACGTTCCATCAGCAGGAACTTCAAAATCCCATTCCGCCCATTGTCCGCTCGTACGGAATTGCTCGCCGCCTAGAGAATTAAAACGAATAAGCCCTTTCGTCTCCGGTGAAATACGCGGAGCGTCAGAGGACTGCAGTTGTATCGACGTATCTGATTTACGGCTGATATTCTCTGCTTCAATGATGCTTACCCAATCACCGCTCTGCTCGCCCTCATTCTGTGTGTCCTCAGAATATTTGGCCGGTGATGTGGAAGGAACGATATAAAGTTGTTTGATCTTGATTGGCTGATATTCACCAACCAACCGCAATGTGTGCTCTCCCTTCGTAAGCGGCCAACGGAGAGGTCCTGTTTCAACATCGAAGTTTGTGAAAGGTTCTGTCTTCCATCCTGTAACTTCCACGGATTGCGGCCGGCGGTCATTGCCGAACTCGTCCTTCTGCGGAGGATAAGGATCATGCGTAAATTGACGCTTCAAGTGAAGTCGCTCAGCTTCTTTGAAAGGAAATGCCCCGTCGATTTGTACGCCGCGAACAATACCAACCGCAGCATCGCTATTGGAATCATAAGTCAGTCCAATTTCATAGAGGCCATCTTCAGGAACTGTAATTTCCCATTCAACCCATCCTTTTTCAGAATTCCAAGAAAGCCCCTCATCGCCATCGAATGCAAAAAGAGCCGGATCGGACACGGCAGAGTATGACCCGCCGGGCAGTGTTATTTCAGAGCCTTCTATGAGGCTCTCTTTGTAAGGCTTAATCACATTCTGATAGGTCGTAGGATCGTCGCTGCTGTACTCTTCGGACGAATTACTGCTGGTCGTCTCCCCGCTCGTCGGCGTTACCGGACCTAAGAGGAACAAGATCATGCAGAGGCTCAGCGTGAGTACGACCGTTGAATGTACCCTCTTTAGCATAATAGCTCCTCCGTACCCGGATCAAAGAAATGGACATTGTTCATATCGAATCCCACCGTGACCGTATCGCCTTCCTGGAAACCAAGGCGAAGAGGATCTACACGGACAATAAGAGAATGATCCGTATTGTTCAAATGCAGGTATGTGTCAGATCCCATAAATTCCAGCATATCCACGGTTGAATCAAACTGACTTTGGGTCAAACTCCAATCTACTGAGTCCTTGCATGCGATTTTCTCTGCTCTGACGCCCAGCACGATACGCTTATCATGGTAACGTTGATCGATCAGCACCTTGGCTTTCTTCGCCGGAATGAGCAGTCGATATCTGCGCGTATCGAAGAATACGCCATCCGAAGTATGCTGAATCGTCCCATGGATGAAATTCATAGGAGGCGTACCGATGAAGCCAGCAACGAACATATTTTTCGGTGATTGATAAATTTCCTTGGGAGTGCCAACCTGTTGAATGATACCGCTGCGCATCACAACGATACGCGTACCCATTGTCATGGCTTCGATCTGATCATGCGTTACATAAATCATCGTTGTTTGCAATTTACGGTGCAGCTTCGTGATCTCCTCGCGCATTTGAACGCGAAGCTTGGCATCCAGGTTAGATAGCGGCTCGTCCATGAGGAAGACTTCCGGTTCACGAACAATAGCACGACCTAAGGCAACGCGCTGCCTTTGACCTCCAGACATATGCTTAGGCAGCTTATCCAGAAGAGCTTCGATCTCCAATACTTTGGCAGCCCTTGTGACACGCTCCTGCAGTTCATGCTTTGGCAATTTACGCAAGCGTAATCCGAAGGCAATGTTCTCAAATACGGACATATGAGGATAAAGTGCATAGTTCTGGAATACCATCGCAATATTACGATCCTTGGAAGACACATAATTGACCATACGGTCTCCAATATAAATTTCGCCCTCGGAAATATCCTCCAAGCCTGCTAGCATCCGAAGCAGCGTGGATTTGCCGCAACCGGAGGGGCCAACCAGAACAAGAAACTCACCGTCTTCCACTTGCAGATGGAAATCGTCAACCGAGTACCGCCGTTCTGTGGCATACTGTTTCTTGACATGTTGGAATGATACACTTCCCATCCATATGACACCCCTTTCCTGATGGTTCAATACTTTACGGTTTACGGTTCAATACTTTACTAAATCTTGAAGGAAACCAGTCTCCGCTTTCTGACAGGAATCGGCAGGTGCCGATTAAGCTAGCACCTGCCCTCTCATTTGTTTGCTTATTTACTTATATTTTTCCTGAAGCTCTTGAAGCTTCTTGTTAAGCGCTTCGGTACCGGATGGGAAATAGTCGTGGGCACTGACACCCTCGCTGACTGCTTTTCCATGTGCCCAAGTCGCAATGAAGCCGTTAAGCTCATTTGCACCGATCATGACTCTTGTGGCATGAATTTCACCGATACTAGCTGCATAGTTTAGCGCATCCGTATTAAGGCCTTTATAAATTTCAGCATTTTTGAAATGTTCGACGATTTCAGGATTCGGCGAGTTCGGGAAAGATCCCCCGATATCGATTAGAACCTTTTGTCCTTCCACCGATGCAGCCCAGAATTTCATGAACTTCCATGCTGCGTCTTTATTCTTGCCTGCTTTGCTCAAGAACATTGGGTTATCGAAGATCATGTTAACTTGTTTAGCTGTACCTGCAGGGTACGGAGCAACGTCCCAATTAAACTTCAACGATTCTTTCCAGCCAGGAATTAACGGTGAAACGTGAACCGTGAAGAGCGCTTGGCCGCTGCTCCATAGATCAACACCTGCAACTCCGTTCGCTTCTTTCCCTTGATCATTCAACATGGTGCCGTCTTTTTGCACAAAATCTGCAACCGATTGAAGATCGTCAAGAACAGCTGGGTCGTCACCTAGGAACTTCGTATAGTCTTCATTCATCATCAACGAATGCGGTGCATGGCCGTTCGCAACAGGCATTACCATACCGAGGAACTCGTTGATTAACCCTGCTCCTTCGAAGCCCCACGTTTTCTCAGCAGGATTGGTCGCTTTCTTCGCCATGTCGACCATTTGTTCGAAGGTCCAATCATTGCTCGGTGCCGTCAGGCCATATTTATTTAACAAATCCTTATTATAGTAAACCAGGAAAGCATCATTGCCACGGGAAAGTGCATACTGACTGCCCTTGAATTGGAACTGCTCCAAACGCCCTGGGCTGAATTCATAGTTTTTGAAATCCGGATCCGCATCGATAAACGGCGTCAAATCATCCGCGAAACCTTGAACAATCGGAGTCGTGAACTCATCGTGCCAGAACAAGTCGATTGGATCGTTTGCAGCAACCGCTTGTGTTAACGTTGGAATTACTTCAGCACTGCCATTGACGAAAACAATCTCAACTTCGATGTTGGGGTTCAACGCTGTGAAAGCGTCACCAATCTTTTTGAAGGCAGAATCGGCTGCAACCCAAGTAGCAATTCGTATTTTCACTTTTTCTTGCGGATCCGTTTTTGGCGTATCCTCAGGCTTCGGATCATCCTTCGGCGTATTCTCGCCGGTATTGTTTGGTTTAGGATCTTCTGCAGCAGGATTATTGTTACCACCACCACAAGCAGCTGTTACAAAAACAAATGCCATTATCATTGCGACCATTAAAAACTTGCGCATTACGAATGGTTTAACCATACTCTTCCCCCTAGAAAAATTTGTTGTTGTCATAAGTTGAAGAACTACTCTTACTTTGAACCCCTATCATACATACACCCAAAATCCTCTGTCCGAACAGGCATCACCTCCCATAATGAATACCCTTACATTCACTCGTTTACAAAATGCATCGTTTTCTCCATTACGCCGTCTTTCAGGTTCCACTCCACAGCCAATGGCCCTCTTGGCGTGCTTATGGTGCCTTGGCATTCGGTTAAGCCCTGGATCGCATTGGGTTGGAAATGAATCTCTTCGTAGCCCGGCTTGGCCGGCTGAACGCCTATGAGAAACTTGCTAATCCAAGTAACCGGCGTACTCGCCCAACTGTGACATAAGCTCATACGGTATGAATTGTAATTGGTATACGTCGTCTGCGAGTCATGATAATCAGATTGAGGTGACATGACTACGCTTTCCCAAAAGGTCGTAGCTCCGTCGTTCAGCATGCTGCCCCAAACCTTTGCGATGACCTCCCAAGCTTCCTGATGCCGCTCATATTTGGAATAACATTCCGCCAGCCAATAAGCAGATAACGGTGTAATCGGGTCCTGAACTTGATAGCCGTCGAGAAAACGGATCGCACGCTCGTCGCTGACGTAACCACACAATATGCCGATTAATGGCGTTATAAGCGCGGAATCGTCCTGCAAGAATACTTCCTCGTCGAACACCGGATCTGGCCAATCCGTATTGAGCTCAAGCTCCGGCACATAGGCAACCAGTGATTGAACAGAGCTCTTCATCAGCTTGAGAATCGCATTCAGACATGCCCATGACTCCTGTTCGTTCATTGGAACCCATTCGATAAAAGCTTGGCTTGGATTATAGAAATGTCCGGTTTGCTTATCGACGTTGTCTTCCACCCATTTAACATGTGTTTGAAGATTTCCCTTCATCTCAAGGACGAATGCTTTGTCGCCGGTATGAAGGTAATATTCCCACATCCCGATAACCCACCATAAGGTATAGGAAGGAATTGAATTCATCCAGTACCCGTATGGTGTATCCCCCAGCTCGCCGATTGCCCGCTTCAGAATGGTGTAATCATCCCAGAGCATGTAGTCCGCTTTTCCTGCCATGTAGAAATCGTACGCCCAATTGAGTCGATCGCGCTTGATTCCATCCCACAATCCGACCTGGTGGCACACTTTGTTCGTATGGGCGGACACTTCGAAGATTTGATCCAATACGGGCAGGTTAGTTTGGATCGAACCGATCTGTTCAAGCGGTACGCCAACTGCCTCACACTCGATCTCCATCTCAATATCCTGTCCGGATGCACCGCCCACGAATATCTGAACATACCGCATACCTTGAGGAAGTGTGACATATTCGCCATTTCCTGGTATTTGTATGTATTCGGTTATGCAAGAATCATAATGTTCGAGCTCATGAAGCGACTCCGCTCCGTTCAGAAGCAGTGACAGAGGCTGACCGTTGTGGTTCCGCAGCCGAAAACGGACATTCAGCTCTTTATTTAGATCGATAACGGCTGTAGGTGTAGACGATAGATCGGTTTGATTCTGAGCGGTGCGGAAAATCTTCCACTCGTTCTGTTTCAGAAGATGATAGAACAGATGGCGTTCGTTGCGTTCCGCCTCAAAGTGAAAGTCAACTTCTGCCTTCCCCTTCAGCTCTATCAAAGAATCTCTTATTTCAATATTCAATCGCGAAGACGATAGCTCGCTAATCTGTTGAACAGGCTCTGTAGTCATATCGCCATAGCCCCCGGCTACGAACCACTCCGCGCCATGATCCAGATCGCCATACGGTTCTTCACCAAGCAGGCACACGACATCCGCATTGCGGTCACCCGCACGCCAGGTAGCATCCGTTACAAGCCACAAGCCTTCTCCCTGCAAATATGCAATACACCCAACAGTACGATTAACAAGGTGAATGCTAATGGGTACTACAGGCATCGGTTGACTGCAGCTCACGCTAATGCTTATCGTATGCTCTCCTTTGGAAAGTTTGAACGGCACGGTCAGTTTCGTGAACATCGTTCCATGGCGGGGATGATCCTCTAATGAGCCGAAGCTTACCCCATCGATTGCTGCATCTGCAGCGCCTGTGCAAGCTAGAGACAGCTCCAAGCCTTCAAGATCGCTCTCTAGATGAAAGGTTTTGCTTAATTGAATTTGTTTAAGGTCAGCTCGTTCAGGATGCCATATCCATGAAGGCACAAGAGCTGGATTAACTTTTGAAGCTGTCAGCATGAGATCCTCCTAGTACAAAAACGTTTTTGTATTTTCCCGAAAAAACAGCTTCCCCCTATTTGCATGTATCTATTCTCAGGAAGAAGCTGCTGGTATGTTTAGTCGGTCTAAGTTGTATCTCTTTCAAATATTCCGCATGGTAAGCTAATTTTCTGAATGGCATCATATTCGATGTCCCCTTCAATTAGACTGATGAGCAGCTTGCCCGCTTCATGCCCCATTGTTAACATCGGTAATTCGACGGACGTAATGCCCGGGCGAGCTAACTGTGCAACGATTGTATTGTCAAAGCCGACAATGGCAAGATCATCCGGCACTTGGTAACCAAGCGTTACGGCCTTCTCATTCACTCTTGCAGCAATGACATCGCGTCCGGCAATGATTGCGGAAGGACGATCCTTCAAGCTTAAGAGCGTTTCCGTTTCTTGATATCCGCTGTCTGGCTCGAAGCTGCCTAGAGCAATCAGCTTCTCGTCTACTTCAATATCGAATTCCGTTAAGGCACGTTTATATCCATTGAGACGGTCAATCGCTGCATCGAATTCGAGCGAGCAAGGGGTGATAAAACCGATTCGCCGATGGCCTTTCTTCAATAAAAACTGTGCAGCCAAGTAACCGCCTTGTTCGTTGTCCGCATTGACGCTATGACACAGGTTATCCTTATAAGGACGGCCGAGAAGAACGAATGGGAACCGGTTCGTAAGCAAATCCTTGTACGGCCGTTCACTCATCTTATTCCCCATAAGAATCAGGCCGTCTGCAGATTGTTTCCGGTAGACGTCGAGCAAATGTTCGTCCGGCTTATCCGTCTGTTGTTTCTGAAACGATAAGAGCAAATCGTAATTCTTATGGCTTGCTGCCCTGCCCAAACCTTGAATGACTTCAAGAAGGATGCCATTCTCCAGTCCATCAGCGGTTTCCGCTACAGCCAAGCCGATATTGTTCGTCTTCTTCGTAACTAAACCGCGAGCCGATTGGTTCGGTCTGTAATTTAAGCGTTCAACCGCTCCGAATATCCTCTTCTTCGTCGCCTCCGCCACGTGTGCAGAACCATTCATAGCGAAGGATACCGTGCAAACCGCGACCCCCGCTTCTCGTGCCACATCTTTAATGGTTGCTGCCATAATTGACTCTCCTTGCTCATAAGTTGTCGGTGTTCTATGATGTATAAAACGTTTTTACAAAAGTGATTTTGTTATAAAGATACTTGATTATGCAAGCGCTGTCAATACTAATATTGGTATATTACGACATTTTATTTCAGGTCAATTTGGGAAGAGATGAGCGGGATTTTCTAAGCAAAATTAACCGCTCATCTCGGGTGAAAATGGATTAATACTGGATCTTCACGCTATCCTGCTTGGCATGTTTCACTTTGAGAATCAAATAGTTCGTGCTTTCAAAGTATTTCCAACCCGTTGTCGCTCCGTTAAGATCCTCCTGCAGGTGAAGCTGTTTACCATTGATGGACACACTCTTCGGCTTTTCCCGGTTCGCTACCAGAACATAGGTTGTTTCCCCGGCTGGATACACAAGCTCGAATGTAACCTTCTGCTGCGAATTGGATGTTGAATGATCCTTTACCTTCGCAAGTGTGGTTACATACGTGCTTGAGCAGTTTTGTTTTTTCGGATTGTTGCAGCTTGGTATTGCCGTGGATTGAACATCAGGTTTCGGTCCTTTCCCTTCGATAAACCGCTTCATGAAGAGCGTCTTCACGATTTCTTCAGGGTTGAGCATAACCGTGTCCGAACGACTGTTTGTTATCAGTCTCCAGTTATCCGGGTAACTGCCCCTCCATGGCTCATCGGCCTCAGACGCTTGCTGCAGCTCAGCGCTGGCGAGTATACCGTCCGCAACCTTCTTCCATGGGCCTGATTTGTCATATGGAACCAGTTCCAACAGCTCATAAGCATACACGAGACCATTCCATTGTACAGGTACGGCAAACCAAGGATTGTTATATGCCGATGCACCAAAGATCGGTATCGTTGAGTATTCCATGACAGGACGATCATCTACACCCCATGTATACACAAACGGCAAGCCGGTCTTCGCCCATTCAATGGCTTTGTCGAGATACTCATCGTCCCCTGTCAGCTTGTAAGCCTGCACGTAAGCGCCTACGGTATGGCCGGATGCGAGAATGTCAGGGGTATGCAGCGGGACCTCCCAAGGCTGGCTGGCACGTGGGACGCTGCCCATGGCTTCCACAGCGGATAAGCCTTTCAAACCGGCTTCCTTAGCTTGTTCATTCCCGTTCATTGCCGCATATTTCAGCAATAGCTTGGCATTCAATGCGGTCTGTCCCAGCATCGGTGTGCCGTTACTGCCAAGCGGTGGGTTATACGCCCCTTCACTATTGTACAGCCAAGCCCCCGAAGTGTGCTGGGAGTTGATTAATCCGTTCATATTATTCTCCAGCCCAGCTAACGCTTCGTCCAGATAACCCACATAGAAAGAAGCTTGAGACTGCGCAATATGATAATCGGGAACGCCTAGCTTTTTCTTATCCGATACCGCACTTAGTGCTTGTGAAATCACGTCCTCAACTTCTGCCTTCCGTCCTGGTTCGTACATGCCAAGCAGCTTCAGACTCGTCATATCCGAAGGATACTGATTCGTTCCCCACGATTCGATATTGACGTGAAGCCATCCCTTCGTCACCGGATCCCAGAAGGTACGCAGATAAGCGTCCAAACCAAGGTCAACCTGCTTGGCGAAGGCGTTAACTTGAGGCACAGCCGGAATGCCTTCTTCCTTCACATACAAGGCTACAGCTTCAGAGACGGAGTCCGCCTCCGCCGTTGTAATATCAGCGTTCAGCGTGATCGGTTTGTTCGCGGTTAACGAATAAGCGGTCTGCGCCAATTCTTCATTCTCCTTCGCTCCGTTCGCAGCGCCCAGAGCCAACAGACCCATCACATGGTTATTCTGGTTCTCCACCCAGTTCGGGGAAGCGAATTTGGCTGCCGGCAGATCATGCACGCCATCCCACTTCTGTTTCGGATCCCAGCTTAAGCTGACAATATGATCATCTTGCCTTACTGCCATCAATGGAACCGTAATTTTGTAAGGATGGGGAACAAGACGCAAATACGCGGGCGTATGGACATCCAATTTACTGGATGACGTCTCATCCCCTACGAGCCACTCCAATCCCGGGAACAAGGCTTCATCCTTCGACGCACCGAAGCTCCCTTGACCTACTGTAAGTACCGGTCCAATCAGATTGAGCAGCTCCGCATCACGATCAGCATGAACGACTTGACTCGTTTGAACTTGAAGATCATCATGCTGCAAGCTGAAATCAAATTCATAACTCCATTGTCTTCCTGAGGAGTCCGTGACTTTTCCTTGAAAATGCAGGCTCGCCGATCTGCCTCTAGTGTCGGCTGATGCTTGCTGCGGGTGGAAGGATACGGTTACCGCGCCGTTATCCGCAAGCTTGACAATAGCTGCGGCAAACGGCTGCACGCTAGCCATCTGTTTCCATCCTTGTGAACCGTCCCAAGTATAGACCTGGTATTGACCGTAACCGAAACTCGATTTGGTTGCGACGATGCGCGTGTTTTCATTCTCCAGAATCGCATCACCGCTGCCACGGTCAATATACGCATTCGCTTTCTTCGGTTTCTTCACTTGCTGTGATGCCGCATGAGCCTTCAGAACGGGCAGCGCGACCGAATAGCTCTGATCGTATCCAGAAGTATGCAGCTTCACTTGGACATGAGATGGACTTTCTGACGTCCCTTTTACTTTCCATGTGACGGTAGCAGTCCCTCCAGGTCTTAGTTTCTCTAAGGGTACGTTCGAGTCCCCGCCGATAACCTGCAGCCCTTCGGTCACCGTCAGCTCCGCTTGCGGATTGAAGAAGGCCTTACCTCCAGAATTGCGAATCTCGAGCGAAATATCGGCCTCTTCTCCTACCCGAAGAGCGGGCTGCGAACGCTTCACCGTCAGATTGGCGCTTGCAGGGCTGGATAGAAAGCGAATTTCGTCCAGGGTGAATTCGGCATTGGATCGATCGCCACCCTCCAAGTCCATCCGCAGCTTAATGATCTTCCCCTTCCATTCCGGGTGGTCACCTGTATCAATTGTATAATCATGCATGGCTCCATCAGCGATGATCGGGAAGTCCAGCCTTTGAACTTCAGCGTACATCGGCGAGGTGTTGGTTGCAAAGAAAATGGAAACAAAGTCACCGGCTGTCGCGCTCATTCGAACGGTTAACGTTTTGTCCCGTTCTCCAATGATCCCTTCCAAGCTTTCATTCCCGAAGTACGGATCTCCGCCACTGACCTTCGCTCGAAGAACGCCATCCGACAATTGCAGCAGAGTCAGATCATTCAGCAGCCATCCTTGCGCATCTCCGCCCGCGTTCCAATCATAAATAGGCGGCGCTACACTCTGAAAGCGAATATAATCCACTTCCAACTGCGTGCCTTCCAGCTGCAAGGCTCCTTGCAGGCCAAGACGCAGCTGACCGATCTCACCATTCCACGAAGGATGCTCCCATGAAGAAAAGGCATATTCGTGATAATCACCGTCGGAGGTGATTGGAATTACCAGCTGCTGCTCCTCCGTAAAGTCTGGCGATGCATTCGTTGTGAATCCGACCGTCATCGAGGAAGCCGTTCCCCCGCTAACCCGGGCTCTTATTTTAATTTCACCCAGCTTCTCCGCTTGTTCGTTAATCGGACTGGATAGGAGTGCCGGGTTAGCTCCTGTTACAGAAGCCGTAATACTTGAAGCCCCTGCTTGCAGCTCGGAGAGATCCTGTGCCGCAGACCATCCGTCTGTCGAGCCGTTAAACTCGAAGCCAAAATCTACCCGCTCGCCAACACGGAAATAATCGACACTAACATCAGCGGGATAGCTGCCGGAAGGCTCCAGGTCCATCCTGAGCGTTTGAACGATACCCGTCCAATAAGCATTCAAAGATGGATTAACGGTGTAGTCGTGATACTCTCCATCCGCATGAATAGGAACGACGATTCGCTTAAACTGAGCTAAGCCGGGAGCGACATCCGTATCGAAGTAAATCGCAACGGAGTCTCCCTTTGTCGCTTTCATCCGAAAGGAGATGATCTGTTCGGGCGATGTCTGCAGACCGATTGACGGTGGCGCGAACCAGTTAGGATCTTCGCCGGTCGCTTTCAGATGAAAAGAACCGTCTTCCACCTTCATATCCTCAATCCCGTTATGAAATCCCCCCCAGCCTTCCAGGTTCCCATCTTCATTAAATTCGAAGCCGATTGAATTCACCGGCTCTGGACCAGCTGCTGCCGAATGGATTGCCGGAGCACTTGTGCAGAGCATAGCAAATACGATTGCTCCAACAAAACTCCTCATCTTTCCCGATCGTTTCATCGTCAATTACATCCTCCTAATGGAAAAGTAACTCTGATGACTGCGTCAAGTGTAGGTGGGACGGAGAATCAAATATTTGCTTATCACCCCTTTTCAAGGAACAAAACTTTCAAGATCAAAAACGTTTTTGCAATCACGTTTTGTTATCAAATTACTATGTTATGTAAGCGTTGTCAACAAAAATTATGTCAGTTGCTTCCTTATCTAGCAAAAAAGGAAGCGCCGACGATTCGCCAGCCTTCCTTTTAGCTTCTGCTGCAGCCCCCCTGGACAAGCCGCTTGATCAGAGCATGATCAAATCCGTGCTGATGATATGTCCGAATTCATCCTCCAAATTAAAGCAATACATCGTTGTGTCCGCGGGAATGCGGGATGACACCAGGCACGAAGCCGGGTCGAGCTCGGCAGGCGTTTCTTCCCAACGACGAGAAGGAGAGCTGCCGTTATCGGCCGTATGCAGGAAGGTCGCCTTGCGGATTCGTTCACCCTTCTCAAATTCCGCCCATGCGGTCATTTGATCTTCTCCAGTACTTCGAATTCTCGGCAGCGACCGCCCACCATTGACGTGGGAGTCCGCATAGATGAAAAACTCACGGGTGCCCCAAGGTACCTCATAGTTATGATCCCAGTCCTTCAATAACCTCAGCGTCGCCTGTCCCTGTGCTTGTCGGTAGGTCATCGCCCAGTTATCCAAGTAGAAGCAAGGATCGTTCGTCCATGTCGCCCACAGCATCGGCATTGTTGATTGTCCAATATACGGGACGATATCAAAGGTTTGATCCCACAGCTTCTGTTGACTCTCGTCCAATGTGGATAGGATGTCCATCCAGCAAGAGCCTTGCCTGTAATATCCGGCCGCATACGCAGTCATTGCAAAAGCCGGGCGCGAATCAAGACCAGATACGATTTCGCTCAGATAGCCGCCCCAGGAAATGCCCATAAGGCCAATTCGTGAACCATCTACCTCCGGCTGCGAAGAAAGAAGCGAGATCGCTCGAATGACGGCAGCAACAGCATGATACGACCACATCCGCGTCAATGAGTCGGCAGCCAACTCCAGAAATAAAGAGTTATCGGTCTGCGAAGGCCCGCCATCTGACATCCTTTCGCCGCTGGGGCCATTGCCAAACAGGTCCATAGCGATCGACGCATAGCCACGCTCCGCCCATTGACCGGCCCACTCCGGAAACGCCTTGCCGGCTCCGCCATGCACAAGAACCATCGCGGGAAGCGGCTCAGCAGCCTCTAGAGGAACCGCATAATAGGCAAATACTCGAGTGCTTTCACCGTTATATTGCTCATTCTCGTAATACAATTGCTTCAACGTATACGTTGGATAGTGTTCGATTGTTTCCCATTGCACGGCAGGCGCCTTTATCAAACTCTCCATATCCCATGGACCGAAGAACTGTTGTGAGCTCATCGTCGTTTCTCCTCATATCAATTTAAGTGAGAGCCGTCCCTCTAAATTATGCTGTACCGAGTCCCCACTCTTCGCAGCATTTAATTAATGTCATTAAATAATGAGAAATACAACCATTTCGATCTAAAACGGGATTAATCCGCCGCGCACGCGACGGACGTTCCCATTCCCTATAGGGGGTTCATTTTATCGATATACCGCCTTATGTAAACGTCTGTTTGTTCGTTCTAACATACTCCCCGAATCGGTGCATACTCCACAGGGACCCACGCGACATTATGCGCCTGCTCAACTACGATGTTAGTTCCCTCAAAATGACAGCGGATCACCTGGCAGAACGGCTTCTCGACAAAGCGCACAGTCAGCTCTAACGTATCCGCATCCAGCCAGGTAAAGCATCCCGCAGCACGGCTTACCTCCTCTTGACTGAAACGGGTCTCTTTCTCCACCCATACACCGCGTCCAAAACGAATCAAGCATTCTTCCGAGAGGAAGCGAATTGTGACAATGGCTTCATGAGCTTCAAATCGTATCGAAATCGACTTCCATTGGTGTGGATTCTCAGCAAGTGAATACCGTTTGCTAAACAAGGACTCTTCTCGAGGGGAAGAGGCAGGCTGGAGTAACGGACGCAGCTGTAATTGCTTCACTTGAGCTTCCAGCTGTGAAGCGGCTGCCTCATCGATAGGAAGAGTGTTTGAATTCATTCCCGGCAACAGGTTCTCCCACACAAGGTTCAATACGCCCTGAAGCTCATTCGTGCCGCCCGTAATTGCAAGAACGGCATCCTGGTCCGGCATGACGATGCAGTACTGGCCGAATGCCCCGTCCCCACGATAAATGCCCTGTCTACACCGCCAGAATTGGTAGCCATAGCCTTGTGCCCAATCACTTTCTCCCCCATCACCGTTGGATATATGCTTGGAGGTCGCCTCTTCTACCCATTGTGCAGGAAGAATCTGTTGTCCATGCCATTGGCCTTTATTCAAATACAATTGTCCAAACTTCGCAATATCCTCGGTCCGGATACTTAAACCCCAGCCCCCGACATGAATACCGCGTGGACAGCTCTCCCATGCTGCATCCTCGATTCCTAGCGGCTCAAACAACCGGGGCTGTAAATAATCGAGCAGAGATTGCTTCGTCACTCGATTGAGAATCGCGGACAGCATGTAGGTTGCGGCACTGTTATACACAAAATGGGTGCCCGGCTCATATTCCACCGGGGCTGCGAGAAAGCCTATGACCCAATTGCCGTCCTGCTCCTTCTTCATCCAATCCGTGACATCCTGCGCATGCCCGCTGCCCATCATTAGTAGATGGCGAACCTGCATATCGGCTAAATGGGCAGAGATGTCCTCCGGTGTATCTTCCGGAAAGAAGGATACAACCCGATCAGTCAGAGATAGCAGCCCCTCCGCAGCCGCAAGTCCGATCGCGGTAGAGGTGAAGCTTTTACTGAGCGAGAACATCATATGCGGGAGGTTCGCTTCGTACGGCGACCACCAGCCTTCGGATATGACATGGCCGTGTCTGACCAGCATGAAACTATGAAGCTCGAATCCCTTTTCGTGCACAGCATCCAGAAAATTGGATATAGCGCCGGAGGAGACTCCTTGCTCCTCAGGACGACTTCGTGGAAACGGATTGACTACCATGTGTATACTCCTCTCAAAATGAAGAAAAAATGACTAATTTCAATACATCCCTGTTCTACTGCCAAGCGCCGCTATTCCTCGAACAGCCGTTCACCCCGGTGCAGCCTCCACGCGATTCGCGCTGTATGAGGAAGCTCACGGGCCGTCGGCGCATGAGCGGCCAAATAACGGGTGCAAGCAAGTAATATCGTCTCTTGCGCATGCATTGCGAATGTATCCGTTCGTGAATGCCATCCCTCGTATTCCATGACGGATGCTTCAAACATCTGAAACGTATGAAAATCCGCATCCTCCCTCAAAAGTGCATGACCGAGCGTATTCCAGAGCTCATCTACCGAGCCCCCGCTTTGCATATAGTCGAATACCCATTGCGCGGCGGATGCAACCTGCTGCCGCTGATCCAGCATCGGCAGCAAATCATCGAGATTCGAGGATGGCGAGGCGGATATCGGTTTGGGCCGTGCTGCCGCAGGTACATTCAAGAATCGGTCGAGATAGATGCGCATGGCACCATGAAAGAGGGCTCGCGTAATTAAGGGCTCATTCGACTTATCCAATCGTGTGTGAACCGCATGGGCATACGTAAACGTGTGCAGCACGGCAACCCAATCACCAAAGTCGTTCTGTACATGAAACCGGACAATGCGTTCCGATGCTGCCAAGGCGATCAGCTGAGCCAGCTGTGAGGGCCGCATTCCGCCAATCAATAAATCCTTCAACATCGATATGGTTTGAAGAGGCTCATCGCTAAGCAGCTGTTCTAGAATAATTCCCTCATCCACTGCGATGTCAGACTGCGTAGGGTGCCCCTTAGCCAATACCTCTAAAGCTTCTTCAATGGGCTTGACTAATTGAATGGGAGCCTGCCATTGATGCTGCTCCTCGCTTCTTGCGGCTCTCCCCATCATGGGCACCAATGACGATAGTACGCTCTTGGCATGTTCCCCGCCCACAAGCTCTACGGCTTCGAACGCTTTATTATGAAAGTCGAACACATGACCGCCGTCCAAATAATAATGATCCGTTGCGGCAATAAGCATCAGATCTGACAGCTGCTCCATGCTGGATCCTTGATGGACCGCCGTTAACAGCACCTTCTCCGCACCTTGGGTATCCCGCACCTCGATGCAGCTCCGATACCATTTGGCCAGCCGTTCATATGGAACGCCCGATGAGGGCAATTCATCAAGCATATGCCGGGCTTCCCGTCCCGAGCTGTTCCTGGCCACATGCACCAGACCTTGATAAAGGGCTAGGATCTTACCGGATTTGTCCAGCTTCGGAGCTATTCGAGCCATAGCAGTCAGGATTGTTAAGCCAGAATTCCAGCCAGGTCCGTTCGCAGTGCCGAACTCAATCCCGATACGCGCAATATCAGACTCCGGGACACCCGCTTCCACCAAACCGACGACCGCTTTAGCAATGACGATTCCGATGTTCTGCGCGAGACCTGCATGCAAGCGGTCTTTATAGGTTTGAATGCCTCCTGCCGTGCTCGGTTTGGGGTTCACCCATACCACGTCATTCACGATCTTCACAGCGTGAGAGGGTACATCGTCCGCCCATGGATCCAGCGTACCGCCACTGCATATGTCAAACCGGGCATGATGCCAATGGCATGTTAATATGCCGTCGCATAAACTGCCCTTGTGCAGCGGAAAGCCCAGATGCGGACAACGATTGTCAACCGCATATACTCGATCTTCATAATAAAACACAGCGATTGCGCCTTTGATGACCGTGACGCCTTTCTCTTGAAGTTCTTCCAACGTACAAGCTTGAATCCAATCCAAACGATCGTTCATCGCAAAATCCTCCTTTTGCTTGTCTCTCGTCGTTAAGGCTAAGCCCGTTGTCAGATTTATACCGTGATCCTCTCGGGGATATTCCACACGAACCTGTGAAATCCTGCTGTTTGCCATAGAATACCTGGAAACATAGCTCAGCATAAGAAGCCTCGCGCGATGGAGGCTTCATGTGAACTCTTATAAATAGGAAAAAGCGGTTGAACAAGGCATTGCATCTGCCTGTCCAACCACTACCGAGCAACGTTCAATTAGCCTTTTACAGCCCCGGCGGTCACACCCTCAATAAATTTCTCCCTTGCGAACAAAAACACGATGAATAATGGAATAAAGGATAGGAAGGTAGCGGCCATGATTTCCCCCGACGTGTTCGAGCCGTATGTTTTCATCCCGGCAATTCCTACGGGTAAGGTTTGCATCTGGGCATCCGTCGTGATGATCAAGGGCCAGATCAAGCTGCCCCAGTTCCCGACAAAGTGAAAGATCGCCAATACGCCCAGCGAAGGACCGATGATCGGAAAAATGATTCGAAAAAAAATCCCATAATCGCCGCAGCCGTCTAATTTCGCAGACTCCTCCAGTTCCTTAGGCAGAACTTGTATAAACTGCCTCAGCAAGAAAACCCCGAAAGCGCTGGCGACCGTTGGTATGATCAGCCCCAGATAGGAATTTGTCCAGCCCAGCTTATCTACGATGAGATAGCTAGGAATTAAGCTGACAATTGAAGGCACCATCATGGTTGAGATAATGAGTACAAACATGATGTTCTTCCCGGGAAACTCTCTTCTGGCAAACGCATATCCGGCAAGTGAACATACCAGGAGTGTAAGACCCGTACTAAGCCCCGCTACGATCAGACTATTAAGAAACCACCTGCCAAAGGAAAAGGTTGTCCCGAAGAACAATTCGATGTAATTGGCAAAGTCGCCGTCATCTGGCCACAGCTTCGGCGGATAAGTCATCACATTCGTTGTTTGCCGGAAAGATGATACGAACAACAGCCAGATCGGGATTACAATCCCGCCGCTAATAACAACAAGCACGATATATTTTACAATTGCAAGAATTCCAATCTTATCCCGCACCATGATCCACCTCTACTCCCACTAGTATTCCGTTTCTGATTTGAGAAGCTTCATTTGTATGAAGGAAATGAGCAAGACAAAGAGCAAGAATAGAATAGAAAGTGCGGCACCGAGTCCGATCTGATCATCCAGGAGCGTCACCCGATAGATTAAGAAGGCGATGCTTTCACTGCCTCTTAACGGGCCGCCGCCTGTTAGGATATAAATAGAATCATAGATTTGAAACATAAAGATCGTCGTCATGACAACGCCTAACAGAATCGCATTCTTAATAAGCGGCAGCAAAATATGCCAAATTTCCTGCCACCAGGTTACTCCGTCGATTTTGGCTGCATCGAGATAGTCGGCAGGAATATTGCGCAAGGCCGCAATATAGATGAAGGTGTAGAACGTGGCGCCCTTCCAGATTTCGAGAATGCCCACACCCAATTTAGACATGATTTTATCGCCGAACCAGTTGATTTCCGGTATTCCGAATAAAGCCAGCAAGTAATTCAGGGGACCCATTTTATCCAGTACATAGGCGAGAATCACGCCTGCCGCAGTCATCGAAATAATAATTGGGCTGAAAAATACCGTTTCGAATATCGCATTCGTTCTGCTCTTGCGACGAATAAGGAGCGCAAGGGTAAGCGCGGTAATCTGACCAACTGGGATAATGACGATTGCATAAAAGAGGGAATTGTAAAAAGCGCTTAAGTACAAATCGGCATTCATAAACACCTTCTTGAAATTGTCCAGTCCGACAAACTTCAAGTTGTTCAGGTCCAGGAGTGTCCCTTGATAGAAACTCAACATAATGACGATCAGAAAGGGCAGGAAGGCAAATACAACCGCAATGAGCATATAGGGCAGAATGAACGAATAGGAAATAAGCTGGCTTTTTAACCTCGCATTCATAAACGTGATCTCCTTCGTTTTCAACGAATAAAATGGCTGCAAGGTTGAGGGCTTCTCAACCTTGCGGCATTTGCGATTGCGCTTACTGGGCCTCGTATTCTTTCACTGCATCCTTAATCGCGTCTTCAGGCGATTTAACGCCCCGAAATGCCGATTCTCTCATCATCTTGATAATGTCCAGCAATTTACCGAACTTATCATTAGGGGTCCAGAGGATCATGCCTTCAATCGTTTTTTTCGCTTCTGCCATGACCTCGTCGCCAACGTACATATCCGCGTTTGCCTCAGGCATCGGTGAGAAGAAACCTGCGGGTTCGAGATACATTTTCGCATTTTCCGGTGATGTCACATATTGAATGAACGTCCAAGCCTCATCTTTATGCTTGGATGCTTCCGCAATGGCAAGTGACCCAATGCCTGCATAGGCTTCCCTCTGCTTAGCCGAATCGGCTGCCGGTCCTGCCGGATTGATGAAAGCTCCATAGTTCAGGTTCGGCGCATTGGTCTTGATGGTTCCCGTAAAACTCACCTGTGCGAAATACATGCCGATTTTGCCGTCATAGAAGGCTTGATTCTCCTGCTCGGGCTTGCTGTAATAATCGATGGAAGGCGCAACTTTATATTTCGTTACCAGCTCGGTCAAGTAGGTAAATCCTTTGATGCCCTCCGGTGAATCAATGCCGAGCTTGGATACATCTTTGTTATTGCCGGCATATAAGTCTGAGCCCGCTTGGCCCATGAATGCGACCGTATTTAAAGTATCCAACCCGCCGATTCCCCACTGGTCAGGCCCTTTCGTAAGCTTCTTCGCCGCTTCCAGCAGCTCGTCCCAGGTTGTCGGAATCTCAATGTTTTCTTTCTCGAACAAATCTTTGTTGTAAAGCACGACGGAAGTACCGGCTAGAAACGGCATCGTGTAAACTTTCCCATCTACAGTAAGATAGTCCATAACGCTTTGGGAGTACTTGGTACGTTCTTCATTGGTAAAGTACGGGCCTAGATCTGCAAGTTTACCGTTTTTTGCAAATTTCACGAAATACTCGGACAGATAGGAGACATCCGGAGGACTGCTGCCTGCAAATGCAGCGGTGTACTTCTGATCCCAGCCATCCCATGGCGTCTCTAGAAACTCCACCTGAATATTGGGGTGAGCTGCTTCAAACTTCTTGATTATGGTCGACCATACATCCTTCTCCGTCTTAATGTGCGGCGCTTTCCAGAACGTGATCTTCACCTTCTTGCCGCCATCCGTTTTTCCGTCCGATGCCTGATTGCTTGAACCATCATCCCCCTTGCTGCTGCAGCCGGCAATTACTCCCGTGACAAGAACACACATTAGCATCAACAAACCTAACTTCTTCAGCATGTACACGCCCCCAAACGAAATTTGTATGTCAAACCACTATCTCCATGCGTATAGGTAGTTTGATACCTCATTCACAAGCTTTGATCCAGTCTTGCGCGTTGGGCTCGAATCTTGATTGTGTGGAATGCTTCAATTGTGCGAGTGTGCGAGGTTAGTCCATTGTTGTATGTAACCGGTTTCAATTATTCGATTCACGATCCGCAGCGAGTTATCCCAACTCCAAGATTCCATTGTTGATACTGTGTTAGTTTCCCCGGATCGCGATACCCAGTTTTTGCTCCACGAAGTCTCGACATATTTGCAAACTCTGATAAGGGGTGCTCGTGGATTGATCGATCTCTACTGTCAGCCAGCCTGTATAACCGATGTTGACCAATGCTTCAAGGATGGGCGGAAAATTGATTGTACCGAGTCCGAGCTCGCAAAAAACCGGCAGAGCTTCATTGCCCAGAAGCATAGGGAAGTCTTCCACTCTAGCTTCTTTTGGCGTTAAATCCTTCAAATGCACGTAGGCCACCCGGTCTTTATACTGGCTAATTATCGAAGCGGCATCCATGCCTGCACCAGTCAGATGTGCGGTATCAGGTGCGAAGTATACTTCAGGACCGCTTAACTCCATCAAGGCATGCAGCTCATTCTCATCCTGAATCTCCGTCCACAAATGGGGATGTACGCAGGATTTAACACCATATTCCAATGTGCGTTTGGCTGTTTCGTTGATCGTATCGGCCATCACTTGAATGTCAGCCAAGCTGCTCGGATTCTCCCTTGGTCCGCCGGGTCCAAGCACAATATAGCTGGAATCTGCTCCACACCTTGATAAAAGCTTCGCCAAGCGTATGTTATATGCGATAATGTCATCCTTTTTAGTCGGATCACCGAAACGGCGTCCCAGCTCTCCCGATGCTCCCCCATACAACCCGGTGATGGTCAGACCGAACCGGGCCAGCTCCTCCAACAATTGTTCTTCGCGGTTCTCATATTGCAGAGCAAATGCTGCCCATGGTTCGATGGCTTGATAGCCCAATTCTGAAGCTTCCTTCAACGCCCTATGATGGTCTTGTCCCCATGTGATTGCATGAACGGCAACTTTTCCTATGAAGTCCATGTTTCGTCATCTCCTTCTCATGTTTTTCTTCAGCCAGACTGATCGCAGCCGCCTGCTCTTCTTATTGACGGGATGCTACTTTACGTATAGCGGTAATTACATCGTCGCAATCTTCTTCCGTCATATTCTGGTGCAGCCCGATTGCTATCGCCCTGCTTAACAAATTGATTGTAGTGGGACACATATCTGCTGAATATTCCACATTGCCCTTATAACTGGCGCAGTTCCATGGATTATCATGAACAGAGGCCCCTCTCTTTTCCATCACGTAGGTCCAGTTTTTATAGATATGTCTGTCTGCGAATCCGTTGTTATCTATGGTCCCGTTAGGAATCCCTTCATGGGATAAGAGTGCCGAGAACTTCTTCGACTGCTCGATGGTTGGCAAATAAAAGATTAGGCTGTACGATACGTCGCCTTGCGGATCCGGAATGGACTGCAATTGAATCTGGGATAAATCTTGTATACCGTCCACGATCCTATTCTTCACGTTCTGCAATTTGCTTACGAGCCCATTGATCCGTCGTGATTGGGCCAGCCCGACAGCAGCGTTCAATTCGCTCATACGGAAATTTTCGCCCGGGAACGCTTCGTAATTATTCTTCATGTTGTCTCCCCAGTAGGCAAAGGCGGAATCGTGGTACACACTGCATCTGGCAAAGATCTTGTCATCCTGGGTAGCGACCATCCCGCCTTCTCCGGCAGTAATCAATTTGAATTGCTGAAAGCTGAAGCATCCCGCGTGCCCGATTGATCCAAGCGGCTTTCCTTTGTAGGATCCTCCATTGGCCTGGGCTACATCTTCAATGACGATCAATTGATGCCTCCGGGAAATTTCCATGATCTCATCCATCCGGGAAGGAACTCCCCTCATATGGACCGGTATGACGGCTTTCGTATAAGGAGTTATCGCCGATTCGAAAGCTTTCGGATCCATGGTTAGACTATCGTCCACCTCCACGATGACCGGAACGGCGCGGGCGACCAGAACTGCGGATGCCGTGGCGATGTAGGTATAGGCAGGAATAATAACTTCATCTCCCGGTCCGATTCCTGCGCCGATTAGTGCGGCAATTAATGCGGATGTTCCGGCATTAACCGCAAGACAATGCTTGACTCCAATTCTCTCCCGGTATAGGTCCTCCAATAACCGGGTTTCCGACTGCTCCAGACCAGAGTCGTAGAAACGAAATACACGCTTCTTGTCCAAGACCCGCATGACCAGCTCTTTCTCTTCATCACCGAATTCTTCCGTGCTCAAAGGACCGAATTCCCATGGCTTCACTCTTACTGGGCTGTTATTCAACATCGTTTCACTCCTTCAACGTAGTCATGGTTGTTTCTTCTGTCGGTAACCTTGTCAGGCAACGCTCACGGCCTTTTAATTTAACAATTAAAATATATCAGCAGTATCCATGTTTGTAAACCCTCTATTTTGAAGGTTAATGTATGATGTTATCAGTATGTTAAACTAATTTATGACGTTAATTTAATTAATAGACTGCATTGGCTTTACAGCACAAATAGCCGTTCGAGTCTGTCTCGACGGCCTTTGTATCCGAAATTCCAATTCGTTAGATTGAACATTAAAGAAAGGAGGCTCTGCTTGTACACGAGTGATTATCAAGCAGAGCTGACCGTTATTTATGCTTCTGCAGCTCCTATTGTCGCAGTAAATTTGGTTATCCGATATGTTAAGAAGTAAACGAAGCACGTGCCAGAGTCAGCGCACCTAGAATGCCTTGCTGATTGCCAAAGGAGCTATACTCCAGCTTCATGCCTATCGTTGCGAATCGATTGGCACGCAATAGAATGGTTCGTTTCGTCTCTTCAAACACGATCGGGAAATCATCAAAAACAGGACCTCCCAAATAAACGATTTGCGGATTAAATAAATTAACAACGTTGCTCAGTGCAATTCCCAATGCCTTTCCAGCATCTATACAAACGTCTATGGCGTTTTTGTTATTCAGCGCATAATTAGCTGCCATGGAATTAGCATGATGTTCTCTCTTGCGAAATTCCTTTTCGATCATTGGATATGTCACGATATTCTCCAGGCAGCCGTAGTTGCCGCATAAGCAGCGTCCTGCACGTTCGTCAACGGTAATGTGTCCGAGCAATCCGCCCACATTGTTAGCACCTCTTAGCGGCGCATCATTAATCATAACCCCCGCCACGACGCCGTAGGCAATATGTACGACTATAAAATCATCCACGTCCTTAGCTTTGCCTAGCACTTTCTCTGCGAGAGCCATAACCCGGCCGCTTTCATCCAAATAAACTGGGCACTCAAATTGCGCACTTAACCGGTCAACGATATCGAGATCGTCCCAATTGTTTACATTGGGAATATTCATTACCCGCTTATGCTCCTTGTCAATGATGCCGGTTACCCCGATGCCGATCGCATCGACGGCAGTGATATTGCATTGCGCAAAGAACGTATGGATGTGATTAAGGAGAACCTGCATCATGTCTGAACGTTCTTCAAGCTCCTCCATTAAATATTCGACTTGATGGAGGAGCTGCAAGCTGTTATCCGATAATGCCAATCGAATCCGGTAACCCCCGATATCGATACCAAGAAACCTGAATTTATCAGGATTGGGATAGAGCATCACTTCTTTTCTTCCCAACCCTTTTCCGATTCGATCACCCTCCACGATAAAGGCCTTGTCGATGAGTGTCTTTGTAATTATCGTGATGGACGCTTGTGACAGCTGAAGCTTCTCAGCCAGCGTCTTGCGCGAAACTCCGTCGCTGTTCTGGATCCATTGCAATACCGATATTTCCGACGGACTAGCCTTCATGATTCTCCGCCCATCCTCTCCACGTTTTAATATCACATTATACCATACATAATTATTTTTATAAATTAAGTTAATAAAGTCTATTGTCGGGCACTCTATCGGTTCTTCATCACGTCAAAGGGGCTGTCCCTTTGCCTTATTGGCATTCAGGACAGCCCCTTCTCATTCGTTCACCATTCAGCGAACGAACCATCTTCATAGTAAAGCTTCGGTGTATCCCAGTCGCCGGCGTGTGCCCGTTCAATTAAGGCCTCCTCGTTCATTTCAATGCCTAATCCTGGCCCCTCAGGCAGAGACACGTAACCATTCTGAATGACAAAAGGCTGTTTCAAGTACCCTTCTCCAAGATCCCAGCGCTCGGCCATAGAGGGATGCTCTTGAATTAAGAAATTGGGTGTGCAAGCGTCGAGCTGCAGACAAGAGGCGAGTGAGATTGGCCCCAAGGGATTATGCGGTGCGATGGATGCATAATACACCTCTGCCATAGCCGCAATTTTCTTCGCTTCAAAGATTCCGCCTGCATGGCATAAATCCGGCTGAACAATTGCAACCGCTTGCTTCTCAAGTGCCTCCCGGAAGCCCCACCTTGTAAACAATCGCTCACCGGTCGCAATCGGTATCGAGGTGGATTGTGCAATGCGAAGCAGAGAGTCGACGTTATCGGGCAAGCACGGCTCCTCGATAAACATCGGATAATAGGGCTCATAGGCCTGTGCCAACCGTATTGCCATAGCTGGACTCACGCGTCCGTGAAAATCGATCGCAATATCAAGCTCATTGCCTGCGGCTTCCCGAATAGCAGCAAGCTTGGCCGCTTGGCCTTCGACGAATCGGAGGGTATCCACGTTTCTGACCGGAGCATCGACACCGATCTTGATTGCCGTAAATCCGGCTTCGACCTTGCGGACGGCATTGGCTGCCATTTCCTCTGGCGTCGCGCCTCCGCAATGGCTGTACATGCGAATTTTATCACGACAGCGTCCGCCTAGCATTTCGTAGACCGGCATATTGTAATATTTCCCCTTGATGTCCCACATGGCTTGTTCGATACCGCTAATTGCACTAACCAATACAGGTCCGCCGCGATAGAACGTGCTCCGGTACATGACCTGCCAGTGATGCTCGATGCGCAGCGGATCCTCTCCAATTAAATAGCGCTTCAATTCTTCAACTGCTGTTGCTACCGTTAACGCGCGTCCTTCGACGATCGGCTCGCCCCAGCCGACAATGCCCTCATCGGTCTCGATCTTCAGAAACAACCACCGCGGCTTAACATGATACAGCTTCATATCGGTTATTTTCACGATAATCTTCCTCCTTAATCCATCACGATCGTTCCGCCCATACGGGCAATAACGCCCCGCCATCCATATACAAGGTGGTTCCTGTAATGTACCCGGCGTTATCCGAAGCGAGATACACGGCTGCTTCTCCGACCTCCAGCGGCGTCGCGAACCGTCCCATTGGTATTCGTGACGAGACGGACTCGATATAAGGCTTGGCCTTCACGGGATCCACCTTCTCGATCATCGTATAGCCGGGCGCAATGCCAGTAACCCGTATTCCATAGACAGCCAGATCGAGCGCCATATTCATCGTTAATTTGTTAACAGCTGCTTTGGCCGCCGCATACACGGTCGAGTTGGACCATGTGCCCATGGAATGATTGGAGCTGATGTTAATAATCGCCCCCCTTGTGCCCCGCTCCACCATCAGCCTCGCGGCATGCTGAGAGCAGAAATAAAGCCCCTTCAAGTCGGTATTCATGACCTCGTCGTACAGCTCTGGCGTCGTCTCTAGAAAAGGCTTCATGCGCGTGATGCCTGAATTATTGACATGGATATCCAATCGATCGAAGCGTTCGGAGAACTGTTGGAATAGGGCTTGTATTCCCTCCATGACGGATATATCCGCTTGAAGCGCTTCTGCATGCACCCCGGTCTCTTGGATTTGCCTCACCGTGTCTTCTGCCATAACCGCACTTTGGTTGTAATGTACGCATACGTCATAGCCGGCTCGAGCGAAAGCAAGTGCGATCCCTCTTCCAATCCCTCTTCCTGCCCCCGTGACGAGAGCAACCTTCCTGTCCATTTGCTCAGCTCCTATCTGCCGTAACATACGGGAAATGCGTGCCTGATCAGCCTTTTAGCCCTGTGAATGAAACGCCCTTCTCGATCAGCTTCTGGCATGTAATGATGATGATCATTAACGGAATGGTGGCGATCACGAGGCTGGACATGACGACATTGGCCCCCATGCTCTGTCGATTCTGGAAGTCATTAAGCGCGACGGTAAAGGTCCATACGGACGGCGACCGGGCAATGACCAGCGGCCATAGAAACTCGTTCCATACCGCGATGAAGGTCATGACCGAAACGACAGTGAAGATGGGTGCGGACATCGGTACGATCAGCCACCAATAGATGCGGAACTCCGAGGCTCCGTCAATCCTTGCTGCCTGCAGCAGCTCGCCTGGCAGCTGTTCGAAGAAGCCCTTAAATAAAAATATTACGATTCCCCACGCCGTATGCGGTAAAATAATCCCCCACAGCGTATTGACCAGATGGAGTTTATCCATCGTTAAATATAGCGGAACCAGAATCGCGATCTCCGGAATCATAATCGTCGCAACGAAGAACAGCGTGAGCCCGCTCCCTATGCGTCCGCGTACCAGATGTGCCAGTGCGAAGCCTGCCATTCCGCCGATTATGAGGTGGCTGAGAATAGAGGCGAACGTCACGATGACGCTATTCATCAGGAAGTGCGGAAACCCATACGAGCCCTCGCTGCCTCCGGCAAATTGAGCCAGCACGAGATAATTGTCGAATAATCTACGCCAATCCTTCTTCTCCGCAATGTCCATCACTTGTCCGGTAATATGGGAGGAATCGGTGAATTTACTGAGCACAGCAGTCGAGAGTTCCGGAAGCTCAGGTGAAAGCACTGTATTCCCGTCGTAGCTTTCCCCCTTCTCCATCCACTCGAAATTCGTTAATCCTCGTTCGCGAATAATGGGAAGCTTATTGCGAATGGTGGTATCGTTGAACAGCTGTGTGGGCACGATTTCTGGCCGGCCTGCCGTAAATTTATACGATGGCATGTCGGCTTTATAGACGACGATCCCTTCTTTAACGCCTGTAATGGCAAGCGATCCGATGGCGTCATTCTGCATTTTTTTCCAAGTGAACCAGATCGCCTTCATGGCATCCAGCTCATATTCATCGGGCTTGCTAAGATCCGTGTCATCATAGTTCAGTGTGACGGTGACCGCCTGCGGCGTTTGGGGGATCCAAGTAGGCGGAAAGCGGTAAATCGAAATATTGTCCTTCATCGAGGATCCGATCATCCAGATCAGAGGAATGACGGATACCACAATGAACAATGCAGCGACGGAATAGGAGACGATGCGAACCGTTAACTCTCCACGCTCCCGTATTCGACTTCTTGCAGCCACTTGGGCAGCTCCTTTCCCTGTTCCAGCGTCAATCCGTTCTGGATACTCTAATTTGTATATAAGTGATGACGGCGATGATAATGAACATAACGAATGAAATCGCCCCTGCCACTCCGAACCGGAACTCCTTGAAGGAACTGTCGAACACCAGCATCGATAACGTCCGGGTCGAATTCGCGGGTCCGCCGCCGGTCATGATGTACATCGGATCGAAGGTTAGGAAGACGCCCGATATAAACGCGATGAATTGAATGCCGATGACGAATTTCAGGCTCGGGAACACGATGGAGATCATTCGCTTCCAAGGTCCGGCACCGTCGATTTTGGCAGCTTCGATATTCTCGCTCGGAATGCCTTGAAGAGCAGAGTAATAGATCAGCATGCTCATCCCAGAACCGAATATACCCGGTATGACAATCGCCCATTTGGCCATCGCAGGATCGTTCAACCAGCCGAACGAACCAAGACCGATAAATTCCAGCAAATAATTGAGCAGCCCATAGTCCGGATTATAGAGCCACTTCCATAACAGAAATCCGGCTACGGCAGGTACGGCTGTGGGAAGCAAATACAATACGCGAATCGTCTTGTTCGCGAAACGGATTTCATTGAGTAGAATCGCTTGAACGATCGGAACCCAGAACGTCAGGATAAAATAAATGAGGAAGAAGGCAAAGGTGTTCCGCAGCGCATTCCAAAATTCGGATGAATGAAATAAGTAGCTGTAGTTGCTTAAGCCGACAAACCGGCCTGGCGGATCAATAACCTTATAATCAAAGAAGCTCATATAGATGGCTTGCACCAACGGATAATATTTAAAGAGCAAGAAAGCAATAACAGCCGGCGTCAGAAAGAGGATCGGCGTCCAAGGAATCTTCATCCTCCACGAAATGACGGGCCTTAGCTGCGGTTTCGGCTCCATAATCGGTTTCATCGATCCGCATCCTTTCGTTGAAGCAGGCGGGAGAAACCGCTTCGTTTAACCTGCTTGGTCTGCCCTCTCCCCCGCCTGCATCGAATCACTTCACCGATGCGTTATACGCATCGATAACTTCCTTCTGAGCCGCTTCCTGCGCTTTCTGAAGAAGGACCTTGACGTCAGACTTCTCCTCCGTCAACGCTTGTTGAACCGCCTTCACGACATATGGCGTTAATCGCTCCTTCAGATAATACTCAAGCCGCGCTTCGGCTGCCGCCTTCGTCACGCCATCAATCAAGTCCTGCGGGACGTTGGTCGTATATTGTCCAGGGTCAACGTCTTTACGCACGGATAACAGGTTCGGGAATATGCCGTTATCCATCTGGAATTGGTAATACTTCTCCCGTACTTCCTTAGACATCATATAGGTCACATACTTCCATGCAGCATCCTGCTTCTCTTTGGAAGACTTCGGATTGAGGATCCAGTACGCGCCGCCGATCTGAGATGGGCCTTTGCCCGAAGGACCAGCCGGATATGGTGCGAAGCCAAGATCATTCAGATCGAGTCCGTTCGCCGCATATTCGCCGAAGCTGCCCGAAGCTCCATTGGTCATCGCGGCCCGTCCTTGAAAGAGATCGTTCATATTGTCCTGGTAGCTCTGCAGCACGTTGTTCTGCACAATCTTATGCGTCCACTTCAAGTCCTTGTAATATTGAAGCGCCTGAACGGTAGGTTCATCGGTAAACGTCAGTTTCACCGTACCGTCTGCTTGGAGCTCCGTCAGGTCCCCTCCGGCTTGCCAGACATAATACTCAAACCACCAATCCGCCCATTCCATGCCCAGCAGCGTCAAGGCATATTGCTTCTTGTCCGTATTGGTTAGCTTCTTGCCGAAACTGATGACCTCATCCCAGTTGGCAGGAGGCGTGTTGCGGTCCAATCCGGCAGCCTCGAACAGCTTCTTATTCCATAACAGCCCGGTAACATACATGTCATTGGGAAATCCATATACCTTGCCATCTATCGTCCCGGCTTGCAGCGAGGATTCGATGAATTGATCTTTATCCGCATAACTATCCCAGTAAGAGGTCAAATCAAGCGCAAGCCCCTGTCCGACCCAGTCTCCGATAATCGGAAAATGCGCGGCATGGTAGGCATCCGGCCCGTTGCCGCCAGCCATTGCCGTAACGAATACTTCACGATCGTTCGTCCCCTGCGGCATAAGCTCATGCGTCACCTTAATATTCGGATTCTGTTTCTCGAATTCGCTAAAGACCTCTTCCGTGAGCGACTTCTGCGGGTCCTCCGGTTTTGGAGCATCCCAAACCGTCAACTCGACGATCGGTCCGCTGCCTTCTCCGGAATTGCCCGCCGGTTCTTTATTCGTATCATCAGGTTTGTCATTCGTTGCCCGCGGTGTTGTGCCTCCATTCGATGTGGAAGGTGAATTCCCCCCTCCACTCGAACAAGCCGATATAACGAGAACAAATACCAGAACAACAGCAATAAACATCCGTCTGCCAAGCCAAGAATTACTTCTCAAACCGATCCCTCCTAAAGTTTTTGGATTTTCGCGCTTCCGAAGGAGCGAAAGAAGAAAACTTACTTCGGAAGCATATACTTCGTTTTTGGATTTTCGCGCTTCCGAAGGAGCGAAAGAAGAAAACTTACTTCGGAAGCATACACTTCGTTTTTGGATTTTCGCTTCCGATGGAGCGAAAGAAGAAAACTGGCCTCGGAAACATAAGCTAAAGTTTTTCGATTTTCGCATTTCCGCCTCGTGATTGATTGCTTTTGACCTCGCGCTGCAGCCGCTCCATGCAGCTACAACGTCAGTATAGAAATAAATGATAGCGCTTACTATATAAATTTCAAACCTTCGATTAGCAATATTTTAATATGTAATGGAAGCGCATTCACGAATGTGGAGGTTTATGGTACAGTATCGGTAAGCTATCGCTTCATAATGATTAGGAGGTGTCGTTTGCGTTTTCGGAGCAAAATGATTCTGTCCTTCTTTGTTGTCATTAGTCTAACAGCCGCAATTATGGGCTATTCGTATTATCAAATCATGAGCGATGAATGGAAGACATCGACCTTGCAAGGATTGGAACGGCTGACCGAGCAAGCCGTTAACACACTGAACCTGCACTTGAAGACCGTAGGCAACATCGGTCTGGGCTATTTCATGGATATTTCCTTGCAAAAGTTTCTGGAAGGCCCGCCCACCTTTGAAGAACAGCAGTATTACCGCAATAAGCTCGAAGGACAGCTTATTCAAAATCCGCTCATCTCATCCATTACAGTCGCCCGATTAGACGGCGAGCAGTATTCCAGCACGTACTATTACAAACCCGAATTACGCACCCTCATGAAGGAAGAGTTGAATCGAGTCGGAGAGCTCGCACATCAGCAGGATGGCGTCCCCTTGTGGATGGTGTCCCTCACGACAACGAGAAGCTCGCTTAAACCGGTCAAGACGGTCAGCTACGTACAGCAGCTGAAACGGATCACATCCCGTTCCCAGCATCCCGTAGGCATTCTAAAGATTGATATGAACCCTGCTATATTAAGCAATGCATTAGCCGGCTTAAGCGATTCGGATGGAAGCACGTATTACATAACCGATTCCGAGGGTATCGTTATCTTTGCGGAAGATGATTCGCTTATTGGACAATCGATTGCCCAAGAACCGATTTTTCAAGCTTACAGAAAGTCCGCGGGTCAAAGCGGTACAATCCACTACCGTTTTCAGGAGCATAACAAGACCTATATTGGCTTTTATCGCAAAATAAACTATGATGACTGGATCGTTCTAGGACGAGCGCCGATCGATCGCATTATGCAGAAGGTCAACACGTTCGGCAAGACTGTCATTCTTATTGCATTCGTCAGTTTCCTGATCGCGATGCTGCTGGCGTCGATCATTTCCGCAAGCGTTACCCGTCCCTTAAAATTATTAAACAAAAAAATGAAGCAAGTTGAAATGGGCGACCTCCGAGCGTTTATCGCCGTTAAGGGCAGCGATGAATTAGCAACGATTCAGCATAGCTTCAACAAGATGACCTCCGAAATCAGGGCGCTTATCACCAAGGTCTACGAAACCGAATTGCTTAAGAAGGAAGCTGAGATCAAGGCGCTGCAAACACAGATCAACCCCCACTTCTTATATAATACGCTCGGAACGATTGACAGCATTGCAGCCATCAACGGCGAGACGCGCATCGGCCATATTTGCCAGTCTCTGGGCAGCATGCTCCGCTATAATCTCAATGGCGGGAGCTTCGCAACGATACGGGAAGAGCTCCTTCAGCTTAATCAATATTTATCCATATACCGCATACGTTTCGTTGATCAATTCCACTATGAGATGCAGGTCGACGATGGGATCCAAGAGCTTACGATTCCCAAATTTCTGCTTCAGCCGCTCATCGAGAATGCGATCATTCATGGATTAGAGCCGAAAATCGGCTATAAACAGGTCAGCATTCGTATTCAGCATGTGGATGATGATCGAATCGAGTTCATGATCAGCGATAATGGCATTGGCCTCGATGCTGTGTCGCTTCAATCCCTGCAGCAGCGTTTGACGGCATCGACCGATTTCATTCCGGCGCGCACATCCTCCCGGACGATGATAGGGTTATCGAATGTGATGAGCCGAATCAAGATGTATTACGGATGCGATCCCTTCGTTCAAATCAGGAGTAAACCCGATGTGGGCACCAGCATTAGCTTTCGAATCCCGAAGGAAATGACAGGAGGCGTTCTACATGAAGGTCATGATCGTCGAGGATGAACCCTTGCTTCGTCAAGGGCTGATAAGCAAAATCAAATGGCAGTCCCTCAACCTCCAGCTCGAGGGTGAAGCCGGCGATGGGATTGAAGCTCTTCATAAGCTTGAAGAATGTAAGCCGGATATCGTGTTAACCGATGTGAGGATGCCAGGCATCGATGGCCTGCAATTTATCCAGAGAGCTCGTCAGGACTATCCGCGCATCAAATTCGTCATAATTAGCGGCTATGGCGAATTTGATTATGTCCGTGAGGCCATGAAGCACAGTGTGAAGGATTATTTGCTCAAACCTGTTGATGGCGAGATGCTGAATCATCTGCTGTTCGAGCTTCGCGAAGAGCTCCATAGGGAGCAAATCGAGGATCATAACCGCATCCATCTAGAAGAGCTTGGCCAGCTTTATTTGCGCGGCAACCTGCAATCAACGGATCACATACTGACCCGCTTCCTTACCGATCCGGATCTGGAGCATTCCTTGGAAGGTCTACCGCCGAGCCTCACTAAGCGAAGGTACTTCACAGCTGCAACAGCCAAGATTGCTTACCGCCGGGATGAGCAGGATCAATGGGAGCAGGATTGTTCGTTAGCTCGTTTCTCGGTTCATAATGTTATGCAGAATGGACTCTCTGCTGCATCCCCTGAAGAAGCAAGTCTCACCGTCTTTAAGCATGCTCATAAACTCGACGAGGTCATCCTTTTCTTCGGGTATGAAGAAGAAGTGACGATGTACAAGGTGAAGAAGAATTTGCATCTTCTCTTGGAATGGATTCAAGAAAATCTCGGAATCCATCTATCCATTGGCATTGGAGCTGCCAAAGAATCATACCAGCTTCTTCCACTCGCCTATATGGAATCGCAGAAAATGTTAAAGAACCGTCTCCTGGATGGAGACGGCAAGCTGTACTGTGCAGATGATGCGAGACCGGCTCCCATCACTGCTTCTCCCCTGCTGAATGAACATACCGGGCGAATGCTGCTTGGTTTACTAGAAGCCGGTAAGCATATCACGTTTATGAATGCTGTAGAAGAGCTTATGCGGGGATCGCTGGATTCGGATAACCGCTATGAGCATTTTGAATATTTATACACAGAAGTCATCCATATCATTCGAAAGCATGCCTATAAAAGCGGCGTCCAGCTTCCGATAACAGCTCTCTCCGCCCCACTAGCCGATCTGGAGTTTGCATCGGACTGGTTGGATGTGAAAGCCCTCCTGGAAGATCAACTGAACGGTCTGGCGGAGCTGACAACGGACCGGTTCGGAGACCGTTCATCCGATGCCATTATTGATAGTGTTCGTCAGTACGTTAGCCAGCATTACGCTGAAGAACTGACCCTGCAGTGGGTCTCGGACACTTACTTCATTCATCCGAATTATTTCTCCAGGCGCTTCAAACAAATCACCGGCAGCTGCTTCAATGATTACTTGACCCGGATACGTGTCGAGCGATCCAAGGATTTGCTCGCAACGACGACACTAAGGATTAATCTCATTTCCCAAATGGTCGGTTATGAGGACCAGAACTATTTTTGCAACGTATTTCGAAAAGTGACCGGCAGCAGCCCAACCTGTTACCGCAAAGAGAATTCATGATCCAACACCCGGCACAGTCGATCCATCATAAGATCGGTATCCTCTTTGGTGACAATCAATGGCGGCATGAGCCGAATGGTTGAGGGGTTAGGCGCATTAATGAGCAGCCCTTCCTTCAAGCAGCCTGCCGCGATCTCGGGGGCCTTTCTATCTTCCATATCGAAGGCCAGCAGCAAACCTTTGCCGCGGATATTCGTCAGCCGGTATTGATCGGCAACGTTCTGCAGCCGTTCTAGGATATATTGACCCTGAATGTCCGCATTCAATGACAGCTGCTTGTCGATGACTTCCTTCATGACAGCAAGGCCCACCGCCATTGCCAATGGCTGTCCGGAGTAAGTCCCCCCCTGATCGCCGGCTTCGAATAGATTGAATGCTTCTTTCACTAATAAAGCCGACAAGGGGAAACCGCCGCCGATGCCTTTGCCAAGTGTCATCACGTCAGCTTGAATACCGTAATGCTCGTAGGCAAACAGCTTACCCGTTCTTCCGATTCCTGTCTGAATCTCATCGAAGATCAGCATAATACCATGCTTATCACATATTTGACGCAAGGCGGCCAAGTAATCCGCATCGACAGCATGTACGCCGCCCTCGCCTTGCACGAGCTCCAGCATGATGGCACACGTGTTCGGATTGATCGCAGCAAGAACCGCTTCAACATCATTCAAGGGAACGTGGCGGAAGCCAGGCAGCTTCGGTTCATATAGCTTCTCCCATTGCTTCTTGCCGGTCGCGGACATCATGGCAAGCGTACGCCCATGAAAGCCGTTGACTGTCGTGATGATTTCATGGGCACCGCCAAGGTTGATGGAGCCGTGCTTCCGTGCGAGCTTAATAGCACCTTCATTAGCTTCCGCACCGCTGCTGGCGAAGAACACGCGGTCGAAGCAAGAAACATCGGTCAAGAGCTTAGCCAGCTCGATCATCGGTTTATTGAGGAAGGACGGGCTTGCATTCACCAGCAGAGATGATTGAGCAGTCAACGCATCGCGAATAACCGCTGGAGAATGTCCCAAACAAGTTACTGCCCATCCCCCGATAAAATCCAAATAGCGGTTGCCTTCCATATCCCACAAATACATGCCATCCCCGCGCTCCATTACCAGCTCCGGCCGAACGGCCGTGTATAAGATCGTGTTCTTTGCATCGGAGAGCAGCTGAGCCGTCTCCACTTTCCCCTTCATATCCATGTCACCTTCAACTCCTGTACGCGATAATGCATTATTATACTCACATATGTATTTTTATACAATATATTTTTAGCCTGCCTTATGAAGCTGTGCAGCAAGACTAGAGTATAGCTGTTCTTTACCTTGCTGTTATCAGATTGTTGCCCCTATGATGAAACAAGAAATAAGTGGATGATATGCCTGGTTATGGAGTGAAGTGCATTGAACATACCTCTGCGACAGTATTGGCGGCTGCTGCGCAACTATTTACAAGACCAGCGACGTAAGCTTGTCCTGCTTGCTTTTCTTCTTCTGCTGGGAATTGCACTGCAGCTGTGGAATCCTCAAATCGTACGAAACTTTATCGACAGCGCCTTACAACCTGACGTCTCGGTCAGCTACCTAATCGGAAGTGCCCTGCTTTTCATTGTGATTGCACTTATGAATCAGATCACCTCTGTATCGGCTAGCTATCTTGGCGAACAGATTGGATGGGGAGCAACGAATGGGCTTCGCAGCGATCTCGCCAAGCATTGCCTGAACCTGGATCAATCCTTCCATAAAGAAACAACCAGCGGTGAAATGATACAGCGCATTGACGGCGATGTGAACGCTCTATCTAATTTCTTCTCGAGCTTTGTCTTTGTTCTGATTGCCAACCTTCTCCTGATTATGGGCGTGCTTGCGTTATTGTTTCGCGAGAATCTGTATCTGGGCATAGGAATGAGCGGATTTGTTCTGCTGTCCCTATTTGTTTTACAGCGAATTCGAGCGAAATACACACCCGTATGGGTCAAGTTAAGCGAGGTACAGGCTGAATTCTATGGTTTTCTCGGCGAGCACCTTGCTGGAACGGAGGACACTCGTGCGAATGGAGCAAGCGGATATGTCATGCACCGCTTTCATCAGCTGTTGAAAAAGAGATTTCCTATCATTTTCAAAGCCTCGTTAGGCGGATATTCCATGTGGGTGTCCACGATATTTATGTTTTCACTCGGACGTTCAATGGCCTTACTTTTCTGTGGTTATTTGTGGGCGACCGGTTCGATGAGTCTTGGTACGATCTATCTGGTCTTCACCTATACCGAGCTGCTCAATCATCCGCTAGAACAAATTCGAAATCAGATTCAAGATCTACAGAACGCTGACGCCAGTATAATAAGGGTAAATCAATTATTTGAAACCCAAACCGCACTGAAAGAACCCGCTGCTCCTTTACGGCTCCCGGAAGGTGCGCTCTCAGTCAAGTTCACCGATGTTTCATTCGCGTATAAGGGCGATGACCGTGAAGACGTATTGCAGCATGTCGATTTCGAGCTCCATCCAGGTCAGGTGCTCGGATTGCTTGGGCGTACAGGAAGCAGCAAGAGCACGCTTGCTCGGCTGCTGGTTAGATTTTACGATACAGGTGCAGGCTCAATCAGCCTGAATGGAACCGACATCCGCGATGTCGCTTTGTCTGACTTAAGGAGCCGAATCGCGATGGTGACACAGAATATCCAGCTGTTCCAAGCGTCCGTCCGCGATAACCTAACCCTCTACGACAAATCGGTCTCGGATGAACGGCTGTACGATATCCTAACAGAGCTGGGACTCCGTTATTGGGTCGATTCGCTTGAAGAAGGGCTTGATACGCTGCTTGTATCCGGGGTAGGATTGTCCGCAGGAGAAGCGCAGCTGCTTGCATTCGCACGGGCCTTTCTTAGCGAACCGGACCTCGTTATCCTCGATGAAGCTTCGTCCAGGCTTGACCCCGCCACAGAGACTCAAATCGAACAGGCGATCGATAAGCTGCTAGCGGGGAGGACGGCCATCATCATTGCTCATCGGCTGTCGACGATTAATCGTGCGGATAACATTCTCATTCTTGATGCAGGGGCACCTGTCGAATTCGGCCCGAGATCAGATCTTGCAGCTAGTCCCGAATCAAGATTATACAAGCTGCTCCAGACTGGTGCGGGGGAGGTGCTAGTATGAAGGAATTGTCTACCTGGCGCTACTTATGGAGACTCATTCGCTATCGTCCCATACTCTATTCCGCTAATGCTGTTCTGTGGGCGGGTGTACATTTAATTCCGCTTCTTCCCGGATTGATCATTCAGCAGTTTTTCGATACTTTATCGGGCAAGGCAACCTGGTCATTCAGTGCCGCCGGATTAGCTGTTTTATTAATGGTGACAGCATCCGCGCGGATCATTAACATCTATGCAGGAGCATTCACAGATACCATCCACAGATACAGTATCAGCGCTTTAATCAGGCGGAATATGCTTCATTGGATTTTGCAGCAGCCGGCCGCTTCTGCGATTCCCTGCTCCCCCGGCGAAGCCATTACATCCTTTCGAGACGATGCGGAGCAAGCGGAGAATGCGATCAGCTGGACGCTCGACTTGATCGGTAAGACTCTGTTTGCGGGTACCGCGATCTTTATTCTTCTGCTAGTGGATGTGCAAATAACCTGTTTTGTTTTCCTGCCCATCGTTCTAGTCGTCTCGCTTACTCAAATCGCGTCCAAGAAGCTTCAAGCCTATCGAGCGGTAAGTGAAGGTAGAGCTCGGCGGAACCCAGCGGATGCTCGACAAGCTCTCCACTAAAATCGGATACTTCGCCGAGCTCTTCCAATTCCTCTTTTCCAGCAGTTTCAAGCTGCGTTAGATCATAATTTGCAGGTAGCGATTCAATGTCGACATAGTATTCCGGATTGCTGCTGAGAGACAGACGTCCTTTGGCAGTATCGAAAGAAAACTTTTCGAATACGTATAAGGAAAAGCCTTCACCTTGATGCAAAGCGGCCGTGTGTGACTGGTTACCCTCACCAGTCATCAAATCAAAGGTTTCGCTCTGGGCACGTGTTGCTGCGGGAGCTTGCTCGTTCTCAATTGCAGGAGCCGTGACCGCCTCATTAGTCGGTGATAATGTTTCAGGGCCGGCGGAAGGCTCAGTTGCTCCTGAGCATGCTGTAAGCGATAGAACCATGACGAAAATCGAGATTTTCGTGAAAGCAGGAGCCTTTTGATTCATGTTTGATCACGCCTTTCTTTCTTTAGTCCATGCACAATTCATGATTGCAGTCGATGATTAGATCACCACTGCTTTCACGATATCTGCTTTCGAATAGTGTCCATTGAGTACTGTTGCGGCAACTTCATTTTGTGTTTCGTTAAAATAATATGATTAATTATGAGTTATTACCCATGTAAGGGATTAGAAACGCAAACTACGAAAGCTTGTGTCTGCTAAGCACTCCTCTTGAAATCTCTCCCAGGCTTGTTGCCGTTATGTGAACATACAACGGGCAACCCACCCTTTGCTAAATAAGTGGACACTTAGAAAGGCTATGGGTTTACGACAAGAAGCGCCGCCCTTCTCTTCATCGTAATCGACAATAAAGTAGAACATCACGTTCGCTGACGCGCCTACCAACTTGGGGATTATCTGGTTTTTCTCAAAGCAGCACGACTCGATCACGGATATGTATGTGCAAGCGAAGCTGAAATTTCAGGCTGTTCTAGATCAAGTCTTTCCGGAATACCATGGTTGTTTGGAGACCTGAATGCAAGAGTTTCGTTTAGTCGGCAAAAGCTAACAAAGAGGAACTCTTGCGTTCAGCGGGACGATCCAAGAACAAGCTCAGCTATATCCGGAACGTCGCCGAACGGGCAAAAGAAGGTTTGCTTGACTTTCAAGTATTTAGAGAGCTGGATGACGAGGAAAGGATAACATCGAAATTCAGGAATTCGTGAATGATTCCTATTAAATGTAATATACGTATGTTTACAATTGTTTGAACCATTATTAAATTTGTTTAAATAAATAAAGGTCCGTAAAGTATATTTATGAAGGTATCTTATATGAAAGGTGTGTTTACAAGCATGGGATTGGGAAAACGTTTGACCCTATCTGTCGTTTATCTCCTCTGTGTGTCAATGTTGATGCCTGTCATTGCCAGTGCAGCATATTACAACACTTACACCGACGTCGCAAAGCTCAACAATGCAAATAGCGCTTACGCAGCACAGGGATTCGCCGTAGGTTCTTCCTACACTTATTCCGTAAAAGTTAACAGTGACAACACGAAAGCAGTTATTTACCGCACCAAAATGAGCGACGGAAGCACTACGCTCATGACAAACGGTGATAATGGAAAAACATACGCCACCTATCTCGGCCATGCAAACGATGTGGTACTCAGCACAATCGACGGAGATTATTATATGTTTATCGTTACCATGAACGCCGGAAGCATGAGTCTCGTAAAATTGAAGTATGTTGGGACGAAATATTACAAAGTTGGTAACTACACCATTAAATACAATGGTGCAAACAAGGCAATGTCAGGGGTGAAAATTACCAGCAAGAATACTAGCAACATCAGCTTTCTCTTCAAATCCGGTCGAACCCTTTACAGAGGAACCCTTCCACTGACTGCCAACAGCGGCACAATTAATGTAACTAACAGCTTTAGCTTAAATATAGAAGATGCGCTGGTAAACGGCAAGAGGATCTCCAACATCTCTTCGTATGCATTCCAAGGTTTCGGTTATTATAACAATACCATATACATACCGATGACCTATAAGAACATCAGCATTGTACTTGTTTATCGTAATATATCTACTGCATCGGGAACGATCCAAGCGGATGATAATCTGTCGTTCCGTATTACGTCCTCTGCATACTCAGATCTTTTTGAGATTGAGGGTGTCGGAATCGCCAATGGGGATCAACTCTGGTTCAACACCAATCGAAGAACGAAACCGGGGGATACCGCTCACGACGGGGTGCACTATTTTAAGAACTACAGCGCCTCTAACTAATAAAATAGGCCTGCGGCATTCGCTGGGGCAATTGAAAAAGAAGGTTTCCCTGGAGCAGTGGAACGAAATTCCTCCTACGTAACGTAGGAGGAATTTCTATATTTATGACATTCCTGTACTTCTTTTTGATTATGAATGGAAACTTTTTTTGTCATGACGGACGACTCCTCCCTGAATAGCCTCTCGGCATATGACCACTACAGGCAAAAAGGTGAAAAACCGCCAATCCGGTACAAGGAAAAGCCCGCCATGGTATTCATTACCTTGACGGGCTTCCTATCAGGGTTTCATTACCGGCTAACGGCAGATTAGTTGGATGCAACCTCCCAAAGCATTGCCGGTCCCGTAATCCCGCCTGTGCCCAATTCATCCAATATCGCATTGCCTACATCAACGACGACTAAATTGGACTCTCCGAATTCGATAGCGTTCGTTGCATCAAACTCCCATGGCGACGTTAACCCGCTGCCCTTTTTCACTAACGGCAGCTCCTGCCCGTTCATCCAAACCCTGGCCGTCTCGTCGATGCTGCTGAACCAAAGGTGGATCGGATTGCCGTTGTCGAAATTCTTGTCTACCTGTACTTCCGTCCGGTACCATGCGTGGCCTTTGTAATAGCGCAGTCCTTGGCTGGACCAGGTTTCGGAATGCGTCTTCAGCTTCATCCACGACTTCGTTCCCAAGCCGGGTTTCCACAAACCTAACAGATCTCCGTTATCGTGCGGGAACAGCATAACATTCCACTCGTCGGGCATTTGGGCGACTACCCGCTTTCCTCCGGTAACGCGCTGTTCTCCTTCCGTCACTAAATTCTTCCAAAAGATATCGGTATACAGAAATGATGCCCACGGATTTAAAATGACAGGCGAATGGAATACGGCTTCATTCCGGAGCGCATAAATTCGGTCAAACTGCTCTTTGGCCTTCACAAAATCCAAGCGATTGATGTTATCCATCATGCCGAGGAAGTTGTCGCCGAAGCTGTAAGCAAGCCGCACCATCGCAACGCGTTTGCCGTATACCGGATCGTTCGATTTATTCGCTTCCTTCTCGGCCATGCTTAGCGTTTTCTCCATTTCCTTCCTGACCTTGTCCGTCAAAATGTGAGGGAAATCATAGATGTTTCCGACAAAGTAATCGGCGTTTGCAAAAGCCTGCTCAAGCGTTTCAAAATGCTCCCGCATCGACTCGGCCGCTGGACCGTACAAGTTCGTATAGTAATCGTCCAGCAAAGCCTCGACATCCAGATCCGGATTCCACATCATCTTGGCCGCCAGATAAAGCCCTGGACCATGATAGGCCCAAGCCGGCAAGTTTTCGGCGCGAATGCCGGCGATGCCGTTCTGCTTGTAATACTTAAACTCGCTGGACACCTGATCGACCATCGAAAAGGGAAGGCCCGGATCGGCAAGGTTATAGAGATACTGGTAAATCTGCGGTTCAACCCCTAATTTCCGCCAGCCGTCGATTATCTCTTTTAGGTGACCGCGCTCCCAAGAAAGTGGATTGTCTATGGCATGGTAGCGGTCTACCGTAATCGAAGCGATGACCGGGATGAGTCTGGGATGCGGTTTCCACCGAACCGGCGGTTGGTAGTAAGTGTCATAAGCGGTAAAGCCGATGCTGACATCCGAATATCCGGCCTGCTCAAGCTGCTCCAAAACAAGATTGATAAATTTCACGTACCGATCCGTTAACGACAAGGTGTCGTGCGTTGCATCCAAGTCATTCCCATCCCATTCAGGGTGAGGCTGAAGCACCTTTACAAGACCGTCGTTCGGTCCCATACTCAACACTTTAAGATTGGGATCTTGCTGCAATTTCTTTAGCGAGCTCTGTACGACACAGGCCAGAACGTCAGGCTTCGTGACGTCAAATTGATTCGTCGGTTGTCCGTTCTCGTTCGGCAGATACAAATCGGGCCGATCCTTTGCGCTGATGGTGCACGGAATGCCATGCGTTCCGTAAAACTTTTGATTCAGCCTCATATGCTCAACCCAAGGCTTGCCTTCATTCAAATTGACGCCGTTCGGAAGTCCGGGAGGTTTCTGATAGGCTTCGGTTGCTTGCATCGCCCTGACCGAAAAACCCGGGTGCTGAATCGTATCTTGCATTGGAAGCGCTATCGTTTTCTTCGACGGGATTACCGTGCCAATGTCTCCGGGCATGAACCATCGTACGCCAATTTGCTCAAGAAGCTCAAAGGCCGCGAATAACGTTCCTTGATCCGAGAGCCCATACAATTGGATGGAATCCGCCGCCGCTGCTAAACGGAAAGATGCGGGATCATCTCCGCCTTGACTGATGGTATTCAAGTCGATTTCGGGTGTTGCCCCTCCGATATAAATTTTCGTTCCGGTTGCCTCTTCCTCATTCGTTACAATGGGAAGCTCGGCCCCGGATATGCTTTTGATGTAATTCACCAGCTCCGTTGCCGCCTTCTTCTCCAATGCCGAAGCATATACCGTCGTCACAACGGTTGCTGAAGGGTTGCCGTCGCTCACAAGCATAACGCCTTGTTCTGCGCCATCTTGCCCATGCTTCGTTGTTGTCTCGTCCGCCAAGCTCTGGTTATTGGCGCTCGCCTGTCCAGCCGCCATAAGCAGCGGGGTTACGGCCAAAACAAAAATCAACAGCAAAACGAACCTTTTTCCTTTCAAAATCAAATTGATTCCTCCTTTTTTTGATGCCTCCCGGAATGGTCATTCCGGAAGGCTCGGCCTGATGGCCAGAATTTTTATTGTTTCACCCCCGATAAAGGGAGTGTGAACAATCATTCAACATTACTTCGATTTGTTCGAAGCCGATATCCAAAACGCTGCCGACCCGCAAAACCAAAAAAATGACGATCGTCGTAGTAATGCTGGGAAGCGAAATATACCATATTTTTTGCAGCCGGTTGGCCCCGTCGATCGTGGCCGATTCATAAAGGGACGGGTCCACGGACGTAAGCGCGGCCAGGTAAATAATCGTTCCCCATCCGAGCTCCTTCCATATTTCCGCGGAAACCAGTATTGTCCGAAAATATTCGGGCTTAAGCAGGAAATGAATCGGCTCTCCGCCGAAATCGACGACCAGCCGGATAACCCAGCCTGACGATGGGGACAGCGTGTTGATAATGATGCCGGCGATAACGACCCACGATATGAAGTGCGGCAAATACAGCACCGTTTGGGCGACTCTTTTGAACAGCAGATTCCGAATTTCGTTCAGCAGGATAGCCAGCAAGATCGGTGCGGGAAATCCGACAGGACTTGATAGAAGCTTATAATTAACGAATTTCGTAAAATCGTGAAGAAATCGTCCGACTGGAAAAGATAGCGGAAATTTTCGAAACCAACCCATTCGCTTCCCCATATGCCTTCAGCAAATTAAAATCCTGGAACGCAATGACGATGCCTCCGAGAGCGCATCGCAAGCCAGGTTACTCGCAAACGATTTCGACCACTCGCACATGGTCCAACCCGTTCGTAGAGATGATCTCCAGACGGAGCGTCTTCAGATTTTTCAGCGTTGCCGGCAGATGAATCATTCGTTGATAATTGTCCTTGATATGTGCGATTTCCGTCCTCCCTTGTTCACCATGCGCAATCAGCTTAAACTCCTTCAGCGTTTCGGCTTGCGGCCGCCCCCACTGCATATGATTCTGAAGCACGTCCAAATGACATAGCATCAATAAACGGTGAAGCCCGGTATCCAGTACGATCGTAATCCGGGAAACCGATACCGGCTCCTCCCACTCCAGCTCCAGCCAAGGACTGCCGTCTCCCGGCTCCGTCATCCAGCGATGCGTGCCGGCTGACGTAAGGTCGGGACGTACCCCCTTCTCCCCATGGACCGCGCGAGTATGCCCGTCCACAACATTTCTACATTTTCCTTGCTTTTGCTCGGACGATGCGGAAATCCTGGCAAGCTTCGCGAGATTTCCTTCCAGCTTCATGCCGGGCAAAAAAACCCCCTGCCGAAGCAATTGCTGCTGAGCCTCCTTAACGACGCCGCTTTCGCGCCACGCTTGTTCCAGCGGAAGCTTGCGCTTCACCGCCGTTGCCGCGAACGTTCCAAGCCCTTCCCCCATGACCGCGCAAGTCGCCATGACCCTAGTGCTGGAGAACGCGATATGGGTAGCCGATAAATTGCGGCCTGCGAACATCAGATTCGAAATGTTCCCGCTAATCATCGAACGCAGCGGAATGCCGTAAAGATAAGGCGTAAACGGCTGATTGCACGGCTCCTCGTCTTTCGCATCGATGCCTTGAGGAGGATGGGTATCCATCGACCAGCCGCCGTAAGCGATTACATCATCAAAATCGACGGCCTGCTGAATATCGTTTTGGGTCAGTACGTGCTCGCCGATAAATCGTCTGGACTCTCTTTTGCCCGGAAGGAAGCCGAACCAGTCCAACGCCCAATTTTCGGAATCGGGGTGATTGCCGCTATTTTTGATGTGATCCCACACCCCCAGCATGATCGCAAGCAGCTCGTCACGGATATGTTCGTTATCCTTAATCGTATCCAGCGTGCCGCCGAACTCCACCCACCAATAGCCGAACTCCCAGGCGTCGTGGTTTCTAAACTTCAAATCTTCCTCCGTAAACTTGCGGGCCCATTTCGGCGGGGTAAACGGCATCGGGCGGCCCATATCCTTCGATGTAAACAAAAGGGAGGATCCGAGACGAAAAGCGTCCCTGTTCAGGCTCGCGCCGGACTCGTTAAACTCATGGGTCGCTTCGCGGCCTGTCGTAAAAGCGGCCCCCGCTTCAAATCCCAGTCTGCCGTCGCCCGTACAATCCACAAAAATGTCAGCACGAATCGTAAAGCTTTCCTCCGTACTTTCTCTCACCGCATAAGCGGAACGAATACATGAGCCCTCGACATCGGCTTCGACAACCGTCGTGTTCAGAAGCAGCGTCAAATTCGGTTCAGCGCGGCACTTTTCATATAAGATCAAGTCCAGCATGCTCGCGCTCCGCTGCGGATTTCTGACCGAGCATTCGAGCACGATTTCTTCGATTATGCCGCTTTCTCTGCGCTCCGTCTCCAATTCCTTCCCGATTGTGGATGAGCCAGATATATTCATGCGAATCTCCGACGATGCGTTTCCGCCAAGAACGGAACGGTCCTGGCATAAAATGACCCGGGCTCCGTTGCGAGCCGCAGCCAATGCGCCACCCCCGTCATCCCTCCGCCGGCGATCAAAATGTCCGTGTCCAACATTTTCGTATCAGTCTTCCCCATCATCCATTGACTCCTCTGCATTCTATGATATCTTTAATTACATATTACGATCTTACATTTGCGTATTAGAATTCATAAAATTTCTTTTTCATATCCAAAATTTCACGTCGGACGAGGTGAAGCGAGATGCCTGCAGGTTTGCCCGAATTCGTCTATCATATGTACTGGCTCAAAAAAAATAAATTTCTATTAGAGAAGGATATCTACGTGACTTGGGTTCTTTTTGCGGTGGAGGAAGGGACATTCGAGTACCAAATTGGAGAAAATTACGGAGTGGCCGAGTTCGGAGACGTGGTAGTGTGCCCGCCCCAGATCGCTTTTCATCGAAACGTGCTGACGCCCTTAAGCTTTCATTCCATTACGTTCCTCCTCCCCGAAGGAGAACCGCAAAAGCTTCAGCCCCTTCTAGCGCAGCGGAAAATAAGGCTGCCGCAGATCAGGCGATTGTCCGAAAACTACAGCTGCTTAAGGCAGGCGGATCAGCAAATGTCCTATAGCCTCGATAATCAAAGGCTGAAGCAGCACTATTTGGCGGACATTTGGCTGATGATTGCGCAGCAGGCGATGGAATCCCCCGATACCGAACCTTTACTGGAGCATGACGAACTCATTCGCGATGTCGCGATATATTTGAATCACCATGCCCATGAAACGATCGAAATCCGGGATGTCGCGCAGCGCTTCGGCATGACACCCGTGCAGCTTATCCGCAGATTCAAAAACGCCTACGGCGTCAACCCTCTGCAATATCTAACGTCGATTCGAGTAAAACAGGCATGCAGGCTGTTGCTGGTAACGGAGTGGACGCTCGATGTCATAGCGGGAAGATGCGGCTACGAGAACGGCTTCTATCTCAGCCGGGTGTTCCGCAAGGTAATGGGCGTGAGCCCGTCCGAATTCCGCAAGCAAAACCGGTATTAGCGGCGAAAGCGGCAACAGTTTAACCTTATCGTTCCCATTAGCAGTGAACTGACGGTAATGGGATCATGTCCTTGTCTTAATCGGGAATGAGATAAAGTTCTGTCATCGCCAATTCACAAGAGCTTAATGAACAATGAACCAAACATAAAAAACATCGCCAGCAATATGGGCGATGTTTTTTACAACCGTTTATGATCAGATCGTCAGCTTTTCTTGTCATCATGTGGCAAAGGCGATTTTTTTAGCTTAGAGACATCATCCTCCTTATTTAACTTCAATTACCAGTTATAGGTATTTTCAGCTAATGGCATATTCTCCGTCTATATCACAGGTCCCAATAATGGACAGATATTTCCATATCGGTGCAATCTCCCCGCTTCCGTGGGGGCAGTATCAACGCTGCTGCCCCGCCATAAACTGCCGCACTACATCCGTCGTTGGCGCTCCCTTGACGCCTCCTATCCGCAGAGTCGCCATTGCGCCGCAAGCCGACCCGAAACGGAGACACTCCTCGGCCGACACTCCGTGCAAGGTTGTATACAGAAATCCGGCATTGAAGGAATCTCCCGCGCCTGTCATATCAATCGGCGCTACGTGTAACGCTTCCGCATGAATCCATGTCCCCGAAGGCTCCAACAAAGACGCCCCTCGCTCCCGCGCTTCAAAGCCATAAGCCCCCGCTTCTCAGGAATGGCTTTCGTCATCCCAACAGGGTCTGGGGACCCGAAAATGTGCTCGGCCTCTGTCTGGCTCGGCACGAAATAATCGGTAAAATGACGGATCCATACATGACACCAAGTATTTAAAGCCATTACAATATTTCGATATACCCTTCTGTTCCATGGACGCGAATTCGTTGCCCATCTGTTATCCGTTTGGTAGCATTCTCCACTCCGACAACTGCTGGCAAGCCATATTCACGTGCGATAACTGCTCCATGGGTCATCAGTCCACCAACTTCGGTGACGAGTCCTTTAATGGATACAAACAATGGTGTCCAGCCAGGGTCAGTAAAGTGGGTGACTAATATATCTCCATCTTCTAGATCAGCATCTTCCATACTTAAGATGACACGCGCTCGTCCCTCAATCACGCCGGAAGAAACAGGTAGACCTACGATAGCTTCGGCTGGGAGATTCTCTCGTTTGTACTCACCTACAATGATTTCACCATCAGACGTAATAACACGTGGGGGAGTTAGTTTTTCATATAATTTGTACTCGTCTTTTCGTTTGGTGATGACTTGGTAATCCAGCTTATTATGGCGTACGACATCGCGAAGTTCTTCAAAAGTGAGATAGTATACATCTTCTTTTTCATGAATAACGCCCGCTTGTACGAGTTGTTCGGCTTCTTTCAGTAAAGCTTGCTTATAAACGAAATAGCGATTAATCATGCCGTATTTGGGATATTCCCGATAACCGATGAAATTCCGGATGAGGTCGATCATTCTTTTTGTTTCTTTGGCTTTTTGTTCACCATCCGGTAATTGCTTTAATCGATCTAATAACTCTTGTTCTTTTTCTAAAGCTTCCTGTCGCCCTTGCTCAAATTTACGATTGCCGGCATGAGGCTCACTGTTTTTGATGTTACCCAGAATCATCGGGACAAGTGTAATTGGTTTTTCACTCCAACGAGTTTTAGTAATATCGATTTCTCCGGCACATCGCATTCCGTATCTGTTAAGATAATCATAGATAGCGTCTTGGGTTTCCTGCCCGCCATCAAGCTTAACCAGTTCATCCAAAAAGTTATCCTCTTTTACATGATGTAAATATTCAATTACTTTCGGATAAGGACGAATCACATCTGCGATATCCAATAGCGCCAGACCCATTTCCGAAGTAATATTGTTGGGTACAGATTGAGAAAGCGTATCTGCTGCGTTCTTTTCACCCAACCACTCGTTCATTTTTTCATTGATCCATGATGAAGCATTCATAGCAGCCATAAACACACTCGAACTTTTTGGGTCAAATAAGATCTTCTTTAATTCCTGGATATCTTCTAGTATAAAATCAAACAAATCCGATCCTGATTTCGTTTGGATGCTTTGTTTTAACTCTTCTATCGATGTTTGACTACGCTTAATCAATTCAGAAACGATTGTCGGATCGTTTTCGAATTGTACCGTAGAATCCGCAGACGACACACTTTTATTGCTTTTGCCGGAACTCTGTTCTTGCTTATCATTTGGTAAAGGCTTTATGAAATCTCCTCGCTCTATTATGGTCATAAGTGCGTCTTTCATGAGCGGATCGTGTTGTCCCATGGCATCTAATAACATTTTTCTGCTGTCAGGTGTAGTCAGCCTAGGTGCAACATCAACAAACAACCTCCCACCGGCTTTACGCATAGGTGCAGGAGTAATTAACAGGTAAAAAGACAATCCCAGTGGTTTCATGGGATCGGTCATCATTTGTTGATGACCGACAGATACATAGACGTGATTTTCTTGATCATTCGCTTCAGGGATCGGGTATAAAGTAGTGATTGGCCGACTCTGGACAATATAAAATGTATCATCAACCAAACACCATTCGATATCTTGTGGGCAACCAAAATAAGCCTCGATCTGTCTTCCGATGCGTGCCAGTTGTAAAATTTGTTGTTCAGTAAGTGTTTGAGTCTTTTGCTGATCAGGATCGATCTGCTGTGTCTCTGTTCCGCCTTCTTTTCGTCCATAGATAGCCAATTTTTTGGTTCCTATCCTCTTATCGACGATTTCCTCATCCTGTACTTTATAACAATCGGCAGATACCAAGCCAGAGACGAGTGCTTCTCCAAGTCCAAAACTGGCATCGATTGATAGCAGCTTTCGGTTAGAGGTAATCGGATCGGCGGTAAATACAATCCCTGAAGCCTGCGGGAAAACCATCCTTTGAACGATAACGGATAAATAAACTTGACTATGGTCAAATCCATTTTGCATACGGTAGATTACCGCGCGATCCGTAAATAGGGAAGCCCAGCATTTGCTGATATGCTGCAAGATGGCATCGACGCCGATGATATTTAAATAGGTGTCTTGTTGACCAGCAAAAGAGGCATGTGGTAAATCTTCAGCAGTCGCACTGGAACGCACTGCATAAGCATGTTCATCACCAAACTGGGAGAGATAGTGAGTAACTGCTTTCACAACATCGGAAGGAATTTCTACATCCATAATGATTTGTCGAATCTTCCTGCTGATTTCACCAATTTGATCTCGATCTTCTACTTTTAGCATAGTTAGACGATCCAACAAAGCATGATACATTTCATTTTGTTCGATGACTTTTTGATATCCCACTGTTGTAACACAAAATCCTTCTGGTACTTGTATTCCTTTGATTTTTGATAATTCCCCTAAATTTAACCCTTTTCCGCCTACGAGCAAAAGCGGCGTTTTTTCCATTTCCTGAAAACCGAGAACCAAAGAACTCATTCAATATCTCTCCTAACCATTAATTTAGAAAACATTTGACAAGAGTTTTCCGGCATGGTACAATTAAATTGTAAGATGAAACGATTGTGTTCATGTGACTGTTTGGAGTCGTAATCCGATTATATCATCGTGTCTGTTTATATGCAATATAAAGAACCTGATTAAACTACTCAGGTTCTTTTTTGATTTCCCGCTATCATTAGTCACATCAAAAACCATGGTTCCGGTTTGTTCTAATATCTCGGATATGCTCACTCCCGTTTTGAACATGAAACGGATTACTACTTCATCCGTAACCGCCATCCCTTGGTATCCCCTGCTTGTAGCGATAATCCCAGTCCCCAATAATCTGTATAATATCATTGCAACAACTAAATAATGCTTCCCAAAAAACAGTTCTGTCTGCGAAAGGCGATATCAAAAATGGATACATAACCGTTCCATTGTTGATAATTGCGCCGCCAATCCTTTCATCATCACACATGATCCAATCACTAAATTTGGTATCATTGAGCCGGTAGTTCCAGTCGTACCACATTATTTTATGTATCCAATTTTATCTTACTTGCTCTTAACAAAAATTCTTTAATATGGTTAAGTGATATTCCACTATGAAACCTTCTAATTTCAAATAATGGATATTCTTCAATATGTTTTACTTTAGCTAAATAAGTTCGGTTGCCTTTGTCTTGTTCATCTAAATAAAGATTATATTTATCAACTTTCTCTTGAACATCGCTCTCCATTATTTCTTTAATACTTCTTTCATAGAAGATACTTGTCCTATCCGCCCATGATATTAGTTCGCTTCTGGGTGTTGTTGAACACCTGATTTCATCTGTACCTTTATAATAAAAGGTACAGTCATTTATATCGTATTCAGACAAAAACAGAAGGGTTAATAAGCTCCAGAAGTATTCTGCCTCATGCTTAATATCCCATTTTGAACAATACTTAGGATGTAGTGTAACATGAGTAGAAATAAACCCCGCATATAGTAAATTTAAATCTTTAATTTTCTTAAAGGAATTGGGAATTTGATCCTTACTTCCTAGAAAAGTAACTACTTCATTTGTAAGTATTATTTGTTTAATATCAGTGATTTTTTCTTTTTTGAAGTTAATGAACGTATCTGTCGAAGAACTATATTTATCTGTTAATAAAATCTCTCCTTTTAGATTTGTGTTTTTAACTTTGAAGTCAATCAATAAATAACGTATAACTTCCTCAAATACTTGAAAACCTTCTAAAATTTCATCAAAATCATCTAAGGTGTAGGGAGGAGACGCGACTTCTATCAAGGCATTGGAATACTCAGGATGTATCTCCCAACCTTTGGTAAACAGTTCATTCACTTTTTTTACTATATTTTCATGAACGTCCGCCATAGACTTTATATTATTTACGATCTGTTGTGATGCTAATAAGTAACTTATGAAGTCACGTTCCTTATAAATTATTGCATATTCCTTTTCGATTCCAAACTCAAACTTGTTTGAATCAATTTTCATTGTTGTTCCCCCCAGTTTATTGTTTTTAAGTGTCCGTTAGCTTAATCCCCCTTCCCCCACTCTGGTTGATGCCGTCGGGAATGGGACAATGTTCTTGTCACAAAACGGGAATGGGACAAAGTTCTTGACACCAAGTGATGACAAGAACTTGATCCCATAATAAGAAAAAGCCGCTAATTAAGCGGCTTGTTATGCGACAAAGTTCTTGGCTTCCGAAACTTTTCTCAAACAATCAAGCAATGAGGCAATCGTTCAATTCTCTGGCTTATTATCGGCTTATCCGGGACCAGCCGGATCGCTTTATAAGGTTTGTTACAAGTTCATCGTCGAAGACGATTCCGAAACCCGGCGTGGCTGGAATATGAATCTCTCCGTTTTCGATTCGATACCCAGATACATCCATTCCTTCAATTGTAATGTCGTCGTATTCCACAAATTCGAAGTTCCGCACCGCGGCTGACAAATGTCCCGACGCGTAAATGCCATAAGCATTGCCGTAACAATGAGGCGCAGACCGCAAACCATGCGCATCCAACTTCTCGCCTAATTCCAACCAATGCGTGAAGCCGGGCCAGATGATATCGTACTGCAGCACATCGACACGGCCGCGAGTCGCCCACTCAATAAGATGCGGTGAGGCAAGCCCTTCCCCATCCGCGATAAGCACATTCTGCCCACGCTGCCGGAGCCATTCCTTCAGGTCCTCGTACAAGGCTTCATCCTCATGGAACGCTTCTTCCAGCCAATAGAGATTCACATCCGCCAAAGCCGCCAAGACCTCTTTGGTTAAGTTCAAATTATATGCATTATTCGCATCGATCATGATCTTGCCTGTGGGACCTGCTACTTCCGAGATCCCACGTACGATCGCGATATCTCGTTTCGTCCCTTCCCAGAGTGGCATATGGCGTCCGCCTCGGCCAACCTTAATCTTAAAATGACGCTGGCCCTTCGCGTAACCTTGTATCGCTTCTTCTTGCATCAACGCGACCGCGGTTCTCTCATCGGGCAAATGTAAATCGTCGAAGTATAGAGAGGTATCATAGCAGGGGACAACCAATGGGACTCCCCTTTCCATGTGGGCACCCGACACCAAGTCATACACTGGTATGCCTTGTCTCTGCCCTAACCAATCGAAAATTGGATATTCCAATTGCAAACGATATGCTCCGCGCAGTCTGCCCCGGTCGTCGAATAAGTCAAGCAATCGGCGGCCTATTAGGTTTTCGGCCCATTCCGGCGTCATATGAATCGAGCTGCCGTAACCCGTTTGCCCATCGATCGTAATTCTGGCGATATCCACTGTGCAGCTTTTGCCATGAATGCCGATACGGCCATTGGCCCCTGCGCTTCTGGCTCGTTCTCCCGTTAACTTGGCGAATTCAATTTTTTCCACTTTCCAATCAGATTGTATACCTGTAATGTTCATAGGATCCTCCATAACCGACTCGACGGTTTCATGTCCCGATTAGATTCGTAAGTAGAATACCATATTATAGACTTATACTGTTACTTGATACGAAGATTCTTCATCAATTTGGAAGTCTGTCTTCATTAACTCCGAACTTCGCAATACTCCATACCTAGATTATTCGAGAAATGATCAAACAATCCTGCACCTTTCTTTGTTGTGCTAATCTGGAACAGCTGCCACGGCACCCAGAGTTCGCTGGACTTGGCACTACTCAACGAACTTTGGAGTGCCATGTGCCACCAACTTATCCCCGCTGGGATCAAAGAAGTCAAAATCTAGCTTCCGAATATCATCTGCTTCAAACCTATAATGACAGACATCATTCCCTGGTGCAATTCCGTTTCACACAGAAAAATGGACGGACCTGAAGGAAGCGCAAGTATAGTCATATTATTTGTCTTCAACATGGATCGATACTACTTGATCCGTACTTTCATTTGTGAAAACTACAGACCAAGACGATTGCTTATCGTTATATTTTGCTTCTTTAATAACCGGCAGCCAACCATCTGCAGCCGCGATAGATTGTTCATACTCGTTGGAAGCCATTGCTTTTCTAATAGCTTCTTCTTCCAATAGTTTAGCGTTGTCTGGTTGAATGCCTGGGATAATGATTACTTCCTCTGCTGAGTTATCTCCAGGGTATTGTGCAGTTGTAGGCCCTTCAATTACTTTAACTTCAATTTTCTGACCAATCCTAATTCCAGGAGGCACATTCGAATACCATGATGCATTATAGTGAAATTTCTCGCCTCCTTGTGCACCATAGTCTTGAACATTCGGGTCCACAACGAGAATTTTTCCGTCTTTTTCCTTAACAACATACCCAACCATTGCCGTTACTACCCCACTGATCTTGACCTCAACTAAATCCGCGCCATAATGATTTATTAATTGTGTTCTCTGCTGTTCCGTTAAATGGGCCTCGACCACTACTTTTTGTTTCTTCATAACATAGCCAACGCTCCACCCACCGCGGAGTTCCATACCTTCTAATGTGCTGGAAATTTCATTCTGGATGTCATTTCGTTTTTCTTGTGAGTACTTAGATACACGAAACTCCACGTAATCGCCCATTTCAGCTTCCAAAACGGCCTTCAGTTTTTTCACTTCATTTGCGTCGGGTTGGTCCAGAAGAAAAACGATCTTCAAACTCTTCTCTGAGTCATCAATATAGTAAGCGCCGAATGTTTCAAACCTTGAGCCATCATAAAAGATCTCCTTTATCGCTCTTGAACGATCGGAAGGTACTTGCGTTCAAAGGCAACATGATCTTCAATATCGATTTCTGTATTTGCATGAATATTTGTAACTACTATTGAAGGTTTAGATTTAACGCCACAACCCGTCAACATACTCACAACCACGGAGCAGCACAGTATGAGCTTGAACATTCCGTTCCTCCTGATTATCTTATTGTCGGTATAGACGCCAGGCCAACAAATAAGGTTGCGGTGATGTGTGATTGAATCGTGTTTTTCAACTCTTCTGCCCGTTATCACAACAACAGACCGCCTTAGCAGCGATAAATTGCATACTATCTTTAAGTTATTTGCTGTGCAATCTCCCAAACATGCCCTACCGGAAGAGCAGCTACCATCAGCCCGATGATGCTTTTGTAATAACCGCGCGCAAAAAACGCAGCCTTATCTGGCTGCGTTATATTATAGCGATAGAAGCTAACTTCGTCCCTTATTTCTCCTAATCTTCAACTTTTCTATTAATCTTTTAATCCCTTTCCATTGAGAATATGCGGCAAATATTTTTCAATCCTTGACTCTCGAGTTTTGGATTGTTTGGGTTCAGAAAAATGAAAAATGTACGCATTTTGCCGTCCCGGCGTCAATGCTTCAAAAGCAGTTTTCAAGTCAGGAATTTCTACGAATTTATTTTGTAATTCTTCAGGAATGATGTATTCTGTATTCTTCTTAAAGTCCACTTGCAGGCCGGCTTTTTCAACTTCAATGGCTTCATCAATATAAGCTTTCAAGATCAGCTGCATCTCATCTATTTCTTGAACACTGGTGAACCGAATTTGGCGAGCCGCCTGTACATTCTCCGTTTGTTGGATTAGGATCCCATGGTCATCTTTCAACAAGGCGCCTTTGTGAAACAGAAGCGCACAGTAATCTTTAAACCCATGTATTAACACGATGTTTTTACCCTGAAACGTGTAACAAGGATGCATCCATTTAATATCTTCGGTCAGCTCACAGTCAAGAACAATTTTTCTCAATTCCTCAAATTCCTCCTTCCAATTTTTAGCCATTCTTAAAAATCCATCAACCTTAGGATTCATTCTACTTGTTGTCATAAAGGAACACTCCTCATCGGCTATAGTCAAGAATGATCACTTTCAATTTCTTCAATTCCTTCTGTAAAATGCGGTTATTGTTCCAACAACTTTTCAAGCTCGCCGCACCATTTACTCCATCCATACTTGGCTCCATTGAGTGCATGAGCATTTGAGAGTCCGGTTTGTTCGAGATGTAGGTTAACCTTTCCGTCCCCTAAATCCTGGAGCGTCCAGGTGACCGTGTGCTTCTCTCCTCCGCTGGCCCAAGTATAGGACACCCGGTTTGGTTCGTCCACGATAAGCACTTCGCCGTCAATAATGCCATCCCAATATTCGGACGGCTGAGTGCGAAACTGAAACCGATGTCCTACGACGGGCTTAAAATCATTTTCCATCGCTTGACCAGTATGGATATTGGCCACCCACTTGGCAAGCTTGCTGGAATCGGTTAAGGCAGACCAAAGCTTCTTGATTGATGTCGTGAACTGAAAATCCATAGATAATGTTAAACTCATTCTTCTTCCTCCTCTAATAGCTGGTTCAAGCGCAACATATTCATACTCCAGAACTTACTGTAGAAAGCCAACCAATCTTGCACTTCTCTGAGTGGAGAGGCGTTGAGCCTAAATCGCGTTTCTCTGCCGACTTTTCGGTCAAGTACCAGTCCGGCTTCTTTAAGGATTGTCAGATGCTTGGATACCGCTGTACGGCCCATTTGAAACTGTGCCGACAATTCATGAAGTGGTACCTCCTCTGCCTCTGCTAACAGACGAATCAATCGGCGCCTAGTTGGATCTGCAATCGCGTCAAACACATCCCGCAATGGGTTATTCTCACTCATAGCATCCTCCCTCCAAAATTATTAATTTCTGGAGTAGATTGAACGAAGGGACATCCGTTAAATTCACCACATCCTTAAAGCTTGCGGCTCTTTGGACGCAGCGCCCACGCGGCGATATTTAGTGCAGCATATGAAAGCGGAAGGATAATATGAAAACCGCTATCACCATAATCGTTAGCAAACGCATGAGATAAAGCCGCACCAGTCATTAAAAAGAAGATGCCAGCGTGAACCCATTCTTTAAGCCGAGGAAAACCTGGCACGACGAGAGCGATGGCTCCAAGCACTTTCCAAATTCCGAGAATGGTCATGACGTATATAGGGTAACCAAGATTCGTTACTAACTCGAGGTTTCCCCCATATTGCATCAATTGCCCGATACCACTTAACATAACAGCTGCTGCGAGTAGTGATGTGACTGTCCAATAAGCAATCATTTTTACTTGGGGCTGGGTTTCTACTTTCGCGATTGCTTCCGCACCGATAATCTTATTCATTTGTTTCCTCCTCATAATTGTTTTTAGTGTAACTTATTCTGATCCCAAACGTTCAAAATGATTAACTCCTGATTGGACACCATGTGGTGTCGATTTGATTATAGGACACCGTTCGGTGTCGTGTCAACAACATTTTAAACTCAACGTGTTCAATAGCCTCAGTACGATAAATACCGAAGCTTATGATCATGGCTAAGTTTTGTTGCGTGTCAGGACTGCATGTTTAATGTCACTCGGTTCTAGATAACTGCCCTTACTTTAATGAGAAAAGGCAGCCAATCATCGGCCGGCTGCCTTTGGGTACGTTCCCCAATGTATCTCTAAAAAAACAGCACCAAAATGCCGCTGTTTTTTTTCTTCCACCAAGTAACATTTTCATATACCAGAGATTCAAATGAAGGTATTCTTAGTGACTCCCCAATTGAGGGAGTAACGATTTTCACTTGCGCTTCCTTAGCCGCTCTCGTCACACGTTCGATTGGCTCTTTCCAATCATGCAGGGCTAACATAAATCCTGCCCAATGGATGGGAAGCAACAATTTCCCCTTCACATCCAGATGAGCCTGGATTGTCTCCTCAGGCATCATATGAATATTAGCCCAACGCTTGTCGTATTGACCGCATTCCATGAGTGTCAAATCAAATGGGCCGTATTTTCGCCAATCTCTTGAAAATGCGGACCATACCCACTATCACCGCTAAAATACACTCGGCTCTTGTTACTAATAATGACTCATGAGGAGCAATAAAGTCGAATCCCGGTCAAACAGACTGCGTCCTGAAAAGTGCCTCGCCGAATTACGCCGACGCGGACTTAGCGTACGATGCGGCGGAATTACTACCCCGACTTTACCGTCAAAAGTTGTGGACACGGTATGAAATCGATGAACTCCGACGACCGCGCCATAATCCGTGGCTGTACGTGCACGTAATTCCGGTCCTCGCCGGTTACAATTGTATTCGCAACGTTAAAGATCGTCTTTTTATGTGCAGCCGGTACCGCTAATTCGATAATGCCCACTGGCTATCCGTTAATATGAGCTAACCACACGAATTGATCCTATGGCAGCAGGTGGCGGCTATGTCCCAATGCGTTTCCCTAGTGACGTCGGCAATTGGTCGAGGCTGTTCATGTTCTTTTCCTGCCAGTAACTGTGCAGACCTTCTTCACCTTTTTGATCCGCCCACCGCTGGAGCGTGTCCCTCTCCTTCTCGTACGACATGAACGGCACCGAATAGCCGCAGGACGTCTGGACTTTATGTATATCGACCGCAATAATCTGCCGGACTCCGGGCAGCGGATCGAACATTCCATACAACCGCTCCCACTCACTGTCCTCCGGGAGAACTACCGTTCCGGTTCCGTACAGGCGCAGGATATTCGGCGGCCCCTGGAATGCGCAGAACATGATCGTTATTCGACCGTTCTCTTCGAGATGGGCACTGGTCTCATTGCCGCTCCCGGTCAAATCCAAATATGCGACCTGACGCTCGGATAAAATCCGGAACGTATCATATCCCTTCGGCGACAGATTGACATGCCCATCTCGCGACATGGGCGCCGTTCCGACAAAGAACAGGTGCTGCTTTCGGATAAAGGCCGTGTGCTCGGGGAGCATGGCCGGATATTGTTTTCCCATTCGAATCCCTCCAATGAACTTGTATTTGGCTCAATTCACGCGTGAACACCGCCTCGGCCGGCACTAAGGCATTCGGGGCGGATCGCTTGCTTCCGCCGAGATCTCGCGCTTGGCTAAAAGCCGTATTTTATGCGTTGTCAAAGTCTCTTCATGTTCTTGTCGTCTTAGTTTAGTCATAATCGTTTAAACAAAAAAGCCGCTAATAGCAGCGACAAAACTCGATATCTAATATTCGTCCATCAACAACATCTTGTCTTTATTGAGTTATCGTTTCCCTTAGTGAAATGACCTCAACTCGCATCTGTGATACGGTTCGCCTTTCCCCTAACGGCCACGGAGCCGCCCTTTTTTTACGGTTTACCGTTTACTTTCATGAATGACAGTAGTGTTGTTCATATATTCGATATGGTGGAACCCCCACCCGCACATGTCGGTCAAAATAGAACATAGTGTTCTTCCATGGTCAGATAGCGAATATTCGACTTTTGGAGGGATCGTCTGAAAAACTTTCCGAACGATGAGTTCATCCCGCTCCAACTCACGGAGCTGATTGGTAAGCATACCTTGTGTAACATTGGGGAGCAAGCGTCTCATTTCACCGAACCGTTTGGTTCCCTCCTTCATCAAAATAAATAATATCAAGGGTTTCCATTTCCCCCCTATGACTTGCAATGTGGTCAATATCCCTTGTCTTCGATACGATTGGTTTACACCCGCATCCATGAGTTCAACTCCTGACTACGCAATATCCGAATCTCTTACTCCAATTTACCAAAGTATAGCGAATTTCAACAGTACTATTTATTATCGTACTTAGTATGGTGAAACGTACTACCCCGCTACAATGAATCAGCCTTTATCGTACGTTTTTCCAGACTAAGTATGAATAAAAAGCGTACTTTTCAAAAATTTAATTCGACTCAATAATTGGAGGTGTAACTAACCTAACTTGATAAATTCTAGGAGGATCATGAAATGAACATTATGGTGATCGTCGCCCATCCGAATCTAGAGACATCCCGGGCTAATCGAGCTTTCATGCTTGAGATTAGTAATCATGCAAACATCGATGTCCGAGACCTGTATCGAGAGTATCCGAATTGGAATATTGACGTGGATAAGGAGCAGCAATTGCTCTTAGCCTATGATCGGATAGTTTTTCAATTTCCGTTTTACTGGTATAGCTGTCCGTCACTATTAAAAAAATGGTTCGATGATGTATTTACTTATGGCTGGGCCTTTGGACCGGAAGGTTATTATTTGAAAGGTAAAGAGTTTATCCTTGCAACAACAACGGGAGGTCCGGAAAATTGCTATCGAGCGGGCGGAGACAATTGGTTCACGATCAGTGAATTTTTAAAACCTATCCAAAGAACGATTACCAAATGTAATGGAATTTATCTTCCTGCTTTTGTTACCTATGATGCTGCTTCTCTAGGTAACGATACCTATCTCTCCCAAGAAGCTAAAAGATATGTCGAACATATCCATGCTTCTTCGAGCTTGCTCGTCCATTGATTGGGGTGTCCGATGAAATTTAGACTAGGGGCTGCGGCGGATGTGGTGAGAATCTTGATTATCGTTATCTTGCTCTTGATCTTGCTGTAAATGAAAGCTTCGCCTACAATTTAATCAACACTTCCGTGCCGTCCTGAGCCTGGACATCGACCAGAACCGTCCCTTTGCAACGTTGCAACTCCTTGATGATCTGCCTGATCGCTTGCTTCGTGCTTCGGTTTTCGAGAATCGACAGCATCAGTTCAATCCCGAACCGGCTGCTGTCCGAATCGTAATCATGCTTCTGGCTCGAGTGCCCACCCGCATGTCCGCCGTGCTTGTTCAGCCAGTCCTTCACTATGCGCTGGATTAAATTGGAAGTCATGATACCGCTCCCCATGCGCGATACGGCATAAGGGTCCGGAATCGTAAAAGCGTGCTCTTTTCTCTTAACCATGAAACATCCCATCATCACACAGTGTCCCGTATGTGACCATCCGCTGTAGAAATGCTTAGAATCAACAAATTTAATTTATCAATTGATTATATTAATTTCGCGGGTTATAACCCTTATTATTTAAAGTGCTCTATTGAAAAAAAGAAAGCCTTCACGAATCCATCGGGATGGAGCCCAGTTTCAACCTGGTCCATCCCTATCGACTCGATGAGACTCTGTTCATTCTGGTCTGCTTTATAATGCCAATACATCATACATGATCGATTCATTAACCTAACTTGATCAGAGAGTTCATCAATTGTTGCACCATCGGTATATTGTTGACGATGATAAAAATCTCAAGAACTTACGATTTTCGTGACCGACTCAATCTGGTTTAATCTTTCTCCGTTTGATTGAAGACAGGACATCATCATTCAATGCTGCAGGCAAATCACAGTTAGAACCTAACCAAAAGTCACCATAGCGCTCCATGACCAGTATGTCCCCGCTCTGGTAAAATGTATGAGTAGGCCCCTCTTCTTTGGGGCTAATATAGTACCCCTTTGTCCACACATCTTCCATCGGCTTATCAAATAACATCTGTATATGATCTAGTTTTCCTTCTATTAGATAAAGATGTTTGCAGCCAAAAACAACCTCCTGTAAACAAAAACTTTTCAGAAAATGATATAAAGAGTCATTAACGATGAGATATCCCTCTGCATTGTCATCCCATAGCAAGCGCTCATCGCAGTAGACAGGAGAATCGTTGTTGCCTGCCTCCACTTGGCAAGTCCAGTTTGCTTGATTTTCCTCAAGAAACGTAACCTTATCCCCATCCTTCTTCAGTCGCTCCACCGAATAAAGACAATCCTGCTGTTGAAATATCTCTGGAGAGTTCTCGAGGTGATCGTCCGAACCATCTTTCCAGCGTCCTGCAAACGCATATAATTCATGCAACGCTTTTGGCAGATATGCTGGTATCTCGTCCACTGGCACACCGTAGGAGCTATCGTACCTTCCGTACCAGTTGATTAGAAAATCCTTTAGATCGTCCAGTTGATCGGTATCTTTCAACAGCATTGTAATCCCTCCTGCTAAACTTTCAGTTTTTTTGCCACCACATCATTTCTCACTTACGTTCATTATGCTGACTTATTGCTTATCAAATTCCACTCCGTATTTATTGAAGATGGCACTGTATTTATTTTCGAATATGGTCCATCGCTTTTCTGTTCCGTACTTTTCCCGCAAAGCCTTCAAATAATGATTAGCCGCTGCTACATCATTGGATTGTAATAGCAAATGAAAGCTCTCTTCGCCCAGATGTAAATATGGGCCTGAAGTGTAATAATCAACAAGGGATCTGGCACTGATCATAGTATCATAGAAGTGAATAACCTCTTCTAATCCATTTAGCAGCGTTTTTCTTAAATCATCCATATTCGTATCAGGAGTGATTGAAAATCGATCTGGAACAGACTGGGCAATTTCCCCAATTCTTGCTCTGAAGTGACACTCCGCTTCTTGGGGTGCTGTCAGAATCTCTCTCGATTGTATCTGGGCCAACTCCGCTGCATAAATACCGCAGTTCACATAAAACATTACATTGTCCGCTGCATTGCCTGAGGATTTCTGGAAATTGAACATATAGATGAGGCTTTCTGTTATCGTATAGAAATTCAAACTCTTCTTTGTGAAGCCACGCTTAGAAAGGAACGGCTTTACATCCTGCTTAATCATTTCGTTAAAGAGCTGCTGCATCATGATCCCTCCTATTATTTTGTCCATATTATAACATTTATCCGCTAGCTTTCTCACTATCCTCCCGTTCGTATTAACATATTCAAAGACTATTGGTGAAAAATCATAATTATTGAAATGTGATATAATTAACAAAAACTGATTATCGGAGGCAAGTCATGGAAAATGAAAAATGTGATTTGATACACCCAAACGGTGTCAAGGAAAAGAAGCTGGAAGTTATTGATGGCTGTACGATCAAGTACCATGCAAACGGGAAAACAATATGGTCAAAGGGAAAAATGATTGATGATAAGCCAGACGGCTATTGGGAATGGTATCGTCCCGATGGAACAATAAAGCGTTCAGGTTATTTTGACATGGGCGAGCCTACTGGTGAATGGGTCACCTATGACAGCCAAGGCAATAAACACAAAACTACCACTCGTGATAAATAATTAACTGACAGGGAAATTCTATCCCTTACCCTTTGCGGAATGTCGCACAATGCGTGACTCCATTTGCATACAAGTTCTAGTCCCCCGGAATAATCTTTATACCCAGTCTTCTTTTTCACTGCTTCTTATTTATCCTTATGTTCCAATAAGGCACCCATCGTTAAAGCTGGTTGAGTGTTTGGTCTAATAGCCATACCTCGACAAACCGTTCCGGGAGTTGAGAATCGCCTTGAAAATCGTCAAGCTCAGCATTGAACAGCCGGTCATGTTCGCGTCCGCGGGCAGCTTTACCGCCGACCGCCAGTGGATTCACCAACAGCGGACGAATAACAGCTTCGAGATTATGATTGGCATTCGAGATGCCGTCTATATGGATATCGACGGCGGCAAGTATGTGATGAGACCGAAGCAAACGCTGATCGTTCCGCCGAATTCCCCCCATCGCGGCTATGCTTACTCCGATAAGAACTGCTCTTTTCATTGGCTTCACTTTTATTGCCAAACCGACTATGTCCTGTTGGACGAGAAAGAATTCCAGGCTGATTTGCACAGGCTGAACGCCAACACCTATTTTAACGAATTGGGCGCATACGCCTATATCCCGCTTCATTCCTCGCCTCTGGAAATGGAGCGGATTCATATTTTATTCCACCAGCTTCTCCATATTATGGAGTCCCGCTATACGACCCGACATGGGATGGATTACGCGGTCACTTCCCTGTTGATTGAGCTGTCCGAACAGACGCTAGCCGACTATAATGCCCGCGGGGGAAACGAGGCGATTCTGGATACGGCAGACAAGAAGCTGAATAAAATGCTGGAATGGATCCGAATCCATTCCGACAAAAACATTTCCGTGCAGGACGTGGCGCTGGAATTCAAATACAACAAGGACTACTTGACCCGCCTGTTCAAGCTGAAGACGGGAATGAACATGCAGGAATACATTCACCGTCTGAAAGTTTCGAAGGCGAAGGCAATGCTGTACCAGACCTCGCTCAGCATCAAGGAAATCGCCTATGCTCTCGGCTTTCAGGACGAGAAATACTTCATGAAGCTGTTCAAAAAGCATGAAAACCTGACGCCCAGCGAATATCGCAGCGCCTATTACCGCACGCATATGAACATTCGGTAAAGATGGTCGGAATTGTCCACCTATTCTGTCCGGCCGCATACTGACGGGCAAACGGTTAAGGTGATATCTTGGACTCGAACCTTAGAAATCCAAGAGAGAAGGAGATTTCCCATGTTCCCTCCGAACCGTACCGCCCGCCTGATCGACCGGGCTACAGGCAACCTGTATTACTTCGGCGTCCATGCCGGCGATGATTCCTGCAATTTCGTGGCCAGTCCGACGGAGCTCGGCGTCGTTGACGATCGCGACCGTTCCTTGCCGGTTCCGGGCTATGGCTCCGTGTTCGTAGCCTGTCGGCAAGAGCAATCATCCCTGGCCTCGGCCGCTTCCGAATCGCGATGGCTGGATTTCCGGCCCGTCGGTGAGTCGGACGATTATGCGAGCGATCACGGCGGCCTTGCCGTCCGCAAGTCTTTTCGGCAATCGGATGACCTGCTCTATATGGAAATCGTCCTCTCCAATCCTTCATCCTCCGCGCTGCGCATCGATGAATTGGCCGTTTCCGTGCCCGTGAACAACAACTATACCGATTTTCGCTACAGGCCTTCTTACATGTACGAGAAGAGAGTTTACGAGCATATTTATCCCGGCGGCACCTCAGGCTACCAGATTATGCAGCGTTTAAACGGTGAAGCTCCGCTGGCGTACGCCATCCCGTTGAAAGAAACTTCTTTCGAGCATACCGCGCATCTCCCCGGAACGACCGCGCTTGTCAGGGAAGGCATTCCCAATCATTCCTGGCCGGGCAGCAGCGTCATTTATTTGCATGCCGGAGGATATATGGAGAGGAACGGCTTCCAGGAAATCATGGGACGCGGTACCGCCACAAGCCGGCTGCTCCTTCCCGGAGAAGAAGCGTCCTATCTGATTGAGATCGGCATGACCGACGGCATGGAAAGCTTTCGCTCCCTTCTGGCCGAACGGGGAAAGCTTGCCGTGACCGCCATTCCGGCGATGGTATCGCCGATCGACAGTCCCTTCACGCTTCTCGTCCGGTCGAGATCCACCGTCTCGCTGGAGCCTTCGGACCGCTACTCGGCCATTCTCTTAGGCAGCAGCGGCGACCGGCATTCGTTCAGGCTGGAATTCCACGAGCCAGGCGAGCATGCGATAACGATCCGTCATGCTGAAGGCGGCTCCGCTCCGGTCCTCATCCGCATTACCGAGCCCGTGAAGGAGCTTGTTCGTAGACGCGCGGACTTTATCGCCCGTCATCAGGTTTACCGTAAGGAAGGCGACGCGCTGAACGGCGCGATTCTATGCTACAGCCGACGGGAGTTCATCGGCAATCGGCCCTATCCCCAGGGCATTCTGGCTCAGGAAGACGATATTTGGGGCAGTGGCTCCTACGAGGGCGGCATTACCGAAGCGATGTTCGTGGCGATCAAGAATGCGACCGACCCGGAGCCGGGTGAGATCGCGGTCCTTGAAGCCTATGTTCGCGACTACGTGCGGCGCTATTTGCAGAACCCCGAGACGAATGAAGTGTTCTGGTGGTGCGGCAATTTCAACTCGGTCCGCTCCTTCGATTACATGCATGTCGCGAATTTGTACTATTACATGCACGTCATCGCCAAAACTTATCAAGCGACCGAATTATACGACTCGAACGAGTATTTGCTGCTGGCCTACTCCACGCTGATGAAGATGTTCGAGCGGGCCCGGAAGATGGATCTTGTCGTCGGCAACATGGGGGGAGATGTCATGTTCCGCACGCTTCACGCCATGGAGGATATCTACGTTGCGGAGTATTACGAGCTGCTGCTTCGGGTCAACGAATTTCAACGTAATCTGTTCGAGCACAACGTACCCTTCGGTTCTGAGTGCGCCTACGACAACACCGGCTATGAGATGGCCATGACGATGGCCGATGCCTATGACGATACCGCCTGGATGGAACGGCTCGCCAAGATCATGCTAGCAGTCCGCGGCGAACAGCCCGTCTGGTGGTGGCACGGAAGCGATATCCGCTGGTGGGACGCGGAGCGGGACTTTAGCGAGTGCTGCCATCATTATACGTCTCCGCTCAACTCCGGCGGTCTCCTTCGGGCGCTGGAGCGCGGCCTTCTGCCGATCGGGCATGAGACGCTATCCACCATCCACGGCGGTACGCTGGGAGCTTTCAGCAAAATCCACGCCGACGGGACCGGGAGCATGAGCTACTGTTGGGAGCAGGAATCATCCAATTTCGGATTCCATGCCTTCAGTGGGGATATCGGTCTCGGACTGTTTGGGGCGTTGACCGACTTCGGCGCCTACGTATACCAACCGGCAGGCGAGGCATCGCAAGGCTACTTATGCGATGCGCGCGATGACGCGGAAAGCGGCATGCTCGACGTTAGACCGGCGAGCGGAGCGGGCAATCGGATCGCGTGGCATCTTGCGGATGCGGAAGGCGGCGCAAGTCGAGGCAGAGTCGCTCTGACGGCAGGCTTCATCGAGCGGCTGCTATGGAACCGGCGAGCCGGTACGATAGAGATTGACGTGCATAACGACACTTCGTATGCATATCGCAACGAAATCGCGTTCATGCTCCCCATACCTCTGCACATGGAGCTGACGGTGAACGGCCAGAGAACACTTTTGCGTAAAATAGCCGATCATGAAGCGAAGGCTTCATTCGCGATCGGCTCGGGAGAACGGGTCTCCATCGTGCTGAAAGTTCGGTAGAACAAACGCGTTACTTAAGAAACAAGCGCCATCCCGTTCATGGAACGGGATGGCGCTTGTTCGTTTCTTGCACTTACAAGCTGGGCCGGCCGGCGATGCCGGGCAGCGCCTGCTTCCACTTCCGCGCTTGCTCGATTACCGCTTGCGCGGCCTCGGCATGTTCCGCGATCGTATCCGAAACGATGGACAGCGTCGGGATCAATTCCGGACACTCCCCTTCGGGCAGCCCGACAGCCCAGCGCCAGGACCACTCGTGCACGCCGGCCGATCCCCGGCCCGGGGCCGGATGGGCCAGATAATGCGATTGCCTCGCATATCGGTACAGCGCCTGCTCGTACGCTCCGGGACCTCCGGCTTCATGGAACAAGCCGAACGTTCCCCATAACGCATCGTAGCTGTTCTCCCCGAACAGCAGCAAGCCGGGGTAGCGGGCTTTCATCTCGTCTGCCCACGCTACCGTCCCCTCGTAAGGCGAATACCGCGGATCGTTCGCCCAGAAGCTCGAGATATCCAGAAAGATGCCGTCGACCCCGTATTCGTCCACCAATTGAGTGGCTCGCTCGATCATATGCCGCCGAAAGTCGGGATGACCCATATTGGCGAGCGCGCTGTCGTTCTCAACGGCCAGGTCGTAATCCCAGTCCACCCAGTTAATCCGGCATTCGTGGCCCCATTCGTCGCGCACGGCCGCGTCCTGCAAGCCCAGCTGCTCGGCGAACCGCAAATTCAGCGCGTTCGCTCCGAGCATGGGCACGACGCGGATGCCCAGGAGACGGGCTTTGGCCGTAAGACGCTTGAATCCTTCCGCCCCGCCCATGAACGGACTCGGTTCGTATTGCGGATAATTATAATAATAACGGCCGTCCCAGGCCGGCAGAAACGCGAGCACCTCACGTCCGGGGATCCGCTCCGCGATCCATTCCAGCGCGCGTTCCATATCGGCGTACGTGTTGAACACATGCCCTGTCCAATGCTCGCCGTGCAGCGTCACGATCAAGCGGATACCGCCCAGCCAGTCCGGAATGTCGGTACGCCTTTCAAACGGCACCAGATGAAAGCGATCCTCCAGATCGCGGCATCGTTCAGCGATGACGGCGGCCCGATTGGCGCATCGGCCGATATGCCAGGGCGGCGAGACGATCTCTTGGCTCCGGAAACGCTTGTCTTCCTCATGAGCCAGATCAAGCACGTACGTCTCCAGATACGGATCGTAATGTACGGCAAAACCTTTTCCTCTCACCCGGTCGTCCTTGGTCATGGCGTACCATTCGGCGCCCGACGCTTCTTCTGCGAAGACAAGCGGCATCTTCATGCCGAAGCCGGGATACCGTTTCGCCCGAATGGCGCGATGGGGTCCGATGGCTTCCCGCTTATCCTGGTCGTAGGTCAATGCCGCGATATCGATGCCGAATACCTCGACCAGCATCGATTTGCAGACTTCGCCGCCATGCTTGCCCCTGGCGCTTATGATATAGCGTCCGTCCCGGCCGCGAACGATTTCCAGCTCGATTTCCCCGTCCGCCTTCCGTTGGTTGCCCGCCCAGCACAAGCCGTCCGCCCTCATCACGGTCCGGCGCTCGTCCCCGGTGATCGCGACGCGATCGGGATCGGGAGCGTAGACGTTCGATTCCGTGTATAACCGGACGGCAAACCGCAGCTCTCCCAAAGCGACGAGCGTGTCGCCGAAATCATAACCAATCGTATACAAGCGTTGTCCTCCTCATCGAATCCGCCCTCCCTCATTGAGGCGCGGCCTATCCCTTAATTCCCGTCAAGCTGATGCCCTCGATAAAATAGTTCTGGCCGACAAAGAAGACGACGATGGCCGGCACTACCATTATAGCCGATGCAGCCATGACCAGGTTCCAATCCGTCGAATACAATCCCTGCAATTGAAGCAGGCCTAGCGCGAGCGTAAATTTGCTTTCCTCGTTCAGAAAAATAAGCGGTCCGAAGAAATCGTTCCAGACGCTCATGAACGTAAAGAACGAAATGACGATAAGCGCCGGCTTGACGAGCGGAAGCATGATTTTGACATAAATTTGAGTGAAACCCGCCCCGTCGATCAGCGCAGACTCATCCAATTCCTTCGGAATGCCCATGAAAAACTGCCGCATCAAAAAGATGTTGAATGCCCCTCCCCCGAACCAGGCCGGCAGCGTTAACGGCCAGAACGTATTGATCGCCTTCAGCTCGGACCACAGGATGAAGGTCGGGATAAGCGTGACGGCGGAAGGCAGCATCATCGTCGACAAGATGAGCGCGAACCAGACGTTCTTGAACGGAAACCGCAGACGCGCGAAACTGTATCCGCACATGCTGCTCGTCACGACGACGCCCGCCATGACCGGAATCAGGATGAAGACCGTATTTTTCAAATAGCGGCCAAACGGAATGATCGAGAAAACGTCGGCGTAATTTTGCCACAGCCATTGATCGGGCAGCAGCTTGGGAGGAAACAGGAACATTTCGTCGGTTCGCATCAGCGAGCTGCGGATCAGCCAGAAGAACGGAACGACGGCAAGCAAGGCAAACAGGACGAGCAGAATCATGGCGAATATCCGTCCGAGCTTCACGTTATTTGCCACCTCCGTAATAAACCCAGCTGTTCGAGCTTCTGAATACGACAGCCGTCAGCAGGGCGATCAGCAGGAACAGGATCCAGGCCAAGGCGCTCGCATAGCCGAAATGATTGCTTTGAAAGGCTTCCCTGTAAATCAAATAAACGTAGAATAGCGTTCCGTTGTTCGGTCCTCCCCCGGTCATGACGAACGCTTGCGTGAACGCCTGCAGAGAACCGATCAACCCCATGATCAGATTAAAGAAGATGACCGGTGAAATCATCGGAATCGTCACGAAGCGAAATTTATGCCAAGCGTTGCCTCCATCGATGTCCACTGCCTCAAGCAAATGCTTCGGAACGTCCTGCAGGCCAGCGAGTATAATGAGCGCCGCTCCCCCGCAGCCCCATACCCCCATTAGGATCAACGAGGGAATAACGGTCGTTTCGTCATAAATCCACATTAACGAAGGCAGCCCCACGGTCTTCAGGATGGCGTTGAACAAACCGAAATCCGGGTTGAACAGCCATACCCACAACATGCTGGCAGCGACGGCGGGCACGATGGTTGGGAGATAAAATACTGTGCGGAAGATCGCCTGGCCTTTGATCTCCATATTCATCAGCAGGGCGACGGCGATCGAAGCCAGCATTGTGACCAAGACGCTGCCCAGGGCAAAATAGACCGTGACGAGCAGCGATTTTTTGAAAAACAGATCATCGGTCAATATCTCCCGGTAATTGTCCAGGCCGACCCACTGCGCGCCGCCGATAATCTCCCAATCGGTCAGGCTGATCGCCAAGCTGGCGACCATCGGACCAATCGTCCAGAGGAGCAAGCCGAGAATGGCCGGCATGGCGAACAAATAACCGGCAACGGCCTCCCTCTTCTTCAACTGCGGTCTCCTCGGCGCTTTATTCATACAGGTACTTGTCCTTCTTCAGCTTCGGGATGATGGCGTTTTTGACGATATCCTCCGCCCGTTTCTTTCCCAGCCACAGCTGATCAAGCTCCGGATTGATGACCATGAAAGCCTCCATGTCTTCCCAATAATACGAGTGATTTTGTTTTGTATGGTTCAATCCATAGTCGATGACGGCCGTTTTGTACTCGTCGGGATGAACAGGATTGTCCATCCATCGCTTGATCCGTTCCGCATCCGTATACCATTGTTCCTCGTTGGGCATCCATAAGCCCCCGGCGATCAAATCGATGCTGTTCTCGGGATTCATGATGTAGGTGTACACCTCTTCGACTTGCGCCTTGTATTTCTTCGTCCGTTCCGTGTCGAAGACGATGACCGGCTCGCCGAAATTCGTCGTGACCGGCGTCTTGAACTTCGGCAGCACGCCGATGCCGAGGTTCAGCTTCTTGTCCGTCATCGCTTTACCGAGCACCTGGAGCGACCATTGGCCGCTGATCGACATTGCGATGCGTTTCGTCAGCAACGCCGTGTCCTCCGAGGGAATCGTGGACATCTGGGACGGCTTCGGCATCACCTGGTGAACATACATCAGATCGGCGATCGCCTGTAGCGCCTCGATCGATTCGGGGGAGCCGATTCCGAACGCCGAGACGTCGTCCGACACGACGCCGGTGCCGTTGCTGAACAGGGCCGCCGGGTAAAATTGTCCGATGTTCTGGATGTTGACGCCGAACGTCCGGATATTGTCCGCATCGAAGCCGTCATCGCGCCGGGGTGCTTCCCGTTCCGGTCCGTCGTCAGCTTCTTAGCGGCCGCCACGAATTCGTCCCAGGTCCAGGCGGTATCCGCAGCTGCCGGAGGATACGGAACGGTCGCTTCGTCGAACAGATCCTTGTTGTAGTTCAGCATCAGAATTTCATTGGCGACGCCGGCGCCGATAATCGATCCGTCGCTTTTCCGGAAGAGGACGGAATCGAGCTTTTTGCCGATTTTACCGCCGTTGTAGAGATCGGAAAGATCGGCTATTTTGCCGTTCTTCACCCAAACCGCCAAATTGCCGGATGGAAAATAGCCCAGATCGGGCAGCGTATCGTAGGATGCCATCGTATTCAATTTCGTCACGTAATCCTGCGCGATGTGCATCCCCTCCACCTGGATGTCCGGGTGCGCCCCGTTGAACTTGTCGAGCATCGCTTCCATCGACTTTTTCTCTTCGGGACCGCCCCAGTAGGAAAACTTGATCTTGACGGCTTCCTTCGAGCTCTCCTTCGAAGCGCTTTCATTTTCTGCCCGATTCGTCGTGCTGCCGGGGTCGCCCGCCTTCCCTCCGGCCGCTCCCGCGCATCCCGCCATCAGGCTCAAGACAAGGCAAACCAGCGCAACCAGCATCCCGGCTTTCATTTTTACTCGCATCCCATGACCTCCTGTTTATGATTAAGATAAATGCCCCCTAAAGATATCACCTGTCCCCTTTTTTTGCAGTATACCGAGAACGATAATAGGTGGCGGATTCCGACCATCGTTATGGGAGACCGGCTTCGTCGGCTTTCGCGTTTGACCCGCCATGCCCGGCGACTGCGATCCCGGGTGGCGAATGCCGACCTATGAAGAAAGCTCTGCCGGCATAGGTCCTGCAGAGCTCGTTCGCTTTTTTCGAGTGCGTGGTGAATGCCGTTGCTCCCGCTCTTCCGTCAAGCCGGCGGGCTGGTGCTGCATCCGAAATGATGTAATGCGTGATCGCGAGAACCAACAATGTGCTATTTCCACGTTACACTCACCTTTTGGTAAGTACCTGTACTAAAAGTGCATACTTACAATATCGCAGCGACCACTTTATACTCAATAAATAAATCATGCTCAAGGAGGACGAATCTTTGAATACTCTTGTAATCGTTACGCACCCAAGCCTGGAAACATCCGTCATCAACAAGCGATGGGTAGAAGAACTCAAGCAATACCCGGATAAGTACACCGTTCACGAATTGCACAAGGTGTATCCGAACGGAATCATTGATGTGGAAAAAGAACAGCAGCTCATTGAATTGCACAGCAATCTTGTCTTACAATTCCCGGTCTATTGGTTTAATTGTCCGCCGCTCCTAAAAAAATGGCTTGACGATGTTTTGGCTTATGGATGGGCTTACGGTTCAAATGGAGGCGATAAATTAAAGAACCGTAAAATTGCATTAGCGGTATCAGCCGGCATTAAGAAAGAAGATTATCGGGAAGACGGAAGGTATCGCTACACGCTCGCACAGATACTAACTCCGTTTGAAACGACCTTCCTCTATTGCGGTGCAGATTATCGATCATTTTATGCTTATTATGGCCAAGAGGATGAACCCGGCGGAAACGTGCCCGGTATGGAACAAGGGCCTAGCGCATTGGAAACAAATGTGCAAGATTATTTGAAGTTCATAGACGGCCTGTGATGGGCTACATGAATGAAGGTATAAAAAAGAAGTATTCCCTTGTTTAGGAAATACTTCTTTGGATATAACATGACGTCACGCTTCCAGCAGTACCGCTTCCGGAGCCGGCTTGCTCATACTGTTCTTCTCTCCCCACTCGCACAATAGATGCAAGACAGGAATGAGGGATAGTCCGCGTTCAGATAAGGTGTATTCGACTTTGGGGGGAATTTGAGGATATTCCGTGCGAACGATAAGATCATCCGCCTCCAGCTCCTTCAACATGATGCTTAGCGTTTTAAAGGATATGGAGCCGATACTTCGTTTTAGCTCATTATGCCGCATCACCTTATTTTCAGACAGCCAGTACAGGATGATCATCTTATACTTGCCTCCGATCAGGGATAACGTATACCCAAAGCCGGTGTCTTGGGGGTTTACGCCTGTCGGAACACAGGTTTCGGTTTCGCGCACAAGCTCCACTCTCCTTCTGAACGGTTTCGTTACTCGTGTACGAATCATTTTATCACAAAAACAATCCTAAATAGAGAGTTTGAGAACGAATTCCCGCAGGGATAGTAATCATCCGGCCCAGACGTCTTTCACATATTGTCCCGCTGATTCCAATCCGGACAGCCAGGCGGCAGCATCTTCTGTATTCACGCCATGACGATCCCGATAGGAGCCGATCAACGTTTGTTCCACCTCCGGCGCCATCCGGGAGCCATCGCCGCAAATGTACATTCGAGCTCCTGCCTCAAGCAGAGTCAGCAGCATTTCCCCATCCTGCTTCAACAAATGCTGGACGTAACATTTCTCCTTACCCACCAATCTCGAGAAGGCGGTATGCAGGGTCACCAGACCCTCTTTCTCGGCCTCATCAAATTCCTCGCGGTAGAGGTAGTCGTGCTCCGGATTGCGGCAGCCGAAGTACAGATGAGCAGCACCCAGCTCCTGCCCTGCCTCGCGAAGCGCTTGTCTCGCTTGGATGAATCCCCTGAACGGAGCGACACCCGTACCCGGTCCGATCATAATTATTGGTGTTGCCGGATCCCCCGGCAGTGCAAAGCCCGATTCAGAAGAACGAATAAACATCAATACCTCCGCACCTGTCCCTAATTGGGCCAAATAGTTGGAAGCAACGCCCCGATACTCTCCCTGACCGCTCCATGCACGGTCCCGAACGACACCGACCGTAATGCTTACCGTATTGCGGCTAACTTTCGGTGAGCTGGAAATCGAATAATATCTCGGCTTCAACGGAGGCAGGAGCTCTAGAAATCTCTCAAACGGCAGCTCGCAGGCTTCATACTGTTCCAGCAGGTCAAGCATGGTGATCCGTTTGGCCCGCACGCCGGTCTGATAGGTCGCTTCCGCAAGCAGACCTTGCAGTTCTTTGACATGCGGAGGGCATACCGTACAAGCGGCCATCTCCCGAATCTGAGCCCGTGTGGCCGGCTCCTGCAGTTCTATGCTGCGGGACAGCAGGTCGTCCAGACGGACAGGAACGCCAGTCGGCAAATGCGCACCGCTTCTTCCTTCCGCAGACAATATGAGGTGGGCGTCCGCATCCAGATTGAATCTATGGAGTACTCGTCGAACCAGCACAGCCGAATTGACCGGAAGGACCCCCAGATGATCTCCTTCGCGGTAACCCGTTCCCTCCGGTAGCGAGATTTCAATATGCTGCGTGATCCTTCCGCTGTCCGCATGCTGCAGATTGCGGCTGTGAACGATGCGCCCGGTCACCGCTTGATAGGTTTCGGCCAGCGGAACGGCGGCCGCTCCCTGGACGAACTGGACGGACAAGGCACTGAGCTTCGGCTGATTGTCCGCCATGACCGGCAATCCGAGCGTTTGCATCAGATCCGGCCATAAATGCTCCGTCCACTCATCGACTTCCCGCTCAAAGTCGCCGCTCGCATCGCTTTCGCCCCTCGGAAGCAATCGCTGCGCCCCTTTCACCGCAAGCTGCTCGTCAATCAAGCGAGGAATGCGCTGATACGTGCTTGCCCAGTTGTGGTCTCCGCAGCCGAATACCGCATAACGAACGCCCTGGATTTCGGATTCATCCGCAGTCTCCAGCCATTCCGTAAAAGCTTTAGCATTGGAAGGCGGCTGTCCGTTGTACGAGGCAGTAACAATCACTACGGCCCCTTCCTTCGGAAGCCTTCCGGCAAAGTCGTCCAGTGCGCCTACCTGGCTGTCGAACCCTTGGCGCTTCGCAGCATCCGCCACCTCTCTGGCAATTCCCTCAGCCGTGCCCAAATTGGACCCGTACAAAGCAAGCAGCGGTGTATGATGAGCATTTGTCGCAGAAATATCGGACTTGGCGTATTCCCGCTTCTCCGATTCGGCTGATGCAGCCTTACCTCCTCCCGGAAACATGAGGGCGGTCGCGTCTTGACGGCTTCGAACTTTAATATGGAACCCTTCCGGCTTCAAAGTGAGCGTCTCCTTAACCTTCAGCTCATAGCGCTGGTCATCGATCAGTTCAAAATATTTGAGAACCAGGCCAAGCACCAAGGTTGCCTCCTGCAGCGCAAACTGCTGCCCGATGCAAGCGCGCTGTCCATTACCAAATGGTTTGTACGCGTCATGTGGCACCTTGCTCGGATCTTCGAAGCGCTCTGGTCTGAACGCCTCCACGTCGTCTCCCCACACGCGTGAGTCTCTATGCAGTCCCGGAATCAGGACCGTCACGCTGTCTCCTTTCTTGATCGGGTAGGTTCCGCCGATCGCCGTATCTTCTTTTGCATATAACGAGAAGGCAGGCGCCGTTGGCCATAATCGCAGCGACTCGCTGAGAACCATGCGGACGTATTTGAGTTCCCTCACCTGATTGTAGGTCGGAACGGGATCTTTCAGAACGCGGTCCACTTCGCTGACCGCCTTATGTAAGGTCTCCGGATTGTTCATCAAAAAGTAAATGGCAAAGGAAAGCAATCCGCTTGTCGTCTCATGCCCCGCGATAAGAAACGTGATCATCTGGTAACGGATGTTCTCATGATCGAGACGCTCGCCAGTATCGGGATCGATACCTTCCAGCATAAGCGCAAGCAAATCCCCTTCTTCACCGCCATGCTTCTTGCGGTCTTGAATGAGCTCATCCACAAGGGAGAACATGGCATGTATGTCCGCATGAAACTGCCGTTTCTTTTTAATCATAAACATGTCTTGTATGCCCAGACGGTAAAGCTGGTTCATGCCCTCATCGAGCGCCCGCACCATGCTGCCGATAAAAGGATGATTGTCTTCGCGATAGAAGCTGTTAAACCGGTAATTAAATCCGCACAGGCCGATAGTATCCAGTGTCAGACGCGTCATGTCGGCAGGAACGTCAACGGTTTCGTCCGGATTGAGCCGAGCCCATTTCTGGATAAGCTGTATCGCGATATCCACCATTTTGGTGTGGTAGCCTTGCATCGCACGCTGGCTAAAGCTGGAGAGCAGGATGTTATGGGCTTTTTTCCAGTTTGGCTCCTGCGTAGCACTCGTAAACAAACCGTCACCCGCGAAAGGACGGACATTCTGGAGCGGCGCCCAGATTCGTTTATCAAAACGCTTCTCGTCACACGCGTCCTTAACGTATTCATGGCCGGAGAGGTACAGCTCCCTGCGACCGCCGGGAAATTGAAATTGAAAGATCGGCCCGAGTTCCGAAGCGACCTTCACAAGCGATTGAATCGGTGCTGCGGAATCCAGTAGCGGCAGATTGCCCAGCGGCCCGTAGGTTTTAGGTTGAGGCACTTGCATCGTTTGTGTCATGCGATCTCCCTCCATAATCCATGTCTTCTCTGTAAGCGGCCCTTCGTTTGGGCGGGATGGTTCTCTTCTCAGTACCAATTGACCAATATCGTAATATGGTCATTTTACGGTATAAAAGGAGGATTGGACGGCGGCATCGTTTATTTCTACTTACCATGTGTCTTATCCTAGCCTTTACCCTACCACGATATGAATGTAACGCATATCAGCCGGAGGTCCATAATTGTTTGGGCTAGTTGTGGCTTCGTTTATTACTTTTCAACTAGAGATGGATCGTCTGTTGAACCTATAGGACTATAAAAAATAGGCCAACCAGAATGAATGGGTCGACCTAGTTCCTTAATCTGTATTCTATATTCTGCTTTCTGTATCCCCAAACGGCCCATTAGCAATGATCAAGGTAATTAAGCAGGCGTTTCATTTGTTGTATACCCTCGCATGATCCTAGGAATACTCGGAAACTTAGCTTGAAAAACAGTCAGGAAGAGAGCTTCTCTTCCCGCCCATTCAAATCTCTATTAGCTGCAGCAAGAAGAATTTGTTGTTGGAATGGTTGAACAGGAGCTTTCATCTTTCTTCATTGGCGAATTATTTATACGACATACTCCAGTTTCAGGTAAATCAAGCTCAACTTTAAGAGCAGCTTCATAATCACCCGCAAGATAAGCAACAACAGACCTTACTTGTTCATATCCGGTTGCCATAAGGAATGTTGGAGCGCGACCATAACTCTTCATCCCTACGATGTAAAGGTCTTTTTCTGAATGCCGCAGTTCCCTTTCTCCGTGAGGTCGAACCGTTCCACAACTATGAACATTAGGGTCGATAAGCGGAGCAAGAGTCTCTACGCTTTCTGTGGCTTGATCAATGCTTAGTCGTAGTTCTCGCAAGAATGAAAAATCCGGTCGACTTCCTGTATTGACTATAATTTCATCAATCCCTGGTAAATCACTACTTCCCTCCCTATTTTTACCGCTTATTATCATTTTCCCATCTGTTCGACTTATCTTTTGGATTTTAAATGGAGTAACAACCTGAATTTGTTTAGAGTTAACCAATTGGTGAATACGGCTGCCTAACTCTCCCCTAGCTTCAAGTTGATCATTCGCTTCTCCGCCATAGGCGTCCTCTACCCTGTTCTTTCTCATGATCCACACGATATTCATATCAGGATCAGTCTCTTTTAACTGAGCAAGATCTAACAATGTATTTAAAGCAGAGTGCCCTCCACCGACTACAGCTATACTTTTGCCTAGATACCTTTCCTTGTCTTTACCTTGAATATTTGGGATACCATAATAAATATGTTCACTCAGTGATCGTTCTTCATTCGTCAGGACACCACTTGCATAGAGGGGATTCGAGTGTCCCCACGTTCCAGAAGCATCGATTACTGCTCTTGCTTCATAGCGCTGCGTAGTATTATTTACTTCTGCATAAATAACGAAAGGATTGTGCTCTCGAAGATCTGATTTCATTTTGTCTGTGTCTTTTCTGCTAATCGCTAGTACCTTAGTATTTAAAATAAGATGGGATTTAATCTCCGGAAGATCAGCTAATGGAAGCAAATATTGCTCGATTAACTCTTGTCCCGAAGGCAATTCATCAGGAGCAGGCGCACTCCAACCATGTTTGGTTAATAATCTTTCCGCTGCTTTATCTACATTGTATTGCCATGGTGAAAACAATCGAACATGTCCCCAATCCGAAATGTTATGTCCTACTTGTGAGCCTGATTCTAAGAGTATGAAATTCTCACCGCGTTCCGTTAAATTTGCTGCTGCGGCTAAGCCTATCGGACCGGCACCAATGATTGCTACAGGTAAATGATTCGATTTGCCTTGTGGTTGCATATTTATTTCTTGCGTAAGGTGAGGCGATCCACAACAAGAGCTTGTTTGTTTAAGTTCAATCTTTTTCATAATAATTTCCTCCAGTTTCAATTCTTATTATTTTTTCTTCTTTATCTTTAGTCTGAAAACAATGTAATGTTATAAGCTCGATTTGATCTGTCGTTATATCCATTATCGTCATCGGATATTTCTCCTTTATGAATCCATCGTGATTTTATGTTTTGCGGCTCCTCATTACTTGTAATTTGCAAGTTATGTAGAAAATAATTGGAGCAATGATGACATCACCCCATAGGTGTACAGCACATTTTGGACTTCAGCATACTATCGTTGAGCAGCTTTAAGGATCGCATCACAGTTTCTTTTTCGAAATCATTCATAAATGAGAAAACTTCTTCTAGATAATCGTTCATCATTTGATCGATTGCACCTGTGACAAATGTACCTTCAACCGTTAAGCTTAGTATATATACTCTTCGATCTTCAGGCAGAGGTGTCTTTTTAACAAGTTTCTTCTTAATTAATGTTTGAACTTGTCTGCTGAATGTTGTGATATCCATTCCAAGTGTGTCTGCAACCTGCTGCATGGATGGTTGATGTTGACGAGCGATTTCGTAAAGAATATGACTTTGAATCAAGGAAATATCGTTGTTCCCTATGCTGCAGCAGTTTTTATTAAGTAATCCAAAGCGCCGCGCCATGATTTGTAGTAATTCTCTAGGTTCGTGTTCCATCGCTTTCACCTCTCGTTATTAGTTATACAGCTTATATTTGCAATTTGCAAGTTATATTTTCTCAAGAATGTTTAGAATTCCTGTAAAACGAATGATTGGCAAGGCGATGCCGCCGAGCAGCTCGACAGCCTCCTCGATCCGTAGCCGGTTCAGGTAATCGAATGGCGATATGTTCAGCGCAACTCCCATGTACCGCCCGGTTTCATTTCAAACTTCTGAAAAGTCGTCGTGAAAGGGGTCACCTCACATGCCCATCAAGCTAAGAAAAGCGAAAGATGAAAAGGGAGTAATAACATAGAGGAATCTTGGTATGTGGAAAAGGATGGCACACCAAACAAGCCTAGATAGGCTTGTTTTTAAAAATTAAGCTACCTTTGCATTCGAAATGGTATACTCATAAACAACACCCAATATGTCAAAGATCGTCTTTTTCTTGTATCGATGAGATTTTCGCCCATTTTTTCCTAGCAGATGGAATAGGCGAAGGAGGATCTTTGTATATGCTTGGGTGTTTTGTTGTTGTATGGCTTGGTGGAACAGAGGAAAATAGGTTTGGATCGTATAAAAAGCTTTATATTCACTTAACTCTTTTTGTTTTTCTCGTAACAACAACTCTCGCATCCGAAACAAGGTAGACGAGCAAATAAGGATGGCAATGAGTTGTCCATACAGATGACATTCCAATCTCTCCCGTTTCACATCCTTGCATCGATCCATTTGAAAAAAAGATTTCCATGTTTTGAATACGATCTCCACCTGCCACCGCAAGGAATAGAGATCGTGAACATGTTCTTTGGGAACGATCTCCCAAGCAATATTGGTGATATATACGTTGATTTCCGTTAACCGCTTGCTCTTATCCGAATACTTCATCCCTTTTTTCTTCTCTTTGTAAGCCTGATCTTTTCGTCTTTTCTTTACTTGAACTTCGGTAAGCCGATACAAAATGACTCGAGCGGGTAGCTTTTGGTATCTTCCGATATACGTATCCCGAACCTCCACCGTTTCTCCAGGCTGCATGCCATGCATGATTTCCTCCAAATCCAGGGGAAGATATTCGGTTTGTTTCTTGATCGTTCCATCTTGGAAAAACGCAGGTTCTGAATTTTTTTGATAGATTCGGTTATTTAGCTTTAAACGAGAGACATACGAAACACCTCGCTGATCCATCTGATCCAAGTCTTCTAACGAGAAGTAGCCTAAGTCTCGTATGCACAAGTCTCCAGGTCGAAGGGTAGATAAGCAAGTGGTACCAAAAGTTTTGTCGTTCTTTTTCCCAGCCCCTATGTCCATATTCAAGAACTGTCCACTGTGTAAGTCGTATTCCAGTTGGATTTTCACTCCAGCCGTATGGCCACAGCCACCTGCTCCCGGATAATGTTCGGTCAAAGAGTCTGGAACTTGAAACGTGGTAGAATCCAAGATACGAATCCGTAAAAAGTGGTTCTGATAAACACTTGGGATGCTACTGGATGAACCTAATTCTATTTTCAGTAGACGGGCAAAAAGTTCCCGAAGAAAGGCGACTGCTTTTTCGTTCAGACGTTGATTCAGCCCTTCGGGGCTCATGCTGATCTCTGTTGTGGCTTCTAGTTCACTACATAGTTGAGTGAGCGAGGTACTCGCTAGATTGTGACTCAACCAAACACACAAGGTCACCAGTTCTTGTCCCCGATATTTGCTCGTTCGTCTTACAAATTCAGTTGTTCTAGCCAACCGTTCGACTTCTGTAGGAGAAAGATATTTTTGCAATACCTGTGAAAACAAATGAAGTTCCTCTTTGGTGGTTACCTTCACAGAAAAACGCCATCCTTTCTTTTTTATAATCCTAAAGGCCCAGTGACAGGGTTGCTGCTCTAGTCCGCAGGATTATTTACTAAATATGTAAAGCGAAGAACCAGCCCTTTATTTAAAGCTGGTTCAGCTTATCTAGCATGGCTTTCCGATTAGGATTAGTATAAAGCAGAGTGGTATGGATGTTACTATGTCCCGCGATGGATGCCACTTCATGTACATTTAATCCCTTTTCTAATGCATTGGAGCAAAAGAAATGTCGTAGATCGTGAGGAGAAAAGGGTTTAGGGAGCAACCGAACAAAAAAACCGGAATAAGCGTTACTGGCAATAAAAAAAGAACAGCGAATGTAAAATCACTGTTCTAGTCCTGTATCAGACTGCGTAGATTCCCATTCACAACCTCATCAGGCAAAGTAAAAGAATATCTGCCCACGTTATTAATATGTTCATGACCGAGAGGAGAGAGACGTTGAACGTCCGACTCTTCGACCTGTTCTCCCATTTCGGAAATAAGAGTCAATATAGCCTCGATGTATCTGGTGTTCCAAACGACAATAGCATTTACCACCAATCCCAAGGCTCCCAGCTGATCCTCTTGTCCTTCTCGATATTTTTGATAAAGTTCTCCCCGTTTCCCATAACAAAAGGAGCAAAAGTGAATCTCGTTCGCTATTGTGATGACTTCGTCATCACCGGAAAGTCCAAAGAAATCTTGGAAAAAGAAGTAACACCACTCGTTCAAGAATTTCTGACAGAACGGGGTCTTAGGCTTTCACAGGAAAAAACACAAATCACTCCCATCGAAGATGGATTTGACTTCTGGCCTCATCGGGGCGCTGTGCCGCAGGCACAGCGCGGGGAGAAGCTGTACTCGTTTTTTCGTCAGCGACCAGCTACCTCCCCCCCTTGACGATCCACACTATCTACGTTCCGTTTACAAGTCCGTTTTGCCCCCTCCACCCATCTTCCCTTGTTGCTCTCCAATCCCTCTTTAAGTGTGCACCCTCGGACACAAATGCAACGCCGAGAGTATCCCCATAAGCTGCCGACCCCTATCCTCATCAAGGGCGCTCACACGAGCCGCCACAAAGCCGTCAGGCCGAACCAGGAGCATGCCATGATCAGGCAGGCCGGTAACCCGTTGCCAGCTCTCCTTGCTTGCTAAAAGCTCTCCTTCAGAACCAACACTATAGACGGGCAGTTCGATGCCAAAGTGAGCAGCACATTCCCGCGCAGCCTGTTGCCAGCTTCTCCCTTCTGGACCTGTCAGCAGGACGAAATGACGACTGGTAATATCAAGAGTTGAGATGCATCGGTCCTGATACTCTACCCACAGGTGAGGCACACGTGAGCCGGACTGCCCTTTCAGCTCCGTGTAGTCTGGTGTGATTCCTTCTTCATTTGAGAGCACAGCTGACGAGGCGTAGAATCCAAAGAGAGCCTGTAGTTCGTTATCCGTCGTTTTTTCTCGGTCGGTGGCCTCTTCCTGCTCTGCAGCAAAGCCAGCCACGTGACGCCTTTCCGTCTCGTAGGTCGAGAGCAAGGTGGAATCAGCGTAACCCTGGAGGACGGCGCCCAGCTTCCAGGCAAGGTTCTGTCCATCCTGGATGCCCAGATTCGCACCCACGCCGCCTGTGGGCAGGATGACATGAGCCGCGTCGCCAGCCAGGAAAACTCGCCCAACTTGGTAGCGCTCAGCCAGCCTCTCCTGCGGCTTCCAGTGGCGAATACCCATGATTTCTACCGCGAGGTCAGGTATCCCGATAGCCTTGCGCACCAGATCCTGGCAGCGTTTGACAGATGGGGCCTTCAACTCTCCATTTTCGAGATTCCCGGGCATCTGAAAAAGCCAGCGATCACTATTATTGACTGCCATGAGCAGGCCCTGAGCTTCAGGGGTCTCTATCGTACAGAGTATAAACTCGTGGCCTCGTACCAGCTCGCTCAGGTCTGCACGAAAGTCAATTGCAAGTGTATGCATCTCTGACAACGTAAAGCTTTTCGTCGGGATTGCAAGAGTGCGCAGTGCAAGGCTATTAGCCCCATCCGCGGCAACCAGGTAGTCAACACGGATACGCTGCTGCACTCCCGTCTTGCGATCCACAACGAGAGCAGTCACACCCGTCTCATCTTGCTCAAAAGACACCAATTCAGTCTGAAGGCGCAGATCCCCGCCTCGTTCCCGCGCCGCCTCAAATAACACGGGCTCCAGAGCAGCTTGATTAATCAGACAGCCTGTGGCAGGACTGATAGCCTTCTCTGCTTCTTTCATCTGATCGAACGTCTCAAGATCTTTCCCATCCAGGTTCAGGCGTTTGACCTGTGCCATGTTGGCGGAGGCAAGGGTCTCGACAAAAATTTCACCTCGGCTCCTGCTGAGCGGCTCGGCGGCTTTCCTGACTCTCTCTTCCAGCCCTAGCGCCCGAAATACCTCCATCGTCCGCGCTCCCAGGCCAATCGGTCGGGGATGGATCGCTGTGCCTGGATGTTTCTCAATGAGTATATACGGGATCTGTTGCTGCGCCAGAAAGAGCGCGGTCGAGAGGCCGGTTGGTCCGGCACCAACTATCAAAACCGGAACAGAGACATCTTCCATTATTGTTCTTCCTTTCTGCATTTCGTACATTTTTTGAATTAACTTTAATATTTAAGTTACACCAATAATATACGTGATGCAGAAATAAAGTCAACCCCAATCTTGCGGTCCATTGCAAAAAGAACTACAATGTGTTTATGATACAGACACTAGGACGACGTGAACGAAAAAAGCAGCAGACACGGGAGAAGATCGCAAGAGTGGCTTTAGAGCTCTTTATTGAGCGTGGCTTTGAGCAGGTGACAGTGACCGAAGTGGCTGAAGCAGCTGATGTGTCGGTAAATACCGTCTATAATTATTTTCCAACTAAAGAGGACCTCTTTTTTGGACTCAACCAACCTATGGAGGCTTCCCTGGCCGGAATCGTTCGTCAGCGTGAGAAAGGCGAATCATTGCTCACTTTTCTTCGCCAATTGCTGCTCGGCAGTCTCGAACCTATGAAAGCGATACCGTCCCCAGAGCAAGATTCTACGCGGGAGCAGGTCTTCCGGGTGATTCGGGAAAGCCCTACCCTGCAAGCTCGGGGTCGGCAAATGACTGAGTCTGTTGAAGAGGATCTGGCCCATGCCTTTGCCGAAGACATGGGCACAGAATCGGATGATATCGTGCCTCGCCTCGTTGCGCATCTGATCCTGACCCTTTATGCGAGGATCTTTGCGGAATACGCGAGGCGGCGATTAAAAGGCGAATCTTCCGAGGAGATTCATGCTGGTCTCTCCGCTATGGTCACGGCTGGTCTCGATCTGTTAGCACATGGGATCGATGCTTCTGGGGATACCGAGATGGTGGTGTGATGCGCCCCTCGGCAATCATCTTGAGGATCGCCTCACGCTCCTGCTTGGGATTGGATGGCTTCTTCTCCTCTTCTCTCCCTTCCACTTCGTACTCGGGGTTTAGGGAGCAGTCGAACAGAAAACCGGAATAAGCGTAAAGGAGCCATGATCAGTGAAGATCATAGCCCCTTTTTTTTGTCCAATCGTATCACTTTTAAGCTAATTATTATTTTGCAAGCATTTTCAGGGGTTAGTTGTGCCCCGATTTGGCGAAAAAGCGATGCTGTATCAAATAAAGCTTGATGAATCCTGCGGACTAGAGCAGCAACCCTGTCACTGGGCCCTAAAGAAAGAAAAGTGTGTTTTTTTCGGTTTGGGGGATTATTTTGTTTTTAGCTTGATGGGCATGGGATACCGCCAGCAATCCAGATTTGCTGGCGGTATCTCTTAATAAAAACTCGTCCCTCGTTTGATGATTTGCTCTATGCTTTTTGCTTGACTGCAAGCATCGGAATCTGTCCCGCAGAACCATTGCGTTTTATGAATGCAGTCTTCAACAAATGAACAAAGGGTTTGTAGAGAAAAATCAAACCCTCGATCCCTATTCTGTATCGCTCCAAGATCTACAAACTTATTTTATTGGTCCTATGATTGACAAGGCACTGACTCCCCATACCATCAATGGACGTTTGAAGAGCTGCAAAGCCTTCTTTTCCTTCCTGTTGTAACATGACTATGTAGTGGTCAACGTCGCGGAAGAACTGACTTTGCTCACAGCGCCGAAAGATACGATTCATACGTTTACGCACGATCAAGTTCTTCAGCTGCTGCGTATGCCGAATCATCGTGCTGCTGGAGACGGGCATTCGAATCGGGGAACTTCTTGCACTGACGCTTAAGGATATTAATTTCAAGGAGAGGGAACTACGAATTGCTCCAGGGAAGGGCGGCAAGGCGAGGAACGTACCTTTTCAAAAAAACATGCGCCAAAGTGCTGCAATCATACATTACAGAACGTGGTACAGCCAGGTCATTCGTTTCGCTGGAAAATGGGCCACTGCATATCCGCAGCATCCAGGATCGGATTACGGATTACGGAAAAATGGCCCGAATCGCTGTCGTTCGCGTATCGCCTCATACCTTCAGACACACGATGGCAAAAATATATCCGAAACGGCGGCGATCCGTTTTGCTCCAACAAATTTTGGGGCACTCTTCGCTGGAAATGGTTCACACCTATGTATGGCTCTTTAGCAACGAGATTAGAGAGCAGCATTATCGATACAGCCCGGTGGAACATATGAAACTGGAATGAGAAGCAACAAAAACAACAGGCTGAGGCCACAAATAGTGGACAATCAGCCTGTTTCGTTTTTGAGACTCAATCGTGATCTGTCTCTAAATCTATAAATTCAGTTTCTAAGGTTTACTTTAATACCATTATTTATCAGATACATTTTGGGGATGTAAGAATGAAAACACAATCAACTAACATCCCTCTTGTAACCGAATGCCAACCGATATAGCAGCCAGGCTACGATAATCAGCACTATAAATCCAATTAACAAATTCCAGTAGGCTGTCGATGCTCCCAGTTCAAACATCGGAACAATGCTGTGGCCAAGCCAATCCTTGTTCAACACCTGGGCAATCGCAGCCGTTCCGAACGCTCCAGATATTTGAGAAACAAGCCCGAAGAGCCCCATTCCAACACCCATCAGCTCCAGTGGAATAACTTGGGCCAACTTGTCATAGAGTCCGGTTTGGACGAATGCGAAACCTATATATAGGGGGATCAACATGAACGCGATATACCAAATCCATTGTGTCATCATAAACATGACTCCGAGCAGTGCTGCTCCAACAAGCAGTAGTCCGATATACGCTACATAGTTGGCCCCCTTGCTCGCCGCCAACCGTCCGGCAATCGTTCCAAAGACGACCGCACTTATCGAACCCGGGAACAACATGAGGCCGATCCGATCTGTATTGAATCCATGTACTCCGCTTAAGAATAGCGGAAGAACAAATGGCATTCCGGTCATTACAACGAACAAGAGCGTTCCTGCCAGCAGTCCCGTGCGATAAGAACGGCTTCTGAAAAGTTCAGGTTGTACGAAGGGTTCTGCCGCTGTGCGTATCCGCCATATAAAGGCGCCTAGTGCCGCTATTCCCAACAGCAGCAACAGCCATGACGGATCTGTGAACCAGAATACAAATGCGGTCACACTCACGCTAAGCATCAGAAGTCCCGGTATATCCATACTTCCTGCTCGCTTCACCTCAACAGGAAACGTTCGGCGGAAGAACGGGATGGATAACAGCGGAATGAGCGAAAGAAGAAATAAAGCTGACCAATGAATATAGGCTGAGATGATGCCGCCTACAACGGGACCTATGCCGATGGCAAAAGATGAGGTCGAAGCCAGAATGCCAAACAACTTGCTCCGATCCGACGGTGTAAAATATCTGGCTGTCACAATCATAATCAACGCCGGAATTGCCGAAGCTCCTACACCTTGAATAGCCCTTCCAATAATGACAGCCGCATACCACTGCTGCATAAGAAATCCAACCAAAGCGCCGAGAGCATAAATGACAAGCCCATTCGTAATTAACGAACGTACGCTGTACATATCGGCAAGCTTCCCGTATACGACTGTTCCGATACCGAAGGTAATAAAGAAGACTGTAATAATCCAACTGACTCCTGTAGGTGACAAGTCATATTGAGCCACTACCTTGGGTGTTGATATATTAAACACCGTTTCATTTAACACGCCGAAGAACATCACGAACAAAATCCATGGAACAGCTTTCTTCCCGTCAAGTTTATAAACCGCTGCATCGTCAGCCATTATTTTCTCCATCTTATTCCATCCTTGTCTACGCATATTCTACCTGTTGCTTTAGTGTAGAATACGGATAACATGGATGCTACCTCCTCACGGATAGCAGCAATGCTCAGCGGATATTATTTGCGTAATGAAGGAATTCGCTTGGATTCATCCCATACCGTTTACGAAATGCACTTGCAAAATAACTCGCATTGGTATACCCTACATGCGCCGCGGCCATACTTACACTCGTCATTCCATCTTGCAGCAGCAGTATAGCCTTCTCCATCCGTATATCTCGCAGATAACCAAATACTGTCGTTCCGAATACTGCTTTGAAATGATGCTTCAGCTTGAAATCATTCATCCCAATGATGCGGGACAACTCCAGCAGTGAGGGCGGATTATCCATCTGCTGCAGCAACACCTCTTTCGCATGCTGCAGCCTCTGGAATTCGCTTTTGGTTATCGCAGCCGGCAGATTAGTACGATTCGAATCATATACGAAGATCTGCAAAGAATAGGATAATATCTCCAGAGCTAGGCTCTCCAGCTCAATATTACGGATATTATGGGTGTAGGGAATATTCATAATTCGACTGGCCAACTGTAAGATCGGCGTATCAAGAATAGATTGCTGGAGCTGAAGCAGCGGCCGACTGCCGATCAATTGTTTGAAATCCGTCGATTGAGATCCGTCTAACCCTGTAAGATAACGATCGAATGTAGCAGCTGAAATAAATGCCTAACGTAATCATCGACCGTTCTCCGGCAAAAAAGTACTTTCCCTTTATGCCGTTCATAAGCCCAAGCGTTAACGTATTGGGACGCATTGTGCCATGCACTCCTGCTGCCTGAACCGCTCCCTCACCTTGAAAACATATCATCAACTCGACCATCGCTTCTTCAAAAGAAAAGTTGACCTGCGTATGCTCAGCTAATGTGCAATTGGTTATCATGATCAGCATATCAGGCCTGGGAACCAATCGCATAACGAACCCATCACCCGCTGACCCCTTGTATCTCATCTGCTCCGTTTGATCCTTGGTCCGATAAGCAAATTTCATCTGTTCCAGAAACTGATTTATAGATGGATTTATTATGTCCATATTATCAACCTCCTCTCGCTATCTATCCATACTGCTCACACTTCTTTAGAATACCCTACTACCGTATATTGAGCAAAATGCAATCTCTTTTGAGAATGTAAATTTCTTTTCCTGTTTCTCCAAGCACCCCGCCCTTAGTTCAGCGCCGCCGCGTGAGTCTAATACTTTATTTTCTCAGTCTACAACTATATTTTTCAGTCTGACACTTTATTTTCACTGAACACCACAGACAGGGTCCTGTCCTCATTGACCTTGAATTATGAAGTCAGTTTAGCCATGGTCAGGGAAGTCGACTTTGATCAATGTCCTGGGTGTGGAAGCAAAGAATACGCTTGACGCATCTGTATGTCCGCTTCCTTTGGAACTGCGTTAGAGAGTGGAGTGATTTTAAGTCGGCTATCTGTGATAGCTGCATCCGGTAATTCGTTTTGCGAAGCAAGATGTTCCGTTTTTTCCAATTCACATTCTAATACTGTCAGCCGCTCTTTAAGGAAACGATCGCAGTCAGATTCTACAGATAGGTCAAGTTCTTGTCGATTACGTTAATCCGTGAAGCGTGGTTTAGGTATCAAATATTCTTCGAAATCCTTGAACTGACGCGATCCTTGCACCCAGATGTCACTGGATCGAAGCACATTCTTCAATTCTGATAACACACAGAGTTCATAAAAACGCCGGTCGAGACCATCCTCATTCCAGACAACACTTTCCCAACGTTTGCGAACAAAACTTGTAGGCGCATCATCTGACACTTTACGCGCCTGTCGATGATTCATTCCCTTAATCGTGTCTACTCCATCTAAAATGTCTTGTGCGGTTGGTGCTGCCTTGAGTTGAAGCGATTCTAGTAACGAAGAGGTATATCGTCGAAGTTGGGGGAACCCGTTACCTATCAGCGGAAGGTGGTCGAAGTTTGATGGTTGCGCTAATTTCTCCGTCTCGGTGACGCTTTCGGTAAATTTCTCCATGGCAAGATTGATTCGATAGCTGCGAATGGGTCCCACTTCGACTTTGTTTGGCTACTTACAAGCGCCTGTCCAATACGGGAGTACAGACGCAATTTGTCAACAGACTCAGTGGGGGATTAACGTGCAGGTTGGTTGAACAAATAATTGCAATAATTGCGACATAGCAATCCAAAAGAAACTATTATATTCATCATATGTTATCATAAGCATCAAGCATAAATTATTGCAGACAGGTAAATATCAACTGTTAGTATCATATCCAAGGTATAGAAAGGGGTAAGACATGGCAAATATCGAGCACTTGCAAACCGTACATGTTCCAGCGTCGAAGGTGTATGAAACTTTAACCACCGCTGATGGACTGTCGGAAATATGGACCAATGAACTCATTATCAATAATCAGATTGGCTTTATTAATGAATTTCGATTCGGCAGCAATGACATAACTAAGATGAAAATAGAGGAATTGATCACTAATAAAAAAGTCGTGTGGCAGTGTATAGATTCAGATCCAGAATGGATTGGTACAATTATTTCCTTTGATATTGATGAGAAGAACGGGAAATCTTTTATTACTTTACGTCATATGAACTGGAAAGAAGTAACGCCATTTTATCGCTCTTGTAACTACAACTGGGCTATTTTCCTTTATAGTCTCAAATCCTATTGTGAAGAGGGTGAAGGTCTCTCCTATCATAAACGTAAGTTTTAATAATTTGAGTTAAATTGCTCATTTCACTAACGGAAATGTTAGTTCAACAACTTCGCTCTAGGTACGTAATTACGAAAACCGGATTCCTTGTAGTGTAAAGGGACCGGTTTTTTCATGTAACAAATTGCTTAGCGTACGATTTTTTCCGTTTCGTGAGGTGACCCCTGAAACCTCGAGGTCCCCACTACTTCGACAGGTGCTCCTCTTTCGTCCAAGCATCAAACACAAGCTCGCGTGGAGCATCAAATACACGGATGATCACAATCTCACGTTCACCTACATCTACCATCAGGGCCGAACCTGCCGTTTCCAAGCCCTTTTCCAAGACCCACCTCGGCGGCTTTGGCCACAGGCCCGCATACCAGGCCATAAGTTCAATCCTTCCTTCCGTATCCGTAGATTCGTTCCAATGACTCCGGCAATAATGAGCGCTAAACCGACCACATGATACCAGGTAACAGGCTCGCTGAGGACCCAGGCGCCGGCGACGATGGAGACAACCGTTGATAAGTTGATAAATACACTCATTCGCGAGGCTTCGATGCGGGACAGGATATAGTTTCCCATCAGCGCGGTGGCGACTTGAACCGCTCCGAGGTAAAGAATCAGCATCACGAATGCCATGCTCGCAAACGGCGCCGTCAAGCTGCTTAGCGTTCCATCTGACACATGGGAGGTGAGGGAGAATATCAGCGATGCGGCAAATCCGATCCCTACCATGAAATAACTGATTTCCCCCGGGCTAAAATATTTCGAAACGGCACGGGCAAGCACGCTGTACCCGGCGAAAGCCGAGCAAGCCAGCAGCAACAGCAGAACACCTTTCATATTGGAAATGCCGATGCCGTTTCCCTTCATGACGAAAATAAAGACAACGCCGAACACAGACACTGCAATAGATAGCTTCTGCAACTGGGACGTCGCTTCTTTCAAAAATACGGTAGCCAGAATCATCGTTGCGAGCGGCGCTAGCGCATTGATAATACCTCCCTCTGCGGAAGTTGCGTACTGCAGTCCGTACGTTTGCAAGGTGAAAAATCCGAGCGGATACATACTGGACAGCATCAGCAATTTATATAGCGGTTTGCCGCGGTAGTTCAGCTTGACCAGGCCAGACGCTGCCATGATGGATAGGATGGCGAATGCTGCGGCAAAGCGGAACGTCAGGGTATCGATTGGGCTTGCGTAGTCAAGCGACATTTTGATAAATAAGAACGATATCCCGATTACGACGGCGTTGACGACAGCTAGCGAGTAGGCGAGCCTTACCCCTTTCGACGAGATCGTCGAAGTGTATTCAGATATAGCGCAGCACCTCCTGAGCAGCCTGCTTGGCGCTTGCCATGCCTGCATCAGCGAGCCGACCTTCCGAACCGACCCAGTCGCCTGCGACGTACAAACCGCGGACTTCCGGCACGATCGGGTCGGGGGCCGGCCCCACCCCATGATGACGGATCGTGCGTGAATCATGGGCGACAAGGACATTCGGCGAGAAACGAACGGCAACGACTTCCCGCTCCCAGCCAGGCTCCAGCAGATCAAGGAGGCGAGTGAGCTCTCTTTCATCTGCCTTGCCGTCTCTTGCAGCCTCGTTGTCGTTATATCTCATTACATGGAGTACGTGTGCACCGTTATCGCTCAATTGGACAGCCCCCGAATGTTTGGAGAAATATAAAGGTTGATCCAGTCCAAGTGCAAAAATACGCTCCGGATTAGGCAGTTGTCTCAGCGCAATGTCCAGACATGCAGCATACAGAGGGCGCGATTCATTCTTCCATCTCCCGATCGACATCCTTTCCGCACCCTTGACTAGCTGGCATACCTCATTCAGACCGCTTGCTGCGATAACGGCATCCGCTCTGATTTCCGCCCCATCTGACAGCGCCAGCCCATGAACGCTACCGTCTTTTAGCAGGATTTGCTCGGCGCTGTAACCGGTAACGATAGCAGCTCCGGCCTGAATAGCCGCATGTCGCAAGTTCTCCACAACGGTCTGCCAGCCACCCTCCACATAACGGACGCCTTGCCCGGCAAGCTGACCCTGCTCAATCACGTAACCGGCGCTTAACACTCTCATATCGTCGCAATAGGACCATTGCCGGCACATGGCGTGGAAGAAGAGGCGCACCTGTTCGTGTCGGATGTGTTGAACCCCCCACTCTTGAAGGCTAATCGAACGAATCGACTCAATATCGATTTGGCTCAATCCGCTCATCAGCTTGCTCCATTCCGCATTCTCCTCCGGCGTTAAATCGGCAGGAACCCTTACGATCTTTCCTTGTAAAATGCCGATCAAGCCGCTCTTGGATGCGTATCCTCCGTCAGGCAGGCAATCCAGTTCTCTCAGAATGCGAAGCGCAGTCCCACCTTCATACATCGCATGAGGCCCCAGATTGAACAATGCACCATTCATCCGTGCCGTTTGGGCAAGCCCGCCCAAACGGCTATCTTTCTCAAGCACCACAACGGATTTCCCCGACCTTGCCAGATATACGGCGGCAGTCAACCCTGTGAGTCCTCCGCCTATCACTGCAGCTTCATACTTGTTGCCTAGTCCTGTCATTTCGATCCTACTCCTTTTGTTCGTCAGTACTTACTGACATTCTATTTGTAAAAAAAGCTAGGGGGTTAAAGCCCTAGCGAATAGTCTGACACTTTCCTCGACAAAAGGTTTAAGTGCGATATCCGGGTAGTTCTTCCCGGTTTCCAAGTCGTTCACGAACGCCCCATACTGCGACATCATAAACGTAAAAGCCTGCATCTTCGGATCCGTCAACCGCAGTTTACCCTTCTCGCTCATGACGTTGAAGTAATTCGTCAGAAACTCAAGCAACTGCAGAGGGTGCTGCTGCATCCGTTCTTTGAAGCCCGGCATCTGGCCTTCATCCTTGATGCTGATTTGGATCAATTTGCGGTTGCGGCCCATAATCTCGTGGTACGTCCTGCTGATCGTAAAGAGATCTTCCTCTAGCTCCCATACCAGTTTCTCCGCGAAAATCTTTCTCATCTCTTCGGCGTAGTGATACCGGTCGAAGGCGGCTTCAAGGAGCTTCTGCTTGCTGCCGAAGTGCCGGAACAATGTCTTCTCGCTCAGGCCGGCAGTCTCAGCGATCTCTTGCGTGGTAACGCCATTGTAGCCCCTTTCCGAGACCAGATTAATCGCAGCCAGCAACAGCCGGTCACTGCTTCCCTGCTTGCTGATGTCCATGTTCCGATCATCTCGCTTTCTCATCGTGTCTGTCAGTGGTTACTGACATTATAATATATACATTTTCATCACCTGTCAACTCCCAACTTAGAGGCAAAGCGAGCTTGATTTCGTTCAATGACAAGAACTTGATCCATAAAGTTGAAAGCCGCAATTAAGGGACTGTTGACAAAGTGAGGCTAGGGGATCATTTCTCCTAGCCTCACTTCAGTCTTTGCGTATTTTCTCTTAAATTACAGCAGCTTTAGGTGGCTCTCC
>NZ_JANHOF010000012.1 GCF_024498075.1 Paenibacillus mendelii
CGAGGTGGAAGTGCAGCAATGCATGCAGCTGACGAATACTAATCGGTCGAGGGCTTATCCTAACGAAACATCCAGCTTTAGAGTTGCGCAAACTCGTATCCAGTTTTCAGGGTGTAACACCATGTGTAGGCTGACAAGCTCAGCTGAATCGATGGATTACACACAACGCTTGGCTGCGTTGTGTACCTGACTTTACCGGCTGCCCCAGCTGTGGTAAAGGATTTATATGATGGGGTCATTTGTGTGGCGGCATAGCTCAGCTGGCTAGAGCGTACGGTTCATACCCGTGAGGTCGGGGGTTCGATCCCCTCTGCCGCTACCATACATGGAGGCTTAGCTCAGCTGGGAGAGCATCTGCCTTACAAGCAGAGGGTCGGCGGTTCGATCCCGTCAGCCTCCACCATCAAACATATTGCGGAGCCGTGGTGTAGAGGCCTAACATGCCTGCCTGTCACGCAGGAGACCGCGGGTTCGAATCCCGTCGGCTCCGCCATTTCTGGCTCGGTAGCTCAGTCGGTAGAGCAGAGGACTGAAAATCCTCGTGTCGGCGGTTCGATTCCGTCCCGAGCCACCATTTTTTGTACAAGCTTCTTTATATCGTGGAGGGCTAGCGAAGTGGCCAAACGCAGCAGACTGTAAATCTGTTCTCTGACGAGTTCGGTGGTTCGAATCCATCGCCCTCCACCATTCCCTTACTTCGTAAGAGCCATTAGCTCAGTTGGTAGAGCACCTGACTTTTAATCAGGGTGTCGTAGGTTCGAGTCCTACATGGCTCACCATTGTTTTACAACCAACAACCTGTAGACCTTTGTCTACAGGTTTTTTGTTATGTATATTACATTTCATTCTTTTCATTCACAGGGTTCATTCTTAACGGGGGTAATTTGTTAAAGGCAGGGCAAACTGATGACTAAACAGGCTCCGTTCCTCGGGAGGAATCGTCATGCAGTATGTCATCGCCGCCGTCGCAAGTTTTGGAATTGTTTTTCTATGTGTTCCTCTACTGCGAAGGCTTGCTCTGCGCTTAGGATTTGTTGATCGGCCAACGGCAAGGAAAATTCACCGGAAGCCGGTACCGCTGATGGGAGGTGCCGGGCTGTATCTGGGCATTGTTCTGTCCCTGTTTCTTTTTCAAGGTGCAAAGCCTCTCAGTTTGACCATCAGTCTGGGCGGGGTGTTCCTGGTTGTGATCGGATTGCTGGACGATGCGGCGAAATCAAAGGGAAGGGATTTTCCGGTCTGGCCACGGATTATTATCTATGCCGGTGTTGCTACGGTTCCACTCCTATTCGGCATTCGAATTGTAGGCCTTTCGAGTCCGGGAGGGCTTATTGTACTGCCGGAGTGGTTCTCGAATTTTGCCTCCATCGCTTGGGTATTTGCATTAATTAATATGATTAATTTTATTGATGGCGTCGATGGTCTCGCCTCGGGGGTATCGACCTTGTCGTCCATTACGCTGTTTATTGCGGCTGTCTATAAGGGACAACTCGATACGGCGCTGCTCGCTGTCATCCTGGTTGGAGCTTGTATTGCGTTTCTCATCTTTAACTTCTATCCGGCACGGATATTTATGGGCGATGCTGGGGCCACCTTCTTGGGGTACACGCTCGCAGTCATAGCGGTTGATGGCGCGTTCAAAAGCGCGACACTGGTTACCGTAGCTGTCCCTCTGCTAGCGCTGGGCGTACCGATTCTGGATACGACCGTCGTCATGCTCCGCCGCCTGTTGTCCGGTAAAGGACTCCATCGGGCAGACAAGCTCCACACCCATCATATACTCATGCGGTGGGGACTGACACAGATTCAGACAGTTTCATTCATCTACTTAATTGCAGCCCTTTTTTCCTTGCTGTCCATCGTGGTACTCCTTGCTCTAAGCTGAAATTAGACTTGATGTATGTTACAATGACCTAAAATAGAGAGCTGTATGCTCACATGATAGGGGCTAACCGATGAGTGAAGCTAACTGGATGGAGCAATTGGAGAAGGTAATCGCACGACCTATCCGTCAGCTGCAGGTGCCTATACAAGAGTGGAATAATCTTGTAAGCGCAACTGATGAAAGCCACAGGCTGTATTTACAAAAGAATACGGTTTCACCCGGCGATTGCATGAAGCTGCCGACCGGTCTTCTATGGTTTGCGGTTCGTGGATTGGATCTCAACATGGAAGTGATTGAGGTGGATTCGGGGTCGCTGACGGAAACGGAGATACGCTTAATATCTTGGACGCTCTCGCAATTGAAGACGGTCCAAGCGCCGAGCTATGCAGGCCTAACGGATTCGGAGCGCCATGCCAATGAATTGGGCGCCTGGATCGTGGAACGGCTGGACAGTGGGGACATCCAAACCTCTGTGCCAGATCGGCTCGTAGGCAGGGGTAAAGTGTTTACCACAATGATTCCCTTTCTTCTTGTAAGTGAACAGACAGAGCTAGGCCGGACAAGCTATAGCGAGCTGGAGAAGCTGCTTCGGACCTTTCTGGCCGAAGAGGTCATGCTGATTCCGCTGCAAGAGCAGGAGTGGCTGGTGCTCGGCCCCGTATCACTTATTCGGGATGCACAATCGGAGGACCGGGAAGACGAATCGGAGGAGTCGCTTGAAGAGAGTCTAGCCTCCATTGCCATGGGCCTTCACGAGATGTTAGCCAGTGAATGGATCGGCGAGTGCCATCTCACGGTCTCTCATCCGATATCCCCGATCCATTCTATTGTCGCCACGGCAGCTCTTCTGCGAGAGACGGTTAATCTAGGGCGTGCTTTTCATGTCGGTACGAACATTCATTTTCCGTGGCTCCTTCATTTGGAGCGATTGCTGAGTACGATTCCAGAAATACAGCGGGTGCGATTCGTAGAACAAGCCTTGAAACGAACCGATGTCTTCTTAGAGCCCGAAATATTAACGACGTTAGAGACGTTCTTCTCACTGGACTGTAACGTTAGCGAGACAGCCAAGAAGCTGTATATTCATCGGAATACCCTCCTGTACCGGCTGGATAAATTGAAGCAAGAAACAGAGCTGGATGTGAGGCAGTTCCGGGATGCTGTTCTCGTAAAAATCATATTACTATTGTACAAAGTGACGAAAAGGAAGTAGTTTTTTTGTAAAGTTTGTGCATAGTAAACAAGTACTGCACTGATATAAGATAAGTATAAGGATGAACAACTACTCGTTTAGGGGGAAATTAGCATGGCTGGTGTACGCTTAGAGCATGTTTACAAAAAATATTCGGGTTCAGATAACGCTTCTGTTAAAGACTTTAACCTTGACATTAAAGACAAAGAATTTCTAGTTCTTGTCGGTCCTTCCGGTTGCGGTAAATCGACGACGCTGCGGATGATCGCAGGTCTTGAGGAAATTTCCGAAGGTAAACTGTTCATCGGCGAGCGTCTTGTGAATGACGTTGCTCCGAAAGACCGCGACATCGCGATGGTTTTCCAATCCTACGCTCTTTACCCACACATGAACGTGTACCAAAACATGGCCTTCGGCCTTAAACTTCGTAAATTCAAAAAAGCGGAAATCGACAAACGTGTTCGTGAAGCCGCTAAAATTCTAGATATCGAGCATTTGCTTGAGCGTAAGCCAAAAGCACTCTCCGGTGGTCAACGTCAGCGTGTCGCGCTAGGCCGCGCTATCGTTCGTGAACCACAAGTCTTCTTGATGGACGAACCGCTTTCTAACTTGGATGCTAAACTCCGTGGTCAAATGCGCGCGGAAATTTCCAAACTGGCGAAACGTCTTGAAACGACCGTTATCTACGTAACACATGACCAGATCGAAGCTATGACAATGGGCGATCGCATCGTGGTTATGAAAGACGGTATCATTCAACAAGCGGCTTCACCGGAAGAGCTGTACAACCATCCAGTAAACATCTTCGTAGCCGGCTTTATCGGCGCGCCTTCGATGAACTTCATCAACGGTTCGCTTTCTGATCAAGGCGGAGGTGTTCGTTTCAAAGCGAACAACATCGACGTTTTGGTACCAGAAGGCAAAGCACAATTGCTTCGTGAAAAAGGCCTGATCGGCAAAGAAATCATCGTAGGCGTTCGTCCAGAAGATTTCCACGAAGAGCCAGTATTCTTGGAAGCTTCTCCACAAACGCTAGTTACGGCTCACGTAGAAGTTGCAGAGAACCTCGGTCACGAGATGTACCTGTACTTGAACGGACTAGGCAAAGATACCGTAATCGCTCGTGTTGACGGCCGTTCAGGCGTTAAAGAAGGCACGAACGTGAAGCTTGCGATCGATATGAACAAAGTTCATGTCTTCGATAAAGAAAGCGAACTGAACGTGTTCGAAGTTTAATTAACTTCATCGACGAGAGTGATAAGGCAGTCATCCATTAGGATGACTGCTTTTTTATTTTGCGGAAAACCGTTTACGCAGGTTCTCCGTCTAATCCATGTTGGCGGTTCGAGAAAGAGGATAAGCGGTAGTTACCGCCTTGGAGGATCGAATGAATAAGAAACAGTTGGCAGAAGCTGCTGCTAGAGGGGATGAACAAGCGTTTCTGCAGTTAATGAATAACGAGAAGCAGCAGATGCTGAGGATTGCATACGCCTATATGCGGAATGAAGCAGATGCATTGGAGGCTATCCAAGAAACCGTGTGCCGGGCATGGCTTAAACGAAACAGTCTAAAGAAGCCGGGCTATATCTCGACATGGCTCATTCGTATATTAATTCATGTCTGTACGGATGAGCTGCGGCGTCGTAAGCGAACGATTCCTGCGGATACGCGGCAAGAATCCCTGCAGGGCGGGATGGAGTCCGATCATCACTCGCTGGATGAAACAGATGCTGCAGAAAACCGGTTAGATATTGCTTATGCCGTAGAACAGCTGGAGGGGCCCTATAAGGATGTCATTCGACTCAAATATTATGAGGATATGACGATTGTGGATATTGCCGACATTCTGCAGCGGCCGGACGGTACGATTCGAACATGGCTTCATAAAGCGTTGAAGCAGCTGCGCAAGTATATGGCGGACAGAGGAGGTGCGAAGGAACGATGAACGAGAAGCAAGGACGCATTCCGAACGATTCGAATGGGGAACAGGCGGCGCAGCACGGGGAAAACAAGAAGCGGGAGAAAATAATGATGCAAGGTGAGAGTGTAGAGCAGCCGGAGGTGGAAATGGATGAAACCAAACTAGTTGAATCCTTGCGAGGGGAAGGACTCCGGTTGGAAGCCATAGCATCGGGGATATCGGAGGTGAAGGTGGAGGAGGCTATTCGCCGTGGTTTAGAGCGGGGGAAAGAAAGGTCTAAGCCCAGACGCCGATGGCGCATCGGCATGGGGATGGGGGCGTCGATAGCCTGCTTCGTGCTTCTCTTTGCATTCACGGTCAGGGTATCCCCGGTCTTTGCCAGTGCCATGCGGGACATTCCGGGTATTGGGGCATTCGTCAAGCTGGTTGAGCATGATTCTGCTCTGATGACTGCAATCGATAAGGATTTTATCCAGCCGATCGGCAAGACCGTTGAGAAGAATGGCGTGCAATTGACGGTTGAGGGCATTATTGCCGACGAGCGAAGGCTGGTGGTTCTATATACCTCCAATGTAACCAAGGGGTGGGGCGAAACCCGCGTGAGCTTCAGCTTCTATGACGAGCAGGACAAAGAACTAACCGGAACGATCATGGCCGACTATAGCTCTGTGGGCAAGACAGCAAACGAACCGCGTGAGGCCCAGGACATGGTGGACCTGCAGCTTACCAGCTCTGTTAAGATGCCGAAGCAAGTGAAAATGAAGGCGATGGTTAACGATACGGAGCTGGAGGTTCATTTTCCAATTGATCATTCCCGGTTCGAAGGGCTCTCTCAAGAAATGGAGATCGGCAAGACGGTCGAAATTGACGGGCAGAAGATCACCTTCGAAAGCGCGAAGCTCTCTCCGCTGCAGCTTGAGGTAGTCGTTCGTGACGATCCGGCTAACAGCAGCCGGGTGAAAGGGTTTATTCGAATGGTGATTGAGGATGAGCGAGGGGAATCCTGGCGTTGGACCAACTCGTATGGACTTCCGGAAGGCGGGAGGGTCTACCACTTTGAGAGTAACTACTTTAATCGTCCGAAGCAGCTGATGATTAAGGCGGATGGTATATTCACCGTAGCGAAGGAATCCAAGCTTATTGTCGATACGGAGAAGAAGAAGATTATCGAGGCTCCGGACGGACGTGTCATACTTGAGGCTGTCGAAGGGAAAGAGGATCACCAGCTGCTGACGTTCTCGATTGGACAGTTGGATGAGGTCGAGCTGATTAATGCTTCGTACAATCTGGTTGGATCTAAATTTACAGATGGAACCGGCAAGCAGCACGAGCTTGCTTCGATTAACAATTTTATGAGCGGGTCCTTCGAATCGGGCCAGAACAAGAAGAATGTCTATGTCCCGCTGCCCAAGGGTGATTATCCACAGCCGCTCACCTTTCAAGTGGAAGATTATCCAGGCTATGTGATGAAGCCGTTCGAGATCGAAATCAATCCCTAGGGCAAGTGTGATGAAAAGCATCGAAAGTAACGGCAACGTTGCGTTCGATGCTTTTTTTCGATACGATGATCATATTGGAATTTTTTTATAGAGCTCTGTGTCAGTATGCAGCAGGTAATGATTGTGAGGGAGGCCGAACCATGGCTAAGAAGGTAAAGGTGTCCGAGCTTGTCCAGCAGTTTCAGCTGGAAATCGTAAGTGGAGAAGACGGACTGCGTCGCAGTATTACGGTAGACGATTTATATCGGCCTGGGTTGGAGATGGCGGGTTATTTTCATTACTTTCCGGGGGAACGGGTACAGATTCTCGGTAAGACTGAGCTGGCTTTCATGGAAACGCTGAGTAATGAAGAACGTGTGGATCGTATCGGACGATTATGTGACGATACAACGCCTTGCTTTATCGTAACAAGGGGGCTGGAGGTGCCGCGGGAGCTCATTGACGAGTCGAACCGCACACAAATCCCGGTTCTCCGCAGCACTGTCGCCACAACGATTATTTCAAGCCGCATTACGAACTTCCTGGAGCGCAGGCTTGCACCTTCTGCAACGATCCACGGTGTTCTGGTCGACGTCTACGGCGTTGGGATGCTGATTACAGGCGGCAGTGGGATCGGTAAGAGCGAAACGGCCCTAGAGCTGGTCAAGCGCAGTCACAGGCTCGTTGCCGACGATGCGGTTGAGATTCGTCAAACCTCTGACGGTCAGCTGCACGGCAGTGCACCGGAGCTGATCCGGCATCTGCTGGAAATACGCGGACTAGGCATTATTAACGTCATGACGCTATTCGGGGCGGGGGCCGTCCGCAATATGAAGCGGATTAGCGTGGTGATCAAGCTCGAGAACTGGCAGCCCGATAAGCAGTACGACCGGCTGGGTCTGGATGAAGAGCTGACGCGTATCATCGATACCGATGTACCGCTCGTGACGGTACCGGTCCGTCCGGGACGCAACTTGGCGGTCATTATCGAAGTGGCGGCGATGAACTTCCGGCTGAAGCGGATGGGGTATAATGCGGCACTGCAATTCACGAACAAGCTGACGGAGACCATTGCAGACGATACGGACGATTTCGATTGATAAAGGAGATACATACGCATGATAGGACTTCGTTTAGATCCAATCGCTTTCGCGCTTGGACCGATTACAGTTCATTGGTATGGCATAATACTTGGCACGGCAGCGCTGGTCGGTTTATTGCTGGCGGTTCGTGAAGGCAAACGGTTCGGCCTATCGCCGGACTTCTTTATGGATTTGCTCTTGTTCGGCGTACCGTCCGCTATTATTGGCGCCCGCTTGTACTTCGTAGCCTTCAAGTGGGAGGACTACAAGAATAATCTGCCGGCGATCTTTCAAATATGGAACGGCGGTATTGCGATCTACGGAGCATTGATTGGCGCATTCCTGTGCGGCTATTTCTATTTCCGCTACAAGGGCTACAGCTTCTTGCGTATCGCCGATATATGCGCACCTTCACTCCTTGTGGGGCAAATGATTGGCCGCTGGGGCAATTTCGTTAATCAGGAAGCGTACGGTGGACCTGCGGAAGAAAGCTTCCTGCGGGACACGCTCCATCTGCCAGCTTGGATTGTCGACCAGATGAACATCAACGGTGTGTTTCATCATCCGACGTTTCTATATGAGTCGTTATGGAATTTAGCTGGGCTGATTCTCCTGTTGGTGCTCAGACGCAGAGCGTTCCTCCGTGCCGGTGAATTGTTGATGTCTTATTTCATCTGGTATTCGATCGGCCGCTTCTTTATTGAAGCCCTGCGTACGGACAGCTTGGCATTCAAAGGGCCAGCATGGCTTGCGTCGTTAATGGACGGGCTGTGGTCGCCGATGACGCTACTGTTCGAACAAGGCTACCTGGATCCGGAATACGGGAACGTGCGGATTTCGCAGTTGATAGCGGTCCTTCTTGTTATCGCAGCTGTAATCATCATTATAATCCGCAGAAAAACTGGAGCTGCATCTGTGCGCTATAGCGATCCGATCATTTCACAGAAAACGGGTCTTCCTGCAGGTGTAACGGCCGAGCAGGCCGGTGATTCTGCAGCAGGAAAAGCATCCCAGCCGATTCAAAAGGGCGGCTCCGCGGGTAAGCCTACTGAGGCGGGAGCGGGACAGGAATCATCGTTATCAGGCCCTGAGGGCGAAGCGAACACGGAATCAGCGAAGAAGGAGTAACACGATGACAACAGGAATCCGTACGCTATTGTTTGATTTGGATGGAACCATTCTCGATACGAACGAGCTGATTATTCAGTCGTTTCTGCATGCGCTTGATGGTTTGATGCCGGCTGGTTTCGGACGGGAGCATATTATTCCAAGCATGGGACTGCCGCTGGCCGTTCAGATGCAAGGCTTCTCCAAGCTGGAAGAAGTATCGCATCTGGTATCGATATACCGCGAGATCAATCTGCGGCTTCACGACGAATACGTGAAGCCCTTCCCTTATGTGCAGGAAGTATTGGCAAGGCTGCATGCGGAGGGCTTCCAGATCGGGATTGTGACGACGAAGGCGCGGCTAACAACGGAGCGCGGCTTACGGTACACAAAGCTATATGACTATGTCGTGCCTGAGGGTGTCATTACAATCGATGATGTCGTCAATCCGAAGCCGCATCCCGAGCCTGTGCTCAAAGCGATCGAAGCGCTCGGAGCCGATCCGGCGACGACGATGATGATCGGTGACAGCACGGTCGATATCGAAGCGGCAGAAGAGGCCGGCTGCATATCAGTCGGTGTGGCCTGGTCGTTGAAGGGCGAAGTGAAGCTGCTTGAAAGCGGAGCCCGTCATATTATTCACGACATGAGGGATTTATACGAGTTAGTCGGATTGGAGCGGGAGCCGCTTGCGTAACGTAGAGCGTTATCCGGTCGAGGGACCGAACGCCCTGTGGCAAATGTACCGGACAGTCAGCAGGGTAAAGGCGGTCAAAAACTTTATCTGTATTCAATTTACCCGCTATTGTCCTTCACTGCCGGTCAAAAACTGGGTTTATCGGAATTTGCTCGGCATGAAGGTTGGTCAGCATAGTGCGTTTGCGCTGATGGTCATGGTCGATGTATTCTTCCCCGAGCGCATTAGGGTGGGGGACAACACGATCATTGGTTATAATACGACGATATTGACGCATGAGTATTTGATCCGGGAATATCGGTTGGGAGATGTCGTCATTGGCTCAGGTGTGATGATCGGAGCGAATACGACGATTCTGCCAGGGGTTACGATAGGGGACGGTGCCGTTGTTGCCGCCGGATCAGTCGTTCATAAAGATGTTGAGCCAGACGCATTCGTCGGAGGTAACCCCATCCAGACGATTACTCGGCAGTAGGGGGAGGCCAGCCTCAATCTATCTGCGGACGGTGAGCCGTTGCTGTTACACAAATGATTTGATAACTAGGGAAGGCGTGGGATATATTAGTAGGTATTCCGGAAAACGATACCCTGCGATACCGTTCATCAGCAAGTGAATACGGAAGAGTGGAGTGCCGCTACCGCCTCAGACGATGCAAGGAAGGGGATAAGGTATGGCCAAAAGAGAGACGGTTCGGGAATTGAATATCCTTCGCGCCATTGCAATATTTGGTGTATTGATGGTGCATGCAACTTCATTATCTGTAGCAAATCTCGTGAAACACGATTCTTTCTTCATCTACAACCTGTTGAATACGCTAGCGCTGTACTGCGTTCCGACGTTCGTCTTTCTAACCGGATTCACCCTCTTCTATAACTACTACGACCGTCCAATGTCCGGTGGAGACTGGTCCCGGTTCTTCAGGAAACGGCTTGTCTACATCGTCATTCCTTATCTATTCGCTTCTCTTGTCTATTACAGCGGCGTTTACTTTGTTCTTACCAGGCATCCCCTCAATCTAGCCAGCATCAATGAATTTATAAGACAACTCGGGGAAAGGCTCGCTACCGGCGATGCGTACACACATCTGTATTATGTGCTGATTACGATTCAGCTCTATGCGATGTTCCCCTTGCTGTTAGCTCTATTCCGCCGTTGGCCGCGGCTCGCGGCTTGGGCAATTCCGCTTGGATTTGCTGTGCAATGGAGCTTCTATGCCATGAATCGGTATGTTCTGCACATCCCGTCCAAAGGAACCGTTGCGTTCACCTACTTTGCACCTTTTCTGCTGGGGGTATTTATAGGCATCTATTATGAGCAGGTGCGGAAGTGGCTTCAGCCCGGTACATGGAGCCTTCGTTCCCGAAAGGCTGTCTGGACAGTGCTGCTGTGGGTCCTGTGGGCAGCCTCCGCTGCGTTATATGTTACGGTGTGGTATATAACCCGGATTGATAATAAAGCCCTTTATCACCTCTGGTACGAAGGCGGATATAATCTATTCACATTCACCTCGATTCTCGTACTGCTCCAAATCGTCTACCCGTTGTACCGGAAAGCGCCGAAGCAATGGGTCAAGGGGCTGGACGAATTAGGGACGTTGTCATTCGGGGTGTATTTGGTGCATCCGGGCTTCCTGCTGCTTTACCGGAAGCTTTCCCCGGCTGTACCGTTGAATTGGGTTTATCATGTATGGGTGGCAGGGGGGTTCATATTCGCGCTGGGAGCGTCCATTGCATTATTGGTCATCCTGTACCGTTACGTTGGGGGCATATCCTATGTGCTCGGCAATCTGCCAGACCGTTATATCGGGCGACATGGCCCGGCAGCGGCCCCGACAGATAGCCTCATGAAAATAAGCAAGGTAAGAAGGGCGAACCGGGGGCGATAAGCTTCCGGTCGCTTTCTCGTTAGGGGCATTTGCATCTCTAAGCTGCAGGACCTGATGGGGCTTCTATCGTGCAAAGCGGCAAGATCATGTATGCGGTTGCGGGGCGATACCGTCTTTCCGCTCCGTTGAACAGGAGGGTTATTCCTCTTGACGAAGATGGGCAGGCGTGGTACTATTACGACTAAATCCTTTATTTTGGCAGTATGGTAACATGGTAATACATTAACGCGATAAAGCGTCTGTAGGTGAACGAATGATGTCCAAACCGAAAGTGTTCGAGAAACCGATTGGGGTTAAAGATTACTTGCCGCATGCTGTCGTTAAGCTGAGGCAGATTGAAAACCAAGTGCTGGCATGCATGCGATCATGGGGCTATGAGCAGATCATGACCCCGACGATGGAATATTACGATACGGTGGGTGTCGCAAGTTCGACATCTGACCGCAAGCTGTTCAAGCTGTTGAATAACCGTGGTACAACGCTCGTTCTTCGTTCGGATATGACGGCGCCGATTGCCCGCGTTGTTTCGTCTGTGTTGAAGGATTCGCAGTTTCCGCTGCGTCTTTCATATCATTCGAATATATTCCGCGCCATTGAAGAGGAAGCTGGTCATGAGGCGGAATTTTTCCAGACGGGCGTTGAGCTGGTAGGCGATGCATCGGCAGAGGCTGATGCTGAGGTCGTGGCTTTGGCGATTGCATCGCTTAAAGCAGCGGGCGTGGACCGGTTCAAAATCGCTATAGGACACGTGGGATTCCTTAACGGATTGTTCGAAGATACGTTATCCGGACGGACGGACGCACAGGAAGAGCTGAAAGCCTGCCTGCTTGGACGCGATTATGTCGGCTATCGGGAACGATTGCGCGAACTGGCGATTGCTGAGCCCGTTCAACGTGAGCTGGAAGGGATCCTGCGTCTGCGCGGCAGTCAGGAAATATGCCTGCAGGCGCTGCAGTTAAGCTCGAATGCAACGGCCCAGGCATCGATTCGCCATCTCTTAGAGATGTGGGATGTATTGAAGGCATATGGCGTATGTGAGCACGTGCTCATAGATCTAACGATGATCGGCGACTTTTCCTATTACACCGGGATGACCTTCGAGGGGTACGCAGCTGATCTTGGATTCCCGGTAGCCAGCGGCGGCCGTTATGACAACCTGCTGAAGCAATTTGGTCGGCCGGCTCCAGCGACGGGCTTTGCGCTGAAGACGACGCGTATCCTGGAGCTGATTGGGGATAGCGAGAGCGACCTCGAGGAGCGAGTGCTGATCGGCTACAATGACGCCGGGAGAGCACTGGCGCTGGCTAAAGCGCAGCAGCTGCGTGAAGCGGGCACCGTCGTCATTACGGAGAAGATGGAACAATCGACTGCTGCCGAGGTTACGGCTGCCGCCGAGCAATCGGAGAACGGTGAGAAGGTTGTTTACAAAGGAGAAACGTTTGCGGCATTCATTCGTTTCTTCGGCGAACAGGAAGGTGCTTCGTTATGAGCAGGAATGTAAACGGAGGTATAGGCGCTGAAGCGCTCCAGACAAGCTCAGGCGGGCTGGAGACGATGGACATGGGCATTCTTGCAGCTGCTCTTGAAGCCAGTGGACGTGACCTGCTTAAGGTAGCTATGCCTAAAGGCCGTATCTATAAGCAGGCCTCGAAGCTGTTCCGTGAGGCGGGGCTCCCGATTCCGAGCGACTTCGACGATACGCGCAAGCTGATTATTGAGCTGCCGGAGGCGGGCATGTCGTTCATTATGGCGAAGCCGGTGGATGTGCCTACCTACGTTGAATACGGCGTGGCGGATATCGGAATCGTAGGCAAAGATGTGCTTATGGAAGAAAATAAGGATGTATACGAGCTGCTTGACCTCGGCATTGCGAAGTGTCGGATGTCGGTCATCGGTCTTCCGGACTGGAAGCCGGTCATTCATCCGCGCGTGGCGACCAAGTACCCGAATGTGGCTTCGCAATATTTTCGCGAGCTGGGCCAACAGGTCGAAGTCATCAAGCTGAACGGTTCGATCGAGCTGGCGCCGCTGATCGGTCTGGCAGACCGGATTGTCGATATGGTCGAGACCGGGCAGACGCTCAGAGAGAATGGGCTCGTCGAGATGGAATCGATCTTCGGGATTACGAGCAGGCTGATCGCGAACCGTGTTAGCTACCGGATGAAGAATGAAGCGATACAAAGCTTATGCGATAAGCTCCAGCATGTAATTGGCGCCAAGCCAAACGCGTAACAGCCATGGTGTGTCAGGCAGAAGACATTAATTATGTTAAGCATCGCCCAAGAGAATGCGGCGATTCGGGAAGGAGGCGAAGCACATGCGTATGCTGCGTGCGGAGCAATTTGGGTTGAAGCGCGAGGTGGAGTACGGCACACCGGAGCAGAATGAAGCGGTTCGGCAGATCGTCGAAGCGGTCCGGAATGAAGGAGACACGGCAGTGCTCGCGTATACGGAAGAGCATGACCGGGTGAAGCTTGCGGCCGGGTCGCTGCGCGTGACAGAAGGCGAGATTCAGGCGGCGTACGATCACGTGGACGAAGCGTTCCTGGTAGCCATCCGCGAAGCGGCTGCCAATGTTCGAGCCTTCCATGAGAAGCAGGTTCGCCAGTCATGGATGGATCTTCAGCCCGATGGATCGATGCTTGGACAAATTCTTCGTCCGCTGAAGCGGGTCGGCGTCTATGTACCGGGCGGCAAGGCTGCGTACCCTTCATCGGTGCTGATGAACGTCATTCCGGCACAGGTTGCCGGTGTACCGGAGATCGTGATGGTCACGCCCCCCGCAACAGGCGGCAAGGCGGGGATTGACCCTTATATCCTGGTAGCCGCTGCAGAAGCTGGCGTGAAGGAGATGTACCGCGTTGGCGGCGCACAAGCGGTTGCCGCGCTTGCTTACGGCACGGCGTCGATTCCGCCGGTCGATAAAATATGCGGGCCCGGCAATATCTACGTCGCGCTTGCGAAGCGGGCTGTATTCGGCGTCGTCGATATCGACAGTATCGCAGGACCAAGCGAGATCGTTGTTCTAGCCGACGAGCAAGCGGATGCCGCTTATGTAGCGGCCGACCTGCTGTCGCAGGCGGAACATGACGAGATGGCCTCTGCCATTCTCGTAACCACGTCAGAAGAGTTTGGTAACAGGGTGGCAATTGAGGTGGAGAAGCAGCTGGCGGATCTGCCGAAGGCGGCAATTGCCCGCAAGTCCATCGACAGCAATGGCGCGGTGCTGCTGGCCGAATCACTCGACGAAGCGATCGCGGTAATTAACCGGATGGCGCCGGAGCATCTTGAAGTCATGGTCGAGGATCCGATGTCGATACTCGGCCGGATTGAGAATGCGGGTGCGATTTTCATTGGGCCCTACAGCTCCGAGCCGGTAGGGGATTATTTTGCAGGACCGAATCATATTCTTCCGACGAACGGCACAGCCCGGTTCTCTTCGCCTGTGAATGTGGATGACTTCGTGAAGAAATCGAGCCTGATTTATTACAGCAAAGAAGCGCTGCTAGCTAATGGCGATAAGATTATGACGCTTGCCCGCCATGAAGGACTTGAGGCGCATGCGCGAGCGATTGAACTTCGGCTGCAGCGAGAGGGCCGGGAATAAACAATGAAAGAAGGGCATCTCATGACGGATAATGTCATCCGCGCGGCCGATGTGGCGCGCAAGACGAATGAAACAGACATCAAGCTGGCGTTTTCAGTGGATGGCAGCGGAACGTCGAATATCGAGACGGATGTACCGTTTCTGAATCATATGCTGGATCTGTTTACGAAGCACGGGCAATTCGATCTTACCGTTGAGGCCCGGGGCGATGTTGATATCGACGATCATCACACGGTAGAGGATATCGGGATTTGCCTTGGACAGACCATTCGCGAAGCATTAGGCGACAAGAAGGGCATCAAGCGGTATGCGTCCGTGTTTGTTCCCATGGACGAGGCGCTTGCTCAGGTCGTGATTGATCTCAGCAACCGCCCTCACTTTGAGTATCGCGCTCAGTACCCGTCGCAGCAAGTAGGCAGCTTCTCCACGGAGCTCGTACATGAGTTTCTATGGAAGCTTGCGCTTGAGGCTCGCATGACGCTTCACGTCATCGTTCATTACGGGGTGAATACGCATCACATGATCGAAGCCGTGTTCAAAGCGCTCGGCCGGGCGCTTGATGAAGCGACCAGCATTGACCCACGCGTACAAGGAGTGCCCTCGACGAAAGGAGTGCTCTAAGATGATTGCGATCATTGATTACGGCATGGGCAATCTTCACAGCGTCAGCAAGGCGGTAGAGCGGCTTGGCTACAAGGCTGCGGTTACGGCAGATGCCAAAGAAATCATGGAGGCGGACGGCGCCATATTGCCAGGGGTCGGCGCATTCGGCGATGCCATGCAGAATCTGCGGAACACCGGGCTGGACGAAGTGACGAAGTTCTACGCTTCGTCCGGCAAGCCGCTGCTCGGTATTTGCTTAGGCATGCAGCTGCTGTTCGACGAAAGCGAGGAGCATGGCCGGCATGCCGGCCTCGGGCTGCTTCCGGGAACGGTGGTCCGCTTCCGCGGTGACTACAAAGTGCCGCACATGGGCTGGAACAAGCTTGACTTCCGCCAGCCGAGCCCGTTGTTTGAAGGGCTTGCCGAAGGCCATGTCTACTTCGTGCACTCCTTCCATGCCAAGCCGCAGCGCGAAAGTGATCTGCTTGCAACGACAGACTATCATCAGAATGTGACTGCGATCGTAGGGAAGGGCAATGTGTACGGCATGCAGTTCCATCCGGAGAAAAGCAGCGATCTCGGCATGAAGCTTCTAGGGAATTTCTTAAATCTAGCCGTTTCACGCGAAGCGGTTCGTTAATCGTACCGTTTAGTAGGGAGCGGGCAGCGGCAAACGGGTCCGTATTTCAGATAGGAGGCGGCATCGTTATGCTAGCCAAACGAATTATTCCATGTCTTGATGTAAAGGACGGCCGAGTAGTGAAGGGCGTCAATTTTGTTAACTTACGTGATGCCGGCGACCCCGTCGAGCTTGCGGCAACATATGACCGGGAAGGTGCGGACGAGCTCGTGTTTCTCGATATTTCGGCATCCGTTGAAGGCCGCGCTACAATGGTCGAAGTGGTGAAGCGCACAGCCGGTGAAATTACGATTCCGTTCACGGTTGGCGGGGGCATCTCCCATGTCGATGATATGAAACGGCTGCTTCGCGCAGGCGCCGACAAGATCGGCATAAATACGGCTGCAGTGAAAAATCCGACCCTGGTTAAGGACGGCGCCCGCAAGTTTGGCTCGCAGTGCATTGTTGTCGCCATCGACGCCAAGTTTAATCCTGAATGGGGCGAGTGGGAAGTCTATACGCACGGCGGCCGCAATGCCACAGGCATGAAGGCGGTAGCCTGGGCGCAGGAAGTGGAGCGGCTGGGTGCGGGAGAGATCTTGCTCACCAGCATGGACGCGGACGGCACGAAGGACGGCTTTGATCTGAAGCTGACGCGTGCGGTGTCGGACTCGCTCGGCATCCCGGTGATCGCCTCAGGCGGAGCAGGGCGCGTCGAGCACTTCTACGACGTATTCGAGCAAGGGCATGCGGACGCGGGACTTGCGGCGACGATTTTTCACTACAAAGAAATGACGATACGCGACGTTAAAGACGATCTGCGGAAGAAAGGAGTCGAAGTACGATGAGCGCAACGAACATCGAGACTGTGGCTGAACAAATCAAGTGGGATGAAGCTGGACTGGTGCCGGTGATTGTGCAGGATCAGATTAGCAAAGAAGTGCTCATGATGGCGTACATGAACCGGGAGTCGCTGGCGAAATCGGCTGCAACGGGCGAAACGTGGTTCTGGAGCCGGTCGCGCAGCGAGCTCTGGCATAAAGGCGCAACCAGCGGACATACGCAGCGCATCGTCTCCATGCATTACGATTGCGACGGAGACACGCTGCTCGTCCTTGTGCAGCAGGAGGGTGCGGCATGCCATACAGGCCGTTACAGCTGCTTCTATAATGAGGTTGGCGGTATTGCCGGCACGGAGGCGGTCCAAGCGGATGCGCCTAAGAAGGAAGGGGCTGCCGATCGTTTCGCGATGCTAAGCCAATTGGAGAGCGTGATCGCCAAGCGTTACGTGGAGCGTCCGGAAGGGGCGTACACCACGTACTTGTTCGAGAAAGGCGTCGATAAAATTCTGAAAAAGGTCGGTGAAGAATCGGCTGAGGTCATCATCGCTGCTAAAAACAAGGATAACGACGAGCTTCGCATGGAAGCAAGCGATCTCATCTTCCACCTTATGGTGCTGCTTCGCGATCGTGGATTATCCCTCGATGAAGTCATGGCTGAGCTTGGCCACCGTCACAATAAGAATAAGCAGAACTCCAATTAAAGGCTGGCTGAGAAGCCCATTAACCGAGCCGCGCAGGTGCGAAGCTCGGTTATGTGCTGTCCGGCCAACGTCCGTCCGGTGGATGGATGAGGATGAATCCAATTTGGCTGAAGCGCGTGCGCTGCTGTAAGAAGTCGGATTTCCTCTATTGGAGAGGTTTGATGGTCAAAAACGACGAATGCTGGCTTTTTGAATTATTCTCGTTTCCATGTATAATGAATGTTGTCGAAACAAGCTGCTACGAATGTAAAAATTAAGTGGTCCAATCGCTCAGGAGGGTATCATGTTTAGCGACAAGCTGCGTATTTTCTCGGGTTCTTCGAATCCAAAACTTGCTGAACGGATCAGTGCCGAACTCGGCCTGCCGCTTGGCAAAATTAAATTGTCTCGTTTCAAAAGCGGCGAGATCTATGTTCACTATGAGGAGTCGGTCCGCAACTGCGACGTATTCCTTGTGCAATCATTCTCGCATCCAATCAACGATCACTTGGTCGAACTGCTTGTCATGATTGACGCCGCGAAGCGTGCTTCCGCGCGTACGGTCAACATCATCATGCCGTATTACGGATACGCGCGCCAGGAGCGGAAAGCTGCACCGCGTGAGCCGATTTCGGCAAAAATGCTTGCGGACGTACTGACCACTGTCGGTGCGAATCGCGTCATCACCATCGACCTGCATGCGCCGGCCATCCAAGGCTTCTTCAACATCCCGGTAGATCATCTGACCGCGCTAGATTTGATCAGCGATTATTTGAAACGCAAAGACATCCGGAACCCCGTCGTCGTATCCCCGGATGCCGGACGTGCCTCCACGGCGGAGAAGCTGGCGAACTATCTCGATTCTCCGTTTGCCATCATGATCAAGAAGCGGCCCACCCACAATGAATCCATCATTACCCACGTTATTGGGGATGTTGAGGGCGGTACGCCGATCATCATTGAGGATATGATCGATACGGGAACGACGATCGTCAACGTCGTAGAAGGCCTCAAGGAACGCGGTGCCGAGGACGTATTCGTATGCGCCACGCATCCGTTGTTCTCCGGCCCCGCGCTGCAGCGATTGGACCATCCGAATATTAAAGAAGTCATCGTTACCGATTCGATCTCCCTGCCGGATAACCATTCCGACCGGTTCACCGTTCTGTCGGTAGCGCCAATGCTGGCCGAAGCGACCCGCATCATTATTGAGGGCGGTTCGATTAGCACGTTATTCAAGAATGCAGGCGTATAGCAACTGAATAATCATCTATTTAACGGGCCTTATGACTAGATAAAAACCATCAGGATTGAGATGACAACGCTTCGGTTAACCCGCGATTTGCCACATATTCTTTCGTGTGTGGATAGGCCGCGCTATGGTATAATCGTAGAACTTAGATGTACCGGGGAGGTGCCTTGCGGATGAAAGAGAAGAAACGTGCGGCTGCGAGCCAAAAAACGAAAGTTATACCGATTCAATGGGACGCGACGTTCTTTTTCGAGCGAGCGGTTCGCTCGCTGGATCGATATCATTATGACAAGGCACTGAAATATTTCCGGCGCGCCGTGGAATACGAGCCGGATAATCCGGTAAACCATTGCAATATGGCCGGTATCCTGTCGGAAATGGGCGATTACGAGGAATCGAACCGCATTCTTCGCCTCATCATCGATGAGCTTGATCCCACGATGACGGAGTGCCACTTCTATATGGCCAATAACTTTGCCAATATGGAGATGTACGAACCTGCCGAGGATGCGCTCGTGCGTTACTTGGAGGAAGATGCCGAAGGCCAGTTTCTGGACGAGGCTGAAGAAATGATGGAGCTGCTCCACTTCGAACTGGAACGGCCGACCAAGCTTGCTTTTATCAAGGCGCGAGAAGGGTTCTATGAGCATGATCAAGCCCGGTCGATGCTGGAGGAAGGCAAGTTTGTCGAAGCGGTGCGTCTATTAGAGAGCATCGTGGAGAAGAATACCGAATTTCTCGCGGCGCGCAACAATTTGGCGCTTGCGTATTATTACATGGGTATGTTCGACAAGGCGATGCATACGATCGGTGAAGTACTCGATATTGAGCCGGGGAACCTGCATGCGCTTTGCAACCTGGCCATCTTTCATCAGCATGCGGGTAACGAAGAAGAGCTTCGTCCGCTTGTGTCGCTATTGTGCAAGACCGTTCCCTTTCATCAGGAGCACGTGTTCAAGCTGGCGACTACGATGGGCATACTGGGCGAGCATGGCGAAGCCTATCGGCACTTTGTGCGTCTCATGAAGGAGGGATCGCTTCGAAGTGATCCCTGCCTGTATCATTATACCGCTGTTGCAGCATGCAATACGGGGAAATTAGCCGAAGCCGAGCGATTGTGGATTCAAGTGGCCAAGATGGATCCGCAATCTAACGTGCCAGGCTATTATTTGGAGCAGCTGGGACGCGTACGTGAGGGCGGGGAGCCCGCACCGACGAGCTACCACTACCATCTCCCGTTTGAGGAACAATTCAAGCTGTGGGAGAAGTCGAGCGATACGCTGCCAGACCATCTGAAGCGAGATCCGCTTGTACGCTCATCGTTCTTCTGGGCACTGCGCCACGGCGACCGTCACACTAAGCTTCAAGTTATCCAGGCGCTTGGCATGATTGCCGACAATGAAGTGAAGGACGCGCTCCGTGACTTCATCGTAGAGCCGCAGGAGGATGACTACCTGAAGCGGATTGCCATCTTCGTGCTCCGTACAATCGGCGTTCACGAATCACTTAAGGCCGTGCTTGAAGGGGAAGAAACCGTCATTGAACATAGCCGCATGCCTTCTAGACTCCCGGTATGGGAGGATAAGTGGCAAGCGGTTCTAGAGGCTGCGCTTATCCGCATGAATAAGCACTACGACTTGGTTCAGCAGCACGATCTTCTTACGCTGTGGATCGAATTCTTGTCGAGAGTCTATCCGGATGTGCCGAAATTGGGTAAGGTAGAAGGATGGGCCGCCGCGCTAGAATATTTAACAGCGAAGATGCATCGGCGGGCGATTTCATACCACGAGGTATCCGAGCGATATGGAACATCTATTGCGACCGTGAGCAAATGCGCGAAGCGTATTGATGAGATTTGCGGCATTAAGGAAAAGATGAAGATGATCTTCCCTGCGCTAACCGAACAAACTCGTGATTAATCAGATAAAGAGCTTTGCCCCGAATGCATGATTGTCTCGGCCGGAGCCGAAGCTAAGAAAAGCATTCCGTGGAGTAAGGGTCGATTGTGAAGGAGGCAACTACATGTACAAATCCATTATTATCGGAACCGGCCCTGCCGGTTTGACGGCTGCTATCTATCTGGCTCGTGCAAACATGAATCCTTTGGTCATTGAAGGACCGGAGCCGGGCGGTCAGCTGACGACGACGACGGAAGTCGAGAATTTCCCTGGATTCCCTGAAGGCATCATGGGTCCGGATCTCATGGCGAACATGCGCAAGCAGGCAGAGCGCTTCGGTGCGGAATTCCGTACGGGCTGGGTGAACTCGGTCGATATGTCGAAGCGTCCGTTCACCCTTCAAGTAGAAGGACAGGGCGAGCTGCAAGCGGAGTCGATCATTATATCGACCGGCGCTTCGGCGAAGTACCTTGGCATCGCGAACGAGCGTGAGAATGTTGGCCGCGGCGTCAGCACATGCGCGACGTGTGACGGGTTCTTCTTCCGCGGGAAGAAGATCATCGTAGTCGGCGGCGGCGACTCGGCGATGGAGGAAGCAAACTTCTTGACTCGCTTTGCATCTGAGGTTGTTCTTGTTCATCGCCGCGAAGAAATGCGCGCCTCCAAGATTATGCAGGATCGTGCCCGTGAGAATGGCAAAATCAGCTGGTCGCTTAACCGTACGCCACTTGAAGTTGTAGCTGGCGATATGGGTGTCACGGGCCTGAAGGTTCGTAACAACGAGACGGGTGAAGAGGAATTGATCGAGACGAACGGAATCTTCGTTGCGATTGGTCATACGCCGAACACCAAGTTCCTTAACGGACAGCTTGAAACGGACGAGACGGGTTATCTGATTGTGAAGCCGGGAACGAGTGAAACGAATATTCCGGGTGTCTTCGCCTGCGGTGACGTTCAGGACCATAAGTATCGTCAAGCGATTACGGCAGCAGGCAGCGGCTGCATGGCGGCGCTCGATTGCGAGAAGTACCTTGAGGGCCAGCCTGTTCATGACTGGAGCCAATCGCTGTAGCATCTGGATTGCTCTATAGGTTATATCTCAGAACGAGCGCTTTCCTGTATAAGGGAGCGCTCTTATTATTGTCCGGATCGATCTGTGGTAAAGGCTGGAGAGGTCCCAGTGGGCACTGCGTCAAAGAATGAAGCAGATGGAATCCATCTGCAGGGTTATCCATTAAGAGAGCGGTGCTCAAGCCGCATCCATTACCTTGACCTATTGGGGACGTTCAATTATAGTTGGAACATAAAGCAACACTACCATTATTGTAGAGGTGGACTTGGAATGTCTGAAAAAATTGTAGTTGGCGTTGATATCGGCGGTACCACCATTAAAGTGGGTATTTGCGATACGAACGGCGAACTGCTCCATACCTATGAAGGACCGACCGGTACCGAGAAAGGTCCGGATTCGATATGTGAGAATATCGCCGCCTACGCCCGGCTCATCGTGGAACAGTCTTCCTACAGCTGGGACCAGGTAGAAGGCGTTGGTATTGGCGTTGCCGGATTTATTGATATTCCCAACGGAATCATTAAGTTTTCGCCTAATTTGCATTTCCGCGACGTCCATCTCAAAGAATTTCTTGAGGATAAGCTCCAAAAGAAAGTGCTCATAAACAACGACGCAAACGTGGCGGCTCTTGGTGAAGCATGGGCTGGGGCTGGCCGCGATATTATGCATTGTGTCTGCTACACGCTGGGAACCGGCGTTGGGGGAGGCATTATCATCAATGGCCGTGTGATTGAAGGCTATGCAGGTGTGGCGGGAGAACTCGGCCATATGTCGATTGTGCCGGATCTGGAGGCCATTCAATGCGGTTGCGGTAAGATGGGATGCCTGGAGACTGTCTCTTCGGCGACCGGTATTATCCGCATGGCGAAGGATGCCGTAGAACGCGGCGACCGTACCTCGCTATCTTTTGTCGAGAACATTACGGCCAAGGATGTCATTGACGCAGCTAGGACGGGCGATGAAGTGGCTTCGCGCATCGTATCTCGCGCCGCCTATTACCTTGGCAAGTCGATGTCAGCCGTAGCGATTGTGCTTAACCCGCAGCGATTCATTGTTGGCGGCGGCGTTTCGTATGCCGGCGAGTTTCTGTTTGAACAGATTCGTGAGGTCTTCATTAAAGCAACACCTGAAATTATCGCAGAAGGCGTGGAAATTGTACCGGCTATTCTCGGCAACAATGCGGGCGTAGTAGGAGCAGCCGGATTGATTATTCGTTCATAGCTGCTTGCACGCGCATGTTGAAGCAGGCCTGTAGCGGGTAAGTAAGTTATGCAGGCAATAGAGTATATTTAATCGTTACGCAGCGCCAGTGCAGCTGCCGGCTCACGGATGTGATACGGCACTGCCCTGCAATGCAGCCGTCTCGTTCTGTGAGCGGCGGGTTTATAAGCAGCGTTTTTCGGAGGTGTAGACGATGGATACGGGAACAGCGATGGCAAAGCTGGTTATCATCACGGGCATGTCCGGTGCGGGTAAGACAATCGCCGTGCAGAGTCTGGAGGACTTCGGTTTTTTCTGCGTCGACAATTTGCCGCCGGTCCTCATTCCGAAGTTCGCCGAGCTAATCGAGCAGTCTAACGGAAAAATCGGTAAGGTGGCACTCGTCATCGATCTGCGGGGACGCGAGTTTTTCACGGCACTATCGGAATCGCTCAGCTACATGAAGGACCATTACACCATCGGATACGAGATTTTGTTTTTGGATGCCACAGATAGTGTCCTCGTTCAGCGTTATAAGGAAAGCCGGAGGCGGCATCCGTTGGCGCCAGAAGGACTGCCTCTGGAGGGCATCAAGCTGGAGCGCCGTATGCTGGAGGATCTGAAGGGCTGGGCAACGCAGGTTATCGATACGAGTAATTTGAAACCTGTACAGTTGAAAGAACGTATCATGTCTAGATTCACGAATACGGATTTGAGTACAATCTCGATCAACATCACATCATTCGGGTTCAAATACGGCATACCCATTGATGCGGATCTGATTTATGATGTCCGCTTTTTGCCGAATCCCCACTACGTGGAGCATTTGCGCCCGAATACCGGTCAAGACCCGGAAGTCTACGATTATGTCATGAAGTGGCCCGAGACGCAGACCTTTCTGACCAAGCTGCTCGATATGCTTCAATTCCTGATTCCGCTTTACCGGAAGGAAGGCAAGAGCCAGGTTGTCGTTGGTATAGGGTGCACAGGCGGTAAACATCGTTCAGTTGCGATCGCTGAGTATTTGGGCCGCATGCTGGGCAGCAGTGACACGGAGTATGTCCGTGTCAGCCATCGCGATGCTGATCGCGATCGGCACTGAGGTGGATAATGGAGAAGAAGGTTAGAATAGAGCGTCACCCCCGTATTGTCGTCATCGGCGGCGGTACGGGTCTGTCTGTTATGCTGCGCGGCTTGAAAGAAAAGCCGCTCGACATAACGGCAATCGTTACCGTTGCCGATGATGGCGGCAGTTCCGGCATACTAAGGAACGAGCTGCAGATGCCGCCGCCGGGCGATATTCGGAACGTGCTCATAGCGCTTGCCGATGTAGAGCCGCTGTTGTCGGAGATGCTGCAGTATCGCTTCAACAACGGCACCGGTCTGGCAGGTCATAGTCTCGGCAATCTTATGCTTGCCGCAATGACAGACATTGCAGGTGACTTCGTGACCGGGATACGTGAGCTTAGCCGGGTATTGGCCGTACGCGGCCGCGTTCTGCCGGCTGCAGGACAGGCGATCGTGCTTCATGCGGAGATGGCCGACGGAACGATCGTAACCGGGGAATCCGTTATACCGAAATCCGGTCAAGCGATCAAGCGTGTGTTCATCGAACCGGAGCAGGTCGAGCCGCTGCAGGAGGCGGTGGATGCCATCCGTGAGGCGGATGCGATCCTCATCGGTCCAGGGAGCTTGTATACGAGCATCATCCCAAATCTGCTCGTGCCGAAGCTCGCTGAGAGTATAGTGGAATCAGATGCGGTCAAACTGTTTATATGCAACGTCATGACGCAGCCAGGCGAGACGGACAACTACTCCGTGGGCGACCATCTGCAGGCCGTGTATGAGCATATCGGTCATCATTTGTTCGACTATGTAATCGTGAATGATGGGGAAATCCCGCCGCAGGTACAGGAGAAATATGCGGAGAAGGGTGCCAAGGCGGTTCACCTGGATCTGGATGAAGTAACACGGCGCGGGTACAAGGTTATTGCCGACAGGCTGGTTTTGTTCCGTACCTATCTCAGGCACGATGCGGCAAGATTAAGCCATCATATTTACCAGCTTGTAGAAGACTGGATGAATCGAAAGGGGTGAGACGTAGATGTCTTTTGCAGCGCAAACCAAAAAAGAACTAACGCTTATCGAAACCGACTCATGCTGCGAAAAGGCGGAATTGTCTGCTCTCATTCGTATGAACGGCTCTGTCCAGTTGACGAATCGCAAAGTCATTCTAGATATTTCAACGGAGAACGCGGCGATTGCCCGGCGTATATATTCGCTGATTAAGAAGATGTTTACGGTCCATATTGAACTGCTTGTCCGTAAAAAAATGCGTCTAAAAAAGAATAACGTTTATATTGTGCGTATACCGGTTAAAGTGCAGGAGATATTAAGTGAGCTTCGTATTGTTTCTGAAGGCTTCATGTTTAATCAGGGCATAGATAAGAATATGCTTCGCAAAAGCTGCTGCAAGAGATCCTATCTGCGCGGAGCTTTCTTGGCTGGAGGATCGGTAAACAACCCAGAGGGTTCTTCTTACCATCTGGAGATAGCATGTATGTATGAAGAGCATTGCAAAGCGCTCGTTGACCTTGCCAACAAGTTCGATTTGAACGCGCGCTGTATCGAACGCAAGAAGGGGTTCATCTTCTACATGAAAGAGGGCGAGAAAATCATCGAGCTCTTGAACATCATAGGAGCCCACCAAGCCTTATTTAAATTTGAAGATGTCCGCATTATGCGCGATATGCGCAATTCCGTTAACCGGATTGTCAATTGTGAGACGGCAAACTTGAATAAGACGATTGGCGCCGCCGTTCGGCAAATCGATAACATAAAACTGCTGCAGAAGGAAGTTGGACTTGAAAGCTTGCCGGATAAGCTTCGCGAGGTAGCTGAAATCAGGCTGCTGCACCCGGATATGAACCTCAAAGAAGTCGGCGAGATGCTTAAAGGGAAAGTGAGCAAGTCGGGTGTGAACCATCGACTTCGCAAAATTGACGAGATTGCGGAAAAATTAAGGAACGGGTAGCATTAGGCTAGTGCTGTTCTGGGAAAAGTGGTATAATAGGGACTAAAATGACGTTAGCACTCGTGATCATCACACGAATGAATTTAGTATAGGGGGTAAGGTTTCCATGACAAGGCATCCGGTTGTCGTTCGACTGAAAACAGGTCTCCATGCAAGACCGGCCGCACTTTTCGTTCAGGAAGCAAATAAGTTTTCTTCCGAGGTCTTCGTCGAGAAGGACGATAAAAAAGTCAACGCAAAATCGATTATGGGCATTATGAGCCTTGCCATCAGCTCGGGTACCGAGGTCACCATAAGCGCGGAAGGTTCGGATGCAGATCAAGCTGTAACCGCTTTAGTCAACTTGGTCAGCAAGGAAGAATTGGAAAACCAATAAACCGTGGTAAAGAAGCTCCCAATAAGGGAGCTTTTTTCGATTTCAGCGGACTTTCAGACTAGTGGAAGAGTATTGCAACAATACTAAGAAAAGACACGTCTAAGAAATAAACGAAGAAGGAGATGATTCGAATGGGTGATGAAAAGAAGAGTTATCGACGTTATTCCATGCTGCTGGTCGTACCGGTACTGGCTGCGGCCATCGGGATCGGGGTTGTAATCGGAGCAGGGGGCCCAAAAGCAGAGGTGCAGGCAGCTGCGGCAGACGGAGGAGTGGAGAGAGGCTTGATTACGGTATCCGGTAATGGGGAGCTGCAGGTAGCTCCAGATGTCGCTTATATCAATGTGGGCATTGAGACGCGGGCGGCGACCGCTAAAGAGGCGCAGGCCAAGAATGCCAACCAGTTCGCGGCCATGGAGAAGGTGCTGTACGATACCTACAAGATGGCTAAGAAAGATGTGAAGACGGTCGGATTCTACGTACAGCCGGAATATAAATATAATGAGAAAGACGGGACGAGTAAGGTGACGGGCTATGTAGCGACACATACGGTCCAGATCACGTCGCGCAACCTAGAAGGTATTGGACAGCTGCTGGATAGCTTGTCGGCGGCAGGAGCGAACCGGATCGAGGGCGTTACGTTCAATACGGAGAAGCAGGAGCAATATGAGCTGCAGGCACTCGAGAAGGCAATGGCGAATGCCAAAGCAAAAGCGGAGACGCTGGCAAAGGCTGCAGGCCGTTCGGTCAAAGGCGTTGCCGCGATTTCTCAAGGGAATGTAAGCAGCACGCCGATATTCCAGCGTAATATGAATATGGCGGCTGAAAGCAAAGCAGACGGCGGTGCAACCTCGGTTCAAACCGGTGAGATTACAATTACGACTACTGTAAGCGTTGCTTATGAAATGCAATAAATAGAAGGTAACAGAAAGAAGGCAGGGGCCCGGAGGCACCTGCCTTCTTTCTGTGTTCTTGTACAGGTAAATAAATAACTAGCACTGCATGAAGCAGATTGTCGTTAGTTTCGTTCGTGTACTTCCAAGCCGCGTTGTTGGATGGCGTGTTCAATTAACGATATGAATTCATTAGATAAACGCATAGCCTTCGCTTCGTGATAGACCTCTACAAGGTGCGTGTCGCTCAGAGGCCGCAGCAGCAGAGATTTGTCCTGCATAGGCAAGAACAAATTCAACGCTTGTGGATCCGCAGGCGCTTCTGTCTCGTAAGGACGGTCATAGTCAGTCGAATAGTGGGCGAAGACAGGCTCGGTATTAGTAGAACGAATGAAATTACGCACATTGGCAATTGGATTCGATAGTTTCATAAGGGTGCAACTCCGTTAATAAGATTTCTTGAAACAGCCTAGACGCAGGTGAAACTGGAATCATTTAGTACATGATAGCATGAATATTTGAAGGAGTCGTTATGAGTTCAGCCGGGGGAATTTTTGTTGACAGAACTTTGTAAGTGTGTTATATAGCGGGGCTTACTTGGAGAGGCTGATGAAAGAGAAAGAGCGTCAACCGTTAATAACGGTCGACGCTCTTAGGGTGGTGTCTTATAGTTTGTCGATAACTTTGTCGACCAGTCCGTAAGATGCAGCTTCAGCTGCACTCATGAAATAGTCGCGATCCGTATCCCGTTCGATCTTATCAAGCGGTTGACCGGTACGTTCGGACAGGATTTTGTTCAGTGTATCACGCGTTTTGAGAATGTGCTTGGCGCGAATTTCAATATCGCTGGCTTGACCCTGCGCCCCGCCAAGAGGCTGATGGATCATGACTTCGCTGTTCGGGAGAGCGTATCGCTTGCCCTGTGCGCCCGCTGCGAGCAGGAATGCGCCCATGGATGCGGCTAGTCCGACGCATATCGTGGAAACATCCGGTTTAATGAACTGCATCGTATCGAAGATGGCGAGACCTGCGGAGACTGAACCTCCAGGGCTGTTGACGTAGAGGGAAATATCCTTCTCCGGATCGTCAGCGGCAAGAAAAAGCATCTGCGCGATAATGGAGTTAGCGACCATATCATTCACCGGTGTGCCAAGAAAGATAATGCGGTCCTTCAGAAGCCGGGAATAGATGTCGTAGGCGCGCTCGCCGCGGTTGTTTTGCTCAATGACCATAGGTACGAAATTCATGTCTAAGTAGTCCCTCCTTAATATGTTGTGCTAATTTGGAAGCTCAGCTTCCGAAAGTAGGTGATGTGCTTCATGTATAACCATCATAACGGAAAGTGAATTGAAAGTCAAAGATGGTCAAACGTTGGGTACAAAAAAACCGGCGATAGCCGGTTGTTAGTTGTAATATGGCGCGCCCGCGAGGGATCGAACCTCGATCTCAGGCTCCGGAGGCCTACGTCGTATCCATTGGACCACGGGCGCAAAAGCGATAGCGAGGATTAGTATATCTAATTTTCGGGGAAAAAGCAATATGGGTTTAAAAAATAATTTTGTGTAAATGGTGTCGGCAAACGGTTTCATAGGCAAAACCCTTCTTGCCCCGCGTCCAGCTTTGGAGTACAATAGCAGTGGGACTAAAAAAGCTTACGCGGGACGCATTGTGTCCATGGTCTACATGCTTAATTTCGGCAATGGAGTGAACGTGGAAAATGCAGTCTCTCATTGAATTGCAGCAGCAGCTTGTGCCGGATATGCTCGTAGTGATGAAGAAGCGTTATTTAATTCTGCGCCAGGTTATGCTATCCGACATGATCGGACGCCGCACGCTGGCCGCATCCCTAGATATGACGGAGCGGGTATTGCGTGCGGAGACGGACTTTTTGAAGGCGCAGGGACTTCTTCATATTGATTCTGCTGGCATGCGGATTACGGAAGCGGGCAAGCGGCTTCTGGAGGATATGGAGCCGTTCTACAAAGCGATGTTCGGCTTGTCCGATCTGGAGACACGCATTCGTGACCGGTTTGGCTTAAAGCAGGTCATGATTGTGCCGGGAGACTCCGATAGCTCGCCTCATGCGAAGCGGGAGCTCGGACGTGCAGGCTGCTCGGCGCTCCGTAAGGTGATGGAGAAGGATGATGTCGTTGCCGTAACCGGTGGATCCACGCTTGCCCAGGTAGCCGGCCAGCTGACGACCCAAACCCCGCTGAAAGGGAATTGGTTCGTACCTGCAAGAGGCGGGTTAGGCGAGAGCCTCGATTACCAAGCCAATACGATCGCATCGACGATGGCCAAGCGGACGGGCGCGCAATACAGACTGCTCCATGTGCCCGATCATTTGAGCGAAGAAGCTTACCTGTCCTTAATGCAGGAGCCGAATATCCGCGAAATCGTAGAAGTGATCCGTCATGCACGCATTGTTATCCATGGTATTGGAGACGCCTTGGTCATGGCGAGAAGAAGACGCGTCGACGGGTCGGTTATTGAAGCGTTGAATGCGGAGGGAGCACTTGCGGAAGCATTCGGTTATTATTTCGATCGGAATGGCGATGTTGTTCACCGCATGCCGACAGCCGGACTTCGGCTCGAGGATATCACGGCAACCGAGGTGGTTATCGCGATTGCGGGCGGACGAAGCAAGGGTGAGGCGATCGCAGCCGTCATGCGCTTCGGGCATGATGACATACTCGTCACCGACGAAGCTGCAGCACTTGAGATCGCAGCTATAATCGATGAAGAAGAGAATCAAGACATGAACGCGTGATCTTGACGTATGCATGCAGCCTGGCGCTGCGTACACGAACGTCTTGAGATAGATTTTAAAAAAATATGTTTTTAGGAGGAAATAACAATGGTTAAAGTAGGTATTAACGGATTTGGTCGCATCGGACGCAACGTATTCCGCGCAGCATTGAACAACCCAGATGTCCAAGTGGTGGCTGTAAACGACTTAACGGATACGAGCACGCTCGCTCATCTGCTTAAATATGATACAACGCACGGCAAGCTTGACGCTACTGTAGAAGCGAAAGAAGGCGCGTTGATCGTTAACGGCCGCGAAATTAAAGTATTCGCAGAGCGCAACCCAGAGAACCTTCCTTGGGGTCAAGTAGGTGTGGAAGTCGTTGTTGAATCGACGGGTATTTTCACGGCGAAGGAGAAAGCTGAGCTTCACCTGAAGGGCGGCGCTAAGAAAGTCATCATCTCCGCACCGGCTACTAACGAAGATATCACGATCGTTATGGGCGTTAACGAAGACAAGTATGACCCATCGGCTCACACCGTTATCTCCAACGCTTCTTGCACAACGAACTGCCTGGCGCCATTCGCAAAAGTGCTTAACGACAAATTCGGTATCGTTAAAGGCATGATGACGACGGTTCACTCTTATACGAACGATCAATCCGTACTTGACCTGCCGCATAAGGATCTGCGCCGCGCACGTGCCGCTGCAGAGAATATCATCCCTTCGTCGACGGGCGCTGCGAAAGCTGTATCCCTCGTACTGCCTGAGCTCAAAGGCAAACTGAACGGTATGTCGATGCGCGTTCCTACACCTAACGTTTCGGTTACGGATCTCGTTGCTGAGCTGAAAGTTAACGTTACGGTTGAAGAAATCAACGGCGCTCTGAAAGATGCTGCCGAAGGCCGTCTGAAAGGCATTCTTAACTACTCCGACGAGCCGCTTGTATCGAGCGACTACAACGGTGACCCAGCATCCTCCACGATCGATGCTCTATCGACGATGGTTGTTGAAGGCAACATGGTAAAAGTTGTTTCTTGGTATGACAATGAGTGGGGCTACTCAAACCGCGTCGTTGATCTTGCCGCTTACATCGCTTCCAAAGGTCTGTAATACGGACACCTACTTCGAAGGAGCTGCCCGTGCAGCTCCTTCTCGTTGGTTGATGCGGTATAACGGCTGCTCGAAGCTTTGTTTTCACACATACAGATAAAGAACCTGCCCGGCTTGCCGAACGAGACGAGGACAGGTATGGATAGGATTAATAGTGGTGTAACGAATAGATGATTGAATGTCCAGGGAGGCCTCCGATTATCCGCGAGGATAGCGGCGCTGATCACAGCTTCTGGAGGTTCGACAAAACCAAGGAGGGTCTACATCGATGAACAAGAAGAGTGTGCGCGACGTTGAAGTAAGCGGTAAGCGCGTGTTTGTGCGCGTTGACTTTAATGTGCCGCTGGAGAACGGAGCCATCACGGACGATAAGCGGATCCGCGAGACGCTGCCGACGATTAACTACTTGATCGAGAAAGGCGCTAAAGTCATACTTGCCAGCCACTTCGGCCGTCCTAAAGGTCAGGTTGTAGAGGAGCTGCGCTTGACGCCGGTTGCAGCACGTCTGTCCGAGCTTCTTGGGAAGCCGGTTATCAAGGCGGATGCGGCGATTGGTGAAGAAGTGGAAGCCCAGGCCGCTGCTCTGAACGCCGGTGATGTATTGCTGCTTGAGAATGTGCGGTTCTACCCGGGTGAAGAGAAGAATGATTCGGAGCTTGCGCAGTCCTTCGCGAAGCTGGCGGACTTGTTCGTGAACGACGCATTCGGCGCGGCACATCGCGCGCATGCTTCGACGGAAGGTATCGCTCACCACCTCCCTGCCGTTTCCGGTCTTCTTATGGAGAGAGAGCTGGACGTGCTTGGTAAGGCGCTCAACAATCCGGAACGTCCATTCACGGCTATTGTCGGCGGATCGAAGGTAAAGGATAAGATTGATGTCATTAACAAAATGATCGAAATCGCGGATAATATCGTGATCGGCGGCGGTCTTTCTTATACGTTCTACAAAGCGCAAGGCCATGAGATCGGTAAATCGCTTGTCGATAACGAGAAGCTGGATCTTGCCCTTGGATTCATTAACAAGGCTAAAGAGCTCGGCAAGAACTTCCTCTTGCCGGTTGATATCGTCGTAACGGATGATTTCAGCGCGAATGCCAATACGAAGATCGTGGATATCGACGGCATCCCGGCGGAATGGGAAGGTATCGACATCGGACCGAAGACCCGTGAGATCTACGCGGACGTGATCAAAAACTCCAAGCTGGTCGTATGGAATGGACCGATGGGCGTATTTGAAATCGAACCGTTCTCGCATGGTACGCAAGCTGTTGCCCGCGCATGTGCGGAAACGTCCGGTTACACGGTAATCGGCGGCGGCGACTCGGCAGCGGCGGCGGAGAAGTTCGGTCTTGCGGACAAGATGGACCATATTTCCACGGGTGGCGGCGCCTCTCTTGAGTTCATGGAAGGCAAAGCGCTACCGGGCGTAGTTGCTTTGAACGATAAGTAGTGGCATGCTGGTGAAGGCGAATTAAATTTTTCTTCAATATGTGTTAGGAGCTGAAGAACATGCGGAAACCAATTATTGCGGGTAACTGGAAAATGTTTAAAACCGTATCCGAAGCAACTGCGTTCATCGCAGCTGTGAAGGGTAAGGCGGAGGTTGAGGGCGTAGAGGCGGTTATTTGTGCGCCATACACAACGCTGCCGGCACTAGTCGAGGCGGCCAAAGGATCGGCTATCGCGATCGGTGCCCAGAACGTGCACTTCGAAGATAACGGTGCTTTCACGGGTGAAATCAGCGGCGTTATGCTGAAGGATCTCGGCGTGAAATACGTCATTATCGGACATTCGGAGCGCCGCGCTTATTTTGCGGAGACCGATGAGATCGTGAATAAAAAGGTTCATGCGGCATTCAAGCACGGCTTGACGCCAATCGTCTGCGTGGGCGAGAAGCTAGAAGAGCGCGAAGCAGGCCAGACGAAAGACGTGTGCAAGGTGCAAACCGAAGCGGCTTTCCAAGGCTTGTCCACAGAGCAGGCGGCGGAAGTTGTTATTGCTTATGAGCCAATCTGGGCGATCGGAACAGGCAAATCCTCAACGTCTGCAGACGCGGAGGATGTTATTGCCTACATTCGCGGTATTGTGGACGGGCTGTATAACAGTGAGACAGCGAATGCGGTCCGTATTCAATACGGCGGCAGCGTGAAGCCTGGCAATATTCGCGAATATATGGGACAATCGAATATTGATGGCGCTCTTGTAGGCGGTGCAAGTCTGGAAGCGGCGTCTTATATCGAACTGGTCGAGGGGGCGAAGTAAGATGACGGCTCCGAAACCGGTTGCGCTTATTATTATGGACGGATTCGGCCTTCGGAACGACTTGACGGGCAATGCGGTTGCGCAAGCGTCCAAGCCGAATTACGACCGTTACATGTCGACCTTCCCACACACGACGCTGACAGCATGCGGCGAGGCGGTTGGCCTTCCGGAAGGCCAGATGGGCAATTCCGAAGTGGGCCATCTCAATATTGGCGCCGGACGGATCGTCTATCAGGACCTGACTCGGATCGGCAAATCGATCCGCGAGGGTGAGTTCTTCGACAACGAGACGCTTATTGGGGCAATTAACCATGCAAAGACGAATGGCAAGAAGCTTCATTTGTATGGTCTCCTCTCGGATGGTGGCGTACATAGCCACATTGCTCACTTGTTTGCTCTGCTTGAGCTTGCGAAGAAGCATGAGCTGACTGAGGTTTATATCCATGCTTTCCTGGATGGCCGCGATGTTGCACCGGATAGCGCGAAGGGGTATCTGGAACAGCTGCAAGCGAAGATTGAAGTGGTTGGCGTAGGGCGGATCGCGACTGTGCAAGGCCGCTACTATGCAATGGACCGCGACAAGCGATGGGAGCGGACGGAGAAATCGTACCGCGCCATGGTCTATGGCGAAGGGCCGCAATACGCCGATCCGATTCAAGCGGTTGTGGAATCCTACGAGAAGTCGGTTTATGACGAGTTTGTCATGCCGACGGTTATCGTAGGTGCGGAAGGAAAGCCGGTCGGCCTTGTGGAATCTGAAGATGCGGTAATCTTCTTCAACTTCCGTCCGGACCGTGCCATTCAGCTGTCTCAAGTGTTTACCAATGAAGATTTTCGCGGATTCGACCGTGGCGTGAGTGCGCCGAAGAACCTGTACTTCGTCTGTCTGACGCTGTTCAGTGAAACGGTAGGCGGATTCGTTGCGTATAAACCTAAGAATCTCGATAACACGCTTGGTGAAGTGCTCGTTCAGAACAACAAGAAGCAGCTTCGCATTGCCGAGACGGAGAAGTATCCGCATGTGACCTTCTTCTTCAGCGGCGGACGAGATGTCGAGCTACCGGGTGAAACACGTATTCTGATCAGCTCGCCTAAGGTTGCGACCTACGACCTGAAGCCTGAGATGAGTGCGTATGAGGTCGCTGCAGCTGCTGTGAAAGAGATCGAGTCGGATAAGCATGATGTGATCATTCTAAACTTTGCGAATCCGGATATGGTCGGTCACTCCGGCATGCTGGAGCCGACGATCAAAGCTGTGGAAGCAACGGATGAATGTATGGGCAAGGTGGTTGACGCGGTACTTGCCAAAGGCGGCGTTTGCCTCATTACGGCGGATCACGGCAATGCCGATATGGTTATCGACGAGCAAGGGCGCCCGTTTACTGCGCATACGACCAATCCGGTACCACTCATTGTCACGAAGGCTGGCGTTACCTTGCGCGATAATGGAATTCTGGCAGATATTGCCCCGACGATTCTGGATCTGGCAGGTCTGTCGAAGCCGATTGAGATGACCGGTATCACGTTGATTGAGCAAGCTTGAAGAAAGACGCTAAGCGATAAACAACCCATAATACAATATAAGGAGTGTTCCGTTCATGTCTATCATTACTGACGTATATGCACGCGAGGTGCTTGACTCCCGCGGTAACCCGACGGTAGAAGTTGAAGTTATTCTTGAATCCGGTGGCAAAGGCAGCGCGATCGTACCTTCCGGCGCATCCACTGGCGCTTACGAGGCTGTAGAGCTTCGCGATGGCGACAAAAGCCGTTACCTCGGTAAAGGTGTGCTAAAGGCTGTTGACAACGTAAACTCCATCATCGCGCCTGAAATCATTGGTCTTGACGCACTGGATCAAGTGTTGATCGACCGCAAAATGCTTTCGCTTGATGGTACGCCAAACAAAGGCAAGCTGGGCGCGAACGCGATCCTCGCTGTATCGATGGCGGTTGCCCGTGCTGCAGCTGACGCACTGAGCGTTCCCCTGTACACGTACTTAGGCGGATTCAATGCTAAAGTGCTTCCGGTTCCGATGATGAACATCGTGAACGGCGGCGAGCATGCGGACAATAACATCGACGTTCAAGAGTTCATGGTTCTGCCGGTTGGCGCAGAGAGCTTCAAGGAAGCGCTCCGCATCGGCGCAGAAATCTTCCACAACCTGAAGTCGGTTCTCAAAGACAAAGGCCTTAATACGGCTGTAGGCGACGAAGGCGGATTCGCTCCGAACCTGGGCTCCAATGAAGAAGCCATCACAACGATTATCTCGGCAATCGAGCGCGCAGGCTACAAGCCGGGCGTTGACGTATTCCTGGGTATGGATGTAGCTTCCACGGAATTCTTCAAAGACGGCAAGTACCACCTCGAAGGCGAAGGCAGATCGTTCACGCCTGCAGAGTTCGTAGACCTGCTTGCATCATGGGCGGATAAGTACCCGATTATTACAATCGAGGATGGCTGTTCTGAAGATGATTGGGAAGGCTGGAAGCTGCTGACCGAGAAGCTGGGCGGCAAAGTACAGCTTGTCGGCGACGACCTGTTCGTCACGAACACCGAGCGTCTGTCCCAAGGGATCGAGAAAGGCATCGGCAACTCCATTCTGGTTAAAGTGAACCAAATCGGTTCGCTTACCGAGACGTTCGATGCGATCGAAATGGCGAAACGCGCAGGCTATACGGCTGTGATCTCGCACCGTTCCGGTGAGTCCGAGGACAGCACGATCGCGGATATCGCGGTTGCTACGAATGCCGGCCAAATCAAAACAGGCGCGCCGTCCCGTACGGACCGCGTTGCCAAGTACAACCAATTGCTCCGCATCGAGGATCAACTGGGTTCGACGGCTCAATACGCAGGCAAAAGCGCATTTTACAACTTGAAGAACTTCAAATAAAAATGGCGCAATAGCAAAATGACAAAAGAATGTCCCAAATGGAAGCCTATTTTCCATGAAGACGTTCGCTATAATAGGGGAGAGAAGGCGTGGTTTACTGCGCCTTGCTCTCCTCTTTTTGTTGATCATCAAATAACAATATTGCATAGTGGAAGCGGGATGCTGGCGGACCTATGTGTGCGAAGCGTGATCTTAGCTTGCGAGTGAGAAAATGAAGTGGTGAATCGCCAAAAAAACGTTGAAAGCGGTGGATGATATGACAAAACCGGTAGTTGGCTTGCAGTTGTACACGTTGCGTGACCAGACAGAAAAGGATTTTCTCGGAACAATCCGCAAGGTTGCGGAAATGGGCTATAAAGCAGTCGAATTTGCGGGTTACTACAACACGCCTGCGAAGGAATTGAAAGCGCTTCTGGATGAGCTTGGTCTAGAGGCTCCTTCTGCGCATGTGGGTCTGAATTTCGGCGAACCGGAAAAGATCGAACAGGATCTGGCACAACAGATTGAGTATGCCAAAGAAATCGGTCTGAAATATATCGTGACGCCTTGGGCGCCGCTCCCGGAAAACCCGACGGAGGATGACGTCAACCATTTGGCTTCCATCTTGGAAGCGGCAGGGAAACAAGTGGCGGCTGCAGGATTGAAGTATGGATACCATAATCACGATTTCGAGTTTAAGCTTGTGAACGGTAAGCCTGCTATGGATCTGCTGCTTGAGAAGGTGCCGGCAGAATACCTGATTGCTGAATTTGATCTAGGCTGGGTACATATGGGCGGTCAGGATCCGGTTGATTATGTGACGCGTTATGCGGGGCGGGTGCCGCTTGCTCACTTCAAGGACTTCGGCCAAGGACGCCGGGATACCGAGGTTGGTAGAGGTGTCGTCAACCTGAAGGGTGTATTGGGCGTTGCGGAGAAGGTCGGCATCGAATACTTTATCGTGGAGCAGGAGGAGTTCGCTTCCTCATCGCTCGAAAGCGCGAAGATCTGCCTGGACTTCTTCCGTGAGAATGGCTATTAATATGAAATTGTGAGGAAGGGACGATGCTATCGTCCCTTTTTTTCATAATTAGTGGCGTTCTGCAGCGGCTGATCCGATTTTACGGGGCTTGTCTGGGTGTCTGTCCTTGAGGGTCGTCACATTCACGGGGCAATTATAATGAACCACATCCCGCCAGTTGAAGTCCCCTCGCTCAAGCGCGCGTACCAGCAGCTCCGCAGTTGCCATGTTGGTGGCAACCGGAATGCCGTATACATCGCAGAGGCGGAGTAACGCTGAGATGTCTGGCTCATGTGCTTGTGCGACAAGAGGATCGCGGAAGAAAACGAGGAGATCCAGGCTGTTTTGCGCAATTAAGGCTCCGAGCTGCTGGTCGCCGCCTAAGGGTCCGGATTTAAATCGGAAAATCTCAAGAGAAGTATTATCCATGATGAGCTGGCCTGTTGTACCTGTCGCGAAGAGTTCATGTGCTTGAAACAAATGTTGATAAGCAATTGTGAAGTTTATCATCTCTTCTTTCTTTTGATCATGTGCAACGAAGGCTACTTTCATAGGAATCACTCTCCGATGTGTTTATTATGTTAGTTAATATAACATATAATCTGCTTTTGTGGTTGGTTTTGAACTAATAATTATGAAAATATATTTGATATGTGTAATGTTAAATAACATAATGTGTAATGTATATGATTAGGCCATTCATGGTGAAGCTGCAAAATAAGCTTGCACCGTGCGGCCGCTTGCAAGTTACAAAGATGGATAATGCTTGTATTCGTCTACCTTCTGTGATACAATAAAAATGTTGTTTCTAGGCTTTGTCCCACAGGACATGGCTACGGTAAATGCGAATGCTTCAGCGTTGGAGGTGGAACTGTGGATATTTTCTTCAAAATTTTGTTGATCATTTTCTCGTTGGGCTTGATTGCAGTCGTTCTCCTGCAGAAAGGGAAGAGCGCCGGACTTTCGGGCGCCATCTCCGGCGGTGCTGAGCACTTGTTCGGCAAGCAAAAGGCGCGCGGACTGGATCTTTTCTTGCAACGGCTAACGGTCGGACTGGCGGCTGGATTCTTCATAACCGCATTGATCGTTGCTTATCTGATTAAAGTATAATCGTCAATCGTTACGGAAAGCGGGAGGATGGCTCCCGCTTTTTTTATTTGAACCACGAAGTGGAATCGTAAACATCGTTAACCTTGTCGAAAGCCGAGAGCGGCGGATTGATTTGACTGGTTGACGGTGTTTTTTTAATGAGGCGGTTTATTAGCATCATAAATGATTGCACTGAATAACCCTCCGTCAAGTTGGACGAAAGAGCCGGGCTTGGTTTGAAAATGGATGCTTTTGTGTGAAGAAGGATGTAGGGCGGTCTAATGGGATGGATTGGAAGAGACCGTCCAAGCCCATCAATTGTAAACCATCCGCGATATGGCAAATATTTTTGCGAAAACGGATGGCGTTGTTTCATTTCGTGTATACTAAATCTATATGAGAATCTATCAACCTGAGGCTGCAACTGCTTATATAGAGAGAAGCGGCATGCGAGTGGAGGCATTATGATAACAGAGCAGATCCTGCTTGATTTTATGCGAGAAGCGGCTTATAAGCCGATGACATACCAAGAGCTGCATCAGGAGCTGGGCGTTGAAGGAACGGAGTCGTTCAAGGCGTTTCTTGTCATGCTGAACAAGCTTGAAGACGAGGGGCGGATTATCCGCAACCGTAACGACCGGTACGGTGTGCCGGAGCGAATGAATTTACTGCGGGGACGTGTGCAGGCGCATGCCAAGGGATTTGCGTTCCTGCTGCCGGAGGATAAGGCGCATCCGGACGTTTATTTGCATGCCAATGATTTGGCCAGCGCGATGAACGGCGATATCGTACTCGTGCGGGTTACCTCCAAGAGCGAGAACGGCGGACGCATGGAAGGCGAGGTTGTACGCGTTGTAGAGCGTGCAGTCACGCAAGTGGTTGGCACGTTCGATAACCACGAGGCTTACGGTTTTGTGGTGCCGGACGATAAACGAATTAACCGCGATATCTTTATTCCGAAGGGGCAATTCCAGGGTGCGGTGAGCGGACAGAAGGTTGTTGTCCGTATCGTATCCTATCCGGAAGGGCGTTCGGCAGCCGAAGGCGAGATCGTTGAAATTCTGGGTCATAAGGATGATCCGGGCGTCGACATTCTATCCATTATCCGTAAGCATCAGCTGCCGGAAGGCTTTCCGGAGGATGTGCTGGAGGAAGCGGAAGCGGCTCCGGAATCGATTACGGAGGAAGAGATCATCAGCCAAGGCCGGCGCGATCTGCGCGACCGCGTTATTGTGACGATCGACGGCGAGGACGCCAAGGACCTGGACGATGCGGTGAATGTGGAGCGGCTGCCTAACGGCAACTATTTGCTCGGCGTGCATATCGCGGATGTGGGGTACTACGTGACTGAAAAGTCCGTACTCGATCAGGAAGCTTATCGCCGCGGCTGCAGCGTGTACTTGGTGGACCGGGTCATACCGATGCTGCCGCACAGACTGTCCAACGGCATATGCTCTCTGAATCCGCAGGTGGACCGCTTAACGATGTCTTGCGAAATGGAATTCGACGCAAAGACGCTCAAGCGTGTACGGCATGACGTGTTCACCAGCGTGATTCGGACGAAAGAGCGCATGACGTATACGAATGTGCGTAAGATTTTGCAGGATGAGGATCCAGAGGTCACGGAGCGCTACGCCGAATTGGTGGACACCTTCAAGCTGATGGAAGATCTGGCCATGCGTCTTCGTTCGACCCGGATGAAGCGCGGCGCCATTGACTTTGACTTTGTGGAAGCGAAGGTTATCGTCGATGCGAGCGGCAAGCCGGTGGACATCGTGAAGCGCGAGCGTTCGATCGCCGAGCAGATCATTGAGGAGTTTATGCTGGCCGCCAACGAGACGGTTGCCGAGCACTTCTACTGGCTGCGCGTGCCGTTTCTATACCGGATCCATGAGAACCCGGATTCGGAGAAGCTGATGGCTTTCGTGCAGTTTGCAGCGAATTTCGGCTACACCATCAAAGGCAAGGGCGGGAGTGCGATTCACCCGCGTGCTCTGCAAACCTTGCTGGAAGATATTCGCGGGACCAAGGAGCAGACGGTCATCTCGACGGTTATGCTGCGTTCCATGAAACAGGCGCGATATGAAGCAGAGAGTCTGGGTCACTTCGGCCTTGCAGCGGAGTTCTACTCCCACTTCACCTCCCCGATCCGGCGTTATCCGGACTTGGTCATTCATCGCGTCATGCGCGAGGTGATCGAGAATGGGGGAATGCTCTCCGAAGCGCGGATGGAGGCGCTTGGAGCCCGGATGCCGGATATTGCCCAGCAATCCTCGGAACGGGAGCGGGTTGCTGTCGAGGCGGAGCGGGATACGGATAAGCTTAAGAAGGCCGAATTTATGTTGGATAAGATTGGCGAGGAATTTGATGGTATAATTAGCAGTGTGACGAGCTTCGGTATCTTTATCGAGCTGGAGAACACCGTGGAAGGGCTCATCCGGCTCAGCGAGCTGACGGATGATTACTACCACTTTCACGAGCAGCATATGCTGCTCGTCGGCGAGCGGACGTCGCGGATGTTCCGCATCGGCGATGAGGTGCGCGTGCGCGTCGAGCATGTGAACATGGACGAACACACCATCGACTTTGCGCTGGTGGAGTCGAAAGGTTCCGTGGCGGCTCGCGGAGGCGAGTTCGCTGCACGGGGCAAACGCGCAAGCGGCGGGGCAGACCGCGGCGCGGCTGGTGGTTCCGGCGCCCGCGGGGGACGCGGCGGGCGCAGCGCCGCAGGCGGTGAGCGCGCTGGAGCGGCCGGTGGCCGCGGACAGAAGCGGGCTGGCGCGAGCGAGCGCGTGGGCGCAGCAACGGGAGCGCGCGGCGGCAGTGCCGGCGGAGCCCGCGGTGCGGGCGCACGTGCGGGCCGAGGCGGAGCGGAGCAGCGCGGCAGCGGCGCACGCGGCGTATCGATGCCGGCACGACGCGGCAGCGAGAGCGGTGCCAAGGTTGAACGTGAACGAACAGGATGGAAACCGGAGGACGATTATAATTTGAACCGAATAATGGGAACAGAAGACGGGACGGTTGTTGGCAGCGAAGGCGCTGCTTCGAACAAGGGGAAAACGGAGCAAGAAGGCGAGAACCAAGGTGGTTCTGCTCCTCGCAGCGCCGCAGTACGAAAAGATATGTGGGGGCTGCCGATTCTTGGTACCGGAGGCGTAATCGATGAAGGGGAGTATGAGCATTTCTCTCCAGGCTTCGGATCACGCCGTGGCCGGCCAGGCGGCGGAGGCCGTAACCAAGGCGGGGGATCGAATGGGAACCGCCGTGGCGGCGCGCCGAATAACGGTACGAAGAGCCCGAGCGGTAACGCCGGCAGCGGCGGGGGGAACCAGCGCCGCCGCAAGAAGCCTGCTGAGAGCGGTGCTGCGAATGAGGGCAAGGCTAATGAGAACAAGGCAACGAATGCGAGTTCGAATGCCGGTGCTGCACCAAATGGGGTAAAGAAAAAGCCTCGCAAGAAGAAGAACCGCGAAGGCAATCCGGCGGGTAGCGGAGCTGCGGCTGTCGAGCCCAAACAGCAGAGCTAATTCGCTGTATGTAAGGCGCAGTAAACCTGCGTGACTTCTTGATTTCAGCTTGTAAAGTTGTTACAATGGACTCCTGATGAACGCGGTTAGGAGTCCATTCGTTTCATGAGATCTCCGCAGCGGTTCAAGTCTAAAACAAGAGGTGATTGGCATGGGTAAGAAGAGTGACGGGAAACAGCTCGCCCAGAACAAGAAGGCTTCCCATGACTATTTCATCGAAGATACGTATGAAGCGGGAATCGTGCTGATGGGAACGGAGATTAAGGCGCTGCGAGCCGGGAAAGCGAATATTGGCGATGCTTTCGCAACGATTCGCAACGGTGAGATGTTCATTCACAACATGCACATTAGTCCCTTCGATCAAGGTAACCGGCATAACCCGACCGACCCGACACGGGCACGGAAGCTGCTTCTGCATAAGACGCAGATTCATAAGCTGCTTGGTCAGTCGAAGCAGGAAGGCTACTCCATCGTACCGTTGAAGATTTATGTTCGTAATGGCTATGCCAAGCTTCTTATTGGATTAGGTAAGGGTAAGAAGCAATACGACAAGCGAGAAACAGCGGCGAAACGGGATGCACAGCGTGATATTCAGCGTGCACTGCGTGAGAAACAGAAGGTCGCAAGATAAGTCATGTAAGACAAGTTGGTACTTGTGGCGCTCGCCGCCAATGTTTCCAGAAAGACATCGGCGCAATAAGCTGGTGGTTGTGGTATACTAAATAAGCAGCAACGTAAGGCAACTGATGCAATGCTCGAAGCGTTATGCCGATCACCTTCCGGGTGCGGTACGTCGCCAGAGCGCCTAAGCTAAACGGAACATGAAGAAGTGATCGCCTCGATTCGCCACTCAATAGTGACGAAGGCAGATGCGAAATTCACCTTCAGACGACGCCGTTTATGCGAGATTGGGGGCGTTTATGGATTCGACGGGGATAGTACGAGCATGGGTTGCGGGTAGTGGGGACGCGTCCACTTCATCAACGCTAAAGCCTATTAAACGGCAAACAACAAACAAACTACGCTTTAGCAGCTTAATAACCTGTTAGCGTGCTCCTCCTCAGCATCGCCCATGTGACTGGGATAGGGGCTCAACTATAGTGGGATACGACGTTCGGTCTCCGCCTGGGGTCGACGTAAGAAGATAATCAGGCTGACCTTTGCGAAAGCCGGTTACGGGGCGTTCGCTAGGGTGACATCAAAACTGTGACTACACCCGTAGAAGCTTGTGTGGCGTGATCTTCGGACAGGGGTTCAAATCCCCTCGCCTCCACCAATATGTAGAACCCCAACCGCGTGAGGTTGGGGTTTTTGCTTTCCTCGACACTCAACTTCAGAATAAGCTCTACATGCTCCTTATAGACGACCACCTTGTCTACATAGTTTCCGATGAATTTCTTGATTTCTGGGATGTTGCGATCCGTCACATGATCTTTGAAAGCAGCTAGTAGTTGTTTCAGGACGTCCTCGGTTATGGCTGATTTTTGTGCTTTTGACCTATAGATAAAGTCAACGATAAATTTTCCAGTTCTATTTTCTCCCAATACTTCTAAGTCCGACGGAACACGAGGCAAAGTTATTGCTAGGGTCAGATCATCAGATCTGACGAGTTATGCCACCTCTCCAAACATCTGGATTAATACGCTCCGGCGAATTGTGGTTTTGCATAGCCAAGGTTTAATTTCTAGAATCCCTTTCCCAGCAAGGCTTTAAGGCCATTTTAAGGAAAGGGGTTCAACACACCCATTCTATTTTTATGCACTTTTCTACAACTCAGCCCCCTTATACCCCATCTTCCGATAACCCTTCACTCTTTTCTTGAACATCGCCATCAACATAGGCACCTGAAGATCGATATAATCATATATTTTCACTTCTTCTTTATTGGCATGACTTCGGTGCAAGCGGCCCGCATATTGCTGCAAGGTGCCTGACCAAGAGATGGGATGGACAAGGAACAAGGTGTCCAGTCTGGCGTCATCGAAGCCTTCCCCTATCAGCTTGCCGGTAGCGATGATTATCCGTTCTTGATCATCCGGAATAGATGCGATTTGGGTGCGTAGAGCTTCTCTCTGCTTTTTTCCCATTCTGCCTCTAAGCACAATTATGTTTTTGGAAAAGGCCTGCAATCTCTCTGCAAAATATTCAGCATGAGCAGTCCGTTCGACCAGCAGCAGCGGAGAGCGGCCTTCATCCAGGCAGGTAAGCAAATCGTCAAAAATAAGCGTGTTGCGCTCCTCGTTATCTACAAGTTGCTGATAGATATCCTGAATACCTGAAACCACTTTTCCAGGTATAGTCTGAAAATGGGTATGCCGGGGAACGACTCTTAGTGTAAATCCTCTGGAGCTGCTTAAAGTTTTGGCATCTACCTTCAATAGCACTGGTCCAAGCTGGAATCGTACGATGGCTTCTTGTCCGTCCTGACGTTTAGGGGTGGCAGTTAAGCCAAATACATACTTTGCGCGGACTTCCCGTAGAACCTGTTCGAAGCTGTAGGCTGATACGTGATGGCACTCATCCACAATGACTTGACCATATTCACTTACGAAGGGTTTAACATTCCCTTTATAGTTGAGGCTCTGAATGACAGCAATGTCGATAATGCCGGTTCGTTTCTTTTTGCCGCCGCCGATCATACCGATTGCTTGTTTTGGGATTTCCAAAAAGGTTTGCAAACGTTCCTGCCATTGCTCCATAAGCTCCCGGCGGTGCACCAGAATAAGGGTGTTTGTCTTTCTTGAAGCGATGATGCTGGCTGCTACGACCGTTTTACCGAATGCGGTTGCCGCCGAGAGAACGCCTATATCCCGGTTTAGAATTGCTCTGGCTGCTGTATCCTGAAGAGTAGTCAGTGTACCGGTGAACTCTGCCTCTATTGAAGTTCCAGACGAACGTTGATCGTCAAGTAATACTTTAACTTGATTTTGCTCAAAAATGGATATTAAATCATGCAAGCATCCCCGTGGAAGAGCTATATGATTCTCCAGATCCTCTGCGCATGAGATAACCCGGGGTTTACCGTAGGTGGATAGCCGCATAGCTTGTGCTTTATAAAAATCGGGGTTGGAGAACGATGCTAGTTTAATCAGAGCATGAACGGTACTTGAAGGAAGTCCGGATTTAGGAATATAAAGTCGATCTGATTGTAGAATCTGTATTTCAGAAGGCAATGATTTCATCAAAATCGGCTGCTCCTGAATATATTTACTCTGTTCCTCTGCCATTCCAGCCACTTCATCGTCAGTTGCTGCTATCAAGGTGTCATTGTTGAATAGTCTATATTCTCCATGCTTGTATATAAATTGCCTCACCTCATCCTCGGTCAGTTTACCAAGTCCGGATAATATACCCCATTGGTCAGCATAGGGCTCAAAGTGTTCATCAACAAAGACGCTGTTTCCCTGTTTACGTGGTCCGCCTTGAAGCGGAAGAGCAATGAGGTTCCCGAATCCGCCTTTGGGCAGTGTATCCTGATTGGGAAACAGACGGTCATAGGATTCCATGCCGAGTTGATATCTTTTGTTCATGGTTAAACTCAGCAAAGTCATTCCCAATCTTCTGGCTGTAGCCGCTTCAATATTTTGACTGAAGAAAATCCAAATGTGGCCACCATTGCCGGAACGTGAGCGCTCCAACAGTGCGGGTATTCCATGACTTGTGCATAGCTGCATCACGGCAGCAACATCCTGCTTCCAATCGTGTTTGTCAAAATCCATGGCCAAAAACCAACAGGTCTCATCAGGTAGCATTGGATATATGCCAATCGTTCGGTCCTGTCGTGCATCTAAATGGGATGATAGCACTTCGTTTGTAAGAGGCATGAAGCTCTGGTGTTTGCAGACGGAGCATTTTACTCTGGGTTTCTCGCAAACGGAAGTCCACTCATTGGCGCAGGCGGGCGAGTATCCAGACTTGCCTTGTTTGTTGCTCCAGCGAATCGGATATACATTATCTCTGCCTCGAAAATAACTTCTATATAAGGCGAGCTTATCCCCTACCGTAGAGTACTGGTGAACATTGGTCTCTCCAACAGTTGTCTCATTGCTTTCTTTTGCCGGGGAGGTGGAATAAGACATTATTTGTACATTTGTACTTGTTATATTTCCATCATCACTAAGCCCCAAGAGATTTCTCAACCGGGAGATTTCCAGCTTAAGTTCTTCAATATGCGCTAGAGCCGCGTTATATTTATCCTCCATAGTGTCCATTGCTTAGTCCTCGCGTTTTATTTATATTATACCTTGTAAGCTGTAAAGTAATAATGCTGGGAATTATAACCTGATTAAGGGGATTAACATAATGCTGAAATTAAGAAACTCAACCATTAAAAAGCATTTGAACAAACTTACGAGGGGAGAGCTTGAGGCTGAAATCTTGAATTTGGTCAAGAAATACCCGATCATTCAAGAACATTATTTTTCAGTGTTATTTCCTGATCAAGGTGAGGTCTTAGGCAAGTACAAGAAAATTATTGAGAAGGAATTTGGCCACCACAAGGGAGAGATTTTGCGGTACCCGATTATGAAGAAAGCAATAAAGGACTTTAGTAATGTTTCAAACAATAAGGAGCAAATTGCAGAAATAATGGTTTTTACAGTGGAATGTGGAGTGGACTTCACACTTTCATTTGGAGACATTGATCAAAAATTCTACCATACTATAGCAAGCGTATATGAACAAGCCTTAAAGTATATTGTAGACAATCAATTAGAAGACAAGTTTGTAGATCGATGCAAAGAATTGATGCAGAGCAGTCAGGATATTGGCTGGGGTTTTGGATTTGATATGATGGATTTGTATGATGATTATTTGGGACACATGGATGAAGAAGACCTTAAGTAGCTTATACGGAGGAATTATTAACCGCAAGGATTCAAGAGAAGAATTGCAACGGTTATTGAAAAAGCCAATCAGCATGCAGTCGCAGAGGCTATAAAGGCTGGAGCCTCCATTTATTATATATAAGACGGCAAAAGGATTGAAATGTTGTTTTAAATATGTACAGGTTGTACAGGCTGTGCAGCTTGTTTGTTTTGCTTGTACGCCCAATGTATAGCCCTTGACAAGAGCGGCAATATTGCCATTCCGTGTATTTATGATCTTGCGAGTATGTTTATTGACGGTTTGTCAGCCATACAAAAAGACGGTAAATATGGGTATATGGACACAAGTGGAAATATAGTTATTCCCTGCGTTTATGAAAGCGGGTGATGCTTTTCTGAGGGGATTGCGGCGGTTGTAGTTTATTTTTAATAGGGCGTTCGCTAGGATGACATTAAAACGGTGCTACACCCGTAGAAGCTTGTGTGGCGTGATCTTCGATAGGGGTTTGACTCCACCACGTATATCTACAACCGCATGAGGTTGTGGATTTTTCTTTTTCTGTGGTTTAAAAAAGACTACGCGATGATTTCTTGAATTTCGCCTCCCAAAGAATACGCTGATACAGGCGTATCTGGTAATGCCGCCCTGATAAGAAGTGTATCTTTGTCATTCAAACTCCATAAAAACACACACGAAAAGTTCCATTCCTAGTGGAACGGAACTTTTTCGCGTGTTCATTTAGAAACATGTAAAGGATTGAATGGACTGCAAGCTCAATCCAGTATACACCCAAAACCTTCCGTTCCACTGAAACCCCGCAACCGAGGTGCGCCCTACGAAAACCGGGTAAAACCAGAATTGATTTCTATTCACGAGCCAAACGTACGTATTCCGAAATAAACAACCAGCAATCGCTCCCGGGTCGACAGCAAAGGGCGAAACTGTAGGTTGCTGAGGGGTGAATCCCGGGGGAGGTGAGCTGGGTCCCATGGGTCCCGGCTGCCCCGGCTGTCCTGGTGGTCCCGGCTGCCCTGGGAATCCTGGGGGACTTGGAGGTGGGAAAAATGACATGATCGTGTCACTCCTTAATTGATGGGCTAAAATATTGTATGTAGGAGCGGAGATAAGTGAATGGGCGTATCCAATATTTTCTTCATGCGTTTCTCGGAGGATGAAATGTTTCCTGGATTATGCAAGAAGGCTGCCGACACTGGACTAGAGCCGGATAAGATCAAGTAATCTATTAAGCATTGGCGAGCGAGTGTAAGTGCCGGGACGCCCCTAACCCTGCTGTTTAGAGCCTGGATCACCTATCCTCTTTGAAGGCGATGAGGGAGATGAACTCTATATTAGTTATATCTGGGGTGCGCTCTGCTTCGCGAGGACAATTGAGAAGTCCACAACGGACTTGACCATTCTCGACGTGCGTCCGCGCATTGATGCTATATGAGATTAATTATTTGCAAAATGTAATCAGGGTTACAGATTGATCACCTTAAATGAATTTACAATAGTAGAGGATAACATTCTAGGATGTTATAGGACAACGATTTGATCTACATAGATAAGATGGCGCCACGCATGTATTTGGACGTGTTATCGACGGGAAGCGGCTATCGGCTCAGCATCGGGAACGTTGCCGTAGAGGTTGATGCTTCTCTACTGGAGTGGCTAGCCGTCGAGAACGTAGCAGTCAACGCGGGGATCGCCAATTACTGTAGCGCTTGTAACAATGTTAAACAGTCATTTTGTTATTTTAGCAGTTGATCATAAACGTTTGCGGTTTCCAACAACGAATGATTCTCTATGCGAAAGGACGGAAGAACGGTGACAAGGATAAGTAGAAAATTAGCAATTATGATTTTGATTATTCTTTTAACAATAGGCAGTATTCCGGGGAAGTTCGGCGCAGGCATTGGCGGTATATCGGCTGTTGCAGCGGCTGGTAACATATCCAGTCAAGACGGGATCGGATATAGTGGCTCCATTGCTGCGAATGAAGTGGCGGGGACCGCTTTTACGGGATACCAGGCCTGGCCCAGCGGATTTACAAAAGGATCCTCTGCCTTTGTTGGTGGCGTGTATGACGGTACGAGTATATGGATGATACCTTACAATGCCGACCAACTGATCAAGGTTAATCCGTCCACCGGGGAAATGACGGGATATAGCAATTGGCCCGCCGGCTTCACTAAGGGGAGCAATGCATTTGCTGGAGGCGTTTATGACGGAACGAACATATGGCTAATTCCATATAGTGCAAATCAGATCATCAAAGTTAACGCGACTACAGGTGAAATGACGGGGTATAGCAGTTGGCCGGGCGGATCGAGAGGCAACGATCAATTTATCGGAGGCGTTTTTGACGGAACCCATATATGGCTCACCCCCTATTCCGGCAGTCGTTTGATCAAGGTGGATGCAACGACTGGAGCCATGACTAGTTATAATAGTTGGCCAAGCGGGACAAGCCTTGGCAGCTATCCGTTTTATGGTTCTATTTTCGACGGAACCAGTATATGGCTGATTCCGAATGGTGCCGATCGTCTAATCAAGGTTGATCCGGCAACCGGGGAAATGACTGGATTCAACAATTGGCCCAGCGGGTTCACCAAAAGTGCAGATGCATTTTGTGGAGGCGTCTTCGATGGCACGAATATATGGATGATACCGAATAATGCCACTCATGTGGTAAAAATCAATGCGGCAACCGGAGTCATGACCGGATACAATGGATGGCCTAGCGGATTTACAAAAGGGAGCGGCAGCTTTGCAGGCGGCGTGTATGATGGTACGAATATATGGCTGGTGCCGCTGTCGGCTGACATGTTAATTAAGGTCAATGCCGCGACCGGGGAAATGACGGGATTCAACAATTGGCCTAGCGATTTTACGAAAGGCAGTAATGCGTTCATGGGTGGCGTTTATGATGGGGAAAATGTTTGGATGATTCCGTTTTTGGCCGACCGTCTTATTAAGTTCGGGGATAGCTCCGATTTGAGCAGACTGACGCTCAGCGAAGGTGCATTGTCGCCAGCATTCAGTGCAACGACAACGAGCTACACGGCAAGCGTAGGGAGTGAAGTGACGAGCATCGACGTAACGCCAACGACAGCGGATGTCGAGGCAACGGTGACGGTGAATGGCTTGTTCGTCACAAACGGTCAATCGCAAGCGACGGCGTTGAACGTTGGGGACAACACGGTAACGGTGGTGGTTACCTCAGGTAACGGCAACATGAAAACGTATACCGTCACGGTGACGCGGGCTGCGTCTGCGAACGCCGATCTGAGTGGACTTACGCTGAGTAGCGGTACATTGTCGCCAGCATTCCGTGCAGCGACAACGAGCTACACGGCAAGCGTCGGCAATGAAGTGACGAGCGTCGACATCACGCCGACGGCGGCGGACGCCGAAGCCAAGGTGACGGTGAACGGTTCGGCCGTCGCGAGCGGGCAAGCGAAAGCAATGGCGCTGAACGTTGGAGACAACACGATCACGGTTCAGGTCACCGCGCAAGACGGCATTACGAAGAGAAGCTACACCGTCACAGTAACGCGGGCGAACAACATCAATAACGGGAATAACAGCAACAGCGGTTGGACACAAAGTATAATCAACACGGACACGGACACGGACACGGACATGAATACAGATACGGATACGGATACGGCAATCTTGATCAACGGTAAAATGGTGAATGCTGGAACGATGACAATTTCACGAAGGAATGAGCAAACGGTCACTTCCATAACCGTCGATCTGAACAAGCTCGTTGAGATGCTGAAACTGGGTGGTGAACGCCCCGTTGTGACGATCCCGTTCAGTAACCATTCCGATGTTGTGATAGGTGAGTTAAACGGCCTTATGATTAAGACGATGGAAGAAAACCATGCGGATCTGGAAATCAAGTCGGAAAAAGCCAGCTACAGAATTTCGGCTCAGCAAATCAATATCGATGCCATTTTGCGACAGCTTGGGACGTCGGTGGAGCTTAAAGACATTAAAGTTCAGGTGGAAATAGCCTCATCCACTATGGAGAACGTAAAGTTCGTCGAAGATGCGGCGCGAAATTCAAACCTCACCCTTATCGTTCCGCCGCTTGATTTTACCGTGAGAGCCATCTATGGCAATCATCAGGTGGAAGTAGTAGAGTTTAGCGCTTTCATCGAACGTTCGATCGCTATACCGGAAAGCATCGATCCGAGCCGAATTACGACAGGCGTAGTTATCGATGCGAATGGAACGATTCGTCAAGTGCCTACAAGGGTTATTCAACAAGACGGCAAATATTTCGCGATTATCAATAGCTTAACGAACAGTACTTATTCGGTATTATGGAGCAATGTGGAATTTAGCGATGTTGCTCATCATTGGGGCAAGCAAGCGATTAACGACATGGGCTCGCGGATGATCGTGCAAGGCACGGGAGAGGGTTTCTTCAGCCCTGACAAACCGATTACTCGTGCCGAATTTGCGGCAATTGTCGTACGGGGACTGGGATTAAAGCCGGAAAACGACGCCACAGGCTTTGTGGATGTGAAAGCTTCGGATTGGTATAGCGACGCCGTTCGAACTGCGAAACGGTATCAATTAATCACCGGATTTGAAGACGGCAGCTTCCGACCGATGGAGATGATTACACGCGAGCAAGCAATGACGATCATTTCTAAGGCGATGACGCTTACCGGATTAAAGGATCAGCTGCCGGTTCAAGACGCAATTGTAACGCTTAAACCATTCGTGGATGGAGGACAGGTTGCCTTGTGGGCGCAAAGCGACGTAGCGGCTTGCATCCTGGCGGGAATCATCACAGGTAGAAGCGATGCTACTATTGCGGCGAAGGCAAGCGTCACAAGAGCGGAAGTAACGATCATGCTGCAACAATTGCTGAAGAAGTCTGATCTGATTTAAGGGGAGAATCAACACGAGGTCGTAGGATACATGACAATTGGTTAAATATACTAATTTGTCATATGACAATATTGATGACAGCAGTAACTATTTACTAAAATGATGTAATTATATAATAGATAGGTTACATACAAGATTGAGCTAGTAAGTTTACTATTTGTCAACTCTTATTCTTCCAAGGCCAGTATGTATACGCTTTTCAAGTATATGTGTAGACGGACAGATAGTTTTAAGTTAATTCATATCCAAGTGTGAAATTAATAATAGTCTATTGATGTTTTTTGATGAAATGGGGAGAAATAATGAAAGAAAGAATTCTAATTCTATTCATGACTATTGTTATTGTATTCACGATAATCACACCCGGGTTGGTACCAAGAGCTGAAGCGGTAGGGGGCACAGTTACAAAGTCCTATACAGCCACGATGGATACCATGGAATTAAACGGTCATATTCAGTTTGACGGCATTCATGATAATGATGGGGATGGTTTTCTTAGTATTGGCAGGAGTAACGACGAATTCGGGAATGTTCGGCAGAGGGCTGGCATAACGTTTGATTTGGGTGTGCCAGAAGGGAGTATTGTATCAGCAGAGTTGGTCTTGACTGTTGCTACTGTTATCAGAAATCCTAACCATACTTTGTATATGGAAGCCAGAGGATCTGCGGCGAATGATTTGAATTATGTAACCTTCCCCTCGTTAGATACGAATAGTCCTTATTCAGATAAATTCACTGCGAAAAGCACTGCGGAAGTGCCTATGGGTACTTATCTTCAGAATCAATCCATTACATTTAATGTGAAAAGTGCTATAGATGCTTTCACAGATATCTCAGATCGTAAAATCACCTTTATGCTCAATGGGAATGAGACAGATGCAGATAGCGGCTGGTTCTCCATTCATTCCTTGGAGACTTACGGGAATGTTGCATATCGTCCGAAGCTAGTCGTTACTTATGAGACTGGACCGGTTAATACCCCTCCTACGGGTTCTTTTACGATTATGGAGGGAGCAATGACAAGCACAAGCACAGTCAATTTATCCGTAACAGGATCAGATCCTGATGCAGGGGATAGCGTTACCCATATGAGATTTGCGAATAACGCTGCTAACTTATCAGCGGCATCTTGGCTGCCATTCAGCAATACAGCAACATTCAGTCTATCTGGAGGAGATGGGTCGAAGACCATCTATATGCAGTTGAGGGATTCCAACAATGGGATCTCAGCCAATTCTTCTCAAACCATTCTATTGGATCAGACTGCCCCAACAGGTACGCTGATTATTAATGAAGGTGCCTCATGGACCTATACGGATGGAAGCGGCTCAGGAGTTGAGCAGGCGCGTCTCTCTAATATTAACGGCAGTTGGCAGACCAGCTGGTTCAATATCGCTGACCTGAACGGGAGGTCATGGGTCCTTCCGGCTGGCGAGGGAGCTAAGACCGTATATGTACAATATAGAGATAAAGTCGGAAATTCGAACAGTTCTGTTATTAGCAGTACGATTACAGTTGATACAATAGCTCCTATTATTTCGAATGTAGTGAATAACAAAGCATATAACAGCACAGTTACGCCTCTATTTAACGAAGGCAGCGGATTGCTCAATGGGAACCCCTATTCCAGTGGTACAACTATCACGCAGGATGGAGCGTATACGCTGTTCGTTACTGATTCAGCAGGCAATGGTGCGATGGTGAGCTTCGACGTTACCTATCGTGCTGGGAGTAACGAACGGCGGAATATACAAAGCGAATGTAACAGTCACCTTCAACGAAGGGACAGCGACCTTAAACGGAGCAGCTTTTGTGAATAATACATCAGTAACACTAGATGGTGTGTATACTCTAGTCGTAACAGATGATGCAGGCAATAAAACAACGGTTAACTTCGAGATTGATAAGGTCGCACCTACAGTGACAGGGGTTGCGAACAATGGAAATTACAAAGAGGCTGTTAATGTAACCTTTAACGAAGGAACAGCAAAATTGAATGGTGCGGCGTTTGCCAGCGGGACGGATATTGATCAGGATGGCAGTTATACTCTCGTCGTAACGGATGCGGCAGGAAACGTAACTACCGTAAGCTTCAAGATTGACACAGTAGCTCCTACGGTTTCGGGCGTAACCGCTGGAGGAATATACAAAGCAAAGGTAACGCCGAGCTTCAACGAAGGAACGGCAACGTTGAACGGAGCTGCCTTTACCAGCGGTACGGATGTTGTACAGGATGGTATTTATACCCTGGTCGTAACGGATGCGGCAGGCAATGTGGCAACCGTTAGTTTTGAGATTGATAAGACAGCACCTAACGTGACAGGTGTAAGCAACGGTGGGTTTTATAACTCGGAAGTAACCGTTGGCTTCAACGAAGGAACAGCGACACTGAACGGGGCGGCCTTTGCTAAGGATACAGAGATTGATCAAGATGGAGCCTACACGCTTGTTGTCACAGATGCGGCAGGCAATGTAACAACAGTAAGCTTCATGATTGATACGGTAGCTCCAGTTGTGACGGGAGTAGCGGATGGCGGAGTTTACAAGATAAGTAAGACGTTAGACTTCAACGAAGGAACAGCAACGTTGAATGGAGCAGCCTTTACGAGTGGTACAGAAGTTACACAAGACGGTATCTATACGCTTGTTGTCACGGATCAGGCAGGTAATGTAACAACGGTAGGCTTCACGATTGATACGACCGCTCCCGTTGTCACTGGAGTTGCGAATAATGGAATATTCAAATCCAAGGTGACGGCAGAATTCAACGAAGGAACGGCGACGCTGAATGGAAATGTCTTTGTCAGCGGTATGGAGATCGTACTGGATGGGGATTACACGCTGGTTGTAACGGACACGGCAGGAAATGCAACAACCGTTAATTTTAAGATTGACAATGTGGCACCAATTGTTACGGGAGTAACGGAGGGCGGGATTTATAAGTCGGTAACTCCTGGATTCAACGAAGGAACAGCGAAGTTGAATGGAACTGCTTATATAAACGGTACAGAGATTGATCAGGATGGTGCGTACACGCTGGTTGTAACGGATGCAGCAGGCAATGCGACAACCATTCAATTCCAAATTGATGCAACTGCACCAACGGGTACGGTAATCATTCAGGCGGGTGCAGAATGGACGAATGTGGCGGACGTTACACTCACTCTGACTAGCAACGACGGAAACAATGGCAGCGGTATAGTGGAGATGCGCTTTTCTAGCAACGGAAGTGACTGGGGAAGCTGGGAACCATCAGCGGTAACAAGGGCTTGGAGTCTTGTAACGGGTGACGGCGAGAAGGCGGTATATGTACAGTTTAAAGACAAGGCTGGCAATGAGAGTGGAACAATCCATGACGTTATAAAGCTAGATCAAACGATTCCTACAGGAACAATCGTCATAAACAGTGGCGCAACCACGACAAACAGCAAGTCAGTGACCGTAACTTTGACTTCTTCAGATGGCGCAGGCAGCGGCGTTACAGAAATGCGTTTTTCCGAAGATAATCTAACATGGTTGAATTGGGAGAACGTATTGCCTGCGAAAAATTGGAGCTTTACGGGTAGCTCGGGATTAAAGAATCTTTATGTCCAATTCCGAGATGCTGCGGGTAATGTTAGTGTGGCAAACAAGGCTTCAATTACCTACCAAGAAAGCTATGGTTCTTACGGCGGCGCTTCAGGAAGTACGGGGAGCACAGATAACGCTTCTAGTCCTGATGTTGTCATTAGTACGGGGAGTAAGTCAGAGATAGCAGCTAAAGTTGATATCAAAATGGTAGAAGGAAAACAGGTAACAACAGTCTTATTGGAAGAAGCTCAACTTAATGGGATGCTGAATGAATCGGGCAACAAACCGGTTATTACCATTACGGTTCATAACAATTCCGATACCGTCAATTTGGAGATGGACGCTGCACTCCTGCAAAGCTTAGAGAACAACAATGCAATCATTCAAGTGTATACAGAAAGCGTTATATATACGCTTCCCTTAGCTCAAGTTAGCGTTAATAAATGGCGTAATCAATTAGGAGCCGATATCCCTCTGAAGGATATGAAGATCAAGGTAGAAGTGAGTAATCTGCCTACCTCGACATTTGTATTCAAGAATTCGGGTGATGGACAGGTTACACTTGTCGTCCCGCCGGTAAGTTTTTCTATAAAAGGGTTGCATGGGAACAAGGAAATAGAATTGAATCAATTCGATGCTTTTGTAGAAAGGCGCTTTGCAATACCCGCAGGGATAGATCCTGCACGTATTACGACGGGAGTAAAGCTAATGTCGGATGGTACGATTATTCATATCCCGACGAAGGTAATACGTGAAGGAGGGCGTGATTACGCAATCCTTAATAGTAGGACCAATAGCATTTATGGACTTATCTATAATCAAAAAACCTTTAATGATGTATCCAACCATTGGGCTCAAGAAAGTATCAATGACTTAGCATCAAGACTCGTCATTAATGGAGCAGACGAAAAGCGGTTTTTACCGGATGGCGAAATTACGCGCGCAGAGTTTACGGCTATTATTATTAGAGCATTAGGCTTAAGCTCAGCTAACAAGACGTTTCATTTCAAGGATGTAGCGGAGAAAGCATGGTATCATCAAGCAGTTCAGATCGGATATTCTTATGGGCTGGTCGATGGACATAGCGATGATTCCTTCAAACCTAATGAGAAGATTACTAGACAGGAAGCGATGGTGATTTTATCTAGGGCAATGAAGCTTGTGGAGCTGAATAAGGAGATAGACAATACGAAGCAGCAAGAATTAGTCAACCATTTCGCAGATAGCCAGCAATTGGCCTCTTGGGCTCGTCAAGCTGCAGCGTTAACCATTGAAATCGGCGTTATCGGCGGTTACAAAGGCAAACTGCGTCCTCTGCAAAATATTACGAGAGCAGAAACCGCGGCAATCATTCAGCGATTTCTTCAAAAAGCGGAGTTCATTTAATAAATAGGTAGATGATAAATGGCTACCACCTGCGAATGGAACGTGAACATGCAGTGGAGTTTATCGTAGATATTGCAAAAGGAATGCATTCGTTGGATACAATGGCTCATCTTTTAAAAGAACATTCTGTAGACAGATGATTCATAAGGCGTCTGCTCAGGTGGCATCAAATCTGGAACTACACCCGTAGAAGCACATGTGGCGTGATCCTCGGACAGGGGTTCAAATCCCCTCGCCTCCACCATGTAAATCCACAACCGCAAGTGGTTGTGGATTTTTGCTTTCCTCCATTTTCAGCTTCCGAATGAGCTCTAAGCCGAACCGAACCCGATTCCGGTCGGGTTATTGTTATGATACAATAAAAGAAACAAAATTGTTCGGAGGTGGCGAGATGCGTTGGGAAGAAGTGCAGGAGCGCTTTCCGAAAGAGTGGGTCGTTTTGGAAGCGACAAAGGCACACTCGAAGGAAGGACACCGTTATATTGAAGAAGTTGTCGTCATCGATACGTTTTCGGATTCGACAGAGGCGATGCGACGTTACGGTGAATTGCATCGGGAGCATCCTCATCGCGAATATTGCTTTTTTCATACATCTCGTCCCGAATTAGTTGCGCGGGAACGATATGTGGGAGTCCGGGGGCCTAGATGAACATTGTTCAGGAACATGGATTGCCTTTTGTGAGTGTTACAATTATTTTCAGAGGTAAAGAGTTAGAAATGAACAAGGTTCTGCTAGACACAGGATCGGCGAGTACGTTATTCAATGCTGATCTAGTACGAGAAATCGGTGTTGTTCCAGAAGAGAATGACGTCGTGGATACTATTCGAGGTGTAGGCGGAGTGGAATTCGTGTACACTAAAAGTATGGATGCCATTCACTTTGATGATCTGTCTATAGAGCAATTCCAAGTGGAAATTGGAAGTATGGACTATGGCATGGAGATTGACGGAATCATTGGCTTTGACTTTATGAAAGCGGCAGGACTTGTGATTGATACTCAATCCATGTTAGTCAGAGCGTGGGAACAGTTCTGAACACAAGTATGCTAAGCAACCTCCGCAAACAATAGAATCATCACGCAGCGGAGAATTGTGGTTTTGCACAGCACGGTTCGCCTCCACCGATATGTTCAAACCACAACCGCATGAGATTGTGGATTTTTGCTTTTCATCGACATTTAACTTCAGAATAAGCCCCACATACCACATTCTACCTATAGATAGTCCCCTACTCTTCATCGCTTCCGATGAACTTCTTCGAAGGCTATTATAATATTCTCGGAGTAAAAACGTTGGCATCTGATTGTAAGCCGTAGAAAAAACGCCGGAATCCCCTGTCGAACAGGGAATTCCGGCGTTTGAGTCTTACAGCTTTTCTTTTAAAAAAAGGAATCAGTGAGCCTGGCGAGGGTTCACCGCAATGTCGGTTTTGCCCTCCTGATCCTTCAGTTCAGCGAGCAGCTTATCGCCTTCGACGTCTAGGTTCGGAAGCATACGGTTTAGCCATTTCGGCAGCCACCAGGCTTTATCGCCGAAGACCGACATGACAGCAGGGACGAGCGCCATACGGATGACAAAGGCGTCGATAAGGATGCCGACAGCGAGCGCAAAACCGATTTGTTTGATCATAATATCATGAGCGAAAATAAAGCCGGCGAAGACTGACACCATAATCACGGCTGCGGCTACAACGACGCGGCTGGCCTGATCGTAGCCGTGAATGACACTCTCCGTTCCGTGATGCCCATGGACGTAAGACTCGCGCATGGAACTGACGAGGAACACCTGATAATCCATCGCCAGCCCGTAAAGAATGCCGGTAACCATAATCGGCATAAAGCTAAGCAGCGGACCGCCGGTGTCAAAGCCGAAGAGGGAGTGCAGCCATCCCCATTGGTATACGGCCGTGGTGACCCCGAACGTAGCGAGCACGCTGAGAAGAAAGCCGACCGTCGCTTTGATCGGAACGATGATGGAGCGAAATACGAGCAGTAAAATAATGAGTGAGAGAATGACGATAATGCCGACGTAGAGCGGGAACACCTCAGCCAACTTCGATGACATATCGATGTTAATCGCGGTAAATCCGGTAACGCCAATCGTGACATTATACGACTGCGCCATGCTGGAATCGGGAGCTCGAAGTTCTTGCACCAAATCTTTTGTCTCTGCGTCGGTTGGTCCTGTTTTCGGAATGAGACTGATAATGACCATATCGTTCGTTTTGTTTAAGCCCATAGGCGTTACGAGCGAGACGTTGTCATGCTTCTGGAGCTCCTGAACCAGTTGGCCAAGCGTCTCAGGCGTTAGGGTGTCCGAGGATCCTTGCGGCTCGGCGACCAGAAGCAGCGGGCCGTTGAAGCCCTCGCCGAAACCATCTGAAATCGCGTCGTAGCTTTGTCTTGTTGGGGTATCCAAGTTCGCCGTTGCGCCGGAAGGAATGCCCATTTCCATGTTTGCGACCGGGAGTGCAGCCGCTCCAAGGATGACTATGACGCCGACAATAATGAGCCAACGGGCTTTTGCAACTCCCGTTACCCAGCGTTGCGCGACCCTGTGACGGGTTTTATTCACAGAGTTGCTGCTCTTCATACGAGCTTTTGCCGAGCAGATGCGTTCACCTACCAGAGCGAGCAGAGCCGGCAGCAGGGTCAGAGCCACTAAGACATTGACAAGAACGGCTAAGGCAGCAACAAGCGCCATCGCAGATAAGAAGCCAATCCCGATGACCAGCATGCCGCATAAGGCAATAATGACGGTTAAGCCAGCAAAAAATACAGCGCTCCCGGCGGTGCCGACCGCTCTGCTCGCGGCTTCCCGAGCGCTAAGTCCCTGCTCAAGAATCATGCGGCGCTGACGGTTCACGATGAATAGCGAGTAGTCGATGCCGACGGCCAGCCCGACCATAAGTGCCAGAACAGGCGTGAGATCGGTCATATTAAACATACTCGAGAAGGCGTAAGCGCCTCCTACACTTATGCCAACGCCCATTAGAGCGGTCAGAAGCGGCAAGCCAGCGGCAACAACAGAACCGAGTGTCATGAAAAGCACAACGGCAGCGACGGCAATCCCGATTGCTTCAGTCGAACCAATGGAAGGCTTGCTCATAAGCGAGTCGCTTGGTAATGCCGTAATTCCGGTCTTCTCGACGGCTGTTACCGCTTCAATGACGGAACCAGGGACCGATTCGGGCAGCGACATTTGTTGAACGGTGAATTGGAATTGGAACAAGGCAACGCTGCCGTCAGATGCGAGCATCACGCCAGGTACCGGGACACCGTTAACCATCAGAGGGCCGTATGGAGGTCGTTCGCCAGTGGCTGCTGCCTGCGCGGCTTCGTTCCCTTGCGCGGCATCGGTCATCGAAGCTCCGGCTTGTGCAGCCATTTCGATGGGATTAATGATGTACTCAAGATTGTATACCTTATTAACAGCTTCGCTGATAGAGCTTAGACGATCCGCTGTGTCCAGGCGTTCGCCTTTAGGTGCCGTAAATACGATGCTGGCCTGTCCGCCAGAAGCCTCCGGCAGTTCTTTCGCCAATTGATCCAGCACCTTCTGCGATTCCGTGCCCTCGATTTTCATCTCGGAACTGACATGTATTCCGTTGACCCCAAGTAGCGTGAGCACAACCCCGAGGAGTACAATCCAACTGATAATGAAGGTCCACGGTTTGGTATAGGCCGACTTACCCAATTTGTACAAGAAGGTTGACATAAGATAAAGTTACTCCTTTGCATGAGTAATAACGAGAGGTAATGAACTAGAAGCCGCTGCGCAAATAGCTGAACATAGTGTCTAAATAGTGATCGAACGTAACAGTGACAGCGCCTTGGGGGTTAGCGGCTGATTGGTCGGGAAGGCGAACGTTAAGGCTGCCGTCAAGCAATGGCAGTACGGCTCCGTAAACAGCGCCCGTGAGCAGGTGGGTGTACCCCTCGGGATAACGTCCGCGGGATAGTTCATTTAACAGCTCCTGAGCGGATAGCTGCAAACCGTGAAGCGCGCTGAGGATGTAAGGCTCAAGCGAAGGGTGCTGCTTCGAAAGAGAGACGAGCTTGCGCAATTTCTGAAAATGCTCTGTCGTAAGCTGCATTTTCATCAATTGGTATAGGCAGTCGAGCGGGGAAGTGTCCTCGTTCAAGCCTTCGATCCAACTTTTGACTTCATCCGCTCCTTTAAAGATGACAGCCGCAGTCGCCACCGCTTCCTCCTTGCAGGAAAAGTGGTTCGCGAACGTTCTTCGGGAGTAACCGGCCCGCCGAACGACATCTTCGACGACGAAGCCGTCCAGTCCCTGTTCCAGAGCAAGAGCGAACGCTGCATCGGCAAGCGCATTCGCGGTTGCTTCCCTTTTGATATGGCGCAGGCTTTGTTTGTTCATTATGAGTCGCCTAAGCGTACACCTCTTTTCAAGTGGAATGGGTTTTTCCCTACCTATATATGCATATTTATATTATTGCCCATTGGGCAATCATGCACAATGGGCAGGTTGTTACGGATTTGTGGCGGGAGCAAAGAAGTCGTAAAGGCGCTATTCAACAAGTCGGTATATTAAACGTGCTGGAACGGTCCTTTTTTTATGCGGAACAAATGTGTGACTCCAAGCCAATTATTTTTCATTACTCTTCATATATTTATATTAATGTTATACTTAAAAATAGATGTACGGCTTGAATATCCATTGTTCGTATTACGCTTAGGAGGAAACTCTGAAGATGAACCCACAGTTATTACGAGATTTCCCGTTCTTCGAGCATCTTGATGATGAACATCTGGCTGATATTTCGAAATTATGCAGCAAGCGCAATTATATAAAAGGCGAGTCCATCTTTTTTGAAGGCGAAGAAGGAGATGAACTCTATCTGGTTATATCTGGCGTTATTCAAATCTATCAAGATAACCACTCCAGGGATGTGATCTTCTCTATTTTTAGAGAAGGCGATTTCTTCGGTGAGATGGCTTTGCTGCAAAATGAACGAGTACGCTCTGCTTCTGCAAGGACAATCGAGAAGTCCACCTTATGCATTTTGAAAAAACGCGATTTCATTCCCTTATTAAAAAGCAAGCCTGAAATACTGATCGGCATTTTGGAAACAACCTTAGATCGTCTGCGTGATGCCAATAAATTAATAACGGACTTGACCATTCTCGACGTGCGCACACGCATTATTCGCATGTTGCTGCGACTGGCAGAACAACATGGAGTGCCGTCTGCTGAAGGTGTTTTAATCAATTTGAAACTAACACATCAGCACTTGGCAGATATGACGGGAACGGCGCGCGAGACAGTGACAAAATCATTGATCGAATTACAAAACGAGCAGTTGATACGCATTGATCAGAAGAAAATAATCGTGTGTAACACGGATACACTTAGAAATATACTCGACGCAATTAGACCATAATGCCGGTAAACCTGCACAGCTAAGGTTCGCCTCCACCAATATCATGAGAAAAGCGACCATGTTAGGTCGCTTTTTGCGTTTTCGATTCAATGCGGGTAGTAAAACCGCAACGGTGTGGTTGCTGGGATTTTGAGGACTCTGTCGATGGAAGAAATATGAAAATTGCCTAGTATCTAAAACTAATCTATAATAGTAGGCTAATTAATATACGCGGCTTAGGAGGAAACAATGGGATTTATTAAAGATCAACTAGACGGATATGGCATGAGTGAACAAACCATTGGTTATCTTTCGAATATAATTATGGTTGTATGGATAGCTGTGGTGTGCATACTGGCAAATTTCATAACCAAAAAAATCGTGCTGAAGACGATTATTCATATCGTTCATAACAACCGGTATACGTGGGACAATATCATTGTGGAGAAAAAAGTGTTCCACAAGCTGTCTCATCTCGTACCAGCGATCATTATCTACTATTCTGCGTCCATCTTTCCGGCATATCAAACCTTGATTGAAAAAGCCGCATTAACTTATTTGATTATCGTGACCATCACGGCGCTTAATGCGTTGTTCAACGCTTTCGAGGCTATTTATCGCTCGTTTGAGGTCTCTAAGATCAGGCCGATCAAGGGATACATTCAGGTTGCCAAGATCGTTCTATTTATCATCGGCGGCATTGTGGTGATCTCGAATCTCATCGGTCAGAACCCGTTGATTATTCTCAGCGGACTAGGTGCATTGTCGGCCGTTCTGATGCTCGTGTTTAAGGATTCAATCCTGGGCCTGGTGGCAGGTGTTCAATTATCTTCAAATGATATGGTGCACGTAGGCGACTGGATTGAAATGCCCAAATATAATGCCGACGGTGACGTGATCGACATTACATTGAATACGGTAAAGGTCATGAATTTCGATAAAACGATCACCATGATTCCCAGCTATGCCCTCATTTCAGATTCGTTTAAAAATTGGAGAGGGATGCAAGCATCCGGCGGCAGAAGGATTAAGCGAAGCGTCTATATAGATACGAACAGCATCTCTTTTTGTACGGAGAAAATGATTGAGGAATTTCAGAAGATTCACTACCTTACCGAATATATCACGACAAGAGTAGATGAAATCAACGCGTACAACATGGAACGTCAAATTAATACGGAAATCAAAGTGAATGGGAGACAACTTACGAACATTGGCGTATTCAGAATGTATATCCATCAATATCTCAGGAATCATCCGAAAATTCATAAGGATATGACGCTGATTGTAAGGCAGTTAGCGCCGGGAGATAACGGGCTGCCCTTGGAAATCTACGCTTTCAGCAATGATACCAACTGGGGGGTATATGAATCGATCCAGGCGGACATCTTTGATCACATTTTTGCAGTAGCGCCGACATTTGGACTTCGTGCCTTCCAAAATCCAACGGGCCATGATATTACCCGTTTAAAAGAAAGCACTGAATATGTGCCGGAATATTGAGGTCAACTAAACACGGATATCGGATACGAGCGTCAGCGCCCGGCTCTGGCATGCAGGCATAAAACGAAAACAATGGCGGTACAGAGCGAATCTCTGTACCGCCATTCATTCTATATAATAGTGATTATTTCTGAGATACGGACTGGAACCATTCATTGACTTCCTTCGTTACTTGTTCACCGCCGTTTTTCTTCCAGCTGGCAACGAATTCGTCGAAGGTGTCCACAGGCAATTTGCCATAAATGATTTTATTGAAGGTTTCCAGCTCAGATTGACGCAGCAGGTTCCACTTCTCAATCATGGTAGGCGTTGCAGCGCCTGTGAAGTAGTTTTGCTTGCGAATGTCGATTTGGGACATGACGACCTTCGCGGCATACCAGTTCTCAGGTTTGCGGAATTGCGCCTGCTGCTTCTCGTAAGGAGTTACCGCTTTTTCTCCGTTCGCCAGCTTGACCAGTGTAGTCATATAGAGGTTCGGAATTCGGGCAGGACCTGTGATGTACGGGAATTTGTCAAAGAAATCTTTAATCTTATCTTTATCGCTTGTAGGCGCGCCATCTACCATGTCCCAGTCATAGCCTTGAGCGAAGCCGTATTCGTACTTGCTGCCTGCCGCCGGATTAGCCAGGTTATCAAGCAAATAATTGTAATAGAGAATAAGGGCTTCGGGATGCTTCGCGTCCTTATTGATCATAAAGGAGCTGTTAACGCCCGAGTTTTGCCATTTCGTACCGCTTAATCCATCTGGTCCCGCAGGTACAGGATAGGCTTTATATTGCGAGCCCGGCACGTTTTTCAACAGGTCTGGAGCCGGCCAGTCCGGAACCCAGTTTGCGCCCGGCAGGATGCCCGCACTTCCTTTGGTCCATAGTTCCGCGGATTTCCCTTCGTCCCACAGCGCAGAATCGGGATGAATGTAACCCTTCTCCATCCATTCCTGCAGCTTGGTTAACGCTTGCTTGGCTCCCGGATTCACAGAACCGTATTCCAGATTGCCATTCGCATCTTTATTCCACTGTTCTTGCACGGAGCCATAGGCGCCGAACAGCCAGTCAAGAGAGCCCATCCACGTGTTTGTATTGCTTTTCAACGAAATAGCAAGCGGATAGACGTCCTTGGGAGCCAGTCCGTCAGGATTCTGGTTCTTGAATTTGTCCATAATGTTTTCTAGATCGGCTACCGTTTTGGGAGCTTCCAGCTTAAGCTTCGTCATCCAGTCTTCGCGAAGCCACAGCACGGTATCATCGTTGTCCGTATACTCCATGATCGGCAGGTTCCATTTCTTCCCGTCCTTGGTAAACGGGTACCACAGCTCAGGATTCTGAGCGGCATGGTCCTTCCACGTTTGATTCGCGTATTTCTCGAACAGCTCATCGATCGGAAGGAAATTTCCAGAATCGATAAGCTGGTTTGTCAATACGGAATCGGTAGGCACCATGACGAAGTCTGGCAGCTTCTCGCCGGACGTAAGTGCAAGCTGGAGCTGCTGCTTGTATTGATCAGCACCCGCCGGATACCACGTGTTCTTATGCTTAAGACCCAGCGTCTCGAGCATCCAACGGTCGTGAACGTTATTTTCCTTCGTTTCACCCTTGGTATATTCCCTTGGCATAATAACGGTGCTGATCTCAATCGGCGGATCGTATTTGCCTTTATCGAAAGCAAGATCAGCTTCGGATTTCGTTGGCGAGTCCGATGCCCCTGCAGGGCTTTCCGTGTTCGGGCTAGCCGCCTTATTCCCTTCATCGTTTGCCTTGCTGCAAGCTGACACAATAAGCATCAAGACGATGAGCGGCAGCCATATTTTCATCATTCTACTCATTTTGATTATCCCCCTGCGATGTAAGATGAGTTCTAGTGTTACTTTATCAATTGGCCCAGGAGGTCATCTATATGAATTTATCAGTTTCCATAGGACTCTGTTATGTTGTTAATGTTCTTCCCTAAATTCTTGCGGTGTCGATCCAAACTGCCGCTTAAACACCTTGATGAAGTAAGCCGGATCCAAATAGCCGATCTCGGTGCTGATCTCATAGACCTTCTTGTCGGTCGTCTTCAGCTTGTGGCAGGCGGTCTCCATCCGAAGACGGAAGACGAAATCGCTTACGCCTTCCCCGGTCTCATATTTATACAGCTTGGAGAGATGGGTGGGATGAAGACTTACATGATCGGCGAGCGCCCGCAGCGAGACGTCGAGATGCAGGTTCGACTCTACGAATCGCTGGATTTTCTTAACGTACACGGAGCGAATATCCTTGACGTCCTCGGATGCCCGTTCCTGCAGCTTGCCCAGTGCGCCAAAGGACCAGCTCCGAAGCTTGCCGATGGAAGCGAACGCCTCTCCGGTTTGAAGAAGCTGGAAGTCCTGCTCTAGCAGTCCCTCAAGCGTATGTCCATTGCGATGGCAATAATACGTATAGGAGGATGCGATCATATACCCCGCCTCCAGGCAATGCTCCCAGGAATCCGACCACTTCGCTTCGAGCTCTGCGAACACCTGATTCAGTTTCTCTTCCGCGGACTCCCAGCGTCCGGCCTCGAGCAAATTTTTCAATCCCGGAGGGGCGTGGACGGTGTCCAGCACCCCGTAGGACACATGGTTATCCAAGTCGCTGGCGCGCATGACGAATTCCCGTTCATCTCCGACGATTTGCCTGAAGTGAGCGAGCGCATGGCGATACCGGTCGGATAGCCTGTCCGGGAAAGGGAAGGACTCCGACATGACAATGGATAGGGAGCCTTTCAAGAACTGCTTTACTTTGGATTGAAGCTGCATCGCAGATTTCTCCAGGTTCATTTCATTCCCGGAGCTCTGTCCATCCTTAACTTGCAGCAAAATAGCCAGATAACCATGATCGTCCTTGACGCCCCATACGTAGGCCACATCGCCAAAAATCTCTTCGGCCATATTAATAATGGCGTACTCCAAGAGATGCTGTCCATTGTTACGGTATTGCTCGAACTCATCTTCCATACGGACGAGCATGAGCGCACAGCTCCCGAAGCGGAAGGGCAGGTCATAGTTCTCGAGCTTGCGCTTCCATTCGTCATGAGGAAGCCGCTCTCCCCGCAAAGCGCTTTGCAGCAGCTGGCCGCGCAGCAGCGGGAGATTTTCCCGGAGTATACTCCCCATTCGCTCGTAAGAGGTGACGTGCTCCCATTCTGTCTGCAACTGGTCAATGGCGGACTTCACTGCACCGAGCAATTCGGTGTCCGTTGGCGGTTTAAGCAAATAGTCGACGGCCTGATTCCGGAGCGCTTCCTTCGTATATTCATAATCCGAATAACCCGATAGAATGATGCATTTGATCTTCTTGTCGCGCTCGCGGATTTTTTCGATCAGCTCTATACCCGTCATCTCCGGCATAAGGACATCGGAAATGACGATGTCAATGGGGTAGGTATCGAGTATGTCCAGCGCCGCTTGTGCGGAATACGCTTTGTGAACGTGTTCGATGCCCAGCGTATGCCAAGGCTTGGTCGTGGATAAGTTGTCTACCCAGTGGGCTTCGTCATCAACGATGATCATTTGCATGTGAGGATTCTCCTTCATGATGGGAATGTTGGTTCTGAATAGGTGATGGCGGAAGTTCCCAGATGATTGCTGTCTGAAAGCCTCCGAGATCGGATTGTGAAAAAATAAGCTGCGATTTATCACCGAATTGATGGATGAGCCGCTGATTCGTATTCCAGAAGCCATATCCGGTATCGTCCTGCAGCGGCTGCTTCATGGTGCGGTTAAGCAGATCCAGCTGCTCCTCGGTCATTCCCGGACCATCGTCATCGACATAGAGCTTGCAGAACCCTTCAGTCATGACGCCTTTAATTCGGATTTCTCCGGAGGAATAGGATTTTCCAACCCCGTGAATAACCGCGTTCTCGATAATAGGCTGAAGCAGCAGCCGCGGAACCTGCTGATGGAGCATTTCGTCTGGAATGTCGATATGGTAATGAATCCGGCCGTTGCGAAGCTTCTGAATATCCAAGTAATTGATGATCAATTGAATTTCTTCGTTCAAAGACGCCGTCGGCCGCTCCAGGCGTGTCATGTACCGATAATAAGCGCTTAAATTGTGACCCATCGAAACAACAGCCTCTTCATCCTTCATTTGAGCCATATTAATCATATAACCGATACAGTTGTACAGGAAATGGGGATTAATCTGAGCCTGCAATTGCTTTAAGGTCGCTTCTCTTGCCCGGAGCTTCTCGTTCAGTACATTCTCGATGAGGCTTTGGATTTGCTGCGACATATCATTGAACCGGTAGAATAAGAAGGCAAACTCGTTGTTTACGTTAGAGCTGATCCGTACCGAGAAGTCTCCCCGCTGCACGCTCTGCAGACCATGAATAAGCTTGCGGATCGGAATCTGAACGTTTCGATACAGCAGCACGGACGAGGAGATGCCAACCACGAGGAGCAATGCCATCGCTACATAAAACAAATTACGGCTAGAGGAGATGGGCCCCAATATTTGATCGAGCGGTACAATGTCTACCAGATACCATCCCAATGAAAGCGATTTCACTGCACTGATCAGATAACGCTGGTTATCGATTTCAACATCTTCCTGCATCGTATTCTCCCAGCTTCTTGCATCGAGAAATTGCACGAGCTTATTTGTAAGCTCCGTATCGGCGCTGCGGTTCAGGATCGGCGCTTCACCCTCCTGATAGAATATCGGATCGCCTTGTCCCCCGGCCTTATAGGTGTCCAGCATGTTCTGTATGTTCTCTTGCCGAAAGCTTGATTTTACAACTAAATTGCTGCCTCTAAGCGTATCCTGCTGTCCGAAGGAATCGCTATAAAACCAATGAAATGCTTTCGGAAGCTGCTGTGCGTCCTCTTGCCCGTCACCGTATGTCCACTTGCCCGTTACATTCTTTTTCAAATAGTCCTCGTCATAGTTCACCATGATGTCCGCATTGGAAATGGCCTCTTTGTTCTGTTGTGAGTAGACGGTGAACTCGACCGGCCATATATTCATAACACCGGATTGCAGCCTCATCTTCTCCTGAATGATGTATCTCGTCTGCATCCGGTCATAACGGTCATCCCAGATGTTTAATCCGTTGAATTTGCGAACGTTCGGGTCACGCGAGAATGTCACCACAAAATCCATCGTCTGATTAACCCGCGAATCGATCTGGCTGGAGAGAAAGGAAAGCTGTTTAATATTCGAAGCCTTGAGCTCTTTATTAATGACATTCGAAGAGACTCCGTTGGAGTAGGTGAAGAAGATAATGACCGGAATGAAGAGAATGATGATCAGCCCGTTCGTTTTCGCAAACAAGCTCATCCTGGAACCTATGCTTCTCCTGAAAATGTTGATGCCTCTGCCTGACTTCATACGTCATCCCTCCGATAAGTACCATGACAAAACCCTATCGATCCTAATAATGTCTTATAGTTTCTGGATCATGCGCGCTGATAATATATATAGCAGGGCTTCGCCTCATATACAAATGGGATTTTATAGAAGGGGAGAATACGATGGACCAGATGATGACTTCAGATCCCAACATCAAGGCTGCACGAATAGCCAATAAGCAAAAAGGAAACAGAGTGCCGTGGGTGCTGCATCTTATGGTGCTGCCGGCTGCATTGTTCGTTTTCGTTTTTTCCTATATACCGATGTCCGGTATTGTGATGGCCTTTCAGGATTATAAGGCTGCACTGGGAATTACCGGCTCTCCGTTCGTCGGGTTGAAGCATTTTCGATACATGTTTGAAAATGACTACTTTATGAAAATCACCTGGAATACGGTGCTGTTCGCTTGTTCCAAGATCGTTCTCAATTTAATCATTCCGTTTGGCTTCGCTTTGTTATTAAACGAAGTCCGCAATATGGGGTTTAAGCGGTCGATCCAGACGCTCGTCTACCTGCCGCACTTTCTATCGTGGGTCACCCTTGGGGGAATATTGATCGACTTGCTCGCGCAAACCGGCATTATCAATTTGTTCTTGACGAACGTGTTTGGTATAAAACCGATCTTCTTCTTAGGCGACGGCACCTGGTTCCGGCTGACGATTATTTTCAGCGATGTTTGGAAGGAATTCGGCTTTAACACGATTATCTTCCTTGCCGCGCTTGCCGGAATCAATCCGGCCCTGTATGAGGCGGCTGAAGTCGACGGCGCAAGCCGCTTGAAGCAAACGATGCATATCACCATTCCTTCGCTCATTCCGATTCTGATCGTCGTTGCGACGCTGGCACTTGGCAATGTGCTGAATGCGAACTTCGACCAAGTATTCAATCTCTATAGCCCGATGATCTATCAACAAGGGGATATTATCGATACCTTCGTCTATCGGGAAGGCCTGCTAAGCGGGCAATTCAGCTTCGCAACGGCTGTCAGCTTGTTCAAATCCATGATCAGCTTAATCCTAATCGTCGTATCCTACCGCCTCGCCTACAAATTTGCTGGATATCGTATTTTCTAGCACGAATAGATCGGATCAGCTGACTGGAAAGGGTGACTGCTCGTGTATCATAAAACAATGCCTTATCGCATATTTAGTGTGTTCAACTATTTCTTGCTGGCCATCATCTCTATCGGGTGCTTGCTGCCGCTGTACCACTTGCTGATGGTTTCCTTCAGCGATACATCTGCTGCCAACGCAGGGCTCGTTACATTTTGGCCCATCGGCTTTACACTCGATGCATACGTCAAAACCTTCGATAATGCCAACTTTATTACATCGCTCTGGGTATCCGTCAAGCGAACCATTCTTGGAACGGCGCTTGCTCTGGCGGTAAACTCCGCGGCGGCCTATGCGCTTTCCAAGGATAACCGTGTGTTTCGCGGAAGGAACATCTACCTGTGGTATTTTGTCATTACGATGCTGTTCAATGCAGGCCTCATTCCAAGCTATATTCTTATACTAAAGCTCGGTTTGCTCAATAATCTGCTTGCCTTGATTCTCCCGGGCCTTGTCTCGGTCTATAATTTGATTCTGCTCTTGAATTTCTTTCGCACCGTCCCCAAGGAGCTGGAGGAAGCCACCTTTATAGACGGTGCCGGACATTTCCGAAGTTTTATCTCCATCTATCTGCCCATCTCGCTGCCGGCCCTTGCAACGATCGCCTTGTTCACGATGGTGGGACACTGGAATTCCTATTTCGACGGTCTTATCTATATGAAGGGAGTGGAGAATCTCCCGCTTGCCAGCTTCATGCAGACGCTTATCGTCCAAGGAAGCACAACGGGCTTCGATCCTGCCGTTATCGCCAATATGTCGCAGCGAACGCTCCGGGCCTCTCAGATTTTCATCGGCGCTCTCCCGATCCTGATCGTATATCCGTTTCTGCAGCGTTTCTTTGTCAAAGGCATTGTCATCGGCGCTGTAAAGGAGTAGGGGCTTGTAGACACCGACCGTATTAAACAAGCTGGTGCCGGTACTGAACCGGAGCCGGCTTGTTTAATTTTCTTTGTGGACGACGGTTGTTATCAAGATCTATGTAAGCCGCTTTTCAGGTCGGGAGAGGATGAAGTCGAATTGGCAGCTAATTGAATGTAAACCCGCTCATTGAGCGGGTTTTTGCTTTGCAGCGAAAATGTGTCGGTTCGTGCATTGTGATGCCGGACGCTTTTGCCGGATTTTCTGAATAGAATATACGAGGAATTCCATTCCAAGGGGGCTGCAGCATGAAAAAAGAACTTCATGAGCCGGAGCGCGATTTCTTTCCGATCCAAGATTATGATTATATTGAATATTATGTTGGAAATGCAAAGCAGACGAGTTATTTCCTTAGCAGGGCTTTCGGATTTCAAGTTGTCGCTTATGCAGGGCTGGAAACCGGACAGCGTGATAAAGTTTCCTATGTGATGGAACAGAGGAAGACCCGGTTCGTCGTTACCGGTTCTCTTCGAGAAGATCATCCGATCAGCGAATTTGTGAAGAAGCATGGCGATGGGGTGAAAGACATTGCGCTTCGTGTGGAGGATGTTGAAAAGGCCTACATGGAGGCGGTTGCGAGAGGGGCTATCCCAATCCAAGAGCCTCAGGGTTTAACCGATGAGAACGGCACGCTGAAGAAAGCGATTATCGGAACTTACGGCGATACGGTGCATACGCTTGTTGAACGAAAAGATTATAACGGCGTGTTTATGCCTGGCTACCAGCCGGTCAATCATGCGGTGCCTGATGAGGAAACGGGCCTGATCGGGATCGATCATGTTGTCGGGAACGTGAAGGAGATGGAAGAGTGGGTCGCCTATTATGAGAACGTCATGGGCTTTACGCAAATGATGCATTTTGACGATAAGGACATCAGCACGGAGTACTCGGCGCTCATGTCGAAAGTGATGCATAACGGCGGCAGAATCAAGTTTCCTCTCAACGAGCCTGCAACCGGCAAACGCAAATCGCAGATTGAAGAGTACCTGGATTACTATAATGGCGCGGGCGTTCAGCATGTTGCGATTCTGACGAACGATATTGTGGCTACGGTAAAAAAACTTCATGACAATGGCGTGCAATTCCTGAATACCCCTGATGCCTACTATGACGTTCTTTCCGAGCGGGTAGGCGCCATTGATGAAGATATCCAGAAGCTCCGCGCAAATAAAATTCTGGTGGACCGCGATGAAGATGGCTATTTGCTGCAAATTTTCACCAAGCCTATCGTCGACCGTCCTACCCTCTTCTTTGAGATCATTCAACGCAAAGGATCCAGAGGATTCGGCGAAGGCAACTTCAAAGCCTTGTTTGAATCGATCGAAAGAGAACAAGCTCGCAGAGGGAATCTTTAATCGGGGAGGCGCTAAGATGTATCCCAGCGTACGGTTTTTCATGGAGAGGCTCATCGATTACGCAGGGCTGTTCCCTCCGGCCGAGCTGCCCCTTGGAGCGGCAATCCAAAATTACAATCGATACGGCCGTGATCAAGACAGTTGGATGTTAGGCCGATTCATTGTTCCTGTCTCGCGCCTCGGTGAGTTAGCATCCTACAAGTCTATGTTTTCGGAAGATCATCCTTTGATGCTGTCGGTCGTTGGGAATCGAAGCTGCGGCGATAAGGAATGTTTGGGGCTGCTGACAGGGAGTTTGGACCGGATCCAGACATTCAGGAATCAATTTCAAGAAGCGGTCGAAATCGATACGCTCGAATTGCCGCTGCCGCCGATTCCGATTGAGGCCCCTCTTCTAGATGCGGTCGGAATGGGAGCATCCGGAGCCGGATTGCGGACATTCTGCGAACTGACGTATGCGCTTGATCCGCACTGGGAACCAAATATGCTCGAGGCCCTTGATAAGATCGCGGCGCACAACTCTGTCAGCGAGGCGAAGATTGGCATGAAGCTAAGAGCCGGCGGCGTTACAGCCGATGCTTTCCCGGCTCCAGGCCAGATCGCGCTTGTCCTGAAAGCGTGCAGAGACAGAAATATCCCGATGAAATTTACAGCAGGGCTGCATCATCCCGTCCGCATGTACCGTCATGAAGTGAACGCGAAGATGCATGGGTTTCTCAACGTCTTTTTTGCAGGAATGCTGGCTTACGCTCATAAGCTTGATAATAAGAGCATTGCGGAAATTATTGAAGATGAGAATCCGGACAATTTCAACTTTACAGGTGATGGCATACGCTGGAGGAACCTCACCGTGACATCTGCAGAAGTTCAGGCTTATCGTGCTTGCGCATTAAGCGCCTACGGGAGCTGCAGCTTCGACGAACCGCGTGATGAGATACGGGAGCTTCATAAACTGGATCAGAGGAGTTAATCATATGGTACGTTCTTTTATTGAAGTGGAGCCGGATTCGCATTTTCCTATACAGAACTTGCCGTATGGCGTATTCCGTCCGCGTCAAGGCGGTCTTCCGCGTATTGGCGTTGCGATCGGGAATTATGTGCTGGATCTGGCAGCGTTAGATAGAGCGGACTGCTTCGATAAGACGGCTGTAAGCGGCAAAGCCGTCTTTGCAAGGCCCTCGTTGAATGCGTTCATGGCTATGGGCCGTCCGGTCTGGAGCGAGCTTCGTGCAACCATCGGGCGGCTGCTGGATGCGGAAGAACCGACATTGCGGGATAATGAGAAACTGCGGACGGCCGCGCTGCATCTTCAAAGCGAAGTCGAGATGCTGCTGCCGGCCGAGATTGGCGATTATACGGATTTCTACGCATCCAAAGCTCATGCAACCCATGTAGGCATCATGTTTCGCGGCAAGGAAAATGCGCTTATGCCGAATTGGCTCCATCTTCCTGTCGGTTATCACGGCAGAGCAAGCTCCGTTGTGATCAGCGGTACGGAAGTGCGTCGTCCGCATGGACAGATGAAGCCCCCTGATTCAGCCGTGCCGGTCTTCGGACCAAGCCGTCAGTTGGATTTCGAATTGGAGATGGGTTGGCTGATTGGAACCGGCAATGAACAAGGTCTGCCCATCCCGATTGAAGAAGCCGAAGACCATATTTTTGGACTTGTGCTCGTCAACGATTGGAGCACGCGGGATATCCAGGCCTGGGAGTACCAGCCGCTCGGCCCCTTTCTGGGAAAAAATTTCGCTACCTCCATATCTCCATGGGTCGTGCCTCTTGAAGCGCTTGCGCCGTTCCGCGTTCCGGCTCCGAAGCAGGAGCCGGATCCGCTGCCTTATTTGCGTCAGAAGAAATCGGGCTCCTTCGATATTCAATTGGAAGTTTATTTGCAAAGCGAAGCCTTGGAGCGGCAGGAACGGATTGCGGCAACCAACTACAGTTATTTGTATTGGACGATAGCGCAGCAAATCGCGCATCATACGGTGGGAGGCTGCAATCTGCAGCCTGGGGATTTGCTCGCTTCCGGAACGATTAGCGGTCTGGTCAAGGAATCGCGGGGATGCATGCTGGAATTGACGTGGCGTGGTACGGAGCCGTTACGAATGAGCAATGGCGAGGAGCGGATATGGCTGGCGGACGGAGATCGTTTAACCATGACCGGCTGGTGCCAAGGCGACGGCTACAAAGTAGGCTTCGGCGAGGTGACCGGGCGGGTATTGCCGGCACTCGGATTAACCTGAAGAGGAGACGGGCAGGATGCCTTTTTATCATCGTATGGGCGAGATACCGAGGAAAAGACATACGCAATTCAGGAAAAGCGACGGCACGCTGTACCGGGAACAGGTCATGGGGACAAAAGGCTTTTCCGGCATTCAATCCATTCTTTATCATCATACCGCTCCAACGGAAATCGTGAAGGCCGAGATCTATGCGTCGTGCCACGTTGGGTTTGAAGAACAAGGAGCATTGCGACACCGGCACTTCTTATCCGGACAATATCAAGACAAAGGCGATGCCGTCGGCGGAAGACGCTATATTCTTGGGAATGAAGACGTCATGATTTCCATATCGAATCCGACGGAAGCCATGACCTATTACTACCGTAACGCAGACGGCGACGAATTATTGTTTGTTCATCTGGGAACCGGAAAGGTAGAGTCGATCTTCGGCACGCTCAGCTATCGGCCAGGGGATTACATCGTGATTCCGACGGGCACGATTTACCGGATCGTTCCGGATCCGGGGGATTCCAAGTTGTTGAACCTGGAAACGAGCAGCTGGATCACCACGCCGAAACGTTACCGAAACGAACATGGACAACTGCTCGAGCACAGTCCATTTTGCGAAAGGGATATCCGGCTCCCTGAAAAGCTGGAAACCTATACGGACACCGGTGAATACGAGATTCGAACGAAAAGCAGAGGTTATTTGCACGCTCACTTCTATCAACATCACCCGTTGAATGTCGTAGGCTGGGACGGCTATCTATATCCGTATATTTTCAATATTGCAGATTTCGAACCGATTACGGGACGCATTCACATGCCTCCGCCCACCCACCAAACATTCGAAGGGCATAACTTTGTTGTCTGCTCATTCGTTCCGAGATTATACGATTATCATCCTGACGCGATACCGACTCCTTATTTTCACAGCAATGTGGACAGTGATGAGGTGCTCTACTATGTGAAAGGCAATTTCATGAGCCGCAAAGGCGTCACGGAAGGCTCTATTACGCTGCATCCCAATGGGATTCCTCACGGTCCGCATCCGGGTAAGATCGAATCCGGAATAGGTCAAAAGGAGACGCATGAATTGGCGGTTATGATTGACACGTTCCGTCCATTGCGCGTGGTAAAAGGGGCAGAGCAGCTTGAGGATCTGCGTTATCCGTACAGCTGGACTCCATAATGAATGCAATGCATTATAAAAGAAGCCTTGATCGTTGAGGCTTCTTTTTATTATTAGTTGATTAATCATTATGATGAGAAGCGGGCGTAAAAGGGGCATCGAACATGCTATTCGAAGGACGGATGAAAAGAAATCAGCGATCGGAGAACAAGCAAGGTTGGTTTGAAATACGGGGGATGACCGACCAAAGTGGATGTAAGTCAGAGAACTAGAACGGGGTTAATGAAGCGAAATATTTAGGAGGCTAATGCTTCGTTCGTAATCTTTACAATATCAATCGGAGAGGTTGATCCTTCGCTGACCATATCGGGTAAAATATGTTGCAGGAAATAGTCAACGCAATGAAGTTTAACGCCTTTAATCTTTATAAGAGCACTGCGATACATGACGATAAATTCTTTCTCCATATTCCCGCGCTGCAGCTCTGTGAAGGCTTCATAGATCTGATCCATTTTGTCCGCAACCTCTAATATTAGCCCTTCCACTGAATCGTCTTTGCCTTCGCGCAGCTGTCTGCGGAAGATGGGCTTAAATTCCTCCGGAATATGCTCGTCGATGAAATGAGCGATCATTCCTTCTTCTACTTGCTGCAGCATGGAGCGAAGCTCGAGTGAATAGTGCTTCACGGGTGTTTTGATATCGCCGATAAAAATTTCCCCGTAATCATGGCTGCTTGTGATTTCGTACAGCTTCTTCCAATCCACGGCGACACCGTTGCTCTCCTCAATATCCGCCAATGTTTTGGCATATTGAACAACCTTCCATGAATGAGCGGATACGCTGTGCTCCTCGAATTTGAATTTACCCGGACAACGAATGATACGCTCTAGATCGTTAAGCGATTGAAAATACGTATGAATACCCATATATAGGTCTCCTTTCTTTGGTGAATGTAATGAGTGCTGTTTAGGTATAGTATATATCCGATTTGTTAATGGATGATTAACTTAAACAAGGTGCTTCGTTATCTTGTGATAACAGACTACGCGGATGAAGAAGCAGCTGCAGCCTCTTCCTCATGAAATAGAGAAAGCACCCTTTAGCCAAACGTCGGGCTCACCGCAGAGCGGTCCGATGTTTACTCTAAAAGGGTGCTTGGTTGTGGTTAACTGTTAACTTTTCGATTCGCCGCCTTGCAGCATCCTGGAAATTCGCAGAGCGTTCAGTACGACATTGAATCCGGTTTCCTTCTGGGAACGGATGATTCGCGCGGCTTTCTCCTCGTCTCGCTCGCGAATCGCATTCACGATGGAACGATGCTCCTCATTGGAATGGCGCAGACGATCCGGGTCGTAGTGGAACACCATCTTGGAGTTTTCACTGCGCAGGAACAGGTTCTCGACCATATCGATTAAGACCTGGGCATGCGAGGCACGATAGAGCTGTTGATGAAACGCCCGGTTGCTGAGGGAATACGCGTTCAGGTCTTGTTTGTTAATGCTGTCATCCATCTCATCCACTAGCCGTTCCAGCGCATCGATTTCTTCCGTAGAAGCGGCTTTTGAGGCTAATCGCGTAGAGAGGGTTTCCAGCTCGATTCGAATGAGGAAGATTTCTTCCAGTGTTTCGGTGTTGATGGGGGCGACACGCGCTCCGCTGTGCGATTTCGTTTCGAGCAGTCCATCGGCTGCCAGCCGCTTGATCGCTTCCCGGACAGGAATGTCGCTAACCCCGAGCTGCTGCGCAACATCGCGGATAATGATTCGCCCATCCGGCTTATATATACCCGTTATGATTTGCTCTTTGATGAAATCATAAACCATATCTGATTTCGTATTGCCTTTATGTTGATCAATCGACTTCATATATAACCTCCATAAGGAATTTACCTCGATAATCCCAAAAAGGGGGAACTATTAATACTTTATCATATATGATTTTGTTCAAATTGTACATAAATAATGACTACATCATATATTTTCTATAAATTTCAAGTATAAAACGTTTTCAATTGCTATTGATTTCTTACGCAAAGACTTTTAATATATAATCATATTCAAAAAGATATATGATTTACGAATTATGATATCTAATTCAATGCAGCTGTCTTATCAACCTAGAAGAGAATCGACAGAAGGCGAGGAGAACGCGATGCAAGAACTGCTGGAAGGCGCGTATGATCTGCACGTACACACAGGACCGGATGTAAGTCCGCGGAAGCTTGACGATCTGGATATGGCGGAGCGCATTCAGAAGATCGGGATGAAGGGCTTCGGCATTAAATCCCATTACTTCTGCACGGGTGAGCGCGCGAGGATCGTGAAGAAAGTGTACCCCGATCTCAATCCGATCGGCGCGCTGTGCCTTAATCATACGGTAGGCGGCATCAATCCGGTCGCGGTGGAGATGGCTGCGCGGGTTGGCGCCAAGATCATCTGGATGCCTACGTTCGATGCAGCCAACGAAATGGAATACATGTTTAATCAGACCAGTTATGAAGAATTGCCGCCCTGGGCGAAGGTGCAATTCGAGCTCAGCAAGCAGGGCAAGGTGCAAGCGGGCATTACCATTCTTGAGGACGGTAAGCTGAAGCCGAGTGTACTGGAAGTGCTCGACATCGCCGCAAAGAATGACCTCATCCTCGCTACCGGTCATCTGGGTAAGGAAGAGATCTATGCGCTCGTTACCGCAGCGAAGGAGCAAGGCTTGAAGAAGGTTGTCGTCACGCACCCAACCTTTTCTTCTGTCAATCTCTCCAAGGAAGAACAGAAGGAGCTGGCCGGGCTCGGCGCATATATGGAGCAATGCTTCGGCGTCATTACGCCGCATTATGGCATCGACTGGGATGCGCTCTATGAGACGATTCGGTTCGTTGGACCGGAGAATTGCATTTTATCCAGCGACTTGGGTCAAACGAGCAATCCCTATCCCGATGAAGGGCTAATCACCTTCGTCACCAATCTGCATAACAATGGCTTCTCGAAGGAAGAAATCAAGACGATGACAACCAAGAACACGACGTTCTTGGCGGAAGGCTAACGGACAACAGGGGAGGAAATCAACATGAGTATAAAAGCAGCTAATTGGAACACCTTGCAGGAGGTTCTCGTTCGCGAAGGCGTAACGCGCAAAGCATTCAGCGGAGAAGGAGCGACGCTGGCTCTTCACGTTCTGCAGCCTGGACACGAGCCGAAGCCGCATAGTCACGCCTATGAGCAAATCGTCTATATTCTAAGCGGAAAAGTGAAATTCCATATCGGGGATGAGTCCGTATTGCTGGAAGCGGGCGGATTGCTCGCCGTACCGCCGGATGTGATGCATTACGCGGAAGTGGTCGGCGATGAGCCCGTCTACAACCTGGATGTGTTTACGCCGAAGAGGGATGAATATGCGTCCTAATGTGTTCAAGAAGCGTCTATCGGATACGTCCCAAGTAGGGACGTTCGTCAAGATCGACTCGGCGGAAACCATCGAATTGCTCGGATATGCCGGCTTCGATTTCATCGTGATCGACATGGAGCATACGACGCTGGATTTTGGACAGGTGGAGCGGATGGTGCGGGTCGCCGACTTGCACGGCATGAGCAGTATAATCCGGGTTCCCGATGCAAGCAGGATGTCGATTCTGCGGGCGCTGGACCTCGGCGCAGCGGGCGTTCAAGTTCCGCAAGTATATACGGCAGGCGAAGTCCGGGATGTTGTCGACAAGGCCAAATATCCGCCGCAGGGTTCGCGGGGACTCACCTATGCCCACCGTGCTGCCGGCTTCGGACACACACCAGGCACGTATGTGGAAGATCAGAACGAGGCAAGCACGATCATTGTTCACGTCGAAACTGTAAACGCTTACGAACACATCGCTGAGCTGTGCGCCGTTGAAGGACTGGATGCCGTCTTCATCGGACCTCTCGACTTAAGCGTGTGCTTAGGGGTTACCGGGGCTGATTATATCGAGGGTGAACTAGCCGCACCTGTTCGATCGATATTGGATGCCTGCAGGCAGGCGGGGAAGATGCCGGGCATTGCCGTGACGAATGCAGCGCAATATAAGTTTGCGCTCCAGCAGCGTATTCCTTATATCGTATGGTCGTCCGACGTGGCCTTTTTTAAACAATCGCTTGATGCAATCATCCAGACAAAAAGCAATGTAGAACTCGAATATACGGGGGAATCTTAGATGAGCACCATTCAGGCAACTCAGGCACCAACAGCAGACAGCTCGAATAAGAACGGTCAAGGCAAGAAGGCATTAATCGCGGCGTACTTTGGTTTTTCGGTCGATATGATTGACGTGTACCTGCCTATTATCGCGCTTGGTCCGGCGATGATCTATTTCCAGCCTGCGGATTTGTCACCAACGTTAGCGACAACGCTTTATTATTTGATTTTCGTTCTTTCCCTGGTCGGCCGTCCCATCGGCTCGTTCATCTTCGGTTATGCCGGTGATAAAATCGGCCGCAGAAAGACGACGTTGGTCTCGATTCTCGGCATCGGCGTCACGACACTGCTTATCGCGTGTTTGCCGGGTTACGCAACGCTGGGTCTTGGCGGCGTGCTGCTGCTCGCTGCACTTCGTCTAATCTCAGGTGTCTTTATGGGCGGCGAATACACGTCAGCGAATCCGCTGGCGATGGAATATGCGCCTAAGAATAAGCGCGGTATGTATGGCGGTTTCATTAATGCAGGATTTCCAACCGGTACGATCGTCGTATCGCTCGCGACATTGGGTACGCTTCAGCTGTTCCCGGCGGGCGACGCCACTTCCCTCTATGCGGTATGGGGCTGGCGCATTCCATTCATCATCGGCGCATTGCTGAGCTTCATATTATTCATCTATACGTATCGAAACGTCGAAGAGTCGAAGGTTTGGGAAGAATCCAAGAAGGCGGAAAATCCAATCAAGGATTTGTTCAGCAAAAAGAACCTGTCCCTGCTCGGTCAAGTATTCCTCGTCATGAGCGGCGTATGGTTCATTACGAACGCGATTGTCTCTTCGCTGCCCGGCATTCTTAAATATCTTAATGTCAACAGTGTCGATTCAACGAACGCCCAGCTTGTAACGAATGTAATCATGTTCTTCCTGTTCATTTTCGCCGGCGCGATCAGCCAGAAAATCGGACGCAAAACGGTGCTGATCATCTTCGGTGTTCTGAGCTTCACCTTGTCGCCATTGTTCTACTACATGCTGCTGAACGGCGGCTATCAAAGTACGGCGAAGCTGATCGTGCTCGTTGTGCTTGTGAACTGCTTGGCGATTCCGGTATTCGGGGTTCTCACTTCGTATATTTCCGAGCGCTTCAGCACAGGCGTGCGCGCTTCGGGCTATGGGATCGGCTACAGCCTGGCGCTGATCATACCGGCTATGACACCGTTCTTCATGCTCGGTCTGAAGAACTTCATGCCTTACGAGTTTACACCAATTGTCATATTGGTCATCGGCGGCTTGTTCATCACGGTTGGCGCGCTGCTTGGACCTGAGACGAAGAAAGTGGATTTGTAATGGATAGGAACGAACGGGATGTTGTCATTGTCAGTGCTGTACGGACGCCGATCGGCAGCTTTCAGGGAGTGTTGAAGGACGTAGGCGCCGTTGAGTTAGGCGCCTTGGTGATCCGGGAAGCGGTCAAGCGTGCAGGCCTGGACGCAGCAGTCGTAGATGAAGTCATCATGGGCAACGTCCTGCAAGCGGGTCTCGGTCAGAATCCGGCGCGCCAGGCTTCTCTTAAGGCAGGTCTGCCGCAAGAGACCCCGGCGCTCACGATCAACATGGTGTGCGGCTCCGGCTTGAAGGCGGTTCACTTGGCGGCGCAGTCGATCCGCGGTGGGGACAGTGAAGTCGTCGTTGCCGGCGGAATGGAGAACATGAGCCATGCTCCCTATCTTATGCAGGGTGCCCGCGACGGTTTGCGAATGGGTGATCATCAGCTCGTGGACAGCATGATCCGTGATGGATTATGGTGCGCAGCGAACGATTATCACATGGGCGTAACGGCTGAGAATCTATGCGAACGGTACTCGCTGAGCCGGGAGGAGCTCGATCGCTTCGCGCTGGAGAGCCAGCGGAAGGCAGCGGCGGCGGTCGCGGACAAGCGCTTCGCGGACGAAACAGTGCCCGTCGAGATTCCGCAGCGCAAAGGCGGCGCGATCGTCGTGGATACGGACGAATATCCACGGGACACCTCGCTGGAGGGACTTGCCAAGCTGCGTCCGGCCTTTAAGCGGGACGGTACTGTGACGGCGGGCAACGCCTCGGGTATTAACGACGGCGCAGCCGCGCTGGTGCTGATGAGCGCCCGGAAGGCGCAGGAGTATGGGCTTACGCCGCTTGCAGTCATTCGCGCCAACGCTTCGGCTGGTGTCGACCCGGCGGTCATGGGCATTGGGCCTGTCCCGGCCGTTCGACAGGTGCTTGCGAAAACCGGTTTGACGATCGCGAACATCGGACTAATTGAAGCGAATGAGGCGTTCGCGTCGCAATCGCTTGCAGTCGCGCAGGAACTGCAGCTCGATTCGAGCGTGTTGAATGTGAATGGCGGCGCTATTGCGCTCGGCCATCCGATCGGCGCCAGCGGCGCGCGCATTCTGGTGACGCTGCTGCATGAAATGAACCGCCGCAAGACGCAATACGGCCTTGCCGCGCTCTGCATTGGCGGCGGTCAGGGCGTTGCGACAATCGTCGAGCGGCCGAATGCCGGTTAGGAAGGAGAGGAAGTGAATTGAAAACGATAGCAGCTTCTTATGCGGAGGCGATAGCGGATATTCAGGACGGAGCGACGCTGATGGTGGGCGGCTTCGGACTTGTCGGCATACCGGAGAATTTGATTACGGCGCTCGTGGAGAAGGGGGTCAAGGATTTGACGATTATCTCCAACAACTGCGGTGTGGATGACTTCGGCCTGGGGCTTCTGCTGCGGAACAAGCAGATTCGTACCATCATCGCCTCCTACGTGGGTGAGAATAAAGAGTTCGAGAGGCAGGCGTTGTCGGGCGAGATTACCGTGAAGCTCATCCCGCAAGGCACACTGGCTGAGAAAATCCGCGCAGGCGGAGCCGGCATTCCGGCTTTCTACACGCCTGCGGGCGTCGGCACACCAATTGCTGCCAACCGCGAAACGCGCGTGTTTGACGGCAAGGAATATTTACTGGAGGAATCGCTGACAGCCGACTTCAGCCTAATCCTTGCCTCGAAAGCGGATCGGATGGGGAATCTGGTGTACAACAAAACGGCGATGAATTTCAATCCGATCATGGCGGCGGCGGGTAGAATGACGATCGCCGAGGCGGAGGAAATCGTCGAAGCCGGTACGTTGAGCCCGGGAACGATCCAGACTCCAGGGATCTATGTCCAGCGGCTTATCGCCGGCCGGCAGACGAAACGGGTCGAGAAGCGTACGGTTCGGGCGTAAGACATATGGCACCCGGCCCGGGAAGCAAGAGAGGATGATGATTACAAATATGGATCATACTAAACTATCGGTTCGGGAGCGGATCGCCAGAAGGGCGGAGCGTGAGATCAAGGATGGCTTCTATGTGAATCTGGGCATCGGCATTCCGACGCTGGTGGCGAATTACTTGGCGGCGGATAAACAGGTTGTGCTGCAATCGGAGAACGGCTTGCTCGGTATCGGACCTTATCCGGCGGAGGACGAGCTTGACCCCGACCTCATCAATGCCGGCAAGGAAACGATCACCGCAGCCCAAGGTGCGGCCTATTTTCACAGCGCAGAATCGTTCGGCATGATCCGTGGCGGACATATTGATCTGGCGATACTGGGCGGGATGGAAGTATCCGGTGAGGGAGATCTGGCCAATTGGATGATTCCCGGCAAGATGGTCAAGGGGATGGGCGGAGCAATGGATCTGGTACATGGCGCGAAACGAATCGTCGTGGTCATGGATCACGTCAACAAGGACAGCCAGCCCAAAATCTTGCGTGCGTGCAGCCTGCCGTTAACGGGCAAGCGTGTTGTTAACCGTATCATTACGGACCGGGCGGTGATCGATGTCACGCCGGACGGTCTGCGTCTCGTCGAGGTCGCTTCCGGCTATACGGTCGAGGCGATTAAGGCGTGCACAGAGGCAGAGCTCCTCGTAGCGGAGGATGTCGTGTTGGATGCATTTTAATAGGCGAATGATTAAGCATGTATACGCGGAGATGAACCGTGGATTACATATCCACAGGGCGTGTTATCGCGAATGAAAAAGCCGGCCAATGGGGTCGGTTTTTTTTCGTGGATGCGAGGGGATGATACGGTCCTAATTAGGCAGTCTGTGTCCCGAAAGTACATGCAGGGCCTTAATGTTATATCGTTCATAAGAGTATATTAGGTGAAGCGAACCGAATGTATCACGGCTATGCCAAAGTGCTATAAATATATTTATATTAGCGTAAGTTCGGTAAATGGCTTACAATAAATACCATGATCACGGCATATTTGTTCAGAAAGTCGGGTCTTTACGAACACACTTAAAGGGACTTCCTCGGGGGGAGTCCCTTATTTTTCGATCGGAGGAGCGAGTGACGATGTTGAAGGTCATGATCGTGGATGACGAGAAGAGGCAGCGCGAAGGGCTGTTGAAGCATATCCCTTGGGAGGACTACGGCATGCAGGTGGTGCATTGCGCCGCGAACGGCGTCGAGGCGCTTGAGGCGGCGAGGGACAATTGGCCGGACCTGGTAATCACCGATGTGAAGATGCCGCGCATGAACGGGCTGGAGCTGTCCAAGGCACTGAAGGCGGAGCAGCCAGACTGCAAAATCATCATTATCAGCGGATATGAGGAGTTCGAAATCTATAAGTCCGCGATTGAATTGCAGGCGCAATCCTTCCTGATGAAACCGATCGTCCTCAGGAAGATGAAGGAGGAGCTGGCCAAGATCAACTCTGTCTTCGAGGCAGAGAGAAGCAGCAGGCAGGAGCTGCGCTTGCTGCAGGAACAGCTGGAGGCGAGCAAGCCGCTGCTTGTGGACCAATTCGTCCGGGATCTGCTTGGAGGCTTCGCGACGGACGAGACGGCGATATCCGAAAGGGCCGCTTTCCTGTCCCTTCCGCTGCCTTCCGCCGGCTATTACATCCTATCGATTCGGCCGGATGAACGGTCTTTGAAGCAAGCGGTCGAGGAGCCCGATGGGGGCAGACAAGAGTTCCACTTTGCATTGTACCGGCTGCTAGCGGAGATGGCTGTCCGGTTTGGCGGCATGCTGACGGCCTACAAGGAAGGCGGGTATGGGTTGATTGCGGAGGCGGACGAATCACGGGATCTGCTCACGGATCGGATCGACGCGGAGAAGGTGTTGATCGAGGAAAAGCTGTCCCGGACGTTGACCATCGGCATTAGCAAGTGGAAGGGCAGCATCGGGGAAGCGGGGGAAGGGTATCGCGAAGCGGAAATGGCGCTCAGGCAGAGGTTCTATCTGGGCAAAGGGAAAACGATCTTCTTCGACGATCTGGGTCCGCTGGGCACTGTACCGCCGGATCTGGAGCAGACGTATCAGGATATGGTCTCAAGCGCGGCAATCGGCGACCACCCTCGGATGGAGACACGTTTAGATGAAATTCTGACCGGGGTCTTAAGGCTGCCTCCCGCGCTGCAGGAACAGCATATGAAGGTACTCTGCTTCCGGGTGATTAGCGACGTTCAGCGCATTCTGCACGACAGCGGGGAGCGGAGCCGGGCAGCGGCCGCACGGGATGGAGTCATGCCCGCCAGCGCCTGGGATGATGCGAACCGGCTCGGTTCGATTCTTGATATGCGCGACTGGGTGGCCGGTCGGCTGTCAGCCATGGTTCATCATATCCACGGCGACCGGTCGAGCAGGCATTCCACCGTTATCCATAAGGTCAAGCAAATTCTTGAAAGCGATTACGGTCAATCGATAACAATTCAGGATCTTGCCCAGAAGGTATTCCTGACCCCGAATTATTTGTGCAATGTGTTCAAGGAGCATGTAGGCGAGAGCATTATCGAGCATCTGACGAAGATTCGGATGAAGCATGCGAAGCAGCTGCTAGCCGGGACTCCCCTCAAAATATACGAAATCGCCGAGCAAACCGGCTTCAAGAGCCTGTCGTATTTCGGACTTGTCTTCAAGAACATGTTCGGACTCTCACCGAAGGAGTATAGGGATGCTCTTCTGCCTGGTGAATCTGACCGGCGTACGGGATCGGGAGGGGAATCGGCGCATGAAACGGAGAATGAGGTTTAATTTTCACCATCTGCATCTGAAGCACAAGCTGCTGATTTGTTACGGGACGCTGATCGTGTTTTCGGTTCTGATTGTGGGCGTCTTCTCCTACTATAACGCGCGCGAATATGTTTCTGGGCAGGCCAGCGATGAATATTTCCGGACCCTCGAGCAAATCCGGATGAATATCGAATTCAAGCTGAACACCTACGACGAGCTCGCCAATCAAATCATTACCGACGATAATTTCATCTTCGCTTTGTTCAAGACGTATACTTCCCCTGCCGATTATTCTTATCAATACCTGACTGTCATCCGTGACGCTTTGAAGCTGAAGGAGAAGAATAAAAGCGTGCTTGACATGCTCATCTACAAAGAGAACGACACCATGCCGGAAGACGGCGTCAATCTGATCAATCTAGAGAGCGCGCAGAAAAGCTGGTGGTATAAAACATACTTCGGCGACGTTGAAGGGGCCGGTGTGACCGACTTTATCCGCATGCAGAATGCGAAAGTATGGCTCATTACCGACGAGGATTTGAGACCGCCTTACAAGCTGGAACGGGTGGCACGCCAGAAGCGGGTGGCGATCGTCAAGCCGATCGTCTTCAATCGGGAGACGCTGGTCGGCATTCTGGAGACCGACATTAAATACGATGCCATATTCGGGGAGTATGAAGCGGCACGGTCTGGAGGTGGTGCAGGCGATAACGATGATCGGCTGTTCATTACGGATGCGGGAAACAGCGTGCTGTTCCAGAACGATGAAGGAGGGACGGCCACGGCCGGGCTGCTGCGCGATTACGCCTCGGAGATGGAGGGGAAGAGCGGGGGCTTCTTCCAGATTGATGACGGGAAGGCGAAGAAGCTGATCGTTTTTAGCAAAGGTACGGATTACGGTTGGACCTATTTCCGGGAAATTCCGATCGAGCGATTGTTGAACAGCGCCAAATCGGTCCAGCAATTGACGATCGCCATCGCGCTGCTCAGCATTGCCGTCAGTTTCCTGATCAGCCTTGTCATCGCCAGCGTGCTGACCCGGCGAATCGCGGTTCTGTCCAGGAAGATGGAAGAGATCGGCGATCTGGAGTTGGATGTAACCGTCGAGATCGACGGTAAAGATGAAGTAGGCCATCTGGCCCGCAGCTTCAACCGAATGATAAAACGGATGAAGGAGCTTGTGACGGAGCTGAAATCGAGTCAGCAAATTCAAAGGGATTCCGAAGTGAAGGCGCTGCAAGCGCAAATCAATCCACATTTCCTATACAATACGCTGGCGACGATCAAGTGGGCAGCCCTCGACAATGAAAGCGATAAAGTCGCGACGATGGTGGACAATCTATCGACCTTCTACCGGCTGTCACTTAACAAGGGGCGCGAGTTTTTGACCGTCGAAGAAGAGTTGGAGCAAATCACCGCCTATACCGACATCCAGCAGGAACGGCTTGGCGAACGGATTCGTGTGCAGATCGACTGCGAGGAAGAAATCAAACGCTGCTATATGCTCAAGCTGCTCCTTCAGCCCTTCGTGGAAAATGCGATCATACACGGCGCGGAGCATAATTACGATAGCGTGACCACGATTCGGATCCATGGCTTCCGCGCCGGAGAGCGGATCGTGCTGGAGGTGATCGACGACGGCATCGGCATCGAGCATACCCCGAGTCCGGGCGACTACCGGTTTGCGGGCGGTTACGGGATCCTCAACGTCCATGAGAAAATCCGCATCGTATACGGCGGTCAGTACGGCGTTGGGCTCACCAGCGAGCGCGGGTGGGGAACGAAAGTGACGGTCACGATTCCGGTCGTTGTCGATGACCCCAATCCGGCCGACAGCTAGGCTTCGTAATAAATATCATAAAATACTTAGAACATTGCGTAGAATACGAAATTCCGCTCTCCCCACGGTTCATTCTATACTGAAAGCGTGGAATGTAAGCGCTGCAAAAACGGAATCGGCTTGGCCGCAGCAACCGAATTTGCAAGAACGGCATGGGGAGACATGGAATGAACAAAGCACAATTCGCCTTTAGAAGAGACATCTGGAACAACCGCTATTTGTACGCATTTATCCTTCCCGGGGTCGTTTGGTTTCTCGTATTCTGCTATCAGCCTCTGTACGGGCTGCTGATTGCATTCAAGGACTACGACATCGTGGCTGGAGTGACGAATAGCCCTTGGGCGGGCTTCAAGTATTTTACGGATTTTTTCAACGATTACAATTTCAAGCCGATCATGATCAATACGATCATGATCAGCTTGCTCAAGCTTGCGATCGGCTTCCCGGCCCCGATTGTGCTTGCCTTACTGCTTAACGAGGTTCGGAAGAAAATGTTCAAGCGCATCGTGCAGACAATATCGTACCTGCCGTTCTTCGTGTCCTGGGTCGTCGTGTCGGGCATTTGGTACGAGCTCCTGACGATTGATCAGGGCGGCATCGTCAATACGGCGCTTATGAGCCTCGGGTTGATACGGGAGCCAATCTTCTGGCTCGGCAACGAGGATTACTTCTGGTGGATCGTCGTCGCCTCGGATATCTGGAAGGGTATCGGCTGGGGAGCGATTATCTATTTGGCCGCCTTGTCCGGCATCGACGAAGAGCTGTATGAGGCGTCGGTCATGGACGGTGCGGGGCGTATGCGCCAGACGTGGCATATTACGCTGCCCGGCATCCGCTCGACGATTATCATCTTGTTTATCCTGGCAACGGGCAATATCATGAACGCCGGTTTCGACCAAATCTATGTTATGCAAAATCCAATGGTGCTCGATCGTGCGCAGATCATCGATACCTACGTCATGACGGCCGGTATCTTTCAAGCCAATTACTCCATCGCTACCGCGGTCGGCCTGTTTAAATCAGTCATCGGTCTGGCCCTCCTCCTGCTGACGAATGCATTGGTCAAGCTGCTGGGTGAGGAGGGGATATTGTGAGAAAGAGCAAAGCTGAGAAGCTGTTTACGATCGTGAATTATGCAATATTGATCGTGCTGTCGTTCTCCATTTTGTTTCCGTTCTGGCGGATCGTCATGCTGTCGCTGAACGAGGGCATCGATTCTATGCGGGGCGGCATCTATTTCTGGCCACGGGTATTCACGCTGGACAATTACTCGGTCATCTTCGCCCGTTCGGAAATTATGAACGCTTATAAAGTCACGATCTTCCGAACGGTGGTCGGCACGATATTGTCGGTCTTCCTCATGTCGCTCATGGCCTATGGCTTGTCCAAGCGCCACCTGCGCGGAAGGCAGCTTGTCAATGTCCTGGTGCTCTTCACGATGTTCTTCAGCGGCGGGTTGATCCCATTCTATTTGCTGCTGAAGGATCTGCATCTGCTGAATAGCGTCTGGGTATACATCGTTCCTTCTCTCTATTCGGCATGGAACCTCATCTTGTTCCGTACCTTCTTCCAGCAGCTTCCGGCAGCGTTGGAGGAATCGGCGAAGATCGACGGGGCCAGTGATCTGATCGTCTATTTCCGGATTGTCGTCCCGCTCTCCATGCCGATCTTCGCGACGATTTCCCTGTTCGTGGCCGTCGGGCACTGGAATGACTGGTTCTCCGGCACCGTCTATGTGCGCGATCCGAACCTGGTACCGCTGCAAACGCTGCTCATGAGCATTATCCGGGAGAACGACAGCACCAAGATGATCGCCGGCGGGGTAGCTGACCTGTCGAGTGAAGGCGTTAGAACTGTCACAAGCTATTCCGTCAAAATGGCGACCTTGATCGCGACCATTCTTCCTGTCATCATGTTGTACCCGTTCCTGCAAAAGTATTTCGTGAAGGGGGTGATGGTGGGATCGATCAAGGGATAGCGCCGAAGGCACCATTCGAACGAATGCCCTGCATGGATGAAACCGGATTGGCAGAACGATCAGACAGAACTATGAAAGGGGAGGCGGCATGAAAAGAAGGAAAGCATCGTTGATGACATTATTAATCGCATGCCTTACGTTGACACTCGTTCTTGGGGGATGCACATCGAATAACGGCGGGAACAATGCAGGCAGTGTCGGAAACGCCGGGGAGAACGGCCATGCCGGGAAAAGTGAGGGAGGAGCGGACGGGGGAGATGCGCAGCAGGAACCGCTGAAATTCGTATTCCACAATTTCTCCTCCAACGTATTGCAGCCGAACAATGAAATGTATGAATGGCTGAAGGCGAATAAGAAAGTGGATATCCAGTTCATCTCGGAGAAGGTTGGGGACAAAATCGTCGAGAAGCTCAATCTGATGCTGGCCGGTGGCGATGTCCCGGACGTGATGGAGATAGAGAACTATGATGCGGCCGTTGAGATCGTGAAGAAGATGGGCGAAGCCGGCCTGGTCATTCCGATGAACGATTGGATTGCGAAATACCCGGATCTGGTCAAATACGGGAATACCGAATACAACAATGCCGTGTACCGCAACAAGAAGGACGGCAATATATATATGATCCCGACCAACTTTGCCCAGCACGAAGCGATCTTGCAGGCCGATGTCGGACCGGCGATTCGGGAGGATTGGTTGAAGCTGGTTGGTATGGAGGCGCCCAAGACGCCGGATGAGCTGTACGAGGTGCTGAAGGCATTCCGGGACCAAATTCCAGACGTCAATGGCAAGAAGATTATTCCGGCGACGTTCGATGGAAACAAGCAGGGTATCGCCAGCGCTTGGACCCGCAGCTGGATGGATCTGTCGGTGGAGAACGGAACGCTCATGTTCCAATGGAACAACCCTGCAGTGGAAGAGTATATGGTGTACATGAACAAGCTGTATCGCGAGAAGCTGCTCGATCCGGAGATGCTTACTCAGCAGCCTGATCAATATATGGAGAAGCTCGCTTCGGGACGGGTGGGCTATACGGTCAGTATCTATTGGGATATGGACAAGAACAATGCTGCTTTAAAGGCCGTAGATTCCGGAAGCCGATTTGTACCAATCGCGCCCTTCCGCGTGCCTGGCAAGCCGCTTCCCGAGTATGCGAATCCGAGTCCGAGGGCGTTCTCGGGGATCGTGGTCTCGAAGAAATTCGCCGAGAAAGGCGATAATCTGGTGCGTCTGATGGAGTTCCTGAACTGGAATGCGACCAATGACGGTGCTAGAGTGCTCAACTACGGCGAGGAAGGCAAATATTACGCGAAGAATGCCGAGGGTCTCTACGATATGAAACCGGAATATAAAACGGAGCGGGATAAGCCGAACAGCGATTTTATTCCGAGGACGGGGCTAGGAGTCTATAATCTGCTGCGCTTCATGATCGTTCCCGTCGAGTCTGTGAATCAGCGGACGGAAGAAGCACAAATGGGGAAAATTTGGGAGGAGGCCCGGGGTAAACCGCTGCCACTAGCTTACCAGTTGACGACGCCCGGTCCGATCGAGCAGCAGAAGTGGGGCCAGATGTGGTCCGAGTTCGATAAGTGGCAGGCGAAGGCGATTTACGCCAAATCGGAGGAAGAGACTCGCAAGATCACGAAGGAAATGTTCGAAGCGTTTGAGACGAACGGCGGGCGCGATATCGTGAACGAAAGGTTGAAATCCATTCAAGAGTTTGAAGAAAACAACAACTAGTATACGACAAAGGTTGAAGGTGTGAAGTCTCCTATTGTTACGGATTGGAGGCTTCGCATGCCGTGAAATGACTAAGCTGAAGGTGGACTCGAGATACACAAGCAGGCTTTCAATAAGGATGGGCCGAGGAGAGCATTGGCGGATTGGCTTTGGTCTGCTAACGAACTCTATTTTAAGGGACTGCGAGGTTGAATGATGAAGATGAGAAGAAGAATATCGATTCTGATCGTTTGTCTCTTCACTGTTGTAAGCGTTTTATCGGGAGCGCGGCCGGCGGAGGCAGACCAAGCCGGGGATAAGCTGTACATATTCGATCTGAAGGCGTTCATCGATCAGAAGAAGAGCATCAGCTCGAAGCTGGCCTATGATTATTTGAAGCTGGCGAGCGCGCTGCAGGGGCTGGCCAACCGGGAACAGCCCCAAATCTATTATTTCTATGAAACAAACGGCGTCGCGGCCCAATCGGGAATCGATACGGACCGGTACTGGTACGAGAAGCTGAACAAGCCCGGCGAATACTTAAGCGGGTTCGATAGTGTCACCGAAACCGACTTTTTCAGCCTGATGTCCCGTTTCGACAGTTTGTATGAAGGGATCGTTCTATGGGATGAGAATGTTCCAGCGACCGCTAATGTTGCTTCCACGATCGCGGGTGTGGATAAATTGCTGCCTGTCCGTTACGACCCTTCCGCCGGAAGCGTGTATGACGAGATGGTCGTGCAGCGGGGAATCGAAGTCAAACGCAATTTGGTCGGGAAGTTTACCGGCACGGGAATGATCCCGGATATTGACCAGCCAAGCAGCGGAAGCGCCAAGAATGATGCTTATTTATGGGCGAAGGCCCTTTATCTGGACACGGGACGAACCCATCCGACACTGATGGCGAATGCGCTGGATGGCGTATCCTGGCATTTGGCGGAAGGACCGTTTAGCTTCAGCATGTATTCCGCGTATATACCGAAGCGAATGAACGTCGGAGAAGAGGTGGAAGTTGCGGTAACGGTCCAAAATGCTGGTCAGAAAGATTGGAAGCTTACTTCCTTGGACCGGTTGAAATCGGAGGGCGCCAATCAGCTCCAATGGATTCCGATCGGCGGCGGGTTCTCGGATAGTCTGACGGATCAGCGTATCTATTTGAATCCGGAAGACAGCATTGAGCCGGGCGAGCGCAAGACATTCCGCTTCCGGATCAAGGCACCGTCAGTACCCGGCACATACATGTTCGCGGCCGGTATGGTAAGGGACGGCGTGCAGGTGATGAGCGGGCAAGCGCTGCACCGCGAAATCGAGATTGTTGCTGCTGAACCCGAGGCACCAGGTTCGGAAGAGACGGAACCGGTCGAAGGCGGGCCGATGCAGCCTATCGATCAGGCTCATACGCCGGGCGGCGAGTTTAATGCCAAGTTCGCCTCGGGTAATATTCCGGACGTGATGAAGGCCGGACAGCGTATGAACGTTGCACTTACGGTCGACAACACAGGTACGACGGTATGGACGGCAGAAACGCTTGACCGGCTGGGATCTCCGTCACAGAACGCGCTGAGGTGGGATCGGATGCTTGGTTATTCCGTAACGCCGGACAATCAACGGATCTATCTGGCCGAGGATGACCGAATCGAGTCCGGGCAGAGCAAGACGTTCACTTTTACGCTCGTCGCGCCGAGTACGCCCGGCAATTATGCCTTCGCGGCCGAAATGATTCGCGATGGACACGCTTGGTACGGTAATCGCTATACGAAGACGATTGCAGTGACGCAGGACGGAGTGATTCCGGATCCGCCGGAGGAAGAACTGATCCCATACGAGCCGTTCATCTACCCGGATCTGTACAATACGAACCTGCCGAATGCCGACTATTATATTGCGAATAAGGCGTTCTTCTTCGATCTGAGTCCTGACCATACGAGCATACCGAATGACGACAAGGGACAGCCGTTGGGGACGGACTATAATACATTGACGTCACTGCTGCTCTCGCAAAACGAAAAAGCCGGACAAAACATTATTACCGTGGGCGGATTCGTGCCATTCTTCATTAAATACTCGAACATGATCGACGACAGCGCCAATTACGATCCGGTCATGGCGGAATGGACGTATGTCGATATTTTATCCAAATACAATGCACAGTTGGATGCGGATGCGTACGGCATGATCGGCATCAGTAACGCTTCCGTCTATCAGTCGGTTCCACCGCTTGCTGAGTACAAGCAGAACAACGACAAAGGTGCGAACGGAAAGACGTTTGATCCGAACAAGAAGTACGTCACGTTCTATATGTCCGATTATGACGCCGCATCCTGGACCTATGGCGCTCTGCCGGCGATGTGGGATGATCCGAAACGCGGCGAGCTGCCGCTCGCCTGGTCACTCGTCCCCAATACGTCCAATCGGGTTCCGATGGTATACAATCGCGTGTACAGCACACTCACACCCAATGATTATATTGTCGCGGGCGACAACGGAGCTGGTTATCTCAACCCGATGATGCTGACAGCAGGGAATCGGCCGGATGGGCTTCCTCCATTCCTGAATGTTTGGGAAGCGTACAATAAGCAATGGTTTGCCAAATACGACCTCGATATTACCGGGTTTCTGATCAGTGGCCTATCGTGGACGGTGTCCAAAGAGGTTCAGGAGGCATACAGCCGGATTTCACCTGCAGGAGTCGGCACAAACAGCGGCTTCGAGGAGCCAATCGTAAACGGTACGCCGTTCGCAGCGGTTTCCTCACTGGGCTGGGTTCAGGAGACCGATCCTGTCGCGCTCGGGAAGAAGCTGGCGACGGCGCTGAAGCGGACGCCAAACTTCCTGAACACCCGCATTCTGCTGACGAAGCCAAGCGTCATCGTGGACGCGGTCGACTATGTGAAGACCCATTATCCGGAGCTCGACTTTGAGGTTGTCGATCCGTATACGTATTTCCGCTTGTATAAGGAAGCAGGGACACCCGTCGGCGATTCGGCAAGGCAATATACCTCGATGAAGGCCGATGCCCGGATAACCGTTGACGGGAAACTGGACGATTCGGAATGGAAAGGAGCAGAGGAGCTCACGGTCAGCAAGAACGCGGACGACGTGAAGAAGTTCGGTACGGTATGGGGCGGCATTGCGGAAGATGAAGATCTGACGGCACGATACCGGATCAAATGGGATGATGAGAACCTGTACTTCTCGGAGCGACGTACGGCGAATGCGCTCCATTTCACCGAAACCGGAGAGAAGATGTACCTCTCCGACGCGACGATGCTTTTCCTTGATTTGAAGAACGAGAAATCGGGCTTCGCCTTCCGGGACGGCGATTACGCGATCTTCATGACGCCCGGTGGTCCAGATGGAAAGCCGCATATCTTCCTGCGTGAAGGCCGTAGCGGGGGCCAGGTGGAATATACGTTAGATGGCGCCGAAGGCGTGGAGCTGGCCTCGCATATCGAGGGCACGACCTATAAGCTGGAAGCAAAGATTCCTTGGAGCAAGCTGCAGGTTGCTCCATTCCAGCCCAAGAAGGGCGGGAAGATCGGCATGACGCTGCTTGCTACGCATGACGGCGGCCTTGATAAATGGGGCCAGATCATGTGGGTCGGCAACGGTGACGATCAATCGAACTGGGGCGATATGAAATTCGTGCAGGGGGAACCAATTCCCGGAGACGGCGGCGGCAATGGAGGCAGCATACCGGGCGGCTACTGGCCGGCAGCGGCCTCAAGCCCGAACAAGATGGAGTCCATAATCGCTGTGAGAGGTTCAGGGACGGTCAAGCTGGGCGAAGAGCTTGTGCTGGACATACCGGCAGACGCTTCGGAGCAAGCGATGCGCATCACGATCGAGAAGCTGACCGGAATCGCGGGATTGATCGGCGACGATGATGTCCTCTTAAGCTCCGTGTTTGAGCTGCTCAAAGATACCGAGGGCAAGTTCAGCAAGCCGGTCAAGATCAAGATGGTGTTCGATCCGTCGAAATTGAAGCCGGGACAACGGGCAGTCATCGCGTACTATGACGAAGCGGCCAAGAAATGGATAGAGATCGGCGGAATCGTTGAAGGCAGCGCGATTACCGCAGAAGTGGTTCACTTCACCAAGTTCGCCGTTATGGGCTTGCCAGAGCAAGCGAAACCGGATCCGGAAACGGAGATCGGCATTTCCTTCACGGACACGGCCGGACATTGGGCGGCGAACCGCATTGCGGAAGCAGCGACGAGGGGAATCGTCAAGGGATACGACGATGGAAGCTTCAGACCAGGCGCTGCGATTACCCGGGCGGAATTCGTGGCAATGCTCATTAGAGCTATCCAGCCGGGTGGTGAACCAGGGGCCCTTGCATTCAAGGACGCAGACCGGATTGGGAGCTGGGCCAAGGATGCGCTGGCATTGGCCGTAGGAGCGGGGATCGTAACCGGCTATGGAGACGGCACGATCCGTCCGGACGACGCCGTGACCCGTGCAGAAATGACGGCAATGACCTTGAGAGCGGCTGGTATTCCGGCAGCGGAGGCGGCGAAGACGACATTCACCGACGATGCGAAGTTAGCCGCGTGGGCGAGGGGCTTCATAGCCGAAGCCGCAGAGCAGGGCTTCGTTCACGGCAAGGGCGGCAACCGGTTTGCACCGGACGATCGGTCGTCTAGGGCGGAAGCAGTCGTGCTGTTGTTGAATGTCTTGGAGAGCAAGGAAGGGTAGAGCGAATCGGAGATGTAAAGGGCCGTCCGGCGATGCCGGACGGTCCTCTGTCGAACCGCTATAAGGTCATCTTCTATTATTTCTGGGTATTCTCCTACTGGTTTATTACACGATGCAGGAAACGAACAACGATGGCCGAATACATAATCTACCAAGGAGGGATTATGATGTCGGCCGTTGTGTCTCAATTCGTACTTACAGACGAGATGGTAGAAGAATTTTATCGGGAAGGCTATTTCTATGCACCAGGCTTTATTACGCTAGAGACCGTAGATGCGATCAACCAGGAGCATCAAGCATTTGCAAGCAGCTCAAGCAATGGGGAATGGAGGTCAAACCCGTTCACGCACTTCGACAAGCACGGCCAGCAGTATCCGGCTACCGCTCATATGCTCCGGGATCCTCAGGTTGTAGGGGTACTGGAAGGAATTCTTGGCGATGCCGCACGTCTGTGGATGGGCATGTACGCTGTCGTGCCGCCTCGCGGCAAAGGCTTGGAATGGCATCAGGACAACCAGTACACGCATATCCTCGGTCATATGTTGAACGGCTTTATTGCATTGGACACCATAACAGAGGAGAATGCCGGTCTATGGATTGCTCCCCGCTCGCATCGTTCAGGGAGACAGCCGAATCTGAATGAAGAAGGGGCTCACCGCCGTGCCGCCGCACCGGAGAACGGCATGCCCTGCAAGGCCATGAAACCGGGAGACGCCGTATTCTTTCATCGGGAAACGCTTCATCATAGCAAAAGCAATCATACAGACAGCCATAGACGCGCTTTCGCGTTTCAAGCATCATCGTATTCAGCACGCTACGCTGAAACGGGTAAACCGCTCCTCGATCGTGAGCTATTGTCAAGCAAGACCCGATAATCTGTAGGGTGATAGCGAGACAGAGTGATTAATCATTGGAATAAAAAGGGGCAAGCTGCGGTTAGGTGAAGCCTCGAATTGATTCGCCATGATCGAACCAATTGCAAATACAGCCTTAGTTTGAATCTCATCAGAACTAAGGCTGTTTGTTTTGTACGTGGATATGAAGAAGTCGTAAATTCCTTTATTAATGTAGAGAAGAAATATTACGAGATGTTATATTAATCAGTGTTCCGGGCATCTCTCGGACGGTTTGCTGTTCAAAAAAGAAATAGCCAAGGAGGAATAACAGCACGTGGAAAAGAAGGATGTCGCCTTCCAACATGAACCTCAGAGCAGAGCACGGGCTCTTCTGGAAGTCTGGACGGTATCGACTAAGCTCGGTCTTACCTCATTCGGAGGTCCAATCGCTCATCTGGGTTACTTTCATAACGAATACGTACGCCGCCGCAGATGGATGGACGAACGCAGCTATGCGGATCTGGTCGCGCTGTGCCAGTTTTTACCCGGTCCTGCCAGCAGTCAGGTTGGTATCGGCATCGGCGTGATACGCGCAGGATTGCTCGGCGGGCTGACGGCTTGGCTTGGATTTACGCTGCCGTCGGTGATTGCGCTGGCTCTGTTCGCCTTCATATTACAGGGATTCGATATTGGTAGCGCGGGATGGATTCACGGTCTTAAGATCGTCGCCGTAGCTATCGTCGCACAGGCTGTACTGGGCATGGGGCAAAAGCTGACCCCCGACCGCAGCAGGGCAACAATCGCAATCTTGGTTGCGTCCGCCACGCTCTTATGGCAGACTGCTTTCACCCAAGTTCTGCTTATTGTCGCTGCGGGTATTGTCGGCATGATGTTATATCGAAAAACGGCTGCTCCGGAAGCATCCGGCCTATCTGTACCTATAAGCCGAGGGGTTGCCGTCCTATGCTTGGCAGTGTTCTTTGGACTCCTCATTCTGCTGCCTCTGCTCAGGCAATATGCTGCCGCGGACTGGCTGTCCTTATTTGACAGCTTCTATCGGTCAGGGTCGCTTGTATTTGGAGGAGGGCATGTCGTCCTTCCGCTGCTCGAACGCGAAGTCGTGCCGACAGGGTGGGTCAGCGAGGCAGATTTCTTGGCCGGATATGGGGCGGCGCAAGCTGTACCTGGACCGTTATTTACCTTTGCCGGGTATCTGGGAGCGATGATAAGCGGGATTAAGGGTGCTTTAATAGGCACAGCGGCTATTTTTCTGCCTGCTTTTCTGTTGATCGTGGGGGCACTGCCGTTCTGGAATTCTTTGCGGACAAGCCCGAAGGTTCAAGGGGCGCTAATCGGGATCAACGCAGCCGTTGTCGGCATCCTGCTGGCGGCACTTTATAATCCGATTTGGACGACAGCGATTCTATCTCCTGCCGACTTTGCCTTGGCTTCGATTCTGTTTGCGATGCTCGTCTTCTGGAAGCTTCCGCCGTGGGTTGTCGTGATTGCAGGTGCGATTGGCGGGGCGTTAATGGCACTTGTTTGACTTTCGATAGGGCTGGCTGCCCATCACCGGCCGCAGGGCGAATGAATTCGCGCATTGATTTCCTGTAAGTCTGCTGCGAATGAACAGATTCGCCCCTTGGCGTCGGTGCGTCCTTTATTTGTCGGATTCCCCGGAAGCCGGTTCGACCGGCTCAGGATAGCCGAATTGCCTCGAGATTTCGAGCGCGGTCTGCTGTACCTTGTGCCCAATAACGGGTATGTCGTGAATCGGCAGGTCGGCGCGCAATGCGGTGATGCTGATCGCAGCCTTCAGCTGGCCATGATGATCCAATATGGCGGATCCGATGCAGCGAATCCCCGATTCTCCTTCTTCGTCCTCGACCGCATAGCCTTGGGTGCGAATCGCTTCCAAAGCTTCCTTGAAATCCTTCCATCTCGTAATGGTGTTTTCCGTTCTGGCGGGAAGTCCGTTCTCCTGCACGATTTTGTTCAGCAGGGTGAGCGGGATATTCGCCGCGATCGCTTTTCCGACGCCGGAAGCGTGCAAGGCTTGACGCTGACCGATATACGTCGAGAACTTAACGAAGCTGTGATTGTCCACCTTCTCCACATACATCGCCTGCCCGTCGTCGAGAACGGCCAAATGTACGCAAAAACCAGTCTCTTGCAGCAGTTTATCCATATATGGCCTAGCCACGCTTCGGATATCCAGCTTGTGGAGCAAGCTGAGTCCGATATGGATAAAGGAGTTACCGAGCTCATACTTCCCGTCAGCCGTTTTCGCGATATACCTGTGCTGCTCGAGCGTATTCAAGATAAAGAAAACGCTCGTCTTTGGCATGTCGGCCAGTTTGCAAAGCTCACTTACTCCGATCGGCTCACCTCGGGCAGATAGCGTTTCGATCAGGGAAATCGCCTTATCCAATGCGGGGACGTTATACTTTTTAGTCAGTTCCACCTTTAACACCTCGCTTGCTTTTGAAAACGATTCCATTTGTGCTCGATAGCGAAAATAAAGGGTATGAGGCGCAACTTTTTTGCCAGTATAACATGTCCCTCACGATAAATGAACACTTTTTTTAAACACCATTTAAATATTGAGCTATAAATGAGTCTTTAGGCTCTGAAAACAGGTTGGGAAAGGAGGGGAATTGCAAGAAAATCATGTGAATAGGAGGAAATAGTTCGAATTTGTGAATCAATGAGGACTGAAATCATTAGAACGACGTTCTTAATGCGTCGAATTCCCGACTAATCGACTAATATTCTATAGAAAACGCTGCGGTTTTTTACGTTGTTATTGTGTTTGTAATCGTCATTTCAGTCATTTGTTTATGAATAAAGTGATTATTTTATAATAAATTACATGTTGACATATGTTTATAATAGCGATTATATTATCCTTATCATTTTTATAAACATTGTTTAAATGTGTTGTGAAGGCGTTTACACCGCAAATTCTCGTGTGAAGCGTATGTCGGGCTCGTACCAGTAGAAGCTATGTAAGCGTTCTTTTTGATCCGGGACAGGGAGGGCAGGCAATGATCCGGATGATGTAAGGGCAAGTGGGAATTAACTCATAAAGGGGAAGTCTCCATGAAAAAAACGTTTAGCTTACTGTTCATCATTTTGCTTGCAGTCTCAGTTGCTGCTTGCAGCAATTCGAGCAATACGGATAACCGCAATGAGCCGGCTCCCTCAGACGGCGCTGCAGAAGGAACGCCCAAATCGGGCGGTATTCTGAAGTTCGCCCAAAGTGCCGAGCCGACGACGCTTAACCCGCATTTGTACTCGACGCTCAACGACCGCAACGCCTTTCTATCGATTTACAATAGCTTGATGGAATACGACCCAAAAACGCTAAAGCCGGTTCCGGGAATCGTGAAAGAAGCCAAGATCAGCGAAGACGGCCTGGTCTACGACTTGACGATCCAAAGCGGCGTTACGTTCCACAACGGCCGGAAGCTGACTGCGGACGATGTCAAATATTCGCTTGAACAAGCGAACGCGAAGGAGGCGACACGTACCAACGTGCTGCTCAAATCGATCAAAGACATTAAAGTCGTTGACGAGACGCACTTGACCGTCACGCTTTCGAATAAAGACTCGCTGCTGCTCGACTCGTTCATCGAGGTATTCGTCATTCCGAACGATCCGTCGGTGGATCTTGTGAAGAATCCGGTCGGCACCGGCCCGTTCGTCTTCGAGAAGTGGAACCGCAACGAAAAGATCGTGCTGAAGAAGAACGCGAATTACTGGAAAAAAGGGCTCCCGTACTTGGACGGCATCGAAATCTTGACCGTACCGGACGCGGAAGTTAAAAACCTGCAGCTCATCAATGGCCAAGTCGACGTCATCGATATCGTACCGACCAGCAAAGTGGACCAGGTTGCCAATAACCCGAGCCTGAACCTGGTCAAGATCGAAGACGATGTAACCGTGGCGAACCATTTCCTGCTCATGAACAACTCTAAGCCTCCATTTAATAACGTCAAATTCCGCCAAGCCGTCAACTACGCACTGGATCGCGAGAAAATCAAGCTGTCGCTGTTCGGCAACTTTGTTGTAAGGAGCTCACCGGTTCCTAGCGGCGATGCAAACTTCAACCCTGACGCAACTAAATACGAGAAAGACTTGGACAAAGCGAAGCAATTGCTTCAGGAAAGCGGATATAACAACGAGAAAATTACACTTGTCTACCACAAAATCGACCTGATGTACGATACGGTCGCTCAAATTACCGAACAATCGCTGAAGGACCTCGGTCTTAACGTCGAGCTAAAAGGGGTCGAAATTGCCCAGTGGGTCGAAAGCGTATTTAACCAGAAGCAATACGACATGGCTCTTACCGGCAGCACGCCTAAGCCGAACACGGTTGACATGCTGAATCATATGTATGGCAAGCAGAACGGCGGGGCGATTCAATGGGAGAACAAAGCGTGGAGCGAGAAGCTGCTCACCGTTAGCCGGATGCCGGAGGAAGAGGGCGCCAAGGTGCTCAAAGAACTGCAGGCCGAAGTGCTGGAGGAAACGCCGGCTATTATAGTCGGCGGTCTGGTGCAAGCGCAAGGACTGTCGAAGAAAGTGCAGGATTTCATTCCTAGCCCGCAGCAAAAAATGTACTTCGAATCAGTCTGGAAGAAATAATCCAGTCCGGATAGGGGCGGTCAGCACACGCGGCGATAACCCGCTGCGCCTGCATCCGCTCCTGCTTAATTCGCAGGGAAGGAGGGACGGCATGTTAAAACTGCTGCTTAAAAAGTTGACTGAACTCATTCTGGTGCTATTCTTCGTTACGTTAATCGTCTTCTTTACGTTCAGGCTTCTTCCAGGCGATCCCGCCCAAATGAGGCTCGGCATGGATCCGGCGCCGGAGGCCGTTGCCGCGCTTACGGCTGAGATGGGACTCGACAAGCCGCTCGTCGTGCAATACGGTAATTGGATCGCAGACGTCGTTCGCGGCGACCTGGGCAAATCGATGTTCGATGGCAAGCCGGTAACCGAGCTGCTAGCCGATAAAATTCCGAAGACGTTTGAGCTGGCCGTTCTTGGAGCTCTGCTCTCGATTATTATCGCGGTTCCGCTCGGCGTTATGGCCACACTCAAGAAGAACAGCTGGATCGACAAGCTGGCGAGGGTATTTTCCTTGTTCGGCTTCAGCGTTCCCGCATATTGGCTGGCTGTGCTTCTCATGCTGCTGTTTGCCTACAAGTTACACTGGCTGCCCGCAGGCGGGTACGTTTCGTTCGCCGAATCGCCCTCGGCGCATATAAAAGCTTTGATATTGCCCGTCATTACAGTCGGGATCATCAATTCGGCACAAATTTTCCGGTTCTTGCGATCCGGCATGCTCGAAGTGATCAGTCAAGATTTCATCCGTACGGCTAGAGCGAAAGGCTTGTCCGAATGGATCGTAATCGGCAAGCACGTTGCCCGCAATGCGCTGCCGAGCCTGATCACAATCGTGGCGCTTAACTTCAGCCTCCTGCTGAGCGGGATGGTCATCACCGAACAAATCTTCGCTTGGCCCGGACTCGGCTGGCTGATGATCCAATCGATTTTGTCCCGCGATTATGATGTTGTTCAAGCTGCGGTGCTCATTTCGGCCGTCTTCATCGTCGTGATCAATTTGATCGCCGATTTGATCAACGCCATGCTCGATCCGCGCATCAAGTACAATTAAGCCGCATGTTACTACGAAGGGCAGGGGGATACGATGAGTAAAATATGGAAAGACACAACCGCCCTGATAAGCTTGATTATTTTCGGCATCATTGCCGCCCTTGCTCTGCTTGCGCCGTTCATTACGCCATATAAGTTCGACGAGATTGTTGATGCGCCTCTTATTGGCTCATCCGGCTCGTATCTGCTCGGAACGGACGAGATCGGCAGAGATATATTCACCCGGATCGTCTACGCTGGCCGCATATCGCTTATCGTCGGGATCTGCTCAACGATTATTGCGATGGTCGGCGGGGTCGTATTGGGGCTAATCAGCGGTTATTACGGCGGCAAGATAGACACCTTAATCAGCCGTTTCCTGGACGGCCTGCTCGCCTTTCCTTCGATCATTCTGGCCTTGGCTGTCATGGCGGTGCTTGGCCCGGACATTTATAACGCGATGCTGGCGATCGGTCTCGTATCGATTCCGATATTCGCACGCATTACCCGAAGCAGTGTATTGACGTTGAAAGGAAGGGAGTTCGTGGAGGCATCGCATTCGATGGGTGCAGGGGACGCCAGAATCATGTTCCGCGTTATTCTGCCGAACTGCCTGTCGCCGCTCCTCGTGCAAATCAGCTTGACCTTCGCTTCCGCGATTCTGACCGAAGCGGCGCTAAGCTTCCTCGGTCTTGGTGTGCAGCCGCCGACGCCGTCATGGGGGTCGATGCTTAATGCGGGACGCAGCTTCTTGTCCCAAGCCCCGTTGTACTCGATCATCTCAGGCGGCGCCGTCTTTCTGACCGTTCTTTGTCTGAACGTGCTTGGGGATAGCCTTCGTGATCTGCTTGACCCGCGGGAAGCCAAGAAACGTGCATAAGGGAGGTGCCGGTAGTGAACAAGCCGCTGCTGAGCGTAGAGCAATTAACCGTTGGATATCCGAATCAAGGTGATACCGTAAACATCCTGCAGAACGTGACCTTCTCCATCGCCAAAGGGGAAATCGTCGGCATCGTCGGCGAGAGCGGTTGCGGAAAAAGCCTAACTTCGCTTTCCATTATGGGATTATTGGGTGACCCGCTTAAGGTACAGTCGGGAAAAATCGAATTTGACGGTACCGAATTGACACGTCTGGGCAAAAAAGAGCTCAATAAAATTCGGGGTAATGAAATCTCGATGATTTTCCAAGAGCCGATGACTTCGCTCAATCCGGTATTTAGGGTCGGCGACCAAATCTCCGAAGCGATGGTCAACCATATGGGCCTCAGCAAGAAAGAAGCGAAGGAGCGCAGCATTCATCTGCTGAAGCTGGTCGGCATTCCTTCCCCTGAGCAGAGGGTCAATGAATACCCTCATCAGTTGTCAGGGGGGATGCGGCAGAGGGTCATGATTGCGATGGCGCTGGCCTGCGACCCGCTGCTGCTGATTGCGGATGAGCCGACGACAGCGCTAGACGTTACGATCCAGGCGCAAATTCTCGATCTGCTGCTGGATATCCAACGCAAGAACAAGATGTCCCTGATCTTCATCACCCACGACCTTGGCGTGTTATCCAAAATGGCGGACCGGGTCATGGTCATGTACGGAGGCCGTGTGATCGAATCGGCTCCGATGAAGGAGCTTTACGAGAATCCGAAGCATCCATATACCCAAGGGCTGTGGAAAGCGATCCCGGGCAGCGCCAAAGGGGAGAAACGGTTATATAACATCCCAGGAACGGTGCCGGATCCGAAGGACAAAATCAAAGGCTGCCGCTTCGCGACGCGCTGCCAGTTTGCCGAGAGCCGCTGCCGCGAAAGCGAGCCGCCCCTGCTCAAAACCGGAGACAACCGGGAAATCGCCTGCTTCTTGTATGACAACTGAAAGGGAGGGAGCTTATGGCGGACATCCTGCTTACAACGGACGGTCTCACGAAGCATTATCCGGTAAACGGCGGCCTGTTCTCCAAGTCGCAGCAGAAAGTGTATGCGCTGGACAAGGTTAACCTTACGTTGTATAAACGCGAAATCGTAGGCGTGGTCGGTGAGAGCGGCTGCGGCAAATCGACGCTGGCGAAGGTTCTGCTGCGCCTGATCGAGCCGACTGAAGGAACGATCCATTTTGACGGACGCGAAATTACGGGTCTGGACCGCAAACAGATGCGCGACGTACGCCGGGAGATGCAGTTCATCTTCCAGGACCCGTTCTCTTCACTCAACCCGCGCAAAAAAGTCATCGATCTGATCTCTGAGCCGCTCGACATTTACCGGATCGGTACGCGGAAGGAACGGGAAAACCGCGTATACGAGCTGCTCGACATCGTCGGCCTCACGAAAAATCACGCCGACCGGTACCCGCATCAATTCAGCGGCGGACAGAGGCAGCGTATCGGCATCGCGCGCGCGCTGGCCCTCAATCCGAAGCTGGTTATCTGCGATGAGCCGGTATCGGCGCTGGATGTGTCGGTGCAGGCGCAAATACTCAACCTGCTGCAGGATTTGCAGGAGCAGTTCGGTTTGTCCTACTTATTCATCGCGCACGGTCTGGACGCCGTCCGGCATATAAGCAACCGCATCGCCGTCATGTATCTCGGGAAGCTCGTGGAGGTGGGGGACAGCGAGGAAGTATTCACGCGTCCGCGGCATCCATACACGAAAGCGTTGATCTCGGCCATTCCGGAGATCAATCCGGAGCATGCGGCAGCACCGATCAAATTGACGGGGGAGATTCCAAGCCCGATCAACCCACCGTCCGGCTGCCGGTTCCATACGCGCTGCCCGTTCGCGGTGGAGCGCTGCAAGTCGGAAATGCCGGAGTTGAAAGTCGCGGAGGACGGCCACGCTGTTGCCTGTCATCTGGTGGAATAACGAGAAATTCATATGAGTCGTTATACGGTTAGGAGATGGCCCTGCATTCATCAGGGGCCATCTTCTTTATTTTCCACGGCCAGGAGAGCAGAAAGACAAGCAGGTGTGACTCTGTTTGCGCGAACAGTCAAGCTTGTAGACCCAGTTCATGTACGAGCTCATCTTGCGTGAACGGTTGCTTCCTTCCCCATTGTCTCACCCGCACCAGATAGGGTTTGTCAGGATCCTTCATATGGTAGAAACCAGGTATGCGCATGGCTCTGGAAAGATTGGTTATCATCGGATCGGAACCGAATTTATGGGCCAATGCTTTTTGAATGGGAACGAAACGGTTTATGGATCCGCCTCGAACAACCCAATAAATGTGAAATCCGTTTTTCGTTTCGATGATCATCGCATTCCTAATTCGTTTCCAATGCTTGCTGAGGAACGCTTTCTTCAATTGATCGACTCTCGGCTTAGTTCGATGAACCAGAAGGTGGTATTGACCTTGTTTGGTTCTCTTAATGGTGGTCGACAGGATCTGCTCAGAAGGGTTTGTTTGGATCGATTTGAGTTTTTGCATGAGTTGTTCCTTCGTGCGGAAACGTTCAGAAATTTTGTTGAGATCGACATCGATGAACTGCGATTTGATTTCTTTGAAATCGTGATCCTTTGTTTCCCTATAATTGATTTCCATGAAAACAGCGTAGCCTCTTGCGTTTTGAGTGAGCAAATGGACGGGTTTATTGTTATCGGAAATGAGCTTGATTTGGGGGACCAAACGTTCCATCAGCTTTAGCGGCTTTTGCAGGGTCATCGCGCGTTTTCGATGGTTGGAAGAAGCACTGGAGCTGTGATTTCGGTGTTTGACATCATGGACTAGAATAAAATGCAGCTGTTCATTGTCCTTGTAGCCTAGTTTTTTAATAAACTGGTGTGCTTGGCTAGAGCTCTGCCGCACGAGTTTGGAATATGGGGTTAAACGTTGTTTCATTGAACCACATCCCTTGTCTAGATTAGCGGATTAGCGCGTCCCGCTTGATTTCTTTTCTACACAATCATATTCGGGCGAGATGCCGCAAGTGTGATCTTATAAAACCCATTTTCAAAGCGGCAGCCGATCAGAGAGTAAGTTTGTGACCAAACAAAGCCGCGTGCTCGATAAAAAGCCGCTAAAAATGGTTCTTCTGGCCCATAATTTACCAAATACTAGGGTGCAAATAGCTTCCTTCGCGCCTTGTTCCAGGAGGAATATTCAACTATACTAGGACCCGCTTACAGTTTTTACAATTCAGAGGGGGAGTGACTATCATGAAGAAAAAGTGGATTGTTACGATCGCGGCCGCCAGCATGGTGCTTGGTGCCGGTACCGGAGCCTTTGCGGGCTCTAACTTACAGGAAATCAAGGCTTACTTCGATAATAGTCTTAAAATGACGGTGAACGGCAAGGCGTTCCAGCCGACCAATGACAAGGGCGTACCGACGCTGCCGATCGTATATAACGGGACGACGTATTTGCCGGTGAGAGCCGTCTCCGGCGCACTGGGCGTTGCGGTTGACTACGATGTGAAGACCAAGACGGTGTCGATCGGCGAGAAGAGCGAGGGAACGCCGATCGCGGACGGCTTTGACGATATGTACCGGACCAAGGATCCACAGGTGACGGAGTTCAACGGCAAAGACTACAAAGACGTGTACTTCAATAATGCCACCGGCAACCGCAGCGGTTCCTTCATGCTGTACCCGAAAGGCAAATACCAGAAGCTGTATCTGCAAGTAGCCGCAATCGGGGAAGATGTCGAGAAGCTTGTCGTCAAGGACAGCGGCAAAGACATCATCCTTAAGGAGGAATCCGTAACGGTCGCCGACGGCCTCAAGACGATTGTCGTCGATATCGGAGGCGTCAGCGAGTTATATGTCTATGGCGATTTGAAAGACTCCGGCAAACTATTCGTGCCGTTAACGACCTCTTACTATAAATAATGCGAATCACACCAAGGGAATCTTTCCCCCAGCTGATGGGGTGAAGGGTTCTCTTGTTTCGTTTAGAAACCGTTCCGAGGCAGACGGATCTTCTCACTCCTCTAATGGATTGCAATCCTGCTAAGGCGTATGTTAGAATGGGTTTACTTAAATTGGAACGGAGGGTTACCGTGATAGATTTTATCCGAGTTAGAACTTTGCGCGGCTAATTGAATAGCGCCAAGGCTCTGCCTGTGTGCAGAGGACTCAGGATAGGTCTGTCCGATTAAAGGTAACCCATATGCAGGAATTCTCCCACGAGATGAACCAGGATACAGGACTCGTGTTGCCTTTATCAGGAATATATATTCGGGAAGCGTATAATTGTGCTGCTCGCCCATGAGGTGAGTGGGTATCTTTCGTATTGCTGCCCGGAATGACCAACCATACCGTTAAGCGGTAAGCTGCGGCTTCCGTTAGGTATGGTCCCAAGCTCCTCTATTCGTAAATCGAACGCACAGGCCGTAGCGCCCGTGCGTTTTTTGTGCCTTCACTTCACTTTTCAATACCAATTCCAAGGAGGAATTTCGATATGGAACAACCGAACAATAAAGCCGTTATCGTCGGCGTTAATCTGCAGGATCGGCCTGATTTTGCTTACTCGATGGAGGAGCTGCGCAATCTTGCGGAGGCATGCAGCATTGAGGTAGTCGGGGAACTGAGCCAGAAGGCATCCAAGATCAATGGCTCCCATTATCTGGGCACCGGCAAAATTGGGGAATTATCCGCACTCGTGGAAGGGGTCGATGCATCGACCGTTATTTTCAACGATGAGCTGTCCCCTTCGCAAATCCGTAATTTAGAGAGTTCGCTGCAGAAGAAGGTAATCGATCGCACGATTCTGATCCTCGATATATTTGCCGAGCGGGCTCGAACGCGTGAAGCTCAGCTTCAAGTGGAAATTGCGCAGCTGCAATATATGCTCCCGCGGCTCGTTGGCTTGCGTGAATCGCTCGGCCGTCAAGGCGGCGGATCGGGCATGAAGAATAAAGGAACGGGCGAAACAAAGCTGGAGCTCGACCGCCGGCGCATCGAGGAGAGAATCTCCGCCCTGCAGACCGAGCTGGAGAAGCTTGTTGGACAGCGTCAGGTTCAGCGCAAACAGCGGCAGAAAACGGGCGTGCCCGTCGTCTGTCTCGTTGGATACACCAATGCAGGTAAATCGAGCGTCATGAACGCGATTCTGAATCGATACATGCCTGCCTCCAACAAACAGGTGTTGGCTAAGGATATGCTCTTCGCCACGCTGGAGACGTCGGTTCGCAGCATTGAATTGCAGGATAACAAGTCGTTTCTGCTGACCGATACGGTCGGCTTCGTCAGCAAGCTGCCGCATTATCTGGTCAAAGCGTTCCGTTCCACGCTGGAAGAAGTCGCTGAAGCCGATCTATTGATACAGGTCGTCGACTACTCCAATCTGGAATACGAACGGCTCATTGAAGTGACGAATACGACGCTCAAGGAGCTGGGCGCCGATCATATACCGATGATTTATGCCTACAATAAGACCGATCTGACTGGCGAGCGTTATCCGCAGGTGGATGGAGATAAGGTGTATCTCTCCGTCAAGGAAGAGGCGGGGCTTGATGAGCTGATTGCGCTGGTGAAGGATCAGATCTTCCAAGATTATATGCAATGCGAGGTGACCATTCCGTTCGCGGAAGGCCGCTTGGTTGCTTACTTCAACGCCAATGCCAATGTCCAAGAAACCAGCTATGAGCCGGAAGGAACCCGGCTGACGATGGAGTGCAAGAAAGCGGACTATGAGAAATACAAGCATTTGTTCGCAGAGACAACGGAGATTGAATCCTAATCATTGCAAAGGGGGTTCCCGGGAGGTCAATATCGACCCCTCGGGAACCCCTTTTCGCAGGATTAGCCAAGGCGGATGCTTATCGTCAGCCTTCATGGCCGCATTTCACAGATCGAGGTGATCGACCGTGGCTTCAAAGGCACATCCGATCGCGTCCGCGGCTTACTTATGTCCTTTCTTAGTCACTTTTACGCGCAATTCCTCGGTCTTCCCGCCATAGGTGACCGTGACCTTCGCACTGCCTTGCTTCAAAGCCGTCACTGTGCTGCCTTCGATACTCACGGTCTTGGGCGGTTTGGCTTGGAGAACCACCAAGGAGGACACATCCTCCGTCAGGGGGCCGTAAATCGCAGCGGCTTTGACACTATACGTGTCGCCGACCTGCATTTGAATCGACTGGGTATCTAGTTCCAGCCCGGACAAGCGGTGAACGTGGATCGTCGGCAATTGCACCGGTGCGCTTGAAGCCACGAGCGGCACGTCGGCGGTTACGGTGTAATTGTGTGCGCCGGCTCCAGGTGCGGGTATGGTCAGCGCGACCGGTGTTTCTCCGGCACCGACCGCTTGTGCGACGATCTTGTCTCCTTCCATTACGATGATGTCAGCCTGCTCCGTTGCTTTCACGGACAGCGTCACATCAGCGCCTTCTCTAATGTCCGTGGTCGCGGCTTCCGCGCTCATGACCGGCACCTCGGAAGGATCGATAATCGTGTATGCCGATACTTCATCGTAATACACGGTCGCTACCCATAGCGGCGAGCAGAAGACGATCAGCCGCATCTCAACGGCATTCGCGGGAACGGTCACCTTCATTTCTACCGGAATCCAGCTCTTCTGCGGCCCTGCGACATGATTGTTCTCGCTTGCTGTAACCTTCAGCTCTTGGTCATTCGCATCATAATAACGGACGCCTACGGAAGCGCGGCTCATACTGAACGGCGTCTCCGAATTCGGATTCGGGAAGGAACCGTCCAGGAACATATTGAAGTTGACCGTATACTGTCTTCCCGGCTTCACCCGCACAGGATCGGATTTCAGCTCGACGGCGGATTTATCGCTTGAATCTACGAGCTTCACGCTTGTGCTGCCCGCAGCTCTCTTCTCATCCGTTACGGATACGGCCGCATACCCTTCCAGAAAGCTGGTTACGGTCCAGCCTGGGATCGAGCCGTCTTCATTCACGTCCTCGAATCCGGCATTCCGGATGTCCAGATATCGCTTGCTGGGCCCCTCCGGCTCTCCGTCAGGAGCATCCGGCTTTGCAAAGGGCGCGTAACGAAGCAGCCTGGTCGCATCGCCCACATAGAGATTGTCGTTGCGATCCAAGGTGAAGAGACTCGCCTTATCGCGAATCAGCGTATAGCCCATCGTCTCCGGATCGATGACGACCAGCTTGCCTGCCGCATCGGAATAGAGCAGCCCGTCACTGCTGAAGCGTTGATGAACCGGACGCCATTTGCCGTATACCGTTACATCCGGATGGATATTTCTCGATTTGACAACCTCGCGCGTTGCAGGGTCAAAGGCGAAGACGACACCGTTGGCAGCGGCCCAGATCAGACCGTCCGGTCCGAGCGCCAAGCCGCTGATCATCTGGAGGCTCGAAATGCCTTCGATAGCCGGCTCCCACTCGTACAGCTTCTTCTTCGCCGCCATATCCCACACGAACAGCTTGGCGCGGGCGCCGGCAGGCGCTTCGCCGAGACCGCCCGAGATCGACGTCGAGCCGAAGATCAGGCCATTGTGGTACAGCAGTCCGGTAATGCTTTGATCCTGTACGATATGACGGAATACTTCGAACTGCGGCTGACCGCTTTCGTCCGAAGCAGCGGGATCATAAATCGTTAGCGCTCCGCCTGTCTGCGAATAACCGGGAATCGTTCCGAGCAGGAGCTTGCCGTCACCCTCCGTCACAATAAATGGGCGGTCCTGATCTTCGCCGATATGGAACAGGGACGTTGGCTCCTTCGTCGTGGAGAGCGGCGTAGTCGTATCATATACGGCAATATCGGCCTTCGGATACAGGCCGAAATAGACCTTGTCACCCACATGCCCGATGCCCTCGGATTGCCCCAGAGGGAAGACGATGAATTGGCCTGTTGCGGGATCATATTGGGCGCCTTCCGAGTTCAGATAGGTGCTCATATACAGCTTGCCGTCAGGTCCGGTTTCGAGCGCTTGAAGATTAATGCCCTGACCGTCCACGAGCAGCTTCATCGACCGCTGCAGCTGCGCTGCCGGATTGGAGAGCGTTACCTTGGCATTGAAGGATATGGAAGCCATCGCGCCGTCTGGGAAATCCGGTTGATTCGGCAGTTGGATCCATTCGCTGTGGCGGATGTTGCCGTCGAACGGCATGACCGGCTTCTCAGTCATCGTCGCCAGATCGATTTCCCACATCATCTTGTCTTTCTTGCTTGTATAGACTTTGCCGTCTTTATAGCCGGTGGCGGCTTCCACACCGCGGATATTGGCAAAGCTCGCTTCGATCCACTGGCCTGCATCCAGGTCATACACCTGCATGATGGATGGACCGTTATAGAAGGCGAACAAATAATGCTCATGAATATTCATCGAATAAACGAACCCCATGGCATTGTACTTGCCCGCGTATATGTCATCCTCAGGCGAGCCCGGCAGCTCCAGTCTTGTTTTGTCCTGCAGCGGCGCCGCCGTGCTGATCTTCCATACGCGGCCGTTGCTGGAGCCTGTGCCCGCATACAGATAGCCATTATAGTAGGCAAGACTGCGAATATAAGCTTCCTGAGCGTCGAGCGGTCCATTCAGCAGATCTGTGACTTCCAATGTTTGCGCGTCAATGCGGAAAATACGGCCCTTTACGCTTTCGGAGTAGATCCCGCCGTACACATTGCCCTGCTCGTCGGCGGTAAGAGACCAGATGGAGCTCGATCCCGCAATCGGTACGCCTAGATCGGTGACTTGTTTCGTTTCAGGCGAGTAGACGAACATCTTATTGGAGCCTCCGATAAACACCCGGCCGTCCGGTGTCTTGACATGACTCCAGGCATTCGAAGCTCCTTCAAGCTTGTACGTGCGAAGGCGCGCCTCGTTGTCGAGATCAAGAACGCTGAATGTGGCATAGTCGCCTGCCGAAGCGCTGCCTGTTACGGTTGTGTACGCTACATGAACCCCTTCCTCTATGCCGAATTCCACATCAATTGCCTGCGCGGTTTGAACGGGCGTGCCCAAATCGACCGGCTCATTCGAGTGTCCAGCCGAGGGATCGGCTGCTGCCGATACCGATGGAGTGATGCCAATCAATCCCAGCATGAAAGACATAATCAACAAGCCTGCAACCCATGAACGTCTTCGCAAAATATACGACCTCCATTTATTGTGTTAGCCATCCGCCATGGTGGCGGAGCGCCTCTTATAACGACGATAGGGAATGGTTGGGGCGGCGTAAAGAAAGGGTTTTCATTTGGTTTATCATTTTCCCCATGGGCTGTCTGCTGCCGTGAAAACCCCCGCTGTATAAAGGTTTTCACGGCTGTGGAAATCGCTAAAGAGGTGGAATATAAGCAAATGTCGGCCGTAACCGGAAAAGCGGATTGCAGGGGCGTTTGCACGCGATGGAAACGGTGGGCAATAGGATAAAGTCAATGTCGTACAAAGACATCGGGGGCCATACCGTGTACGCTTATATCGGCATGATTATTCTGTGTGTGGAGAGTGGAGCATGATACCATTTGACCGATTGCATGAACGTCTGCAGGAGAAGGCTGCCGATGCCAGTGCCCGCGCCGTAACCTATGTCGCTATGGGCGACAGCGTGACGCAGGGCTGCATGCAGGCAGGCGTTGTCGAATACGAGAATGTCTATCATCAATTCCTGCGAAGAGCTATAGAACGGAGATATCCCGAGACAGTCGTTAACGTCATTAATTCAGGCGTCTCCGGAGATGCCGCTGAAGCGTCGCGCCGTCGCTGGGAACGCGACGTGCTGATGTATAAGCCCGATCTGTTGACGATTTGTTTTGGACATAACGATGCTCATGGCGGCCGTGACGGATTGAAGCCGTTCGTTCGGGCGCTTGCCGATCTGATGGACAGGGTAGCGGATGAGACGGAAGCCGAGGTGCTCTTGATGACTCCGTGCATGATGATGACCGAGGATAATCAACATATTGCAGAGATCCATAAGCCGCTTGTCCCTGCATTCATCCAATTGGCCGAAGAAGGAACGCTTGCGCGTTATGCCGAGGCGGTCCGGGAGCTTGCGAGCGAGCGCAATGTTCCGTTGCTTGACGTGTATGCACGTTGGGAGCAGATGAAGCAGGACGGCTTGGATATCCACGATTATTTAGTCAATGGCATTAATCATCCTAATCCAGCTTTTCATAAGGAATGGGGTCAAGAACTGGAGAATAGGCTGTTCAGCTCGAGGCTCATCAATCATACGTAATACGTAACTGCTCTGAAGCTCTATTCCTCATGGAATGGAGCTTTTTTCGTGCCGCGATTCAGTCATCCTATGGGGGATCACGCACATCATGGTTCAAGTAAGCAGCAACTCCATTTCACCACTGGTCTTACCTCCAACCTGAATTGCCAATGAAAGAGCGGTTGCCAGGCATGACCGTCAAGTATAGAATTGTGTAAGTATTTAATGAGATCAATTGTTATTGCAAGGGGAGTGCAGCAGGTTTGTCATCCGGTGTTATCGCTTCAGAGTCGCTTTCTTTCCGCTATCGTTTAATCACATTATTGCTGGTTGTTGTCGTCGCAGGTATGAGCCAAGGGCTGCTGCTGCCGCTGCTGTCGATCATGCTCGAGGATGCCGGTGTCTCATCGGATATGAACGGGATGAACTCGGCGGCCATGTATATCGGGATATTCTGTACAATGTTCTTTATAGAGAGACCGGTTTTGCGTTTTGGCTACAAGAAAGTCATACTAGCGGGCATTACGCTCGTCACGCTTGCCAGCATGCTCTTCCCATTCACCCAGTCGCTGGCCGTCTGGTTCGTCTTACGGCTGCTGGTCGGTGTAGGCGACAGCTCGCTCCACTTTGCTACCCAGCTATGGATTGTCAGTTCAAGTCCTGCTAATGGGCGCGGAAAATATATCTCCTTGTACGGCATGGCATACGGACTCGGTTTCAGCTTGGGGCCGCTTGGCATTAATCTGCTTCCGCTCGGAAGGGCGGTTCCGTTCTTGGTACCCTGTCTGTTCTTCGTGACCGTTCTGCTGCTCGTACTGCGAATGAACAATGAGATACCCGTACGGGCTGCGAAAGGAGCCGCCGCGGAGAACCGGTTCGTGACAACCTATCGCGCAGCGTGGTTCGTGCTCATCCCGGGGCTCCTGTATGGATTGATGGAATCTTCGATGAACAGCACCTTCCCGCTGTATGGCTTGCGCATTGAGCTAAGCCAGCATTGGATATCTCTACTGCTGCTGGCTTTCGGTATAGGGGGGCTGATCCTGCAGCTGCCGCTCGGCATGTGGAGCGACCGGATTGGGCGAAAGCCGGTATTGATCATCTGCGGCCTAGTAGGCTCGCTCGCTTTCTTCGCGGTCCCTGCTGCTGGCAGCAACGTGGTACTGCTCCTCGTGATATTCGCCATAGCGGGCGGAGTCGTTGGCTCGTTCTTTTCCTTAGGCCTTGCGTATGCGGCAGATATTTTACCGAAAGCCATCCTGCCGGCGGCGAATGTCATTGCCTCCATTCATTTCAGCATTGGAAGCATCATGGGACCGACTCTAGGCGGTTATGGGATACGCTATGCATCCGTCCACACTATCTTTCTGTTCTTGGGATCCGCGTTCCTCGTCTTCGCTCTGCTTGGTTTTGGATTTCGCCCGCGCAGGAAGGCGGAGGCTGCAGGATAGGCCGAGCTGGAGGGTAAGCAGCGCGATTTCATCTCCAACATGGTCCGTTTGCATCTCTTCTTCAAATGATTATTTAAGAGCCAAGCCTGCTCTTTCAAGCAGACTTGGCTCTTTGCGATGCCGCCTCGTGCGGCAGGGGATGGGCCTGCTTCTTGCAGCCTCGCCATATATGGTATCCTTGTATTCTTAATAATGGAATATATGGTAGGAAGAAGATTAGGCGTAAGATATAATGGGAGCATCTTGAGGAAAGAAGGCATGATGGAAACAATCGAATTCCGCTTCAGACAACGCTAAGGAGGCCGCCGCCATGACAATCCGGCTCATCCAGACGATCCGGTCCCGTCTCTTGTACAAGATGCTGATTATTTACTCGATTCTGACACTCGTGCCGCTTGCCATCGTCAGCACCGCCTACTATGTCCGATCCGACCAGCTGCTGGAAAAGAAGGATACGGAAGCGGTTCAGCAGAACCTGAACGAGACTGCAAGCAGAATCGACACATGGCTCTACGAGGTGCGCAAGCGCTTGTCGGAGCTCGGTCAGCAGGAGTCCATATTGTCGCTGCTCGCGATGGATGCCCGGGAGGGGACCGATGCAGCGGATGGAGATCGCCGCCGACTGGAGGCCGCCGCGTCAGAGCTGATGCAGTCTGAGCTGGAACAGGCACGGAACCAGGTTGGCGATTTCATCGACCATATTTATCTCATTAGCAAAGCCGGGAATATTTATGCTACCGATGAAAGTAAGCGGTTGCAATATGTCGAAGCCTTCCGCCTGCTGCCCTTCGAATTCAAGGGCGTACCGCAGTGGGCGTTCTTCACGGACCATAAACGGATGGCCTGCGATTTGAAGCTGTATGCCGAAGGAGCCAAGATGACGACCGATACGGAGATCGGCATGCTTGTTCTGACCGTTGATCCGGTCAAGGCGTCCCAAATGTACGAGACGTATGAATCGGGAACGTTCTATATCGCCAATTCCGACAACCTCATTCTGTCTTCTGCGAGGCTGCCCGATATCGGAGAGCTGGCGGGTGCCGGTATCGCGGGGGATTCGCTCGTCGTCCGGCAGAAATCCCAGTATGCCGATTTTCAATACATTGGGCTGGCGAAGGTGGGGGCGAGCACGCTGATGAAGCAGCAGACGCTGTTTGCCCTTGCGGTGACGCTGGCGGCCTGGGTAGCCGTTATGGTAGCGACCTATCAAATTCTCAAACGCATCACGAACCCGATCCGGCGGCTCAACCGGCTGATGCGGAAGGCGGAGCTGGAGGAATACCAGGTCTATCAGCAGGTTAAAGGCCGGGACGAGATTGCCATGCTCTGCCGGGGTTATAATCAATTGATTACGCGCACGGAACAGCTCATCGAGACGAATTACAAGAACGAGCTGAAGGTGCGCGAGGCGGAGCTGAAGGCGATCCGCATGTATATCAACCCGCATTTTCTATATAACATTCTGGAATATATCAGCATCATCTCGCAGTCGCCCGAGAAGGCGAAGTACGTTCCCGATGTCGTTCAGAAGCTGTCGGGCATCTTCCGGTTTTCCATTACGCCGGGCAATATTTATGTACCGCTGGAGACGGAATTGATCTTCGTGGAGAAATATTTGCAAATTCACCAATATCGGTTCGGTGAACGGCTGGGCTATTCCATCGATCTCCCGGCGATGTTTCGCAACGTCGCCGTGCCCCGGTTGATTCTGCAGCCGCTCGTGGAGAACAGCATCATTCACGGCATCGACCGGCTGCAGAGTGGAGGGCGGATCGACATCGAGGTCAGAGAGGAAGATTACCATCTTGCTATCGAGATTCGCAACCATGCAACGGAGCCGGAAGAAGACCTGGGGGCAGAGGACGATTCGCCGACGCTTCCGCGTGAAGGGGGTGGGCGGGGTCTCGGATCGGGGATGGACAATGTGAACGATCGAATCCGGCATCACTTCGGGAGCGGTTATGGCGTCGTGTTGACGCGCGATGCCGGCAGCGTCACCGTCAAGGTCACGCTGCCTATACAAATTTGGCAGGGGGATGAGAAATAAATGAGAATACTGGTTGTGGATGATGAACGGGAAATTCGCGATTATATCGCAAGTATGCCGGAATGGGCCGATATCCGCTGCAGCGTGGCGGCCATTGCCGCGAACGGAGCGGAGGCGCTCGATATCGCGCGCCGGGAGCGGCCGGACATTCTGCTGACGGATATCCGCATGCCGATCATGGACGGCATCCTGCTGGCGGAGACGCTGCGTCTGGAGCAGCCGGAGCTGCCGATTATTTTTCTATCCGCCTACCATGAATTCGATTACGCGAAGAAAGCGATCCGCCTGGGCGCCGTGGACTTCATCACGAAGCCCTTCGTCGCGGCGGACTTAGTATGGGCGGTGCAGCAGGTGCAGCAGCAGCAGCTGCTGGATTGGAAACATCAGGAGGCGTTCTTCGCGCTGTTCGCGCAGCCGGAAGAGAGGGACGAGGAGAAGCTTGCTTGGCTGGCGGAGCGACAGTCCGACGAGTCGTTCGTTCTGTTGTATGCAGAGATGGATGCCATGGCGGGGACAAGCGATGAACGAAGCCCGTTCCGGGAACGAAGCCTGGCGGGTACGTTAATGCCGCTGCTCGAGAAATCGATCATTCCTTGCTGGACGGGACCGGCGGACGCGGGGCTGTATGTTCTGCTGCGCGGAGGCTCCGTGGATGCGTCGACGCTGCAGGAGGAATCGATTGAGCTAGCCAAGCGCATGGTGGAGCGGGGGGCGATGTCGCCGGAGCTGCATCTGTCCGTAGGCATCAGCCAGCTGGAGCCGTCGCTGCTGCGCATGCCGGAAGCGATCCGGCAGTTGAAGGCTTGCATGGAGTACCGGATGCTGCTCGGGAAGAAATCGGTCATCGCCTACGAGGCGATCAAGTCGATCCGCAGCGAGAAGGAGCAGCAGGTGACGTTCTCCACGAACCGCCTTGCGGAACTGCTGCGCACAGGTGACCGCACCGGCATCACCGAAGCGCTGCGTGACGTGTACCGGATGATGCTGACCGTCGGCGCCGGCAAGCAGGAAATTCAGCATTTCTGCTTGCGGTTGATCGAGCGGGCAGAGAGCGTCATGGAGGATTTCGGCTTGGAATCCGATTCATGGGCCCGGATGCACATCCGGGAAAAAGTGCTGTCCAGCGTCATTCTGACCGATATGATGCGCGAGGTGGAGCAGGTCATGTTAAGCAGTGCGGGCCGGATCGCCGAGCTGGTCGAGCATGCGCCGAAGCGGCTCGTCGCCGAGACGAAGCAGCTCATCGGGCAAGCTTACGAGGGCGAGCTAACGCTTCAGATGGTGGCCAAGCAATTGAATGTCAACTATTCGTACTTAAGCAGGGTGATCAAGAAGGAGACCGGGCAGAACTTCTCCGACCTGCTGTGGCTGACCCGAATCGAGGCGGCCAAGACCAAGCTGCTGCGCGAGGACATGAAGGCCTACGAGGCGGCTTATGCGGCAGGATTCAAGAATTACGCCCACTTCAGCCTGTTATTCAAAAAAGTCGTCGGCGTTTCGCCGAGTGCATATAAGCTTCAAGCAGCTGCCGGGCAGGACCCCGGTAAAACAGAACGATGATAAAGCCGATTGCAAGCATCCTAACTTTTTACGTAAGCGGTTACAATGACAAGTGTTCTTACACTTCACCCTATGAGAGAGAGGTACGCAGATGAAAAAGCGGGCGATACTGCTGCTTGCGGCGATATTGATCGTCGCAGCGGCGCTGGCAGGATGCAGCGGCAACTCCGGCGGTAATACAGGAGGTAATTCCGGGGGGAACACAGGAGAGACCGGCGGGGCCGCGGGCGGTGATTCTTCCGGAACGAACAATGCCGGTGCGACAAGTGAAGGCGAGGGAGGGGCGAATGACAAGACGTTCACGATTCGCGCCGGCGCCTGGTTTATTGACGAACGGGGACATCAAGTGGCGTTCAAGAAAGCGGTGGAAGACGGGTATAAGAAGCTGTATCCGAACGCAACGATTCAATGGGATATTACACTGGGAGCGACGTACTTCGATAAGCTGAAGGCGCAGTTCGCCTCCGACACGGCTCCGGACGTGACGTTCTACCAGTCGCTTGATTACGCGAAAGCGGGCAATCTGATGGACTTGTCCGGGGAGCCCTGGGTGAGCCGGATGAACGAAGCGGCCAAGAAGGATCCGTCGTTATCCTACGAGGGCAAGCTGTACGGCGCGCCGGGTGCCGGCAACATCGGCGGCGGGATCTGGTACAACAAGGATCTGTTCGACAAGCTGGGCATTCAGCCGCCCAAGACGGTTCAAGAATTCCTCGATGCCTGCGAGAAAATCAAAGCGGACGGCAAGACGCCGATCGCACTCGGATTCAAGGATTTATGGACGGCGAACATGTTTCTGATGAACTGGCTGCAGTCCTACACATTCCCCACCGATGCGGAATACGGCATGAAGCTGTATGACGGTACGGTCTCGTTCGACGATGCCGTCATCCAGAAGGTCTATCAGAATGTAGAGACGATGAAGAGCAAAGGATACTTCAACAAAAACGCGCTCAGTATCGACTGGCCGCAATCGGCGCAGCTGTTCGCTTCCGGCGATGCCGCGATGATCGTGCAGGGTCCGTGGATGCCGTCGGCGAATGCCGAAAATATCGACAAAGGCGGATACGACAAGTTTCAGATCGGCTTCTTCCCGTTCATGGATGAGGGGGGCAAGAGCAGCATGACCTTTGCTTCCGGTACGGGGCTTGGCATCAATGCAAAGACGAAGCTGGTTCAGGAGTCCAAGGATCTAGTCGCGCTTATGCTCAGTCCTGAAGTTATGGCACCATGGCTGGAAGGCGAAGGCGGCCTGCCGATGTTTACCGATGTGAATGTGAAATTCGCCGATCCTGTCATGGATACGGTGAAGCAATACTTGGACGGCGGACTTACGCTTCCATACGGACTCACCGCCTTCATGGCAACCAGCAGCGCCAACGCGATGGTCGATGTGCTCACGAAGGTCGTCTCCGGCGTGAAGTTCAATCCGGCGGACCTGAAGGCCGCGCAGGATGCGATGACCAAAGACAAGGCGACGATCGTGCTGCCGCAAACCTGATTCACGGCGGCCTGCCGCCCATACCCGGGCCTGGCAAGCTGCACCCGCGTCCGGACGCAGTCGCTGCGTCCGGACGCCTTATCACTTCGGAGAGGGAATGCAACTATGAATCTGAATCGCAAGCAATTTATGGTATCGATCCTCTTTTTGATCCCGGCCGCCGCGATCTTTATCCTGTTTTTCTATGTCCCATTTCTTCAGAGCATCTATTATTCATTCACCGACTGGAACGGCGTCGGCAAGCCCAAGTTCATCGGGTGGGCGAATTACGCGCATATTTGGAAAGACCCGCATATGACGGACGGATTGTGGAACTCGCTCAAGATGGCGGCGTTCGGTCTCGTGGTGCAGAATCCGCTGGCGCTGCTTGCGGCGGTGCTCCTTAACCGCCAATTCCGCACACGCTCCTTCATTCGGACGGCGTTCTATTTGCCGGTCATCATCAGTCTGGTCGTCGCATCGGTCGTCTGGGGACAGATGCTGCAATATGACGGATTCATCAATGAGGTGATGATCCGCATCGGGCTTGAATCGATCACCGAGGATTGGCTCGGCAATGTGTGGACATCCTTCCCCGCGATTATTCTGCTGACGCAGTGGCAGGCCATCGGTTACTGCGCCATTATTTATCTGGCCGGCCTGCAGGCGATTCCTCAGGATATGTACGAGGCTGCCGAGATCGAGGGAGCCAGGGGCTGGTCGCTGTTTCGCTTTATTACACTGCCCATGCTCATGCCTGCCGTGACCATTGTGCTCTTCCTGACGGTCGTAGGCTCGCTCAAGCTGTTCGACCTGCCGTACATTCTAACCAACGGCGGTCCCGGCACCTCGTCGTATACATTGTTCTTAGCCGTCTACAATGCGGCTTTCAAGGATAATAACTACGGGTACGCCACTGCAGGGGGCATCGTGCTTGCCATCTTCATCGTAATCGTATCGATTGTGCAGCTTTCCGCTACGAGACGCAAGGAGGTCGAGCTCTAATGAACGGATCCAAACGGGCCTCCTTCGGGACGGAAGTTGCCTTGCTCTTCGTTTCGCTTCTCTTTCTTCTCCCGGTCTTGTACCTGGTGATCATGTCATTCAAGGAACCGAGGATATTCTACAAGCCGCTGCAGCTGCCGGACCGGCTGTATCTGGACTATTACAAACAGGCGCTGGGGGTCGAATTTTTCCGCAGTCTGTTTAATTCGCTGCTTGTTACGGTGGGGGGCTTGGCGCTCACGATATTCGTCGCCTCGATGGCAGGCTACGTGCTGGCCCGCCGTAAGGAGCGGACGTTCCAGTTTTTCTTCTACTTATTCATGTCAGGTATGGTGATTCCGACGGTCGGCTCGCTTATTCCGCTGTTTAAGCTGGCCACCTTCCTGCACCTGATCAATACGCGGACGCTGCTCGTCTTCTTGTATACGGCCGGGTTTATTCCCTTCGCATCCTTCCTCTACTCGGCGTTTACCAAGTCGATTCCCCGGGAGCTGGAGGAGTCGGCGAATATCGATGGCTGCGGGTCGCTGCGGATGTTCTGGGTCATCATTTTCCCTCTGCTGCTGCCGGCGACCGGAACCTTCATTCTGACGAACGTGTACGGAATCTGGAATGATTTTCTGACCCCGCTTATATTCCTTAACTCGCCCGAAAAAATGACGCTGATGCCGACGATCGTCCAGTTTATGTTCAACAAGCAGTCGATTAATTTCGGCCCGGTATTCGCCATCAGCGTTCTCGCCATGCTGCCGCTGCTGCTGCTGTTCGTGCTGACGCAAAAGCATATGCTGCGGGGACTGGTGATGGGATCGGTCAAGGGGTAACCATAGATGGAAAGCGATAAGGAGGACGAAGGCATTGAGCAATAGCTATGAAGTCGCGGTCTATTATTTTCCGCAGTGGCATGCGGATGTGAAGAACGAGGCGAGCAAGGGAAAAGGGTGGACGGAATGGCCTTCGCTGCGCAGCGCGAAACCCCGCTTTCCCGGTCATGAACAGCCGAAGACGCCGCTGTGGGGGGAGATCGACGAAGCGGATCCCCGCGTCTCGGAGATGCAGATCGATGCGGCGGCGGATCATGGCATCACTTCGTTTCTGTACGATTGGTACTGGGATATGGGCGGGGGCGAAGGGCCCTTCCTGCAGCGGGCGCTGGAGGAAGGCTATCTGCAGGCGGGCAACCGCGACCGGCTGAGGTTCGCGCTGATGTGGGCGAATCATAATGAGGTGTCGCGGGAACGGTTCGATGCGATGACCGATTATATCATCCGGAGCTACTTCGGCTGCGAGCAATATTTGACGATCGACGGCAAGCTCTACTTCTCTATCTATGAGTGCATGACGCTCGTGAAAGGGCTGGGCGGCATCGAGGAAACGGCGGCAGCCCTGGCAGATTTCCGCCGTAAGACGGAAGCGGCCGGGTATGCCGGGCTTCACCTCAATCTGGTGGAATGGGGATTGAATCCGCGTCATGCGGACATTATCGGCAGCGACGCGAACGCGTTGATTGCCCGGCTGGGCATCGACAGCGTCACTTCTTATGTCTGGCTGCATCACTTGGAGCCGGAGTCGTTCCCGGATGCCGATTATACCGGGTGGGCCGAGGAGGCGACGGCAATGTGGGACGGTCTGCAGGCGCAGTTTGCTTCGGTTCCTTACTATCCGAATGTAACGATGGGCTGGGATCCCAGTCCGCGCTGCGACCCGGATCAGCCGTACGTCAGAGGGGCGTATCCGTATACGCCCATTGCGGCAGACAATACCCCGGAAGCGTTCGAGGATGCGCTGCGGAAAGCGAAGAGCTACGTGGACCGCACGGGTCTTAAGCCGCCGATGCTGACCATTTACGCTTGGAACGAATGGACGGAAGGAGGATATTTGGAGCCGGACACGACACATGGGATGGCTTATCTGGAAGCGATTCGCAGCGTATTCAAGTCCTAAATACATCCTGCCTTGCTTGTGATCGAACGTTTGCTTTTGAACGACTTCTTATAGGGAGGGAATTCATATGCGAAAAACAAGCTTTATCTACGTCCTGATCACCTGTTTGTTGGGAGTGGGAATGCTCGGGGGATGGCCGGGCATTCGGGTGGCGCATGCCGCCGACTTCACGGCTACGCAGTGGCAGGCGGTGGAGATCTCGCTGACCAGCTCGGCTGGATATGCCGATCCGTTCAATGACGTGGATGTCACGGCAACCTTCACGGGGCCGGGCGGAACCGTCATTACGCGTCCGGCATTCTGGGACGGGGGCAGCGTCTGGAAGATCCGGTTTGCGCCAACGAAGACCGGCAGCTGGACGATGGTAACGACTGCAACGGATACAGCGAACGCGGGGCTGCACAATGTAACGAAGTCCGTTCAATGCGATGTTTATACCGGAACCAAGGATATTTACAAGCATGGCTTTCTGAAGGTCAGCTCGAATGGCCGTTATCTTACCTATGCGGACGGGACGCCTTTCTTCTATCTGGGCGATACCCACTGGATCTTGCCGCATGAGCGGTTCTCGACCTCGAACGCGACAGGCGTCGCTTCCCAGTTCAAGTATACGGTGGACAAAAGGGTGTCCCAAGGCTTCACCGTCTACCAGTCCGAGCCGATCTGGCAGCCGCATGGCGGCGGCACGCACTCAGGTGCAGACGAGGAGGCGGTAGCCAACCTGAGCGACGGCTTCACAAGCGCCGATCTGGCCGGCTTCGCCAATCTCGACCGCAAGTACAAGTATATCGCCGATCAAGGCCTCGTCCACGCGAACGCGCAGGTCAGCTGGGCTAATGATCCTGCAGCCTACAGCGTCTATACCCATGCCTATATGGGCAAAATCGCGCGCTATTGGGTCGCCCGTTACGGCGCTTATCCCGCTATCTGGACCATCGCGCAGGAGATCGATAAGAACATGTATGGCAATTATGACGCAACGACGATTCAGAAATGGTATGCGGTAGGCCAAGGGATCGCCGATAACGATGCCTACAATCAGCCCTTGATGCCGCATATGGAAAATACGAGCTCCACGATCGCCTCCACCTCCTGGTGGTCAAGCAAGGCGTATCATGACGGATGGGCTGTGCAATGGCAGGGTGATATGGTGGGGATGAGCATCGCCAAAGACTTCTGGAACTATCCAACCGCTAAGCCTTCGGTCATGTATGAGAGCGGGTACGACCAGTTCTGGACCGATTCCGACGGTGCGCTTGGCGCGGCATACAAGTCCTTCCAGTATGGCATCTTCGGTTACGGCTACGGGGCCGCCGGCGTATGGAACGACGTCTATTCCAAGCCGGGCGAACCGGATGATTTCGGCACGGCTTATGAGCTGCCCGCCCGCTATTACTGGTGGTACGACGGAGCCAATCTGGCGACCGGCGACAAGCTGACGTATTTCAAGAACTTCTATACCAGTCTGGAGTGGTGGAAGCTGACGCCTCGCTTCGATGACGGTGCGTGGGGCTCGTTCGCCGATGTCTCGCGGTCGCTCCTCTCGTCGGACGGGAACAGCACGTACATCGCGTTCTTCTTCAACAGCGGTACGTCCACGGGGACGTTGAAGCAGATGGACAATAGCTATCTATATACAGCCAAATGGTTCAATCCGCGGACTGGCGCCTATACCATGATCTCCAGCACTGTGCATGCCTCGGGCGGACAATGGGCGATTCCAGCCAAGCCGGATGCATCCAACTGGGTTCTACTCGTGCAAAAGACGGCCTCGGCCTCGCCGGCCAATCTGGCGTTAAATAAAACATACGCCAGTTCATCATCCTGGGATGCCAATCAGATGGCGCCCAAGGCGTTCGACCAGAACTACGTAACCGACTGGCAGGCATGCAACGGCTGCTGGAACGGTCAATGGCTGGAAGTCAATTTTGGCGTGAATACGACGTTCAATGAAGCCGTGCTGACCGAGTACAACAATCGGACGCAAGGGTTCCGCATTGAATATTGGAACGGATCAACATGGCAGACGGCTTACACGGGAACGACGATTGGCGCGACGGGCATTCCGAGATTGCTGACATTCCCGGCGGTAACGGGCAGCAAGGTCCGCATCTATTTCACGGCGGGCAATGAGCATGCGCCGATTATTTATGAATTCGAAATCTACAACCATTAACGGCGGACTCGGAAGGAAGACTTCCGTGTTGAACGCCTAATGAAGGAGTGACAACGAATTGATAGCGAAAAAACGACGGCTGGCAGGCTGGACGGCAATCATGATGGTGTTCAGTCTGCTGCTGCAGCTCATTCCCGCCGGCATCGCCTCGGCGGAGAGCGCCCTAGTGTACAGCGAACCGCCAGAGACCGCTTATCTCATCTCGAAAGGGAGTGAGGTCATCGGGCTCAGCGGAATGGAGTTCAACGACGGTGATCCGGTCAGTCTAACGGATGGCAATCCCGCCACAATGGCGGGAGGTAAAGAAACCGTTGATTTTTACTTGGATCTGGGGAGCAGGCAGCCCCTGAACTACGTGCGGATTCTGTTCAACCGGATGTGGGACGGCATCAATGAGCTCTATGTTTCGGATGACGGGGTGAATTGGGGGGAGCCCATCCTTACCAGTGACGGGGCGGATCATGAATACATGAAAGACACGGCTGCGACAGATGGGGAGAAGCAGCCCAATGAGCTCGGAGCCCTGCTGCCGGCCGGGACTGAAGGGCGGTATGTACGGCTGACGGCCAAGGGCTGGGCGAATATGTACGAGGTTGAGATCTATTCCCCACAGGAGCCACTTGTGGTTGACACGAATTATAGCGAACCGCCAGTGGGTTCGAGGATCGTCTCACAGGGTGCCGCTGTTGCCGGTTATAACGGAATGAAGTTCAACGACGGCGATCCGGTTCATATTACGGACGGCAGCCCTGCAACGATGGCGGGCGGCTACGGCAAGGTCGATTTCTACGTCGACCTCGGACGCGAGCTGGCGCTCGATTACGTTAACGTGCTGTTCAACCGGTTCTGGAACGGCACGAACAAAATCTATGTATCCAGTGATGCCGTGAACTGGACGCGGGTTATAAGCAGTGACGGAAGCGCTCATGAGTATTTGAAGGACCGGGCCGCAACGGACGGGGAGAAACAGCCTAATGAGCTCGGGGCGCTGCTTCCGGCAGGGACGAAGGGCAGGTATGTCCGGTTCACTGCCCGCGATTGGGCGAATCTATATGAATTCCGGGTGTATGCCTCCCAATCGATCTCGGTCGAACATATTGCGGTTCAGGGACCGGCGAAGCTGGAGGTCGTGAACGGCTTGTCGATGAAGCTGACGGCTGCCGTTGGGCCTGCTTCCGCCACCGATCGTTCCGTCACCTGGAGCGCAGCTCCTAAGGATGGCTCGACGGGCGATGCATCCATCGATGCGCAGACCGGCCTGCTGACCGCAAAATCGCCGGGCATTGTGACGGTGACGGCTACGGCGGCGGACGGATCGGGTATCACTGGCTCGGCGGACGTTGTTATTCTGCCCGAAGCGCAGACATGGCGCGAGCTAGAATTGGCGCTGGAGAGCGATGCAGCGTACGATAATCCGTTTCTGGATGTCGATGTGACTGCAGCATTCACGGGGCCAAGCGGTGAGGTATTGACACGGCCGGCCTTCTGGGACGGGGGCGGTACGTGGAAGGTCCGGTTCGCTCCGACAATGGCAGGCGAGTGGACGGTGACGACGGCTTCGAATCAGCCAGGCGATACGGGCTTGAACCTTAGCGAACCGATCGCGTTCACGGCCGTTTCTTACGATGGCCCGCTGGAAATTTACAAGCGCGGCTTCCTGAACGCCGAGGAAGGCAAGCGGTATCTCATGTATGGCGATGGTACACCGTTCTTCTATTTGGGTGACACGCACTGGCTGATGCCGGATGAAGATTTCGAATCCTCGAATGTCGACGGCATCGATTCGCAGTTCCGGTATGCGGTCGACCATCGTGCCAGCCAAGGCTATACCGTCTATCAATCGGAGCCGCTCTATTCGAACGGCATGGGGCTGAATGTATCGAAGGGCATCACGTCGGACAGTTTGGCTAAACTTGCCGATATCGACCGCAAATTCCAATATGTCGCGGATGCCGGACTGGTCCATGCGAACGCTGCCTTGACGTTCACGAGCGTATTGAACGTGACCGATCCCGATCTGCTGCAGCGTCTGGGGCGGTATTGGCAAGCGAGATACGGCGCGTACCCGGTGTTGTGGACGACCGCGCAGGAGATCGACCCTCTGATGGGTGGCGTCGATCCGCAGTATTGGCAGCTCGTTGCCAAGGGCATACATGACAGCGATGCCTACAAGCACCCCCTTACGGCTCATATGGCGGCGGTCGCATCCTTCGAGACGACCTGGGGCGATAAGCCCTATCATTCCTGGTTTGCGGCGCAGGTGCTGACATTGACCAAGGAGTTCTATCAGTCATTCATGGCTTACCCGGCAGTCAAACCGATCGTGACCTATGAAACGGGCTACGAGCATAACAGCACGACCACTGAATACGCGCGCAAGGCGCCGTACATTGCGTTCCAGAACGGATCCTTCGGTTTCGGCTACGGCGCGCAAGGCGTCTGGGCGATCAATCATTCCCCGGATGACTGGTTCCATTACGGTCCGTATTACCGCTGGTTCGATGGACTGAACGCACAAGCGGGAAGCCAAATGACGTACTTCAAACAGTTCTATTCGGATCTGGAATGGTGGAAGCTGACGCCGGTATTCGGCGATACGTCTTATGCGGATTTTGCAGCCCACAGCCAGTCGTTTCTGGCCGTAGACGGCAGCCGGACGTATGCGGCATATTTCGCCGACACGACGAAGAAGCGGACAGGAACGTTGAAACGGATGGCGGATACGACGTACAAGGCACAGTGGTTCAATACAAGAACGGGAGAATATACGCTCATCTCCGATCAAGTGATTCCCGAAGGCGGGCAATGGACGGTGCCCGAGAAGCCGGACGAGGAAGACTGGATGCTGCTCGTCACCTCCGCAGAATCAGCGCTCGCACCCAAGCTGATCGTATCTAGCTCGGACAATGCGACGACGATCTTCACGCAGCACGGCACACTGCAGATGTCGGCGTCTATCGCGGGCGAAGACCGGACCGGTGAAATGGACTGGAGCGTCACGGGATTGGATGGCTCCGGAACGCTGCTGGCTTCCATCGATGCAGGCGGTTTGCTGACCGCGTCGGGGAACGGTATCGTTCGCGTCATCGCTGCGGCGAAGGACGGCAGCGGAATGACATCCTCCAAGACGGTCATCATCACCCGTCAGGATCGGAGCGAGCCCCCGGCCAAGGCAACGAAAATAACGGTTAAGGATGGCGGCAACCGCCAAATGCTGGCCTATTTCGAACCGGCATATTCACTGGATCAGCGGGTGGAGTGGGCCGTCTACGAGGCGGACGGCGTCACGCCTACTGACAAGGCGCAAATCAGCGAAGTCGGCGTCGTCTATCTGCTTGAGGAAGGAACGGTGAAGGTGGTCGCGACGGCGATGGACGGCTCGGGTACGAGCGGTTCGTACGACTATACGATCAAATTCAATGACAAGATCGTCAATCCGTTGTTTGAGGGGGCGACTGTCACGGCTTCGACGACGGACTACCGCAACGATTACCGTCCGATCAAGGCGATTACGAGCAACCACGGAGATTGGGCGGGCTGGACGTCCGGTCTGAACAACGCCACATCCTATGATAACCCGCAGTGGCTTCAGGTGGCGTTCAAGGAGTCGACGACCTTCAATCATGTGGAAGTATATTCGACCAAAGGCTTCCAGATGAAGGACTTCGACGTTCAATATTGGGATGGGACGCAGTGGATCGCGCTCTACTCGGTTACAGGCAATGAATCCGAGGCGGTCAAGGCCCTCATTCCGGATGTGACGACGGAGAAGATCAGAGTTATCAGCTATAAAGGGGATGCGCTTGGGATTTCCCGCGTCAGCGCGATCGAAGTGTATCAGGATGAGCAATCCCATGATGCCAGGTTGAAGGGAATCACCGTGGGCGGCAGTCCGCTACAGGGCTTTGAACCGGGGAAAACCGGCTATGACGTGAAGCTTCCCGCAGGCACGGCAGTCGTGCCGTCCGTAATGGCGACCGCGATGGACACGAAGGCTTCGGTCACGATCGTGCAGTCTGGTTCGACATCAGGCAAGGCGACGATCGAGGTAACGGCCGAGGATGGCGTGACGAAGACTACTTATGAGGTTCGGTTGTCTGTCGAACCGGGAGGCTATTGGCCAGGTACGATAACCGGTCCGGGCTCAAGCACGGAACCGGGGACAAAGCCGGATACGGGGACGGACCCTGTCGAGGAACCTGGAACAGATGAGGAGCCGCAGCCTGGAGGCGCAGGCACTGGAGTGAAGCTGACGGATGTGCCGAGCAGCCATTGGGCGGCGGAGAGCATTCGCCAAGCCGCCCAGCTCGGCATCGTAACCGGTTATGAAGACGGAACGTTCAAGCCGGGCAAGGAGGTCAGCCGGGCGGAATTCGTCGCGATGCTGGCACGGGCATTGAAATGGCCGGCAAGCGATGCGGCCAACCTAACGTCGTTCACGGATGCAGGCAGCATTGCGAAGTGGGCAAGGCTCTACATCGCACAGGCCGTGGAGAAGAATCTCATTACCGGTTACGCCGATAGAACATTCCGGCCGGACTCGACCATGACGAGGACGGAGATGGCGGCGCTTATGGCGCGCGCAGCTGGTTTGCAGGTGACGGCGGCGGGTTCCACGCAGCCAGAGCTGTCGTTCGCGGATGCCGGACGGATTCCGCAATGGGCGATCCCTTACGTAGCGGCGGCTGCGGATGCCGGTCTGATCAAGGGCGTGGGCAATAACCGCTTCGATCCAGACGGCATCGTCACCAGAGCACAAGCGGTCACGATAATCATGGCGATGCTGAATACCGGCAAGGCGAATGGCGGGAAGTAGAAAGCCGCTGCAGGCAGGCTTGCTCGACAAGGAACCCGGACACTTGCCCGGCTTCCTCTGCAAGAAAACCCGGCATAGGCATCATTGCAAGCGCAGGCGAACCTGCCCGTACGATACCTTTGCCACGTGAAGATCCAAGATCCACAACCTCAATGGGCTGTGGATCTTTTTGTGTTGATCAAGCCCATGCTATGAGGCTTTCTTGTTGATATGTCTGTACACAAGGACTGTACTTACTGCCATCTGCCTTAACCTCAGCGCCCAGGCGCTTTCTTGGCCTTGGAGCAGGTTAAACAATAGCTACGTCCATACGCTCTTGCGTATCTTACGATTTTACGGATGCTCGCCGGATTGTCCAGCTTGGTGAACGGGCAGGGATCAGGGCGGGTATTGACCTCCAGAATCCATGGCTTCAGGCTGCGGTCCACGGCGATATCAAGTCCGAGCTCGTTCATGGCGGGGTAGACGCGGCTAAACTGAGCAGCAGTCAGCCTCGCCAATTGATTCATATGCCTCAGGAGACGAGCCGTTTTTTCTTGGCCTACAATCGGATTCATAAGCGTCCGTGCTTGAAAGATGGTGCCTCCCTGGCTCCCGTTCGAAACGATTTTTCGCGGATGGGCAACACGGGCGGCTGTTCCGGTGCATTCCCACTTCCTGGAGGGATTCTTCTGGATCATAATGCGAAAGTCAAACGGCCGACCGCTGTACCGCAGCACATGAATGCCCTTCTGGATCAGGTAGCGTCTGCTACCTATTCTCCGCTGAATGGATGTGAACATCGCTTGGAAGGTCGAAAATTCATGCTTGCGTGATCCGCTCTGATAGCGGAAGCCGCCTTCCTTTTTCTCGACCCGAATGACGCCGATCCCTTGGGAACCCGTATCCGGCTTCACGTAAACCATCCGGCAGCATTCCAGCATGGTAAGCAGCCGGTCTCGACTGAACGGCCGGGTGGACGGAACATGCCTTGCCAATTCCTTGCTGTGCAGCACGACTTTCGTCTTCGTTAGCTTGCTGGATACGGCTTGTTTGCCGCTCTTCTTCTTATTCATGGAGGCATTCCCCTCATTTCCAGAAAAAGATGTTGTTCTACCATCATACGAAGCAAGCCGGGCATTGGCGATCATCATGAAAGACTTATTTGTGGTTCAAACAACAAAGAACGCCATGCGGCAAGCCGACATATCGTATACCATCCGCAATTGTGCCGGATCTAGCTTGTCATGCACGGAGGGGAGTGAGGACCATTGACTTTGGCTTGGAAGGAAATGATCGATCTGATGGGGCAGCGCTTCCCATGGTATATCCAGCAGCTCAATTTGCAGGAGAGCCAGGGCGGGGCGGATGATGCGGCTTTGGAGCAGCTCCCGTTAATGACAGCCTCCGTTCTTGAATCTCATTATTATACGGATCGCAATCCGTTAGCGAAGCTTAACCAACTAAACCAATACCGGACCTCGGGTACGAGCTCCGGACGGCGCAAAACAATCTATTACTCGGAGCAGGATGAGGAGGCTTACCTGCGCATTAAGCTGGACGTATTCCGGGCCATTCTTGAACCCTATAACTATCGGACGGCATTAGCCGATATGGGGACGGGACATGCGGAAGCGACGGCTGTCGAGGTATTCCGCCGATTAGGGATGGAGGTCGGCTCGTTATCGTTTCAGCTGCCAATTGAGCAGCATATCGAACAATTGGAACAGGTCAAGCCGGAGGTGCTGTATACGATGCCCTCGATTATGGATCGCATCTTGCTCGCTGCGGAGGATCCGGCTGCACTGGGCATTCGTCATGTTATTCTGGTCGGCGAAATCGCTTCGCCCGGCTGGATGCGGCGGGTATCGGAACGATTGAACATTGGCGCAGAGCAAATAACGGATACGTATGGCTCTATCGAGATCGGCACAATCGCCTATTTCTCCCACCGCCATGGGCGATATTTGTTTGCGGACGGGATTATCGCCGAAGGTATAAGCGCGGAAGCGCTCGGGGAGGGAGTCGAACCGCTGTCAGCAGAAGAAGAGCAGGTGCTCGTATTGACCTCCACGGTAAGAGACTCGTTTCCCGCCTTGCGTTATGTCACCTACGATGTGGTGCGCGATCTGCGCCCAATTCTGGTGGACGGCACGCTTCGGCAAAGCTTTCAAGGCATTGTGAAACGAATCGGTCCGGACTTGAAGCATGGCGAAAAAATAAGCATCTATGACATCGAAGACGTGGTCTATCGTTATCTAAGCGAAGCCGGGGTCCGCGTGGAGGTGAGCGGGAATACGCTGCGCATCCATGTATACGGCCCGAATGCAGCGGATGAGGTGCTGGGGAGCATTCGCGAGCAAGTGGAGCACCGGATTCCCGAAATTGGCCTGATGATCAAAAACGGCATTCTGGGCAGCATTCAGGTCATCGGACGGAGCTTCGATGATTCACTTAGCCGCAGCTCCGTGAAAAACAAAAAAATATTTTTTACGTAAGGGCGGATAATTGTGAAGCTTGATGGAGGCATAACCGAAGCAATCGGCCGCACGCCGCTAATCCGGCTGCGGCACCTGTTCCGTCATGAGCCGTTCGATGTCTACGGCAAGCTGGAGTGGATGAATCCAGGAGGCAGCGCCAAAGACAGGCCTGCCTTGTATATGCTTCGCGAAGCGATCCGGCGTGGGGAGGTTACGAGCAAGAGCGTCATTGTGGAATCGAGCTCCGGCAATTTAGCCATCAGTCTGGCACAGCTGTGCCGCTACCTGGGCCTCCGATTCATCTGTGTGGTGGATCCGCGGACGACGGAGCAGCACAAGCAAATTATACGCAGCTTCGGCGGAGAGATTGATCTGGTGACGCAGCCGGATGGGCTGACGGGTGAATTTCTGCCCGCACGGATTCGCAGGGTGAAGGAGCTGCTGCAGCAGCTGCCGGGGGCGTATTGGACGAACCAGTACGGAAATCCGGACAATGCGCTGGCCCATAGAGAAACCACGATGAAGGAGATCGGTGATCAGCTTGAGACGGTCGACTATTTGTTCTGCGGGGTCAGCTCATGCGGCACGATACGCGGCTGCATGGAATATATACGAAGCCGCAAGTGGCCGACGAAGATCGTTGCGGTCGATGCGGAAGGCAGCATCCTGTTCGGCGGAGGGAGCGGGAAGAGAAGGTTTCCGGGACTTGGCGCTGCAATGATACCGGATCTATATGCGCATGATATGGCGGATCTCGTTGTAAATATATCGGATGCCGACTGCGTGCGGGGCTGCCGGGAATTAGTCCGGCACGAGGCGATCTTGGCCGGGGCGTCCTCCGGAGGCGTAATCGAGGCGATCCGCCGTCTCAGCGGCGGCATCCCGAACGGGTCTGTATGCGCTGCGATTCTTCCGGATCGCGGCGAGCGGTACTTGAATACGGTATACAATGACGAATGGGTACGACAGGAGCTGGGCTTGGAATCGATATAGTTCCTTCCTTGCATAGGGGGTGACAGGATGATTTATTTGAATGATGGCCATATCCGCGACATCGGGATGAATTGGCGGCATCTCACCGGCATCATCGAAGATGTTGTACGGACAAGTGATAGAGGGGAATGCGTCCATCCGCTGAAAACCTATTTGCGGTTTCATGATCCAGCCAATCGGATCATTGCAATGCCCGCCTTCGTAGGCGGATCTACTGAATTAGCGGGTATCAAGTGGATTGCCGGATTTCCGGGCAACGGCCGTTACGGTCTGCCTCGGGCGCATAATACGATTATTCTTAACGATACTGTGACGGGCAGGCCTGAAGCGTTCATCCATAGCGGTCTGCTGAATGGATTGCGGGCGGCGGCTGTCAGCGGGGTGATGCTGCACGCGTACATGGAAGCGAGAAGATCTGCGGATCTTAGGCTCGGCATTATCGGATGGGGACCGATCGGCCGTCTGCATCTCGATATGTGCGCGGACTTATTCGGAAGCAGGCTGAAGCAGGTCATACTGTATGATTTGAAGGGGATCGAACGAAGCACAGTACCCGAGCATCTGCGGGCAATCACGGCCATTGCGGAGGACTGGAGAGAGCTGTATCGGAATTCAAACGTAACCGCTACATGCACCGTATCGGCGGAGCGTTATATCGATGAGGTGCCGCCGGCGGGGGCACTGCTGCTTAACGTATCGCTGAGGGATTACAAGCCGGAAAGTGTTGCGAGGATAAAGTCGGTGATTGTGGACGACTGGCAGGAGGTATGCCGTGAGAACACCGATATTCAGCAGCTACATCATCAATTCGGTTTGCATGAATCCGATGTTCGCACACTGGCGGATGTCGTGTGCCGGGAGGGGTTGGCGGAGATTGCCGAGGAGGCGCCGGTATTTTTCAACCCGATGGGACTTGGTGTGTTCGATATCGCCATCGCCGGGTATTACCTCCGGCAAGCAGGGCAGCTGGGGCATGGTGTGCTGCTGGAGGACAGCGGCGATTAGCCGGCTGGAGTAGCCTGTTATCCGAAGCTGCTTGAAGGCAATCCCTCAACTGTTAACCCTGAAGTTTCTAAGCCGGATTCAGCTGAAGCTTGTCCGGCCCCTCACCGCAAACATCCACAGCCGCATAAGGTTGTGGATGTTTGTATGTCCAACGAATTCCGTCTTTCGTGAAAAAACTTGACTCTCACGTATACGGAAGACTTTATACTTAGGGTTGAGAGGGGGGAGCTTTGATGTACAGCATTGGGCAGCTGTCCGAGAAGACGAACATATCCATAAGAACGTTGAGATATTATGACGAGATCGGGCTATTAAAGCCTGCAAAGGTGGCCGAATCGGGCTATCGGTACTATTCGAATGAAGAGCTCCGAGTGCTTCAGCATATAACGGCCTTGAAGGAGCTGGGCTTTACGCTGGCCTCCATTAAGGAATTGTTGTCCGCAGGAAAAGAATCGCAGGAGGACCGCTGGAGAACGTATCTGGAATTTGAACTGGCGGCGGTGGCGGAAGAAAAGAAGCGCCTGGATGAGATGGAGAGGCTGCTGCAGACGGCAAGATATGCCTTCGAGATGAAGGGAGAGGTCGAGGCGGAGGATATCTTTCTGTTCATTAAGGCGCTGCGGTCTCCCTCGGAGCCAAGGGAAGCGTTTCTTGCCCAGCACTTCACGGATCATGAAATTAAGATCATTAAAGAACTGCCGGACTTGAGCGCCAATGATCCCCGCAACATGGAGTGGGCCAGGTTAATTCGGAAGGTGAAGGAGCATCTGCATGAGCCTCCGTCCTCTAGCGTTTCTCAGGATCTCGCGGCGCAAATCGTAGAGGTGTCCATGGCGTGGTTTCAGCAGGATGAGCAGCTCATCGACAAGTATTGGTCTTTGATTCGCCCCGAAGAAGGAATGGAAAGCAAAGTATACGGAATGGATGCCGATGTTATGAATTATATCGACTCAATCGTGGATTGGTATTTGCAGAATCCGCAGGAAGGAGACGGCGATGGCAGTCATCATGGACAAGGGGATAAGTGAGGCGCGCGCATGGACGTATGTGATATTGGGAGGCTTATTGGAGATCGTGTGGGCAAGCGGGTTCAAATACGAGTCTATCAATGGTCTTGTCGTTCTCGTTTCCCTGCTGATAAGCTTCGATTTGATTATTAGGGCCGCGAAGGTATTGCCGGTTGGTACGGTATACGCCGTGTTTGCGGGAATGGGGACGCTTGGGACGACGATCGTGGAAATCGTGATGTCTGGCGGTGCCGTAAGCGCGCTGCGAATAATATTCATCCTCCTGTTGTTAGCGTGCATCATTGGCTTGAAATTATCGGCTAAGGGAAGTGAGGCTTGATGAATTGGATGCTGCTCATTGCGGCGGGATTGTTGGAGGTTATTGGGGTAATCGGTATCAAACGTGTAGCCCATAATAACAACTGGACCAATAACATCATCCTGATCGGCGGATTCCTCATTAGCTTCCAGTTGCTCGTTGCGGCAATGGAAACCATACCGCTGGCAACGGCTTATGCGGTGTGGACAGGAATCGGAACGGTCGGAGCCGCCATTGTCGGGATGACCTTCTTCAAGGAGTCGAAGAGCTGGCTGCGCGTCGGCTGCATTATTGGCGTTATTGTCGCAGTCGTGGGCTTGAAGATGGTCAGCTAAGCAAGGATTGTGCCATTTGAATATTTTGCGGTGGCAGTGAATGAATGTGTACAGTCACGGATGCCCGCAACAGGACAACCCAGCCCGAATGAGGCTGGGTTTTTTCCTGCACGATGCGGAGAATGAAGAGTCCAATTATTTTGTTCGTGCAGATTTTAACATTTACCGCTAGAATAATTCGTATTAATGGCGTTCATGGTTTACAGCGTATAGACGAATCCTGCGAGGAGATCGTGACATGGGCAGATCTATTTTTAATAAGCTGTTATCCACCTCTTTAATCATGATTGTAAGCATTTCCATCGTCATCGGCATTATCTCGTATAGTGTTGCTGCGCGAATTCTGATCGACGAAACCGAGAAGTATTTAATTAATGAATTAAAGCAAATCGATCGAAGCTTAATGACCATTGTCGAGGATGTGAATCAATCGGCCGGTATTCTGCAGGACAATAAATCCTTAAGCCATGTCTTCGATGCTTCGGCCAAAACCTCGTTCCAGCGCTACGAGGACGCTTCTGAAGTGGAGAAATGGCTGAAGATCTCCATGTCTAACAATGATGCCATTCAGGGAATCGCCGTGCTGTCTGAGTTTCAGGACTTTTCTTCGGGCTCGAGGTTAGGTCTGCTGTCGTACGGCAAATTTAGGCAGCTCCCCATCTATCAAGAGAAGCTGCACCATTTGCAGGATGATCAATACATGCTGCTGAGGGCAGACGATATACAAGCGGCTCAAGCCCGGAATCCTAAATTAAGCAATATGGTTGAATCGGGGAATCTGATTATACTGGCGAAAAGAATCTCATCTTATCAAGTCAACGATATCATCGTTCTCTGCTACGTATCGACGGCTTCCATCATGACTAGTCCTACGGGCGGGCTCGTCTACGCAGTCGATCCCCTCAATCACGCTGCCTGGAATGCGTCCTCGGAGAAGCTGGATAATCCATACCCGTCGGTTAATTGGAGCGAAGAGAGCAAATCGGAAGGGAGTCTTACCACAGGGGATACCCGCCTGATTTATATGAAATCGAGCTTCTCCGATTGGTATATGATCAATGCCGTCTCCGAGAAGAACATCGTCCAGCCTTTACATAGCATCTTTTGGTTCATCATTCTGTGCGTCAGCATCATGATTGTTATTTGTGCGGCCACGGCTCTGATCGCCTCCCGGGGATTGACGCTGCGCATTCGTTCGATGAAGAATGCCGTTCACTTGAAGGGGATGGATATTCGTTCACCGCTGCCTGGCTTTGATCTGCAGAGCAGGGGCTTCTTGAAATGGATTCATTCCATAAGGTTCGGCAATAAACTATTCGTTTTCTATATAGGTGTCGTCATTCTTCCCATGCTTGTCCTCAGCTTGCTCTTATATCAGAAAACGGTGAACACGGTGGAAAGCCAGCTGGAGCAGTCCTTCCGCCAACCCCTCGTTCAAGCCGCTTCCGGTATCGACATGCTGATGAACCGGCATATTCGCAACGTTAAATATATGATTACGAACGCTAATGTCCAGGAGCTGCTGGTGGCGCCTGTTCCGGGGCAGACGGAAGAGTATCTGAAGAGGATGCAGGCGATTACGGATGAAATTATGAAGAAATCGACCTATCATGCGGGATTAAACAGCATCGAAATCTATAATATCAATTGGAAGCTGCTGTACTCCTCTTCGAATATTAACGAGAGGAATTCATGGGAAGCGCCTTACTTGAAGCAGAATATGACATGGGTCGATACGTATTCCGATGCCTTTCAGAACAAGGTATTCTCCTTGATTCATGAAATTAAGGGGAACATCCTGTTCAAGGAAGGGTTTGCCGTACCAATCGGATACATCAAGCTGAACATCAATGAAACGTTATTAAGCCAAGTCTATAAGGACGTCCGGATAAGCGATAAAGGCATCATCTATATCAAGAACAGGGACGGTCTCATTCTTTCATCGAACGATATGCAATTGATTAACTCACATGAAGATCAAATTCCGCTTCTATCAACCGGAGATAAGGTGCTCATGGCCGATAAGGATCTCACCTTCAGCGAGTGGAGCATTCATGCGATTGTCCCCGAAGGTGAGCTGCTCGGCTCCAAGTACGATCTGATCCTCTATAATCTGATTGTCATCTCGATGATGACACTTGTTCTGGTCATTGTAAGCATGTTAAGCTCCCGTGCATTCGTGAGGCCGGTCCAATCGCTTATGCAGGTCATTCGGGAAGTGAAGGAGGGCAATTTCGGCTCCCGGTTTCGCGAGAAGAGCGGAGATGAGATCGAAATTCTGGGCCATAGCTTCAACGGGATGCTGGACCGGCTGCAGGGTCTCATCGAAGAGATTACCCAATCCAAGAATCGTGAACAGGAGATGGAGACGAAGAAGCGGGAAGCGGAATTAAACGCACTGCAATCGCAAATCAATCCCCATTTTCTGTACAACACCTTCGAATCGATCAACTGGCTCGTTATTCAGAACGAGAACGATAAAGCGGTAACCATGATGACCTCGCTTGCCGATCTGTTCCGGATCGGGATTAACCGGGGGCAGAATATCGTCGGATTGGATGAAGAGCTGCAGCATGCGGAAGCGTACATTACCATTCAGAAAATCCGTTATAACGAGAAGCTTAATGTGCAGTGGAATACTCAAGTCGATCCGAAACGCTATAAAACGATGAAGCTGGTGCTGCAGCCGATTATTGAGAATGCGATCTACCATGGGATCGAGCTGATGGAGGATGCGGGAACCATCGAGATCGGCGGCTATATCGAGGATAACCGGCTATACCTGCAAATTATCGACAATGGTCTGGGCATTCAGACGGAGAGGCTGTCGGAGCTGCGGGAGCGCTTCAGCAACTGGTACTCTGAACCGTCGCGCAGCATCGGATTATTGAATGTAAATGAGCGGATCAAGCTGATGTTCGGCGATGAATACGGTCTGCGAATCACGAGTAAGGTGAATGAAGGGACAATCGTTACCGTCGTACTGCCTGTCGTCCATAGAGATGAAGAATAAGGGGGATATCGGATGAACAAGCTGTTTATTGTTGAGGATGAGGCCATCATACGCAAAGGCCTGGTGAGCAGCATTCAATGGGAGAATTGGGGGTTCGCCGTATGCGGCGAAGCCGTCAATGGGAGAAAGGCATTGGACTACATTATGCAGAACGATGTGGATGTTATTATGACCGATGTACGCATGCCCGTCATGGACGGATTGGAGCTGGCACGGTTGGTCAAAGCCGCGAAGCCGGACGTGAAGATCGTCGTGCTGACGGGCTTCAGCGACTTTGAATACGCCCGGCAATCGCTCGAATACGGGGTATTTCAGTACATTCTCAAGCCTTTAAAGCGGGAGAAGCTGGCAGAGGTCTTTCTCCAATTGAGGGAGTTGCTCGATAAGGAGCAGCGGGAGCGTGAGGAGAAGAATGCCTTGCTCCAGGCAGTGGCGGAAAGCCGGTCCATCCTCCTGCAGAAGCAACTGAGCGATTGGGTGCATGGACGCAGCGTGAACAAGCTGAATATGGAAGCCTTTACCGGAGCGTCGCAAGGGGAGATCAGCTATGTGTGCGCGGTAGTCGATATCGATAACTTGGGAAGCTATGAAAGCAAGCTTGAAAGCGGATTCAACAAAGAGGCATGGCTGCATATGCAGGATGCAATCTCGCAGGCCTCTCATCCACTGGACGGGGATGCGACGTTGAGCGGGGTTGACGATCAAGGACGGCTGGTCTTACTGGTACAAATGGGTGACGGAGAAATGGCGGAAGCGGAAGCATTAGACAGGGTCGCGAAATCGCTAGGCACATTATTGGATTTGCTCCCGGCCGTATGGAACGGAGCTTCATTCTCGGCGGGAATCGGCGGTCTGGTGAAGGAGGCGGAGCGCGTGCCTGTCTCGTATAGACAAGCAAGCGAAGCATTGGATTATCGTTTCTACAGCGGGCCGACTTCCATGAATATGATTCATGATGTGCCCCCGCTGGTTGGGCTGACCCCGCAGCAATTTCAGTTCATCAAGCAGGCCGAGAAAAGACTGATGACGTATATCTCGCTTGGCAGCGGCGACCTGGATCTTATCTTCGAGGACATGTTTGCTGAAATAGCGGAGCAGCGGAACATTCCCTACACCACGGTTAAACATGCAGCAGCTCAAACGCTCTATTCGGTATGCGGCTATGTGTCGGAGCAAGGCAGCGAGTGGGAAATGAATATCATGGACGATATCGCGATGACCGCCCTTACCGATCTGGAGCATATCCTGTCCTTCGCCAAACGGAAAATAAAAGAGATCAAAGACGAGATCGATCGGGCTGACCCGGGCGCAGGCCGCAATCTGGTTCGTCAGGCGAAGGAATATGTGGGCGAGCATTATATGAATGATATTGTCTTGGCAGATATAGCGGCCCGGCTATATGTTAATCCTTCTTACTTTAGCTGGTTGTTCAAGCAGGAGACGGGGCTTACCTTTACGACGTACCTTAGCCAGATCCGCATGGATCAGGCTAAGGTTTTACTCAAGCAAGATAAGCAGAAGGTGTATGAGGTGGGACAATCGGTCGGTTACAACGACTACAGGCATTTCTGTAAAATGTTCAAGAAGATTGAGGGCATCTCTCCCAAGGAGTTCAAGCAAAGAGGAAAGTGAAGGAGCTAAAAATACGACACATAATCTAGAATGAGGTGCATATTTGTTTTCCTCCCATTCCCTTATATTTAGCCAATGGGGTACGTTTGAGCTAGAGAAAGGGGAAGGGTGAGGGTTGATAAGTCATATAAGCAAACAAAAGATGCTGTATCTCATGCTGCTGCCGGGTGTCATCTATCTGATTATATTCAGCTATGCCCCGATGTATGGAATTGTTCTTGCATTCAAGGATTTCAGTATTATTAAAGGGATTATGAACAGTCCCTGGGTGGGAATGAAGCACTTCGAGAAGCTATTCGCAGATTCTTATTTCCAGACCGTCACATGGAATACGTTGAAAATCAGTCTGCTGCGGCTGTTATTCGGATTTCCGGTTCCCATAATATTGGCCCTGATGCTCAATGAAGTTCGAAAGACGGCTTTTAAACGCACGATTCAAACCGTTATTTATCTGCCTCATTTCATCTCTTGGGTCATCATTGCCGGGATATTAAAGGTGTTCCTTACCACGGAGAGCGGAATCGTCAATCAGGTCATTCAGCTATTCGGCTTTGAGCCCATCCCATTCTTGACCAGCAATACCTATTTTGTTCCCATGCTGATTGTCTCGGACATCCTGAAGGAGGCCGGGTGGGGAACGATCATTTATTTGGCAGCGCTTGCAGGCGTCGACCCCGAACAATACGAAGCTGCCATGATCGACGGTGCAAACCGCTGGAAAAGATTGATCTATATTACGCTTCCGGGTATCTCGGTTGCCATCAGCATCATGTTGATCCTGAGTCTGAGCGGCATACTAAACGCGGGCTTCGATCAAATATTCAATCTGTACAGCCCGCTAGTCTATGAATCGGCCGATATCATCGACACGTATGTGTTCCGCATCGGATTGTTATCCGGGAAATACAGCTTGGCGACGGCACTGGGATTGTTCAAATCCTTAATCGCCTTAATCCTGATTCTCATTACAAATAAAATCGCCAAAGCGTTGGGGGGATCGGGCATATGGTAGATCCCAAGCAATCGCCACGACACCTGACGGAGCGCCCCCTCAAACGAAAATCGCGTTCCGGTTCAATGAACATCGGCGAATTCCTATTTAACGTATGCAACTACGGACTGTTGGCCTTCTTCGGATTGGTCACGATCCTTCCCTTCTGGCATGTGTTCGTCGTATCGATTACAAGCTACCAGTCTTATTTGAATAATAAGTTCATCATGTTCCCGGTCGATATCTCGTTCTCTTCCTATGGCGTTCTTCTGAGCGATCCGAAGATTCACCGGAGCTTTCTGATTACGGTGTTTATTGTGATGGCCTCTACATTGCTTCACTTGGCCATTACCGCCATCACCGCCTATCCGCTTTCCCGCTCGTATTTGAAGGGCCGGAACGCCATGATGCTGTTTATCATCATTACGATGCTGTTCAGCGGGGGATTGATTCCACACTATTTGTTAATCAAATATTTGGGTCTCCTTAACAACATACTGGTCTACATTATTCCGGGAGCGTTCTCCGGCTTTAGCGCCATCTTGATGCTGAATTTCTTCAAGCAGATTCCCGACAGCTTGGAGGAAGCGGCGAGAATCGACGGAGCGGGGCATCTGTACATTCTCGTCAACATATTCATCCCGTTATCGATGCCGATTATTTCTACATTGGCCCTATTCTATGGAGTCGGCAAATGGAATGATTGGTTTACGGCGGTTATTTTCGTCGATAAAGCGAGCTTGTATCCGATCCAAAATATACTTCGGGAGTTTCTCATTCTCGGGAATATGGATACGATCGGCAAGGGCATGTTCGAGAGCGATTCATACAAGCTGATTATCAACATTAAGATGGCGATCATTATGGTAGCGACGCTGCCGATCATCCTTGTCTACCCGTTTATGCAGAAGCATTTCGTAAAGGGTGTTTTGTTAGGCTCTATTAAACAATAAGTGAAACAATACGGAGGGGTTCAGATGAAAAGAAAGTGGGTCATGACAGCTTTAATCGCAGTGATGATGACCAGTATGGTGCTTGGCTGCTCGAGCAACGGCGGCAATAAAGTCAATGAAACCACTTCAAATTCGCCGTCCCCGCAATCGAATGAGGAAGGGACTGAGCCGAAGCAAGAGAAGGTTGAATTGTCGATGTATGCGCATGATTTTCAGAAGTGGGACGGCGTTACGAATGACAGCATTCTGAAGGAGCTGGAGAACAGGTTCAATGTCTCGTTAAGCAGGCAGGGGGCGCCATGGGAAGGGTGGATGGAGAAGCTTGCGCTTAAGATCAATACCGGCGAAGCACCGGATCTATTCTTCTATCTCACTACGATGCCCGAATATAAAAGCTGGGTAGACAGCGGCGTTGTTCTGGAGCTCGATAAGTATCTGGACAAGGCGCCGAATCTGAAGAAGCTGCTGGATAACGGGCTATATAAGAATCTGAAAATCAATGGCCATTATTATTTCGTACCGGTCGTTACCGTATCCAACAATCATGCGATTTATTACCGCAAGGATTGGCTCGACAAGCTGCAATTAGAGGAACCGACGAATATCGAGCAATTCACGGCTATGATCAAAGCCTTCACGGAGAATGATCCCGACGGCAACAACAAGAAGGATACGGTCGGCATGACGGCCTCCAAGATTAGAGACTGGTTGAACGTGATCTATACCGGTTTTGGCGTGAAGCCGGAATGGAACCTGAATGAAGCAGGCGAGTACGAACCGGGGTATGCGACCGAATCGTACAAACAGTTCCTGGCTTGGATGCAGGAGCAGTACAAAGCCGGATATATCCAGAAGGAATATTTCCTGAATGATGATGCGCAGAAGGAAGAGGCCTTCTATTCCGGCAAAGCCGGCGTCATGATTACTAACAGCGGCGTGAAGGCCGACGGCGTTATTGAACAAATCGGTCTCGTTAACCGGGATGCGGTCGTCGATGTACTGACACCTCCAGATGGACCGGGCGGACCGGGCGGCGTACATTCCTTCGGCGGCTTCTGGGGAGGATGGAGCATCTCCTCACAGACGAAGGATCCGGAAAGAGTGGTGCAGCTGCTGGATTATATTTATAGTCCCGAAGGAAGGAACCTCACTTATTTCGGTATTGAGGGCGTGCATTATACCAAGGATGGGGAAACCATCGTTCCCAACCTGGAGAACAGAGCGAAGGAGCCGGCAGATACATTTGCGCCGGTCGGCGGAGAATTAAAGGGATTGTACAACGTAGGTCAATACTTCGGGAATCTGTTCCAATTCAACGGGGACAAAATTGAGGTGCTGAGCAACAACGGGTTCAATAAAAATCCAGAGATTGCAGACAAGCAAGACGCCTATATTAACAAAAATCTAGTCATGTCCGACATAGCCAACGTGCTTGACTTCCCGGCGGAATTCTCGGAGATCGGCCAGAAGCTGCTTGATATTGCCGAGCGGTATTCCATTATGATCGTCAGTGGCGAGAAGGAAGTCGATGCAGGCTGGGCGGAAATGATCAAAGAGATGAACGACGCGGGATATGCGAAAACACAGCAGTACGTAAAAGAAACCATGAGCAATCTGAAATAATCGGCGAATGAACCGAGGAAGGAGAGAGCCCTTAGCTCCATCCTTCCTCGGTTGTTTGTCTGATTACAGATCGGAGAATCGAGGGGATCGTTATGAAGTTATCGTTATGGTTCTCCCTGCTGGTCGTTGCTCTGCTCTGCGGGTGTGAAGGGTCGAAGGATGAACCGGTTACGCAGAATACCTACTATATAAGTTCTTCGGATCCTAATGCGGACGACAACGGCCCCGGTACGGTGGAGGAGCCTTGGCGGACATTAAGCAGAGCCTCGTCCCAGACCTTCCTGCCTGGACAATCGGTTATGTTAAAGCGCGGGGATACCTGGGTTGGAGAAACGTTATATTTGCGGGGGAGCGGCACATCCGCCAATTGGATTACGTTATCGGCTTACGGCACGGGAGAACGGCCGGTTATCTCTCCCTATGCTTCACCGGAAGCGATCTCGGCTTCCTATCCGGATGATGCAGCCAAGAACGGCCTATTGTACGCGATCAAGCTGGAAAGTACGGCGGGCTGGAGGATTATAGGGCTTGAGATTGCGAATTCCAAAAGTGGAATCGTCTATGTAAACGGGGATGAAGGCGTGCGTGACGGTCTTTGGGTGGAGGATTGCTATATCCACGATATTACGAACTGGCCGCTTACGCCGTATCCAGCAGCGGAGAATCGGGTGCCTGAGCTCGTGATCATGCCATATTCGGTTGGTATATTTACCTTCCTGAATTCGGGAGAACGGCTTCAGAATGTGACGATCCGAAACTGTACGTTCGAAAGAACGGATGCACCGCTGGAAATCCGACATGCGGACCATGTTGAAGTCGATTCGATCACGGCTACGGACTCTTACCGTGAAGGCGTTATCTTTACCGGGATTAACTATGATCATGCCGGTCAGCCAAAGGGCAGCTTCACGAATAGTCAAATTTTGCGCACTGGCAGTCATGGCATGACTTGGGGGACGGCCGGGCTGGCGCTGAATGCCGTCCATCAATTCACCGTTGATAATGTAGAAATCGCCTATACGGTTTCGCCCGACTCGCCTGACGGCGTAGGCATCGATTACGAAGGGCTGAATAAAGATGTCACGGTGCAGAACAGTTACATTCATGACAATGACGACGAGGCCGTCATGTATTACCGCAACCCGCAATGGTCTAACGGGATCGAGAATGTCAATACCAGCTTGATCAATAACCGCTTCGTGAATAACGGGATCAAGCAGGACGGCAAGCTTCACGCTGCTTTTCTCGTCCATGCCAACAATTTGGACAATGGGGGGACCCTCTCCGGGAATACGATTGTGTTAAAGGATCTCCAGCAGCCATTGAACATGATCGCGGAGATGACGCCGCAATTCAATGAGTACTGGCCGGGCCGCATCAATCAAGAATCCTATCATATCCAAGACAATCGCATTCAACTGAGCGATGGCAGAACCGTAAACGATGCTTCTGCGGGCTACTCCAACATCCAGGGTGGTAACGGGTGGCATTACGAGCAGGTGAAAGAAGGAATACGCTCGGCGATGAGCTGGGATCGCGGCTCGGGACAATGGAAGGGAGCGACGGGTAAGATCGTCATTAGCGATCATGAGATGCAAACGGCTGGGGGAATTGATGCCCTGCGCGAGTGGATCTCTCCGATTGAAGGTGAGATCACCATAACCGGGAAGGTGCAGCTATCCGCCGGTTCAACTGCATCAGCACAAGTAAGCATTCTTAAAAACAACGACATGCTATGGGACGAAGCGGTGAAGGGAAGTAAGAAGGCACAGCATGAACTGAGCCTCTCCGTAAAAGCCGGGGATGTCATTTCCTTCGTCATCCGTGCAGCGGATGAAGCCGCCGTGGATTGGAATCCGCGTCTTGTAACGCCATAAACACGAATGATCAAATCGAGCTGTGCTTGATCGATTAGGGGAGAGTCGGAATGAAAGATGTTGGAATGCCTGTCGCCGCAGGCCTGCTCGAACAGTTTAAACAGCCGTCCACGGCGTACCGCTCACTCCCGTTCTGGTCATGGAATGACCGGATGTCGGCAGATGAGATCAAGGCGCAAATTCAAGAGATGAGTAAGCAGGGGATGGGAGGGTTCTTCATGCACTCCCGTGAAGGACTCGAAACCGAATATATGGGCGAGGAATGGATGGCCTGCATTCAGGCCGCTGTTGCCGAAGCCAAAGCCGCCGGGATGAAGGCGTGGCTGTACGATGAAGACCGCTTCCCATCCGGAGGAGCGGGAGGATCGGTGCCCAGACTTGGAGGTGATGCTTACCGCTCCAAGGCGCTAACGATGGAGGTAACCGCCGGACATAAACAAGAGGTTACTAGCGGTATCATCGCTATATTTGCGGCATCGGTTGAAGGGGATGTTCTTCACCATTGCCGTCAGGTGGAGCAAACCGATCCGGATCTCTTACTGGATGGGGAAGTATGGCTCGTCTTACGGAGGGAAATATCAGGTCCCTGCGAGTGGTTTAATGACGAGTCACCCGTCGATAATCTCAATCCGGATGCGGTGGCGGCTTTTATCGAGGGCACGCATGAGCCTTATAAAGCGGTAATAGGCGATGAATTCGGCAAAACCGTTCCCGGCATTTTCACCGATGAGCCGAGCATCGCGGATTTTCACTCCGTATATACACGGCCTTGGCTCCCATGGACGGATGAATTTGCATCTTATTTCCAGGAAAGAAGAGGGTATGAGCTGGAGCCGTTGCTTCCGTATTTATTCTTCCATGGCGAGCACTCGGCGAAGACGAGGCATGATTACTGGAGAACGATTACGGACCGGTTCTGCGCAGCATACTCGCAGCAGCTCGGCCAGTGGTGCGAGGACAATGAAATTGCTTATACGGGGCATTATTTAATCGAACACAATTTGGGTATCGGGACGAGGGTGAGCGGTGCCATCATGCCTCACTACCGCTACCAGCAAGTTCCGGGGATCGATCTGCTGGGCGAGCAGGCGGATGAGTATATAACCGTAAAGCAGTGTACCAGCGTAGCCAATCAATACCGCCGGCCGGTCGTGCTGTCGGAGATGTACGGCTGCTGCGGGTGGGATTTCACCTTCGAAGGGCAGAAATGGGTGGGCGATTGGCAGTTTGCCTTGGGGGTTAACGTACGCTGCCAGCACTTATCCTTATACAGCCTCAAGGGGTGCCGCAAGCGGGATTTCCCTCCGGTATTTAACTACAATACGAGCTGGTGGAAATACAATCATGTGACGGAGGATTACTTCGCCCGGATCTCCGCCGTGATGACGGAAGGAATAGCGGTCAGGGATGTGCTTGTCATCCACCCGTCCTCTACCCTATGGACGATGATCGGCTGCGATCCTTATGTGTATAAGGGCTGGGAGGATCCCAATCTGCTTCGCGCCAACCGTTATGAAGAAGGGTTCGATAAGTTAATCCGGACGATGCTCGGCTTCCACTATGACTTTGATTTCGGTGATGAAACGATTATTGAAGAGAAGGGTCATGTGACGGACGGTTCATTCTTCGTGAATTATGCCGGCTATCGGGTTGTTGTGCTTCCAAGGCTGCATACTCTGCTGGGGAGTACGATGAAGCTGCTGCTGGCATTCATGGATGCGGGCGGTACGGTGATCTCGGTGGGGCAAGGAATTACCAGAATAGACGGTGAGCTCTCGGATGAGGTTTATACCTTATATTCGCATGAAGGGATGCGAATCGTTGGGAATGAAGCGGAGCTCTGCTCGATGCTGGAGAGTGTATTGCCCCGTCAGGTTAGCATCCGCAGGAGAACGTCGGGCGAAGCGCCCGAGTTTCTGTACTATTTGAAAGAAATGCCGGATTGCTATGCCTTGTTCGTTGTGAATAACGACCGGAATGCGGGGCAAGAGGTGGAGATTGCGCTGGCCCGCGTCGGGCGCCTGGAGCAATGGGATTTATTGACGGGAGAGACGAAGGAAATGGGGGCGGAGATTCGCAAGGATGGGATGAGCTTCATCGCTAATTTCGGTCCGGCAGGCTCCAGGCTGTATGTGATCCATAAGGATTCGCAGCCGAAGGCAGCGTTAAGCACATTTTCTTACGCGCAAACCCATGAATTACGTCTATGCGATGCGATGCTGGGACCGGTCAGCACGTTCAGTCGGACGATGCCTAACGCCCTGCTCTTGGATACATGCTCCTATCGACTGGAAGAAGACGATTGGTCGGAGACAATGTTCGTATGGGAGGCACAGAAGCATGTACGGGATTTGCTTGGCATGCGTCAGGTTCACTACAATGGGCTGCCTCAAAGATACAAGTGGATCGATGAACCCCATCCGGCTAACGAAACGCGGATAGCGCTGCGTTACAGCTTTGAAGTTCAAGCGGTTCCCGAACGCGATGTGTTCCTGGTTCTCGAGCAGGCGGAGCAGTGATTGGGGCTTACAGGGGTATTTTCATTATTGCGGAAGCATGATCTACCACTTCGATTACACGTATGCCTATAAGCCGGGTGATGCAGCTCCGGGTGTTGTGATGGAATTCGGAACCTATGATGCGGTTACGATGGAGGTTCGCGTGAATGGAAGGACTGCGGCGCAGGTCCCTTGGCGGGAAGCCGGCCGGGTAGATCTGACTCCTTGGCTGGTCGAGGGCAGCAACCGAATCGACATTGAAGTGATGGGAAGTCCACGCAATCTGTTCGGACCGTTTCACCAGAAGGGGACTCATAATGTGTGGGTGGATTGGACGTATTTTAACCGCGAAGGTTCCAGGCTGGAGCCGAATTACGTTGTGAAGCCGTATGGACTGACAAGTCCCATCAATTTATTCTTAACCTAACGCTCAGGAGGAATTACCGTGCGCAATTACGCGAGTCAACGCTATAAGAACGAATGGTTCAGACATCCTGTGATCGGCGACCCTTCGTTCGATACGTTTCGAAGGCATACCCACAATCCCATCTATAGAGGGCAATACCCATTCGAATGGCCGGTGAACGGTTCCCTATTCAGAGATCCGGTATCGAATCGGTTATATATGTATATTTCGCTTTATTACAAAGGGTATTGGTCGATTAAGGACCCGGATCAGAGCTTGCACTGCATCGCGTACAGATCAGACGATGAGGGATTAACCTGGCAGGAAGTCGGACTTATGTTAGAGGGGAGCAAGCATTCCTATGACAGTGAGGAGGGCATGCGCGGAGGTGCTGCCGACATGTGCGTGGTCTATGACCAAGGTGTGTACCATGCGCTGTTTGGGTGGGCTACATCTGCCAATACCGATGGCGGAATCGGCTATGCAAGCGCTTCTTCGCCGGAAGGTCCCTTTATTATATCGGATACGCCCATTCATCAAGAGACCCGACAACCATTGCTGGGAGGCAAATATAAACGGGTGTATGCTTCCTCGCTCATTAAGCGGGAGCAGGATTGGCTCATTATCGCGATGATGAGCACACCTAGAAATTGGGGCGGCACATGGGCGCTGGTCAGTATGACAGCTAAGCAGCCGGAAGGGCCTTATTCAGCTCCGGAACTGCTCGTCTATCCGCAAAGCAAGACGTTTCATCCCCCGATCACGGAATTTTTCCCAGCCTTCCAAGATGACCGGTATGTGTATTGCCCGTTTACATCGCTTGCTCTGAACCGCAATTTCCAGGTCATCTACAAAGCAGAGAAGAATCAAGCCCATCTCGCCAGCGCATGGCTTATCGAGAAGTATGGGTCCCTCTGGCATTCGGAAGATCTGGAGCATGAGCAGCAGGGCATATGGGGGCAGACATTAGCAGGCCTGTTGGAGCAAGACGGGCGATTGCGCGTCATGTATCCCGCGAAGTCAGCGCCGGATACCGATCAGGGTACGATTAATTATGCGGAATGCGATTGGAATGAGATTGACGGCAATGACAGCTTCTGGTTGTCTGCACCTAATGGGCCTGCACTTTCCTTCATTCAGCAGGAGTATGAACAATTCGTTCTGGAGGCAAAGCTGCATTCGGGCGGCGAGAAGTCGGTGCTGTGGGCTTATGATAGTCCGATCGGTCCCGACATCACAACAGCTGGCGCTTCGCTGCATCCGCTCATGGCAAGGAATAGGATGGAGTTACGTTGGGCGGACGGGAAGTGGAGCTTGATCGATACGGATGCCGAGGGAAGCAGCATTCTGCTATCGAGCGGAACGTATGCGCCAGCTGTTGAAGTCTCGGATTCGATCTGTATTGGGTACGAGCGATCGGGATCTAGTATTACGATTAATGGAGAAGCCGTGTGGCAGGGAACCCTCGGGATCAGGAGCGGGAAGATCGGGCTGCTCGCCGGCAAAGGGAGTCACATGCATGTGACATGCATGAAGCTGGATCGGACGGGTACATCTGGCAAATTGACCTATTTAAGCTCGGAAGGGTTGATCGGTGCAGGGGAGGCTCCGATGAAGCCTTCCGAATCCATGGAACCGGAGGGCTGGAAGCGCATGGAGAGCGGCCAACTGCGGTTTGGAGCGGGTCATTACACGAATGTTCCAGGCAGCAGGGTCAAGTGGAACTATATCGGCAGCCGGTTTCAGATCTGGAGTCCAAGAGGAAGCGAGCTGGGTCTGGTCAAGCTATATCTGGACGGAGAGCTGACTGCAACGATTGACTTAAGGGATCCATCGGACCAGGAGTCGGCTATCGTGTTTGAAAGCGGCGATGTTCCCTATGGTTACCATGCGGTGACACTTGAGCTTATTGATGGTGCCATGATCTGTGATTCTATGGATTTCTGGACTTAAATCTATTGCGGGTATACGCGATGCAATGGAGATCGGGTACAGTCCGTGACGACAAGTAAATGAGACAATGGGGAGATGCTTAAATGAGAAGAACAGGAATGATGATGCTGCTAGTCATGTCCATCCTATCTATGGTTGCTCTGCCAAGCATGCCGCTACATGCGGAAGAGGAAGAAGAGGACGCGTTTCTTGAGGAAGCGATGTCGCCTTTCTGGTTAGGTACTACGATGTACAATGAATCCCTGCTGATGATTTCATCGGACGGCGAGCTTCCTGAAGCCTCGTTGTTGTTTACACCGGATACGATCCTCTCTGTGAAGAGTGCCCGCCTTGATACCGAGTATGTGGAAGGCGTCGATTGGGAGCTCAGCGGCGGGAAAATAAAACTGCTGGCAGGCTCGAGCATTCCATATTTGACGAGCGAAGAGATGTACCCGGCTTCTCCTCCTCCTAATGAGCAAATACCTAAAGTGGGCGGCGGGTATGTCTTATTCCATGAAGGGACGTACTTCCACGATCGGCAGATTGTCGTCACGTATACACATGCGGCCGATGCCTGGCAAGGTCCTGTACCTGCTTACGCGGGAGAAAGTCTGCCCCATACAACCTCCAAGCTTGCGAACGGACAACCGTTGAAGGTGGTCCTATATGGAGACAGCATATCGGTTGGTTACAATTCCAGCGGATTATATAATGCTCCGCCCTACTTGCCTACCTGGGGTGAGCTGCTGGTCAGGCAGCTGGAACAAACCTATTCCTCTGCGATCACAGCCATAAATCCCTCCGTAGCGGGACAAACCTCGGCATGGGGAGCTGCAGAAGCGCAGACGCGGGTTGCGGCGGAGGAACCCGATCTGGTCATCATCGCCTTCGGGATGAATGACGGTACTGCGGGCGTTACCGCTGCTCAATTCAAGGCAAATGTGAAGAGTATGATCGAGACAATCAGGCAATCCAATCCGAATGCGGAGTTTCTGCTTGTCAGCACCACGCTTGCCAATCCCGAAACGAATTATGCGAATCAGCAAGAGAGCTATCTCGCTGTTCTTGAGCAGCTATCGGGAACGGGCATCGTGGCTGTCGACATGACCGGGGTCCATCAGGAGCTGCTAGCACATAAAAGCTTCGCGGACATGACCGGCAACAATGTTAATCATCCGAATGATTTTCTGGCGCGATGGTATGCGCAGATCGTTTCCGCGACGCTAATCAACTACACACCCAGCACGGGCAGCGGCCAGACGTATTATGTCAGCAGCTCGGCGGGCAGTGATTCCAACAGCGGAACCAGCTCAACGGACGCATGGAAGACGTTAACCAAAGTATCCTCCATGACCTTTCAACCAGGCGACACGATCTTGCTGAAGAAGGGGGACACCTGGACGAATGAGACGTTATATCTCAAGGGCAATGGGTCTATAGCCAATTGGATTACACTGTCTGCCTATGGCACGGGCGACCGGCCGGTTATCTCTCCATACGCATCGCCGGCGTCAATCACGCCGCCAGATCCGGTCAACGTGGCCAACAACGGGCTGCTCTATGCCATTAAGCTGGATAGCAATGCGGGCTGGAAAATCCAAGGGATCGAAATCGCGAATTCCCGAAGCGGCATCGTGTACGTGAATGATGCTTCTGGTGTGCACGACGGGCTGTGGGTGGAGGATTGCTACATCCATGACATTACGAAATGGCCGCTTAATCCATTCCCGGCTGCAGAGAATAGAGCGCCTGAGCTGCAAATCATGCCTTATTCGGTCGGCATCTATACCTTTTATAACTCGGGACAATTTCTGGAGAACGTAACGGTCAAGAACAGCACCTTCGAGAGAACGGATAGCCCGCTGGAAATTAGACATGCCAATCGCGTTGAAGTGGATTCCGTTACATCTACGGAGTCGTACCGGGCGGGAATTATTTTTACCGGCATTAATTATAATTACACCGGGACGCCGATCGGACTGTTAACCAGTAGCGTCGTTCTGCATGCGGGACTTCATGGGATGACATGGGGGACAGCCGGGCTGCAATTCAATGCGGTCCATAATTTCACGGCAGATAACGTAGAGGTCGGATATACCGTATCGCCTAATTCGCCGGATGGAGTCGGCGTTGATTATGAAGGGTTGAACAAGAATGTTACCTTGCAGAACAGCTACATTCACGATAATGAAGACGAAGCCGTCATGGTATACCGGAACCCGCAGTGGTCAGGCGGCATTGAGAATGAGAACACGAGCCTTATTGACAACCTGTTCGAGAATAATGGGATTAAGAATGATGGCGTGCATGCCGCGTTCTTGGTGCAGCAGTACAACTTGAACAATGGCGGCACAATATCGGGAAATACGATTGTTAAGGCCTATCGCCAGCAACCGCTCAATATGATTATAGAGAGAAATCCGCAGCAGAATGAATTCTGGCCTTCTTCTCAATATCAGACATCGAACAATGTGGTGAAGCTGCGCAACGGCAACATCATCCATTACGCCTCGACCGGTTATTCCGCCACGCAGGGGGCGAATGGATGGAGCTATGAGCAGTATGACGGAAGCTCTTACGCGAACATGTCATGGGTTCCTTCGGCGGGCGTATGGCAGGGAGCTTCCAGCAACCTGTATATCGGTGAGGATTGGATGCATCCTGCGATCGGTTCAGATGCTGTGCGCACATGGACGGTTGCAAGTAACGGGAAATTACGGATTACCGGGAAGGTGAATAAGTCCGATTCCGTGCTTGGCGACGGAGTAGAGGCGAGTATTTGGCACAATGGAACGCGGATTTGGGGATCGGCGACGGTTACTGATCTAACAGGAAGCGAGCATGATCTGCAGATCAATGCGGCAGCCGGAGATCAGATCCGGTTCGTCGTGAATGATAAGGGAGACCCTTCCTATGATAAAACGACATGGAATCCGGTCATCGAAGAAATCGTCCAGACGGATTACAGCGCATCGGCGGATTTCAGCCGTACCCAAAACATGTATCAGTGGCGGTATGAGCAGTGGGATGGCTCGGTCTATTCCGCGATCACGTGGGATCCAGCCATTGGCGTCTGGGCCAACAGCCTGATTAATCTGTATATCGGGTCTAATTGGCAGCATCCCGGCAATGGGGTGGAATCCGTGCGCAAGTGGGTTGCCCCTTCAGCTGGAACGGTGCGCGTTACGGGAACGGCCGGCAAATTCGATTCCACGGCGGGTAACGGCGTTATCGTTAGCATCCTCAAGAACAATGCCGTGTTATGGGGCCCGCATACGGTAACGACACTGATGGGAATAGACCATGACATGACGGTAGCCGTGAATGCGGGGGATGAATTATCGTTTATGGTCGGTGCAGGCGGAGACCCGTCTTATGACAAGACGGGTTGGGATCCTATGGTAGACTATCAGTAAGCAGTAAACCGGAGCGGGAGTTGGAGGTAGGCAATTACATCACCACTTGGAGGATCATATGGCGGATATTATAATCAATATGGAGCACACAAGCGCACCGTTGAAACGGCTGCATGGGGTAAATAACGGACCAGTCGCATACGGATCCCTGCTGGATGTAACCAGCTATTATCAGGAAGCGGGAATTCCGCTTGTCCGGCTGCATGATACTAATTACCCGAATCCGGGGGAAGTGGATATTCATACGATTTTTCGCGATTTTGACAAAGACGCGGACGATCCCTCCAGCTATGATTTCTCTCGTACCGATACGTATATCAATTCCGTTCTCGCGACCGGAGCCGAGATTGTCTACCGATTGGGCGAGAGCATTGAGCATACGGCTATTAAATATTACGTTCATCCGCCTCAAGATATGGAAAAATGGGCCCGCGTGTGCGTGAATATCATTCGGCACTATAACCATGGCTGGGCGAGCGGCTATCATCATAACATTCGCTATTGGGAGATCTGGAACGAGCCGGATAACCCGGACCGGCAGTGCATGTGGTCCGGAACCGCGGCGCAATATTATGACATGTACCGCATAACGGTGACCGCGATTAAGCGCTTGGACCCTGACCTGAAGGTGGGCGGGCAAGCGGCGACGATGGTGAACATGCCCTTCACGGAAGGGTTCATCGCGTACTGTCAGGAGCATCGGCTGCCGTTGGATTTCTTCACCTGGCATACGTATGCCAATGATCCCCGTCAAATTACTGCCAATGCGATTCGGGTCAGAGCTCTGCTGGATGAGGCGGGGTTTCAACAGACAGAAAGCCATTTGAACGAATGGAACTATATGCAGGCTGACGAAGGAGCGGATGAAGATACCTGGAAGCTGCTGTGGAAGCCGGGCGGCGAGCTATTCCGCAGGAATCTGTTCGAAAGACAGAAGAACGAAGAGGGAGCCTCCTTCGTTGCGGCTGTTCTGGCTCTTCTCCAGGATTATGCGGTGGATGAGGCGAATTACTATGATGGACAGCCGCATGAGCTGTACAGCGGTCTGTTCGACGGCTACGGAATCCCGCAGAAAACGTATCGCGTGTTCGAGAGATTCAACGAAATGTGCTCGTATTCGAATCGCGTGCAGGTGACGATTGATTCCAAGGCTCCAGGCATATACGGTTTCGGTGTGACGAAGCCAAGCGGAGAGACGGTCTTGTGGATCAGCAATTTCAGCGGCGAAAGCCGCAGCTACACATTCGCCTTCGAAGGCTGCGCCGATCGAAGCCTCTCAGGATGCCAATTCAGCATGCTGGATAAAACGCGGGAATTTCATGAGGTCGAGACGTTAAGCGTCGACCCCGATTGCAGGCATGTGAATGTTCATCTTCCCAGGCACTCTGTCTTCTTGCTTCGAATGACTTGGCTACCCGTACCCGAGGAGACCAATCTGAGGAAGACGGAGAGCTAGATGCAAGAAGCGGCAAATACAGAGATGAATAGTAAAAAGGCAGCCTGGAAGGCTGATCTTGCTCATCAAAGGGAGGTTATTGTATGAAATTGAAGGGAAGAACGGCCATCATTACGGGCTCAGCCCGTTCCATTGGGGCCACGATTGCCAAGCGGTATGCAGCCGAGGGAGCAAATGTCGTGATTAACGATAGATCTTATCCGGAGCTGGCGGATCAGGTTGTCGACGATATCAAGAGCCGGGGCGGGGAAGCCTTCTTCTATCAGGCGGATGTGTCCAAGGAAGCAGAAGTGAATGCGATGGTTGCCGAAACGATACATCGCTATGGCAAGGTAGATATTCTGGTCAATAATGCGGCGATCGACCCCCGTAAGGTCTGGTATGAAATTACGGAAGAGGAATGGGATCATCTCATGGCGGTCAACGTCAAATCGCAGTTCCTGTGTGCAAAGGCCGTCTTCCCTTCCATGAGGGCTCAGAATTACGGGAAGATCATCAATGTATCCTCGGTTACCTTCTTAACCGGGCAAGCCAAGTTCCTGCATTACGTAACGTCCAAAGGGGCTGTTGTCGGCTTTACCCGTGCGCTGGCCCGAGAGGTGGGCGAGTACTCTATTAACGTGAACTGCATTACACCCGGCGCGGTGTACACGGAGACCGAGCTGGAGAAGGTTGGTGCGGAAGGGCTTGTCGGCGTTGATGAATTCTTGGCGGAGAGGCAGTCGTTCTCCCGCCGCATGAACAGTTCCGATCTGGAGGGCGCTTTCGTATTCCTGGCCTCCTCGGACAGTGATTTTATAACGGGGCAACTGCTAAATGCCGATGGCGGCTGGGTCATGCATTAAGAAGAAGCCTGCTGCTTGAATGTAGATCCTCGATTCGCGGAGCTACTACCGGGTGAAGGCGTATTCGTTCGTCCCACTAGCCAGAGGTAACCGGGAGGGAACTATCATGACATTCTCAACAAAGCGCGAATACGCGATATTGCTGTGCTGACGACCTTGTTCCTGCCGCTATCATGGCTGCCGTCTTCGGCCGCGCGGGCTCATGCTGTCACCGGCCAGCACGCTGGAGATCTTTTGTGTAAAAAGCTTAATTCATAATAGCAGGGAAAGGAGCGGGGGGTTATGTACCCCGCTCCTTATTTCTGTTCGGTTTCTATAATAAGTTGAACGAAGAAAGATGAGTGATTAGATCACTTATAGAGAGATCATTTTATTAGTCGGATAGTCCCTTTTTCGGATACATTTGGTACCGTGTCCGCTTGTAAGGGTATGTTAGTTCTGAAACACTTCCGACAAAACAGCTTGCGTTCTTACAATTTATAGGAGGTATTGATGATTGTGTTACGAAAAATTTGTTCCATTACCGTAATTGCCGCCGTCGTCGCGGCCGCCGCTCCAACCGGCGCCGTCCGCGCTGCGGACTTGAAGACACCGTATAACGATCAGTTTGGCCATTATCATACCGTCTTCAAGAAAGGACCTTCCATCCCGAATCTGGACACCTTTTACGTTCCGCAGGGAATGGCCTACTGGCCGGACAAGCAATGGATTCTGATCGCCTATTACTATTACGACCCGGACTTTGCTTCCTTGAAGAAGAACAGCTTGGTCGCCGTCGTTGACCAGCGGACAGGCAAGCATATCAAGAATCTATATCTCGCTGACGAGATGAAGGAAGGCGATATCTACCATGCCGGGCATGTCGGCGGGCTCGCGGTCAGCAAGAGCTATCTCTGGATCGCATCCTCCGCGGAGAGCTCGGACAGCAAATACAACATGCTGCGGTACAAGCTGACCGACATTGAGAAAACAAGCGCGAACGGCCGCCTGTCTCTGGACGAAGGCTTCAAGCTCAAAGCATCGTCTTATGCCACTTATGCGGACGGCGATCTCTGGGTCGGCAAGTTCGATGCGAAGAACACGGCCGCCATGCACCGCTACAATCTGAACAGTTCTGAAACCCCGAGAGCGAATCCCCTCAAGACGTATAAGACGCCCAAACAGATTCAAGGCGTTGCCATTACCGGCAAGCATATTATATACAGCCAGTCCTCCGGCCGAAAAAATCCGAGCAACCTGCGTATGTACAACAAGTCGGAGCCGAGCAAGCTGCAGGATTCGATGACGCTTCCCAATATGTCGCAAGGTTTGGCTATCGCTGGCAGTAACCTGTATATCAATTTTGAATCGGGTGCCAAAGCCTACTTATTCGGAGGGACGTATGTGAAGAAGACGCTCTCCTACGGCAAGCTTGGCTTCATCATTCCAGACTACTGGAAGAAAATCTACGGCCAGGAAACGAACTACGCCCCCTACCAGGGCTATATGAGGTCGTGGACGGAATCGGATGCTTCCGACGATCTGCGCGTGGAGCTCGAGGGTATTCAATATTCCGCCGCAGCTGCGCGCGCCATCAACTCGTCCAAGCTGCATCCGTCGATTTCCTTCAATGGAAATGATTATTTGGACAACGACTCATGGGATTACACTTATACGAACTTCCCTAATCCCGAATTCGACAATTTCGATAAGGATCCGGGCGGCAAAGGAGATGGGGTCGACAATGACGATATCGTTCAGGTAACGGCGAAAGGCACGATCAAGGCGAAGAAGAGCTACCGTTTCGGCTCCTCCTCCGAGCCGCAGAACACGAAGCAGTCGGGCCACATCCGCTTCTATGCTTCGATGTCGTCCTGGAATGACAAGAACATGATTCCGAAGAAAACCGATTATCTCGGTCAGGTGCCGTGGAAATACGATATGAAGAAATAACAGTATCCGGCAGCCCCTTTGCAAGAAAAGGGGCTTTGCCGTGACAGTAAGGAGGCGATGACGATCCGCTTAATCACGAAGGGATGCGGTCTAGCGTTTGCCTGTCTGCTCCTGCTCCTTCTATCCAGCTGTGAAGGAGAAGCGGGTACCGGTCCGGGTCCAGCTGCGAACGAATCGGCTAGCGGCGACGGGGCATCCGCGGATCACGTAGATGCTATCGGCAGGCCGTCAAACGGCGGGCAGGGCAGCAGCAGCGGAGATATACCGGATACGATAGAGATGCTCGGTCTCGAATACAGTGTCAACCGGCCGGAGGATGACCCGAAGGCCATACTCGTCAGCCCGCTGCTCCAGAACTTGCAGTGGAGTGCCGACCGGTTGAAGGACTACGCCGCGCAGATGGACGATCTGCATCGCCGGGGTGATGCCGGTGATGGACGCCTGCCGGTTACGGTCACACTCGGGCGTCCGCTTGGTCTGGAAGCATTCGAGGAATTCGCCGGCCGGTACGGCCTTGAGGTCGACGGCTATCAACTGAGAGGGCTGGAAGCCCAGACCGGCGAGACCTACGACCGGATCACCTACATGGCCGTGCCGCGCAGTGGTGTTCTGATCTCCGAGCAGCTCCGGCTGCTCGCGGAATCACCCGGCTTCGTCGGCGTTATCGCCGTATACGGCTCGATGAAGGCAGAAGACTACGCGCAGCTATCCGAAGACCCGGACATCTTCGTCGCCGATATCTCCTCCCGGTACCTGCAGGACGAGCTGATGAAGCACGAACAAGTACGCGACATGGTGCGTGACGAGGTCTTCCGGATCGAGGTGAAGGTGCCTAATCTGTACTGGGAGCTGGAGGATGCCGGAATCGTAACTTATGACGTTCCGATTGCCAAGTGAAATGCCTCTACCTGAACCCCGGCAGCACTTCTGGCTGCTGGGGTTCCCTTGTTATTTGTCCGTATTTCATGTTACTTTGTTGCTAAGTCATAGAATAGAACTCCCTGCGGTGCAGAAGACGCATAAGGGCGTAATGTGGAGCCGCTCAATAACTGTCGAGGAGAACATAGTGATGCTGGAGAAGTTCTTGCTTTCGATTGACCAAGGAACAACAGGCACGAAGGTCGTTCTATTCGATCAACAGGGTGAAGTTCGCGCATCCAGCTACAAGAAACATACGCAGTATTATACCAAGCCGGGATGGACCGAGCATGATCCCGAAGAGATATGGGCCTGTATTGGGCAGGGTATTCAAGAAGCGCTGGCAGAAGGAAAGATCGAGCCATCCCAGATAGAGGCGATCGGGCTGGCCAACCAGGGCGAGACCGTGCTGTTCTGGGATGATCAAGGACGCCCCTTGTATCCGGCTATCGTGTGGTCGTGCAGAAGATCGCAAGCGATCGCCAGGGAATGGGAGGCGCAGGAGGGCTGGAGCGCGAAAGTGTTCCATAAGACCGGGCTGCGGATCGATCCTTACTTTTCGGCAACGAAAATTCGCTGGATGATGGAAGAGGTTGAGCAGGTTCAGGGCCATATTCGCGATGGAAGTGCAAGATGCAGCACGCTGGATTCATGGCTCATATGGAAGATGACAGGCGGCCGTTCCTTTGTTACGGATCCATCCACCGCCGCAAGAACAATGCTGTATAATACCCGCTTAGGAGAATGGGATCAGGAGATTCTCGAATACCTGGAGATCGATGCAGCGTGGCTTCCCTCAATCCTGCCTACAGCTGGCCACTTTGGTATCACCTCGAAAGATGCATTATGCGGAATCGAGGCACCCATTCGGGTCAGTATCGTAGATCAACCGGCCGCATTATACGGTCATCTGTGCACAGAACCGGGTACGTCGAAGTGCACATACGGCACCGGCTGCTTTGTCTACATGAATATCGGGTCGGAACTGCCCGACCAGCCCACAGCGTCTTTGCTGTCTACCATTGTATGGTCCAAAGACGATAACGTGACGTATGCGCTGGATGGCGCAATTTATTCTGCGGGCTCCACGGTGGATTGGGCGATGAACGAGCTGGCGCTGTTCAGTTCCATAGATGAGCTGCAAGCATGGTCGACAGAGTGGTATCATCGTTTATTAAATGCCGGCGGCGAATACGATCGGGATGCCAATCTATGGTTCGCACCCTGTCTAAGCGGAGCGGGAGCGCCCTATTGGAATTCCGATTTTCGCGGACTTTTTCTAGGTCTATCCCATGGCACGTCCAAGAAGGAGATGGCTAAAGCCGTTCTGGAGGGGATTGCTCACCGGGTAGCCGATGTCATAGATGAGATGCAGCAGGTATCGATGCATCCTGTGACCGTACTGCGGGTGGATGGAGGGCTCACCGCGAATGCCTACTTAATGCAATATCAAGCGGACCTCCTGGGAATCCCGGTGGAAGTGCCGGGTTCGGCAGAAACAACGGCGCTGGGCACAGCCTATTTGACCGGCGAAGCATGCGGGTGGTGGACAACAAAGCAGCTGCGACGCAAGGTTCCGATCACGCACACCTTCCATCCCCGCCTAGATGCTGCTGACAGGGAGGCATTGCGCGGAGAATGGGCAAGGATCATGCAACTAATGACCCGGTTTTATTCGAAGGGGTAGTCAGCAGCTCGCAGACGCTCCGATGAAGGGCGGCTTGCTGCACCGCTGTGCTTCGCTCCACCAAGCAAGCCCCGGCCAATAAGGCCGGGGCTCTTTAGATTTCCTCAGCCGCAGCGGTTCGGATTACGGCTAGTCATGAATAATATTATAATTTATCATGTTGTTAGAACGAGTGAGTAGAACTGCGGCACGAATGCCAGCTTGCCGGGGAAATGAGGAGAAGCACCGGGTGAAGACATTAGCAAGCTATTATTTCTTATGGTATCTGACTATATCGGTATTTATGCCTTATACGAGTCTGTATTTTAGCGAGAGAGGCTTCAGCCCCACCACGGTCGGCCTCATTTTGTCTTTGTGGGCGTTGGTTAGTATCGTTGCCCAGCCCCTTATGGGCATGATCAATGACCGGGTCCACAATCCGCGGACAATATTGATGATTTGCACGGCTGCAGCTCCCCTGCTTGGCCTTGGATTTTATGTTGTAGAAGGACTTGCCGGGATCCTCGCATTATCCCTGTTCTTCGCCTGGTTCCAATCCTCTGCCGGACCGATTGGCGATGCAATCGCGGTGGAGATCACGAGCAGAGAGGGCTATTCATTCGGAAGTGTAAGACTGTGGGGAGCTTTAAGCTATGCACTGGGGGCATTCGTTACAGGCATGCTATACGGTAAATTCGGCTATAACGATATCTTTTTTTATTATCTAGCCGCCAGTACTGCCGTCTGCTTAGTGCTGATGTTTCTGCCCGCAGCCCGGGTCACCCGCCGAAGAATAACGTTATTCGGCCAAATGGGCGAGGTTGTGCGCAATAAGCCCTTTATGATTTTTGTTCTCTCCAGCATGCTGATGATGATGTCCGCCAACATCAACATGAACTTCCTGCCGCTGTATTTTAAAGAAATGGGCTTCGATAAGAGCTGGATCGGCAGCGCGTTTGCGATTGCCGCCATTATTGAGGTTCCGATGTTCTGGGTAGCGGCCAGGCTCAGCAGAAGGATCGGCCGGTACCGATTAATGAGCCTGGCTTCTGTGATCTATGCCATTCAATATTTAACCCTGTTTACGTTCTCCGACATCACTCTGACGCTTGCTGTTCAACTGCTGAACGGGATCGCGTTTGCATTCGTCGCAGGTACGGCCGTAGAAGTCGTGCAAGGCTTCGCGGCAGAGGGAGCCAAAGCAACGCTGCAAACCGTCTATGCAGCCGTAACATGGGGAGTTGGAGGGATTGCCGGTAATGCGATGGGCGGTATGATCATCGACCATTGGGGGGCGCCGGTTCTATATTTGATCCTATTCGGCCTCTGTATGACGGCATCCGTGCTGTTTATCGTAAATAAGTATCACCAGCAGCCCGTCAGCCCAAGTTACATGGGCTAATACACGTAATGGGCAACGGTCATTAGAGGCAGGGGGCCTCTGCCGAATTGATCCGCGCAACCCGCAACCCGCAACCCGCAACCCGCAACCCGCAACCCGCAACCCGCAACCCGCAACCCGCAACCCGCAACCCGCAACCCGCAACCCGCAAGATGGACACTTTGACAAGTGCCTCTCTTGCGGTTTTTTTGTGGCAGCGTCCTTGTCTCACGAACGCCCGAACAGCTCGCAGGCGTACCGGTGTTACGGATGTTTCCCCATTGGAAAGACCATGGAATATTCCCCGAAATCGTGATTTTGTCTTATACCATTGTTGAAATTCGGATTATATAATGGGATACATCGGGCGAATGAAAGGGTTTACATTTGACATTACTGGAGGGAGGCACCGGTCTGATGAAAGCAGAACCATCCATAACAGAACCAGCGGAGCCTAGAAAAACCGGCAAGGCATGGAAGGAAATCCGGCTGGATTACCAGCTGTACCTGATGCTTCTGCCCGCTTTGGCGGTATTGATTGTATTCAAGTATTTTCCGATTTATGGCGCGCTCATCGCATTCAAGGACTACAACCTGGTAGAAGGGATCTTTGGGAGTAAGTGGGCAGGCTTGAAGCACTTCCAGGATCTATTCCAATCCGAGAAGTTCTACAGTGTATTTATCAACACGCTGCTTATCAACTTATATAAGCTGGTGTTCCAATTCCCCATTCCAATCTTATTGGCATTAATGATTAATGAAATTAGACATACCGTGTTCAAGCGTTTCAGTCAAAGCGTGACGTATTTGCCCCATTTTCTCTCTTGGGTTGTCGTCAGCGCAATCTTTGCCAACTTGCTGTCGCCCACGAACGGAATCGTAAACGCTGTTATCGGGTATTTCGGAATCGACCCTATTCTGTTTATGACGGATGAACGGTTTTTCCGGGCTGTATTGGTCACCTCTTCCGCCTTTAGAGAGAGCGGATGGAGCTCCATTATTTATTTGGCCGCGATTATGGCGGTTGATTCGCAGCTGTATGAAGCAGCACGGATGGATGGTGCGAGCAAGCTCAGGCAGATCTGGCATATAACCTTGCCGGGCATACGAAGCGTGATCGTCTTCATCATTATGCTGCGTCTAGGTGCCGCATTAGCGAATGACTTGGAGCAGGTCTTGATGTTCTACAGTCCGATGGTATACAGCGTGGGTGATGTTCTTGGCACGTATGTGTATCGGATCGGCCTGGGACAGATGAAATACAGCTTCAGTACGGCGGTCAACTTATTCCAGTCGGTCATCGGATTGACGCTGGTCATCACGGCTAATGCGATCAGCAAGAAATTCGGAGAACGCGGGCTATGGTGATGCAGGTTGAGGCAAGCAGACATGCGGGGAGGGAGCAGGGCGCATCATGGCGTTAAAAACGAGAGGTGAAGCGATATTCGAAATCGTGAATTATATCCTGCTGAGCATCGTTATCGTAGCGTGCTTATTGCCGCTGCTTAATATTGCGGCAAAGTCTTTCAGCAGCGAAGCCTATGTCTTGGCGGGCGAAATCTTTATCTGGCCAAAAGGCTTCAGCGTCCAGGCTTATGAGATTGTTCTCGGCAGCCGTCGGTTCTGGACTTCCTTCGGCAATACGGTGTTCATTACGGTCGTGGGTACAGCGCTGAATACCATGCTCACGATCTTCGCGGGGTATGCGCTGTCCCGTAAGCGTCTTCGAGGACAGAGTGTGATTATGTTTCTGTTTATCTTCTCGATGCTGTTCAGCGGGGGGATCATACCGACCTATCTGATCGTGAAGGAAATCGGGCTTCTCAACTCCTTGTGGGCACTCATCATCCCAGGACTGGTAGCGCCTTTCAATATGATCATCATGCGGCTGTACTTCTACAATATCCCGGACAGTATGGAAGAGTCGGCGAAGATCGATGGAGCATCCCATTTCAGAATCCTATTCTCGATTATGATTCCGCTCGCTATGCCTTCGATTGCGACGATCTCCTTATTCTACGCCGTGGAGTACTGGAACAATTATTTCGATGCGTTAATCTATCTGAACAAGCATAGTCTGTTTCCGCTGCAGGTCTATCTGCGGGAAATCATTCTCAACGCGTCGAGCGCGGATGTGAATAACATCGATTTGATGATGAATACCGCGCAGGAATCGGTGCGGGGGGCTACGGTTGTGGCGGCTACGCTGCCGATCCTGGTCGTGTATCCGTTTCTCCAGAAGCACTTTGTCAAGGGTGCAATGCTTGGGGCGGTGAAGCAGTAATCGTATTCACATGTTTCTTCGGGAAGGAATTCAGAGCGGTCAGGCGAAGGTCTGAACCATTCTTTATTCATAAATGAGCAAGGACAAATTGAAGGCGGACTATGGGAGGGAATGCTTGTGAAACGTTTGTGGGGAAATAGGCTTCAACCCGTCATGATCGCGATGCTGGCTACGATCATGATCGCGGGATGTGGAGGCGGGAATAACGATTCACCGAAGGGTGATGATGCCGCTGCAAAGGGGAATAATCAGGGCTCGACCGCGAAGGGGAGCGAACAAACGAAGCTAAAGGTGTACGTTCCATCGAACGTCGAGGAGTTTCCTTCGGGAACGAACCTCAATAAGAACGAGATTGTGGATTATATTAAAGAGAAAACGGGTTTCGACATCGAATGGGAGATGCAGCCGAAGGAAAGCGTGGATCAGAAGATTAATATTATGATGGCTTCCGGGGACACGCCGGACTTGATCATTACAGGCAGCAAATCCATCTATGCCAACCTGGCACAGCAAGGGCTGCTCGCTCCTCTTGATGAGGCGCTGAACGAGAACGGGCCAAGAATCATGGAGACCGTCCCTGCGGATACCTGGAAAGCGGTTACGTATAATGACAGCATCTATGCAATCGCGGTTCCCCAGAATCAGTCTTCGACGATGGGGATGCTGGTAAGAACGGATATTCTGGAAGAATTAGGCATTCCGATTCCGAAGACATTGGATGAATACTCGGCTGCGCTGAAGACGATTCATGAGAAGAAGTCTGCCGGCGGACTTATTCCATTATTGGGCGGGGCTGCTGACGGCAATGGCGATGCATTCGGATATATTCAGAGCTTCTCCGGCGCATTCGGGCTTGGCGCACAGTATGTGGTCGAGGGCGACAAGGTCGTACACACCACTACGCAGCCGGCTGCCAAGGAATACCTGTCGTATATGAGCAAGCTGTATGCGGATGGCATTCTGGACCGTGAGTTTCCAGTCAATAAGAATCCGAACATCCAGGAGAAATTGGTTAGCGGGCAGGCGGCAATGGCTACCGTCGGCTGGGCGGATGCGAAAGGGATTATTGAAGCCTTCAAGGAGAAGAATCCCAATGGAAAGCTGGAGCTGATCCACCCGCCGGTTGGTGCTGACGGCCAATACGGCTACCAGAAAAATACGCCTGTACGCGTCTATATGCTCATTCCCAAAGCAAGCACCAAGGTGAAGGAAGTCGTCCAGTTCATCAACAATTATATGGCTGAAGATATCCTGAATGTGGTCTCCTACGGATGGGAAGGGAAGCATTACAATATGAAGGATGGCATGGTCGTCGCTACGGAAGAAGCGGAGAATATCCGTTACCGGATCTACTACCAGCTGTGGGATACGGAGAAGAATTTCTTGAATCGCGTTGCACTGAAGGGCTTCTCTCCTTATTACGATCCGCTTAAAGAATATCCGACCTATACGGAAATTACCAACTATGCGCCGCCGATTCCGGAGGTGGAGGAGAATTCGCAAGCGCTGCTTGATCTGACGAACGAGTATTTCATCAAAATTATTACAGGCGCACTGCCGCTTGATGCCTTCGATGAGTACGTAAGTAAATGGAACAGTCTCGGTGGAGAGGCCTCCCTGAAAGCTATTAATGAGTGGTACCAGACGTTTAAGTAATGTTCTCCGAAGGACGGGAGGGGGACGTCCTCTCCTCCCTAGTCCCGTCTTATAGCCGCCATTGATGATGGTATACTAAGGACACGAGAGTTGGTTTATCATACGTTCTCTTCAAAGGGGTTAGGAGGAACGAATCGTGTTATCGATGGTTATTGTAGACGATGAGGATATTATTCGCGAGGGACTGAGGGACTTCGTCGATTGGTCGGTAATGGGCATCCGGATTACCGGCGAAGCGGGGAATGGAAGGGAAGCGCTGCAGAAGGTCAGGGAGCTGAAGCCGGACATTCTGCTTACGGATGTGGTGATGCCGGGTATGAACGGTCTGGAGTTAATTCAGGCGATCCGGGAAGAAGCCCACCCAGTGGAGATTGTTGTTCTTAGCGCATTCGAGAATTTTCAATACATTAAATCTGCGCTTAAGTATGATGCGGTCGATTATCTGGTGAAACCGTTCAACCAGGTCGAGCTTGAACAGGTGATGGATAAGGTTGTCCTGCAGGTGAAGCGTGATAAGCTGATTGCGGAATTTATTCCGGAGCAGACACTTGCCGCCGGAGGCGGCACCCGGGAGGGGCGAATCTCGCAAGAGATCGTAAAGCTGATTGAACGGCGCTATATGGAGAAGCTGTCCATTCAAGATATTGCCAGTGAAATTTGCCTATCGATCAATCATATGGCGAGCGTATTCAAGAAAGAGACAGGCGATACCGTAGTCGATTATTTGACTAAAGTGCGCATGATGCATGCGAAGCGGATGCTGCGCGATCCATCCTATAAGATTTATGAGATTGCAGACGGTACAGGGTATGCGGACGCGAATTATTTTGCCAAGGTGTTCAAGAAATATGCGGGTCTGAGTCCGAAGGAGTATAGGGACCAGTGGTCATGAAGAGACGGGGATTAACTGCGGGAACGAGGTCTTGGCTGGGGCGAATCGTCCGAAGGCTCCTGCCGAGACGCTCGACTCTACGCGGGAAGCTCTTGCTTTCATACTTAACGCTCATTATTCTGGCAACGGCACTCATTGGATATTTTTCATACTTGAAAGCCACGCAGATCGTGGAAGAACAAGTCAGTGTGACCTTCAAGCAGGCCCTGCAGCAGGCGGCCATCAACATTACGTATCGGCTGGAAGAAGTGGAGAACGTATCGGAGCTCATTCTGATGCACCCGCAATTGCAGCTTATTCTGAAGAGGGAACGGTCAGGGTATGGCGATACGACGACGGTGCAGCTGCTGAACGACTTTCAGGATTTGATCAGTATTGTGACCAATCTGGAGAACAACCGGAATATCTATCGGATTCGAATCTTCGTCTCTGGCGATTCCCTGTACTCCCGCGAGAGCAATAATATTTTTAGAATGCAGGATTTGGACGGCGCGTTGATTAAGCAGCTGATGGATTCGGATGGTCATATCTTGTGGAAGAGCACATACGAGCAGGAATACCTGCCCCGTAATCGGCTGGAGGTCATCTCCATGTTCCGCACGATGAACGATCTGCACAACCTTCGATCCGTAATTGCGGTCGTTGCGATCGATATTCAGGAGAATGTGCTGAACAGCGTGTTCAAGGAGGTCAATTTCTCCGAGAATGGCGCCATCTTCGTCTATAACAACGGAGAACGGATAACGTCCTTCGCTTCTGAGGCGATATCCGAATTCGATGAACGCGATGTGATGGAGAAGATCTCGCAGGCCGATCATACCGAGGATATGCCGATCATTCGATTGGGTGAAACGGATTTCTTCACAATCCTCCAGAAAGTGGAGTACAACGGCTGGGAGATTGCCGCCTTGGTCCCTGTCCGCGAAATCAGGGCTAAGAGTCGAATTATCGGTGAATATACGGGCTATATCGGTCTGCTTGTGATCGGTCTCGCCACATTGTCGGCTATTCTGCTCGCGAATCGGCTGACTCGCGGCCTGCGTACGCTGGTTCTGCATATGCAGGATGTGAAGCAGGGGAACTATGGAGAAGCGATCCAAGTAACCGGCAACGATGAAATATCCGGCTTGCAATCCCAATATAACAGCATGGTCCTGCGGATCAAGGAATTAGTCGATACGGTCTACCTGATGGGCGTACGTAAACAGGCGGCGGAGCTTACGGCATTAGAATCGCAGATTAAGCCGCATTTCTTATACAATACGCTGGATACGCTGAAGTGGATGGGGATCAAGATCAAGGCCGATCATATCGTGTCGCTGGTAGACTCATTGTCGAGGTTTTTCCGGATCGGCTTGAATCGGGGGCAGGAGCTGACAACGGTGGTGAGCGAGCTCAATCATGTCCAAGCCTTCATGAATATCCAGGAGATTCGCTATGCGGGGAAGCTGCATTACTGCTGCGAGGTCGACAGTGAGCTGCTCAGCCGCCGGATAACGAAGCTGATACTGCAGCCGATTGTGGAGAATGCGGTGCTGCACGGGATTCAACAGAAGGAAGACCATTCCGGAACAGTTATCGTACGTGTACACACGGATGATGATCACCTGGTGTTCACTGTAATCGATGACGGGGTAGGCATGACGCGCAGGCAGCAGGAGGTGCTGCTGCGTGAGGATCGAGGAGGCGGATATGGCGTGAAGAACGTCCATCAGCGGATACGTCTGTATTACGGTGAGAAGTACGGCATCGAATGCTATAGCCGCCCGGGGATCGGAACATGCATCCGCATCCGCTTGCCGCTCGCCGTGAATAAGCTTCATGGAAGCGGAAGGCTGCACGTATAGCGTGGGACCGGCGACGGCTCCGGGATAATCAGGGTTTTAGAAATTATCTTAATATACATGTTGGAGGGAATAGGCAGATGAATGTAAATCTTACGTTTGAGCAGCTGGCAAGCTACGAGGAAACGGGATATTTGGTTCTGCGCAATGTGTTCAGCGAGCAGGAGGTTCGATTGTGGCAAGCGGAATGCGAACGTCTGCAAAGCTTGGAGGAGTACGTCAATCCGCGGAATCTTCGGGTAGCCTTTCGTAAAGTCGCGAGCGGTGAGCAGATGATCGAGAAGTTCGATCCGCTGCTCGATGTCTCCCCGGTATTCGCCAATCTGTTTCAGGATGAGCGGATCCTGGCGCCGCTTCGGGATATTTACTTGGATGAGCCGCTTCTCTTCAAGGATAAGCTGATCTTCAAGCTGCCAGGCAATGCCGGCTATACGATGCATCAGGATGCCGCCTTCTGGCACGGATTTCCGTACGAAGGACTCATCTCCGTCATGGTGGCGATTGATGGCGCAACGAAGGAGAATGGCGGACTGGAATTATTCCCCGGCTACCACGACAAGTTCCGCCAGAAGGAAGCACTGCGAAACTTCGACGCGGAAGAGGTGGCGGCGATTGACGCCTCCAAGGGGGTCATCTACGAGACGAATCCCGGCGATATGATTCTATTCTCATCCTTGACGCCGCATCAGAGCGGCACGAATACGTCCAATTCTAGCCGCAGGCAGCTATTCCTGACGTATTCCCCATCGAAGAACGGGCAGTTATATAAGGCGCATTATCAGCATTACCGGCGCTACGTCACTCGCGGAGCCGACGCGAATGCATTGAACGAGAAGTACTTTAAATAAGCCGATTGTGGAAGGGGGCTGTGGGCGTTAGACCACCCGCCTCCATTCGCGCATTTATACTGGAGAGGAGGATCAGCACATGTCGGGTGGTAGACAGGCTGATGCCGCGGCGATTACAGGAATTCCAGGGCTGATTAGCTTCTGGGATTTTCAAGAAAGGGACGGGAATGAATACGTGGCGAAGGGGCTGCATCCGTACCGGCTCAAGGAAATGAACGGAGCTGCGGAGCGGGTGCAGGACGGTGTATTTGGTGCATACTCGGTCAATGTGACCCATGGCAAGTGGCTAAGCATTCCCCGCAGCGATTGCCCTGAACTGAATATTCATGGACCGCAGGCCAAGCTGACGGTGGCCGCATGGGTAAACCGGGCTGTGATCGCAAGCAGGGGCTGCGAGTTTATCGCAGGTATTTGGAATGAAACGGCTAGAAAGCGTCAGTACGGGATGTTCTTGAATTTGGAAATATGGGATAGTGCGGAGCAGGTGTGCGGACATGTGTCGGCTGTAGGAGGCCCGACTCCTGGCTACAAATACTGCATGACCAGCTCAATCGGAGCTACTCCCGTATCCAAAGGAGAATGGCATTTCATAGCGTTCACCTATGATAGTGCGGAGTCGCGGGCCTATCTGGATGGACGGCTTGACCAGAGGGAAGCATTCAATCCGTATTCCTACCCGGATGGACTGTTCGACGGAGGAGAGGAGGGCGCCGACTTCACGGTAGGGGCGGTTAACCGCTCCGGTGAAATCGGCAACTTCTACAATGGCCTGCTGGGCGGACTCGCGGTCTTCAACCGTGCCTTGTCGGAGGAAGAGATTCACTCTCTCCATCAGCAGTGGACGGGAAAGTCATAACGGCACGGTTATGCATAAGCCGGTTTCTCACCGCCCGTTGGTTTCGGGCTGAAGAAACCGGCTTTTTCTATGTTACAACGGCCAAGCTTTATGAACGGGAGCCGCATTGCACCACACCATGGAGTCTGTGCAATCGATGGCATGTTGGACTACTGCTGCTGACCTATGATTTGATCATATAGATCCTCCCCATAGCTGGTAGGCGAGGGCTCCTGACTAGACAGCTTATATGAAGATGACCCCATAGGTGTCCGCTCGGGCGACAGGAATACGGCGTCTTCCAGCTGCCCGGACGCCCAGCTGGCCAGTTCGTAGAAATGTGTCACGATATAGACCCGCAGCCGCAATTCATAGCAGACGGAGACGAGGTCCTTCGCGATAGAGGAGCCTTCCCGCTCTGTCGTGGAAGCGAAGGGCTCATGCGATGTACTCCTTCCGTCCGTATTGGGCGGCCGAGATGGAGTCAGCCGCAGCCTTCATGCTCAGTAAGCATTATAAGTGGTCCACATCCCGGAGATAGTCCTCCATGATCGAACGGATAATCTCGGATACGGAATAGTCTCCTTTGTTGCAGCGCCGGTCGATTTCCTCCCAGTGCTCCTGCGACAAAGTGAGCGATATCTTCCGGGTCGTGCCGATCGCTTTACGGCCTGCCCCCGATTGATTGCCCCCTCTGGAGGCTTTGGATCCTGATGCAGTATTCGAGCTGTTCCTGGGAAGTCCGATTTCTTCATTCTCACTCATGTCATCACCTGTAACTATTTTTACATGATCTGGATGTCAAATCAATTTATGCTACCTTAATCAAACAAGTCCACAGCCATAGGGAGGCGGTGGACTTGTTTTACTGATTCACGATCCTCATAGCCCATAATATGCTAGACTACTTATATATTACTTTACAGGGGTCTAATTCGATGAGAACATATACCATCTTGTACATTGAAGACGATCAGGAGATCGGTTCCTGGTCCAGGGACTTTTTAATCGGGCAAGGCTATGAGGTGATCTGGAAGACTTCGGGCCATAATGCGGAGGAAGCAATTGAGCGCTGCGATTTGGTCCTTTTGGACATTATGCTTCCGGGGCTGGACGGATTCACGATTGGTCAGCGGCTAAAACGGATCAATCCCGCTATGCCCATCCTGATGCTTACGGCCAGAACCGCAATCGAGGATAAGCTTACAGGCTTGTCTTTTGCCGATGATTACATTACGAAGCCGTTTCATCCGGATGAGCTGGCTGCCCGCATCCAAGTCCTCCTCAGGCGTATCGGCGCTACGGAAACGGAACAGCTTCAGATCCGACATTTAATGATCGACCGGAAAGAAAACCGTTTATGGAATTCCGAAACCAGGGAAGAGATTATACTTACAGGTAAGCAGTTCCATATATTCATGTATTTCCTGGATCATCTGAATCACATATTGACCCAGAAACAGATTTATGAAGCTGTTTGGGGCGAGCCGCATTTGGATGGAGATAAGACGCTGACGGTGCATATCCGGCATCTGCGAGAGAAGATCGAGTTGGATTCCGGTTCCCCCCAAATTATCGAGACCATCCGTGGCGTCGGATATCGGGTGCGATCATGAGAATCCGAGGCTCTTTAATGAGGAAATACCTGATCCTTATTTTGACCGCCTTGCTTCTATGGCCGGTCATTCCGGCGATGTTTTATATGCCGGTCTATTTATTCAGGGAGCATTCGCTGTATGTTCCGGAGGAGATCAGCCGCATGTGGCGGCAAGAAGCAGTCAAGCTGGACGGTGCTAGTAGGGATAAGATACAGGAAAGGCTAGACAAGTTGAACGAAGACTATCCGGATGCTGAGATGTTCTGGGTGGACCCGTCGGGGAAGAAATATGCTGTCATGGACCGCCCGTCGGATATACCCGAGCAGTGGACATATGAGGATGCTCTTTCATTTTGGGCACAACACCGTGAACATGAGACGTTTGCCGTATCGTCACTCATCGGAAACGATCCGAAGCAGGGGGTTATGGTGATTCAGCTCCCCGAATCCCATATTCTGTCGGCAGAAATGACGCTATCGAGAAACGCGCTGCTCGTTCTTCTGTTCTTCGTAATCTATCTGTCCTTTTTCGTGCTGTCGTGGCACTTCTTCGTTCGTCTTCGCAGAAGACTCATCAGGCTTCAATCAGCGATGACAGTAAACAGGCTGAAGGATATTCCGGATGAGGTCACCATAAGCAAGGACGACGAAATCGGAGAACTCGAAGGGGCATTTAATCGGATGGTACGAGAGCTTAAGGACAGCCGCAACCGGGAGAGGAAGGAGGAGGAGCTGCGCAAGCAGCTCATTTCGAATATTTCTCACGATCTCAGGACGCCGCTGACCGTGATCCGGCAGCATACCCATACTGTTCGGAAAGCCCCTGCTTCCTCCCAGGGACAGGCTTCGCTTGACGTAATCGATCACAAGCTGGAAGAAGTGAGCAAGCTGATGGATAACCTTCTTTCGTACACACTGTTGTCCGCGGGGAAGTATCCGCTGCATGTGCAAACGATCGATATAGCTGAAGAAATCAGGAACAGAGTAGCCGAATGGTATCCGGTATTCGAAAGCAAAGGCTTTGAGGTCCTTGTTGAGCTTCCTGAGCGGCCGCTGAGATGGGTTGCCGATCCGCTGTGGTTTAACCGGATCCTTGACAATGTGTTTCAGAACGTGGTGCGTCATGCTGGGAAGGGTCGGTACATAGCTATTAAAATCGTTGAATTAAAGGGGCAGTCGATGCTTGTCATTCAAGACAAAGGTCCCGGTACCTCCGGCGAGTCACCTGAAAAAGGCGCGGGGATCGGTTTGTCCATCATTTCGATGATGGCCAGGGAGATGGGCATGCAGTGGGAACTGGAATCCTGCGCAAACGGTAGTTCATTTTATATATGGCCGGAAAAGAAGCTGCAGCGTGGTCATCTTAGATGACTTGCGTGCGGTTTCTTTTTTTAATAAATATTCCATTTGGATCGTGGGCTCTAACAACTTCCGGATAAAACAATTTAACCTAAACTTAAACTTGAGGTCACTTTACTTTTCGATAAATGAAATAGAATGGGGTATAGGTGATCAGAATATGAAAGTAGATCAAGGACGTTTTGCAGGTTATGGTTATGCTGCGTTCGCCTATCCTCTAATGGATGTCACCCGCATGTTTACTTTGCATTGAGCGGTACATTTGGATTAAGGGTGAATCTATTAGAAGGAATTGAGTGGAGAACGATCTGACCGCTTCGGCGGTTTAAGGAGGTAAGATAACATGCAGTACGATATGAAGGTAACGTCGGAGCGGTCTGCCCCGCAATGGATGAAGATGCGTAGATTTTGCGGTTATGGCGCCGCCATAGCGGTGATGCCGTATCTTCTGATTAAAATCGCCTGGACGTTCGGTCTCTTCATTCCCACCGAGCAAATGGGCGATGCTAGTTGGCGCGCGATCAACGCAGCAACTGCTGTTCTCGCTATGGTCGGCATCCTGCTGGCGCTGGCATTTAGCAGGCCGTGGGGTGAACGCCTACCCGCATGGCTGGTTGCCCTCCCAGTGTGGGTAGGCACCGGTCTGCTCGTTCCGATGCTGTTGCTGGCACCGGTGCTCGGACCGGCCGCCATGTCTCGGGACATGGCGGCCGGCGCAGCCGACATCTGGGCCTACGAACAGATCTTCGTCATGGTTTCGCTGATTGGGGTCGGTATTTTCCTGCCGCTCGCCTTGGCGGGATATACCAAAGCGCGGTGGCCGGAGGCGCTTAGCGGTCCGACCGACATGGAATTGCCGGGACACACCCGGAATTTGCAGATCACCTTAGGCAGACTCATCGCAGCCGGCTGCATAATGCTGGGTGTCATCAAGATGTACTGGGCGGCAGGCGGTACCCTCGGTATCCACCCGGACAGGCTGAATGACCGCGATGTGTGGTGGCATCTACTGACATTGAGTACCGGTGCATGGGCTTTGGCAGGGGCGTGGGGTTTGCTGGTGCTGATCTGCCGCCGCGGGTCGCGGAGTTTCCTTCCACCGATGGTGGCAGCATGGATTTCGTCGGGTATGCTGTTCTCATACAATCTCTTCTCCGCCATACGCAACGATTCTGAGTCTTCCCCGGAGTACCCGCTGCCACGGGTCCTGACCACAGAGGCCGGCACCGTGCTGGGCGTAATGATGGTCATGATCATCCTGCTGGTACTGCACGATCGCCGGCAAACTCTTCGCGGCAAGCCCTGAGGATCCGTTTGCACTAACTTCAGGGGTCCTGGGTTGGAACTCGGTTTATATCACCATATTCAAAATTGCCGCAGAAAGAGTGGCAGAGATGTCGATTAACCCTTCTCCCGTTCGTTGTCTTTATAGTGGTGAAGATCAGCTGACCCTGGATGAAGGACGTCTGGGAGATATGCAGCGTTCGGAATCGATCGCACGACACGAAAGGACGGGTAAAAAAATTGGGAAAAATCATCATGCAGCAGTTCATTACACTGGATGGCGTCATGCAGGCACCGGGCGATCTCTATGAATTCGAGTATGGGGGCTGGCAGCGGCCATATGTTGGCGAGGAGCACCTGGCTCTCATTGTCGAGCAGGCCCTCGCGGTTGAAGCGCTCCTCCTGGGGCGTAAAACTTACGAGAGCTTCGCGGCAACATGGCCGTCAGCGACCGGCATGCGAGGGCTGGCCGATCGGATGAACAGCATGTCGAAGTTCGTGGCTTCAAGAACCCTGAGCCATGCGGAGTGGAATGCCACAATCATCCATGGCGAGGCGGCGGAAGAAACGGCGAAGCTTAAACATGAGTTCAGCGGAGACTTACTGGTCGTAGGCAGCGGCGATCTTGCACAAACGCTGATGAAGCATCATCTCATCGACGAATACCGGCTCTGGGTTCACCCCATGATCTTAGGTCGCGGACAACGACTGTTCAGAGAGGGGAGCGAGAAGGCTGCTATGCGCCTTATGGATGTCAAAACGTTAAGCACGGGTGTCGCAATTCACATCTACCAGCCCGAGATAGGCCATTAACAATTAAGCTATCTTAATTCATCCAACCGATGACGTCTCCATCACCATTGTGCAAGCGAAGATGGGGACGTCAGCAAATATGGGATGGGACGGATGAACGGTTTTCTGGGCGGAGTTAACATCATCCCATTTAAGCGCTGATTGAATGCTAATCCTTATATAGATCGACAAAGTGATGGTTCTATGATATGGTGTGGTTTAACCTATAGGCATTCCACTCTTCTCGAGTGGGGTGCCTTCGCGCATATCTACAGGCTTTTTACATTAAATGTCTTGCGCTCAATTTAGTAGAACGTGGAGGTGGTGATGCTATGTTTCCCCCTGTATCCCCATTCGGGGACGATCCAGCGACTATGAATAGCAGACAACGATTATTTAATGAAGAGGAGCTAGTTAACGATGACAACTTATATTCAAGCGGAGAAACGCATGCCTTTAAATACATCGGGACTTCGTAATCTGCGTCAGTCCGGCCGGCTGCCGGGCGTTGTATTCGGGCGAAATATAGAGAATGCCATGATTCATATTTCCAATATCGATTTTCAAAAATGGTTAAAGCAAGGGGACTCCAGCTTGATCGAGCTTCAGTTTGATGGAGGGGATTCCTTATCCGTCCTGTTGGAGGATCTCCAGCGGCACCCGGTCACGCGGGATTTGGTTCACGTTGATTTTCAGCGCGTGCAGAAGGACGAGATCGTACGCACGAAGATTGCGGTTAAGTTTAAAGGTACGCCGGCAGGCACAAAGCAAGGCGGGGTTGTGCAAATTCAGAGCGAGTTTATCGAGGTGGAGGCGCTGCCTAGACATTTGCACGCGGCCATCGAAGTTGACATAAGCGATATGATTATCGGTGAATCCGTGTACGTGAAGGACTTGAAGCTGCCGCAGGAAGTAACGGTTGTTTCCGGCGTCAATGAGTCGCTTGCTTCGGTCGTAAAGCCTTAATAGGCCGAGCATTCGGGCACCCGAACCCCATACAAGACGAGAAACCTTAGCCGCAGTCATGGCTTGGGAATTCTCGTCTTTTCTTATGCTCAGAACAAGTTCATATGAGCTAATAAGTCCTGTTGAATCCGCCCCAGATCCTTGGTCCGCAGCGTGCTCAGCAAAAGTGCGTGGTCTTGAACGAAATTCTCTCTATCGTAGTCTTCGGTGTTCTTGTTGAAATGCAGTTTGATATGATGCGAGATGCTTTGCCACATCGTCTGCACCGTCCGTTCTGCTGCAAGATGGATGATGGATTCATGGAAGGACAGATCCAATTCCACCAAGGGATAGATTTCAGGACTTCGCAGCGGCTTGCCCATTTCATCAACAATGCCCTGCAAGCGGTCGAAGAAAGGTTCGTCCATAAGATGCATATATTTCTTGATAACGGTCGATTCCAGATGATACCGGATCGGAATCAGAAATTCGCGAATTTCATCCGCGTCCAGATCGACGACCACAGTCTCGCGATATGGGGGGGAAATGATCAAGCCCTCCCGCTCCAGCTGGCGGATCGCTTCGCGTACCGGTCCTCTGCTGACCCCCATTTGATCGGCGATGTCACTTTCCTTCAGCCGCTCCCCGGGTTTGATGTGTCCTCTTAGAATAGCGCTTCTTATATCGTGAATGACTTTCTCCCGCAGTGAGATATTGCTTTGTGGATTAAACATAAATGAGCTCATTCCATGGCCTCCTGGTTGAGACCGTAACAGGTCCCGATACAGTTACATAGTAGCACGAGAGAGAGAACGAAAACAATTTAATAACGAATGGTTTTAAAATATTGTTAACAATATTAAAAAACCAGTTGACATGAAGTGAAATGCTGGTAGTATCAGAACTGTAATGATATATCGGTGAGTATTGCGAATCAGCGAATCGACATGGGGAGGATTCGGCATGCGTATTTTGACAGGAGGCATCCTGCAGGAGAGCAATACATTCAGTTCAAAGAAGAGCACGATGGATGATTTCCGCCAGCTTTGCTTTGCCGTCGGGGAGCAATTGGAGCAGTTGAAGGTGGTTAATGAGGTACGGGGCTTCTACGATGTGGCCAAGGAGGAGGGCGCGGAGCTTGTCCCGACCCTGTTCTGCTCGGCGGTATCCTCCGGCTCGTTCCGAGGGGAGGCGTTCACCGAGCTGAAGGAGCTGCTGGCCTTGAAGGTGCGCGAGTCGCTGGCAGCAAGCGGAGGATTGATCGATGCAGCGATCTTCGCCTTTCATGGTGCGATGGTGGCGGAAGGCTGCGACGATGCAGACGGGGAACTGATTGCCGTCATACGCAAGGAGATCGGCGATCAGGTGCCGCTGATCATTACACTGGATGCGCACGCCAATATAACGCGGAAGATCGTGCAGGCGGTAAGCGGGATCGTCGGTTACCGCACGTATCCGCATGTTGATTTTCGCGAAGTCGGGCAGCGGGCGGCCCGTCTGTTAATCTCCACGCTGCGGGGCGAGGTGAAGCCTCATATCTCCATGCGTAAAATTCCGATGGTTGTGCCCGCGGAGAACAGTCAATTCCACAGCGGACCGTGCGGCGAGCTGTGGAACGAAGCGGCGGCGGGAGAGCGTCGGGGGGATTCGCTGGTCACGTCCTTGTTTCCGGTTCAGCCCTGGCTCGATATCGAGGAGTTCGGATCCGCGGTCGTCGTGGTCGGCGATGACTGGGAGAAGGCGGAGCGGGAAGCCGATCGATTGGCTCAGGCGATGTGGGATAAGCGGCATGAATTCGACGTGCGTCTGTATTCGGTCGATGAAGCCGTGGAGCTTGCACTTCAGGGACAAGGATGCGGCGAGCCGTTCGTCATTTCGGATTCGGCAGACAGCCCCGGTGCAGGCTCGACAGGTGACAGTAATGCCGTGTTGAAACGGCTGCTGGAGCTGGGCGTCGAGAGTAAATTAACCTGCCTGCTGTCCATGGTTGACGCACCGGCGGTAGCGAAGGCGATTGAAGCCGGTCTTGGAGCGGAGGTGGAGCTGACCGTTGGGTACACGCTCAATTCCGACCGCTCGCACGGTGAGCCGATGAATATCAGCGGCAAAGTGATGCATATCGGCGAAGGCAAGTTCGAGTTCTCGGGAGGCACTGCACCGGGCTCGGTCGGGAATATGGGGCGCTGCGTTGTGCTTCGGACCGGTACCATTGATGTACTGCTGCAGACGCAGCCCGTATTTACCGGCGATCCGGCGATGTACCGCTCTGTAGGGCTGGAGCCGCAAGAGGCGGACCTTGTGCTGGTCAAGTCCGCTAATCAATTCCGGGCCGATTATGAGTCGATCACCGGCCGCATCTATATTCTGGACACGCCGGGAAGCAGCTCGGCTAATTTGCGAAAGCTGCCGTTCCGTAAAATTGAACGTCCTATGTATCCATTCGATGATCATTTCAACTGGGGGAATAATCGGTCATGAGTTTGCAAAGTCAGAAGGTCCGAAAGATAAGCTTCGAAGGGGACGCGCTTCGCATGTCGATGGACTGGTCGGTTGACGACCTGGATCGTGTGCAGGTGCTCGTCGAAAGTACACAGGGGGCAAGCCATCCGAGCTCCTATCATCTGGGTGAGCTGGTCGGTGAGATGGAGAAGGGCGTGTTCCAAGCAGGCGGCAAGCCTGCCGTCTATACGACGACCGACATCTGTGATGGCGTCGCACAGGCGCATGATGGTATGCATTATTCCCTGCTGTCGCGCGACATGATTGCCTCGATGGTGGAAATCCATGCACTGGCTACGCCATTCGACGCGATGGTGCTTACTTCAGCGGGTGACAAGGCGGTCCCGGCCCATCTGATGGCGATTGCCCGGCTCGATATTCCGGCCATTCACGTGCCGGGCGGGGCGATGGGAGCGGGGCCATGCCTGCGTTCCAACGAAGAGCTATGGCACATGAGCGTGGAAGTCGAGCAGAATAAGATGACCAAAGAGGAGTTCCTGGCGTTTCAACGCTCGTGCTGCCCAACCTGCGGCGCATGCCAGTACATGGGCACGGCGGCGACGATGCAGGTCATGGCCGAGGCGCTTGGCCTGGCCCTGCCATGGACGGCGCTTATTCCTGCAACGAATGCGGAGATCCGGCGCGCCGCCCGCGAGGCAGGCAGACAGGTCATGCGGCTTGTCGAGGAGGATATACGGCCGTCGCGTATATTGACGAGGCAGGCGTTCGAGAATGCGATCATGATTCATTCGGCGATCGGCGGCTCGCTGAACGCCGTCATGCACTTGATCGCAATAGCACGGGAGGCAGGAATTGTCCTGCGCGCGGAAGAGCTCGACGATATCCACCGCCGTATTCCGGTGCTCGTAGATACGAAGACGGCGGGCAAATACCCGACTGAGCTGTTCTGGTATGCGGGCGGTGTACCTGCCGTGATGGAGGAGCTTCGCGATTATTTGCATCTGGATGCGCTCACGGCGACGGGCAAGACGGTGGCGGAAAACCTGGAAACGTACCGGAGAAGCGAAATGCCGCGATTTGCTGAGATGTTCCTTGCCAACTATAAGCTGAACCGCAGAGATGTCATCTATCCGATGAAGAAGCCGCTCAAGCCGGAGGGCTCGCTCGCGGTGCTGAAGGGCAACTTGGCGCCGGCAGGTGCGACAATCAAGAAGTCGGCTGTTGCGGCAGAGATGATGGTGCATCAAGGCCCGGTTAAAGTGTTCGATAGCGAACGGGAGGCCGTCGATGCGCTTACCGCCAGGAAGATCGAGCCGGGCGATGTCGTCATTCTCCGCTACCAAGGGCCAAGAGCGACCGGCATGCCGGAGATGTTCTTCATGTCCGAGTTAATCGCCTCGGACCCGGTATTGTCGCGCACGACGTCGCTCGTGACGGACGGGCGGTTCTCCGGTGCTACCCGCGGCCCTTGCGTCGGCTATCTGGGGCCGGAGGCGCTAGATGGAGGACCGGTCGCGATCGTCCAGGACGGCGATCTGGTTCGCATCGATATCCCGAACCGGACGATCGACATTGTTGGAACCGCTGGCATCCAGCGGACGGCATTGGAGATGGCGGATGTGATTGCGGAGCGGTTGAGCCGCTGGGAGAAACCGGTCATCTCGCACAAGGGCGTGCTGCGGCAGTATACCGCGTTGGCTCGGCCTGCTCTAGAGGGCGGATCCTGCAACTTGTAAGAATGTCAGGCCTATAGGAGCTCGAGCTCAATCCTCATCATATACAAATTTGCGCTGTGCCCAGTAACTGAAAACAAATAAAGAGCCTTCCGTAAACAGCTTAGCGGCGATCAGCGGAATGTCGAGTCTCTCATGAAAGACATGCATGAGTCCGTAATTGAACAGGACAATGATGATAACGAGGGTAAAGTAACGGGGCAGAGATTTTCGAATCGATGCCCCGTTACCGTCGGCAAACACAAATTTCCGGTTCATGGTGTAATTAAAGATGGAACTGCAAATTCTCGCTCCGACGACGGATATAAATAAATTTGCGCTTATGAATTGAAGGAGCATCAGCAAGACGAAGTCAAGTATGGCGGCACAACCGGAGGAAGCGCCGAATTTAACAAAGGGGTAGTAGACTCTGGCGGAATCGGCCAGCGGCCGAAAATGCGATGATTGATTCGCTGGAGATACACCGTTTCAATAGGGACCTCAAGCAAAGCATATCCAGCAGCCTTGGCTTCAAGCAGCATGTTCATTTCGTACTCGAATCGTTCCCCCGGAATACCGCATAGCCAGTCCAGCATATCGGCCGAATAGCCGCGAAGCCCGGTCTGAGTGTCTTGAATCGGGGTTCCCGTTGAGAAGGAATACACCATTCGGGTGACTGCATTGCCGAAGCGGCTGCGCATGGGAACCTTGCCCGTAAACCGCCTGCTGCCCAGAATGATATGATGGCGATGCTCATTCACGGCATGAGCGATGCTCATAATATCCTTAGGCAGATGCTGCCCGTCACTATCGGCGCACACTACGCCGTCTGTTTCCCCGATTTGCCGGATATAGGCGAAGCCTGTTTTCAACGCGCGGCCTTTGCCTTGATTGCGGGAATGCGTTAAGACGGTACACCCGGCTTCTCTCACGGCGTTAAAGATGTCACGATAACCCTCTCCGCTTCCGTCATCGATAACAAGTATGGAACAGCTGCTAATGGCCTGAATATGATGGACTAATCCTATTAACCTTTCATCCGGTTCATAGGAGGGGATGAGTATGGTCACGTTAGTCAACCTCCTTGGTATTCACGGTCTATCAGGACGCCTATTCCGGTATATAGAGGATATCGCTAGTTCCCCGTTCCCGATTCTTGCCAAGAGTATTGTTCACGACTCGTCCCATGAAGTACATCGTGGATGAATCGCCCCTATCCAGGTTATAGGCCTCGGCAGCACCGAGCTCCTTGAACAGCTGAGCAAATTCAGCTAAAGTCATTCCCCGGCTGTAGTTCTCCATGCGGCCGTCAACAACGATGAACAGAAAGTGATTAGGGGCAATCATGCCGATCCCGGTTCTAGGATTGGAGCGTTGAATCGAGCGGTTGCCAAAATTCGTATCGATCTCTACGTGGTCAAAATTATCGATCACCTCGCCGTTCTTCACGAGAACGGGGCCGAACGAGAACGTGTTGGTCGCGCCCTGCTCTAGCAAGGAGGAGGAAGAGGTCTGCCGTTCATCGAAGGACTGCATGGTTCCATCCTCGAACAAAGCCAGCTCATCGCGGGCAGGATCATCTCGGTACACCGTGCCGTTGCGAATAACGACGCCATTGCTGCGGAAACCGTAATAATCGCCGTTAATGGCTAAAAAAAGCAGGTAAGGACCCCCTTGGTAGGAAGGTCTTTACCTGCTTGCTGTATGAAGATCAAGATGTGTAAACCCGGGCTACCCGGCTTCCGATGCGGCTGACGATTTCATTGGTCACCGTTCCGCATCGCTTGGCGAACTGACACGCTGTAATGACTTCCGCACCGTCTTGTCCAATAAGCGTAGCCGTATCTCCGTGCTCCACCCCTTCGATCGAGGTGACATCGACCATGAGTTGATCCATGCAGATATTCCCGACGATTCGCGCCCGTTGGCCGCGGATGAGAACATAACCGCCACGGTCTGCTAATGTCTTCGGAACGCCGTCTGCGTAGCCAATCGTAAGGGCTGCAATCCGAATATCATGCGAAGGAATGAATTTATGTCCATAACCGATTGGACAATGGGCGCGTACGTCCTTCACTTGTGCTACTGTGGCCTTGAGGGAAAGGGCGGGGCGCAGCTTCACCTGCATAAGGTTCAGATCGTCTTCCTTGCTTAGAAGGCCATAGAGCGCAATGCCTGGACGCGCAAGATCGCAATCAATCATGGGATAATTCAATATGCCATAGCTGCTCTGGATATGAATATCGCCAGGGTTATGGCCAGCCGCCTTTATCTGTTGGATGACATTCATGAAACGATCCACCTGCATATTCGTGAATGCCGTCTGCTCGGGTTCTACACGGTCGGATACGGACAAGTGGCTGAATGTTCCCGTTACGTGCAGGTGCTCATATTCATAACAAGACCTAATCGCTTGAATGTTCACATAAGGCTCACCCAATCGGTTCATGCCGGTGTCAATCTTCACATGTACCTTGAGCTTGCGTCCGCATTGATTCAATGCTTGTCCATGTTCGGCACTGACAATCGTTTGCGTCAGTCTATAACGTGACAGATCATGGACGCGTCCTGGCGAGGTATAGCTTAAGATTAGAATCTCACCCTTTACGCCATGCTTGCGCAGCTCAATCCCTTCCTCAATCTCGGCGACGGCAAAGTGATTAACGCCTATGCGGTTCAGAAACTGCGCGACGGGTGCGCTGCCGTGTCCATAAGCATTGGCCTTCACGACCGCCATAATTAAACAGCGGGAGGGAAGCGCCTGCTTTAACGCCAGCAAATTATGCTCCAGGTGATTCAGGTTTATTTCCACCCAGGCCCGGTGTACGGAAGGCGTGGCGGGTTTGGTTCTTACACGGAACAGCAGGGCAGCCTGCAGCAGCCGGATCACTGGAACCCCTTCTCGTGATCATGGCAGATTGTCACGATAAATCCATCCTTATTATTGCCCGACCATTCATAACAGGATCCACGCCGGATGGGGATCAATGTCACGTCGTGCTCCGCTTTGATCATGTACATCTCAATGAGCCGATTCTTGATCTTCATATAAAGATGCGAGCCTTCGAAGGTGAACTGCTCCATGTAGGCGATATATTCTTCCAAACACATATCGTATTGCTCCATAATGATGGAATGCGGAACGCCGACATAGCGATAATGCCAGGGCTCGCATGCGATGTTCGTGACCGGCTGCTTGCCTTCCTTATATCGTTGGATAAAGCCGTATTCCGCAGCCTTCTGCTTGAACAAGGCATACACGCCATGGTCAGGAAAGGAAGGACATAAATAATCGACATCCTCTTCGAGCAGCTGCCCCACATCAACAGCGAGACCGGTTTGATGCTCACTTTCATTCGGCCGCGCTACATAGTTTGCTGTGAATGCTGCCCCATGCGCTGCCAAGGAAGTACTGTAAATATGCTGCTGCTGTGCACGCGTGCGATAGCCGCTCACGATTCCGATGCTGTCGATGGCCTGGCAAGCCTCTAATAAGGCGCTCAACTGTCGGTAACCAGTCTGATCCAAGCGAATATCTTGCTCCTCTGTGCCGGCTTGCTGAATCGTCGCAATCGGCACAAGGGAGGCTTGATGATGCTCCGCTACAGGATAATCCCGATTGACCAATATTAAGTGACCGCTGTGCATCATCTCGCGGTTCAATCTGATCTCGTGGTCTGCATGTCTCATCTGTGCAGCTCCTTTGCGGCAGCAAGCTCGATAAGCCGGTCCATTAACAGGGGATACGTAATATCGCTATATCGCATCATGTTTGGATACCGGCTTGCGGCCGTGAACCCTGGCATGGTATTAATCTCGTTAAATACGATTCGCCCATCTTCCGTAAGGAACATGTCTACCCGGGCAAGACCGCTGCAGCCCAGCGTCTTATAGATCAGGCGGGCGGTCTCCTTCACCTTGGCGGCGGTCTTGGCATCTATTCTCGCAGGCAGGTGGATCTTCGACGAGCGGAGCGAATACTTCTCCTCGTAGTCGAAGAACTCACCCGTCAGTTCAATCTCATCGACCTCGGCTGTGATAGGCTCGGAATGCCCTAATACGGCGCAGCCAACCTCAAATCCAGCAATATTCTGCTCAATAATGACCTTCTGATCATGCAAGAAGGCGGCTTGTACCCCATGCGTTAGCTCCAGCTTATTATAGGCTTTCGTGATGCCGAATGAAGAACCTGATCTGGAAGGTTTAATGTACATGGGAAAACCCAGCTTCTCTGCCTCGTTGACAGCCGAATCAAGATCATCGCCTTCGAATACCGTAACCGAAGGCGCCGTGTCAACGCCCGCTGCCCGAACCAGCTGACTGGCGATCCCCTTGTCCATGCATATCGCCGACGATAAGGTACCGCAGCCGACAAAGGGAATGCCGGACAGCTCAAGCAAGCCTTGCACAGTCCCGTCCTCTCCGTTCTTGCCATGAAGGACGGGGAATACGACATCTACGGGAGTGGTGCGATATTCCGTGCCGGTCAGTTCAATAATGCCGCCCGCATTCTTGCTGGGTGAGATGAAGGCAGGGATACAGCTGGCGTGCGTATGCCAACGGTCATTGCGTATTTCCGCTGTGTTGCCGTTGTACCTCAACCAGGTGCCTTCCCTTGTAATGCCAATCAGGATGATATGATAAATGGATGGGTTTAGATGATCGATGACGGAAGCGGCAGATTGCAATGAAACGTCATATTCCGTGGAGCTGCCGCCGAACAAGACGGCTATATTTTTCATGTCCATATTTAGTTTCTCCTGTTCATGATTCGAAGATAGAATTGATTATAAGGAACAGAGATGAACGATTTGACAAGAAAAAGTTACGAATTATTAAGAGGAGATTACTAAATCCTCACATATGACGTTGGTGTGTTTGGAAGAGTGGGGGATTGTGAGTACAAATTTTCCAGTATCATGGACATTTTGTATCATATGTATTAATATATATAATACTTAGTTGGCGGGTTATTTGAAGGGGGATGAGAGACCGCATGGTTATTTCCATACATTTAGATAGCGATACACCTCTTTATGAACAACTGCGTAATCAAATCGTCATCGGGATTGCAACCGGTGAATTAGCAGCAGAGGAAAAGCTTCCAACCGTTCGCCAATTAGCCGAAGATTTAGGCATAAATACGATGACGGTTAATAAAGCTTATTCCATATTGAAGCAAGAAGGATACATTGTCATCGATCGGCGGCACGGTGCTAAGGTAAGCCCTCGAAGCACTCAAACGCAAGATGGTTCAAATCACACCGCACAATTAGAGGAACAGCTGCAGCTCATTATCGCGCAAGCGACGATTAAAGGGATCGATCAATCCCGATTTCAAGCTTTATGTTCTACGATTTTCGCCCAAATGAAGTACCAGCATTAACAATTCGTATGGAAAAGGATTGATTCGTATGTTGACCGCGATTTTTTTCGTTACCGCGTTAATCTGTTATGCGGCGTTAATCGTAACTTATAAGCCGCATGCGAAATACAAGAAGGGCATGCTGTTTGCCGTCACCTTGCCGGCTCATGTCATGGACCATCCCGGGATCCAGAGCATTCAAGCACGATTCAACAGGCAGTTTAAGCAGGCTAGCTTATGGACAATGGTATTTCTCATTCCTTTTGTGCTGCTCCATACTTGGTTTGCTTATCAAACGATCTATTTCTTTGTATGGCTATCCGTTTTTTTCTTTGTCATGGTCATTCCGTTTCGCCATGCTTTTCGGGATACGCTGGCTTTAAAACGTGAGAATGAATGGTATGTCGGTACGAAGCGCGTCATTCAGAGCGATTTGCGTGTTGCCCGTTTAAAGAATCAGCGTATGGCTTCCTTGTGGCTATTCCTGATTCCGTTCACGATGTCGATTGGTTTATTGCTGTGGGTGTCAAGCGATAATAAGGATCTCCTCGGTGTCGTCTCCGGGGGACTGGCCATAACCGTCATCTTCATGCTCGTTTCGCTCTATATGCGCAGAACCAAGGCTAAGGTATACAGCATGAACAGCGAAGTGAATGTAAGCATCAATCAGGCAAGCCGTAGATCCTTGTCATTTCTTTGGCTGTTTATGGCGATCATTGAGAATGTTCACTTTCTATTCCTATACTTACTCCTTGTTAATGAAAAGGCAGCTATGTCTGGCGTGTGGCTGACGATTGTGTTGGTGTTTACTGTCGTTCCAATTGCTCTTGTTCTGTATGTATATCGTAGAAATAATGCCCTGGAGCAAGAAGTATTAGCGCAGGATGGCAAAACAATCTACACCGATGATGATGAATACTGGGCGAATGGCTTCACTTACCATAATCCCGATGATAAGAGCATCTTCGTCACCAAGCGGGTCGGGATAGGAGAGACCATAAATACAGGGACGTTGGTTGGGAAATTGATCGTATGGGGGTCTGTCGGATTGACAGCCGTGTTCCTCATCGTGGTTTCGTTTATGCTGGTCCGATCGGAATTGACATCCCCCATCCTCACCATCACGCCGGAACATCGAATCGAAATTAATTATCCGATGTACTCCGTTGATTTCGACCTGGCGGATATCGAGCAATTAACGCTTGTTGAGGACGTGCCTTCGGGTATAAAGACGAATGGTGAAGCTACAGATAAGTATGCGCGCGGACATTTCCGTTTGAAGGAGCTAGGGAAAACAAGGCTGTATGTGTTCAAGAACAATCCGCCTTATATCTATATGAAGGTTGAGGATACTAACATTTTTTATAATGACAAGGATCCGCTTCAAACTAAACAGCTATTCGAGCAGCTGCAAAAGCAAGTAGAGAGTATCCCGAATCCATAGAGGGGGAGCAGCATATGTTCGTCCCGGAGAAAATCCACATCCGCGTGAGGATGTGGATTTTTCTGCCTTGTTCCGTTTCTGGGCAATGAAAGCACTGCGTTCGGTACGACACTATCATGATTATCGTCCTACTGGTTCCAGGTATGTGGCTGTCTCCACGCATGGCTAGAAACATAATATTCCGAAGTATCACTTGGTAATACTCACTCTTGTTCCTAAGCGTATCGAAGGGTGCACCGCCGTGACGACGCATGCCAAAGGAACCGGAGATAGCGGCCAAGTTTATTGGGTTTATGCATTCGGATGAAGGCCTGGTGCCGCTGCAGCTGACTCTAATTATTTGCTGCAAACGGAACAACATATCGAGCGGGCGAAGGAATCCGCCATCATTGCGACGAATCAAGCATTACCGAACCTTGTCCGCATCACGACGAATGAAGAAGCGGAACCGGGCCGGCGTGCTCGGAGAGCTGCCCGGTAAGTGGCGGGCACAAGGCGGCAGCAAGGTGCTTGATGCGGTCAATGCGGCGCATCAAGCGCAGAAGAAGTGACAATAAGGCTTACTGAGAGGGTGGATGCTAAGATGACGATCTCGAAGACGGGGCAGCCGAACATCGTATTTATTCTGGCCGACGATCAAGGCCCGTGGGCGCTGGGCTGCGCGGGCAATCCGGAAATTCATACGCCCAATCTGGACCGGCTGGCGGCGGAAGGGACGCGATTCTCAAGCTTCTTCTGCACATCTCCGGTATGCTCGCCTGCGCGGGCTTCGCTTCTGACCGGACGCATTCCGTCGCAGCATGGCGTGCATGATTGGATTCGGGGCGGCAACGTGGGAGAGCGGCCCATCGAGTATCTGCAGGGGCTGACTGCTTACACGGAGCTGCTGGCCGATGCGGGCTACGTCCTGGGTCTAAGCGGCAAATGGCATCTCGGTGATAGCCGGACGCCGCAGAAGGGCTTTACGCATTGGTATGTTCACCAGCAAGGCGGAGGGCCTTATTACGATGCGCCTATGATTCGCGACGGCGAACTGATCCAAGAGCCGGGCTATCTGACCGATGTGATCACCGATGACGCGCTCTCGTTCATTGATGCGCAGCAGGGCGGGGAGCCCTTCTACCTTGGCGTTCACTACACAGCTCCGCATAGCCCGTGGATCGACAGCCATCCGCAGCAATATGTGGATCTGTATGCGGACTGCGCATTCGATAGCTGTCCGCAGGAGCCCCGTCATCCGTGGACGATACCGACGGCGCCGTGGGACGAGGACCAGCGGGGGAATCTACAGGGCTACTTCGCGGCCGTCACGGCGATGGATACGCAGATCGGACGTATTCTCGACAAGCTGGAGCAGAAGGGCATCCGTGAGCAGACGCTCATCTGTTTCTTGAGCGACAACGGCTTCAATTGCGGGCAGCATGGCATCTGGGGCAAGGGAAACGGCACGTTCCCGTTCAACATGTATGACACTTCGGTGAAAGTACCGGCGATTTTTCGCTTACCCGGGCGAATCCCGGCGGGCCGCGTCTGCGATGAGATGGTGAGCGGCTACGATTGGATGCCGACCTTGCTGGAGCTGCTCGGACTTGATCATCCGGAGGCAGGCGAACTGCCCGGGAGCAGCTTCCTGCCGCTGCTGCTCGGTGAGGATGGGACGGGACGCGAGGATATCGTCATCTATGACGAATACGGCCCCGTCCGCATGATCCGCACGAAGGAGTGGAAGTATGTCCATCGTTATGCATACGGACCGCATGAGCTGTATCATCTCGCGGAGGATCCGGATGAGCGGCGGAATCTGATTGATGCCCCCGAAGCGGAAGATCAGCGGGCAGCCTTGAAGGAACGGCTCGATTATTGGTTCACCCGCTATGCCGACCCAAGCCGGGACGGCACAAGGGAAGCTGTGACCGGATTCGGGCAGCTGGAGCTCGCCGGCCATGCCGGAAGGGGACGGAAAGCTTACGAGGCCCCGCCTTCTCCATCACCATCACGGCTTGAATAGATCGTACAGGACGCAATCCAATCCTATCAAGCAGGCTCATCTATAAAAGACGTGTACAGCGACCGTTTTCCGGAGATTCCCGGTGAGCGGTCGCTTTATTTTCTCCGCAAGAATCGAAGCCTGTAATTACCATGAATCATCTATACAAGGATGGAAATGTAAAGTATACTCTGAGCAGACAAACGAGGTTGCTTGGGAGGGAACGAAAGAAATGATGCTTGAGGGCAGCTTGAAGACTGACAGGCCATCATCTGTATTATTTAACGTAGAGGATCCAGCGGATTGGTTGACGTTCACGTTCGAATACGAGGGCGAGGGCGGATGGCGCACGTTTACCCTTCGCGATCCTAGCGGAAGAGTACGGTTTACTCATTTGAACTGCAATAACAGCAGATCGGCTGTCATTCATCGTAATTATGAGGATACGAGTTTCCTGGGGGTTCCCGGAGAGATCGAGGCGGGCGAATGGGAGATTAAGTTTGTCGATCAGGAAGGCTCGCCACCGGCCTGTACGTTTACATTCGAATGGAAGTCTGGCATTGGAGACATCCCTCCCGATAGGCGCATCCCGCCAAGCAAGCGGAATTATTGGACAGAAGTGATGGAAGGCGTAGAGAACTACAAGCTGGATACATACGATTGGCATGAATGCCGGGATGAGACTGCGCGATGGTACAAAGGGGATTTCCATACGCATACCGTTCTATCGGATGGGAAAATGACGCCCGAACGCAATATGGAGCAGGCGGAGATTATGGGGCTCGATTTCTTTGTTGCGACGGATCATAATCTGATCTCCACCTCCTGGCCTCAAGGCCGCGTGCTGGTCATTCCAGGCGTTGAATATACGTCCGGCAGCGGCCACTGGAACGCGCTGGGAGTCCGCCAATGGTACAACTGGACCTATAACGCCCCGGATGGAGGCATTGGTACCGGTGAAGGAATGAACCGGCTGCTGGCTGAAGTAGGGCAAGGAGGCGGACTTCGCTCCATCAACCATCCGATGCTGACTCCATGGGCCTGGGTGTATGAAGATACGCTTCTGGAGAATGTAGATTGTATGGAAATATGGAATGATCCGACGTATTCGACGAACCCGGCCGCGACAGAGCGGGCACTCGTACTGTGGAGTACGCTTTGGAATGAAGGCTGGCGTCTGCCCGGGATCGGCGGCTCCGATTCGCATATGCTGCCCACGGAAACTTATTCCGACGGGAGTCCGCCATCGCTGATCGGCGATCCGGGAACTTATGTCTATGCGGAGCGGTTATCTCCGGCAGCCATCTTAGCCGCGGTGCAAGCAGGCCGTGTATATGTATCGCGCGGACCGGTGTTGGATGTGAAGGTTATAGTTGGAGAAGAGGAATATCCGCTCGGAAGCGATTTGACGGAAGCGGTTGCAGCTTCGGTTGATGGAGAGGTAGACATCCGCCTTGCTGTTACCGGCGCTGCTCAAGGCAGGCTGCATATCATTACGAATGGAACGGAAACATCGGTTCAGGACATACCTGAAGAGGACAGTGCGTTTGCATTCAAGCTGCAGTGGAGAGCGGCAGAGTACGAGTGGGTGAGGGCTGAAATCCGCACAGCGGGCGGTGAGCTCCTGGCATTCACGAATCCCGTATACCACGGTCAGAAGAACACGACAATTAGGACGTGGGGCGAGCTGCTCAAGAAGGCTTCGTTCGATGTGCCCGTTAATTAGTTTAGGGGATGAACGGTGAGCAGGGGTCTGCACAACAAGCAGTGCTTCCGAAGTGTCTGTTAGGCCGGTCTAATATTTCAAGATCAATGTTCACGTGACAAAGGAGGCTAATCCAATGGCAGCCATAAGGACGATGGAGCATGTGGAGATTTATAAAAATGAGGCGTACAACAGCTTTCCGAGCGTTGTTCAGCTCACAGACGGAACATTCGCGCTGGGGTTCCGGACCGCTCCGGACCGCCGTACCGCTTATGGATCCATTACGCATCTCGACGCTTCCTCGAAGGCGGTTGCGATTCACTCTGCCGATGGCTGCTCGTGGGATTCCCGCCCGGCGGTTATCTGGGATGATTATTTTCACGGCGTACAGGATCCATGCCTTAACGTACTACGGGACGGCACGTTGTTCGTTACGTTCTTCACTTGGAAGGTCTACGAGCAGGAGGATGCACCGGCCAATCTGAGACCGGGCACCTGGCACCGTCAATATGATCGTTGGATCGGCCGGCTTGCAGGTTCCTATTCCATCCGATCGACGGATGGAGGCGTCACTTGGGATCGGCCCGAGCCAATTGGTCTTGGCGATGTCGTCATTCGCGGGAATTGTGTCGAGCGGAGCGATGGGTCGATTCTAGCGCCGCTGTATATCCAGGAAGGTGATACGTCTAATGTCGTTATCGGCCGGACGACGGACCGGGGGCAAATCTGGGAGCGGTACGCAACGGTTTCCGGCTTCGCGGGAGAGTATCATTTTCATGAGCCGAACCTGTATGAGACGGAATCCGGCAAGCTTGTCCTATTTATACGAAGTCAGAAGAAGCAGCCTGGAGAGGGGCACTTGGCATCGCCATTGTTTACCGCGGAGTCGACCGATGGCGGGCGGACATGGACAGAGCCGCAGGCTTGGCCGATCTATTCGCCGAGCCCCTTTCATGTGCTGCGTCTGACGAATGGGAATGTATTGTTGAATTATGGCTATCGGTACAAGCCGTATGGCATTCGTGCGATCGTGCTTAACGCAGAATGCACGAATATCGGTACGGCGGCCGAAACCGTCATCCGGGATGACGGCTTGGGATCCGATATTGGATACACCAGTGCCGTGCAGCTGTCAGACGGACGGGTGCTTATTGCTTATTATTTCTACAACGAAAGTGACGGAAATCGGTACATTGCCGGATCGCTCTGTCAAGTGGAGTAGTCAGCGGCCAATGCCGCATCCGTATACGATGAATATAAAACGCACACAACCCGCCTCATTCGGAGGCGGGTTGTGCTGTATCATCCAGATAGATAGAGTTCCTCTATAATGATTAATGAAAGGTACACCGTGTGGAGCAGGAAGAATGATTCTGGAGATGCGTTAGCGGTCGCCTTTGTTCCCGGATATCAACCTATAAATAGAATTCAAAGAAATCCGGGAACAACAGCGATCGTAAGAACATTCTGCCTGCGCAGCGGTTGTGTCATTCATTAGGCCTGCTCAGGGACAGCAAAGCTCATAATCTGATTCGCCCGCTGCGTAATGGTCGCTACGGATACGTCGTATTTGTCAGCCAACTGGGCTTTCGTGATTTCATGGCCATTCATGGAGCAGATGCATTGCTCCAGTGCTGCAGGGAACACGCCTTCTTTTTTAATTACTGGCATCTCAGCCGTGGAGTAATCATTCCATAGCCGAATCGTTTGATCCACTTCAACCACCGGATACAAATCCTGCGTCTGGTTGTAGAAATTAAGTGCCGTTTGTTGGTACACTTCGTTCTCCCAGGATAGCTCTTCTTGAATAAGCTGGGGAATGGAAGGAGCAGCTGATGGCGTCGTAGGAATAACTGCCGCTGGTGCTGGTGCTGCAAGGTTCGTCGCATTCTTATTCAGACAACAGCGCTTGTATTTAATCCCGCTGCCGCAATAACATGGTTCATTTCTTCCTAACTTCTGCATTCAATTACCTCCGTATGCCTGTACAAGCTATCCCAATAAGGTAACAAAAAATTGGAATGTGATCAAGGGAACATATTGGAATATATTGATATTTCAGGTGGATCGTCTGTGAAAAACCTCTATTGCATTCCATCCGCGAAGGTGATGGATCACCCTGCCCAATCACGGCGCAGCGTGAACAGATCCTTCAATTCATCCGTTGAAAGCTCGGTAATCCAGCCCTCTGAATTGGCTATTACATTATCGCTCAGCTGCTGTTTCGACTCCAGCATCTCGTCAATTCGCTCTTCCAGCGTACCCAAGGAAATAAATTTATGCACCTGTACGTCCCGGGACTGGCCCATCCGGTAAGCGCGGTCCGTTGCCTGGTTCTCAACCGCCGGATTCCACCAGCGATCGAAGTGGAAGACATGGTTGGCGGCTGTAAGATTGAGGCCTACGCCTCCCGCCTTGATCGATAGAATGAATACGCTCGGCTGCTCGCCAGGCGGTAATGTACGGGATTGAAATTGGTCAATCATCCGGTCCCGTGACAATTTGGAGGTACTTCCGTTCAGGTAGAGTATGGGCTCTTGAAGCTCCTGCTCCAGCACCTGCTGCAGCATCTGACCCATGCCAATGTACTGGGTGAAGATCAGGCAGCGATCGCCCTCTTCCCGAAGCTCCTTCACCATGGCAAGCAATCGCTCGAGCTTGGATGAACGGTTAATCAGCATCTCGGTATCGAGAGGGCTTCCGCTCGCCGCTGACCCTTCCGGAAGGGCTTCCTTGGTAAGCAGCATCGGATGATCGCAGAGCTGCTTCAGATGGGTAATCGCAGCCAGAATGGCTCCTTTACGTTCGATCCCCTCAAGCTTCTGCATGCGTTCCATCAGATCATTCACGGTCTGATCATAGAGCGCGCCCTGCTCGGCTGTGAGATGAATATAGGTCTTCATCTCGTTCTTGTCCGGCAAATCGAGCTGGATAGCGGGATCCTTCTTCTTGCGGCGGAGCATAAACGGCTTGACCAGCTTCTGCAGATCCTTCGTGCGCTGCTCGTCCTGCTCTTTCTCGATGGCATTGGCGAACCGGTTCTGGAAGCCGCGCATGGTGCCCAGATACCCCGGATTAATAAAGTCATAGAGGGACCAGAGCTCAGACAGCCGATTCTCGATTGGCGTACCGGTAAGCGCAATACGATGCCTGGCGGGAAAGCTCCTCACGGCCGTCGATTGCTTCGTTTGTGCGTTCTTAATATTCTGTGCCTCATCTAAGCAGATGGTTGCCCAAGTGAATGCCTTCAGCAGCTCCTGATCAAGCGTAGCAGTGGCATAGGAGGTTAAGATAATATCTGCCTGCTTCGCGTCCTCCCAGAACGCCTCCTCGCTCTGACGTTTGCTCCCATAGTGAAGCATCACCGTAAGGGTAGGAGCAAACCGGCTTAACTCCTTCTGCCAGTTACCCAGAACCGAAGTGGGACAAATCAGCAGGGAAGGGGAGCCGGCCTCCTGTGCTCCGTACGCTTCCTTCACATGCAATAAATAAGCAATGAACTGTACGGTTTTACCCAGCCCCATGTCATCCGCCAGACAGGCGCCGAGTCCAAAGCGGCGTAAGAATGCAAGCCAGGCGAACCCGTCGCGCTGATAAGACCGAAGGTCTGCACGCAATCCGGCGGGCGCCTCGAGCGCCGGCCATTCCGCCTGCTGGCCAAGCTGACTGATGAGCTTGACCAGATGCTCGTTCAGCTCGACTTCCAGCTGGATACGGGCAGCCTGCTGCGGCTCATCCGCCGCACCGCTCTCCGGTTCATCTGCGCTCCCCAGCAGGTGCAGCTGCAGAATATCCTGGAAGGATAGCCCCTCCATATTATCAACGCCCGACATTGCCTGGCGAATTTGTGCCAGCAGCGCCGGGTCCAGCGGAATCCATTGACCGCGAAAGCGGACCAGCCGTTCATTGCGGGCGACCAGCTCGGCGAACTCGCTCTCGGTAAGATCGGTTTCACCGATGGCAATCCGCCAATCGAAATCAACGAGCGACTGCAGTCCGAATAGGGAAGCGCCGGCACTGCCTGCACTGGAGCTGACCTTGGCGCGAAGCCGGGGCTTCTTCCGGCTGGCTGCTTCCCACCAAGCCGGGAGGAGCACCTGCCAGCCGGCTTCAAGCAGGCGGTGGCTGTCCGCCGTCAGGAATTGCCACGCGGCTTCGTCGGTTAACGGCCTGCTTAGTACATCATCGCGGCCGCCGTTTATGAGCGCATGGGGAAGACTTGCGCGCAAGTGCTCCAGCCATCCTGTGGATCGCTCTTGTATATAGGTGGACCATTCTGCGGGCCATGAGCCGAAGACCTGTCCATCCTCGGCCAGCTGTGCAGCTGCAAGCAGGGCAGGGTCCCGCTTATCCTGAAGCACGAGCTTCAGACGCCACGTGAAATTATCGTCATCCGGCTCCAGCAGCTGCAGGAGAGGACGGAACGGAGCCGTGTCTGCCTTCCAGCCGACGGCAATCAGCCATCCTAGCTCATCTAAGCCTGCCGCTGCACCGCCTTGGGCAAAGAGCAGCGGGTATTCCCTGCGCAGATCTGTATTCGTTTCTTCCGTTCCATAATAGCGGTGGAAGACAGCGGCGGAGAACGCGGCACATAGACCGTCGTAAAAGCCGGCCTGCTTGGCGTACTGTTCCAATGCCGCTTGCGCTTGTGGATCTAGTGCTTCCTGATCCCATATCCACCGCAGCTTGCCGGCCTTGTAGGCGGAGAAGCTGGGTGCAAACTTCTTCTCTTCGAGGCATGCATTGAGAACAGGGGCAAGCTCTAGCAACGGTGCGGCGTCCTCATCCCACACCCACTCAACATGCTCGAGCAGTCTGCGTTCAGCGAAGAAGGGAATAACCTGCTCGGAAGGAAGGAGCACAAGCTCGACATCCTGGATCGTCTGAATCTCCAGCTCCGTTCCGTAGAAGGAAGCCTCATGCCAGGCGAACAAGCGCTGCTTCATGAATAAGCCCGGCGCATGATAGGAAGGGATCGATCCATAGATTAATGCATCGCCATGCGTGGTCAAGCTGACCTGTATCGTAATGGTATCCAAATGTAGGCTCATGATATCAATTTCCCTTTCCGAAGCTCCTCCTGCAGGGCGCGAAGCCGGCTGTAGCGTCCGGTGAACGCGGTGAGGAAGAGCTCCCATCGCGACTCCTGCTTCAATTTTCTATACAGCTTAGACAACCGCTTGAGCAGCTTCACCGCTGCCTTATAACTATCTCTGTTCTTCTGCGCGATGTATCGTTCCACCGCTTGATGATAGAACGGCAAGAGCAGCTCCGGCGCTTCCTTCTCAATCGGCTGCAGGACGCCGACGCGAAATTCCAGGGGCTCATTGCCCGTACTGAGCTGATAATCGATCCACTGCCGCCATTTGCCATATGTGAGCAGGGACTCGACATAGATGCTTCTGGAATAGGGGGACAAGCGGTCATAGGCTTCCCACATGGACGCCTCTGCTTCAGGATGATGCTGGACGGTCGTCTCCCAATAGCGCCCATATTCATTCAGGCTGTCTGCCCGGTGATTGTAGAGCAGAGAACCGGTCTCGCTTAGCCATGCTTGCAAACGCGGCCATTCTTCCGCCTTGGACAGCGCATCTAAGAGGGGATAGATGGGATTGCGCTTCATCGAAGAGAGATTATCTACCGTTCTCAGCAGTTCCCAAGCTTCCGGGTCCTGTCCCAGATTGAAGTGCATCCAGACTTGAGCCAGCTTCCATTGCAGCTGGGAGGGTGTACTGCCATGTGCTGCAGCGGCTGACTTCAATTGCCGCAATTCTTCTTCGTATAGCTCCTTATTGCGTGCGCTAGGCCGGATCCAGTTCTCCCACATCCGATAGTAGAGGTCAGAGAAGTAGAAGAGATTCTGGGCTTCCGTCAGCATCTGACCGCGTACGTAGTCCAGCGTCTCCGTTACGCGCAGCCAATGGCCTGGCTCTGTCGTGACGGCAAGCTCTTCTGCGAAGCATCGCCCGAGTGCTTCCTGCACATCATCCGCTGCCACATGTGTGTGATACCCCATATATACACTGGAGGATTGACTCCACGTTTGCTGAGATTGCCTCAAGAGCTTCTCTAGGATGAAGAGGTGAGCATGAAGGTTGAACAGCTGTTCCATGGCTGGGGAAAGCGGAGGCTTAATGCCATTTATCGCGGTGAGCGCGATCTGGACATAGTGACCGTTAGGCGTATGATTCGCCATCGGGGCGGTGCAGCGTGCAAACAGCTTATGCCACTCTAATATGGGCAAGGCGAGCATTGCACGGGCTTGCTCCTGGAGCTCGGCAAGCTCCTTCGCTTGCCTTGCCCGATCTGCCGGATTGGCTTTGCCACTGGATGCGGTAAGAGGCGGGGACTTCGCCGGTTGTTGAAACGCGGCGTTCGTTTTGGCATTGACGAGTGCGTGAATGGGCCGCCCTTGTTGATTGGCATAGTCGAGGAGAACGGCAAGCATATGTTTACAGCACGTTCCAACCGGACACGTGCAGTGGCTGACTAATAAGGCGTTGAGCTGGAGCGATACGCGATAGTTCTCGGTTCCTTCGACGATCGCGTCAATATGTTCGCTATCGGGCATCGTCAGCCGGTGGACACGCCCCTGTTTATAATATTGGAACCCTCGCATAATCGTAACATCATTGAAATCCTCCCCCACATCACGAAGGAGCTTAAGCCATTGCGTATCATCCATAGCGTAGATTGGTTTCATAATCGCATAGTCTCCTGAGAACATATAGTCGTATTTCAACCTTTTCATTATACCATCGCAGGACGGATTCGGCGCAGTTGAAACTCATATTTGCAGGATAGGCAATAATTGTTCAAAACTTTGCAAGCTCGTGTGAGATAGATCACATAACGATGCCCTAGGGGGGTTCTATAATGATGAATAGTTGAAAGGGGCTGTTACTGTGGAAGCATTGGAATTGGCCAGATGGCAGTTCGGCATTACGACCGTCTATCACTTTTTATTTGTTCCGCTGTCCATCGGGCTGGCGTATTTAATCGCGTTTATGCAAACGATGTATGTCATCAAGAAGGATGACAAGTATAAGCGGATGACGAAATTTTGGGGGAAAATCTTTCTTCTGAATTTCGCGGTGGGCGTCGTAACCGGTATTATTCAGGAGTTTCAATTCGGAATGAACTGGGCGGATTACTCCCGGTTCGTAGGTGCCGTGTTCGGCGGTCCCTTGGCTGTGGAGGCGTTGGTCTCGTTCTTCTTGGAGTCCACGTTCCTCGGGATCTGGATCTTCGGATGGGATCGCTTATCCAAGAAAGTCCATCTTGCCTGTATCTGGCTGGTGGCGATTGCGGCTACGCTGTCGGCGTTATGGATTCTGAGCGCAAACTCATTCATGCAGGAGCCGGTTGGCTATGAGATTGTGAACGGCCGTGCCGAGATGACGAACTTCTTCGCGCTGCTTGGCAATAAGCAGCTGTGGGTGGAGTTCCCGCATGTGATCTATGGCGCATTAGCTACAGGCTCCCTGTTCGTAACGGGAATCAGCGCGTACAAAATGCTGCGCAAGCAGCAGGTCGATCTATTCAAAGCCTCGTTCTCGATCGGCATCGTGGTAGCGCTGGTGTCCAGCTTGCTGACCGCCTTCGCCGGCCATGACCAAGCGCAGCATCTGATGAAGTCGCAGCCGATGAAGATGGCCGCCTCCGAAGCGCTCTGGCATACGAGCGGGGAAAGCGCGCCTTGGACGGTTATCGCCTCCATTGACCCGGCCAAGCAGGAGAACGGCTTTCAGCTGGAGGTTCCTTATGCGCTGAGCATTCTTTCCTACAACAAGCTGACCGGTAAAGTGCCCGGCATGCTGGAGCTGCAGGCGGAGTATGAAGCCAAATACGGGCCGGGAAATTATATCCCGCCGGTACGGACGACGTTCTGGAGCTTCCGCATCATGGTGGCGGCAGGAATGGGCATGATTCTCCTCAGCTTGTTCGGAACGATTGCCGTCGTGCGCCATAAGGCGGAGACGTACCGCAGATATTTAAGATGGATGCTGCCCGCGATGGCGCTGCCGTTCATTGCCAATTCGGCAGGCTGGATCATGACGGAGGTCGGGCGCCAGCCGTGGATCGTGTTCGGTCTGCAGAAGACCGAAGACGGCGTGTCGCCTCTGGTATCGGCAGGCATGGTCGCTACCTCATTAATCGGCTTTACGTTGGTCTACGGTATATTGGCCTCGGTGTTTATCTATCTTGTCGTGCATACGGTGCGCAAGGGTGCGGATGCGGATGTGGACGCCGATGAGTCCCACGGCCAGAACCATACGCCGAATGCCGGTGTAACTCCGACGGCTTCGTTATAGGAAGCGGAAGGATGAAGACTTAACTTGAAAGCGAGGCGGAAAAAAGCGAATGCTGGAAACCACATGGTTTATTCTGATTACCGTGCTGTTCGTCGGATTTTTCTTTCTGGAAGGCTTTGATTTCGGCGTGGGCATGCTGACGCCGATCCTGGGCAAGACCGATACGGAACGCAGGGTGATGATTAATACGATCGGCCCGTTCTGGGACGGCAACGAAGTATGGCTGATTACGGCAGGCGGCGCGATGTTCGCGGCCTTCCCGAATTGGTACGCGACATTGTTCAGCGGCTTCTATATGGCGTTGTTCCTGATGCTGCTCGCCTTGATCGGGCGCGGGGTTGCTTTCGAATTCCGCAGCAAGCTCACGAATCCGAAGTGGCGCTCTACCTGGGACTGGGTCATCTTCTTCGGCAGCCTGCTGCCCGCGTTATTGTGGGGTGTCGCCCTTGCGAACCTCATGAGGGGGGTTCCGGTAGATGCGAATATGAATTACGTCGGCACCTTCTGGGACTTGATCTCCCTCTACTCCGTAACGGCCGGAATCAGCATCGTTCTCTTATTCCTGCTGCACGGAGCGCTGTTCCTCTCGTTGAAGACGGAAGGCGTGCTGCGCGAGCGGGCAAGGGCGGTTGCCCTCAAGATCGGCGCTTGGACGAGCGCGGTGCTGCTGTTGTTCGTCGTATTGAGCTACTTCGAGACGGACATGTTTACATCCAAGGGCTTAAGCCCGGGTACCGTCCCCGTTCTGGCAGGACTGGCATTATTGTCCGTACACTTCTTCATAAAAGCGGGTCGTGACGGCTGGGCATTCATTATGACGGGAGCGACCATCGTATTGTCGACCATTACGGTCTTCATGCTGCTGTTCCCGAACGTAATGATCTCCTCGCTTAATCCGGAATGGTCGCTCACGATTTATAATGCGGCTTCGAATGCCTATACGCTGAAAGTCATGACCGTCGTGGCATGTACGACGATCCCGTTCGTGCTGGCCTATCAAGCGTGGACATACTGGGTGTTCCGGAAGCGGGTTAGCAGCACCGACCACCTGGATTATTAGGGATAACCGTTATGATCAAACAACTGTTCAAACAGGTGCAGGGCACCCGCAAGCTGTTCGCGGCCAGCGTTCTATTCGGAACGGCAGGCGGCTTGCTGCTGATCATTCAAGCCGTATACATCGCCAGGGTTACGAACGGAGCTTTCCTCGGCGGGCAAAGCCTTGCGGCCTTGCTCCCCGCGCTATACATGCTGCTGGGCGTAATTGGACTTAGAGCCGTTCTGCATGCAGCAGGCGATTATGCGTCGACGCAGATGGCGCAGCGGATTAAGAGCGATCTGCGCCTCCGCCTGGTTCGCAAGCTTGCCGAGCTCGGACCGGATTACGCCAAGGGCGAACGGAGCGGGGAACTGATCAACACGGTCTATGAAGGCGTCGAGCAGCTGGAAAATTATTTGGCGAAGTATTTGCCCCAAGTGGCGCTCTCGACGTTCATTCCTGCGGCTGTGTTCGCCGTCGTCGCGGGAACCGACTGGTTGTCGGCAGTTATTTTCGCCGTGACGCTGCCCCTGCTGGTCATCTTGATGATTCTGATCGGCAAGGCGGCCAAGTCGAAGACGGACCGGCAGTTCCAGCTGCTGGGCCGCCTTGGCGGGCACTTTCACGAAATGCTGCGGGGCTTGCCGACGCTCAAGATGTTCAACCGCAGCCGAGCCCAGATCGACATCATCGCGCGAATCAGCGAAGAGCACCGCCGTTCCACGATGGGGACGCTGCGGCTGGCCTTCCTGTCCGCGCTTGTCATGGAATTGTTCGCGGCGTTAAGCACTGCGATCGTTGCCGTGTTCCTTGGGCTTCGTCTAATCGAAGGGCATATCGGCTTCGAGCACGCCTTCCTGGTGCTGCTTCTGGCTCCGGAATTCTACACGCCGGTCAGAACGCTGGGGACGCAGTTCCACGCCGGGATGAACGGCGTGAGCGCAGCGGGGCGGATCTTCGATATCTTGAGCACGGAGCCTCCGGGATGGGTGGAGAAGGAAGGGGCGGTTACGCTATCGCCGCAACCGGAAGGATATCGCATCACGTTCGAAGATGTCACCGTCCATTATCCCGGTGAAGCCCAGCCGGCGCTGTCCCATATTTCGCTCACCCTCGAACCGGGCGAACGTATCGCTTTGGTCGGGCCTACAGGCGCAGGGAAGAGCACGCTGCTGGATCTGCTGCAGGGCTTCATCCAACCTACTGCAGGGCGCATCCTCATTGAAGGTATCGATATATCGCGCATCTCTATGACATGGTGGCGGAAGCAGCTGTCCGTCTTGTCGCAGAGACCCCATCTGTTCCATGGTACAATCGGCGATAACATTCGGATAAGCAAGCCGGATGCAAGCGGGGCTGAGGTGGCCGCAGCGGCGGGGGCCGCTCAAGCGGACGTCTTCATTCAGGCACTGCCGCATCAGTACGACACTCCGCTCGGGGAAGCGGTCAGGCTGTCCGGCGGTCAGGCGCAGCGGATCGCGATTGCGAGGGCGTTATTGAGAGAAGCGCCGCTGCTGATGCTGGATGAGCCGACGGCGGGACTGGATGTGGCTAATGAAGCGGCGATCACGATGTCGCTTAAGCCGCTGCTGAAGGGACGCATGTCCATTACGGTTGCGCACCGGCTGGACACGATTCGGTCGTCGGACCGGATCGTAGTGTTGGCTGGCGGACGGATCGTCGAAGCGGGTTCAGCGAAGGAGCTCCTTGCTGCCGGAGGTCTGTACGCCGATATGGTAACAGCCGCTCATTCCGAAGAGGCAGCATACGCTGGTGCTGAACATAGTGGCGTTGAATCCGCGGCAGCTTCCGGCCGTTTGGGCTCGCAGCAGGAGGAAGATGCACAGATTCTGGCGCCTGCGGCTGCCGTCGAGTCATCCGTCACACCGGCTGGAAGACGGAAGACGTTTCTCCGTCTTCTGCAATTCGTCCGCCCGCACAAATGGTGGGCGCTGCTCGCCGTACTGCTTGGATTTGCGACCGTCGCAACCAACGTCGGCCTGATGGGGACCTCAGGCTATTTGATCGCCAAGGCGGCGCTTCGGCCGGAAACGGTTCTGCTGCTCTATATCCCGATTGTGGGTGTGCGATTTTTTGGAATTTCGCGTGGCGTATTTCGTTATGTGGAACGGCTTGTTTCTCATGATCTGACGTTCCGAATCTTGAAGCGTCTAAGGGTATGGCTGTATGAGCGTCTTGAGCCAAGAGGTGTGGAGCTTCTCGAGAATAAACGCAGCGGGGATCTGCTGGGCTCTGTCATCAGCGATGTGGAGCAGCTGCAAAATTTCTATCTGCGCATTATCGCACCTCCGCTTGTTGCCGCTCTGACGGTGCTGCTCGGCTTCGCCATTATGGCGAATTATGATCTTCAGCTCGGATTGCTGCTTGTGGGCATGCTGCTCATGGCGGGCATGGTTATCCCGTGGCTAAGCCACCGGATGGGGCGCAGCAGCGGGAGGGACTTCGTTGCGGCACGTTCGGAAATATATGAAGAAACCTCCGATCTATTGACCGGGCTGCCGACGCTGATCCTGTACGGACAGGCTCAACAGATGGAAGAACGCATTCTTACGATTCAACGCCGCTTGGATATTCATCAGAAAGAGCAGAACCGGATTGCAGCCTTCACGGGAGGATCCATGGTCGGCCTCGCTCATCTAACGATGTGGCTGATGCTGCTTACGGTTATTCCGCTAACGGTATCGGGTCATATCGACAGCTATATGATTCCCGCGCTGGTGCTGGTCGCGTTCGCCTGCTTCGAAGCGATGATGCCCCTGCCGTTGTCGTTCCAGCTGTTCGGGCAAACCATGTCCGCTGGCGATAGATTGTTCCGGCTGGCTGACGAAGCCGCTGATCAAGCGCAATCTGCGCAATCGGCTGCGGAGGGAACACCGGATACCAGCGAGTGGACGGGGCAATGGCAGGCGAAGGTGAACGAATTGTCGTTCCGCTATGCACCTGAAGAGCCCTATGCGCTGCAGGACCTGTCGCTATCTCTTGTTCAAGGAAAGCAGGTTGCGATCGTTGGAGAAAGCGGAGCCGGGAAGAGCACGCTGCTGCAGCTGCTTCTGAAGCTGCGTACCTATGAGGATGGCTCCATCACAATCAATGGTGCAGAGCTGCGTGATATCGCCGGGGAGTCGGCGCGTGATCAATTTGCAGTCGTGTCGCAGAATGTGCAGTTATTCAATGCGACTGTAGCCGAGAATTTACGGCTCGGCCGTCCTGAGGCTGCGTTAGACGAGCTGCGTGCAGCGGCCCGCGTTGCGAGGATTGATGAGATGATTGAGCGTCTGCCGCAGGGCTATGACACCATCATCGGAGAGTGGGGGGCGAAGCTGTCCGGAGGCGAACGGCAGCGGCTTGCGCTGGCGCGGGCGCTCGTCCGTCAAGCGCCGGCGATCCTGTTTGACGAACCGGGGACGGGTCTCGATCCGTTAACCGAGCAGGCCTTTACTGTGAACATTGAACCGCTGCTGGCCAAGAAAGCCGTCCTATGGATTACACATAAGCTGACGGGTCTGGAGCGGATGGATGAAATCATCGTCCTTCAGAATGGGATGATGGCGGAGAGGGGTGCGCATCAAGAGCTGCTTGCACGTCAAGGTGTCTATTGGAAGCTGTGGAAGCTGCAGAGAGATAGAGAGCGGACACACGGCATAACGGAAGCTCGGGAAGAGCATCGTGATCGCCTGGCAAGCGGACTATAGCACCTCAATATGGAAACGAGAAGAGACCTGCTCAGGTAAACACCTGGCAGGTCTCTTCCGTTCAACCGCTTACTTCACCGGTACTACACGCGCTTGCTCGTTCAGCTTGAGCAAATCCTCGAATTTAATAATCTTGGACCCATTCTTCCTGTCCAGCCCTAATTTTGGTGGAAACATGTCGAATCACTCCCTTCTTAGTAGATCTAACTGCCTATATCTATCAGAATATCATATGGAAAATAGTGGGTCAATACTATTATTTGGATCGATTTAAGTAGAGAAGAAGTTCCGGAAAATCAGCCGAGAAGATGTTCTCTTTCCCATGGTAGCCGTCTCTTTCTCCAATAATGACCGCAAATTTCGAATAGAGCCGCGTCAGATAGGCATGATCGGCAAGCGCATTGAATTGAAATTTCCGCACATGACTATTTTCCTGCGCCATATGGTTCGCCAAATGTCGAAAGCCTCTTAGAAACGTACGGCTGCTGCGATAGGTCTCCAGCATAATCACGGAGTCAATGAAGGCAATCTCGCCGCCTTGCTGTTCCTGTCCGCGCTCGTTTAAATACCGGTAGCTCACCCAGCCGATCGTGGTCTCATTGTCATCGAGGATTAGATGTATATACGCGTTGCCGGCCGTTGCCAGGATATGCATGAGGGTATCGATTAAAGTGAAATCGCGGCTGAAATCGCTTTGGTTCCGGATGAAGAAGAGGGCATATTCGGCCAAGTCCTCATCGGTCGTACACATTCGAACATGGGCTGCTCCCATCGTATAAGTAACCTCCTACTTTCGTCGCTCCGCCAGCGTTTGCCTGACGCGGGAATCGATCTCGGGATATTTGGATAGGACATAGTCCAGCACCTTGCGCTGCAGGGTGAGAAAGACACTTGGCGTCAGCGTCGTGACATCGGCAGTTCGCGGCACGTTTTCGAGCAGCGCGATCTCGCCAAAGTGATCGCCGTCATCCAAGACGGCCAAGCGAATCCGCTCTTGCTCCGCATCCGGAGAACGCCTGGTAACCTCGACCCGGCCGCGGGCGATCAAATAAAACTTCTCGCCTTGATCGCCCTCATAGATCACAGGCTGTCCTGCGGCGAATGTCTCCGTATTGAACAGGCCTTTAATTTCCTTCAGCACACTCGGCTCCATCCCACGGAAGAAGGGCAGCCTCGACAGCCGCTCCTCATCAATCTCCGCTTCCTGACCGCTGGAAGAGACGGATAGGCCGCTCTGCTTGTCCCACAGCTCCTTGTAGTACCCGCCGTTCATCAGCATCTGATGATGATTGCCGCTGTCTACCAATTTCCCTTGGTCGAATACGAAGATTCGATCCGCTCCGGTAATCGAGGCCAAGCGGTGCGTGACCGTTACGACGGTGCGGTCGCGCGACAATTCGCCGAATGTCCGGTTGATGGAAGCCTCGGCTATCGGATCCAGCGCGGATGTCGCTTCATCCAGCAGCAGGATCGGAGGGTTTCGTAAGATGGCACGGGCAATCGCGATGCGCTGGCGTTGACCGCCCGAGAAATTATTCCCTTCATCCAGAACGGGCGTGTGATACCCTTCCGGCAGGGTTTGTATGAAATCATGGATTTCCGCACGCTTAGCCGCTTCGATAACGTTTTCCAAGCTCGAATCGGGCTGGCTGATGCGGATATTGTCCAGAATGGTTCCCCGGAACAAGAAGTTGTCTTGGAAGACGATGCCCATTTGTTCTCTTAAGGAGCGGCGATCCAGGTCCCGCAGGCAGCTTCCGTTGATAAGGATCTGTCCGGCGTCCGGTTCATAGAAGCCGAGAATGAGCTGCACCAGCGTGCTCTTGCCCGAGCCGCTGGATCCGACGAAGGCGGCTGTTGTTCCCGGCGGAATATGCAGCTCAATCTGCTTCAGTACCGCTTGCTCCTCCGAGTAACCGAACGTTACCCCCTCAAAGCGGATGTCAGGGCGCTTGTCCTCCCGCTGGGGAAGCGGAGCCTCGCCGCTAGCCTCCGGTGATTCATCAAGCAGACGCCCAATGCGTTCCATGCTGACCGCTGCATCGGTGAAGGCCGGGATCGCGAAGGTCAGGTTAAACACCGAATTGCCCATGGAGGTATACATCGTGAAGAAGGCGACCAGCGCACCCACGGTAATATATCCCTGAAGCGCCAAATACGAGCCAAGCCCAATGATGGCGAAGTTAATGAGCAGCAGACTAATCATCGGAATGCGCTCCAGACTGGCCGAGAGCACATTCTTCTTATACTGGATGACGAATAAGGACTGCAGCCTTGTTGTGAATTTATCGATCATCGCCTGCTGCAGGTTGAAGCCTTTGACGACCCTTTGCGCTTTAATGTTCTCATGCACCTCTCCGGTCATCAAGGAGAGCTGTTCTTTGTAGGCGGAGTCGGTAGCCTGAGCGCGCCTGCCCAGCAGATACGGTCCGGTAAAGATAGCAATTGCGCCGACGAGAATGCAGACCGCCATGCTCCACTGCAAATAGAATAAGACGACGGTAGTAATGATCACGACGGACAAGGATTGGATGCCGACGGTTAGAATAACGCTCATCGATCTGTCGATCGAAGGCAGGTCGACGGAAAAATACGAGACAAGCTCGGAGGAACGCGACTTCTGGAAGAACCCGATATTCATGCGCTGAAGGCGGGAGAAGAGGAGCGCCCTCATGTCCTTCTGCACGAGGGAGGTCAGCTTGGCTAACATGTAGTCGCTCATAATGCCGGCGCCGAAGCCGATGAAACCGGCGATGCCCAGTACAGACAGAATGAGATAAAACATATTCATGTCCTTAGGTACAATGGCCAGGTCCACCATGAATTTGAAGGTTAACGGAGCCAGAGACACGAAGGCGAGATCCAGGAACAGTCCCACGAAGAAGAGGGAAGCCAGAAGCTTGTACGGTCGCATATACGCGAATATGTTCTTGATTACGATCAACATGGAGGTTCCCTCTTTCTAGGTTTCGAAATACATCAGATGGCGGAAGCGCATGCCATAGTCATGCCAGTGCGCAAGGGATGCCCGGTACTCGTCAATGGATCCGAGGGCGGTATCCATGACGGCCTCCCGCTTGGCCAGCTTGGCGCATAACCGGCGCAGCCCATCCTCGGCAGGCGTCCAGAAGCGGAGCTCCGTCACGTTCTTATCCGTCTGTTCGAGGAATTGTGTCAGGTACTGGATCGCTTCTAGCAGAAGGCGGGTTCTGCGGTGCTGCTCCACGATGAATATCGTTTGAATTTGAACGATATGCGTATCCTGATAGTTGTTGTCGCCCGTTCCATAGATAAAACCGAGCGCCCCGGCAATCTCATCGTCGCTGTCGAAGAACAGGATCGCATCTTCTTTCATTAGAATGGGACTGGCGATGAAGCTAAGCGAAACCGGGAATGGGTAAGGGAGGTTTAATTCCTTGTAATGCTCGAGCATAAAGGAGATATATCTCTCTTGATAGCGTGCGGTAGCGCATAGTTGAAAATAATAGTTCATGTACGGGTACTCCTCCTTGAACTGGCGGTGACGATGCGAGCAATACGGGGATTACGGCGGCAGGAATAGCAGTAGGCCAAAGGCCGTGCCCCATTAATCAGGAGACACGGCCTTGTATACCTCGCTATGCAGCAGCATGTGTCTAAATGGTTGTTTAAGGAATCGCTATGACAAATTCTACTATTTGTAACATTAGTATAGCGGAAATAATTTCGTCATACCTATTTTTTTTTGCGTTGAAATTACTTTCTGGCATGGTCGACCGCGGTTTGCACGTAAGCCTTCAGCGTATCTATGAATGCCCGGGCGGCAAATCCCAGGTATCTGTCCGTACGATAGATCATGCAGATGTCCTGGCTGGGTGTGGGGTCTACTAGAGAGAGGATTGCAATTTCCTTCTTATTGAGACCTTCCAGCAGTAAGCGGGGCAGCACGCACGCGCCTATACCTTGCTCCACCAGTGAAAGGAGGGAAGATAGTGTAGTGGTTTCAATATGCGGCTTCAAGCGAAAGCCTTCCTGCATGCCATAGCGGTCAACCAGCTGTCTGACCTGATGATCGGCAGCGAACATCACCAGCTTCAAGTGCTGCAGCTGGTTGAATGCAAGGGTCTTCTCCTTGGCGAGAGGATGGTCCGTCCGGACAGCCAATGCAAATTCCTCGTGAAATAAGGGGAGCACGGTCATTCGTTCGTCCGGTGCCGGCGTCGTAGTAACCCCGATATCCACAGTTCCGGCTGTGACCTGCTCCGGGACCTTCGTAGATTCGATAACGGATAACGATAGGTTCGGGTAGGTACGGTGAAATTCAACAAGCAAGGCGTCGAACAGCAGATCCGCATCGCCGGTCAGGACCCCGATCGTCAGCGACCCGCCTTGAAGATCCTTCATCTCTGCGATAGCGCCGCGCGCAAATTCAATATGCGCAAAGACATGGCGGCTCTGCTCCAGCATCACTTTTCCCGCATCCGTCAAGGCAATGCGTTTCCCCATGCGATCGAACAGAGGAACACCCAGCTCGGCTTCCAATAGCTTAATTTGTTGGCTGAGGTTGGACTGGGTCGTGCAGAGCTTCTCAGAAGCTCTTGAAAAATGCAATTCATCGCAAACGGCAATAAAGTATTCCAGCTGTCTAAGCTCCATCTGAATCTCTCCGGTCATCATCGTTTTTACTTATCATTATAATCGGAAACTCGTGATTGTTGGTTATTTTTGACGGGGGTATACTGTACTTGTCGGCAGGTACTGGTCCATATAAAGAGAAAATGAATGGAGGAATTCATATGTCAGTTAACATCATTAACACGGCTAAATCGGTTCGTCAAATCACCTTGCATCAGGTTCAATCGATTCCCGAGGAGCTGTTCGACCACCAACCCGAGCCGTTCAACAATACGATCCGCTGGAATGTCGGACACATCGTCTTTTGCTTGGATCACTTTCTCTCCGGATGCTTTCAATCCAGCTCTCACCTTCCTGAGAGCTACGCAGGTTTATTCCATACGGGGACGAAGCCATCGGAATGGAGCGTTACTCCACCATCGAAGGAAGAGCTCCTGCAGCAATTGTCCGCACAGCTGAATCGCATCTCCGAGGTAGAGCCTGCCGCGCTGGAGGGGCTGCTCCCATCGCCGGTCACAATGGGGCCGCTGCGTTTCGAGACGGCCGGAGAGCTGTTTAACTTTGCCTTCATTCATGAAGCGATCCATCACGCGACGATTTCATGCTTATTGAAGGTCATCCGGCACAACCAACACTGAAGGTTTCTGCATATGAAGAAAGCCGATAAGGAGGCGGGAGGCTCTTATCGGCTTTATTTCATCTGATATCACTTTTTAGGAGGACTTAGAGGTGTGAATGCCTTTGGCTACATAATAGATAAAGCCGAATATCACGCCGATTCCAGAAAACGTATAGATCATTGTGAAAACTTTACCGAGGCTCGTCTGCGGTCCCAGATCTGAGCTGCCTACTGTAGTCAGTGTCATGACGCTGTAATAGAGCGCGTCGAGGTAGGTGAATTTCTCGATCTGGTGATAGAACAATGTGCCGGAGAGCAGGATGAACACAGTTAGCCAAAATAGCGTTCGAAAGGTCTTTTCCTTGAAGGCATGCCAGACGCCGGTCAGCATCTTTCGGAGTGTCAACACAAATGAGATCATGGGAATCGCTCCAATCGGATGAAATCAGTATACAGCATAAACGAAGAGCGGGAGCCTGTGCGCTGCCTCGTTCCAAAGCGGCTTCCGGGACTGCGCTAAGTTGAAGAGCTGCGGATCCATGTGAGCAGCTTCTCCAGCCACTGGGCATCCAGCTCCATCCGGTTCAGGGCGTGCTCGTAGATGAACTGAACCGTTTCTTGCGGCTTCTGCAGGAGACTATTCCAGCCGTCGTGATTCTTATTGATCTTCTTACGCAGCTTCTCGATCGATTCCTCAAGCAGGAAAGAGATCTTATCTTTGTCGGCATGCTTCAAGAATGTGAGAGGGGCGTATAACGATTTGATATCGGTGAAGCGTTTGAAGCTGTTATAGATTTCTTGCTGCAGCGCCTCTCGCCCTTTGTCTGTGATGCCATAGGTTGTCTTATCGGGACGATGTTCGTCGCGAATGATCTCGATCTTCTCAATGTACTGCTTCTTGAGCAGCACATCGAAATTATAGTACAACGTTCCATCGCTGATCTTCAGAACTTCTTCTAATTTAATCCGCTTAAACATCTTCTTAATGTCATAGGGATGATGATAATCCTCGCATAACATGCCTAATATGAATATTTGAAGCGACACAGCCGTACCTCCGCTCTTAAGGACGAGGGTGCCGGCTTAAGGCCGCATAATTCCAGCCAGCAGGCAGACGCGCCCATCCTTGTCTATAGCTCGCCGGCGGACCTAGGCCTCAGCACCCGTGGTCCTTCTTGTTTTAAATTGGACAATGATCGCGCCGATAGCCATTGCTATTATAGTCAACAGTGATAATCCAAGCAAGTAGCCGCCAGTTCCGCCTCCGCCGAAGAGTAGGTTGTAGTCCAGATGGACACTATAGAACATAACGGAGATATGGCTCAGAAACTTGAAGATACCCGGCATCATCTCCTGTGACATGACGGCGCCGCTGCTGATGGTTTGTGCAAGCAATAGAGGCAGGTTGAGCAGCATGCCTCCTTGACCCAGCAGCAGGACGAAAATAGACGTAAACTCGATGGCACCAAGCATCTCAAGTGCATGCATGAGCCACATTTGGACAAACGCGACCGCTCCGTATCCCCCTTGAACACTGAAATATATAAGGAGGCCGACCAGCGGCGCTACCAGAGATACGAGAATGCTAACCCCCTGCAGTGCGACGAATGCTTTCCATCGTCCCCGTTCCTTGATCAGAGGGCCCATAGCACCGACAGCGAGCATAGAGAATATCATCGCACCGACATAGGAGCACATGGTCAGGAACATCGGGGCCATCTGATTGTGCATGCCGGCCGGCATCGGATTGGTAAGAACGGTATTAGCAACGATGCGGGAAGGAATGTCTTCCGCAATCTGCTGAGCCTGATCATCCGGCACATGCAGGCCTTTAAGAGCACCGGCCGCATATTGAATGGAGAATTGATCATTAAGCTTGCTTGTCATTTGTGAGATCACTTGCTGCAAGCTGCTCGTTACCATCGCGGGATTGGATTGATTCATCGTAAAGTCCAGCTGCAGGGTGTCCCCCTGCTGCATAAGCTCCGAGAAGTTCTCCGGAATATGAAGAAGCAGTTGAATATCCCGATTCTCAAGCTGCTTCTCTGCCTCCGTTAAAAAGCTCTCTGTGGTGATATGAAACGGGAGCTGCTCCTGCAGCTGCTTGGAGATTTCTTTCCCGTATTGCTGATCTTCATTCACGATCGCGATGGTCGTTTCCGTGATGTTCTTGGGAATTGCGCTATAGCCGTACATGAAAATTCCGATCATTATAAATTGATAAAAGATCGTCATAACGATTCCGCCAATAACAGCTTTGTTCTTCAATAATGCTTTCATACTTCCCATTCCTGCACCTCTTCATTCGTATAATAGAGATTAATACTCTATTTATTGTACTCAAAATAATGTACTCTAATTAGAGTAGTAATGAGAAATTATAATCGCCATCCTGCCTCATGTCAATTCTCAATATATTCATTCGCTTGACGGCTCACATTCCATGACAAAGGGTAATGATGAACAATACGATTAGGAGGTGGAAGGCATGAAAGAAGAAACAAAGCGGGAGAACGGAGAAGCGGTAGAGGAGATCGTAGCCCAGAAGCAAGGGAATAGTTATGTGCTTATTGGAACGGGAGGCATGCCAATCGGAGAAATCACTTACAAGCTTGTGGATGTGGATACCTGGCTGATCGACCATACGCATGTCGATTCGCAGTACAGGGGACGCGATCTGGGAAGGCAGCTGCTTGATATGGTCGTCCATGATGCAAGAGAGCAGGGAAGAACCATTATTCCGTCTTGCTCTTACGTGCTTGCACAGTTCAAGCGGCATTCCGAATATGAGGACGTTTGGGAGAAGAGAGATACGGGCTATGGGGATCCGTACAGCACCAATAGCATTACCTTGCCCAAATCCTGAGTATGGACAAAAGCGCGAATGGCTCCCGGTCTGCAGTGCGGAAGAGACGGTATATGCCGTTTCTTCCAGGTGCCCCGGCTTCTGTCATAACCACAACTGAGGGCACATAGGATTCATTGAAAGCCTATCCGTCCGGATATGTCAGTGAACTTATGATGAGAGAGGTGTCGTTATGCAGAATTCGGTCTCGCCTGATCCGCAGCCCGATCCAAACGATGTGCAGACGAACAAAGTGATGGCCATACTCGCCTATATCTTATTCTTCCTGCCGCTTCTGGCCGCCAAAGACTCCCCGTTCGCCATGTATCATGCCAATCAAGGGCTGGTGCTGCTCTTGGCTTCGGTTGCGGTCAATATTGTGCTAAGCATTATTCCGATCATAGGCTGGATTCTTCTCCCCTTCGCGAATCTAGCCGTCCTCGTCTTCGTCATTATAGGGATGGTTAATGCGGCTAACGGCCGAATGAAGCCGCTTCCGCTCATCGGGACGGTTTCCATATTGAAATAGTCCCAGTCAGGCGACTGGCCTGCTCATCAAAAAAGAGACCTCCCGGGTCTCTTTTTTGATTTTATTTTGCATGATACATGGCATTGAGGTATGATCTTCTCATTCTATTTTGATCTGCGATCAACTACCTCTGAAGGAGGACGACATGATGATTCTTGAGACGGAAAGGCTAGTCCTCAGGGAGTTTGCCTTAGAGGATGCCGCAGCTGTTCATGTGTATGCAGCCGATCCCGTTGTAGCCGCGCATATGAGCTGGGGGCCTAACACGGAGGAGGAGACTTGGGATTACATGCAGTACGTGACTCAGATGCAAGGCGAGCAGCCCCGCACGGGGTTTGAATTGGCCGTGATCCTGAAGGAAACCCAAGCCTTAATCGGGGGTACGGGTATATTCATCAATTCACCCGGTCAGGGGGAGATCGGATACTGCTATAACCCTCTCTACTGGGGGCGTGGATATGCAGCGGAAGCAGCCGCCGCTCTGCTGCGGTTCGGGTTCAATGAGCTTGGTCTCCATCGGATCTTCGCAACCTGCAGGCCCGGCAATACGGGTTCCGCCAAAGTCATGCAGAAGCTCGGTATGAAGTATGAGGGACATCTGCGTGGCCATATGCTGCATAAGCAGGGCAGATGGCTGGACTCCTACCAATATTCGATACTGAAGCCGGAGTATGAGCAGCTTCAAACACTTGCTTAATCAGGTTTATCTTATACCCCATGAAAGGCCGTGCCCGCAGGTTGGGCACGGCCTTTTGTGAGCTTAGCTCGTACAGCCGCTATACTGGAACAACCTTGCTCCCCTTCTCCATGGCTGATTTGCACAGCGGGCACGGTTTAGAGGTTAATTTCGTTTCCTTGTAGCCCTCGATTCTCGTCCAGGCGATACAACCGGGACTTGTGCATACCCAAGCCAGAACCGTTTCCATGTCCCCGACTGGCTTGGAACTGTGACGGTTGACTTTAGGTAGGACGGACTTTACGGCTGTGGAATCAGCTTGTCCGTCCGTCTGCTTGAACGCAGCTAGAACAAATTGAGAGATCGCCGCTTTCTTGCCTCGATATTGAGAAGGGGAGCTGATATACAGCTCCTCGCGTGCGCGGGTAACGGCCACGTAAGCCAGCCGCCGCTCTTCCTCCAACGCTATAGAACTCTTCTGGCTGCTGCTCTCCTTTGTGTAGACATCCTTCATCCGATCGGCATCCAGAGCCGAACTGTGCGGCAGGCTGCCATCTGAAGCTCCGATCAAGAAGACAACCGGAAACTCCAGACCTTTGGAACGATGGATCGTCATCAAGGCAATGCGGTTGCCCTGCTCTTGAAGCTTCTGGCGGGTCTGATCGCTATTCTTCGCCAGGACATCGTCAATGAATGCAATGAAGGCTTCAATCGTATCGAACCGCGTGGCAGAGGTTTCCAGCTCATCAAGTAGCTCCTTCAGCATCTCTTTGTGCTGGGTTAATTTATGCCGCTCGCTTGCTTCCGCGTAAGCGTCATAGAAGGTTTTACGAATATGAATAATGGCCTGCGCCGGCTTCATGGGTAAGAGGGATTTGATCAATGCCAGACGATCCTTGATCTTGTCCTTCTGATAGTCCTTCAGGTCAGGCAAGGACAACAGATGGATGAGCGGCCCTTTCTTGGGCCGTGCCGCATCCTGCCTGCGAATGATCTCCATACCCTTCTCGCGATTCAGGTAGAGAGAGGGCAGCACGCTCTCCATCGCATCGAAGTTTCGTCTGTTTAAGGTGAGCCGCAGATGGTCGACAACAGGCTTGATGAGCCAATGCTCATACAGCAGCTGTCCATCTCCAAAATCGATATGCGGAATTCCCCGCAGCACCAGCTGCTCCAGAATAGCGCGACTATTGCTGGATGAACGATAGAGAATAGCGTAGTCCCCGTACGACCGTATTCCCTGCTGAACCTCATGTAGAATGTGCGTTATAATTTGACCGGCTTCGTCGTCTGTCGTATGCGGCCGCATATATTGAGGCTTGGCCGCGCTTTCCTTCGTTGCTTGCAGGGTCTTGGGCCGCCGCTGCCTATTGTGACGGATAATTTCGTTGCCGAGGCCGACAATCGCGGTCGTAGACCGATAGTTGATATCGAGCGTAATGACCTTCGCGGCCGGATAATTCTTCTCAAAATGAAGAATAAACTCGCTTCTTGCCCCGTTAAACGAATAGATCGTCTGATCATCGTCGCCGACGACCATTAAATTCTGCTTGGGATCGGCAATCATCCGGATTAATTCATATTGAAGATAATTGGTGTCCTGAAACTCATCGATCATGACATATTGAAACCGCTGCTGCAGCGACTGCAGCAAGTCGGGCCGCTGCTTCAGCAGCCGATAAGCGGCGAGCAGGACATCGTCAAAGTCGATCTTGCCATTCTCCTGCTTCCACTGCTCATAACGGGCGAAGATGCTCTTGATTTCCCTCTCCCCATCCGTAGCTGTCGGCAGCCCGTCCAGGTCGACAATGTTCATCTTGTAGGAGGAAAGGAGGGAGAGCAGCGTCTCGGGCTGGTAAGTGTCCTGGATCCCTAATTCGCGCATGATTTGCTTCAATAAAATATGCTGCCGCCGGGTTTCGTGGAAGATATCCAATTGGTTGCCATGTCTACGGATTAACTGCAGGAAGAAGGAGTGGAAGGTTCGGGCCTGAAGCTGCTGGACAGCCGAGGCGGAGAGACCGGGCAAACGCGCAATGCGGTCTCTCATCTCCGCGGCCGCTTTGGTCGAGAACGTCAACAGCAAGATGGCGCTGGGGGCGACTCGATGAACGGTGAGAAGATAGCCTGTCCGGCAGATTAAGACGGATGTCTTTCCCGAGCCTGCGCCTGCAAGCGTCAATAAAGGACCCTTATAATGCCGAACGGCTTCCAGCTGCGGCTTGTTCAACACCAGCCCGTTCTGCTCCAGGACGCGGAAGAAGTCCGCATCCCGATCCTGAGTGTGTTCCTGCGGGGCCGCCGAGTGGGAGGGAGCCATTGCCGCATGTGGGATAGTAGCCCCGGTCGTGCCGAATGGCAAAGTGGAGAAACGCTGTATGGTCATCGAATTCACCTTCTAGTTATATCTTCAGCTAATCAGTTTTGAGTGTAACCGCAGCAGCATGCTGGAGCAGGGAGCGGGCTCGGCAGCTGTAACGGTAGAAATGGGCGTTACAGCGGACGCGTGGCCCTGAAGTGCAAGCTGTAACGCCCATTATGGGCCTAACAGCACAAATATGCTGGATCAGGGAATGGACTTGGCAGCTGTAACGGTAGAAAGCGGCGTTACAGCCGCCGCGGGGCCCTGAAGTGCGAGCTGTAACGCCGCTTTTGGGCCTAACAGCACAAATATGCTGGAGCAGGGAACGGGCTTGGCAGCTGTAACGGTAGAAAGCGGCGTTACAGCCAACGCGCGGCCCTGAAATGCAAGCTGT
>NZ_JANHOF010000013.1 GCF_024498075.1 Paenibacillus mendelii
ATGCGGACCCGCATGTACGGTGGTGTGAGAAGACGGGGGTTAGCCGCCCCCTCTTACTCGATTGTGAAGGACAAGAAGGTTTAGGCATGTTAATTGTCATGTAATTATGAAGAAGGAAGTAAGAGTGCGAACATCAGGGCAGCTAATTCCTGCTTATTCATGGCAGCTTTAGAGTTGAAATCGGTCACGCCGTTCTTGACCGTCACCTCGGGTCCATGAAGCTTCATATCAATGACCGTCTTGACCGCAGACTCTGCCCACTGCGCCGTTCCCGGCGCAAGCTTGACCTTGCTTTCCGAAGCCTGGTGCCCAGAGAGCTGGAGAATACGCGCGATGATTACAGCGGATTCTTCACGGCTGATGGACCGGTCGGGCTCGAATGTGCCTTTGTTCGTTCCGGTAATGACTCCGAGCTCCAGCGCACCTTGGATATCGCCCTTATACGGCGAATCTTCGATATCGCTAAACGCAGCGGGATTCGTGGATGGCGGTAAGCTGAGTTCCACGGCGAGCGCGTGAATGAATTCCCCGCGGGTCACGGATTTAAGCGGTTCGAACGGCTTGCTTGAGTCATCCGTCAGCAGACCAAGCGACTGAAGGTTGTGGATCGGCTTGGCGTAGGGATGGTCGGATGGAATGTCCGGGAACCCTTCCGAAGCCGGCATTTTGGCTGCATAACTGACAGGATTCGCATATTTAAGATATGTTATATTCCCTTGCGCGTTCGCTTGGAAAGCAAGCGGCGCACCCGTGTCGTCGACGAACAGCAGGTCGTCGACCTGTGTTAGCTTATGCTGGCCGGTAAGCCCGTTCTCTATCGTCAAGATACCTTCGGCCGATAGCGCGATACTCGACAGAATCGTTTCGGACCGTAAGTCGGCATACAGGCCTTCGAATTTGGCCAGCTCGGATGCGGCCTGCGGTTTGTAGTCCGCTTCGCCGAACGTGTCCTTTTTGCCGGAGTAGTAGTGGTCCATGAATGCGGTGTACAGATCGTCCCGCAAATTCTGATTCGTATTATAGGTGATGAAGACGCCGGTCTTCTGATCAGGCAGCAGCCAGACGAGCGAGCTGAAGCCGAGGATATCGCCGCCCTTTACAACGACATGCTGTCCGTTCGTTTTGCCCGGAACGAATGGGGCCTCGAAGCCATAGGTGGTGTCCGGCCATTGGCTGTGAATCGACGAATGATACGTGGACATTCCCTTGAGAGCCGCAGGCGACAAAATCACTTCCCCGGTCGGCGCCTTGCCTCCCGTCAAGAATGCGTTCATGAAGCGGGCCATATCACCAGCGGTGGAGATCATGCTTCCCTCGGGAAGATCGCTCGGAGACAACCGGTAGACCGGTATGGCATTACCTGCTGGATCATAAGCGGTCGCCAGGCGTTCCGCGAGCTTATCTGTCATGCTGAAGCTGGAAGAGTCCATGCCCAAGGGCTTGAATATGTGCTTCTCTACATACTCGCTGAACTTCTCACCGCTTACTTGCTGGACAATATAGCCTTGAAGCTCCGAGGCGAAATTATCGTACATGTAAGAGGTTCCCGGTTCGCGGACGACAGGCGGGAAGTTAGCGAATATGGCATCCTTCAAGGCAGTAGGGGTCTGAGAAGGATCGAACAGAAAATTATCCCCGGACGGGTCGCGAACCTCGAACCCGGTTGTATGTGTAAGAAGCATCTCGATCGTGACAGGCTTGTCGAAGGTGCTCTGTACCTTGTAACCGTCCAAATATTTCTCGATGTTGTCCTGCAGCGAAATCTTGCCTTGATCGACGAGCTGCATGATCGCAGCTGCGGTAAACACCTTGGATACCGATGCGATACGGAAAGCAGTCTGCTCATGATCGACTGGCGTATTGGATTCCGTGTCGGTCACGCCGTAGCCCTTGGATGCCAGCACTTTCCCGTCGCGGACGATGTTGACCGCTATTGCGCCGGCTTTGGCTTTCACGTCCGCTTTGGCGAACAGGGCATCGAGGAATGATTCAACTTCCTTCGCATCCTGCGGACCAGTTGTAAGCGCAGGCAGCGATACGGAGGCAGGAGCCTCGTAATTGATGATAGGAGCCTGGAAGGTCGAAAGTGCGGTGGAGCGCGAAAGGGCGGCCGGTGGTTCAGAGGCAAAAACGCTGGCTGGCAGCGTTAGACTCAGGGCGAGTACAGCGGTACAAATACGAGCCGTTCTTCGTGATCGTGTCAATTTCAACATGAAACCTCCTCAAAGTTTGTGAGCCATCCGCCTCCGAAGGGGCGGAATCGAGCAAGACTCTCGTCGAAAGCATAGGCTCAAAGTTTTGTGAGCCATCCGCCTCCGAAGGGGCGGAATCGAGCATGCTTCAATGGCTCATGAAAAGAATTGGCAAGTACAGCCAATTCTATTTTATACGAAGAATAGGCACATGTAACTGGACCTGGGGTTGGGTTTGGTGGCGAATGGTGACGATTGTATGCATCAATGAGGGGGCGCAAGCTAGGCGAACAAGATTGGAAAAGGGCATCCTTTATGATTTCACGATATGATATAGTGAAGTAGAATCGGACATTTACTCATCTTGATATTAGGAGGATATTCAATATGATATCGATAGATTTAACGGGTAAAGTGGCGCTGATCACCGGGGCAACCGGCGATTTGGGACGCGTCATGGTACGGACGCTGGCGAAGGCTGGCGCCGATGTGGTCATCCATTATAATCAGAATGCGGCGAAAGCCGAGGAGCTGCAGGCTGAAGTTGAAGATATGGGCCGGCGCGCGATAATCGTTCAAGCGGACGTGACGAATGGCGAGTCGATCTATGCGATGAAGGATGCTGTAACCGAACAGCTCGGAGCGGTTGATATCGTCGTGGCGAATGCGGTTATTCAATACCAATGGACCTCGATATTGGAGCAGTCTGTGGAGGATTACGCCAGTCAGTTCGAGTCCTGCGTGATGCAAAGCGTCTACTTGTCCAAAGCCTTCGCACCCGCAATGATTGAGCGCAAACGCGGCCGCTTTATCGGCATCAATACGGAATGCGCGATGCAGAACTTCGCGACCCAATCCGCTTACGTGGCGGGCAAACGCGGGATGGACGGGCTGTACCGGGTATTGGCCCGCGAGATCGGGGAGCATGGCATTACCGTTAACCAGGTTGCGCCAGGATGGACGATCAGCGACCGGGACCGCCAGAACAATACGGAGCGCAGCGAAGGATATGAAAGCAAGGTACCGCTGAAGCGCCGCGGCACCGACCAAGAGATCGCTAACGTGGTTGCCTTTTTGGCATCAGACTTGTCCAGCTATATTACGGGCGCGTACATTCCGGTAAGTGGCGGCAACGTGATGCCAACGATTTAAGGATCGCCTGCCACCTGATTAAATAGAATAATCATGCAGAAGCCGCGAATGAAGATCTCCGCGGCTTTTTGTATGTACGATAACGAAATTTACGCCCAAGGTTCACGAAGCGTTCATAGAAACAACCTCCAGCTAGCCCAATCGAGTCATACGGAAAGAGGACGATTGGGGTAAAATACAGATAAGCAGGAATGCAGCAGGAAGGAGCAAGTGCTATGAAAAGCAAGCTTTTGGTCATCGTCACCATGGCGGTGTTGAGTCTAATGACGGGCTGTACGTCCGGAACTGGCGGACAAGGACAAGGACAAGATCCGGCTGCGGTCAAGATCGAGCTGATCAGCGATCCGTCTCCGGCGAGCGCCAAGCAGAATATGAAGCTGATCGCCCAAATTACGGGTCTGGAAACGTATAAGGATGCGAATGTTCAATTGGATGTCCGGAGAGAAAATAACGAGGGACTTCCCGAATTTCTAGAGACGCAGTCCGATGGGAAGGGGCGGTATTCCGCGGACACCATTTTCGAGAAACCGGGGAATTATGCCATCTACATTCATCTGTACCAAGGGGAGCTGCATATTACGAAGCAAAGGCCGCTTGAGGTCAAATAAGGCGATTGAAGCGGGATGTATCGCATTCATGAAGCCATGGCTATTCAGACGGGTCAAGATAAATACGGGATAGTCTGCAGCAGCGCAAGAACGAACAAAGAGACATGTAGCAGGAGGAGATGAAGCTGTTCCTTCTGACGCGTGTCTCTTTGACGTTGCTTTAATATTTCTTCAATATTTCTTCAATGCGTAGGCTGGCGTAGGTGCCAAGTAATTATCCTTCGTTACCTTGCTGACGATGGTCCACGTCCCGCTCTTCGAACGTTCGAGAGTCAGCACGCGATACGTGCCGTCCGGAATCCGGTATGCTTTGATCGCAGTCGCTTTACCGTTCAACATATGCCCAGCTGCTGTGTAGCTGGTGAAGGTTCCGGTTCCCCCCTCGTTCTTCCATACATCCTGCCAAGCTATATCGGAGACAGCCTTCATGTCGGCATCGCTGAGCTGGAAGTAAAACTCCTTCAGTCCGTCCGGCGTTGGTTTCGGCGCATAGTACGTATGGCTGGATGCGAAGACGGCCGGATCGGGATTAAAATAACTCCGCGTTGGCGCCGATGTTTGTTTGCCGTCCGCATATTGCGCCGCATCCCAAGTCGTGTCGAGCACGATCCACTTGCCATCCACATAGGCCTGGTTCCACGCGTGGTAGTAATTCCGGTCGAAGAGCCAAGGGAGCACCTTATCCCATGTGCTGCCGAAACGGGCGATATGGCCGGTTACCACCTGTGTGGGTATTCCGGCTGCCCGCCCGAGCGCGGCGGTCAAATTCGAATAGCCGGCGCAGACCGCTTCTTTGCTGCGCATCACGCTGACAGCGTCCTGCGGCATATTCTTCGTTCCCTGCAAGGTCGCGTAGTCGTACTGAATGTTAGCTGCGACCCAGTCGTGAATCGCCTCCAATTTCTTCATATCCGTCGTGAGCCCGTTGGTGATCTCTTTCGCTAGCGCTTGTATGTCGGCATGATTCGATTGAATGCTCGTGGCGGGCTTCATGTTGTCGCTCACAGAAGGCTTCTCGTACTGAGCTGCATTGAACGTGAATGGCGTCTTCTCGATGTTGACCGTACCGGTTAGCTTATCGTACTTCGCGGATTCGGCGTAGAGCGCGAATACGATCTTTTCCTTCCGGACCTCAGTCGGGCTCATGTATTGATACTTGCCATACGTATCCGCGTACTTGGTGAACAAGTAGCTGTACATGTCACTGTAGGTTTTCGCGTTCTGGAGTGCCGGCGCCTTGATGGTAATCGTCACTTTCTTGCCTGGCTGCTCAAGCGTGGTCTCGGCTGCCTTCACAAGCTCATCGAACGTAGACACTGTTATAGCTGCAGGGTTCGTATAGCCCGGGTTGAAATCTTTATCCGTCAGGCCGCGGTATACGTCACGCAAGGGAGCATAGTTCTTAATCGCATTCCCTTTCAGACGGAGAGTCCTCAATTGGGTTAAATGCTGCAGTGGCGTAATATCCTTGATCTGATTGTTAGAAAAATTGGCCTCGGCCAGCTGCGGCAATAATTCCATGCCGGTCAAATCGCGAATCGACTTGCCGGAAGCGTCCAGAGATAAGATCGCGCCAACGTCGGCTAAGGTCAGATCGCCCTGAGACTTATTCGCCGCCTTACGGACGGCTTCCTCCAGCCCTTTATCCGGGAAGCTTACCGTTTGCGTCAAATCCTTGTCCGTCAAGGTGAAGTCTTTGGTCGTCAGCTTCGATGTCATAGAATAGACGGGCAGCATGGACGCAATTGGGTTGGAGTTCAGGGTGAGCATATACAGGTTCGGAAACTTGGCGAGGAGCGAGATATCCTCGATCTTGTTCCATTCCAGCTGCAAGGCGAACAGCTGCGTCATGTTGGTGAGCGGCGTAATATCCGTAATCTTGTTGCTGCTCAGGTGAAGCGAGCGCAGCGGCAGCTTCGCCAGCGGCGAGATGTCTTCGATTTCATTCCAGCCAGCCTGAAGGAAGGTTAAGCCGGTCATGGTGGACAAGACGGAAATATCCTTCACTTTATTCCCAGTGAAGCTCAAGGAGGTTAGTTTGTTCAGCGGCTTCAGGAACGAAATATCGTCCATGTCGAGGTTGCTTAGAGACAGATCCTCCAGCCAGGTCATTCGCTGAACCTCGTAATAATTGGCCCCTTTGAGATTGGCGAAATAGACGTTCTTGAGCGATTTCATCTTGGTAATGGGGGTAATATCGGTAACGGGATTATCATAGAGCGCGAAGGTGGTAAGGCTCGTCAGCTGCTCGATCCCGTTCAGGCTTCGTATACCGGCATTATTATAGATGCGGAGATGCTGTAAGTTCTTCACATCGTTCTTGCGCAGTACGCCGTCTTTCTTATTGATAGCGCCTCGGACGGAGGCTTCCAAATTGGGATCCGCGAATGTAAGGACCGCATTGTCCGTTTGTGGGGTGGAAGCGGCAGCCGCCTCAGCCGGGAGTGTAATAACGGGACTTGCCAGCAGCGAGGCAATCATTGTGCTGAGAATGATTTTTCGACAGATAAATGTGGTTTTCATCAAATAATTGCTCCTTTTGACTTAAAAGTAATAGTCCAATTGTATCATGTTTTCCATAATTAGGGGTTATTTTTTGTGATTATGCTTTCGATATGGTTGCAGCGGGTAAAGATATATTTGTGCAATAATGACAGTGATGCATCATAACTACTGGGTTATAATGGAATAAGTTTCATGGAAAAGGCGGTATTTGCTTCGTGAGTGATGTCGGTCGGTTTTTAAGCTCTTTCTTTGCCAATATCAGTATTCTGTTTCTGCTTATGTATGCAGCCAGTCTCATTTATAAATATGCCGCTTATCGGCTTTCCCCTCTATGGAAGGAAGTCCTCTTTATCGCACTTGCCATCATTAGCGGATGGACGACGATGCATTACGGATTCCGCTTTTCCGAAACGGTCATCTTCGATCTGCGGTTCCTGGCGGTTATCATTGCGTCCATGATTGTACGGAACCCGTTATCGATCCTGACCATCGGGATCGGTCTTGGTCTTGCGCGCCTCAGTTTCGGCATCAACCAGGCGGCAGTGGTCGGTTGTACGAATGTCATCTTCATGAGTTTGTTATGTACGGCCATCATCGTGTGGGCGAAGCGGAAACAGGTCGGCTTCTATGCAAGAATGACCATCGTAATCCTGGTGGTCAATACGATGAATGTGGTCTATATCGCGGCGTTCGGCGTCATTCCAACGAGAGAATACTTGCTCGAAATGGCGCCGGGCTCCCTGATCATCAGCTTGGTGCTGAGCTTCCTGTACATGTTTATGCTGCGCGAGTTCATGATGGAGGCTAATCGGAAGCAGCAGCTGGAGTTATCGCATATCCGCTTGGAGGAGCAGTACCGTATTTCCGAGGAAAAAGGCGAAGAGCTGCGGCTTGCCAAGCAGAAGCTGGAAGAGAAGAACGAGCAGCTTGTCCTTGCCTCACAGTATAAATCCGAGTTTCTCGCTAACATGTCGCATGAGCTGCGTACCCCGCTGAATGCCATGCTGGTGCTCTCGCAAATATTGGAGGAGAACGCGGAGGGCCGGATGTCTGAAGAAGAAGTCCGTTATGCAGGCCTGATCCATACATCGGGCAAAGGGCTGCTTGGCCTAATTAATGAAGTGCTCGATCTGTCGAAGATCGAAGCCGGCCACATGGATGTCGAGCCGGAGGAGTTTAATGTGCGCGAGCTTCTGCAGCATATGGAGCAGACCTTTATGCCGCTGGCGCTGCAGAAAGGGATCGCACTAAGGGTAACGTATCGCGACGAAATTCCGGAATATATGTATGCGGATCGCGTTCGCTTGCAGCAAATTATTCAGAATATGATGGCGAACGCGCTAAAGTTTACGGAGCAAGGAACGGTACATTTGTCCGCATATCCGGCAAGCAGCCCATCTCATGCCGAACACGGCAGCGATAAGCCGTATGAATGGCTGGCATTCACGGTGGAAGACACGGGGATTGGAATTCCGGCGGAGAAGCAATCCATGATCTTCGAGGCATTCCATCAAGCGGACGGAACAACGAGCCGTAAGTACGGAGGCACAGGACTGGGTCTGTCGATCTCGAAGCAATTCGCTGCGCTGATGGGCGGATTTATTGAGCTGGAGAGTCATGTTGGCCAAGGAAGCCGCTTTACCCTCTACCTGCCTTGGCTGGTTCTGGCTAACGTTAACGACGCGAATAACTCCTAGCCTAAAACATCAGCCCCGGCACGATGCCGGGGCTGATACGCGATATTATGATAATGGCACTACTTGGATAGCTTTTCCTTTGCTTCGCCTACGTTTTCTTGGAATTCGCCTTTAAGCTTGTCTTTCTTTCCCTCGAATTGAAGCGAATGGTTGCCGGTCGCATTGCCGACTTGGTCCTTCACTTCCCCTTTGAGCTTCGACACCTTGCCCTTCACTTTATCACTGAGACCGTCGTTATGTGCTGTCATATGAATCGCTCCTTTGGTAGTAAGGGTGTCCCTCTCTTTACCCTCCCGGGCCTCGCTGTAAACGGGCGGCCGGGGATAGGGGGAGCGGGCAGCAGCTGCAAGACGGTCGCAGCGGTTATGATTTGAGGGCTTGTTTAATGTGATGAATGACATCCGACAGCGCATCCTGCTGCTTGCTCTGCGCCATGCGCCTCACATAGCTCTCCCGATTGCGGTATAGCTGGGATACATTGCTTGCGAGCGTATCCGCAGTCAGATTCTCCTCCTCAAGCACCTGGCAGTAGCCGGAAGTCTCGAACGAACGGGCATTCAATATTTGATCCCCGCGGCTTTGCTCCTTCGTGAGCGGAATGAGCAGCATTGGCTTTCTCAGCGCCAGAAACTCGAAGATGGAGTTTGAGCCCGCCCGCGATATGACGACATCGGTCATCGCGAGTATATCGGGCAGTTCATCGCCGATAAAGGTATATTGCCTGTAGCCGGGTAGATCCAGAGAAGGCTCTAGCTGCCCTTTGCCGCACAGGTGTACGATTTGAAACTCGGCTGTCAGCCTGTTTAAGGCCGCACGTACCGTTTGATTAATTTTACGCGCCCCCAGGCTGCCGCCCATAATAAGCAGTACGGGCTTCGAGCGGGTAAACTGGCAGAAGGCTCTTCCTCGTTCTGCGCTGCCGGCTCCAAGATCATCACGCACGACCGCTCCGACATAGCGGGTTTTGCCGGAACGCAGATGCTTCTCCGTCTCGGGGAAGGTCGTACACACCGCTGCCGAGAACGGAATCGCAATCCGGTTCGCCAGTCCCGGTGTAATATCGGACTCATGAATGAGCACCGGAACTCGGTTCAGCCAAGCGCCGAATACGACGGGGACCGAGACGAAGCCGCCCTTGGAGAAGACGACGTCGGGCTTCTGCTTCCTGATGATCTGATAGGCCTGCATAACGCCGCCGATTACTTTAAAGGGATCCTTCACGTTCTGCCAGTCCATATAGCGTCTGAGCTTCCCGGTAGAGATGCCGAAGTAGCGCACGTCAGGCAGCTCGCCGATCAGCTGCTTCTCGATGCCGTCGTGGGAGCCGATATACGAGACTGCCCAGCCTTCCTTCAGAAAGCGGGGGATTAGAGCCAGGTTAACCGTCACATGGCCGGCCGAGCCGCCGCCGGTAAATAAAATCTTTTTCATCGCGACCTCACCTGTCTATTAATTTCCTGGGATGCCTCTAGTTGCAGCCACCCTGAATGATCCATTACCGCCGCCGCGTCCAGCCGAACACCTTGACGTGGACCAGTCCTTTGCTTGCCCAGTAGGAGGCGATGTACAGCAGGATAAATAGAACGAGCAGGGGCTTGAAGAGCACCCAGCATGCAATCCAGATAATAAGGATATGCCAGCCCTTCAGCTTGCGCAAATAATTCGGAAAAAGCATGATCCGGTAAAACCAGAAGGACTTCTGCAAAATGCCCAAATACTCCTCGCGTATTTGCGCATTGCTTGGATCCAGCCGGATCGCGGAGCCCATGAATTCGGCCGCTTTGCGGTGATCATTCCGGCGCTCGGCGGCCCAAGCGAGATAGAGCAGCGCCTGATCGTCCTCCGGATCCTCGCGCAAGGATGTCCGTTCGGCATCCAAGGATAGTTCATCCTTATTGAGCAGGGCGAGCGTGTAGGCATACACAGCATAATTGAGAGACGAATGATCCAAGGCAATCGCTTGCTCAAGCTGCTCGCATGCCTCCTGCCATTTATTCTTTGTCAGCCAATATTGCCCCTGCATCCGGTAGAGATAGCTATTCTCGGGGAACATCCGCAGCATCTCGGTTATGAGCGTCTCGAAGGCCGGCCAATCCTTGCGTTCATAAGCGATCACAAGGCGGACGCGCCAGGCGCTTTCCAGCTCCGGATCGCGATTCAGCGCCTCGCCGCTCCAGTAAAGGGCTTTGTCGATATCGATAAACTGATAGATGACGGACAGTGCGCCGTATGCGTCTGCGTCGTCCGGATCCTCCTTGAGCCAGGCTTCGGCTTCCTTCAGCGCGTCTTCATAACGATCCCAGTGCAGGAGCTGGTCGATTCTGCTGAGATAGCTTGATTTGAAAGGCAGTGTCGTCGGATTCATTGGTGCAGCCTCCTGATTAACGCAGTCGATGATTCTTCATATAATCGAGCACGCTCTGGTAGTCCTTGTTGGAGTCGCTGAAGGTGGCATAATTCTTCGCCGTTTGAAACCATTCCAATGTGGACGGTCTCCGCTCCTTGGCCGCCGACTGGAGATCGGCCGCCGTCAGCGGCTGGATGCTCCCGGATTGAAGCGAGCGCAGGAGCGCTTTCTCCGAGGCATCCGCGACGAGCTGGTTTAAGTCAGCGCCGGAGAAATTGTCCGTGAGCTCTGCGAGCTTGCGGAAGTTGATTTCTTCCTGAGGCTTGCCGGCCGCCTTCAAGCGGAGAATCGTCTCGCGCTCTTCCTTCTCCGGGGGGGAGACGAACACCAGATGATTGAACCGGCCCGGGCGGCGGAGAGCCGTGTCCAGATACCACAGTGTGTTCGTCGCGCCGATGACGAAGACCTCCTGATTAAAGGAATGCAGGCCGTCCAGCTCAATGAGCAGCTGGTTGACGAGCATCCGCTCGTGATGCTGCCGCATGCTTTGGCGGGCGCCGCCAAGCGCATCGAGCTCATCGATGAAGAGCACGCAGGGCTTCTCGCTGCGTGCCTTCTCGAATAGATCATGCAGATTATGCTCGCTTTCCCCGATATACATCGACAGAATGGCTTGCAGCTCGAGATGGATGAAATTCGCGTTGATTTCGCCGGCGACGGCCCGTGCCAGAAACGTCTTGCCGCAGCCGGGCGGTCCATATAGGAGCAGGCTTCCGCCGGCTTGCTGGCCGAAAGCCTGGAAGATTTCAGGCTGCTGCAGCGGGAGAATGAAGCTCATTCGAACCTTCTGTTTCACGTCTTCCATGCCGCCCACATCGGCGAATGTAACCGAGGGCTGCTCCGCTTCGATGAGCGATTGTTTTTCTTTGTCGAATGAAATGACCTTAAGCTTGGGGCGTTCCCTCTGATCGCGGTCGTCTGGCAATGGGATCTCGTCCTTTCGGTGAAGCCGCGCCTGCGGCTTCTGTGTGCTGTATGTTGTTCTATTCGATTGTATCGGATGAAAAACCTTCTTTAATGATGGTGTTGCGGCCGCAGCCGGCGGAATCGAAAACGAGCGCCGCCGCGATGCTCCTCCATAACGGAGACTGACAATGGGGTTGGAAGGAGGGGGACTTTCGTTTCCATTTGCCGCATGGCCCGAAGCGCTTCCGAAGCGCTCTCCCGTTCAACAGCAACGCGGCATTTATCTTATACATAGCGGTCTTCAGAGTAATCGTATGAGGTGAATGACGAACTATTCTTAAATAAATTTTCAAATTGATGGAAATGAGTTGTGCTTTGATTTTTTTTATGGTATGATTCGGGTAATCGAAATGGAGACCTGAATTCACATATTGTAAAGGGTTAATATTTTTTCGATATTACCTTTTTCAATATGTGAATTTTTGTTTACTGGAGAGGAATAATATTTTTCGGAGGTAATTTACAAATGCAAACAGGTACAGTTAAATGGTTCAACGCAGAAAAAGGTTTTGGCTTCATCGAAGTTGAAGGCGGCAACGACGTATTCGTACACTTCAGCGCAATCACTGGCGATGGCTTCAAGACTCTTGACGAAGGCCAACGCGTTGAATTCAACGTTGTTCAAGGCAACCGTGGTCCACAAGCTGAGAACGTCGTTAAGCTGTAAGACAAACATAAGAGAACTGCCCTTAACTTAACATCAAGTTAGGGGCAGTTTTTTTACCACATAGGAAGACCTGTTTCGTTATGCGGACAGGGCTTCCTATTGTCGAATAACCTGTCTTTAATCTTTCGTCAACCCGAAGCGCTCCATTCCGCGTCACGGTTGATCTAACCAATAATGACTGAGGGGGTTCGTTCCATGTATTCACGAAAAAAACCGTTAGAGGAAATTCCGGAAGAAGTTACCGCAATTTGGTCATGCACCAATGATGGCTGCAACGGTTGGATGAGGGATAATTTTGCATTTGAGACGGAGCCCGCTTGCCCGCTCTGTAGCTCGTCCATGGTGAGTAGTACGAAATCACTCCCCTCGCTAGTCAATCACAACAACCGGCATTAATCCGCAAGCGGTACATTCATGAGGATGATACGGACAAACCGGGGGAACGCGTCACAATGATCATCAATGAAAAAATAAAAGCGTCCGAAGTCCGGTTAACCGGTCCGACCGGCGAAGATATGGGGATCGTCTCGCGTGACGAGGCTCTCGCATTGGCTAAGAAGCTGAAGGTTGATCTAGTCTGCACGTCACTGATGAGCAGTCCTCCTCCCTGCAAGCTTACCCCTCGGGGCGCGGCGAAGCAGGAAGCGCTCCAGGAGAAGCAAGGGGAGCGCCGGAAGGAAAAGCCGGCGGCCGTGAAGGAAATTCGGCTGACTCCGCAAATCGAGGACCATGATTTCGAGACGAAGCGCCGGCAGGCCGAGAAGCTTCTTATCTCTGGCCATGCCGTGCAGCTGGTCGTTCGGCTCCAAGGCTCCAAGGAAGGACAGCAAGCCAAGGAGCTATTGGAACGACTGGTCAAGGAATTATCCGCCGTCGGAACGAAGGAGACGGGAATTCAAGTCAGCGGCAAGCAAGCCGCGGTTAAGCTGCGCACGATATAGAAGGCTGCAGGAGTTCGTTTCTTCCCATGAGGAAGTAATGGGCTCCCGCAGCCTTTATTTGTTATGCCCGCTTATTCATCAGAACCGCTGGGAGCCGGCCAAGCAGACATTTACATTCTCTGAAAAAGAAATTACTCTGAAATTCAGAGTAAATAGGGAGAGTGACCCAATGACCACGGTTATTCAGCTTGAACATGTGCGTAAGCAATACGGCGCTAAGGTCGCGGTTGACGGGATTTCGCTGCAGATTGGCAAAGGCGAAATATTCGGGATCGTAGGCCCCAACGGTGCGGGAAAAACGACGTTAATTGAAATTATCGAGGGGCTGCGGCTCGCAGACAGCGGAATGGCTCTGGTGCTTGGCATGGACATACGCAAGGAAGCGGAAGCCGTCAAGCAGCGGATCGGCGTCCTGCTGCAGTCGACCTCGATTCCCGGGAAAGCGAAAGTGAAGGAAGTGCTCGGCCTGTTTGCTTCTTTCTATGATAAGACCGCGGATATCGATGAGATCTCCCGCATATTCGGGCTGGCAGATAAGCAGAATGTCTATTTCAAGTCCCTGTCCGGCGGATGGAAGCAGCGCGTTTCACTCGCCTTATCCTTGATCAATGATCCGGACATCGTATTTCTCGACGAGCCCAGTATGGGGCTGGATCCGAATGCCCGCAGCGAGATGTGGGCTACGATACAGCGCCTAAGGGATGAAGGGCGTACGATCGTCGTTACAACTCACTATATGGAGGAAGCAGAAGCTCTCTGCGATCGGGTTGCGATTATCGACAGCGGACGCGTCATTGCGCTGGACACCCCCCAGAAGCTGATCACGATGCTGGGCGGAACGAAGGGGATCAGCTTCAGCAATACCGGATCCATTAAGAAAGAAAGTCTGTCTGTGCTGACGTATGTTGTGAATATCGAATGGGAGCCTGCCTTGATTAAGCTGCATTCCACGGACCTGGATCAGACGCTGAAGCAGCTGTTTCAGCTGGCAGCCGATGAGAATTGGATGGTTCGCGGCCTGAAGCTGGAGGAAGCATCGATGAACGATGTCTTTAATAAGTTGACGCTGCAGCAAGGGGTGGGAGTGAGATGAACGCCTATTTAAAACTCATTTCGTTTGATTTACGTCTCTACTTGCGCGATTGGATTACGATATTCTGGGTGCTCATTTATCCCGTTCTCATGCTGCTTATCTTTGGATCCATGTTTGGCGATCAGCCGGGAAGCGCTCCTGGCAGCCGCTACATCGACTACTACGTTCCAGCGCTGTGTGTCATGAACGTGATGTCGGTCTCCGTATTCACGCTTAACATCAATATGATCACCCTGAGGGAGAGCGGTATACTGCGGCGCTTTCGCGTGACGCCCATCCGCAAATCGGCGGTGCTGGCCTCGCATTCGATTCAGGGGCTGCTGCTGGTGCTGGCGGGAGCTGCCGAAGTTATTATCGTGGGGAAGCTGGTATGGGATATTCACATCACGCTTCAAGCGATCCTGCTGCTGGTCGGGTGCATCTTGATCGGGTGCATCGGATTCTTCAGTCTTGGCTTTGCGCTGTCGGGGCTCACGAGTACACCTGGAGCTGCGAGCGGACTGGCCATGGCGATCTTTTTCCCCATGCTGTTCTTATCCGGGATCTCCATGCCGCTTGAATATTTGCCGAAGATTATGCAGGCAATAAGCGAGTGGATTCCAATGACCTATTACGTAGAGCTGGCACAAGGAGTATGGCAGGGCCATTCGATGTTAAACTATGGTCAAGGGCTGGTTGTGCTCGCCATATTCGCAATCGTGTGTGTGTCGCTTGCATTATGGTTATTCCGGTGGGAGAATCGATAGTGTACGCATGACTATTAGGCAGTCTCAGGAGTGGTGTAATTGAGAGAGAATCATGATTTATCAAGATCGTCAAATTCGAACGGACAGATACACACGCAGCAGGAGCCTGGGCAGCAAGGATTGAAGGATATTGAATTTATTAAGCAGCTGATGGCTAAGAACCAGCGGAAGCTGGATCAATCATCCCCTTATTTGTATATATGGGGGACCTACCTGATGGTGGGATATATCGGCATGCAGTTCGATCAGACGCTATGGCCCATATGGTACTGGTCGAGCGGAGCGATCATCGGCGTCATGCTGTCTGCGATCACCGGAATCAGGCAATCCCGCAGCGGCGACGTGCAGGAGGGCGGCTCCTTCGGATGGATGTTCTGGGTGCCCTTCCTGTTCATGATGACATCCGGCGCGTTTATGATGGCGATGGAGATGGTGCAAGCCGAGGATTTATCCGTTTTCTGGTTTCTTCTGCTGGGGATGGCTTACGCGTCCTTAGGCGCCCTGGTGGGGAAAGGACCGGTCATGCTGGGGGCATGGTGCATTCTGCTGGCCATCGTAACCGGACTGTTCTTTCGAGAATATCAGTTCCTCATCTTAGGCTTGCTGGGCGGGGGGAGTAACGTGGCTGCAGGATGGATCCTGCAGCGCAGGAGTAAGCGGCATGAATGAGAATATCTTCGATGCCATCGACGAAACGATACACGCTAAGGCGCGCCTGGGCATCATGAGCCTGCTGACTGTACACCAACAATGCGACTTTGGTTTTCTGCGCAATGAGCTTGGATTGACGGAAGGGAATCTGGGCAGCCATATCCGCGTGCTGGAGCAAGCGGGCTATATCGACGTAGCCAAGACGTTTGCCGGCAAAAGGCCAAGAACCACCTGCAGCGCAACTCAGCTTGGAAGGAGCATGTTTCAGCGTTACATCGAAGGCTTGGAGAAAATCATCCGGATGGCTCAGCTTCCCCCTAAGCAAGAATAAAGGCCGTAAGAGAATTGTGACTTCCGCATATGGAAGCAGGCAATGCTCTTGCGGCTTTTGTTTGTTTCGCGTGCCCAGATGCACGCATCTTCTTTCCGGTGGAATTCCGGTCACGGAAACCTTCGAAATGTCTGAATTGTCTGCTTGCGTAATAATTTTGACCATCCTTTTTTGTAGATATCATTAAAATGAAGAACAAATAAGAGGAGGATGGTAGACATGAATATCGGTTTAATCGGGTGCGGCGCGATGGGAAGAGTATACGTCGATCGATTGATGAGGATGAAGGGAGTTCAGGTAACCGCGATCTGTCATCCCGAGCGGGAGAAAGCAGCCGCATTAGCTGAAGTGCTGCAAGCACGAATCTATGAATCTTACAGCGAAATGATCGCACGTCCGGATATCGATATCATCTGCGTGACTTTACCGACATACTTGCATAAGGAATATGTGCAGCAGGCTCTGGAGGCTGGGAAACATGTCATATGCGAGAAGCCGCTTGCACTGACCGAAGAGGATTGCGCGGAATTAATAAAGACAAGCCGAATAGAAGGGGTTAGATTATGTGTCGCCCATGTGGTTAGATTTTTTCCGGAATATAGGGATGCACGCAGGCGGTTGCTCTCAGGGGAAGTTGGGGCGGTCAAGTCTGTGCGTACAACAAGAGCAAGTCTAATGCCGCTGGAGAACAGCTGGTTTCTGGATAAGCGGAAAAGCGGCGGCGTTGTGTTTGATCTTATGATTCATGATATCGATTACGCGCTTTGGCTTCTAGGCGATCAAATCACGCAGATAAGTGCGGAGATTATCACTCACGAGGGAGTGGAGCAAGTGTTGGCATGGCTCTACTACGCTGACGGAACTACAGTTAGATTAGGGGCTGTTTGGGGTGCGGCTGAATTTCATGCCGGGTTTGATATTACCGGAGATCAGGGGGTTCTTAGTTTCGGCAGCGTCAGAGAGGACATGGAGAGCGGTAATAAGGCGGTTCATGAGAATTTATCGGATCGAGGTGTCATTATCCCTGAGGCATCAGAGCTTGAAGACCCCTATTATTGCCAGTTGTTGAGCTTTATCCGGGCAATCGAAACGAACAGCCCGCTTCCTATAACGGCGGAAGAAGCTTGTTCCGCCGTCAGAATAGCGAATCGGATAGTAGGGGGCATCGGTTCCTAATCCTTTGGAACATCGGACTGAAGGTTGGAGGTTGTTGACTCTCTTGAGTGCTTTAGACGGTATTCGCGGGGCGATAGTCCTTCGATTTTTACGAAAACCCTGGAGAAAGTGCGGAAGGATTGAAAGCCAGTTTCCAAGGCGACATCAAGAATAGACATGTTGGTATTAAGAAGCAGACCGGTTGCTCTTCTGATCCGAAGGCTGTGTAAATAATGAAGGAAAGTTGTTCCCATCACTTCCTTGAACGCTAGACTAATGGCGGAAACGCTGGTATCGAATTGGCTGGACAGTATTTCAAGGGATAAGTCGTTGATATAATGGGTGTTCACGTATTGAATGACATTCCATATCAACTTTTTATTGCGATAATTGGAACTGGGCGGCGTGAGATTATTTCTTCTCTGATGAGCGCGGAAATAGATAATCAGGGCTTCGATCAGCTTGCTGCGAATATACGAATTTTTAGCCAGCTTGTCTTCTAGGTATTCGAACCGCATTTTTTCAAGGCAGGCTCTCATTTCGGCGTAAGGCTGAGGATCGAGATCTACATAGGATGTGGATCCGTCATTCGTGCCCAGAATGATCGTGCCGAAATCCGCCTCCATTGTTGATCCGAACAGCAGGCTTATATCGAACATGCAGCAAATCACTTCTACACCCGTATCATCGCAAAATATTTCGTGCATATCATGGGGGCGTAAAAAAGTGACTGTTCCCGGTTGAAGTTTATGCGGACTCCCATTAATGAATTCGGTCCCGGTTCCGCTAACGACGAGGGAAAGTTCGAGCACGTCATGGTGGTGCAGAGCATAATACTTATGGAGCGTATGCGTTGTAACTACGCAGGAAAACTTGCGGCTTACGGCTCCAGATAAAGATAGAACATCTTCATATTCCGGAAACATAACCATGTCCATTTACCCCCGATTTCTTCTCTGTTTTCTTTCTATTGACCGGGTAAATAAAAAAAATGACCGAATTCTTAGTGGAAATTATTATAACATAGAAATCGGAAGGAGTGATCCTGTGGAGCTTCAATTGAGTGTCGGTACAGCCAAAGTAGATATCACTCCGCCATTCGCCTTGCCGCTGGCGGGTTTTGCCAGCCGGAACAATCGAAAGTTCGAGACCATCAATAGCCGCTTGTACGTACGAACGTTTTATTTCCAACAGTGCCCTTCGGACGGTTCGAAGCTGCTGTCGCTGCTCGTGTCTGCGGATATTTTGTTCTGGTCGGAAGAGCTGGCTGATCAACTGCGCATGCGCATTGAGCGGCAGTGGGGAATCGCGGTAGACGCCATTATTCTACACGCTACTCATACGCACTCCGGTCCGGCCATTTCAATGCGAACAGTTGGGTTAGGAGAGCCTGATCCGGAATATCTCGCTTTTTTGGAGCAGGCGGTAATCCAGAGTGTGGAACAGGCAATAGGCGATGCCGAGCCTGTGAGCATACAGATGGGAAAAGGTGTATCCGAAATCAGCGTGAATCGCAGGAAATGGGATGGAAACCAAATTGTGTTGGCTCCGAACGTCGAAGGAGTGACCGATCCCGAGCTAAGGGTTTACGTCTTTGCTACTTCCGCTGGGAGGAGAAAGGGTGTGCTTACCCATTACGCTTGCCATCCTACGCTATCTGACCGCAATTCGGTATCCTCTGAATTTTGCGGTTATGCGATGGAACAGCTGGAGAGCCGTCATGACCCCTTGACGGTATACGCTTATTTGCAAGGATGCTGCGGCGATATTAATCCTGTTAGGCCGGAATTTGTCGGAGCCAATCAGGATGTCATTTCCATTGTAGGACAAAGGTTTGCAGACGATGTGGAGGCGATCCTATCCGGAGAGCTTGAATGGCTTGAACCCAATGTGCTGACGGGCAGGCGGTCGATTGCAGTACTTCCCTTTGCAGAAATACCGGAGCAGCAAGGCGAGCTCAGGAAGCAAGCCCGATTTGAAATAACCAAGCTAACAATAGCCGATGGGTTAACCTTTATAGCTATGAATGGAGAAATGGTCGTGGAATACGGCTTGTTCTTGAAAAGCTGCTCCCCTGGCCTAGTCCCTCTGGCTTACAGCAATGGAATGATCGGATATATTACAACCGCCAAACAGCTGCAGGAAGGCGGATATGAGCCGATCGAATCCGTCACTTATTTCGGCCTTCCTTGTCCCTTCGACCAAGCTGTTGAGGCGGAAGTAAAAAGACAACTTATGGCTATTATCGACGAACAAACCTAGGAGGAGTAACAGCATGCAGAAGGCAAGATTAGCAGTAGACGGTGGAAGTCCGATAAGAATGCACCCATTTCCCGAGTGGCCGGTTTTCGGAGAACTGGAAGAGAAGCTTATGTTGGAGGCCGTCAGATCGGGGAACTGGGGAGGTGTGGATCCGGATAAAATCAAATTATTCGAGGAAAAGTTTGCCCGCCTGCAGGATGCGAAATACGCCGTAACAGTCAATAATGGCACAGTTGCCATAAGCATTGCCTTACTGGCTGCAGGCGTAGATGCCGGCGATGAGGTCATCATGCCCCCCTATACGTTCATTGCTACGGCTACGGCTGCATTGTTGATCGGAGCTATTCCGGTATTTGCGGACGTAGATGAGTCGATGCTGATCGATCCGGATAAGGTCGAAGCGGCGATCACTCCAGCTACGAAGGCGATTATCGCCGTTCATATTGCGGGCGCTCCGGCCAACATGACCCGGTTACGACAAATTGCGAAAACATACAAACTAGCGTTAATAGAAGATGCCGCACAGGCTGTAGCCGCCAAATGGGAAGACCAGGGGGTAGGAGCTCTAGGTGATCTGGGTACCTTCAGTCTCCAATCCAGTAAAAATCTCAATAGCGGCGAGGGTGGCGTCATTGTGAGCAACGACGAGGAATTGGCCGATCATGTCTGGTCGATTCATAACTGCGGTCGTGTTCGCAATGGTAAATGGTATCAGCACGAGCGTATTGGCTGGAACTTCAGGTTCAGTGAGGTGCAGGCTGCGCTAGCGCTTGCGCAGTTGAGCCGTCTAGAAGAACAGATGGAAGCTCGCCAGCGCAGCGCAAATAATCTGGATGGACTACTGTGCCGAATTGAAGGAATCCATCCCGTTAAGTATGATAGCAGAATTACGAAACATGCGAACCACCTTTATATGTTCAAGCTGGATAGAGACGTTACAGACAGAATTGTTAAAGAGGATTTTATCCGCAAGTTGAATGCGGAGGGGATACCGGTTACGGCAGGTTATGTCCCGCTTAACAAAAACACCGCAATTATCGATCGAATCCACAAGCTGCATGGAGAAGTTAAGTCTAACAGCTGTCCGGTGGCAGAAAGAGCTTCCGAGCATGAATTGCTCTGGTTGCACCAGAACGTTCTTCTTGGATCCGAGAGGGACATGGAAGATATTGCAAACGGTATCAACAAAGTAATTCAATCCTATTTATAGAGCAGTAGATTTAGAAATGAGTGTGGCTTCAATATATTTCGGTTTTAGGGGATTGGCCAAATGCCTTGGAGGATCGCGACCTCAGGCAGATGACCGCCTTGCGAACATAAATCATGAACAACACTAGACGAGAGGGGTATCACAAAATGAAGAAAATTTGGGTTATCGTCATCGCACTCGCACTCATTCTATCCGCGTGTTCTAGTAAGGAGAACACAGGAAACGAGAGCAGTCCGAATAGTGAAGGAAAGTCAACAACTGAAAACAAAAATGAAAGCGGAACCAAAAGCTCGGATTCCGGTAATAAATCCATTGAGGTGCTGCTTTCCCATGCAGAAGCGGAGTATGCCAAAACTGTAAAAGCAGACGATCCCTATATCAAAGAGTTAAACAAGCTATCGGGTTATAATCTCAGTTTTGATTTTCTGGGACATTCCGACTACGATCAACAGCTCTCTCTGCGTTTTGTTTCCGGGGATTTGGCGGATTTGGTCCGGACGCCCAGCATCGATTCCACCATTCACAAGGATGCGGTTGAACAGGGTATCTTCAAAGAATTAGGTCCCTTGATTGATCAGTACGGTCCAAACCTCAAAAAACGCATTCCCGAAACCGCATGGAACAGTCCGCGAGTTCAGAAGGACGGGAAAATTTACGGCATACCAGTTCTTGTCGGAACAGCCAATGACAGGATCGGTTTTATCCGCCAGGATTGGCTCGACAAGCTGAGCCTGAAGCAACCGGAAACGATTGACGAGTGGCTGAACTATTTCGAGCAGGTTAAGGTTCAGGATGTGAACGGCAATGGCGATCCGAACGACGAATACGGCTATACGATGTTTGAAGGAGTGGGTTGGAGCTCGATGTTCTTCGGATCATTCGGCGTTGATCCCGGAACTTGGCACATGCAGGATGGCAAGCTGATTCCTGATATGATCAGCCCCAAGATGAAGGAAGCAATCGCATTTTATCGGATGCTGTACGAGAAGGGGTATGTCAATCGTGATCTGTTCACGAAGAAGGAGGCAGACTTCCGCGCCGATATCTATAACGGCAAGTCGGGAAGCTTTGCTGCCGCCGTCTATCAATACACACCGGACTTCAGTGCAACCAATGCGCCGAAGAAATTCGTTAACGAGCCGGACAAGGTCAAGATCTCGATGGTTGCTCCGCCGGCGGGACCTAGAGGCGAAAGAGGTTTGGGAGCCGTGTCCGATGGCATTTATTTCGTGTGGGTGATTCCAGAAACGGTCAAGAATCCCGAAGAAATCATCAAGTATCTCGATTGGGCATGGAGTGCCCCGGAAGCCGACAAGTTCTTCGCCTATGGGATTGAGGGCTCCAACTATACCGACGAAGGCGGAGAACTCAAATATGATGTTTCGTCTTCCGTTAACGCGGATAAAAATGCATTCCAAATGTTCCAGCTGTCCATCAATCCCCGTGAAATCGGGTTCAACAATGACCTGGTATTAAAGACATTGCCGGAATCGGAAAAGATTATTGCAGGCTATAAGCTCTCGGCGGATATTGCAATGCCGCATGATAGTCTGTATATGCCGCCGCTTGTCACCTTCCAGAATAACCCGGAAATATCTACATGGGGAACGATGTTCGTTGAGATGTTCTCCAAGATCATGACGGGAGATCAACCGATTGATGCCTTCGATAAATTCGCTGCGGACTGGAATAAACGCGGCGGAGATAAAGCAATTGAAGAAGCAACGCAGTGGTACAATGAGTTCCATAAATAACGTTAATTGTGAATTGCGCTGCATGCCGAATACATGCAGCGCAGTTCGCGAATGAAGTAAAGCGGGTCGGTCATCCACAAGAATCGGAAGGTGATGTTATGAACAGGCGATTGGTGTTACGAGACAAGTGGGTACTCATCTTGTTTGCTTTGCCCGGACTGCTCTATTTTTTACTATTCAAATACGTTCCGTTACTTGGAAATGTCATAGCCTTTCAGGACTATAACATCTTCAAAGGGATTTTACACAGCCCATGGGTGGGTTTCGCTCAATTCGAGCGGATGTTCGGATTCGAAGATTTTTATGAAGTGTTTCGCAATTCGATAAAGCTCGGCGTTTATTCGCTGTTGTTCGGCTTCCCTGCGCCGATCATTCTGGCATTGCTGCTGAATGAGCTGAAATCGATGTGGTTTAAGAGAGTCGTGCAAACCGTAGTCTACATGCCTCACTTCCTGTCATGGGTTATCGTCGGCTCCATCCTCATCAATTTGCTTTCCTATGAAGGCATTATTAATACGGTAGCTAGCAAAATGGGTCTGGCAAAGGTTGACTATGTGACGCAAGGAGACACATTTCTTGCCGTACTGATCTCTACGGGGATCTGGAAAGAAGTCGGTTGGGGTACCATTCTCTATCTGGCGGCAATATCCGGCATTAATCCGAACCTCTATGAAGCTGCCATGGTAGACGGTGCAAGCAGATGGAGACAAATGTGGAGCATTACGCTGCCCTCTTTGATGCCGACTATGGTTGTCGTGCTGCTTCTCTCGATCGGACATATTCTGGACGCGAATGTGGAGCAGGTACTGATTTTCCTGAATCCGCTAGTTAGGGATGTGGGTGAAGTATTCGATACGTATGTTTATACTTTCGGTTTGGTAGGCGGACAGTACAGCTATACAACGGCAATTGCCCTGTTCAAAGCCGTGGTAGGCATTATACTCGTATTCGGGCTTAATGCGGTGAGCCGTAAAACAACCGGAGAGAGCCTTTACTAAAATCGGAGGTAGAGTCATGCGCAAACCTATAGCTTTTGAAGCATTTTTGGCAACCATCCTGACGGCTCTAAGCCTGATTATGCTGGCTCCGTTAATTCACGTCCTGTCGGTTTCCCTAAGTTCTCCGCTTTATGCGCAGGCTAAGCTGGTCTATTTCTGGCCGAAGGGACTGCAATTTGCCGTTTACAAAAAAATATTTTCGATGGATGAAATGTGGAGGGCAATGGGCGTCAGTGTTTACATTACCGTCTTTGGCACGCTGATTACATTGGCGCTCACGTCCATGATTGCTTTCGCGCTCTCTAGAACGACCATGCCAGGACGAACATGGATCATGCGGCTCATCGTACTTACTTTTATTTTGCCCGCACCTCTTATACCGGGTTTTCTACTTGTCAAATCCCTTAACATGCTCGATACGCTCTGGTCATTGATGATACCGGGAGCAACAAGCGCATTTTACGTGATTATTATGCGAACCTTTTTCCGGAATGTGTCTGGAGAGCTGTTCGATGCAGCGAAGATGGACGGCTGCAGTGAGGCCGGTATCTATTTCCGTGTTGTGCTGCCCTTATCGACGGCTGTTCTTGCCACCGTTGGTCTATTTCACGCCGTTTATCAATGGAATACTTACTTTTCCGCACTTATTTACATAAGGGAAAAGACTCTTTATCCGTTGCAGGTACTGCTGCAGAACCTGGTCGCCAAGAAGGGACTGAATAACTTCATGGGGGAGGTGCAGTTCGAACTAAACATGCCGGTTACGCCGGAGATGATGAGCGCAGGCATTATTATCTTTGCCACGGTGCCGATTCTGATCGTCTACCCGTTCCTGCAAAGATATTTTGTCAAAGGGGCAATGCTGGGTTCGCTAAAAGAATAAGAAGGAGGCTTTTTAATGCAACGTTATCTTATGCATCTGGCAAAAACGGCGACCGTTCTAGCTATTATAGCAATCGGATTTTTAAGCGCCCCCTCCGAAAGCGCCAATGCGATGATTGCAGATATCGACAAAATCGTTCCAACGCCGCAGCAGGTTAGCTATACGGATGAGTTCCTGACGCTGCACGACGGAACCTCCTATAAAGCAGCAATCGTTATCGGCAGAGAAGCATCCCCCGCGGAGGAGGAAGGCGCGGATTTGCTGCAAAGAGTCCTTGCCCGCAAGAACGGGCAGCAAATTCCGATACTCTACGATGATCAATCCAACTCCGCTTATTCGGTAGTCATTGCCATCGGAACGAAGAATACCAATACCGTTAACGGCAGCCACTCTATCGATGTTCCTGATCATAAGGAGGGTTATGCAATTGAGCGGGCGCTTGCAGCTAACCGGCATATCGTTCTGGTAACCGGTTACGAGGCGATCGGAGCCTATTACGGTTCGACGAGTCTAGCGCAAATGATTGATTCGAGCGGTGCACTGACCCGGTTGCGGGTCATATCGGTTCGCGACTATCCGGATATGGATATGCGGATCATCAAGGATATCAATACACAGTTTCACGTTAATAATGAAGGCGAATTTTCGTATTCCGACGCCAGAGACTGGATGCATATGCTTCCATTGTTGAAGATCAACGTGTTTAGCTTATGTTACAGCCATCTGTTAGAGAATGGATGGAAAAGTCCTACCTTGGAATACTTGAGTACGGTGAAGGAATTAAGCAACTATGAAAGGGATAAAGGGATCATTCAGTTTATGCAGGAGGTCAATCCCGGTTATTCGGGAGGGATGCCAACGGATGAGGAGTTTACTACGCTGCTTGACTTATTTAAGTTATCACTGGATGAAGGCGCTTCCAAAATTATGCTGGCCTTTGACGATCAGGCCTATTCGGATCCGGCGAAACACCGGGATTTGGCAAATAAGCTCCAAAAAAGCTTGTCAGGCCAGGAAGGCTTCTACTTGTTAGCGACTCCGGAGAAGTATAATCTTACGGAATCCACTATCGGTACGTATTTGAATACCTTTACAAGCGGACTGCTTCCGGAGATCGGGGCTGTCTGGACGGGGTATGATGTCTTCTCTACAGCGTTAACGCCAGCCCACGTATCTACTTGGAGAAATTATACGAGTAATCCTTATAAAATTCCGTTTTATTGGCACAATGACTACGAACTATTGGATACCAGATTGAATTTTTCTGATCCAGATGTTCCGAAATGGGAGATAGATAATTATTACTTTACGGATCAAAGAGTTCCGTTTAAAACTAAAACTAAAGTTCCTCCGGCTCAATCGTTGACATTGCCGGGCGGTTACGTATGGAACGATATGCCGCGGAATACTTCCGAAGGCGTTATCGAAAATATTTTCCGGCCGACAACTCCTCACAAAATCTATGCGATATCGATGGCGAACTGGATGTGGAATCCCGATGCCTACATGAACGACGCTACAGAGTTTGCGCGTGCCAAAAAATACTGGGACACGATCGTATCCAACCCGGGATTTAAACAAACCGCTACGGCGTCATCTCAGTTCAGCGCTGCTTATGCTCCCGATAAAGCCGTGGACGGTATTAACAGCAATGACTCTGTTGAGAATACATGGGCTACCGCCAGCGGCGCGGCGCTTCATTCTTCCTGGTGGAAGCTGGACTTGGGTAAGAAGCAGAAGATGGAAGGCGTGCGAGTGAAGTATCGTGAATTAGCAAAAAAAGCATACATGGTTCCGAGCTCGGTAACCGTACAAATAAGCAACGACAACGTCAACTGGACAACGGTCGTGAATCAATCGACGAATGTTCCGCAGGAAAATTCAACGTATGCTTCCGAAGTGTATCTCTATCCTTTCCAAGGGGAGGCCAGATACGTTCAACTGAAGTTTCCGACGGGTGGGCAAAGCACGCTGATCGAGCTGTCGGAGGTTGAAATCGCTCAGGAAAAAGCGGTGACGGCATCAACCAATCTGGCGATTGGAAAGACGGCTTCCGCATCCTCGCAATATGACGGAACCTACGCTGCAGGCAAGGCGAACGACGGGCTGAATAGTCATGGGACCGACAATCCGGATAATGCTTGGTCCAGCGCTTCGGGTACGAGCTTAAACAGTTGGTGGAAGGTCGATCTGGGACAGCAGGAAACGTTCAAGACCATCGAGGTGAAATTCAGGGAACATATCGCGAATGCGGCCTATATGGTTCCGAAGACGATCACCATTCAGACAAGCAACGATAATACGAATTGGACGACGCTGATCGCCCGATCGGCTAACGTTCCTACGAATGGCCAACCCTATGCGTCTTCTGCTTACTCCTATTCCATAAACGGGCAAGGCAGATATGTTCGATTGCTGTTCGAGGATGGTGGCCAGGATACGCTAGTGCAATTGTCGGAGGTCGGCATCTACAACCGCAGCCTTCCTCAGCATCAGCGGCAGACGCTTAATGCGGCATTCAAGAGAAAAGCGACGGCTTCATCGGAGTATTCGACGATGTACCCTGCCTCTAAGGCAAATGACGGCACGAACTCCCGCAGAACGGCGGAGAACGCATGGGCCTCAAGCGCCGCAGGAGCGGTAAATTCTTGGTGGGAGGTAGATTTGGGAGCGCAGACGTCCATACAGGATGTGGCCTTATACTTCCGGGAATATCCTTACGGCATCGCATATACCGTGCCATCCAACATCACCTTTGAGGTTAGCAATGACAAGGTTACCTGGACTAATGTTAAGAGCGCGACTAATGTACCTGCCGAAGGTTTGAGCTACGATTCATCGAAGTATACGTACACCTTGAACGCTTCGGGAAGGTATTTGCGGTTGAAATTTCCAGGAGGCGGCCAGAGCAGTCTTGTGGAACTATCCGAAGTAGAGGTGCGTTCGCCAATGCTTGTCCGATCCGATTTCCATAACGTCATCTCTCAGGATGGCGCAGACCCATGGATGTATAAGCATACAGACGGTTACTATTATTACACCCGGACAACGGGAAATAATGTGACGATCTGGAGATCCAAGACCCTATCCGGCATTGAATCCGGCGAGAAAAAGGTTGTTTGGACCCCGCCAACCAATAACCCCAACGCGGCTAATTGCCGATCAATCTGGGCGCCGGAAATTCACTTTCTAAGCAATGCCTGGTATGTGTATTATTCGGCCACGACATGCGCTGATACGAAAGATGTCAACCATCGCATGTTCGTACTGGAAAATACAAGCGCCGATCCGTTCCAAGGAACCTTTACTGACAAAGGGAAAATAACCGACTCGACGGATTTGTGGGCAATCGACGGTACCGTGTTGAATCTTGCGGGTCAGCTGTATTGGTTCTGGTCCGGATGGGATTCTCCGTATCAGAATCGCCAGAACATCTATGTGGCATCGATGAGTAATCCATATACGCTGTCCAGCGCCAGAACGTTAATTTCATCGCCTACTCTCAGTTGGGAGATGAGTCAGTTTCCTTATATCAATGAAGCGCCGCAGCCTATCGTCAAAGACAATAAGGTTAATCTTGTATACTCGGCGGATGGCAGCTGGAGCAATAATTACAACTTGGGGCTGCTGACGGCAAGCACCACGTCCAACTTATTGTCGGCAGCTTCCTGGACAAAGAACAACGCTTCGGTTTTCAGCAGTGGAAGCGGCATCTTCGGACCGGGGCACAATAGCTTCACCAAATCGCCTGACGGCACGGAGGATTGGTTAATCTATCATGCCGCTCGATGGTCAGGCGCAGGTTGGACGCGAAATGTAAGGGCGCAGCCTTTTACCTGGAATGCCGATAACACACCTAACCTCAGCGTTCCGGTTTCTCCGAACTTTCCGATTCGCGCGCCGTCCGGAGAGCCCGAGAGAAAGAGATATGAAGCTGAGGAGGCGACGATTGCGAACGGGGCTAAGAGGGTTCAGGACGAAACGGCCTCAGGCCGCAAAAAGGTTGGCTACATTGACAATACGAACAGCTACGTGGAATTCGATGTAACCGTCGAGTCGGCCGGTACTTATATTCTGTTGGCAAGAACGGCTAACGGAACGAACGGCAGTTTATCCTCTGCCTATAACATGTCCGTTAATGGGGGGGCGAGCCAGGTGGTCGACATTGTGTATTCCGGTTGGGGAAACTGGGGAACAACCGTAGTCGAGAAGACCTTAACGGCCGGACATAATAAAATCCGCTTTACCAAAGGCGCTAATTACGCAGAGATTGACTATTTGGACATTATGCTTAAACCTCAATGAAGTCATATGCCGTCAGTACAGATATTCATGGCAACTTGAAGGATTATTCAATAATTAAGCTTTATTCTGACTGGTCTTAAAGGCTCCCGACTCGTAAACAGATGAATCAGCCCGGCAAAGCGGTCAACAGCCGCCCTAAGCAAGATTAAAAGGCCGTAAGAGAATCGCGACTTCCGTTTATGGAAGCAGGTGATGCTCTTGCGGCTTTTGTTTGTTTCATTAGCCCTGGCGACCAAAGTTAAGGAAAGGTTAAGGATTTCGACGGATTTCGGTTAAGAACTCCCCGGTAAACTAAACGCGATACCATACAGAAAAGGGGCCTATCAGATGACAGAGGCATTCAGAAAAATTCGGTTCAAGTTTCTTTATGTATGCGCGGGAAGCGCCCTGCTCAGCGCCTTGCTGATGTATGTGCTCTATCGAACGAGCGCGTATGTCTACGCTTCGGATCTTCCGGGAAGTGCGTTATTCGCGAAGCTCGTCAACTGGTTGATTAATCATATCGGCAAAATACCTGTAGGCCTTCTTGTCGGGGGAATGCTGTTCCTGCTCGGCTTCTACTACCGCTCATCCAAAATTAAAGACGACGTCGTGCGGCTGCTGAATGCATCGATAGTGGAGCCTTGCGAGACTGATGCCAAGAAGGAAGAGAACTAGGCGCATGGGATCGCGAAGAATCGGCTATGCCGTCTTCGATCTGGCTGTCGTGGGCGTATTGGCTGCGCTGGCGGTCGTATGCTATGTCCATATAGCCGGAGAAGCGATAGCGGGACGTCAGATGGATAAGCTGCATGTGGGCAGCAACAGTATAATCGTAGACCGGGAGGGCCATGTGATTGCGACGATGGCCGTAACGGATATCGGCTATCGTGAGGAGGCGGCACTATCCGAGATGCCGAAGCTGCTGCTGGATGCCTTCGTAGCGACGGAGGACCGCCGGTTCTATACGCATACAGGCATCGATTGGATCGGGATCTTAAGATCCATTCGAAGCAATGTGATGGAGAACCGCTTATCTCAAGGGGGCAGCAGCATTACACAGCAGCTCGCCCGCACCGTATATCTGACGAATCGCAAAAGCTTCATCCGAAAGCTGAACGAAGCGGGCATTGCGATGGCATTGGAGAAACGCTTCTCGAAGCAGCAGCTGCTGGAGCTGTATCTGAACCATATTTATTTTGGCCGCCAGCAGGTAGGAGTGAAGTCGGCGGCCCGGCGATATTTTGGGATAAGCGACCTGCATCAATTGCAGCTGTGGCAGATCGCGACATTGGCCGCGATCCCGAAGGCACCTTCCCGCTATAATCCGGTTGATGACTACGTGAAGAGCAAGGAGCGGCGCAAGGTCGTTCTTGACTTGATGCATGAGCAGGGATTGATCAGTCAGCGGCAGCTGCTGGAAGCGGAGGCTGTTGACTACGTGCCTCCTCAGCCAAGCAGCCGAAGCAACCGCTATGCGGCATATACCGATTATGTCGTCCGTGAAGCCGTGCAGCTGACGGGAATCGCACAAGATGATCTGCTTACAGGCGGCTATACCATAGTAACGGGACTGGATCAGAGCCATCAGCAAACAGCGGAAGCCGCATTCGCCGATAAAAGGCGTTTTCCCAAGGATGGGAAGGATCAGATCGTACAAGGAAGCGCGGTTATTCTGGATCATCGGACGGGGGAGATCCGGGCGATCGTAGGAGGCCGGGATTATACGGCAGGCGATTATAATCGGGCGACCCGCAGCTCGCGCCAGCCGGGTTCGGCGTTTAAGCCGATTATCGTATATGGTCCTGCGCTGGAATCAGGAAAATTCAAGGCAAACACGATTGTTCCTGACAAGAAGACGGCGTATCAATCGTACCGGCCGGAGAATGGGGGAGACCGGTATCGCGGTGCTGTTACGATAGCTGAAGCGATACGGTTATCCATTAATTCGCCGGCCGTCTGGGTGCTTAACCAAGTCGGCCTGGCTTCCGCTATACAGTTTGCCGGTAGTCTAGGGGTTGAGCTGGACGATCAGGAAGCAAGCTTAGCCATGGCACTTGGAGGATTGCATCAGGGCGTTTCGCCGCTTACCATGGCGCAGGCTTACGGTGCTTTTGCTAATAACGGTGCGCTCGTGAACGCCCATGCGATTCGTATGATCAAGGATTCGCATGGGCGGGTCATCTATGAGCATCCCATGACCGCCAAGCAGGTTATGTCACAGGGGACGGCTGCCGCTATGACCGCCATGCTCAGGAGCGTGGTGGAGACGGGGACGGGAAAGCAGGCCAAGCTCAACGGCAGATGGGCAGCGGGCAAGACGGGAACGACTCAGCTTGGGCTTGACGGTGTGACGAAGAAGGCCAACCGCGACCTCTGGTTCGTCGGCTATACCTCCGAATTGACCGCCGCGGTATGGATGGGCTTTGACCAAAGCAATCGGGATAATTATATGAGGGAAACCAGCGGCATCGCGGCCCGGATGTTCGCGGCAATCATGAACGGAAGCCGGTAGCTGGTATTTTTCACTGCTTGGCTGGGCTGTTTGAGCTTAACGGTATACAATAAGAGGGAAGCAAGATAGGGACAAGCTGCTGGCAATTGAAGAATGTGTAAGGGAAGGGACGCCCCCATGAGTTACGAGACCATTCTATTGGTGGACGATGAGCCGGAAATTATCCAGCTGATGAAGATTTATTTGTTGAATGAGGGCTATAAGCTGCATGCTGCAAGCAGCGGTGCAGAGGCGCTGCGCATTCTCAACAAGGAAGCGATCGATCTGATCGTCATGGATATCATGATGCCGGAGATGGATGGCTTTGACGCATGTATGAAGATTAGGGAAAGCAACCAGATGCCGATCATCTTTCTGTCCGCTAAAGGACAGGAGGTCGATAAAATCAAAGGGTTGAGCATCGGCGCTGACGATTATGTCACCAAACCGTTCAGCCCGTTGGAGCTGGTTGCGCGGATCAAATCTCATCTGCGAAGATATTATAAGTACGCCCCGTCAGACCGACCGCAGGATGAGGACATCGTGGAAATCGACGATTTGGTCATTAATGTCTCGACGCACGAGGTTACGGTCGATGAGCGGCCGGTCAAATTGACACCACGGGAATTCGCGATCCTGCTGCTGCTTGCCCGGAATCAAGGGTTTGTACTCAGCATGGAGCATATCTACGAGAAGATATGGAAGGATACCTTCATGGACTCGAACAATACGGTCATGGTGCATATCCGCAAAATACGAGAGAAGATCGAATCGGACTCCAGAAAACCGAAATATATTAAGACCGTCTGGGGCGTTGGTTACAAAATGGATAAGTGACCGCAGGGATTAGGGATATATGGATCCGAGATTATAGAAATACGACTTAGATACGTCATTAAAGAGATAGAACTAAGATACGTCATTCTAGAGAGATAACTGTGATAAGTCATTCGAGAGATAGGACTGAGATACGTCATTTTGAGTGTTGTAACTGTGATAAAGATAACTGCGATAAGTCACTCTAGAGATTTGATTGAGACAAGTCATTCTAGAGAGATAACTGTGATAAGTCATTTAATAAATAAAACTGAGACACGTTATTCAAGAGATACCACTGCGATAAGTTATTCGAGAAATACAACTGGGATAAGTCATTCCGCGGAAGGGGTTTGAGGGTTGAAAAGAAAACTGGCGCGCACCTTTTTGTGGAAAGTGCTGCTTGCCTTCCTGGCCAGCTTGGCGGCTCTGGGTCTAGTTCTGTTGGCCGGCTATTACCTGGCAGGGCTGATTCTGTTCTTTAATCCGTCCTCCTCGTCGTTCATCACTTCCCTGCTGCGGTGGGTAATTAACAACATCGGCTCGATCCCGGTGATGTCGGTCACGGGTGTGATCTTGTTTTTGGTGTTCTTTTTTCTTTTTTCCAGAAGCATTATTACCTATATCGAGGAGATCACGCTGGGCCTGCGCGAGATTGCGGACGGCCGGCTGACGCACCGGATTCCGGTAAAGTCCTCGGACGAGCTGGGAGTCGTGGCGGATAATATCAACCGTATGGCGGAACGCTTGAAGCATTCCATCGAGGAGGAACGCAGTGCGGTTAAGGCTAAGAATGATCTGATCACGGGCGTATCTCACGATCTGCGGACACCGCTTACGTCAATCATCGGATTTCTGGAGTATATGGAGAATGACCGGTGCCGGGATGAAGTGGAGTATCGCTATTACGTGAATATCGTCTACGGGAAATCGCTTGGCTTAAAGAAGCTAATCGATGATTTGTTCGAGTATACGAGGGTGACGAGCAATGAAATTCCGCTGCAGTTCGAGCGATTGGATATGAATAGTTTTCTGCGGCAGCTCGCCGATGAATTCGTGCCGGTCTTCGAGCAGGCGGACATGACGTATCATATTGAGGCGGGAGGAGAGCCGCTCTACATTATGGCGGACTCCGACGAGCTGGTCCGGGTCTACGAGAATTTGTTCTCGAACACGATCCGTTACGCCAAGGAAGGGAAGCAGCTCGATATCGAGATCGCATCCGATGAGCGCGATGTCATCGTGACCTTCCGCAACTACGGGGCCCCGATATCGGCCGTGGATCTGCCGCATCTGTTCGAGCGGTTCTACAGAGTGGACAAGTCCCGTTCGAAGGAAACCGGCGGAAGCGGTCTGGGGCTTGCCATCACTAAGAGCATCGTGGAGCTGCATGGCGGAACGATTGCTGTGTTCAGCAGCAAGCGGCAGACGGAGTTTGTGACCCGTTTTCCGAGGGTGGGCGAGAGTGGGGAGATGCGCCGCCCAGCTGCAGGCGCCGGTGTAGATGCAGGCAGTGGGGCTCGGCTGCAGCAGACAGGTGAAGCGCGTGGTTGATGCACGCACCATCTATGATGGGATAGCTGCGAATTGACCGCAGCAGCTGCGGCATCAATCCCGCAGCAGCAGCTGTAAAGCCTAATAACCGGAGAGAGCAGCGGTGTTTCGGAGAACCCGCGAGTCCGCCAAAAGGGCATTACCGGCTAAACGAAACCCAGTTCGCGGAAGTGCTCCCGCAGCTGTAACGCCCAAAAGTGGCCTAACAGAAAGAGAAACGGTGGTTAGGAGGCCCTGTAAGTCCAGAAAAGGGCGTTACAGCGAAGGAAACCCAGCCCATAGTGGTGCTCTTTGCAGCTGTAACGCCCAAAAGTGGCCTAACAGAGAGAGAAGCGGTGGTTAGGAGGCCCTGTAAGTCCAGAAAAGGGCGTTACAGCGAAGGAAACCCAGCCCATGGTGGTGCTCCCTGCAGCTGTAACGCCCAAAAGTGGCCTAACAGAGAGAGAAGCGGTGGTTCCGAGGCCCTGTAAGACCAAAAAAGGCGTTACAGCGAAGGAAACCCAGCCCATAGTGGTGCTCTTTGCAGCTGTAACGCCCAAAAGTGGCCTAACAGAGAGAGAAGCGGTGGTTCGGAGGCCCTGTAAGACCAGAAAAGGGCGTTACAGCGAAGGAAACCCAGCCCATAGTGGTGCTCTTTGCAGCTGTAACGCCCAAAAGTGTCCTAACAGAAAGTGAAGCGGTGGTTCGGAGGCCCTGTGAGACCAAAAAAGGGCGTTACAGCGAAGGAAACCCAGCCCGTGGTGGTGCTCCCGCAGTTGTAACGCCCAAAAACGGTCTAACAGAGAAAGCTCAGCGCTGCCGAGAGCCCTGTAAGACCAAAAAAGGGCGTTACAGCGTAGGAAACGCGGACCGCAGCTGCAGATCGGCAGCCGGTCCATATTTTTTAAGAAAATGTTAAGAATAGTAGAGTCTAATGATTAAGAACTCCCGCGTACAGTAAGAATATCTAATACAGATACTTACGAACGGGGGAATCCTATCATGCTGCAGGGAGCATTTCTTGTTGGTAGCAGTTTGTTTCTAGGATGCGTGCTTTATTGCGCAGATAAGCGGGTCATTCGTGGCCGATTCGTTGTTCTATGGGTCACAGTCGCTCTCGTTAACGTGGGGGCAGCGATTATGCCATTATTGTCTTCCGTAATCTAGCCAGCGTTAGGGTTGATCCGCAGCGTCTCTCCCAAAGGAAAAGCGGGATACCGCCTCGTACATGGGCGGACGATTCAGATGACTCCTATATAGTACGAGATCCGTTACTGTCCAGCGGAGAGGAGCTCCATCTGCGGTCACGGGAACTTCGCAGCGTTCAAGCATCCAGGGCTCGAACGGCACGGAGCTCCTGTATTCGCGGGCCAGCGTCAGATGGGGATGGTAAGGCCTGCTCTCAGGCTCGTAACCGAGTGGTGTTAAAGCCATTGAGATGCGCTTACTTAGCTGATGCAGCGTTTCTAGCTCGCCGCCGACTCCAGCCCATAGGACGGATGGCTTGCCGGGGCGGCCGAAGGTGCCCGGTGCTTCAATGGATAAGGCAAAGGGTTCGGACAAGTCCGCAGCTTGGCGGAGCTCTCGTTCGATTGCCGCTATCCTTTCGCCTGAGGTGTCTCCAAGAAACTGAAGGGTAATGTGAAGATCATCGGCATGGGCCCATCTCTTGAATGGAAGCTCACGTAATTTAGCCTCACACCATGCGGAGACGGCGGCTTTGAAATGGGATGGCAATGAGACTGCGACAAACAGACGTTGTGTGGTATCGGCCATATGGGTGTTGTAACGCTCCTTCTCTTCAACAGTGTGCAAAACAGGTGCACCGAAGCACTGAATTCTAATGTACCCCATTTTCCATTACCATATCATGGATCCGTCAGGTTGTGACAGAGCAGGAGTGCCTAGGCGTGTTGAGGCGAGTCATTCACTGTGTTTTTAATTCATAGTTGACAGATGGGAATACTTTATTTATACTCAGATTATCAACAATCAGGTATGCGGGAAAATGTTGCTGAGCGATAAGAAGGAAGCCGGCTGTACCGATACTTTCGCAAGAAAGATCGTATACGTGGCGGCTTCCTCCGCATTCCGCAGAAGGCAAGTGGACCAACCAGTTGCAAAAGAACAAAGAACGATGAGGGATACGCGACTCAACGCGATCTCAACTACACATAATCACCTATACGAACAATAGGCAGGACGGACGTCTGGACAACCGGAGACCTTCCCCATTCCTTAACACGGAGCGGCGGGAGGTCTCTTTTTATTTTTATAAAATCATATTGGAGTGTGGAATGTATGCCCAAAGCTGTCATCATCTCAGGAAACCCCAATGCCGTGTCGCGTTTGAATGGCATTCTGGAACATGTCACCGGTACACTCGCGTCCCTCGGCTGGAGCGTCACGCAGCTACCCGTAGCGAACCTTCCGGCAGAGGATTTGATTTTAGCCCGCTGGGATTCTCCGGCTATTGTGGAAGCCAACCGGACCGTCGCCGATGCCGACGCGATCATTATTGCCAGCCCGGTTTATAAAGCGTCGTATACAGGCGTGTTGAAAACCTATTTGGATCTCCTCCCGCAAAAAGGTCTCGAGGGCAAGGTCATCCTTCCCTTGTTCATCGGCGGTACGATTGCCCACCTGCTATCCATCGATTATGCGCTGAAGCCTGTCTTGTCTGCCCTTTATGCCCGTCATATCGAGGCTGGAGTATTCGCAGTCGATTCGCAAATTACGAAGGCGGACGATGGCGGTTTCGTCCTACAAGAGGAATTATCGAATCGGCTGGATGCGGCAGTGGGCGCTTTTGTTCAAGCGGCGGTGCTGTTCACTCCGCAGACAGTGCCGGAAGAGGCGGTAATTTAACAAACAGCCAATACTTCCGAAGCAAGCTTGCTCTAACCGTTCCTTCGGCAGCAGAAATCCCACAAACCTATGGCTTATGCTTCTGAAGCAAGCTTGCTCTAACCGTTCCTTTGGAAACGGAAATCCCACAAACTTTTGGTTTATGCTTCTGAAGCAAGTCAGCTCTAACCGCTCCTTCGGCAGCGGAAATCCCACAAACTTTTGGCTTATGCTTCCGAAGCAAGCTTGCTCAAACCGCTCCTTCGGAAGCGGAAAACCCACAAACTTTTGGCTTATGCTTCCGAAGCAAGTTTGCTCTAACCGCTCCTTCGGAAGCGGAAAACCCACAAACTTTTAGGAGGTTAATGACGATGACAGACCGGTCGCATCGCACGCTGTATGTAACGTTGATGGCTATTATTGCTTTTACCATGCTGCTGGCGGGCTGCGCTTCAACCAAGGAAGCAGATAAACCGGGTGAACCCGTAAGCGCTAATGCCGACAAGGACGAATCCGCCGGCCAATCGAAGAATGTCCGCATCGGGTTCCAAAAATACGGCACGGTCAACATTCTGAAGGCGCAAGAAACGCTGGAGAAGCGCTTGGAGTCAGATGGCTATAAAGTGACGTGGACGGAGTTCCCGGGCGGGCCGCAGCTGCTCGAGGCTCTCAACATCGGCAGCATTGATATCGGCCATACGGGCGAGGCGCCTCCGATCTTCGCTCAAGCCGCGGGCGCGCCGCTTGTCTATCTCGCGCACGAGCCGGCCAGTCCGGCCAGCGAAGGCATTCTTGTTCCCAAGGACTCCGTGATCAAATCCGTCGCGGATTTGAAAGGAAAGAAAGTCGCTCTGAACAAGGGCTCCAACGTGCATTATTTGCTCGTGAAGGCCTTGGAGAAAGCAGGCGTCCAATACGAGGACATCACGACCGTCTTCCTGCCTCCGGGCGATGCACGCGTTGCCTTCGAGAATGGAAGCGTGGATGCCTGGGTCATCTGGGATCCGTTCCTCGCGGCAGCACAGACGGCAACGGGCGGGACCTTGTTGACGGATGGCAAGGATCTGGTTGCCAACCATGAGTTTTATTTGGCCTCCCGGTCTTACGCGGAGAACAACCAGTCTGTCATTGACGCACTGAAGGAAGAGCTTAACAACGTGGATGAGTGGGCGAAGACGCATCAGAAGGAAGTGGCGGAGATTCTATCGCCGCAGCTTGGTATCGATATCCCTTCTCTAGAGCTCGCCTCGGGCCGCCGCGCTTATGGCTTGCAGCCGATTGACGATGCCGTCATCGAGGCACAGCAGAAGATTGCCGATGCTTTCTTTGCGCTCGAGCTTATTCCAACAGAAATCCAAGTGAAGGATGCCACGTTAAAATAACGCTTCGCCTCATGAATCATTAAGCCGATTAACGAAATAACGGGAGGATGAAAGGCTATGGAAGTATTTTGGTTTATTCCGACGCATGGAGACGGAAGGTACCTCGGCAGCAGCAAGGGCGCCCGCGCCGTAGATGACGCTTATACCAGACAGATTGCGCAGGCGGCCGACAGGCTGGGCTTCGGCGGGGTTCTCATTCCGACAGGCAGCTCCTGCGAGGATGCTTGGGTCGTGGCTTCTTCTCTCATACCTGTGACGACGAAGCTGAAATTTCTGGTTGCGGTCCGGCCGGGCTTGATGTCCCCGACGCTGGCTGCCCGGATGGCCTCGACGTTCGACCGTTTATCCGGCGGGCGTCTGCTCGTCAACGTCGTGACCGGAGGCGATCCTGTTGAACTGGCGGCCGACGGCTTGTTCTTGGATCATGATGCGCGCTATGACCTGACCTCGGAGTTTCTGGAGGTATGGAGGAGAGAGCTTGCGGGTGAGACGGTTGATTATGACGGACAGCATATCCGGGTGGAGGGCGGCAAGGTGCTCTATCCGCCCGTACAAGGACCATATCCGCCACTATACTTTGGCGGATCGTCTGCAGCAGCGCATGATGTGGCGGCCGATCATATCGACGTTTATCTGACGTGGGGAGAGCCTCCCGCCGAGGTCGCGGCCAAAATCGCAAAAGTACGCAAGCTGGCCGCAGAACGGGGCAGGGAGGTCCGCTTTGGCATCCGGCTGCATGTCATTGTGCGGGAGACCGAGGAGGAAGCGTGGGCAGCTGCCGATGACTTGATCAAGTATGTGGATGACGAGACGATCGCCGCAGCACAGAAGGTATTCGCGCGGTTTGATTCGGTAGGCCAGAAACGGATGGCCAATCTGCACCGCGGCGACCGCTCCGCGCTTGAGATCTCGCCGAATCTGTGGTCGGGCATCGGGCTCGTTCGCGGCGGTGCTGGAACCGCCTTGGTCGGCGATCCAGGGACCGTGGCCGAGCGGATGCGCGAATATGCCGACCTCGGGATCGAGACGTTCATCTTCTCGGGTTATCCGCATCTGGAGGAAGCCTACCGCGTGGCTGATCTGCTGTTTCCTCATTTGCCTCTCGAGCACAAACAGTCGACGGGACCGACGTCAACGAGCCCGTTTGGCGAGCTGATCGCGAATCAAATCAAACCGTCCGAGCGGACACCAGTCAGTTAATCGCAGGGAGGTGCCTGTTATGAGCGAAGGAAACAAGACGGCCTTCTGGTCCCGGTACGGCTTACCATGGCTGCTGCCTGTGCTGCTGATTGTCCTCTGGCAGCTGCTTGGCAGCGCAGGGATGATTGCGGACCGCATCCTGCCAACTCCGTTATCGATAGCGAAGGCGGCTGTACGCTTGAGCGAGAGCGGCCAGCTGCTGCAGTATGTCGGTGTCAGCACGCAGCGGGCTTTGATCGGATTCATCATTGGAGGCGGCATTGGGTTCGTGCTCGGGTTCCTGAACGGGATCGTGCCGCTGGCAGAGAAGCTGACCGATACAAGCGTGCAGATGATTCGCAACATTCCGCATTTGGCGCTCATTCCGCTCGTCATTCTCTGGTTCGGCATCGGTGAGGAAGCCAAAATCTTTATCGTGGCGCTTGGCGTCGCATTCCCGATTTACTTGAATACCCTGCACGGGATAAGGTCTGTCGATTCGGGTCTCGTAGAGATGGGGCGAACCTATGGCTTAAACGGGTGGGAGCTGTTTCGCAAAATTATTCTGCCCGGAGCGCTGCCCTCCATCTTGGTCGGCGTGCGCTTCGCGCTCGGCATTATGTGGATATCCTTGATCGTAGCTGAGACGATATCATCCGATGCAGGGATCGGCTATATGGCGATGAACGCCCGTGAGTTTATGCAGATGGATGTCGTCGTCCTAAGTATTCTGCTGTATGCGCTGCTCGGCAAGCTGTCCGATTGGCTTGCCAAACGTATGGAAAGGAGCTGGCTGAAATGGCATCCTCATTACCGGCACAATCCGTAGACGAATCTGCAGACGACCCGAGGCGTGCTGCGAAGGCGGCCGCGAAGCCGGCTGCGCCCAGCCGGAATAGCGCAGAAGACGTGATCCATCGCAAAGTGACCAGAAAACCGGAAGATGCAGAAAGCTTGGAGCGAGTGTCAGAGGAGCAGGAGAGTGCTTCTAGATCGGCCTCGGGATCAACGGTGACGGTGCGCGGCGGTACTGTACGCTTCGGTGAGAAGATCGTACTGGAAAGCTTGGAGCTATCGATCCGTTCTGGTGAATTCCTGGTCGTAGTCGGTCGAAGCGGCTGCGGAAAGAGCACGCTTCTTCGGCTGATTGCCGGGCTGGAGAAGCCTGTTTCCGGTTCGGTCAGCTTCGACGGCAAGCCATCCTCCGGACTGCGCTCCGATGTTCGGATCATGTTCCAGGACGCAAGGCTGCTGCCGTGGAAGTCCGTATTGGACAACGTGCGCATCGGCGTTCCTGACGGTGACCGGGATAAGGCGCTGGAAGCGCTGCAGCTCGTTGGCCTTGCTGAACGTGCAAGCGAGTGGCCATCCGTGCTCTCCGGCGGGCAGCGTCAACGTGTGGCGCTGGCCAGAGCGCTAGCAAGCAGCCCGAGGCTGCTGCTTCTGGATGAACCGCTCGGTGCGCTGGACGCCCTGACACGGATCGAGATGCAGCAGCTCATCGAGCGGCTGTGGCGGGAGCGGGGGTTTACCGCCGTATTGGTTACTCATGACGTCAGTGAAGCGGTGGCGCTCGCCGACCGGGTGATACTGGTGGAACAGGGCGGAATTACGCTGGATACGGATATTGCGCTTTCCCGCCCGCGAGAGCATGACAGCGGCTTTGCCCACTACGAGAAGCTTATTCTGGATCGTGTCTTGACGACTCGGACGGATACAGGGGGAACGGACGGTAGCTACACGATATAAGCTGCAAATCCCTTTATTGAGTGTGCATTGGCCCATGCAGGAGAAGAGGCAGACATGGGAAACTTATTCAATTACAAGAAGGCTGCGACGGTTATTCCGCGCAGCCTCTTTGTCATGGGCTCATCAGGCCGGCATGGCGATCTCTATAGATTCGCGCCCTTTCTTCATCTGGTACGTAGAACGTACTAGTGCCGATAAACGCTTCCCCGTGGAAGATAAGACGATAAAAAATATCAAAAATGACGGAATAAAGGCTGTTACGCTAGTAACAAGCCAAAGTAAGCAACCAATGAACAAGCGAAGGGTGAACGAAGTGAGCTACAGCCAGTACGTTGCCATGATACGCAGATCGCTCGATTACATCGAGAGGCATATGACCCAGCGGATCACGTTGAAGGAGCTATCCAAGCAGGCCGTGTTTTCGAACGCCCAGTTTTACCGCATTTTCAACAGCATGGTGGGATTCACGGTGGCGGACTATACACGGCGGAGACGATTAACGCGTGCCGCGCTGGATCTCATTCATACGGATAAGCGGATCCTTGACATCGCCTTCGAATACCGCTTTCAGTCTCAAGAAGCGTTCACCCGCGCATTCAAAAAATTGTTCACGATGACCCCTGGTGAGTACCGCAAGTATTCAACAACATTAATTCATGAAGGAGGAACGCAGATGTTCATGAAATCAGTGCCCCAGGGCTGGACGGTTACAGGGCAGAACCCCGAAGCTTACGAGGTGGCCACCGATCGTAAGGTCGTCCATCACGGCCGTGCAGCCGGGCGCTTGCGGTCGAAGAATGGAGATAACCAAGGGTTCGTCACCTTGATGCAGATGTTCAATGCGCAAGAATACCGGAGTAAGCGGCTCAAATGTACAGCATTCATCAAATCCGATCAAGTATGCGGATGGGCGGGATTGTGGATGCGTGTCGATCATGAGAATGGGGACATGCTGCGGTTCGATAACATGCAAAGCCGCCCCATCCAAGGAACGTTGGATTGGAATCAGTACGAGGTGATCTTGGACATTCCCGCAGACAGCGGGGCAATTGCGTTCGGCATTCTGCTTAGCGGCGGCGGAAGTGTATGGGTGGACGGATTCCGGTTCGACATCGTGGATGAACGGGTGCCGACAACGGACAGCAAGGCCGAAGAGGCGCTTCCCTTGCATCCGATGAATTTGGATTTTGAAGCATAAAGATACGAGGCTTGCCTAAATGGAATGGAACGAATTCCTGCGGACCGAGCGATAGAAGGAAGAAGGGGACCCGGTAAACGGGTTCTTCTTGTATCTATACGAACGCGTATGTAAGGTCAATGGGCCTGCTACAACACGGCAAAATAAGCGCGAGAGATGCGAAAGAGACGATCCACATCTTGCCCGGAGCCCGTACCGTATCGTACGCCTAGCTGCGTGCCCAGCACGGTCGGTTGTGCTTGAACGCTCGATGATTCGTACCCGCCTGCCGGGTGATTGCCGTGGTCATAGCTGTGAGAGCTGGCGGGCAGGATGCCGGAACCGATGGCAACCGGGAAGGAAGCCCCGAATTGAGCCGTCCCCATCAACATCTTGCTCTGCAGCCGGGATCTCAAATCCGACAACGTCAGCGATGTCAGCTCGATCTGGGACGCTTCCCATGATAATTGACGATGGCTCAGCATCGTAAGTGCTTCGGTAATGGGCATTCTTCTTAGCGTATATAGAAAAGAAGCCCAATGCATAAAATCGAAATGAGGGTCGCCGACTGACATGATGCCCTCGCCCCAGCCGGTTTGTCCACCGCATGTAAGCTTGAGCAGACCATAGCGACAGTCCTCCAGCACGCCTCTCTCCTCATGCTCGCAGAGCTGAATATCGAATTGAAACAGCTCAATTCCACATAATCGATTGTTCATCAGGCCATTCTCTCCTCATTCCGGTATCCCCCGCGCCTTCTCGCGTTGGGGTCGTAGCATATTCCGAATATTACGCTACCGCATAAGGTTTGTAAAACAACGGTATCGTGAATTTGAGCCGAAATATGAAAGTTAAGGCGATTATCACGGATTGGACTGGCAAAAAGGTGGTTTTTCTTGGTTGCAGCGGGTCCGCCCGCAATCGCACGAGCTCATTTGAACAATATACCATAATGATTGTAGAGGGAGAAAGAACGAGAATAAGTGAGATTTTGGAAGCGATGGACGGAGCAGTGCAGAAAATATATCAGAAATCGTCCGATTGCATCTTTACAACGATATTCAGCGGGCGTACGATACGAGTATTGATTGGTCTTACAACATTAGATTCAAATCGCTGAGTTTCCGTAAGGGAAACGGGGGAACCGATACAGTGAGGATGGCTCGCGTTGCACAGCTATTCCTCATGAGGGGTGAATTCCGAAGAGACGCGTCATGCGTCGTACATCTTCAGATAGGGCGACTCTCGCGCCCGAATCCGTCAGCTAACCTCGTAAGCGTATGAAGAGAGGCGGACAGAACTGTGAATAAGGATGAAATGGTACTCGTGTCGGCACCGAATGCAGCCGGAGAAGCTTTTATCCAGCTGTTGAAGTGGAAGGGGATTCGGTATGCCGCGATCGTCAATAACCGGAATGAATATGAACGGATGCTTGCGATCGGGGTGTCGCAGATCGTAACGGTCAACACGAACGAGGAGAAAACGTGGATCGTGCCGGAGATGCCAATCGGCAATATCTACTTATTCGAGAAAAGTCTTAATTTATGCTGCCGCTACCTTCAAATTTGCCGTAGCTGGACGTCGGATCCGGTATACGTAGTGACGCATAGCATGCAGCCACGGCTCGTCTATAAAGGGCTCGGCGCCAACTACATTATCCACTCGCACGGCCGGGATTTATCCCTTCTGCTTAAAGAAAGCTAGAGCTCCGATTGCAAGCAAGAACAAACCCGGCCCAGGTAACCCTGGGCCGGGTTTGTCGCATCGAGCGGAAATCACGGCTTATAGAAATGACGAATGATTAAATTGGTTAATGGTTTATGTACCGCTCGAATACGGTTGCGAAGTCTTTCACCTGATACTGCTTATGGGCGTCGACGAGCCAATTAAAGGCGGACTGGTTAAGCTCGTTAAACTGCTGGGCCAAATGAAATTCGGCTCTATCAATGCTGCTTAAGTTGGAACGGGCGAGCTCCAGGCTTTGCATGGCATACTGATGCGAAGTCTCGTTCTCCTGTGCAATCTCGGCGATGCGGATGATCGCCTTGTACAAGTCCTTCACCTCCTCGATGTGCTTCTTGTGCACATCGATCGAGAAAGGCGTATTTCCAATCGTGAATTTGATTTCGACGTCTAGGTCTACGGTCCCTGCGGTTTCCAGCGCGACGTTGGAAATTCGATTGGTCCTGTAGCTGTAGCGGCTCAGCGTGCGCTTCTTGCTGACCGCGCTCGTTCCATTCAGATGAATGAGCGCTTGGTTGGTGAAGCAGTACTCATCAGCCTTGGATTTGATGAGGAAGTAAATCTTCTCATTATCCTCATGCATCACATAGTCGTCTGCATCCACTTTGTCGTAATTTTCCGGTCGGATGACCGCGCCGACATCGCTCAAGCCGAGCAGATCGGCTGCCACTTTTCCAAACATGCCATCAAGCCTCCAGGTAGGATCGATTATGAACCTCTACCATAATAGCCTTGGAGTATGCCGAATATGTCAGGTGCGCAGCAGTCTTATTTGAAATCGTCGCCTGTCAAGTAATTATGGAACGGGCGGTCGACCCAGAATGTATAAGTGCTGATTTTGATCTCCGGATCGATTTTCTTGAAGCCGGCTACGATCGCCTCGGAATCCTTGTTCAGCGAGAACGATTGCGCATAGTACGATCCGCTGCCGGTAATCTTGTTATTGGTAATGACGTCATAGTTCTTCAGCTCGCTGAGGGAATAGTACAGCGGCTGCCACCAGGAACCGGCGATTAATCCGGATACATCGTCGCTGTTCTTCTTCGCGTATTTCAGAACGACGGGCTGGAACCGTTCTTTATCGGCTGTGTTCTTAAATTCGAAGGCGATGTCATATTCTTTCGCAGAGGCGATAAAGTTGCCGTTCGCCAGCTTCTTGTACTGGTAGTCACTTGATGGCGTTGGCTCGCCCCATTCGCGCAGGTGCACGAAGGCGGATGTCTTGGGCTCGAATTGCACGTTTGCTTCAATGCCCTCACTGCGAAGCAGTCCAATGAGTTGGATGGCATGCTTGAGGTCGGAATGGCCATATGTGATGGTTAAGGAATCGACGAAATTGGAATCGAAACGGCGATCCTTCAAGTTATAGCCGGTGACGAGCCCTTGCTCCAAAGCGCCGTTCACAACCGCTTCCAGCTCGGGAGCGACGATGATGTCAGAAGTTTGATACGCGTCGGTAAGCTTGGCGTAGATCGTGTGATCTGAGGTCTTCCCGATATAATGCTTGTATTGACCCTTGGCCTCCAGCACCCGACCGAGCAGCTGCTCGGCAAATGCCTTCGACGCAGGCTGGTTCAGCTTTAATTCCCCATATAGGGCTGGATCGATGAGTCCCGCATCCTTGGCTGCAGCAATTTCCTGCGCGGCCGCAAGCGATGTAAAATCCTCCACGCGAAGCGCAAGCGAAGCAAGCGACTGGCTTACTTTTTCCTTCGGATAAGAGTAAGCGAGTTCCTTCAGATCCGCTGCTTTAACGGCAATAAAGACAGCTTGCAGCGCGGTAAGCGGTTGTTCCGCCGCTACGCTCTTGGAGGTTAGAATGCCCTGTTGGTATAAGGCGACGGCTGCTGTATAGGAAGGGCTGGATGATGTGAGATCATGGAATGTAACGGCTGCTTTATCACCATCTGGCGCAAAGACCAGAATGCGCGCAACGGCTTGGATGAAATCGCCTCTAGTAGGAGAGTCCGTGAGCAGGAGCCCGAACTTCTCTTGAAGAAAAAGCGTATAATCGTCCTTCGTTTGATGAAGAGCGACTGGAGAGGCTGATGCCTGCTCAGATGCCCCGAATATGGCCGGAGCCGGCGCTGCAAGAAGTAAAGAGACGGATAAGGCGGCTGCGAGCAGTCCTTTTGGTGCGGAAATGAGTTTGAACATAAGTAGTATCCCTCCGATAAAAGTTGTTCTAATTCCGAGTGAATATGTATGAATTGTTTAGTGAATTCTACCATCAGGCAAATTGAGCTGTCAATAGGATGTTAACTTGCCGTATGTAAGCGCAGGAATATGAATGTCTCCTATTAATGAGGGATATAATGAAGCATACTTGTTAGGGTAATGAGGGATCGTCTAAGATAAGGGAGATGGATGAATTCCTTGTTGACATACCCACGGGGGGTATTGTATATTTAATGCATGAGGTGAGCACCCTATGACAATGGATAATGTCCACGAACAACCGGAGCCCCATTGCTGTGACAGCTCTGACACCGGCGCCGGTGTTAGAACGAGTCACCATTCCGATAAGACGAAGGCTAATCTCATATCCCGTCTGAATCGGATTGAAGGTCAGATTAGAGGGGTAAAGGGGCTTATTGAAAGAGATACCTACTGTGATGATGTGCTCAATCAGATCGCCGCGATTCAATCCGCACTGAATGGCGTGGGCAAGCTGCTTCTGGAAGGCCACATGAAGAGCTGCGTGATTGAACGGATTCAGTCGGGCGATGAAGAAGTGATCGACGAGCTGCTAATAACGGTCAAGAAATTAATGAAATAAACAGGAGGATGAAGACAATGGAAAACCAAACACTCAAAGTAGAGGGCATGTCCTGCGGGCACTGCGTTACATCGATTGAAGGAGCGGTTAAGAAGCTTGGCGCTTCCGCCAAAGTCGACCTGGCCAGCAAAGCGGTATCAGTTCAGTATGACAATTCGAAGGTATCCCTGAATGCGATTAAAGAAGCCATCGAGGATCAAGGCTACAATATTGTGTAACGTAACGGCTGCAGCCGTTATGGCGATCAGCTCATCTTTGGGCGTGTTGAATGTGCCGCGTCTTCAGCGAATAAAACGTGCGGTACACCGAATTCGAACGCAGCCGTACGCTTAAGAAGACAGCCTCACCGCAGCTAATGCCGCGGTGAGGCTGTCTTGGTTCAAGGATAGGAACGTATATGCCAGGAGAAGAATTGAGTTTTTTCTCCCGGTATACCGTCGCCTTTCCTTGCCGTTATTCTGATGGCATCCGTTTGCGAAGCTGCTCCAGCTGCTCGGCAATCAGCTGTTCCTTAGCCGGGTCGGCAGGAGCGGCGGATTGCGGCGCTGCACCATAGGAAGGATAAGCCGACGAAGATCCGTAGGGCTTTGAATTCGCATGCCCTGCAAGATCGAGACGGGCTTCCCATTGCATAATTTTCTCTTCCATACGCTGGAAGCCGCGTGAAGCCAAACCGCCGTCCAGCGTATGACCGCTGCTGAAGTTAGGCATGGAGGTTTTGGATTTTGCCTCCGCTTGCTGCACGCGGTTTATCAGCTCATTGCGTTTCTTCTGCATGGACTCGAATTCGGCTTTGGCTGCTTCGAGCTTGCTCACCAGCTCTGCAGAGCGGATAACCGCACTGTTGTACCACTCCTGATGGGTCGCTGCTTTCTCGGCATGATGCAGCTTCACTGCCAAAGCCTCGCGGGCTTCGGCTTCACGGCCGCCAGCCAGTGCCTCGAATGCCTTCGTCTCATACAGCTCAGCCAATCTTGCGCTTTCGTCAGATTGCAGCTTTAACCCTCTAACTGCTGCATCCTGCTTGACGATTTCCTGCTGCAGCTCTTCAATCTCATTCTGCATGTTGCGGACGTATTGATTCATCATCATAACCGGGTCTTCAAGCTTCTCCAACAATTCGTGTGCGGCCGCTTTCGTTATGTTCATCATTCTGGCTAGTATGCTCATTATCAAACATCTCCTCGATATGGTTTATGGATTTCGTATACCCGTTAGTAGTGGTTGCTTCTTGTTAATAGTGATAAGGATTATCCTTGTAGAACCCTTCAATCCCAGGCTCCTTCGGAATGACGATTGCGGCGATAATATAGATCATCAGCACGGTCCCAAGGCTGAACACTCCGCCGATAACCATTGCCAACCGGACGATGGTCGAATCAATGCCGAAGTAGGCAGCCAATCCCCCGCATAAACCAGTCAATTTACTATCAGTTCGTGAGCGGTATAATTTATTCATATCCAATCTCTCCTTTGTAGGCTGAACGTTTATTTCGAAATTCCCCGGGTGCATCTCGCCTTGTCTATGTCTTTATTGTATAGGGTGCTGAAGGTTGTCGAAACAGTCCCGCGACTGTTCTTGACGCTAGGCTTAAGGCGGGGAGGGGGTAAGACCTCAGTCCCCACGGCCTGTCGCCAGGCGCGTTGATCAAGGGAATAAGAGCAGCGCAAAACACAAAAAAGACCGCAGCCGCGGGTCACAGCGGACCGTAAGCATGCAGCCTCTCCATCGGAATGCGGAAAGCAGTTGTTGCCCTGTGATCAGGTTGCTTTGTTCTGCAGTTTGTCGCGCATGGCGTCCCTCTGCTCTGCAGTCAGCTTCGGGCAGGTGTAGCAATAGACGCCGTCTACCTGGCAGTAATACATGCAGCAGGAGGAGCGGATAATGACTTTCTTGTCCGGATAGTAGGGACTATCCACATAACGGGGATTGTGGCTGAACGGATTTTTTCGCCGGTCAAATACTTCCGGGCCGTCGAGCTCCGTCTGTACCTTGTAGTCACGATTGAACCGGTCTTGTACAGACGAACTTGGAACATTATCGCGCACATAGTCCAGCAGACTGCAAGTGCGGGCGCCATACTGGTTCCACAGCAAGCTGGGCATGACTCCCGCGCTCTTGGCGGCAGTGTGGATGACAGGCAGAACGGTTGTCTTATAAAAGGCGGTTAGCTCCTGTTGTACGAACGCTTCTCTGCGCTCGTCGTCGGCAGGTACATCGATCCAACGAATCTCATGAATGCGGAAATGGGAAAGCGGATACTTGCCGGAAAGCTCGATCTGGAACGTCAAGTTGGAGAGGGACAGGTCAAGCAGCCGGTTATGCTGGGCGAGCACGACTTGTACAGCCGCACACAAATTGTATATCGACAAGCCGATGAAGGAGGCTGGCAGCTCCTGTGAGGTGGCTCGCAGCAATTCGCCGCTAAGCGCAAGTGTTCGTTTCATATGCCCAGGCATGAGCAGGTCCGCGGCCGGTATTGCATAGACAGGATTTGCGGCACCACTCAGAGATACGTGGCAATAGGATTCTATAAGCGATAAGTCCATTGAGGGATCCAAAGAGGTAAGCCTCCTTATATACAGCCTGCAGGCGCACCTCGGGCTGCTGTAATAAGCTGTCATAAACCTATACCATCATGTTTGCGTCGCGCCGATGCGCCTGCAAGGGCGCTAGTCGAATAGATAAGGATGGTGAGGAGGTTGAACTTTAATGAGAATGATTATCATAGTTGCATGGAACATCATAAGTGAATCATGGTGCAATGTCAATGGGTGGTCTCAGAGTATGACACGGGCCCACCACCTAACCGATACGTAAGACATCCCCTACTCCGCCCGAACATGAAGTCTGCAAGTTAAACACGGGGCACGGACTACGAACTAGAATTCTAACCGCAGCTGTAACGCCAGAAAAGGGCGTTATAGCAGGAGGGAGCAGCGCAGGAATAGTCTGTAACGCCGCTTTTGGGCGTTACAGAATGTGAATCCAAGCCCAGCACCTCCGGTCAGCAGCTGTAAGACCAGAAAAGGGCGTTACAGCAGGAAGGAGCAGCGCAGGGATAGTCTGTAACGCCGCTTATGGGCGTTACAGAATATGAAACCCAAGCCCAGCATCTCCGGTCAGCAGCTGTAAGACCAGAAAAGGGCGTTACAGCAGGAGGGATCAGCGCAGGGAAGCCTGTAACGCCGCTTTTGGGCGTTACAGAATGTGAATCCAAGCCCAGCACCTCCAGTCAGCAGCTGTAAGACCAGAAAAGGGCGTTACAGCAGGAGGGAGCAGCGCAGGGGTAGTCTGTAACGCCGCTTATGGGCGTTACAGAATGTGAATCCAAGCCCAGCACCTCTGGTCAACAGCTGTAAGACCAGAAAAGGGCGTTACAGCAGGAGGGATCAGCGCAGGGATAGTCTGTAACGCCGCTTATGGGCGTTACAGAATGTGAATCCAAGCCCAGCACCTCCGGTCAGCAGCTGTAAGACCAGAAAAGGGCGTTACAGCAGGAGGGATCAGCGCAGAGATAGCCTGTAACGCCGCTTTTGGGCGTTACAGAATATGAAACCCAAGCCCAGCACCTCAGGTCAGCAGCTGTAAGACCAGAAAAGGGCGTTACAGCAGGAAGGAGCATCGCAGGGGTAGTCTGTAACGCCGCTTTTGGGTGTTACAGAATATGAAACCCAAGCCCAGCACCTCCGGTCAGCAGCTGTAAGACCAGAAAAGGGCGTTACAGCAGGGGGGACCATCGCAAGGGTATTCTGTAACGCCGCTTTTGGGCGTTACAGAATGTGAATCCAAGCCCAGCACCGTCTACCACAAATACAAATATATGTTCACGCGGACGACCTGCAGAACCCATTGATTATTTTAACAACGCCAGATCCATCATCATTGGGGATTGAAGATGAAGGAATGCGCCGCGGATGCCGTAGAATCATTCTCCTGCAAGGTACCCGTAATAAGCTGGTTTATCAGGTCAGAAGCTGCGCCGACTCTCAAGGTCGGCGTAATTTGCATGAAATTAATCGGTATTGGGCGGTAATTGGCGAAATTAGGCGATATGTATAGTGATATTTATTTTTACTCATAAATATGGCCGAATATTGACGATTTTGCTTTATTTTAAGTATAATGATGGTATACTCGTGTTCCCATATAACCCCTCTTCTTGCTTAGCGGAACGCTCAAGGAGGTTGTGCGAATGGTTGAGCTTAACGATCGCGAACTGATCTTCGTGTTCACCGGGCCTGACGGATCTGGCCGCAAGACCGTAGCGGACAGCGTCGGTACGACATTCGGGATGCCGAAGGTGCTGTCTTACGCGACGCGAACGCCAAGACCTGGAGAAGTGAACGGGCAGGATTATCACTTTATCACCCCCGAGCTGTACGATCTGATGGAGGATGGCGGCGAGTTTATTGAGAGTGTTACCCTCCAGAACAACCGCTACGGACTGCGGGGTATCGACATTGAGCAGAGCTTTCAGAAGGAAGGATGCATCTACCTGGTCCTGAATCCCGAAGGCGCGGAGCTGTTAAAAGAGATGTACGGGGATCATGTCGTTCGGATCTTCATCTATGCCGACCGTAAGACGGTCGAGAGCCGGGAACGCGAACAGGGGATTAACGAGGAGATCATCGCCGATCATCTGGACAATTACGAGATAGCGATGGCGTATCAATCCTCATGTGAGCATGTGTTTGAGAATTACGATCTGGCGCACACGGTATTCGATATTACGAATACATTGGAAGATTACCTGCAGCGGGATCTGGTGGAGAGAGACTAAACATGATACGGATGCATACCGATTGAAAGCCCGCCCCCGGTTAGAGGAGCGGGCTTTTGCATGTTGTTCGGAGCAGCTGCTCTTCGTATCATCCGGTTGGAGCGGCAATGCCCGGAAGCCGCCAGCTTGCTCAGGAGCCAATGATCCGCTGCGGCTGGGTGTACACATTCATCTTCTCTCCCCGCACGAATCCGGCGCAGGTAATGCCCAGATCGTGCGCCAGCTGAAGAGCCAGATCGGTTGGTGCCGATTTGGAGAGTATGATGCCGACGCCGATCTTAGCCGCCTTCAGCACAACCTCGGAAGAGAGGCGGCCGCTGAAGGCGATGATGAGATCGGTGGTGCGGATCCGGTTCTGCAAGCAGTAGCCAAGCAGCTTGTCGAGCGCATTGTGGCGGCCGATATCGGCGCGTACGGCCAAGAGAGACTCTGTCGTACAGATGGCGGCGTTATGCAGACCGCCGGTCGCTTGGAATTCCGCAGAGCTCTGCTGCAGCAGCCGCATAAGTCGAATGGCTTGGCCTGCGGACATCTTCATCTGGGAGGTGGAGGTGCGGGCGGTACGGACATCGTTCATGAAATAGAACTGACGGCTCTTCCCGCAGCAAGAGCCAATGAACCGCTTGGATACGTCGGTCTTGGCGGTGGACTGCTTATGCTTCAGCTCTGCATAGATATAGCCCCGATCCTCATCGATCTTCAGTGAGGCGATATCGTCGATCGTCCGAATGATGCCTTCCGAAGCGAGAAAGCCAATCGCCATTTCTTCCAATGCGGACGGCGAGCATACGATGGTTGCAAATTCTTCCCCATCCAGCTGGAAGGTCAGCGGATATTCAGCTGCAATTTCGTCATCGGTCTCAACTGCTGCATCACCGTCAATCTTCCATATGCGCCAATTTGTCGTCGATTCTAGCATCACCGGTTACCCTCCGATCAGATCCGTCTCCAGCTCATCGATTCGTTTCTCCACATACCGATTATCCTTCAGTGCATGGAACGCTTCCGCCTTCTCCAGCACGACCGCCGAATTATATTCGGGTATGCCGGCCATCGGCTCGTAGACGCCCTTCTGGAAGAGGACATTACCCTCCGGCCAGAACAATTCCAGATTGCCCGGCGCTACATCGCCCGTCTTCGCCCGGCCATGGAAGATGCCGTGACGGTTGTAGACCACGATCGCATCGCCATCGGCAATACCGAGCGCCCGCGTATCCGTCTCGCTGACAATAACATCATAGCGGTCAGCGTCCGTAAAGGGGTCCGTATCGCTGTAGATCATGGAATTGAACTGCTTGCCGCGCCGTGTCGTCGCATAGAAGTGGCCCTCCGGCTTGCGCAGGTCGGGCAGCTCGACGGGAATCAGCGTACCCCGCCCATCCGGCGTCGGACAAAGGCCGTCCTCGCAAAGCCAAGCGCCTCCCCATTGAAACACGTCTCCCTTCTCGCGCAAATGTTGAATGCCGTCATAATTCGGTGCAGTACGGGCGATCTCGTCACGGATGGCTTGCGCATCCGGGAAGGCGATGATCTGCCGCTGCTCCGGAAAGACGCGGGCGGCCAAATCGCAATAAATCTGCCATTCTGCACGCGCTTCGGGCATTCGAGGACCTTCGATCTCCGGAGAGAAATAGACCATCCGCTCCGTCGAGGTGGATGTGCCGCCGCCGGGCTGCTCGTAGCGGGTCATCGCCGGCAGGACAATCACGGCTTCGCGGGCGTCCGCCAGTGTGGAGGTGTTGAGAACGATATCCTGATGCACGCGAATATCGACGGACTCCAAGCAGCTGCGCACAAAGTCAGGCTCTGGCATCGTCTCCAGAAAATTGCCGCCGGATGTATAGAAGAGCTTTAGCTTTCGTTCATGCTCCTCCGGAAGCAGCGCATTCTCCAGCGATACGCCGATAATGTCGCCTTGCCATCGCGGCAGCTCGAAGCCCCATTCACGCTCGATACGAGGGATATCCTCGCCCTTGAACTCGCCGCCGGGCAGGCTGAACGGATCCGCGCCCATCTCGCCCGAGCCTTGTACGCCGCTATGGCCGCGGATCGGCATGAGTCCGCAATATTCACGGCCAAGAAAGCCGCGGAGCAGGGCCAGATTGGCGACCTGCGAAATATTGTCCGTACCGAACCGGTGCTGCGTCAGCCCCATGCTCCAGACAAATACCCCCGATTTGGCATGGGCCAGCATCTCGGCGAATTCCGCATTCCGCGCTCTGGACATGCCGGAGGACTTCTCCAGCTGTTCCCATTCCTGAAGCTCCACATGTGCCTTAAGCGTCTCATAGCCGTTCACATGCGCTTCGACGAACGCATGATCCACGGCGGAGCCCGGCTGCTCGGCTTCCATTGCAAACCAATGCTTCATGACGCCGTGCATGAACGCAATGTCGCCGCCGATGTTCACTTGATAGAAATCATCGGCGATGCGCGTGCCGAATAGAGCGGATTCCGGTATAGAAGGCACCCAATACCCGTCCATCGCGGGTTCCCGATAAGGATTGATGACGATAATCTTGGTTCCTTTGCGTTTGGCTGCGTACATATATTTGGTGGACACCGGCTGATTGTTAGCGGCAACGCTGCCCCAGAAGACGAGGACATCGGTGCCGATCCAATCCTTGTAGCTGCAGCTGGAAGCGCCGATACCGACTGAACGCTTCAGTCCGGTCTTGGAGGGCGAATGGCAAATGCGCGAAGCATTATCGATATTGTTCGTGCCAAGAAACCGGGCGGTCTTGGCCGCGACGTAATAGGACTCATTCGTAATTCCGCGTGCCGTCAAGTAGAAAGCAAGCTGCTTGGGGTGGATGCTGCGGATTTTGCCCGCGATCAGATTCAGCGCCTCGTCCCAAGAAAGCCGGCTGAAGCGGCGTTCGCCTGTGCGGCGGATAAGCGGATAAGGGAGGCGGCCAAGCTTGCGCAGCTGCGTGCTGTTCATCTGCTGCAGCTCATCGATATCCGCATGAAGGATCTCCGGCTTGATGGCCGGCATCGTGTTCAGCCGAAGCAGGTTCAGCCGGGTAGTGCACAGATGCGGTCCTTCCAGCGTCTGGTCATACAGCCCGGACACGCCGAGCGCGCAGCCGTCGCAAACGCCTTGCGTCAGGATCCGATAGGCATAGGGCAGATTATCGCGGTTCTCGGCCATGACTTTCAACGTGTCGCGGATGTGATGCGGTTTGATGCGTCCGAGTCCGAACGGTACTTTGCTGACCCACAGCTTCGGATCCGGTTTGCCGGGCAGCTTGATGCGCCCGGAATGCTTGGTTGTGCCCATGATATGACCCTCCTATAATTCCAATAAAAAAACCGTCCGGTACAACAATTTTTCGGGAAGGAAAAATTATCGTGTCCAAACGGTTAGTCTCTTGCAGGTGCGCTGCTAAGTTCCAACATATATGATAGCCATTTCATGATTCATCCGTAGATAAGAGAACTTGAATGTCTCGGTCGAATACGAAGATGGACATGCCGAAGTCCTTGTCGATATCAATATCGACGAACAGCTCGACGAATTTGGCTCCGAGCAATTCCTCCAGCTCGATGGGAGGGTTGCTGCGGTACATGTCCTTCACCATCTGCGTCCGTGCTTCGCGAAGCATCTGCTTCCCGTCGCTTGCAGAGGCAATGAATTTCTCTACCGGGGAGAGGTTGCCCTCCATCTCACAGATGGCCCAATTCTTGCAAAAGGTGGCCGTGATCCGTGCAGGGCCTTTACCCATGTGGCGTTTCCGGTAGGCCTTGACCAGGTTGCAAAATTCGGCTTCAAGTTTGTTCATGATTGTCGTACCTCACATCCACAGAACCGGTGACAGGAGCACTGTCCCGTGTCATACGGCGGGGAACCTTTTCTTTTGTTCATCTTAACAAGAAAGCGAATTCATGGCAAGGTGAGTTTCTTCGGGCAATTGTTCAAATGACAACGAATTGTTTACAATGGAATAGCGTCTATGAATAGGTGAGGTGAGTCCTAATGAATGTGTACGATTTCCATGTGCGAACGATACGGGGCGACGAAGTTTCTTTAGCGGACTACCGGGGCCAGGTGCTTCTCATCGTGAATACGGCTACCAAATGCGGCTTTGCGCCGCAATTCAATGAAATGCAGCAGTTATACGATACGTATAAGGAACAGGGCTTTACGGTGCTGGGCTTCCCGTGCAACCAATTCCGTGAGCAGGAGCCCGGAAACGATAGCCAAGTGGAGCAGGCGTGTCAGTTGAACTTCGGCGTCAATTTTCCCTTGTTTGCCAAGATCGACGTGAACGGGAAAGAAGCGGATCCGTTGTATGTCTACTTAAAGAAAGAGACATCGGGGCTGTTCGGCTCGTCGATTAAGTGGAACTTCACGAAATTCCTGATCGACCGGAAGGGTCAGGTTGTGAAACGGTACTCACCGACGACCAGACCGCTCAAATTCGAGGACCGGATTGTGAAGCTGCTCGGTACGCATTGATTGAACTGCTCGGTACGCATTGATTGAACCCCGTTAAGGAGTGGACTAACCGAAAATGAATGCTTTATCCTACGCCTTGCTCAGTATGCTGTTCCGGAAGTCATGCTCAGGCTATGAGCTGATGAAGATGATGGGCGTGTTCTGGCAGGCGAAGCACAGTCAGATTTACCCGCTTCTGGCGAAGCTGGAGCAGAAAGAACTGGTTACCTACGAGCATGTGGGACAGACGGGCAAGCCGGATAAGAAGCTGTACTCCATTACTGACCTGGGAACAGCGGCACTCAAGGAATGGATCGATCACAGTCCGGCTGCCGTACCTGTACAGCGCGATGAATTTCTCATTAAGGTCTACGCCATCGGCTTGTCCGATCCGAACACCGCCATACAGTTATTCGAGGAAAGAATCGCAATGTTAATGGAGAAGGCAGCCTATCTACAATCTCAGGTAAGCGAAATGGATGAGCTTATGAACGGCATGCTGCCGGGCATGAACGACAAGCATTTTGGCCGTTACTTGCTCTATCAGCGGAGAGTGTTGACCGGACGCGAAGAAATCGAATGGTGCAAGTGGGCCATGTCCTTAATTGCCAAGCCATCCGGGCAGGCGCGTCCGGCAGCGGAAGAATAAGGTGGTTAACACGCCATGCCGTCTATGCTATAATGCAACAAGCTCCGCATGGGGGCCGCGGTTCGAAAACTCCCGCGTTATCAAAACTAGGAGGATTAATGTAATATGTTTAACTTTTCATGGGGCGTATTGTTCGTTATTGTGAACTTTGCGCTGTTTCTCGTGTGCTATCGCGCATTCGGGAAGCAAGGGCTTTATGCATGGGTAGGGATCGCGACCGTGCTCGCCAACATTCAAGTGGTGAAGACGATCGAGATGTTCGGCTTCGTCATGACGCTTGGCAACACGATGTACGGGACGATTTACTTGACCTCCGATCTGCTAAACGAGAAATATGGCGAGAAGGAAGCCAAGAAGGCCGTTTGGTTCGGCTTCTTCACACTCCTCATGACGATGATCGTTATGCAGATGGCGTTGAAGTTTCAGCCGCAGGCGTCGGATTTCGGGCAGAAGCCGATGGAGGACATCTTCGGCCTTATGCCGTGGATTGCGCTCGGCAGCTTGTCGGCTTATTTTGTAAGCCAGTTCCTCGATGTAAGGATTTACACCTTCCTCAAGAAAGTGTTTCCTGCACCCAATCAGCTGTGGATTCGTAACAATGGCAGCACAGGGATCAGCCAGTTGGTCGACTCGCTCGTCTTCTGCACGATTGCTTTCGGGAGAGCGGGCTATACCTGGGAGGTTTGGTTCGAAATTTTCCTGACGACGTATGCCATTAAGTTTGTGATCTCCATGGCATCGACGCCGGTTCTTTATATCGCGCGAAGCTTCAAATTCAAATCCGAATAAAGCGGTGCATGGTTAGTTACGTGACCGGCACGGAAGAAAGCGGCAGGAGTGAACGGCACTCCTGCCGCTTTTTGTTGTGATCCCGCCTTATGCGGTACGCGTTACAGGTCGGTATACCATCCGCCGCCTTGCAGCATGCATGTTGTAAATCGCTGTAATTATAAGTAAGCTTTATGGAAATGAAGTGTGAAACGGGGAGGCGAATCTGTGTACGCCAGCAGCTTCAGCAACGTTAGAGGGATCATTTTTGATATGGACAATACGCTGCTTCAGTCGAATATCGATTTTGGGGCGATGAAAAGTGATATTTATGAGTATTTGATGCAGAACGCCGTACTAGAGAGCGGCTTTCCAGTGAAGGAGCATACGACTGCGACTTTGATCGAGCACGTCAGGCAGACGGGCAAGCTGACCGATTCGCTGTACTATGCGGTCATGGATATCGCAGCGGAGCATGAGCTTCGAGGGATGGAGGGCGCGGGTCTCGAACCGGGAGCAGAGGAGCTTCTGGCTGTTCTGCACCAGAGGTACCAGCTTGCTATCGTGACGAATAATTCAATTGCCGCGGCCCGCGAGGCGCTTGAACGCACCGGGATCATCTCTGTCTTCGACCTGGTCGTCGGCCGGGAACAGATGGCGTCAATGAAACCCAATCCGGCTGGCTTTGTTGTGGTGAAGGAGACGCTTCGTTTTGTGGGCAATGATCAATGGCTGTCGGTGGGCGATGCGTGGATCGATGGTAAGGCGTCAGCCGATGCGGGCATCCCCTTCATTAGTTATCGGACGGGGCTGGATGTCATGCATGCTCGCGGTGTTCGGCCGATTGGACGAATAGACCGGTTGAGCGAATTAATCCCATTGCTGGAGAAGCAGAACGAAAGCGATTCAACGTATACGGATCAGGAGGGACCGATATGCGGAACAAACAAAGGCTGATTGCCGCTATCGCAGTCTGCGTACTTGTTGGGGTGTTCATCGCTTTCAGGCTTCTGAACGGGACGTTAACGGCTTCAACCATTCATATCGTTGAGAAGAGTGAGGATCCAAGCGGCGAAGAGAGATGGATTCAGGCTTATGATCCGAATAATCAAGAGAAGGAGCAAGCCTTCAGGATCATGGTCAAGGACCGGACGGCCTGGAATCTGCTGGAGGTGGGTAACGAATATTTTGCATCTTATGAACGAAGAAGTGATAACGATGTTTACAAGCTTCGCAAGGCGGAGCCGGATGCTGTAAGAGATTCGTCCAATGGTACCGGGCCAGCCGCTATTAACGGCAATGTGGCGATCAATTCACCGATGACGATCTCCAATACACCGATTCCGGGCACGAACAGCACGCTCAAGCTCCGGCTTGTCGAGGGCAGCTATTCCGAGGACTGGCAGCCGGGCGCCTATCAAGGCACGGTCTACGAGGGGGAATTCATCTTCGAGGTGCAAGATGAGGTCGGCAATACAATCCAAACGACGGCGCTAAACCAATTTTATAATGAGCCGCTTACCTTCACGCATCTCTTCCTTCTATCACTTGATGATTACAATGGGGACGGTCTGCTGGACTTTACATTGGGTCAGCATGGCAACAGCAACGGTAATGAATACCGGATCTTCAGCGTGCAGCCGGATTTCAGTATCGTCGAGCTGCCGGTTCCAGGCTCAAGCTTATATGTCAGCGGCGGGACGGGAGATAAATATTCCATCAAGCTGGAGGCCGAAGAAGGCGGTATATTGCACTATTCCTACTACTCGCAGGAGGAAGGGAACTACGTTCAAAAGAAGCTGGGCTGGAAGGATGGAGCGTTCGCCGAGATGAAATAACAGTGGTGTATTTTCTTCTAACCGATCGAATCGAATTCATGATATGATGATGCCTGATTCTAGAAAAAGATGTATCGGATAGGAGATTATTCGCCGCATGGATAAAAAATGGATCTATTACGCAGGCCTCGCTGCAGTTGCGATAATTTGGGGGGCAAACTTCGGTGTATCCCGGCTTGCGATGGAAACGTTCGACCCGATCTTGTTTACTTTCTTAAGGTTCGGGCTGGCTGTCCCGTTCTTCTTCCTGCTGCTTAAGCTGAAGGAGGGAAGCATCGGGATATCATTCAAAGATGGTCTTCGGCTGGCCATCATCGGTCTTGTAGGTGTCACGGGGCTTGAGATCGCATGCATGTATTCCATCAAAATGACGACGCTCGCGAACGCTTCGCTGCTCAACGTGGCGCCATGGCCGATATTCGCGGCATTGTTTGCCCCATTATTCATGCGTGAGCCAATCTCTTCCCGGTTAATCGGCGGCGGCGGAGCCGCTATCGTGGGGGTCTGCTTCATCATTCTTGGCGGAGGGGAAGGCCTTAGTCTCTCCTCCGATAATATGATCGGTAACCTGCTTGCTTTTGGCATCAGCATTATCGGCGCTCTGTACAACGTAGCCTGCATGCCGCTGATGAAACGCTATTCCGCGCTGCGGGTCAGCACATGGCTCTCTTTCTTCGGCAGTCTATTTATGTATCCACTGACGCTCGGCTCTTGGAGCAAGGTGGATTGGAGCGGATTAACGGCAGGAAGTTATATGGCGATCGCCTACAATGTGCTGATCTGTACCGTGTTTGCCTTCATCGTATGGAATGCGTCGATGTTCAAGGTCGGTGCCGCGCGCGCGAATTTCTTCCGCTATGTCGTTCCTGCGGCTGCTGTAGCAGCGGGTTATCTGATGTTCGATGAGACGATAACGGGCTGGCAGCTGATGGGTACGCTGTTTATGGCCGCCGGACTCTTATGGATCAGTATGGAGAAGCAGAAGGGGGCGCCTTCCCTATCGGCTCCGGCTGCCAGGGGATAGCAATAGTAGATAGCGGAGAATGACATCGTGGCTGTTATAAGATGACAAGAACATATATCGTTAACCGGAAATGACATGAACGTTATCAGACGTATAATCATAGCACAGAAAGGACCGTTAGGATGATCAACCCTGACGGTCCTTTCTTATTTTCCCTGATAATATGATAAGAAGGTATAGCCTCTTTCATATACCTGTTTTAAAGGAAGCAGCTAGTTAGGGCTTACGCCATGGCTGGTTTTGTGTTGTTTCGTGGAATGAACAGAGTGCCCAAGTTTATCTATTCGGGCCGTCATTCCTCTTGAAAGTCATTATTGACGGCAGCCAGAAGGTGAGAGTAGAATTAACAAGGGTTTCTTACATCACCACATATCGGGCTACGGAGCGTGCTGCTGAACCATTATGAACATGAGATTATGGGCTATTTGCTGCTATGTCGCATTCATTTATTGGCTTTCCCTACATATTGCGCCGATGAAAATGCTGTTCTATCCCACGTTAGGCGCGTTCTGCTTTCTATTCATGTCCCGCACGGATTATAAGGGGATCGGCAAAATATCATTGGGAGCGTTCGGAGCTTCTATCATCGGTACAATCATTTATACCGTTACAATCGTCTACACTTTCATACCGGACATCCTTGCTCTATTTATCAATACGCTCGTCATTATTCGATTAATTCAGAAGTGCCGGCTTAATGCGCCCCCGGTGCTCGCCGTTTCGTTCATTCCGTTCTTTGCCGGAGGAAGCGGGGCCTCGATATGGTATATTCCTCTGTTTGTCGGCGCATCGCTCGCTGGATTGACGCTGCTTCTCATGGGGGTGGACTGGGTAGAGAAGACGCAGCGTTCCTGGGTCACATCCAGAAGCGGCGTTACGGAAGCGGAATAACTATGAAGACCGAAGCTTGTTCCCCATTAGAGAAGGAGGGACAAGCTTTTTTCAGTTTCCTCTGACTAATCAACAGTGATAAATTCGTGCTACACTCCCTTGCCGGGCGGGTAATTTGCCATTAGAGTGAATGAAAGGGAAAGGGAGGTGACACCGAATGCATACAAGGAATGAGGAGCTCGTTTTTTATCCCTCACCTAGGAAGCTGCTGGGTTTGAGCGCAGCTGCGATTATGTTCGTCCTGATTGGCGGGGTTATGATCGGGGTAAGCCGGAATGAGGAAGATTCGTCTGTTAGTATCCTGATAATAGGGCTGGTAAGCGTCCTTTTCTTTGGGCTATGCCTGATCTATCTTCTGTATCGCTTATTAAACCGGAAACCGTCTGTTGTACTGAATGATCAAGAAGTTGTGGATGATTCCTCTTACATAGGCGGCGGCCGGCTGCGTTGGGATCAGATTGAAGAGATTATGCTGTATGATTTTATGGGACAGCGGTTCATTGGAATTAAACTGTTGGATACGCCTGCGTTTCTGTCCCGGCAGAGCGGTCTCAAGAAACTACTCATGAAGCTCAATCGAGGGATGGTGAAGGCTCCCATTAATATCGCGCAGCAGGGGATAACACTTCCTCTTGAGGAGCTTTATGAGCTAATGATCGATCGTTGGGAAAGATCTGTGCAATCTAATAAGGCGAGGGAGTGATCGGTCGTGAGTTCAAAACGGGTTGGCATGATCGGGATCGGCGATATTGCCCGTAAAGCCTATTTACCGCTCTTGGCTGTGCATCGCGGCATCCAAATCGCAGGCTTGATGAGCCGTAACCCAGATACGGTAAGCGAGGTAGCGGAGCAGTACCGGATTGAAGGCCGGTTTACCCGCTTGGAAGAGCTGCTGGAGCAAGAGGTCGATGCTGTATTCGTACATAGTGCGACGGAGACGCATTACGACATCGTCATGCGCTGCTTGGCGCGCGGCGTTCATGTGTATGTGGACAAGCCGCTTTCCTACGATATCGGGCAATCCGAGGAAATGGCGGCAGAAGCGTCCCGGCAGGGGAAGCTGCTCGCAGTAGGCTTCAACAGACGATTCGCTCCGATGGTGCTGCGAGCCAAGGAATGGATCTCGGAGGCTGGTGGAGCGGGAACGATACTCGTTCAGAAAAACCGGATCAAGCTGCAGGGGCATTCGGCTAAGGAGACCCTATACGACGATGCGATTCATGTCATCGATTTGGCGGCATGGCTCGCCGGCGGTGCAGGCGACGGGCCGCAGCTATCGGCGGGATCGGTTCGCAGCAATGATAAAGGGCAGCTGTTATCCGTATTTGGCATGATGCGCGGGGAAGACTCGGGCTGCGTATCTGCATTTTCCATGGAGCGATGCTCGGGAGTGGATGCGGAACGGCTCGAATGGCATGGAGGCGGCCGGACAGCCATCGTGCAGGACTTGGAGCACGCGGTGCTGTCAGAGCCCGGGATTGGCGGGCGAACATTGACCTTCGGAGGCTGGGATTCCCATTTGTATCGCAGAGGGTTCGCCGGGATCGTGGATCACGTGCTTGCGGTACTTGATGATCCGCTGCGGTGCACGGTCCGCGCAGATCAGGTGCTCGGCAGCCACCGGTTAGTGGAGGCGCTCCTGTCTGAACGAGGTTAAAGGGCCATATGGAACAAGAAGAAGGATAGATCCCTGCGCTGCGGATGGATCTATCCTTCTTTTGTGTGAAGTCATGGCCGCAGTTACTTGTGCGAAGCAAGCCAATCGGTCAAAGCTTTGATATCCTCTTCGCTGAGACTGTTCTTAAAGCCCGGCATACCGCCGCCGCCGTCAGCGATCTTGGCTTGGATTTGATCTGCGCTCATACTGCTCCCGACCTTCTGAAGGTTCGGTCCAACGCCTCCGGCGAGATCCGCGGCATGACAGCCGACACAATTCTGCTTGTACACATTCTCAGCGGTTGCGTTGACCGTTCCTGCATTGCCTGCGTTGCCTGCATTGCCAGCATTGCCAGCATTGCCGGTATTCCCTGTATTACCGGTGTTCCCCGTATTGTTAGCGTTATTGCCGCATGCGGCTGCAATGATCAGGAGCAGTACCGCGCCAATCATGATGAGCATCATTCTTTTCTTCACTAACAGCAACCCCCTTGAATGTCGGTTCGATATTAGATTTCCCCTTTTTTTTACTGCCATGCACGCAAATTAAACATCCTTAATTAGCGCGTATAAGAGGAAGCCGAATGGATAAAATAAACTCATCCTTCATGAAAATGTTGGGACAACCGCATATAATTTGCAACTGGGGGTCTGCCTGGCATGGAAAACAATGAAGAGCTGATCCGGCATCTGACCGAGCTCCGCAGACGAATCATCATCGTCATATGCTGTTTCGCGGTTACTCTTGGCGGGGGGCTGTACGTCTCGCCGCAAATTTTGCTCTATATCAAAGCGCAGCCTGCAGCGGTACCGATCGCATGGAACGTCTTCTCCTTTACGGACGGGCTGTTCATCTACCTCCGTTGTGCCTTCATCTTCGCCGTGCTGTTCACGCTTCCCGTATTGCTGTTCCATACGTGGGCCTTCATCCGGCCTGGCTTGACGGAACGCGAGGCGAAGGGAACGCTCGCGTATGTCCCGGTCTCCTTTTTGCTGTTCTTGAGCGGGATCTCGTTTAGCTATTTCTTGATCTTTCCGATGATGCTGCGTTTCATGATGCGGATGAATCAAAGTATCGGTGCTATAGAAACCTATGGAATCGACCGCTATTTCGCCTTCCTGTTCAATGTCGTTTTTCCGCTGGGCATTGCTTTTGAGATGCCGCTCATTATTTTGTTTCTGACGCGGCTCGGGCTGCTGACGCCAAGCAGGCTTCGCAGCACGAGGAAGTATGCTTATGTCGGCCTTGCCATCGTCGGCTCCTGCATCTCGCCGCCGGATTTTGTCTCGCATCTGTCCGTTACCATCCCGTTGATCTTGCTGTTTGAACTGAGCGTCCTCATATCCGTGAGGTACTATAACCGCAGAATAGCCGCTCCCTTGCCAACCGGCGGCTAACGAAAGGAGAATGTAAGATGTTCAACAATATTGGAATATCGGGGCTCGTCATTATTTTGCTGATTGCGCTTATCGTGTTCGGTCCAGCAAAGCTGCCCCAGTTAGGAAGAGCGTTCGGCGACACGCTGCGGGAATTCCGCAACTCGACGAAAGGGATCGTCGATGAGGATATCATCGAGGCCGCTAAGGAAGAACCGAAGAAGCTGAATTAAGACACTGCAAGAGGCGATACTGATATGGCACACAAGAAGGCAGTCCGGCAAGGGAATGATCCACTCCCATGCAGAACTGCTTTTTTTTGCGTCAACGATTGTGGTCGATTGACCACCCTCATGCAGCGAAACACCGCGCGCTGTGCATAAACGAAAGAAAGGCACCGCGAGCGATGCCCTTCTTTCATTTGAGCGTATACTACTCCACTAGACCGCCTTTGGTCCGGTATTTCAATATGCCTTCAGCAGCTCTGTACGCGAGCGCGCCAACCGTTCCTGTCGGGTTATAGCCCGCATTCTGCGGAAAAGAGCTGGCACCGACGACGAAGAGATTGTCGGCATCCCACATTTGCGAATAGGAGTTGACCGCCGATGTTTCGGGAGACGAGCCCATAATAGCGCCTCCCGTGTTGTGCGTCGACTGGTAGGTCACGATATCATAGGGACCCAGTTCTTTTAAGGAATCGACGTGGTTGGCGCCCATTTCCTTGAGGATTTCACCGCATTTGCCGGCAAGGAACTTAGCAAGCTCGCGATCCTGATCTTCAAAGTCGAAGGTCAGACGCATCAAGGGATCGCCGAACGTGTCTTTATAGGTAGGATCTAAGTCTAGAAAGTGATGCCGATATGACATCGAAGACCCTTGACCTCCAACGGAGAGAGCGCGGTTCGCGTATTTAAGCGAGTTGTTCTTGAACTCGGGCCCCCATGTGGGCGACCCGCCTGGAATCGGATTGTTCAAGATCGGACGCTGACCAGTTTGGCTGAGCGATATGGAGCCGCCATGGATAAACTTCAAGTTTGAGTGATCGAAGTTATCGCCGTTGTAATCATCGATATTGACGCCTAAGGCTCCTGCGCCTGCGAAATTGTTGAATTGTTCCTTCTCGAAAAAGCCGACGGAGGCGCCTTTGATAACCTGATAGGCATAGTTTTTCCCGATGACGCCCGTTCCGGTGCTTGGATTATAGGGCTTCCCGATGCCGGACATGAGCAGCAAACGGACGTTGTTGAATACATATCCCGTCAGTACGACGATATCGGCGGGCTGCTCGATTTCTTTACCGGTCGTGACGTCTGTGTACATGACCCCCGTCACCTTGTTCCCGTTATGTAGGATGCGCCGCACCTGGGAGTGGGTCCGGATTTCGAACTTACCGGTTTTTTTGGCGACCGGGATGACCGTTACGACCGGATCCGCTTTAGCTCCGTATTCGCATCCGAAGCGCTCACAATACCCGCAATATTGGCAGGCCGCTCGAGAGATGCCGTCCGGATTCGTATAGGTTTCCGACAGGTTGGCGGAAGGCATCATATACGGGTGCAGCTTCATCTTGGTCGTCGCTTCGACGAACTTTACCATAGCAGGCGACTTGATCATCGGAGGTGTTGGATACGGATTGGACCGTTTGCCCCCAAGCGGATTCTCGTCACCTGATATACCCGCCATTTTCTCGAATTTGTCGTAATAAGGCTCAAGCTTGTCATACGTGATGCCCCAATCGAGAATGGTCATGTCGGTTGGGATTTTGTTCTTTCCGTAACGTTCGATCGTTTTGCTGCGGATTTCAAAATCATACGGCAGAAAGCGGTAAGTCTGCCCATTCCAATGTACTCCGGATCCTCCTAAGCCGTCGCCGATCAGGAACGATCCGTACTGCCGCATGGGCAGCGCACGTATTTTCTCATTGCTGCGGAAGGTGACTGTTTCCTTGGATAAATCCTGCATCAGGTCGTAGCGGACTCCGTAGCGGAGCTCGTCATGGACCATGTAGTAATCTTCCGTCTTGCGTGAGCGTCCTTTCTCCAAGCCGACGACGTTCAGGCCCCCCTTGGTCAATTCGGAGGCTATGATGCCGCCGGCCCAGCCGACGCCTACAATGACAACATCTGTTTTCGGTAATTTTGTGGCCATGTGTGAAATCCCTCGTTTCGCTATTTGGCCGCCATATGATCTTGGAGGCTGCTCGGGGCAATGGTTTTGAAATCTTTGTCAATAATCGACGTAAAGCTCATTTGGTTGCCGGGGTAGTTGCGCATGCGCCATCCGTCCATATTTGCATTGCCGCCGTAGAGCGGATCGCTGTATACCCCTTCTAAAGTGTTGCTGCGTAATATTTTGAAAAACCCGCTGGGGGAAATGGTTGTAATTTCAACGGCATCCTCTTCGAACGCTTTCAACACTTCATCCTGCTGCTCGCCAGCCAGCTGAGAGAAGCCCTTCTGAAATTGGGCTTGGCTGTAGTTCTCCATTTCCTGCAGGGCGATATCGTACATTTCGCGCCTCTTCAGATGGCCTTGATAGCCCTGGACCTTCTCGCCCTTGAAATAAGGGGGAGACATATATTCCCTGCCGTTGAAACCATAGTCGCCGGCTAATTGGTGATCGATAAAGAAAGCGACCCCCAGCTCCTTTGCTCCAGGTCCATTCGCATCTTTAGGGAAGATCCGCTCAGTCGCGGCATCCACGATCGAGAACTGCTCCTGGTTGAAAAACATCAACGCACGGTTGTAGTTGGCCGGCACAGCCGGTTTTTCCTCTGTCGGTGCAGGTTCGGGCGCCGCAGGCTCCTTAGCCTTCCTTCCAATGATACTGCCCAGTGCGCCGCCCACGACGACCCCGCCTATCGCAAATCCCGCGTTGACGAGAAATCGTCTGCGTGAAGGTTCTTGTACGTCTTGTTTAGCGGGTTCTTTGTGCTCGTCGTTGTTTTCCAAATCGTTCACCTCCTGTTTGTCATCTCCGTTATTATTTTCCACTGGGATGCGTTTATACATTCGGAAGGGAAGGGGATGATAAATTATAAAATTATTTGTTAATGAGATATGGAGGAGTTGTCATGAAAATACCTTTAGCCTTAACCGTAGTCGTAATCGGGTCAATGGCGTTAACCGGCTGTACGGCAAACAATGGCCAAGCGAAGGTTGAGGTTCAATCCGTTCGGCAAAGCCATGATCCCTATCGGGGTCATACAGCGAATTTAAGTGATGCCAATGTAATTCCGAGCGCCGATCGAATGAAGATCCGGACGACGAATGAGTACGGGCATACGACCTCGGGCATGGGGACCACAGTCTATAGCAGGATTGGAAGCTCCGGCTTGAACAGTGACGGATTCTCCACACATCTGGAGTCGAGGCTGAGCGAGGCGGGGATCGATGGTGTGACGGTGTTCGTCATCGACGACATGGTTGTGCTTGCCGCGGATAAGCGTGAGACCACCGCGACAAAGTATGATTCCATGCAGCAGAAGGTGCTTAGCGGGACGGCAGGCTTCTCTGGCCACGGCAAGGAGCCGAATAGTAAAGCGGGCACGTTCGGAACCGGTAACACGATGGGAGACAATTTAGAGCAGGCGGAAAGCCGGATCAAGTCGTTTATTGGGGGAGAGGTGCGGGTGCTCAAGGTCACGAGCGCGGAAGCAGTTAAGACGATTAAGCAGATCCGCACTTACGCGGATAACGGCGGGACCCCCAAGCAGGTGGCGGCCGGCGTACAGAAGCTGTTGGAGCTGGCAAGTAAGAAGTAATGAAATGATGAAGACGTAGACGGTAGTGCCGCTCTGAATGGCCCATGTAAGAACAGCATGGCAAGATCAAGATCGGAGCAGCTGTGGAGATAGATATGTAAGCTGTAAAATTGGACGACCCTCGTTTCGTAATCGAAACGAGGGTCTTTGTGTGTCGCGCATGACTCGCGCGTATATGTGGTAGCGTGTAACCGCTCATGTATTCCAAATTTTCATTCACGAAAATAATACACGAAAACAACGAAAGCCCTAACCTCTCAATCGTCTCTGCGGCTCCGAGGCCGCGCCAGAATGATCCCGTGTTCCTTCAAGCAGCCGGATAAAGGAAATCAATGTGGTTGGATGGGAGGATGAATCCTTACCAAATTAGAGGAAAAAACAAGGGGTTACATCTACTTCAAACAATAACTATACACTGCTCCATCTATATTGTCAAGCTATCGACCTTGACGAGCAATTCATGCTGTGCATTCCGACAGCTTGATCCCCATACCTCAGTAAGAGCAGAGAGGGCTTTGAAATATGACGTTTGTCATCTCAAAGAGATGTTATTCATGCATACCGGAGGTTTTTCCATTTCGGTACGATAAGTACAGATCAGAACAAGGAGTGATACACATGGCGGTCGCCATTCAATTGGATAACGTAAGCAAATCGTTCAAAGGTAAAAAAGCAGTCGACAGCTTGTCGCTTACCATCGAGCAAGGGACGGTGGTTGCGCTGCTTGGGCCCAACGGTGCGGGCAAGACTACGACAGTGTCCATGATTCTTGGGCTGCAGCAGCCGACAACGGGTTCGGTGAAGCTGCTCGGCGGCGATCCGCGGGAGATAAGCGTGCGCGACCGTATTGGGGCTATGCTGCAGGAAGTGAGCGTAGTCGACAGCTTGAAGGTGGCGGAGACCATTAATCTGTTTCGCAGCTATTACACCAAGCCGCTGCCTCTAGATCGTCTTCTGAAGGTCTCTAATTTGGAGGGGGAGCGTAATAAGCTGGCATCGGCGCTCTCAGGCGGTCAACAGCGCAGACTCGGCTTTGCGATTGCGCTTGCAGGCGATCCCGATGTGCTGTTTCTCGATGAGCCGACGGTGGGCATGGATGTTTCAAGCCGCCAGTTATTCTGGGAGACCGTACGGGCCATGGCGGGCCGGGGACGGACGATTGTATTGACGACGCATTATTTGGAGGAAGCCGATAGCGTTGCGGACCGCATCGTCGTGATCAACAATGGCAAGCTGGTGGCCGACGGCACGCCAAGCGAAATCAAAGCAGGAACGAATGGACGGGTCATCTCATTCACAGCCGGTTCATCCGTAACGACAGAATTACTGCGAGCGATTCCTGGTATCGATGATATCGAGTGGAGTCAGAACCGGGTGATGTTAAAGAGTGCGGACACGGACCGGCTGCTCATTAACCTGGTGAAATACGGGATTGAGATGAGAGATATTGAAATCATGAGCGGTGGTCTTGAAGAAGCCTTCCAGACACTTGTGAATAAATAAACGAAGAGGGGCGATGGATGTGAGTACGACGGCAAGAGCGACATTGGCTCAGATTAAGGCGGAAATATTGAGGACAGTCCGAAACAAGCGGTTTGTTATCTTCTCCATTATCATGCCAGCGGCATTCTATTTCATATTTACCAGCACAGTGGGGGATAACACGCAGGTAGGGGGCACGGACTGGAAAGCTTATTATTTAATGTCGATGACAACATACGGTGTTATCGGAGCTAGCGTTACATCACTGGCGGTGCGGATCGCGCGAGAACGTTCACAGGGCTGGACGCGGTTAATGCGAATTACCCCGCTGCCCGGCTGGGCACAAATAACGGCCAAAGTAGCCGGACAAGGGCTGTTGAACCTATGCATCATTCTGTTTATGTTCCTTATCGGTGCGCTAGTGAAAGATGTGAACTTAACGGCCTTACAGTGGATTGAAAGCGGGTTGTGGATTTGGCTGGGCGCATTCGCGTTCATGTCGCTCGGTACGCTACTGGGCACGATTCGCAATGTGGAAGTGGTGCAGGTTGTCGGCAACATGGTTTACATGGCGATGTCCATCGTAGGCGGACTGTGGATGCCAACGGCTACAATGCCTGATCTCATGCAGACCATTGCCAAAGCCATGCCGACCTATCAGCTGGGCCAGGGGGCGTGGAGCATCGTTGGCGGAGGGGCGATCGAGTGGATGGGAGTGGGAATTTTGGCTGCTTATGTCGTGGTGTTTATGATACTATCGACGTATATCATTCGTAAGCAGGAAGCGGTGTAACCAAGAATGAAGAATAAACAAACGCGGCCGCGGGAAGGGCCGCCTTTTGTCTTTACGTTCATCTGGCTCTTTTATTTGGCATTCCCCTTGCATACGATGCTGCAGCAGCCCATTGGCGAGATGGTAGTCGACTCGATACTCATTCTCGTATTCGCAGCCAGCTATATCATTAGCTTCCGGTACCATAAGGGAAGATTCGGACTTATTATCGTGATGCTGCTTATTGTGGCCGTATTCTGCATTCGCTATCATGAGAATTTTCTCTATATGGCCTTCTATCCATCGCCTGTTATCGGGACATTACGCTCCACAAGACGTATGCTGCTGGCGATGGGTGCCATGCTGCTATTATTCGGCTCGATCAGCCTGCACTATGAGCTGTATAGCGATAGTGATCAAATGCTTTCCCTGCTGCCTGCTATAATGGTCATGCTCTTGATGCCTGTAGCGATGCGCTATGGTTGGCGGTCACGCGAATTGCGCGGCAAGCTGACCTTGGCGAATGAAGAGATCGCAAGGCTGTCCAAGAATGAAGAAAGACAGCGTATATCGAGGGATCTCCATGATACGCTTGGCCATACCTTGTCGCTGATTACGCTTAAGAGCGAACTGGCGGAGAAATTAATCGTTAAGAATCCGGAGCGCGCCGTTAAGGAAGTGAGGGATATTCAAGACACCTCGCGGGCAGCGCTCAATCAGGTACGGGAGCTCGTATCGGGCATGAATACGGTTACGATTCAGGATGAGGTCGACCATGCCAAGCAGATTTTAGCGGCTGCCGGAATTGTACTCGAGACTAAAGGTGACTTCGATACGCATGTGGAATCAACGATTATCGATAACATTCTGGGGATGTGCCTGCGTGAAGCCGTGACGAATGTGGTCAAGCACAGCCAAGCGAGAATGTGCACCATTGAACGTGCGGAAGAACCCGGGAGGATCCTGCTGTCTGTGACTGATAATGGCAAGGGGGTTGTCAATCACGAAGGCAACCCCGCTGTGGGCTGCAACGGAATTAAAGGGATGAAGGAGAGACTTAAGCTCGTAGAAGGCGAGCTTCTCTTTGAACCGGATGGTGGCCGCGTCGGTACCCGTCTGACGTTCATCGTACCGCTGGTAGCCAAATCGATCGTGAAGGGAGGAGCGGAAGAATGAAGATCATTCTGGCGGAGGATCAAGCGATGCTCAGAGGGGCTCTGAGCGCCTTGCTCGACATGGAGGACGACATCGAAGTAATCGGGGAGGCAGAGAATGGGGAGCAAGCGCTGGCGATGACGCTCGAGCTAGAGCCCGATATATGCATTCTTGATATTGAGATGCCTCACTTGAGCGGCTTAGAAGTAGCGGAACGCTTGAAGAGCGACGGCTCGCCGTGCCGGATTGTCATATTGACAACATTTTCGCGGGTGGGCTATTTTCAGCGTGCCATGCGGGCGGGCGTACGGGGCTTCCTGCTCAAGGATTCGCCGATCGGCGAGCTCGCCGCCGCGCTTCGCACTGTGCACGAAGGCGGACGGGCGGTTAGTCCCGCGCTCGCGCTAACGTTCTGGGAAGCGGAGAATCCGCTGACGGAACGGGAACGCGAAGTATTGAAGCTGGCGGCGGAAGGGCTGCAGGCGAGTGATATTGCGAAGCGGCTTCATCTGACGGCCGGGACGGTGCGTAACTACTTATCTGAAGCGTTCCAGAAGCTCGAGGCCAAGAACCGCATCGACGCGATTGCGATTGCCGGCAAGAACGGTTGGCTGGATTGAACCGAGGCTTAGAAGCGAGAATACGGCAGCGTAACGGTAACGTTAAATAGAAGCGAGGAATCCTGCTCACAGGCTGGATAACCGTATTAAAAGCAGGGATATCCTAAGTTTTCGTAAGTTTTGTAAAAAGGAGAGCTGTTTATGCTATAATCTAGCAGATTATCCGCAGTCGATAGGAGGGGACATAGAGAGATGAAAGGAATTAGACAAGCCCTGGGGTTTGCCGTCGTCATAGCGGTAATACTTGCCTTTGCATTTCCTGCCCGCTTGCATGCAGCCAATCTCCCGCCGAGCTATTGGGCAGTCAAGGACATCCAAGAAGCGAAAGAAAGCCGCATCGTTCCGCGCTGGATTGAGGGCAATTACCGTGATGCCATCACAAGAGCCCAATTCTCGGAGATGATCGTCCTGCTCTACGAGGCCTTGACGGGCCGGGAGCTTCCGGATCCGGTGAACAACCCGTTTCGCGATACGCGGAACTATTATGTCGGTCAGGCCTATGAGCTGGGGGTTGTAAAAGGTACAAGTCAGAAGACCTTCTCTCCAAGTGCGCCTATATCAAGAGAACAGCTTGCTGTTATGGTGTATAACACACTGATCAAAGCGGGATTCCGGGACAGGCTGCAGACGAGTGGAATACCGACGTTTGCCGACCAGAAGAAGATTGCCGCCTGGTCCGAGGATGCGGTCGGGATCCTCGCCGCGAGCAGCCTCTTGCAGGGCAGCCAATATAAAGACAACGTCTGGTTTATGCCGAAGCAGACCACTTCTATAGAGCAGGCAGTTGTTCTCGTCAACCGGATTAACAAGCAGTATGGAACTTTCTTCGTTAAGAACGAATATGATCTGCTGGAAGCTGTAGAGAAAGGAACTTCTTTCATTATTCATGATGAGCAGACCAGACAGATTTATACCAAGGCGAAGGCGGTACTCGCTGATATCATCAAGCCTGGCATGAGTGATTATGAGAAGGAGCTTGCGATTCACGATTACCTGGTGCTTCATGTCGCTTATGATTATGACAACTACAGCAAAGGGACTGTGCCAGACGCGTCATATAGCGCTTATGGTACGCTGATGGATGGAATCGCCGTATGCCAAGGCTATGCCAATACAGCCAAGCTGCTGCTTAACATGGCCGGTATCGAAGCTCATATCGTGACAGGGAAGGTGAAAGGGGAGCTTCACACTTGGAATAAAGTCCTTATCGGCGGCGAGTATTATAATCTCGACGTCACATGGGATGATCCGGTGCCCGATGTGCCGGGACGCGTGGATTACGGTTATTTCAACGTGACAGACGAGCAGCTTCGCATCGACCACAGCTGGCAGGACACATTGCCCAAGGCGACTGCGACCAAGTATAACTATTATGTCTTCAACAGTTTGACGGTCGGGAGCTTGGATGAATTCGAAGCCCGCATCGCCAATGCGATCGAGATGAGGGCGCAATCCTTAACCGTCAAGCGGATGTACGCGGATGAAGACGGGATCAAGGGACTTAGCGCGATCGTCTTCCAATTCCCGCAAGTAGACCGGTATTCCTACTCGTTAGGCAGCGATGGCGTGATAACCATCACCTTTGTCTATCTATGATCGCCAGCTCCTGCCTTCTTGGGCAGGAGCTTTTACTTTGACCAGGCCGGAAGGGGGTTGGATATTCGGCGCCTTGGAGTGCTACAATGGGAAGAAAATGGATGGAGCGCCTAGACATGATTCGTACGCTTGTTGTGACCAAAGACCATCAGGTTCTCACTAATTGTCTGCTTCATGAAATCGATCGGGAACAGACATTGTGGTTTTGGGCCGATTTCTGTGAGCCTACAGATGAAGAGTCGAAGCTGCTGGAAACCTATTTCCATTTTCACCCGCTGGCTATTGAGGATTGTCTTATGTTTTTGCAGCGGCCCAAATTGGATCATTACGAGAATGTTCACTTCTTCGTTCTTCATGCGCTTCATGAGCATACGCTCAAGGCCGAGGAAGTCGACCTATTCATCGGGCCCGGGTATATCGTCACCTTTCACTTGAATAAGGTGCCGGAGCTGGACGAAGCGTGGGCGAGGACGGTATCGAAGCCGCGATACGAACCTTATGGATATGTGAAGGCCGCTCATTCCGTCATCGATAAGCTGGTCGATTATTACTTCCCGGCACTGCATGCGATTGAAGATCAGCTGCTTGATTACGAGACCGGTCCAGGGAGCCATTCAGCATCCAAAATGATGAATCGTGTTTTTGAAATCCGGAACAAGCTGCTTAAGCTCAGGAAGACGATCACGCCCATGCGGGATCTGTTGTACCGGATTATTAGCTCCCAGCGCATCGATGGTTTAAATCATTATCATATCTTTTTCGCCGATATTCATGACCATCTGCTCAAGCTGTCCGAGATGCTGGATTCCAACCGCGATATGACCTCGGATATGCGGGATCACTATATGTCATTAAGCTCTAACCGCATGAACACGATCATGAAAACCTTAACGGTTATTACAACGATCTTCATGCCGCTGACGTTCCTTGCTGGCATCTATGGCATGAACTTCGAATTTATGCCGGAAATTCGCTGGCGATACGGCTATTTTGGCGTATTAATCTTCATGGCCTTGCTTGGTGGCGGCATGTTTGCCTGGTTCAAACGAAAAGGCTGGTTCGATTGACAGCTCCTGCCTCCTGTTGCCTGTGACTACATAAACGCAGGGCCGAGCGGGCATGTTATGAACGACAATAATGTGGCGTTCCATAAGGAGGCTCATACGGTATGGCGAGAAGAAGCAGAAGAAGACTAGTCGTTCCCGGTGCGGAGCAGGGGTTGAGTGCCTTTAAGGCGGAAGTGATGCGACGGGAAGGATACACGGTTGATCCGAGCCGGCCCGATGACGTGAAGTATGAAGTTGCTCGTTCGCTGGGCGTACCGCTTAAGCCCGGCGACAACGGAGAGCTGACGACGGAATCCGTCGGTCATGTCGGCGGCCGCATTGGCGGAACGATGGTGCGCGAGATGATCCGTCTTGCCCAAGAGCAGCTCGTGAAACAGCCGCGGCCTTAATGCCGCCGACTGTTAACGCCTGTTACATTAAACGGGGTTAATCACGACTAAGCTGCTGGAAATCAATGATGCGAGGCCGTTCTCTACAAGAGGACGGCCTTTTTTTGGCGTGACGAAGGAAAATCTGCAACTTTCTCCCGTTCAAACAGTCTATTTCACGGGGAGAAAGGGGGGGAGCGTCTGTGCCAGGCGATGCGTTAATACATTTGACTGCGCTAAGTCCGCCGGATTTTCGCCGGGTGATGGAGGAATATGCGGAGGATGTTTGGTATTATGCTTATTTCTTGACGAAGAACAAAGAAGCGGCCGATGACCTCGCCCAGGAGACGTTCGTGAAGGCCTTTAAATGCCTAGACTCGTTCAGGGGAGAAGCTTCTGTAAAAACGTGGCTCATGACGATTGTGCGAAATACGTGGTACACGCATCGGCGTTCTGCCTTTATACGGAAGGTTGTACTGGTCGGCTTCATCAGTACGAAGGAAGTGAACCCTTCGGCAGAGGCCGATTACTTGAAACGGATGATGGTGGATGATATATGGCAGATCGTCATGAGGCTGCCTGTTATATACAGAGAAGTGCTTATTCTACAGGCCCATTATGAGCTGTCCATGGAAGAGATGGCTAGCCTGCTTAACCTGTCGGTTACGGCGGTGAAGTCGCGTCTGCGCAGGGCTCGGAAGATGGCTGCGGCTGCTCTGAAGGAAGGGGAGATGGTAGATGAAGAAAGCTGAGCCGGACTGGAGCCGTCTGCTTCGAAAGCGTCCTTTTCGCGAACGAATGTTTACGGCGGATATGTGGGATCAAGTGGAGAAACAGCTTGATTCACCGAATCGTTCGAGCCTATTGTCCGTACAAAAGGCGCTGCTCGCCGGATTTGCGGTTCTCCTCGTGTGCCTGATTCTGCTCATCGGTTTCGTGGATGTTCCCGCACTGCGGCCGTATGGCAGCGGCCAATTGGCTGCCTTATTCGACAGCCGATCACCGATTACCGATGACACGACGAAGGAGGAGCTGCCGCTGCTCAACGAAACGACGCTCTCCCAGCGGGTCCATGTCATCGTCAATGACGGTATGGCCTGGTCGCTGCAATTCGGCATGTCGACCCCGGTCGTTGTCGACCCCGATTATTACGATAACCTGGCTATATCGAGAGGCGATGTCGTCTATTTCAAGACCCAACCAAGCGCTAATTCCGTGAACGAGCCCTACGATATCTCCCGAGTAGTCGGCCTGCCGGGAGAAACCATTCGTCTTCAGGATGGCCAAATCACCATTGACGGAAGAGAGCTGGATGCCTTCTATGGTTCAGCATCACGAGGCAAGGAGGATTTAAAGGACTGGAATACGAGCATGACCAAGGATGTGAAGCTCGGGGAAGGACAATATTTTCTATTAGGCGACGTATGGTGGCGAAGCTTCAATGACAGCCAGACAGCGGGTGGTTTCGACCGGGAATCGATTCAGGGAAAAGTGGTCGGTTATATGAAGCCGAAGAAGGATAACGAGCTGGAGTGGACGGAGCTGTACGACCAATACGACAAGGGTCGTCTTCGAATAACGGCAGTCATGCCCGAGAGAGCTAATATCACAGAGCTTTATCAACGGATTAAGGTGGTGTGGGGCCAACGATACCGTGAGTATTATTGGCACTCGGTGGCGAATGCGTCATACGAACCTGAGGTATACATGACGGATATGGATCATGATAAGTTGACAGATGCGGTCATCGTGCTGACAACGGCATATGGGAGCGGCGTCCATGTAACGGAACCGCATATTATCCGGCACGATCTGACTGAAATCCCCGTCCGTGACCCGATTAAGGGGACGCTGGAAGCGGTGACCTCCGAAGTGAAGGTTAGCGATGGTAAAGTAGATGTCAAGGTCACGCTCGGCAAGCAAACGATCGCCAAACAATTCGAGGAATCCGATGCGGGGATGTGGTTCGACAAGCTTGGCCTTGGCTCTATTGTGAAGTATCGATTGGACGAAGAAGGGAGGTTATGGGCCGACATTACGGGCTTTGTGTCTCCGGGTACGGTCGTGGCAGAGTTATCCGTCCGGTTTGACTTGCAGGATCGGGAGTATGTGCCGGCAGCGTACACGATGCGGGATATCAGCGAAGATGCCCAGCGGTATAAAGAGTGATTGGCGAATGGAACCGAACAAGCTTGCGCGTGCCCCTAGCCCATTATCATTTCAGTGTTCTTCCGGTTGCTGCGCGTAAGCGATTCAAGCTGCTCCTTATCCCCATAGAACAGGATGAGATCACCCTCCAGCAGCTTCTGATCCCGGCATCCCTTCGTGATTTTTCCGGATTCTCTCCGAATCATGAGCGGGAGGGGCGCATCGTCATGCTCCAGAATGTCACTGAGCATTCGTCCGATCCATTGTGAACCTTCCTGCAGATGGATGCCAATCATTCGCTCTTTCTCTTCCACAATAATTTCTTCCAGTGGAATTTGATCGATTTTATGGTCGCCGTTCATCTTGGAGATCAGAAGAAGTGAAAGCTTCTCCTTCACTTTTTTATTTTTGACGACGAGCAGAACCGCTGCAAGGCATACAGTCCCAATCAGCAGCGGCATTAGATGGAAGCTCGTGGACAAGATGCTGCTAATGGTTGAGATAACGACAGCCAAGGAGAACACTCCGAAGAGGATGAGAAACAGCCCGATTTTCCGCCGGACGGGATGGCGCAAGATCAACTCCGATTCTTCGGTCGTGAAGCCTGTGGCCGTGAGCATGGAAACGACTTGAAAACGTGATTTTTCAGGCTCTAAGCCTGTAAATACGAGAAGGCTTACGGAAATTTCCATGACCAGAAATACGACGATGAAGTACATTGAAATAAATAGCAGACCCAGATTGAAGCCCCCCTTAACCGCGATTGTTTCCTCTGCTAATCCATTACCCGTTATGGCTAAGCTGATTCAGTTGGACAGCAAAAAAAAGAACGTGATGTAACGATACCGAAGTCTGCATAAGGGGAATCGCAAGAAACCCGCCAGGATCTTTATCCCGGCGGGTAATACACGTGCCATCGATCTAATATCCGTTATTCCGTAACGACTAACTCAGCTTAATGCGGATGACATTCCATGACGCTTTGGCAAGCACAGCTTCAATACGGCCGCCATTGAGTACGGCTGCATTGCCGCCGGTATGAGGCTTGACCCGGTCTGGCGTATCCGCGGTATTAGCCGCCTTTAGATCGTTATTCTCGAGCACGATATGCTCCAAGACGCGGCAGGTGCCGAAGCTGCGCAGGTCGATTTCGAGCGGCAGCGTACCGTTCACATCGCGGTTGACGGCAAACACGGTCACTTCGCCGTTCTCCTCATTATGAACGGACACCGCCTCGAGATAAGGCACATCGGTGTAATCCTTGGAATCGTATTTAGGCGATTGAATAAGGGGTACGAGTGCTGTCCCGCGGCCGAGCGTGCTCGTATGCATGTAAGGGTAATAGATGGTTTGCTTCCACGCTGCGCCGCCATTCACCGTCATGATGGGCGCGATAACGTTGACGAGCTGAGCCATGCAAGCCATTCTCACCCGATCGGCCCGTTTCAGCAAGCTGATCAGCATGCAGCCCACGACGAGTGCGTCCTCGTGAGTATATACATCTTCGAGCTGGGGCGGTGCGATTTGCCACGGTTTGATTTTGCCATCCGCCTCGTTGGAGTGATACCAGACATTCCATTCGTCGAAGGACAGGTTGATCTTCTTCTTGCTTCGTTTCTTCGCTTGGACATAGTCCGCCGTTGCAATGACAGTATGGATGAATTGATCCATCCCCATCGATTGGGCAAGGAAGTTCCCGGTATTGTTGTCGCGGTTGCCGTAATATTGATGGAGCGAGATATAATCGACGTGATCGTAAGTGAAGTCCAGCACGGTTGATTCCCAATCGGGGAAGGTCGGCATGCCGAGGCCGGAGCTGCCGCAGGCGACGAGCTCGATAGACGGATCGGTCCATTTCATCACCTTTGCAGCCTCTGCAGCGATACGTCCATACTCGACCGCAGTTTTGGCGCCGATCTGCCACGGACCGTCCATTTCGTTGCCAAGACACCATGTTCGAATGGCGTGCGGCTGCGTATATCCGTGCTGGATGCGCAGATCGCTCCATTGCGTTCCGGACGGAAAGTTCGCATATTCAACCAGATTGCGTGCTTCCTCCGGTCCTCGCGTGCCAAGGTTAACGGCCATCATCGCTTCGGAGTTCGCCTTCCTGCACCAATCGGTAAATTCATTCAAGCCGACCCAGTTCGGCTCGATGGTTCGCCAAGCGAGCTCTTGCCGGCGGGGACGCAGATCTACGGGACCGACGCCATCCTCCCAGTTATAGCCGGAAACGAAGTTGCCGCCGGGATAACGAACGATCGGCACATCGATTCCTTTGACCAGCTCCAGCACATCGGTTCGAAAGCCCTGCTCATCCGCTTGCGGATGATCCTTCTCGTAGATGCCGCCATAAACAGCCCGGCCCAGATGCTCAATAAACGAGCCATAAATGCGTTTGTCGACTTCACCGATCTGAAAATCCTTGTCCACTATCATTGTGGCTTTGTTTGACATGAAGCGCACCTCTCCCTTAAATTAATATTATTATTAATTAGTTAATGAGATAACGTTTTCAAAAATAGTAAACACGATTAACGCTATCATTACAAGCTTTTCTTATCGACAATCTTGAATGAATATATTTGTTAATTACGATATAGGGAGATACACACGATGAGGATACAAGCGAATACGGAGCGCAAATGGCTGCCGTTATATGAAGCGTTGGCCAGTTCTGTGCGTCTGCGCGTGCTGGAGCTGCTGGCCGGGCAGCCGATGAACGTGAAGGAGTTGGCTTCGGCGCTCGGGCTCAGCAGTGCAATTGTGACGATGCATACGAAGAAGCTGGAGAAGGGCGGTCTTATTCGAACGGAGCTGGTTCGTCGTAACGGCGGAACGCACAAAATATGCTCGCTTGCTGTAAACCGCATTGAGCTCATGATTCCGGAGAAGGGTGATCAGCCGCGCCCCTTTCAAGAGTTATCCGTTCCAGTCGGACACTACACCCGGTTTGATGTTCATCCCACATGCGGGCTGGCGACAACGGAACGTATTATTGGACAGTTTGACGACCCGCGGTACTTCTTCGAGCCTGAGCGGATGCATGCCCGCATATTGTGGTTCGGGAGAGGCTTCGTGGAGTATCGGATTCCGAACTACGTGCTGCCTGGCCAGACCTTGGAGGAAATTGAAATTTCACTCGAAATCGGCTCAGAGGCTCCAGGAACCTCCGAGAACTGGCCGTCCGACATCCACTTCTATTTGAATGATGTTCTGCTTGGCGTATGGACGAGTCCCGGTGATCCCGGTGAGGGGCGCGGCCAGCTGACGCCCGCTTGGTGGAGCGTTAATCAGTATGGCTGGCTCAAAATGGTGCGGGTCACGGCGGGCGGTACGTTCATTGACGGCCAGCGGCTGTCGGATGTGACGCTGGATGACATTCCCGTCTCGCGCAACGACTGGACACTGAAGATCGAAGTGCCCAAGGATGCGCTGCATGTTGGCGGCGCCACCCTATACGGGGAAGGCTTCGGCAATTATAATCAGGACATTGTGTTCCGGACATACCGGCAGCCAAGCGGTGGTTAAGCTGTGGCATATGGGAAATCGAACGGAGGGGAGCAGAATTGGAGGACCTATTGCAAGAGGAAGGCCAGGAGATAACTTATCTGTATACCGTCGCATGCCATGAGGATGAGCTAGAGCTGTGCCGGATGGAGATGAGGACGATGCTGGGCAGCGAGCCCGTGGAGGGCGGCGTTGTAAGCGGAATAGATATTTCACCGAGCCGATTCCTTTCATCAAATATAAAATCACGATTCGTTACGAAGGAACAGATATCTCAAGTCTTGCCGAGCAGGTTAGTGCCATTGAACTTGATGGGCTGACGTTCAAGGTCGTATTGGTAGAGACGGATGGCAATATCCCTTATGAGGATCAGCGGGGGATTGAGAGGCAGATTGGCCTGCGAATACGAGGTGAAGCGGAGATGCGTAAGCCGGATAGATTGTTCGGTGTCGCCTGCATCAGAGGAAGATGGATATTGGGCGAGTGTGAGAAGGGAGAGCCGGTATGGCTCAAGCATAATCAGAAGCCGCAGCCTTACTCGACGGCGCTTGGGACGCGTGTTGCGCGGGCAGTCGTTAATATTGCCGTTCCGATGCCCAGCGGGGTAAGGGTCGTGGACCCGTGCTGCGGTATCGGAACGGTTGTCATTGAAGCCCTGTCGATGGGCATGAATATGGAGGGGTTCGATCTGAACCCGCTGGCGGTGCGCGGTGCGCGGGTTAACCTGGCTCATTACGGAATGCCTGATGTCGTGCGGGTTGCGGATATGCGGACACTGACAGGCAGCTATGATACCGCGATCGTCGACCTGCCGTACAATCTATGCTCGGTGATGCCGCCGGAGGAGAGGCTCGCCATGCTCAGCAGCGCAAGACGCCTCGCCAGGCGGATTATCATCGTAACCATAGAATCGATCGATGATGACATCAATCATGCCCGGTTGCTCGTCCTTGATCGTTGCGTGGTGCGCAAAGGCCGATTTGAACGACAAGTGCTTGTATGCGTGCATGCATAGATAATCCCCGGTAACCATTATCGTCCGTAGAAGCTGGAGACGGATGCAAGCTCCGCGATCTCGTCTGCCTCCAAGGTGAAACGCATCGCCCTCACATTCTCTACTGCGTGATGGGGCTTGGACGCGCCCGGTATGGCGAATACGGTCTCACCATGAGCGTGAATGAGCCAGTTCAGCGCGACTTGGCTTGGCGAAGCCCCATATTTCAATGCAAGCTCCTGAAGCAGGTCTATGAGCGGCTGCGACCGCTTCAGACCTGCTGGCTTGAAGGCGCTGCTCCATCTGCGCGGCCCGGAAATTTGCTTGGCCAGCTCCGGATTTACGTGAAACTTGCCGGTCAGCAGTCCCTGCTCAAGCGGAGAGTATGCGATAATAGCGACGCCAAGCTCCTTAGCGGTCTCCATAATGCCATTACGCTCGATTCGCCGGTCGAGCAGACTGTATTTCACTTGATTGGAGGTCAGGCGGAGTCCAAACTCGCGAAGCGTGCGGTCGGCTTCGCGCATTTTGGCCGCGGAGAAATTGCTGACGCCGACATGCTTGATTTTGCCGACCTTCACCAGCTTGGCCATCTCGCGCATTTCGCTGGCCGCGGATGAGAACGAATAAGGCTGGTGCACCTGATGCAGATCGATCGGCCATCCTTTCAGGCAGCGCAGCCGCTGCTCGATCGTTCTCGAAATGCTGGATGCGGAACGCATAATCGGCCACCACTTCGTTGCAACATGCGCGCTCTCGGCGGCCTCGCCAGCCGCGTTCAGCGCATCGGCGAGCATCTGCTCCGACTGTCCGCCGCCGTACACCTCCGCCGTATCGAACCAATTGATGCCGCCGGCAAGACTGGTGCGCACAATATCCTGAATGACCTCATCACCGAGCACGGGCCAGAATTTGCCGACGATACCGCTGCCTTTGCTGAACTGCCAGCAGCCCAGACCGAGCGGCGAAAGCTTTAAATCGGAATTGCCGAGCTGACGGAGCTGAACATGAGTAGTCAAGGTCATCCCTCGCTTTCTTGCGAATCGAATGCGTTCTCTCCCCATCATAACGAACAAAAAGGCCGCATGACAAATGCGGCCTTACAAGCTGTGATCTGTTATAGCGCGATGGCTTCGAGCGGAGCCGAGCCTGCCTGGTGTCCTTTGCCTTGCGGGATGCAGAGCGGCGTTCCGTATATGGGATCGGGAATGATTCGCGACTGCAGGTGAAAGACTTCTTCGATCAATTCGGAATTGATGATATGCTCAGGCTGCCCTTGCGCGAATACGGCCTGATTCCGAATGGCGACGATATGATGCGCATAACGACAGGCCAGATTGATGTCATGGAGCACCATGACGATCGTTCTCCGCTCATTCTGGTTCAACTCGAACAACAGATCCAGCACTTCAATCTGGTGAGTCAGATCGAGATAGGTCGTGGGCTCGTCAAGCAGGATCGTATCCGTATCTTGTGCGAGCGTCATCGCGATCCAAGCGCGTTGGCGCTGTCCGCCGGAAAGCGAGTCTACCGTGCGTTCGGCCAATTCCGTCATTCCTGTCGCGTGCAGCGCCTGCTGAACGCAGCGCTCATCCTCCTTGGACCACTGCTGGAGCCAGCTCTGGTACGGGTAACGGCCCTGCTTAACCAGCTGCAGCACCGTAAGTCCTTCCGGCGCGGTTGGACCCTGCGGCAGAATCGCCAGCTGCTTGGCCACTTCCTTGGTGGAAAGACGGGCGATATCCTCGCCGTTCAGGATGACGGAGCCGTTCTGCGGCTTCAACAGTCTTGCCATTGCCCGAAGCAGGGTCGACTTCCCGCATCCATTGCTTCCGATGAATACCGAAATCTTGCCTTCAGGTATCGTCAGGTTCAAGTCCTCGAAGATGTTCGTACCCCCGTAGGACAAGGTCAGCTTACTCGCTTTAAGTGTGCTCATCTCTTTTGTTCCCTCCTGGTATTAGGCTTGATTTCGGTAACGGTACAGCATGTATAGGAAGAACGGGGCGCCGATCGCCGCCGTGAAGACGCCGGCTGGAACATCTAATGGCAGGAATGCGGTTCGGGCGATCAGATCCGCGATCAGCAGCAATATAGCCCCTATCAGTGCGCTTACGGGAAGCAGATTGCCGAAGGACGGTCCGACCAGCTTGCGCGCCATATGCGGTGCCATCAAGCCAATGAAGGTCACCGCTCCGCCGATTGCGACTGCAGCTCCCGCAAGGGCTACGCTCAACAGCAGCAGAATTAGCCGGTGACGTTGAACGCGGGCCCCAGTGCCGGTTGCTACCTCGTCGCCTAGCGCCAGTACGTTTACATGGCGCGCTTGCAGCCAAGTCAGGGGAAGCAGTACGCCAACCCATGGCAGCAGGTTCAAGACATCATTGTTCCAAGAAGCGCCATATATGCTGCCGGTCATGAACGTGAGCGATTTGCTGGCGAGAATGAGCGGGCCCGAGATGATCAGCATATAGGAGACCGACTTGAATGCGGCGGATAATCCCGTACCGATCAAGACGAGCCTCAGTGGCGATACTCCCTGCTTCCAGGCCAGTATATAGAGCAGGAAGGTAACGCCGAACGCGCAGGCGATCGACATAAGCGGCATCCAATGAATCGATACGGAATCTGAGAACAGAAACATGAATAAGACAGCGCCCAGAGAAGCGCCTTCCGTTATACCGGTCACATCAGGCGAGGCGAGCGGGTTGCGGACAATCCCCTGCAGGACGGCCCCCGCGACAGCCAGGGATGCGCCGATAAGTACGGCAATGACAATGCGTGGCAGGCGGAGCTGATTCACGATGACATCATTCATAGCGCTGCCATGGCCGAATACTGCCCGAATGACATTGATCGGAGAGATGTACTGGCTTCCGATGCCGGTGCTGATGATCATGATGAGAATCGTTGCCGCCAGCAGAGCTAAGGTAACCCATCCATGCTTCTTCTCGAACAGATACGAAAATTTATCGGATCGTAAGGATATGAATTTACTCATGCAAGGCGTTTTCCTTTCCGTGCAATGTAGACGAAGAATGGGACGCCGATTACAGCGGTCATGACGCCTACAGGAACTTCTTTGGGCATTGCGATATACCGCGAGCCGATATCTGCCGACACGAGCAGGATGGCCCCGAACAGCGCGCTATAGGGAAGTACCCAGCGATAGTCGCTGCCGATCAAATAACGTGCGATATGAGGAACGATGATGCCGACGAAGGCAATTGGCCCTGCTACCGCAACGGAACCGCCGGCAAGCAGGATGACTGCCGCTGCTGCGATCCACTTGATGTGCGCGGTGCGTTGTCCAAGTCCTTGCGCGACGTCATCGCCCATAGCCAATACGTTAAGATGGCGGGAAACGAGCAGCGCAAGGATCATACCGACAAGCATATAAGGAATGGCTGTAGTGAGCATGCTCATCTCCCGGCCTGCTACCGACCCTACCAGCCAGAAAAGCAGCTGGTCGAACATTTTGCCATTGGACAGCATAATTCCCTGCGTTAAGGAGGAGAAGAATGCGGCCATGGATGCGCCGGCCAGTGTGATCTTGATTGGCGTCATGCCGTCCCGCCCGATGCTTCCGAGTAGAAATACGATTCCGCCGCTGATTGCTGCCCCGACCAATGCGGCAACCGAGTAGGCTTGTAAGCCGCTTATGCCAAGCAGTCCAGAGGCCATGACGATCGCGAAGGCCGCACCGGAATTGACGCCGAAGGTGCTTGGCGAAGCGATCGGATTGCGTGTGATCACCTGCATGACTGCACCTGCAACAGCGAGGCAGGCTCCGACAGACGCTGCGATAAGCGCCCTTGGAACACGTGTCGTTTGAATAACGAGATGCTCCCTCGAGCCGGTATTGTGAATGAAGGAATCCCATACCGTAGATAGGGGGATATCCGTTACGCCAAATATGATACTGCTGACCATGACGAGCACGAGTACGCAAGAGGTAAGCAGAAGACCAAATATTCTCATAATAGCCTGCCTTTATATGATGAACTAATTTGTAGAGCTGCAATGGAAGTACGTTATGAATTTTAGAGGAATGAAACGGGTGTGTCAATGATTTTGAGAATCGTTCTCACAATTTTCATTGACAGGCACAATGTCAATCACGTATAGTTTTAAAATGTAAATGATAATTGTTTTCAATTGATAACGTGAATCGGAACAGTCCGGTTCGATAATCTGGGAGGAACTGAAAGGTGAACACAGTAAAACGGAACAAACGTACGATGACATGGAGTATGCTGGCCTTGGTGCTGATCATGATTTTGTCCGCATGCGGCAATGGCAATGGCAATTCGAATAACGAGAAGCCGGCTAATGATAGCGCGAATAACGCGGGCAACAATGGTGCAGGAGCGGCCGATCAAGATCAGGTGCGCACGGTGCAGCATGCAATGGGCACCGCGGATATCAAGGGCACCCCGCAGCGCGTTGTCGTTCTAACGAACGAGAGCACGGAAGCCGTGCTTGCCTTGGGCGTGAAGCCTGTCGGCGCTGTGAAATCTTGGACGGGTGACCCATGGTACGACCACCTGAAAGCAGATATGGAAGGCGTTACTGAGCTGGGTGAAGAGAGTCAGCCGAACCTAGAGCTGATTGCCGGCCTGAAGCCGGATTTGATCATCGCTAACAAAATGCGCCACGAAAAAATTTATGAGACGCTGAAAAGCATCGCACCGACCGTAGAGTCCGAGACGCTGCGCGGGGAATGGAAAATTAATTTCAAGCTGTATGCGGAAGCGCTGAATAAGAAAGCGGAAGGCGACGAGCTGGTCGCTGCATTCGATAAGCGGATCGAGGACTTCAAAACGAAAGCCGGCGATAAGCTGAAGGAAACGGTATCGGTTGTTCGTTTCATGGCCGACAAAACGCGTGTTTACCACACAGACACATTCTCCGGTATCATTTTCGACCAAATTGGTATTACACGTAATCCAATGACATTGAATGCCAAGGAGCAATTCGTCGACGAGATTACGAAGGAGCGTCTGCCGGAGGCGGAGGCAGATCGTTTATTCTATTTCACGTATGATACTGGCGACGGCAAAGCGAACGATACCGAGAAAGCATGGACGAGCGATCCGCTCTGGCAGAGCCTTGGCGCTGTGAAAGCGGGCAAAGCTTACAAAGTGGACGATGCGATCTGGAATACGGCTGGCGGCATTAAAGCGGCCAACCTCATGCTTGACGAAATGTATCAAATTTATGAAATCCAACAATAAGCTAAGATCGGCAGTTATAAAGAAGACGCCTGCTCATATAGGAGCAGGCGTCTTTTCTTATGCGTCAGGAACAATCGATCGATAGAGCAGCAAGCAGTAGTCTAACTCTGGTTGTAATGAATGGTGAGCTCGGCTTCCAGCGTTTGTCCGGCTGGAATCATCTGAAGCTCTTCCTTGCGGTTCAATTCCGCAGTCAATGCCATCCAAGGCTCGACGCAGACGAAAGGCTTGCCCTCCACCTGCCAAAGCACGACATACTTGAACACGTCGCTGTAGGTCATGCGCACGGTGCCTTGTCCTTCAGGACCCGGGAAAGAGATCGCAGGCTCGGTGGCGTCAAGAAGTGCGACGGATTCTTGCAATCCGTCCATATCGATTTCGCCTTGGATCGGTTTCACGACTTGATCATTGTAATCCAAGATTTGTGTGGCATCCGTGCCATACGCAATACGCTTCGAGCTTATTTTGAAATAGGGATGAAAGCCGGCATAAATCGGCATGCTGCTCTCGGATAAATTCCGGTAGGATTGCCGGATCTGCAGGGCGCCGTCCTTGAGCGCATAGGTAAAGAGCAGCTCGAAGTCAAAGGGATATTCGATTCGAGTTGCTTCGCCGCTGCACAGACGCAGTGTCAGGGCTGCTTCGCCTTCTTCGGATAGAGACACGAATTCCCATGGCCGATTGCGTGCGACGCCATGATTGCGCATGGGATAGGTTACCCCGTCCCATTCATAGCGTCCATCAACAAGCTGGCCGGAGATGGGGAATAGGATCGGATTGCCGCCGCGGATATTCGCTTCGGGGTCGATCAAAGTAGCCTCATCCAAGTAGAACAGCTCTTCGCCATTCAAGCGGCAGCTGATGGCAATCGCGCCGCGTTCCGGGCAGATGGTGACAGAGGAATCAGTCGCTGCTTCTGTCAATGTGTATAGGGTGTACGTTTCATCGTGCTTGCGCACTTCATACTGCTTCATATCCTACCTCCAACATGTTTGTCCATTTACTAAGGCCAGCATATCATATTCATCCATTGCCCTAAAGTACGGCCAGCGAATAGCCGATAAAAGAGATAGCAGAAGAGGAGGTCGGAAATACGATGGATATTCAGCGTGTAGGCACGTTGGTTTCTGGCATGGCGAAATCGAATCTGCAGCAGGCGGTGGGCATCGCCGTTCTGGGCAAGTCACTTGATAGCATGCAGATACAAGGACAGATGCTGACGCAGCTGATGGAGCAAAGCGCACAACCGCACCTGGGCGGGAATTTGGACATACGAGCTTAAGTTGCGAACGTAATCGAAGAATGAAAGAAAGCGATCCGGGTCAGGAAAGACTGACCCGGATCGCTTCTTTCATAGGGGGACCATGATCAATCCAACGCGGATTGAATGAAATTAGGCAGTTCGAAGGCAGCCGGGATAATCGCCTTATTAACGTATCGCGTGTCGGTAGGCAGGCGATCCATGCAGCCTAATAACGGATCTGTACCTTTGGAAGCCAGGGTAAAGCTCCACATACCGCCAGGGAATGAAGGGATCGCCGTCCAGTACGTCCGAACGACTGGGAATAAGCTGCGAAGCCGCTGGGTCGTAATCCGAAGCCCCTTCATATCAAAGAATGGCGATCCGGATTGAAAAACGGTGATACCATCAGCAGATAAGCTGTCATAAACGGATTTGTAAAAGGCCTTTGTATATAGCGCGGCAGAAGGGCCGTATGGATCGGATCGGTCGATAAGCAGTACATCGATCGGGACAGGGGGCTTGCGGATCCACTTGGCGCCGTCTGCATGGTGGAGATGTGTGAGCGAATCAGCCCGCTCAGAGGGATCGCGATTCAGCCACAAGCGGCAGACCTCCGAGACACGGGCATCAATTTCCACCACGTCAATCCGTTCAACCTCTGTGTACTTGGCCGCTTCGCGTGCGGGTCCGCAGTCACCGCCGCCGATCATGGCTACATGCCGCGGATGCGGATGCGTCACCATAGCCAAGTGTGTAATCATCTCGTTATAGATATAACCGTCTTTCTCCGTCACCTGAGGGACCCCGTCCAGCACGAGCATCCGGCCGAAGGCCGCGGTCTCCGCCACGCTGATTTCCTGATAGGGTGAGCGCTCGTAGTGCAGCAGCCGGTCGATCCGGTATCCTGCCTCCATGTGCAGCTCGGGCAAATCATCCCACAGCCACAGCTCGCTTCCCTCCTTCTCATAGCCGATTAATTGGCCGTCACTCGCTTTCACTGTTCGTCCACCCCTCCGGCCACTCGCGCATACGCTCCAGAAGCAGCCCGTCCGATGTATCGTTCTCGCCCATTACAAAATCCGTCATATAATGCGAGATATAGTCCCCATAACGGCTCTCTTGTCCCAGCAGAACTCATCGACCCAATAAACTCCGTTATCGAGCTTGTCGAGCATCAGTGTGCATACCGCGCCGTAAATTCCGCAGGCAACCTGCAAATAGGTGGCATTCGTGCCGTATATAGGGGCGATGGAATCGCTCCGCATGACATTATACATATACCTTTCTTTGTTGGGATAGACGAGCAGTATACCGACCAAATCAGCACCGTCAAGCGGCGCATCGTTTGGATCGAGCACTTGATGATGCCACGTCCATAGATCATCGGAGTCTTCTCTATGCTGCCGGAGCAAGCTCGTTACTTGGTCGCTCACCTTGTAAATAAATCCCGATTCCACGCCGAGAAGACGGCTCAGGGTCAACGATTCTTCATGAGGCATCAGGCAGCCGTGAAAAAGAAGGCTTCCCATCTTAACGCGGAACCTCACGTCGTAGACATGGTGGTACAAGAATAGCGGCACCCCGTTCGTGACGAGCATCGGATAGTTCAGCAGAGCCTCATCGAGAAAACATTCAGGAGACCATGTGCTGTAAATCGTCCGTTCCTCCATTCTCCCAGCATCGGCATAGAAGGTATCGTCCGTCTCCGCGATATAACATCCAATCGGTTGTTCGGCAGGATACATATTCTTCATCTTCAAGGCCATCCACTGGACGATCCCCGGATTCATGCCGGAGCCAATAATCGCTTTCACGCGGGTGAAGCCGCCGCGTGTCTCTTCGAATCGAAGAGAACGCTCAATCAATGTAAACCCTTCGAGCTCCGGCATTTCGTCAACGGCGGTATTTTCTAATGCAGTATTCGCATAGGCAATACCAAGCTCATCGCAGACGGACAATACGGACGTTGTGTCTGCCCAGGACAAATCAACAACGAGGCTTGCTCCTACTCTTCGTAATAAACGCTTCAGCCGGGTTGTATCATTCGCATCCAGGCTATGCAAGGACATGTCCGGAATCAGGAGGGGACAATGCTCATGATAGTACGACTTAGGGCGCTGCTTGATGTCAACGCAATGTATGCGGTAATTAGCCAGAAGCGTATGCAAGGGGCTGCTTGAATCTCCAGCGGAACGGTTCAGAAGCGCAAGAAAGGCTTTCGCGACACCGCCGCCGCTGCCGAGCAGCGCAATAATGAGTCGCTGCTGTTCCATACGGATCACCTCTCATTCATGTTGTTGCAACATTGTATGCTGAGGGAGCAAGACTTGTCCGAGTCGAATAGCGGGTACAGTTTGTCCAATTCTTACATGCGGGATGAGAATCAGGAGGCAAATTGGCTATTTTTTCTAAACTATGTTGCATAATTGAATAGTAAGTCATATACTATAGCAGCAGGGCCTTATTTTTTTGCAACGCTATTCTATATTGATGAATACTAAACGATAGGGTATAGGGAGAGCTGCTTGATGAATGTGCAGTTTAAGAAAGGCGTGCTGGATTTGTGCGTCCTGGCTTTGACCGCTTGGGAGGACCGGTACGGCTATGAGTTAGCTGTTGCGATTTCTTCGAAGTTCGAGATGGCCGTCGGCAGTGTCTATCCGCTGTTAAATAGGCTCACCGTGGAAGGTTATTTCTCTACCTATTTAAGGGAATCACCGGAAGGACCTCCGCGCAAGTATTACAAGCTGACTCCGCTGGGGCATTCGCATCTCATGGAATTGGTCAGTGAATGGAATACGTTCACCCGCGCGGTCAATGAATTGATTAAGGATGGTGTAGAACAATGATCAAAGAGCAGTATTTACAGCAGCTCTGGGGGCAGCTATCCAAGGTTCCGGAGCCACAGCGCCGGGAGCTTATGTTCGATTATGAAGACCACTTCCGCATCGCCGCGGAGCACGGACGAAGTGAAGAGGAAGCAGCCCGGGAGCTGGGCGATCCTCAGGTGATCGCCAGAGAACTGATGCTGAGCTATCGGGTTGTGGAAGCGGAGAATGGCGGAGGGGTCGTTCGCGTTTCCAAAGCCGTGCTGGCGACGGTGGGTCTAGGCTTTTTCAACTTAATCTTCGTGCTTGGCCCTTATATTGCCCTGCTGGGCGTACTGCTGGCGTTCTGGGCCGTTTCTGTGGCGCTGGGCATCTTGGCCGCCGGTGTCATGTATGAAGGGATATTCGGACAAGGAATACCGCTCCTTCAGGCTTCGTTCATGGCAATGACTGCACTTGGAATCGGTATGCTCGCCGGCGTGGGAACGCATAAGCTGACGCGGAGCGTATTCAAGATAACTTTGAAATATTTACGGTTTAATTCGAGAGTCATGGGAGGGAGAGACAAATGAGGAATTGGATTATTATTGCAGCGATTCTCGTTGTGGTCGGATTAATAGGACTCGGAGTAACTTTCAAAAGTACAGGTTTCTCGATCGGTACAGTGGAGATCGAGAAGCAGCAGCAGGCGGTGGATGCGGCAGGAGTGGAGCGTATTCGTATCGAGAACGACAGTGCGGATATTACGATCGTACCCAGCGCCTCCGATCAAATAAAAGCGGAATTAAGCGGGAACGTGAGTCAGAAGTTTATCGATGATGTCAAGCTGAGCCTTAAGAAAGAGGGAGATCAGGTCACGATCCGGACGGAATCGCATACCGGCTTCACGATTGGGATTAATATTCTGAATCTTAAATTGAAGGTCGAACTGCCTGAGAGAGAGTACCGCGAGCTTGTTCTGGATTCAAGCAGCGGTGAGATCCAGGTGCAGGACATGCTGGCGCAGACCTTCGAAATCGAGGCTGAGTCGGGCGATATCTCGTTGGAAGAACTGACAGGGGATCAGATGTCCGTGAAGACGTCATCAGGGGATATCATGCTTGGCAAGCTGACGGGCAAAGAAATCAATGTCCATGCGAGCTCAGGCGATATTAAGCTGGAGAAGGCAACGGCGGATGAGCTGACGATTGATGTATCCAGCGGCGATATCAAGCTCAAGGATGCCGATGCGAAGCTGCTGGTCGATACCAGCAGCGGCGAGATCGTCGTCAGCCAAGCAGCTATTACACATCCCATGACACTTAGCACCGGAAGCGGCGACGTGGTCATCCACACCGACCGGCAGCCGGAATCCGCCCAAATCCGCTATAATTCCGGTTCAGGCGATTTAGTGAATAGCTGGAAGGATCATAAGTCTTCCACGGATGGAGACGATTATGAAACGATTACGTTCGGCGATGGTTCGGTGATCGTCAGCGTAGAAACCGGCTCCGGGGATTTATTGCTTGGCCGGCGCTAGAGCAGTCGTATCGTTATGAAGAGAGGGTGCCAACTTATTCGTCTAAGTTGGCACCCTCTTTTTGAATACATGCGTTGTTAAGGAATGGATAATTTTATCGTAATTCCTATCAAATCTAATCCTTAAGTACTAAATATTCCCTCTGCCGCAGCCGATAAAATAGAAAAGCGATTCTTTCTACATTCATCTGATCACAAATCTAGGCCATCCAAGCTGCAAGTTAGATGTCAGTCATCTCAGATTCAGACATTCGAACAGGAGGAACTTCCATGCTGGGAAAAGGGAGGTCGCTACTCGGACCGATCCTGGTAACGATATTACCTATCATTGGCTGCGAGCTGCTGCGTACTTCGCAGCAGGCTGACATTGCAGTTACTTCACCTACCGGGCATTTCTACCTCGTCAGTATCATTGCAGGCCTTGCCATTATGCTAGCCATCGCCGTTGGCATTACGGGCTACCGTCTTCGAAACATTAAAGTCGAGTTTTTGGCACTGGCCTATCTCTCGCTTGCCGAGGTTTTCGTGCTGCACGGGTTGGCTACGCCGGGTTTGCTGCTGCACAGTACCAGCTTGGCCGGTATCGCCGCGCAATTAAGCATTTTGCTGGCGGTGATGTGGCTCTGCCTTTCGGCTGCCTCAGCGGATCACCCGATCGTGCGGATCTTAGCGCGGCGGAGGAAGTGGCTTATGCCCGCCTGGGGCATTCTTCTTGCGCTGTTTTGCGTAGCGGCCTTCAGCCGGCCGGAGCTTATCCATAAGTTCCCGCTCAATCGCGACCCCTATGTATGGATTGCCGCCGGTTTAACGGCTGCAGCTTGTCTCTGGACGATGTATCGCTATTGGCACTCCTATCGGGCGGCAAAGTTCCCGCTGCAGCAGGCGATTGTTTACAGCACAGGATGGCTGATTGCCTCGCAGTATATTATGGTGACAGGTACGACATGGAAGCTCAGCTGGTGGCTGTATCACGGTTTGCTGCTTGGATCGATGATTATGATGATCGGCGGGCTGATCCGTCAATATTTCTCACAGGGTTCATTCCGTTCTTCCTTCAAGGTGCTGTTCCAATCCGACCCTCGGGCTTGGCTCGAGGCTTGCATGACGCCTAGCGTGCGCGCACTCATTATGGCAACGGAAGTTCGCGATGCCTATACGGCCGGCCATAATATGCGTGTCGCTTTATATGCGCTGCGTCTGGGTGAAGAGATGATGCTGTCGACCGAACAGCTCCGCGCAATCGCGCAGGGAGGCGTCGTGCATGACGTTGGCAAGCTCAAGGTGCCGGACTCGATCTTGAATAAACCCGGCAAGCTGAGCGCGGAAGAACGCCGCACGATTGAGCGCCATCCCGTATGGGGCTATGATATGTGCAAGCGGCTCGGCTTTTTCTACGACGAGCTCTCCGTTATCCGTTCCCATCACGAGAAATGGGATGGGACGGGATATCCAGACCGTCTTGCAGGGAGCAGCATCCCGCTGCTTGCCCGAATTACCGCCATAGCCGATGTTTACGATGCGCTGACCTCATCACGCTCCTATCGCACGGCGATGACCCATGAAGAAGCAATGGTCATTATTGTGAATGGCAGCGGCGTACATTTCGATCCTGCTTGCGTAGCAGCATGGGAGAGATTGGCGCTTGAGGATTCGACGTTCCTCCTCGAAACAGCTGCCAGTGACCGGCACTTCAAGCTCGTCGATTCCTCCACCAAGGCTCAAATCGTGTAATGAAACCAGGCAGTCTCTCGTCCAGCGACGCGGGGCTGTCTTATTGTTATTCCCATATATCCTGCCGTTTGACGTTCAGCTCGGTGGCGATGAGATCGGCAGTGAGCCGGTGAGGCTTGCCAATCTTCCCGTTGCGCAGCTTGGAGATCGTCTGGACCGAGATGCCGGTCGCTTCGGACAGCTGCTGGGCCGAGATGTTGCAGCGGGCCATCAGAACCTTCAGCTTGATGGAGGGGTCCACCGGGTGCGAGTAGGCGCGCAGATCGGTGACGACGAATCCATTGTTCTTGAGGGTTTCATCTCCATTGTAGAATGGCGAGAAGGTTAACGTGACTTCCAAATCGACCAGATCCGCCAGCTTCTTGGTGCGAAACTTGAAATGCTGGGGCTGACGCCGATTAAGGTAGTGCTTGATTGCATCCTCGATAGGCTCCAGATCGTCTTCATGCACAATCTTGAAGAAGGATTGGTCCTCCACTGTAAATTCCGAATCAAACACAGGCATGGGGTAATTCTCTTCAATATTTTGAATAATGAACTGATTATCAACAATTCCGTACAGCATGACGTTGCCCGTTCTTAACTGGGTATCGATCCATAGCCGCGCGGTTATATCTTCGGCAATCAATATGCGGGTAGGCAGATCATAGCTCTCCACCGTCTGGCAAGTTAGCTTAACATACAATGTCCGGTCGTACTTGGTAACAAGAACATAGGGACAGAATATGCCGTCGCTATTGCTGGTGCTCTCCCAAGCGGAAAATAATCGCGATGGGGACATCTGGAACAGCTCCTGCTCCGAATATCCCGCTAATTTCAGGAATGCGGTATTTACTTTGTCAAAACGCTGCTCTTCGCCATACTTAATGATTAAGGCCATGGGCACATTAAACGAATGGAAAATCGTTTCAAATGCGTTCGTTGCGACGTTCATTACGATTCACACCTTTTCTAGTCTGCTCTTGTTGTCATAAGCCAAAGTTTGTTACTAGACAAAGTATAGTCATGAAACGACCATTTCGACAATTGTTTAAATAATTAAACTCCGGTGCATGCGAAGGTATAATCGAATGATTTCATCCCCTAAGCACAGGAAAACCCAAGCAAACAGGCAGTTTTAAGAGCTTTATGAAAAAGTGTCGTATCCCCATAATAGAACAAAAGTACTAGAAGGATAACAGCCTTCTCTTCCAAAGAAAGTGGGGTTACTAATGAATCTATGCATCATGGAAAACTGCATTAAACCGGTTAAGGCCAAGAAATACTGCGCGATGCATCACCAGCGCTGGCGCCGGCACGGCGATCCAAACACCATTAAAGTGCGCAAGTCAGATCCGCCTGCCGTCTGTCAATGGGTCAGGTGCGAGAAGCCCACCTTGTGCAAGGGATATTGTGCCAAGCATTATTACATCCAGCGCATGATGAAATCGTAACGAATCCTCTCTTCTCTACCTCTATGAAGTCCAACTGCCGGCGAGTATAATAGATCTACATCAGATGGCCCGGGAGGACGGATATGCTGCGCAAAATGTCGCTTCGCGTCAAAGTGCTCATACTTGTGATATGGATTACGACGATACCCCTTTCAATCGTTGGCATTGGCAATTATACGACAGCTAAACAAACGATTATGGATTCACTGATAGAGAAGGCGTCTTCCAAAGTGGTCAGCAATGCTTCTAACCTCTCGTCGTGGATCGATACCAGGCGGGCCGAGGCGGAGGTCATGAGCCGGACCGACCGGGTGCGGTACGGAACAGAGGAGATGAGGGAGGATTACTTCCAGCATGAGTCCAGGAGGGCGCAGTCTCCCTATCTGTCGATCGGGTTTGCCGACTTGAATGGCGTGATCCGGCTTAGCGACGGGAATACGATTCGTATCGATGAAGAACCATGGTTTCGCCATACGTTAGAAGGCGTAACGACGGTTACCGAGCCGTTCACCGGACGGGTATCGGGCGAACGTATCTTTGTTATTCAAGTGCCGGTGTTCGGTGAGGATCAGGAGGTCATCGGGCTCGTAAACGCCTCGCTCCCATTGGAAAGCGTTTACGAAAACTATTTGAGCTTTCAGGTCGGGGAGTCCGATGTGGTGATGCTCTACAATGATGAAGGTTCCATCCTCTATCATCCGGATCAGCGGGTGGCGGTCAACGAGAAGCTATCCTCGCCTGAGCTGCCCTACGCGCCCATAGCAGCCGATTTGCTGGAGTGGAGGGAAGGGTACCGGAAGTTCGACGATCCGGAGGGGCGATCGATGTTTTTTTTCGCGTCAGTCGGAGGAACCACGTGGAAAATAGGGATGGAGGTCCCGCTCAGCGAGTTTGAGAAGCCGCTTAAATCGCTTCTTGTGCGTACGATCGCCTATATTGTGCTAGCCGTGGCAGTGATGACGCTGCTTCTGCTTCTGCTGACAAGCCGTATTCTGAAGCGGATCAAACGTGTTCTGGAAGTAACGGAGGCCGCATCCGCAGGGCAATTCGACGTCTTGCCGGTGCCCGAAGCGGGAAACGATGAAATTGCCCAGCTTGCGTATTCGGTGAACGATATGACGGTCCATCTCAGGGATATGTTCGATCGTATGGAAGCGATCATTAATCAGAATGAATATGCATTTATCGTCATGGATGACGAGTATCGGGTGACCTATTTCAGCAAAGCCGCGGAACGGATGCTGGGCTATCGGGCGGAAGAAGTGCTTCATACGGCAACGGCGCTCACCTTCATCGACCAAGACGATATGCGGGCCGAAGCGGAGATGCTCAGCCGCAAGCTTGGACGTAAAATTACACCCGATATCAATCTTTTTCATGAGCTCCGCAAGGAGCACTTCTCTTACGAGCGGGAGTGGATGTATGTCCGGAAGGACGGAACGAAGCTGCCTGTCTCCCACAGCTCCAATGGCATCAGGGACCGCAGCGGGAACTTTATCGGGGTTGTTGGAATTGCCCGCGATATTACGGAGCAGAGGCGGACGTCGAAGGCGCAGAGCCAGCAGCTTGATGTAATGGAAGCGGCCAAGGATTTGATCGCGACATTCGATGAGCAGGGCAAGCTGCTGTATATTAACCCCGCTGGCCGCACGCTGCTTGGTCTGTCACCGCAGCAGGGGGAAGAGCTGAAGGACGAGGTGCCGAAGCGGATCATCGACGAGCTGCTGGAAGGCGTCGCTGGCGCGCGGGCGCGCGGATACCGCGAGAGCGAGGCGCTTCTGTTCACCGTGGACGGGAATTGGGTGCATGTGTCCAAAATATTGGTTGCCCATCGCGATGAATTAACGCGCGTGACCTTCTTCTCATGTATTGCCCGGGATATTACGGAGCAGAAGCGTGTCCAAGGCGAGCTTGAAGAGGCCAAGCGCGAAGCGGAAGAGGCGAGCCGGGCCAAGAGCGACTTCCTCGCGCGGATGAGTCATGAAATCCGAACGCCGCTTGCGGGTATTATTGGGCTTACAAGGCTGATGCAGAAGACGGGGCTGTCTGATCTGCAGCGCGACTATTTGGACAAGATGTGGTCTTCTTCCGAGGCGCTGCAGCGAATAATCAACGATGTGCTCGACTTGGCCAAGGTGGAGGCCGGTAAGATCGAGTTGAGCGAAGTGGCGTTCAATCCGGAACAGCTGCTTCAGAAATTAGCCGATTTGCTCAGCATGTTCGTCGGCGGCAAGGAGCAGTTTGAATTCATCATTGAGACGCCGGACACAATGCCATCCTCTCTTATTGGCGATCCGCTCCGGCTTGAGCAGGTGCTGCTTAACCTATGTGTCAATGCCGTCAAATTCACGAATTTTGGGCATGTTCGACTTCGCCTCGAGCAGCTGGAGGACGAACAGGACGATTACGCGGTTATCCGATTTACTGTAGAGGATACGGGGATCGGCATATCGGAGGAGCAGCTTCCAAGGCTGTTTGAGCCGTTCAACCAAGCAGGGGTCTCGACCACACGCAAATACGGAGGCACGGGGCTTGGTCTGGTCATCGCGAAAAGTCTTGTCGATATGATGGGTGGAGCGATCGAGGTCAAGAGCGAGAAGGGAGTGGGCAGCCAATTTACCTTTACGCTGCGCTTTGCGGCGGCTGCACCGGCAAGCAACCGGTATCGGATCGGCAAGGGAGGCGAGCATGCCGTATGGGTCGTGGAGGACTATGAGCTGACCCGGACTCACTGGTCTGCCCAGCTGGAGGAGATGGGCATGCTGCCGATTGAGTACGCCACCTGGAGATCGGCGCAGGACCGGCTCATGCGTGCAGGCATCGGGGCGTTACCTAATGCGCTCCTGCTTGATTTTGAAATGCCGGATATGTTCGGCGATGAAACATGGCATTCCTTACATAAATCGACCCAAGAGGCTGGAGTGCCGACGATTGCCATTACGACCGCCTTCGGCCGCGAAGAGCTGCTGAAGCTGCCGCTTGAGAACCGTCCAGACGCCATATTGGTCAAGCCGGTCAGCCGGATCAGCTTGTACCAAGGGCTATACTCCGTCTTGGAGCGTGCAGCAGATCGTGCCAGCATAACCGAGACTGCGGCCGATCTCGAACGGCCGGAGCATCCCAAGGGGAATATATTGCTGGCGGAGGATAATGTGATCAATCAGCTTGTAGCTGTCGAACAGCTTCGCGAATGGGGCTTCTCGGTTGAAGTGGCCGAGAACGGCCGCGAAGTGCTGGAGAAGCTGGAGGGCGGGCATTGGGATCTGATCTTGATGGATATTCATATGCCGGAGATGGATGGGGATGAAGCGACGAGGATCATCCGAACGGATTCCAGGTTCGACCGGCTTCCAATCGTAGCTCTGACGGCGAATGTAATCCGGGAGGATCATGAGCGGTACATGCAGCTTGGGATGAACGACGTCCTGACGAAGCCGATCGATGAGGAGAAGATGTTTCAGGTCATCGTCAAGTGGCTGCGAACCGGGAGCAGCTACCAGACTGCGCTGCCACAGGCAGCCAAGACCGCGATTACGCCGCCATGGGCCAATGAGGAGGAGCCGGCGCTTACCATCCCAGGGATCGATGAGGCGTCCGCACTGGAACGCGTCAATGGCAAGCGGGACATTCTCAATCACATGCTGAAGCTGTTTGTTCGAGATTACGCCCCGTTTTGCATCCGCATGGAAGAGGCCCTGCGGGCGGGCGATTACACGCAGGCGAGAAGAATGGCTCACACGCTCAAGGGAGTGGCAGGCAATCTGTCTGCCGGGGAGCTGGCGGCTACGGCCGATCAGCTGGAGACGTTGCTTAAGCAGCCGGCGGAATCCATAGATCGTCCCTCGGCTTTCGCAGCAGCAGCATGCGTGAGGATCGTTATAGAACCGATTCTTACCGCTCTTATGCAGCAGGATACGACATTCGACAACAATTCCTAACATTTTTCTAACAATCTATTGTTGACCCATGACTCCTGCTGTATATTAATAGTAGATAAACTCAAGGACAATCTTCAATTCCTCTCGAGGTGAGGCCGTGTATAAGATTCTAATCATTGAAGATGATGTCATGATGAGCGATATGCTGGCGATGTATTTGTCGGAAGAGGGTTATGCAGTTGAACAGGCGCCTAATGGGGAATCCGGCCTGCTGCTGCTGGAGCAGTTCAAACCGGATTTGGTTCTGCTGGACCTGATGCTCCCTGACTGGGACGGTACGGAGCTGTGCCGAAGCATTCGGCAATCCTCGCTGGTCCCAATCATGATTGTATCGATGAAGACGGAAGTTTCCGAACGTGTACAAGCGCTGCGCGCAGGGGCGGATGATTATCTATGTAAACCGTTCAGCATGCATGAATTGAGCGCCCGTTCGGAATCGCTCATACGAAGAGCCCACATGATGCAAGCTGCCACGGTGCAGGACGGAATGAGCTATGCCACCGAGGATGCGTCTATTCGTCTTGATACGGAGAGAAGGCTACTGCTCGTTCGCGGAATGCTCGTGGAGACGACGTTCTCGGAGTTTGAATTGATGAAGCTATTTCTAGCCAACCCCGGCAAGGTATTCAGCCGTGAAGATTTGATCAATGCCATCCGCGGCTTCGATTCGTTCGTCACCGATCGGGCCATTGACGTCCATATCGTAAATCTCCGCCGCAAGGTAGAGCCTAATCCGAAGGAGCCGAAGTATATACGCACTGTCTGGGGCGTTGGCTACAAGTATATTCAAGAAACGGTCTTATCGTAAATCTGCAAAGAAGCCTGCGTCACCCCCACCGGGGCAGCGCAGGCTTCTTTGCGGTTTTACGTCAGCTGACCTCCATATAAAGCTTGGTTCCGTCATTATATTGTAATATCGCCACGTCGCGGATCATTTCTACGGACGATATCCGTTTCCACTTTTTGCGGAAGTCAAAGTTGTACTCCATCTCGAACAGTTTGTTGCGCAGCATTTCTATATAGGTAGTCTGCTCGGAAGGGTAGTGAACCGGAACGCTACGATTCTTATAGGTAATGACCTCTGTCATTTTCATGCACCCCCGATTTCGATTTAATGCTATTATAAGCGAAATCCTTTAGTCCCTTATAAAGGAGGCGTCAGACATTTGTTTAATTTCCTAACATTGTTCTAACAATTTCAGCTGGAAGTTAAACAGGCACTTGAGCAGCCTTGCCGTGAACTCTAACAGCCGCCTTCGTTCGAGCTAGGCGGCTGCTGGGGTCGCGTTCTATGTCCAAGAAGTCCATTCACACCGCGTGAAGCCTGATTTAAGAGAATGCTGCCGTAGGGAATGGCCGCCTATATGTTGTATAACCCGCTTAAGATCAAACGAATCGTTGCTGCCGTGATAATCCGCCCAGCCATGCAAGCTGGAAGGAGCAGGGCAAATATGGCAAATCGGAGTCATCCAAAGCAAAGCAGGGTAATGACCATCAGTTCGATTATTGATCGCTCCTGGTAGTGGAGAGGTTCGTGGGATGTGTCAGGACTATCCGGAATGGATCATGGGCGAAATGGCCCGGTTCCCGCGGTTATCGACGGGAGAGTCCTCCATTTTGCGCCTGTGAACTGCAACTTCTGTATCAGCTTTAGTATATGCGCCGTTGTGGTGTGGTAAGAACAGACTTGCGTGTTGTACAATCGTTATAATACTTTATCGTATTATCGTACAAAACGATTAGGGCGATTCGGTAGGGTGGGAGGAGTCGCACTTGAATTTCGCTAAAACATTCTTCGCCAGTATCAGTATCATGATCACATTGGCTTATATATTCAACATCGGCTATAAATACATTTTTCAGCATGCTTCAGTACGGGTGAAATATGGCTTGACGATCGCTGTGTTCATCATTGGCGGCTGGTTTGCCATGCTGTTCGGTATCCGTGTTCATGGCGTGACGCTGCTCGATCTCCGGTTCGTTCCTTCCATTGTTGCTGTATTGGTTTTTCCGAATCCTTGGGTGATTATCGGAATTAGCAGCGGTATCGGAGTCGGCAGGCTCTTCTTCGGCACAGACTTGTCGGCATGGACCGGAGTGGGCAATATGATTCTGACCGGGTTTGCATGTGCGGCCCTGCATATTTGGCTGAAGCGTATGACCTGGCGCTTCGTATGGAAAAGCGCGGTTACCATCCTGATCGTTAATGTCGTCTACGCGCTGCTTGCCATCTTCTCGATGTATGTAACGAAGACCATGACTATTACCGCCTACTGGAATGCGATTGGCGTCTATGTATTTCCGGTCAGGATCGTGCTCTGTGCCTTATTCGTCTTTATTATCCGCGATTTTCAAAAGGAGCAGCTGCGCGTGGATGAACTGCGCACGATGAATATGCTGCTGCGAAGGCAGACGAGCGAGCTGCGCCAGGCGAAGCGGGATGTAGAGGAGAAGGCAAGGGAGCTGCTGCAGGCATCCAAATATAAATCCGAGTTTCTAGCTAACATGTCGCATGAATTAAAGACGCCTCTGAATAGCGTCATTCTGCTCTCGCAGCTGATCCACGACAATGACGAAGGTCGTTACGAGGGCGATGAGGTGAATTATGCCGAACTGATTCATGTGGCGGGCAATGATCTGCTGCAGCTCATTAACGATATATTGGATTTATCGAAAGTGGAAGCAGGTAAGATGGATGTTAATTTCGAGCAGGTCTCGACGCATGAGCTTGTCCAGCTCCTTCATCAGCAATATCTGCCGCTCGCCGATCAGAAGAAGCTGGCATTCGAAACGGATATCTCCGCAAGCGTTCCCGTTACGCTGATGACCGATGCACTGCGCGTCAATCAGATATTGCGTAACCTGCTTGTCAATGCGTTCAAATTTACGGAGACGGGCAGCGTCAAGCTAACCGTCAGGCTGGAAGGAGGCGCCAAAGCGATCGAATCCGGTCAGCCTGGGAAGGGGCGGACCCGCACGTGGAATCTGGCTTCCTGGGGACGCCACGCCGCAAGGCCCATACCGCCGCAGCGGATTTCATTCACCGTGGCCGATACGGGAATTGGGATCGAGCCGGAGAAGCAAGAGCTGATCTTTGAGGCCTTCCGGCAGGAGGACGGGGCGATCAACCGCAAATATGGGGGAACCGGCCTCGGCCTCTCAATTAGCCTGCAGCTTGCACGGCTGCTCGGCGGTTCATTGAAGCTCAAGAGCGAGAAGAACAAGGGAAGCTCCTTCACGCTGTATCTGCCTATGAAACCGCCAGTGAATCCGGCAGAGGAGGTTGCGGAGCAAGCCGCGGTTAAGAGAACCGGCAAGTGAACATGTGAATAAACCCATGCTGCAGCCGCTCCTGTCAGGTGCCGGGCGGCACGTGAATAGAAAGAAGAACAGCCCGCCGTCATGCTTCATGACGGCGGGCTGTTCTCTATTATCGTGGTGTTAAGGTTGGATAAGGGTAATGCGCTTGGTCACTTGATCCGGCTCTTCCTGCTTGACTTCCCAGCCGAGCGCGCTTGCCATGAACGCAAGCGGAACGATCGTCTTCCCGCCTATTAATTCGACAGGGTAAGGTACATCCACAGCTTTGCCGTCTATCTTCGCTTCCATGCTCCCGACGGTTAAGACAATTTCATGAGCGTCCCGTGTAACGGTCATCGTCTTGGTTGCCTGATCCCATACCAGCTCCGCGCCGAGTACGGCAGCAGCTTCCTTCGATGGAACGAACAGCAGTTTGTCCGGACCACGAAGCTCCTTCTGCGTGAACGTGACGGCTTTGTCAGGCGCAGAAGCAAATCTTACCGGCACCCTCAACAGGTCGCCTGCACCGGTAACAGCCACATCCTCAACCTGCTGGCGAAGATCGTCGACAAACGAATCTACATTATCTTCCGTCACCCGATACTTCGGATCGTCTTGTCCGACTGCACGTGCAATCCACGTATTCACATTCTGATTATGGTGAGATAGATCCTTGAACAGATTCAGGTTAAATGTCCATTCCGCTTCCGTTTGGAAATCATATACCTTCACGTTCGGATACTGCTTGAATTTCTCGAACATCCATTTTTTCATGGTGAGCTGCTGCTCATAACGGGCGACGTTCAGATCGCGCCAGACGGCTTGACGGAGAATCGAGTACGGCGGGTAATAAAACTTGAATTCGATTTCGGGATGCTCCTTGATGAGCGGCTCGATGTAATCGGTGAAATTCTTCTGGACGACCTCGAGCGGCTCTTCGTTCATACCGACCCGAACCTCTTCGCTCAGCGCCTTCTTATAAAACTTCATCGCGTATTGTTTCCCGTACACCACATAATAATTCCAGTTGTACAGGTATTCGAGTCCCATGAGACGCTTGCCGTTCTCGCTTGCGGTCATCCGCTTGTAGATGCCTTTGGCAAGCTCCTGATACGGTGTCACGTTGAACCAATATTTGTAGTCATTGAGGAAATTGTCATCGTACAAATAATGCGGGTAAGGACCTTGAGCATCCAGGTTAGCCGGCTTCAGGGCGAAATAGTCGATTCCCCACAGCACCTGCTTCACCTTGCCGGTACGAAAAGCAACCTGTGCAATATCATACTGTTCTTCGGCATAGGAGCCTCGGATCGACAGCTTGATTGTCTTCCCGCCAAGCTCTTTGTCAACTACGGAAGGCAGGAAATTCTCCGTCATCGAGGTGCCGAGAATGACGGTGTCATAGTCGTAATTGCGTGCAAGGCCCGGATTCTGGTAACGCTGCTCGTTCGAGAAGATCGGATCGTACAGCGTGGCCTTCCGATAGAATTGAAGCGGGTCGATGATATACATCGCTAATATGGTAAACGCCGCAAACAGCAGGGCGCCAGTCGTAAATCCGATCAGCATTCGCTTGCTGGCCTTTGTGGAAAGCGTCCGACGCCGCGGCGAAGTTTTGGGCTTGAGCGTTTCATCTTGAGCTTTCATGGACGTTTCGCCGCCTTTCTAGAAATTGAAGTAGAGGAACTCGCTGATGCGGTTAAAGTACAACAGGGAAATGATAAATAACAGTGCCATTGCTACGCCTGTACGCCATGTCGGGCGATAAGTCTGCATGCGCTCGGACGAATTGCGCGCGAATACGGCGATCGGGAAGAAGATCAGAATCATCACGATCGCGGGCAGCAGCAGCTTCAACATCGCCATTGTCGGCATGATGCCTTCCAGACCGGACATCCCCCGGAGAATACGGACAGCTTGATCGTAGCTCGCCGCGCGGAAGAACACCCACGTAAAGTTAATGAACAAGAAGGTAATTAACCAGGCAAGCCATTTTGGCATCTTAATGCCAAGCCTGGTCCATAGCCTATGGATAACCGAGCCGATCCCGTGCAGGCAGCCCCATATGAGGAACGTCCAGCCCGCGCCATGCCAGAGGCCACCGACGACGAAGACCATCGATATGTTAAACAGCATGCGGGGTTCGCCTTTGCGGTTGCCGCCGAGCGGGATATAGATATAGTCGCGCAGGAAGCGGCTGAGCGTCATATGCCAACGCCGCCAGAAGTCCTGAATATTAAGCGCCTTGTAAGGCGAGTTGAAGTTCTGCGGCAGCCGGATGTTGAACAGCAGCGCGGCGCCGATAGCCATGTCTGTATAACCGCTGAAGTCAAAGTACAGCTGGAACGTATAGGATAGGGAGGCGACCCATGTATCAACGAATGAAGTTGCCGTTGCGAATCCGTCATTGGCATAGCCAGCGAACGAATCGGCAATGACCACCTTTTTGAATAAACCGATACAGAATACATAAACGCCGAGAGAGGCGTTGCGCCAGCTCCATACTTTACTCCGCACACGGTCGAATTGAGGCATCATTTCACTGTGATGCAGAATCGGGCCGGCGATCAAATGCGGATAGAAGGTAACAAATAGAACGTAGTTGACAATATTTGCTTCGCGGGCCTTCCGTCTATACGCATCCACGAGAAAGGCGATTTGCGTAAAGGTGAAAAAGCTGATGCCCAGAGGCAGGATAAGCTTAAGCAGCGGGAATGAGGAGCCAGTCATATCATTAATGTTGCTCAGGAAGAAGTCCGCATACTTGTAATAGATCAGCAATCCGATATTACTTATGATACCAAAGGTAAGAAGCGCTTTGCGCTTTCCGCGGTTGTGCTCATTTAAATACGAGGCTTGTCCATCTCCGGTTGCCGGATCGCCGGACTTGTGACGCATGAGCAGACGGCCAATCGTATAGTTAAAGGCGATGGAAGCGAGAATGAGCGGAACATACTTGACGTCCCACCAGCCGTAGAAAAACAGCGATGAGAGCGCGAGCCATACTTTGGCGGCATCGGACAGCCGAAACCGGTTCAACAGGAAATAGACGACGACAGTGACGGGTAAAAAGGCGAATATAAAGACGTACGAGTTAAACAGCATATGCGGCCTAACACTCCTAACTTCTTATGACGGATTCGAGGACAAACTAACACATTAATTTATATCATATTCGTCCGCTTTCGTCGAATTTGTACATCGATTGACAGCATTAGCGCCGGCGGAAGCAGACCTATTGATTTGACGCCTTGAACAGTCAAAATGTTTGATCAACATGCCGATGCCATAAAATGGACACAATTCTATAGGCGAAGGGGGCTAGCCGACAAAAGGGGTATTTCTATAAGGCGTGTCAGTTGTCCAAACGGCTAGCTAACGATAACAAGCGAATCTTAATGATTTGGTTATCCAAATCTTAACGTTTCCTTAACTGGCGGGGAGATCCCGTTCACATTGCCTCAGGGGGAAAAAGGAAACGAAAAAGACTTGACTTAGTCGAAACTCATGCGATATATTATAAAAGTCGTCGCGACGACATTGCACTTATGCTGATGTAGCTCAGGGGTAGAGCAACGCACTCGTAATGCGTAGGCCGGGGGTTCAATTCCCTTCATCAGCACCATTCCTTTCATCAATGATACGCGGTTCCTCTTAGGAGGGGCCGCGTTTTTTGGTTTTCTGCTAGAATAGGCACCTACCGGGGAAGGCGCTGGTACCCGCGTCGTTATTGACTTTCAAAAATGCATGAATGACAGGGAGCACTTGTCCACGCTCTTTCACGTTTTTCTCATAGGATAGATTAAGCTCAATTCTAAGGAGGAATCAACGTGTCAGCAAAATTCAAAATGAAAAACGTCAAAGTGGTGCGTAAGACGACAAAACGCGCTCGTATTTCGTCGTCGTCGACGTCGGGATGTCGCAGACGCTGTGATGAGGCAGTAGATGCGGTTCAAGAAGCCGGAGCCGATCTATCGGATTTATTTTGCCAGCTTAAGGACCGCAGGGCTGCTAGGGAGCTCGTTCGTGGAATCCGCTGCAAAAACAAACGTCTTGTCGAGCATCTGATCGGACACAACTGCAACGTTGTAAGATTCTTCGATCAAGACCGCCAGTCCTGCGTTCGCATCAGCTGTACGTTTGGCGATTGCTGCGACGTACGCATCACATTCGACATCTGTGTCTCGAATGAGCACTGCAGAAACTTGGTCGGCGGCGTAGAGGATAATAACCGCAGATGCTGCGGAAACTCTTTCGGCAGAAGCAACATGTACGGCGGCAACGGTTTCAACAATTACTAATCGCATCTCGGGTAACAAAGCGCACTCCTAATGGGCAGGCTAGGGATTCTATTTCATTACAAAAAGAGATTTGCGGTTCCTCTATGGAGGAGCCGCATTTTTTTTGCTGCTAGATGAGAGGCATTTGCAGGGGAAGGCGATGCAACCCGCGCCGTTATTGACTTTCAAATTACGCGAATAGCGGGGATCACTTGTCCACGCGCTTTCTGCTTATTCTCATAGAATAGATTAACTCAACAAGAGGAGGAATCATGCATGTCAGCCAAAGTGAAAGTAAGCAATGTTAAAGTGGTGCGTAAGACGAAAAAACGTGCGCGTGTCTCTTCGTCTTCGTCGTCATGTAAAGAAAGATGTGATGAAGCTGTTGAAGCGGTTCAAGAAGCCGGAGCAGACTTGTCTGATTTATTTGGCCAATTAAAGCATCGTATGGCGGCGAAGGAGCTCGTTCGTGCAATCCGCTGCAAAAACAGACGTCTTGTCGAGCATCTGATCGGCTTCAACTGTAACGTGGTCAGATTCTTCGACCAAGACCGCCAGTCCTGTGTTCGCATCAGCTGTACCTTCGGCGATTGCTGTGACGTCCGCATTACATTTGACATCTGCGTCTCGAACGAACACTGCAGAAACCTGGTTGGTGGCAGGAGCGATGAGAACAATAGAGGCTGCAACCAATACGGAAGAGGAAATATGTACGGCAATAACGGCTACAACGGCTACAACGGCAACGGCTATTAACAATTACTGACTGTATGGGGGCGCTTCACGGCCTTCGTCTTACGTCCGTCACACCCCCGCCTCCATGGGAGGCGGGGGGTTCTGTTTTTAGTCCAGAGAGAGTGAACCGTTCTTCAGGCAAATTCATAGACTGAATAAACGTCAAACCTGACTGGAGGGATCTGTTATGCCGACAATACCGAATTTTCCACCGGCCCTTCTGGAGGAACATCGCCGTTGGCATCACGAGAACCATCAAGCTGACCCTAATAATCTACCGCCCGGATATGGAGAGCGGTTTCTGCAGTTTCACCGGAATTATATAGGCCGTGCGCTGCAATGGTATAACCAGATGGGATACGACCCCCGCCTTGTCGCACCATGGCAGGAGGTGCCGGCAGCAATTCGCAATTCCCCTTGCTACAATCAAGCGGCCGAGATGCGGATTCGCTTTAATCCCCAGTCATTTGCTTCGGCAGATGAGCTAGGGGCTTTGATTGAAGGCTCTAACTTGCATGGCTGCATGCACCTGGAAGCCGCCAGGATTTACGGTGAGTCGGATATGAACGATTTCGATCTCGCTCCGCGCAATACGATTTTCTACAATATTCATACCATGATTGATGGTTGGTACCAGCAATGGGAACGGGCGAAGGGTCTTCGGGGAACGGGGAAAGCGGACAGATCCAAGCGGACGGTCATCCGCGGTATCGATGGAAGCAGGAGCCGGATTCAAGTGAAGCCGGCCGCGTCTAAGAAGACCGCTTCGCCGAAATGGAAGAAATGAATCGAGGCCGCGCCAGCGTTCACTGGAGCAGCCTCGGGTGGAGTGGGAGGTACGATTGGCAGGAGACGGAATCCGTCCGGTACGGACAACTGCTGTGTCGCCCGCGCACGTTATGGTTTTTAGACTAGCTTACGATGTGATTGAGGAGAGCGCGGAATACGCCGGCATAATAGGAGGCGGGCCGTGTTACAAAGTCTGAAGCATAGACGATACGCTCCGTTTCCTGAAGCCGGCCGCCGCTCCCGTACTCCATGCCAGAGGCGGTTACATACGCCAACCGATTCTCGAACAAGGCGATCATATCATCCAGATCAGCTTCATAAACGCCGGCGACCTCTTCGGCTTGCAGTTGAAGAGCCGACAGCGTACCCTCATAAACAAAGCCATGTACTGAACTAATCTCGCGATCAATGAACGGAACACCCTTAGCCGTGCCAACGGCTTCGTGTCTGGCTTCGCCCAGCGGCAGCAAGGATTCGTACTGGACGCCGACACCAAGCTCCTCCTCGACTTCCCGGGACGCATCCTGCATCGTCTCGCCAGCCGCCAGGTGACCGGCGGCTGTTATGTCATAATGGAGTGGAAAGGTGTCCTTATTCGCGCTGCGCTGTTGGAACAAGACAAGCTTGCGCCCTCCGTCTTGACGGATCAGCCAGCAGTGAAAGGAGCGGTGCCAGTAGCCCATGGCATGCACCGTACTGCGTGCAGCCGTACCGATCCAAGTCTCTGCTTCGTCATAGATATCGAAGCGTTCTTCTTGCTCGTCTCCTTCTTCACTCCGGGTGAGACCCATCCTACGACACCAGGCTGCCTTCTGCTGCGCTATGCGGTTCGGAAATATGGGAGGTGCAATGTGAGCAGCGGGTCGCTTTCAGGGGGATTTTGGACAAGCAGTACGGGCAATCCTTCTCTGTTGGTTCCACTGCTGCAGGCTCTTCTTCCTTAGCGTTCATTCTCCGCAAGGTATTCGCGCCCTTCACCATTAAGAAGATACAGAAAGCGACAATCGTAAAATCGATAATGACGTTAATGAACTGGCCGTAGGCAATAACGACGGCGCCGTTTGCCTTCGCTTCAGCAAGTGTCTTCGACGGCTCGTCTATTTTGCCGGTATCCAGGGTAAGGAACATATCAACGAAATTGACGTTGCCGAGAATTTTGCTGATCGGCGGCATGATCATATCGTTGACCATCGAAGTCACGATCTTACCGAATGCGGCGCCGATAATAACCCCCACAGCTAAATCCAGCACATTTCCTTTTACTGCAAATTCTTTAAACTCCTTTAAGACCTTCATCATCTTACAAGACGCCTCCTGCTGATATTTTCGTTCTATTATAACTCAGACTTGTTCTTACAGACAGTGCTGAATGAGAGAGAAGGGCGAGGTTATTTTTCCTGTCGTAAAAAAAAGGATTATATGTAAAAATGTCGAATTTTACCTTTGGAGCTTACTACTGATGCAATCGAGGACAGAACTAAATGGATGAACTGATTTTGTCTGATAAATGGATGTTTCTTCTGTTGGCACTGGCTATAAATCTGTTTGCCTCTTTTACGATGTTTAATATGATTGGACATCCGAAGCTAACCGGTACCTTCCGAAATTACTGGCTGTTCAACGGAGCGCTCGTATATGGACTCGGATTGTGGGTATCCCGGTTCATTATTGACCTTGCGACGGATAACATGATCATCATGGATTGGACGTCTGTGTTTAAGCTGGTTTCTTCGACGGTAACGGCCTTCTTCGCTTTTCGCTTCCTTCGCGTGGATAATTGCCGGCCCTTGCGAATTATCGTAAGCGGCTTATTGATGGCGGCGGGCACGAGCGCCTTGAATTATGCCTGCTTGATGGGAGACCAAATTCAAGCCTATGAGTTTAAACCCTGCTTTGCCATTATCGCTTTTATCGTGAGCTTTGCAGGCGCGGTTGGCTCATTCTACTTGTATGAACGGCGCAGGGGCTCGTACCTGCTGATAGCTGGTCTGGCACTGGGACTTTCCGGAATCGTTGTTCAATTGCTGGGCATCGTGGCGATCACGATCACTTACGATGTCGTGCTGACGGCGGATCGGCTCAATGAATACATGGGGCTGCTTGCCGTTGTGCTTGGTGTTGCAACCTCAGTTATCTTCGCATTCAGCTTGATCGCCCGATTCGTGGATCAGCGCTTCAGGGCTATGTACGAAAGATATCGGCTGCTCGTGGAGAATTCGATCGACATGATCGCCATTATCCGTGATGGAAGGTGGGAATACGTGAATCGTTCGGGGATCGCCATGTTCGAAGCATCAGGGGAAGGCGATCTGATCAACCAGTCTATCTACCATTTCCTTCAGCCCAAATGCCATGACAAGATGCGGCGCATGCTGCAGGTGACAGAGGGGGGTGTGCAGTCCGCTCCGGTCGAGTTGGAATGGTATTCGGTCAAGGGCAGACCCTTCCCTACCGAGGTCATTCAGACTTGGGCACGATTGCCCGGTAAACCGGCCCTTCAAGTTATTATCCGGGACATCTCTGAACGCAAGAAAAACGAGGAGCTCCTTATCAATTCGGAGAAGCTGTCTGTAGCAGGGCAATTAGCAGCCGGCATCGCCCACGAAATTCGCAATCCCTTAACGTCGTTAAAGGGCTTCCTGCAGCTGATCGCTTCCGGAAGGCAGAATAACAAAAATTATTTTGATATTATGAAATCGGAGCTGACCCGCATTGAATCGATCGTAAGCGAGCTGCTTATGCTGTCTAAGCCTCAGATCTATGAATTATCCTACAGGGATCTCCGGCACGTCATGCGGGAAACGGTGACGCTGCTGGAAGCCCAGGCGCTGCTGCACAGTATCGAGCTGGACATTCAATACGGAGAAGAGGCGTTATGGGTACACGGGGTGGAGAACCAGCTTAAGCAGGTCTTCATTAATGTGCTCAAGAATGCGATCGAAGCGATGGGAGATGGAGGAAGCATCCAAATCGTTTGCGTACGAGAAGGCGGGGATGTTATCGTGCGCATACAAGATTATGGACCGGGTATTCCGCGGGAACAGATGGCGAAGATCGGGCAGCCCTTCTATACCACGAAGGATAAGGGAACCGGTCTCGGCCTGATGGTAAGCTACAAGATCGTCGATAACCATCAAGGAAACGTAAGCGTAAATAGCACGCTGGGATCAGGAACCACATTCGAAATTAGTCTCCCTTACAATAATCCTGAAGAATCGTCCAACGGAGGCAGTTCGAACAAAGTGACGCCGATTCATCGAAGCAAACAGGAGGACGATGCTAAGTGACGGTATCCTCCTCCTGTTTCTTTTTGCCTGTGTTAAGAAGCGAACAATCCATACAACTGCAAAGCCGGATAAGGCTAATGGAGCAATAATAGCAACCCCTTAGCCGCTTGCGCGGATAAGGGGACGGACCCTACCGTCTCACCGTCACCGAATACTCTAGTTGGAGCGGGACCGTCGGCAGAAACGGCGACGGCTCGTCCCCGGAGCAGCGTGACATAGGACAGCCGGGTATGTGTACCGCTCAGCAGTGTCGGGAAAAGCCGCAGCAGTTGGAAAGGTTTACAGCTGTGTACGACGCACACATCGAGCAAACCGTCCGTAGACGAGGCATCAGGACAGATGCGCAATCCGCCCCCATATGAGGGGGTATTGCAAATTGCGGACAGCCAGCCGCGCTCGAAGCTGTGTTCCAAGCCGTCGATTGTAAGCTGCAGCCTTCGCGGCTGATAAGTCAGCAGTGTTTGGAAGACGCCGATGATATAAGCGAGCGACCCGGCACGCAGCAGATTGCACAGCTTTTTGTACGACGATTGATTGACCGCGTCTGCGACAGCAGCATCGAAGCCGATCGCAAGCGCTGTCAATACCAGCCGTGGAAGAGCGGGTGAACCCCCGGTGAGCAGCAGCAGGTCGACCGGACGTGCTAACGACGTGAATACACGTTCGAGCGCTTGAAGCGGCTGCTTGGGAATGCCGAAGGCACGTGCGGTATCGTTGCCCGAGCCTGCCGGAACTATACCGAGCGGAATGCCGCTGCCTGCTAATACGGGCAGCAGCCCATGAAGCGTGCCGTCCCCGCCGATAACGATGACCGCTTTGATATCTTCGCTTGGGCGAAGCTCCAATTCCGTGCGGATGCGTGCGCTTGCCTTATCAGGACAGCTCGTCAGGATCGCGAGATAGGGAATTCCGCGCCGTTTGACATCCGCCTCCACCTTCTTCCATACGCGTCTCCCCCTGCCGCCTCCGGCCTGTTCATTCACCGCAAAAATCCACATCTGCTGCTCTCTCCCGTCATGTTCAAACCGATGTCCTGAAGTTATGGCTTATATTATATGATGCTGCCGGGAGGATTGAAACTTCTTTTTTCATGCCGCGTACGTTTGTTGTATCATGGTAAGAGAAACTTGAGGAGTATGCCGAAAGGGGTTTTTATGAAGAATATGCTCAGGCTCCGAGATCGCGGATGCCTTAAGCATTTTTTTGAAATGTGAAGCTATGTGGTTAAGGATAAGAAAGGAATATGGCAGATCGGTAGTTATCCGCACGAGGGCTGCTATCGATGTGTAAGAGGAGAAGATGGCTGCCGGTAATCTCCCATCGATCGACCGTGGTTCTATACGGGTTGCCGCTGCGGTATGCGGAGCGGGGGCGGATAAGCTATAATGACGTGAGGAGGCGATATAAGAGATGGCCGAACCTTTGAAAGCGATGCACGACGGGCCTATATTGCTGCCAATCGCCTTGCGCGTTCAATTGAAAAGGACGCCCTTGGATAAAGGGCTATTCATAGCATTAAAGACCGGGGGTGATGAACGATGACCATCGGTGCTCGCGTATTGAAGACAGGTCTTGCGGTTGCACTCGCCGTGTTTGTTAGCGGATTAATCGGCTTTGCGTCGCCGATTATCGCAACGGTTGCAGCCATATTTACGATTCAACCGTCCATATCACGATCCTGGCAGCAAGTAAGCGATCAGCTGCAGACGAATGTGCTGGGTGCGGTCGTTGCCTTGATTGCAGTTAAATTATTCGGGCATACCGCGATAGCCGTTGGACTTGTATGTATTATTGTCATACTCATCAGCATCCGGCTGCGGATGGAAAGCACGATCGGATTGACACTGGTAACTGTAGTTGCCGTCATGGAGGCAACCGGGGGTGAGGGCTGGGTGTTTGCGCTCCAGCGTTTTTCGATGGTGCTTACCGGTATGGGGGCAGCCTTTTTAGTCAATCTGCTCGTATTTCCGCCTCGTCCCCGCAAGCAGTTCACCGAGCAGGTGCATGAAGCGTATGCAGAGCTTTCTCTGCTTCTTCGTATGGCCATTTCCAATGAGCTGCGGGAGGATGTACATAGGAATGAGAAGGATAAGCTGCACCGCACGCTGCGCAAGCTCGAGGAACGGTATACGCTCTTTGAAGAAGAGCGGACCCTGCGTGCAAGCCGCAAGCTGATCAAGGCCAGGCAGCTGCTCCTATCGAAGCAGTTGATTAAGACACTGCAGCAGGGAGCGGATCTATTGGACGTGGTGGAGGAGCATTATTTTGCTGCTCCGGAGGCAAGCAAGTGGGCGAGCCGTTTCGACCGCCAGATTGAAGATTTGACCAAATACCATGAGCAGATTCTGCTGAAAATCGAGGGGAAAGTGAAGCAGGGGGCCATATTCGAACCGGAGGAGGAACGGGAGACGCGGCTTGCCATGCAGTTAACCGATTATCTGGTTGAAGATTCCGATGACCGCAAGAGGCTTGTGTTTGTCGCCTCTGCCATATTCGAATATTCCTATCACCTGCGCAGGCTGGAGCGACTTTCCGACCAGGTTATGCAGCGTGATGCTGAAGCTGATGGCAAGCCAGCCGGCAAATCCGAGTCGGTACCGGAACATTAATGAAGGATAGGGAGGCCCGTCAATCCGAGTTTGGAGCGGCGGGCTATTCATATATCCATCATAAGATTTCAATCGAATGAGTTACTTGACATAATTTAATATAAAACATATACTTACTTACATAAAGTAACTAAAAAAAGGAGAGATCCTTATGATACCCGCATTATTTTTAGCTCATGGTTCACCGATGCTTGCGATTGAACAGACGCCTTATACGGCTTTTCTTGAGAAGCTGGGCCAGCAGATTCAACCGAAGGCGATTGTGGTTTTCACCGCTCATTGGGAGACGGAGAAGGTTACGATCTCTTCAATGGATGATGAATACGAGACGATCTATGATTTCGGCGGATTCCCGGATGAACTGTACGCGATTCAATACAAGGCCAAAGGCTCAACCGAAATCGCCTCGTTGGTGGCGGAGAAATTAGCTTCGCATGGTATTGCGGCAGAGAAGGATTCGCAGAGAGGGCTGGATCACGGCTCATGGACACTGCTTCACCGTATGTATCCAAGAGCAAATATCCCGGTTGTGCAAATATCGGTTAACCCGTACCGATCGCCTGAGGATCAGTATAAGATCGGCGCCGCGCTTAAGGGATTAGGCGGCGAAGATATACTCGTTATCGGTAGCGGGGTGACGGTTCATAATTTGCGCGTGCTGAACTGGGGGCAGTCAACTCCGGAGCCATGGGCGGTTGAATTCGATGACTGGCTGCTCGATCGAATGGAGCAGCAGGATTTAACGTCACTGTTCCGGTATGCGGAGCTGGCGCCGCATGCCAAGCTGGCAGTACCAAGAGCAGAGCATTTCGTGCCGTTATTTATTGCGATGGGAAGCGGCAGCCAGCAGCAGGCCAGCGTTATACACCGCAGCTACGATATGGGGACGCTCAGTTATCTTTGCTTGCAGTTTTGAGTCAGGAATGCCGAGGATGGCAGCAATAGAAACAACATAAATAGCTGAACAGGTCTGGGGCCTGTTCAGCTATTTATGTTGTTCATTCCAGGTAATACCGTCTGCTGGAGTCAGCGGCTGCTTTATTTGTCGCCGCGATCGACGTGACCACGGGGGCTCTTAGAACCGGAATTGGCGTTATCTTCAGCCTTCGGTACGAGACGCGGGTCGGTGTGTCCTTTATGATGGTTGTCGAAATCGAGCTCGGCAAGCTCCCATTCTGTAGATCCGAGCATGACGTCGGCTGGAAACGTTTGGCCGCGCTTCAATTTCTCCTCGCCGCCCCATTCGTTCTTGTACACGCCGTCGACTTCAACGGTTTCACCGGATACAGGTTCCATCTCATAATGGCGTTTTTTTTCGCTCATGAAGCACTTCCTCCTTGTGACTTATCGCATAGGCCGGTTCGATAAGAACCGTTAGTCAACATGTAGGATACCCGGTCTGCGGCAGCATTATAAACCGTGCTTGGGAACCGCGCTGCGGTCGGCTTCCGATTGCTTCTGGCTGGCCTGTGCCTTACCTTGACCGGAACGGTCGGCCTTGGACTGCGCTTGACTGGCTTTACGCTGTAAATTGGAAGGCTGTTCACCTGACATGGTTGTTGGACCTCCTGAAAGTTTTTGCGGGCTATGCCCCGAAGGGGAGAGCAAAAACTCGCTTCGGAAGCATAAGCAAGCCATCTACAGTGTGCTGATTACGGAAGTTTTCTATACATGTCAGGCGAGGCAATGGCTTCCCTCACTGCAATCGAAGTCCGCAGGACGGACAGTCTAGATCTTCATGGGTGACCGTCGTATTACAAGCCGGACATGGCTCATTGAAGGGATCGGCCTTAGCGGCAGACGAACGGCCCTTGTCCACGTCCGCGTCCTCATTCCCGCTGCTTCCTTGCCTCAGGTGGGCGGGCGTCCCGAATAGCGCTTCTACGAACTCCCGCAGTTGTTTATGCTTGTCCGAGTCATCGGTGTCGGTAGTCAGCTTAATGATAAATATCATGGCACCAACCAATGATCCGACCAGGAGGAGCACGAGAACGGAAGCAAGGCTGCTCATCCAGTCGATCGCGGCAGGCCAGCTTATCCCATTGTTAGTCATTAGGAAGCCAAAATGGAACACATGCCACATGTCGCTCACCATCCCGCCAAGTCGGTCATTTTAACTCATATCGCTTCTCAAGCTGTTTGCCTGCAAACCACATGGCAAATATAAGGATGCAGGTCAGGACGATCCGCCACGGCTCTTTGGCGAGGTTGACGATATCGAAGCTGAGCAGCGACACGCTGAAAATCATGACCGCTTTGCCAAGCAGTACGGCCACGACAAAAGTATGGAACGGTACTTTGCTGAGTCCGGATACGATATTAATGAGTACGGAAGGCGAGAACGGGAAGCACGCGAGTAAGAAGATCGGCGTGAATCCCCGCTGTTCGATCCAATTGAAGAATCGCTTTGTCTTCGGTAGTTTCCGCTGGATCCATGGTCCGAATTTTGTTCCTAATTTTCGGGCAATCAGGAATACGATGAGTGAGCCGCCGCAAACCCCGATCCAAGAAAAAAGAGACCCCATCCACAGACCGTAAATATTCGCGTTAACCGCCACGAACACGAGTAACGGCAGGATGGGCAGGAACGATTCCACCATCGTTAACGCAATGCCCGGCAGCGGCCCGAAGGCCGAGTAGCTTTCCAACGTTTTTTGCAGCTGCTGCAAGTCCAAATTTTTGAGCTCGTGAATCCATTCATTCCATTGACTCATTATATATCCCCTTGTTATTTCGTAGCCTTAGCATTTTCCGTGAATACACGGAAAGGAAACCAAATGTAGAAAAATCCGATCAGCCCATATAGGATGGCAGCATACCAGACAACCGCGGATTCTCCCATGCCGGAGGCCAATACGCCGCCGATGACAGGTCCAATCATGCCGCCGATGCCTTCTACGGTAGAGAATATGCCCCATCCCAGCCCGGACTGCTGCGGCGGCACATACGCGGCAAGCAAAGCGTTCCACGCCGGAAGGAGCGCTGAATAAGACAAGCCCAGCACACCTGCGAGCAGCATGCTTTCCCACAGCGGAGGCTCAAGGGAAAGTCCGTAAAGGCCTGCGGCGATGAAGATAAAGCCGAGCACGAGGAACCATTTCTTGCCCCCGAGCTTGTCCGACAGCCGGCCGAACGGAATAAGACCGACAGCTGTGCAAGCTCCACCGGCAAGTAAGAGAAGGGAGTACTGCGCCCCTGTCATCCCGAGCTTATTCTGTGCGAAGCTCGGAAGAATGGGTACCAGCATGCCTGCACCGGCAGTCTGCAGGATCATCCCCGGCAGCAGGAGCTTCATGTGACGAAGGCGCTCACGCAGCACGACCAGTTGTTCTTTGAGCGGCAGGGTGGTGACGGCTTGTGTCTTCCGATTGCTGATGAATAACGAGAGCACCCAGCAGAGTAACGACAGTATAAGCAGGGTGTAATACGTAAGCGAGGTGCTGTAATCAAGGACAATATTGCAAATAATCGGACCCGATCCAAGGCCGACAAGCCAGATCGTGTATAGAAAGCCCATTTGTGTCGCACGATTATCTTCGCTTACTTTGGTAAGACAGACAATCCAGATGGGGGAGATCCCGACCCCGTATAAGGCCGCTGCTACAATAAACAGCCAAGGCTGAAAGGAGAACTGAAGCAGGAAGATCCCGGCAAGCGATGCGAGCAGTCCGGTATGGACGACGAACCGGATTGAAAATCGGTCAAGCAGGTATCCAATCCCCATCTTGAGCACCGTGTCGGTCAAATAATGAGCCGTAATGGCAATGCCGATGATATCGAAGTTGAGCCCAAGCGTCTTTTGCCCGAATATGGGGAGAAAGCTGATTAAGACAGCCCCTCGAACGAATTCTACGAAAAATAAAATGACCGAAAATAACGTGATTTCCGGTCCGAACCAACGGTTTCGAATCCTTCTCACTTCCTTAGCCTCGTAAACTCTCTCGAACATAACGTGTATGATTCGGTACTCTCTGGCTGCGGGCGTATGACGGAGGCTGCTCCTTCCATTATATGCAAGGTTGGCGAAAAGTCTAATTTGCGGCCAAGGGACACGTATGGCCTCTATACAATTGCTTACCTTATTTCATAATTATTAAACGAATGGGAGTAACATTGAGTTTCAATATTTTGAAGAAAGGTGCCGGACCTGCGCTGGGAAAGTCCCGCTGCTGGGCTGCAAACATAAAGAAACCCGGAAGAGATCTTCCGGGCTGCACGAATTATACCGATTGCCTAGATTAACAAATTGAACAACAGCGGATCTTTGTTCAGCTCAATAAATTGATAGCCCTTCTTATGCATACGCGCAATAAGCGGCTCATAATCCTCCCGATTCTTCAGCTCTAGGCCGACAAGAGCAGGGCCGTTATCTTTATTGTGCTTCTTCGTATATTCGAACCGGGCAATATCGTCGTTCGGACCGAGCACCTCATCAAGAAATTCACGCAGCGCTCCGGCCCGTTGAGGGAAGTTGAGCATGAAGTAATGCTTCAGTCCTTCATAGACCAGCGAGCGTTCCTTGATTTCCTGCATACGGTCGACATCATTGTTACCTCCGCTAACGACACAAACAACCGTCTTACCGGCGATTTCGTCACGGTATTGATCCAGAGCAGAGATTGGAAGCGCGCCAGCGGGTTCGGCCACAATGGCATTCTCGTTATACAGGTCAAGCATGGTGGTACATACTTTACCCTCCGGCACGAGTACAATGTCATCAATCAGTTCTTGGCACATGCGGAACGTCAGGTCTCCAACCCGCTTGACCGCGGCGCCGTCGACGAACTTATCGATCGTATCCAGTGCCGTTACGGCTCCTTCGCGGATGGATTTCTGCATCGATGGCGCGCCTTCCGGCTCGACACCAATGAGCTTGGTACCAGGAGAAACGGCTTTTACGTAAGCTCCTACACCTGCCGCGAGCCCTCCGCCTCCAATGGTAACGAAGACGAAGTCAGGCGTTGTTTCCATAGCTTCTATGATTTCTTGACCGATCGTGCCGTTGCCGGCAATGATTTTGGGATCGTCGAAGGGATGGATGAAGGCCATATCGTTTTGCTCGCTCACCGCGACCGCGGCGGCGTAGGCATCATCGAAGGTATCGCCGGTCAGGATAACCTCGACATCCGGTCCCCCGAAGAAGGAAACCTGACTTACCTTTTGGCGGGGAGTCGTGCTCGGCATAAAAATTTTGCCGGGTATGCCCAGCACTTGGCAGGAATAGGCAACGCCCTGCGCGTGATTGCCCGCGCTCGCGCATACGACGCCCCGGGTAAGCCGTTCCGGAGGGAGTGATTTGATCAAATGATAGGCACCCCGAAGCTTGAAGGAGCGGACCACCTGCAGATCCTCCCGTTTCAGCAGGACCGTACATCCATATCTGGCGGATAATACCCGACTATGCTGCAGGGGCGTTCGCACCGCGGTTTCTTTGACATGCATTTGCGCTTGGGCAATCTCAGTCATCCCGACCCAAGACAAGCTGTTGTTATTATTCATATGAACCATCCTCCCTGACATCTAGGCCATAAATACAAAAAAATCCCGTCCCTGAAAAGGGACGAGATTGTATCTCGCGTTACCACCCTAAATTCCGTCCGCTCCATAAGAAAGGGATGCGTCCGGCACTCTGCCGCGTACTATCATACGCGCTCCGTATAACGGCGGATACCGTCCAATGCTTATCGATTCAGGAATTCGTACAAGCAGCTGCCTAGCGGCTAGGCTGCACGCGTGGATCCCGGTCGGTTCGGCATGGCTTCTCAGGGAGGATGCAAATCGTCAGTTGACAAACATCGGCTTGCAGCGGGGTGCCGACTCTCTGGAGATTGTCTATTCTAACGTGCTTGTTCCCGTCAACGAATGTCGATTTGTCGGAATATTCTTGTTCTTGTTATACTCCCCCCATTCATAAATGTCAATCGTTATCTTCCAAGAGGGGGAGTTTAACGTAAATTTTTGACTATGTTCGCCTATTCGTCCATCTATTCTGTTAGTATAGTAGAATTTGGAAGACATAACTAATGATAGTCAATCACCGCGTTCATTAGCACAGAAGACTTGCTGATTGGCCTCTGCTGCTTCTGGGCGCACAACCTGCGGTTAAAGAAAAGGGACAGGAGTGGATGCCCCAATGAAGCCTCGGGAACGCTCGAAGCTGCGGCTCGCGGCAGGGAAGTTTGCCTATACGTGGAGAAGATACGGACAATGGATTTTCGGTGGGATGGACTTTGCCAAGGAAATACGTAAGGACAATCTCTCCTACTTGGTGTTCAGTCATGCAACGCCAACGCTGAGAAAGCTGAAGGATGTTGATATGTGGCTGCAGCACAATAAAGAAACGAATCTGAAGCTGGCTGTCCGGAGGCTGGATGGAATTGTTATCCATCCGGGGGAGACCCTGTCCTACTGGAAGCTCATCGGCAATCCCACGAAGCGCAAGGGCTATGTGCCCGGTATGGTGCTGTTCTATGGCCGGTTTAAGCCCGGCATCGGCGGCGGACTGTGTCAGCTCTCCAATCTGATCTATTGGTTGACGCTGCATACACCCCTGACCATTACGGAAAGGCATCGGCACAGCTACGACGTGTTTCCTGACTCGAACCGTACGCAGCCCTTTGGGAGCGGTGCAACCTGCTCGTACAATTATCTGGATCTCATGATACGCAACGATACCGATTCCACTTATCAGCTGAGGGTAGACGTACAGGATCATCAGCTGCTTGGAGAATGGCGGTCCACCATAAAACCGATCCATACCTATGAGGTGGTGGAGAAGGAGCATCGGATCAGCCAAGAGCACTGGGGCGGATATGTGCGTCATAACATCATCCACCGCTTGGTTTTCAATGACGTTAAGGAACTGGTGCGGGATGAGTTTGTTGCAGAGAATCGCGCCCTCATGATGTAATCGCCTCTGCTGCAGGAAGCGGCAGCGGGTGATTCTTAATTTGGAAGAGGAGGTTTTTTCTATGACGGTTAAGGTGAACCTGGAAGACCTGATTGAGGTGCGGACAGCTGTGACGGAACACGTGCATCTAGTCGGTTTGAGAGGCGCTAACGATTACGAAGTAGAGAAACGGATGTTTGCGGAATTAAAGGAGCGGATCGATGAGATTCCGAATCGGGTCGGCTCCGATGAGTATCTCGTCATTTTTTGCGATGGCCTTCTTGTAGCCGCGCAGGTGACGGAATTCGGCGACCTGCCGGAAGGGATGGCCGCGTACACGCTGGAGCCGGATGAGCATGTTGTCTTCCGTTTCGAAGAGAAGCATATTTGCGAATTCTGGGATTATTTCTGCAGCGAGGACAACCAGGCCAAGTATAACCTGAATATCGCCAAGCCCCGGTTTGAAATTTTCAAGGAGAGCCTGCAGCCTGCCGGGATGACGGAGATTTATTTTCCGACCCATGACCGGGAAGTGAAGGTGCTGGCACTCGGAGAGCTGAAGGTGGTGGGATTACGGGTGATATGCAAGGATGGCGACGCTTATAAGAATGAAATTCCTAAAGCCGCCGTCGAGCTGAAGCGCCGCATAGGCGAGATCGCCAATCGGGTCGTGCCTGAACGGATGATCGGTGTATTCGTCGCAGGCGATTACTCCCAAGATGAAGACGGGTACTGGGTATGCGTCCAGGTGGAGGAAATCGCAGACGTGCCGGAAGGAATGTCATCCTTGACCGTTCCTCCTCAGTCCTATGCGGTGACCTTGCATAAGGGGCGGACGGATATGATTTTTCGCACGTACGAGCTGCTGCACCACTGGATTGCCGAGCATGGCTATGAGCGTGTTCAGCGATCATGGCATCTGGAAATCTATGAACAATGGGGAGAGCCGGCAGATACGGTTGAGGTGCTGCTTCATGATACGATTACGATCTGAATGGTGCTTGCTGCCAGAGAGTAGAAAATTTACTAGACGGCTCTAGAAGATTTCAGCTATTATAAACGAAGGTTGGCTGCGTTGCCAGAATCTGAGAATGTGCACTTAGCCATCTAAACCGCAGTACGAATCGAACCTATTGGAGGGGCAGCGAGTTGAAATCATTGAAATCGTTCCGGGCATGGAAAAGCTTGACCGTCTTATCTCTTGTCATTGTATTTACACTCTCCTTTGCAACGGCCGGTATGGCAGCCAATGCAAACACGACATCACCAATCCGCGTATGGCTGGGCGAAGAGGAAATTGAATTTAGCGTCGCGCCTGTGGCGCAATCAGGCACTGTTTATGTGGAATTCCGCTCGTTGTTTCAAGCACTAGGCTTTGCCATTGATTATGATACGAAGACCAAGTCGATTACAGGTGAGTCGAGAAATGTTAGCATCCAGATGAAAATTGGATCCAGCGATACACTTGTGAATGGCAAGCCATCCGCTGTACCGGCTAAGCCGATCGCTATTGACGGACGCACACTCGTGCCCCTTCGCTTTATTGGCGAAGCGGCAGGTCTCACAGTGGATTGGAGTTCCAAGGCCCAGACGATCAAGCTGAGCTACAAAGCTCCGACGGCTGAAGATATGGCGGGTATTAAAGCCCTGTTCGATAAACAGCAGGCGTATATCGACAAAAAAGATTACAAAGGATTTCTCAGCACGATCGACCCTTCGTCGGAGCTTCTGGACGGGCTGGAGGAGCAGTTGAAGGCTCAAGAAGACGGCGATGTGGTTACGGTAACCACATTCGATAGCTTCGAGGTGGAGGATTGGAAACAGAATGAGGCTGGCGTTTGGTTTAATGCAGTGACGAAGAAATCAGGCAGCGAAGGGTTCTATCTTGACCGATTAGAAGAAACGTATGCGGTCGTGCACCGTGCTGCTGACGGCAGCTGGAAGCTGTATGATATTCAAACGACAGATGCGGTCTACTTGAACGCTGAAGAGGTGGTCAAGCAGGAAGCGAACGTACCCGATGCAGAGAAAACGGCCATATTAGGTGCTATGGAAGCGAATCTGAAGGCGATGAATGACGAGGACGCGAATGCGCTGGTCGCCACCTTCAATCCTTCATCCCCTTACGTAGACTACTTGAAAGATATCTATGTCGACTTTTTCGCGGATTACGATTTGAAGTTTACGAACGAGAAGGTTTCGATCGTGTACTATAAAGACAGCACCGCATATGTTTATGTTGTACAAAAGATGGAAGTTATTGAAGGCGATGACTTTGTCGATGACCGCTCGTATATGGTCTTTAAAGTGACCAAGGATAAAGCGGGCAAATGGCTGATCGACCCGGATAATGAGTTATTCAAATACGAAGAGCTTTAGAAAATAGAGAAAGGTGCGAACCCGTCGGTTCGCACCTTTCTTGTATAGGTATTGCATACAAACAGGCAGGATGCCTGCGCAGCCGGTTGTTCGGATGTTCCTTAACGGGCGAAGAAGGTAATAACGCCGACAAGGGCGAATATAGGTCCCCAGTATTCCATGCGGATAAAGAGCAAGCTGTGCTGCTCGCGTGCTTGAACCGCATCGATTGCTGCTGAGTCCGGATTTGGTTTATAGACGTGTTCGGCGTTCAGCGCTTTGCCCAGAAACCACACGATAATGCCGGCCAAGACCAGAGCAACCGCTTCAGGCCAATGCTGTTCATCCGTGTTGAGACCCGTATATTGTGCGAAATATCCAATAATCGCGACCATTGCAGCAGCAATGAATATCGCTATGATACCTAAACCTCTCCATATGGCCATCCATGCCACTCCTCCTGTGTATGTCATGGCGGATTTGCTGCTTGTTGCGGGTGGGGAGCTGTTGTCGCATGCATAGGTTAATTTTACCAACGGACAACTTTGCTATCAATAGTTTTTAACGTTTTTTTAGATAAAGCGCCTGAAGGCTGAGTCCTAATGAACAGTATTAAACAGCCTTCCGGGATGTGCTAAGGAGGTTGCAATATGCAGCTATACCGGTATAACGGACAGCTGGTGAGACTGACGATGGATGATGGCGAGGAGCTGGTCGTGCAGCCGCTCGAGTATGAGAATCAAGAAGAAGGAACGTACCGTGTCCGATCGTTCACTTCCGGTCAGCGGAGTAAGTTTGATACGGTCATCATCTTGAATGAAGATCAAGTTGCAGCGGTGGATATTCTGCCTGAAGAGATCAAGAGCGGAATTGCCCTGACGCTCAGCTATGTGCCGGATATTCGCCAAGCCTATGAAATCATGAAGGGCGCGAAGCTCCCATCCAAAGTATCGTTCGGACGCATCGACCGCGATGACAATTCGGAGAAGGGTGACAATGCCATGTACGCGGTCGAGCTTTTTTTCAACGACGCGGTCGAGCGGTCTGTGCGCCTCATTTGGCGGGAGCTTCATGAACTCGGGATCTCAAGTACGATGTATGGGATAGAAGAGCAGCGGCCGCATATAACGGTTGCAGTCTATAATGAAATAGGGCAAGTCGAGCAGTTGCTGGAGAAAGTGGAAGCCTTCATGGCGAAGAGGGATAAATTGAGGTTGAATTTCGACGTAGTCGGAACGTTCCCCACGACCCGTACATTGTTTGCGTCTCCGACGGTAACGCAGGAGCTGCTTCGGTTTCATGCGGACTATTATGCGCAGTGCGGCGGGGATTGGGCCGCTTCCGTATCGCCACTCTACATACCGGGCGGATGGAATCCACATTGCACGCTAGCGATCAAGCTGACCGATGATCAGCTGAGACAAGCGATGGCGCATGTGGTGCCGAATTTTATGCCGATCGCTGGAGAGACGGTGGAGCTGGGCGTTGTAAAGCTCCATTGGCAAGAGGGAAGCTGCGTTAGAAGCCCGCTTGTGCGCGCGTACAGATTTAGGTGATAGGACCGCTGAGATTGAACAAAACCACAGGCTGTTAATACCGTTGATCCCTGACGACCCTGAATCGGCTTAGCCGGGAATGGAGGAGTCGGGGATTTTTGTGCTGGCCGGACAGCTCATGCGAATGAACACGATCCCTCGCGCACCAGGGCACAGGCGCATGTTCAGACAGGGAAAGACATATACTTCACTACCGGGCTATTTTGAAAGCGCTTTATAACTTGTCCGATGTTAAGCGGCTGAAGGCAGGAATACCGTCATCTCGATCCTGTATGACAAAGGAGGGATCCGTGTGGCGCAGTTTAATCCGTTCTCATCATTAGACGCGGCGCAGCTCGTACGATGGATCTTATTTCTGGCTGTAACCGCAGCAGCGATTGGGTGGTTTCTCACAGCTATTAGGAGGCGAGTTGGTTATATCCGATTGGGGCAAGTTCCGCCGCCCCGTACGCCTGTCGAATTACCTGCCGAACGGGCGGGGACATCGGGCGACGAATGGCTCCAAGAACGAAGCCGGGGCAACCGGGCGGGAGCTCACGGAAAGCCTCGATTGCCAAGGCGGGAGGCCAGCACAGAAAAGGGCTCTTCAAAGCGTTCCCGGGAGTGGGCTGCTCACGTATTCGGACACCGGAAGCTGCTAAAGGACATACGGAGCGGGATTCTGCACCTGGTTCTGTTCTACGGCTTTATTGTGCTTCAATTCGGTGCCGCTGACCTGATATGGAAGGGCTTGACGGGATCGGCGCTTCCGCTCCCCGCCTATGGGGTATTCCTGACGATTCAGGAAGCGACCGTGCTGCTTGTTCTGGGGGCCGTTCTGTATGGGGGCTTTCGCCGATATGTCGAGCGGTTGGACCGGCTGAAGCGAGGCTGGAAGCCGTCTCTCGTGCTCTGGTTTATCGGAGGGCTGATGGTGACCGTTCTTATGACGCAGGCGTTCGATCGGCTGCTTGAGGTGAAGAGGGATGTGGCCGCCGGGGAACGGGGAACCATTACGGTCGTGCAGGCTGGCAGCGGCGGTCTAGGGGAGGGAGCGCCGCTGCTGGCAGAGGATCCGGGCCGGAGCTCCAATCCGTCAGTTGGGAACGCGGAAGGGCGATTGGAAGCGTCGGGATCGCTGGAATCCGGCACGCAGGCTGCCGTGGTCTGGAAGCCTCTGCATCTGCTGCAGGCCTTGGAATGGCTGCAGGCTTTCATCGCTTCTAATCATCAAGGCAGCATGGGTGCAAATATCCACGGTGATCGTGTATCGGCTCCTGGCGCACCGGTATCCTCGGCCATTGCCGATGTGCTGCTTCGGATGGGGGTAACGCGAAGCGCAGCAGGAGTTGGATATGAATTTTTTTGGTGGCTGCATTACGTGGTGCTGCTTGCTTTTCTGGTGTATGTGCCGCAGTCGAAGCATTTTCATATCTTATCGGCTCCGGTTAATTTGTGGCTGCGCCGCAAAAACCCGCCGGGTGCGCTTGCCCCGCTGGATCTTGAGGATGAGAATGCCGAGACGTTCGGGGTGGGGGAGGTGGAGCATTTTACGCAAAAGCAGCTGCTGGATCTATATGCCTGCGTGGAATGCGGACGCTGTACGAATGTCTGTCCCGCCTCGAATACCGGGAAGCTGCTGTCGCCGATGCATCTGATTATGAAGCTGCGAGACCATCTGACGGAGAAAGGCGCGGCCGTGACATCGAAATCCCCGTGGGCGCCGTCAATTGCTGCGGGCCGTCAGCAGCAGGGGGCACATGTCATGAGCGGATCGATGCCGGTATGGATGGAGGATGGGGGTGTGGTCACAACCATTGCTCCTACGATGACTGCGCAGCGACATGCATGGAATCGACAGTCAGGCAGCCTGCCGTCCAATGTTCAATTAATCGGCGATGTCATGACAGAGGAAGAGTTGTGGTCGTGCACGACATGCCGCAGCTGCGAAGAGCAATGTCCGGTAGGCAACGAGCATGTTGACAAAATCATTGATATGCGGCGTTACCTGGTGCTTATGGAAGGGCGTCTCCCTGCAGAGGGACAGCGGGCACTGCAGCACATCGAGCGCCAGGGCAATCCGTGGGGGCTTCCTAGAGCCCAGCGGGCGGCTTGGATAGCTGCTTATGAAGGGGAAGGCGGAGAGCCTGTCACGACGATGCAGGAGGCGGCCAAGCGCGGTGAACAACCGGAGCTGCTGCTCTGGGCAGGCACAATGGGTGCATTCGATCAGCGCAGCCAGCGCGTGCTCTTCGCCTTGGTCCGGCTGCTCCAGCATGCGGGCATCCCGTTCGCCGTGCTTGGCAGCGAGGAACGAAACTCTGGCGATACGGCTAGACGAATGGGCAACGAGATGCTGTTTCAAACCTTGTGCCGGGAGAATATCGCGACATTATCGCGCTATGGGATCCGGCATATCGTGACAATTTGTCCACATACCTTTCATGCGATGAAGAATGAATATCCCGATTTTGGATTGAGCGGGGATATTGTGGTCGAGCATCATACGATGCTGCTAGACCGGATTGTAGCGGAAGGCAGGCTGACACCTGCTTACGCTCTGTCTGAGCGGATCGTATATCACGACTCCTGTTATCTGGGGCGCTACAACGGGGTATATGACGCTCCGCGCAGGCTGCTGCGTACCATACCCGGCGTTCAGCTTGTGGAGATGGAGCTTTCCCGGCAGAACGGAATGTGCTGCGGGGCAGGCGGCGGCTTGATGTGGATGGAGGAACGAAGCGGTGCACGGGTGAATGAGGCACGGGTGTCGCAGGCGCTTGCGGTACAGCCGACGGTTATCAGCTCGGCGTGCCCCTACTGCTTGACGATGATGGAGGATGGCGTCAAAATGCTGGCCGAGGAAGGGGGCGTCCGCGCCCGCGATGTCGCGGAACTGCTGGCAGACAGTGTCTTCGGAAACGGCAGTGTATCCATGGGGCCGGGCTAGCGGGCTTGGTACAAAGAGGGCTAAACCACGAGTGGAACAAAAGGGGGGAGCGCAGTGGGGGCAGCTTCGCAAGGGGCGCAGGTGCGCCGGGCGGCGGTCATAGGCTCGGGCGTTATGGGCGCGGGCATTGCGGCTCATCTAGCCAATGCTGGCATGAGCGTACTGCTGCTAGACATACCGCCATCCGCGTTGACAGATGGCGAGATCAAGGCGGGGCGGACATTAGAGGATGCAGCGGTACGCAACCGATTGTCCATCAGCGCGGTTCAGAAGCTGGCATCGTCGCAACCGCCGGCCTTATACGATACCGCCTTTATACAACGGATTACACCGGGCAACCTGGAGGACGATCTGCCGAAGCTGGCCCAGACGGATTGGATCATCGAAGCCGTAGTGGAGCGGCTGGACGTGAAACAGGATGTCTTGGCACGCGTGGAGTCGGTGTGGAGGCCGGGAACGATGGTGTCCTCGAATACGTCGGGGCTGTCGGTGGCCGCCATGGTGGAGGGGCGTGGCGAAGCGTTCAAGCGGCATTTTGCGGCTACGCATTTCTTCAATCCGCCCAGACATATGAAGCTGGTGGAGGTGGTGCCGGCTCCGGACACAGATCCGGACATAACGGCCCGGCTTACCGCTGTCTGTGAATGGAGATTAGGCAAGGGCGTTGTGAGGGCCAAGGATACACCGAATTTCATCGCGAACCGGATCGGGACGTACGGGATGCTCGTCACCATTGCGGCCATGCGGCGCTTCGGCCTCACCGTAGATGAAGTCGATGCCTTAACAGGTCCGGCCATGGGAAGGCCGAAGACGGCTACATTCCGCATGCTCGACTTAGTCGGGCTAGACACACTGCTGCATGTCATCGATAACGTCCGCGAGCGCAGTGACAATAAGGAAGAGCAGGAGGCGTTCGCGCGTCCCCCGGATCTAGAGGCTTTGCGCAAGCTGGGATGGATCGGCGAGAAGGCGGGCCAGGGCTTCTACCGGAAGATCAAGCGCGCCGGAGGCGGCAGCGACATTGAGACGCTTGATTTGGCCACCATGACGTATGCGCCTCGCCGGAGTATCAGCTCGCCTGTGACAGAAGCCGCTAAGGCGGCCAAAGGATCGGCGGGAAAAGTCAAGGCGCTGCTCTTCACGGACGTAAACGATAATTACGCACAGTTTGCATGGGCAACGGTGAAAGAGGTTCTGCTGTATGCTGCGCGTCAGCTTGGACATATTGCCGACTCGCTCGTCGATATTGACCGTGCACTCGTATGGGGATTCAACTGGGAGCTGGGTCCGTTCGAGCTGTGGGATGCCATTGGACTGGAACGATCCGTGGAGCGCATGAAGGCGGAAGGCGATGCTGTGCCCGAATGGGTCGATGCGTGGCTGTCGGCGGGACACCGCACCTTCTATAGAACGGAGGGAATGCAGCGGTACTATGCGGGCGGAGACGGGGAGTGGTATCGAGCTGCCGGGGAAGCCGACGTAATTCCGCTTGCAGGGCTCAGGCAAGCAGGCCGGGTTGTGCTTGGCAACGCGGGAGCAAGCCTGATCGATATCGGCGACGATGTCGCTTGTCTTGCGTTTCATTCGCCCAATAACGCGATTGGCGGGGATATATTAGCGGCCATTCGGCAGAGTGCGGAAGAAGTGAGCCGTAATTGGCGCGGGCTGGTGGTGGCCAACGAAGGGCGGCATTTCTGCGTCGGGGCGAACCTGATGCTGCTGCTCATGGAAGCGCAGAATGGCGACTTTGACGAAGTGGATGACATTATCCGGCTGTTTCAGGACAGCATGCTGGGACTCAAGAGACTCGATCGGCCCGTCGTCGCCGCACCGCATCGGATGACACTGGGAGGCGGGGTGGAGGCCTGCTTGCCGGCAGACGCCATCCTATTCGCGGCGGAGACGTACTACGGCCTCGTTGAGACGGGCGTCGGATTGATCCCGGCTGGGGGCGGCTGCAAGGAAGCAGCTATAATGGCCGCTTCGAGGGCGGGGGCAAGCGGAGATATACAGCCCCACCTGAATGCGCTGTTCGAGACGATCGCAATGGCGAGAACGTCCACCAGCGGATTCGATGTCGAGCGCATCGGACTCAAGCGGCCGCAGGATCGGGCCATTATCCGCGGCGAGACGCGGATTGCCGAAGCGAAGCGAGCCGTACTTGAGCTGGACCGCGCAGGCTATACGCCGCCTGAAACGGATGCACGGATCCGCATTGCCGGACGCGATGGGCGGGCCGTGCTGCAGCTCGGGGTTGAGGCGATGCGGCTCGGCGGACATATTAGCGCGCATGACGCACACATCGGGCGCAAGCTCGCGCATGTGCTCGCCGGAGGCGATGCGGCGCCGGGCGCGGAGGTGAGCGAGCAGTACCTGCTCGATTTGGAACGCGAAGCGTTCCTCAGTCTGTGCGGCGAGCCGCTCACGCAGGTGCGGATGCGCCACATGCTCGCCACCGGTAAGCCGCTGCGCAACTAGGGAGCGGTGACAGGGGGCATTAGAAGAAGTGTGACTGAATAAATAAGTAACACGAAGTGTTACTGCAGCCAGTAGAAAAGTGGATGATGACAACCAATAAGGAGGAACCGCCTTGACGAATCCGAGCACAAGAACGCCATCGGGCCGTGATCCCGTTATTGTATCGGCCGTGCGGACGGCGGTCGGCCGGGCGAAGAAGGGGAGCTTGGCCGACACGCGCGCGGAAGACATGGGGCGCGCCGTGCTTCGCGCCGCAGTCGAGCGGGTGCCCGGGCTCGCTCCCGGGGACGTCGAAGACGTCATTATCGGCTGCGCCATGCCCGAAGGCGAGCAGGGATTGAATTTTGCCCGCATTATGTCCCTATATGCGGGCTTTCCGGTCACTACGCCGGCCGTGACCATGAACCGCTTCTGCGCCTCCGGACTGCAGGCCATCGCTTATGCCGCGCAGCGGATTAGGCTTGGCGATGCCGACGTAATCCTCGCCGGCGGGGTGGAGAGCATGAGCCACGTGCCGATGACCGGCTTCAAAACGGCACCGCATCCCGGCATTGCGGACACGATGCCGGAGATTTATATGGGCATGGGCCACACCGCCGAAGAGGTGGCCCGGCGCTATGGCGTGACGCGCGGGAAGCAGGATGCCTTCGCCGCGGGCAGCCATAGGAAGGCGGCAGCGGCCATTGCCGCCGGTAAATTCCGAGACGAAATCGTGCCGCTGCACGTTCGGCGCGAAGGCGTAGACGACCATGGCCGGCCTTGGGCGCGCTCGTTCGTCTTCGATACCGATGAATGCGTCCGGCCGGATACGGCCGAGGACATCCTCGCGATGCTCAAGCCATCATTCGCCAGAGAAGGCACGGTTACGGCCGGCAACGCCTCGCCGATGAGCGACGGCGCGGCTGCGGTTGTCGTGATGAGCCGCGAGTATGCGGAGCGGCTCGGCGCCGAGCCGCTGGCGACTTTCCGTGTATTCGGCGTTGCCGGCGTTGCGCCGGAAGTGATGGGGATCGGCCCCATAGAAGCGATTCCCAAAGCGCTGAGCCGCGCAGGGATAACCCTCGAGGAGGTTCGTCTGTTTGAGCTGAACGAAGCATTCGCCGCGCAGTGCGTACCGGTCATCGAGCAGCTGGGGATTGATCCAGCCGCAGTCAACGTGAACGGCGGCGCGATTGCACTCGGGCATCCGCTCGGATGCACGGGAGCGAAGCTGACCGTATCGCTCGTGCATGAGCTGAGAAGGCAGGGCGGCGGATTCGGCGTCGTCTCCATGTGCGTCGGCGGTGGGATGGGCGCGGCGGGGGTGCTGGAAGTTCACCAAGAAAGGAGCTGACAGTATGGCGCAAACGAACCGCTGGGGCGGCCGCTTTGTGATGGATGACATCCCTCCGGAGGCGGTTGTGACCCCGGAGGATTTCACAGAGGAGCAGCGGATGATTGCGGATATGGCGCGCGCGTTCGTAGCAGGGGAAGTACATCCCCGCGATGCCGAGATTGAAGCGCTCGACTATTCATTGACCGTCGAATTAATGCGGAAAGCCGGGGAGCTCGGCCTGCTTGGAGCCGACGTGCCGGAGGAATACGGCGGACTTGGTCTTGATAAGGTGAGCACGACCCTGCTGGCGGAGACGCTTGCCGAAGCATCCTCATTCGCGTTGTCCGTAGGGGCTCATGTTGGAATCGGGACACTGCCGATCGTCTTCTTCGGCACCCCGGAGCAGAAGAAGCGCTACCTGCCGGATCTGGCCTCGGGAGCGCGCATCGCGGCGTATTGCCTCACCGAGCCGGCTTCCGGATCCGATGCGCTCGGAGCGAAGACTACGGCGCGGCTGTCACCGGACGGCACGCATTATGTGCTGAACGGCTCCAAGCTGTATATCACGAACGCGGGATTCGCGGATGTATTCATCGTCTATGCGAAGGTGGACGGCGATCATTTCACCGCGTTCATTGTGGAGCGGGGCTTACCGGGATTCGCCATCGGGCCGGAGGAGCATAAGATGGGCATCAAGGGCTCGTCGACCTGTCCGTTGTACTTCGACGATACGCCGGTTCCGGTGGGCAATGTGCTCGGTCAAATAGGCAAAGGCCACCTTATTGCATTCAACATCCTGAACATCGGCCGCTTTAAACTGGCTGCTGCCTGCGTTGGCGGGGCCAAAGAGACGATTGCGCTCACAGCTAAATATGCAGGGACACGCAAGCAATTTGGACGCACCATCTCTTCCTTCCCGCTCATTAGCGCCAAGCTTGCAGACATGAACATCGCCACCTACGTAATGGAGAGCATGGTGTATCGTACCGCAGGCTGGATCGATGAGATGCTGCGGGAGACCGAGTCGGGCAGTCAAGCGGCAGACAGCTCAGCCTCAGGCGGTTCTACCGGAGATACCGGGGTGCGCGCTGCCAAGGCAATCAGCGAATATGCGCTCGAATGCTCCATCAATAAAGTATTTGCGACCGAAGTACTCGACTTTGTTGCAGATGAAGGGGTACAGATCCACGGCGGATACGGCTACATCCGTGAATATAAGGTGGAGCGGATCTATCGGGATTCGCGGATCAACCGGATTTTCGAGGGGACGAATGAAATTAATCGCATGCTTATTCCGGGAACGCTTATGAAAAAAGCGCTCAAGGGCGAGCTCCCGCTGCTGGCCAAAACACGCGCGCTGCAAGCCGAGCTGCTGCAGCCGCTGGCGGTACCGGACTTCGAGGAGCCCCTCAGCAAAGAAACGTACCGGATTCAGCAGGCGAAGAAAACCTTCCTTGCCGTCGGGGGACTCGCGGTTCAGAAGTATGGGCTTGCGCTCGAGCAGCAGCAGGAGGTGCTCTGTCTGCTCGCAGACATGATGATCCAGATTTTTGCGATGGAGAGCGCTAATCTCCGCACCCGCAAAATGATGCTGCGTTCCGGCGGCAGCAGCGCAAAAGCGCAGGCTTCCATCGATATGACGGTCGTGTTCGTACAGGAGGCCATGGAGCGGGTGGAGCGTTATGCCAAAAATGCGCTGATTACCATGGAAGAAGGGGATGGACTGCAGGTACAGCTGTCCGTGCTGAAAAAGCTGATGCGCGCACCGCATTCCGATACAGTGGCGCTTAAGCGGAGTATCGGAGCGCGAGTTGTCCGCAGCGAACATTACATCATCTAAGGGGGCTTCCAAGTGAGGGGATCGGAACAAGACATGAAGCCATGGCTCCGTCATTACCCGCAGGAAGTTGCACCTGACGTCGACATCCCGGACTATAGCGTAGCGGAACTCTTGCGTCGCACGGCTGAAGGATATCCGGAACATACAGCCCTCTATTTTCATGGCAAAAAAATGAAGTACCGCGAGCTGCTCGCCGCTGCCAATCGGTTGGCGGCAGGCTTGCAAGCGCTTGGCGTGGGAAAGGGCGAGCGTGTCGCCATTATGCTGCCCAATTGTCCGCAGACGGTCATTGCGTACTTCGGTACGCTGATGGCGGGCGCGATCGCGGTCATGACCAATCCGTTATACGTTGAGCGTGAGCTGGAGCATCAATTGCGCGATAGCGGAGCGTCAGCGATCATTGTACTCGACCTGTTGTACCCGCGCTTGGCGAAGGTACGGGGGGAAGAGCCGGAGAACGGACCGCTGCCTGCTCTACGCCATGTTATTGTAACGTCGATAAAGGATGGATTGCCCTTCCCGAAGAATCAGCTCTATTCACTGAAGCAGCGCCGCGACGGCAAGCGCCCGGCTGTTCCTTACGGCCGGCACGGCGTAATTGCTTATACGCGCTTGTTGAGGCGCGCATCCGCGCTGCCCAAGGAGACGCCTATTGATTCGGCGAGGGACATCGCACTGCTGCAGTATACCGGCGGTACGACCGGATTAGCTAAAGGTGTCATGCTGACGCATCGCAATCTGATCGCCAATGCCGTGCAGACGGCGGCCTGGTGCTATCGGATGGAGGATGGCCGGGAGCGGTTTCTGGCTGCGCTCCCGTTGTTTCATGTGTTCGGTTTGACGGTCGTGATGAACCAAGCCGTTCTCCGTGCGGGCATGCTCATTCTGCTGCCCAGGTTTGAGATCGAACCGGTGCTGGAAACGATCAAGAATCTGAAGCCGACGGTTTTCCCGGGGGCGCCTACGATGTATGTGGCGATCATTAATTATAAAAATGTGAATAAATATGATTTATCGTCGATAGAGGCGTGTGTCAGCGGAGCCGCTCCGCTTCCGCTCGAGGTGCAGGAGCGATTCGAAGCGCTCACTGGCGGCAAACTGATCGAGGGCTACGGCCTAACGGAATCTTCGCCCGTCACGCATGCCAATCCGTTGTGGGGTAAACGCAAGATTGCGACAATCGGCTTGCCGATTCCCGGAACCGATGCGGTGATTGTGGATGAAGAGACGGGAGAGCCGCTTCCGCCGGGCCAAATTGGCGAGCTGCTGGTCCGCGGTCCTCAGGTTATGGCAGGTTACTGGAATCGGCCTGAGGAGACTGCGGCGGCCCTGCGCGAGGGCTGGCTGTATACCGGAGATCTGGCGGTCATGGACGGAGATGGCTACTTTGCCATCGTCGACCGCAAGAAGGATGTCATCATAGCAGGCGGCTTCAACGTATACCCGCGCGAGGTGGAGGAGGTGCTATACGAGCATCCGGCTGTGAAGGAAGCAGCCGTTATCGGGGTCAAGGATGCTTACCGGGGAGAAACGGTCAAGGCATTCATCATCTTGAAGGAGGGACGGACGGTATCCCGCATGCAGCTTGACCGGTGGTGCCGCGAACGGCTCGCTGCCTACAAGGTGCCGCACCAGTATGCGTTCCGCGAAGAGCTGCCGATGTCTATGATCGGCAAAGTGCTTCGACGCAAGCTGCATGAAGAGGAGGCGGCAGCAGTGAAGGACGCACCAGAGCAAGGCGGTGCCGCAGCGGTACCGGTCATACCGGCTCAGCCGGAGGCCGATGCAGCCGATAAAGCCGATGCTGCTGAACCAAGCGCTCCGTTACCGCCGTCGGGTGAGACTAACCGCGGGGAGGATGACCGATGATCGAGGAAGGGAGAGGACAACAAGCTGACCGCCCCGCCAGCTGGACGCGCTTGGCAGAAGCTGCGGAGTCCACCTTCTGGGGCTATATGGGATGTGAAGTCGTTCGTGCGGACAGCAGCAGGGCGGAGATAAGCTTGAAGATCCGCCCTGAGCTCTTGAACATGCTTGGCATTGTCCATGGCGGTGTGCTTGCTGCACTGATGGATAACGCAATGGGGCTTGTGGTCATGCTGGCCTGTCCCGATGAAAGAACCGTAACCGCGAATATGAATATTCAATATCTCAAAAGTGCAAATAGCGGCATGCTTACATGCGAGGCTGCGCTTGTGCATCGCTCACAGCGATCGTTCACGCTGCAAAGCAGTATTTACGGGGAGGACGGGGGTTTGCTCGCTTGGGGAAGCGGTTCATTCCGCTTAGTAATATAATTGTTACATGTTACAATTTTGTAGCGGCAAGTCCATGTGATTGAAAGCGTTATCTATTTACCCTATACTTAGCCTATGAACGGAATTAGGCTGAGGAAAGGGGGGATCGACTATGGTCAGTCCATGGATAACGACGATTGTGATCATATTTGGCGTGCTTGTAGCTATTGCCTGCGTAGTCGCTTATTTGCGTGTCTACAAGAGCAGTGCCTGGTCCGCGTCCCGTAAGCCTGAGCATAGCACGCCGCCTCTCGCCGTATTTCCGCCCGACGAGCTACCCGCGATCGATGACGATGCACCGCCAAATAACGACAAGAATTGAGTTTAACGGAAAATGAATGCTGTGTTCGCTTTCTTCCCTTGTTCAGAAATGTTATAATTGAATGACAAATTAAAATACTCTCCTCTTTTTTGTTGACCATGATGTCGCCTGATTCATCCGGCATGTTCGACACAGATGGGTATCCAGCGACGGAATCAAATCCGATCGCGTTCTCGCACATGGATTATTAGGACCACCAACCGTTGATAGGGAGGGGATTTCATGGCGAAAAGAAGCCATAATGAAGTCAAAGAAAGCCTAAGGGAACTCACGAGAATTTTTCAACCCAAGGACTCACGCAAGTTTGTCCGCGATTATATCCGCAAGTACCGGATTATGGGTGGGTATGAAGAGGAGCTTACGATGCTAGTCGAGCATGAGATGGGTAAACTTCGGTCGTCCGTCAGTTAAATAATGATTATGCTGCCTTGCCCTGATTCCGGGACAAGGCTTTTTTGTTTCGCCGTTCCGTTCAGCCTGCATCTGCTGTTAGACCGAATTCCGTTGAGCAGGAGGAGAGCCTGACAACAGGAGGGACGCATCCTATGATCGAACTGAAAACCGATGATCAAATTCAATGCATTCGTAAAGCGGGCCGTATCGTGGCTGCTTGCCATGGAGAGGTCGCTCGCCGGATCAAGCCGGGGGTGACGACTGCCGAGATCGACCGGTTCGTGGAAGCGCACATGAAGCTGCATGGTGCGCGGCCGGCGCAAAAGGGCTATAAAGGCTATCCATATGCGACCTGCGCATCGGTCAACGATGTCGTCTGTCATGGCTTTCCGACCGACAACCCGCTGCGGGATGGCGATGTAGTTACGATCGATATGGTCGCCGAGCTGGACGGCTGGATGGCCGATTCGGCATGGACGTATACGGTGGGAACCCCTGCGCCGGAGGTGTTGAAGCTGACAGAGGCGGCGAAAAAAGCGTTGTTCGCAGGTATCGCGCAAGCGGTACCCGGCCGCAGGCTGGGGGATATCGGGCATGCGGTGCAGCAAGCCGCCGAGCAGGAGGGCTTCACGATTGTCGAGAGCTTCGTCGGGCACGGCATAGGCCGCAGCATGCATGAAGCCCCACAGGTGAATCATTGCGGGAAGGCCGGGACGGGAAAACGGCTTCGCCAAGGAATGGTTCTCACAATCGAACCGATTTTGGCCATGGGGATGTCCTATATCAATATTGATGAAGATGGCTGGACGGCCCGGACCTTCGATGGGACGTGGTCGGCTCAATACGAGCATACGATTGCTATAACTAATGGAGAGCCTATTATTCTAACGAGTCTAAGGAGCTAAGGAGTGTTAGCCGTTGTTTAGCCGGGGAGACGACCCCGGCTTTTTCCCTTTCCAGATCAGCAGGCTTCACTTACGCAATTTTCTGTAACGTATACAAAAATCGCGCAAAAGACATCTTGCGCATGGATGGCAATCATCCTAGAATGGTAGTGATAATGAAAATAATGCATACCTATACATCATTTGATATACAATTTTCAAATGCTGCAGCGTATGCGCGGGAAAGCTTCAAAGGATGGATCATGGGCAGGAGGGAAACCGATAATGAGACTTTCGGCGGAACAAGTGAGGCAATTCGATGAGAACGGTTACCTGTTCGTGCCGGATCTGCTTACCCCGCAGCAGCTGGAAGCGCTGAAGCAGATGGTCGATGCCGTTCTGGACGGAACCATCGTGCCGGAGCCGGGCAAAGGACTCGATGATTTTGAATTGCAATATGAGCCGGCTGTGATTGGCAGCGCTGTCATTCCAAGAAGGGATCAAATCCGGGTAGCGTTTCACCTCTGCCATTCGCATCCTTTCTTCTGGGATCATGCCACAAGGCCGGAAATTGTGGATGTGGTGGAGTCCCTGCTCGGGGAGCATGTCAAGCTGTATACAGACCAGATGTTCGTTAAGCCCGCACATCATGGAAGCGAGGTGCCCTTCCACCAGGACCATGCGTACTGGACCCAGGTTGAACCCTACCGTATGATCAGCTGCTGGGTCGCGCTGGATGACGCAACCGTAGAGAACGGATGTGTCCGCATGCTGCCGGGCACGCATAAACAGCTGCTGCCCCACCGGGAGTTCGCAGGCAACCAGCGGTATGGATTACTGGAGGAAGACGTTGACGCAAGCCGAGAGATTGCAGTGGAAATCAAAGCAGGCTCGGCCATGTTTCATCATTCCTTAACCGTTCACCGGAGTTTTCCCAATCATAGCGATCAGGGCAGGCGGGGGCTCGTAACGATCTACATGCCTGCGGATACGACGTTCGTGAAGCCGTGGAGCTTCAAGTATGGGTTTCAGACGATTCGCTAACATTCAGCCTGACCGGGGACGGGAAGGTTGTACAATTAGACATGGCTGTGGACGTCCATGATTGAATCCGCATCACAGGAGCCATGCCATGAATGAACAAAGGCCGTCCGGCGTACCGGGCGGCCTTCATGTCTTTCTTGTCAAGGGAGCCTCTTGACCATATGCTCGTACAGATGTCCGGCGATCTCGAGCTGGTGCCCATCAGCTTGATAGCCTTGCGCAGCATAGAGCCGCTTGGCATTCTCATTGCCCAATTCCACAATGAGCGCTAATCGTGGATACCCGCGCTTTGCCCCTTCTTCTTCGAATGCCTGCATCAGCTGTTTCCCCAATCCTTGACCGCGGAAGGCGTTATCTACCGCAATGGAGTCCAGATAATACTCATCGATCATCGCTTCCTGCGGGAACGACAGGCCGCTTTCTCCGGATATGGAGGCGATGCGATCCAGAAGAGGACGATCAAGAGCGGTTAGTTCGCTTCCGTGGTAAGCAAGCAAGGCCCCAGCGACTCTACCTTCCGCCTCGATCACGATACAATTCTCATAGCTGAGACGGTTAGCCGGCTGGCTGAACCAGAACGTCATCGCCTCGAGCGCCTTCTCTGTATCATCTGTTCCCATAAGTATATAAGTGATGTCGCCGATGGCTTCGAATAGCAGCGGTACTGCCGCGTGCGCGTCTTCCGGTAAAGCCGTTCTTATCATCATGTCTTCGTGGTCTCCTTTCAAGCGAGGCATTGTCCACTAGTGTATGCCAAATAAGACGCCAACGTCCAATCGAGCCCTATTTCTTGCGTAATCTCTGTGGATGGTCAGTATTGTCAATGGATACGGTTTGTGATTTAAGGCTATTTGTGGTATAATTTCATTAAAATCATCGAAAAAGGCGGTGAGTTCCTATGAAATCTCAAGTCTACTCGTCCATACGCTTTATTTCAACGGTTCTCATCGCACTCTTCATGCTTTTTTCTACACCTACTCCGATTCCTGAGACTGTTATGAATGAAGTTACCCGTACCATTGTATCGCCTACCGTGGAGAGCTTCGTCAAGCCTCTCACGCGTACGGGCGCGATCATCACGGCCAAGATGAAGCTGACTGCTATGGCTGCCGTGTTCTCCTTCCTTGTGCTTGTCTCGTACAGGACCTCTGGAAACATGTTTGTCCCCCGTGCATTATACCGGCCGATTATTGCGAGATGTTTAATGCGATTGAAATTAACCCCTGTTAAGTACACCTCCCTTTTTGTGTAATCCTACCGTTGTTCACTTGAGCGCCATTGAACCGTTTTGTTAGTGCTGGACTGCAAATTTGCTCCGGTTTATTTGAATTGTTGTCCAATCCCCATACAGCCGGTCTGACAAAAAGCAGGCCAAGCATACCAGCCGTTTCCCTACAAAAAAATGAGGGGCGCGGGGTCTATTTGCTGCTGCCAAAAATCCGGGCAGGTTATGGGGCGAAACGGATGTGAACGTAACCATTTAAGGATGGGGAATGCCTGAAAAGGGAAAAACATTTGCAGGAGGGTATCTAAGATGAATATTCGAGAAAGCGATTTACCCGGAATCGGGAAGAAATTTCAGCTGTTAACCCGCGGAGGTGACAAGCTGGTCATCGTTGTCCATGACGATGGGAGGCGGGAATGCTACCACTACCAATACGACGATCCGGACGAAAGTATCTCCATGGTCACGCTGGACGATGATGAAGCGAGATTCGTCGCGGCTGTTATCGGCGGCATGACCTATACGCCGAAGGCGCTGGAATCAATCGAGGTGGCGCTCGACGACCTCGTAATCGAATGGTACAGGGTCGAGTCCGGCTACCACTGTGCGGGGAAGTCGATCGGAGAGATGGATGTGCGCCAGCGTACCGGTGTAACGATTATCGCCTTGATCGGGCCTAAACAGGCTAAATACATTAATCCGGGGCCGGAAGTAACGCTTACGCCGGAATCCACACTAGTCGTAGCCGGTGAGCGGGGCCAGCACAAGCTGTTCAAACAAATTCTCGTGAATGGATGTGATTAATCGCCATGGACCACACCGTATTTGAGGTCGGGGTGGCAATTGGCTTGATCGCCTTGGCTGGATTACTCTCAGCCAAACTGCGATTTTCCGTCATCCCGTTCTATATTCTTGTTGGCATGGCCGTCGGTCCGCATGCAATTGAGTGGTGGCACTTTGATTTCAGGTTTATCGAAAGTGCCCCGCTGATCGAATTTATGGGCCGCATCGGCGTTCTGTTTCTGCTATTCTACCTCGGGCTGGAGTTTTCGGTCGGCCGGCTTGTGAAGTCCGGCCGTTCAATAGCGGTCGGGGGAACGATCTATATTCTAATTAATTTCACGCTCGGCTTTCTGTTCGGCTGGGCCATGCAGCTGCCGATTCAGGAAATTCTTATCGTCGCGGGTATTACGACGATCTCCTCCAGCGCCATCGTGGCGAAGGTGCTGGTCGATTTGAAACGGACCGCGAACGGGGAGACAGAGATGATTCTGGGCATCATCATGTTCGAGGATGTATTTCTGGCCGTCTATATCTCGATCGTATCGGGCTTGGTGCTGAGCGGCTCTTCTTCCTTTGGAGGCGTGGCGCTCTCGGCGTTGATTGCCCTCGGCTTTATGCTATTCATTCTCGTCGTTGGCCGCAAATGCGTTCCTCTGCTGAACCGTGCGCTGCGTATTCGTTCCAACGAGCTGTTCATGCTGGTGATTTTCGCCGGATTGTTCATGATCGCAGGCTTCTCCGAGACGATTCATGTCGCAGAGGCGATTGGAGCGCTGCTTGTCGGCCTTGTACTGGCTGAGACCGAGCATATGAAGCGGATTGAGCATCTGATTCTTCCGTTTCGCGATTTCTTCGGCGCCATCTTCTTCTTCAGCTTCGGTCTGACGATTGATCCGTTCGCCTTAGGCGGTGCGGTCTGGATGTCACTGGGTGCGGTCGCCGTTACGTTGTTCGGCAATTTCGTGGCAGGCATGTGGGCAGGCCGGGTTGCGGGTCTCTCGCCGAAGGCTTCGGCCAATATTGGACTTACGATCGTCGCAAGGGGCGAGTTTTCAATCATTATGGCTAATCTGGCCAAAGCGGGCGGGCTGCTTCCGATCATTCAGCCGTTTGCCGCGCTGTACGTGCTGATCCTGGCAGTGCTCGGGCCGCTGCTAACGAAAGAGTCGAAGGCCATCTTTGGGCCGCTGGACCGCGTGTTCAAATTTACACGAAGCTATAATAAGCGTAAGGAAGCGGCTGCGGCATCACAAGAACCGTAAATACCTGAATCGAAAGGGAGGGATCGCTCGTGAGAGAATCGAACGTAACGAATCCTGAACGGATAGACCAGGAAAGAGAAGGCTTCTCCAAGAAGCCGACTATGGATTTACTGTTTGTTGTGGCGGGAGCGCTGCTCGCCTCAGTGAGCATTGAGCTGTTCCTCGTGCCCAACCAGTTAGTGGTAAGCGGGATGACGGGCGTCTCTATGATGCTTGCCTATGGGATGGAGATGCGGATCGGTATTCTGCTCTTATTATTGAATTTGCCCTTCCTGTACTTCGGCGCCCGCCGGCTTCACAAGGAAAGGTTGTTTATCGGCTTTTATGGACTGCTTGCCTTTGGCATTGCCTCAATGGCTTTGCATCCCGTTCCGGGTCTAACTGAAAACCTGATGCCGGCTGCAATTCTAGGAGGGGCGGTACTTGGTATCGGCATTGGTCTGGTGATCCGCTGCGGAGGGTTTCTGGATGCAGCAGAGCGTATGGGGACCGCTTGGATGGGGCGCCGTTATGCGCTGCTCCTTTCCATTACGGCCAATGCTGGGGTCCTGCTTGCGGCATGGGCACTCTTCGAGTACGAGCAGCTGCTGCATTCCGCGGTTGCTACGGCGGTCGTGCTGCTTGCGGCAAATCGGTTTCTCTACGGCAGCTCGGCGCTCGAGCGGATGATTCGCATTGAGAGCGGCAGGGCTGAGGAGGTCGCGGCTGCGATAGCCGCGGCTACGGGTCGAATCGCTGTTCGGCTGCCCTCGCAGCCTCGCAGAGAGGAAGGGTTTACTGCCCTGCACCTGGAGGTTTCCCGTTTGGAGGAAGCTGCCATTCGGGAGGCGGCATTGAAAGCGGATCCGGATGCTTTGATCAATGTGAGACGCGGAGGACACAGAAGCAGGTATTGATAGGTCTTACCGGTCAGAAGCCCGCGTCTGTTAAACTTGCATAAGTCTTGCATGTTCGTGCATGGATCGCCTTGTTCTGGCAAATACTAGCCAAAACAATGACGAGGTGGTCCTCATGTGCCAAGCAATATCAAGTGCGGCTGATGTGTCGGAGCTGACAGAGCGTTATCAAATCGAAAAAGTATTGTTTCATTCGACCCATTCGCGCGAGATTAATCCGACGGAATCGGTGTGTGCGGTGTTCGAGCATCCATACGATGGCCGGCTGCTGGATGAATTTAGATGGGGGCTCATGCCGTTTTGGGCGAAAGATTCGATATGGATGGAGAGCCGGACGATGCTGTGGAAGCCAATCTTTGACCGGATCTTAAAAAGACAGCGTTGTGTCATTCCGTGCACGGGCTTCTATGTAAGCAGGACAGAGGGCAAACAGACGCACCGTGCGAAGGTATCGATGCGCAGCGGGACGTTCGCTATCGCCGGATTGTATGATATATTCCGTGCGCCGACAGGCGGTGAGGAGACGCGTACGCTCACGTTGATTACGACACAAGCGAACGGTCTTGTCTCGCCGTACAGCCGTCAGATGCCTGCTATTCTGGAGGAAGAACATGTGGAACGTTGGCTGAAGGGCTCCTTCGACGATCCGTTCGAAATGCATGCGATGCTAAAGCCGATGGATGCGATGCGGATGCTGTCCGTACCGATCGGGTCGGCCCCAGGAGATAAGGTCGAGTTCGAGGTTTCCCGTCCGGAGCCGATCGGTTAAGTCCTTCCTTCGTGAATAACCCCGTTTCATCTACGATTGAAGTAGGTGAGACGGGGTTATTGTTGATGCGCGGCCATCTGGGATGAAGGCATTGAATTACAGCTTCTTCACGGTTTCTTTGATCATCCGGTCGTTTTCCTCATCCCACTCCACATGGATCTCGAACGTACCCTCCTCGAAGAAATAGGGAAAGCGTCGTTTGAACCAGGGCTGCATGGGCAGCTCAAGAGCTTCGGAAATCGGTACCCACAGCAGCTCCCCTTCGGGCGGGTTATGCAGCAGTTCGCCCTCGAAGGCGGTGGCGATATAATTAAATACCATATAGCGAAACCCGGTGCTCGGAACGACGTACTCATCCAAACCTTTGTACACCAGGCCGCTAACGCGAAGTCCGGTTTCTTCCCATACTTCGCGCGCAGCGCCGTCCGATAAGCTTTCGGGAAAATCGACCTTGCCGCCGGGGCCGATATATCCGGGAAATCCGCGGCTATCGGGCCGATTAATGAGCAGCACGCGGCTGCCGTCGATGACCAGGCACATGGTATACATCGCGAACGTTTTTTGAATGACTTCGTTATCGCTATTCATGATCTGCTGACACAGCCTCTCCCATTGATTATGTAACGCCCGGCTCAACTTGCATCATACTACGAGTCAAGCATGACGAGAAGGGGGACGGATGTTTCAAGCAGGAACCGCGCAGCCGGCATAGAATGCAAAGTGACCTTATCTTGGTTAGCTCCAAAATAAGGTCTTCGAAAATTGGCGTTCGTCCTATGATTCCGTAGTTGAAGGCTGATCCAGAGCGTCGAGCGCGGCGTCAATCAGCGTATCGAACAGCTCGTCATTCTCTTCCAGCTGCTCCTCGACTTGATTGATCTGGATCTCCTTTCCAGGACCGTTCAGAAAGTTTAAGCTGTACATCCAGTCCTCGGCATTCTTGCTGACCAGGGTCAGTTCATAGGCCGATTTATGGCCCTCCACTTCAAAGTGGACATGGCCGTTATAGCCGTCCTGCTTGGAATGCTTCAATTCTGCCTTCAAAATGTTAACGTTCATTGCTATCGATCCTTTCCTAATAGATTACGTGTGTGGCGATGCTGATGCGCCTACTCTCTTGCGGTGCGTTCCGCGATTAAATCCGAAGGCAGCCTGCCGACGACCCGCTTGAAGGTGCGGTTAAAATACGACGGATCGCTGTAGCCCAGCTGCTCAGAGATGTCGTGCACCGTAAGCTGAGAGTGGCGGAGCAGATACTGTGCCGTCTTTAATCTTTTCATATGAACGAATTCACTGATGGTCAACCCGGTCACCTTGCGAAAGATGGAAGCGGCATAATTGGGACTTACACCAACAACGGCTCCGAGCTCCACCTTTGTTATTTTGTCCCGGTAATGCTCTTCGATGTACCGTTTCATGCGATCCGTATGTTGGATTGCCGACGGGGCCTTCTCTCCCTCGTCAACCTCGCGGCTGATGATGACGAGCACTTCCATCAGGAGTGCTGCACACATCACGGAAAAATAACGCCCGCGTTCCGTCCACTGCTCCGCGAGCAGAAGCAGCTTCTCCACCACAAGCTCGGGCATATGGGATGCCCAGTGAAGAGGGGCCTTGGCGGCGAGAAGGGGGAGAAGCCCGGAAGCCCCGGCCATGGAGGGACTGAATTGAATCGTGATCATATCGCGGATCCCGCCATCGCCCTTCAGCTCGAAGCCGGGACAGCCGGCGGGGATAAGCATCAGCTCGTTTTTGCGGCAGACGTAGGTGTGGCCTCTAAGCTCGTAATGACTCTGTCCGAATCGTACCCAGACGAAGATATAGCTGTCGCTGCCGAGTCTTCGCCGTTCATGGCGGACAAAACCCCGCTCCTGTCGAATGTGAAATATGCTGAACATCTAGCAGCCCTCAATTATTGTGAGACTATAGTATATTTACTGTACTATAGTTCATCGATCTTGAACAGCGGCTCCTATACAATAGACTTAAGTAGAGAGAAACGCAGTGATAGGAGTGGACGAGAAGATGAAGAAGACGCAAATCGTCTGTACGATGGGACCGGCCTGTTTGTCGGCAAGCATGCTGGAGCAAATGATCGGTGCAGGCATGAATATAGCAAGATTAAACTTAGCACATGGTGAGCTGGACGACCATCGGCAGCGGATCATAGCCGTTCGGGAAGCAGCAAGCAAGCTTAATACGCCTGTCCAAATGATGCTTGACATCAAAGGACCGGAGATCCGGACCGGCCTCCTGCAGGAGCCTTCCTATCTGCTCAAGAGCGGCGAGTTCCTGACCTTGACGACGGAGCCTGTAATTGGAACGGACAAACGTATCTCGGTTTCCTACGACTTGACCCGCGACGTTGCCGCAGGCACGAGCATTATGATCGATGACGGGCTCATCGAGCTTCAGGTGGTCCGGATCGAAGGGACGGAGGTCGTCTGCGTTATCGTGAACGGCGGCGTTATTAAATCTCGTAAAGGCGTAAACCTGCCGGGTATTCGCACCTCGCTGCCCGGCGTGACGGAGCGGGACAAGCTGCACATTCAATTTGGCGTGGAAACAGGCGTGGAGATGATCGCAATGTCATTCGTGCGCCGCGCAGAGGATGTCCGTGAAGTGAAGCAGATGCTGGCGGACATGGGAGCTTCTCACATTCAGATTATTTCGAAAATCGAAAATCAAGAGGGTCTTGATGAGCTCGACGCCATTATAGAAGCGTCCGACGGCATTATGGTTGCGCGCGGCGACCTGGGCGTAGAGATTCCGATCGAGGACGTCCCTGTAGCGCAGAAGCGGATGATCGCTGCCTGCAACAAAGCGGGCAAGTTCGTCATTACCGCGACACAAATGCTGGAGTCGATGCAGCATCAGCCTCGTCCGACCCGTGCGGAAGCGAGCGATGTGGCTAATGCCGTATGGGACGGTACGGATGCGGTTATGCTGTCCGGCGAGACGGCATCGGGTCATTATCCGCTCGAATCCGTCCGTACGATGGCTGCGATCGCTGGCAAAGCGGAGCTCGCCGCGAATAAAGATTTGATCGGAGCGTAATCATCGTTTAAAGTTAGTAGAGCGGGGCGCGAATGCGTAGAGATGGGATGCGGCGGCATCCGGTCGAGCAGACGCGCCTTTTTGCGAATTGCTAACGTTAGGCGGGATTGGATTATGCACGTATTGACGGTTGATCATATAACGAAGAGCTATGGCGAGAAAATGTTGTTCGAGGACGTGTCGTTCGGGATCGAAGCCGGCGACAAAATCGGTATCATTGGTATAAACGGAACAGGCAAGTCGACGTTTATGAAGGTCGTTGCAGGAATAGAGCCCCCTGACTCGGGCTCTATTCTTGTTGTGGGCGGTGTAAGCGTGCAGATGCTGTCGCAGGATCCGGTGTTCGATCCGGAGATGACGGTGCTGGAGCATGTGCTTGGAGGGGACTCCGAGCATATGCGCGCGGTGCGCGGATACGCCGAAGCGCTGCAGGCGCTGGAGCTCAATGCGGGCGATCCTGCCCTGCAGGAGCGGCTGGTGCGCGCGAATCAGCGGATGGACGAGCTGGAAGCTTGGAGCCTGGAGAGCGAAGCGAAGACGGCCTTGACCAAGCTTGGCATCGTGTCGTTCGAAGCGAAGCTGGGTACGCTGTCCGGCGGGCAACGGAAGCGGGTTGCGATGGCGGCTGCGCTCGTGCAGCCATCCGATGTGCTGCTGCTCGATGAGCCTACGAACCACATTGACAACGAATCGGTCGCTTGGCTGGAACAGATGCTGCAGAAGCGCAAGGGCGCCCTGCTCATGATTACGCATGACCGTTATTTTCTGGATCGCGTCAGCAATCGGATTCTGGAGCTCGACCGCGGGCGTGCCCATTTCTACACGGCGAACTACAGCCGCTTCGTTGAACTGAAGCTGGAGCGGGAAGAGCGCGAGGCCTCATCCGAAGCGAAACGGAAAAATTTGCTGCGCAATGAGCTGGCTTGGATTCGCAGAGGAGCGAAAGCGCGCTCGACGAAACAGAAGGCGCGTATCGAACGGTTCGAGACGCTGCAGGCATCCGCGCCGGATAAGGCTGGCGGCAAGCTGGACGTATCGGTAGCTTCGTCCAGGTTAGGCCGAAAGATTGTAGAGATGGAAGGGGTCACGAAATCGTTCGAAGGACGGACGGTCATCCGGGGCTTCGATTATATTACCGTTCCGGAGGATCGCGTCGGCATTGTGGGCCGTAACGGTCAGGGGAAGTCGACGCTGCTCAAGCTGATCTCGGGGCAGCTGCAGCCCGATGCCGGCGAGGTCAGGCTCGGGCCCACCGTGCGGCTCGGCGTGTTCTCCCAGGAGCGGGAGGAGATGGACGAGAGTTTGCGCGTCATCGACTATATCCGCGAAGGCGCGGAACGGGTGACCACCTCCGACGGGACAACGGTATCGGCTTCTCAGATGCTGGAGCGGTTTCTATTTCCGCCGAACCAGCAGTGGTCGCCGATCGCGAAGCTCTCCGGCGGCGAGAAGCGGCGTGTACAGCTGCTGCGCGTCCTGATGGATGCGCCCAATGTGCTGCTGCTTGACGAGCCTACCAATGATCTGGATATTGCGACGCTGACGGTGCTCGAAGACTACTTGGATGATTTTCCGGGCGTCGTGTTCATCGTTTCCCATGACCGGTATTTCCTAGACCGGACGGCTGAGCGCATCTTCGCCTTCGAAGGCGATGGCGTCATTACGCAGCATGTCGGCAACTTCACCGATTACATGGAGCATAAGGAGGCGGCTGTGAGTGTGGCGGCGGATGCGGGATCCCGTGCGAGTGCTCCCGCAAGTACGCCAAGTGCGCCGGCTGTGGACAGCGGCTCTTCGAATGTGAGAGAGGTGCAGCGCCCACTGAAGATGTCGTACAAGGAACAGAAGGAATTCGAGACGATCGATGAAGATATCGAGAAAGCCGAGGAAGGGCTGCAAGCTATTGGGCTCCGCATGGAGGCTGCGGTGAGCGATTCGGTGCTGCTGCAGCAGCTGCTCGTCGAGCAGCAGGAGCTCGAAGCAAAGCTGGAGCATCTGATGGAGCGCTGGACGTATCTGAATGAGCTGGCCGAGCTTATCGTCGCGAACAAGAAGGGTTAGCGTCAGCGCGCCTTGGATGAATGGCGACTGTCTTGCTTGGCCTCAATGGGCGATCGGCCCGAGCGCTGCAATAGGGCGACTGGCTGGAGCAGTTGGAGCTAGGCGATTTGCAGGTCCAGCGAGAGGCTAAGGCTGCATGAGTTAATTGCCGGCAGCCGATACTGAGTCGATGCAGAGCAAAGACCGAGCAAAGACCGAGCAAAGACCGAGCAAAGACCGAGCAAAGACCGAGCAAAGACCGAGCAAAGACCGAGCAAAGACCGAGCAAAGACCGAGCAAAGACCGAACTGATACCGAACTGTCAGTCGGACGTTTCCCCCTGATTCATATCACCATTGTGGCGAAGTATGGATCACAGTCGCTGTAAGAGTAAAAAAGGGTCTTACAGATGACCGCCGAGGCGGAATGTCGAGCTGTAAGACCGTTTATGGGTGTTACAGGAGCAGAAGATCGGTGCAGCGAATGGAATCAGACGCTGTAAGAGTAAAAAGGGTCTTACAGATGACCGCCGAGACGAAATGTCGAGCTGTAAGACCGTTTATGGGTGTTACAGGAGCAGCGGATCGGTGCAGCGAAACGAATCAGGCGCTGTAAGAGCAAGAAAAAGGGTCTTACGGATGACCGTCGAGGCGGAATGTCGAGCTGTAAGACCGTTTATGGGTGTTACAGGAATAGAAGATCGGTGCAGCGAATCGGAGCAGGCGCTGTAAGAGCAAAAAAGGGTCTTACAGGTGACCGCCGAGGCGAAATGTCGCGCTGTAAGACCGTTTATGGGTGTTACAGGAGCAGAAGATCGGTGCAGTGAATCAGAGCAGGCGCTGTAAGAGTAGAAAAGGGTCTTACAGGTGACCACCGAGGCGAAATGTCGCGCTGTAAGACCGTTTATGGGTGTTACAGGAGTAGAAGATCGGTGCAGCGAATCGGATCAGGCGCTGTAAGAGCAAAAAAGGGTCTAACAGATGGCCGCCGAGGCGAAATGTCGAGCTGTAAGACCGTTTATGGGTGTTACAGGAGTAGAAGATCGGTGCAGCGAATCGGATAAGGCGCTGTAAGAGTAAGAAACTAGACAGTCCCTAATCCACATGGTCACTTCACCCGCTACAGATACACTAATAAGATAATTTCGGTGCCCCGTTCAAGTGAAGAAAGCGTTAGTCGTTGAAGTATTATCCGGTTATCGGATAGAAGCAGTAGCACGTCAGCACGGGATGTACCAATACACTTAGTAACTGGGGCCGTCTATACCAGCGGTAGTGCCCATCATTGGTTCCTTTATATAGCCGCAGCAAGCTGTAACTGACGATGTATGGCTGTGGCTGCTTACTACCTGTTCAGACATAGAAACTGTACCACGGAATGAAATGCGCCATTACAGCAGAAAAGGCTGTCCCTTCGAGTAGCTGGAGCTACGAAAAGGGGCAGCCTTTTGTATGTGGATAGAATCGGAATTAGCGGCCGTTGAATGCTTTGAGCATCCAGACATGCTTCTCAAGCGATTTGTGAATGGCAAGCAGCATATCGGCGGTCGTGTCGTCGCCTTTCTTCTCTGCTTTTTCCATACCATCCTTCAACTCGTCGATGACGGTAGTGAAGTCGTCGATAATGGAATCCACCATTTGCTCGGCCGTTTCCTCGCCTGTCGCTTCTTTCACGCTGGACGTTTCCAAATAACGTTTCATCGTCGCTTCTGGTTTGCCCTCCAGCGCGAGCAGGCGCTCGGCAATCTCATCGACGTGCAGGGCTGCTTCTTCATAGAGCTCTTGAAATTTAACGTGCAAGGTGAAGAACTGTTGTCCTTTCACATACCAGTGATAGTTGTGCAGCTTCACGTAAAGGACGCTCCAGTTGGATACTTGCTTGTTCAGAACGGTTTGAATTGTTTTGTCTGCTGCTGCTGTTGCCATGATTAAACCACTCCTTCTTTGTCTTCTTCTATTTTTCTTTAACCCTATTGTCCGCTTCCGAATCGAGGGTGTGGAGCCGATTCCAAGAAAACGGTCGCAGTCCAGTGCGGCCATACAACCGCTCCAGTTGCTGTGATTCTTCCGGTAATGCCGCTGCTGCATGATACCTTATGCAAACAAGCGTCACACCGGTCTCGAACGTATCCGGGACGAACATCGATATAGCTCTGCTCATCCGTGTGGATCTGTCAGCCATGGAAGCCGTTTCTTCCGCGTATGACCGATGGCCGCGAACACGCCGTCCGCTTCAAGCAGCTCTACCTCGCCGCTTTCATTATGGCGCACTTTCAAGCCGATTATTCCCATCGCTCGCGATTCACCCTCGACCGGCGCTGCATCACGCCTCCAACAGACTCTAGCGTTGCGCGAGCCCGGTCCTGCATGATTTTGAGGCACTCATTCATGGCGCAGATGAACAAGCCGCTAATCCTGACGGACCGTTTCCGTTACTTAGGGTTTTCTCCACAACGGATGATCCATTCAACCTCAAATAATAATTATTACTATATTAAAATTATTATAAATAAGGAGAAATGTCAACCTGTTTTTTATTATCCTGTGATCAGCTTCACAACATACTCGCGAGTCCGGGGACCGTCGAATTCGCAGAAATAAATACCTTGCCATCTTCCTAGGAGCAGCTTCCCGCCCGAAATAATAATGGTTTGCGAGGTACCGGTTGTTATGGCCTTCAAATGAGAGGCCGTGTTGCCCTCTGCATGGCGGTATTTCGGATGCTCCCATGGATAAATTTCATCCAGCCGCATTAGAACATCATGCTTCACGTCAGGATCGGCATTTTCTTGTATGGTAATTCCAGCTGTCGTATGCGGACAGTAGATGACGGCAGTGCCATCCACAAGCTGTTCCCTGCTAACTATTGAGGCGATTTCACGTGTGATATCGATCATTTCATCTCGCTTTGATGTACGGAGAGTACGGCTGACCAGCATGAACTTCACTCCTTGGCAACATGATTTGCTCCCAGTGTGGCATGAATGGAAAGGCGATGTCAAACGCTCGTGAAACAAGGTAATCATTCAAATATTTTGCTTTCAGGCATGGTAGAATGAGGGAAATGGGGGTATGATGAAAAGAGACGGGGAACGGGATTTCCGCCCCAATGTGGCTGCATGAGCCAGTCATTAGAAGCTTGAAGGACGATGCGGTTACCGGTCGTAGGAGGGAGAGGTTATATCGTGTCACAACGGGTACGTAAAGCAATTATACCAGCAGGAGGTTTAGGGACGAGGTTTCTGCCTGCGACGAAAGCACAGCCAAAGGAAATGCTGCCTCTGATCGATAAACCGGCCATTCAATATATTGTCGAAGAAGCAGTCGCTTCCGGCATTGAAAGCATTATGATCGTTACGGGGCGGAACAAACGGGCGATCGAGGATCATTTTGACAAATCCTACGAGCTGGAGGCGGAGCTTGAAGCGCATGGCAAGGCAGAGATGCTGGATGTTGTCCGCAGCATATCGCGCATGACGGACATTTGCTACACCCGTCAGCGCGAACCGCTTGGGCTCGGTCATGCCGTGCTTTGTGCGCGCAGCTTCATTGGAAACGAGCCGTTTGCGGTTCTGCTCGGCGATGACATCCTGCTGTCTGAACCCCCTTGTCTGAGACAAATGATTGACCTGTATGAGACGGGGCCATCCTCGGTCGTCGCCGTGATGGAGGTGCCGTGGGATCAAACTCACAAATACGGTATCGTCGATCTGGATGAGAGCCTCGGAAGAGGTCGCGTGCGGAGTCTTGTGGAGAAGCCTGCGCCAGGGGAGGCTCCTTCGAATCTGGCCGTAGTTGGACGTTACCTCCTGGAACCGGGAATTTTTGATTTATTGGAACGTTCGGAGCCCGGAAAGGGCGGCGAGATCCAATTGACCGACAGCCTGCAGCGTTTAAATTTAATCTCACCTTTGCAGGCTTACCGCTTTGAAGGACGCCGGTATGATGTCGGTGATAAGCTTGGCTTTGTTCAAGCTACGATCGATTTGGCGCTGGAGCGCGAGGATTTGTCTGAGGATGTACATAACTATTTACTCCACAAGCTGCAGAACTTAGGCGAAGGTGCGAGCCGCACGACAAGCTAGCTGCCAATAAGGGCCTGAAAGCGAGGCATGCAATCATCACTATGAAGCGGATTAGAGCGGGACTCCGAATGGCGCTGATCATCGCTGTGGTTCTAATCCTGTCCGGCCATTCGGGCTGCGGCATGGGTGGCGTAGGCCGGACAGTTACATCCTCAGATGCCGGCAGTGCGGCTGCCGAGGAAGGAGGCACCGACGCAGGTGGTCACAGTCACCATGGGATGTCGGCTCCGAAGCCGACTTCGGATGCGGCGGGTCATACAGCGGTTGGACAGGGTGCCAAGGCGATATGGACATGGATTGACGGGAAACCGAAGGCGGGCGAGGAAGCGCTTCTTCGTATTGCAATTGTCAGCGAAGAGGGTAAACTGGTGGATAAGCTGGATATCGGGCATGAGAAGAAGCTGCACCTGATCATCGTAAGCCGGGGTTTGTCGGAATTTATGCATCTACACCCCGTGGAGATGTCTGGCGGTGTGTTTGAGACCCGTATAACGTTCCCGGCAGGGGGCGACTACAAGCTGACCGCGGACTATATCCCGACTGGAATCGGCGCAACGACAAGCAGCAGCTGGGTTCAAGTGAAGGGCAAGGCGCAAGTGGAGCCGGTCCTTGCAGAGGATCGGATACTGGAACGCGCGGAGAATGGGGTTCGCGTTAGGCTGGCTTTTCATCATCAGCCACAGGCTGGGGAGGAAGCGGTCATGACGTTCTCGTTCGCGGAGAATGACGGAGAAGGGAAGCCGGTACGTGACTTGGAGCCTTATTTGGGTGCTGTCGGTCATGTGGTCATCATGGACAGCAACGCAGAGCATTATTTGCACGTACACCCGCTGGATGAGCAAAGCACAGGGCCTGAAGCCCAGTTTGCTACGACATTCCCGTCTATCGGAACCTACAAGGTTTGGGGACAATTTCAACGCGGCGGTTCTGTCTTCGTCGTTCCTTTTATCTTGAACGTCAAATAGGCGGAGAGCATTGCTTCATACCGCAATCTTGACCCGATAGGTGTATTGCTTCATTTCAAGAAAGGAGCCGAACAAAGGATGTTGGATGAATTAAAGCAATCGGTCTGGGAAGCCAACATGGACCTGCCCAAATATGGTTTGGTTACGTTCACATGGGGAAACGTGAGCGGTATTGACCGAGAGAGCGGTCTTATTGTGATTAAACCGAGCGGCGTTCCGTATGATGAGCTTCGCGCTGAACAGATGGTTGTCGTGGATATGGCTGGAAAAGTCGTAGAAGGCGATCTTCGTCCGTCTTCGGATACGCCGACGCATGCCGCGCTGTATCGCGCATTTCAAGGTATCGGTGGGATTGTACATACGCACTCCCCTTGGGCAACGAGCTGGGCACAAGCAGGACGTGCAGTTCCGGCACTCGGGACAACGCATGCGGACTATTATTATGGCGAAGTACCATGCACGCGTCCGATGACAGAGCAAGAAATTAATGGCGCATATGAGCTGGAAACTGGGCATGTCATTATTGAGACGTTCGAGAAGCGCGGCATCGATCCCAATCAGGTGCCTTCCGTGCTGGTGTTCAGTCATGCGCCGTTCTGCTGGGGCAAGGATCCGCATAATGCGGTCCATAACGCGGTCGTACTGGAAGAAGTGGCTAAGATGGCACTTCATACGTTCCAGCTCAATCCGGACGTGCAGCCCATGGATCAGAATTTGCTCGACCGCCATTATTTGCGCAAGCATGGGAACAATGCGTATTACGGACAAAGGTAAGCTGAAGATGATCATGCGGGGGTTAGCTTTAATCACTTATTAGGGGGAAGATTTGGATGAGCAGCAAGTTTGCAATCGGTGTCGACTATGGAACGGAATCGGGACGTGCGGTGCTTGTTAGACTGTCTGATGGTGCGGAGATTGCAGAACATGTGACCCCTTACCGTCACGGCGTTATTGATGAGAAGCTACCTGTAAGCGGATACAAACTGGAGCTCGACTGGGCCCTGCAGCATCCTGCGGATTATATCGAGGTACTGGAGACATCTGTACCGGCGGTCATGAAGGAAGCTGGCATTCACCCCAGCGAGGTAATCGGGCTTGGCATTGATTTTACGGCATGTACGATGCTTCCGGTGGATGAAGCCGGGCAACCTCTCTGCTATGATAAGACCCATGTGGATAATCCGCACAGCTGGGTAAAGCTGTGGAAGCACCATGCCGCGCAGGACGAGGCGAATCTGATCAACAAGCTTGCCGCCGAGCGGGGCGAGAAGTTTCTGCTCCGTTATGGAGGTAAGATTTCCTCGGAATGGATGATTGCGAAGGCATGGCAAATTTTAGACGAGGCGCCTGAAATCTATGACGCGGCAGATAAGTTCGTTGAAGCGGCCGACTGGGTCATCGGTCAAATGACCGGCAGCATCGTGCGCAACAGCTGTACAGCCGGTTATAAGTCGATTTGGCATAAACAGGAGGGGTATCCAAGCTCGGATTTCTTCAAGACGCTGGATACGCGGCTTGAGCAGCTGGCTGAAACGAAGCTGCGCGGCGACGTGCTTCCTCAAGGCTCCAAAGCTGGCGAGTTAACCGCGGCTATGGCAGAGCGAATGGGCTTATCGGCTGGAACGGCGATTGCTGTCGGCAATATTGACGCGCATGCCGCCGTGCCTGCGGTCGGCGTCGTTACGCCGGGCAAGCTTGTCATGGCCATGGGAACCTCGATCTGCCATCTGCTGCTCAGCACAGAGGAGAAGACGGTTGAAGGCATGTGCGGCGTTGTAGAGGATGGCATCGTTCCGGGCTATTTCGGCTATGAAGCGGGACAGTCCGCTGTTGGAGATATTTTTGCCTGGTTTGTGGATGAGTCTGTACCGGCATATGTTACCGAGACGGCGAAGCAAGAGGGCATCGGCGTGCATGAGTGGCTGGAGAAACATGCGGCCGAGCTGAAGCCGGGCGAATCCGGTGTACTCGCGCTTGACTGGTGGAACGGCAATCGCTCCGTGCTCGTGGACACGGATTTGACGGGCGTGTTCGTCGGGTTGTCGCTGCTGACGAAGCCGCAGGAGATGTATCGTGCGCTGCTGGAAGCGACCGCTTTCGGTACGCGGAAGATCGTCGAAGCATTCCAAGATAATGGTGTAACGGTCGAAGAGCTCTACGCCTGCGGCGGGCTGCCGCAGAAAAACCGCCTCCTGATGCAGATCTACGCGGATATAACCAATCGCGAAATTAAGATTGCCGCCTCCAAACAGACGCCGGCACTTGGTGCAGCTATGTTCGGAGCTGTTGCCGCAGGCGCATCAGCCGGAGGTTATGAAACAATCGTCGATGCCGCGCAGAGCATGGCTCGCATCAGGGAAGAAACCTTCAAGCCAATTCCCGAGAACGTTACGGTGTACGATAAATTGTATGCGGAATATAATGCGCTGCATGATTATTTCGGACGGGGCGCCAATGATGTGATGAAGCGGCTGAAGGCGATTAAAGAGCAAGCGGGTATGAACTAATCCATATTCTCATAAATACGAAGGTCCAGCGGCAGAAGGATATCCTCTGCAGCTGGACCTTCGTTGTGTAATGCCCTTAACGGTTAATCCGGTGTATGTTCTTCTGAGGTTTCCTCATCAGACCGGTAATCATCGTAATCAACGAATTGCGATTCCTGATCTTCAGGCAGCGATCCCAGTTGTTCCTGGTCTTCACGAGGAGTGCCGGAAACAGTTAATTGCAGCGATACTGCATCGCCTGGTTGAAGAGGGAAGTTAAGCAGGTTAACTGGAATTGGTCTGCCGTTAAGACGCAAGATGTAATTCACGCTTCCGCCAATGACCACGCCGTTAACGGCTACGATCTGACCGCCGGGTCCAAAACGGACGACGCCTGTTGCGGCAAGCGCTTGGAAAATAGTTATTCCAGGGAAAAATCTAGTCGTGTACGAATTCGTCACCCATGGGAAGAACGGACCGCCGTTGATGACTACCGTTACAAAGCGCGGGAACGGCCCCGGTCCAGGGAATGGCGGTATCGGCACTGGGAACGGGAACGGAAATGGAAACGGGAATGGCGGGGGAGGCGGCGGGAATGGTCCCGGCCCCGGCGGGAATGGCCCCGGTCCTGGCGGGAATGGCCCCGGTCCTGGCGGGAATGGCCCCGGCCCTGGCGGGAATGGCCCCGGCCCTGGCGGGAATGGCCCCGGCCCTGGCGGGAATGGCCCCGGCCCCGGCGGGAATGGCCCCGGCCCTGGCGGGAATGGCCCCGGCCCTGGCATCGGCCCTGGCCCTGGCATCGGCCCCGGTCCTGGCATCGGCCCCGGTCCTGGCATCGGCCCCGGTCCTGGCATCGGCCCTGGTCCTGGCATCGGTCCTGGTCCTGGCATCGGCCCTGGTCCTGGCACCGGCCCTGGCCCTGGCATCGGCCCCGGTCCTGGCATCGGCCCCGGTCCCGGCATCATGCCGCGCGGTCCGCCACAGCCGCAATCGCCGCCAGCTCTTGCTGCGCGGGTTCCGGTATAGCCTTCCGGAATTAAGCCAGCATGATATGGATTAAACCACATGTGCTCAATCTCCTTTAACGTAGCAGATTGGGTAAACGTCTCGATCCAGTGTATGCGGCATCCGCCCATCTCGTGTATGGCGATTTTGTAGGGAGCACCTCTACCAGAGGCTATAAATACCTGCTAAAAGCTTCATTTGCAGCAGAAATCGTGAAACAGGAATTTCTCAACCGTATGTCGAATATATACGGTGTTCCCAGGACTTTGTACCCTAGGGGCAGCAAGCATCAGTCTCGTTTGCAACTGGAATGCCGCAAGCAATCCATCACGTTGTCTTGGAGAAGGAGGCGTTCACGATGGCTGGACCATTCATTTTTATATTTACAGGCACGAGCGGGTCAGGAGGACAAACAATCGCTCACCGGATCGGCAGCGAGCTGGGAACCCCTTATATCCGTTTGTGCACGACGCATTCTCCGTATGGACAAGAAGGACGGGAGCAGGATTATGAGTACATTTCTCAAGAGGTATTCGATGCGTTGGAGCAGGACGGGGAATTTGTTCTGACCGCTACCATCCATGAGGAACGCTATGGTATTCTGCGGAAGGAGCTGGAGAAGCCGCTGCGGGAAGGGCGTCATGTTTATCTCAATCTAGATCGGAATGGCGCTTCCGCGCTAAAAAAACGGTATGGTGAGCGTGTGGTGCGATTGTTTCTCTATGTCGACAAGCTAACGCTCCGGGAACGGCTGGAGGCAAACGGAGAGGCAGAGGATAGCATCGGTAGCTATTTGGCGCAGCATGCGGAAGAGTTCGAGTATCGAAAGCAGTGCGAGCATGTAATCGAAATCGACCAAATGGAATTGAATCGCACGCTGGGACAGATCCGGACGGCCCTACAATCCCACCTTTAATGCACAATTCAAACAATAACAAATAAAAACAGGCGCGGGTCGATTCATCGACCCGCGCCTGTTCCATATTGCAAATCGTTAACCGTTTAGCGAGTCTTACTTCGCTGCGTCGTAACGTTTGCCAACTTCGTCCCAATTTACAACATTCCAGAACGCTGCAATGTAGTCAGGACGTTTGTTTTGATATTTCAGATAGTAGGCATGCTCCCACACGTCCAGACCAAGCAGAGGCGTGTCGCCTTCCATGATTGGGCTGTCTTGGTTAGGCAGGCTGTATACTTTCAGTTTACCGTTGCTAAGAGCAAGGAACGCCCAGCCGCTGCCGAAACGGGTCGTAGCTGCTTTAGCGAAATCGGCTTTGAACTGCTCGAGGCCGCCAAGCTCACTGTCGATTGCTGCAGCAAGTGCGCCGGAAGGTGCGCCGCCTGCGTTCGGGCCGATTGTTTCCCAGAACAAGCTGTGGTTCGCGTGGCCGCCGCCATTGTTGCGAACGGCTGTACGGATGGCTTCAGGAACGCTATTCAGATCCGCGATCAACGCTTCGACCGACTTGTCTTGAAGCTCAGGAGCGGACTCCAGTGCAGCATTCAGGTTCGTTACGTACGTATTATGGTGACGGTCGTGGTGAATTTCCATCGTTGTTGCATCGATATGCGGCTCAAGCGCATTGTTTGGATAAGGCAAAGCTGGTAATTGATGTGCCATCATTAACAACCTCCTAAGTAGTATGTAAAGATTCAATACCATTATCTCTGTTTTTTGATAATAAATCAACATTTATGTTTGGAAAGTCGGTCTGATGCCGACTACCGAACTAGAATATCCGCACATCTGAACTTTTATGCAGCAGAGGCGAGCTTCGTTTACCCCTTATTTTATTAAACAGTAAACCGCTTGTCTAATCAGCGTTGGTTACCGGGAAATAGGAAACAGCAGATGAGCGATTCATAGTGAAGAACTAGTGGTAAAGGTAAGCAAGCTTGACCTCTGATTAACCGAATGTCTGAAGCTTTAACGTTCTTATTCGCTTTCGAAGACTAAACGAGGAGGTAATGAACATGAGCACAAGACAAAAAATCGTAGGTGTATTTGATACGTATCAGGGTGCTATCAATGCAATAGAAGGTTTGAAGCAGCAGGGCTATGCATCGGATGAAATATCCGTCATTGCCAAGGACAAGGATGATGTTGAAGAAGTGACGGAAAGCACGGTGACAAAAGCTGCCGAAGGATTGACTGCAGGTGCGGCTACTGGAGGTGTTCTGGGAGGGGTGACCGGGCTGTTAGCAGGCATTGGCGCGCTTGCCATACCAGGTATCGGTCCGATTCTCGCTGCAGGTCCGATCGCTGCCACAATTACGGGTGCGGCTGTAGGCGCGTGGACGGGAGGCCTGGTTGGCGGGCTCATCGGAATGGGCATTCCAAGAGAGGAAGCCGAGCGATATGATGAATATGTGAGAAGCGGTCGCATACTCGTCATGGTCGATGCCGACAGCCAGCGGGATCAATATGCCTATGAAACGTTCCGCGCGCATAAATCGGAGAACTCCGATTTATATGACAACGAGCGTGTCACACGTCCTTAATAGAAGGCAGGAGGGATCATATGCCTTGGACAAAATCAGATTATCCGGACTCGCTTAAAAATTTCGAGCCGAGAGTACGTAATAAAGCGGTAGAGATTGCTAATGCCCTTCTTGATGATGGCTATGAAGAAGGGCGGGCGATCGCAATCGCTACGGCTCAGGCTAAGGAATGGGACGAGAATCATCCGGACCATCGTCACAATCATGGAAAGAAGGTGCCCGGCGCCGATCGTCACTTGCATGTCGTCCCCCATGATGGACAATGGGCCATCAAGAGGGAAGGGATAGACGAGCCGAAGGAGTTGTTCGCTACCAAGGCGGATGCAGTGGAGAAGGCACAGCAATTGGCGTCGGATGGTCAGTGCGATTATTCACCGGCGTGACGGCACCGTGGAAACCTCTCATAATTATCGGTAAATTAATTCAGTCAGCCTAAGGCACAGCGTATAACGCTGTGCTTTTTTTATCTTGTCCCGAATAGAAATAGATACAAAGGTAGGTTTATATTTTATTCCTAATCTTATAAGATAGGAATGAGTGTTATAGGTCGCCATACCTGGTCGAAGAAACCAATTGAAGCAGGATTCGACATGAAAGCGCTTATAATGAAGCGCTTTCAGCAGTATTATAGAGATTTATTGAATTTTTTAAGGTTTTTTTAAGGTTTTAGAAGGAATTCGATTCAATTTGTCGTATTATTAACTTTATCTAAAAATATGATACTGCGAATGAGAGGTTTGAATCATGCACGTTCGTTCCTTCCAGCTGTCCGACTACCGGCCTGTAACGCAACTTTTAGAAACGGTTTTATCAGAAGAGTGCTATGAACAGACGATGGAGGCTTTTGCCCGCCAGCTGTCCTGGGACAGCGAGCTGGTATTGGTCGCATTGGCTAAAGATGAGATTGTCGGGATGATTATCGGTACGATTGATGACAATAAAGGGTACTACTATCGTGTGGCGGTTCATCCTGGCTATCAGCGTCAGGGTATCGGCAAAGCGTTGATCCGTTCGCTGAAGCAGCGGTTTGAGCAGCGGAAGGTTTCGAAAATCATGATTACGGCAGACGAGCATAATGAGCCGATTCTTTCCCTCTATGAATCGCTCGGCTATGCGGCAAACGACTTTTTTAGGTCGTTTCAGAAGCTAAGTATCGTCGCCGGTTAAGTGATCAATCATTTGTTTTTTAAGAAGCATGTCTGGGCTCGCCATTGATTTTGGCGGACGGATGTGCTTTTCTTATTAGTATGGGTAAGAAAATTAAGAAATTTCTGTAGGAGCACGGCAACTTTATGGAATACTTTCATCCTTGCGTCATTAAGAGCTTTAAGCATGACGGCCATTTGCACCGGATGTGGCTGAAGAACTGGGTGGTGCCGGATTCGCTGCTCCTTCCGGAGCACGCCGCGGAATCCATGCATGTCATCGTAAACGAGCAAACGCCGATACAGGAAGCGGACGGAACGCAGTGGATTAGCCGTGTACCTGCGGTTTCCTTCTTTATCCCGGGGCAGTGGTACAACGTCGTTGGTCTAATGGAGGATCAGGGAACGCGTTATTACTGTAACATGGCGTCGCCGCCTTTTCTTGGTGAGGGCGTCCTGACTTACATCGACTACGATCTCGATGTGATTCTGCCATGTGGAGGAGAAGCGCATATCGTCGATCAAGATGAATATGAGCAGCATAAAGTCATGTATCATTATTCAAAAGAAGTGCAGCAGAAGGTGCAGGAGGGCTTACAATCGCTGATGGCACGAATCGAGCTTATGGAAGCACCATTTGATCAGATAGCTGTCGCATATTATTATGAGGCATGGCACAAACATATGGGCGAGGTGTGACATCATATGACTAAGATTTCGGATTCGCTGCCGGAGGCTGAACAGGGTCCAATCGGACCCCGTAAGCGTTCAGGGGCGGCGTCAAAGCCAAGGATGCCAAAACCCGATAAGCCAGAGAAGCCGGGGCGACCCGCGCCGAGGTGGGCTTCTGAGCTGTGGGATTGGACAAGGACCTTGTCGATTGCGCTGACAGTCGTGCTGCTGCTTCACTTCTTCGTGTTCAATTTGTCCACGGTAGAAGGGCAATCGATGGAGCCGACGCTGTATGAGGGTGAATGGTTATTCGTTAATAAGATTTCGTATTTAATTGGTGATCCAGACCGCGGGGAAGTCGTTATACTCAAGGATCCTACGGACCGGCTGGAGAAGAAAGAATTTTTGGTCAAACGAGTCGTTGGAGTGCCGGGCGATACCATTGAAATTCGCGAGGGGCAGCTGTACCGCAACGGTGAGCTTATCGTTGAACCGTATACGGATACGATTATCGATGATCTGGATTATGGCCCCTATAAGGTTGATGAGGGCATGTATTTTGTAATGGGTGATAACCGGCATGCCCGGGCAAGCCTGGACAGCCGCTCTTTCGGCGCGGTATCGCAGGACTTGATTCGCGGTAGAGCGGATTTTATATTATGGCCTATCGCCAAACTGAACGCATTATAGCGTTGGAGGTTATGTAGATTGAAGGATGTAGTTATCTATACGGATGGCGCGTGCTCCGGCAATCCGGGACCGGGCGGCTATGGAGCGGTGCTGTTTTACGGTGGACATAAGAAGGAAATATCAGGCGGAGATGCAGCCACGACGAATAACCGGATGGAAATCCGGGCAGTAATCGAAGCGCTTCAGCTGCTCAAGGAGCCTTGCAAGGCGACAGTACACAGCGACTCCGCGTATGTCGTCAATTGCTTTCAACAGAACTGGATTCGCGGCTGGCTGCGCAACGGGTGGAAGAACAGCAAAGGGCAGCCCGTGGAGAACCAAGACCTGTGGCAGGCGCTCTGGGCGCTTATGCAGAAGCATACCGTCGAATATGTGAAAGTAAAGGGCCACAGTGATAATGAATGGAACAACCGATGCGACGAGCTCGCACGTGAAGCGATCAAGCGGCTCTAAATAAGAGCGAATCAAGCTTCCGAAGCGAGTTTTGTTCCGAAGCGAACTCAAGAAGCATAGCTTCACAAAACTTAAGCTTATGCTTCCGAAGCAAACTCAAGAAGCATAGCTTCACAAAACTTTAAGGAGGATTCGTATGGATAGTCAACCGGCTTGGGAGAAGCTGAAAGCGGAGATGAAAGCCGCTGCAGAGAGCCTCGGTATCGATAAGATCGGAGTGGCGTCAGCGGATCCCTTCACGGAGATGAAGCAGCGTCTGCTGCGCCATCGGGAGCTTGGCCGTGAATCCGGCTTCGAAGAGCCGGACCTTGATAAGCGGACTGAGCCTGGGCTGCTCTTCGACAATCCGCAATCCATCATAGCGATTGCGATTGCCTATCCATCCAAGCTTCAGGATGCGCCGAAATCCGTTCCTGGCGAAAGACGCGGCATCCTCTCCCGATCCTCCTGGGGAACGGATTACCATGCGGTGCTTCGCAATCGGCTCGCGCGGCTGGAGACTTGGCTGCGTGAACGCGTTCCTGATTTTCGGGCTGAGAGTATGGTGGATACGGGCGCACTCGTCGATCGGGCAGTAGCGCAGCGCGCGGGGATCGGCTGGAGCGCCAAAAACTGCGCGATTATTACGCCAGAATGGGGCTCGTGGGTTTATCTGGGTGAAATGATTACGAACCTTCCGCTGCCGCCGGATGTTCCGGTGACGGAGGGCTGCGGCGACTGCACCGCGTGCATCGATGCCTGTCCGACAGGGGCTCTCGTCGGCCCTGGCCAGCTCGATGCACAGCGGTGTATTTCATTCATTACCCAGACGAAGGGCATTGTTGAGGATGAAATGATGCGTAAGATTGGCAACCGGTTATATGGCTGCGATACCTGTCAGGTCGTATGTCCGGAGAACAAAGGGAAGAATTGGACCCATCAGCCTGAGCTGCAGCCGGATGCTGAGAAGGTGAAGCCGCTGCTGATCCCGCTGCTATCCATGGGCAATCGGGCGTTCAAGGAGGCCTATGGCGACAGCTCCTCGGCTTGGCGCGGGAGAAAGCCGATCCAACGCAATGCCGTTATCGGACTTGGCAACTTTAAGGATCCAAGCGGTATTCCGGCAATAACGGCGGTCTTGAAGGAGGATCCGCGCTTCGAGCTGCGCGCGACAGCGGCATGGTCGCTAGGCCGAATTGGCGGAGCTACGGCCGCAGCCGTATTGCAACAGGCAGCAGAGCACGAGCAGGATGATCGCGTGCGGGAAGCAATCGAGAAGGCTCTTCAATCGGATGCCATCCTGGGTAAGAAGGAGAAGCCGCGCGGATAGTTCATAGATAGTGGGGGTGCGACCTTGAGGGTTGTCGATATTGAAACGGTCGAACCTGGACATTATTTGGGCAAGACCATCTATGCGATGAATGGTACGGTTCTGTTGTCCGCGGGAGTTCAGCTAACGGTCTATATGATTAACACGCTGAAGCGGATCGGCGTGACGAGTATCTATATCAAGGACCCGCTCACTGAGGATATCGAGCTTGAGGAAATTCTTAGTGAGGAAACGAAGCGCGCGCTTATACGCAATATGTCGGAGACGATGAATGAAATTCGTTCCGGCAAGCCGTTCAACTCCCGCTCGCTCAGTCTTGCTGTGGATGACTTATTGGAAGATGTGCTGCAGCATCGGGAGGTACTCATTCAATTGAATGAAATCCGTACCCAGGATAATGCGGAGTTCGTCCATGCGATGAACGTATGCATGGTAGCGACGCTTGTGGGCCTCAATATGGACTTGAACGCCCAGCAGCTGAAGGAGCTCGCGACGGGCTCCCTGCTGCATGATGTGGGTAAGGCCATAGCAGCGAAAGCCGGGGAAGGGGACACCCCGCGTCATCATGCATGGCTGGGATTCGAGCTGTTGAAGGCTAGACGTGAGCTCAGCTTGCTGATTGCACACGTTGCCCTGCAGCATCACGAGCATACCGACGGGACAGGAGCACCCCGCGGCCTGGTTGGAGATCAGATCCATCTATACTCCCGGATCGTGGCGGTAGCCAATATGTACGATAACCTGCTTCAGCAGGAATCGGATGGCAGATTCATTCTCCCGCATGATGCATGCGAGCGAATGCTGGCCATGTCGGGCAAGGAGCTCGATCATGAGGTGCTTGTCCATTTTATGCAGATTGTGTCGCTATACCCCAATGGTATCTCGGTACGGCTTTCGACGCGGGAAACCGGGGTCGTGGTTGGCCAGCACCGGGGACTGCCTGGCAGGCCCGTAATCCGGCTGCTCGCCAAGGAAGGCGAGAATCATTCGGAGAGCCGTGAGATCGATTTGGCGAAAACCCCGACGGTGTTTATCGAGCAGGTGCTCAGCTAAATTAGCGTGATTGCGGCTTCGCTGGCAGAGGAATAAAAGAGTGTTGAACCGATTGCTCGCAAGCATCGGACATGCTATGATAAGATGCAAGTTTGAACAATTACAGTAAGGTATGGTGATCGGTAATGAGTGTCATGTGGGCAGTTATTCTTGCGATTGTAACGCTTATCCTGGGAGCCGTTGGCGGTTTCTTCATCGGCGTATTCTATTTGCGCAAACAGTTGGAGCGTATGCAGAGCGATCCAGAGATGCTGCAAAAAATGGCGAAACAAATGGGCTACAATATGAATAAACAGCAGCTGCAAAAAGCGCAGCATATGATGAAAAATCAAAAACCAGGCGGGCGCAGGTAACTTTCGCATACGCGCTGGCGTAGAGAAGGGGGCGAACGAAATGGCGGGCAAGAAAGATTACGTCAATTCAATCGTTTCGGATAATCGCGAGCAAATCGAACATCACGTGAAAGAGATATTGAGGCTGATCGGAGAGAACCCCGGACGGGAAGGGCTGCTGGAAACACCGGCCCGCGTAACCCGGATGTACGAAGAAATCTTCGGCGGCTACGATGTTGATCCGCGTGAAGTGCTGGGCGTGACGTTCGACGAACAGCATGAAGAACTCGTCATCGTGAAGGATATCGTGTATTATAGCCAGTGCGAGCACCATATGGCGCCATTCTTCGGCAAAGCGCATATCGGTTATATCCCGAGCGGCAAAATCGCCGGATTGAGCAAGCTGGCACGTCTGGTCGAGGCGATTACGCGCCGTCTGCAGGTGCAGGAGCGCATAACGTCGCAAATCGCGGATATTCTGGACGAGGTACTGGTTCCTCACGGTGTTATGGTTGTTGTCGAAGGCGAGCATCTGTGCATGTGCGCACGCGGCGTGAAGAAGCCGGGCAGCAAGACGGTTACATCGGCCGTACGCGGCGAATTCCGCAAGAGCGCGGCACTCCGCTCGGAGTTCCTGGCGCTGTTGAAGCAGTAAACAAGCGATAAGACCGCTGCTCCTTTATTGGGGCGGCGGTCTTTTTTTTGGGCATGTGGTTCCATTAGCAGCTGTGAGGCTAAAGGTCGGTTCAGCGGGTGCTGCCAGTGGAAAGGGGTAACTTAATGAGGTGAAAAATCGTCAATTAATCAGAGGATCGGAATATCGCATATAGGCATTTTGATTCATATCAAGATTAAGGGTATATATGCAAAAATAATAAGAGGTTTTGTGTAGTGGAACAACGATTGAAGTGTGAAAACAAAGATAAAATCAGTGTGATAAGGCATATTAATAATAATGTTCATAAAGTTGTTACCATGCAAATTATTAACATAAGTCCGCTCCGCGTTCTACGTAATGTAGAATATGGAAGCGGACTTATATGCAGTTAAATAAATGCAATTTTTTATTAAGGATCAATAAGGTTCCCATACCAGCTTGCTCGCCTCTTGGAAGCGGTCGTTAACGTAAGGCCAATTCACAACATTCCACCAGCTGGCAATATAATCGGGGCGTTTGTTCTGATGCTTCAAATAATAGGCGTGCTCCCATACATCGAGCGGGAGAATCGGAACGATATCCCATTGCGATAAGTTCTGATGCTTCTCGGCAGTCAGAATTTCAAGCCGTCGGCTCCGCGGACTCCAGACGAGTATCGCCCAGCCGCCTCCCTCAACTTTTTCGGCTGCTTGACTGAATTGTTTCTTGAACGCTTCGTAGCTTCCGAAGTCTTTCTTGATCTGCTGAGCCAACGGTCCGACAGCGGCCCCTCCACCCTTAGGCGACATGACATTCCAGAATAAAGTATGCAGGTAATGACCTGCGCCGTTGAAAGCAAGCTCGCGCTCCCAATGCTTCACCAAATCGAAATTGCCTGTCTCCCGTGCCTTCTCCAGCTCTTTCTCTGCTTTGTTCAAACCGTCGACATAGCTTTGGTGATGCTTGTCATGATGGATACGCATAGTCATCGTGTCAATGTATGGCTCTAGCGCATCATAGGAATAGGGCAGCGGAGGCAAGATATGGCCGCCGATAGGGACAGAGACGACCGGTGCACGTTCGCTGCCATCCCAGAACCAGGCATCATCATCTACAGCGTCAAAGCGGCTCTCTGCGGCCTCCTCATCTGTATTGGCCTCTGGACCTTGATCTGGACCTGCTGCATCCGAGCCCTCAAGGGCATTCTCCTCCGCAGAGTCGGAGCCTTCCCCGCTACCCTGCTGGTCTTGAGAGGCTTCGAGGCGGGCACCGCTGTACTCGCCGGGTATGTCTTCATGTCCGGATTCGTTTGGTTCATCTGCCTGTGCCTGCATTTCGGCGGCCGCCGATATGTCTTCTTCCCCGTCGGATCGCGGCTCAAGTAAAGTGGCGAGAACGTTGAGGAAGTACTCGGACTCGCGGATAATGTGCTTGATGACGGTAACGCCAATCGGGCTTCCGGCAACAGCAGGACTGACCGTGAGAAGCGCTGTAAGCTGCTCTACAAACGTGCGGGACTGCTTCGCGGATATTTGCAGCAGAGCGTCGGTCTGAGCCTGAAAACCGGGCGGCAGGGCGTTAGGATCCGGCAGGGCTGATGTGATCAGCTGATCCGCCATATGTTCCGTCCGGGCAAAGACAGGCTCCCAAGCTTGGAGCATGGCCGCGTAGGGCAGCTCCAGGTTGGGTACAATCTGCCGGATGACGACGGTATGTTCCTTCTCCTGCGTTTTCCAGAAGCGTATTTCCTCTAAGAGTCTAAGCGGCATATAGGATCCATATACGAGTAACAAGTCGTCGTAAGCCTCCTTTCTGCTCATCAACGTGAGGTGTGTTTGCGGTTTTGGTCCGGCATGCCAAAAAGCCGCCCGGAGACCGGACGGCTTCATAAATTCAATCCTATGCCGAAGTGCATCCTTTACTAGATGTATTCGGGCAGCTTGGGCGCTATGTCGTGAATCGGCCGGTTAAATATCCGACTTTCGGGCAGCATCCACTTGGCTGAGGAATAAGGCAGCACGCTGGATGTATTCCTTGGGATGGGATTGGAACAGCAGCTCATGCTTGCCTCCATCAACAATCCACTCCCGCGAGAGCGGGTTGAATTGACCGGATGCAATATGCTTGGCGGTTTCTACAGGCGCTTTAGCATCCTCAGTTCCGTGCATGATGAATGTCGGAATTGAGTAGGCGGTTTCCAGCACCTGCTTGGAAGGGATGTTGTTGAAGGTCGTACCCGTCCAGAAAGGCAGCATCCATTCGATCAAAGGAAGCGACGGATAGCGCGGCAGGTCTAAATGCTGGCGGACGTTGCTGAACAGTGACTCGGGGCTTGGAAGAAACAAGCTGTCAAGAATCATCGCATCAATTTGATCGGTTTGAAGTGCGGCTTGCAGGGCCGTTCCTGCGCCCATGGAGAAGCCCCATACGATAAGCTCTTCCGCTCCTTGCGAGCTCGCGTAGTCGACAGCGGCCAGCAGCTGTTTGGATTCCTCTAAGCCGCCGGTTGCCGGGGAACGGTCTTCTGTGGATGCATATCCGTAATCGAACATTAAGACATTGTATTGGAGACGATGTAACAGTCCGGCAAGCTCATACATGGGAACCCATGTCTCTTCGCGATTAGCGCCGTATCCATGGCTGAAGACCACCGTACGTTTGGATGGATTGGCAGCAAGCGCGGCTGTTGCGGCGGTTTGCTGGGCAGGATTCGTACCGGCCGTCTCAATTGCACGGCCAGGCTTGGGTCCGCCTGATTCAGATGCGGGTATATACCAGCCGTGAACGGTCGTTTTTCCGCTCCGGCTCGGAAATGAGACATCCGTATAGTTAAGTCCTTTGGCTAGCATAGGATTAGATGTAAGGGGTGCGACATAAGGATGCGCAATTATCCATGCGACATATCCATGAAAGGCAAGTCCGGCAAACAGCAGCATCGCCGTAAAGGCGGAAAGAATTGCGAGAGCCGTATGCTTACGGCGTGAGCTTATGAACCGGTTGTCCGCAGGCTGCGGAGATGGCTCAGGGGTAGGCAGTAATCCGGGAGTATAGCTCCCGCCGACAGGCAGCATTGGTGCAGTGATCGTGCTCATGATGGAGTCCCCCTAAATTGTAAGCGCTTCAAATAGTTCTATACTCCTATCGTATGGGTTACGGGCTGGCCTGTCAATGTATGTCGAGATAATGTTAACGTCCTGTAATATAGCTGTAAAATATGACTGGTGCTGCGAGGAAGGCAATTCTCAATACTTTTAAAATTAGATGAGCGTAAGCACCGCTCGGAGCGTCAAGTGATCGCAGCCCGGTGAGCCCTGGCTTCTCCGGTCGCGGACGGATGGGGTGTCGCGCACCGGCGAAGCAGGCGAGGGGACATCGGTGAAGGGCGCCGAAAACGCCGCTCGTACTAAAGATGTGTTATTAAGCTAAGGCAGTTTACAATAACAGTGGCTGGAACTTTTTGGGGCTAAAATTCGTCATTATGGTAGAAGTGGTGGGAGGATTAATTAATGAAAATTGCCTTAAAAATTCTATGTATAGCGTGCGGGTTATATCTGTTTTATGAGGGCTATAGCACATATACATTCAGTGCAAGAAGCCCTGACGGCAACATGGGGATAATGTTCCTTGAAATACACAATTCCCGGATGTTACATTTTGATAGGGCAGTATAGTCACTACTAAAAATGGAAAGAAGGCTGACAACATGGGAATGCGTGGATATTACTTTACTATGGATGACAGCCTGGTGCAGCAAATCGCAGCAGGCGACATTGCATTGAAGAGTTTGAAAATAGACGATTATCCCGGACTGGACATTGATAGATCCTGGGAGGCGATTCACTACTTGATTTGTGGAGATATTTCCGATGGAGAGTCCCCCCTTGGCTATGTTGTTCCACTGACGTCAGACAAAGGCATCGATTTTGGCTCATTCGGGGCGTTTTCCTTACGCGCCGAGCAAGTTGCAGAAGCACTTCAGGCTATGTCTGAGCTGGATGAAGCGCAGCTCCGCTTGCGGTATGATTTCCCGGCCATGGTCAAGGACGAGGTATATCCTCTTGAGCCTGACACTGTTTCAGACGAGGATGAGGACGAGTTCTTTGCCTACATGCTTCAGCATTTTAACGAAATCCGGCGTTTCTACAGCCAAACTGTAGCCGAGGGCAAAGGTCTCATCTTCTATATTTTCTGATTCCAATAAATTGAATCATCGCAAGTGGCAAAAAAAATCATTACATAGGCTCATGGGATTCCTCACCTAACTTCATATTATTGGACAAAAGAAACGACCCCGAGCTTAGTAAAGTTCGGGGTCGTGAAACGTTTATTTAGTGGAGGCTTCATAAATGTCTTGAATGGATTTGGAAAGCACCGCGTTGAACTCATCATCGGTTTGCCCGGCGGTGAGATCCTGCGATAAAGCACGTGAGAAGCTCGCGATCAATCCGTGATTTTGTGCCAGCTTTTCGTTTGCTTCCGCTTGCGAATAGCCGCCTGACAAAGCGACAATCCGTACAACGTGCGGGTCCTTCATCAGATCGCTGTAGAAATTGTTTTCCGTCGGTATGGAAAGTTTAAGCATGACCTTCGCGTCTTTTTCGAGGGCGGATAATTGAGCGAAAATTTCGTCCTTCAACAGTTTTTCCGATGCTATCTTATCCGCGCTGTAAATATCCACTTCCGGCTCAATGATCGGAACCAGTCCCATCTCCACGATTTGCTTCCCGATGGCAAACTGCTGCTCAACGACTTTTTTGATTCCGGCAGGATTGGCTTCTTTGATCAGCGAGCGCATTTTCGTTCCGATGATGTTTCGTTCAACCGCCCGCTTCAGAAGGTCGTTTAAATCAGAGATCGGTTTCATGAGCTGAACCCCGTCTTCCAGATCGGCAAGCCCTTCAAAATGTACCGGGAATCAAACGCGGGACTTTTAATAATGCGCGTTCTCATCTTATGAACCATGGCATACATCTCTTCTTCATTGGAATAGCTCGAATTTTGAACGCCCCTGCTTCCTGAGATTGACCTAAATTAAGGTGATGAAATCCTGCGAATGAGTGAGCATATGCGTTAAACCTTAATACCAAGGGACGGGAAACGATAGTGAAGGAGTTTGCTACATGGCAGCTCCTCTGTTCCAATGAAGTAACGGGGGCAGCATAGTTGAAAATGTATAATTCGTGTCAGAGCAAATGCTATTGACAGACCAACTACTACGTGTTACTCTATAGCAGTAGTAAGTAACACTTGATACCAGTCATACAGAATAGCAAGGGGTGATTGTGCTGGAAAACCTAACGGAAATGCTCAAAGGCGTGCTTGAGGGCTGTGTCCTTGAAATTATAAGCCGCAACGAAACCTACGGCTACGAAATCACGCGGCGGCTAAACGCCCTCGGCTTCACAGATGTTGTGGAGGGAACGGTGTACACGATCCTGATCCGGCTTGAAAAAAACAAGCTGGTGGAGATCACCAAGAAGCCCTCCGACATGGGACCGCCGCGGAAGTTTTTTGCGATCAACGACGCGGGCCGCGAGGAGCTTCGGAAGTTCTGGGAAAAATGGGAATTCGTCTCATCGAAAATGCACGAGTTAAAGGAGAGAGAACGATGAATTTTTGGGAAAAGATTACCGGCAGCGACATGACTAAAGATTTCAAAACTTTTGAATCGCGAGCCAAAAAGCTGCCGGCTGATTATCAAGCGGCATGGGATAAAATTAAGGCCAATCTTTGGCAGCACTCGGATTTTACCGGTCGCAACCTCATGCCCATTCTTGACGGCGTGCTTGGCTTGCTCGAAGAAACGGCGGCGGACGGTCAGAGTGTCCAAGAGGTCTTGGGTGACGATATCAAAGGCTTCTGTTCAGCGCTAGCCGGCGAAGAAGGGGCAAAGTCATATCGCGACAAATGGCGCGAGCAACTCAACAATAATATCGCTAAAAAACTAGGTAAATAGGAGGAAGATAAAATGAGAATACGAGATATCATCGAAGGCAAAAAGGAGTGGCGAGCACACGTGGCGCGTGTCAAAGCGCTCCCGCAAGATTATCAGATTGTTTATAAAGAAATTCAAAAATATCTCTTTAAGGTCGGCCCTGTTGAGCTAACTGAAGGGACGGGTTTGCTCTCGGGGATTATCGATCTTTTTGAAGAGGGTGCGGCCTTGGGGAAAGGCGTGCTCGAAGTGACGGGCAGTGACGTAGCGGCTTTCTGCGACGATCTAATTAAAGATTCAAAAACTTACGCTGACATCCATCAAGAATCTGTTGACCAAGAAGTTAACAAGGCCATGAAAAAGGTTACGGATAAAACAAAGTAAAAGGGGGATATCGGGGTGGAAAAAGCAATTGAAGTGAAAGGTCTGCGAAAGTCTTTCAAGGACACAGAAGTCCTAAAGGGCGTCGATTTTGAAGTGAAGCGAGGTGAGATTTTCGCCCTGCTTGGCTCCAACGGCGCGGGCAAGACGACGATTGTCAGAATCCTCACCACTCTGCTCAAACAGGACGGCGGCACCGCCACCGTAAATGGATTTGACGTCGCGTCAAAACCCGAGAATGTGCGGCATGCGATCAGTCTGACCGGGCAATTTGCCGCCGTGGACGAGATATTGACGGGGCGAGAAAATCTGATCATGATTGCCAAGCTGCGGCATCTGGATCATCCGCGTCAAGTTGCTGACGATTTGCTGAAACGTTTCGGTTTAACGGATGCCGCCGACCGTAAGCCATCTACTTATTCGGGTGGTATGCGCCGCAGGCTCGATATCGCTTTGAGCCTCGTGGGCAAACCGCAGGTCATTTTCCTCGACGAGCCAACCACAGGGCTTGACCCTGAGGCACGTATCGAGGTTTGGAAGATTGTAAAGGAGCTTGCCGAAGGCGGCACGACGGTATTCCTGACCACGCAGTATTTAGAGGAAGCTGAGCAGCTTGCCAACCGAATTTCCATTTTGCACGAGGGTAGAATTATCGCCAGCGGCACGCTCGCGGAGCTGAAACAGCTGTTCCCGAAAGCTAAGGTAGAGTATGTTGAAAAACAGCCGACATTGGAGGAAATATTCCTCGCAATCATTGGTAAAAGGGAGGCCATATAAATGGAGGCAAAAAACTTTTTTTTCAGCGATATGAGCGTGATGCTCGGACGTTCCATGCGCCATATTGTCCGCAGTATGGACACCATCTTCACCGTCTGTCTTACTCCGATTGCCATGATGCTGCTGTTCGTGTATGTGTTTGGCGGCGCAATCGAAACCGGTACGGATAACTATGTGAACTTCCTGTTGCCTGGCATACTGCTTATGGCGATTGCCAGCGGGGTGGCCTACGTGGCTTACCGCCTCTTCTTGGATAAGCAACGGGGTATCATTGAGCGGTTCCACTCCATGCCGATTGCGCGTTCCACTGTGCTGTGGGGGCACGTGCTGACCTCGGTGGTATCCAACATCATTTCTGTTGTCGTCATCATTCTCGTAGCGCTCATTATGGGCTTTCGCTCGTCGGCAGGGGTACTGTCTTGGTTTGCCGTAGCCGGTATACTCGTGCTGTTTACACTGGCTTTGACTTGGGTCGCGGCCATTGCCGGACTATCCGCAAAAACGGTGGAAGGAGCAAGCGCCTTTTCCTATCCGTTAATCTTCCTGCCATTCATCAGCTCGGCGTTTGTGCCGACCGAGACGATGCCGTCAGTCGTACGCGCCTTTGCTGAAAACCAGCCGGTGACGTCTATCGTAGAGACCATCCGTGCACTATTATCAAATCAACCGGTAGGCAATGATATCTGGGTCGCTTTAGCGTGGTGCTTAGGGATAATGATCGTTGCATATCTATTTGCGGTGCGCGCATACAAACGGAATGCAGCTTAGTGAAGTGATGATCTAGTACTCCTTTTATATCGAAGTAAGGGGCATTAAAGATAACCAGGGAGCAGACTGCCACGGGTGGACTGTTCTCTTTTTTATTGAAGTAGGCGTAAATCCGTGATGATTAAACTGACGGGAAACGATAGTTAAATTACCGGATTCCCATGTAGGAGTAAAGGGGCCGGTTTTTTCATGCAATGAATTGCTTAGCGTACGATTATTTTCGTAGGATCAGACAGCAGCATGAGGCTGCCGCGGAATTGATTGGCAGCCTTGCTGCAGCGTTACACTATGGGTTCCTGCATTCCCGATATTCGAACTCGTCGATTTTGCCCGACGTTAGGAGATAATATATGGTCGCTTCTTTATGATATGAAGTTTGTCTCGATATGCGGTTGTTGCGCTGCAGAATATCAGAGTAGCGGGCCGGATAATCATAGTGCACAAGATGATTTGCCGCCGTAACGTCGAGACCGGTGTTGACGGAATCCGTAATAAGCAGAACGGTGGATTCCGGGATTTTATTAAATCTGTCAATCATCTCATTGGCCTCATGGATGGAAAGCTGTGTCGTAATAATAAGAACGCCCTTGATGTCCTCGTCCGCAGCAAGCTCGTCTAATAACAGGGCGGTGACGGCATTCGATTTGGAGATGACGATCGCTTTTTCCCTTCTGTCACTCACATCTCGGATGATGGACCGCAGCATGTTCATTTTTTGCGGATTCTGGTTGCACATAAGCGCCATTTGCTCTTTAATCGCCATGAGCTGCTTTTTTTCATGAATGGAGGAGGCCCGGCTATTTCGCTCGGAAGCCGTAAAGTAATGATTCAAAAGCTTCAAGTATTCGGTTTCATATTCGGGCTCCAAGGATACGACGATCTGTTTTTCAGTAATGTTCACGATATCAGTCATCCTTCCTGCTCTTCTTATTCTTTGAATAATAGCAACGTAACTTATACATGCAAAGCGGATGGTTAAATTAATCGAAAAAATGCAGCCCGCCTCTTTAGGGAGAACGGACTACATTTTTTCGTCATGCCTCATTTTTGAAAAGAATTCTTTGGACTACCTCTACCCTCAGCCCAAAAGGGGTGTTTTGCAGGGATCTCCTCTTAACGGGTTCTCAGGCCGTTTAGAGGAGCAGAAAAAAAGGTTATACAGGAAGGTTACTAGATTTCGCGCCATAACTCCAATTAGAAAAATCCAAGTAAATTAGAATTGGCTCATTTTCAGATCGGATCCTGCCTGCTTTCTCATCAGCCGAATCCGGTTTCAAATCCACGGAATCACACAATAATCGCCCCAAAACGACCGGCATTATACCCGGCGGCCAGGAGAATAAATCCTATCAGAATAAGATTCGGATTTTTGCTGATGGCACCGGGGAACAGGAAAGAAAAATTCAAAACCAATCCCATCAGTGCTGAAAAAGTAGTAAACGTACCGATCAACAGCCCTAGTCCGACTAGGAACTCGCCCCATGGCACCAAGAAATTAAAAAAACCGACATTCAGTGATTCGGTAGCAGGCGACCTTTGACTTTACGAGAATGGTTCTCATCGGGTATACTAGGTGTAACAAAGTTTCATTGAATGAAACTAATCGGGATGGTGGTTAAGCATGAGCGAGGATGGAAAACCGACCGTACGCGCCGTCGAACGGGCGCTTGATCTGCTGCTTTGCTTCACAGTCAGGAACGAATGGGCGATGACGGAGCTTGCTGAGAAAGTCGGGCTGCACAAAAGCACGGTGCACCGGATGCTGGCTACGCTTGAAGATAAAGGCTTCGTAACGAGAGATCAGCTGTCCGACCGCTACAGGCTCGGATTACGTATATGGGAACTGTCCGCGAATATGCCGGGAGCGGATGACCCGGCCGTTCTAGGCCTGCCGGAGATGGAGCGACTGCGCGATCTGCTGGGAGAAACGGTGAGCTTATATATCCGCGACGACAGCGAGCGGATTCGCATTCAGGCGGTGCAGAGCAATCAAGCGGTGCGGCGCGTGGCGCCGATTGGCGTGCGCCTGCCGCTGTACGTAGGCGCTTCGAGTAAAGTGCTGATCGCCTTCGATGAACAGGCGAAACGGGAGATGCTGCTTGCGGATCCTACCTGGCCGGCCTCCATTGACCGGAGACTGTTCCGGCAGCAGCTGGATGAAATTCGGGCACTCGGCTATGCGACGAGCATCGAAGAACGCGAAGCGGGTGCAGCGGCCGTCGCCGCACCCGTATACAGCCGGTCCGACAAGCTGGTCGCAGCGCTGTCCGTTTCCGGACCGGCCAATCGGCTGACGTTGGAGGTCATGCGCGAGCATGTGCCGGCAATCATGGAGAGTGCCCGCCGGTTGGGCACCATGCTGAAATAAATCCGCCCAGGCCCGGGCGGCACGTATACCAGAACCTCTTAACTCAAGTCTTGAGAGAGGTTCTGGTTTTTTTTCTAAGGGTAACTGACTTCACCTGCAAGACTGGCATAATGGCTTTCTTCGGATTGAGGATAATTGAAGCGAAGGAGTAGGGCGTAGAAGATAGAACTGGGATTGTATATGCTGAGTTATTCAGATAAACACAAAGGGAGGGGAGCAAATGTCCAAAACAAGTGCAAGGCTTATATTGATGGAGGGACTTCCATCAACGGGGAAATCGATGAACTCAGGTCTGTTATTAACGCAGTTCGAGAGGAATGGCCGGCAGGCCAGATGGATTCACGAAGTCGCCAGGCCCCATCCGACCCTATTCTTCCATGAAGCTTGTATAGATTCTCATGAGTATGCAGGGTTCATAGCTCGTTATCCGAACGCAGCAGATGTACTTGAGCGTATCGGAATGAAGCGCAACAGCTCCATCGGAATCGACCTGCTCGACGCAGAATGGAATTATGCCGAAGCGATGGGGGCCGACGCATTACGAGACCTGGGGCAATACGATGTGTGGAATTTTACTCTGGAGCGGTACATGGAGGCGGCGCTGGAGAAGTGGAGGTATTTTGTACAAGCCCAAATCGCGTCGGATGAGATTATCATTCTGGACAGCAGTATTTTTCAATATCAGATTTACAGTTTTCTGTTGGTTGATGCTCCTTTCTCGAAGCTCAAAGCTTTCATTGAAGAGATTTATGAGATTATTATGCCTCTGCAACCCTCATTGGTGTATTACTACAGGGAAAACACGGAGGATACAATCGATTATCTAGCTGAGAGTCGAGGAATCGGTTTTTTTAACCGGATCTGGGAGAGGGATCGGAAACAGCCTTATTATAAAGATCGTCCGCAAGGAGCTGAGGGGTATAATATGTTTCTGAGGGACTATGGGGCGTATGCCAAAAAACTATTCGACTCGGCTCCCATATCTAAATTGTTACTGGAAATTACAGAGGGGAACTGGGAGGAGTACACCGGTCTTCTCATGAGCTTCGTGAATATATCGTCTATCGCGCCTCCGGCTGCCCGCTTTCCTAGCGGTCAATTCGTTAATGAGACACTCAACCAGCAGCTTACATTCATCGACGACTATTGTATAACCCCTGGCGGGGGGCGCAAGCGATTGTCGCCCAAATCGGATACGGAGTACTACCTGCATGATATCCCCGTCACGTTCAGATGGATTCAAGACCGGATTGTAGTAGAAGGGGAGCAATTGATTGACCGGTGGACTGCGAGTGGAACGATCTTTCAGCGCATACGGTCGGACTAGGGAATAAAAAAACGTCTGCAGCGCCAATTGGCGTGCAGACGTTTGTGGTTATATAGGCTTAGTTAGCAGCGTTAGCGGCGATCATTTGACGGAGAACCGTCTGCAGAATACCGCCGTTGCGGTAGTAGTCGACATCGACAGTGGAGTCGAGGCGGACGCGTACCGGGAATTCAAACGTTGTACCGTCTTCGCGTGTTGCGATGACTTGTACGGCTTGACCTGGTTGCACGTCATTCGTCAGACCTACGATATCGAATTTCTCGCGGCCGGTAATGTTGAGCGTCTTCCAGCCTTGACCCTCTTGGAACTGGAGCGGGAGAACGCCCATGCCCACGAGGTTGGAGCGGTGAATACGCTCGAAGCTTTCCGCGATGACGGCTTTGACGCCGAGCAGGAACGTACCTTTAGCCGCCCAGTCACGGGAGCTGCCTGTGCCGTACTCTTTGCCTGCCAGAACGATAAGGTTGGTGTCTTTCTTCTGATACTTCATCGATGCGTCATAGATCGACATGACTTCATCCGTTGGCAGGTAAGTCGTTACACCGCCTTCCGTACCCGGTGCGACTTGGTTGCGGATCCGGATGTTGGCGAATGTACCGCGCATCATGACTTCATGGTTACCGCGGCGGGAGCCGTAAGAGTTGAAGTCCCGCTTGTCGACACCATGCTCAAGCAGGTACTCGCCTGCAGGGCTGTCCGTCTTGATGTTGCCTGCAGGTGAAATGTGGTCCGTCGTTACGGAATCACTGAGCAGGGCAAGCACGTTCGAGCCTTTGATATCGGCCATGTCACTGATGCCGTCGTTGATGTTCTCGAAGAATGGCGGGTTCTGGATGTAAGTCGAGTTTGCATCCCACTCATAAATTTCGCCTTTCGGCACTTCGATTGCATTCCAACGCTCGTTCTGCGTGAAGACATTCTCGTATTTTGCACGGAACATATCGGCATTAACGGCGTCGCGTACAGCGTCGCGAATTTCTTTGTTCGTTGGCCAAATATCTTTCAGGAAGACCGGTTGGTTCTTGCTGTCATAGCCGATTGGATCATTAGTCAGATCGATATTAACCGTGCCCGCAAGCGCATAAGCGACAACGAGCGGCGGGGATGCAAGATAGTTTGCTTTGACTTGAGCATGAACGCGTCCTTCGAAGTTCCGGTTACCGGACAGAACGGCAGCGACCGTCATATCTTCATCGGTAATGGCTTTGCTCACTTCATCTGGAAGCGGACCGGAGTTACCGATACAAGTCGCGCAGCCATAACCTGCAACGTGGAAGCCGAGTGCTTCGAGCGAATCCATCAAGCCGGCTTTCTTCAGGTATTCCGTAACGACGAGTGAACCCGGCGTCAGGGAGCTCTTCACGTAAGCGGGCTTCTTCAAGCCGAGCTCGGCCGCTTTCTTCGCAACAAGGCCGGCACCGATCATAACGCTCGGATTGGACGTGTTCGTGCAGCTTGTGATGGCCGCAATGACGACTGCGCCCGTACCCATTTTGCTGACGGCTCCGTTAGGATGCTTTACTTCGACCATTTGCTCGATTTTGTTGTCGGACAGCCCGTATCCGCCTTTCTCGATTGGCGTGCGGATGATGTCGTTGAAGGATTCCTTCATCGCTGTCAGCTCTACACGGTCTTGCGGACGTTTCGGACCTGCAAGCGAAGGAACGATCGTCGACAAGTCGAGTTCCACGATATCGGTGAAGACCGGCTCAGGCGTGTCGTCGGTACGGAACATGCCTTGCGCTTTATAGTAAGCTTCAACTAGCTCAATTTGCTCTTCTGTACGGCCAGTTGCACGAAGGAAATCAAGTGCTTCGGCATCGACTGGGAAGAAGCCGATCGTTGCGCCGTATTCAGGTGCCATGTTCGCAACAGTGGCACGGTCTTCCAAACCGATGTTGGAGAGGCCTGGGCCGAAGAACTCAACAAATTTGCCGACAACGCCTTTTTTGCGGAGAATTTGTGTAACCGTCAGCGCCAAGTCAGTTGCCGTTGCGCCTTCTGCCAAGCTGCCAGTCAGACGGAAGCCGATAACTTCCGGCGTTACGAAATAAAGGGGTTGGCCGAGCATGCCGGCTTCAGCCTCGATACCGCCAACGCCCCAGCCGACTACACCAAGACCGTTGATCATTGTAGTATGGGAGTCCGTACCAACTAGGGAATCCGGATAAACGACGGTTTCGCCGTTAACGGTTTTCGTTGCCGCCACCGATGCCAGGTACTCCAAGTTAACTTGGTGAACGATACCTGTTGCCGGCGGTACAGCGCGGAAGTTGTCGAACGCCGTTTGAGCCCAGCGAAGGAAACGGTAGCGCTCCTCGTTACGTTCGAATTCAACGTTCATGTTATATTCGAGGGCTTCCGGCGTACCGAAAGCATCGACCATAACGGAGTGGTCGATAACGAGATCGACGGGAACGAGCGGGTTGATTTGTTTTGGGTCTCCGCCCGATTTCTTAACGGTGTCCCGCATAGCGGCAAGGTCGACGACGACCGGTACGCCGGTAAAGTCCTGCAGAACAATACGTGCAGGAATGAATGGAATTTCTTTGTCTTCGCGGCCCTCAGCCCAGTTTGCAAGCTGTTTGACGTGCTCAGACGTAATTGCGCGTCCGTCGAATTGGCGGATAGCGGCTTCAAGCAGGACTTTAATAGAGAAAGGGAGCTTGGAGATTTGACCGAGTCCTTGCTCTTCTAACCCTTGCAAACGGTAGTAAGCGTATGGCTTGCCGCCGACTTCAAGCGAAGAACGAACGGAGTACTCGTTTTGGTGTGTTGTCATGGTTGGATGACGCCTCCTAAAAGTTTTTTGCGATACAACTTGGCATACTTCGAAGCGAGCAAAGCATGACCAAGCGTTTTCTTGACCGAGGGTCAAGTTGAAACAGCTGCAGAGTGAGCGTGAATAGCCGCTCTTAAGCTTCGTTCATCGTTCGTGTCCCATTCAAGTTTATTCGTTTCACTGAGTGAAACACGATTTCATAAAACCAACTACTCTTAGTATAGCGCTTTTTCGGTGCTTTCGTAAAGCCGAAATAACCGTTTTTGTGCTGATTTACGATGGTATTTAGCGGATTTCGAACATTCCTCATGATTTTGCCCAAAGCCTCATATAATGAACCAACTTACCCGCCATTAGTCCTGCAGGGAGGAATCGTCATGCCGCGAACGGGAAATAAACAGAAAAAGCCTGGAAGCCGGAACGCCGTTACCGCGAACCGGAGCATTGCCGCTGCAAGCCGGAGTGCCGGCCGTGAAGCGGAGGCTGTCCCGGAAGGTTGGAAAGCCACCGTACACGAATACGTGAAGCTGTATAATCAAGCGGAGATTGACCGTTATTCGCCTGCTTTGAGCGAGGTTGTGAAAGATCGTGATCACCTGTCCCGCCTCGGGCATCGTTTGGAACGGATGCGTGAGGCAGAGCTGATGCGGGGGGTTATCCCTTCAAAGAGTGAAACGAGCGCCGGTTTGCTGCACATAAGCGAATCCAGTTCCGGCTCGGAGGTTTCGGTCATGCTCGAGCTGCACATCATCAGAACCATGGAACAGCACGGGCGCAGCTATATGGAGGAACGGTGTGAGCGGGAAAGGCTCTGGCTAGCGGCGGAGAACAGGAGTTATCGGATCGCGAGAATCGAGCCATTGGTGCTCGAACGGCGCCCCCGGTATGGCATGCAGCAGCAGCTCGGCATGCTCTATACGTCCGATGACCATTCGGAGGAAAATTATAATACGGCCTCAATCCCCTTTATCAACGTGGACATGATACCTAACTTCAAACAACAGCGTCAAGGCGTCCGATATCGGCGGGATTTGGCCGCAGCGTATGCCGATCGGTGGTGGAATGAAGCGAATCCGGCTTACGAGAATTTTGACGTCAACTGCACGAATTATGTGTCCCAGTGCCTCTTTGCAGGGCAAGCGCCGATGAACTATACTGGTAAAAGGGCTGCGGGCTGGTGGTATCGCGGCCGCAGCGGCGGCCGTGAGCAATGGTCGTACAGCTGGGCTGTATCGAATGCGCTTCAGCTCCATTTATCTGCGGCCAGGCGTGATGGACTGCGGGCTACCGTGGTAGATTCACCGGAACAGCTCGCCCTCGGCGATGTTATCGTATATGACTGGGGAGGCGATGGCCGCTATCAGCATAGTACGGTCGTCACGGCCTTTGACTCGAGCGGAATGCCGCTCGTGAATGCGAATACCGTCGCAAGCCGGCATCGTTATTGGGATTATCGGGATTCCTATGCTTGGACGGAGCAGACACGTTACCGTTTTTTTCACATTGCCGACGAGTTATAAGGGGCCAATGCATGTAAGCCATCTATCGTGGGAAATTATACGTAACCGGAGGATTAGCCATGGGTGAGAAAGTGCGCGTAGGGCTCGTTTATGGAGGGCGCTCGGGCGAACACGAAGTTTCGCTGCAAACCGCGTTAGCGGTCATGAAAGCTTTTAATTACGACAAGTATGAAATTAAACCTTTCTATATTACCAAAATAGGGGAATGGCGATCCGGTCAGACGCTGCTTGCACCGCCGGCCGACGTGGAGATGCTGCGTCTGGCAGGGGATCATGGCCAGTCAGGCACCGATGCCTTAATGCCAATATTTAACGGTCTTTCGGGGGAGAGCGGCTCCGGAACCGATGCGAAGCCCATTGATGTCGTCTTCCCGCTGCTGCACGGCACGTTCGGTGAAGACGGCACGATTCAGGGCATGCTGGAGATGGCCAATATTCCTTACGTAGGCGCAGGTGTACTCGCTTCGTCAGTGGGTATGGACAAGATTATGATGAAGAAGGTATTCGCGCAGGAAGGTCTGCCGCAATGCATCTTCCGCTTTTTCAATCGTACGCAGTGGGAGAAGGATCCGGCTTTCTTCATTATGGAGATCGAGGTTGCGCTCGGCTACCCTTGCTTCATTAAACCGGCTAATCTGGGCTCCAGCGTCGGTATTTCCAAAGCGGGCAACCGCGTGGAGCTGATTGCTGCGATCGATTACGCCTTCCGCTTCGACCGGAAGGTCATCGTGGAAGAGTTCATCGATGCGCGGGAAGTTGAAGTGAGCGTGCTTGGCAACGATGAGCCGCGCGCATCTGTGCCCGGTGAAATTGCTTCATCTAATGAATTCTACGATTACAAAGCCAAGTATACGGACGGCAAGTCCACGATGCATATTCCTGCGAATATTCCCAATGAGACGGCGGAGGCGCTGCGCGACATGGCGATTCGCGCGTTCCAGTCGATTGATGGGTCGGGTCTATCACGCGTAGATTTCTTCCTGCGCAAAGAGGATGGCCGATTGTTCATTAACGAAGTGAACACCATGCCAGGCTTTACTCCATTCAGCATGTACCCGCTTATGTGGAGGGAAACCGGCGTTCCGTACGCTGAGCTGCTGGACACGCTCATTAATCTAGCCTTGGACCGCCATGCAGAGAAGCAGCGGATCGACTTCAGCGGCGCAGAGTAAGTTACTTACAGCTTGCAGGGTTTCTCTTGTTGCTGAAAATGGCAAGAAACTCTAGAAATAAATTAGTGTTAGATGGCGGCCAATCCGCCGTCTCTAACGCTTAAGCTGGACAAGCTTCATAGCGTCAGGAGAGCCTGTACTAGGCAGAAGAAACGGAGGTTAGGGAAATGGGATTCCAAACGGAGTTTAATTCGGTCTGCAAGTTCAAGTCCGCCCAGGAGCTGTACGAGTTGATGGAGTATGGGAAGTGTAAGATGGTCAAGAGCGGCTTCCGTATTTATCCGACCGGCCAGAAGGTAATCGCATATACACCGGAGAATAAGGCGGCTGCGATTGTACGCATCTCCGCATCGATTGCCGAAATCAACTTCCAAGGCAGCGAGATCACATCGGTGGAGATGGAGCTCGTGCGGAAGCTGACGGAGGAAGAGTCGCGGGTACAGACCGCACTTGCGCACGAGATGTTTTTCGGAGAACACGAATGATTGTCCGCTTCGGCTTCGTCGCGATGACCATGATGCTGGAGAATGCGTCACCGTCCAGGACGATGACGTTCGCCAACTTTTCGAAGCTGGCCGACCGTGATGCCGCGCTTCGTAAGCTGGAGCGGATTTCAGAGGAAAACCTGCATAACACCTTGCGTATGCTGCGCCACTGTGTTGCTCACGACATCAAGGTATATCGTTTCTCATCCAAGCTCATCCCGCTTGCTACACATGAAGCGTTAGCCGATTGGCAGCCGTGGCCCGCACTCGCAGACAGCTTTGCCGAAATCGGCAGCTTCGTGAAGACGAACGGGATGCGGGTCTCGTTCCATCCCGATCACTTCTGCGTATTCAGCACGCCGAGGCCTGAAGTGCTCGATAAGTCCAAGCAGGATTTGGCATATCACCTGAAGATGCTGGACGCAATGGGGCTGGATGAGCGGGCCAAATGCAATATCCATGTCGGCGGAGCATACGGAGATAAGCAGGGCTCCGCCCAGCGGTTCGTGCGGCAGTTCGGCTCCTTGCCGGATCGCTACCGGAGCCGGGTCACACTCGAGAACGATGACAAGACCTTTACGGCACGCGAGACGCTGGAGGCGGCGGAAGCGGTGGGCACGCCCATGGTGCTGGACATCCATCATCATGCTGTGAATGATGGCGGAGAAAGCAGCTCGGCGTTGTATGGAGACTTATGGCCGCGCATCCTGCGTACATGGAATCCCCAGTATGTCGGAGAGGGAGAACGCGAGGCGGTGTTTGAAGACCGCCTAGCACCTAAGCTTCACTTATCCAGCCCCAAGAACGAGAAGGATCCAAGAGGCCACGCCGACAATGTCGATGCGGGTCCTGTCACCCGTTTTCTGCGTGAGGTGTCGGGGTCGGTCGATCGTCTGGATTGCATGCTGGAGGCTAAACACAAAGATGCCGCGCTATTGCGGCTCATGGATGATCTCCGCCAACTGGAAAAGGCCGGCGAAGGCATTCGTGTCATTGACGGGGCGACCGTCGAAGTGTTCTAAATGCGTGGACAAGCTTGATATTCTGCTTGAAATGGGTTATTTTGGAACAAGATCGAACTAATAATTCCCGTCAGGGAGAGGGGGATTTCCGGTTATGAACGGATTGATGAGCGGTAAGAATGTGCTCGTAATGGGCGTCGCGAATGATCGCAGTATTGCTTGGGCAATCGCGCAGTCGTTGGCGGCTCAAGGTGCTAAGCTGGCTTTTACATACGAGAACGAACGCGTGCAGGAGCGTGTCCGCAAGCTGGCTGATACGATTCCAGGCTCGGTTCTGATGCAATGCAATGTGACGGTCGATGAAGAAATTGATGCGCTTGCAGCGGAATTGAAGGAGCACTTTGGCGTGGTGCACGGTCTCGTGCACAGCATCGCATTCGCCAAGTCGGAGGAATTGGACGGGATGTATGTGGATTCCTCGCGTGCGGGGTTTGCGCTTGCGCATGATATTAGTGCTTACTCGCTTACGGCAGTGGCACAGCGTATCTATCCGCTGATGACCGAAGGCGGCAGCATGATGACGATGACGTACCTGGGCGCAGAACGCGCGCTCCGCAATTACAACGTCATGGGCGTTGCCAAAGCGGCATTGGAAGCATCGGTTCGCTACTTGGCGGCTGATCTGGGACAATTCAACATCCGCGTGAATGCCGTATCCGCAGGTCCGCTTCGGACGCTTGCAGCCAAAGGCATCAAAGACTTCAACTCGATTCTCCATCAAGTGGAAGAGAAAGCACCGATGCGGCGCGCGACGGAAGCGGCTGAAGTTGGCGACACGGCGATGTTCCTGCTCAGCAATCTCTCACGCGGCATTACGGGCGAAATCATCTACTGCGATAACGGTTATAACATCGTAGGCGTATAAACTTTTAACAGATAACCGACCGCTTTCCGGCAGCACCGGGAAGCGGTCTCTCATTTTATAATGGGAAGTGAAGACTGCTGGTGGTAGAGAACCTATTATGGTTAACGTATCGGATGATCCATCCCATTAACGATTTACGGGATCAATATTGGATATAATGAAGGTCAGAAGAAGGAAGTGACATACGTTGTGATAGAGCTTGCGCTGCTTGTCCTTCTCGGACTGGTTGCTGCCGTGTTCGGGAGCATTGTCGGCCTCGGCGGCGGCATTATTATCGTACCGGCACTTATGCTGCTCGGACCACAGCTAACGGGGGCCGAGATCGATCATGCGACGGCGGTTGGAACATCGCTTGCCGTGCTCATTGTAACGGCACTGGCATCCACACTGACGTATGCGAAGCAGAAGAGGGTTGACTTTAAGAGCGGCTGGATGCTGTTTATTACGAGCGGTCCGGCGGCTATGGTGGGATCTGCGCTGACCGGCAGCCTGAAGAACGGCGTTTTTCAATTGGTCTTCGGTTTATTCATGCTCGCAATGGCGGCGCTGCTGATCGCCCGTGATTATATGAAGCCAATCTCAAGAAAGTGGCCGGTACAGCGGACCTTCACGGATGCCAATGGCATTACGCATTCGTATGGTTATGCGATCATACCCGCACTTGCAGTAGGATTAGGGGTCGGGCTTATATCGGGCTTATTCGGAATTGGCGGCGGCTCGCTGTTCGTGCCCGTGATGGTGCTGCTGTTTCGCTTTCCGCCGCATCTGGCCACTGCAACGTCGATGTTTGTTATCTTTTTATCCTCCATACTGGGGAGCGGCGTCCATGCCTGGCTTGGCGAGACGGATTACTGGCTCGTGCTGGCGCTTGTGCCGGGCGCATGGATCGGTGGTATGCTTGGCGCATATATAGCGGGGCGCATGACCGGCAAAGGCGTGCTGTGGCTGCTAAGAGTGACGCTTGTGCTGCTGGCCGTAGAATTAATCATCGAGGGAATGGCTCGTTTGTAACGGTAACGCTTAGATCGGCTCAGACATTCGGGCGAAACTTTGGTAGACAAGCGGCGTATAGTAGTAAGGCAAGCTAAACTAAACTGAACGCATAGGAAAGTAGTGTGATAACCGTGAGTGACCAGCAATCGAATTTCGCGGTGGGAAGCAAAAGCTTTACCGCTGTGGCCATTAACTGCGCTGCTAAAGCGGGCGAATGGATCAAAACCAAACTTGGTAATTATACAAGCCTTTCATTAAAATATTCGGCACAGGACTTAGTTACGGAAGTGGATAAGGGCTCGGAAACGATGATTCGCAATCTTATTCATACCCATTTTCCCGATCACTCGTTTCTGGGTGAAGAGGGCGTGGAGCCAGGGCCGGAGGCCTCTGAGAAGGCGCTGCAGCGGGTGCGGGATGCCGAATATCTATGGATTGTGGATCCGGTTGACGGGACGACGAACTTCGTACACGGATTTCCGTTCTTCTCTGTCTCGATAGCGCTTTCGTATAAAGGTGAGGTCATCGTAGGAGTCGTGTATGACCCAATGCGGGATGAGTTATTCGTCGCGGAGAAAGGCAAGGGTGCCTATGTGCGCGGCCGACGGATGGAAGTATCGTCCGATGCGGCGCTGAGCAAGAGCTTGATCGCCACCGGCTTCCCGGCGGATCCGCATTATGCGCTGCCGATGAATATGAAGGGGCTCCAGGCGCTCGTTCCTCAGGTGCGTAATGTGAGATCCGGAGGCTCGGCTGCACTTCACATGGCATACGTCGCGTCCGGACGACTAAGTGGATTCTGGGAATTCGGACTGAATTCATGGGATTTGGCCGCCGGGGCGCTTCTTGTGACGGAGTCTGGCGGAAAGGTAACGGACACGAAGGGGGCTCCTTACGATCTTGGCGTACGGAATGTCGTGGCGACGAACGGGCATATCCATGAGGAAATGCTCACCGCGCTGGCCAAAGCCGATGCAGCCGGTTAGCTGCGCAGGGTTGGTAAAAAGCACAAGCTGCAATAGGAAGAGACATTACAATCTTTATGAACAGACCTGCCAGTTGCAGCATCCGGATAACTTTTATACACAGTAACGAACAAATAATAGCGCAAAAAGTCCCGCTGACCACAATGGCCAACGGGATTTTTTTGCATTACATACTCAAGGCCGTTTTCGCATTGTTCACATCGTTTGCAAGGAGTTTGTTCTAAGTGGTAAGACGGGTAGAATCCACGTTGATACATAAAATAGAATATTTCTCCATGCAGATTAATGGCGTTATTAAGTTGCTTTTGAAACGTTTCCCTTAATTGAGGGGTAGCTGTTTCAGTAATCGCAATTCTGCGCCAGTGTTATTTCTTGTAGCTGTTGGTGCATTCGGATAATACTTCATCAACTCGTGCAAATTCTGTTCTAAACTGTGGATCGTCTCCTCATATAACGCATGGAGCTGTGGATCCTTCACGTCGTTAAGGTGCATTTTAAATCCGATTAAATGATTTGCTGAAAAGCAACGAGCTCATGCATCTCCAATGTTTCATGCCATGCCAGATGCTGCTGAGGTTGCCTATAAGTTGAATACAAAGCTGTCCCTCCAAGGTCTTGGTAGGATAGCATATGCCCAAAAAAGCAAAATCTACTATACCTATCTTGGACGGGGAAGCTAGCAACCACAATGAATAACATTTTTAATCTTAAATGAATATAGGTTGGGCTCTTCGTTAAGAATGAGGTGATCTTAGACGAACAAGGAGGTGTGTCCTAATATGAATCGTGAAAAAGAAAATCTTGAAACCCCTCAAGAGGATCTATCTGAAATTGACCGTTCAACTATCCACCCCAAAAGAGGAAGCGGTGGAAATAACCAAATTAAGTCCGAAAAGCTCCGTTATGAAAATGCGGATGAAATTTATGAATAGATAGGCATCCGTACGTGGTTGTCGGTAGCAACGCATAAGAAAACAATGACATGAAAATCCTATATGCTTGTGAAGATCATTCCTTGAGGAGGTTACAGTGATGCAACTTGCCGTACATGAAGCTCAGGATTTGCATGAGTTAGCAATGAGTTGTGTGAATTCGATTACTAACATGGCATGTTTTATGAATCAGGCTCAGGATGCTGAACTTAAAGCCATTCTACAAAAGCATTTCCCACAGCACCTTCAAGACTATAACATGAAGGTCGAGTATTTAAGCAAAGCTGCCGGCGCAGTGACTAAATTACCTGTGCCCGATTTACAACCCGTTCTACAGTCGTTTACACAGGCTCCGGTTGCTCCATTACCGGTAACTCCTAGAACATTCGTCCAGCAATTTAATGATCGTGAAATGGCGACAGCGTATTTGCTGACATTAAAGCGTTCAGGGCGAGAATATGCTTGGGCGGCAATGGAGATGAGCAATCCGGAGATCAGAAGCTTTTTGGAAGACGCTTTTCGTATGTGTTCACATCATGCATACGATGTTTGGCAATGGATGGTTAAGAAGGGATATTATCCATTGGAGCCAGCTGCGAAATCGACGCTTGACACATTAGGTACTATGTATCAACTGGTGCAGGAGCCAATGACCATACAATAGTTTGAATTTAATTTGCCCTCTCGGGGTATGGGAGGGCAAATTTCAACCTGTAGGAGGCATCCTATGACTACCTTGCTGATCAATTTTTGTTTGTCCTTCGGGAGTGACCGTCTCGACATTTTAAAAAAAAGGCTGGTGTAACGCATGCATCAAGATCTGAAAAACATACTCTCTTATATGCAGCACGAACTGAATCGGATCGAAACCATGGCTGGAACCCTTTCGACAATTGAACGCGAGCATTACAACAAACTAACGAATTTTGAGCATCGTGAACTAGTTGACATCGCGGTAGAAGAACAAAATGCAGCCCGCCAACTCGGAACGATGAAGCAAATGTGTTTAACAATGACTCAGCAAATAGAAGGGGTAAAAAAAGCAATTGATCGTAATGAACTCGGGGAGAGTGCTGCGCGTGCGGAGACTCATTGAAAACTTTATCCGCTCTGTTATTAACGACAATGTAGATAAAGCGATTACAAGAGCAATTAGAGACCAGTATACGGAGAACCTGTTTGAAATGATTCCGGCAACAAAGAAGGTTGGTTTAACTAATCTTATGGAGATCGTAATGCGGGCGAATCAAGGCACCCCGGTTTCCCGGCCGCTCGGCAGCCCTATTCATTTATCTCCATGGGAGAAGATTCTATTCAACCCGGTCCACCTCTTTCGTTTTCCAACACCCGAAAGTGTTGGAATCAGCACTTCAATTACGATTGGTCACCGTGCCAGAAAACCTATGACCATCTCGATTCCCATCATGATTGCCGCAATGTCCTTTGGCGGTGCTTTAAGTAAAAGCGCGAAGATAGCTTTAGCAAAAGCGGCTACCGCTGTTGGAACGGCGACAAACACCGGTGAAGCAGGGCTTCTTGAGGAAGAAAGAGATGCTGCTCATCTACTTATCGGGCAATATAATCGTGGAGGATGGATGAACACGTCTGACAAATATAAACGCCTTGACGCAATTGAAATTCAATTGGGCCAAGGCGCGCAAGGATCGGCCCCGCAACGGACGTCGGCCAAAAATATCGGAGAGGACTTTCGGGAGGTTTATGGCTTGCGGGAAGGTGAAGACGCTCTGATTCATTCCCGTCTGCCCGGCGTAAATACAAAAGATGATTTTATTCAATTAGTTAGGAGACTTAAGGATGAAACGGGTATACCCATCGGATTGAAAATTGCAGCTACACATCATCTCGAAAAAGAATTGCAAATAGCTGTAGAAGCAGAAGTGGATTTTGTAACTGTTGACGGTGCGGAAGGTGGAACACATGGAGGGGCACCAACCTTACAAGATGACGTAGGGTTGCCTACCCTGTTTGCCATAGCCAGAGCGAACGAGTTTCTCGCACGAAAAAAGGTCATTCGAGATATCAGCCTCCTTGCAACCGGGGGACTGGTGACACCTGGACAAATGCTTAAGGCAATTGCATTGGGTGCGGATGGAGTCTATATCGGTACAGCGGCTATCATGGCGCTTGTGAGTGAGCAAATGGTGAAAGCAGTACCCTTTGAACCACCAACAAGTTTAGTTGTTTATACAGGGAAAATGACAGATCAATTAGATATTGATAAAGCGGCAATGAATTTAGTTAGATACTTGAATGCTTGTGTCCTGGAAATGGAACAGGTAGCAATAACACTTGGTAAAACTGCAATAACGGATATCGCTAAATCAGACTTATGTACAATTGACCCTTTTGTTGCAAAGGCAACCGGGCTCCAGCTTGGATATGTTGCCCCCGAGCATCAAGGCCGGTTCTTTGAAGAAACAAAACCGCTATTCCAACCATTAGAGGGCCAAGCGGAAGATCAGCGAAGCTCAATTCATCATTAATAATGGTGGGTGGGTAAGACCGAAATGAAGCGGGGTTAAGCAAAAGTCGTGGATATGGAGTAACAAATTAGAACAGACTAATGTGTAAATAGAAACGGTACAAAGGAGAATCGTTTTATGCCAGAAAAACCGATCATTGTATACTTCAATTCACCGGATCAAGCCAACAAGGCTCTTGAGAAAATGAAAAACGAATTTGAAGTGATTGAGTCAGGAATCGACCGATTCGACGGTTATCCTGGTGAAGGTTACAATCCTAGCAATCCGCTTAGCGGAGATATACCGAGCCTTGGTTCTTTGACGCTAGGCGGAAATTTCGACACCGATTCAGGTATTTTGGCTGCTGCTAGCACAAGCGCGAGCGGTTACAGTTCGGGAGGACCCGGCAATATGGTCTCCGGCGTAGACATCATTCTAACTGCGATCGTCCAAGAAGAAAACGGCGATAGAGCAATGGAGATCGCTCACGAATGCGGTGCCCTCTAAGTACCTTCTCAGCAAACTCAACCCGCGCAAATCGTGGCAAGAACCTCCCTGTAACTGCCAAAAAAAGGGCGTACATAATTACCATACCAATAGAAGAAATTAACGTAGCACAAAAAAGCCCATTGGAGGAATGAAAAATGTTTCAGAACTTAAATCAGAACCAAAACCTATCCAACCAGATCAATCAATGTGAACAGATCATTAACCAATTAATGAACCAGACCCAGCAAGCAACCCAAATGTATCAACAAATGCTTCATCAAGAACAACAAAATGCAGCAACTCTTCAGGATTTGGCGCACAGAGAACAGCAGGCATCACAAATGATCCAGACGGCTTTACATGGTCATCAACAAGCTATGCAGCAAATGCAGCAAGTTTCCCAGATCTGCAAACAACTTGAACAGTCTGCTCAGAACTTTAATATGACTAACATGAATCAGTCCCGATCTAATCAAGCCAATGCCAATACGTACACGACTAGAGGATTCCAATAACAACGAATTAACATGTAGTCCCCTTGACTACCAAAAAAAGGATCGGTTTCTCCGGAAACCGGTCCTTTTTTATATGGATTGCAATCCAACGGAACAAGGATATATATGAATCGTTTAATTATAGAAAAAGAGCCGCCAAACCGGTAAAATGTTGAAATATGCTACCGAGGTGACGACTCCAAGACGAGCCGTTCTCTCAGGCTCTAAATGCGGAGGCTACTTGGCCGACATCGCTTGCAGTGCACGATCCGCCGCTTCAATGGTCTTCGCGATATCCTGCTCCGTATGAGCCGTGGTCAGGAACCATGCCTCGTACTTGGAAGGCGCAAGACAGATGCCTTGATCCAGCATCAGGCGGAAAAAGTGAGCAAATTGCTCGCCGTCCGTATCTTGCGCCTCTTCGTAATTCGTTACCGGATGATCGCAGAAATGCGTCGAGAAGGAGCCGCGAATCCGGTTAATCGTGAGCGGAATGCCATAGCGGTCAGCCGATTGCTGCAGGGCTTCGGTCAGCTGCACGGCGAGTGCTTCCATCTGTTCATAGACTCCTGGCTGCTGGAGCACTTCGAGGCAGGCAATACCCGCAGAGATCGATGCCGGATTGCCGGCCATTGTGCCTGCTTGATACGCAGGTCCGAGCGGTGCAACCTGCTCCATTATTTCTTTGCGGCCGCCATAGGCGCCGATCGGAAGGCCGCCGCCCATAATCTTGCCGAGCGCCGTCAAATCCGGTTCGATCGCTTGTTTGTCCGGGAATGCGCCATACGTCTGCGCACTGCCGTAATGGAAACGGAAGCCGCTGATGACCTCATCATAGATGACGAGTGCGCCGGCTTGACGGGCAAGACGGCAAAGCTCCTCCAGAAAGCCTGACTGTGGCATGACCATGCCGAAGTTGCCGACGATCGGCTCCACCATAACGGCAGCGACTTCGTCTCCCCAACGTTCCAGCGCCTGCTGAAGACCGCTGATGTCATTGAATGGGACTGTGATCACTTCACTGGCAATGCTGGTCGGAATACCTGCGCTGTCCGGGATGCCGAGCGTCGATGGACCGGAGCCGGCCGCAACGAGAACGAGATCCGAATGGCCGTGATAGCAGCCGGCGAACTTAATGATTTTGTTGCGTTTCGTATAGGCGCGGGCTACGCGAATAGTCGTCATAACAGCCTCTGTGCCGGAGTTGACGAAACGAACCTTATCCATGGACGGGATCGCAGTCTTCAGCATACGGGCGAGCTCAATTTCCAGCTCTGTCGGCGTGCCGTACAGCGTGCCGTTCTCGACGGCTTTCGTAATCGCAGCTGTAATGTGAGGATGTGCATGGCCGGTTATGATGGGGCCGTAGGCGCATAAGTAATCGATGTACCGGTTGCCGTCAACATCGTAGAAATGCGCGCCCTTGGCACTTTTCATGAAGACGGGCGCGCCGCCGCCGACCGCCTTGAAGGAGCGGGACGGGCTGTTGACGCCGCCGACAATGTGCTGCAGCGCTTCGGCATAGAGCTGCTCGGAACGCGGACGTTGGATGGACATGGGTGAAATCCCCTTTCTATGGTTCGCCGCCACTTGACGGTTAGATAATGAGATTATGAAGCGTGAATGTGAGCCGAATAACAACGAAAGAGGGGGAGCCCCGTTCGCTGCCGAACACGAGTCCCCCTTATTCCGTACGGCGCTTAGTTGCTTGCTGCATTACCGCCGCTCTTGCTGTCGGTCTTGCCTTCCGGGTCTGCTTGGACGGATACCGTACTGTCCTTCGCAAGCTCATCCTGAACGAATTGACGTAGCTTCTCATCATTGCGTACACTGAGTACGGCTGCGTCTCCCACCTTACGGTCGCCAATGAGATCCATAGGCGGTACTTGCGCGGAGCCGGCCATATGGCTCTTCACGCCAAGTGTGGCGAGCTCAAGCATATCCGAAACTTCGAGATTCGTCTTAATATAAGGTGCCACGCTGTCTAGAATTTCTTTCATGCGGACCAGGTTCCAGCCGTTCTTCAGCTTGTCGGCCACAGCCGACAGCAGGTTGCGCTGGCGTTCGGTACGCGTGAAATCGCTCATCGCATCGTGTCGGAAGCGGACATATTGAAGCGCCTTATCGCCGTCAAGCAGCTGCTGTCCTTTCTTTAAGTGAATGTCGTAACGGTTGCCATCGGCATTATCCTTATAATTCATGTTCTTCTCGACATAAAAATCAACACCGCCGATCACATCGACCAGCGACTTGAATCCTTCGAAGTCGGTATACACATAATACTGGATGTCGAGTCCCATCATGTCGCCGATGGTCTTCATGGCAAGGTTAGGGCCGCCAAGCGCAAGCGCCGTATTGATCCGGCCTTCGCCATGACCCTCGATCGGCACATAGGTATCGCGCAGAACGGATAACAGATGCGCTTTCTTCGTAATAGGATCGAAGGAGGCCACCAGCATAGAATCGGAGCGTGCCTGGTCATTTTCCTTCAGGCCGCGGTTATCGCCGCCCATCAGCAGGATGTTAACCCGCTCGGTTCCTTCCCATTGCACGGGCTTCAAGGTTTCGTCTTCTTTATGCTCACCAATCGGAATGGTATCCTTCGGCTTGCTTAAGCTGTCGAGTCCGTTGTATACGCCAACGGCTTGATAGATAAAGTAAGCGGCTATAAGTACAATAATGACTCCAAACCCAAGTAGGGTGTATTTCCACGGTTTCTTCCGTCTACTTTCTTTCTTAAGCTTACGCTCTTCAACCCGAGACATGTTGCTCCTCCCATTCGTTACGTGCTTTAGTAATCTCTTATTCAAAAGCCTGGCCAAAAAGAAGTGACATTTACGCCAAATTAAAACTACTGTAGTATTACATATCATAAAATTATAAAATGCGGAGTCGTATTGGCGCAAGTTTTATCTACTAGAAACGAATGGGGCAGATATTTCCCAGGAAATGTCGTCCTCAAGGAAAGGAAGTGACGTCATATGCTAGCCATCGACGTGAAGGATTTACGCAAGCAGTTTTCGGTGCAAAAAAACCGTGAAGGTTTGGGAGGTGCGCTCAAGGATTTGTTCAAGCGCGAGTACAACCAGATTACAGCGGTCAAGGATATTTCGTTCCAAATTCCGCAAGGCGAAATATGCGGTTACATAGGCGAGAACGGAGCCGGGAAATCGACGACAATCAAGATGCTGACCGGCATTCTCGTTCCGACAGCCGGCCATCTGCGCGTTAACGGATTCATTCCCCATAAAGAGCGCGAGAAATTCGTGCGGGGCATCGGCGTTGTTTTCGGCCAGCGCAGCCAGCTGTGGTGGGACATCGGCGTCATCGAATCGTTCCAGCTGCTGCGCAAGGTGTACCGGGTGCCCGAGGCGGATTTTAAGCAGCGGCTTGACGAGCTTGTCGAACGGCTGCAGCTGTCTGAGCTGCTGAACCGCCCCGTACGCAAGCTTAGCCTGGGCCAACGGATGCGCTGCGAGCTGGTCGCATCATTGCTGCATAATCCGTCGATTCTGTTTCTGGACGAGCCTACCATCGGACTCGACATTATGGTGAAGACGGAAATTCGCGATTTTCTCAAAAAAATCAACCGCGAGCAGGGGACGACGATTCTGCTCACGACCCATGACCTGCAGGATATTGAAGCGCTCTGCTCACGCGTCATTATGCTGGATGACGGCCGGATTATCTATGACGGAGGCTTGGATGAGCTGAAGTCCAGGTGGAGCAAGGGCAGGGAAGTTCATTTTCAATTCGGGGAACGTCCCGATCTTACCGTTCTGCGCAACTTAACGGAGGGTTTGCCCGGTGTCGCATGGTCGCTGGAGGAACTGACGGCAGCCATGTGGCTCCCGCACGCGGTCAATGTATCGGATGCGCTGGCACGGGTAGTCGGAGGCGGGGTGGATATTCGCGATATCAAGATCATCGAGACGAATACCGATGAGATCGTCCGTGAAATTTATCAATCGGGAACCGCATCCAAGGAAGCAACCGAGAAGCTGGCGCAGTCGTCTGACAGTGTAAGCAAGGAGACGGTGCATCATGGCTAGCGCATATTTGGATCTCATCCGCATTCGTTTTCTGATGATGCTGGCTTACCGGGTCAATTACTATAGCGGCATTGCCATTTATGCGATCAATATCGGCGCTTATTATTTTCTGTGGAAGGCGATTTACGGCACGCAGACTGAGCTCGGCGGCTTCACCCTTGCCCAAATGACGACTTACGTGGCGGTATCATGGATGGCGCGCGCGTTCTATTTCAATAACCTTGACCGGGAAATTGCGAATGAAATCCGCGACGGCAGCGTCGCCATTCAATTTATTCGTCCGTATTCCTACCTGATGGTCAAATTGATGCAGGGCTTTGGAGAAGGGATCTTCCGCCTGCTGCTGTTCATGGTGCCGGGGATGATTATCGTCTGCCTGCTGTTTCCGGTTCGTCTGCCGACAGATCCTGGCGTATGGGCGTTATATCTTGTCATGCTTGTGTTGAGTTTTCTTATTAATACGCAAATCAACATGCTGGCCGGATTGTTCGCATTCTTCGTGGAGAACAACGAAGGAATGCTGCGCATGAAGCGCGTCTTAGTGGATCTGTTCTCGGGCGTCATTATCCCGATCTCGTTCTTCCCGGGCTGGCTGGCAGACACGATGAAATGGCTCCCGTTTCAGGCTATTACCTATTTGCCGAGCTCCGTATTCACTGGAAGAACCGCAGGCGGCGAGGCCTACCGCGTGTTAGGCCTTCAAGTCGTATGGTTTCTCGCGCTGCTCATTCCAATCGCGTTGGTATGGCGTCAGGCGCGTTACCGGCTGTTCGTGCAGGGGGGTTAAACAAGATGATGTTCTATGCGTCCCTATGCTGGGAATATATGAAAAACTATGCGAAGACGCGGCTTACCTACCGGCTCGATTTCTGGATCGAAGTGCTGTCCGATCTGATGTTCCAAGGCTTGAACCTGATCTTCATCCTGATCGTCTTTCAGCATACGCCTTCTCTGGGCGGCTGGTCGGAGGCGGAGGTTGTGTTTGTATATGGGTTCTTTATGGTCCCGTACGGTATATTTGGAACCTTCTTCAACTTATGGAATTTCAGCGAGCGGTATATTGTGAAGGGTGAGATGGATCGTGTGCTGACGCGTCCTGCTTACAATCTGTATCAAATTTTACTCGAAAATATGGATCCGGCCTCGCTCTTCGGCTCGGTCGTCGGTGCGATCATTATGGCGGTAAGCTGGTCGACGCTCGGATTGCCGTTCGAGATGCTCGATGCCCTGATGCTCATCGTATTCATTATTGGCGCAGTATTAATCTACGCAGGCTTATATACGGCCTTGACGGCGATCGCATTCTACTCGGATGCGCCGACGGGTATCCTGCCGCTCATGTACAATATTCAGAACTATGGCCGTTACCCGGTCAATATTTATAATAAAACGATCCGGTTTTTGCTGACCTGGATCCTGCCGTTCGCCTTCGTAGGCGTCATCCCTGCGTCGTATTTTCTCGACCGGAATGAGGATGGGCTGTCCACGCTGGCATTGCTCACACCGCTCGTCGGGGTTGTCGTGCTGTCGATCGGATTGTTCGTCTGGAACCGGGGGATCACGCGTTACCGCGGAGCTGGCTCCTAGGGCGTGCCGGCATGGGAGAAGCTAGGGGCTTCGGAGAAAGGAAGAGGGAAATGGCGACAATTAAACCAAAAGCATTCGTAGGAAAAAAGGCGCCGGGCTTTACGCTGCCCGCGTCTGGCGGGCGGGAGGTTTCGCTGAGCGACTATCTAGGCCGTAAAGTTGTGCTATTCTTTTATCCGAAGGATTTAACGCCTGCATGCACGCAGGAATCATGCGATTTTCGCGACGCACATGCGGATTTTGAAGGCTGCAGCACGGTTGTGCTGGGGATCAGCATTGATACGGCGGAGACTCATGACCGGTTCACGGAGAAATATGGGCTTCCGTTCGAGCTGCTGGCGGATACGGAGCATAAGGTGTGCGAGCTATATGGGGTCTGGCAGCTGAAGAAGCTGTACGGACGGGAGTATATGGGGCTGGTCCGCTCCACCTTCTTGATCGACGAGAAGGGCAAGCTCGTCCGCGAATGGCGCAATTTACGGGTGAAAGGACATGTGCAGGAGGTCCTTCAAGCCGCTTGCGAACCAGCCAAGAAGAAGACGAAGTAAGCGTAAGTTTGAGAACGACGAGGCTTCATGGTAAGTAAGGGAGGGTCTTGTAGTATTCGGGGAAGTGCCGGCCTGAATGCATACGAGGCACCTCTTTTTTTGTGCATTTCGATCGGCTTGTAAAAAGTTGTGATAATTATTTGGCAAATAAAATCTCCAAGACGTCTGTGCCGTCTTCTATTAAGCTGACATTCAAGAAAAATATGAAGGAGGCGTAAGTGATGTCGGGAAAATGGAGATGGATGCTGAGGGTCTGTCTATGTACCGGGGTTATGCTGGCTGGGATGCAAGGGGGAGGTGCTTCGGCTGCGGGAGATGCAGCCACTACGGACAGTGACCTTCGGAGCCAGCAGACGGACTTGAGTATCCTATGGATCGTCCAGCAAAGTGCCGTGAACAAGATGACGACGGCAATCAAGAAGGATGCAGCCTTGTCTAAGATGGTCGGTCAAGCGGCATATATTCCTCTTAAGAAGGAGAAGGGGCGCAATCCGCTCTATCGATTGTATAACGGCAGCAGTGATCATATGGATTCGATGAACGTCAATGAAGGCAAGTATTCGAAGGAGGCTGTCCTCGGTTATCCATGGAACGCGGCAGCGAAGCCGGCGGGAACGACAGCTCTGATTCGCGGTTTCCATTCGACAAACGGCGATTATGCACTTATGTCGGATTATTTGAAATTCCCCGGCTACAAGGTCGAGGTATTAAAGAATGCCTATGGATATCCGCGGTTCGGCAGCAAGGTGCCATTAATAGAGCTGCAGGGATCGAAGGTGAAGGTCAAGTCGAATCTGGCCGCGGGGGGCGCAGTCTGGGAACTGTGGTGGAATGGCAAGCAGATGATCGATCATCTCGATTATGGCCGAGAAATCCAATCCTCGATGAGCTTCACCAACGCTACCGCGCTGCCTACTGAGGGGGGCGACGGAACGGCTGATCCCGACAAAAGCAATATGCATGGATCACCTATTGCATTCTGGGGAAACAAGGTGACGCCTAACTTCAAGAAGCAAAGCACAAGAGCAGTGCCTTTGGAGTGGAATTTCGAGCATTACAACGGCGGACTTCCGGATGTGCCGGTCATCTATAAGGATTGGAAGCTGGGGAAAGACTTGTATCTCGACGACAAGAGCATCGACCTGGGCAGCTCATACAACTATTTGCGCGGGCAAGTGATCCGCTATGAGACGGTGCTTCAAATCCCCCGGACATTAAATAGCACCAATATTGAAATTCCAACCGCCTATTTGACGAATGATCTTCGTCGAGGATTTACCTTCGACGCTACGAAGGAGAGCGTGATCGAAGGGCTGGCCGAGGTGAAGAAGGAGGACTATACCGATCTGGGGTCGAATGTCTTCCACCTGCAATATGGTGTGGAAGCAGGAGGCGTAATCTATGCGACCGATGATTTGCAGTATGCGCTTGGCGTTTATGGGTCCACTCCCGGGCAGGGCGGTTCGGCCAAATACTTTACGTTATGGAAGTTCGGAAGCTTCGACTCGCCATCGGTGACCAAATGGTCTGCAGGCAACGGCTGGTCGACGTTCAAGGCCGGTGAAAATCGCTTTACCACCTATATTGTTGCGGGAACCTTGGATCAGGTTCGCGTTGCGATGAGGCGCTTGTATGTGATGGGCTACCGATAGGGCAGCAGACAATAAACAGATCGTATAACGTGTTTAGTCATAACACCAGGGTGAGTAACCTGGTGTTTTTGGCATGTCTCCTATGCCCGATACGATCTTCTCTACGCAGGATTGGCCTGCTGCAATCTAGCAGGTGTAAATAGGGAAGTTAGTGGCGAAACTGATAGATAGAAGTAGGCATAGTAGAGGGAGGATGCGTGAGAGGGATGATTCCGCAACCATGGTTGAATGAGATGGAGGATGGACGCCAAGAGACGGATAGCTGGCCAGAAGCATCAGGGCAGCTGCTGCGTCTCATGATGGCGAGGGTGAATACGGTGCTGCTCGGCAAGACGGAGGTTGTGCAGCAATCGTTCGCAGCGCTGCTGGCGGGCGGGCATGTGCTGCTCGAGGATGTGCCCGGCGTGGGCAAGACGATGCTGGCACGGGCAATTGCGCGCGTGATGGGCGGGGAGTTTCGAAGGATTCAGTTTACGTCGGATCTTCTTCCGGCGGACGTAGTCGGCGGGCTCGTATGGGACGCGAAGCGGGGGGATCTGGTCTTCCGTCAAGGACCGTTGATGGCTAATGTCGTGCTGGCCGACGAGATCAACCGGACACCGCCGCGCACCCAATCGGCGCTGCTGGAAGCGATGGAGGAGCGGAGCGTAACGGCCGATGGCGAAACGATGCTGCTGCCGGCACCGTTTATGCTGCTCGCTACGCAAAATCCGCTTCGCGACGATGGGACGTATCCGCTGCCGGAAGCGCAGCTCGACCGGTTTCTAATGCGGCTGTCGATCGGTTATCCGGCTCCTGAATATGAGGTGCAGATGCTGGAGAATGCTCCGCAAAGACCGCAGCCGGAGCAGTTAAGGCCTGTCATCATACCCGAGGAGTGGCTGCGGATGCAGCGCGATGCCCAAACGGTGCATGTGCATCCGGCACTGCTTGCCTATGCGGTGCACATCGCCGGAACAACCCGCACGGCGGCTGAGCTGTCGCTAGGCGCCAGTCCGCGGGCGACACGCGATTGGATAAGGGCCGCGCAGGCGACAGCTTATTTGGATGGGCGGCGTTACGTATTGCCCGATGATCTGAAGGCTACCGTGGAGCCCGTACTGACGCACAGACTCATGCTGCGTGATGATGCTGCCGCCAGCGGCGCGGATCCGGTGGAGGTGCTGCGGCGTCTCGTCGCAGCCACGCCGGTGCCAACCCCTAATTCGGAGAGCGGGCGAAGACGGTGAAGAAGCAGAATGCGACTGCTGGAGGAAGGTATATGAGCGCTCAGAGCAACAGGGACTATGTTCAGCAGCCGGGAGGTGGCGCTGCCAGCGGTGGAGCGGGAGCTGCCGGCCGCAGTCCTATCGGCTTTCGCCGGGGAAAGAAGGGGGAGGCGGCCGCAAGCTCTCCGGTCCCGGTATTAAGAAGCCGCCATTTCGCGAGATTGCTGCTGCTTGCGGCAGCGGTCGTCTGCAGCTTCTCCTTGGAGGCGCGCAGCGGTGCTTCGGAATGGCTATTATTTTCTGTGACGACTGCAGCTGTGTTCATCGTATGGGTATTGCCGTATGCAGCTTCCGGAACATGGACCGTGCAGCGTGAGCAGATCGAGAATACCGGGTATGAGGACGGAGGGCATATGCGAGTCCGGCTTAAGCTCTTCTCCAGCCGCCCGATGCCGTTCATGTGGGTATCCATTCGCGAGGAGATCGTGAACACGACCTCTGAGCAGCCGCCGATACCGCTGCAATTCAGAACGGTCTATATCCCTTGGTTTAGCCGCAGCCGAACCGTCACATACACGGTAACAGGGCTGCGGCGCGGCGAGCTGTCGTTCCAACCGGTTCGAATCGAGGCCGGAGATCTGCTGAGCATGACTGTTCGTTCGTTTGTCGTCCCTTGCTCGGGACAAGCGCTTGTGCTGCCAAAGCCCCCGAAAGGGGAGAAGGTGGTTCTGCTGCCGAGTACATTGCCGGGTGGAAGACCAGTGGGGAGCCATGCAGCTCGAATCGCTGCACCTCAGCTGATGCAGGCAGCCATCCCGGTTCTTCAAGCCGGGACCGGCCCTGATTCCAGAACGTACATCCCCGGAGATCCGCTCCGGCGGATTAATTGGCGGGCGATGGCCAGAGGACTTGGCATGCAAACCCGAATCGACCAGCCTGAGCTGCCGGGAGAAACGGTCATTCTGCTGGACGCTTCCCCTGCTGCGTATGGAAGCGATGGACGTCTGTTTGACGCCTCTGTCGGACGTGCGGCGATGGCCATTCATCATGCCGCTCACGCGGGCCGCAATGTGACGGTGGTATGCGGCGGGAGAGGCGGTACCCGGCTGCGTGTACGTATGGGGGAACCGACGCAGCTGCGCCGGGCGTTGGAAGAATTGGCACGAATGAAGGCCGACGATGACAGACCGTTATCGGAGCGGCTCCGCGATATCCTGGCGAAGCTGCCGCGCGGAGCGGATATCATCTGTATTACGGCGGAGGGCTATGGGCCGCCGGAGGCTGGGGCTGCCGCCGCAATGCCATCACCATTAACGCGAACGGCACCACCTTCAAAGACAGTTCCGCCAACGGCAGCAGGAGCGACTGCCGGAGCAGCGGGAGCAATAAATGAAATGGTTGCGCAACCAACAGCAGTAACAACAGCACAACCAGCAGTCCGTACAGCAGCACAATCAGCGGCAACAGCATCACAACCAACTACCCAACCAACAGCCCATACATTGGCACACTCCGCACCAGCACCAGAACGAAAGGCAGCGCCGCCAGCAATGGGGACCGTGAATACAGCGGGCGTGAAGGACGATCGCGATCGGCTGGACACCAATTTGGAGAGCATAGAAGCGATTAAGCAAGCGGCAAGTCTAGCGAGTGGACGCGGCGGAGTATTTTATCTCTGGCTTGGGGGCGAATGGTCGGATCCGGCAGAAGCGGAACGGATATGGAGGAGCAGGCTGCAGGGAATCGATTGCCGCGTGTCGGTATTGCCGATTCCGCAGCAGTACCTTCGTCAGCCGGATGTAGTGGAGGGAGGAGAGCACGATGGGACCGTCACATAAGCCGGTGGCCGGGCAGTCGAACGGATCGGAGAAGAAGCGGACGGTTTCCGATTGGAACGGCAAGGGCAATGGAAGCCTGAGTGGGGAGACGCTGGATACGGCTAAAGCAGGACGGTTGGATAGCGAGATGCCGGCCTTTTTCGGTAACGGGTCCCGCCGTCTGGTCACGACCTTGCTTCTATACGGACTCATCATCGAATGGCTGCTGCCGTTGAATCAATTGACGGTTTATACGGAGCTGTATTCGATCGGCCCGATCGTGGCTGCGGTAGGGGGCTTCCTGGCTGTTGGCCTGTGGATGCCGCCGCTCTGGGTTTCTTTGGTGGTGAACAGTGCCATTTGCTTAGGATCTGCGTCAATCATCTACAGCTCCCACTCGCCAACTCTGCTTGACGCGCTGTTCTGGATTACGGATGCCGTTCAGAATGATATCGTTCGCCTTATGGAAGGGGAGCTGCTGATTGGCGGTGAATCCAGGACGCTTCTGCTCATAGCTGGTCTTGGAATGATGGCCGTTGCTGTGCAATCCTTGGTATGGATGCGGCAGTGGGGAATTGGTTTGACCGCTCTGACGGCGCTTTATTTGCTCTTGCTTCATAGCTTTCTGGGGGTGGAGGTGTTCCCGGGTCTTGTTCGAGCATTAGCAGAGGGCTTGATTCTGACGGCTCTCCTGGTTGTACCGAAATTGGACCGCTTATACGGAGAGGAAGCATCGAGAAGCGCGGCAAGCCGTTCGGCTGCCGGCTGGCCTGTCGGCTGGTGGAGCGGAGCGGCGTGGATGACAGTCGTTCTGCTGTCTATCGGAGCGGCGGCTTCTTTCGGCAAGCCGGCTGCGGACGGACCGGCACCGTGGGCGGTAGCGGCCGTTGATTGGGCGGGTAACCATCTTACCGCAGATACTGTAACGACGATCTTGCGTGAGCGCAGCTTGGACGCCTTGCGTTCGGGCGAACAGGAGCGGGATGCTGCGGGCTGGACCGGCTACGGATTTGACGATTCAACGCTTGGGGCGCCGATACGATCGGATGATACACCTTTGTTTACCGTGCAAAGCACGGAGCCGATCTATTTGCGAGGGGATAGCAAGGACGTCTACGACGGTCGCGGCTGGCTGCAGGAAGGACATTCCGTCGAGGAACGCTTGGTCGCAGATGCCATGGGCGATCGCACGGGGAGGCAGCCGGAGCAAGCGGGCAAGCTGAAGCCGGGTGAAGCGGTGAACCCAGAGGGTCTTGCGGAGAGGGCAGGAGGGATAGAGCCGCGTGAAGCGGTGGATCCGTACACAGGTCTGAAACTTACGGAAGACGAATGGACGGCCAGTTCAAAGGAGCGTACCTTGTTGCATACGGTTACAGCCCTGCGTCCCAGCAGCGGTTGGCCCATTCTAACCGCGGGTGCCGATGCAGCGGTAACGGAGCTATTTGCGGATGGTTCTTGGGATCGAATGGACCGGTATCGCAAGGATGAGATAACGGACGCATTGTTTGCTGCAAAGTCAGATGATGTTATTAAGCGGTATACCGTTGCCACGCGGCTGCCTGCAGACGACCCGGACCTGCTGCGTAAGGCCGGCCAATACGAAGCGGATCCGGCGGCTATTGCCGAGCTTTACACACAGCTTCCGCCTGCACTGCCGGCCCGCGTGAAGGATCTGGCGTCGCGCATCGCTGAAAGTGCGGGGAAGGGACGCTACGACACGGCGAAGGCCATCGAATCCTTCCTGCGGGACGGGTTCACCTATACGCTCACTCAAACGGAAGAACCGGCTGAAGGAGCGGACTTCGTCGATCACTTTCTGTTTGAACAGCATCAAGGCTACTGCGTCCATTTTGCAACGTCTATGGTAGTACTGCTGCGGACACAGGGCATACCGGCACGCTATGTGAAAGGCTTCGCGCCAGGAACGCCCGATGCTGATTCTGATGAAACGCGGTCGTCCCAACAGCTAGCGGCGCTTGAGGGGATCGTTAACGGCGCGAAGGATCGAGGTGACACAGCGGGCGGAGGAGGCACGCTTCTGCTGCAGCGAGTGGACTCGGCCGCGTCATGGACGGACGCGGGTGGCGGGTTGGCCGCGGCGGTTGGGCCGGATGCATCAGCCGCCCGGACTTACACCGTGCGTGCAAGTGATGCGCACGCATGGGTGGAGGTTTACTTTGCCGGGGTCGGCTGGGTTCCGTTCGAGCCGACCCCGAGCTTCGGGGCGCCGGGCGAAGCCGGTGCCGGCGCTGCCCGCGGCGATGGCGGCGGCGATGGCTCCGCAGCCGCGCCCCGCGGGCCTGCCGCGGCGAGCGATGGCGCCGCCGCG
>NZ_JANHOF010000014.1 GCF_024498075.1 Paenibacillus mendelii
ATGCGCCGCAGGTCCATCTACAAGTGGCAGATTGCTCCGCCTTTCCCAATTCCCTCATGCGAGGAAATTGCGTATCCGGTATTAGCATTCGTTTCCGAATGTTATCCCAGTCTTGTAGGCAGGTTACCTACGTGTTACTCACCCGTCCGCCGCTAACTCCATTGAAAGCAAGCTTTCAATGAAATTCGCTCGACTTGCATGTATTAGGCACGCCGCCAGCGTTCGTCCTGAGCCAGGATCAAACTCTCCATAAAAGTGCGATCCGAAGACCGACTATATTGATAAGCTTGTTAGCTCATTACTTGTTAAATCTTTGCTTGACAGGTCGCTCATTGTTCAGTTTTCAAAGAACAAATACTCGTGAATTTCTTTCGTCATTCGCTGCGTTTTCTCTCAGCGGCGACTTTTATAATATATCATATCCACCCGTTTGAATGCAAGCACTTTTTTTAATTCTTTTTTGTTTCTTTCTTTGTGCAGCTTCATTTCCTTCGAGGCGGTAAGGACTAATCTAACACATCCCACTTGAATGCGTCAAGCGAAACATGAGAAAAACTTAGGCGAGGAGCACATTCGATAACGTATACCGCCTTAACATGCTTGCACTGTACCTAAACAACAAGAAACGCAGCCGCAGCTGCGTACTCCATCATACCCGAATCATAAAGCATCCCATGCTTGTTTATCGATGAACTATACCGTTTCGCAGCGGTAACGAAGCTCTAATGAATCCGTATCACCTGAGAACGGGATAACTGCTACTTCCTTCACGTAACCCCGCATGACCAGCTTCCTGATCAGAAGGGATAGATCAATCTGTAAATCAGCAAGAAGCGGATGAGACTGGAGATCCGCAATACTCCAAGGCTCTTCACGGCTAGTTAATATAGAGAAGAGAAATTCGCAGCATGATTTCATTTTGCTCATGAAGGAAAATTCGCATGCCAGCATGACAAGCTGCACGCGCTGTTCAAGCGTCTCGGTACTGATGGTTAGCTCCTCGTACAATTTATATATACCAGGATCAAACCGTCTCATTTGGCGCCATAATGCCAGTTCAGGATATACGCCCGCTTCAACGAGAACGATATTCGCCCAATGGTGAAGCGCATTAATCGTATTGCTGTATGCATCAAGCAGGTTGCCGTCTTGCAAATCTTGCTTGGCTTGCAAATAGGTCTGAACGAAGCAGCCAAATTCCTTGAGCTGTTTGCGCCCGCGTAATTCTTCCGGTAATGTTTCCATCCGCTGACGGAAATGGAGTAAATAATTGTCTCTGTCCAACAGGATTTCCCCCTGAACGAGCCATTGTACGCTGCTGCGGGTTTCGCCGCCAGATACCCAATGCTCCAGATTGGCCGGGGTTACCCGACGGATTTGTACTTGAACGCTTCCCATTCGCACATGCTCTAATGCTAGAGAATGCTCGAAATTTGACGAAACAACGATTAAAAGCAGGTCCATCCCATTAATTAATGGACTATACGGATGAGGATCGTTTACTGCCATCAAGCTGATGAGATCCTCGTCTTGCTTGAAAATTTCTAGAAAATGCGCCTTTATATGCTCCACATTGATCCCCCGTATGGCTTCGTCGTACAGTTTGAGCTATAATGATTTCGCAGTTTAATTCTTGTTCGACAAGCTCCGCCCGGTTTCCTGCCCATTCTTAAGAAATCGATGCAGATCTGTCAGAAAGGAACGACATCATGTTTTTTAGATCAAGCAAAATCAACGAATTCCGGCTCTGGGGACTTCTTTTTACACTTCTTGGCATGGGACTAATGATCCTCGGAACGTCTGGTATCGTCTTTTGGGGACAATCGGGAAAAATATTCGCTGGAATCTTCATGGTAATCGGGATGATCGCGATGCTCGTCAGCGTGGGGGTTTATTTCTGGGCTGGCATGATGTCTACTAGTGCCACCATATTAACTTGTCCCGAATGTGCCAGACCAACGAAGATGCTCGGCAAAACGGACCGCTGCATGTACTGCAAAACGATATTGACGCTTGACCCCAATCAAGCGACGCAAAAGCCGGTCGATTCGACTCAGGATGCTTAGACACTCTCTATACGATATGAAAGGCGCCTCCTCGATGGACATACCATCAAAGAGGCGCCTTTCATTACTGCAATTAAGGTCGTTTATTTAAAGAATTATCAATAATAGCCCAAATACTATCGGATTGGAACGTCCGCTGCCAGGTGGCAAGGCCCGCCAAATCGTATTTCATCACAAGCGCTACCCGGGCTTTCATCGAAACGGCATCTTCGATCCATATTCGCTGTAAAGCTCCGTTCTCCGTATATTCTACGTAATTCTGACCAGCCTTTGCGTCAAAGACAGGTTTCAGCTTTCGATCCTTAACAATTCCTGTTACTGTGTCCATCCCAAGCGCCTTCGAGCTTACCTTAATGGAACCCGTCTCATCCTTCTTCTCCGTCCATAGACGCGCATATAGCGGCGCCGCAAGCACCAGCTTCCCGGCAGGTACGTTATCTTCCTCCATAATCTTCACGAGTGCTTGCTCCACCCAAGGGAGCGAAGCGACTGATCCCGACTTGGGACTGGATGCCCAATGCTCGTCATAAGCCATGATCATCATATAGTCAACGATCTTGCCGAGGGCAGCCCGGTCTAGAAACTTAGACCACATTTCGCTGTTCGATTTCGGAGTCACATCGATGGAGACTACCAGCCCCTGCTCATGTAGAAGCGGAGTCAGCTCTTTGACGAATTGAACTAAATTGGCTTTATCGGATGTCACGACATTTTCGAAATCCACATTAATGCCCTGCAGCTTATACATCTGGGCATAAGCCAGAAGCTGCTGGATCATATAGAACCGCTTGTCCGCATCCGCGAGCACGCTCGTTGTCCGCTCCGGCTCAAATCCGTTACTGAACAGCGCCCATACCTGCATGCCTTTCTTATGTGCCCAATCGATATACGCTTTGTCCGCCTTACTGCGAATTTTGCCTGTGCCATCGATCAATTCAAACCAGGTCGGACTTACCACATTCACGCCGGTCAGCGGACCGATGTCCGCTATGTTGGGGTTCTTCGCATACACGGCTTCCCATGTCATATTGATTTTGCGTCCCATCACCTTCCAGGCCACGAACGGCTCTTCCTTCTCAGGTGCCGCGATCCGTTCCACTTGCGATAACTGAAGCTTGTCCTTTGCCGCGTATCCTACGTAGCCTTGCGGGCTTTGAACCCGATACCAGCCATCGTCCTCCCCCCAGATTCTCACTTCTTTCCCTGGAACGATTCGCTCTGCAATAGGAGACCGGATCGTAGGCTCGTGGCGGATTATGACTTCGTCGGTGTCTGCCTTCCCCCGCTGCACGGCATCACCGGCCGGTATAACGGTGACGATATGAGTCACTTCATCCAATTCGACCTTTAGGCCATATAGCTCTTCCAGCGGCGTAACCGGAATATAAACATTGTCTGCTTTCACTTCTGCGGCTACAGTCAAGTCATATTGCTTGCTGTTCATCGTCGCCGTTAATAAATTCGTCTTCAACCGCAGTACTTTATCTACATTCGTCAATATGATGTGTCCGCTCTTCTGCTCGTAATGGATCCAATCCTTTAGCCCCAGAGATGGCTGCTGCAGTACAGAAAGCGGCAGCTTCACCGTTGAATTCTCGGTTATCGCCCCTTCCTTCATTACTTTCCCCTGGACAATAATAGGGTACTCCAAACCATATTGAGGTTTTTCCTCCGTATTGTTTGGAACGTACCGGTTCCAGCCAATCCATATAACGACGAGCATTGAAATGAGTCCGCTTATCAGAACAAGCCACTTTAACCAGCCGCCTTGCCGGCGGTGGCGCGGACGAACACGAACCGTCTGCACGTTTATGTTAGCCTCCTATCAGTCGAGTCAATTACTTGTCCGCTGGACAAAAAAGCGTGCAGAAAGTCGGGTTGACCCCCTCTCCTGCACGCTGGTATTGCGCCATAATGTTACATACGGGCAAATAAAACGCCATGTTATCGTTAGGAATGAACCTTGGAGCAATCCCCGCAGTGCCCGTAAATTTCCATCCGGTGACCTTCCACTTTAAATCCCGTTTCGCGCGATGCCGCGTCCTCCACATCTGTGAGTGGCGGATAATCGAAATCGACGATTTTGCCGCAGGATTTGCAGATGGCATGATAATGCTCGGACAAGTCAGCATCGAACCGGCTAGAATCGTCGCCGTAGGTAAGTTCGCGAACGAGTCTGGCATCGACGAACAGCCGCAAATTATTATATATGGTCGCTACGCTCATGCTAGGAAATACAGGTGATAGCGCTTTGTATATTTCATCAGCCGTCGGATGGGTCATTGAATTCATCAAAAAACTCAGGATGGCATGACGCTGCGGGGTCATACGGACGCCGGTACTTTTCAATTGTTCTAAAGCTTGTTCAACGGTCGCACCCATGCCCTTCACGCCTTTCTGTTTCGTTAGCACCATTGTACGTGCTTACTTTTCATTTTGTCAATGAAAGCTGGTGCCCATTTCAATTGTTGTAACGATTTACCGATATGCTGCTGTTCGCATCGATATTAATTCGATAATCGCCTGAACCGATGTCGCCGCGGATCGTTTTCTTGCTTGCGGTTAAGGGAAGGTCTGTCGCGACATTGCCGAATGTGACAGAGCCGTTGACGGTGTAGCTCCCGTTCTCCGGGATAAACAGACGAATTTCGCCAATCGAGCTGTCGATATCCCAGTCTCCCCCGACAACGCTGCTGCTGATTTCAATATTTCCATTCAACGTATCCGCTTTGATGCTGGAGGAAGCTTCCCGAATCAAAATTTCACCGTTCTTCGTTTCGACCTCCGCAGCGCCTGCAAGCTGCTCAACCTCGATGCCGCCGCTTAACGTCGAGCCTGCTAAATCACCTTGAATCCGCGCTGCTTTCACAATGCCGTTGTAGGTCTCCAGCCGTGCGTTTCCATCGATGTCGGCAACCGTGATACTTCCGTTCTTCGTCTCCACACCGACAGAACCTCTGATTTCCCGAATCGCAATCTCGCCATTCGTGACTTTCACCTGAAGTCCACCCGGCACATTCAGACCCGATACGTCAACCGAGCCGTTCGTCACCTGAATGGTCAATACTACGGAACGTTCCTCATGGTCCATGGGGGATTCATTGTCCGCATTCCCTTCCCCTGACGATGCAGGTGGCTGCGTCATATCGGTACCTTGTGTGTTAGAGGCGGATTGGCCATCATCAAGTAAAACCCCGTCAGCATCTATCGCTCCACTTGAACCCGTATTCGCCGTATTTGCGGGTGCGCCGTTGTCTATAGATTCAGAAGACCCAGCATCTCCTAAAGTTTCACCGTTAATGCCCTCAGTCTGCTGAGATTCATCAGCCGGAAGCTGCACGAGATGAGAATCCGCCGGTACCGTTATCATCATATTCATACGCGGTTTACGGTTGCCATTAGTACCGTATGACTCTCCTTTTGCCTTGATGGTGAGTTTTTTTCCGCTGTCGACTTCTACCATTGAATTAGCGGCAACATCGTCCGCCTCTTGCTGATCTCCCGAATCCACCCACAAGACGGTCACGATTTCAATTTCACTGACATCGCCCTTCTTAAGGGTCACTTTCCCATTCGGATTATCGATCGCAATGGCCGCCAGCTCCTGTTCAACCGGCACCTTGATCAGCTCTTTATCATACCTGAATCCCTTTTCCTCACCGTATCCAGCCATCCCGGCCAAATTAACCTTCCATTCATCCAGCCAACGGAACGGCATCGCTGAATACTGCGTGACCCCGTATGCGGTAACTGCAATGACGACCGCCAGTAAACTCCCGACTAGATCAAACGATAGGCGCTTACTGCTGGTGCGGTAGACGAGACCGAAAATCACAACCTCCAGTCCCAGCAGCACGAATGCAGCCGGCCACCATTGCCCCAGCAGATTGATGTCGTTACGTCCCTTTATTTGATCCCACAGCAGCAAGCCGCCGACGGTCATAATGATGACAGCCGCGGTTAACCGCCCCATTTTGAACATCGTACTCCCCCTCTGTATTCCTATAAAAATAGCGACCGCTGCCAGCCCAATTCCGGGAGCATAGACTCCTGCGGTATCCAACCACGGTGTCAGTACCGTTGGCGCCCGCACAAGTACGAGCAGCACTAAACCCAGGGAGATGATGAGCGCGCCTTGGAGCGCTATAACGGCTGCCTTCGGTTGATCCCCAGCGAGGCGGCTATCTTGGACACCTCGAAGCCGGGCCGCCTCCTGCAGCGTATCGAATACACTGTAGAACCAAAAGAACGGGAGAGCAAGGCCTAAGTAAACGATCAGAAGAGCAAATTCCCCTCCGCCTTCATCCGCGAAGCGGATCATCGCCACAAGGTCCGTAAGCGTCACCGCGACCAGCAGCAGCCCTTTCATATGAAGGCCCAGCACCAAATGCCCTGCGCCAGGAACGAGAAAAGATAGCAATCGCGCCCAAATCCGGGTTGCCCGTTTATTCTCTCTCATGGCGCAAGCTGCCTCCCTTCGCTGTCTGTAATTGCCGACTTGCTGCGCTTCCGAGCTCCGGTAACTTTATATTTATTACTATATATTGTAGCACAACAAGCCGTCAGTCATCATTAACCAGGAGTCATTCCTCCAAAAACGAGCAAGCAGGCGAAGAACAAAAAGAGGCATGTCGACGAATGGAACAGTCGGACATGCCTCTTTCAACGAATTATTGATTCAATCGCTCCAACAGCAGCTTGTTTACAAGTGCCGGATTCGCTTTACCCTTCGTTTCTTTCATCACTTGCCCGACGAGGAAGCCAATTGCCTTCTCCTTGCCGGCTTTGAAATCCTCCACCGATTGCGGATTCTTACTTACGATCTGATCGACTACAGCCGCAATTGCGCCTTCATCGCTAATCTGAACGAGCCCCTGCTCCTCCACGATCTGCTGCGGACGCTTGCCGCTCTCCAGCATCGCTTTGAATACAGTCTTGGCGATCTTGCTGCTGATCGTCCCTTTCTCCATCAGACCAATCATCTCGCCGAGTCCTTGACCGGTAATCTTCACGTCGCCTAGCTCCTGGCCGTTCGCATTCAGATAGCCGAGCAAATCCCCCATGATCCAATTCGCAACCGACTTGGCATCCTTGGTGTACTGTAGGCTCTCCTCGAAAAAGTCAGCGAGCTTCATGGACGACGTAATGACGCCGGCATCATACGATGGCAAGCCAAATTCACTGGCATAACGCGCCTGACGGGCATCCGGCAGCTCTGGAATGCTGGCACGAACGCGTTCCTTCCATTCCTCGCTGATGTTCACCTTCACGAGATCCGGATCTGGGAAGTAACGATAGTCATGCGCTTCTTCCTTACTGCGCATTGAGAATGTCTTACCTTGCGCTTCATCCCAGCGGCGAGTCTCCTGGACAACCTTACCCCCGTTGTCCAGGACGTCCGCTTGACGAATCTGCTCATACTCCAGTCCGCGCTGCACGCCGCGGAACGAGTTCATGTTCTTCAGCTCTGCACGCGTCCCGAACTGCTCCTGATCGTAAGGACGAATGCTCACGTTGGCATCACAGCGCATAGAGCCTTCTTCCATCTTCACATCGGACACGTCACAGTAGAGCATGATTGCCCGAAGCTTCTCCAAATAAGCCCTTGCTTCCTCAGGTGAACGGAGATCCGGCTCCGACACGATCTCGACGAGCGGCGTTCCGACACGGTTGAAATCGACAAGCGATGCAAAACCGCCGTCCACGTGAGTCAACTTACCCGCATCCTCCTCAAGATGAAGACGGGTAATACCGATCCGTTTTGTCTTGCCATCCACTTCGATATCAATCCAGCCATTCTCGCCGATCGGCTGGTCGAACTGGGAGATTTGATATGCTTTAGGGGAATCGGGATAAAAATAATTTTTGCGATCGAATTTGCTTACATCCGCGATTTGGCAGTTGAGTGCCAGCGCTGCCTTCATCGCATATTCCACTGCCTGGCGGTTCAAGACCGGCAGCACGCCGGGATGCCCCAGACAGATTGGGCATGTATGGGTATTCGGCGGGGCACCGAAAGAGGTGGAGCAGCCGCAGAAGATTTTACTCTTCGTATGGAGCTCGACATGCACTTCCAGCCCTATTACCGTTTCGTATTGGGTTGCTTCAAACATCGTCTATTAGCCCTCCGCTTCCTTCACATCCGCCTTTAGCTCAGAGCTGCGGACGCTGTTTGTGATGCTCCGTATGCTGTTCGTACGCATGCGCCGCACGCAGCACCGTCGTCTCGTCGAACGCTTTGCCGATAATTTGCAGGCCGATCGGTAACCCGTCCGCAAAACCGCACGGAACACTGATCGCGGGTACTCCCGCCAAGCTGACAGGAATCGTACAAATATCATTCAGGTACATCGTCAGCGGATCACCCACTTGCTCGCCAATTCGGAAAGCCGGTGTTGGTGCCGTTGGGCCGATAATTAAATCGTAGTTTGCAAATACATTGTCGAAATCCTGCTTAATGAGCGTCCGGACTTTCTGTGCCTTCAAATAATACGCATCATAGTAGCCGGAGCTTAGTGCATAGGTGCCGAGCATGATCCGGCGCTTCACTTCAGGACCGAATCCTTGGCTGCGTGACTTCCTGTAAAGCTCGATCAAATTATCCGGGTTATCGGCACGTACGCCATAACGTACCCCGTCAAAGCGAGCGAGATTAGATGAAGCTTCAGACGAGGCGAGCAGGTAGTAGGTTGCCACCGCATATTCCGTATGCGGCATGGACACTTCCTCCCACGTAGCGCCAAGACTCTCGTATACTTTCAGTGCTTGGAGCACGGCTTCTTTCACTTTCGGATCGATACCTTGTCCAAGGTATTCCTTCGGCACACCGATGCGAAGGCCCTTGACGTCTCCGTTCAGCGCATTCACATAATCAGGAATATCTACCTTCGCCGAGGTTGAGTCCATCTCGTCATAACCGGCAAGTGCCTGCAGGACGTAAGCGGAATCCTCCACGTTCTTGGTCAGCGGTCCGATCTGATCGAGCGACGAGGCGAACGCGACGAGGCCAAACCGCGAGACAAGGCCATAAGTCGGCTTCAGACCGACGACGCCGCAGTAAGCAGCCGGCTGCCGGATCGATCCCCCCGTATCGGAGCCGAGCGAGAAATATACTTGGCCTGCTGCCACTGCTGCTGCAGAGCCGCCGCTGGAGCCGCCTGGCACGTAATCTGTATTCCAAGGGTTTCGCGTTGGATAAAAACTGGAATTTTCATTAGAGCCGCCCATCGCAAATTCATCCATATTCAGCTTGCCGATCGTGATCGATTGCGCGGCCATCAGTTTCTTAACCGTCGTCGCGTTATAGATCGGATCATGGTTACGCAGGAACTGACTTCCACAAGTCGTGAGCAGCCCTTCCGTAACGATATTATCCTTGATGCCTGCGGGCAGGCCGAACAGCAGGCCGCGTTCCCCGCCCTCTTGAAGCTGCTTGTCCAATTCAGAGGCAGCGGCGCGAGCGCCATCCTCATTTAATGTAAGAAACGCTTGAATGGAAGCGTCCGTCTCCGCAATCCGTTGATATGACTCATTGACCAGATCGGTGACGGAAAGCTCTTTGCTCGTCAGCTTGTTATGTACTTCCTGAAGGCGCAAATCAAATGGTGCCAACAATCCTTCCTCCCTTCAACTTCGCCGCGCACTGCAAGGTGCGGGCGCTTAACGGCCACAGAACCTCCTACTGGACAGGTTCCTTCGTTCTATTCTAATACAGCTGGTACTTTAAACTGGCCGTCTTCCTCATCCGGTGCGTTCTTCATGGCCGTTTCGACTGAAACGGATTCACGAACACGGTCGTCCCGCATGACATTCGTAACCGGCAGCACATGGCTTGTCGGCTCTACATGATCGGTATCCAGCTCGCCGAGCTTCTCCGCATATTTTAGAATCGCATTAAGCTGTCCGGTAAGCTGCTCTTTCTCCTGCTCCGAAAGCTCCAGCCGCGCTAAATTGGCGACATGTTCAACGTCCTTGACCGTAATGCTCATGGGCGCGTGGCCTCCCTTTCTATCCTTGTGTGCTCACATTCCTCCTATTATAGCGCAAGAAACGGGTTGAACTCAATGGATAATGGAGCTTCACTTCCAAGCCGGCATAAAGCTGATTTTCAGCAAACTTTCAACTGGCGCTTATCTTCCTTTCATTCCCTCTTAAGGTAGCATGGCCATAATGAAAGAGGTAAAGACCACATTCGCTACAAGAGGAGGATATCTATCATGAACAAGTACCTGAAAACCATGAGCATTACAGCCGCCTTGGCGGTCATGATTCCACTTAGTGCATATGCTGCCACTAGCGCAACAACATCTAATATCCCGGGCGACAGCAGTATAAAGACAAAAACCGCATCGGAGATGGGACATCGCGGAGGCGGACATGGTAAAACGGGCGGCATCGTAAGCCAAGAGGTGCTGGATCTACTCAAGCTGGATCAGGATGGATTGAATGAGAAGCTAGCCGCAGGGAAGACATTGGCTCAAGTAGCCGAGGCACAAAGCGTGACGCGCGAACAATTGAAGCAAGCCCTTACGACTGCCTTCGATAATCGTCAAAAAGAGAAAAAATCGCAATTCACATCGCGCTTGGACACAATGATCGACTCCACGAAGCCGCTTGAAGGAAAAGGCTCCAGAGGAAGGTTCGACTTCAATAAAGTAAATCTTGACGAAGTTGCCGGACTTCTGGGCCTGAGCGATTCCGAGTTGGAGACAGCGCTCACTTCCGGCAAGTCGCTGGCCGATCTGGCAAAAGATAAGGGCGTAGAGGTACAAAACGTGATCGACGCTTTGAAAGCTGCGATCGTGAATGAGATCAATCAAGCCGTGGAAGATGGGCAGTTGACGCAAGAGCAAGCCGGCAAGCAGACAGCAGGCGCCGCTGAGCGCGCAGAGAACATTGTTAACGGACAAGATCACGTACGCGGCGGCGGACATAGGGGCGGCTTCGAGGGAAAAGCGCCTTCGAAATCATCCACATCCTCAACCACCGAAGAGGATAGCGGATCAGAGACATAAGAAGCGGCAGTCGCCGCTTGCTGTACGTTCGCTAAATACAGAACAAGAAGCCTCCACTAATTCGGAGGCTTCTTGTTGTGTATCCGGGGTTTGGACGGGTTCGCTCTAACTGATAGGCAAGCGCCTAACCCCATGCTAACCAAGACAGCCGGTACCCTGCCCATAACTGGTCGCTTTGTCCAACTTAGCTATGTCCTCATAGGGGATGACGGAACGAAATATTCCGCTTTTTACTAAGAGCCCCTTGTCTTTCGATACGATAACTCGTACTAAAGAATAACCACCACACGAATGCTGTGAACGCTGCAATGGATAGCACAGTGACAGCTATGCCAACAGGACCGGTCTCTGAAGCCTTCACCAGCAGTCCTGTGATCATTAACCCGTCGAATTGGAGCACGATTCCAAGAAGAAGAACAACGTATTTGACGTCGACCTTTGATTTAAATACCTAGGGGGAAGTCTCCTTCAAGGAGGAGGTTAATCGTGGACACACGCTCAATAACTCGCCTGTCTTCTACCGTTACTCTGTGTCAGAACGGATATTGCACTCACGAGGAAATGTATGCACTAAATCCAAGCCTTCAGGTTCACCTGCCGGATGAAATCCTCGCGGCTCTGCACTTCGTTACTGTTTTCCTCCACCACTTCCTCCTCATCGCCGTTCATCACGCGCCGGAACAATTCCTCGTTATGCGTCGCAAGCGCAAAATCGATCAACGCTTCACGTTCGACACGCTCGGCTTCCAGCTGCAAGAGCACTTCCTCGAGCTCAATGTCCTCGGCCGGCACATAAAAGTTACGGCCCGCCTTAGGCACGCGAACGACGTAATCGAATGCGTTATCGGCATTGCGGTCGTATGCAATAATATATCCGTACTCCCCAACGGGGAGGTTCTGTTCGAAAAGGTCTGAAACCATTATCACTTTCTGCCCTAGCTTGAGCATGTTTACATCCCTGCCTCTGCTAACTTATCAATTATTCTATCCTACTAAAATATAATAACGAAGTCCAATTGATAGAGCAAGCGGATTAGGCGTAATTTATTCCAATGAATCCTTCCGTCTAGGCAGCATCCAGAGACGGGCGTTTCCTCAGCACTGCCGCACTGGCCGTCAGGGCAGCAGCCATTGCGCAAAACGTTACCAATACGACGAGCCATAACCCTTCCGCCGTATGATTCATTACGAAAGATGCAGCGAGTTTCGATAGATTGCCAGGACTCCAGGCAAAGGCATTCGGCAGCATAGAAGCGGATAACGATAGCAGCACGGATACGGCCAGAGCAGAGAACGCCGCAGCCGCCGCGCTTCTCAGCAGCGAGCTGAACAGGATGGTCAGCGTGCCTACAAAGCCAAGCCACAGGGCAAAGAGGAGCAAGCTTCCGCCGACTTCCCTCCAGCCAACGGCTTCGAACAAGGCCATGGTGTAATACCATGCTGCTCCGTAGCCCATGGCAAAAGAGATGGTGGAGAGGGTTAGCATCGCAGCCCATTTGGAAGTCACGAATGCCCCATATGAAACGGGCTTGACCAGTATCATTGAAGCTGTCCCGCTAACCCGTTCGCCGGATATTGCGCCCATGCTGGACAACGCAACCACTAGCACTCCAAGGGTGCCGAACTGCCCCAGCGTTTGCGCAAGAACCTCCACTGCTGTCGGGACAGGAAATTCAAACGTGGTTCCTTCAGGCAAATTACCCGCGCTTGCGAGTATTTCCGGTAAGAAATAGGTGGTAATCGGCTGCGAAGCACCAAGCAGAATGAAGACGATCGGTACCCAAATCAGCTTATAGCTTCGAACAAGCTCCAGCCATTCTCTACAATAGAGCACAAACCATTGCGTCATCTTGCCACCGCCTTTATAAATAAATCTTCGAGCGACGTGTGACCGAACTCAAGCTTCGTCACACGCACATCGGCTTCCGCAAGCTGGGCGAGCAACATGCGCCGTGCTGCCCCGACATCGTTCACGACCAGGCGTAAGCCGCTGCCTGTCACCTCCGCCGTCTGGACAAATGCAGGTTGATGCCGCATCCATTCCTCCACCCATCCTTGCGAACGTTCATCGCCTTCCGTCTCAAGGAGCAGAACCGGCTGCCTGTTAGAGGCGCGGATCTCATCGATCGCCCCATGAATCGCAATCCGTCCTTCACGCATGATTAGAACGTCGTCGCATAGCTCTTCGGCATCATGCAGCACATGCGTAGAGAAGAGAACGGTCGTCTCCCGCTTGAGCTCGGAGAGCAGGGCCATCACTTCGCGTCGGCCGATTGGATCAAGTGCGGATACCGGCTCGTCCAACACCAGCAGCTTTGGTTTATGGATAAGCGCCTGTGCCAGTCCAAGCCGCTGCTTCATCCCTCCGGAGTAACCGCCGATGCGCCGCTTGCCGGCGTCTGCGATCCCGACGCGTTCCAGAAGCTCCTTGCTGCTGGCTTCTGCTGCCCTGGCACTCATACCGCACAGCCTTCCTGCATAGACAAGAAACTCCTTGCCGCTCATCCAGCCATAGAAGGCAGGAATTTGCGGCAAATAACCGATTAGCTTGCGCCGATCCATGCCAGGCTCTTGATACCGGAAGGATATGCTTCCGGAAGTGGGCTCGAGAAGTCCGGTGATCATTCGGATCGTCGTTGTTTTGCCCGCTCCGTTCGGACCAAGCAGCGCCATACAGCGGCCCTCGCCGATTGTAAAATGAATGCCGTCTACCGCCTTGGAGCCTGCAAATGATTTGGCGAGCCCTTCAACCTTTAAAAGATGATTCATGACGCCAACTTCCTTCCAAAGATAAAGAATAGAATAGAGCCGATCAGATTGCCGAACAATATGATGAGCACCCACATCCAGCGGGGACCACGCGTCTCTTCGGTACGGATGCAAACAACCAGCGCAATGATCATAAGCAGCAGCTGGAGGGCGAGTACAGGGCCGAGAATGGTCCACAATTGTGTATTTGTTAATTGATCCATCATATAAACCCCCTTATATTTACTCCTATGACAACCTTGCAGATCTTTATCGTCCCTTGCTTCATAAGCATGAGGCGATATCCACTTTTACAAGCTTACGGCTTCCAGAGGTTACGCAATTTCTCGTATTGGGCTCGATCAACCCGGACCACAAGCCAATATAAGATGAGGGGCATGGGCACCTGTATAAGTCCCCACAGACCCCAAAACCAAGGGAACCGGCTGTGCTTTCTCGCATCGATAAACAACCAGGTGGACTGGCTGATGAGCGCAATCAGGAGCAGAACAAGAAGCCATACCGGAATTTGCTTTAGTTCGTCCATTTGCCCCGTCCCTCCCTGCGTACCACCGGACTGACAACGAATAGACAAGCGGCCATGAGGACAACGACCTGCACAATGATAAACAGCTTCAGGTCCCGCTGCACGAGCAGGACGAGCCCGGACAGGATCATTCCGCTAACGACCCAGAACAGCAGCAGGTCGCGCCACAGACGGCCGCGCAATCGATCACGCTGATCGCCCGCGAGCTGCTCCAGTGATTGGATGGACGGAATTTCCGGTGTCACCGAATCATCCCATTGCTTCAAATGGCGTCCGACCAGCTGTTCGAATTGCTCGGCTTCCCATTCCTCCGAACTGCTGCCTTCGATAGGGGATTCCGTCTCCATATCGCGTTTATTCTTCGGGCCGTCATGGTGATTCTTCCTTCTCATTGGCTCAACTCCTTTCGCAGATGCTTTAGGCCGTTATGCAGCCTTGACTTAACCGTGCCTATCGGGATGTCGAGCCACTTGGCAATCTCCTCGTAGGCGTAGCCGTAGTAATATTTCAGCAAAATAGGGACTCGGATCTCGTAAGGCATCTCGCCAAGCGCATCTAATGCTTCCGGCCATTCGTCCTGTCTCATGGCTGCATCGAAGCGAATGGACTGCATCGCCTGCTCCGCGTTACGCCATCTGCGTTCCCGCTCCTTCTTGCGCATCTCATCCATATAAAGTCTGGTTCCGATCGATATAAGCCATGTAGAAAATTTCGACCGAAGCTGGAACGTACCGATCCGCTCAATCGCCTTGAGCATGGTCTCCTGGACGAGATCCTCGGCCATCGCCTTGTTCATCGTCACCTTCAGCATGTACCGGTATAATAGGGAGTAATTATCCCGCAGCAGGATAGCCAGTGCTCGATCATCGCCGCGAACGGCCTGTTTCATCGTTGTTTCATCGTCCATTCGCCGTTCGGTGGTGACCATAGGCAGCCCCTTTCTTTACGATTCCTTAGCTTCTTTACTTTGTTGTCGGCAATATGACGCTTAGCCATACAGATTTGTTCACGGGCTCACAAAAAAAAGTTTAAAACTAGTGAACATGAGAAAAAAGCGTCCCCCGAGCCCGCGTATGAACGCAGGCTGGGAACGCCTTAAGATAAATCGGCCGGCGAAGTAACGAGCCGTCTGCGGTAAGCCTCCGGACTGCAGCCTACTGTCGCCTTGAACATCCGGCTGAAATGCGCCAGATGATGAAAGCCCACCGCGCGGCCCACATCCGAGACGGACCGGGCAGGCTCGAGCCGAAACAACATTTTCGCTTGATTGATCCGCCGGTTGTATAAGTATTTGAAGACCGTCGTGCCCGTCACCTCTTTGAACAGGTTAGATAAATAGGGCTTGGTCAGATGCAGCGCGCCTGCTATGGCGTCAAGCGTAACATCCTCTGCGTAATGCTCCTCCAAATACGAAACAACGCTCTGCACATGCCGCTCTTTGAGCGAACCATGCTGGTATTCATCGACTGGCTTCGTACACCATTCCCGAAGCAGCTCAAGCAAGTCCAGGAACCGGAACAGGAACCTGCCGCCAGCTGCCGAGGATAATGATTTCCGGCTATCGTACAACTCGTTCATTGTGTGCAGCAGCCTCTCTAGCTCCTGCTGCTCGTCAGCGCTGAGCGATAAGCGGATATTGCGAAGCTCCTCGAACGGCTTAAGCAGAGCGGAGGCAGGCTCCGGCTGCAGTACCTTATGGATATAAGCCGGGTCGAAATGAATAATGGTCCGGACATAAGGCTCATGAAGCGACGGATTGGGGCAGTGAAGTGTCATCCCATGCATGAGAATCAGGTCGCCTGGGCGAAGCGTCATCAGCTTGTCGCCGATTAAATAATTACATTCGCCCGATTGAAAGTAATAAATTTCATAAAAGGCATGCGAGTGAAACTGCGCGCCCGGCATGGGAGCCTGGTTGCGGTAGGTTAACTCGATCGGTGTCTGCCATTGCATTCGGAGCGGCAAGGAAGGTTCCTCCAACCTGAGCGCCTCAACCGGCGCATCTTGTTCATGAACCGATTGTACCACGCTTACCGGCGTTGGAACATCCGCCCGCTCCTTCTCCTGCGAATCGACAAAACCATTCTTCGCCGCTTCGATTGTTTATTCCACCCGAGCCGAGACATTCTGCGCAGTGACGCACAACTCGCCCGCCTTGAAGGCGTGCTCCTGAGTCATAGCATCCTCCGTCCGGTTCAAGCAATCCATAATAAGCTCTCCGAAGAAAGGAAACCCGACCTGGCCGCCTACTGCATAATGGTACTCACCCTCATGATTCGTGAAGTAGACGTGATCCCCCCGTTTATCGCGGGCAACATCGATATATTTGCGCAGCTCGATAAAACCATCGGTACCGAGAATGATGGTCCGCCCGTCGCCCCAGGTGCCAAGACCGTCCGGCGTGAGCCAGTCCACGCGGAAGTAGTTCGTCGCCCCATTGTCCCCAATGAGTGTCGCATCTCCGAAATCCTCAAGCTCCGGATAATCCGGATTATTGTAGTTCGCAACCTTGCTGTGCGCAACCTTGGCGTCCTTACAGCCGGCATAGAACAGAAACTGCTCGATCTGATGGCTTCCAATATCACACAGAATGCCGCCATATTGCGCTTTGCGGAAAAACCAATCCGGCCGCGAAGCTTTGTTCAAGCGGTGAGGCCCCGTGCCAATCACCTGAACGACCCGGCCAATCGCACCTTCGCGCACGAGGCGTCCGGCGTAGACCGCACTCTCGTTATGCAGCCGCTCACTGTAATAAACCATGTATTTGCGGCCGGTTTCGGCAGCCTTTCGTCGCGCGGCCGACACCTGTTCCAAGGTCGTGAAGGGCGTTTTGTCCGTAAAATAGTCTTTACCATGGTCCATAACCGTCAGGCCAAGCGCCGCACGCTCCGAGGGTACTGCGGCAGCAGCAACGAGCCTCACTTCCGCGTCCTGAAGAATAACCTCGGGCGAAGAAGCTGCCTGAACGCCCGGGTAAGCTTTTAAGAAGCTGGCCAGTTTCGCCGGATCCGGATCGTATACCCATTTGAGCGTGCCGCCCGCTTCAATTAGACCATTGCATTGTCCATAGATATGTCCGTGGTCAAGTGCCATGGCTGCAAAGGTAAACTCGCCAGGGCCGCATACCGGCGATGGCTTAACGACGGAAACCGGCGCATAGTTCATACCGTCGGTACGATTAAAGGAAGATGCCATATCTTTGAAACCCCACTTTCTTTTGGCCCAATGGCCGGTTGACGTTCAAGGTGTCTTTCATGCGGGAGGTATTCAATACTAGAACGTCCCCGTTAAATCCGCAGGCTTCGCATCTGTCTGTACCTGCGCTTTACGCGAAGACGATTCAGCAATACGCTTATTCAACTCGGCTTCGTGAAGCGCTTCGTCCAATGGCAGGTCTACCCAGCCGTCGATCCAGGTCGACAGATGGATCGCATTGGATATCGTCAGCCCATGAATGCCTTCTTCGCCGGGAGCGATTAGTGGCGTGCCGTTCAATACGGCGTCGGTAAAATTCTGGATAATGCCGACATGCTCCGTACTCCCGCCATGAATCGGCACCTCAACCTTCCAGCACTCCGGCGCGCCGAATGCTTCTTTGTTGCGTGCATTGAACGCCCGCTCCGACTCGCGCAATCGCCAGAATGTCAGCTTATCGTCTTCGATCACGATTTTGCCGCGGTCGCCTGTTACCTCAAAGCGGTTCGTACCAGGGGCTTCGCCGGTCGTCGTAATAAATACGCCCGTTGCGCCATTGGCATATTCCACGTAAGCCGTCACGTCATCCTCGACCTCAATGTTGCGATGCTTGCCGAACGCGCAGAACGCGCGGACTCTTACCGGCATCATGCCCGTCGTCCACTGCCACAAGTCCAAATTGTGGGGACATTGATTAATAAGAACGCCGCCGCCTTCTCCCGCCCATGTGGCCCTCCATGAGCCAGAGTCATAATAGGCTTGCGAACGATACCAATTCGTGATCAGCCAATTTGTCCGGCGGATTTCTCCCAGCTCCCCGGAAGCGATCAGCTCGCGCAACTTCCGGTACAGCGGATTCATCCGCTGGTTATATACGATGCCGAACGTCCTGCCGCTAGACGCAGCAGCCTCGTTCATCTCCCTCACCTGCTTCACGTAGACGCCCGCCGGCTTCTCAATCAATACATGCATCCCTTTATCGAAGGCTTGGATCGCTTCCGTAGGATGATCATAATGCGGTGTCGCAACGATAACCGCATCCACGAGGCCCGAGTCAATCATGGATGACGAATCCTCAAAGACGGCTGCGCCGTTTAGGTGGGTGCGCGCCCATTCGCGCTTTGACTCGAAGCCGTCGCATACGGCCGTCAATTCCGCCCCTCTCACCTTGCCCGAGAGTAGGCTGTATGCATGGCCTGAGCCCATATTTCCAATACCAATTACACCGAATCGCAACTTGCTCATGATTCCAATTCCTCCATCCAAGCTCGCATTTGTCTGCCATACGTTTGAAGCATCGTTACCGTATCGTAAGCGCCGCTGAAATCCTCTAGACCAAACCATCCTTCATAGCCGACTGCTTGCAAATCCGCCAGCACTTGTTTCCAAGGCACAATACCGCTTGCAATCGGCCGCCAGCCGCAAGAGAAAGCTACCGGATTGAGCGGATCCCCTTCGATGCCGCCAAGCCCAGCGGCTTGATCCGTATTGGGATGACCTGCAGCCGGTAACCAGCCAGCGTTCTTCACATGCACATGAGCTAAATAAGGCCCTAACAGCTCCATGCCCATCCGATAGTTTTCGAAGCCTTCATGCACCATGTTCCCAGGATCTAACAAGGCGCCGATCAGATCGGGATCGAAACGCGAGATAAGCCGGTGAGTAAGGGATGCGCTTGGGGCGATGGTTTGGTGATGAACCTCCACCAGTGCCTTCAAGCCATAGGTTCTGGCGAGCGCCTCCACCTCGGTCAAATAGCCGACCGCCTGTTCAAACAGCTCGTTGTAATGACGCGAGCGGTTATATGGAGGTACTCCGACGCGAACCATGGCCACACCCAGCTTCTTGGCCAAGCGGAATACTTGCTCCGTCCCTTCCATATCTCCGCATGCAAGGTATGGCGCAAGCGCAATCGGTTTACGACCATGACTTTTGGCCGCTTCGTCGAAGATTGCAATCTCAGCATCCGAAGCGTTTGGTGCGATCGTGCACCAATTATTTCCCCAGGGAGAAGGCTTCTCGGCGCGGAGGGCTTCTGGTGTTTCCTTGCAGCGCCACTCGATGCCCTCAATACCGGCAGCAGCAGCCTCCCTGCATAATTGATCCGGTGTCAGGTCAGGCGTTGCGACGGTAAATACAGATAATTTAACCACAACTACTGCTCCCTTCAGCCTTTCGTTTTGGAGATCGCTTCCCATATCCCATTCAAATAGGTAGCGCCAAGAGCCCGGTCATACAAGCCATAGCCCGGTCTGCCTTGCTCTCCCCATATCATCCGGCCGTGGTCTGGGCGAAGCGGTCCATCGAAATCAGTCTCCCAAAGTGCCTCCAGCACCCGCACCATGTCGATCGAGCCATCTGACGAAAGATGTGATGATTCTTGAAACGAACGTTCGCCCGTTCGCAAAATATTGCGCGTATGAGCAAAATGAAGCTTTTTTTGCGACCCGAAATGTCGGATAATGGCGATGAGATCATTGTCCGGATCGGCACCAAGCGAGCCCGAACAGAATGTGATACCATTAGCAGGGCTATCTACATGCTCGGTAATCCGGCGCAGCTGGGCCATGTCCCCGACGATGCGCGGCAATCCAAAGATCGGCCAAGGCGGATCGTCCGGATGGATCGACATTCGGATGCCAACCTCCTCGGCTACGGGAATAACCCGCTCAAGGAAATAGGCCAGATTGCTCCAGAGTGTTTCTTCGGTAATATCCTTATAGCTATCAATCAGCTGCTGCATGTTCTCTTTGGTGTAGCTTTCGTCCCACCCCGGCAGCGAAAGATCGCCTTTAACCGGGTCCATGCGGGAAATTGTCTCGTCCTCGAATGTCAGCGTCGTCGAACCATCCTTGAGACGGTACGCGAGCTGAGAGCGGGTCCAATCAAACACCGGCATGAAATTGTAGCATACGACCGGAATACCGGCTTCGCCCAGATGACGAATGGTTTGATTGTAGTTTTCAATAAAATGGTCACGCGTAGGACAGCCGAGCTTGATGTCTTCGTGAATGGGAACACTCTCGATTACCGCCAGCTCAAAGCCATGCGATTCCACCGTCCGCTTAAGCTCAGCGATGGATTCCTTCGGCCATATCTCGCCGACAGGAATATCGTATAAGGCGGTAACAATGCCGGAAACGCCGGGAATTTGACGAATGCTGCCGAGGCTGACGGGATCGTTTGAACCGAACCAACGGAAAGTCATTTTCATAGACTGCACCTCATTTGGATGTTTGGTTGGATAGTGCTGCTGGTATGCCTTACATTCGCTTCAGCATCATTGTAGCACAGGGCGATTAAGGGCGAGCCTGGTTTACAAAGGAGCTTAACCACAGTCAAATGAATCCATGAAAAGGCGCTTTAGAATCAAGTTGTTGCTCGATTGAGTATCCACGGTATGGTTTTTCCGTTACAAGCAAATCAATAGAAGCATAATGAGGAGGAATTAAGGTATGCGTCGCATGTCAGGAAACACGGTCGTGCTCGGCTTGTTCGCCATCGTTCTGGTCATCGGAGCAGCGATTGGATTTTATGTCTATAATCAAGCGGATTATTGGCACGAGTCGAAGGCCGATATCGGCCCATTGGAGAAGCGGTTGCACATCGTCATCGAAGAGGCCAAAAAGGGGAATCAATTCGATATTGTCCATTATGAGGATGTTGAAGGCGGCATGATGGTTTTCACCAAAAAGAATGATGAGGCTGACGCAGTCAATCTTAGCGTTAATTACATAAGAGTGAATGATGAAGACAAGCTGGAGTGGGCATGGGGCGGTGAATATGGCATAAGCTCCAATACGGACGATGCGGACCTGCTCTTTCAATATGTAGGCAAGAACGAGCAGGATGCAGACCAGCCATCGCCCTTTCCTATTCTATATGGGGACCTCTTCAATCCAGCCATTGCGAGTATTGTGATCTCCGATCCAAACGGACTTCGGCAATCTGCCAGAATTATAAATGTAGGAAAGAATAAGCGTATTTGGGCGGCGTATTTGCCGGATTCAGCATCCGGGCCTCTATTTACGATAGAGGGAATGAACCGTGACGGCAAGACAATCGCAATCGGTGAATTGAAGGATGGAACAATGGGGATGTCTAAGGCGATGCCTTAATGGGCAGTGCTGATACCGGAAAGGAACGATGCTATGCAATAAAAACTCCCTGCCGGTAAAGCCCGGAGGGAGTTATGTTCATGTTCTTGGAAGAACTAATAATCGCTTGATAGCTTCCTCACACCGCGGAACGGGGCAAGCGGCTGAATACGGTTCATCCATGTTCGGCTTGCGGAGCGTTCCTGCTCCATTCGTTCGTCCTGGGCAGGCAGCTGTTCGGTCGTCAGCAGGGAAGCAATACCCGCATAGGCGGATGCCAACTGGTGCTGCTGCTCACGGATCACGTCGTCAATCGTGAGATTCACCTGAGCATGCTTCGCTTGATCTCCCATATACTCTCCTCCTGCTGCTACAAAATAAAACGAACTAGATTCAGGATATCACCGTTGGCGCGAATTTTCAACAACCCCGCATACAGCTCGTCCATTCTTTCGTTGAATATTGCGTTGTCCACCGACTGTTCCTCGATTGGAAAATGAACCGTAAGAACGTAGTTCCCGAACACATGGCATAAATAGATGAGCCTGTCCGTATAAAACACCGAGGATGACGAAAGCTTCCCGTCTCCTGGCTGTGCAGATGCCAGCGCCTCCCCGTAAGCAAGCGTTACATATGAGTCCGAATCCTCCTGCGGAATTTGAATCTGCCGCGGATTCGCCAAACCCGACCTTGCAACGAGGTCAAAGAAGCCGCTGCCGTCATATAGATATAAAGAAGTGCCCTCGCTATTCCCTACTTTGACAAGCTCAGATATAATTCCCGCCCCTTCGTCGAAGTAAATCGTTCCGCCCTTCAAGCTCCCTTGAGCTTTACGGAGCAGATCGTCATACCGAACCATCTTGATCTCTTCAATTAAAGGAAAGAAATCATCCAGAAAGCGATTGTATAGCTGAAATCTCTCCGATGCCGAAATAACGCTGTCCAGCGACTGCAGCTGGCGATTATTGCGAAGCGTGATATGATCCTCGAGCGTCGCGCTCAGCTCCTTCTTCAAGACGTGGATGATATCGTCGGAGCTGTGGAATCCGAATATCCAAGGCACGACTTGATAGGCATCGTTCAGGATGGCGAGCACTTCCCTCTTCACTGATAAATTACCCATCTTGGCAATGATTTCATCAAATGTTGGCGCCTCTGTGCTTCCATCTTCCGATTCGCGCGTACGCAGCTGCCGGAAGATGCGCAAATATTCCTTGAAGTAAATATTTTTAATGTAGTCCTCTACAAAGACGTACAGCGTCTTGTTCGCCGCGATGGCTTTTTTCAATTCGAGATGCGTAACGCTTTTATTTTGCTCGGGAACGACATAACCTACTTCATAGCCGATAATAAGGATGTAGATGTGCGACTGCTCCACCGCCCTCAGGCAGGTGGTAAGCATTGATGCCGATTGATTCTTCGCGAAGGCATCGGCTTCGAACAGCACCGGCTGATGCCCCGCCTTCTCGATGAAGGTACCCACCTGCTGGCGAATCTCCTCGAGCCCGCTGGATACCGAGCTGACAAACAATTTAGTCGCCAATCACTCTCGCCTCCGATTTCATATAGGAAAGATGGGATTCCTGTTGAAAAAAGAAATCAAGCCCTCCCGTTCGCTCGACGATGTGCGCCGGGAACAGAGCCTCGCGCTCGAATCTGCTTATTACGCGCTAGTTCAGCTAAAGCGCAGTACTGCACACCGCCGTCCGTAGCTGCTGCTTTTCCTTAGCATGCATCTCGTACTTGGTATTCTGGATCGGCTAGTCTCCGCTGATGACTAAGTTACAATAATTAATTCCTCTGACGACTTGGTAAGCTGACGGGCTCCTTGAGCCGTGACCACATAGCTGTTCTCAATGCCGACGACGCCACGCCCGGGAAATGTAAACTTCGGCTCGACGGCAATGACCATGCCGGGCTCAAGCGGATCGGTGAAGCCGCGTGCTAGTACCGGCCATTCATCGACTTCCAGCCCGATACCGTGACCAAGAAACTTCACCTGATTCACGCCATATCCCATAAAGTGCTGGGATAATCCCGCATCCGCCGCTTGTGTAAGCGCTGCGGCATAGAGCGATTCGCTTGGCGTTCCGGGTAACATAAGCCGCTCGGTCTCGCGCATAATCGCTACTGACTGCTTGTAGGCGGCAGCCAGATCGTCCGGTAAGCTGCCAATTACAGCCATGCGGGTTTGGTCGATCACGTAGCCGTCGATGCAGCAGCCGATATCGATCAGAATCGGCTCGCCGCGGCCGATCACACGCCTGCTGACGCTCTGTGGTGCAGCCGGACCGAGTCCCCGGCCCCCGGCTGGACCGTCGAATGCGCTTGGTTCTGCAGCGGCGTCTCCCGCTCCCAGCATGCCGGTCATAATCTCCATGTTGTAGCTGCGCGTCCGCATCAGTCCGATGTGGCCGCGAATGCGAAGTCCATATTCGATACGGGCCATGAACGCGAGCTCGGTCATCCCTTCCTTCAGCTCGGCCACAGCTTCCGCCAGCGCTTCTGCAGCGGCAGCTGCGGCTGCTTCGATTCGGCCGATTTCAAAGGCCGACTTGACCATGCGCAGCCGTCTGAGCATAGCGGAACCATCCGTCAAGACGCTTCTGCTTCCGCTTTCGCCGGCTATCACTTGGGCGAGCTTCGTATACGTCTGAGCTGGAAGCACATCCATCTCGGTCAAGATGGTTATCTCCTGACCGGAAGCGAACAGCTGCGGATAATCCTGCTTAAGCAGCAGCCTGAATGCGCGCAGGGAGGGAAGCGGTTCCACACGAACGGCCGATTCGGCTTGCGCCCGGTCAATGCTTCTCCTCACATAGAATACGGCGTTCCCCTCCGCGGGGACGAACACGTACCCTGCTTGCATAGATCCGGTCAAATAATAAAGCGCAATATGCTGCGTCGCCAGAAATCCGTCCGATCCTTGTGCGCGCAAGGCTTGCTGGAGCCGGTTGATCCGCGAGAGAAATTCTTGCTTGTCAGGTGCCTGTAAGCTCACATGAGAATGGTCACCCACCTTCATCATTCACCCCCACAATTTACGTATTCTTCCTAATTAGAACAAAAGAGCAGCCCGCTCGTCAACTTTCAACGAGCTTTCGCCGTTCTTATTATTAGCCTAATTCTTCATCCGGGCAGGATAGATAGTTGCACGCTCAGAAATCCTTGGTGTATTTCAGAGATAAAGGATGCAAGGATCCTCAATGTAGTTTATGATCACCCTAGCGATTTCTTATTCTCCTGAATGATCATCACCTGACATCCGGACAAGGAGCTATCGTGATCCAAATGAACAAAAATAGAAGGTGACAAATGAAAAAACTCACTATTACATCATTCACGATCATTTTCGGGACGATTATTTCGTTTGTGCTATTTAGCTTTATTAGCAGTATGACCCCAACAGTAGATAATGTGGGTGGAAATGGAAATCTCGCTTTACTCTTCTGGGTCCCAGCTTTTTCTATTTGTCTTGCTGTATGCTTTAATATGTATCAACTTACTCTGTCGTTCGCTAGATCTCTAGACCGTCATATCATCGTTATTGCCGCTTATATTATGTCACTAGTATTCATTGTTGTTTTATATTGGGATGTACGATCGAATTGGATCTTAATCCATCATTTATCCCTCTATCCGCATATGTCGTCGCAGCTGTTTAATAATATCATTTTTAATTTGTGGAACCTGATTACGTTATTAATCTTTAGCTTGTACATTGCCATCATCAACGTTTGCTATACAGGTAGAACATAATCCCCCCTTAACCAACAAGAAAGCATATACACTTCTATATGTTTCAGTAAGAATAGAACACGGAGCAGCCAGCTCGTCAACTTGCAACGATCTCGGCCGCTCCTTTTATTTGCCATTCGATCGGTTCCAGGACGGTAAAGATCCGCGGATACGTCAGCTTGAGAATCAGGATGACTCCGGGACGCTGCAGGGTCACCTCATAATCATACCGGTCATTCCGGTATGTGAACGGAAATGATCTGTCATCGTTGACGACCTCGAAGACGGCCACCTCCGCACGATCCCGCCAATAAGTGCCTGGCAGAGGCTGTCCGGTCTCATCCAGCTGCAGGTTCGCTTGCAGGTAGAGAGAAGCTGCGCTTGCAGCCGCTGCTTCGTCAATGCGCAGCCTCCCGTCTGCAATCGCCTCCTTCTCCAGCTGCTGCGCCGCAGCATGTGCCGCCCGGTTAAGCGCGTGCTTGCCTTGAAATAACGCCGCCATCGCCATCTCCTCATCGGTCTGCAGCGCATGCAGGAGCATCCAGACCATCATCATCAATACCGCCAGCACAAGCTTGTACATCTTCCCATCGCCCTCTTTGCCGCATTCATGGATCGAAGTCATCCCATTCAAGCAATCTCTCATTGCATTTGCATTTGGTCTTTCGTTCAAACACACAATTCAATATTTTGCACTCTACTTGTCACGGCACGTACTCGCTCATCTTAAGCCCGGTCGCCCGCATCCGGCTATCGGCCGGAACGGGATCCACGCCGATCAGCCGGTCGATCTCGAACAGTCCTTCCACCGGATAACTGAGCGTCAATGAAAGCCCGACGCCTCGGGGCAGCGGCATTGCCGCATTCGTTGCGTCGGAGCCATTCGTCGACACCACTTCATACCCGACCTGCTCCGGCTTCATGCCCAGCCGGGCAAGCCGCTGCTTCGATTCCTCCAGCATATGCGTGTCTATATAACCATGATCGCCGTTCGCCGCAATTTCGAGCATGTAATCCACCTCCTGCTGAAGTACGGCTTGCCGGACGATCAGCACATGCTTGTAGATCGGCGAGAACATAAACCAGCACATCATCGCGGCGAACAAAATAAACACAAGCAGGCCTTTCACGGACTCATCCTCCGTATCGATTCACTCATATGTTTGCCCGATGTCTTCAACTGCTCCTTCGTTCCCTGCTCGCCACCCGTCACGTTGGAGTAAATGACGATGACGACCACAATCATTAATAACGACATTAATATGGCCCTCATACGCACCGCCTCATCTATTATGCAGCTCCTAGTTCAACGTCAATGTGCCGATCTTCGTGTTGGCTGAATTGCCTTGCGTCTCGATTTGAGCCTTCGTGCCTGTTGTATCCTTGGAAATAATCGCGTTAAACAACAGAACGACAACCACCAGCATCATAACTGTCATGAGAATGTTCCGCATCCTCTCACCTCCTTAGCCGGAAAATGTCGATCAACGAACGCAACCGTCTCATTAATTAAGCGATTCGAACAGCTTCTGCCCTTCCCTTACCCAGGGGTAGATAAAGATTTGAAACGTATATAAGATCGGTATCCCGGCCAGTACGAACAGGATATAGGAGGTCGATTCCTTCCGGCTTTCTTTGGCCAGCTCCAGCTTCTCCTTATAATCTTGGATTCGCTCGCGAAGCAGCTCGTAATAATGCTCACTCTCGTGAAGCCGAAGGGAATCAATCGTCTCCGCAAAGCTGAGCCCCTCCTCCGTTCCGAGCCGCAGCTTGAACCGGCGAAGCGCGCCCTCTGCATCGTGATACCACTCGCCGAGCAGCAGCTGCAAATCCGTACGCATCGCCTTGGTGAAGGACAAGCTTCTCATCAATTTCGTGTGGATATGCAGCGAGGAGCCCGCCAGATACAAGAGCTGATTGCTGACCATATATATTTCCTTCGTCATCCGTTCTGTCCGAACCCGTCGATACGCATCCAGCCATGGCCGATCCCACAGCAGCAGCATGACTAACACAGCCAAAGTCAGCGGAGCAGTCATGGGCGGAATCGGTCCGATGGTTACCTGTGTCAACCCGTAAGCCGCAACAGCCAGCATCGGCGAAGCGATGAAGATAAGCCGGCGGATCACTGCATACCATGCCGCATCCCAAGTAAATCCGCAGCCCGCGAGCAGACGCTCCCGCTCCTTGAACGAAGGATCGTTTCTCGTGAGCCTTACCAAACGAAGCCATGTATCCGGAGCCTCTCTGAAGCGCCATCTTCCTGCAATCAGGTGTGCAAAGCGCGGCCTTCGCTCAAGCACGGCACGCAGCAAATACACGGCAATAATAAAGCCCAACACATATTGGCCGGCCATTGCCGCCCATATGACGATACGTGCTGCGGAATTATCCATCCCGGCACACCTCCTGCTTTACATTTTTTTGCGCGATAGCCAGAGCCCCATAACAAAAGAAACGAAAATGAGCACGACCGCATTCAACAGCAAATCCCGTCCCTTAGGGTCTACCACGTAATACAGGTAAGCATTATCCGGGTTGTAGCGAAAATTAATGCCGATGAACAAGGCCAGGAATAAGACCGGGGAGAAGTTCGCCAGCCGGATTTCCAGCAGCTTGTTGCGCTCCTGCTGATTGGCCCTCCGCGCTTTCCGCATATCGGTAATGAGCTCCTTCAGGTTATCGTTAATCGGATGACCCTCGGAAAGCCCGGCGCGGACAATATTGACAAAATAATCAGCCCACACATGCCCAAGTGACGCTGCGAAGATCCGTAAGCTGGCATCATCGTCTCCGCGTACCGACAAGTTGCGATACAGCTGCTCGAAGACCGATTGCATCGGACCTAGCAGCCTCTTCTCCTCCGCGGTCCGCTGCAGCGCAGTACGAATTTGACGCCCGCCGCTGACAAGGCAGCACTGATAGAACAGCTCTACAGCAGGCAAAAAGTCAATACGCGTCTGCAGCTGCCGATGAAGCAGCAGCATGCGCAGCAGAGCATAGGGCAAGGAAGAGAATATGCCGCCGAGCAGCAGGGTCCCCTTGAAGCTCTGAAACAGCAGCGCCCCGATCGACATGCCTGACAGCAGCAGAATGGCCGTCGATACCACTACAGCTCCTGGACGAAATGGAATCTCCAGCGACTCCAACAGTTCAGACAGGTGGCGGTAAGGCCGTTCGTATCGCACAAGCAGCCGGGCGAGCCGGTTCGGCAGCCGATTATCCTGCCGGTAATCGAGCCGGCTGGCGAATTTCCGCCGTGACGACCATAGCTGCAGCAGCTGCCGGAAGGCAACGAACAGCGTTATAAACAGAGCCGCTGCGCATAGGAATATCGCGAGCTTCAGCATGAGCGGCGATTGCTCCCTTCTATAAAGAAGGGGATCACTGCATTCGCCGCTGACAATTTAGCCATGGCTTGTGCTGATGGAGGGTTCGGGTACGTCCAATCCGCTGCTTGCTCATTAAAGGAAGCCCAGTCACGGACCGTCACTCCCCCGCCCTGCCAGCCGATCTCGGCAATACGAAACAACCGCCTGCGGCCGGCGATATAACGCATCTCAATACCGATCTGTGTCACATACTCGGCAATCCGCTTCGTTAAACGTTCCGGATTCATGCCGCGGCCGTCCAGCATGCACATATCCGTAATCGCCTCCGGCACGTCCTCGAGCGCATTGGCATGCACGGTCGTCATACTTCCGGAATGTCCGCGCGTGCAAGCCCGCACGTAAACATTCGCATCCTCGTCACGAATTTCGGCATGCACGATTCGCTGCGGCGACTGCCTGAGCGCCAGCTTAAAGGCCTGAGTCGAGCGATGCAGTGCATCCTCTTCGTCCGTTTCGTATTCGATCGCATTCTTATGGGGAAAGTCGCGCGCCAGCATAAGCTCGTGCCGGCCTTCGATCGTGACAATCCGCTCCTCGTCCGGCAGTTCCCCGATGAGCGCCTTCATCAGATGCGTCTTGCCCGAGTTCGTCGGGCCGATCACGACCAGATTGAATCTGGCCGCAAGAACGGCCAGAAGCATGTCGCGGATTGTCTCGCTTATCGTCCTGTACTCCACGCTGCTCAGCGCATGGAGCTCGAAGCGCCTTACCGTATAGAACCGCAGCGTCAGCGTCGGCTGGGCCGTAAACCCGAAGCCCGTCATCGTCACGCGCGTCCCGTCGCTCAGCATGACCTCCGCCCACCGTTTACGAGGATTAATCCGGTCATTATTATAGAGCACCAGATTCTGCTGGATGCGCTCTACTTCACGCTCTGTTTCGAAGGCATAGGAGGAAGGCTTACAGCAGCCGTCCCGGACCTCGAATATGCGCGTTCCGACCACTTGTATTTCTTCGAGTCCTTCGCGCTCTTGGAGGACAAGCTCCAGGACACTCATCCCGATTACCTCTGCGAACAAGGCTTCGGCAAGAGAACCATAAGGATGCTTATATCCCGCAAGGTCGTGAATCCGCTGCCGCAGCAGCCGGTCCGAGATCACTGCGAGCAGATGCTCGCGGTCTTCTGTATATCCGAGAACCGCCCGGTTCAGGCGTTCATTATACGATCGCCGTTCCTCCTCTGTCGCTCCCCGCGGCATGGCCAGATACGTGCGGACATCCTCTGCGAGCCTACCGAAATCCCGCTGAGCTTCTTCCTCTATGCCTTCATCAGCTGCATGGCCATCCAGCGTGTCCATGACTCGCAGCTGAGCAGAGAAAGCGGCTGGCGAGAATTTACCCCCTGGCATTATGAAATCCTCCCGCCCCGGTGCGTCAGCAGCTTCTTATACCAAGGTTGAACCGCCATCACCGGTCGCTGCTTCAATCCGTAACGATTCATGATTTGCCGGGCTGGCACTGCCATCGCGTTCATCCCTTGCTCGTCATAAGCAAGCCATTCGTCGATCGTTCCGCTGTCCAGCTGGGACAACAGCGTTTCACTTAATCTCAACTCACCCATTAACGTCACATCCATTTCTTTGCATATGTCTTTCATCTGATAAACCCCTGTTCTCCTCGAAGGGTGGATGATGATCAGCTCGTAGGCATCGCTTGGAATTCCGAATAAGGGCGATAGTTGCTTCATCCAACGCCTTCCGTCTTCTTGAAAATGGGACAAGGCCGGCGTCGTGACGAGCATTCGCGTATCGGCTCTCCTCAATGCGCAAACCGTTGCAGCATTATCCCAATAAGCACCAACATCTGCGATGACGACATCGAATGCCCGCTGTGCCGTATCGAGCAGATGGTCCATCTCCTGAGGAGAAAAGTATTCCGCTTGATCGCGCATCACATTGCCGAAAAGCACCTTCAACGAGTCATTCCCTTCAACGGCTTGCATAGAGTGCAGCAGCTTGTCCGTGTTTAACGAACCGGTAGCAAGCTCCGGTCTAAGCGAATCCAGCATAGTCTCCGGGCTATCGTTGCCTAAGTAACGGTGCGTCTTTGCGCTTTTCAGGTTGAGACATAAGTATCCAACTGATCCGGTACCCAGCTTGGCAAGCCGATAGGCCAGCGCAAAGGCGGCTACGGTGGTGCCGATATTCGGCGTGGTGCCGACAAAAGCTAGCAATGGCGCAGGCGCACTCACGGCGCAGCCCCCGCTTCAGCGGCCGCTTCGATGATATCAAGCGATTCCGGTGAAAAGGCGATAACCAGCCGGCGCTGGCCGTCTTTGCAAAGCGTATCCAGCCTCAGCCATTGTTCCTCGGTCAAATTCAAATTAATATAGTCGATCATGCCGTTGGCATCCCTTCTCGAAGCGTACATTCTCTCTTTATCGCCGCTGGCCAGCGACAGGAGGTTCGGATTTTCCTTATCATCGATCTCGATATTGGCCGATGTCTTCACCGAAGCGACCGTAACCGGTTTCACGAACAACCGCTCGGAAGCTGCGCTCTTGCCCGAGATATACAGAATGACCTTATCGCCTGCCCGGATCCCGTTCGATACTGACAATACATAGTCCCGCGGAACTTGAAAGGTGGATTGCTGACGGTCCGGCAGCAATCTATAACGGTCAACCTTCCAGTCCAGAAGCGGCTCCTCAGAGCCGAGCGGCACAACCGTCTCCATCCCGATTGCTTCCTTCGGATCCAGCAGCATCTCCGGGATATACGCTGCACGGGAAATTTGCTTCACCTCGAGCATATCCGATGTCAGCTGTTCTCCCGCGGGAATGAATCGTTTCGGAACGACCACCTCAACCGTTTCTTGAAATCGAACATGCCGCAGCTGCAGAACGTATACCCCGTAAACAAGCAGGGCGGATAGCAGTGCCGCCGCGAGGCTGATGTACAAATTGCGCTTTCGGTTCATCGCCACTCCCTTCCGCAGCATCAAGCGTCATGAGAATAAAAAAAGAACGCAGCTGGGGCATATTGCCCAAGCATGCGTTCTTCGCATAGCCGACGCTATTCAACTGCTCTATAATAATGACCTTATATTAGCAGACACCCTAAAGATTGTCTATATATAAAAAGAATTTTGTCGTTTAATGACCATTTTTGTCCACATCATAACATAATCCCCGCATGACAAATTCGAACATTTCCTGAATGAAGGCTTCCAAATCATAAGGCTCATCATCAAACAGCGGAGCAAAGTAGTACGTCTGCTTGTGGAACAGAATAACGCCAAGAACAGTCATGAATGTGTTATTCAATGAACGGAATCGAAATAAGCCTTGCTCGCGACCCACCCGCAGTAAGTCTCGCAGCTGCTCCCACACTGGAAAGGCAAACTTTTGAATAATTTCCATTCGGGGAGACTGGAGCGCGATTTCCTGTTGAAGCACGGAGATCATCTCAGGCTCCTTCATCCGGAATAGCGTCACTTGCCGAATGATTAATTTGATCCCTTCTACCGGTTCATAATGCTCCTGCAAGTACAGCTCCATCTCCCGGTTCGGGAAGAAGGCTTCGAATAGAGCTTGAAACATATTCTCTTTCCCGCCAAAATGATAGGAAACCAGTGCAATGTTCGCACCTGCTGCTTCGCAAATTTGTCTCACGCTGGTACCTTCATAGCCCTGCGTGGCAAAGAGCCGCTTGGCCGCCTGCAGTAGCCTGATCTTAACATCCGGGTCATTCGGTTCTTTATGCATAGCCGCCTCCTTATGACTATAAGTATGGCCGTGCTGAGGACTTGAAGCAATCCCTGGCGTTCAATTCATTGCGACCTTGCCGCAGACATCATAGGCTGAGGAACGCGGTTCTTCCGCAGTCCGACAATTGCTGCACCCAGTGCCAAGGAAACAGCCATAATGATGAGTAATCCCATGATGGCTCCTCCATTGCCAGCCCCGCCGAAGAGCAGGTTCATGTTTCCTTCAACGGCATAGGTGGCCGGCAGCAGCTTGCTTAGTCCCAGATAGAAATCGGAGAGCAGCTCCCGCGGCACCATAGCACCTGACGATACGAGCTGGGCAGACAGCATGATAATATTCAGCAGCATTCCCCCCATGCCAAACAAAAGCAGGAACAGCTGGGATAGAAACATGAACGTCAGAACGAACAGCGCCTGAAAGCCCCACATCGCCATAAAGCCATGCTCCGCTTGCCCTCCAAGTGCAAGAACGAGTGAAGATCCAACCAGCGATACGATAACGGCAGCCACGATATTAATCACATTGCGTGCTGCGAATCGGTGCCACTTGCCTACGCCTGATGCAGCTGCAGCCATGGCCGACTGCTCCAGATTCATCCCCATAATCATAGCACCGACATACGAGGCAAGCACCATCATCATCGGAACCATCTGATTATTCATGCCTTTAACCGGGTTCGTGTACGTAAAATCGGAGGTTACGCGTTCGGAGAGTACGGCCCCCGCTCCTGCCGCCTGCTCTGCGGGAAGCTTCGCTTGCGTCAATACGGCTTGAACGCCTTGGCCGACCGCCTCCTTGTTCACCGTAGCGGTCACTTGTCCCGCAATGGAACTCATCATGCTTTTAATTAACGCCGGATTCGATTCATTAATGCTGTATTGAATCGATGCGGCGCTACCCTGAGACTTCAGGGATTCCGTGAAATTCTCAGGGATGGTAATGACCATCTGAAGCTCACGCTCATTCAACAGCTGCTGTGCTTCTCCACCGTCAAGCGTACGCGTCTGAACAGGCAGCGATTGTGCCAGCTTCTCGGCAATGGCCGGCCCTGACTGCGTATCCAGGGTCACGATGCCGACATGCAGCTGCTTAAGCCGCTCCGCATCTGTAATCCCCTCATAACCGGTCATCCAGATGACCGAGAAAATCACTTGAAACATGAGTGCCGTTAAGACACCAACAATCGTTGTCGGCCGTTTCAAAAAGGTCCGTAATGCATTTCCCAACTCTCTCCACTCCTTGAACATTTCTATTTTAAACAATTGTTTTAAACAACTGTTTTAATCGGTTGTTTAAATATACGCTCCGCCCTCTTCTCTGTCAAGACTCCGGATACATTAATTCACAAGCGCCCGTCGATACCCTCTGCACAAAATAAAAAAGATCATGCCGCTGCGGCATGATCTTCGTCTAGCGTTTATAAGTCGAATTTGACCCGGCCTAACGGATATCCGCCGCCTTATTCGGTCTGCGCTCCGGTCTTCACCTTCGTGCCTTTCGCTTCCTTGCCGGGAACCAACAACCGCGCATCTCCCATGAAAAATACCGTTACGAGCGCCAGAACGGCAGGGATGAGCGCCCACATAAACATGGTTGAAATCGAGGATGACAGGGCGTCTACGATTTTGTCCATAACCTCTTGTGGAATGCCTGCCCTTCCTTCCGGTGTCAGTACCTCTCGGATATTGCCAAGCGATTCGCCTGCAGGCAGACCCGAAGGTCCCGACTCGCCGGCGAAGGACTCCTTCATATTATCCGTTAATAGATTCCGCTGAAGTATACCGAACACGGTCAGCCCTACCGTCATGCCAAGCGAGCGGACGAACGCCAAGGTTGAATTGGCCGAGCCCCTCTGCCGCATATCGAAGTGGTGAATTCCCGCCATGCCGAGCACTGAGAACGAGAACCCGACACCGAAGCCGGCGACCGCCATATAAACCGACAGCATCAGCTTCGTAGTTTCAGGAGTTATCGTGCTTAGCAAGAATGTTCCGAGCACGAACACGAACGCGGAGAAAATCATAATGTTGCGATAAGACGTTCTCGTTGACAATATACCGCCGACCTGTGCGGCTAATACGGAGCCAAGTGTCATCGGCAGCAGAATAAGGCCGGAATTCGTTGCGGTCCCTCCCGTAACGCCCTGTACATACATCGGTATGTACATCGCGAATGTGATGAAGGCCGCTCCATAGAATAAGCCCGTCAACGTGCTTGCCGCAAACAATCTCTGGCGGAACATATCATAAGAAATAATCGGCTCTGCGGCTTTCGTTTCCACGAATAAGAATACCGCGAGCAGTACCGCAGCCGCCGCAAACAAACCGATTATGACGCCTGAATCCCACGCGTACTCCTGTCCTCCGAGCTCTAACGCAAACATAAGGCTGACGACAGCCCCGACAAGTGTCGCGGCCCCCCACCAGTCAATCCGCTGCTTGGAGTGCTCCATCGATTCCTTGTAGAACAGGAATACAAGGGCAAAGGCGATGAGCCCGATCGGCAGATTGATATAGAAAATCCACCGCCAATCGATATGGTCCGTAATATAAGCGCCTAATAACGGCCCGAATAAGCTCGACGTGCCGAAGACAGCGCCGAACAATCCGCCCATCTTCCCCCGCTTCTCCGGCGGGAAGATATCGAACACAATCGTGAAGGCGATCGGCACGAGCGCTCCGCCGCCGATTCCTTGAATGGCCCGGTAGATACTTAGCTCCACAATCGTTGTCGCCGTTCCGCATAGAACCGAACCGAGCAGAAACAAGAATATACCAAGCACAAAAAAACGTTTGCGGCCGTACATATCGGACAGCTTACCGAATATCGGCATGGCTGCCATCTCCGTAACCAGATAAGCCGACGTCACCCATACAAACTTCTCGACGCCGCCAAGGTCGGCCACAATCGTTCCCATCGCCGTTGCGACGATCGTATTGTCAATGGCCGCTACGAAGATACCGAGCAGCAGGCCGACGACTACAAACCCCAATCTACTTTTCTGTTGAACCATCATTCGTATGAACTCCTTCTTCAGCTAATTGAACATTTATATTTTAACCTCATGGCGCACGATTGCGCTCTTGTTTTTTTGAAGCGTCTGCCTGTATTCCACGTGTCCGATTCGGCAGCCAGGTCCGATGATTATATGATTTCCCCTAACATGCTCCGCATGGGTATGCTCAATATATATGTCGTCGCCTTCAATCGATTCCGCCGTAAGCTCCAATGGCCCTTCTTTACCGGAGAACCAATTCTTGATTCCCATGACACGGCTTCGGCGTACATCAATCCGGCCGCCTCCGATCTCTTGGGCCGCGCAAGGTCCGTATAGACTCACTTCGACTCGATCGGCGCTTAACAGTCCTTGGATCGTGAAGCCGCCTTTGGCCTGAAAGGAATCCGCCCCGCAGCTGCCGCCGACTTCCAGCTGGCCCCGGATATGGAGCCTGCTGCCGCGCACGCTTCCTTGCACGTTTATTTGGCCGAGCGCGGTCAGCTTATTCGCCAGCATATCGCCCTCGATGCTCGCTTCCCCCTGCAGGCGGTAATTCCGCGCTTTCAGATTGCCCTTCACGACACAATTCCCCATGCATTCGAACGTGTCCGCTTCGGTTTCCCCAAACAGCTGACCTTCGCCCATGATATGGACGCTGTCATATACCCCACCTGATGACTGGCCCGAACCCGTAATCCTCACCTTCCGTTTCGTCGCTTGAACCATCCGTCCATCCCTCCGTTATCTTCAGCGCGCTTATCTGAGATTCGTTTTATATCTTGACCCGTTTTGCCACATTGGCATCCGGATGAACAATCAGCTCGGTACGGTATTCCACGAGGCGAATCTCGCAGCCTTCGCCAATATGAACATGGCTCCCGCGGACGATACCAGCGGTTGTCGCCTCCAGATGCACATCGTCACCCTCGATCGTCCCTGTCGTTAATCGGGGGTTAAACGCCGGGATGAGGCGCCTCAGCAGTCCGCCCCAGGATTGGCGCTCCGGCTTTCGAACGCGAATCGTCTCCCCGCCAATCTCTGCCGCTTCTCCGCGGCCGTGCAAATGAATATCGATTGTTCCCGCATTAAGCAGGCCTTGGATTGCAAATCCGCCATGTGCAGCAAAGCGTTCCGCCTCGCAATCCCCTTGAAGCTTAAGAATGCCCGTCAGCGAAATGTCGTCGCCCTGCAGCCTTCCGCGTAGATTGACATGACCTTCAATATCTACCGTATTCGCCTTGAGGCTGCCCACACCGGTCAATTTCCCCTGCAGCTCGAACCTGCCTGCCGTCATATTGCCGCCCATGGCCGCCATCCCGCTGACTTGGATGGATTCGCACGATAAATCACCGTCCACCTTGCCTGTGCCCTCGATCCTCACCTTCCCGTAATCCCCGCCGGATGCGCTCCCCATACCGCTAATGACCAGATCCGGACGAACCTGCTCCGTCATGCCGCATTCCTCCTACGTAAGCTTCGTTTTCAATTCTTCCAGACATACGGTCATGGAAAGCCTGGCAACCAATTTGACTTTCCCTTCGAAGTAAAGCTCCCCGGAAGCAGAGATAAGGGCGAATGCGGAAACACCCATTTTACGAATGAAAACAAGATCGCAGCCCTTCCCTTCGAATTTAGAAAAATGCTCCTGGAGCGTCTGCAGCAGCTGCCCGCCTTCCTCAAGATTCATCTCCCCCGTCTGCAGCAGCTTATCCGCCGTAAACAAGAACAGCATTCGCTCGAAGGAATAGGTACCGTCCCCGTCCGCACGATTCCCCAGCCGATCCATGACCAGACTCGAAACAATGTTACGTTCGATTATTTCTTCTCTTCTCAAGCGAAGGTCGTACAGCAGCGGCGATAACTTGCCGGCGACTTCATCCAATGACAAGTCATCCTTCATGGCGATGATTTTTCCGATACGGGACAATATTTGCGCTTTCGGAAAAAACGTTTCCTGGCCGGTAAAGGTAGACTTCCGGATGAACCATTCTTCAGGAATAAGCTGCTTCCGTTTCCAGCGATACAGCTGTCCATATGAAATATTCATCAATTCGAGCAGGTCTTTCTTCGATATCAATTCCGTATCCATCTCAATCTCCTCCGTCATGAACGTAACATAACATTGTTACGTTGTAAAGCCGGACTATTACTCACCCTCTTATAGATCGCTCCTTATTATAGACGACATGCAGCTGCCTCTGACAGCGCCGCCAGATGTACATTTTTCTCCGTCTGCAGACGGAGATCGCGGGATCCAGCGAAACGGTGAAACGGTTGAAAGTCCAAATAACCGTCATCGGGCGCGTTCCCCGGGACGGTTATTTGCCAGTATAACAACAAGGCCCGCCCTCTGCCTAAGGAGCAGGTTGACGGGCGAGCGGATCGCATGCTGCATACTATGTTTAGAAATCGATTAGCCCAACACTGATTTGAAGAGCTTCGTCCACCTTACGCATTGTTTCGTCGTCCAGATGCGTAATTTTATCGGTAAGCCGCTGCTTATCGATCGTTCGGATCTGCTCCAGAAGAAGCACCGAGTCGCGGTCAAAACCGTGCAAAGCTGCATCGATCTCGACGTGAGTCGGCAATTTCGCCTTCTGGATCTGTGCCGTTATGGCAGCTACAATCACCGTCGGACTGAACCTGTTACCGATATCATTCTGAATGACCAGTACCGGGCGAACGCCCCCCTGCTCCGAACCGACGACCGGGGATAAGTCCGCAAAAAACACATCGCCGCGTTTTACGATCAAGCTTTACACCCCGCTTACGAGTCGGCCGAGCGTGTCGCCCGCGTCTTCCTCCGCTTGAAAAGCTTCCGATGCCATACCTAGGTTAATCATCGCCATTTCTAAATACCCGCGCTGCATCGATTCGCGGATCTGACGTTTCTTGCGCTCTACCAAATACAGCTTCATGGCTTGTCGAATAAATTCACTCCGGTTCGAGTTTTCCCTGGCGACGATTCCGTCAACTTCCTCCAGCAAATGATCCGGTAAACTGATCATAATCCTCTTGGTGTTCTGCATATTGGCCACCGAACTCGCACCCCCAAAACATTTCACAGGCGTGAACGAATTTTGCGCCGCTCAAAGACAGCAACCGTTCATCACCTTGATTCAGCCGTGTGCACCCGCAAATCTTGGCCACACTGAATCCTATGAAACACGCACTAACAGTATTTCATCGTTTACATTGAATTATACTCCATCATTTGTATGCAGAACGTATGTCATCTATGCTGCTTGCTTCGATAGACGTACCGTATGCTGCAAAAGCCTAATTCTACTTATTCGCGACAAAACGTCAAATTCCTCTTTAAAATGATCATCCATCCACAACAAAATATTCCATGCCGTTCAAGCAAAATCTACTGTTATACGAGCGGATTCGTCACGGCTGTGACGCGGCCGCCGCGCACATAAATCCGCGGCACGCGGGGCGAGATCATACAGACGACCTCATAGTTGAGCGTACCGAGTTTATCCGCGACCTCTTCAGCCGTAATGACGGAGCCATCCTGAGAACCGATGATGACGACTTCTTCACCGGTGTCGACAGGACGTCCGTCTACCTGTGCCGGATCCAGTGCAATCATGCATTGATCCATGCAGATCGTACCGAGCACGGGAACACGCTTGCCTCGTACAAGCACCTCCGCTTTGCCAGTCAGCATACGGCTAAACCCATCCGCATATCCAATCGGAAGCGTCCCGATCCGTTCTTCGCCTTGGGTGACATAACGCGTTCCGTAGCTGATTCCCCAATCCGGAGGCGTCTGCTTCGCCATCACGACTTCCGTCTTCAATGAAAGCACCGGCTCCAGTTCAATCCGCTTGCGATTGACTTCCGCCGACGGGTAAAGGCCGTACATGCTAATGCCAAGCCGCAGCATGCCCCCTCCCCATTCCGGTGTATCGATCCCGGCTGCGCTGTTCGCAGCATGAACAATCGGGATCTCGAACCCTTTGCGGCGAATTTCCTCGCCAAGGGCAGCAAACCGTTCATGTTGATTGGAGGTATACTGCTTATCGGCCTCATCCGCACGGGCGTAATGAGTAAACATGCCCTCAACGTATAGCTTCGGCTCCTGCAGAGCCCTTTCTATAAAGGCAATGGCCCCGGGTCCCGGCATGAGCCCCAAGCGCCCCATCCCCGTATCGATTTTGATATGAATATGCAGCTTCTTGCTGCTGCTTGGCAGCGCGGCGGCTGCCGCCAGCGTATCCTCGCGAAATAAAGCGATTGCGATTTGCATCTCCCGCGCAATTGCCAAGCCCTCCGGCGGTACATAGCCCAGTACAAGAATAGGAGTGAGAATACCAGCCTCGCGCAGCTGGATGGCTTCATCCAGAAATGCGACTCCCAGAAAATCAACTCCGCTTGCTTCAGCTTCGCGCGCTATTTCCACAGCTCCATGGCCGTAAGCATTGGCCTTCACAGACGCCATCAAACGCATGCCCTGAGGTATGACGGATCGAAAGGCTTCAATGTTGCGGCGCAGTGCGTCCAAAGAGATTTCCGCCCTAGTGGGGCGATAGTATGCCTTTACCAACCGTTCCACCTTCTCCTCTATCCCTACATAACACAGGCAGATCCAGCACACGAATGACCGGCGCAGGTGATCGTTCCCGCGCCAGTCTTCGATCGTTGCTAAGGATGACCTCGCCAGACGTTATGTCTCTATGAATCAGAGGTATCTTAAGCTCTGACTCGTTAACAACACATAACCTTTATGTTATACGTTCGGGCTTTCTGCTGTCAATGAAATGAAGGGTAGGAGAAGGCTTTTATAGACTGGAAAATATTCCGCTTGTCTAACCTATTTGCCCATTTCAGTTTGAACGGACTGAGCGACCTTCAACATCTCCGTTTCTGGCAGCGTTCCGCTCGTTAGGCGATATTCAATACCATTGTAGGTCCAGGTCAGCGTTTTTTGTATGCCTTCCTCATCTCCGCTTATCGAACCCAGCGTGTGACCGAGGTCCACCATAATACCCGGCACCATGGAGACGGCAACGTCGCTTGGCTGCGTTTCGATCAAGGTGTATTCGTACGCGCCGGCATATCGAAGCATAATCCCTTTATTACCTCCGAACTTAATATCCTGAACGTCCAGCTGCGCTACGCCTTCAGGCAGATACGACGGCTCCATCGCCGTGAACCCTGCCGGTACCGCATTTTCTTCCTCATCTGCCGGAGCCAATGTGCCTTCGGAGGGCTCCTCTTCCCCTGACGAAGATCCGTTAGCGCTGCCATCCGCCGCCTTGTCAGCGTCGTTGCCGGTTGGCTTCTCCTCATTTGTATCCGCACCCGCATCGTTATCTTGCATATCAGCATTGCTTCCGCTCGGCGGTGTTGCGGTTTCTTCGTTCATCGGATCTAATAGGCCCTCATCGGAACCGCCCATTGTCGGCTGCTCGGCGTTACCGTTGCCCATATTGAGCTGTGTATCAAATACACTCTTATCGAGCTTCGAATCGAATTGGAACTGATCGAACTTCACTTCGACCATGACAGCTGCATTCGCGTCGGTCACTTCTACGTGAAGCGGACGATAGTTGGATTTATCAAGCCATATTTTTTGCCGGGCCAGCGAACCATTCTGGTAATTGGCCATCACGTCAAACACGTAAGAGTCCTTATCGACGGCAAATTGGCGCGAGCTGTCGTTGAGAATACTTTGAATGAGCGTTTGGTACAAATAGACTTGCCCCTGATTGGCGGGCCAATCACTTTGGAAACGGAATACCTTGTTGAGGCGCGGTGTCAGCACGAACACGCCTTCATCATTGCGCAGGACGATTTGCGTAATGTCCTTCTTGGCGTTCGTCAGCTTAATCCGGTAATATTGCGGCTGTTGGTACGATACCTCTACCTGGTACTCAAGCGGCTGCTGTCCGGTATGCAGCGTCATCGTACCTTTTCCTTGATAGCTCTCCATTCCGCTCACGACTTTATCCAGTTCCTTGACAACCGATTCCGCATCCTTCGTGCCGCAAGCGGCGAGCACCGCCGTGACACATAACAGAATGGCCGCAATTAGACTGATTCGACGACGCATGAAATCCACCCCTCATCCCATGTTATTTTGATGTAGCCGTGTACACTCGACTGCTAACATGTCTATGAGGGGACTTGGACATATATGCGGACAAAGTTGACGAGCAGTAAAGAGTTTTTGGACAGGAATTATAGGACATTATATTGAAAGCTGTTCCGCTCGCTTGCTGCTTATATTAGATTTATTGCACAAATATAAAAAAGGAAAGCTGCATCGTCGCTAACGATAACGTCATAATACATGACATAAATAAACAACACCCACATGAATATCAAAAAGTTTCCCTCACACAAAATAAATGCACAAACCTTTGAAATGATAACGAAATCAGATGTAAAGGCATTATTGAAGCGCTTTATTGTTGTATTGTCAGGTTTGTAAATAAACCTAACATTACTTTATAATTCTAACAAATCGACGTTATTGAGTCACATTACCTAACATCGATAAACTATCACACCTAGGAGCCTGATAAATGATGACGAACACGAAGCAGCCTATTTTGAAGATCACTTTGCTTACCTCTATTCTCGCGGCATCCCTGCTTCCCAGCCTGTCTGCACCTTATGCTTCTGCAATCGCTCTTGAGCAGGATCTGACCGGCATCGCCAGCGTCGTCCAACCGATTATCGACAATGCCAAGCAGAATGGCATTCGCGTATCGGTAGGCCTCGAGGATGTTAGCGGCGCATACGGGGATGACAGCCTTCTGCTCGGCTCCAGTGAATCCTACATGCCGGCCAGTACGATCAAGGTTGCGTTAATCTCCGCCTTATTGCAGCAGGTCGACAAAGGGGTGCTTACACTGGATAAGCTCGTTACCGTCGAGAAATCCGACGTCGTCGGCGGGACAGGTTCCCTGCAGAAAGAAACCTTCCCCCAAGAGGTTTCCATCGCGCGTCTGGCGCGTTTGACGATCACGCAATCCGATAATACCGCCACCAACGTGCTGATCGACGAAGTCGGACTCGATAACGTCCAAGCTCTCATGGATCAGCTCGGCCTGGAGGTCATGCATCTCGGACGCAAAATGTTCGCTTCCGCACCAACTCCAGAGCAGGATAACTACATCAACGCCGCCGACCTTGCGGCACTGCTGGACCAGATTTACAGCGGCCAATTTCTATCCAATACGTCCCGCAATCAGCTTATCACCTGGATGTCCGCTCAAGAGGTCAACACCAAATTCGGTGCGGCCTTGCCGGATGCCCCGATCGCCCACAAGACCGGTGAGAACGCGAACGTTACCCACGACGCCGGCTTCTTCCTGGTACCGGGCCATGAAATCGCCATCTCCGTCATGACGGAAGTAACGACAACCAAGGACTTTGACGAAGCACAGAAAATCGGAAATCCGATCGTTCAGGATATCGCCAAAGCCGTCTATCATGCCTTGGTCGAGGATCGTGAAGCAAGCGAAGCTTCTTCCATCACGAGAGCAGAATTCGTATCGCTTCTTGCGCGCCAGCTGGGATTAACGTCTACTGCGGCTAAACCATCATTCGCTGATGTGCTGCCAGGCTCGGCTTATTATGACGATATCGCCGCAGCCCGCGAAGCTGAAATTATCAATGGCTTGCCAGGCAACACATTCGGACCAGCCGCATCAATCACCCGGGCCGAAATGGCTGCCATGTTCGTCCGTGCTTACGAGTACGCTCATGGCGAGCTGCAAGCAAGCACAGATGGGCTTCCATATGAAGATCAAGCCAAGACCCCTGCATGGGCGAAAGAAGCCATCTTGAAAGTAAGCCAGCTGAACGCTGTTTCGGCCTATGAGGACGGAACCTTCCGACCTGCTGCACCATCCACGCGCAGCGATGGCATTCAAATGCTTGCAAGCTTATGGGAGCTCGCCAAATAATAAACCATACCATCCAGTCTGCCGCTTAGCCACAAAGTCGCACAAAGCATATGCCTTGTGCGACTTTGTTATGTATGCCGTTGAATTCAACCGGCACTATTATGTACGGGAACGTCCTGCTTGAGCTCTTCCTGTTTCATAGGCATGACTTCTTGGCTGGCAGTGGTAGGAAAGCTGCCAAGAAAAGCCTGGTTAATCCGGCTATCGATGCCCGCAGCCGGCTTGCCGCAGCGCGTTAACTCTTCTTCCCCAAACATCGGTTCAACAAATTACGAGTGATCCGCTGCACACGAGGATCGGGTCCTTGCGCCCGGCCGATCGTCCCCGTCGCCGGAATGGCGCGCCATGATACTCCCAGCCAATCAATCCGGGAATGCTGCCGCCCGCCTTCATGCCTGTAATGCTCAGGATTCGTTACCGTCCAATCGCCATATCCCGGGCCGAATGTACTCGTACCCATGAGTTCATGCTCATCCAGAAACGGACGCTTTCGCGCGAAGGCGCGGAAGGGAGCCCCTGTGACCGAATTGTCGTAAAGGAACTATTTCGTGATGAATCCTGCATCGTATCCGGCTGATCGAATGAAAATCTAGTCATCTGCCAGTCTAACGTACCTGGTCTAGCATTCTCTTGAACGGTTGCGTTCTCCATCCGCTTGGCATGCTCATGCTCATGCATACGTATCCTCCTTTGGATATGCAGTATCATCGTTCAACTGATTTCTACCTGATGTATTCATTGGGAAAGCCAATCCTTACTGTTGTCCAAATCCTCGCCTGAACAACAACCCTGTTGACAGCTTCGCGCACCATAACGAGAAAGCTGTGAAGAGAAGACCCCAGATGAAGGCCGGCACGCGAGTAACTTGACTCAGGTTCGCTGCATCGCTGGCAGACCCCGGTTCTACAACCGCTATCGACAAGATTACGATGGAGCTGATCACGGATTCAACTAAGCAGATGAACGAGATGAGCAAATAATAACCAGTTCGCAGCCAAGGAGGCGCAGCCGCGTAGATCAGCGCTGTCAGGGCGGCGAAACCTGCACACCAGACCATGCCGTAACCGTTGCGTACGAAGAGCGCTAATCCAACTACCGCAAGAACGGTAACGACAATCAAACCAGCACGTTCCCGCTTGTAGGCATGCAGCAGAAACAGCAGCAGCGCGAACAGTGCCGAACCGACATACCCGGCAAGCGAGATCGGAATCACCATCCAGGCTTCAGTATAGGAGGATAAAGTGACACCGCTTTGATTGCCGAATAGATGAATATACATCACGCTGCCCGACAGCAGCAGGGTGACAAGAGCATGCGCCAGCTCATGAACCAATGTATCCACATTGCGGACAAACTCGGAGAACGGAATGAATCGGGTCAGAATGGCCGTAACGATAACGATTCCCGCCATCTTTAGCCACGCGCGCATGGCAATCCCCTCCTTTTGTTTGGATTTACAATTTCTTATGCCGCTTGGCTTCCATTGATCCGGCGTGTAATCTATCTTTCTTAGATTTGCAGCAGCCGCACATCGCGCGCCACATTCGCTGCAGAGACGCGATCGTTCACACCCCGCTTGGCGTAGAGGCTAGAGACATAAGCCCCATCAATGCCCAATCCATCCAATGCCAGCTTCGTTCCTGCATTCATACGCCTCTCTCATCACTATTTATGACAATCATATGATCCAACATACGATGAATGTCACTAGGTTTCTCGTGGTTCGCTTAACTATACTATGAATACAAAACAATGAAAATATGGAGGAATTAAGATGTTTACTGCGTTATCCGACCGATCACAAGCCTATCTATATGCAGCTGTCGTGCTTACTCTTGGGATTGGCTTCAGCCCGCTGCCCCTGATGAATTCGTTCATGGCGTATGGCATCTTCCTATGATTGTAATTGCGGGACTTTACCACACCGAGCAAAATCCGCTGCTTGCCGGCTTGCTCATTGTGGTTAGCTGCCTATTCCTCGTCCCCTTCATCGGGTACATCCGTCTGCAGACTGGCAGTGTCTGGACCTGCGTTTATTCTTCATACGATGCATAATCTGGCTTGGGCGGTCTTGGCAGCCATCACGGTTTCTGAATCGAAGCTTTCTTATGCCGTCAGCGGGGACACCAGCCTAATCGTCATCATCTGCTATGCGCTGCTCACGGTTTGGGTGCTGCACCGGCTGCGCAAAGAACGTACATAGGGGACTTCGGCAAAAAAACAAGAAGAGAGCGGGGTTTCCCCTGCTCTCTTCTTGTTTGCCAACGTATGCTCCAGTGTCTACTCAGGCTTCGCAGCCCCGTCTTTGCCCTTGCTCTTATTAGCACGTGCTTCATGGATTTCGTGGCAGAGCTGCTTATGAGACTTGCCCTCCGTCGAGATCCCGAGACTCTTCGCAGTCTCCTGAAGCTTCGCCATATGCTTCGCCTTATGCTCCGCCTTGAACCTCTCCCACTTGGCCTGGTCCTTCGTGCGGGCAGCTTTCAGCTCTTCATGAAGCTGCTCGGCGGTCTTCCCTTCAGTGGAAATGCCGAAATACGCAGCAGCTTCCTTCAAATGCTCCAGCTTGCGTGCCTTATGCTTCTCACTTCCAGCCTTCCACTGATGGCGATCCATATGATGCTGCTCAACTTGCGGCGAAGAGCCGGAAGGCGGATTGGTCTCATTCTGGGCAAATGCCGGTACAGCTGCCAGCACCAAAGCTCCTGCAGCCGTTAATACGATTGATCTGATCCATGTCTTATTCATCCAACTGTCACTCCTTCATTCTTTCGTAACAGTTGGATAGTTTCTCCAGACATCCTGCATTCTATTCCAAATATTTTCCTGCTTATTCTAGCTCATGGCCTTCCGTTGCTCGCTCGCCCTGCTGTTGAAGTCTCTCCAGCTCCTGCAGAAGCTCTGCCTTGGCGAAATGCTCGCCAATAAAGACCGCCACATCGTTGACGCGAGACTGAGGCGTAACACGCATGAAATCCAGCTCGCGATAGGCGTATTGGAATAGAAACCGGCTGTTGGTATCGGCAAAGGTCAGAATCCCTTTCGCCCGGTAGACTTCCTTCGGCAGCCTCGCCATGAAATCCTCGAAATCATGACTGTTGACGGGACGGGTCAAATAGTGTGTCAGCGCCATCACATGCTCGTGTGAAGCATGGGCATGTGACCCGGAGTGATGCTCCTCCGTACCCTGCTCATCGTGTCCGTGTTCACCGTGTGTGCAGTTCGCTCCACAGACATGCCCCGTATGCGCGGCTGGAGCGATCCTCCCATTCGCGGAAGACGCTCGATCCGGATCGAAGATCCCCATCTCCGTCACGCAGCGAACGGTCACAGTCAGCGGCGCATACTCATTGAGCTCCCGGACAAGCTGCTGCACTTCGATAATTTCTTCCGGTGCAAGCTTATCCGCTTTATTCACGATCAGATCGGTTGCACAGCGAATTTGCTCCTGCATGAGCTTGAAGGTCCGGCCCCCCTTCCTGCTGCGGCTGAGCAGCTCGGGTCCATCAACGACCGTAACGACGGTGCGCAGATCCACGCGCGCATACATGGCCGTCTCGGTTACCGCGTCCATAATTTCCATGGGATTCGCAGCTCCCGTGGATTCGATCAAGACCACGTCAGGCCCATACTCATCCAGCAGCGTCTTCAGCTCCAGGCTCAAGTCTCCCCGGATCGTGCAGCAGAGACAGCCGCCCAGCATCTCCGCCATCGGGACGTCCTCGCCAATAATCTGTCCGTCCAAATTCACGTCGCCCAGCTCATTCATAATGACGGCAGCCTTCACGTCAGCCGCTTTATAGTAATCGATCACCCGATTGAGCAGTGTCGTCTTGCCGCTTCCCAGAAAGCCGGAAAGCAGGTGAACCGGTACCGTTCGGGTGTGTTCATAATGGTCGCTTGTTGTCATCAATCTTGTCCTCCTGGAATGTTAAAACCGATTTCCAATGCTACTCCCGATTATATCGTAATTATTACACATTTAACAGATCGACCCGGCTGCCCGAAGCGCCGCTTGCAGGTTCTACTACGCCAATTCCCGCTGGTCTGAGGAATAATGGCCCCCTGTTAAGGGAAACTTAAGGTCTGCTGCCCACATCCTTCCAAGGAGGCGAACATCATGACTACGACGACGCCGGATCATAAGCCCGCTCAGCCGCCGTCGGTCGAAGCGGCATTAGCCGAGTTCAGTACCTGTATCGATATTGAACAAAGGACTTTTCCGAAAAATGCGATTCAAGCCGTTTATTTGCTGCATTTAGTGAGTCAAGACCAGCTTTACCGAGAGATCATTCGCCCTTTTATGAACGCGACGGATGATGAGACAGCCCATTTGCTCACGCAATCCGTATTTAGTGAAGTCTGCAGCCATTGCGAGTGCGTCGACGCCATTCTTAACGGGAAAGCCGCTCTGTACCAAGGAAACCAAGCCTGGATTATTGACCTTGCGAGGCCGATTGGACGAACGATCGAGCAATCAGAGACAGAGTCCGTCATTGCGGGTCCCCATGACGGCTTTGTCGAGAATATGATGGAGAACCTGGCGGTTATCCGCCAGCGGATTCGAAGCTCCCATTTAAAAACCGTCGAGCTGTCCGTCGGAGAAGTAACCAAGACTCCTGTCATTGTGGCCTATATCGAAGGCATTGCCAATCCCGATCTATTACAAGCCTTGATTGACCGTATTAAGGGCATCGAAACTGACGCCGTCTATGAGGCCAACATGCTCGTGCAAATGATCGACGACAATCCGAATTCCGTCTTCCCGCAATTTATGACGACCGAACGGCCGGACGTGATTTGCTCCAAGCTTACTGCAGGCCGAATCGTCTGTTTGGTCGACGGCTCTCCGTCTGTATTCAGCTGCCCGACTTCATTCTTCGAATTTTTCACTTCGCCGGACGATTACTATCAGCGGTGGCAGCTTGGGACGGCTCTTCGTCTATTACGGATTATCGGCTTTCTGATCACGATTGGGTTCACCGCCTTCTATGTGGCCGTCACGACGTACCATTACGAGATGATTCCCCACACGATGCTGCTCAATTTGGTAGAGTCCCGCAGCCGGGTACCCTTTCCGCCGTTATTCGAAGCGCTGCTGATGGAGACGACCATTGAGCTGCTTCGGGAAGCCGGAGCCCGGCTGCCGACCAAGATCGGCCAAACAATCGGCATCGTCGGAGGTATCGTCATCGGTCAAGCGGCCGTCCAAGCGGGCTTTACGAGCAATGTGCTTATTATTGCGGTTGCCTCCTCCGCGATCGCATCATTCGTCATTCCCAGCTACATCATGAGCGCTTCGATCCGTCTCATTCGGTTTGGCCTCATTATTTTGGCGGGAATTTTGGGAAATTTAGGCCTGATCGTCGGGATTGGATTCATCGTGATCCATCTGGCGGGCATTACGAATCTCGGGACATCCTATTTGACCCCCGTCGCTCCTATGAACAAGATGGATTGGCTGGATTCCTTCATTCGCGGACCGTTCTATTTGCTTCGCAACCGGCCCTCTCAAACGAGAACGACCAACACCGTCAAAACAAAAATGAGAAAGTAGGGGTGAGACCATGAGCGAGAAAATTTCCCCGTTTCACATCGCCCTGCTTGTTTATATGATTGAGCTGGATGTGACCTTCTTCAGCCTTCCCCGGCTTATTGCGGAAAACATCGGCACCAACGGCTGGATCGGGTTAATCGGCCTGTCGCTTATCGCCGGGTTGAACATCGTTCTTATCCAGCTCGTATACCGGTTTGCCAAAGGCCGTACCGTTTATGAAATCATGGAGAGAGCCATTCCCAAATGGATCATGTATCCGGTGTATGTGCTGCTTGCTGTGTTCTGGGTTATGCTAGGCAGCTTCGTGGCCAAAAAATTCGTGCTTATCTTCCAGATTATTTCCTTCCAAACGGCCCCTTCGATGTTTCTATACAGCCTCATTGCGGTCATGGCCTTGTATTTGTTGACCAAAGGTATCTATAACATCAGCAAGGCAGTGACGATATTTTTCTTTTTTTTGATTCCAGTTGCGTTCTTGGCTGTCTATTTTATTCCGGAATGGGAGCCCATCCGGTTCACGACTTTTCTATTTCGGGAGGCGGCAGAAGGACACAGCTTTAGAAACTGGCTGGAGGTGTATACCATCTTTACCGGCTATGAACTTGTGCTCCTGCTGTTTCCATATGCGGACCGGAGTAAAAAAATATTCAAGGGCGTATACATCGGCCACTTCCTGCTGACGTCCATGTATCTGCTGCTGACGGCGGTATGCTTCGGCTTCTACAGTCTGGGCCAGCTGCAATCGCTCATGTATCCGGTTATCGATTTACTCTCATACATCGAGCTGCCGTTCATCAATCGTATTGAAAATCTGATCTTAACCCTCTTTCTTTTCGCCAACCTCGTATCGCTAACGATGTTTCTCTGGGCAGCGCTTACGGCACTTAAGCGGTTGTTCCCAAAACCGAAGAAGAATGCGCTGGAGATTGGGCTGGTCGTCCTATCGGCCCTCATCGCCATCTACCCCAAAATCACGAGAGATTCCGAGGCGCTTCTTCGGGCGGCGCTTTACGCAGAAACCGGCCTTGCATTCGCGGTGCCCATTCTGCTGCTGCTGCTGCTTGCTTGGCAAAACCGGCCGAAGGGAGGCCGATCAGCGTGAGAAAAGGGATCAGTCTACTTATCGCCATCGTTCTATTAACAGGCTGCCGGGATGAAAAGGTAATCGACCGTCTGGGCTTTATCAGCACGATCGCCTATGATTTAGCCGGTTCCGAACAAGGGAACAACATGCTCCATATTTCGATCAGTATCCCGAAGGCGCAGCCCTTTAATGAACGCGTCCTGCTCTCCACTTATGCCAAGACGTCCAAGGAGGCGCGTTTCACCTTCTCGCGCCAGAACAACCGCCAAATCGTAAACGGCCAGCTGCGCTCCGTCTTGTTCGGCAAGACGTTGGCCGAGCAAGGATTGTGGAGCCGTATCGATACTTTAGTCCGCGATCCTGGCATCGACAGCGAAGTAAGCGTCGTTGTTGTCAGCGGCGATGCGAACGCGCTGCTTAAAAGCAAATATCCGCAATACTCGGAGAGCCGTTATATCGATGAGCTCATCCAGACCGAGACGAAGTCCAGGGATATTCCGAACACGAATCTCCACTCGTTTACCAGGGATTACTTCGATGACGGCATCGATCCTACCGCTCCTTTGCTGAAAAAGGGAGACATGGGACTCGAGATCGACGGTATCGCACTGTTTCACGAGGATCGTTACGTAGCCCGGATTGCTCCAGAAGATGCGCTGCTGTTTTCATTTCTTACCGGTAATTTTCACACGGGAGACATCACGGTCAGCTCCTCAGGCGGTGACGGGATCGATACCGGCGACATCATGATGGGCTCCCTCTCCAGCAAGCGTTCAATCACGATCCGTCATCTCGATGCCCTTCGGGACGGGAATCATCTCGACGTCACCATTAAATTGAAAATAAGAGGTTCACTCATGGAGTATATCGGGCCGTTAAAGCTGCAGCAGAGCGCCGATCAGATCAAGCTGGAGAGCGACTTGAACAAATATGTGGAGAAGAAAACCGAGGCGTTCATCCGCAGGATGCAGGCCGTCAAGGCCGATCCAATAGGGATCGGATTGTATGCGCGCAGCAGCATGAGATACAAGCAATGGAAAGCTGCCGATTGGCATGACCGGTTCCCCCATGTCAAGGTTCATGTGAAAGCCGATGTGAAAATTAAAGATATCGGCAAGCTGCAGCAGTCGTAGTTTATATCGTTCCATATCTCATACACCCTGGAGTAATTCGTCCTATCGCTGTGATATACCCACCCGCATATCCTTAAAGGTGCAAGGCTACGGTTCAGTTTTGAGAATCGGTGCATACACTTACTAGGATGAAAGGAGCGTTGGCGATTATGGAGAATTCATCAATTCCGGTCATTGTGATCAGCGGTTTTCTCGGCAGCGGCAAGACGACGCTGCTGCTGCGGCTGCTGAACGGCGCCAGAACAAACGGGTTACGGGCCTCCGTGCTCATGAACGAAATCGGTGCCATCGATGTGGATGGAAGACTGGTAAGCGGAGAAACGGCTAGTCAAATGCTGGAGCGCGTAACGGAAGGATGCCTCTGCTGCACGAAGAAGAGTGAGCTCGCCCACTGCTTGGAACGGCTTGTGCTGCGGCAGCCTGACGTCATTCTAATGGAGCTGACGGGCGTGGCGAATCCCGAGGAAATCGTCGAAGCAATGAGCGAGCCTGCCATCCTAGGCAAGGTAGCGCTCCACCGGATCGTTACCGTTCTGGATGCCGAGCATGCCACGGATTACAATAGTATTTTCTCGACCGACCGGGAGCTCGTACATACGTTGAGACGTCAAATCGAAGCAGCCGATATCGTACTCGGGAATAAAGCCGATTTAATTTCGGCCAAAACAGCGGCAAAGGTGGAGGGTATGGTCCGCGGCCGCAATCCCCATTGTCAGCTCATCCCAACGGAGCGCTGCGCAATTGATCCTATGCTTATACTAAGCGGCATTGTATCCCGAACGGTCCAAACCGTTCCGGTGAGCCGGGTTCGTGCGTCAGTCCCGGTGCAACTGAACCGGAAGGCTCCAGCAGCCGGAGTGAAGCACAGCTCCGGCACGGCTGTGCAGACTTCCGAATGGAATCGCGACAGCCCTTCATCCGCATTGGCGGATCATCCCGGCGGGGAACCGGCAGCCGGCAGCCCTTCCCGCTCTTACACCCGCATACAGACGGTTGCGATCTATCCGGACACCGCACCGCATGTTTCGCGCCGCAGCTTCGAAGCGTTCTTCAGCGGACGCGGTCAAGCATGCCTTCGGGCCAAAGGCTACATGCCATATGGTGATAATGGCGCTATGCTCCTCTTTCAATATGCCGGCAAGCGCTTCGAATGGCAGCCGGCCGATTATACGGGCACGCCTTACTTTGTCATGATTGGCATCGACCTCGCTGAAGATCAAATTATACGCGAGTGGCAGAAGCTCATGCGGCGTTAGCCGCACGTCCAATATTTATGGGCAAGTATCGCAGCAGTTCATAGACGGGGCATAGGCTGCTAACTTCTACTCCAAGCATTGGAGGCGTCGTTAGATGGCCTTTGCTCCATTTACTCCCTATCCATATCCCCCGTACCATATCCCTACGACTATGAATGGTTCTTTATTATTCGTATTTATAGTAGAATGGGGAAGCTACTTTATCTGATTATGAGGTGTTCGAATGTCTATTAATCTTACACAAGCTTTCATACAGCGGTTGAACCGGGAAATCGCCGCGCTTCAACAGGAAAGCATGAGCGTGCAGAAGAAGAAGGAACAAGCACTGTCTAAGCTCAAACAACTGCAGCGTCACACGAAAATAAGCGCATCTCCCAGCGATTTGAACAATACCCTGAGCCGCATCAACAAGCTAAGTAAAGAAATCGCAGAACTCAACAGCACCCATCCGGTTCTACTTAAACAATTAGCAGCGAAAAAAGCCGCCCTTCAAGAGCAGCTATCTAAAAACAGAACAACAGAATCACCGGACAATTAGACTCCCAGCTTTATTTCCCCGTCCCCTCCTCGAACCCCTATTCCATCTATGAAACGCGTGAATGAACCCCGCAGGGGGTAGAAATCATCCTGTTTCCGTAGTGCTTGTTTGCTCATGCTGATGACGGACTCTCCTTCTAAATGGCAACCAGCTGCGGAACGCGGTTCTTGAACTGGACAATCTCCCGGATATGATAGGACTTCAATAGCTCGATTGCCTCGCTGAAGCCCCTCTCATAATGGCTTAAACGATGCGCGTCCGATCCGAGCGAGAACAGCCTGCCGCCCAAATCGACATACATCTTGAGCAAATAAGAATGAGGGTGGATCCAGCCTTGGCGGAACAATCCGGCCGTGTTCAGCTCGAGCGCCTTATCCTTCCTTATGATGACCTTCATGATGTCATAGAGGATCGCATGTGCTTGCTCATAATGCTCCAGGCCGATCGCACGCTTGGAATAACGGGCGAAATAATCAAGATGCGCCACGACATCGTAATGGTCCATTTCATTCACCGCATGGAACACATGCGTAAAGTAATCGGCGAACACCCGCTCAAGCGGCTGTTCGTGGTAAGCATCCTCCGCGAAATCCAGCACGCCGTTATTGTGGACGGAGAGCAGGACAAGGTCGAAGGAGTGCTGCCGTAAATACGCATTGATTTCGTTGATATATTCCTGTCGGTACCCGACCTCGATGCCTTGACGGATATCGATCTCGTATTTGCTGCGCAGCTTAGCGGCTTCACGCTCGTATGCCGGCATATCAATCAGAACGTCTTTCTTGAAAAATTTGCAATCATAATCAAAATGATCGGTCGTGACGACAAACTTCTTCCCCAGCATCTGGGCATGACGGACGATCGCCTCCAGTTCCTCGGTTGAATCGGGCGAGTACCGGGTATGAACATGCTGGTCTACGATATTCGGCGATACTTGCATCATGTAATCCTTCCTGCGTCCATAATCGAGCATGCGTTATTAGGCTTTGATCCATTGAACCCCTTCGCTTTCCAGCTGATTAATCCAGTCGCTGGGAGGCTCGCTATCGCATATGACATGATTCACGTCATTGAATTCAGTATATTTGTACATGGATTTCGCTTCGATCTTCGTATGATCGACGACAAGAAACACTTCGCTTGAGCGCAGAATCATGCGCTTCAGAAAATTGCCCTCGTCGATATGATAGGTGGTGATCCCATTGATGATGGAATAGCCGTTCGCACCGATGAAGGCTTTGTCGATATTCAATTTATCCAGCATGTCCATCATCGCGGTTCCTGTTGCAAACATCTGATCCGTGTCGATCTCGCCGCCCAAGAAGATGATTCTTCCGGTAAAGAAGCCGGATTTCTTCCGTTCGATCAATTGGTTCAAAATCGAGACGCATCCGACGATAATGGTCAGATTATGCTTGTTGTGCAAATGCTTCGCGATTTGGAGCGTTGTCGTGCCTACGCCGAACGCGATGACATCGTAATCCTGAATATATTCCGCCGCTTTCTTGCCGACCTGCTTCTTCTCATCGATATTGATGTCATGTCTTTGATTGAAAGGCGCTTCATACAATCTGAAGTTCGGCTTGATGGCTCCGCCATGGACGATAAGCAGCTTATTCTCCTGATTGAGAAGCTCCAGGTCTCTGCGGATTGTGACCTTCGATACCATCAGCCTCTCCGCCAAACCGTTCACCGTCACTCTGCCATTCGCGTTCAATTCGGCCAAAATCAAACTCATCCGCTCCACTTGCAGCATTGTTACTCCACGCCCTCTCCATTTCATTTCGTGAGGCCGGAAAACCTCGCGCGAACGCTCCGTATCCCGGCCTGTTGGAACCGTTAATCCAAATAAATCGGATTCGTATAAGCACTCTTACCATATTTGTCGATACATTCGATCCGGATATATTTCTCCGTTCCCTGCAGCTTCTTTCTAAGCTGCGTTACATTCTCGCCGATCTCGATTTGATATTGGTGGCGGTCCCCGTTCATATAGATCCGCTGAACAGGCGAGCATTCGAAGATAACCTCATCATCGACGATCCGGAAATCATAAATTTCAGGACCGGTCGAGGAATAGAAGCTGCCTTGGAGCAGCGCTTCGATAATCGCATTGCGGGACAGCTCCTTCGCCTTGACGACGACCCAGCCGCCGAAGGAATCATTGTATGGCGAATCGAGCGGAATCCGGTTATGATTATCGTCCGTGGCCGTACCGTACAACCGCTTGCCTCTGCGGAGCAGGCTGTCCCACAGAATCTTCGCATTACCCATATTCTCCTGCCATTCGGAGCAGTGGTTATAGATCTCGATGGCGAACAGATTGTCAAGCTCGATCAAGTCCTGCCACTCGACGATGGACCAATGCGGATGGTTAAACATGACGATGTTGCCTCTGGCGACCATGTCGTCGATAAACGCTTGTGCGGTGGAGAAATCCTTGAAGTCCTCCCACTTGATCGGCTCCATATGCTTCAGCGGCTCACGCGTCGCATTCCGGATATGATCATCGGTTCCCAGAATAACATGAAGATGGAAGATGCGATAGTCGCCGGCCGGCATGCGGATGCCAACTTCACTGGAAGGAAGCGTAATAAAATCCGCTTCGTTCTGATCCTCGAAATTGGAGAAGAAATCATGCTCGGAGTGAGCCAGAAAATGATAGCCTTTCTCTTTATACGCGGCCCGAAGCTGATCGGTCGTAAGATCCCCATCGGAGAGTGTGGAGTGACAATGCAAATTCCCTTTGTACCAGCTGCCTTCGTTCATAAATCCGTCTGCTGTTCTCATGCCGCTTTGCCTCCTAATTGTCTGTTTGCTTATTTGTTTTCGTCCATAATTTGCTGGGATTTCTCCGCTGCCTTTTGAATCAGCTGCTTAGGATCTTGGTTCGTATCGATCAAAGCTAGCCGCAGATCCTCGACGATCGTCGTATACATTGCCCGCCAGTTTTTCTGCCATGGACGCTTGTGGGCGTACTGCAGCTGATCGATGCCTACCTTGTACTGCGGGAATTCTTTATACAAGGCTTGTATCGCTTCGGTTTCGAGCGATGACTTCGTAATAGGGAAGTAGCCGGAGTTCTTGAAGAACGATACGACGAAATCATCGCTGGCCAAGAATTCGAAAAATTTGCCTGCCGCTTTCTTCTGCTCTTCCGTCGCGCTGTCCAGAATGATCATGTTGGCTCCGCCGGTAACCATTGAATTCTTCTCGCCCGCGGGCTGGAATGCGACCTGCAGGTCGAATGGCTGCGATTCCTTTAACAGCGGCCCCAACGAACCGGTGGAATCCAGCATCATTGCCGCTTTTCCTTCCATAAACTTCTGCTTCACCAGATCGGACTGGCTGTCCTGCGAACCATAAGGGCTGAACATCGCCTTCTCCTTGACCATGTTTTGCCACAGCTCGACGATTTTCCAGCCCTTCTCATTGCCGAACTCGACCTTCGAGCCATCCTCGCTTACAATCTCACCGCCGTACGAATAGACCGCCGACTCCCAGAACCAGGCATCGCTGTCCCAATGGGAGGCGAATCCGTAAATCTCTTTATTCGGCTGGGCGGCTTTCTTCGCAAATTCATAGAGCTCGTCCCATGTCTTCGGGCCTTCCGCCGGCAAGCCCGCCGCTTTGAGCAAATCCGCGTTCAAGTATAGAATCGGCGTGCTCCGGTTCATCGGCGCCGCTTTGAATATGCCATCCACATAGCTGGAGCGGGTCAAGCCTTCAATATAGTTATCAATGGCTTCTTTGGACATATATTGACTCAAATCGGCTGCGACCGGATGGTAGCGGGTCAGGAATGATTCTTCGATTTGCGCGATGACAGGCGTCTTCTTCGCGACCAAAGCCGCTTCCAGCTTCTCGGCTACGCCATCGTAGCCGCCTTGGCCGGAAACGACGACCTCGATCCCCGGGTTCGCTTCATTAAATTGCTTCGCGGCGTCGAAGAGATATTTGCCGTTCGAATTGCTGGAATCCCAAATCGACCACATATCGACGACGACCTTCTCTTGCTTGCCGCCATCTCCGCTTCCGACCTGCCCCGCATTGTTTGCCTTCGAATCGGAAGTGCCGCATCCCGCAAATAAACCTGCTATTATCGTGCCTACTAAAGCGATTGAAGACATTTTCTTTACAGTTGGTCTCATCGGTTAAATCTCCTCCATTATTTGATGCCGTACATGTCTTCTCTCTTTGCCGCAGTGACCGCTAGCAAACACCCCCTTAAAAGACTATTTAATTCCGCCATAGACGAACGCATTCTTGATAAAGCGGTTCGCAAACAAGTAAAGGACGAGAATGGGCGCCATCAATAACACATTGCCCGCCATTGATATATTCCATTGATTGACCCCGTCGCCGACGTCCAGCAAGCCTTTCACCGCAATCGGCAGTGTCCGCACCGACTCGGAATTGGTCAGAATGAGCGTCCAGAAATAATCGTTCCACTTTCCGATGGCGGTGAACAGCATGACGGTGATTATATACGGCTTGGCGATCGGCAGCATGATCCGGATCATGATTTTCAGCTCGGTCGCTTTATCCAGCTTGGCCGCATCCAACAGCTCGTTATTGATTTGCTTGAACGCCTGCGTCATGAAGAAGATCGCGAAGGACGAATACGTGAACGGAATGATCAGTCCCTGATACGTATCGATCCATCCGAAATCGCTGAGCAGCACATAGATCGGAACGAACGTGACTTGAGCCGGGAGCATTAAATCAACCAGGACCAGCGCGAAAAAGAATCCCGACAGTGCGAATTTCTTTCTGGCGAATGCATACGCCGCAGGCACGCAGACGAATAGCTGGCCGGCCATCGTCAGCACCGTTACTATGATGGAATTTAGGCCGAAGTGAAAAAACTTCACTCTCACCCATGCCTCGACATAATTGCTGAACTGCAGCGATTTCGGCAGCATCGCCGGCGGAAATTGAATGGACTCGATATAGGTTTTGAGCGATGTACTGATCATCCAAAAGAACGGAAAGATAAAAATAAGCATCAAAGCTATCATAAGCATGGAACGAAGTATTCGGATCGCCAGTTTCATCGTGTGCTTCTCTTCCTCCGCTGATTAGTAATGAACTTTCTTGGAGAAAAACATAAAGTTCAACAAAGAGATGAAGCCAATTAAAATGAGAAATAGTACAGATGCCGCCATGGCCTTGCCGAGCTGAAATTTCAAAAATCCGATTTGATAAATCCAATGTACGATCAAATTGGAGGAGCCCTGCGGACCCCCGCCCGTCATCAGGTTCACGACGTCGAACGAGCTGAACGCGCCGATCGTGGACGTGATCAGAAGAAAGAACAGCGTCGGCGATAATAACGGAATCGTAATCCGGAACAGCGTACTCCATCTGCCCGACCGATCCAGCTTCGCAGCCTCATAAATATAGCTCGGAATGCTCTGCAGACCCGCAATGACGATCATTGCGCTGAAGCCGAGCCCCTTCCAGATCGAGACGATCATGATCGACAACAGCGATGTCTTCGGACTCATCATCCACAGCTGGGGCTCGAAGCCGAACATCTTCAGTACGTAATTCACAATGCCCATTTGCGGATCCAGCAGCCACATCCACATGATGGTGACCGACACGAACGAAACGATATGAGGCGTAAAGATGACGCTCTGCACGAGATTGGTCAAGAAGGTGCTCTTCTGCAGCAGAATGCCTATCATCAACGCAAATATCAAGCCGAAGCATACGGTAAAGAAGGCGTAGATCAACGTATTCTTCAATACCTGCATGGAATCGGGATCGGCGAATATGGACCGGTAATTATTAAATCCGGCAAAGCTCTGCTCGCCTGTGACTACATCCCAATTCATAAAGCTGACTTTGACCGCGAACAGGATCGGATACAAGGAGAAGATCGAGACCAAGATGACCGCCGGCGCGATGAGCACATACGGATTTTGCAGCACCTTGTTCAAGGCGCGGGGCAGCATTCTTCCGGGCTTCATCAACGTGGGGCCGCCCTTCTTATCGTGCAGCTGCTTCGCCGGAATGTTCTCTTGCAACGTACACGCCCTCTTTCAATAAAATGGATTGCGTCAGCTGCAGGATTCGCCCAGCATCCCGAATACGCTGTTCGTGCATATCGAAGAAAAACATGTCTTGCTCCGCCACATATACGCTCACGTTATCCCCAAACTCGCGCTCTTCCTCGGACTTCACGAGAATGGTGCCCATAGTGGTTCTCACATGGTATAAGCTGTCCATCCCCAGCGTTTCGCACGTCATAATTTCGCCCGGCAAGACGACCCCTTGGAATCGTTCCGGCATCGTAAACCTTGCCCGCTGCGGCCGGAAACCCAATTGACAAGTCATTCGCAATGAAACGATGTTCATACCCGGATCTCCGATGAAGGTCGCAACGAATACGTTGTCCGGGTTGTTATAGACTTCCTTCGGCGTACCCGTCTGCATCACTCTGCCCTCGTTGAAGATGACAATATCCGTGCCCATCGTCATGGCTTCCACCTGGTCATGCGTGACAAACACGAACGTGGACTGCAGATTCTTATGGAGCTGGATCAATTCACTTCTCATCTGATTACGCAGCTTCGCGTCGAGATTGGACAATGGCTCATCCATTAGGAAGACGCTCGTCTGCTTGGAAATCGCTCTGGCCAGCGCGATGCGCTGCCTTTGTCCTCCGGACAGCATGGACGGCATCGCATTGGCGTACTGCTCCAACCCCACCTGACTGATGACATGATCCAGGCGCCGTACGATATCTGCCTTCGACAGCCCTTGATTCTTCAGGCCGAACTCGATGTTTCGCTTTACGGTCATATGCGGATAGATCGCATAGTTCTGAAAAACCATGGCGACATCACGGTCTCCCGGCTCCAGCTTCGTGACGTTGGCAGCTCCAATGCGGATCATGCCTTCGGACACATCCTCGAGCCCGGCGATCATGCGCAGCGCGGTCGTTTTCCCGCAGCCCGACGGGCCGACAAGCACCGTAAACGAGCTGTCGCGTATTTCCAGATTCAACTGATCGATGACCGTTTTGCCATTCGGATACGTTTTTCGCACGTTTTCGAATTGAATCGCAGACATGTATAATCCCTCCTGCTTCTGTAAAGTGAGCCGTGTCTTTGTTTCCCTCACACTGGAAATCTTACGGGAGAAACGTAAAGGGAAGATTAACTATGAATGTTTATATTGTTAAGTTAACTTTTTTGTTGCTTTTTGTTCTTTTCAACCCATGAATCGGATTGAGATAAAAGAAAACAGCACCCCGGCCGGTAAGCAGAGGCGCTGTTTCTATAACGGAAGATCACGATTATCCTTATTCGATCGCCATTCCATCGAAGGCCACGATGACGGAGACCGGTGATGTGCGGTCGAAAGCATCCTGCAGCTGATCGTGATGCAAGGGATGCTTGTGATTAATATGGGTCGCGTACACCTTCGTGCCCTGGTCTATGGTGCCATTAGCCAGCAGCCTGTCCAGGACGAGATTGAAGTTTTTCAGATCCAGATGCCCTTTCACGTAATCCCCCCGGGACTCGTCTCCGCCGAAGGTGCATTCCATGACCAGAATATCGAGCTTGACCTTCTCCAGATACGTGAAGGTTTCCTCAAAGAAATAGCCGGTATCCGAAGCATAATAGAAGATGCGGCGATCCGGCAGGGTTATCAAATAATTCGCGGCAATCTCACCCTCGCCATATCCGCCGTGCGTGCCTTTGAGCGGAGTGACCGTGTAGCCTCCAATCGATGCCGGTTCGTAATATGGAAGCGCAGTTATCGGAAACCTCTGCTGCCACTGCTTGTACCCCTGCTCGTCATTGGCATAGTCGCCCAGCACGCATTGCCGGAACATTCCGGTCGCCCACGAGTAGGCGGTTTCCGATACGTAGATCCGGACCGGCTTGTTGCCGTTCGTGACAACGGCGCAATCCTTCAGCAGCATCTCGAAGAAATTCAAATGATCCGAATGCGTATGCGTGATCAAGACATCCGTCAAATCATGCACATCTAGGCCAGTTTTCACTAATTGATGAAACAAATCCGGCCCCAGATCGATATGCACGTTCTCATTCAGCCGGAATGCGGAACGGGAACGGACATCCTTCCCTCCATGCTTCCTGGCATGTTCGCAATACCCGCATCGACAGAAGAATGCAGGTATCGCCTCCGCGGCGCCCGTTCCCAGAAAAATAAGGCTGTTGTTTATGGTGTTCATAATCCCACTCCCGACGTATGATCCATTCTCACAGCTTCAGCCATGGACATGTTAAGTATATCGGCCTATGGTCAACCGTCAATGAAGCGGTTATAAACATTGTGTAAACCTGCAGTTATCTTAAGGATCAATAAGCCCATACTTGGTTTTGATGCGGTCCAATTTCTCAAGCATCGGTCTGGATAGGATAAAGAGAAAGACTACCGTAGCAGCCGCATGCACCAGATCGAACCAGAAGCCTAGGTGGCCAGCAGCGCCTTCCATGAGAACGAAGATGTGAACATCAACAACGAGCCCACATTAATAATGCCGCCGTAAATGAAAAAAGTCGCCAAGCCTCCAAAGATGCACAGGGAAAGCTTCGTCTTCGGAAGCAGCCCCTCCTGCGACAGGATCCCCGCCAGAGAACCAATAATTCCGAAACAGAACATTTGCCACGGCGTCCACGGTCCTTGGCCAAAGAAGATGTTAGACACGAACCCCGTCACAGCCCCGACAAGAAAGCCAGCCTCAGCGCCGAAGCTCACACCCGCTATAATTACGATCGCCACAACGGGCTTTGAGCTTAAGCAGCCCATTTACGGCTGTAAGGCCGAAAAACGGCGTTACAGCAGCACTGCCGGGGGCTGCGGACGCTGTAAGTCCATTTTCTGGTCTTACAGCGACTGAGGCCTGAGCTTAGCCAGCCCATTGTCAGCTGTAAGGCCGAAAAACGGCGTTACAGCAGCACTTCCGGGGGCTGCGGACGCTGTAAGTCCATTTTCTGGTCTTACAGCGACTGAGGCTTGAGCTTAGGCAGCCCATTGTCAGCTGTAAGGCCGAAAAACGGCGTTACAGCAGCACTGCCGGGGGGCGGTGGAGGCTGTAACGCCGTTTTCTGGTCTTACAGCGACTGAGGCCTGAGCTTAGCCAGCCCATTGTCAGCTGTAAGGCCGAAAAACGGCGTTACAGCAGCACTGCCGGGGGGCTGCGGAGGCTGTAAGTCCGTTTTCTGGTCTTACAGCGACTGAGGCTTGAGCTTAGCCAGCCCATTGTCAGCTGTAAGGCCGAAAAACGGCGTTACAGCAGCACTGCCGGGGGGCTGCGGAGGCTGTAAGTCCATTTTCTGGTCTTACAGCGACTGAGGCTTGAGCAACGGCACAGGCACCCACCATACTTTTGTGTATGTGAACAATTCCCCTCGAGTACCTCCCACCCAAGTTAGATGTTACGCCTCCACACCAAATCAGATGATACGAGTGTAGAGGCCGTGACTTCTCCTTGAGTCTATAATCCACATAGACATTGTAGGCGACTCGAAACAGCCACGGCTTGTCTTGTCCGCCTTGCAATCTTCCAAATATAAATAAGCGCGGTAAAAGGTTTCCTGAACCAAATCTTCGGCCGCGTGATGATCGTCACAGAGGGAGCGGAGGTAACGGTAAATGTCGTTCATATAAGATTGATAGATTCCATCCAGATTGTTTGGCTTCATTCCCTCCCCCTACACCTATCCACGTATGAGATTCATAAAAGTTACAGCTCCTTGGATGAAACAAAAGAAATGGCAGCCATCTAGGCCACCATCAGACTTCCGAAAAAAGGATATAAAACATAAACTAGGCCAGCCAGAAAGCACTGGCTGACCTAATTATTTGAAAGTTGTCCGAGGCTTTCTACATTGTCCGAAAACTCGGTTAAGGAGTGTTTGCAACCTCAAATTGCCCTTCCAGTCCTTCATTACTATTCGGACCTACCCATACACGGAATGAGCCCGGTTCTACAACAAATTGATGCTGACCGTTTATAAAGCCTAGATGCTCCGCAGACAACTTAAACTCGACGACCTGCCGTTCGCCGGCTTGCAGCGCGATCTTCCGGAAGCCCTTCAGCTCCTTCACCGGTCTGGTTACCGATGCCGCTTCGTCGCGGATATAGAGCTGCACGATTTCCTCGCCGTCCACACTTCCCACATTGCGTATGCATGCCTGTACCGTCAGTCCCTCTTGCGGGCTAATCGAAGACTTGCTCAAGGTAAGGTCCGTATATTCGAATTGTGTATAGCTCAGCCCGTAGCCGAACGGATACAACGGCGTTTCCTTGTCATCGACATAACGTTTCATAAGCGGCCTTCCAGTATTCTTGGCATTATAGTAAATCGGAATTTGCCCCGCACTGCGCGGAAACGTCACAGGGAGCTTCCCGCTTGGATTGTAATGGCCAAACAGAACATCGGCCGTCGCCATGCCGGCTTGAATGCCCAGATGCCAGGTTTCTACAATCGCCGGAATGTGAAGCTGCGCCCATTCGATGGAGAGCGGCCTGCCGCTCTCCAGTACCAGAACGACCGGAACGCCTGTCTCATGAATGACTTTCAGCAGAGCCAACTGGCTGCCCGGGAGCTCCAACGACACGCGGCTGTTGTTCTCGCCGCTCATATTCGCCGTTTCCCCCAGCACGACGATCGCAACCTCGCACTGGCGGGCAACAGTTGCTGCGTCCATCCGCTCCTGCTCCGTGCCTTCCGTTACATCGCAGCCCTTCGCATACATGATCTCCATGCCAGGCCCTGATAGCGACCGGATGCCTTCGAGAATCGTAACGACATCGGCACTTCTGCCTTGGCCGCCCCAGCAGCCGAGAAGCGCATCGCGGTCATCCGCCAGCGGACCGATCACGGCCAGCTTGCGAACAGATGGCTTAATCGGAAGCAGAGCCTCCTCATTCTTCAAGAGTACGATGGACTGGCGCGCTATCTCACGAGCTGTCTGAATATGATCCGGGGCGAGCATCATCGCGGAGGCAAGCTTGGTGTCCAAATAAGGGCGGTCAAATAGCCCCAATTGAAACTTGATCCGCAGAATGCGGGAAACTGCATCGTCGATGACCGATTCGGCTACCGTTCCCTTCTGAACCAATTCCAGCAAATGCTCGTGATAGACAAGAGCATGCATGTCCATATGCACGCCGGATTCGATAGCGATCCGAGCGGCCTCTTCCCGGGATCCGGCGAAGCCATGCTGCTTCAGCTCATCGATGGATTCCCAATCGCTCACCACCATGCCCTCGAATCCCCATTCCTGCTGCAGCACATTGTGCAGCAGCCAACGGTTGCCCGAACACGGAACGCCGTTCAGCTCATTGAAGGCGACCATAATCGTACCCGCTCCGGCTTCGAGCGCCGCTTGAAACGGCGGAAAACAAATTTCCCTCAGCCGTCTCTCGGACATATCGACCGTATTATAGTCTCTGCCCGCTTCGGCAAACCCGTATCCGGCAAAATGCTTCGGACAGGCCATCATATGCGGGCGGTCGTTCCAATCATTCCGTTGAATGCCCTTCACCCGCGCACGCGCGATCTCGGCGCCCAGGAACGGATCTTCCCCTGCACCCTCGGCAATTCTGCCCCATCTGGGATCGCGCGTGATATCGACCATCGGCGCGAGAATCCATTGAATCCCTTCTGTCGAGGCTTCCCGTGCGGCGATTGCGGAGGTCTCTTCGATTAATACCGAATTCCAGCTGCAGGCCTCAGCTAGCGGGATCGGAAAGGTGGAACGGTAGCCATGAATGACATCATCGGCGATGAGCAGCGGGATTCCCAGGCGGGATTGCTCCACAGCCAGGCGTTGAATTTCATTCACTCTATCCGCCCCTCGTACGCCGAGCAAAGAACCGATCTTCCCTTCGCGGATCAACGGTCTATCGGACTTATCGAACGTTCCGAGCTGCGTCATCTGCCCGATCTTTTCCTGGAGGGTCATCTTGGACAGCAGGGCGCTTATTTTTCGCTCCGTTTCCGGATTGCCGCGAAATGGGGTTACTTCCTGCAATGAACCCATTTACGGGCTCCCTTCGATGCGGAAGAACGGCTTTAAATAATCGACCGATCTTCTCACATCTTCAATCATGGTCCGGACGGGCCGATTCTCTTCGTTATGAAGCAGCTCAAAAGCCAGCCAACCGCTATATCCGATATCGGTCAGCGCTCGAGCCAGCTTGGCCATATCGATCTCCCCTTCCAGAAGATCCTCCGTCGGAATCCGGCCCATTTGATTTCTCAAATGGAAGGCATAGATTCGCTCTGGATAGGTCCGAATCCACTCGATAGGGTCGGCTCCCGCCACATGCGCCCAACCCGTGTCCACGCACAGCCCAACGTCAGCACTCGCGTATTCAATTACGCTGCGCAGATCGCCTTCCGCATTATGCTTCTCGTCCGCGTGATTATGAAGGCTTACCTTCAGTCCCCATTCTCCAGCCGCCGCCGCTATGCGGGACATATGCTCCCCTTGACGCTTAAATTCATCCTCTGTCTTCGGGAGGGCGACGCCCCAACCCCCTTTGGGATCCGCATTCACGACCAGATCCGATCCTCCGGCCTCCGCCAAGCCCTTGATCAGCGGAATGACGCTCTCCTCGAAAGGAATAACCGGTTCATGCAGGTTAAGCCCGATATAACCGCCGGATACAGATAATCCGTACCCTTTGGCAAGGCGAACAAGCTCCGGCGTCGGATCGATTTCAACGGCATTCATCCCGGCTTCCGCACACTCTCTGAAGATGTCGTCCCACGAATCTTCTCTTTGATCAAGGCGATATCTTTCGTGCCAGCCGTACATCCCTGTCGAAAATCCTTTAATCATCATTCCTCAAAACTCCTTATGCATTCCCAGATAACGGCCAATAATGGAATCTTCCCATGTCTCCAGATCTGAATCGGGAATCCTCCCGTCTTGTTCCATGACATGGAAGACCTGCCTCATGCCCTCCTCCAAGGTTACGGTTGGTACGAATTCCGACACGTCACGGGTTAATTTCGAAGCGCTGTAATACGTGTTATGAGCAAAAATCTCCCTGCAAATATCAAACCTCTGCGGATCGATCGCAAGCAGCGTCTGCAAGGGAACGCCGATCAGCTCCACTTCCCGGCCCAACACCTTCATTGCGGTACGATGATAATCTTCCCATGTTATGAACGACTGGGGGACCAGATGATACACTTGTCCGATGCAGTTGGCCTTTCCGAGAACGCCGGCGAATCCCTTGGCCGCGTCGGATACATGCAGAAACGAATGAAGAGCCTTGCCGTCCCCGCATATAAGAATCGGCTTCCCTTTGCGGATCCGGTCGATCCAAGAGAAGTCCCACGCCACTTGACGAAGCATCCCCGACCGTGGTCCATAGGTCGTCGACGGCTTGATGATCGTGACCGGAAACCCTTCCTTATGATAGGCCGCAAGCAGAGCATGATCAGCTGCTGCCTTATCTCTTCCGTAACCCGAGATCGGCCGCTGCGGGTGATCCTCGGTCACGGGAAGCCAATTATAATCGACGCCATAGGTGCAAACGGTCGAGCATTGAACGAAGTGACCGATGCCGCGGAAGGCCTCGATGCTGGTCAGCGCATCTTCTTCCGTAAAGCTGATCATATCGATCGCGGCGTCAAACCGCCCCCGCTGCATCGTCTGAATGAACGTATCCTTATCATGGCGGTCGCCAATGATAACGTTGACGGCGGCGGGAACCTCGCCGCTCTTACCGCGATTAAAGCACGTCACCTCATGCCCCAGCTCCAGTAACCGGTCAACAATGCTCCCGCTAATATTACCGGTGCCGCCTAATACGATCACCTTCATGGCCCTACCACGCTTCCCTGTTCATTAATGATAACGCCTCAGTCGCGCAGCTTGGATACCGTCTTCGATGTTCCTGATTCCGCGCAATCATAGATCGCCTGCAGGCAATGGAAATTGAACACGGCCTGCTCGTTAATAACCGCTCGCGATTCCAAGCCCTTGACCTTCAAGTAGAAATAATAAATCGGATGGTCCATCACACCATACGGTCCTGCATGTGCCATCTGACTTTCCTTCGCTTCCACTTGCCCTTCTTTATCCTGTTTAAACACAACCTGGTCGGTTTCAAAGTACGGCGACCATTTCACGGCGCCGAGCGTGCCTTCCACCTCAACATGATGGTAGGCTTCCCCGTGTGTGCATGTTGCCCGCTCATATTGAAGCCATACGGATTTGCCATCCGCCAAGTTATATTTTAACGTCGCGCCGACATGGCCTTCGACATCGTACTTCGTATCCGTCGGGTCGATCTGCGTCTTTGGCTGGCTCATCCAAGCCGCGACGACATCGACCGACTCCGGCTGCAAGAGGTCATTCAACACCGTGAAGTCATAAGGACCCCAATCGATCAGTATCCCGCCGCCGCTCTTGGCACGGTCCAGAAACCACTTGCTCTCCGGCTGATATTCCACACCTGCACGGCCGCGTTGAACCCGGTAGACGAAGGAGATTTTGTATACGTCGCCCAAAGCTTGCGACTGAAGCAGCGATTTGACTTCTTCTGTCTTCGGCAGGCCAAGGAAGCGGTCGCTGCAGCATCCCAGCAAGCGGTTCTGCCGTTTTGCGATTTCAAACAGCGTCTCTGCTTCTTCGCCGTTCATGACGAGCGGCTTCTCACACAGCACGTGGCGGCCTGTCTCCAATACCATGCGAGCCAGTTCAAAATGTGTGAACGGAGGCGTGCCCACGATGACGATATCGTCCTCGTTTGCGTGCTCGGCAAGCATCGCCTGTGCATCGGAATAAGCGGCCGCCTCCGGATAAGCTTCCATGAAAGCTGCGAGCGCCTTCGGGTTCGGATCCGCAACCTTGAGCTCGATCGATTCTTCGCTAGGAAGCTTCCGAATCGCTTCCGCATGAGATCTGCCAATTACGCCGGCGCCAATCAAATATATTCTCATCTTCTTCACTCCTATTCCCACGGCATCTTAGCAGGGAAGCCGATTTTTTCCATACGGAAAGCATCCTTGGCCTTCTGCGGCATCTGGTCATATGTGTCCTGCGGAATCTGGATGTAAGAGCCTCCGCCATACCAGCTCTTGCTGAAGATCATCGCAAGGTTCGTGCGGCGGTCATTGGACTTGTTCGGCGTACCCCGGTGCCACATGCGGATATCGCGGATCACGATCGAACCGGCCGACATGAGCACCTTCTCGGACAGCATATGCTCCGCCGCACGCACAATATGGAGATGCGGATTCACACTGCCGTCGAGCGTGTCGTGATTGGCCATGTCCGGGTTAAGATGCGTACCGCCAGGCCATACCTCAAGCGGTCCGTTCTCTTCCGTCACATCAACCAACGGGATATTGACGACGAGGCTGAAAATTGGCAGCGGAATGGACAGCTCCGGGAAGAGCGGCATGGTGTCGCTATGCACGTTCTGATAGTCCGCGCCCGGCATCGGCGTATCTGATGCAAAATAAGTGCAGCGGTTGTCCGCGCCCAAAATTTTATCGAGCACCGCTGTCGCGATCGGGTTGCAAATGACGTCCTCGTCGATGAAAGGCTGCATGACAGGCAGGAACATTTGCGCCCGGTTCGTTCCGGTGTTGTATCCTTTGCGCTCGATGAATTCGTCGAACAACGGGTCGAAGGATTTCCGGATATTTTTGATTTTCTCTTCGCTCAGCACTTTATCGAACAGGATGTATCCGTTGGTTTTCACTTGCTCAACCGCGATAGCCAACGTTTCAGGATCGAGCTGCTTCGTTATCAATTCCTGCTCTGTCAGTTGAATTTTCATCTTGAATTCCTCCTATTATTTTTTCTTATATAGATAGAACGAGAGGAGGTACAAATAGCGAAGCAGGATGAATGATTCTGGAGAAGCGTTAGCGGTCGCCTTTGTTCCCGGATTCCAACCTATAATTCTAATTCAAAGAAATCCAATAGCGATCGTAAGAACATTCTGCCTGCATAACGGGTTGTGTGCCAACCATTCGTTCCATCTATATGAATCTACTTCGCGCGAAATGCGCTGCGCTATTCTTTAACCGAGCCGAGCATGATGCCATGAATGAAATAACGCTGCAGGAATGGATAGATGACCAGAATCGGCAGCATGCCGATCACGATTTTCGACGCGTTCAAGGTTTGGTTGGAAAGCTTCTTGAACATTTCGATTCGTTCCACGGACGATATGTTTTGCAGGTTCGTCTGCACGACGAACTGCTGAATATACGTTTGAAGCGGATAGTTCTCCATGCTTCGCATGAAGATCAGACCGTCGAAGAAGGAATTCCAATGATTGACGATACTGAACAGCGTTACGGTCGCCAGTGCCGGAGCAGATAGCGGAATGAACACCTTCATCAGCATGTACCAAGGCCCTGCGCCGTCGATGTGGCCGGCTTCCGACAGTTCCTTCGGAATGCTCCGGAAGAAGTTCATCAGCAGGATGACATTGAATACAGGTACTGCGGTCGGGAGGACCAGCGCCCAGATCGTATCGAACATACCGAGATATTTCATCAATATATAGAGAGGAATGATTCCTCCGCTGAACAGCATGGTGACGATAATGAACCACATATACGAGTCGCGGAAACGGAACTCCGAAGCTTGACGGGAGAGCGGATACGCCATTAAGACCGTAATGAGAAAGTTGATTATACCGCCCACGAACACCCGTTTAACCGATACGAAGAATGAACCGAGAAAATTGTTGTCGTTTAAGATCGTGCTGTATGCCGCCGTGTTGAACCCAACAGGCCATAGTGTGACCTTACCGGCTGCCGCCGCTGCCTTATCGCTGAAGGATACCGCGACCGTATATAAGATCGGAGCCAACGAAAGGAACGTAATGAGCGCCATGAGTACATATAAGCTGCCCTTCGTCATACGCGTCGTCCAAGATTTATTCTGAACCATGTGAGTACTCCCCCTTTCCGGTTAAAAAATGCGATAGTTGGCAAATCTGCTGGCCAATCGGTACGAGATCACAATCAAGATCAACCCGATAACCGATTTCATCAATCCGACCGCAGTTGCCAAACCGAATTGGGCTTGTACGATACCGACACGGTACACATACGTATCAATAATATCGCCGGACTCATACACAAGCGGATTGTACAAGTTGAAGATTTGATCGAAGCCGGCATTCAAGATGTTGCCGATGCTGAGCGTTCCAAGAAGCACGATCGTCGGCGCGATACCTGGAAGCGTCACGTATTTCAGTTTTTGCAGCCATGATGCACCATCGATTTCGGCCGCTTCATACAAGGTCATGTTGATGCCGGTCAGCGCTGCCAAATATATAATTGCGTTAAACCCGAACTCTTTCCATACATCACTGGATACGACGATCACCGGGAATAAGCTATTGCTGCCAAGAAACATAATCGGCTCCATACCGAAGGCTTGAAGCGCATTGTTCACCACGCCGTCAAGCGAGAGCAGGTCGATAATAATGCCGGATAGAATAACCCAAGACAAGAAGTGAGGCAAATAGACGATCGTCTGCACCCAGCGTTTGAAGGCGACCTTCCTTACTTCATTCAATAAGATGGCGAAAATTAAGGGCACCACGCTGTTGGCAATGATTTTCCAAAAAGCAATATTGATCGTGTTGAAGAAAATGCTTCTGCTGTCTTTCATTTCGAACATATACTTGAAGTTTTCCAGACCGATCCAAGGGGATTTCGTAATGCCCAGTCCCATCTTAAAGTCCTGGAAGGCGAGCACAATGCCAACCATCGGAATGACGCTGAAAACGATGAGCAGGATCATTCCCGGCAATAACATCATGTGATAGTGCTTTTGAAAAATGCTATGCTTCATTAAATCGGCGCCTCATTTCTGAAAGAAACAGCCATGGACATAAAGCGCCACAGCGAGCCCATGGCGCTTTATGCATTCCAATGCCTTATTTCTTAATTTCTTCCTCAATCTCTGAAATAATCGTGCTTCCGCCTTCGGCTTTCCAGTCTTCTACGAATGTATCGAACGCATCCAGCTCCAAGCTGCCGAGAACGATCTTGAAGAACGTTTCATTCTCCAGCTTCTGCAGGTTCGCCCAGCGCCGCTCCATCGTTTTGGTTGAAGCGCTGAATACCGGATCGGTCGCGTTCATCTCCTGCTTCAGCACACCCGCTCCGACCAAGTATGCGTGCGGCGCCGCCCAATCGTCCGCATTCACTCTCGGATTCGCCTTATCCTTGAGTGCCTGCTCATATACCAGCTGCATCTCCCCGTCCAGCTCTTCCGGCTTCACCTTGCCTGCCAACGCGTCGACGAGAAGCTTATGCTTGTTTGTTGCCGCATCCGGATAATCCGTAATCATCGTCAATGGCCACAAGGAATGGCCCACGATCAGTTTCTTTCCTTCCGCATCCGGCGTATGCGACACTTCATCATACATGTTGGCGTAGACGACAGCCGCCTCCGGATGCTCGAAGCCTTTCTTCACGACAAGGTAGGACTGCGCCGCTGGCAGCGATGCTATGTTGACCTTGCCTTTTTTGTCCTTAATCATATAAGCCTGCCAATTCGCCTTTGGATCGTTCTTAACTGACCCGGTCAATGCCCATGGCGTCCACCAAGGACCGAAGAATGCCCCTGCTTTGCCGCTGGCGACAAGCTCGTCCGGGCTCTTGCGAAGTGCAAACTCTTTGTCGATGAGTCCTTCCTTATACATATCCCGGATCACACCGAGCGCTTCCTTGGCTCCAGGCACCGTCGATCCGTATACGACCTTGCCGGACTCATCCTTCACCCAGGTTTGCGGATAGGCGTTGAAGGCGTTGAATATGCCCTTGAAATCATGCAGCCCGCCGCCGACGGCGGAGAGGTTCACGTTGTTGCCGGTTAAGCCGATCGTGTTGGCAGTGCCATCGCCGTCTGGATCCTTCTCCACGAACGCTTTCAGCATCGCCTTTAATTCTTCGATGTTCGTAGGCGGCTTCAAGCCCAACTTGTCCAGCCAATCCTGACGTACCCAGAGCATCGAAGGAGCATCGGCTTGGATGCCTACGCTAGGCAGCGCCAACAATTTCCCGTCATAGGTTGCGGCATCAATAACCTTGTTGTCGGTAGCCGCATAAAACTTCTTGATTTCAGGTGACACGTATTTTTCGTAGACGTCTGTCAAATCTTCCAGCTGATCCGATGCCGCCATCGCCCGGAACATCGTTTCATTGACGACCATCATGTCAGGCGTGTCGTTGCTGGCAACAGCCAGCTGCATTTTTTGATCATAATCCGTCGAGGACGCATACCACATCACTTTGGTTTTAAAATTCGTCTTATCGAATACATACTGGGTATACTCATTGTCTTCGATCGTCTCGCCATCCTTCAGATCCAAGTCAGGAAGGACGGATTTCGTGACCTTGACTTCTACCGGTTCAGGCAGGCGAAATGGATCCACCGGCGCATTGTCTACTGCCGCCTGTCCCTCTGTATTCTCTGGGGTACTATTGCTGCTGCATCCGGTAAAGATAAGAGAAGCTGCTAACACAAGGCCGAGCATTTTCTTGACGTTCATTTCCCCACCCTTTTCTATCTTCATTGTTGTTGGCGTTTTCATTATAAAATAAAAAAACTCCCCTCCGGGAGTATCCAGCGTCTTGAGAACCGTATACGATCGTACTTTTCTATACGGAGTTTGAGCGAGGTCACAGATGACGATGTGTGGTTTTTGGATGATCGTATGCTATCTATCGGATGTTTGTATACTAGCCTGTCGCTGCTGACGGTATTCGCTGGGTGTCAGTCCGATCTGCTCGCGAAATAACCGGCTGAAATACTTCTCGTTCGGGTACCCGATCTTCTCCGCGATCCGGATGATGGGGATGCTCGTTTGCGACAGCAGCTCCTCCGCCTTGGCGATCCGCTGGTCACGCACATATTCGTTGAACGGCTTTCCGACAATATCCTTGAAGCAGGAGCTGAAATAGCTGCGGCTCATGTTTACCATGCCGGCCATCTCGACCAGACCGGTTTGCTGCGAAATATCTTGCGCGATCAAATCGACCGCTTTGAGTATACTGTCCACGATCGGCTTCGAATATAAGGATTTATTCGTACATTCGATCAAATGCCTTCTCGTCTGGTGAATCCATTCCACCCACTCATACCAGTACGTCAGGCTTCCCATTCTGCTGCTCTCCGTCATCTCGCCCGTGGACAAGGTCCGCTCCCACTCGCGTATGGCAGAATAGAAGATACTCTCCAGCTTCTCCTTCGGCAGCCTCATTTGCTTCAGCTCCGATAACCTCTGGTTGAACATATCGTCGTGGTTTACCCAGCGAAGCGACGACCACCACTTATGCATATCCAGCACATCATCCTCGAAGACAATCGGCCATGATTGCTGCTCGGTAACAATCGATATGTCATACAGCCGCTTCCCCTCTTCGAGCTCGTACATCAACCCCCGGCATCGGAATTCGCGGAGCCACTTGATGACCTCGGTCTTCTTATACCCGCTAATATCAGGCAATCGCAGGATCACGATGGCGGGATCGGCTTTCAACCGTTCACGAAGCTCCTCCCCCTGCTGCCAGCCGGAATCATCGCCATCCGGTGCCCAGAGCCAAATATCCTGCTCGACCTCCATCAGACTTTCCACGAACTTCGCCGGCAGACGTTCCATCCATAAGCTGTCTTGCTCCGGGTGCAAGGATAAGAAGGCGAGACCGCAGCCGCACTGGAACTGCTCGTTCTCCACGGTTCCCGGAAGGATCCGGCTTGCTCTTGGATGCTTCCCGTTCTCTTCGGTGATCCGCCCCATAATGCGGGAGAGAACATCCTCCATCTTTTCTTTTTCCAGCTGCGTCTTTACGATGTAGTCGATTGCACCGAGCCGCAGCGCCTCTTGGATATATTCAAAGTCCTGGTGGAAGGTTAAGACAACCAGCCAAATATTAGGGTAGCGAATACGGACCGTACGCATTAATTCAATTCCCGACATAACCGGCATAGCCAAATCGGTAATAAGCAGATCCACTTCATTAACCTGCAGAAATTGAAGAGCCGCCTCGCCGTTGGCCGCCTCACCTGCGACCTTCAGTCCGAATTGCTGCCAAGGCATGAGAACCATTAATCCTTTGCGGACTAATTTGTCGTCATCCACGATTAATACGTTCAACCGATTCACCCTCTTTCTTTAATGGAAGCCGAAGCAGTACGGTCGTTCCTCCGCCCTCGCTGCTTTTAATTTGCAGCTCCGCTCCCGGCCCGTACCGTGACAATAGAATGCGTTTGACATAGTTAATACCGATGCCAAACCCCATCTTCTTGTTCTCCCCGCGTTCGTTGTGCAGCAGCTTATGGATGGCTTCCTCGGAAAGGCCGATACCGTTATCGGATACGGAAACAACCACGTAAGACGCATCCTCAACGCTAACCTGCACCTGAATGACGCCATCGTCGCCAAGCCCGTGATACAAGGCATTCTCGACAAGCGGCTGCAGAATAAACCTCGGAATGCTCTGATTCTCCACGAATTCGTCGGCCTCGATCTTCACGCCAAAACGGAAGTCATAACGGATTTGCTGCAGATTCAAATATTCCTTCAATGCGCCGATCTCTTGTTTGATCGTCGTCTCTTGCCCCTGCTTGTCCAGATTATAGTGAAGAAGCTTGTTAAGCGACGTAACGAGACGATCGATCTTGTCCTGGCCGTTCAGGCGCGCAAGCCAGCATACCGTATCGAGCGTGTTATAGAGAAAGTGCGGGTTAATCTGGTACATCAGCTTTTCAACCTCAAGATCCGCTCTCCGCTTCTCCTTCTGCTCGACTTCGGCAAGCAGGTCCCAGATTTGTTTGCGCATATGCCAGAACTGGTGCAGCAGATGATCGAACTCCGGTATTTGCATCATCTTGATTTCGGAATGGAAGTTCTTGTTCGCAAGCTGCATGATTTCTTTATTGAACCGCGTAAGAGGCACATACACCATCCGCCAGAGCAGCCACCCCAGCAGCAGGCTGACAGCAATCGACAGCAGCGAGAAGCCGGCAAACTGCTTGATCCACTCCGATATTTCTTTGTTATACTCGGACTGGGCGATGACGGAAACGACACTCCAGCCCTGATTACTCACATTCTGGAATAAATAATAGCCTTCATGCTTAACTAATTGACCGGGCTCATTGCCTGCAGGATATACGGTTCCAATCGGAAAACCAGACGCATTCTCGCTGTAGCTGACCACGCCCTTGTCATTGACGATCAAATGGTCGACATGCATGCCCTTCTGATTGCTTTGTAATATTTTCTGCGTAAATTCAAATCCCGTTTCCACATAGACATACACATCATCCCGCTCCGGAATGTTGGCCTGCCGGTAGACGGAAATCACATTGCTGTCGTCAAACCGGTTGCTCGCTTTATGCGGTCCAAAGTAAGTCAAGCTCTCATACTGCTGCAGTATCGGCAGCTTGTCCAGATCGAAGTCCTTTTTGATGGGAAAGTTTTCGAATAGAAAGCGATGGTCGTTCTGAAAGTAATAGAACGTTAGCCCGATCGACGGATTGGCAAAATTAATAATGTTCAGCTCGTTTATGAGCTCCTTCTCCAGGCGCGACTTCTCGTACACATTGGACGTATCCAGATAATGCTGCAAATCGCGACCGATGCTTCCGTTGAATGCCAGCTGCTGGGTGACATGATTTAAGTTCGATAACGTATTTTCAAGCGATAGCGCAACCTGCTGCAAATTATTTTGAACGCTCGACTCAATCTTGTTGTTCAGCATGGCGTACATTTTATAATAGGATAGTGTTCCTATTAAGCCCAACGGCAGAAGCGAGCTGGTCAGAATGATAATAAGAAGCCGCTTCTTGAGCGATAGCTTCGTGAATATGCTGGGGTTCAACGTCATGGCCTCCTAGCTCCTATCGATAGACGGACGAACACATCGTGCAAGAAAATAGACTCCCCTGCTTAGCTGTGACACTGATCCTGCAGTCCCAGAAGAGACAGTATTCGACAAATCAAGGTCAGTATAGCAGACCTCCGGCACATTCCACAATCATTTCGCTTCATACGTTGAGCTATTGATTGGAATACAACCCGCTAGCGATTCTCCAGAAGCATGCTTCCTGATCCCACGTTGTTCCTAACATCGTTCAACGTAACCTTCGCATCTCATAGACCGATCACAACAAAAGAAAGCCCCAAAATCACGGGCTTTCTCAGCTGGGCTTGGTGATCAGACGCAGGATAAGTCGCCCTTCCCCAATGCCGCTCGTGCAATCAAACGCTGTTCATTCCGGTGCCGCTCCGTTATTCTCAGCATGGCTTCCCCGGTAATCTGCCACGTCATATCCGGGTTGACCGCGCGGTAATCATTCGATTCGGAACCGCGGTAGCCCCATACCAGAATCGTCCTCGCCCCGGCGTCATAGGCCGCATCGGCAGCCAGGATGATCTCTTCTTCTCTGCCCCCGGGATTGCCATAGCCTTGGATCCATATATTGTGATCCTTCTTATACTGCTGGCATATGGACAGGTTCTCCTCGGTTGCCTGATAAACAAATCCATAAGGATCTACATTCTGATGGCCAAGCCAGTAGGGATCCGATCCGATATTGTCCAGTGTATCCAGCTTCGCAATCTCAGCGATTGTGGACAAATTAATGCCGAAATGGCCGCCGAGCATGACACAGATGATATTCTCGAACTGTTTGTCCTTGCTGTATCTCGTAACTTCGGCGAAATAATCAACGACCGTCCATATACGGAATTGCTCGACCTCCGGCGTAAACTCGGCCGGCATCTCTTTTCCATGCTGCTCAAGAAACAGCTTCTTACATCTGAGGCAGCTGCAGGTCCAGACACTGGGCTTGCCGTTTATGATGTTCTTCCCTTCCAGATGCGGCTCATCCCAGAAGATGCTCTTGCCTCCGATATCCTTCACGACATCGATCCATTCCCGCGTAAACTTGCGGAAATCGGGGCTGTTCAGACATACCCGTACCGGATCGACGGTCCCGTCCGAGTATACCTGATGGCTGTCCGGATAATAGGAAAGAAAATGAGACTTATCCCCCGGAGGCCCGCCGATCCCCCAATTGTCAATCCATACCTCCAGGCCGTATCCCTCGGAAATTTGAATAATCTCTCTCATAATATTGCGGTGACGATCCCAGTCATTATGCGAGAACATATGGACGACCAGATTGAAATGATGCTCGATAATATCTCTCATATCAGATTCAACATGTCTCAATATGCGATTACCATGATAAGCAACGCCCTTTTTCAATTGACTTCTGCCTGATGTGTTCATATCCGAAGCCCTCCTCAATAAGTCCTTAATTAGAACGTTCACCCTTCCTTACACATGGACGCCGCTTGATCGATGTGATGCGCGATTTTACGCGCTATACATTGTTCTTGCTTGTATTTACTCGGGTTCAGTATATAGTCAGAATAGTTTCTAATCAATACTATTTATTATAATATTTTACTATTCCAACAACATCTGCACCTAATGGGTCTGTAGGTGACTTTTACTGATTTTGCAGTCGCATCCGCCCCACAAAACGTCAAAAAAACTGCACACAATCTCCGCTATGCGCAGTTTTGTTCAAATGAGCCTCTATCCTCTGGATTATTAACGAAAATAAAGCGGATTACTGATTGCGGCCAACAGCACCGTATTGGTTTCTTCGAAATGCCGCCGTTTATTAATCCCGGCCAGAAGACTAAACTCGTGCGGATTGAGCCGGATGTCCGGTATCACGTTCATATAACAGCAAAAAGACCGTGAGCTTCTACGGATGCAGAAATTCACGGCCTTCTTATGTTCCCTGTTGTCGTCGGTATCCGACTCACTCTTATGCATGCCTACTGAGCGTAGTCGCCTGTATAGTTGACCAAGGATGCGTCATGCACGCCCTCGATATTCGAAATCGTATGCACGAACGACGTATTATCGTCACGGAGCATTACTTCAACCGTAACCTCTGTAAAATCTTTACGAACCGTCTTGGACTTCAGCCTGCTGTCCAGCTTGCGTAATTGGATGCGAATCTCATCGGTTGCAGCCTCCGAATGGCGGATAATCAACAGATAAGCCTGCTCCTTAATCTTGCGTTTGGATAACCACATGACGATTAATCCAATGACCAGCGAACCGAATAATGCAAGGGGGTACATCTTCGCCCCGCTTGCGATTCCCGCAGAAATGGCCCAGAACATGTAAACGATGTCCAGCGGATCCTTGACCGCCGTACGGAAACGAACAATGCTGAGCGCGCCTACCATACCAAGTGATAAGACGATGTTTGTACTAATCGTCATAATAATAAGTGAAGTAATGACGGCCATTAATACGAATGAAACATTGTAGTTGTAGCTGTATACGACACCACGGAACGACTTGCGGTAGATCCAATAGATAAACATGCCGATGACGAATGAGCACAATAACCCCAGCACCATGTCTACATAGGAAATACTACGAAATGCCTCCAAATGGAGCATGCTTTTCTTGATAATATCTTGGAAATTAACCGTCTCTCCCACAATAGCACCTCTAACTCTCTATTCTTTAAAATGTTTAATGCCAACTTCCCGGCAGATCACATATTTGGAGATGGAAGAGCGCTGATGATTGTCAGGCTGTACCAGCTTACGGATATGATCCGGGAGAAAAGAATCGTATTTCACCTCAAGAATAGTCTGAGGAAGGAGTAACGACTCCTCAAGTACCAAGTCAGGATGAAACAAATCATGGGTGTTGATCCCCGCGCTTAACCGCTTATCGAATGTAATTCGAACGTTGCCGGGCTCGTACACATAGGCCTCACGAACATAATTCACGATCGTAATGGGCCTGAAGCCACGATTAAGCGCCGCATAGAATTCTTGCAGCAGCGTATGACCCTTCTCTTTCATGAAGCTATATTCGCCATCGAGAATAGAATCATACTCTAACCGGCTAATCGCAGCAGATTCTTTACATACATACTCACCAAACTTGCTCTTACGCTCGACCGAAATTTTGGCATCGGAGCCGTTATAAATCCGGATACGATACTTTTCCCGCTTAAAAATGCCATCATTCTTATCATGCAGCGAATGCCTGTGCGGACCGTCAAAATATAAGCTTCGAATTTCATAACCGTCTGAAGCTAGCGAGTTTCGATCCATGGTGAGAACCTGGGATACTTTATGTCTTAAGGCCATGTAGTCATGAGCATGAAGATAATACTTATACTCATGCCTCAGTTTCTTTCCCTGGAACTCCATGCTAATCCACCTCAAACTCTCTCATCCCGTAGAAGTAATCGCCATCTTCGTTTAGGTAATAGTCGAATGCATTTTGTTCATGTCCTTTGGAGTCCCGAGCGACGACCTTCCAGTAATAAGTGCCCGGTTTCAATGAACCGATGGTTACACTATTCAGCGAAAGCCCTGTCTTCTGGGCCACGATCTGCGTAAATAAAGGATCTTTGGCGACTGCTAGATCATAGGTGAGGTTATCTCCTTGAAAGTCATAGGAAATATCCCATCCTAATTCCACCTTAGCATCATCTAACTCAACATCATGAAGGAAGAAGGGTCTAGGCTTCTCGAGGTCTTCGAGGTAACGCTGTTTGCCCCTTTCCGGTGTATCCATCAGCTGCTGAAGTTCTTTATCGAAATCTTTATTGAATCCCGGCAAAAACTGGATGTCCGGATTTCTGAACAAAAACGGTTTGACCGTATCCCGGTATTTGTCGATTTGCTTACCGATTGTATCCTTATTGATATATTTCAGCGAGAGCTCTTCGATCTTATCGGTTAGCTGTTGAATATGCTCCTGTGTACGGAAATAGCGATTATGCAGCGTGTTCGCCCAGTAGTTGCTAAGTCCGTTCTGATGCAAATGAATGTCTTTCTTCTCTCTTTGAAGCTCCCATCCCCCGTCATAGTCCCATGGTATAAAGTACCACTTCTCAGAGTTCAGGGGTGAGTAGAGGTAGAAGTTGTTTGCATCAGTATCCATGTTGTCCATCAGAATATTCATAGCTGTCCATGTCAGAATATTCTCCAGATCAAAATGCTTCTCAATCACATCATTGATCGGTATCTGCAAATTATTCAAATCGTCCAGCATGCTTATTAATTTATCGTGCTCTTCCCGTCCTTTGATCTCCAGAATGGTCTCGAACGATTTCTTATCGTAGGTAGGATCATTGTGCGATTTGATCAAATCGGGATACCGCTGGAACTCAAAGAACGTAACCTTGTACAAATTCCCGTTTGGATCGAGCCAGTGTGATTTCAGAAACAACTCGTTCGGCTGCTCAATCTGCGTATACAAGCCATAATCCTGATAGGACGCCTTTGCAGCGCCTTCCGACAAGTCCTTGACATAGAGCTGGACAAACTGCGTTCTCAAACTCGTCATACTCGGGATCGTCTCCATTAAATCGAAGCTTAGTTTATTTCTCATTCTGGACAGATCCATAATATGCTTATTTAAATTGAGCGTCCGTTGATTATGCCAAAGTCCGGCTTCGTCATACAACTTAATCTTGTATGATTTTTGCGAGGCATTTCGCGCCGTGTTACCCCTCAAGCTTATTTTGGCATTCGCGCTTGTTTGACCGTAACCGAACTCCCCTTGAGCCGGTCCGCTGCCATCGCTTTTGCCTTCTTGGACGATGATCTCCAGATTCTCCTCGCTGTAACGATCCGTCATGCGATTTAGCGCATACCAATTCACCGGAAGAGCACTGTCTTCTTTATCAGGCAGTATTGTGACGTATAAGGCCTTTAAAGAAGCGTCCTCATCTCTATCATAAATGCGTTTATCTTCCGTCAACCCACTCCTCGGTTCAGACACCGTAACGGGAGCTTTCACCTCGCCGGACTTCTCTTCAGAATTATCCGAGGCTTCGCTTGAGCAAGCGGATAGCAGCAAAGCCATTACAACAACGGAGGATAACACCGTGGATGATTTGACGAGCGGCGTTTTTCCCGCCGGCTGCTTTCCCTTCGTCATAAGCGGCTGTGAACAGAACGTATAGTAATCAATGTTGCGCAGTACATACAGCAACCGGAGGATAACGGCTGCCAGACCAATGAATGCCGCAATAAACATACCAAGACCGTCATCCCCGCGTATCATCATCCAATACGTCATCCCTGCGCTCAGAAGTACAAATAAACCGCTAATGCCCAGCACACCTTTCCGATCATCGAAGTACATGAGAATATGCAAGAATACAAACATCATGATAAAGAGGAAATAGCCCAATACCAGAACAATGAATACATCCAGCTGCGCCATCGTAAATCCGATTTTCGGCAGAAGCTTCATACCGATCGCGATCGAGAGAACCGTGAATAATAGCTGTACTTCCATCAGAAATCCGATCTCACGAATTAAGGTCCGCTGCATCGCTTTCTTCGCTTTGTTAATCTCCTGAAGCGTCCCTCCATCAAGCACTTGGAGATAGTACACACGAAACTTCTCATAGAAAGAAGTCTCAATCGATACCACAAACATAACCAGCGACGGCACTACCGACAGGAACGCATAGAACACCGGCAAATCGTACATCGGCATAACCAGATATTGATTTGCAATTTCTCTCCCGTCCGGACCGAGCCAATAAACGAAATTATGTATATAGACGCCTGCATACATGAAGCAGCCTGTAAAAAAGAGCGCCGGATATTTTTTGAAATAAGAAAGAAACGAAAAATATAACTGAAACCTGGATCTAGGAAAGATTTGTTTGAAGTGATGCATCGACATGATACAGATCATAAAGAAACCGACGTCAATAGAGAACAAAGCCGCAGTAGTAGAATCTAGCGCGGTAAACGTAAACAAGAGCCAACCCGCGGCCAGCGCCGCAACTACGCCAATAGCAAAGCTGCGGACAATACGTATATAGTCCTTCAAAGCGGATAAATAGACACTTTGAATCCATATCATAATAAGCTCCATGAAGAACAGATATGCCCCGACCTTATACTCCGCGCTTGCCGCAACATCTCTCAAGAAGATCCATGCAGCAAGGCCGCCAAGCGGCAAACAAACAATAAGCGCGCCATAGAAGGAAGACAGGATATGATCAAACTTCTTCTGGTACAGCATATCAGCCAAGAACCGGGTCAACACCATGGAAATCCCACTCGTTACAACTATGGAGAAGATGAAGCAGTACGTTACCGTTGCTATATATAGCTCCCATTCCAAGTAGCTGGCATCATGAGAGGACATCATCCTTTGGAGCGCAATGATTAAGAACATGCATAAGATCATGGGTCCAATTGTCGTTAAGGAAGAGTAGGCATAGGCTCTGACATGATTGATTAAACCTTGCCCTTGGAACAGTTTTCTTAGTTCAAATCCGATTCCAGCCATTTACGCTCTCCTCCCTAATGATTGATAAAGCTCGCGGTAACCCGTAATGACTGCCTCATTCTTGTAATATATCTTCACACGTTCACAGGCATTGCGCCCCATCGACTCGCGAAGCTGCTCGTCCTTACATAACTTGATCACCGAATTGGCAATCTGCTCGTAATGCATAACAGGCGCAACGAATCCCGCAGGTCCGATTCCATCATCCACGCCTTCCAGAAGCTCCCTGCAGCTGCCCACATTAGTAGCCACGAAAGGCTTGGAGCATGCCATACCCTCTAATATAGCAAGCGGCTGCCCTTCACTTATACTGGTCAGCATGAGTACATCCATCTGTCCCAGATAATCCAACACTCGGACCGAGCCGGTAAACTGAACATCCTTGACCTCCAAGGCCTCTATCATTTGCAGGCATTCTTCATAGTACTCTTGATCCTCTTCAATAGGTCCCATAATGGTCAGCTCTGCTTGAGGGATTTCTCTTTTAATTAATGCGAAGCTTTGAAGCATGGTCTTAATGTCCTTGATCGGCACAACGCGGACAATCGCTCCGATCCGAATCTTGCCATCCTTCGGAGCCCGAATCAGATCGGCATAGTTCTCGCTGTTCACGCCGTTGGGAATGACACTTATTTTGTCAGGATTACAACCAAGCTCGATCTGAATTTCTTTATTTCGGCCGAACAAGGTGATGACTTGATCCGCTGCCTCATATGCGCATCCGGAAAGTCTATAGAAGTATTCAATCCATAAGTCCTTGAAATACCCCTTCACCCAGTCCGCCTTGATGATCTCTTCTTCCCGTTCACGTGAATAAATGCCATGCTCGGTAAGAAGGAACGGACTTCCATGCACATGCTTCGCCAGTGCCCCGATAACGCCCGCATATCCCGTAGATACACTGTGATAAACATCAGCCTTCGGAATATCATGCCGGAGCGTTAACAATAGAGGCAAGATCATCGAACGCACCGTCCAGAACATCTCCGTAAACGGCACCAAGTTATATTTGGTTTGACACAGCTCCTCAAGAATATCGAAGTAATCCTTGCTTAAGAGGAAGTCTGATGCCTCACGGAATTGATTGCTGCGCAGCAAATCAAATATATTAGCCCAATCAATCTCATCTTCTCCCCCAAGAAGGGAACGCACGTCGCGCTTCTTGGCGGCGGAGAGACGAAACCGGCTTCCCCACTCGCTCTGTTCGAAGAGATAGGCATCCAAAAATATTTCCTTTACCTCGACAACATTCGGGGGGAGATCATACTTGAACTGTCCTTGCTGCGAGCTTTGGGCACCTATGGCAAATATAATAAATTCATGCTCCGGCATTAGTGTAATGATCGAGTGTATCCAGCTGGAAACGCCGCCCGTTATATAAGGATATGACCCCTCTGCGATTAAACATATTCTCATGCCGCTACCCGCCTAACCCAATCGCAAATTTTGATTCATGTGCTGTAACAAGGAATGTATCGATATCTATTTTTTTGACCGAGCAGTTCACTTGCTTCTTAATCTTGCGTTCCGTTCTTAAAATGTAATACAGATCATGACCTTGGAAGTTATGAATCTCGCCAGTGATGCTATCCTTATCCTTCTTCCAGCTTACGCTTGAAATCAATGTCCTGCCCATATCAAGCGCCGCTTCCGTTGAGGTCATTTCTCTTAGCCAAGGGTATGTTTGTTGTAGACGTTCAAGCTTCTGTGAAAATTGTTTATACAGCTCATCCCACGTCATAAAATTGCTGCGCTCTTCATCTAGTACATCATCGGGATGAATAAAATGAGAGAAAACGCCGAGCGATGTGATGGTATTGGCTTCCGACCAGTGATCATAAGCTCTTTCAAAATAGCCCGATGTGACGCGAGGCATCTCCAACACGCCGTCTTCAGCAATTTCATATTCCTGAACATAAGCCAAACCTTCTCCATCCTCGCCATATAACGAAGATATGACCGTTAAATCAGGCCAGGCTGCTTTTAACGCTTGCCTTCCTTCCTTACTAATCACATTCGACGGAGGAATGTAGGACATCAATTTATAACTCGGGAAGGAACGACCCGTAAAAATAACCGCTTCCTTGATGGACTTCTCCATATTCGTCAGATTCGCCCATGCATTGTATCCGAAAGAATCCGCAACTTTCTTGCTCATTTGTAGGGATTGATGATTGTAGCCGTGTAAACCGATTTCCCCCCCGCTCTTGATCACCTCTCGACCGAACGTAATCAATCCGTATCGATCCTCATCAATCGGATATTGAAAAGGTGGCTCGACATCGTCGTGATAGGTTTGAATGAGGCCTGTTGTGTATTTGATACCATGGTTTTTGGAGGCTTTGAGCATATCCGGCCACCAGATATCCTTGAAGAACGAGGGTACATCTCTCTGATAGACCTCGTAGATGGATGGCTCGATCCCCTTTTTAATTGGGGAAGGAAAATCGTCAATATAGAACAGCTTTGAATTGAATATCGGGTAGATGAAATCCGGCTCTAATAAGCTTACCGCTCCCGCGAAGATGCCTCTATTGATTTTCTCTTGAAGCATCGTACCGTTAAACACCATGAAGGCTCCTTGACCATAGCTGTGTCTCCAAATTAGCGGTGTACCTTCATTCGTTTCCGCGAGCAGCTGCGCTGAGCTGTCAAGCTCCACCGGATTGGACGAATTGGTTATAAAGTCATCTTTCATTACCAAATTACCTTCGCCAATCAGCAGGTTAGAGGTCAGTTTAATGCCCGTTGTTAAAAACGTGCTTCCAAATGAGGTTATCCCCAGCTTACGGTACAAGAGGTTATATTGATCATTCACTTCAACGGAGCTCATGAAGAGCACATACCCGCCATTATCGACATAATCCACCAGTCGGTCCATATCGAGCTTGGCAGGCAGAACGTCTAGTGCAACCACGACGGTTGAGCATCCTTGTGGGTTGAATGCCTCGTCCGCTATATTTACTTCATGGACAGGCTTCTGCATGTACTGAAGCATGTGCTGAGCGTTGCTCTTCAAGAGTCGGCTGTATTCATTCTCGGAAGAATAGATAAGACAGTATGAAGCATCGGTTATGAAGCTTTTGTCCACCTGCTCGGCAGCCGTCAGCAACAGATCCCGTTGTTCAAGAAGGTCACTATTCTGCTTGAACTTCAGCACATATTGAGAACGCGCAACCTGTATAACAATCGCTAGCAGCAGTATGGCAATTAGAATCACATAAACATTTCTAGTGAATCTTATATCCTTGTTCATTCTAGGCTCCTTCCGACCAGAACCTGACCATTGTCAATGCATGGTTAGAAAGTTTCAGCGGTGACTTCTTGATCATCAATAAAGTATGCTGCAGCTTCTCGGCGGATTTTATTGTGAAATATACCTTGAGGTAGCATAGGTAGACGTTCTCAACATGTGGATATTTCTGTTCGAACACGCGACAGGTTTCTTCCGCTTCCGCGTATCGTTCCAATTCAAGCTCCATGTCGACCTTATCTACGAAAGCTTCCCTGGCATTCTGTGAGATCTCGGTGTACTGCTCGAGTACACCGAGGTAGATAAATTTATATTTCCGAAGCGTACGCTCATCCAGGAAGCCGCTTCGCAAGTAGCCCTTCAACACTTCCGTATATGCTCTAAGAACGTGCTCGTCACTCTTGTTGTTCTCATATTGAACAGAGAGCTCCTGAAGCGATAGCGTCAGCTTGCGCTTCACTTCCATAATTGCACTGACAGCGTAGTGAGACGTCTCGGTATCCTCGTTGCTAACCGCCGTTTGCAGGATCTCCAAATAATTGATCGCATCCTGCTTAAGCACATCGATCATCACCTTACGCCGCGTATTATGCTCGCTTACGAGGAGCGCCTCCTCGATCGACAATACGTCAAGTTCCTTCTGCGTCTCCATCTTCGAATAAATACCTAAATGCTGAACCGACATTTCCTTCTGTTGGGATGCAATATAGGCATCGAGCTTGCCGCCTGCATCCTTATACAATCTGCCTGGCCAGAACACGGGGAATAGCCATCCAATAACGGGAAATACGGTAACGACAACCATCCTCAGCAGCCACTCTCTGGGTGAATGCCGATAATATACGCCTAATAAAGCAGCCGATAATAGAATATAGATGCCTAATAAGAGGTTAATCATGCTGCAGCACTCCATCAACGATCTGTAGGGATAAACCTCGGCTCGCAAACCGGTTCAATACATAACTGGCATCCTCTTCACTTGTATTGGATAGTAGAATAACGACCTTCTCGTCCTCATTCAAGCCAATATAATCCGTCTCCCGCAGCATACCGGCAACTTTGTCGGCATACTCTTCAAACCTGCCCTCCGTCTGCCCCACTACCAGATAAGGAGTGTTATGGTTCATTCTCGCCAGACGTTTACTTTCTAGAATAGAAGCAAATGCCTCCTTGCGCAGTATCGATGTTCCTGGTACATATCGCTGGCTCTCGGTAGCTTCAATGTATGCAAAAGCCCGTGTTAGCGCGGATGAAACGAGTTCTGACGTAACCTTGAACAAATTCTGATAATAGAGTGAGAATTTATTAAATGCTATTCCGTCAATGGTAATGACGGCCTTGATTGCACCGTTATAGATGATCGGAGCACACATGAGCGGAGCGCTGCTGTCCAGTTCCTTGTTGACGAATACTTTCCCCTCTTGCAGCACCCACTGCATGCTGGAATGCTCCTCAACTCGCAGCGACTTTGCTGCTTGTGCGTCATAATCATTGGAATGCGCAATCAAGCGCATATATGTTCCATGTGGGTTAACCGAATAGATCGCTACCGATTCAACGGACATAATCGATTTCACGACGTTAACCGTTGAGTTGAACACCGTTTCCGGCTCTAGGCTTTCTAGCTCCTTGGTAATGGAATAAATCTTCCCGAAGCTGTCTCCGCTGTTCAGAATACGAAGCTGCAGCTCATCTTTTACCTCTCGAACCTCCCGGTACATGCCGTTCAGAAACTCATAACGCTCTTCCAATTCATCTTTCGTTTTCACTGCGGATTGGATGACAGCATTCTTCCTTTCGATGGCATAGCCCACCACAAGCCCGATAAACAAATAAATCGCGATTTGGAAGAACACATCCGTATCATAGAGCAAAGATACAAGCTCCCGGCCATCGAGCAGCTTCTGATAGACAAATAACCCGATCGACAAGGCAACAGCCAAGATCGATTGTCTGCTCCCATACATAATCCCAATAATCGTAATGTAGAAGAGCTTGATATCGATTGCGCTATAATCATTCGTTATTTGAGAAAGAGACAACCACGCCGTCAGAACGAAAGCCAGCAGGTTTTCCCCATATGGCATATATTTTTTCAACCATTGCCGTACCGCAGACGGCTTGGACTCCACCATCGTAGAAGCCGTGCTTTCAAGCTCGGCTTGCTTCTGTTCAAACCAGCCGTATGTCCGCTGCAGCCCTTCCTCAATGCCATACATAGGTGACCAATCGAGTTCATGCTTCACTTTGGCGTTGTTCAGAATGGAGTGGGTAATATCACCTGGACGCATATCTGTATGGATTACGCTTTCGATGGCACGCATGCCGCCAATCGACTCTATAATTGCATTGACGCTGCATTTCATATTCGTGGAGAGATTATACACGCCTGATAATTTAGAATAGGACGACCTGAATATCGCATCCGCGACATCCTCCACGTATATAAAGTCTCTTGTTTGTTCCCCATCTCCGTACACATACAGGGTTTGACCCGACAGTACCCGGTTCATGAAAATAGAAATAACGCCTCCCTCACCGGATGAGCCTTGACGCGGGCCATACACATTAGAGAAACGGAAGCAGGTCGTATCCAGCCCGTACAGCTCCTGCCACTTCAAGCAATACGATTCGCCTACCCATTTGCTGATTCCATACGGGGAGATCGGATCGCAATCCGCTTCTTCAGTCAGCGGCATTTGATCATTCGTTCCGTATACAGCCGCCGATGAGGCGAAAATAAACTTTTTCACCTTGAACTTCTGGGCCAAATTCAAGATATTAACCAAACCCAATACATTGGACTCCGAATCTAATTGGGGATTCGTAATGGAGGTATTTACATTGGCTTGTGCCGCGAGGTGGACAACCGTGTCAAACTGATTAGCTTGAAAAACCTCCTCGCATTTGGAATCCTCAACCGCTAATTGATATCCCTTGTGCTTGAATGTCACATGGTCCAGCTTCCCGGTTGACATGTTATCGATAATATAGACCTCATATCCCTCTTTATGAAACCGTTCCGCAACATGAGAGCCAATAAAACCGTAACCACCCGTAATAAGAACCTTCATTACGATCACCCCATCATATCTATAGACATATAAAAAATTCAACAATTTACAACAAAATCTAATTATAACAAGCCGTTCTGAACAAATTCTGAACAAAAACTGACAAATTTCATTATTCCATCTACATCCATTCTATGAAAATAGTCCCATGACTTAAATCCCGTGTAATAGATAAACATTTTAGCCAGCGAACATACAACAAAAATCTCGATACCTATTCGAATCGGCCACCGGAGTGGCTCCATGACGAATAAGTATCGAGATTAGGGCGAATTTGAATGATGCAGTCTAATTATTAACCGTTAACGTATACGAGGCCATCTTCCCGCTTGCCGGTAACTGGGTCGCTTTGGAATCGTTGAGTACAACACAGATTCCAATTGAAGCGCCCTTCATGATACTCAAGTCCTTAAGCGGCACTAGCGCTTCGACTAACTCTTCATTCACAATATAGCCAGCAATAGATTTGAGCGAGGTCAATTTCTTCCACGACCAGTTCGTACCTTTACCCGTATATTGATACAGTGTACCATCCTCAACTAAATAATCCGCACCACCGGAGCTCCAATAGGAACTCTTATAGCCGCTTGTGCTATTATTATCTGTATCCATGTAGATTTGCGTTTTGCTGGACAGCTTGCTGCCATCAACAAGTAAGTACAAATATTCTTTGTCATTTCCTGCCTTTAATGCCTTCGGATTCGAGCTGCCCGAGCTGAGTGCAGTGATCCCGTTCCAATCCGACTTCAGACCGTCGATTGTGAATATAGGCGAGGCTGGTTGTGGTGGCAGCGGCATCTCGTATTTCAGAAGCTCTCTGCCGCTTGGAAGCTTATGCTCGGATGAGTCCTTCCAAACATATCCGATGCTGAAAACGCCTCCTTGCTGAATCCCCATATCCGATAACGCAAGTGATGTCTCCAGAACAGTATTGGTAAGCACGAAGCTTGGGGTTCCCTTGTACGATTTAACCTCCACCCATGACCAATTCGTTCCTCCTGATCCATTGTACCTGTATAGAATTCCATTCTCTAATAAATAATCAGCGCCGCTTTCACTCCAATGAGGCGCCTTAAAGCCCGTATCCGTGCTGGCATCGGAATTGATAAATAACTGCCCCTTCTCTTCCAGCAAGGTTCCCGTAACCAACACATTCAGGTTATCACCCGCAGCAATAGCCTTTATAGTGTGGACATTTGAACGGCCTTCGCCTAGAGCAGGAACTTCACTCCAATCTGAGATGTCCCCGTCGATCTTGATGCCCGTCCCGTTGCCTGTCGATGGACCCGGTTCTGGCTTTGGATCCGGTGTTGGGTCTGGCGTTGGGTCCGGCGTTGGAATTGGTGAAGTGTTCTGGATGAACTCATAGGCGCCGATATCTACTTTTTCACCCGCTATTCTTATATTGCCATCCAGATCAAGAGCACCAGCCCCTCCTGCCAAAGCGTTGGAGCCGCTGCCTATCGCCGGTGATCCGCTTCGCAGATGAACATCCTGATTGGATTTATGAACAAACATCGGATCAGCAAACAGGGAGTTTGCATCAAACCCAGTGGCTTTCTTATAGTCACTCCAAGAACGATACGAGGAACCGCTCCATGACCACGGACTCCCGTTCTCTCCATCAGGCTTATAATATAAGTTATAATCGCTGATGTTGCCCGAGCCGCTTCCGTTCCGTTTCTGTACAAAAGTTTTCTTCGCGCTGCTATATAGAATGTTATTAGAAATAATATTGTTGTATGTGTTATATTGCAAAGTGATTTCACCAAAGCCCTGCTTTAGGGTATCATTTTCCACAATCGTATTGTTAATAATCTTATTATCTACCGATCCGCCGTTCGATGGCCCTGAGCCGCCCATTATGATGCCTGCGCCTTCGTTGTGATAGATATAATTATTACGTACCGTAATTCCGCTAGCGCTCTTCCCTTGCTTCTCGCTTGCAATACTGATGCCGAAATCATTGGCAAAAACATGATTGCGCTCAATAATGATATTGGCCGAACCGTCTGCGTAAATCCCTGCTGCAATATGTTCCTGGTCATATGCTGGATTCGTCGATGTATCAATGTTATACACTTTATTGTCCGCAATCGTACCATTGCGTGCTTGATCCGTACAAGAGCTTGAGCATGCTCCATAAAAACCTGCAAGATCTATTCCAATATTGTTATTGTCGTGTATGACATTATTATCAACAGAGAAACCATCCACATTGCCACTTACAGTGACTGATTCACTTGATCCTGTTGTTAAATGGTGAACCTCATTACCGCTAATGCGGATGTTCGTCAGCGGTGTAGTCGAGTTTCCATATATTATAATGCCATGAGCATTACCTTCACTAGAACTATTCACGATATGGTGAACATCGTTATTAAGAATATGAATATTACTTCCGCTTTGCTGCACTTTGATAGCGGCAGGGAATTGAGAGCTGCTTGAAGTTGATAAACTCCGAAGCTCAAAGCCATCTACGATGATATAGCTGACATCCGACATACTAATCAATGCGCTCTTTCCGCTCGCTATCGTTAGCCCCGAGCCGTCAATGACTGGTTTCTCGCCTGGATAAGCCTGAAACGTTATGTACCCTCCGCTTTGGGACCCGGATGTTCTTATCGCAACGAATTCTTGGTATATGCCGCTTCTAACGAATATAGTGTCTCCCGCTGCAACGGTATCGGCTGCCTTCTGGATGGTTTGCCAAGGAGAGGAAATCGTGCCTGGATTATTATCATTGCCATCGGCAGACACATAATAGACTTGCCCGCTAGCCGCCGAAACAATACGTGTTGGAGGGAAGATTTGGACCGTAATAATCATCATGGTCATAAGAATGAGGTAGAACCACCTTACATATTTAAAGCCAGGAGTATGATGATCGACCTTCTTCATATTGTGAATCAACGTCCCCTCTTCCAATTTTTATTTATTATAGCAGACAAGCGGTCAATGTACATTACAGAAATTTTACAGTACACCCAAATGAAGAGTATAAAGAGGTTCTTGATGAATAGTAAAAAAAGTCCTGCAACGGGACCTGAGACGCGCAAAAAAGGGGTATCGGACTGAGATCCGATACCCCTTTGTAAGACCCATTTAATGTGCTTTTGCCGGCTGGAGATTGGGTTCAGATGTATCGGGTGCCGTGTCATTCGTAGTACGCAGCGGAATTTCCTTCAAGAAGAAGGTAAGAACGAGCCCAAGGCCTACCAATACCGCGCCAAGCAGAAAGACGGTGGACAAGGTATCCCTCAATACGGTACGCAGCATGTCGACCATTTGAGCGAATAGAGGCTGCGCCTCCTCCGGCAGCTTCGATTGCAGCTCCATGAGCAAAGGCTGGTCCATCAGCGATCTGGGATCCATTAGCTTTGATAATTGTGCTGCTGTTTCGGGATCGGCACGGGATAGGTCTACACCTGATCCACCCGTCATCGCTTGTTCCAAATTACGCATCATAGCCGAGTTCATGACGGAACCGAATATCGCGATCCCTATCGTGCCTCCCAAGTTTCGGAATAGCGTTGAGGTAGCTGTAGCCACGCCAAGCTGAGTAGGGGGCAGCACGTTTTGTACGGTCAAGGTAAATACTGACATACTGAGCCCTAATCCGATCCCAAAAACAGTCATGCTGACGACAGCCATTGCCACACTGTGCATGTTGGCCATTAAGAGCATGCTGACGATCATAACGGCGATGCCGATAAGTCCAAATCGCTTATATTTCCCGGAGTTGGAAATCCAGCGTCCGACCAAGGTGCTAAGGACAATCATCGTGATGGACATCGGTATATTCACAAATCCCGATTGGGTTGGCGTCAGCCCTTCTACCCCTTGCACGAAGAAGGGCATATAGATCATGGCGCCCATCATGCCAGCATTCATCAGAAAGCCCACCGAGAGTGAGATGGTTACAATGCTATTCTTAAATAACGACAGCGGCAGTACAGGACTATCCGCTTTCCGTTCGATAAGCACCAGAGTAATAATGCCGATTACGGTTGCTCCGAAGAGACCGATTATTTGTGCCGAATCCCAGGCGTACTTATTGCCCGCCCACGAGAAGCCCAGCAATAGGGCGACGATCGATGCGGAAAGCACAAGTGATCCCCAGTAGTCGATCAACTCCACGGAAGACCGTGTCGCTTTGGGAAACATCATCCAGATCATGATGAAGGCAATAATACCAAGGGGGAGGAAGATCCAGAACAGCCACTTCCATGCCATATGATCAATCATGACTCCTCCAAGAGTAGGACCCAGTATGCTGGAGAAGCCGAATATGGCCATCATGATTCCGGTCCATTTGGCCCTTTCGCGCGGAGCGAACAAATCACCTACGGCCGTAACCGTCGTAGACATCAGAATACCGGCACCCACGCCTTGAACCGCACGAAAAATGATCATCTGATAAATGTCTGCCGACAGCCCTGTTAGGAACGAACCAATCATAAAAACGATGATACCAACGAGTAAAAAAGGCTTTCGTCCGTAAATATCGGATAATTTCCCTACGAGTACAGTCGAAATCGTTGACATCAGCATGAAAGCCGTAATGACCCACGAATAATAATCCATCCCGCCCAGGGATGCAATGATCCGAGGCATTGCCGTGCTTACGAGCGTCTGGTTAATAGAAGCAAAAAACATTGCCGCCATAAGCGCGATCATTATCGTTACTTTTTGTTGCTGGGAAAGATGGTTCATTACACTCACCCGCCTTATTCTTCTAAAAAGTAAATTCTCCATCCATTTATCAAAATATTCATTCATCATAATCGGGGAGCAGCGACCTTAAGAGCAGGAAATTAGGGAACAATAATCGTGAAAATAGCTTAATCATTGTTACCCTTTCCCTTAAAGCTAACTATTCGTAAGTTACTTGACATTATCAATCTGATTCGTTATTATTATCTCATGTTCAGAATACTTGAATTTAAGACAGTTTACCCGTGGTCGTGAATACAACCACTCTGGAAGTACTCATAAAAGAGGAGGAATAAGAAATGTCGAAATTAAATATCGGAATTATTCTAGGAAGTACTCGTCAAGGACGTCTAAGTCCACAAGTAGGGGAATGGGTCAAACGTGTTGCCGATGAACGTGGAGATGCGAATTATGAAATCGTAGATATCGCTGACTTCAAGCTTCCGCTATTAGGAGAGGCCGATGCTACGGAACAAGCGACTGCTTGGAATGTTAAGCTGGCCAGCTTGGACGGCTTCGTATTTATCGTTCAGGAATACAACCACAGCATCTCGGCTTCATTGAAGAATGCCCTTGATTATGCGCGTGATGCTTGGAACAATAAAGCAGCGGGTATCGTAAGCTATGGTTCCGTAGGCGGCGCTCGTGCAGCTGAGCATCTGCGCGGAATCTTGGGAGAATTGTCCGTAGCGGACGTTCGTGTACACCCAGCGTTGTCGCTGTTCACCGATTTTGAGAACGGATCTGTATTCAAGCCGGCTGATCTTCATCTCGTGAACGTGAATGGCATGCTTGACCAAGTTCTCGCTTGGAGCGGTGCATTGAAAACATTGCGCTAATACCAGCCTAACCTCTTTAACCGGGAGGACACTTTTCTCAAAGTGTCCTCTCGGTTTTTTGCATGCATAGCCGCTTATACCCGCGTCAACTGCATGTCTGCTCCAAAAACAAATAAAAAAACGGCATTTCTGCCGTTTTCTGCTGCATGTATGGATGGACAAATTAAGAATAAAGCTTGCCCTTATGATTTCAATTGTGGAAGGACGCGGTCGATAGCTGCGAGCGTTCCATCAATATCGGATTCACTATGGGCGGCAGACAAATACCACAGCCCATTCGGGCGGAGAAGCACGCCTTCGTGCAATACAAGCTCTGCGAATCGTGCATATTTGGCCGAGTCGCGCTTGTTGTAGGTTTCGAAATCGATCACCTCTGGCTCATCCGTGAACATGACATTAAACACGGGACCGATTTGATTGACAACAGCAGGAACTTCATGCTTGGCAAACAGCGTCCGTATCCCTTCCGTCAACTTATCGGTCAGCCTTTCCATCTGAACGTATGCCGCGCCGTTATCCTTAGAAAGCTCGCGAATCGTCGCAATGGCTGCCGCCGTCGACACACTGTTTCCGTTTAATGTACCGAGATGGCTCACCGTGCCTCCGTCGATCAGCTTCATTATATCTTCCTGTCCGCCTACCGCGCTGATGGCAATTCCACCGCCGAGAGCCTTGCCTACAGTCACTAGATCTGGCGTAATACCTAGCCGCTCCTGGGCGCCGCCAATCGCAAGCCTGAACCCGGTAATGACCTCGTCCATAATCATCACGATACCCAGCTCTTTCGTTAGCGAGCGCATCAATTCTAAATAGCCTGGTGCAGGGTGAATACATCCGGAATTGCACATAACCGGCTCCGTAATGACCGCTGCGATCTCCGCATGACGTTCCCGAAGAGTTGATTCCAGTACCTCAGGATCATTCCAGGGAAGAAGAATAATATCGGACAAGCTGCTTTCACTCTGACCATTCGTGCCTGGCAGCACAGAGCCACTGCCGCTGGAAGCATGGCCTTTCATATCTGCGCTCGGGAACGAGGTAAAGATGCTGTCGGACCAGCCGTGGTAATGACCGTGAAACCGGATTACCTTGCTTTTTCCAGTATAGGCGCGAGCCAATCTTAACGCCAGCATAACCGCTTCAGTGCCTGAACCGCTTAGTGAAACCTTATCCGCGCAGGGCAGTACCTCGCATAAGAGACGCGCCAGCTCGATTTCCCCTTGATGCTGTATGCCGTAAGTGTACCCCTTTTGCATAGCCTCCACGATACTTGCCGTTAATCCCTCATGCGCATGACCAAGAATTAGCGGACCATACGCCAGCATGTAGTCTATATATTCGTTTCCGTCCGCATCTTTGATACGCGATCCTTTTCCGGACTCTGCGTACAAAGGGACCGGTTTCATAGATGCTCGTAAGGAGCTGGCAACCCCTCCTGCGAGATAGCTGCCTGCTTCTGCATAATTCGCTGTCGACACTTGAAATGTAGTCAAAACAAACGCCTCCTTGTATGTATCTCTATTTAATTGACAACCCGCGTTCGCATGCAGCTCATGCAAATACGATGAACAGCCTGATTCGAACCGACATACCCCTTGACGATCGCCACAATGTTCGGAAGTCTGATAGGACTATAGTTTTTCGTTGTTTTTTTATACTAACAAAACATGTGTTTTATATCAAGAAATATTTTTTCTATACATGTAGATTAGATTTAGACAGCATATAGAAGCCTCACGATACGTGAGTCTCCTTAAGAGATGCTAATCCTGTCGGTGTGGAGGGAGTAATTGTGCTCCGCCGCTTGTCGTGATTTTCATACAAAAACGGGGCCTCGAAAGGCAATGTCATTAAGTTAAGGCACAGGGCCAAAAAATCAAGAAAAAAGAGCAGGTTATCGAAAAGATAGCCCGCTCTTTTTTTGCATGGAAACGAAAAAAGAACTTGACAAGCGGATGGGAATGTGTGGCGAAGCCCCTTGAAAAAACGAGGAGGTTTCGCCAATGAATGAGTACGCCAATAAGCTAAAAGAAACGCTGACATCCCTCATACGAGAAATGGCAGCCGCACCAGCACCTTATGTCAAAAACCCTGAAAAAGATTTTACCCGAAAGAAAAAGCTGCCCATTGAAACGGTTATGCAACTCCTGATCTCCATGGGGCAACAGCCTCTATAAGGAACTCCTGGAATCGCAGGGTTATGACGTAAACACCGCAACCACTTCTGCTTTTGTACAGCAGCGCAATAAAATCCTGCCGTCTGCTGTGGAATTCTTGTTTCACAAATTTACACAATCGTATACGAATATCAAGGACTACCGAGGGTATCGATTGCTTGCCGTTGATGGTTCGGATTTGCATATCGCAACGGATTCTACCGACACGGACTCCTATTTTCAAAGTCAGCCGGACACGAAAGGCTATAATCTTCTGCATTTGAACGCAGCCTATGACCTCTGCAACAGAATTTACGTCGATGCCATTGTACAGCCGCGAAGGCTATGCAACGAGGGAAGGGCGCTGGCGGCTATGGTTGATCGTTCCCGATGAAGGGCAAAGCCATTGTTACTGCCGATAGAGGCTATGAAAGTTACAACAATTTCGCGCATATTGAACGCAAAGGGTGGAACTACGTCATACGGGTAAAGGATCTGGATTCCAATGGCATTCTTTCGGGCTTGCGTTTACCTGTTAGCGGAGAGTTTGATATTAACGTTCATCTGACACTCACCAAAAAACAAACCAAAGAGGTCAAGGCTCATCCCGGGATTTACAAGTTTGTCCCTTCTACTTCTACCTTTGATTTTTTGGATTTGCAGGATAACTAGTTTTACCCGATTTCTTTTCGGGTTGTTCGTTTCGTCCTGCCAAAAGGCGCTTATGAAACCGTCATTACGAATCTTTCTGCCGCTGAATTCCTACCCGATGAAATCAAGTCCATTTATAACATGCGATGGGGCATTGAAACCTCTTTCAGGGCATTAAAATACACCGTAGGTCTGACGAGTTTTCATGCAAAGAGACGGGAGTCCATCACCCAAGAGATTTTCGCAAGAATGATCATGTACAATTTCGCTGAAAGGATGACCTCGCACGTCGTCATTTCCCAAATGGATAAACGGCACACCTACCAAGTCAACTTCACGGTTGCCGTTCACGTATGTAGACATTTCCTGCGCTCACGAGGCAATGTGCCCCCGCCCGACGTTGAAGCGCTGATTCGCAAAAACATTTTGCCGATTCGACCCATTCACCCAGGGCAAAAGAATACGCGCAAAATCCGCTCGAAATCATCTGTTAGCTTCGTCTACAGAGTAGCATAATTCGGTTCCCGTGAACATTTTTTAAGCGGATATTCCATCCGCTTTGTTTGCTGTACGCTTTTTCCTTGCTTGCACAAAAAAACAAACGGCACAGGGCTTTTTCCCATGCCGTTTCGGATTCCATTTTAACTTAATGACATTGCTTTTCGAGGGGGTCATTTTTTTTAGGAGGGATTATATGCGAACCATTAAAACCTGGCAGGACGTCTTCGACCTATTTAGTGCCAAAACCATCCTCGAATCATTAGTTGAACACGTTGAAGGGTTAACTATATGTGCTTCCTGGCCATTTTGGATACGACTATGCCTAAAGGCTAAAGCTTGCGACAACATAACATCAATCTTTTTCATAGCATGCGCGATCACTCACTGGGCGTATGTTCGTGTGTTTGATCAAAGGTTCCTTCGTAGGTAGTCAAGGTGAGCTGCCTTTCGGCGTGCTGTGTTAACAGACGGTCCATTGCACTTTATCAACTGGGTAGCTGTTTGTGTTAACAGTAATGATCTGCCCGGTTGAGCTAAGCTTTAGCGGGTCTGTAGGTTACCAAGAGGGAACCAACCTTAAGTGTTTTGACGTCCACGAGATGGAATTCCTTCTGCTCTTTAAGATTGTCAAACAAATGCTCACCTACGTTGACCACAACCGGGTGCATGACTATCTGATATTCGTCAATAAGATTTGCGTTTGCAAGTGATCGCACGAGCGTTGGACTACCGAAAATAACAATGTCGCCACCGTCACCATTTTTTAGGTCCTTAATTTGCTCTTCTATATTACTGCCAGTCAATTGTTTTGGAGCTTCAAATTCTCCCCATTTTAGATTGTCGAGCGGGCGGGCGCTTGTTACAACTAGTTTGTGGGCGTTGTTTATCTTATCACCCAGGCTTGAACCTCCATCGTCCCGTTTGGACCCTCGAATAGTCGGCCACTTTCTAGAGAGGTCTTCGTAGGTTCCACGGCCAAGCAAAATGGTATCAGCTGTCTCGAAAATATTTAATAGATACTGAGAACCTTCCTCAATGCCGGCGCTATTTCTCCAGACCGCCCAGTTAGTTTTGTCCTCGCTTGGGTCGCCAGTGACAACTCCATTAAAAGTACTGTGAATGAATAGAATGATTTTACGCATGAACTATCATCCTTTCTATCTTTGATAATCGTAATTTTGTTTCTCATTTATTTAGACGAAATTAGATTACGATATTCATCGGTGTATTTGTGCAGGAAGCCCAAATCGGGAAAATAATTTTGTATTAATGAAATTTTGGACGTGGTATATTTGCTTGTCCTTTATTTCAATAATGTGAATACCCCAGGGTACCAAGTAGGAGTCTTCACCGCTTGGCACATACTGTGCGAAAGCAGGATAACCCCCATTCGCCGTAATCGGCAAAAACCGGGATCCCTCACAATGCCAGCGTGTAAGCGCAAAAAACTTGAACAAATCGTCTTTGCCGCGTACCCACCTTGCGAAAGGCGGCATTGACAGACGGCCCTCCTCATGAAACAACGCTACCAGCGCATTGATATCAAATTGTTCGAAGGCTTCCACATACCGTGATAGCAGCTCACGATCAGGTTCGACATCCATCATGCTAAACTCGTTAGAATGAAGTTTCGCTCGGTCCATCGTTTCTCTGGCTCTTTGCAGGGCGCTGTTAACCGCAGCCGGCGATATTCCTAAAGTTTCTGCGATCTGTTTGGAGGACCATTCGAATACATCCTTCAAAATAAGAACCGCACGTTGACGGGGGGGTAAGATCTGTAAGAGTGTAATAAAACAGAGTTTAAGGGTATCTTTGCGAATGAAAATATCTTCCGGACTCCCCGAGAAATCAGGGGCAGGCCAAATCCAAGCTGAGTCAGGAAACTTTTCGCGGAGTTCGACGATGAGTACCGCTGGGTCGGATAGGTCAACGGGACGCGTGCGGCGTTTGGCTTGTCTTAGCTTGTCCAGGCATAAGTTTGATGCAATACGATAAACCCATGTTTTGAATGAGGAATCCTGCCTGAATGAATGCCAACTTTGCCAAACACGAATAAAGGTTTCCTGAACAGCATCGTCTGCGTCATCGATGGATCCTAGCATTCTGTAACAGAACGATGTTAACTCAGGCTTTAAGTTCTCAAATAACTGAAGCTCTAATGCTGTTTCGTTCATCTTGGCCTCCTTTTGACGGGCGAAACACCCTTTTCACACATGCCACAGAACCGATCGTCTCCATTTTATAAGCCACTTATTCGTCTTTAATAAAATGAGAAAGCACTACCTGAATAATGGGGGGCTCAAAACATATACTTTGGGATACTCTCACTATTGAGCTGACTGTGTTGAAACCTGCCATGTAACACCAAATTTATCTATTACTTGTCCGTATAACGGTAGCTTCGTCTACAGAGTAGCATAATTCGGTTCCCATGAACATTTTTTAAGCGGATATTCCATCCGCTTTGTTTGCTGTACACTTTTTCCTTGCTTGCACAAAAAAACAAACGGCACAGGGCTTTTTCCCATGCCGTTTCGGATTCCATTTTATTACCGGTGTTGTCTCTGGGCTTAACTTAATGACATTGCCTCGAAAGGTCCCGTTTTCCTTGATATTTAGGGGTTATGATGTATGGATTACATCATACCGCCCATTCCGAACATGAAGAAAATCCCTCTGAAGAGACTGCTCTTGGTTCGAAATTGATCTCATGAGAAGCCTCTCTCCATTCAATCTAGTCCTATCGGCTTTTCCCAGAAGTTTCTACTGGAAAAACCGAAAAAATATCTCCCCGGCTCCGCTTCATTGCACGACATACCAATTCTCGCCGCTCTTGCGCACCGTAACGCGAGCTGCTTCGATGTCGGCCCACTCGATCTTCTTGCTCATCGTATCCGAGGTCCGGTAATCGAATCGCACCTCGAACACATACGACCCGTCATTCTGTTTGACGCCCTTGCCGATTTTGTAGCGCTCCAGCCAGGGACTGGACACGCCCGTCATCCAATCGCCGTTCTCAAACATTTTCAGTTGGCCGGCGCGGCTGTCGGGATGGAGTATAGCGTATTCCCAAGCGCCATTACGGGCGTCAATTGCGGCCGCCCACGTCTCGACCGCTTTCTGCGGCGTATCTGCCGACAAGGCTTTTTCTAGCATGCGGACACGCTGCTCCAGCCTGTGCACGCGCTGATCCAACCGTTTCAATCTGTCTGCTTCGTCCTTCGTTAAGCTCGGCGATTGTTCCGTAGGATTCGCGCCGGCCGCCCCTTCCTTTTCCATCGTTGCCGGTTCACCCTGCCGCGCCCCACAAGCCGCCAGTCCAACCACGCAAGTGAGCAATACGACGGATTTCAACAATTGCTTCAAACCCTTCACCCCTTCTTCTTCCACTACTGGAAACTGACGACATAAAGTTCTGAATTGTTGCACCTCGTAACGGCAAGCGTAATCGAAAAGTGATACCAAGCTGTTCGCATAGTATGATTTACATCATGCCTAATAAAAAGAGGCTTCTCTTGGAGTTCACGGTGAACTTAAGAGAAGCCTCCTCTAATTATATGCGGCCAAAGTATGACCACGCTGGGTTTTCCTCACGGAAGGTCCCCGATGCATAAGGGCTTGTGGCCCTTCTTACATTATGCCGCCCATGAGGTTAGAGGCTGTTTTCAACTGAATGGTTTCTGGGATCTATGGAACAAAGAGTATCGGCATACTCGTTCAGATCGATCACCTTCCCCCCGTTCAGACGCGACTCTTCCGCAGCAAACGCCATCAAGTGGCTGCGGACCGAAGCGGATGCGGATGTCAAGCTCTCCTGGCCGTTGTAGTTCCTCACTTCATTTAGGAAGCTGCTGACGATGCCGGTATCGCCTCCGCCGTGGCCGCTGGATTGGACGGCAATGGTCGTTTCCGTTTTCTTATGAGTAAGGAAATCGAACAAAGTGATTTTATCCCCTTCTCCGCGCAGTTCCCCTCGTGTCCCCATAATTTGGATGCGCCGTTCCTGCTCGAAGGTAAAGCCGCACATGCTGAAGATAGCCGTTGCTCCGTTCGCGAACTCCATGTTGACGACTTGATGGTCAACCACGTTGTTATCGCTCGTGTAGACACAACGACCGTAGTTCGTCTCTCGCAATCCCTGCACGATCTTTTCTTGCGAAAGATCCTGCGTAAAATGTCTCGCCCAGCCCTTGAACTGGTCACTCAAATAAAAGCGCGGCGCAGAATAAGGACAGTCTGATTGAACCCAGCAATCGAGGCACCGTTCTGCAGCCCCTTCCGGCGTGTTTCCCTTGTGGAAATGTTTCAGCGAACCAAACGAACTTATCTTCGTGCACGGCTGATCCATCAGCCATGATAGGACATCCATGTCATGGCAAGACTTGGCGAGAATCATCGGACTCGAATGTTCGGAGTTATTCCAGTTCCCTCGGACGAAGCTATGGGCGATATGCCAGTAGCCGACATTCTCGTTCAACTGAATCGAAACGACCTCGCCGATTTGCCCCCCTTGAATCAGCTCCTTGATCGTGCTCCAGAACGGAGTGTAACGTAGCACATGGCAGATTGTAAGCAATCTGTCGTTCTCTTTGGCGACCCTCTCCATCTCAAGACATTCCTTCGGATCGGGAGACATCGGCTTCTCCAAAAGCACATGATACTTTTTGTTCAGCGCGTAGATTGTAGGGTGGAAATGCATTCGATCCTGCGTACAAATGACCGCGATATCCGCAAGTTTCGGCTCCGCCAGCAGCGGCTCCCACGATTCGTACACTCGTTCCGCCGGAAGGGCATGGGCTTCAGCGAACTTTGCCCTCCGTTCGGGGTCAGCTTCCGCTACGGCGACAAATTTGAGTTCGTGCGGATTATAGAGCGAATACGGAGCATAACTTTCTGCCCCGCGCGCACCCGCTCCGATCAGAATGGCTGTCAGTTGCTTCATGTTGATCCTCTCCTTGTCATCTCTACTTGAAACTTATGTACCAGTCAGTTTTCATTTGGTGTATCGGTCAGAACGCATTCATTTTTTGTCCAACTTCCCTTTAATAAGGCTATCATATTTGGAGCAAATACCACGTTTCAATGGTTTTTTTGGATCCGAATTTTCATAATGCGACTGGAATATACTTTGTTTTCTCATAAAAATACCTCTAACGCGGTCCACCCAACTGGGTTGAACTGCGTTTAGAGGTCGTCGCTGTCACCAAGGGCAATGTAGATTGTCGTTCAGCATTCCATCTTTATGAAAGACGATGATTCCCGCAGCACGAGCTCAAACGGCAGCAGCACTTTGAGCGGTAGCGAATAGTGACCTTCAAGGTAATCAACCAGCGTTTTGGCAGCTACTTCGCCGATTTGCGTTTTCGGCACTTGTACGCTCGTCAGGGGAGGCGACGTATACTGCGCGAAATCGATATTATCCATGCCGACGAACGCGATGTCCTGAGGAATGCGACAGCCTTTCTCTGAGGCGGCGCGAAGTGCGGGAATCGCCAGTGCGTCGCTTGCGCAAAACATTGCCGTCGGCCTCTCATCCTCCTTCAACCGTACGAGCATGTCCGACATTAAACTGTAGCTCATATCAACGTTCCAATTGGCATTTATTATCCAACCTCCATTCAACCCGAATCCCGCTTCGAGCATGCCAAACTTGTAGCCTAAAAATCGCTCATCTCCTTCCAATTCTTTAGAGAACGTTGGTCCCCCAATGTAACCGATTTTCGTATGTCCCTGCGCAACCAGATGCCTGACGGCAGCACGGGCGGCAGACATGCGGTCGCAGTCGACAACGGGTACGGACAAGCTGTCGTAGTTCAGGCTGACGCCGAGCACACGTACGCCTTCTTCCTGCAAGACCTCGAACTGCTCCTTATTGTACCAGGCGAATGCAAGTATGCCTTTCACCCCCGTTTCCCGGATCAAAGAGCGCAGGTATTCGGGGCTTCCGACCTCCTCCATCGACATGAAGAACGCGGGAGTGCGCCCGAGCTCGTGCATCTTCTTGCGGAAGCCGGACAAAACGGCCGTAAAATACGGATGAAAATCAAATAACGACTGCGGCATAATGCATCCTATCGATTTCTCGGGCGGATGTTGCAGGTTCTTCGCCTGCGGTGTCAGCTCTTCCTCTATTTCGTAGCCAATCAAATTCGCTGCTTCTAACACCTTGCGCTTCGTCTCTTTGCTTACAGGGCGAGCCGCATCATTGCTGATTGCGCGCGATACAGTGGAAATCGATACCCCGACCCGATCAGCGATATCCTTCAATGTCGGCAATTTGACACCTCCTCGTTTCATACACATGATAAACTTTGGCGGAATTTGGTGTCAATATTAGGTAGGCGATTTTCGCTAAACGTAACGCCGACCTCTTGTTTAATATCGACCCCATTGTCCGTCCACGTGGATAAACGCATTTTCATGAGTCAGACTTTTTCAGTGGCCTCCCTGTGGTGGGAGTTATCTGACGTTCACGTTTTTAGTTTCATTTCATAAAAGCCATCAATCTGAATTGTTATTTCTTGTTTGTCTTTTGTCAGCACCTCTATGGACGCAGTTCCATACCCTTGCAGGCGAATGGCAGCCTCACCCATGGATTCTTGGATGGAAACCACCTCTGTATCAAAATCCCGTGATAGGATGCCAACTGATTCGGATAACGTTATGATATTGATTTTTTCACGCTCAACATTGATTTCAAATGTTTTGTTGTTCCATTTCAATGTAGCCTTGGCAATTTCTTTGTCACTCCACCAATCGATGTTTAGTAAGTAGATTACTCTTAGCCCATCTTCACGGTCAAACACGGTAAAGTTAACGGTATCATCACCAACAATATACCCTTTCTCATACTCATCTTTGCAAGCTTCTTCTGCGGTTTGTTCTAATACAGATTGGTATTCTTCTCGAATGGCTGGGTTGGCAGGATAGTGCAGGGAATTGATAAAGATAACTTTCCCTTTGCCTACAGTGTTTTGAATGATTAATGGTTTGCCTTGGTGTAATTTGACTACCGTTACTGTATCTTGCAATGTAAGATCCATGATTTTTTCAGGATTCTCAACATTTTCAGGATAAGCATAATCTTTTATCCCCAACACCTTTTCCATTAAGCCCTTCTCGATTAAGCCACTTGTTCCATTCAAAGCTTCTTCTCGATCTGTTGTGGTGAAAAGATGAGCCCAAGTCAGAATTGCCGTGCCACCATTGTTGCAAAATTCAAGGAGCTTATGAAACTGTTGATCTGTAGCCGTATTAAAACCTAAGAATGCAAGCACTTTATAGTTTTGAAAAGTTTCTGGCTGAGCCTCTATGGGTAAAATATCAACCGTGCCATAGGGGGTTCTGGAATAAAATCCTTGTGGTTTGTTTTCGCATGGGTATCGATAAATAGCACCCAATATAGAGTCCGGAAAGAAGATTTTTAGCAAATCCCAGCTTTCCTCCATATGGTTATATTTCCATTTATCATCTAATTGTCCCCATGCATTGGGTCTTGTAAAACATACCCAAGCATCATTATTTCCATGTAGAAAACCAAATGGAACAACCATTTTCGTGGGTCTTGTATGGGTGTTTACAAAATGGGCAAAGTTTTTTTGCACTTGTAAATGCCCAAGGCAAGCCTGGGAAAATCGATCGAAAAATGCCAACTCACTTTCGATATGCCAAAGTCCTTCTTCTGTGTTGATGTGATTGATGTTATGTGTATAGCAAACAAATAAAGAAAGTTGATACCTTCTAAAACGTTCTTTTGTGTCATGAGGCAGTGTTGACCATTGAACTGCCAAATGCGCCAACAAATCTTTTTTGTTGTATGCAATTGCCGCTCCCCTCTGGGCAGCGATTATGATTTCATGAGGGCCATACATCAATTCACTGCCTGCACTTTCTAAGCCACCCTCGTAGAAATACTTAAACAGCGTGCTTGGACCCGAATGTCTTTTCACGCCGTTTAACGCATAGCGAATGTTTTCAACGAGTTGATTAGCCGCCTCTTCCATGTCCGTTGACTTCAGAGGATTATAATTTGAAAAAACTCTATTTTGTGCATAAACAGGAGGTGTTACATATTTTCCATCTTCAATTTTATCTACAAACCGCTCAAAGAGCTCGTCAAAAAAAGCGAATTTTGCGCCCCGCCCAATATTCCAATAATAGAAGGCACCGTCTCTTTCGTGTCCTTGATTTCCAATAAAATAGGGTCCTTTTAGCATTTCTTTAGTTGGGTTTGCATTCATACCTGGAAGCTCACGCCCATCAATAATGTGGCAATAATGATAGCGATACTCCGTAAAGAGTTTGACAAGGTACGCCCAAAAATCTTTGTTTAATTCCCTAGTTCCAGTCCATCGATAAACGGGCCGTAAGGTTATAAAATTCCCCAAACGGTTGTTGATGTACCAACAAAAAAACTCATCAAAATCTTCTATATTTTGATTAAGATAAACGGCGTCAGAGGTTCCTGTTAATACATTGTCGTCTTTTTTTTCTAATGTTCGTGTGAATGAAACGGTTTCTTCTTCCAATCCACAAGTTAATTTGATCTTGAAATTAGTTTGGTGGGCTGTAGCCATAAAATTGATTACGTTAAAACCCTTTTTACAAGAATGTTCCTTTTCAAAAATCAGGTTTTCATCGGCGCTTACGGTAACGGTAGATTGGTTTTTTAGGTAAACCATAATGGGTATTTGTGTATGCAGCGGAATGCAATCATTGCAACCAACTATAGTTAAGTTTTTTGCCTCTTGATATAGCAAATATAAAGATTTAACACTGTAAGGGTGGGGCATAAAATAATCGGCTTGATTGGTGATGCTGATCGTGTTTTTACCTATTTTCAATAAATCCTTATCTATTTTAAATTCTTTTTCGGAAAATCGTAAACACCTTTGAAAAAATTCGCCGTCAAAGCAAATCTCATTGTTGATTTTAATTTTTAGGTTTGCCCATTCTTTTTTGGATAGATTCTCCCCAAACCAGTTCATTTCTTCATGATAAGGATTAGACATGGTAAACGAAGGCAAATAATTATAGTTAGGCTCAGAGTAGAAATTACCATTAAAGCATGGGTCTTCTAGGTAAAGATCCCCAAGGCATCCTTTTACTTGAATATAAACCAAAATGGAGGCCACATTATCCTCTAAAACAAAATCTCTCTCAATCTTTTGCCAAGGGTAAGTTCCTTCTTCTATAGGAATGATAATCACTTCATCGGGGTCTAAACTGATGGAAGCCTTGTCTACCCCTTCTTTTATCAACCGCTTTTCAAAAACAATTTCCAAATCAGCCGTGTTATTCTTTTCTAAATGATCTGCCTTTGCATAGATAGAGAAGGTAAATTGATTTCCAGCGTGTTCAGGTTTTACGAATTTATAGTAGGCACGCTTTCGATAGGGTTCACCTTTTCCTTCTAAATGCAAACAAAACTGACTATGATGGGTATCATTTGGAGATAGACAGTCATCAACCATTCGATATAAATAGGGGTACCCTCCCTCTGTCATCCAAGAGGGGTGCATGGCATATTCGCCTTTTAACATGATTTTGAAATCGTTCTTGGCGATAAAATCCAAATCATCTAGTACAAAATCACAATGCAAGGAATCTCCAGGTTTAATATGGGGTGGTTCCGGATAGTCTTGAATGGTCAGTTTGCTAAACATACTTTCCTCCTAATCAACATAAGGAGCGTGAAAGCATCACGCTCCTATGTTCACCTTAAGTTATGTCCATTATTTCTTAAAAGTCTCGTCGTAGGCTTTATTGATTAGCTCCAGAGCTCGGTCAGAGCCAAGTTTTTTAACCTGTGGTATAACTTTTGAATCCCAGGTATCAATGCTTTGCTTACCGATAATCACATTTACCGAAGCTTCCTCTACATAGGTATCAATAGCAGTTTTGAGGTCGGTATATTCTTTTTTCTCATTCGTATCGCTAAATTTTGCATTAAAGGTTGCCTTGCCAAAGGCTTGGTTTTCTTCCATAAATGCTACCGATTTTTTCATGGCAGCACCAGTTAACTCATAATTATTAATAGCGTCTTGATGTACAACACTGAAAAGGCCTTGGTCATTTAACCCCGAATTCTTGATGGTACCATTTGGTGTAGCAGCAGTTTGAAAATTCTTCAAAAATTTCACAACACCATCGGAACTCTTTTCATAAGATTCGCCTTCGATACCAAATTGCATTGCATCGATACCTTCTGGGCTGTACGTCCAGTTCAGAAAATTAACCAATTCATCTTTGTATTTAGATTGGTTTGAAATCACTCGATAACTTTGGTAATAGCCACTTAAAACAACGGTACCAACTCTATTATTGTTGTAAGCTGGTTGAAGCATAGACGTAAATTCAAAGCCCTGTTGAATTTTGCTTCCCATTTGTTGAATGATCTCGTCGCCAGCTTGTGGGTAGTCAACGGTCACAAAACCTTTGTTTGTAGCTAAGAGTTCATTCCATTCAGCATCTGTAATCGTAGCAAAGTTTGGATTTAATAAGCCTTCGGAATACAATTTATTCAAGTAAACCAACGTATCCTTGTAGGCTTGACTTTCTGGACCGTACGTATATTTTTGCTCGGCTGGGTCAATAAAGAAAGAGTTGCTAGTTCCTCTAAAGTAAGCTTGGTTACCAACTAAGTGAGACGTGCCCCATCTTACAAAATAGGGGTAAGAATCTGGGTAAAGTTTCTTCAGTTCAACTAGGGTCGTGTATAAATCGTCAAAAGTTTCGGGCTTCATGGATAGGTTGTGTTTTGCAAAAATATCACTTCTGGCCAAAAAACCTTCGTCGACACGATATGGCACATCATAGATTCTTGGGGCCCCATAATATTTGCCGTTAGGCGAACGAGTTAGATCCATAGCAGGTGGATATTTTTCCAACATTGCTTTGTAAGAATCAAGCTTCCCTGCTTCCATATAAGGTGTCAAATCTACGAATGCTCCTTGTGGACCATAAAGGTCCCCATATTTTTGTCCGTCATATAACGTTATCAAATCCGGTAGTTCTCCAGATGCTATCATGGTATTCAATTTCTCTGTATAGTCTGCACGGGCTACGGTAATGGGTTTGATTTTAATATTTGTGTACTTTTGAATTGTCTTAAAAATTTCTTCGTCGCCAGTGTATGCGGTATTTGCCGTTGTAAACCAAGTAACTTCAATTGGTTTTGCGCTAATTTTTTCTGCTCCGCTGGCATTTGGGTCTGATGCCTGTTCATTAGTAGAAGCCGAAGAGTTTCCTGATGGTTCTGCGTTGTTGGACTTGCTGCTGCACCCTGAAACAAACAACATAATGATAGCTACAAATAAGACCAAAAATCTTTTCATGACCAATCTCTCCTTTTTAGTATATAATATTGGATCATCCTTTTATTGAGCCAACCATAAGTCCCTTGACAAAGTACTTTTGGATAAAAGGATAAATACACATAATAGGAAGGGTAGTGATGGCAATGGATGCCATTTTTAAAGATTCCGTTGCAGAGTGAGTTAATTCAGCATAAGCGCCTTTATCGCTTAGATCTACGGTTGCAGCTACCAAAATACTTCTTAAAATCATCTGCAAAGGATATTTTTCGACATCATTTAAGTAAATCAACGCAGAGAAATAATCATTCCAAATGCCAACAGCTGTAAATAAGCCGATGGTTGCCAGGATTGGCTTGGAAAGTGGCAAAATGATTTTCACTAAAATTTGAGACTCAGTGGCCCCATCGATGTAAGCGGATTCACTTAGGGTTTCCGGTATATTCCGAAAGAAGGATCTCATGAGAATAATGTTCCATGCGGTCAACGCCCCCGGAAGAACCATAACCCAAATGCTGTCTAGCAAATGTAGGGACTTATAAGCCAGAAAGGTTGGAATCATACCGCCACCCATAAACATGGTTATAATGTACACCTTGGAGATAAATGCACGCATTTGAAACTTATCTTTGGAAAGTGGATATGCTGTTATGGATGTGAAAAACAAGGTAAAAAACGTTCCAAGCGCAGTATACAAAATCGTGTTTCTATATGCCGAGAAAAAAACAGGTTGGTCAATCATGGTCTTGTATGCACCTAGGTCAAAACCTTTTGGATAAAAAGTAACTCTCCCCGCAATTACTTCTGCGGGATCGCTTATAGACACAGACATAACGTAAGCAAAGGGATAGAGCATAACCAGTACAACAATAGCCAAAATGATGTACACAACGGAAAGCATGACCCGATCTTCTATTGGATCTTTAATTCTGTTAGGATTTTTTTTCATGACATCACCATAAACTTTCCTTTAGGAGTTTTCTGGAAAAATAGTTTGCTCCTAATAATAAAACAATGGAAACCACACTGTTAAATAACCCAATAGCACTTGAAAATCCATAATCTTGGTCGATTATACCCTTACGGTAAACATAAGTAGAGATAACATCGGCAACGTCATAGGTGGCAGGGCTATACATTAACAGAATTTTATCGAATCCAACGCTGACAATATTGCCAACTGCTAAAATTAACAAGGTAATGATGGTTGGGCGGAGGCCGGGCAGCGTAATATGAAAAATCTGTTTGAACCTAGAACAGCCATCCATCTTAGCCGCATCATACATTTCTGTGTCAATCCCTGTAATGGCCGCCAAGTAGAGTATGCTGGAATAACCAACTCCCTGCCAAATACTTGAGCCAATATACAAGCTTCTAAAGTAATCGGATTCGTTAAAAAATTGGATAGGGGCAACATCGACTATTGCTAACAATTCATTTACAATACCACTACCACTAAACACGGATTTCATAATGCCCACAATGACAACAACCGAAATAAAATAAGGTAAATACGTAACGGTTTGAACAAATCTCTTAATTTTTGGATGTGCCATTTCGTTAATCAACAAAGCCAGAACAATGGGTGCGGGAAAAGTCCACAGCAAGTTAAAAAGACCAAGAACAAACGTATTTTTTATAATTCTAATAAAGTTGGGATCATTAAAAAACCGTATGAAGTTATCAAAGCCAATCCATTCAGAGCCTCTAATCCCTAAAAACAAACTGTAATTTTGAAAAGCAGTTACGATACCGACCATGGGATAATAAGCAAACAAGGCAATCATGATTAACCCTGGAAGCGACATAAGCATAATAAAGCGGTTACATTTCCAATCATATTTAAATTTTGAAATAAATGACATTTTAGTTATTTTTTCGGTAGTCGCCGACAAAAGCTCACCTCATTTCATCATTTTGTTGTTTATCGCTATATGCCCATCTTTCTGTAGGAAGACCATGGGCTTCAGTGAACTTTGCCCTCCGTTCGGGGTCAGCTTCCGATGCAGTGACAAATTTGAGTTCGTGCGGATTATAGAGCGAATACGGTGTATAACTTTTGCCCCGCGCGCACCCGATCCAATCAAAATGGCTGTCAGTTACTTTATGTTCGATCCTCTCCTTGTCATCCTTACTTGAAAATTGTGTACCAGCCAAACACCGCTTGGTTTCATTTGGCGTATCACTTAGACCCCATTCATTTTTTGCGCCAAATTCCTTTCAATACGGTTATATTAATTGGAATAACCACCATTGTCAACGGATCTTTTGGATCCAAATTTAGTATGATCAAGATAAACGAACCGATAGTGCCAGGCAAAATAACGGTTTTTCACACCTCAAGTTCAACAGCTTTGGAAAAAATCATCTTCCCGGTCGAATGAATACCGGCAATTGAAGCCCGGGCATTCTGTTGCTTTTTTCCATATTTCAGTAGTCAAAAACATGCATTTGCTGAATACGATCTGGCTATGTTGAAGCTCAAACAGAGCGTATTAAGAGTTTATCGGGCGGTATAACTACAAACGATTATAAATACAGCCCTAAAGTAACCATCTATAAAGACAGGGCATCATATTACATGATCGTCGACGGCGTTGATAAAAAAGTCAAAGTCCAACGGATAAAGTAACGCGATGAACAGAATTCCGTGGCTGTGGATAATCGTTTTTGCAGTTTTATCAGGTTTATTTGGATAATATGCCAAACCCGAATGTACGTTTATTACGCACTCTGTTATGTTCTAGGTTTGATTGTGGCAATAATCGCAGGTTCAAAACTGAACAAAAGAACCACCTACCTAAGCGTGGTACTTTACCATCTCTCTCGGTCGAGATCCGCTAACCGACAAGCAAAAGCAGCTGCGAAAAGTGGGCGGTAAGCAAAGAAAGAAGCTCACCGCGGCGGCTGCACTTGAGCATGAATTAGCCAAAGGAACGTTTGTGAGAGAGACTGAAATGACTTTCGGTACATTTTCTCAGGACTAGCTAGAGAAGCATAACAAGGGCGTTAAGCTAGGAACAAAACGAGTACGCGAGAAGGAAATTAATTTACTGAACATCTACTTTGAGAATGCTAGGCTCGAGGACATAACCAAAAAGGCGTATCAAGAAGCACTTGATAATCTAATCGTACGGCCTCGGAAAATGAGAAAGGGTACTGAGTACGGTTATGCCTACACCACCGTCACAGGAGCCCACGGGACCGACCGGATGATTTTTTCAAAGGCAAAAGAGTTCGACATGATTATTATAGATCCTACGGAGTTTGCGAAGGTTACACGGCCACAGAAGACCGTTGAGGAACTGGAGAACGAAGATGATATTCCGAAGTACCTAGAAAAAGAAGAGCTCTCCTTATTCTTAAGGACAGCTCAAGATCATGGTTATGATTTAGATTATACAATGTTACAACCCAACGAACAATGCCGTGAAATTCGAACTCGTACCACCAAAGACTAAAAGTTCAAAAAGAGAAATAGACTTAGAGCCAATTGTAATCGTTGAACTAATAAAGCATCGTGTGCAGCAAAGGATATTTAGAAGGGCGATTCGTGACCGTTACTTCGATGAGGATTATGTGTTTGCGATGCCCGGCAAACATCCGGGATATCCCATCTTCATTAAAACCATCGGTAATCGAATGACACGCCTTTTAAAGCTCGCTGAGCTGAACACAGCCCTTAACCCCTCACTCACTCCGGCACACGCATACATCACTTCTTGCGGAAGCTGGTGCTAGCCTGGAGGAGATCATGGAGCGATTAGGGCATAAAGATGATGATGTAACTAAAAGCGTCTACCTACACGTAACTAAAGATCGCAAGAAAGAGGCTTCGAGAAAGTTTGGTCAGCTGATGAAGAACATCACATCCTAATGACCAAAATGACCAATTTTATGAGCACGATGACCAAATTATGACCAAATGACCATAAGACAAAGAAAAAACCCCTTATAATCAAGGGGTTTTCGTCTTTTTTACATCATGCCGCCCATACCGCCCATGCCGCCCATGTCAGGCATGCCAGCACCTGCTGCGCCCTTCGGCTCTGGCTTGTCGGCAACAACCGATTCGGTTGTCAGGAACATCGCTGCTACGGAAGCTGCATTCTGAAGTGCGGAACGCGTAACTTTCGCAGGGTCAACGATACCCGCTTCAAACATGTTAACCCACTCGCCGGAAGCAGCATTGTAGCCGATGCCGATTTCTTCTTTCTTGAGACGCTCAACGATTACAGAGCCTTCTTGGCCTGCATTCGCTGCGATCGTACGAACAGGCTCTTCCAACGCGCGAAGCACGATGTTTACGCCTGTTTGCTCGTCGCCGTTCGCTTGAACAGCCGACACCGCTTTGAATACGTTAACCAGTGCAGTACCACCACCGGAAACGATACCTTCTTCAACCGCTGCGCGGGTGGAGTTCAAGGCATCTTCGATGCGCAGTTTGCGCTCTTTCAATTCGGTTTCCGTCGCTGCGCCAACTTTGATAACCGCTACGCCGCCAGCAAGCTTCGCCAGACGCTCTTGCAGCTTCTCGCGATCGAAATCGGACGTCGTGTCTTCCAGCTGCGTGCGGATTTGGTTAACGCGTGCTGTGATATCCGCTTTGTCGCCGCTGCCATCAACGATGATTGTGTTTTCTTTCGTAATGCGAACTTGGCGAGCGGAACCAAGCTGCTCAACCGTCGTCGATTTCAGCTCAAGACCGAGCTCTTCCGTGATCACTTGGCCGCCAGTCAATGCTGCGATATCTTGCAGCATCGCTTTACGACGATCGCCAAAGCCTGGAGCTTTAACAGCAACGCATGTGAACGTGCCGCGCAGCTTGTTGACGATAATCGTCGCTTGCGCTTCGCCTTCGATGTCTTCAGCGATGATCAGAAGCTGTTTGCCGGATTGAACGACTTTCTCAAGTACAGGCAGAATCTCTTGAATGTTCGAGATCTTCTTGTCTGTAATCAGAATGTACGGGTTGTCCAGAACGGCTTCCATTTTGTCCGTATCCGTAATCATGTATGGGGAAACATAGCCGCGGTCAAACTGCATGCCTTCAACCACTTCAAGCTCTGTAGCAAAGCCTTTCGACTCTTCTACGGTAATAACGCCGTCGTTGCCGACTTTTTCCATAGCTTCTGCGATCAATTGGCCGACTTCGTCGTCCGATGACGAGATGGAAGCAACTTGTGCGATCGATTGTTTGCCTTCGATCGGCTTCGCGATTGCTTTCAGCTCTTCTACTGCTGCGCGTACCGCTTTCTCGATGCCTTTGCGGATAACCATTGGGTTAGCGCCTGCAGTTACGTTCTTCAGACCTTCACGGATCATCGCTTGCGCAAGAACCGTAGCTGTCGTTGTGCCGTCACCAGCAACATCGTTCGTTTTGGTCGCAACTTCTTTAACAAGCTGTGCACCCATATTTTCGAATGCGTCTTCCAGCTCGATTTCTTTCGCGATGGAAACGCCGTCGTTCGTGATCAGCGGGCTGCCGAATTTCTTCTCGAGCACCACGTTGCGGCCCTTTGGACCAAGTGTAACTTTAACAGCATTAGCAAGTGCATCAACACCGCGAAGCATTGCGCGGCGGGCGTCTTCGCCAAACTTGATTTCTTTAGCCATGTTCAATAACCTCCTAAGATTTTGTAATGATAGGCACGAAACCTTACTTTTAAAGCTTAAGTACGAGCGTACCGTGTATGTCGAATCGCCGGAATAACGGAATAACTTATCCCAGGATCGCGTGAATGTCGCTTTCTTTCATAATCAAAAGCTCTTTGCCTTCGTATTTGACTTCGGTTCCGGCATATTTAGAGAACAATACGCGGTCGCCTTCCTTCACTTCAAGAGCAATGCGTACGCCGTCCTTGAGCGTGCCGCTGCCTACTGCAACAACTTTGCCTTCTTGTGGCTTTTCTTTCGCCGAATCTGGCAGCACGATGCCGCTGGCTGTTGTTTCTTCCTTCGCAATCGGTTCAATCAATACGCGTTCACCCAAAGGTCTGATCATGAAAATAGCCTCCTTTTGATTTAAGTTGCTAAATTGTTTTTATTAGCACTCGCAACTGTTAAGTGCTAATAACCATTTCTAATAATACCGATTTTGGATTCTAATTTCAAGTGGTTCGTATTTATTTAACATGATTTTTACGGTTTATCCATCGTAGCTAGATTCCTCAGGCAGCCTCCAAAGGCGAATAGGACGGCAAATATAAAGAGGAGATGACTTGTCCGTCTCCTCCCCTCTGGCTCTAGCCCCTGTCTCCTTCTTTTGTGGATCATCTTGCCTCTATCACGGGTAATCGAAGAATCGTCATTAACGCCTAAGGCTCCGTCTTGCGTGGATCAGACAAATAGATTTCATGATGCAGCCCATTTTTAATTAGTCCATGCTCTCTCATGACAGCAGTCTGTCACGATTTTGCGGGTCAAAGCCTCAACGAAAAAGAAAAAACCTGCTGATCGTCATCAACAGGTTTCGAATCCATATTCGCCTTCTACCAACTGCTAGTTGTGGATCAATCGCGGTGATTCTCGTACTTTGTTCCTTGTTGTCGGGCCCCTATATACTACCCTTCGCGTACTCTTCCTCCCAAGCCGCATCGGCCTTCAGCTGTTTGCGGTACACGATTCCGGACATCAGGACGCTTACTTCATACAGTAGAATCAGCGGTACGGCGACGAGTATGTCGGATATGAAATCCGGCGGGGTGATCATAGTCCCGACTATAATTAGAATTAAATAGGCAATTCGTCGCATCTTGCGAAGCCGCATCGGCGTCAATATCCGCAGCTTCGTCAGAAACATAATAACGATCGGCAGCTCGAAGAGCAGAGAAATCGGAATAAGGATGTTGAACATGAAAGCAAAATACTGCGTAATCCCATAAGTCTCTTCCAAATCCAGATGTTTGGCCACATCCGTCGTGAAGTTAAACGCCATTGGAAACACGACAAAATAGGAAAATGCCAATCCCAATAAAAAGAGCACCAGCGCAAGCGGTACGAAACCGAGCGCAGCACGCTGCTCCTTCACTCGCAGAGCCGGCTTAACGAATGCCCACATCTGATAAAAAGCTACCGGTATGACCAGTACAAGCGCGATGACAAGCGCAAACTTCATATACATACTAATACCGTCCCATAGTGAGAACGCGTGAAGAGGAAGACCGGCTACCGGCTCTTGCTTCATTAAGTACTCGTATGCCGGATCCGCCAGCACCAGTCCGACAATCATGCCGAGTACGAGAACGACAAGAATCCAAATCAATCTGCGGCGAAACTCGCCGACATGTTCGAATAACGTCATCGCGAGCTCTTCGCGTGAGGACGACTTCTCTTCGGATTCGCTCATTGTACCTCTTCCTCTCTTCCTGCCCGCCATCTTGCAGCAGCTCATTGATTCGGTTCCCGCCTAAGAGCGATTTCAGCCGCCCTGTGGAACAAGTCCATCATCCATATTGATCAACATCTTATGTATCGTCGCTTGCCACAAAAAAAGCGATCCCCAATTACTCCGGGAGCCGCTTATTGTCCACTTGATCGTCCGTCTTCCGATTCACTTCAACCCGGCTCGCATCTCTGCGATCGTCATCGTCCATCAGGTCTTTAGCGCCAGCCTTGAATTCCTTCAGCGTCCGGCCGAAAGCGCGGCCAAGCTCGGGAAGCTTATTCGGACCAAATAACAGCAAGGCAACCAATACAATGAGAATAAAACCTGTAACACCAATGCCACCTAGCATATCCACACCTCCATCTAATTAAATTTTGCAAAAAATCTAGTACGTCTACCGTTAGCAGCTTAACTCGCTCTCCAAACGGTCTGTTGTCGTACACTAATGTCTATTAACAACCGTTCAGCCCACCATAGCCCATGCGGACAATATCCTCTCTTCTTATCGTGTCGCCCGCCAGCACACGCGGCAGCAGCACGTTGAAAGAAGTATACGGATCATGCATGACGCAGCCGGGAAGTCCCATAATAGGCACGTCCTGTATGTAGCCCATCAGAAGCATCGAACCAGGAAGCATCGGCGTACCGTAGCTGACAATTTGTGCCCCCGCCTCTGTGATGGCAGCCGGCGTGCGGTCATCCGGATCGACGGACATACCGCCTGTCACTAGTATCATATCATAACCCTGCGCAAGCAAGTAATGTATTTCTTTGACAATAGTTTGACGATCGTCAGGCGTGAAGCGCTGCTCTGCTACCTCAGAGCCATAGGACTCCACAATTCGGCGCACGGCCGGTCCGAACTTATCCTCGATGCGGCCTGAGTACACTTCTCCGCCTGTGGTCAACAGCCCGATGCGAATCTGGCGCAGCGGTCGCACGCGAAGCGGGCTGCGTCCTTCATGCTGCATACGATAGTTCGCAATCATGGCTTCCACCCGATTAACCTTGTCCTCGGATACAAAGAGAGGAATGACGCGCGTAGCCGCAAGCTGACCCCCTGGCATGACGACAGAATGGGCCTTTAAAGTAGCGAGAGCGATCTCGCCGATCTCATTAATGCTGTGAACAAGCTCCGCATCAATCTCGGCCAAGCCCGGAACTGCCAAGTCTGATTTAATCGCGACCTTACCTTCATGCGGTTCCGTCAGCTTCGTTCCTTCTCCCTGCAGAGCAGCCGCCATCCGCTGGGCCGCATCATCCTCATGGAGCTCGCCTTCGCCCAGCTCCATGATGTAGATGTGTTCCTTGCCGATATCAAGCAGCCTGGGGATATCTGTTTTCGTAATAACATGGCCTTTCTTGAAGAGCCGTCCTTTGAATTGGCCGGGCACGATTTGCGTCAAATCATGAGCCAAGCGAAGACCAATCGCTTCCCCTACCGGCACTTCCTTCAGTACGGTGCCATTCTTAAGCTCACTCATGCGTTATGGTCTCCCATCCGTCCGGATAAAATCGCCAAGGCATGCGGAAGCTGATCCATAATCGCCATTAGATTCTCGTGGACGCCCTTCGGGCTTCCCGGCAGATTCACAATGAGCGTCCGCCCTCGAATGCCGCAAACACCGCGGGAGAGCATCGCTTGACGCGTCTTCTGCATGGCGCCAAGGCGCATCGCTTCAGCCAAGCCTGGAACAATGCGGTCAATCACCTTCAATGTCGCTTCCGGGGTCAGATCACGCATCGCCAGCCCTGTGCCGCCTGTCGTTACGACAAGATCAGCTTTGTAATAATCCGTCATTTCAATAAGTGCCGCCATAATTTCGTCCTGCTCGTCAGGCACGATGCGGTAGTCGACGATCTCGCCGCCCAGCTCTTCCTCCACCAATTCCCGGATAACCTGTGCGCTCGTATCTTCACGTTCGCCTCGTGAGCCTTTGTCGCTTGCCGTCAGCACGGCCACTTTCCACCGCATGAACTCTCCCCCAATCGCCTACGATAATTTCCGCTATTCCTAAAGCGAATAATCGCCGCTCTTGCCGCCCGTTTTCGACACCAGCTGTGTCGGTCCGATGACAATATCCTTCTGCAGCGCCTTGCACATATCGTAAACGGTAAGCGCAGCCGCTGTCACTGCGGTCAGAGCTTCCATCTCGACTCCGGTTTTACCTGTGGTTTTTACCGTTCCTTCTATATAAAGCTCATCTGAATGATTATCACTGAATACGAGATTCACACCGGTCAGCGGAAGCGGATGGCACATCGGGATCCAGTCCGATGTCTTCTTCGCCGCCATAATGCCGGCAACCTGAGCGACTGCCAGTACATCTCCTTTACTGATCGTTCCTTCTTTAATGCGGGCTAGTGTCTCGGGAGCCATCTTAACCGTTGTAGAGGCAGTAGCCTTCCTTGCCGTCACCTCTTTATCCGAGACATCCACCATACGCGCTCTGCCCTGTTCGTTAAAATGAGTCAGCTCCATAATCGGCTCCTTTGGAGTAATAATGAGATACTTCGTTCACTTAGGCAAGGTTTTCTTGAAACCCCGCTCGGTTATGACGGCATCAATTCGCGCATCATGAAGCTCCATCGTAACGGCTTTCACCCATTGCGCCTCATAACCAAGTCCTATCCAGGGAGGAAAGTCTGCCTTCCCGTCCGAGAAGATCAAAGCCAAGCGATCGTGGAAACGGTCATAGTACCCGCCGCCGTAGCCTAGTCTGCCTCCCTTGCGATCAAATGCAAGCCCCGGTACGAATACGACCTCAGGCACTTCTTTATCTATATCAAGCATTCTTGCCTGAGTTGGATCAGGCTCTAAGATGCCATACGCACCTGGTTTCAGTTCTTGCCAATCGTCAATCGCAAACAATTCCATGGATCGTTCCTGGAATAGGCACCGCGGTACGATAACCTTCAGTCCGTTATGCCAGCCCCACTCGATCAGCCGCTGCGTGTCCAGCTCCGAGCGGAATGACGTATAGATCATAAAGCTTCTCGTATTCCGGGACTCCAGCCAGTCTGCTGCTGCTGTGCATGCGGCCTCAGACCATACCTTGCGCTGCTGATCCGGAAGCGAATCACGCCGCATCGCAGCAGCCGTTCTCTCCGCTTTCTTTCGTTCCATGATGGTATACCGGTTTTCGAATTGTTCCATACTCGCCGACATGCCTTTCTAATGCGCTTCATTTTTTAATTAGTTTACCACTGTTGCCCAGATTTCGCCAATGGTTAACCATACCTGTAAAGCCCGGCATGGCGGCATTGTCGTTTCACGCATCTTTCTGTAAACTAATAGTAGATGCTCAACCCATCGACAGACTTGTTAGCCGGAGGTTTGATGTTGTTATGCTATTGCAAGTATCGGATTTATCCAAAAGCTACGGCGCTCAGCCGATTCTCTCTTCCATTACCTTTCAAATCCAGCCGCGCGAGCGGGTTGGCCTCGTAGGCGTTAACGGGGCAGGCAAATCGACGCTGCTGCGAATCATCGCAGGCGAAATGTCGTCCGACTCAGGTACGATCTATAAAGCGAAAGAAACCACGATCGGGTATCTGGCCCAGACGAGCGGACTCCAGTCGGACCGAACGATTGAAGAGGAGATGCGCGCGGTTTTCGCGCATTTGATCGATGCGGAAGCTGAGCTTCGGTCGTTGGAACGCAAGATTGCCGACCCTGTGCTTCAAGACGATGCGAAGGCATACGCGGATACGTTAGAGCGCTATGCCCGGTTGTCCGACTGGTTCCGGGAGGAAGGCGGCTTCGAGATGGAAACGCGCATCCGCAGCGTCCTTCATGGCATGAATTTCGGCAGCTTTCCGCTGGACACGATCGTATCGACGCTTAGCGGCGGCCAGAAAACACGGTTAGCCCTTGCCCGCATTCTGCTTCAAGCGCCTGATTTGCTTATGTTAGACGAGCCGACCAACTACTTGGATATCGCGACGCTCACTTGGCTAGAGGATTACCTGCGCAGTTATTCCGGCGGTATTCTCGTCGTCTCTCATGACCGCTATTTTCTGGATGCGGTCGTTCAGACCATCGTCGAAATCGAGCGGCATACGGCCAAGAGATACACCGGTAATTACAGCCGGTACATTGATTTGAAGGCGGCGGAATACGAATCTCAGCTCAAAATGTTCGAGAAGCAACAGGATGAGATCGGCCGGATGGAGGAATTCATTCAGCGTAATCTCGTTCGTGCTTCAACGACCAAACGGGCACAGAGCCGGCGCAAAGCACTCGACAAATTAGAGCGCGTGGATAAACCGCTGGGCGATCTAAAGAAAGCCCATTTTTCGTTCGAGATTGACCGTCAAAGCGGTAATGACGTGCTGGATGTAAGGGAGCTTTCAATCCGATTTGACGAAAAGAAAGAACCCCTCTTCCGTAATGTGACATTCCGGCTCGAACGAAGCGAGAATGTCGCGCTCATCGGACCGAACGGAATCGGCAAATCGACGCTGCTTAAAGCCCTTGTCGGCGATCAGCCTGTTCAGAGCGGCACAATCCGCTGGGGAACCAATGTGAAGATCGGCTACTACGACCAGGAGCATACCGGACTAAATCCATCCAATACCGTATTGGGCGAAGTATGGGATGCCTATCCGAATTTAGAGGAAGCGCGTATTCGGACCGTGCTCGGCAATTTTCTATTTAGCGGCGATGACGTACAGAAGCGTATCTCATCGCTCAGCGGCGGCGAAAAGGCTCGCGTTTCCTTATCCAAGCTGATGCTCGCACGCGCGAATATGCTTATATTGGACGAGCCTACCAACCATTTGGATTTATACAGCAAAGAAGTGCTCGAATCCGCACTGCTCGAATATGACGGCACCTTATTGTTTATTTCTCACGACCGTTACTTTCTAAATAAGATGGCGGAACGCATTGTCGAACTGACACCGGATGGGACGCATCATTTCCTGGGAAATTATGACGAAATGATCGAGAAAAAACGTGAAAACGAAGAATTGAAGATGGAAGCCTTGTCCCAGGTACAAGGAAAGCCGGGGAAACCTGCCGTCATTGTTGAATCCTCTGCTTCTTCGACGTATGAAGCCGACAAACAGGCCAAGCGTGACGAGCGGAACCGCCAGCGCAAGCTAGAACAGCTTGAGCAGGATATCTCCCAGCTGGAAGGCGAGATCGCCACGTTGGAAGAGCAGCTGACTGATCCGGATGTGTACAATGACTATGTCCGAATCCAATCCATTCAAGCTGAGATCGATACGTTAAAAAAAGAGCTTCAATCCTCGTATTCAACATGGGAGGAAATGCTCGCTTAGATGGATGAAAGAATACGCATGAATTAACAAATCCGAACCGCTTTTAAAGCCGGTTCGGATTTTGTTGTATTCACAGCATGTTGATGCCGCAGTCCTTACATTACCGCAGCTTATTATTACGCCAACGTGCTTTTTTGTACCTCTTTCTTATACCCGAAGCGCGGCCTTTAAAATCCAGGATACCGCGATTGGCACAGCTAAAGTAAAAGTGATACGTGGCGGTGGCGGTTCGAATGCCAGCTTGAATTATGGATGTGTATAGATTACAAGAACATCGATGTGTACCCGCATGATCGTCTGTCGAATTCGACACGGATCTTATGAAGCCCGTTGTCGAAGGAGCAGCAGGGCATTTTCAACCTATCCACGTTTTCCACAATGTTATCCACAGCAATCCGTGAATTGTTACGCAATTCTGGCACTAAAGACAGGGGGCTAGTCCAGATTCCCCAACTATTTTCACCCGCTAAGCGCTTATGTGGATAGGCATGGCGCATAATTACACCCATTATCCACATTATCCACAGCCTGCCTGTTAAAAACTTATCCCGTTTTTATACACATTGTAAACGCCCGAATTTATTGACATTCACAATGTTATGCACATTTTCCTCTGGAGTTGTGCATAACATTGTGGATAACTATGCTTTTAAAGTCGCTTCCTTCTTCCTGCCGATGTACATCACATGCGAGGAAGCACCCAGAATATAAGGATTCTCCGCGGCTTCAATCATCCTCTCGATTACTTTCCGATATACGTCCGGTCCCTGCTTACGCCAATAATCCCACTGATCCACAGTCATGCCGCCCGCTATGCTCCCGGAGCCAATAAGCTTCACGCATTCGAATCCTGAAGACTGCATGAACGGCGATATCCTCTCAATGTCAAAAAAGTAGGCGCCGGTGAACCGGCCTTCATCCGTATGATTAAATATCCCCGACGCTAGAAATGAATCTATTCCTTCTATAGTATGATTGGGCTTCCAGGCCTCCGGATACAAGAGAGATGTCGTGAAATGCCTGATTCGTGTCATGAACGCGGCAAATATGAACCCCTCCTTCTTCGTGATCCGATTCACCTCGCTCACCGCTCTGATCCGGTCTTCTTCATTCTGAAGATGATATAACGGTCCCAGCAATAAGCAGGCATCAAAATGATCATCCGGCCATTCATGCAGGTCTCTGGCGTCCGCGACATGAAAGCCGGCAAACTGTCGTTCCAGCTGAAGCTCTGCCGCCTTGCTTCGGGCTTGCTCAACTAATCTTGGCACCAGATCGATCAGCGTGACTTCATGACCCGCCCTAGCCAAAGCCAGCGCATACTTGCCGGGACCCGCTCCGATATCGGCTATTCGTCCCCTCGACGGAAGATAGCGTTGGATATGCGCCATGTTAACGATAAATTCGACGGGCTCCCGGTCCAGCCTTCCCCATTCGTCAAACGATTGATAGTATTTCATGACGTTATCCATCCGCACAGCCCCCTCCTAAAAAAGTCGACCGGCTGACCCATTCTACAGATCAACCTTCCCAAGCAGGTCTTATACAATATCCTTATCAAGAGCCGCCTGATTGGTTTTCTTGGCCTGAGTGCTCATGATTTGCTGGTTGCATGCCGCCACATAGGCTTGAGCCGCTGCCAGAATAATGTCGTTGTGAATGGCCGTTCCGCGATACCGTTGGTTGTTCTTCACAATGCTGACCACGGCTTCACCCCGTGCGTCCTCGCCTGTGGATAATGAATGCAGCTCCAGATCCTCGAACTCCGCCGAACTCGGAATCGCCTGCTGAATACAGTGGATCACCGCTTCCAGCGGTCCTGTCCCCGACCCGGTATAGGTTTTCTCCTGCTGAGAATCCCGCTCGCGAATCGTTACGGAAGCAATCCGGGGGCGCTGCGACCCTGCCAGCACCTGCAGATCCACCAGTGAATAAGGATCCTGCTGCTGCTCCGTCGTCTCGCTAGCCAAGGAGATCAGTACATTGTCCGGCACAAGCTTCAGCTCCTCGGCCTTCGCAATGAATTGATCATAAACCTCATTCAATTGCGCATCATCCAGCTTAACGCCGTACTCGTTCAGACGATGCTTAATGGCATGACGGCCTGAGTGCTTACCCAGCACAATCATGTCGCGCGGAATGCCCATCGCATCGGGATCCATGATCTCGTAGGTGCTGCGGTTTTTCAGCAGGCCATCCTGGTGAATACCCGATTCATGCTGAAAGGCGTTGCGGCCGACGATCGGCTTGTTAAAGGCGATTGGAAAATGCATCGCGCGGCTAACCATCCGGGAAGTCTCATAAATTTCGCCCGTTACGATGCCTGTCTCCGCACCGATCGCGGATTTCCGCGTTTCAATGGCCATCACCAGCTCCTCCAGCGAGCAGTTCCCCGCACGTTCGCCAATGCCGTTAACCGTTACTTCAATTTGCGTGGCACCGGCCCGGATGGCTGCCAGACTATTCGCCACCGCAAGCCCCAGATCGTTATGACAGTGGGCGCTGTAGCTTACTTTATCGCCGCCGCGGGCCTGCTGCCTAACGACTCGGAACATCTCCCCGTACTCCTCCGGCATCGCATAACCTAGAGTATCCGGCAGATTGATAATCGTCGCTCCTTCGGCGATGACGGCTTCCACCATCTCAATGACGAACTCGCGGCCCGAGCGGCTGGCGTCCATGGCCGAGAATTCAATTTCGTCAACGAATTGCTTGCCGTATGCCACCATCTCGCGGGCGATCTGCACGACTTGTTCACGCGATTTGCGCAGCTGGAAGTCCAGATGAATATCAGAAGAGGAGATAAACAGATGAAGCCTTCTCTTTGCCGCTTCCTGTGTTGCCTTCACGGCTGCATCGATGTCAACCTTCACCGCCCGGGCGAAGCCTGCAATTTCAACATGGTGGAGCTCGCGCGAAATCTGCTGCACTGCCGCAAAGTCTCCGGGGCTGGAGATGGGGAAGCCGGGCTCGATGACATCGATGCCAAGCTTGGCAAGCTGGCGGGCGATAACAATCTTCTGCTGCGGCTCCAGCGATGCGCCGGGCGATTGCTCTCCGTCGCGAAGCGTGGTATCGAAAATTCGAATGCGCGTTGGGTTAGTGCTATCAGCTTGATTGTTGGCGTTAATATTAACCGTCATAATGGTCAACCTCCTAAAGGGTATGGGTATAGTTCGTTCGAACATAATATCTTCACGCCAAAAAGCCTGCCGTCTCTTATAGGTTTCAAGAGACGACAGGCTTTTCAGGCATGCCGCGGTACCACTCCAGTTGCCCGAACCTTGCGAAAGGTCCGAACCCGCTTAAGCAACCGGACGCGCGCTAAGCGCCTCCATACGAATCCGCCGTGCGGCAGCAATCAGCAGAAGGATCTGCGCACATCCGGTTGCACCTTATGACGGAGGTCAGCCGTTCCGGGTTACGTTGGCTGCATGCGCTGCATAGCTGCAGCCGCACGAGCCCTGTTCCCCCGGTCCGCTTCCAGGCGAGTTCGGAATTCCCTTCGACTGCGTCGCACCGACCCGCAGCTCTCTGCAGCTTATGCACCTCGGCAGCCTCTATTGAAGAGAGACTGCGTTCAAGCTGCATTCGCCGGTTATCCAGGTTTGTTGTTCCTACTGCTCCTGTTCATCGCGTTTATTCTATGTTCAGTTCAGTTTAGTTCGTATCGTTTATGTCGGATCTTTACGGGTTAGAGTTCAATTCGCCATTGCTCCGCAACAGCCGCGCTTGCCGTCCCTAGGCAACAAAAAAAGCCTGCCGTCTCTAATTCAAGAGACGACAGACTAAGTTGAGTCCGCGCGGTACCACCCTTGTTGACACCTCTCATTCACGACAAACGAGAAACGCCCACCTTATGCACGGCCGCCGACTCTAGAAATCGCCGGTCGTACACCCGATTACGGGGGTTAGCCGTTATGACGTACGTGCCATGATGACGACCTTGGCTTCGGCCACTCATCATGCGCATTCCGCCATTCCGCTCCCAGGCGAGATTCAGGCTGCCATCGACTGCGTTGCACCTACCCGCAGCTCTCTCATCGACATGCCGCAATCGCTGCAGCTGTCCGTTCCCGGCGATCCGCCTTACTGTTCCTGTTCTTCGCGTTTGAGAAGTATAACTGGCGTCTGCACTCCCTTATCCGAAACATGCGCCAGCAGGATGTGTTGTGTTGCTGCTTATTATATGCTGCAGCAAATCGTCTGTCAATTCAAAAAATTATGGTGGGGATCATGGATGGATACGTCTGATGCCATAAAAAAAGATGCGCGGCTTCAGCCGCGCACCGACCATTGCTCCAGTGAAAGCCCGGGTTCCGCCTTCATGTCAAGTGGGGTGAACTCACCGTGCTTCCACTTCAAGTGAGCAGCGGCCCCAATCATCGCTGCATTATCCGTGCACAAGGAGAGCGGTGGTATGAGAAGCGGCACGCCTTCAGCTTCACAGCGCGCAGTCAACGCCGTGCGAAGCCCGCGATTGGCTGCAACTCCGCCGCATAGCAGCAGCTGGTTGGCGCCAAGCGTCTGTACCGCGCGCAGCGCTTTTGTCACCAGCACGTCGATGACCGAGTTTTGAAATCCGCGTGCTAATGCCGCGGTCATCAATGGCTCGCCCTTCATATTGGACTGGTTGATAGAGGCCAGCACGGCCGACTTCAGCCCGCTGAAGCTGAAATCGAAGGAATCCGGCTCCAGCCATGCCCGGGGCAGCACGATCTCCTCCTCCGCATCCAAGGCAAGCTTATCGACATGCGGACCTCCCGGATACGGAAATTTCAACGACCGAGCGACCTTATCATAGGCTTCGCCGACCGCATCATCCCGGGTTCGCCCTATAATGCGGAACACCCCTTCACTCTCCAGCACAACAAGCTCCGTATGCCCGCCCGAGACGACCAGTGCAATACTAGGGTAAACAATGTCGTGCACGAGTTGGTTCGCATAGATATGGCCCGCGATATGATGCGTGCCGATAAGCGGCAGATCAAGCGCCATCGCCAGGCTTTTAGCCGCCATGATCCCGACAAGCAGCGCTCCAACAAGTCCCGGTCCTTGTGTTACGGCTATGGCGGACAGATCCCGGAATGAAACGCCCGCCTCGGCTATTGCCTGTTCCATGATGAGTGTTATCGATTCGACATGCTTACGCGAGGCGATCTCGGGAACGACGCCGCCAAACCGCTCATGTGTCTCGATTTGACTGGAAATAAGGCTGCTCAATATGTCACGGCCGCCGCGTATGACTGCAACCGCAGTTTCGTCACAGCTCGTTTCGACGGCCAGTATCAGTTCATTCGTTGTCATCATTGCTCTCCGTCCTTGCAGGATGCAGCTCTGCCCACATGATTAAGGCATCCTCCTGATTATCCGTATAATACCCCGGCCGAACACCGGCTGGTTCGAAACCCAGCTTACGGTACAATCGCTGCGCGATCTCGTTGGTGATACGTACTTCCAGTGTCATACGGGCCGCGCCAAAAAAAACCGCCGTCTGCTGCAGCTCGGTCAACAACCGTTTGCCAAGCCCTTGCCCTCGATAATCCTTGCGAATGGCAATGTTCGTTACATGCGCTTCGTCCATAATCGTCCACATCCCGCCATAACCGATGACCTCTTCGCCCAGAGCCATGACCATGTACCGGGCAAAATGGTTATTCGTCAGCTCGTTGATGAAAGCCTCTGTCGACCAAGGGCTCGTGAACGCTTCCTGCTCAATAGCGACTATATGAGGCACGTCCGAGAGCGTCATCGCACGAAAAACGAGTCGTTCCTTATCGATCGCCACCACCAGCGCTCACCCCTCCCGTTCCCGCGATTTGGCCTGCAGCTTCACTTCCGCTTCAGTCAACTGCGTGTAGTTCGGTACAAACGTATGTACCTCGTCGCTCTCCCCGTTAGCCAGGCGCCGTGCACCAAGAACAGCCACCGCGCGCCCTTCCATCGCTGAAGGCAGCAAGCGGACATCGCAGAATAAGCCGGCTTCACTTTCAGTTCCCTGCGCCATACCTGCTCCCGGCGCAAACATGTCTTGCAGCCGCAGAGCCTCCTCTTCATGAAGCGATAAATCACCGACGAACCATATACGTGCCGGAGCCTTATTCTGCTCAGCAGCTGAACGGATTTGGCCGGCAAGACGGTTCACCCAATCCTGCATAAGCCGAATGCCATCCTCTTCCAGTCTAGTCCAGGTGCCATTCTCTGAAGCGGCAAACAAAGCCGTGTAAACCTGACCACGACGCGCATCCATTAGCGGAACGTACCAATCCATAGACTCCGCATTCATCTGTAAAGCTCCAAAAGCAAGTGCTTCCAAGCTGGAAACGCCGAGGAGCGGCTTTTCCCAGACCCAAGCGAGCGTCTTGCCGACCGTCACCGCAATTCGCATTCCTGTGTAAGAGCCAGGTCCACGACCGACAGCGATTCCTCCGAGCTCTTCGGGGCTGATCCCGCATTCGTCGAGAAGCGCCTTCAGCTTCGTCACCGTTAATACCGAATGGTTGCGCTCTGCCAGCGATTGCAGGCTGCCTAGCGTTTCTTCGCCTCGTACGAGCGCCACTGCCATTAACGCCGTCGAAGTGTCGACCGCCAATACAACCGGCTCCTGAGCAGCCGCTTCTCCGAAATTTCCCGTCGAAGAGTTCGTCTTGCTAGGGATGGTGGGATCGTTCACGTGCGTGTTCTCCTGTTGATCGTTCATTTACTGTCGACTCCCATTCTTCCGAGTTGTTCACACCACGCAGCATAAGGGGCTCCAATGCCCGTCAAAGTAATGCGGCGCGCTTCGCCCCCAAGGTGCTCGATATACAGTTCCAGCCGCTGTGGTGGCAGCAGATCCCGGATCAGGCTCGCCCACTCCACAATCGTAACGCCGTCACCGAAAAAATAATCATCAAGCCCAAGCTCGTCCGCTTCATCCTGCGAAAGCCGGTACACATCCATATGAAAGAGGGGCAGCCGCTCGCCCTCATATTCTTTAATAATCGTAAACGTGGGGCTATTCACGATGCCGCTCACGCCAATCCCTTGAGCAAAAGCTTGTGAGAACCTCGTCTTGCCGGCACCCAAATCGCCATCTAGCGAAAGTACCGTCCCAGGCTCTGCCCAAGAAGCAAGCAGCTCCGCCAAACGAACGGTATCCTGTTCGGCCGCCGCCATCCAGACAGCCTGTCCCCTTTGTATCATTGTCACTCCACCCTATGCAAAATGATTGTAGCCCCGCGGCCGGATCGGCTCCCGGCGCTCGGCATACCGGCCGGTTCCGCCACCTAGCCTGCTATCTATCCGGATTAACTCCACCCCAGGAGCGCCCGCTTCCACGGTACCGATAAGATACATCGGCATTCCTGCAGCGGTCATCGCCGATTTGGCCACGGCTGCGTCTTCCGCGTTCATCGTGCCCAGAAGCACATAATCCTCACCGCCGTACAACAGCCAATCAAGCGGATCGAGCCCGCATCGATGGGCATAGGCAGCGAGGCTGCCGCTGATGGGTAGTTGAGTTTCCCGTAAGGCCAGCTTCGCCTCCGAGGCGTTCGCGATTTCCCAAGCCTCGCTCGCGAGGCCGTCGCTGACGTCGTTCAGTGACGTGACCGTGCCGCGCGCGGCAAGCAGCTGCGCGGCGCGCACCGATGGCGCCGGGCGGCGGTGCGCCTGCACGAGCGCCGCCGTCCCGCCGGCTTGTGCCGCGGTGAGCGGCACCGCTTCTTCGCCGCCATGTACCGCGGCGAGCAGCCAATGCAGACCGGCCGCGGACAAGCCCAGCGGCCCGGTCACAAACACAACGTCGCCGGGCTTCGCGCCCGCCCGGCTAATCGCCTTGCCGGCGGCGACGGTGCCCACCACCGTCACGGACACCACAAGCTGCGCCGGCGATGAGGTTGTGTCGCCGCCAACCACCGCGACGCCGTAATGCTCGGCGCACGCGTACAGACCATCATAGAGCCGGCGCATACGTGCCGGCTCCCAAGCCCGCGGCACGCTCACAGACACGAGCGCATGCCGGGGCACGCCGCCCATCGCCGCGATATCGCTCACGTTCGCAGCGAGGGCCTTCCAGCCGACGTCGGCTTCGCCCATCGTCGCCGTGTTGAAATGGACGGTCTCCACCATCGTGTCGACCGCCAGCACCCACTGCAGCGCGCCGCCCTCGCCCGGCCCCGGCGGCGCTTCTACAACGGCAGCGTCATCGCCGATCCCGATGACGACGCCCTGCTCCCGCAGCCGCTCGGCGGCCTGCCTTCCATCCGTCCAATGCCGGATGCTAGCAAATTCGTCCATTCTTTTGCCTCCTAAAAGTTTTACTCCACTAACCACTAGGTTGGAGTAAAACTAGCTTCGAAAGCCTATAACGTGTTTTACTCGTAAGAGCAGTACACGAATGCATGCAGATTCCGTCGAATCGAGCTCAATGAACTTATTATATCGATCAGCCTTCAAAGCCGCAACAAACCGAAGCTCGGTTACCGGAGACCATCATGCGGTCATTCACATGAACGGGGGCGCCTCAATGCCGGTCACTTTGTGTCATACATCTACCTGCTTTCTCTTTCCCGCTTGCTCTTATACTTGCAATTTACTTCAATTTTCTCTTGCTCTGGTACATCTTTTATTTATCTCCACCGCACGCACTCACGGCAGCATGAACCATTGTCATCTTCGTTTCCCAGGCCTTCTGCTCATGTACAAAAGGCGGGCAAGGGCTGCTCTTGCGCAGTCCTGCCCGCCTGTATAATCGGTTGAATCAATGGATATCTCGCTTCTTGAAGCGTCCGCCTTTTACATCGTGTATGTTGCCGACGGCTAGGAAGGCTGCCGGATCGAGCTCCTGAACGATCGACTTCAGCTTCGCTTCTTCCAGACGCGTGATGACACAGAAGATGACGCGCTTCGTTCCACCGGTAAAGCCGCCTTCCCCATGCAGGTAAGTCACGCCGCGACCAAGCCGGCTCATAATGGCATCGCCGACTTCTCTCGCATCCTCGCTGATGATCCACACGGCTTTGGACTCGTCGAAGCCTTCGATCGTCACGTCGATCATTTTGAAGGCAATGTAATAAGCGATCAGGGAGTACATCGCGCTGTCCCACGAGAAGACGAAGCCCGCGCTTCCGAGAATGAACAGGTTCATGAACATAACCACTTCGCCGACGGAGAACGGCATTTTCTTACTGAACAGAATCGCTACAATTTCCGTTCCATCCAGCGAACCGCCGAACCGGATGACCAGTCCGACGCCAATACCAAGAAGTACGCCTCCGACGACCGGGGCAAGAAAAGTGCTATATGTAAGCGGATCCACAGGATGCAGCAGTGTTGTTCCAATTGACATCACCGTAACCCCGTATAGGGTGGATATGGCGAAGGTTTTACCGATTTGCTTATACCCGATAATTAAGAATGGCACGTTAAGCAGGAATAGAAAGATACCAAGAGGCAGACCGGTCAAATGCGAGACGATGATGGAAATACCAACGATCCCGCCATCAATGATTTTGTTCGGAACGAGAAAAATTTCCAGCGCGACAGATACGAGTACCGCACCCAGCGTTATAAAAATGATGCGGCGGAGCAGCTCTAGCTTCGTCAACTTATGATGATGTTGTTGTTTACCCATACGTTCCCCCCTGATTTATCGCTAATAATTTCATTATATCGGTTTTTCCGTCATTTTTAAAGTAAAATACCATGTTGTCTATGATTATCCCTCATCTAACTTACTATTTCACATCTTTTCATGATTACATTTTAGCAGTGTAATACGATAAAGAAACTATAAAAAAAATAGCTAAGAACCAAATGTCCGGCTCTCAGCTTCTTAATTCCTTATTCGTCCTTCCTCGCGATACGGGCTTTACGCCAATTTTTAAAGACCAGTAAGCTTAACCCGAAGCCGACAACCAACCCGCTAAGTACGACAAAGAGGGCGAGATATTCGAATACCGAGTAATCCAGCATGCTTGACCAGCCCACATCACCCTTCAAGTCTTCGATCACCTGATTCATGCCATAGATGCCGCCGACAACGCTGTACAGCGTCAAAATCATCAGAAGGTCGTTCTGGCCTTTGGACTGAAAGCTGTCCTGGTATTTGAATAAATCCTCGAGCGTTTTCTTCACATCGTCATACAGGGCAGGTATGCCAAGAACCTGGCGCAGCTGGATGAAGATCTCTTTACCCTGTGACTGGGAGGCCAGCTCCGGGAAGTAATATTTGGATGAAAATTTCGTAATGAGCCGGATTAATCGCCTCAAAGCCACTACGTCCCGCTCCACATCTACGGCAGAGTAGCGGTTAGCCAGCTTTAGCAATGCGATTTTTTGGAAGAGGCTCAACAGAAGGCCATAATAATATTCGCCATACATTTGATTGGCGAACATGATCCCCTTCGACTCGCCCGCCCGCGTCAAACAACAGAAGGTGTTCTCATTCGATACATAATACGTGTCCGGGCCCCACCGCTTGTAGGCATGGTCCTGCACATATTGCTCGATATACTCCATATTGTTCGCACTCACGCTCGGCTTGCCCTCGACGTCTACTCCATCCATCTGCAAGCCCCGGTACAGCTCGACGTTCGATATATCGTCTTCCTCGTGGAATTGATAGAAGGCCTGCACATACATCCTCTCATCCACAAAGAAAGGAAGCGTCTCGAAATAAGCGCCCTCTGTCCCCGATTTGTCCAAGTAAGGAAGAAGGCCTCCGGCGATTACTTTGAACACGAAATCCTCCACTTCCTCATAAACCTTCCCATCTGCTTCCACGCTTGTAATATCATCTTTGAGGGAGACGTCTTCCAGTACGCGAAACCGTGCAGCAAACTCCAGAGCAGTGCTGTAATCGATCTCCGGCTCCGTAAGCTCGGTACGGATCGTAATGAACCCGAGATCGAACGGACAGAGCACCACATCGGCGGACAGAATGCGAAACGGGATATGATGCTGTGCGGTTTTCAAGATGCAGCTCTGGTCCAGCTTGCGGGAGAAACGGCGGAATGCATCACGGCTATCTGTTCGCGGGAACAATACACAGCCTGTATGCGGCAAATAATAGCGCTCCATCCGCTGATGGGATACAGAGCAGCTTTCGCCATAATAAGCATTCTGCTGACTCACGTCATCTAAGTGGAACGGGATGTAGCCGTCATCGATTAGAATCGGAATCAAGGCCTCGTCGCATTGCTGCTTGAGTGAGAACGGAAATATAAATTGGCATAACGCACTGGTCAAATTTCTAGGAATCGCACTAGGTCGGCTCATCCACGCAAGCACCTCTTATCTTTGTTGAGCAATTATTTCGTCATAAAAAAACCCGCCAGATTCTCATCAGCGGGCATTTCTGTTAGCCGTGCAGCAATCCAGCCGCCTATTAAGCTGTCGCTCTGGGAATTTTAAAACTTCGGAAAGACATACTGAACCAAGAAGTAGAGGGCTCCAAAAAAGATAATAATGTATGCTGCATACTTGATAAACGTAGCTGCGACTAAGCTGGAGTCCGATTTTTTCTCCACATGGCGCTCTTCGATATCGACGTTGCGGTCTACCATTGTAATCATCTCCTTTGGGTTGCAATACCTGCGGAGCAATTGCATCCGGTCAGGTTTGCGGAATATTCATCTCTTAGGGAATTCATACCCGGTCTACCCCATCGCCAAACAAAAGAGCTTGCTGCGTAAGCAAGTAAAGAGACCGCCCCGGCTAATCAAGCCAGCGGGGGCAGCTTCAGGCGTTGCATCGGATCCATGTTAAGGAAGGGCATTAATTCAGGTTTTCTCGATCTTCCTTCTCCATCGTATCGGTTGTCGATTCTGAGATCATGCCGTTATGCAGCGTTACTTGACCGCCGCCCAGACCTTCGTTAATCATTCGGTCGATATCCATGAAACAGTCATCTCGGCCTTCACTTTTAGGATCTTCTGTCGAACCTGTAGGGGAATTGCCCGCTTCGGTCATGAATGTCTCTCCTCCTGCTGTGAAAAAATGATGTTTCGTAACGAAAATATGCCCGACTTGGTTGAGTTTCATGCATTCGGGGAACCCTTGTAACATAACCTGTTATTGATACGCCTTTTCGTGTTTACGCTATGTATCGTTAAGGCAGCGACCTATGGGAAAGTATGCTTTCGGTGCAAGTTTTCCTGCGTTGTGGTTCAGGGGGTAACGCTCCGTAAAACTTTAAGCTTATGCTTCCGATGCAAGTTTTCCTGCGTTGTGGTTCAGGGGGTAGCGCTCCGTAAAACTTTTAAGGAGGAATATTACCATGCATACCGTTTGGAAAGGGGCTATTAGCTTCGGGCTTGTACATGTCCCCGTTAAGATGTTTTCGGCTACGGAGGATAAAGATATCTCAATGCGGCTCATTCACCGCGAATGCGGGAGCCCGGTCTCATATATCCGCAAATGCCAGACATGTGAGACAGAGGTCGATTGGGATGCCATCATTAAAGGCTATGAGTATGAAAAGGGCCATTTCGTGCTGTTTGAGAAGGATGAGCTCGAGCAGCTGACCGACGATGCCACGAAGACCATCCGGATTCTGGATTTCGTCGATCTGAATGAAATCGATCCCATTTACTTTCAGAAAACCTACTATCTCTCGCCCGATCAGGCGGGCGGCAATGCCTATAACTTACTGCTGGAGGCCATGCGGCAATCCGGCCGAATCGGAATCGCTAAGATATCGATCCGCTCCAAGAGCTCGCTGGCTGCGATTCGTGTTATCGACGAATGTCTTGCAATGGAGACGATTTTCTACCCCGATGAGATCCGGTCTGTCGAGCAGGTGCCCGGCCTGCCGGACACCGTCACGGTCAACGATAAAGAGCTGACCATGGCCCGGATGCTCATTGAACAGCTTTCCACGCCATTCGAGCCAGATAAATATACAGATGACTACCGCGGGCGGCTCCTTGATCTCATTCAGCATAAAATTGCCGGTGAAGAGGTACGCGTTGCCCCTGAGCAGCAGCGGACGAATGTGCTTGACCTGATGGCAGCTCTCCAAGCAAGCCTAGAGGCGGTTCGCGTTTCGCCTGAATCCCCAGGCAGCCTGGATACAGGTGCAGCCGGTGGTCAACCGGCTGGTTCGGCCGCTCAGGATCCGGGAAGCGACGCCTCCACTGCCGGCGCTGCCGATGCGGACGGAACAGCGCCGAAGACCCCTCGATCTCGCAAAGCGAAGAGCGGAGGCAAGAAGGAGTCGGTCTCGTAACATGAAACCAAGCATGTCTCGTGAAGAACAACAATCTGCTTCGAATAACATCGGCGGCGAGGGCGAAGCTCTCGCCTTTGTCGATTGGAACGGGCGCAACCCGCCCTCAGCCCCTCATTCGGATATGCCTCTGCCTGCGGCGCCTATGGCTCCCATATCCGAGAAGAGCCTGCCCAAGGGCGAGGACTGGGGTTTTCAGCTCAAGTGGGATGGCGTCCGCATTCTCGCGCGGATCGGACAGGACGGGAAGGTCGAGCTCTATTCCCGTAATTTGCTGCTGAAGAATGCTATTTATCCGGAAATTACTGAGCATCTTCAAGCAAGGGCCGCCGGGCTTGGGCCTTGTCTGCTTGACGGCGAAGTCGTATGGTGGAACGGCGTCCGCCCAAACTTCCAGCAGGTGCTCAAACGTGAACGCTCCCGGGGGGCCGCTTCACAAGCTCCTGACATAGCAGCCGGCACCTCTGGAGCGCCTCCCGTGAACGGTGGACTCGTCTATGTCTTATTCGATCTGCTCATGGACGGAGGCACGGATCTCCGTTCGCTCTCCTATATCGAGCGTCACCGTAAACTGACTGCCAAATTTCCGATAAAGGATCCCCGACTTTTCGTGACGGAGCTGTTCCATGACGGAGAAGCATTGTGGCGATGGGTGGAGGCGAATCAATGGGAGGGCGTTGTCAGCAAACGGTTGTCCAGCCCCTATAGGGAGGGCAAGAAGCATCAGGATTGGTATAAGAAGAAGACAGCCCTTCTGCTCGATGTGGACATTGTCGGGTTGAAATGGCGAAACCATGTCATTGCGAGCCTGATCATGGCCTACGAGGGAGCTTATCTGGGATCCGTGTCGCTGGGGCTAACCGATGCGCTGCGCGGTGTATTGGCTTCGACCTTCCAGCCCTCCACCGCTGACGCCTGCCCTTTTCCGGCTGTACCGACTGATCTGAAGAAGGAGAAGGTGCAGTGGCTGCCGCTCTCTTTTCGCTGCAGGGTAACCGGCCTGGAACTGACCTCCGCAGGGCAATTGCGTCATCCGAAGCTTGTCACGTTTCTGCCGAAGGAGGATCTGCCATGAGCCGGTCCGTTAAGGGTACTATCGTTGTCGAAGGCCAAGAGCTAGTGATCAGCAACCCGGATAAGCTTCTCTGGCCCGAAATGGGCATCACGAAGGCTATCTTCTTGCAAAAGCTGACAGCGCTGTCCCCTTGGCTGTTGAAGCATTGCCAGGACCGGTATTTAACCACGATCCGGTTCCCGGACGGCGTGCATGGAAAATCGTTCTATCAGAAAAACTGTCCGCAGCCGGCTCCGGACTTTATCCGAATCTCGGAGCATGAGAGCATTCGTTATGTGAAACCGGATTCGCTGCCCACTCTATTGTGGCTGGGCAATCTCGCATCCTTGGAGTTTCATGCCTCCTTCGACCGGATCAGCGATCCCGCCCATCCAAGCGAATGGGTGCTTGACCTGGACCCTTCGCTCGAGGAAGAGCCCCGTATCATGGAAGCGGCGTCGCTGGTAGGTGAACTGCTGCAATCGCTTGGCATTCAATCTGTACCCAAAACGTCCGGTGCCACAGGCGTACAGGTAATCATCCCGCTCATTCCCGACCTGACATTCGATGAATTGCGGCGAATCGGCGAGTTCGTGGGCAAATACCTCTCCGACAAGCATCCGAGCCTATTTACAATCGAGAGACTGAAGAAAAATCGCGGGGATCTGATCTATATCGACTATCTCCAGCATTATCAAGGAAAAACGATCGTAGCTCCCTATTCCCCAAGAGCCCGGGTCGGCGCCACAGTCTCGACGCCTCTATTCTGGGAGGAGGTAAGGCGGAATGCAGCCATCACCGATTATAACCTGCTCAATATTACCGACCGGCTTCTTCGCGAAGGAGACCTGCTGGATCGGGTCGCCGCCCAATCGCTGCGGTCGATCCTCTCGTTCATCGGCGCCAAGGGGCATTGAATAAAACATGCGTGCCGGACTGCTGCACGTACGAAGAGGGCAGCCGTTTAAGTGCCGGCTGCCCTCTTTATGAGTGTGTGCGTTGCGAATCCAATGTCCTACTCCAATATACGTTCCGCTCCGGTGCGGCGGAACACAGCCTCAGCCGTACCGGCAAGACCCAGATCCTGTCCGCCGTCCGAGCGTTCATTGCCATCGCCCGTATGGGCGGTCACCACAAGCCATCCCTCTGCAATGGCATCCCGGCACTGCTTCGCGGCATCGTCGTCAAGTCCCAGGGTACGCAGCGATTCCTCGATTGCACTGTCATCTCCCCACACGCCGCCTACAATCGCGCCAGCGCCATTCCCTCCGAAGGCCGTTCCTCCATAACCCGCTACCGGACTGCCCCCGCTCATAACGCCAGCTGGCACGACCGCAATATCTCCTTCTTCTATATAATCGCGTGTATCTGTCAACTCGTTTAATTCATCCGCATGCACATCCGTCTCCGCCTCAACGCGCCGTGAATGCTCCCGATCCTTGGCGAACACCTGCAGCTCATGCTTCGTGAACCCTTCCTTCTCGAGCTCCTGGACCGCATTGATCACCTGCTGCTCCTGCCTGAATATCCCCAGCTTGTAAGCCATCTTCGATCGCCTCCTGTTTCATAGTCGAACCACCTAGAGCGCTTGCTGTGTCTGCCTAAGCCAACCTTCCGCGCCCCGTTCCGGCACCGGGCCTGGCCTCGCGATCCATTCGTTATCCGGATAGCGCCAGCCATTCCATCTCCCGATTTGCAAGAGACGCGAAAGTGTTATGTACGGTTGGTATACCCTGTTAATGGAAATTTAAATCGGGTACAATATATACCAAATTCAATGGAGCAATTCCCTTGTTTCAATCCGAAATACCCGGGGTAAATAACGTTATCAGTCAACAATCAGCCATTTTTATAGACATTGCAATTACTTTGGAAACAGGAGAGGACGTCATGAAGCAAACCGATAAATTATTTTTACGCACTGAAAATAAAGAAGGAAAATGCACCGTATATGTAGGTGGCGAGCTCGATTTGGAATCAGCCGCACAGATGCGGGCCGCAATGACTCCGCTTGTAGAATTATCCGACCGCGAGCTGATTATCAACCTCCGCGATCTAAGGTATGTGGACAGCACCGGTATCGGTATCCTTGTTTCCGTTCTGAAGGCAAGGCATGCAAACAATGCACCCTTTGCCGTTGAAGCCATTCCGCCGAATATTCGCAAGCTGTTCGATATGACGGGCATTACTAACTATTTGCTGAAACAGCAAGCTTGATTTTCACGAAGAAAGGAACGAGACTAAGCCATGAAGGAAAATGAAGAGGTCGTATTGCTGCAGGTTCCAGCATCCGCAGAATATATCGATTTGGTTCGGCTCACGCTCTATGGACTGGCCGTCAAAATCGGTTTTTCATACGAAGAGATAGAAGATATGAAGGTTGCCGTCTCCGAAGCCTGCAATAATGCGGTCCTATACGCTTACGGTGATCTGCCTCACGGTTCGACTACATCCGCCCTGGATGTCGTGCCGCGAATCGAAGTTCGTTTTGTCAAACAAGCCGACGCTCTTTCGATTATCGTCAAGGATGACGGCCGCAGCTTCGACGCGGCTGCTGCAGCCCGCAAAGCTGAACCGCTTCACGGCAAATCGGTTGAAGAGCTGCAAGCGGGAGGCCTTGGCCTTTACCTGATGCAGGCGCTTATGGATCAAGTTCAAGTCAACAGTGACATGGGGACTGAAGTGGTCTTAACCAAACGTCTGGTCCGAAGTGGTGAAATGGCATGAATGTACAACCGGCCAAGCAGTCCCCGGCATCGAATGCGGAACTCATCCTGATCTATCAGAATGATCCTAACAACGATACGGCCACGCTGCTAATCGAGCAATATGAGCCGATGGTCCGAATGGCGGCCGGTAAAATTTCGCGTAATCGCCCCGATTTGTATGAAGATTTAATGCAAGTAGGACAGATTGCGCTCATCCGCCTATTCCGGCAATTCGATATGAATCTTGGCGTCCAGTTTGAACCGTATGCCATGAAGAGTATCATCGGTCATATGAAAAATTATTTGCGTGATAAATCGTGGTACGTTCAGGTTCCGCGCCGCATTAAAGAAAAAGGCATCGCCGTCCAGCAGGCGGTTGACGATTTGACGGTCAAGCTGGAGCGCTCTCCCCGCGTCGAAGAAATCGCCTCCTATATGGAGCTCTCCGTCGAAGAAACGACTGAAATTTTGGCTGGGCGGGAGCTGTATCATTATGTTTCACTCGATACCCCGATCTCCGAGGAAGAGAATACGACGACCCTAGGCGATCTGATCGGCTCGCAGGCCGATGACTTTGAAACGGTAGATAAGAAGCTGGATCTTCAAGCAGCTATGTCGCAGCTGAAGCCGCAAGAACAGCAGGTCCTTCTTCTTGTGTACCAAGAAGGCTTGCCCCAGCGGACAATCGCCGATAATTTGGGTGTATCGCAGATGAGCATCTCCCGTATTCAAAGACGCGCCATCGAGAAGCTGAAGCAGCTGCTAAGCGAGAGTCACGAGGGAGAAGAGGATGGTTATTGACCATACGCCTTCTCCTGATTCTATTAGACGAGCACGCCCAGTTCGGATCTATCCGGGCATGGCGTGCTTTTCCTATGCCGCTTAGGTTGTGAAAGAACCGTGTTCGCGTTATGATGGTTACATTGAACAACCCCCAAGTGCAAGTCAGATCAGGAGGACCGACGATATGATGCATCGGATGCTGCGGTTTCCTTCCCAATGGGAGTGGCACGTACTCCATAACCAACGCCCGGAACCGATAAGTTTAAGCCGCCGCCGAAAGCCAGCTGCTGTTCCACAGCCTTCCGCCGCACATTCGAATGCCGGCATTCGAATGAACGAAATCGTAACGCCTCTCCGGAATTCCAACTACGAATCAACCAGCAGCGAGAACTACGATGTTCTAACAGATACGACCGACGTAAGTGACGCCTTCAAGAGGGACCATCCTGAGCTGGTCCAATGGCTCCAAGAGTCCGAAGGCTGCAATCATAATCATATTACAGTATCGGAGCTTACCGGCGGAGAGCCGGTCATGCGCGGGACTCTGCTCTTCCAGGTATCGGATGATCAGCAGGATATCACACCTCTGCACTTCTGGATGACCCGCAAGAAGCTCGTCTCGCTTCAAAGCGATCTTCGTCTATCGATCCGTCTCCAAGCAGAACCCTGGAAGGATAAACTAGACCGCTGTCAATCGGCGCCCGAAGCATTCTTCGTCATGATCAGCTGTATACTGGACACGTTTCATTCCGGGTTAGACGGCTTTGAGAGGCGTCTTGGCGAACTTGAGGAAACGATGCGCTATCGCAACCGGACCGGACTGATGAACACGATCTTCGAGCGGCGCTACGATCTGCTGCATTGGAATCATCTCTTTATTCCGATACGGGAAATTCAAGGAGCCGCCAAGGAAGCTTTCCTCGAAACCCTTATCGATCAAGAAGATTTCAAACGGATGGAATATAAACTGAACCGGATCGAGTCGCTCCTGATGCATTATGCGATGGAGATCGATACGCTGCTTACGATGGACGACGCGATCTCTACCTTCCGGGGCAACGACATCATGAAGACGCTCACGATATTCACCGCTCTATTCACGCCAGCTACGGTCGTAGGGGCATTATGGGGCATGAACTTCAATTTGCTCCCGTGGACCGCGGAGCCACTCGGGTTCACAGCGATGTGTCTCGTTGTTATCATAACCACGCTCATCATCTATTGGTGGCTGTGGCGTAAAGGCTGGACAGGCGATCTGCTCAAGGGGAAGCAAGCACACTCCTTGCCTCCGTCTTCGAAGAAGAAGCAGCGTCGTGGAGGCCGCAGCGGTCCCGATAATAGAAATTCTTCTCCATCTTCACGCAAAAAGGGAAATGCACCTTTTGGATGATATCGAAGCGCAGTGCTTCATCCAAGATTGCATTTCCCTTTTTCATTGCTTGAAAGTAACCGGAGCGATGGCACGCGAGAAGGATGCAGCTAGCGGAGCAGGAAGAATAATTCTGGAGAAGCGTTAGCGGTCGCCTTTGTTCCCGGATATTAACCTATAGATACAATTCAAAGAAATCCGGGAACAACAGCGATCGGAAGAACATTCTGCCTGCGCAGCGGCCTGTACCAAAGCTTGCGTTCCTTCAACTATCGGATGTCAATCATGACAAGGCAACGATCATCCTGGCGGTTCGAATTATCCTCCTGAAACAGCGCAGCCTCCAGCTGCTCCTGCGGCAGGCTGCTGCCAAACGGCTGCAGCGATTCTTGCAGGAGCTTCATCTGATCATCGTCCTCGGTACCGACCAGATCCAGAATGCCATCTGTGATCAGCACGATCCGATCGCCGGGACGTATGCTCAGCGTATGCTTCTCTACGGTAATCTCATCGAACAGGCCAATCGCTACGCCACCCCGCTCGAATGCCTCCACAACGCCTTCATCTCCGCGAATAAGCATGCCGGGCGGGTGCCCTGCATTGACGTAATCAATCGTGCCTTTCTCCAAATCGATGACCATATACAACCCTGTAAAGTAATACTGGATAAGCTGATCGGCAAACTGCAGCTGCTGGGCCCGGCGATTCAATTCGCGGATGACACGCTTCGGATCCACCATCTTGGTCATCGCTTCCTTCAAGACGGATGCGATAAACATGCAGACCAACGATGAAGATATGCCATGTCCCATTGCGTCAATGACCGCAACGCCATAGCGATGATCGTCAATGCGATGCCAGGCGTACAAATCGCCCGACAGCTCCTCCGACGGCCGGAATACCGCACTAATACGAATGCCGTCTTCCTCGATAGACTGCGGCAGAACGGCGCTCTGCACCTCACGGGCAAGCTGCAGCTCCTCCCGTACACGACGGTCCCGTTCCTTATGCCAATCCTTCTGCTCCTTCAGCCGCAGCGCAACACGAATGCGCGCAAGCAGCTCGATTCGATTGATCGGCTTCGTGACATAGTCGATTGCGCCTGCATCGAGCGCTTCAGCCAGTTTCTTCGAATCGCCAATGGCCGTTACCATGATGATCGGGATGTCCCGCAATCGCGATGATTGCGAAATGGCCCGGCATGCGGAAATTCCGTCAACCCCTGGCATCATCATATCCATAAGGATAAGATCGACATCGTAATCTGGAGCAGGAGACCCTTCGGGCTCTGTACCTTGACTCGTCAACCCGAGCTGTCCGAACAGCTCGACTCCAGACGATGCGGCAACAATATCGGTATAGCCGGCACGTTTCAATATTTCCTGCACGACGGTAACATTCATGGGATTATCATCCACGACAGCAATACGCATCTTCCATCTCCTAGCCATACGTTCTTCTTTTGTCCTATTCATTGCATGAACTCTTCTCCTAATATTACCTTGTCGTGCCCGCCTTCCGCTAGCGCTGTTTCGCGATAACGCGTGCCACTCTTACGCCAGTCTCCATCCAATCGAGCCAAGACGGGGAGAAGCTCGCTTTCACGGCGGGTTCCGCTTCTACGGTAATGTGATGCGGCCCATTCAAGCCATCATGCCCCGCACCCATATTGATTTCCGGCACATCGTCGGCTGCATAAGAATCCATTCTTGCTGCAGCCGATTGTTCTTGCGCTGCCTTCGCTTGCTGCTTCGCGGCAGCCGCTTCTGCGCGGCGTTTTAGCCGATCGGTCCAAATCGACGAGAAGTCATGTGCGACACTAGCAACCTCATGCAGCACCTCGCCTGTCTCTCTTACGGTCTCTACGAGCGGATCAATGGCTGTAAGTTTCCCTTCCGCCTGATCCGCAATACGCTTGGCGCTGTTCACGATTTCGCCGACATCACCTTTAACCGTCTGCACAACCTGCTGTACCTCTGTCATTGTAGTTGTTGCCGCGTCAAGCGAGGTTTGCACCTTCTTGAGCGTCTGGATCAGGAAGACGACTAATACAGCTACGGACAATCCAATAATAAGCATCGCTATTTCAAATAACATCGGCAGCCCTCCGTTTCGTTTCTTCATTACCGTGTAGGTTCTGTATTCGTTACCCGCCACAAGGAGCTTTGAATCGTTGTTTCAAGGCCCCCATGGAACGGTTAAAGTCCGAACAAGCAGGGACGGAGCCACACACAAACGGAAGAAATGATTGACCTCTGCCGCTTGCGAATCGTTCCATCCATAATCGAAAGGATCGTGATTGCTATGTTACGTTGGGCAGCTATTTTCTTCATTATTGCTATTATTGCAGCTGTATTCGGATTCGGCGGCATTGTCGGTGCGGCCGCAGGCATCGCCAAGGTTCTGTTCTTCGTGTTCTTGATCTTGTTCGTTGTCTCTCTTATTACAGGACGCCGAAACTCATCCTTATAACGGGTGATTCGGTCATAAGAATGTGTGAATGAGCAAACGGCAGCTCTCCGGTCCTTCGGAGTGCTGCCGTTTCTTTATGCGCGGTGGATCATGTATGGATGAACGTATTCCGCTATGAAGGACCAGCCTGCAGATGAACAATAGACGAAATGGCCAATCTCAAGTAATACGCCTAAAGCACAGCGGCCTATTCCCGCATACAATGGGAGCAGACCGCTCTTTAGGAGGCGACTCTTATGGATCAAAATACGATGGACATTCGAACGGCTATTTTCCTCGCAGCTGTCTGCGGGCAAACGTATACGCAATACGACACCGCTGAGCAATGGTTTCTCGTACCGCAAACCTACCGTACCGTCGGCTCTTTCGCCGCGATGGCCTACGACGGATCCGAAGCGCCCTTCGGCTTCGTGCTGGAGTCTGACCGGGCAGCTATTCTGGCATTCCGGGGAACGGGCTCGGCCGTCGACTGGGTATCCGATTTGATTGCGCATCAAACGCCCTTCAAGCCGGTACGCAACGGTGGCCTGGCACATCGCGGCTTTACCGATATATACTTATCCGCACGTGATCGAATCTTCAGCTTGCTCGATACGCTGCCCGGCGACAAGCCTCTGTTCGTAACAGGCCACAGTCTGGGGGGCGCTCTTGCAACCTTAGCGGCTTACGATATTGCATCCAACCGCTCGCATAACCAGCTAATCGTTTATACGTATGCATCACCGCGGGTCGGGGATCCGAAATTCGTGCGCAATTATAATGCCATTGTGCCGATCCATGTCCGCATTCAGAATGATTATGATATTGTGCCTCATCTGCCTCCGCTCGTGTATCAGTCGCCCCAGACGGATAAGACGTACTACTACTTGCATGTCAAAGGTGACGTGCAGCGCAGCTTCCGAATGGGCTCCGTCGGTGGAAATCACGTGCTCAGCAGCTATTTTGCCGATCTGGCCCGGGATAGTCCCACCTTCACCGCGACGGTTTGTAACATGCCACCAGGGTGGTGCCCGTAATCCAGATCCTGCATGCCTGCTCTAACGATCAGGAACCCTGTTCGATCCGATTGCGTTCCGCCCTGGAGAGGCTGCTGCGCACAAGCTCGTAAGAATGATCGATCATATCCGTAATCTCATCCACCGGCAACGCCCCATCAACATGCACGGTGTTCCAATGTTTCTTGTTCAGATGATAGCCTGGCGTGATCGCTGCATGCTGCTCACGCAGATTCTCAGCTATGACCGGGTCGCATTTCAAGGAAATACGATCCCCCGATAGAAGCGCGAACATTTTACCTCCGACCTTCATTACGATTGGTTCCGGCCCGAATGGATACGTCTGCTCCGCTCCCGGCTTGTTCAAGCAATAGTCCAATAACGTCTGCATCACAATATGACCCCTCTCTATATAATCACTCGTACAACCGGTCCCGTTGGTCCTTCGGCCACTCGTTGCAAGCAAGCTCGTAGGCATGGTCGATCATGCGCCTCAGCTCCGCTTCAGGGATGGAGCCGTCGCAGCGAACCGTGTTCCAATGCTTGGAATCGAGATGGTAACCGGGAGTAACCGATTCATAACGCTGCCTTAACTGCTGGGCCCAGTCCGGATCGCACTTCAGAAGCAGACTGTTACAGCCGATGAAGGCAAATATTTTGCCGCCCACATGAACGGTTAACGGCTCGTTTCCGAACCGGTAATCTTTATGAACGCCCTCTTTGCTTAGACAGTAGGCTGCCATCGATATGGAAGCCCTATCTTCGAGATCCGGCAGCAAATCTTCAGCCTCTTCAAGCCGAAGCTGCGCTTCTTCAAGCCAATGCCGAACGTTGCGAACCCTAGCGCGCCATCTCAAGTGCAAGGCGATCAGCGCAATTATAGCAAGCGGACCCGCAATGAGTATCACTTGCGGATCGATGGTTGTTGCAATCACAATTGCCTCCCCTTCTTCAATAAGATTGTAAAGTTCATGTTTCATGAATTTATTGTAACGTTTGCACCCCCATTTTTCAACACATAATAACATGTATCATGAACTCGATGGCTCGGCGGCACCTTCGATTCCTGAAGCCGTGTACAATCAAGAAGAAGCTAGAACCATTACTTGACCAGAAGAGATGATAGCATGATCGGTAAACAGCTGCGCCAGCTGCGCAAAAGCCATGAGATGACCCAAGAGCAGCTTGCTGACTTTTTGAAGATGGCCAAGTCGACCATTTCGCAGTATGAGAATGATATTAACGAACCGGACTTGAATACCCTCGTCCGCATAGCCGATCTCTTCGGCGTGAGCCTGGATGAACTAATCGGCCGAAGCGATCCATACAAGCCGGCTCGCGACCGCCCCGGCCAAGAACTTCTGCGGGAGCGTCTGACCGATGAGGAATCGCAATACTTACGAGACAGTCTGCAGATCTACCGAAAGTGGATCGGGAAGAAGCCGGATTAGACCTATGATGATTGCCCGGCTTCTTTGGCGTGGCGCTCCCGTTCCAGCCTCAGCTCGTAGTTCGCTTTACACAGCTTCAGCAATTCGTATTTGAGCCCTCGCCTCGGCAGCGAGATCTTCAACGGCGGCTTTCGCAGCTGGCGAAGTGCTGTCATAACCCTCTTAAGATCACCGATTTCATTCACGATGATTTCGTCCGGTCTGCTGTGACCGTAACGATCGATCAAGAACCGGTCGCATGCCGCACCGCCCTCCGTCCGTTCAAAGTCCAATAGCTCGACATGGCGAAGCATCCCCTGATGAAAGCTCCCTACTAGCACGTTAGATTCCCCAAAGTACACCACGTCTTGGTTCACATTGGATTCCCGGTCCACGATCTGCTTATCCGGCGTCCGTTCCAGTATACGGATATGCCGAAGCATGCTCCCCGCCTTCTCGAATTCCATCATCTGCGAATAATTCTCCATCTGGGCATACATCGCTGCGATCAGCTTGTCCCCCCGATGGTCCAGCAGGGCGGCCGCTTGGCGCGCCGTCTCCCGATATTCCTCCTCGGAGATCAATCCCTCGCATATGCCGCTGCATCGTTTCAAATGATAGAGCAAGCAGACTTTCTTAGGCATTGTTGTACAAGTCCGCAGCTTGTAGTGATCCGTAATAAAAGCGAGCAGCGCGTCGCGAAACCTGGCACTGGCAAACGGACCGAATCGCTTCTCCCGGGAATTCGCAGCAGCGGAACCGGAGGCCGTGCGCGGCCGGTCTGACGCAGCAGCTGTTTGCGCCGCGGATTGCGTCAACTCGGCTGCTGCTGCAAATTTCACGCTGTCCTCCGCAGCAACGTCCCCCTCCTTCGCTTCATGCGGAATCAGGAAGCCTGAAGCGGCGGCTTGCCCGATCCCTTTCCGGTCGCGGTAGTACACATCCAGACGGGGGAATGGCTCATCCGTCATTTTTAAATAAGCGTAGCCGCTGTTATCTTTCTTCAAGGCCCGGTTATAGGGCGGCTTATGCATTTTGATCAAATTATTCTCCAGCAGCAGACTCTCGTGTTCATTGTTCACCACGATGACTTCGATGGCAGCCACTTCCTCAACGAGACGCGCAATCCGTTTATGCGTTACACGCCCGTTAAAATAAGAACGGAGGCGGGTTCGCAATGCTTTGGATTTGCCTACATAGAGAATGCGGCCCGCCTCGTTCTTCATCAAGTAGCAGCCGGGTTTATTCGGGAATTCCGAGGGCTTAAAGGAGTATGCCGGCATTTACGGTTCTCCTCCTGGCATGAAATATAATCCATTGCTTCGTGCAAACATACATTCTATTTTCTAGTTTACCAATATGGGGTTCTGCGGGCAAGGCTCGTCATTAGGTCTGCCTTCGGGCGCCCTGATCCGTCATGCGTTCGGAATGCAGAGCGCGCCAGTGCTAGACTTACCCGTTCATAAGTCCCGCATACCGCAGCAGACGTCCAAGAATAACCGCCGCCTGAGCCCGCGAGGCATTCGCCTCCGGCATGAAGGCCGTCTGCGAGCTGCCGGACATGATTCCGGCTTTAACATCCGCGATTATCGCATTGCGTTCTTCCGGAGAGACCGCCCGCAGGTCGGTAAACTTATCGATTATTGACCGGTCGATGTTGGTGATCGGGATCTTCTGTCCGGCTGCCTGCACCGCCCGATAAGCCATGACCGCCATCTGCGCCCGGGTGATGGGCCGATTCGGCTTGAACCGATCCGCTGGATCGATGATCCCGCTCTCGTATGCGATCAGAACGGAGGTATGGAACCAGCTCTTCGCAGATACGTCAAGATAAGGCAGCTCCTTGGCGGATCCGGAGTCGGTCAATCCGAGTGCACGCGTAAGCATCGTCACGAACTCTGCTTTCGTAATCGGTTTATTCGGCTCGAATGCCGTTGCCGAAACGCCGCTTACAATAAGCTTGGACGCAAGCTTCTGCACATCGGCTGCGGCCCAGTGCGACGCCATATCGGTAAATACCCTGTTGGTCTTTACGGCCATGTAAGTGCCATTCGTCATATGCATAATGGAAGCTGACGTCTGATTGCCCTCTGTCTGCAGTAAAGCCGGAACATAGGCCAGCCGCTTCGACGACGGATCGTACCAGACGACCGTGGTGTCTTTCACGGTAACCTGCTTTCCAATATAGAGCTGACGGTGAATGTATTGATTGAAGGATTGAAGAGGGAACGTCCTCCCCGAAGCTTCAACCATAGCTTTATAGGAAACCGGGGCACCGAGAACCTCCAGCCCGCCGGACTGCGCCGCGGTGGTCATCTCCTGTGCAAGTGCGGCTCCAGCTTGACGGATCACAATACCTACGTAGATGTCAGCAGACGGAACCTTCAATTGATCGGCCAATGCTGCTGCATCCACAACATCTGCAGGGAATGTATACGCACCTAGCGGCGTTGCGACCATGAATTGGACAGCACCCGCGATCTCTGCAGCAGATTGGAAAGAAACCGCCGGTATACGCACTTTATATGCCGCGGATCCATTCCCGCTAACTGCAGCGGCCGAGAAGCCCACCGTCAGCTTCTCCTTCCCGTTTCCTTCCTGCAGCGCGTTCGCTATTCGGCTGTTGTCCAAGGTGTACACGACAAGGGACTCCCCTTGCGGTGTGGTCTCCGTTGTTTGTAGAGCATCGCCGGCAGCAAGCATAATGTCAGGCGCATCCCAAACATCCAAGTTTCGTTCTGCCTGCCCGTTCGCAGCATTCGTTCCGGATTCAGAAGAAGAATCTTGAGCCATGGCTACGGAGCGGCTTGAGAAAGCAGCTGCTGTATAGCCTTCCTCGTCCTGCAGCTTATCCGTGCCCGGCGTGTAAGACACCCTTACGTTAGGTGAAGAACCTAGACTCTTGTCAAGCGTTAGCTCGACCGTATAGCCATCCACATTCACCTCGGTTACGTTACGGGTGCTTCCGTTAGCCGTCACCGCGAAGTCCCCCGTTTCCGGCACTACAGACTCATCCAGCGTCTTGGAGAACGTAAGGGTGATGATCCGGTCATGGCCTTGCGCACTGGTTACCGTAATCGGTGTAACCGACCATTTGACCGTATAGTTGCTTACTGCGGCAGCTTGGTTGCCAGCCTTATCCTTAATCGAATTGGTGTAGCCTGGTGAATACGATAAAGTCACACTCTGCCCGTTCTTAATGGAGCTTTGGAGGGTTAGTGTGACGGTCGTGCCGCTTATCGTCACTCTACTCACCGGAATTGTTGTCTCTCCGGACTTCACCGTAAACTGAGAGGCATAAGGAATGGATCCACTATTCAATGTTTCGTTATACGTTAATATAATCGTCGGATTGCTGCTGCTGACCGATCCGGCACTAGCTGAGGTCATGATGGGCGCCATAATGTCCGATCCGTTTCTGACCTGTTGGCTGTACAGGCTTGCAGCCAAATTGCCGCTCATATCCTGCAGCCCCTTGCCATCGTAAGGCGGTGAGTAACTGATGGATATGGATTCACTATCGCCTAACGGGTTATTGACGATCAGCATGACCATGGTCCCGCTGACGGAAACGTTCGTCACTGAACGGTACCCGCTGCCGTAGATTGAGAAGCTGCTGGCGGGAGGAACATAGGCTGAGTCGAGCGCTTTGCTGTACACCAGCGTAATGACCGTTCCTGTCATTGAAACTGATACCAGCGTCGGAACGGTTGCATCCGATTGATTCGTCACGGCCTGCAAGGATAATGCCGCGGCCTTGTTGCCGCTTAGGTCTTGAATCGGGTTAACGGCAGCAGGCGTATAACTAACCTTGACTACATCGTAAAGCGTGACAGCTGACGCCAGCGACAACGTAACAACCGTACCGCTTTGCGATACGCTCGAGACGGTGCGCGGATAGCCTCCGACCGTGACAACGAACTGCGAAGCCGTTGGCAGCGTATTGGAGCGCAGCGCTTCGCTGTAGGTTAGCTTTACGATCGTCTTGTTTACAATTGCCGAAGTAAGAACAGGAGGTGTCTGGTCAGTTTTACTGCCGACGAGCCAGTTCAGGACGGAAGCAGCTGAATTGCCGCTTATATCTTTGATCGGCTTCGTACTCGGCTGAGTATAGGATAACGTGATGGAGCTGTTCCAATTGCCGCTTAATGTTAACCGCACCTCATTCGCAGCAACTGCCACATTGGAAACCGCGATCGAGCTGCTCCCTCCTGATACACGAAAGCTGCCTGCCGATGGAACCGAAGCCGTATTGAGCGGCTCATCATACGTTAGAATCAACGTCTTGCCTTCCAACAGCACACTGATCAGATGGGGAGCCGTCAGGTCATTCCCGCTGTACACAGGCTGCAGCACCAATCCTGAGGCCAGATTGCCGCTGCTGTCTTGAATCCCGTTTATTGCAGGTACGGTATAAGAGATTTCGATGGAACTGCTGCCGATCGGGGGACCGCTTTCCAGTTGGACGGAGACCGTCTGACCGGCTATTGTGACCGCCGACACCGCTTTGGACTGCCCTTCTACAAACACAGAGAAGCTGTTTACGCCTGGAACGGATGAAGCCAGAAGAGGTTCGTTGTAAACGAGCTGTACATAAGCTCCGTTCATACGCGCCTCCGTTAACTGAGGCGGGCCGCTATCCGTCCGGTTCATCACGTTTATACCCGTGATCGCCGCAATCGGGACGCCGGTTACACCAAGCAGTGCATTAACAGCCGGTGCCGTATAACCAAGCTTAACCGATTGGTTGTTCGAAACCGGACTGTATAGCGACAAGGTTAGCACGGGACCGTTAAGCGCCACGCTTGATAGCGCAATGGGAGACGAATCAGCCGTGACGGTAAAGCTCCCGGCAGGCGGAACAGATGCGGTGTTCAAATTTTGATTAAAGGTTACCTGAAGCTGCGTTCCGTTCACGCTTGCGGATACGACCTCAGGCGCAGCGGCTTGTACGGGGTTCGAAACCAGCGATTCATAAATATTAGCAGCATCATTCCCGGCAAGATCACGAATGGGCGGCGTGCCATGCAAATAAGTCAGCTGCACGGTTTGACCTGCGCCTATCTGCTCGGCTACAGTCAGCCTTAGTCCTGCTCCGTTAATGGAAGTGGATACGATGGCTCTCGCAATCCCGTTCACCTTCAAGACGAAGCTCTCGGGGGATGGAACGGAGGCTGCGTCCAGCAGCTCGTTATATTGCAGCGTGACATTCATGCCATCGGATACGGCGTTCATTAATAAGGGCGGGGTGTTATCGGGTCGTAAAATCGTATAATCGACTAAGCTTGAGGCCGTATTCCCGGACGTATCGCGAATGGAAGGCTGGCCCGGCAGATAGGTAAGCACGACCGGCTGCGCTGGCAGCGGTGGCGTTAGCAGCGTAATGAATACGCTGCTGCCTGATAGCTGGATTCCCGTGATCGGAACAGCCTCTTGATTCACCTTCACATACATCGTATTCACATCGGGAACACTGCTTACATCTAATGGTTCGTCATACGTCAGCCGAATGACAGCCCCTGTAATCTCTGAGCTTTGAAGTGAGGGCTTCTGGTCATCGAGCGCATAAACCGTGCTCTGAAGGATCAAGCTTAGCGCGAACAGCATGATTGTCGCCCGTATTGAAAACGCTGTCAATATACGTCGCAGCGGCAAGGTACAAGCCTCCTTTTTAGTGGTGTTTTTCATCAAACCAGTTGGAGAAGCAGTGCGGCATCCGGATTTCAGCCATTCCCTCCTTGCGGATCAATTGTCAATGATTACCTTCAGTATAATCGATCGGACGTCCGCGAACCATATGACATTTTCGCACAAAAAAGAGCCTTGCATTATACGTACGCATAGTACGCAAATGCAGCGGCTTGTCCATAATAGTGACCTGTATCATCGGTTAAATTAAAAACGACGGCTTCATGAATTCGAAACCGGGTGCCCGCGCTGGATATCCGAATTCCTTGATAAGTATCTATGTAGCCCTTCTCCGCTACCGCCTCCAGAAATTGCTGCCGCTCGGCTCGAATCATTGGCTCGGCCGTCAGTCGTGATGGCGTTCGGGTGAACGTATTCCAGTCCATCTCCCAGAGCTCAAGCGCAGCCCGGTTTCCATAATTCAGCACCGGATCGTTCTCCAAACCGTGTGACAGCACGACGATTGGCGATTCGAACAACGCGTCTGCCGACTTCTCTCCAGGTGCCACCGTTAGAAGCGGTTCGCCAAGCAGCCTCGCATAGCTATCCAGAATAAATTGGGCATGACGTTCGCTGGCACCGGCTCCTTGCAAGGATTGAAGCTTCATGATGTCCATTCTCCTCTCTGCGATGCTCGAAACAGCACCCTGAAATTAACAATAGCATATAAGAGCACTTGAAGTGTTCTATTCCCCGCATAAATTCTGCTCAGATTGACTGACCTGTACAATGAAAATCGGAGGCAGCATGCTGCCTCCGATTCTGGGATTGGCTCTAGAACTAAACGCCCATTTTCTTGCGCTGGTTGTTTACTTTCTTCGTGTTCTGGCTCTTCATCGTTTGCTGATTGCCGCCAGGTCCGAATTTTTGTTTGCTGCCGTTTGCCTGCTCCTGCTTCTTCTGAGCCAGCTTCTGTTTCACCGCATCGGCCAGTGAAATCTTCTTCTGCTCTTGCTTTTCTTCCCCTTCCGGGGTCACTTGTTCTTCTGTCATGAGATCACCTCATTTGCATATTCTCTTCATATTGTATCGCTTTTTCGCAAGGCTTACCAGATGACATATGGACGGGTCACGCACGAGCCATGCGAAGGGGCGTCACTTGGCCGCAGCGTTCGAAATCCGCTGCGGATTAGGCAGCCGTAAGCAAATGACATGCATCACGACTACCTTTATTAATACCACCAGCCATGAGATGGAAAACAAAAAAACCACGGGCGCATCCGCCCGTGGTTGTAAGATTTGAGTCCGCTTATGCTGATCTGCTCGAAAAAAGCATCTCAGCAAGTTTACGAAAACAAAATCAATTCACCATCATGAGGCCGTCGATGCCGATCTACGAGCATGTGCGACAAAACAACTCGGGTCGTCATAGCATTGTATTTCACGGTCATCAGCCTCCTAGCCAGTATATTAATGCCATAATCATAGTGGAGACGCCATCATTTGTCAACCTAAACAATCCCGCTTATCTATTCTTTGGATCCGGCTATTTCGTCATGAGGGGCTCAAGAAACGCCTCGCTAACGGGCTTATGCTCTCTCCGAAGCATAAAGGTAAAGGGAATGGCCACGATGACGAGCACAATGCCGATAATGAACACTTCCTGGATCGATTTGGAGAGCGCCAAGTCCGCTGCTTGAGGAGCTTGCGCATTCCCATCTTTCATATGCGTAAGCGTCCGGGCTGTCAGGATGCTGCTGAAAATACTAACCGACAGCGCCGCCGTCCCCTGCCGGATCCAGTTGGTTACGGATGAAGCATGACCCGAGAACGAGCTTGGGATCGCGGTCATCCCCGCATTCGTAACCGGCATATTGCAAAATGCGATCCCAATATAACGGATAGCCAGCCACATGGTGATGAAGAACATTCCGGTGAGCAAGCCCATGCGGCTTAGCTCCCAAGTGGCAAAGCCCATAATGACGATGCCGATCAGAATAAACCGGAACGGCCCAACCTTATCGTAATATTTGCCCACTATGAATGAGAACAAAGCCAATAGCAGCGACCCCGGGAGCATGATGAGCCCCGTATGCAGAGTGGAGGAATGTTGAATTTTTTGCATGTAGATCGGCACTAGAAACGTACCTGCATACAACGATATCGTAATCACGCAATTGATGATCAAGCTATAGGTAAATCGGGGTACCTTCAACACATGTAGATTCAACAACGGATTGCTGACGTGTAAGGTGCGTTTAATGAAGTACGTCAATATGATGATTCCTACGAGCAAGAGGCAGATCGTTTTCCAAGAGAACCAGCCCCAATTATGACCCTCGCTGAAGGTGAACAATAGCGAGCTTGTGCCTAAGATGACAGCAATGAACCCTAGCACATCAAGCTTGATTCCGCGGCTCAACCGATAGTAAGGAATGAAACGCTGTGCCATCGTAACGGCAATAATCCCGACCGGCAAATTCATGATGAACAACGATTTCCAACCGAAATATTCGGTCAGCCAGCCGCCAAGCGTTGGGCCGAATGCGGGTGCCAGCATAGCCGAAACGCTCCACAGGCCAATGGCTAGCGCTTGCTTCTCTTTACGGATGACTTGATAAATAATGGTCATTGTCGTAGGCATAATAATGCCGCTGAATAAGCCCTGCAAGATCCGGAACACAATCAGAGATTGCATATTCCAAGCCAAGGTGCACAGCGCCGATGTCGCAGTAAACCCTAATAAGGCATATACATATAACCTTTTGTAACTGAGCTTATCGCCCATGAATCCGATTATCGGCGCAATGATACCCGTGGCCAGCATGAAACCCGACATCATCCACTGCACGGTGTTCAGCTCTGCATGAAAGTCCGCCATAAATACCGGCAGCGCCACATTGATCGTCGTCGTGCTTAGAACAGCCATAAAATTGCCGAAGAATACGGCTATAATGATGGTCCAGAACAACTTAGACCCTATAAGCGCCTCAGCCTGATCTTTCGTATCCAATCCAATTCCCTCCAACCTTACACCGATGTTTATGAGCTGGGTTCATTCCGTCTTAAGCTTGTGAATGGCTTCTTGAACGCGTCCAGATAAGGAGAGGAGCTCTTCCTTAAAGGTTTCCATTCTCTTCATTTTCGATTCGATCATCTCGATCTCTTTGCTGAACACCTCACCGATCTCGGTGAGGTTCTGCAGCCGCTCAGCCTGATCTTCCGAGGATCTCACCGAATGACGGTAGTGGTCGATGGTTTCATTCATCTGGACAAACTGCTGAAGCTCGACCAGCGAGAACCCAAGCACCTCTTTGGCCAATACGATCTTATTCAATCTTTCGATGTCTTCCTCCGTGTATATGCGCATGCCGCCCTCTGTCCGGTCCAGTGTCTCGATTAAACCTAACTCTTCGTAATACCGGATTGTGCGTTTGGTTAGCCCTGTTTTCGCAGCTGCTTCTTCGATCTTGTAGGTTGCCATCGCAATACCCCATCTCCCAATTTCTTGTAGGTACTAGCATAATCCTCTTTTACGTTAACGTCAACGTTAACTTTTGCTTACCCCTATGGTGTTCTGATTCCGTCCTCTCCATTCCAAGCCTCCCGAGCGCGTAATGAATAATAAAAAAGGCGGTCCCTGCGCTTATGCGCAGATCCGCCTCCAGCCATAAAACTTCTTACATCGTTCACGTTCACGTTCAAGCCCAAGCCTCATGCAGTACCGATCGGAACAACTCGTCGAGACGTCCGTCCATATCGCCTTCGCTGCGTGGCAATGCACCTGCAATTTGTTCATACTCGGCGAGCTTACTCTCCACAAACTCGTTGATGACGCCAATGCGTTGCCCCAGGTCGAGCTCGACTCCGGCACGCTTGCGGACCAGCAAATCGTCGATCGCCAAGACCAGCTCATTGCGCTCAGGGAGCATCTCCACGACCAGCGTCTCGAATGCGATCGGAGGCATCGTGCCTCTCTCCAAGATCCAGGCACAGGCCAGGATCGGCCTCAGCACGTAGAAATACTTCTTGAGCTTCACGAGGTCGCCCTGCAGATACTCCCGGTAATTGCCTCTAGCCATATGCAAATAATGATGCATGCATGATTGGGGTGAGAAGGTTGCCGTAGTCAACGCCCTAATCCGATCAGCTGCAGAATAGGTCTCCGAGTAACAAATCGGCGATTGCAGCCACTCCAGCAGTGGCGGGTTTGACTTGCGGAACAGGTTCAACGCCTTCTTCAAATCCCAGCCGTTCATGTCCAGCATGTCGTTGATCGGCCGTTCAATGACATCACGACGTTCGAAGATCGATAAGTACCATTCAGCCGGCCGAATGTAGAGAAACCGGACATCGTAATCGCTATCCTGGGAAGGGAAGCCCCAGGCCCGACTGCCGGACTCGCACGCATATAGAATACGAACATTCTCCTGCGCTTCGATCAGAGCCAGCTCCTGCCTTATTTTTGTCTGGATATCTGCCATTTAGCATTCCCCCCTCCCTAAAAAAATCCGCAGCCCGGTATGCCCCTTACGCATGATGACACCCGCTTGCCTATCTATTCCCGAAGCGCATCCTTCAGCTTCGTCGCCATCCGATCCTGCGACTGGCCGCGAAGAACGCCTCGAAGCTTGATGACATCCTGCTTAAGCCGCTCATTCTCCGCTCTCAAGCCTGCGATCTCCAGCTTAGCCAGCCGTAGCTCCTCCATGAGCTCTTCGCCTACTTCCATTGCAAGCAACCGCCTTTCTCCTCTATCCGTCCTTCTTGTTGTAAGCTTCATTGTAGCTTGAATGGAGCAAGACGACAACTGTGAGCGTTAGGCCTGCATACGTGCTTCCTTTATTCAAAGGTTTACAAGCGGGAAGCTGCTTAACCTTTTACCGTGACGTAAACACTCCGAGTCGTCACCAGTTTGTTTGTATTATCGTAGGCTTTGACGATCACCTCGATCTTCTTCCCCTTGTAGGGGGTGAAATCGATATGTACCGTCCATGGCAGTGATACCGCTGTCCCCACATTGCGACCGCCAATCTCATAGGTGACCTTGGCAAGCCTCGGGGACCACGTCTTCACGTATGCGGACATCTTGTGTTTGCCCGCTGCCACCGCCCCTCCACTGATCTGCTTATAGGCAACCGGTGACTCTGCACCGACGGCGCTAAGATAGAACGGATTGGCAATGGATGTTTTATAAGCGTCCAGCAGCTTCCGGTTCGCGGACAGCATATAATATTTGATCCGGTTCGAAGAGTCGTGATTGCTGTCGAACCAGAATACGCCCTTCACCTTCGGATACAGCATGGGAAGCGAAGCATAGAACTCTTTGGTTTTGTAGACCGCCCAATCGGTCTTATCCAGCTTCTTCTCCGGATACATGTAGGAGATGCCGCCCTCTGAAATAAAGATCGGCTTCCGCGCCGCATACATCTTATAAATGTTGTCAAACTTCTCGACATGGCTCGATCGGTCCTCGCCCAGCTTCAGCGGATCAAAGGCCGGGTTGAAGATGGTGTATAAGCTGACCCCCACCCAATCGACATAGGCATCGCCGGGATAATAATCGCTTATGTTATGCTCTGGAAGCCGGTCCGGGGACCACACCATGACAACATTATCCGGCGCCTCCTCTTTGAACACCTTCGCCACTAGCCGGAATTTCTCGATATATGCCTTCGGGTCACCGTGCCACGGTACCCAATCGCCATTCATTTCGTTGGCAAATCTCAGAAACACCGGAATTCCGGATTCTCCGACCTCACGGGCAAGCCCGCGCAAATACGCATCGTCCTTCACCTCCGCGAGCCCTTTCATCGGTTGCAGGCCGAGCTGGAGCGCAGTCCCGTTCGCAGCAGCTTGGCTAATATGATTCTTCAGATTCGAGAATGGCTTGCCGTATGTAAAATAAAGCAAATAAGCCGCATGCTTCTTGCCGGTCAGCTCCGGAAACCCAGTTGTATAGAACGGCTTCCCGTTTGCCGGGTTGTGAACAACCGGATCCAATTCGGCATAGGCACCCAGGAGTGCGCCGTTCTTCGGCTCGAATTTCGCCCCATGATAATTTGCTCCGCCAACAGAAGCTGCATCGGTCTCGATGAACAGCTGCGCTGTACTGCGCAGCATGTCGGCTTTTCGTTTAGCCGCGAGGCTGACCTGCGTCTGTGATGCTTTATCCGCGTAGGAGGATTCCAAATCCCAGTTCGATACGGCATCGTCGTAACGCTTCAACAGCACATAGTTATCGCCGATCCGGCGGTACATATTCGCGGTATTGCCGTACTCTTTCTTGGCGACGAAATCAGCGACTGCCTGTTTATACTTGGCGATAGCACCCGCATAATCTTTCTTCTGCTCCAGCTTCTGCGCCTCTTTAACAAGTCCCCAAACATTGAGCGCCTTAACTTCATTGTCGTTTACGACGGTTAGCAGCATAACTATCGCTATCGCCAAAATCGCCATACGCCCAAAGGCTCTCATCTTTTTCCCGGAATTCATCATCCACGCCCCCGATTTAGTAGGTATAAAGTCTATAATAGTTTTATTTTACTATATACCGATAAGAAAGGAAGACATATTCCTCCAAATAATGTGAGCGATGTGAGGTTTATGCAAGAGAGTGATTGGTCCCTATAGGGCAAAGGAGCGAATTTAGGATGTACAAGCGGGACGAATTTTGATATGTATGTGGTATTGCTGTTAACGATATCCTTGCCGAAGGAGATATATAATGAAAGATTGGAAGACTCGCTATGATGAGGATTTACAAGACGTATTTACCGAAGCCATTCGCATCATTCATACGTATCCGGAGCCCCTTAAAGAACGCGGCCAACGTTATCTCCATGCGTTCAATCCCTTGGTGAAGGAAAGCACGAAGAATTATATCTGCTATTTGCTTCCTTGCTGGATGCGGCCCATGACTGGCGTGGATGCGGAAACGGCCAGAAGCCTCTCGCTTGCCAACGTGTTCGGCATGCTCTATTTTTTTGTCCAAGACGACTTAATGGATACGGCCCCTTCGGAATGGAAGGAAGAGCTTGCGCTTGGCAATCTGTACCACAGTACGTTCCTGCGTCTCTATCGCGAGCAATTCGACTCTTCTTCCCCCTTCTGGGACTATTACGGAACGTATATTGCGGAATGGTCCGTAAGCGTTGCAACGGAAGGCATGCCATATGATTTTGAAGCGAATCCTTCCAGACTTGCCAAGAAATCCGGTCCGGTCAAATTGGCGAGTACGGGTTCCTTTCTTCTCAGCGGCCGCGCGGAGCTAATCGAGGCGGGATCCAATTATGTCGAGAATGTGCTCATAACACTCCAAATGGTCGATGATTGGATGGATTGGGAGGCCGATCTGGCAGATGGAAGCGACAACAGCCTGCTTTCTTTCATCTGCGCTGCTTTAAGCCTCGAGAACCGGGAGTCATTAACGCGAGAGTTGGTGAATGAATGCCTGTATTCCAATGACATATTCCATGCGTTCGCCCGCATGGCAAGGGTACGCCACGAGCAGTTATCAACCTTGCGACACGATTCTCCAGACCTATATGATTTTCACGAATCCTTGACCCTGGACCTAGTAAATGCCGCAAATTCATTGCACACAAAGAAAAAGTCATTGATTCGTGGCGGTTTATCGCAGTGGCTGTCAGAAAATATCAAATTTTAGTAGATTTTATGTATAACGAATGGTAAAATAGTCTCATGTTTCTATTACATATATAGAGGGATGGGCGATGCAAATGGATCAAAAACAAGAATTATACAATCAAATTATTGAAAAAGCGTGGAGCGATGCTGCTTTTAAAGCAAAACTGCTTGCTGACCCGCATGCAGCCATTCTAGAATCCTTCAACGTAGAGATTCCCGCAGACATTCAATTAACCGCTCTGGAAGAAACGCCGACTAAATTCTACATCGTCATACCGCCGAATCCTGAAGTGTCCGCTCCAAACGGTCAATGGTAGTTCCTCATACATAAATAAAAACGGTGCCCATTTCAATTATGAAATGGACGCCGTTTTTATTTGCGGGCTTACCAATGGAAATCGCAGCGTTGCCACGGTACCGACTCCCTTTTCACTCTGGAACTGCAATTTGCCGTGCATTAATTCAATAATCCGGAACGTAACCATAAGTCCAAGCCCCGTACCCTTCGTCTTGTTGGAGAAGTAGGGCTCCCCCAGCTTGGCAAGAATCTCCTTATCCATCCCTTCTCCATTATCTCTGATCTGGATGATAACCTCTCCATGCTCTTCATAGGCCGATAGCTGGATAAGTCCATTCCCCTTCAAGGACTCGATGCTATTCTTAATAATATTGATTAGCGCCTGTTTGAATTTCGAGGAATTTCCCTCTACAAACAAATCTGTCGGAATGGAGGATTGAATTTTACCTCCTTGCAAATTAGCAAGCGGGACGATGATTCCTTCAACCTGAGTGAGCTCATCATGCAGATTCAGTGTGGTCATCTCTTCCAATTGAGGCTTGGCGAACGTCAAGTAATTCGTGATGATGCTTGCCGCTCGATCGAGCTCGTCAATGGCCAGCTTCAAGTAATTGCGCTCCCGGTCCACTCGCGTATTTTCACCTAATAGCTGCAGAAATCCGCGGGTAACCTGCATCGGGTTTCGCACCTCGTGAGCGACGGAAGCGGCCAGCTGGCTGATGATCTCCATCTTCTCAGACCGCTGCAGCTGGTGATTGAAGACTTCCAGCTCTTGCGAGTACTTCACGATCTGCCTATGATTATAAGCCAATCTTCGACCCAGCAGCACAAGTAAAGATAAGACGAATCCGACGATTCCCCATTTCCACATATAGAACTTATAATGACCATCGTTCATGAAATACAAGATGAGCTCGCCTACACCCGCTGCGGTGAATATCCCGAATCCGGACGATACAATGATAGCTTCCTTACTCCCCTTAATCGCGAACATGATCGACCTGCTAATAATGAGAGCAAATTGTAAGAGTCCGATCAATCCTACAATCGTCACCGTGAAGAGGTCATACAAGCCGAAATAGCTGTAGGATGTGAAATCGTTAACGATCGTAGCCACTAAACAAAAGCAGGAATAATAGATTTGAAATTTACGAAACTTGCGTATGATCCCCTTAGGTCCTGCACCAAAAATAACTTCAAAAAAATAGGTCAGTGAAGGGATGAACAAATAAAGCGCGATATCGAACAGGTCTAGAAAAACGACTCCGTATTCGCCGTAATACATGAACAGAAAGGGTGCATAGGTTGCGATGAGAATACCGATTGCCAGAATGACCAGGCTTAAGGATATCCAGCTTTTCCGCTGCTCCTTACTAAGAAACATCGAACATATGAGCATCACGACCGCCATAAACAAGAATGCGAAACCAAGCACGATATCCAGCAAATCCGCCTTCGTATACTTGTTGAGCAGCTGTTGGTAATCCCCAATAAGCAGCTGTTGATATAATCCAAGCGAGGCTGAATGCGTCTTGCCGAAGATCAAGACCGTCTTCAATGAATCCTCTGGGCTTAGCGGCAATAGAAACCGGTTATTCTCATGCAGATTCGCTCGACTATAGGAATGGATGCTTGTTCCGTCCACGAAGATTTCAAAGTGTTGTCCGTACAGTTTTTCGATAAGGATGCCGCTGTTCGCATTAATTTGAGGCAGCTGGAATTTGATCCACATCGAGGCGAGATTTGAGGGCTTGTCTGGAATCACATCATTCGAATTGACCGGAATCCAATCATGGGCATTATTCACTTGAGGCAAGTGGGTGGAATCGGGATCCTCCGTCCACTGTATCTCCCAATTGGTTATGGAATGGGTGGACAAATTCGATTCAGCATAAGCATAGAATGGAACCACCAGATTGAAAAATAAAACGGATCCTATAATTACAAGCCACATTCTAATGCGCACGGCATTCATTCAAGCACCTCTGGTCGTCATTTTAATACTTATTTCGACAAACTTCGATAAATGCCTTTCTGAAGTCTTAGTTATTTTTTCTATTTTTATTGATATAAATACATAATAGACTTATTCTACCTTCGAATGTTACAAGATCGAAACAAGATTCATATGTTGTTGATATATTCGCCTTCTATAATTGAGGAACAGAAGCCAATTAGGAGGCAGCATGAAAGTGAAAAACACAAAACGCAAGTCTATTCTACCTTATATTGCCATTTCAACAATAGGCGCTACTCTACTATTTTCAGCAGTGAATCATTCATATTCCGGCGCTGCTAGTCATACTAGTAAATCCGGCATTACTACCGGTACTGGTAGCACGATCAAAACAGCGGCGGCAGCAAAATCAACAGGATCAACTTTCTTACGTGACAATGCGCCCAGCCGAACGGCAAAGAAGAACGCCTCCGGCACGCTCGTCGTAACGAATGTATCAAGCACGGTCGTGCTTGTTAATAAGAAGCGCACCTTGTCCCCGAGCTATACGCCGAGTGATCTCGTCGTACCGAACGTACCTTTCTCATTCTCCGGCAGCAGTCCGAAGAAGCAGCTGCGCAAGCCGGCTGCGACCGCCCTTGAGAAGCTGTTCGCTGGCGCCAAGAAGGATGGAATTTCTTTAAAGGCCGTATCGGGTTATCGCTCCTACGCGACGCAGAAGTCCATTTTCGCACGTAACGCGAAGCTTAAGGGCGAAGCGGTCGCCAACAAGACGAGCGCGCGTGCCGGGCAGAGCGAGCATCAGACTGGGCTCGCGATGGACGTCTCCAGCGCTTCCGTGGATTACACCTTGGAGCAGAGCTTCGGGAAGACGAAGGAAGGCAAGTGGTTGAAAGCTAACGCAGCCAAGTACGGCTTCATTATCCGCTTCGGGGAAGGGCAAGAGAAGCTGACCGGGTATTCCTACGAGCCTTGGCATATCCGTTACGTAGGGGTATGGATTGCCGGAGAGATTACACGCCAAGGAAAGACTTTAGAACAATATTTGGAGCAATTCGAGTAAACAAGAAGAACGCACTGGCCTGCTCGGGCGCAGTGCGTTCTTCTTGTCTTTCCTATCCATATATAAGTTCTGGCTACGATTTGTACCGCTGAATAAGATCCAGCTTCTGCTGCCAAGCGGTCAAGCTGAGATCGATGGGATAATTCTCCGGGTTCAGCTTACGCAGATGCTCCGGCCAGAACAGCTCCAGCTGCTCACGGTGATACGCGCGGATTTGATCCAGATCCGGCATCTTAGCAACTTGTTCACCCTCTATGAATACGGGCTGCAGAAGTGGAATTGCATCGTATTTGCTTATAACCTTGCTTAAATAAGGATGAACCGGGTCAAAGAGCGTGAGCGGGTCCCCGTTCTTAACCTCCTGCTCCTCTGTCAAGGCGATATAATCGGCTTCGGCCTTGCCCGTATCGCGGTTAATAATCCGGTAGACATCCTTGATTCCCGGAGTCGACACCTTCTCGGGATTGCCCGAAATCTTAATGACCGGCACCATTGCGCCGTCCTTCTCCCGAGCTACCAGCTTATAGACACCACCAAGCGCGGGCTGATCAGCCGCAGTTATAAGCTTCGTGCCCACTCCCCAGCTGTCGATCTTCGCTCCTTGAGCCTTTAAGTTGAAGATCAAATTCTCATCCAGGTCATTCGATGCCACAATCTTCACATCGGGCAATCCGGCCTCATCCAGCATAATCCTTGCCTGTTTGGACAGATACGCCAGGTCGCCGCTATCGAGCCGGATGGCGTTCAGCCGTTTTCCTCGAGCCTCCAGCTCCTTAGCAACCTTAATGGCGTTCACGACTCCGCTTTTGAGCGTATCGTAGGTATCGACGAGCAGAGTCACCTGATCCGGCAATGCCTCGGCATACCGCTCGAACGATTCCAGCTCGGTTTCATGGCTCTGCACCCAGGCATGCGCATGGGTTCCTTTGGTCGGAATACCAAACATCATCCCCGCCCGCATGTTCGAGGTGGCATCGAATCCAGCTATATAGCTCGAGCGGGCTCCCCATACGGCAGCATCCGCTTCCTGCGCGCGTCGCGTGCCAAATTCAAGAAGAACATCATCCGGCGCGATCTGCTTGATTCGCGATGCCTTCGTAGCAATGAGCGTTTGAAAATTTACGAAATTCAGGATGGCCGTCTCTACGAGCTGTGCTTCGAAGACCCGCGCCGTAACGCGCAGCAGCGGTTCATTCGGAAAGACGAGTGTCCCTTCGGGCGCTGCATAGATATCGCCGGTAAACCGCAGCGTACGAAGCTCTTCCAGGAACCCTTCCGCATACTGTTCCTCCTGCTCCCGCAAATAAGCGATTTCTTCGTCGCTGAAGCGGATTCCATGAATATAATCAACGACCCGCTGCAGACCTGCAAAGACGGCGTAGCCGTTGCCGAACGGCAGCTTGCGGAAGTTCATCTCGAAGGCAACCCTCTGATTCAGTGTACCTTGCACCCAATGGGCATACATCATGTTGATTTGATATTTATCCGTGTGAAGCGTCATATTAATGGTCATCATGCGAACCCCCGATTGCTTGAAGTTTGAAACCACAGCTGTTTGAATGACGTGTATCCCTACGAACTCAAAACCCTCGCACAACCTCCGCGCCAAGTACATTCTCAAAGTGGCTCAAGGCCCATTCATGCCCGGCCTCATTGAAGGAAGCGACGGCATCTGCATGGATGACGATTCGATATCCTTTGTTATAGGCATCGACAGCCGTGTGCAGAACGCAGATATCGGTACATACACCTGCCAGATGCACCTCGTTAATTCCCCTTTGCCGCAGCCTGAGCTCCAAATCCGTACCACAAAAAGCGCTGTACCGCGTTTTGTCCATCCAATAGATCGTTTGCTGGTTCGCTTTATATACCTTATCAAGCTTGCCGTACAGACTTCTGCCTTCTGTCCCCCTGATGTTGTGCGCCGGGAACAGCTTGTGCTCCGGATGAAGCACATCGCCCTCATCATGCAGATCGACAGCCATGACGACAAACTCATTCTCCTGAATGAAGCGCTCCGTCAGCTCGGCAATCCGGTCCTGGACTTGAACAGCCGGTTCTCCGCAAGGCAGCTTGCCGGTAACAAAATCAACGGTATAATCGATCGCAATAAATGCTTTCATCGTATGCACCCTCTTCTATTAGAATCGTAAGCTCCATATTGTCTTACGCAGGTTTCCTCAGCTATAGATGGACAGCCGCGGCACATAATCGGTAAAGCGGTACAGCTGAGCGGCCCGCTGGGAGTGGCGGTTCGACAGCATGGGTTCGCCAGCTCTATTTCTTACTTCCTCTATAATACCTCTCCGGCTTTGCGTGGATGTAATTTTACGAATAAAATTACGTTCCTCGAAGTCCGGGACGACTGTCTGGAGAACCTGATACAGCTCGCTGATCGTAAATTCGACCGGCAGAAACGATTTGGCGATGGTCGTCGTCACCATCATCTCGCGAATTCTCGCAAGCGCATCCTGCAAGATGAGATTATGGTCGAATGCCAGCTCCATTGCGGCTGCCTCATCCATGGAGAACAAGCCGACCTCCGCCGCATCGCTCGCCGCTTCCCGGGACGACAGCTCCACTTCATTCACCAATGCGAAGAAAGCGTGCGAGATCATCCAGCCTCGCGGATCCCGATTCGGGGCGCTGTATGCATTGAAATATTCAATGTGGACGTTCTTCACACCGGTCTCCTCACACAGCTCGCGCTTCGCGCACTCGTGCACGGTTTCGGTTTCATTCGTAAACCCGCCTGGGAGTGCCCACCTGCCTTCAAACGGCCACCGCTTCCGCTTAATGAGCAGAACCTGCAGCTCCCGATGCGGCAGCGTTTTCTTCGCCTTGGCTCGGTCTGTCGAAGTAATGGTAAAGATGACAATATCGGTAGGCGCGCCATCCGGTGTCCGGTATTTACGTGCATTGTAATTCACTGATACATCGTCTTCTTGGTCTATATTTTCATTCATGCTTTCACCTGAATTCTAATATTGTCGTTTTGATATTTTCATTATGACAAAATTGAAATCATATGTCAACCTATTCCGTGCCATTATTTAATATCATACCCATTTGGCAGGAACAAAGTATGCGCTTGAAGCCGGCAGCGTCGGGTTACCAACACATGTCCTCCTCTTGGTGCAGCACCAAAAAGACTGTCGTGCCTGCAGCAACCAGTTGGTGTACAACTGATCCACAGGCCCGACAGCCTGTTGGGCTGCGCTTATTCACCGCAGGGTCGTCCATTGACATAGTACCCGTTCTCGCGGTATACCTTGAACGCCACCTCAACATCCTCCACACCTGCTGCTCGAATATGGCGGGTTATAGCCTCAGCCAACCGGTCGCGTACCGCTTGCCCGCGCTCGAACCAAGCTACTTCGATAAACGGATACGTATCTACTTGCCGGCCATCGAATACAGATACTGTCTGCAGCAGATCTATTGTAAAATTGTCCGTCCCGCATTCGCAAATCCCGGCAAGCTCATGTATAAGGGCACTGCTAATGCCTGCCATTTCATCAAATGCAATTCCTCTAACGTTTAATTGGGGCATCTCGTGCCATCCTCCTCTTAGATCGATCTTCTTTATCCAGATTCCTGCATAGAAAAATTTCGCTGCGTTCATGATAAGAATAGTCAGCTTTGTCCCTTTCTTGGACATGCTTTCAGTGAAGCATATACACGTGGATTAGCCCCTTGATGATCCACCTACTATACCGCATTACCCCAGAAATATGGAATACCTTCGTTCCAGGCATTCCATAAGCCGTTGTGCTCTCTTCAGAACATCCGCCTGCTGCAATCCCTAGACAAAAGAACGAGCCCCCGATTAGGAGACCCGCTCTTTTAGGACAAACCGGCTGGCCGAAACATCCCACTTGATAGCGCACGGGCACCGGAATAGACATATCCACGGCCCACAGCTCTGCGAGGGTGATGTTCAGCCTTCCAGAATCGCAACCGAAGCTTCCCGGCACGCCTCCAGCAGCTCCGAATCAGGAAGCCGATCGGTGATGATCCGATCGGCCTTAGCTAGCTCTGCGAAGGAGACGAGTACATTGGCACCGAATTTCGAATGGTCAATGACAATGTTAACCTCGGAGGCCTGACGAATCGCCAGCTTCTTGATTTCGGCCTCGTAGACATTCGAGTTGCTGAAGCCATGCAGTCCCGAGACGCCGGTTGCTCCAAGGAAGACGCGGTTGAACGCCATGGAAGCAATCGTCTCCGACGTGATCGGCCCAACCAGCGTAGAGGTCGATTCCAGAATCATGCCGCCTGCGACAATCGTCGGTATACGTTTATCCAGGAGCTCGCCCGCCACGTTCAGCGCATTGGTCACAACCGTGATACCAAGTCCGGGCTTCAAGGCCCGGGCTATCTGAAGCGTCGTTGTTCCCCCGTCGATAAACACGGACTCACCCGGCTCGATCAGCTCTGCCGCTTTACGGCCAATGCGGATTTTCTCATCGGTCATATAGTCGGCCCGGTCCTGCAGCGCCACATCCTTGCCTACCAGTATCGCACCGCCGAAGGTACGCCGGACAGCACCGGTTTGCTCCAGCTTCTCCAAATCGCGCCGGATCGTCATTTCAGTGACACTGAACAGCTCCTTCATCTCGATGACTTTAATCTCACCGTCCATCTTCAGCCGCTCCATCATCTGCTGCTGTCTGGCATTCAACGCGATCGACATGCTAGGCACTCCGTTTCCGTTCGTTAATATAAACTTCTTCTATTATCGCTTTCCGTTATCCGATGTTCAACTCCAAATCATAGCGGACCTGCTCCCCCGGCTGGAGCATGACCCGCAGACGGTCAGCCTCCTCCGGCGGAGCGCCGTCCATGCCGCAGTTCGCCGGCTCAATGCCGAGCACGTGAGCACCCTCCGCCGGCAGCTTCCACTGCACCAGCTGCGGAAGGGTATCCGTCCCCCAGCTGAGCGTCACATTCAACGGAATATACCGCCCCCCGGCTTGCGGGAATTGAGGCTGCCGGATATTCGCAGAGACACGTTGTCTCAGTGCGTCCGGTTTATGATAATAGCAGCGCTCCAGATAGCCGGCTGTCGGCTCCTGCCAGCGATCATAATCTTTGAGCGGGGTCTCCGCCTCGCGAGGCTGAACTGTTCCCGGAGGAAAGGTTAGCTCCGCGCTTTCGCTAAGCAGCGGGAATCCAAAGTTAAAGTGATACAGGATCATATGCGGACATGGCTCGAACCCGGCATTCTCCACCGTATCGGTTATCGTAATCCGATTCTCCCCCAGCCGGCTGCGAATTTCACGGCGCATACGGAGATGTCCTCCGAACAAGGCCGTTTCTTCCATTGTGCCGCTTATCCGCATGTCGTAATCGTCACCGCTCCATTGCCCTTCTGCAGCTACCTGCCGCGCCGGTGTATGGTGAACGCGGCCATGAAGCCCGAATTGCCTTCCATCATGCTCTGCTGTCCAGCCGGCATGCATCAGGCCGCAGGTCATCAGCAGACCGCCCGAGGCCGTCCTGAGCCAACCCGCTCCTTCCGGTTCATAGTACATCGGATGGATGTCGCCCCCTGCCGCCTGCCAGCTGATCGGCGTCCCGCCGAATTCAGCCAGCGAGAGATCGAGTCCCTTCGTCGGCGAGACCGTGTAGGAAAGTCCCGCACCCGTGCGGACTTGAATGATCTCCGTCCCCTTCTCCGGTCCTTCGGCACATTCAAACCGGCGGATGCCGCCGATTTGCTCCAGCTTGCCTATGTGCGCTTCCAGCTCACGCCGTGTCCATGATCGTCCATATAGCTCCATCGCTTCACCTTACCTCCTTCGCGCTAATCCTCGATAATAACAGGCATGCGTTCCACATTCGGATCGGTGAAGATATCGAATTCATCCCGGCTTGTGCTGGAAAATTCCGATACGATCGCACCCTCTTCGCCAGCTTGAAACCAATGAAGTGTTCCTGGCTCAATCGTATACTGCTGACCCGGGTTAAGCTCGATCTCATGCATGGCGGTATAATAAGCTTCACTGCCGGCCGGAATACGCGCCTTAATTTGCGGCGCAGCTTCTCCCTCGACGTACAGGTACACCTTACCCCAACGGCAGCGGAACGTCTCCGTCTTGCCTGGATCGCTGCCAACCGGCGGGTGAAGATGCTCCGGACACGTTTGTCCTGGAAAGAGGACGAGCTCCTTAGCGCAATAACGATCGATGTTAATGTAGGTTATGAGTTCGAGTCCCTGCGTCTCCAAATCATTCAAACCGAATGATGCGACTTCAATCTGGGTTTGTTCCTCTGGCGTAAGTACGATTCCTGCTTGCTGGAACAGCTTGGCGGTACGCGCCTGTGCCTCCCGAACCTGACTACGTTTTAGCATGGTCTTCAGCCTCCCATTAGACTATGATCGCTTCATAACTATCGGCTTTACGCCGATGCTTAGGCGTATTGCGCGTCTCCCTGCCCGAGCCACACATGGACCCCGCCAGCCTGCTTGCTGTCGGTGCCTGCAGCCGCAAGCTCGCGGAATTGCTCAAGCCCCTGCTTCGGCGGATGCTGCTTCCATCCCGCTTCAATTCGTGCCTGGACAGCGTCCCAGGGCAGCACGCCGCTTGTTGCATCCTGCTGCTCGACGTTGCAGGCCCCTACGCCTACCGCACTCACAAGCGCAGCCTCCGGCCGAAGCTGCTGCATCATACCGGACAGGAAGCCTGCGATCGTGCAATCTCCGGCTCCTGTCGTCCCGGCAACCTCCACCTTGAAGCATGGCGTATACATCTCCCGGTCCGTCCATGCCGCCGCATCGGCCGGCTGGTATCTACCCATGCTTTGGATCCGCTGCCGGTCCGCCGTCGTTCTCATATAAAGTCCGAATTCCCCCAGCTTGAGTACAACTACAGCAGCTCCCATATCCAGCAGCTCATCAGCAAGCTCACGAAGCAGCTCTCCATCCGCGTATGGAAGAAGATCGGCTGAGCCGTGCTCCGCTTGAAGACGATCCGACAGCTCCCGCTTCAGCATGAAGAGGACCTCCTCGAAGCTGGGGAGAAACACATCCACCTGAGGCAGCGTCCGCGCCAGAATGGCCCGCCAATCCGCCTGTCCTGCTGCTGAATCCGGATCCGGCTTCGCCAGGTCGAGCGAGGTGGTTGCGCCTGCCTTTTTCGCTTGCGACATCATGCGCTCGAGCTCGCGGCCTTCATCCGTATACATCCGCCGCATGAGGGGCGGATAGCCGAAGTGGAACAACCCCGCTTCGCGCAGGAGCTCCTCCTTCAAGTCGTCAGCACCGAAGGTATCGTTTGCGCCTGTGCAGTGGAGAAATATTCGGTCAATGCCTGGCGGACTGATGACGATCGTATACGAGCTCGCTTCGCCTGGCGCAACGATCATCCCTTCCGCAAGCGCAGCGTCCTGCTGGCGGACGATATCGATGATGGCGCTGCCAAACCAGTCATCCCCAACCTTCCCCATCAATTGGGTAGGGATCCCCAGCCGGTTCAAGGCCAGCCCCGTGTTCGAGACCGCACCTCCGGTCGATAATACGGCCGGACCGATATCCACCAGCTTGCCTGGAACCAATATCGCTTCCACACCGGATTGCCGCTCATATAGAGTAGGGATCACATCCAAACAAATATGACCCCCGACGACGACCGGATACGGAAGCTGCTTGTGCTCTACAGCCACCTTACTCCCCCCAATGAATGTTCACCGTTTGTCCTGTCCGTTTCGACTCAAGGGCCGCCGTGAATACGCGATGGCTCCCTTTGGCTTCCTCAGGCGTAGCGCAGCGGAAAGACTGCAGCATCTGTTCCCCATTGGCAAGCTCGTCGCAGAATGCCGCCCACATCTGCAGAATCGAATCCGAGAAGCCGAATTCGAAAATGCCTCCCGTTATCGTGCCGTAAGCCGACTTGTATGGAACATCCGTTACATGCCATGCCTGTACACCGCCCGGCGTATAAGGCAGCGAAGCAATTTGCTTCGGATTTTTTGTTGTAAACTCAGCCGACATCTCTGTCCCTTGAATGCGGATAAACCATGTGTTCGCATGGCCGGGAGCGATACGTTTCATCGACAGGACCATCGGGAATGCCTGGTCACCCGTATCGACATCGCATGCGAGGATCGCATTGTCCCATGTCTCGCAGGGGACCATCTCCCCTTTGCCGTCCGGACGTTCTTCGACGATCTTCGATAGCAGCGACCGTACGCTTTGCGGCTTCCAGCCGAAACGGAGCGGAAGATGCAGCACATGCATGCCCAGATCGCCCATGCAGCCGTATTCGCCGTTCGTGGCGATGCGGCGTTTCCAATTGATCGGTTTGTCCGGATCCAGATCGCTCGAGTGCCAGAAGCCCGCTTCCACCTCGATGATTTTACCGAAGCGCCCCTCGCTCACCCACTTGGAGATTTGAAACGCGCCAGGGAAGAACGGAAACTCCGAGGAGCAGCGTACGATAACTTCCGGATGCTCAGCCATCGCTTGAATAATGGCTTCATTCGCTTCCTTGTCGATACCGAACGGCTTCTCGCCAAGCAGATGCTTGCCGGACCGGATAATATCAACGTAAATTTGCGCATGCAGGTTATGGGGTACCGCACAGTATACCGCATCGACATTCGAATCTGCCAGCAGTAGTTGATAATCGGTATAAACCTTCTCCACACTTGGCACCGCTTGCTCGAACCAGGCAGTAGCGGCGGGATTCGCATCGCATACAGCCGTGATGCGAGGGATGAAGCCGACATCGGTAAGATGGCACCAGCGCGCAGCCGCGCTGGCGAATTCCTTGCCCATCAGACCGCAGCCGATCACGCCGAAGCGGATCACTTTCGTATTCGTCGCGGTTGCTGTCATTGCCCTTCACCATCCCCGCTCAATATCGCAAGCGCCTCATCTGCCGTGGCACCCTTATGGACGATCGCCATTAATGCGCTCGTCATGCGTGCCGGCTGTGGGTGCTGGATGACATTCCGTCCGTATACGATCCCTGCGGCACCCTGCTCCATCAGCTTCACCGTGCGGGTCATAATTTCTTCGTCAGATGCGCGGCCGCCGCCGCGTACCAGCACCGGCACGCCGGAGGCAATCTCGATGACGCGATGGTACTCATCCACATTGTCGCATGGATCGGCTTTAATCACGTCAGCGCCAAGCTCGGCAGCCTGACGGACGAGCGGCATGATTTTTTGAATATCGCCATCGACCATGTAGCCGCCCTTTGCTTCGTTCGGCAGCATGACCAGCGGCTCCACCATCAATACCATCCCATAGCGTTCGCAAGCTGACTTGAGCTTCATCACATTCTTCACACATTGAAAATGCAGCTCAGGCTGGTTCGGCAGCAGAAGGAGATTGACACAGACGGCAACCGCATCCATACGAACCGCGTGTTCAATTGCCTCGTCGATGATTTCACTGAACAAGTAATTAGGAAGCTGGGATCCGTAGATATTGGCAGCGTCCGTACGCAGCACAAGCCCTGGCTTCTTACCAGGCAGCGCCTGCAGATGCTTCGCCTGTCCCAGACTAAGCTGAATACAGTCAGGGCTAGCATCCACAATCGTTTCAATAGCACGGTTCATATTCTCAATGCCGGATAAGAAGGAATATTCATTAAAAAAGCCATGATCAATCGCGACGTCGAAGCACTTGCCTTCCTTGCTAAACATTCGGTTCATTCTCGCATTTACTGCCACATGAGACACTCCTTTGTATTTGTTTCACACAAACAATTAATGTTTGTTTATAACATCATACTACTGGAGTCCGATGATTTTGTCTATAAAAATGTTTGTTTCAATCATGATTGAGACCTTATATCGAAAACTGAAGGATTCTTCTGTATCGGTTGATCGTGGCAACTATAGAATGACTCTTGTATAACAGAGAAATTGCTATTCGAAATCACTCATCATGGATACCATGTTCGAACCGAACATTACGGCCTATAATGCAGCATCAGCAAACGGCTGCAGTAGCAACCAAAAACGCCCTTCCGATTGGAAGGGCGTTTAGTTAGCGTTCTCATCATTTATAAGCTGTCCCCGGCTGTTTCCAGGCCCAATACGCCGTCAATCGAGGAAAGAGCCATTAACGCCTCTTCGAAGCGCTTGGTCTTCTTCAGCTTCACGTGCATGCGGATCAGGAGAGGACTCGTATTATTGGATGAATCCGCACCGTCTTCACTTTCAATAACCAGCTTGTCAATTTGAATGCCGAAGCTTTTCATCTTCACCACAATTTGGTTCAGACCCGCCGAACTGCGATGAATTTTAAATAAAATTTCATGATGCTTCTTCGCGCGCGAGAATACTTTCTCCACCTTATTCAATAAGAACAAACTGATCACCACCAGTAAGGTTCCAATCGCGGCACCGTAATAAAAGCCGGCACCGACCGCAAGTCCAATCGAGGCAACGACCCATAATGAGGCCGCTGTCGTCAAACCGGATATGGTCAGTCCCGTTCTTAATATCGTCCCTGCGCCGAGAAAGCCAATGCCGCTTATCACTTGTGCTGCCAGCCTTGCCGGGTCCATTCTTACATTCGGCTCTGCCGCAAACTCGGAGAAACCGTACATCGACAACAGCACGATAATCGATGAACCCAGGCACACTAGGATATGCGTGCGGAAGCCTGCGGAGTGACCGCCAAGCTCCCGTTCAAGTCCGATCAATCCGCCCAGCACAAGTGCGAGCACAAGACGGATCGTCATCTCGGTGTAGCTGATTTGCCATACCTCTGGGTTAAACGTTAGCTCCATGCGTGGTCATCCCTTTAAGTTTACTGTTTTACGTTCATGCTTCTCGAAATAAACCACTTCCTCGTAGCCTACCTCTGCTGCAAGATCCGCTGCTTGGTCCAGCAGCGTTCCGATATCGTCCGGGAAGTGTGAATCGGAGCTAAGCGTGATCGGAACGCCATGACTGTGGATGACACGGAGGAATGCAGGACTGGGGCACATCTCTTTGACGGGATACCGGTAAGCAAGCCCCGTATTGATTTCAGTTGCCACATCGGCTTCTTTCATGGCAGCAGCAACTTCCTCATACATCGGAAGCAGCGCCTCCTCGTTCGGCCGGTAATTGAATACCTTTAAATTATCCGGGTGCGCGATGATATCGAACAGCCCACAACGTATAGCCCCAAGCAGATGATCGAACAGATTGCGATACAGAGTAACCAAGTCTTCACCCGCAAATTTATATTCCGTCTGAGGGTTATCGAATCCCCAGCCATCGATGAAATGGACGGAACCGATGACGAAGTCCAGCTCATATTGGCTTAGCAGCGCCCCCAGCTCTTCCTCCCCGCCTGGGAAGTAATCCGCTTCGACACCCAGCGCTATTGGATAGCCTTCCTCCTGCAAGGCTCGGATCGCTGCCAAATATGGCTCTATCGAGCCCGTGCATACGCAGTCAAGCCAATAGCGCTGCAGTTGACCCAATTCGGAGTCATCGATGATCATATGACGCTCATAATAGGAACGGAATTCATCGAATCGATAGAGGTGGTCGACAATTCCGAAGCGTTTAATGCCGAGCCGCATTCCCCGCTCCAGATAAGACGTAATCCACTCCTTCGAGAAGCAGCCGCGCTCGATGCGCCTCGATAGTTTCTCGTTTAATTCCTCCACCCATTCGAGCGAGTGGGACCGGCTTGCAAATCCTCCGGCCTCCTTCTCCAACGTCTCGATAGCCTTGGCCGTTCTGCGAAGCCATTCAACGGAATAGGGCCCTTCTTCCAAATGAAAATGATGATCGACAATCACACTTGTTCCTCCTCGTCGGCGATTAATAGTTCGATTTCTTGGCTGCCTAAAACTTGGATCCACTCATCCGGACAACCTCTATCGGAGATCAGAACGCTAATATCCTTGAGCGGACATATATGAGCGAATGTTGTCTTGCCGAACTTGGTGTGATCGGCTAACACAATCGTTTCGACGGCCCGCTCCATCATCTTCCGGAATATATTAGCTTCGTTCAGATTGTAATCCGATATGCCGTCTCTCAAGGAGATACCGCCGGCTGCAAAGAATGCTTTGTCTGCTTTTAATTGATTGAGCATCCATTCGGCCAGAGGGCCGTTAACGGATTGCTGGCTAACATTCACTTCGCCGCCAATAAAGATAATCCGGCCTGGAAACTGCTCCATGGCCAGGCGCATGACCGCAGCGGAATGTGTGATGATCGTCACGCGCTTCTTGTTGCTCAGGTAGGGAATCATCCCGATTGTCGTCGAGCCGCTGCCAATCATGATGATGTCGCCGTCCTTCACGAGCGAGGCGGCTAATCGGCCGATCTCCTGTTTCTCTACGACATTAAGGAGCGATTTCTGTTCGAAGGGCGGCTCCAGCGAATCATGCTTCACAGCTCCGCCATACACTTTCTTTAGCTTGCCCTCTTTATCAAGCCGATCCAAATCGCGCCGAATCGTTTCCGCCGAGACATTTAATTCTTCTGCCATCGCAGGCACTTGAACCTTCTCTTCCTTGGCGAGCTGGTCCAGAATCTTCTTCTTGCGTCCTTCATAAGACAATGACATCTTTCACAACCACCTATGCTTTTGTTCGCTTGAGAAAGACATCCTCTCACGAAAGATCATGTACCATTCTATTAAAGAATGTCCGGTACGATTACACCCGTTTCGAATCAACAAACTTTCACGACCGTGTCTTGGGATTCTTGTGACTTTATGTGGTTTTAGTAAATATTAGCTTAGTAATGACACTGTAGTCAACAACAATCTTTGCATATGTTAAGTTTGTTTACATTTTACCCTCATAATGCATTTATCCTTTGTTCTAGTTACCCCACTCTATGAAGCCGCAAACAAAAAGAACGCTATATAAGCGTTCTCCGGTAACACCGTTAAAAGGAGCTGGATGATATGAACACACGATTATTCCTGCATGAATGCGTGCGCCGAGACATAGACAAACCGTTCCCCGCGCGCCATCACATGACACTTCTGCTCCGGGAAGAATTTGTACGAATAATCCACGAAGTAACCGGGATTTTCCGCATTCCCTGCAAAGATATCGTAATGAAGGGGAATAACCGTCTCCGTACCGATCTCATGGGCCAGCTCAGCCGCTTCGCGATAATCCATATTGCCGATAATGCCGCGGCTCGTGCGGAAATAATCGCGCCCGTTAATCGGCAGCATCGCCACATCCGGTTTATGGCCGCGAAGAAGCTCCGCCAGACCGGGGTAGACGATTGTGTCCCCTGCGTGGTACAGCGTAACCCCGTTAAGCTTTATGATATAACCCACATACCGGTGGTTTCCCTGTTCGTCTTGCTCCAATGCTTCATGAGCCGCTGGAATCGCTTGAATCCTCAGTTTGCCGCTCGCTAGGGGAGAGAGCCAGTTATTCGTATCGGCATCCGTAACACGGGTACGGTCGATGCCAAGGCTCAGAAGCTTATCCCGGCAGGCTGCCGGAGCCATGATGAAGGCATCGGGATTCTGTGCACCCAGCACAGGAACAGTGCCTTGATCCAGGTGATCTTCATGCTCATGGGTGATTAGGCAGGCATCGGCGTTCGTGATGTCCTCCGGTGCAATCGGCGCTGGATAGGTACGTACCGCGCCGGCTGTTTTCTCGAGATAATCGGATACGTAGGGATCAATATATATGGTCACGCCATCCCCTTTAACAATTACGCTTTCTTGACCTAAGAACCAGATGGCGAGACATCCGTATGGAACCTCCGTCGCATTCACTTCCTTGATCAATACTTGCCCGCTGCGATTTGTCTTTATGCCCATCGAAGTGACTCCTCCCATTCAAGGATACCTGTATATTCCATCCCCATTATAGTATCTTTACTTTAGCCGCAGCAAACGGTCGTCCGTATTCCCCGGATCGCCGCGCCCGTCCGTGTTGTTCGTAATGACATATACCATGCCCTTGTGAATTTTAACGTCCCGCAGCCTCCCTTCGCTTGTCACCATGACTTGACTTGAGCTTGCATCCGGCGAGAAGCGGACGAGTGATTGCCCGCGCAGACCGGTAACGAGTATTTCATCATGCTCATTAATTGTGATACCGGAAGGAGCCAGCGTATCGTTACCCGTATGAAAAACAGGCGTGATCATGCCTTTCTTCTTCTCGTCACCGATAATTTCAGGCCAACCATAATTTCCGCCTGCTTCAATTCGATTCAGCTCATCATGGCCCCCGGGTATGGAAGATGGGCCGTGCTCGGCGCTGATCAACTCCCCCTTCGAATTCCATGCCAGCCCTTGCGGATTCCGATGTCCATACGAGTAGACGAGAGAATCCGGGAATGGATTGTCTGACGGAGCCGTACCATCCATCGACATACGAAGAATTTTCCCCGCAAGACTATTCAGATCCTGTGCAAGCTTCTCACGTGACGCATCTCCGGTTGTCGCATACAGGTGATTGTCCGGTCCGATCGCAAGACGGCCGCCATTATGCACGGAAGCCCCGGGAATGCGCTCGAGCAGCGCCTGCTTCTCTGTCCAGCTGCTTCCGTCCGCTGCCTCCTCCAGCAGAACGATGCGGTTATATTCATCGCCTTTATCTTCATAGGTATGGTAAGCGTAGGCCTGCTTCGTCTTGGCAAAGTCCGGAGCAAGCACAAATCCCAGGAATCCACCCTCGCCAATTTGCTTAACTGGCTTATCTAGACTTACCGTTTGCCGCTCCAGCTTCCCATCCGCTATCTTCGCAATGGTTCCTTCCCGTTCACTTACATAAATCGTATCTCCGGCAAAATCAATCGCCCACGGCGACTGCAGCCGCTCGGCAAGTGTATCGTAACCGGACTTCCCCTTTCCCTCGGAGGTAACGGCGCTGCCGCTTCCCACTTCCACCGGGATGGCCTCTTTCTTCTGCGCGGGCGTACAGGCTGCGCCAACGAGCAGCAGTACAGCAAGCATCGAGATAAATAGGATTCGGTTCACTGTGAATGCCTCCTCTTCCTTCTCCGAGCAAAATATAGAAACAGACTAACCGCTGAGGGCTAGTCTGTCTGTTCGGACGTTGGTGTTTGTCTATCAGTATATCACAGGATGCTTACCGGTTATCAACCTTCTCGGGATACAAATCATGATTCATTAAACGGTGCTCCGCCATCTGTTCGAATTTGGTCCCCGGCCGTCCCCAATTGCAGTAGGGATCAATCGAAATCCCGCCTCTCGGCGTGAACTTCCCCCACACCTCGATATATCTCGGCTCCATGAGCTCGATCAGATCATTCATAATGATATTCATGCAGTCCTCATGAAAATCGCCATGGTTGCGGAAGCTGAACAAATACAGCTTCAGCGACTTGCTCTCGACCATCTTGATATCCGGAATATAGGAGATATAGATCGTTGCAAAGTCCGGCTGCCCCGTTATCGGGCATAAGCTCGTAAATTCCGGACAATTAAACTTTACGAAATAATCGCGGCCTTGATGCTTATTATCGAATGATTCCAGTATGGCCGGGTTATATTGAAAGGAATAGGTCGTGCCCTGGTTGCCCAGCAGCGTCACACCCTCCAGCTCTTCTTTGATTCTGCCTGTCATGATTGTTCGCTCCCTTCCTTAGCTGCCAGATAGGCATCCAGCCCTCTGCGCCGAAGCTGACAAGCCGGGCATTCACCACAGCCATCGGCAGGAATGCCATTATAGCAGGTGAGCGTCTTCGTCCGAACGAACTCGAGCGCACCCAATTGATCGGCCAGCTCCCACGTCTCTTCTTTGTTCAGCCACATGAGCGGGGTTTCGATGACAAACGGGTAATCCATCGATAAATTTAACGTGACGTTCAGGGACTTCACGAACACATCTCTGCAGTCGGGATAGCCGCTGAAGTCCGTTTCGCATACGCCGGTTATGATATGCCGTGCCCCGATTTGCTTCGCCAACACGGCTGCAAAGGATAGAAACAGTAAATTCCGCCCGTCCACGAATGTGGATGGCGGCCCGTCAGGCTTGACCTCAATGGCGATTTCATCGCGCGTCAATGCGTTCGGAGTCAATTGGCCCAGCAGCGACATATCCAGCACATGGTGCTTGATGCTAAGCTCACGCGCGATATCTGCTGCGCAATCCAGCTCCTGCTTATGCCGTTGTCCATATTGGAACGTCACCGCTTCCACCGTGTGAAACCGTTCCATTGCCCAGAACAAACAGGTTGTGCTGTCCTGGCCGCCGCTAAACACGACGATTGCTTTCTCTTGCTTCATCTGTCTCAGGTCTCCTTACGCACAAAAAAACGATAGCCAAGGAAGGGTACCGTTTTCCTTAGTATTTTTATAGAGGGGGGATCGCGAACCTCTCCCGGACCCGCGCTGCAGCGGCTTCCGGTCTTTATTCGATTGAACGTCTCGTAGTATACCATATCAGGTGCGAAAACAAAAGTGGAGCCTCCTGGGCTCCACTCCACTCGCCTTATCGATCCTCGAACGCTCTATTGCTGCCCCTGCAGCCGCTGCTTCAAGACATCTTCCGCCTTCTGCAGCTGCGTATCTTGGGTAGAAGGAGCTCCGGGTAAACTTACCTCGTAATTGGGAATAATTCCCTTCTTATGAATCCAATCACCATTAGGAGTGAGCCACTTCGATTCTGTGTATTTCACCGAAGAACCGTCTGCGTAGCCCTGCGTCGTCTGCACGACACCTTTGCCATAAGTAGCAGCTCCCACAAGGACGGCATCCGCTGACTCAGAGAGCGCTGCCGCCAATATTTCCGCGGCGCTTGCCGTTCCATTGTCGGTTAATACGACGATTGGCAGCGGCTTCTCCACATCGTTCTGTGTGACATATACCACTCGCTGTCCATTACGGTATTCCAATTGAAACAGCGGTTTCTGGTTCGGCACTAATTCATTGGCAATTAGCAGAGCCGAGCTCATCAGCCCGCCCGGATTTTGCCGGAGGTCTAGAATAAGACCCTTCATCCCCTGCAACTGTAATGCCGTATACAGCTGATGAAATTCATCGGTAGTCGGTTCAGACATACGGGATATGCTGATTGTGCCTATTGAATCCGATAGCATCTGACCGGCTACCGTCTTCTGGATGATGGTATCGCGCGTGACAGATACCGTTAGTTTGCCATCCGTACCGGGACGCTGGACGACGAATTCAGCAACCGTCCCTTTGGGTCCGCGGATAAGCGCGGCCAGCTCATCACTGCTCATCCCCGCCACATCCTTGCCATTCACCTGAAGGATGATATCGCCGGTTCTGAGCCCCGCTTTCTCGGCAGGAGAGCCCGGCAAGATCCCGCTAATAACAAGTGCGCCGTTCTGTTCCTTAAGCGTCGTTCCGACACCTTCGAAGGAGGAAGTAATTCCGCTGTTGAAGCTCGCGGCCGCCACCGGATTCATGTAGACGGTATATGGATCGCCCAGCGATTTCAGCATGCCGTCAATCGCCCCATTCACGAGCGTCTCCTCATCGACGACGGTATAGTAGTCATATTTCAAGGCTTGATACACGCTCCAGAGCTTGCTCCATTGTCCCGTACGATTCAAGCTGTCCTGCTTGTCCGAAACTACGTAAACGAAGGTAGCTAGCCCACTTTCATTCGTCACGTACCAGATCCCGCTTCCCGCAACAGGGTCGCCGTATACGGCCGCATTCGCTGCAAGCGGAATGATCTGACCATTGAGCAGCGTCAAGGAATCCAATTGTTTCGCTTCGGATGAAGATGCCTGCTTGAAGCTGCCCACAATATCCTCGTATAGCCGGATCGCAAATGCCGTATTGTTCGTCGCCTGTTTCGTATCGAAGCGTCCCGTAGAAGGATTCAAGGGAACATCTGCAAGCAGCTTGACGATTAATTCGGCAACGTAGGATCTCGTGGCATTGGTGTTGGGCTTGCTGGCAGCGGAGACAAGTCCCAGATGATGATTCTGGTCCGCCAAATAGTAATTCACATACCACGGCTTGCCGGCTTCAGTGCTTTGGCTTTGCCGCATACCGATCGAATTCATGAGAATGGCGACTGCCTGCGCGTTCGTGATCAGCTTGTCCGGCTCGAATTTCCCCTCCCCGGTGCCTTGAATCCACCCCTGATTGACGGCGAAATTAATGTAACCCGTCACCCAGCCGGATACGTCATTGAACGCGGTCTTCTCGGCGGCCTGCTTAACTGCCTCGCTCTCATAGCCCTTCCCTGCCACCAGCATCGCAACAAACTCGGCTCTAGAGATTGTCTGCTCCGGCTTGAAGGATTGATCTGCATAGCCTTTAACGAAGCCCATATGCTGCAGCAGTAAGATCTGGCCAAGCGCGGGCGAGCTGCTGATGTCCTTGAAGGGAAGGGGGGCTTCTGCGGCTGCGCCATGCGTGGTTAAGGGGTTCATGAATAACGCGGCCGCTAGAGCCAACGTCCCAAGTGTTCGTGAAATCTTTCGCAATGCGTCATCTCCTGTCGAATGGTACCATACATCGTTTCATTGTATCGAATAATCTCTTATTCTACCATACTGCTTTCATATGAAAGAAGAGTTGGTCGAGCTGTTGCTGCGGAACGCTCTATTCCAATATAGGAAGGCATATAAGCTCACGAAAAAAGCAATGCCAAAAGGTCTGCTAAGCCCTTCTGGCATTGCCCATGCATCTCTTCATTTCATGGAAAAGTCTCTTTAATGCGTGACTTCCGTGAACACATAATTGAACCGCCCATTAGGAGCTGCGTCGCCATTGGTCGTAAATTCATACACATCGCCTTGCGTCTGCATGTTGTCATGCCATTTGAACTCCAAGCGCATGGGCTTGTTCAGGTCACTTAACCCCAGACTAGTACGTGGGATCGCGATCTCCATCTCCTGCCCATTTGCAGAATAATAAATAGAGCTCGATACCGTCGTCCAGTCCCAGCCGCCTGCACTCGACACTTTCTCTAGCAACGTCGTCGAAGCGCCTGCTCCCGTTCGGTTCACGACATAATTATAACCCTGCCAATTGGCTTCGGCGTCGCTAGTTTTAATAAATAGCCGCATCCAGTTCGCATCCGTATAGCTTGTCATGTTGTTCTTCGTCTTGACGTAGAAGTAAATGTTGTTGGCATCCCGCGCAACTTTCATTGTCTGTAGATCGTTGCGGCCGGTCGTATTCGTGTATGTGCCCGCCGTCCCCCAACCCGTTTCATTGCGCGACGCCGGATCGCCAACATCGTCCCGGAACTCCTGCTTGATATCCTTCCAGTCCGCGAAGCTGCCATCAATGGCAATCGTCTTCGGATTATCGGCATTCTGCGGCTTGCTCACGCCTTTGTAACGCCGGATGTAGTCAACCAGCTGATAATAATAGCTATCGCCGTATCCGCCTTTCATCGGCTCGATATCGCGGCTGTTCTCCTCATTGAAGGCATCCACGAACACATTGGTTGCCGAATAATCAGCGAACGAGGTAAACCGCATCGCCACCCATTCATTCCATCCCGTCACAAAAACAAATTTCGGATCAATTTCGAGCGCCCTGCCCCATTGCTCCATAAAATTATACCCATACTCCGTAGCCGGAGCGGCTGGCACGACACCATCGCTGAAGCTGCGCCCCTGTACACCAGGCTGGCTCATCGACCCGATCTTCCATCCGCCGCTTCCATTCGGAACCGCATTCTGGGCAATGCCGACCGTTACCTGCTCTTTCGCTACGCTGCTGCTGTAGAACGTGTGCTGCGGATAGACCTCCAGCCAGCCCCATTGATTGGCTGCCGTCGGACCGGTGAAGTAATTTGGCTGCGGCTTGCGGAACGTAAAGAAGTTATTGATAGCCGGATTACCGCTGAAATAAGCAGGATCCGCCATAATGAGCGGTTTACCGTTATCCCACCGGAACCACAGGTCAGAGTACAGCCCCGCACCATACAAATCATTATAGAGCGACGTTACAACCGAGGTGGGATCGCCGAACGGGCACAAGAAAACAATTTGCGGCGTCTTTCCTCCTTTGCTTCGTATATCCGCATATTCCTGGAGCAGCTCCATATATTGATCCTTATACGTGAAGCCGTTCGTCACATCGAAGACGATGGTGTCCACCCCTGCATCTGACAGCATTTGGGCGTGCTTGCGAATAACGTAATTATCCTGTGACAAATAATAACCGAATAAAGATTCACCCCAGTGGTGGAACGCGTTATAAGGGCCCCACGGGGGATTGCCGGCATTGCTCATCGCACCTGGATTGCTAGCCAGAATGTCCGTCACATCATGCGGACCGGTCGTTCCGTGCTGGCCCAGCCACAAGAAATAGAACATGCCCACGAATTTATCGGAACGCGTCTCATTGAAATTTGAGTAAGCCGGAAGAGTTCTTCCGAGGTTATCCACCGCCGCCCAGGTATCGCTGTGCGTATCCCACTTATAGGCGGTGGCATTGCCCATTTGAAAATAATAAAAACCGAAGTCATCCGTACCCAGCTTCGTCGCCTCAACCCGAATCGCTTTGGCCTGGACTGGCTCGAACTCGAAGGTTTGCTGCGTAGAGCCCGGATTCGCATAGTTCGTATAAGATTGTCCGGGTATCGTGGTGAAGGTTGTGCCGTTCTCGCTATATTTGATCGTGAAATCGACCGGGAAGGCTAATCCGCCAGGACGAGGAGTCAACACGAGTTTGTTAATCGGTGTCTTAACGCTGTATGTCAACGTAAAGCTCTGCGTACTGGATGCCGCAGGCTGCCGGTCGCTGGACCATACCGTGTTCGCGTCATAGTCGCTAAGACGCTCTGGGCCCCAGCCGCTAATCGAGCTCGTCGCCGTGTTGGACGCAGGGGTCAAGGCATCGCCCATACCCGATTCCACCGACATCTCTACAATTTGCAAATAGTACGATCCAGCACCATCCGAGCCTAGCTTCGTTGCATACAATCGAACATACCGGGCATTGACAGGAGAGCTGAAGGGGATGACAACCTGCTGCCCGCTGGAAGCGTTAAACCCGGAGAAGCTCGTCCCAGGCGCATCCGTCCATGGTCCGCCGGGACTGTTGCTGTACTGGATTTTGAAATCCGCCGGAAATCCCATTCCGGATTGACGAGGATGAAGACGAACGAGATTAATGCCATTCGTCGTCTGTCCCAGATCGAGCTGCAGCCATTCCGTGACGGCTGCAGTCGATGAGCCGTTGCTGGAATAGAACGCCGTTGTCCCCGCATTTACATCCGTATTGCCATCTACCGCATTCCCCGCTACGAATGTACCGATTTGGGACGATGCCGTCGCAACATACTTCTGTTCGACTTTCATTTCTTCCATCTGCAGATAATACGTATTAAAGTCATCATGTCCCAGCTTGGTTGCATACAGGCGAATGTATCTGGCATTAACCCGTTTCGTGAAAGGCAATACCACCTCTTTATTTCCCGGATTAGAAAAGTTAGTGAAATTGGCGCCAGGGATATCGTTCCAAGTCGTGCCGTTATCACTGTACTGCAATTTGAAATCCACCGGAAACCCATAGCCCTTCGGCCGAGGGTCCAATCGCACAGCATCAAGTGAATACTGCTTAGATCCGAGATCAACCTGAAGCCATTCGGTGAAGAGAGGTCCTGCATGTCCTTCGCTGGAATAGATGGTTGCATTATTCCCGTCGATCGCCTTGTCCGCCGTTAACGTTCCGGTTACCGATGAAGCCGAAGCGCTGGTAATTGGCGTGCCCGATGCAAAGAAAGGTACCACCGTTACAAGCATTAATAAAGCTACGCCGAGTGCAACTGCCTTTTTCATTCTCACAATCTCAGCCTCCTCCTCAGATTGTATGCCATTCTGCAGCCTTGCCATTATGCAGTGGTTTTTGCAGTGATACCTTTCGATTGCATGACAATCACCAACCAAATAGATGTTCAAATATCTCCTTAAATAAAGCGCTTACATTTCTAATATTAGCAAAATCTCACATAATCTCAATAGTCCTCAAGTATTCTTCTCTAACCCGCCTCCGTCATTTTCTGTCGAGACGTGTATTCAACCGTCCATGCCCGTTCATGTGTCTTTGCTCTAATAAAGAGGCTGTCCTTCAAGAGTACTTGAAAGACAGCCTGAGTGGAGGTTCTACCGGATCGCGATGGGATGCACGATGGACGCCGTAGCCCCCTTCAGCTTGAGCGGGGTTACGATAAACACAAACTCATAGATTTTTTCCTTGGCTAACGTCTCCAAATCCAAGCACTCTAGAATGGGAACACCTTGTTCAACCAATAGATAAATATGAACGAGATGCTCCGGGGATGGAATGACTTCAAATGTACTTGTATCGGCTCCGACAGCTACAGCACCTTGCTCCACCATATAGCGGGCAGCGCTCAAATCTGCTCCAGCATGCTTGGTCAGAAACCGGTCATTGTCAGTCCGCCAATATTGGCTGAAGCCGGTTCGCAAGAGAACGCTGTCTCCCGGACGTATAGCAACACCTTGCTTGCGTTCACATGCAAGGATGTCCTCTTTTGTGATCGGCTCACTGTCTCCCAGCACATCCGTCCCCTTGAGTTCTGCAATATCCAGCAGAACACCTCTTGTTACAAGGGGAGGCATCTGCTCCATGCTCCATTCAGAGATACCGTCATGATTTTGCGAGCCCTCTACAGGTCTGTCTCCGTAATAGAAACGTTTGCCTTCCTTGTTCACACTGAAATGACAGAGTGCATCGATGTGAGTGCCTGTATGCTGGCCCATAATCGTCATCTCTGTGGCAAAGCCTGCGTCTCCCTCCAGCATTCCATCAGTTTCCCCATGCCGTAGATAGGGGCGCATCGCGAACGGTGCATGCCCTCCAAATACTGGAATACCGGGCTCCAGTACATGCTGAAGACTAAATACACGTCCTTCTCGAATCAAAGCGGCCAGCTCGGGTGTAAACCTTGGTTCAGGCAGCTTTCCATAGTTCCGCTTCAGCTCGCTCATCTCTTAACCCCCGCTCTCTCCATGCCTGATCATTGGGATACTTGAATGATGACTTAGCCATATGGCTGTCTCAATCATAGGCATTCAAGCTTTCTTCATCGGCCACGCTCTGAACATCCTCGGAGCTTATGCTTATGTACCGATAACCGTCCAGTTCCTGCTTTCTTAATGCCTTTTCTTTAAAATACTTAGGACTTCCTTCTCCGGCATCCTCATCATAAAACAATAAAATCCCGTCTGTTTTTCTGAACAGCAGCTCATCTCTGGCTGTGAACTGCCATATACCGCTATAGGCTTGTTTACTAACAGCCCCGTAATAATCGACGCCTTTTAGAATTTGTCCGTAATATTCCTTCTTGGAATCATTCCACTTCTCTTCCGGATGGATAAACGCCGTCATAATGGATAACTTCAGATGTGGGTATTGCGCTTTCAAGGCAATCACCACCTCGCAAGCCCATAGATCGACACCATATTGACCCGGTGTCAGCACCCATTCTAAACCTTCTTCAACAAGTGGAATCAACTTTCCTGCGATCGCCTTTTGGATATAGGCAATTCCTTTATGCTTCTGATCGTATATACTCAATTCGTGAGCACGGTAGCCCGTCACTAACAGATTCTTCATCCTTCATTCCTCGTTCCCATGCAGATAGAAGAAACAAAAAAAGCCTGCACACGTATATGATATACGTTATTGCAGGCTTTGAATAGATAAGAATGGTCGGGATGACACGATTTGAACATGCGACCCCCTGGTCCCAAACCAGGTGCTCTACCAAGCTGAGCTACATCCCGATAAGTATAAAATGGCGTGCCCTGAGAGATTCGAACTCCCGACCTTTTGATTCGTAGTCAAATGCTCTATCCAGCTGAGCTAAGGGCACATATGGAGCGGAAGACGGGAATCGAACCCGCGACCCTCGCCTTGGCAAGGCGATGCTCTACCGCTGAGCCACTTCCGCATTTGGTGCGGTCGAGAGGACTTGAACCTCCACGGCTGTTACACCACTAGAACCTGAATCTAGCGCGTCTGCCAATTCCGCCACGACCGCAAAAAATAAAAGATGGTGCCGTCGAGAGGACTTGAACCCCCAACCTACTGATTACAAGTCAGTTGCTCTACCAATTGAGCTACAACGGCAAATGAAAGGTATAATGGCGGAGCCGACGGGATTCGAACCCGCGGTCTCCTGCGTGACAGGCAGGCATGTTAGGCCTCTACACCACGGCTCCACATTATAGGTTTATTCGTTCTAAGAAACGAATTGGTTGCGGGGGCAGGATTTGAACCTGCGGCCTTCGGGTTATGAGCCCGACGAGCTACCGGGCTGCTCCACCCCGCGTCATTAATGGTGACCCGTAGGGGATTCGAACCCCTGTTACCTCCGTGAAAGGGAGGTGTCTTAACCCCTTGACCAACGGGCCTTATGTACGATGCCTTATTCAGGCAGTGCACAATTCTCAGAAGCATTACACCCTGAAAACTGGATACGAGTTTGCGCAACTCTAAAGCTGGATGTTTCGTTAGGATAAGCCCTCGACCGATTAGTATTCGTCAGCTGCATGCATTGCTGCACTTCCACCTCG
>NZ_JANHOF010000015.1 GCF_024498075.1 Paenibacillus mendelii
TAGCAGGTTTTATTATTTCACCTGTCTACCGTAAGGGGAGCATATCAGCGGCAAACTGCTCCTGTTTCGTTCAAGTAAAAAGACGCACCGGCTACGGCTAGCGACCGTGCCGCGTTTGTTGCTGCCACAGCTCGCGTATTATCGTCACAAGCTTGCCGGCAATTTTTTCATGACCATAATCAGAAGGATGCAATTGATCTTCGAAATCCGGCAGCCCCGCGTCCACCCACCCTTTTGTATCGATAAAGTGAACGTTGACATCACCGGCGGCTGCTACCTGTTGAACGGCTTGAATTGTCGGCTCAGTCAGCATGTCTGCCAATGTCCCAAGGACAAGAATAGCGGCTGCGGGATAATGACTGCGGATGCGTTGGATAAATGCAGCATATTGCTCCTGAAAAACTTCGGCTGTGACGCCGTTGTTATAATCGTTTGTTCCCAGATTGACGACAACCATGTCCGGTTGTCTGCCTGTAAAAGACCAGGTCGGTGAGTCCGGAACCTCGACGGTGTGCAGTTTGAAATACTGCTTGCTCATTCCGATTTCATTAGGCGAAGCACACTTCACCCCATCGACAAGACAGATGCCCGAATAGGCGATCTGGGTATGATCGGCCTGGAGCTGTTCAGCCGCAAGCCACGCATAGCTCCTCAAGACCCAATTCGCATTGGATGCGCAGCAGCCGGCCGTGATGGAATCGCCAACAAATTCAATCCATTTTTCCCGCCGTTCGGCAGGTAAAGTCTGTGCATTTTCATCCAAAATCAATCCTGCAAAAGCAACCTTATCCTTCTCAGAACGAGCGGTTACGCGCAAACTGTGTATCCCCGGCTCCAACGGTGTCGGCGTCAAATTGACCATCCCGTCTTCACCCGGCATATAGGCGTAATAAACATCTGCTCCGTTATCAATGCTGACAAAAATATCACTGCCTGCCTCCAGCTTCAACCGCGCTGTCGTTCCCGTGAAGTTGACCCGGAAATACGCACCCGGCCAATTGCTCTTGAACACCTTAGGATTGCTTTGATCCCATCGGCCGACATAGTGAATATGAGGATCGTCAGGAATGCCTGCCCGTGCTCCTACAGCCGTTTTTTCTATGTATGGGTCTGTTTTACTGTTCAGTAGTCCGGCTATCACCATAACTGCCGCAATCACGAAAGCTGCTGAAAGGAATACTTTTTTGTTCACACGATTCATGCTATACCCCGCCTTTCTCCAGTACCCTTCTATCATACAAAATGGAGTTCTGAGGCAAAAGCGCTATTTTATTTGGATTGGATCCAATTTCTTTAGTGATTGAGAAATCCGGGCAAGTTCGGCTTGTTTACAGACTCATCCGAGTACAGCTTTGTATCCGGTCCTGTCAATAAACGAAGAAAAAACCATCCATTGTGTTTCGTAAGGATGGCCGGTTGAATGAAATTAAAATCCAAGCATTGATACATACCGAAAATTTACGTTCAAGCCGCCTTGCTTCAAATACCATTAACCTTGATACCTATGTTCTCCATTACTTCTTTTGTTTTCTCTATTAGACTTGGCTCACTTGGAACCTCATCAGTTGCTTTTCCATCCAGAATTATCTGAGCTTTATCACCATTCATTTCGTTCAGATCCTCAGATTGGATAACCGTTTCATGTCCGCTATTTTCCACTTTAGACTCCTTTGTTTAGTATTCTTTGTATCTGCCATTGTCATCAACAATTACTATTATTCCGATATCCCCGATCCTTTATGCAGGTATGCATGGATCAGCCATTCTCCTTGATCCGGCTCTCTACCACCATTGCCCGCTTCCCCATATCAAAGGCTGAAAATCCGGGAGTGCATGATTTGCTTTGGCTAACACCTTACATATTTGCGTTTGAAACCAATTTGCCCTTTATCAACTGCCTTTTGAATATTGTCGGATGCGAGTAGAAACTTGCTTTTTTTCTTGTCCTGTTTGACTTCTACTGGGCCGACTGCCTTTGCGGTCTCAACCGCCTTTTCATGGAGAGGCAAATAGGATACCGCCATTGTGTAAAGAAAATTATTCATAGCGTATTTTGTTCGTTCGGGAGAATCGTGAATCGTATTTTGCACAATTTCGAGCATATGGGCAAGTTTGCTTTCGGAAAATTCATGGTCCGGTCGATTACCCAAAAGCCAGCAGTAACAACTCCAGCCCGCTGACATTCTCAGCTCTTCGCCGCATGCGATCCATTGATCGGCAACTTCTTGTGCAATATCTGTTTCTGCTAAGGTTACAGCCACCACATAATCGGAAAGCATATAAAAATAAGCCGAATCGATCCAGCGCTTAAAATCAGCTTCATTCATTGCTTTGGGGTCTGCAATTACACCGGCCATGTACATGGCGTCGTAATTCCCCGTTGCATAAAGCTGCTCAGCCAAAGATTGATTTTTTTTAATTTTCTTGGCGATGGGCTTCATTTGGCCTGTAGCCACGCCAAAAAGCGGTTCGTGCGCGCCATTGGATACATACATTTTCTTGGTTCGTTCCTTGCCGAGAGCTTCAAGCTCCTGCATAACCATTTCGAAATTCATTATTTAACACTTCCTTATTCTTTGAAGGATTTCATCCATTTTATCATAACCGTAGACTGGACAGCGATCGTGTACTCACTTCTGCCCTTTAACACTTCATGGCATGTCCAGAACGTTTCAATCTCCTGACCTACTGTTCCAGCAATTTATTTGCCGCTCTATCCGCACGCGAGTCCCTCCAGGTATCAATCAGAACAATGGCAACTCCTATACAGAGTACGGAATCCGCAACATTAAATATAGGGAAATCAATAAAATATACTTGGAACATATCCACGACTTCCCCCTTGTAGATACGATCGATAAAATTACCGAGCGCTCCGCCTAATATAAGGGCAAAACCATACGAGAGAAGCTTTTTCTCACGATGAATTTTATACAAATAAAGAATGATGCCGATCAGAACAATTGACGTTGCGATAATAAAAAAAACACGTTGACCTTGCAGCATGCCAAAGGCCGCACCTCTGTTACGGATGGAGGTCAATCCGAACACGCCGGGTATAACTGTAATTTGCTGGCCTATCGTCATATACATCGATATAAGCCATTTGACAATATGATCAGCAATAGTCACGCCTATTACAACCAGAAAATAACGAAACATCCCGACAACTCCTTTTTTCTACAAACATTGTTTGTCGCTCATTCCAACCGACATTAGATCGACTTCCCTATAAAAATGATCCAATTTGGAGTAAGCAATACCTGCCGTCCATTTGATTATACGACATTAAGATGAGATATTCATCGTTATCTCCTTCGCAGGATAATGGAAACCTAGTTAAGACAAGGCCACCGATCATTATCGGCTAACGTTCTTCCGTTAGTTAAACGATGCTTCGTTTAAAGCACTATTCAAACTTGACTAGCATAGTTGTTTCTACTATACTGGGATTCGATTCCAAGAAAGGAGGCTAATTCATATGTCCACAGCAAGACTACTGGTTTTAGGAATAATACTTCGACGGGGAATTACTCACGGTTATGGAGTTTATCAAGAACTAACTTCATGGCGGGCCGAAACGTGGACAAATATAAAACCTGGTTCGATTTACCACGCTTTAGAAAAACTTGAGTCTCAAGGAATGATCAAAGCCGACGACTCAGGGGATCGTGTCAAGCGCGGACCATCCCGTACTGAATATACACTAACTATACAAGGCGAAAATGAATTTATAACCCTTCTTGAATCAGCGCTTAAGAGCAATGATTTTCAGGTGTATGCAGCGGGGATCGCTTTCATGGAGATGCTTCCTCGTCACCATGTCATTTCGCTCTTTGACGAACGTCTTGTCTCACTTAGAGGAATTCTTACTTTCTTGAGATCATTACCAACCGAGTCCTTACCTTCCAACCCTTCTAAGCATCCTGAGCTTGTTGGCATGTGGGTTGGATACTTTGAATACGCAATAGAGGCCACTCAAAAGCTCAGGCAGTCTCTTATATCAGGTAACTATATTTTTAAAAATGAGGAATCTGAACTGGAGGGCGTTGACCATGATTAAAGCATGCTTGCATGACGGAAGTATTATCCATGTGGAAGTTCATGGAGAGGGACCCAACCTATTGCTTCCTGTAAATCCCCAACCAATCGAAGGACCCCAAGCTGACGAAATGCGAAAGTGGGGAGCAGACCCTGCACTGGGACGTTCACTAATAGATGGTCTTAGCGATAAATATCGTGTAATCGCCTTCGACTATGAAGGTCATGTCTTAAATACACCTAAACCAGATACATTAACACCAACTAACGTTACTAGAGACTTGCTGGCAATAGCCGATTCGGCAGAAGCAAAGCAATTTGGCTATTATGGCTACTCATGGCTTGCTCTTTGTGGAATGCAGCTGGCCATTCGAACGGATCGACTGTCTGCACTAATTATGGGTGGCTTTCCTCCTATTGACGGCCCGTATAAAGAAATGTTAGATGTAACAATGGCGACACATGAGATGTCTGCTCAGAGGAGTTCATCCCCCTCAAAAGAAACTTCAGATGAATTTGATTGGTCACATGTTGAGGTCACCATGAGTGATTCTCAAACAAGGCAGTTCGTCACGCTATATCAGGAATTACAAGCTTTCAACGATCGGATAGTCCAAGATAAAATCTCTTGCCCTCGCCTTTGCTTTGCAGGTACTGCCGATAAAATCATTTATGGCGAACGTTGGGGCAATGTCATTGTAGATATAGCTGGACCACTCATGAACAGACGCAAAGAGATTGAAGCTCTCGGCTGGGAAGTTAAGGTTCTTGAGGGTCTCGATCACACACAAGCTATGCAAGCCGCCAACATCCTTCCCATCTTACGTCCTTGGTTAAATTTAAAATTAATATGAGGATTGTAAAGGCCCGTTGCTTCAATGAAAAAAGCAGACTGCCGCTGCAATCTGCTCCATTCCGCTATCGACTCCCATGAGTTGCCGTATTTCCTTGCACACCTTGTAATGATCCCTCGAAAGATTGAAACATGATACAAGCAGCAAATCAGAGTCGCAAAACCGTTATTAGCTCGTCTCCAATGATTTCGCTGTTGTCACGGAAGCCGAAGCTTTCATAAAGCCTTTTGGCGGCCACGTTATCAGCCTTATAAGATATCCAGCAGTAGTGTGAAGGCCCTGCCGGAAAGGTGCGGATAAATTCCAAGATTTTGTTCATAGCTTCCCGACCGTACCCCTTGTTCTGGTATTGCTTGTCAATCATCAGCCGCAGGATGCAATAGCTGTCGTCTGCGATTGCCGGGAGTTCGTACCCGGTGATTCGATAAGTAATCATAACAAAACCGACCGGCTGTTCATCTGCATAAATGGCAAACGGAAATGGATGTCCCCCATTGGTTGCAAGGACATAACACGAAGCCACGCTTGACAGATTGGACGCAACGAAACGGCGTTGATCTTCTAAAACCTCCAAGTTAAATATGGCACGTCGGTTTTCCAGCGTGATTTTTCTGAGCGTAATCATGCAGGGCTTCTCCTTTCATTAACTTTGGTAAATTACTAGTTACGTTGTTGTTTGTAGCTGTTTACCGTCCCTACAAAATGGTTCCGTGTTTAATCTCTCTTATCGATTTTGCGCCGCGGTCGCTTCATAAACATACATTTTATGCCAAAAAAGTAATAGACTTATGTTGAATTTTTTTATAGACTATTATGTATCCGTGGCATTTTTAGGGCTCATCCTTTTTTGGCATTATTGGTTAACCGGCACATATTTGTGCCGGTTTTATTTTTTCAATAACGTAAACTCCTCTTAAGCGCAACGAGGCTACCAATCCAAGTTGGCAGCCTCCTTCTGATCATTATTGAGCTCGTTCTCGTACCCGTTTGTTATATGAATATGTTAACGCATTATAAAATTAGTGACCGCTGAAATAGCCATTAAAACCAAAATAATTAGTGCAAAAACAATTACAAAGCTTTTAACAATACCAATTATAAAGGATGGCTCACCCTCTTTTCGTGGACCAAGATAAATTTCTCTGATCCATAGAACGACAGTTGTTGCTAAGCTTGCCTTTACAGAAAATCTGAGTAATTTAAGCACATACTCTCGCATCGGGATTGTATAGCTTGTAGACACCCCTGATTCTACATGCGTAATAGTATCAGCAATAAATATAATTGCAAGGGCTAAGCCAATTAAAAATCCGTATATAGCTCCCTTAACCAATCTCTTTTCGATTTCGATGACCTCCTTTTATTATAGGGATGACCTTTAACCATCGTTCGATTTCAGACATTCTTTGTGAATAACGTATTAAAGGCATTTATTGTTACTGTAACTTGTTCAGTCCCCATCTGCTGTTCTTTTGCCAAGCTTCTCGAATACCGATCGGAGAGGTATTAAGTGAAATGGCTAACAAGAATCTACCTTAAGTATGTTGATTGTCATCTATTATAGCAACGCTTTACTGTCAATAGGATGTTATAACAAAATTAAATATTCCAATTTTGATATATATATCCATCTTTTTAACGAGAGAGAGAAACTTTTCTCACATGTTAGACGTTTAAGTTGACGTGAGTTTAATGTTCTGACCCACCGGGAACGAGCAATAGGGGTTCAATTAGCGGAAGAAAAAGGAGATGCGACATGAAATCATTGAAATGGTTGTTGATTTTGTCACTATTAGCCGCCCCTGTTGGAGCGATTGGCGCAAAGGAAGCAGCGGCCCAGGGTGCTGGGAACCAGCTGACGCTGAAGCTGAACAGCAAGGTCATGATCAAGAACGGTGTCAGCTCGATGTCGGCACAGCCGGTTACGGCGAAGAACGGTACGTCATTTATTCCTCTCAAGTCGGTTGCTGATCAATATGGCTATAACGTTTCATTTGATGCGAAGACGAAGGAATCTGTCGTGAAGAATGCGCTTCATGAGTTTCGCTTCAAGGCCGACCGGAAGACGATTACGCGGGATGGCCAGCCGGTCCAAGCGCCGCTCGCACCGTTTGCGCTGAAAGGATCTATGATGGTGCCGATCCGCACGTGGTCGAATATGACCGACAGCCAGCTGAACTTGACAGGAACGACGATCACGCTCGCCTGGGGAACGAAGCCGACCGCGGATTTCGAAGTGACGCCGACCAAGATTTACGCGGGCGAAACGATTGTCACGTATACCGATCGGTCGACGAATCAGACGGGTCAGCCGTTCATGAACGAACAATGGACCGGTAAAGAGGAGATTTTCTCCGAGGCGGGCATTCATACGATTACCCGGCAGGTGCAGGACGTGACGGGCGAATGGAGCGCCCCGTTTTCGGTATCGGTAGAAGTGCTGCCGCCGAACCAGCCGCCGGTGGCAGATTTTAAGATGGAACGCGAGATATACCGGATCGGCGAGAAGATTATTTTCACCGACCTAAGCACGGATGACGAGAACGCGATCGGCAAGACGAAATACACCGGGCGCCCGGAGGGCGATGCGTTCTTTGAAGCGGGTGAGAAATCTGTGACGCTCGAAGTGACGGACAGCCACGGACTGACCAGCTCCGTGACGAAGACGATTACCGTGACAGAAGAAGTGCTCTATACGAAGGAAGAATATGGCCGTCTATTCACGAACGTTGGAGACAAGTTCACGGTCAATGGCTCCGCAGTATTACAATACCAGGCGATAAAATACGCCATTCAGTCGGATACGGCACAGCTGGTGCGCAGTAACAGCCCCGAGACGCTCATTAGCGAAGGGATCGTTTATGAGGATCAGCTGACGGGCAACGTACGCTTCCTGTTCCACAACTACAATCAGATCGGTTATCCGGTACGCATGTATTTGCTGGCAACGAACAAAGGCAACACGACGGTCAACGTCAATACGAGCACATTCGGCATTGGCGGTCCGGACGCTTACGTGGAGAATACCGGCAAGCTGTCGGTTGTCCGCTACCTGCAATCGCTCCAGAACAATCCTTCGCCAAGCTGGACGACGATTAAGCCAGGCCAGACTATTGAGCTGCTGCCGGAGCTGAGCAAGATGCCGATCAAGGCGAATCAGATTTACTCGGCTTACGCGGACTTGTATTCGGATCAGGAATTGGTGTACGACGTGGTTGTCGTGGCCGCGGACAAAGACCCAAAAACTGCGCTTCCGACACTGTCCGTCATGCCGCGCGACGGCAAGCATGTTCGTGGGACGTTCGATAACGCGAATCGAATGATCGAGATCGTCGAGCCGCTCGGTTACGAAGAGAACCGCATGACGTTCGGTGACGGCACGATGGACTCGTTTTTGTACGGCTACGATTCCTCAAGCGGTGTCAACGAACTGAACGTAGGCAACTTCGGCGTCATGTACACGATGAAGCTCGATCACGTTGCGCCGAATACGGTCATCGCGCTCAATCCGCGCGGAGGCGTTTATACGGGGGCATTCCTCGTGAATGGCCAGTTGGTCACCGTCACGAACAAACACGTGCTGCTAAACAACAATGAAGCAGCCGTCCTGTACCGGACGGGCAGCACCGAGGAATCGGTCGAGATCAAATTCACACTCGCTTCCGGCAGCTTCCTGCCGCTGGCGATGCTATTCCTGCCACTTCCGGAAGTAAGGAACTAGAGGTAAAGGAACTCATCTTTTTTCATCACTTTCTGCAAGAACCCGCCCTCTCCCGATGGCGGGTTTCTTGTATCGAACGCAAGGAAAGCATTTTTAAAGCATGTAGAAACTACCGTTAGTCTAGTATTCAATCATTCCATGAGCGCCCGCGAAAAAGGCAGCCGATCTTTTGAAGCGGCTGCCTGTACATGATCTAAATATTCTCTACCGGTTGTTTTTCTTTCCACAAGACTGTAATACCGAGGCCTATGACCATAATGACTGCAGCGAAAAGATACGGATAGTGGATGTTTACATCAAATAATATCCCGCCCATCGCCGGCCCGACGATATTGCCTAAGCTCGTATAGGTTGAATTCATTCCGGCAACGAACCCTTGCTCTTTTCCGGCAGTTCTTGATAAATATGTCGTCAATGCCGGACGAAGCAAGTCAAATGCGAGGAAAATGAAGCATGTTACCGCCAGCACGGCCCAAAAACCAGAGACCACGGTAGACCCGACCGCCAATATAGCTCCAATAATTAAACAGAGTTGGATCACTTTCTTTTCGCCGAGTTTGTCTACCATTTTTCCAAACAGAAATATTTGCACAACTACACCGAAGATTGAGCTAATCGTAATAATGGCTGCAATTTCCTTGGGCGTATAACCGAATTTATGATCGGAAAACAGGCTAAAAACCGTTTCATATGCGGATAAACCGAATGCGAGCACAAATACAATGACAAAGGCAATAAAATATAGTGGGTTAAGTGACCTCTTTAAATCGCTGAAAAAGTTAACCTGTTTGGCATTCGTAGAAAACTCTGCAAGCTGTGCTTTGGTTAGCGGTTCTTTTAAGATAAACAAGGATAAGAGGCAAGCAATAAAGGCCATGCCCGCCGCAGCGAAGAAAGGCATACGTATGCCGTATTCTGCAATAAAGCCGCCGACGCCAGGCCCGATAATAAAACCGGTGCTAATGGCGGCAGACATATACCCCATCGCCTTCGGCCGTTCCTCTATCGATGTAATATCTGCGAGATATGCCGTGACTGCGGGCATAATAAAAGCAGCGCTAAATCCACCCAGAATCCTCGATATATAGAGCACCGATACATTCGTGCCCAAACCAAATATAAGTTCCGAAGTACCGAAGAGGACTAAGCCGATTGTAATCATGTTCTTTCTGCCGAAACGATCTACCCAACGCCCTGCTAGCGGCGACATAAGCAGCTGTGCCACCGCAAATGCCGCAACAAGATACCCCATCGTTTTGCCTGATAAATGCATAATATTCATAAAAGACGGCATTACGGGGATGACTAGACCGATGCCCAGAAATGCAATGAATATATTGCTTAGAAGAATAATCAATACGGTTTTTTGTGATCTAATTGTTTTTTTCATGTTCATGCCCTCATTATGTTATGAATCACCGATGTGAAATCCCTCTCCAAAATACTGTCCAAGAGGCTTCCAATTTATCCTTCAGCCGTTTCTCATCATTGACATATACAAGCTCCAGCATAATGGAATCAACGATTCCCAAGAAGGCTAGGGTCGGCGTTTTTGCTGAATCCCCGAAGATTGCTTTAGCGTCTATCCAATCGTGAAACTTACTTTCCAGTATCGCCTGCACCTTTTCCTCGATATCGATCACTTCTTTTTCAATCGCTTTTACAAGGTGAGCCGGCGGAAAAAAAGACATGCGAAGCCAAAACTTTAACTGCTCATTTTCTTTGAAAAGAGCGATTACTAATTGTAGAAATCCGTATAAATCCTTCTCCGGATGTTGTGAGCCAATGTTACTGAAATATTGGAGTTTTGAAGATAGCTCAGTCTCTTTCGCATCACGTAAAACCTGCAAAAAAAGATCATCTTTTCCTTTAAAATGAGCGTAGATCGATTGTTTCTTCATACCGACTTCATCCGCGATCTGAGAAAGGGATGCTCCTTCATAACCATGAATCGTGAAATATTTTAGAGCTGCCTCCTTAATCTCATTGCTTTTCAATGAAACCACCTCCCCTAACGAACGTTCGTCAGTTTATAGTATCAGATTGAATCAATAAATGCAAAGCTAGTAATCGGCCATCGGACAGTTGAAAACATAAAAAGCCGCCATAAGGCGACTTCACATGGAAAATGGGATCTATACTATTCTTCTTCTGTATCTCTGAATGCCCAGGGAAAGCTAATCGATGCACTTGCTGTTGATCCGAGCCTTCCTTTGTTTGGCGACGCCCACACCAAATGAACGGTATTAAACTTATAGCGTTCCATATGATCGATATGGATCGGGGACTGCTGAAAAATAGTGATCATATTACGATCCAGATGGCAGCCGACAATGCGTAGAAATATCGGTTCGATGATCTTTTGGGAACTGCCAATCAATCGGTTTGAACTGAGACCATGCTCCATTAACAAAATTTGACCGCCTGGCTTGCACCACCTGCAAAAAGATTCTAACACTTTAACAGGATGTTCGTAACCGCAAAAGGATAATGTCGAGACGATGGTATCAAATGAGTTTTCAGGAAACGATATAGATTCGATATCGGATTGAATGAATGTGGCCTGAACATTGCTAGCAATGGCGGACTCTTTTGCCTTGGATAACATAGCATCGCTGAAATCGACAGCAGTCACATCCACATTTGGGGGGTAAAAGTGAAAATTTGCTCCGGCACCAACAGCTACCTCAAGAACCTTCCCTTTTGCACTCCCAATCAATTTCTCCCGCCAAATTCGTTCCGTCTGCTTCTTCCTTCTCATTTCGTAAACTCTGGATTGATTATCGAATTTACGGATGAGTTTCTCTTTGTCCATAGTATCCTCCTTCTATAAGTGACGATCAGACTTTTGTTACCGCAGCGCTACTTATTTGTTCAACTATAGTACTGCTTGCCTTTATATACCGGTAACCGAAGGGCAACTGTTGTTCCTTTGTTTGGACTACTCACGATCTCAACATTACCTTTGTGTTCATCCAAAATCCATTGTGCAATTGATAATCCAAGACCCGTGCCAGGCGTGTCACCTCTTGAGGAATCAGCACGATAAAATCGTTCAAATATTTGGGGAATTTCATTCATAGCCATGCCGATCCCACTATCACTGATCGTGAATAGAATATCATCTGCTGTTTTGGCTGACTTAAACTCAACCAAACCTTCCAAGGTGAATTTGAATGCGTTATCAAGGAAGATGAACAACAGATGCTGAAGGTATTCTTGATCACCTGCAATATATAGGTTCTCAAGCACGCTGAGGTCTTCAACCTTGAAATGAACCGATTGAGGTAGTAATTGTGCTTTTCTTACTACTGATTCTACAATTGGTTTGATTTCAAAAACGTCTTTTTTTATCTGCTGCCCCGCATCAGCTCTTGCAAGGGTTAAGAGATCATTAACCAATCTCCTCATTCTATTTGTTTCATCTACAATGTCATTAAGAGCCTCCACCGATATTTCAATCTCGTTTTTATCAACTAAATAAGGTGGTTTATTGTAAGCTATCCATATTTTTTTAAGGAACTCCGCATTTCCACTAATCGTAGTAAGTGGAGTTCTCAATTCGTGAGAGGCATCTGAAACAAAGCGACGTTGGTTTAAGTACATCGTCTGAATACGTTCTACCATTCCATTAATCGTCTTACTTAAGAGACTAACTTCATTTGTGTTTTTCTGAGATTGTATTCGTATGCCTAAGTCCTCGCTTCTTTGAATTTGTTGTGTCTCCTCAATTAAGGTGTAGATTGGTTGTAAAGAGCGCTTAGCAGATATCCACCCGATATATGAAGCCACACATACAACAAGTAATGATAAAAAAAAAGAAGAGCTCGCAATATCGATAAAAATTCACTTAATACACCTATATTATACGCCGACTGTAAAACCCCAACTACATTACCGTTCAGTATTAACGGATCTGAGTATATCAAGAAAAGAGAATTTTGGATTTTAGCAGTAACGTAGTATCCTTGTTTCTTTTCTTCAAGGGTCTTCTGGGAAAAAGGTAATTCGACAATACCTAGGTTGATTGACCTTGCCCTATCACCATTGTTCAAATTTATAACCTGTATATACATTCCTGTATGCGCAGTATCGAATTCATCTAATCGGATAAACAAATTCCAACCTAAAGGGTTATATTTTACATTTTCTTGTAATTCTCTTGTTTGATCTTTGAGCGAAGACCTCAGATCGCTATATAGGTAGAATTGTAAAAAGCTATATAATACAATACCGAATAGTAGTAAAGTAGAAGCTAAAATGCCTGAATATAATAGAGTCAACCTCAAACGGATCGTCATTTAATCCTCCAATGGCCTTTCCTTTATTATCCAATCCATTGCTTAAATCAATCTTAATTGAACATAAAAAAAAGTTTTTGACTCGCCGTCAATTACAATGTGTAAAATATCACTTCATTTGTCTATCACACTATCAACCTTCCATGCATAAGCTGTGTATTATCGCTAGAGGAGGTGTATCGATATGAATAAGTTTTTTAACTATCTGGGCGGCGTCATTGGTGGTTTCGGCCTAATTTACGTCCCTGTATCGGATTTGCTGACAAGCCTGGAACCTCTGTTCGACGCGGTAGGCATTATCACCGTGAGTGTATTCGCCGTCGCCTTAGTCGTTAATGGCGTACGTTCCCTGTTAAACAAAGTGTAACGTCATCTCATAATGACCGCAGCCTGTTCTGCGGATGGGGGTATCAATTCACTTATTACCGGTGCTGACGGGATCACTAGGTAATGGTTTTTAGATGGTTCTATATATTTGTGCCGGGCGTCGGTCTTAGTCAGTTTATGATTCATTTACTGGACTCTTACATGTTAAGTAGAGTCAACGTAGGTTGGAACCAACGAGCCCTACTGGCTGAGCCTGGCACGTTATTTTATGATAAAGGGGTCGTAGCCGTCCTCGCAAATCGGCACGGCTGCTATCCCCCTATCCGTTTATAAGTCACCACATCCCTCACCTCCGAATCGTTGAATCGACTATAATTTTAATGTTCAATGACGGATATTGCTCTTTCCATATGCGCTCATCCCAATTCCTTACCCGACTCCGGACAACATTTCCAAGCCCCAGGGGGTCGGTTCCCCATTTTTGCAGCTTCGCGATTACCGTTTCGCACTGGTTTGTAAATTGTTTATTAATCGCATTGCGAACCTCACTAAGCTCAATGGACTTGGAAAGATCAGATTTTGTGAGCTTACCTTCAACTCGTATATAGATATTAAATTGGTTATGGTTGGGCAAATATTTATATCTCACTCGGGTTGTCGAATCTTGAATGGTTGTGTTTTGCTCTGGTAAACGAACGACATACGATCCGTTGCGGGTATTTTTTTTCATCCAGGTAAAGGGGACTATTTCTTCCACCGTGAGTTTCCCCATATACGAATCATCTTTCAATATTGCGATTCCGGCGAGAGTCGCTTTCTTCTCGGAAATTTCAATGATAGGCATCACAGGATCCATTCCGATCCCTTTCCATTCATAAATAAATTGATGTAAGTTCATTCGCGGCAAATCAAAGGTTTTGAAATTGTTCTCAACGATATTACACAAATACCTCCCGACAGGTTGATTATTCGTTCGGAAATCACCTTGAAGGATATGCTCAGCACGCCCTTCTGTCATAGCAAGAATCAATCTGCCGCTAATTAACGGATCGGCATTGAGTGTCTCTGCATATTCGCCAATACCTGAGCGTAGAACATTCTCGCTGAATAGGACGGCTCCCAGTTTGCTGATCGATAAGTATTGATCGCTCTTATGATTAATACTGCTGATCGTTTCCTTAAGTGTAATCCCGCTTTCTTTAAAAGAAATGCTTTCTACCTTGTGGTCCGCTGTATATAAGGGGACGGAAAGGGTTAAATCTATCCCTTTTCTACTCCTATCAAGACTGGCTTCGTCATCGTGGGTTGGCTTGAAATCGACTGCCATCGCCAAAGCCATGTAGATGTCTTCAATAACTTCAGTTTTGGCTATGCAGGAGGTTAGCAGCGTAACCATTAACAGTACAACGATAAACGGTTTCATAGTCCCTTTCCTTTCACTGGAAGCCATCTGGTTACAATTATTAAAAGAGGCACATAAACGAACAAGAGAACAAAACCAACTTGACCGATGATCGAGTAGCTCTTTAGTACCTGTTGAACATCGTGAAACATTAAACTGCCTATAAACACGATGACCAAATAAACAGGGAGCATCCTTCTCTTTGAAAATCGAAATTGCTGCTTTGAGGTTTGGAGAGCCGACCATAAATATAAGGACAAGATTGGAGTTACACGAGACAGTTGAAACGTTGCCCCGATGAATTCGACTCTTTCCATAAAAGGAAACTCGACAAACTTAAATAGGGTAAGCGTCGGCCACATCTCATCCTTTAATTGTTCTTGAGAGAAAAACATAAGAGTAAAAACGAGGATAATCAGGTATACCGTCATGGTTATAGCGTTAGCTCCATGCGACCACCTCTGAGCTTTTTTCCCATTGTTGAGATAGGGGTAAAACATAAGCAGAGCTTCAACTCCCATAAAACTCGGTATGATGCTCCACACAGCTTGCGATATCTCGGGTATCGTATGGGTCATAATGGGAAGTAAGTTCGTTGGGTGATAATAATTTCTCAGGAAGTAGAAAATTCCATTCAAAACAATAAATAATTGTGAAAACATAAAGAATCCGGCAATAACACGAAGACCGCCAGAGACAAGGTAATAGGATAAAAGCAATAAGATCAGTTCCAATACCCATATATGAATGGTTGGAAATATCCAAATCCTCACAATCTCCGAATATAATCGAATACTCATCATACAGATCAATAAAAAATATACGATTAGAGCCGTATTAAACAATGCTCCGATCCATGTCCCCAGCAATCGCTTATTGATTGTCGCCAAATCAGCCTGCTGCCGATTCAACAACGTAAACATCCACCAAATAGCCAAATGGATGAGAAGTGCGGTTATGAGTAACGCGATCCAAGCATCCTGCCCGACAGCTTGCGTGAGCTTCCGCTGAAAGGTCAAGTAATCAAGGCCAACCTGTGTGCCGAAAATGATATACAGCGCTGAGGAAGAAGGAATCTGTTGATTTGCTTGTATGGAATGATGGGATGGCAATTCGGAACCTCCTTCCTACTCATCAATATCCGGCTTTTTTGTCCTTGTTCTGTCTTTCCGTAGAGGGCGAAAGGCTCCAGGTCTTTTGTTGAAGGAAGCGGTAGGAACCCGGAACACCGAATCTTGCCAATCCTGGAATCGCAAGGGGTAAAAGGGCTGCAAATACGGTGTGCCGAGCGACTTAAGTCGCAAAAGATGTACCAACAAGAAGCTTGCACACACAACTATACCGACAAGCCCAAGCATTTGTGCGCTCAATATAAATGGATACCGAATTACTCGGATCGTATTACTGAAGTGAAAGATTGGCACTGCGAAAGACGCTAATGCGGACAAAGCGACGATTGTAAGTAAAATATTGCTCGTTAGCGCAGCCTGAACAGCAGCAGTTCCAATAACAATACCCCCGACGATGCCAATCGTTTGGCCGATTTTGGTGGGCAGTCTTGCACCTGCTTCCCGCAGCAGCTCGATCGTCAATTCCATAAAGATTACTTCCAAATAGGGAGGAAACGGAAGGTTGATTCGCGATGATATAATTGGTCCGATAAGTAGAGTCGGGATAATGTGATAGTGGTACGTGAGGATGGCTATGTAGACAGGAGTAGCAAAGATGGAGAACAATATCGACAATATCCGTAAAATACGAAAAAATGAGCCAAGATGCCAAGACAAGTAATAATCCTCATAAGCAACAAGAAATTGGCCAATCGTTACTGGGCCTGTAAAAGCTTGAGACGATCCATCTACCAATACCGCTATTCCTCCAAACGAAAGCACGTGCGCAAGCCGATCCGGTCGCTCAGTTTCAAGGAATTGGGGAAATAACGAATATTTGTTGTCCACGATGATTTGGATGATGTTCGTACTATCCGTAATGACATCCATGTCGATTTTATTTAAACGCTTCATCATATAATCCAAATTTAGCGGGTTAGCAATACCTTCTAGATGCATGACTGCGCATTTGGTTTTGGATAATGATCCGATCTCCATACGCGTAACACGCAATTCAGGTACGGGCAATCTTCTTCGGATTTGCATAATATTCGTATCTAATTGTTCGATTAATGCATCCTTAGGTCCGATGACGCTAAATTCAACCTCTGGCGCGTTAATGGAACGGGATTCGGTACGGACGGCTTGAACAGCGATACAGGCCTCCTCTGTTCTGTTTGATAATAAGATATATCCAATCATAAGCAATTGCGTTTGCTCATTGGTATCCGTTACGATTTGTTTTCCTGGAAAGGGTAAGCTTGCATATAAATCCTCGATCTTATCACCGTTCAACCGTACAATGACCGGGAATAAATCCTGTAGCAAAGATTTTGAATCAACCATGGTTTCGTAATAGCTAATAAAGATCGATTCATCTACGGCAATGGCAACTGATACAAAATCAGAAGATTTCGAATGAAAATTAACCAGTTCATCGAATTGCTTACCCAACGCTTAAGCCCCCTATTCCATTTATTTGAAAAATGATTTCTTTAGTTTGCCAACGAGTGTTTTAATTATTCATTTCAACACGTAGTATGCTTTAAGACACGAACGCGACTTCAAGCAATAGAAAAAAGAGGGCCCGAAGCCCTCTTCTCCGATGTATTCTTCTATTCACTCACCGCCAGTGCTGCTTTGGGTCTTGTTTTCCAAAAAATAAAGAATGAGATTACGGCAATCGCCAGACAGACCCAATTCACATAACGAAACCCGATATACTGGGCAATGAAACCGCCTCCTAGACTTCCCACTAACCTTCCAATGGTAGAACTGTTGGCATAGAACGTTGTGGCTAGCCCTGGTGAATCAGGAAGAAGAGACGTGAAATAGCTTAGTCCATTGCCCATGACAATAGCCACAAATGTCGCCTGAAGGAGCTGTGCTGCAATCAAATGCCAGGAATCGCTCGATACACTTAAAATTATAAAATAAATGATCGCGATCACGCAGCCGCTGATCATCAGAACCTGGTTCGATATTTTTCTGTTCAAGGCTCCAAGCGCAATCATAATGGGAATTTCCAATCCGGCACAAATGCTCACCACGAGCCCTACTTCCGTATGCGTCCCCTTAAGCTCATTCACAATAAATAACGGCGTATTGATGCTATTGATGGCATTGACGGCGAACAGAAAAATAAAGGCAATTAGCGGATACCGGATCTGTTTGTTTCGAAGCGAAGAAATACCTTTCGTTTTATTTTTCCTTGTATTGCTGTGAACTCGGCTTTGTAGGAATAGATATACTGCAGAGGCAATGATCAGATAGATGACGGCAGTTCCTCCAAAAAGGCCATTGTAATCTAGAGCTCCCAAAAGTAATACCCCGCCTAATGGTCCTACAAGAAATCCGAGAGAAAACAGCGAACGCATCGTAGAGATCGCGAACGTCTTGTCATCGGATTTGCTCTCTGTTGCTGCTTCGTGTGCGCTGGCATAAATTTGCGGTATGGTAGCAGCCCCTATTCCATTCAACAGCGTAACGGCAATGAGCAGGATATAATAATTATGAAACAATAAATATGCAATATAGCTCAACGCCGATGAAAGCGTGGCTGCAATAATAATCCATTTTCGGTCCATTCCGCTGTCTGATCTCTTTGCAATAAGTGAATTGACCACTACGCCGCTTAACGAACTTACCGCCATGAAAACGCCAAACGCTCCCGTACTCATCCCCATAACTTCTGTAAAGTATAGAGACAAATACGGCGATGTAATCGATATTCCGATCCCTAATAGCAGCATACAAAGGACGAATAAACGATAACCTTTGATTGCAAACAGGCTTTTTACACGTAGATACAAATTAGTTTTCCCTCTTTCGATATCATTTCTGTTGTGGTAAAACCATTTCCCTCTAAGCTCACTTTATTATTATGCAGCAAATGAAGTGGAGACCGTTATCCCTTTCGTCTCATAGGATTGCCTAATCCTCTCACAACACTTACATATCAGATGAATGTTGCATTATAATGTATCTATCAAGAAAGAAGTGAAATGGAGGAAACTTATGTCTGAAACCATACACCAGCAGCAGGAAGAGCTCGCTAAACGAATTACAAGTCATTCAGATCAGGAAGGAGTTTACGAGACCGCTATCCCATCGTTGTTTTTTATTCACCGCTCGAATGTGACCGAGCCTGTCCATAGAGTTTACAAGCCTGCCTTATGTTTGATCGCTCAAGGTTCCAAAGAAATATGGCTGGCACAGGAACGTTTTGAATATGGTCCTGCCGACTATCTTATTTCATCCATGAACTTGCCGGTGATGGGCCAGATTGTCAAAGCATCTTCCGGCGCTCCATACTTGAGTTTGAGACTCGAATTTACGCAAAATCAAATTTTAGAGGTTTTAAATGAGTCTCAACTTCAGATCACGTCTAAAGAAAATGCTGCCCGAGCTATGTTCGTCGGCCCAATAGAATCGTCTCTACTGGATGCGGTACTTCGATTGGTTCGTTTGTTGGAGCATCCCCAAGACATTCCGTACCTTGCTCCGATCTACACAAAGGAAATTCTGTACAAGCTTCTTCAAGGGCAATATGGAGTTACGCTGGCACAAATTGCAATGAAGGGAAGCAGCACCTATCATATCAGGGACGCCATCGAACAAATTATGAATAACTTTGATAAGTCTTTGCGAATTGAAGAGCTTGCAGACACAGCCAATATGAGTATTTCATCATTTCACCGGCACTTCAAAGAGATTACCGCGATGAGCCCTATTCAGTTTCAAAAACGACTGCGATTACAAGAAGCCCGGCACCTTCTATTATCCGAATCAGCGGATGCTGCCGATGTTGCTTTCAGGTTAGGCTATGAAAGTGCCTCCCAGTTCAGTCGTGAATATTCTCGGATGTTTGGTTTTCCGCCTCGAGAAGATATCAAGCGCCTGAAGGCACAATTTGACCAAAGTATACACGCATAACCCCCTTTTAAACGAAGTCGAGCTGCCGATACCGAATGAGACCGCTCCTCAAAGGAATTCTGTATCCGTTGACGAAACCATTTATACAGAGATTCGGTAGCGATTAATAAATGTGATGTGGAGGATAATTGCTATGGACGATAAGAATAGGAATTTTCTCGCTTCAATGAAAGAACAAGACAAAGAAGTCGTAGAGCAAGTCACCCAAGCAATTAACAATGACAATGTCGAGACTGTAGAGCGTCTGTTACAAACGCATGCCTGGCTGGTTTCTCTAATTGATGTACCCTGCTTTTCTTTCGATAGTCCGGCAATTGTTACAGCAGCTTCAAAAGGAAATCGCGAGATGGTTGATGTATTGCTTGAGTATGGTGCGGACATTAATGCAAAAAGCCAGTGGTGGGCTGGAGGATTCGGAGTCTTGCATCATGAGCATTACGATCTTTCACGTTATCTGATTGACCGCGGTGCCCATGTCGATCCCCATGCAGCAGCTGCATTAGGAATGATGGAGATGCTTACGAAGATGGTGGAAGAGGATCCTTCTATCGTTAATCATCGCGGTCCTGACGGACAAGTTCCCCTGCACTTTGCCAAAGAACACAAGATCATCGATTTTCTCCTTGTTCATGGTGCGGACATCGATATGTGCGATATTGACCATGGCGGCACACCTGCTCAATGGGCCGTGGATGATCCGGAGAAATGCAGGTATCTCGTCGAGCGGGGCGCTGAAACGGATATCTTTATGGCTTGCATGCTGGACGATCTTGAAATGGTAAACCGTATATTGGAGAGAGATCCGAATGTTCTAAATGCTCAAGTTGGCAAAGGAAACTTTACATCCGGCGATTCAGAAGGCGGACATATTTACGAGTACAAAATCGGAATATATACTCGACCGTTATTTCTCGCTCATCGATTGAACCGTCATGAAGTAATCGAAATGATGCTGAGATACAGTTCAACTGAACAGAAGTTTTTGCTTGCCTGTTTACAAGCGGATAAGGCAAATCTTCATTCCATCTTATCCGAACATCCGAATATGGTAACTTCCCTTCAGCCGATGGATGAAAGTTTGATTGTTGATGCGGCAGGAGATAATCGGTTTGATGCGGTCCGAACAATGCTGGAGGTTGGATTCAATGTCGATGCGCGACGCAGCCCTCAATCATTCACAGCCCTGCATACATCCGCATCTCGAGGGAATCACGAAATCGTTAAATTGTTGCTTGCAACAGGCGCATCCGTACACGCGTTAAACGAATTTGGAGGAACGCCGTTGAGTAGCTGCATTTGGGGGTCTCTGCATATCCAAGATCCTTCTGGGGATTACGCGGCGGTAACGGAAAGCCTCATCGAGGCCGGAGTGAAACTGCCTGATCAAGCGGCGGGCAGCGATATCGTGAAGAAGATACTGATCGAGCACGGAGTAACGGGTTAAGGCGGTACCACTATAGTTGAACAGAAATAATCTCAATAACAATCCGATGTTATTGAGATTATTTCTGGTTTTGACAACAAGCGGTTCGATCGTCCATCCTCATCTTCAGACTCTTGATGGTCTTACGCCTGGAAGTTCACTCCTTGCCTCGACCGCAAACTCTACTTCCATTTCGATTATCCCGACCACGATGGAGTCCTCTTCTCCGGGATAGAGGTTGAATGGCACTTGGCTAAGCTCGAGCTGAACATTGCTGCTCGTATGAAGCTGGATCTCCCCGCTGACGGTCTGCTTGCTATCATTTCGCAAGGCCAGAGTAAGCTTTCTTTCCCCCTTGTGCGAATAGGTTAAACTTGTTAAGATCTTAGGCGGATTCACATCCCGATCTGCTTCTATTAATCCGACCGTTCTTATCTCCCTGCGTTCGTATCCATAGTCGTAAGCTTCGGATCCTTGGCGGACGGCAATGTCGCCCCACTTGGCATCCTCAAAATCAGAAGGTTGGGCTGTAAAATTCTTCTCAAACAGCCATGAGCCCTTTCCGGCTGACCATTCCATATGAATGTCTTGCCTTGAATCTATAATAACGCTGAGCTGTTCCTTGGTCGGTTCTATCAGAGCACCGTCATCATACATCCTCTTGTTATTCTCATCCCGCTTGTCATAAAAATAGCGGAACAGCGTTTTAGAGCAAAATACATTCTGAGAGATTCGTGCTGCGCCCGTCATCGGCCGATTCTCTTTAAACATCCGATCGATCTCGGCTAGCTCAGGGTAGCGATCGATATATGGACTTTGACTTGCGTCCAATGTAGGCTCACTCTGGTCCTTGTGCCACGATGACGCCCCTTCATAGAAGCTCTTCTTAAGCACACCATAGGCCGGTCCCCAGAAATACTTTGTATGCGCGACGCGGCTATCCACTGTAATTGCAGGATAGCACTTGACGAAAACATTGTTCTTCACTATATAATCCACACCGCCGCCCATAAAGGCAGCCCGGCCGACTTCGAGGAAGAAATTGTCCTCCATCACGGTTCCCGATAAACCGTCGTCATTGTATATCCCCATGGTTCCCAGGCCGACACCGCCCAGGTGATGAATGAAGTTATGACATACGCGATTGCCTCTTGCACTTAGATCGCGACCCGAGTATATCGCGCCCGCATCCCCTGTCTCCATACATACGCTGTAAATTTCATTGTGCTCGAGAACGATATCGTTGCCCCAGTACAGAATGCCAATGTGCGGAAGGTCATGAATCAGGTTATGAGTCGCGTGAATCCCAACGCCCTTGATATTGATCGCCGTGTTGTAGCAACGGCTCCATTGCCCGATCCGGTAAATATGATTATTCGTAATTGTAAATTCGCAGGATGCAAGCGTTACACTATCCCCGCCGAATGCGTTGATTCCTCCATCTCCGCAGTGATGAATCGTGCAATTGCGAATGGTATTCCGTACACCGCCTTCCATATGAATCGCTGTATTCCCTATGTGGCGAAACAAGCAGCGATCGACAATCAGGTCGGATCCCTCTTCTGCCTGCAGACCAATTCCACGGGTGCATTCGAATGTTAAGCCAATAAGAGATACCCGCTGACAACCCTCAAGCTTGCAAATTGGGGTCTCTAGCATCGATAAAAGCAGTTCATTATCCGCATCCGGCGCTTCGGAATCCGGGTAGAAATACAACTTATTGGTCTTCCGGTCAAGATAATAATCTCCGGGATTACGAACTTCTTCGAGAATGTTCAGAAAATAAAAGCGCTGCCCGACTCGAAACGGCGATACTGCATACGGCGGGTGCGTAAGGACATGCTTGCTACGCAAATCGATCGATTGGATATGTTCATAGGATTGCGCCCAATCAAAGCTCCAGTAGCCATGCACCCACAGATCATCTTTGGCCGCCCATGCTGCCGGACGCTCGTCGTCGTAATAAAAACCGTGCTCCTGGATTCCAGCCATTTCTTCTAGTTCATTCATGCGTCCCTTTGCAAATCCGGTGATCTTCAAAAACTCGCCCCGCTTGGGATACTGAGAGAGGGATAACGGTCTGCCATTCCAGATCGGCTCGGCATGCGAAGGTGCGCTCTGGCGCCCGAAGCCGCGCGAAACGAGGCCACCCGTTTCATCGATTTCCTGTTCTGCTAGCTCGCAAACCATGACATGCCCTCTAACCTCCGGGTCCAGCCGGGACAATTCCTCCGCTTCCTCAACCGGCTTCCATTTCTTGATCCGCTTGCCGCCAATGAACCTTACGCGTCCTTCCCCTCGCAAAACCAGGTCTTGATAGGCTGCGTCAAGCACTAAAGTGCTATGAAGGAAATAGTCCCCTTCTGCTAGTACGATTTCTGTTACACCCGCTGTACCGCGACACTCGGCTAATATCGCTATCAATTCTTCCGTCGAGGATACCCGATACACCTGGTTTACATTCATCTTCGTAACACCCTTTCTAATTGGGACTGCAAAATAACGGTTATTTCAAATCTTTGGAAGGTTAAAGGAACCGGTTCTCTATGGCTGCCCCATCCCGGTCATCTAGTTGGGACGTGCTTTCCGCACGGCATCATAACAGCGAATCGATAAGGTTTGTCTTAATGGGGTGACGCTATTAATCGTCAAGCGGATCACATCCGGATTCGGCTTTTCGTTACGCATCACGACATCCCGATGCTTCTTCTCCCCCGGTCCGATCTCGATGCATTCCCCGTCATATTCGTAGAGGGCATACCCTTTCGAGAGCTGTAGAATACCTGGAATCTCCGTCGGCCGAACCCCCTCGCCGCCGATCTCGCCGTCCGAATCGAACTGGAACACGTGCTGGAAATAGACGCCTGGCACATTATCGGAAATCAGCGTAATATTCAACCCGTCTTCCAGCAGCTCGAACTCTACCGCGGCCTTAAGAATCGTGACATGTGTCTTCGCACGCTCAAGGTTAGGCATGTCGACAAAGGAGCCGTTCAAGCCTCGAACCCTCTCCGGCGGAAGCGAATCGAAATAACATCCTTCCAGCTCGATCTCCATACGGTATCGTGAATCCCCGACTTGTTCGATAGAGGGGAAAGTCACGTTCGCTATCCCGAACCAGCCAAGCCCTAGCTTGTAACCCACCATCCGCGAACGGCCGAACTGGACATAGAGCAGTTCAGGCTGACCCGACATGACCGTCACGCTTAACTTTCCGCGGCGATGCCGTACGAGCGGGGCACCATGCGGATGTCTCCTGATCTGATTCCCGTAGGGGATGTTGACAGGGACGTTCACCCGGTTCCCTTCGCCTAGAAATACCGTATAGTTCTCGGGCATGGGTTCGATCTGACCCTCGGGCAATGCCATCTTCTCGGGATATAACATCCAATACATCAACGCATTGGACCCGACCTGTGCGGTTTCTTCCGCTAGCACGGCCATGGAAATGAGTAATGGATTACGGTCCTTCGACGCCATGAGATGCAGGGATGTATAGTACCAGTCATTCATTGTCGCGCGCTGGCCCAGATCCTGACGCCCGGAATACTCGGTCACAATATGGTTGTCCGGATGAAACATGTATTGCATCATGAATAAATTACTGCGAACCGCTTCGTACGATGGCTCATGATCGAACACCTCGGCGACGTCGATCAAGTGAATGGCAAGCGCAGAATTATACATCGCATTGCTTCGTTCGGTCCATTCACCATAATCCGTGATATCCAGACCCTCTTCGAGGAACTGGAAGGCCCGATTCTTAAACGCCTCGTCACCGAATATTTCATACATGTTGGCCAAGGCGCCACATATGACCCAGCGATGATTCGGCGTATGAATGCCGCCGGTTAGCAAACAAGGCTTCGCCCGTTCCAAGAACAGCTTAATTCCCCCGGTCACATCTGAAAGCTCAGGGAAACCGCTTCTCTCCAATACATGGTACGCGATCGCGGTGCCATGCACTTGGAAGGCCGTGTCCGGCGGCGAATCAATGTTGCAATTCAGCAACGAAATACAACCACTATCCAATTGATCCTTCAGAAGGCATTCCACCCCCTGCTCTATCCAAGGGAGCAGTGACGCATCCCTATAATAGTTGGATTCTGAATGGCAGTAGAGCGGGGACAGCAGGTTGATTAATCCTCTAGAGACCCATGCTTCCCTCTCCAATTCATCATCAGTTTGTTCGATTTTGTTCAATAGCTGCTCCCAATGCTCTTCCACCATCCGAAGGATCCGCACAGCCTCACTCATTCTCTTCATCTCCTATTCCATTGGAGTTCTTGGTTACATTAAACCAAGGAATGAAAGCGTATTCCATTCTAATAATTGAACATTATATTAGATATTTCGTCATGGTCGGTAAGCACCCGACCTCTCACACCACAACAAAAAGCACCCTCACGAATGAGAGTGCAATTCGTACTATTTCATTTCTTCCATAAAACCCCTGAAGCTCTCAACGATTTCTTGTGAGTGGGTATGGTGTAAATAATGTCCTCCATCTAATAAGATCACTTTTCCAAGTACAGAATCTTTTACTTGCTCTTCATGCAGTGGTATCCAACCTTTCACACCTGTATTATTCGCTTGTACAAAGAGTAAAAGCGGGAGATTTTTGGGGAATGTTAAATTTCTAGATGCTACAAAATTAGGATATATATGTTCCATTTCATTTAAGACACTGGGATTATACAAGTTTTTGAGCGTAATCATTCTCAATTGTTCTTTTGTTTGATCATCAAACGGTAGTGCAGCATATGGGTCAGCACTTAGTTTCATTATCAATCTGGCAAAACCTGATTTTTTGAGCAGCTTAAACGTTTGTATTGGAAATTCAACATCCATACCGCCTTGCGTTGGAACACTGCTATCGATCCCGACAAATGCACTCACTTCGTTTTCATATTTGTTCACATAATCTAGTCCGTAAATGCCTGCAATGGAGTGACCCATTAGAATATATCGGTCAATTTTAAGACTTTGTAAAGCTTCATGAATTTCACTTACAATATTCTCTGTATTTCGTTCCTTTTCGGTCAGATCACTTAATCCATAACCAAAAGGCTCAATTACGACTACTTTGTAAAATGGAGATAGCTCTTCTACGAGCGGCTTAAAATCAAGTGCTGGTGCTGCTGTTCCATAACCGGTAAGAAGCACGATTGTTTCTTTACCTTCTCCTTGAATGGTAACATTCATATTTTTTCCATCAACAGGTACTAACTGGCCATAGGGTTCTATTTTCCCTTGCTCCGATTTGTTGCTAATCTTATCCACAATAAAAACAATGGCTATAAAAACTCCGATGGCAATAATTAATACGGCTATTGATTTAAGTATAAACATAAGCCATTTTTTCTTCATAGATGCACCTGTCCTCATCGGTTATTGGGCTTCCTTAACGGGCCGCTAAGGAAAAGCTTAAACGATGAAGATGTACTCCTTATGACGACAATATGAACTGAATATGAACAGGTGCAAAAAAATGCTTCGGCGTCCGGATGATACGATAGGAACGATAGTAATCTATTTACTCGACCGGCGTTGTGATCGGCAAGGTGACTATGACGGTCGTTCCTCGGCCGGGCTCGCTTTCCACACGGATGTCGCCTTGATGAAGCAGTACGATCTGTTTAACGATGGCAAGTCCCATACCACTGCCGCCATTTTTACGACTGTGGGAACGATCGGCTTTAAAAAACCTCTCGAATATACGCTTCTGGTCCTCTGGAGAAATTCCAATGCCAGTATCGGCTATTCGGACTGTCACGAGTTTGAGTTCTTGTTTGATGCTGACGTTAATAACGCCGCCCTCCTTAGAAAATTTGATGCTATTGCCGAGTATGTTCGTCCATACCTGGTTTAATTGATCGTGATCCGCTCTTAGTCGAACGGCCTTCAAATTGAGCTCGAATCGGATGCTGCGAGCCGACCATTGCGGCTGGAACGCGACGATGACACGTCTGATCTGTTCATCAAGGCTGAACGTGACCAACTGCAGCTGCTGTGACTGCGATTCAAGCAAACTCAGCTTTAGCAAGCTATCGCTCATCTTTGACATTCGATCGGCTTCAGCGATGATAATATCAAGATATCGGCTTCGCTCGTGATCGGCGAGGTCTACTTGCTTGAGCGCTAGAGCATAACCGGATATCGAGGTGAGCGGCGACTGAACCTCGTGAGACACATTCGATACGAATTCCCTGCGCATCTGCTCTAGCTGCTGCAGATCGTGTGTCATTTCCTCGAAGCTGCGAGCCAAGGTGCCTAGCTCACCCTTCTGCTTAATGTTCAGCTTGACGTTGAAATCTCCGCCCGCTATATGCCTAGTCGCTTTTGTCAGCTTTTTGATTGGTCTGACTAGGAACATGGCAGCAACTAGAATCATTAGACTTCCTGCTAGCAATGAATAGGTTGAAAAGTTTAAAATCCATTTTATTACAAAAGGGGTGGATGGGGGTCCGATCGGTTCTACGAACATCGCTTTGGTTCCCATTTCAGTTGTCAACGGCAGCCCTAAGAGAATAGTAGAAATACCACTCGGATTGACATGAACAACTTCTCCATCCAGTACTTTTTTTACTTGTTCCATCGTCACAGTGGCAGGATTGTGACCGTTAAGCGCTCCGTAAGATTGAAACTGACCCGTTACTTCGTAAATTCGAATATGATAAGATTTGAGCTGATTCATCCCACTTACGAATGAGTCCGCTTCACGTAGCGGCACTGTATCGTAAATCCGGGCGATGTCCTGGCCGAAGTGAAGTAAGGGGATTTTCAAGTTTTCGTTCAATTTATCTCTAAATACCCAAGTTGCCACAAAAAAGGAAATGATCGTCCCCCCGATTACGGAGACTAGAAATGCCAGGACGATACGTGTATATAAGGAACTGATCATTCGCTAACCTCAAGCCGGTAGCCAAGCCCACGCACCGTCTCGATACGAAAATCGGGTGTAGTCGCGAACCGTTCGCGCAGGCGTTTAATATGTACGTCTATCGTTCGATCATCTCCAGCATAATCGATCCCCCAGATTTGATCGATCAACTGCTCGCGCGTATAGACTTGTCCAGGTGTTCCAGCGAGCTTATACAGCAATTCGAACTCCTTGAGCGGCAGCGTGAGCGACTCCGTCCCTCTCATCACCTTATAGGTCTTCCGATCAAGGATGACGCTGCCGAACTGGATCGTCTGCGTGGAGCCAATCCTGTATCGTTTCAATAGTGCCCTAACACGAGCCGTCAGCTCCAAAGGATCGAATGGTTTCGTTAAATAATCGTCTGTCCCAAGTTCGAACCCTTTCACTTTCTCCCATGTTTCGCCTCTCGCAGACAGCATAAGTAATGGAAGATCAGGATTTCCTCTTCGGAGTTCCTTGCATAACGTCCAACCATCCATTATCGGCATCATTATATCGAGCACGACAAGATCGACATGCGTAGAGGCAAATACGTTCAGTGCTTCCTTGCCATCCGCGGCTTCGGCTGTTTCGAATCCGTCGTTGCGTAGAAATAAACAGACGAGTTCGCGAATGTTCGCATCGTCGTCAGCAACCAGTATAGTAGGCATTCATTCCCTCATTTCCTGTTATTCATCCTGACCATTGTACTACAATTGAACTTATAATATACGTTCAACGAAACTCCCCGTTAGCTGAGAAAAGGCAGCCAATATACCGGCTGCCTTTTCTTTGTATTTATGAAGCTACCGTTCCTTCGGAACAACTCTGTTTATCATCTGGCTTCGAGGTCGTTACGGACCGACTAATACGCCATGAATGAACTTCTCCAGTACGTCAACATCCGTTATGTTCTTGTTGCAAACCTCGCTGTTCACACACAAGTAATTTCCGATGGCTCTGTAATAATCGGGCGATACACCCGCCGGTTTCCACTTGGTCACCGCTGTGAATAACGCGACCTCAGCATGCCGATTGCACACGAAGCAAACGCCCTTCTTATTCGTCGGCGTATACTTCCCTTCAATGCCGATGAGCTTTCCGTTCAGATCATAGACAATGAACAATTTATTACTTGCAATATCGGTCCAGCCCAGATAGGTCACGAATCTATCATGATTACCTTTAAGATCGGGTACTTTCAGTTTCTTGTGCTTAGGGAAAAGTTTCTTCAGCTGATTGTCCGTCACATGCGCATATTCCTCCACTAAATAAGGCTCTAAGGAATGCAAATAGCGCTGAAAGTCCGTAGTGGTTTGCAGCTGTTCCAGGTTCCCAAGCAATTGCTTTTGTCCATCGGTTGCATCCGGGAACAATCCGCTTAGCTTGGCTTCTGTATCATTGCGAACGGCTAAGACCACTTTCAAATCGGAAACGGTGTTACAGGCCCTTTGCAACTGACCGATCTGCTTCTTAATCTCGTTGTATTGATGGTTTCTAATGAACGGTTGACTCATGGCTTTCAGCTCCTAATTTTTATTAGAAATAAAAATAAGCTGCAAAGCCCCCATGATTAGAAACGATCATATTTTCTCGGGCGATCACTATCAACGAATCACCCCATGCAAAGATCGCCCTAATGAAAGGCTCTGCATGAGTCGCTTCTTATTCCGGCAAAATGATTTGCCATATTTACCGCCTCCTTTATACATTATAAATTATAAGGGAAGTCCTACTCTACCCGCAAGTACGGAGCCCGTTGTGAGCAATTGCGCTGTGGACAATACAAATACTGTGCCGGCTTACTATGCTTTGACTTCATCCACTGAGGAAGCTTACAGAAATACACCAGCCAGGATAAACAGAAGCAGGAAAGGAGAGATCCCTGACTTCTCCAGATGATTCGAACTCGGAATCTTCTTTGGTGTAGAAAATCTCCCGAGCGTTTCCATCCGGATCATGGAATCCACCTCATTTCCCTTCTTTAACGAACTGCTCAATCCGGCTCTTGATTGAATCGCGAACGGTGCGGAACTGATTCATGATTTCTTCTTCCGTGCCCGTCGCCTTTGCCGGATCTTCAAAGCCCCAATGCCATTTGGTGACGTTCTTGTTGGCGATCACGGGACAATGTTCGTCGGCGTGACCACACAGGGTAATGACATAATCGGCACGATTCAAAATTTCCGGATCAATTACATCCGAGCTGTTTTTACTAATATCCACGCCAGCTTCATTCATAACTTGAACCGCACGCGGATTGAGTCCATGCGCTTCAAGCCCCGCGCTTTTCACTTCGTATTTGTCACTGCCCATAGCCTTTAAAAACCCATCTGCGATTTGGCTTCTGCAGGAATTACCTGTGCACAGAAAGTATACTAACGGTTGTTTCTCCATGAATAAAATTCTCCTTATACGATCAATTATTTATGTGCCTTGATGCCCTCGTTTAGCTTGTTTGCTGCCCAAAAACGACTTTATGATTAACGCAGTCACGATAAGTACTACCACAACCGCTGCAATACAGAGCCATACATTCACTTGAAAGGTTTGAAGAACGTACAGCCACAGATAAAGACCGGTAAGCGTAATGAACAATGTGGGAATGGTCAACAAGATGCCAACTTTGAAATAATAGCCCCAGCTGATTTTCATGTTTTTCGTAGACAGCACATGAAGCCATAGCAGGGTTGCCAGTGAGCCGATCGGTGTGATCTTCGGACCTAAATCCGAACCAATCACATTCGCGTAAATCAATGCTTCACGAATGAAGCCATCGGTTTGTGTCCCCTGGATGGCCAGCGCATCAATCATAACTGTCGGCATGTTATTCATTATGGACGACAGGATCGCTGCAATAAAGCCAGTCCCTAACGTAGCCGCGAATAGCCCATTGTCTGCGACCGCTTGAATGATGCTGCCCAGCGCATCGGTAAGTCCTGCGTTTCGCAAACCGTAAACGACCACGTACATACCGATGGAGAAGATCACGACTGCCCATGGAGCACCCTTGACGAGTTTCCATGTATGGATAGCAGGGCTTTTTCTCGCGGCGAACAAGAAGGCAAATGCCGCAACCCCGGCAATAATGGAAACAGGGATCGCCAAATATTCACTGACGAAATACGCAATAAGCAGCGCAGTTAGAATGACCCAAGATAATTGAAACAGCCGAATATCTTTGATCGCTTCCTTCGGTTTTTTTAGTTGGGTAAGATTATAACTGCTCGGGATGCTTTTTCGAAACAACAAATATAACACGATAAGGCTCGCAATGATCGAGAAGAAATTCGGAACAATCATACGGCTCGCATATTCGGCAAAACCGATGTTAAAATAATCCGCAGATACGATGTTGACCAAGTTGCTGACGACAAGCGGCAAGGAAGCCGTATCGGCGATAAATCCACTCGCCATAATAAATGGCAGGATCATCTTATCATCAAATTTAAGCGCCCGCACCATGGCTAGAACAATCGGTGTAATAATCAGTGCCGCGCCATCATTAGCAAACAGGGCAGCCACCGCTGATCCAAGCAAAATGATATAAATAAACATCAGCAGACCGTTTCCGCGCGCCAATCGAGCCATGTGCAAGGCTGCCCACTCAAAAAATCCGATTTCATCCAGTACGAGTGAAATTAGAATAATAGCCACAAAGGCCAAGGTGGCATTCCAGACGATGCCAGTCACGGTGCCAACATCTGCGAAGCTGACTACCCCGAAAAGTAACGCAAGAACTGCCCCGGCGCCCGCGGACCAGCCGATATTCAATCCTTTGGGCTGCCAAATAACAAACGTTAATGTTACTAAGAAAATAAGAAACGCTGTGCTAGCCATATTCTCCTCCTGCACTAGTCGCAATCATTTTTTAATTGATCCATGTTTTCTTTTAACGAAGGAAGGTGACCCAAAATCATCTGAATATGGGGTTTATCTTCAATATTTAAGGAATAATAAATCCATTGCCCTTTCCGGGTTTCATTCAGAAGCCTCGCGGCTTTTAATTTACGCAAATGCTGGCTGGCGTTGGGTTGTGATGTTTCCAACAGCTCCACAATGTCACAAACACAAAGGGCGCGTTCCTTCAATAAAACCATGATCGTGAGTCGGGTCTTGTCTCCAAGCAATTTTAAAGTTTCAGCCATCTCATTGATCGGGTCCATGTCATACCTCCCCTCAATTGCTATAACGATCTCCATAAGCTTGCAAGCTTAGTTCAAACCCCATTTATAAATATATACGTATTCACTTATATAATCAATTGATTATATTATTAATAATTTGTAAAGTGTTTAACCAAGATGCTTCGGCATTTGGTAACCGAGGAGCGTGTTGTAGTCCAGCGGTGATTTTGGTACAGATCGACATAATCATGGCTATCATGAAAGAAGAGTTAACCAGCGATTGGTTAACCCTCTTTTTTATAATAACTTGCTTATATTAATATTGGTCCGGGAGTCTCTTTGGCACCTGCTCCGGCTGGTCTTGTATTCTTATTATTACAAATGAGATCCGCCGCTTGCATCAATCAATTGACCGGTTACCCAACGACTGTCCGACGAGGCGAGAAAGGCGGCGATATCCGCCACATCTTGAGGCTCTCCCCACCTGTTGAAGGTTGAAAGGCCAGCGGCATATTTCTGACCATTGGGATCTTGCAGCGTCCCTTCATTCATCTCTGTATTGATAATGCCAGGAAGGATCGCGTTCACTGTAATGTATCGGCTCCCTAGCTGCTGTGCCAAGACGTGGGTAAGTGTGTTCACCGCTCCCTTCGATATGCTGTAGGTGAACACATTGGGAGAAGCCGCTCGTTTACCAAAGCAATTTTACCTTTCAACTTACTCATACTCTCATCTCCTTGTACTTCATTCATGTATAGTTATAGCACAAGTGGATTTGTGAAATGTTGCTCTCATATTCGTGCACACTCACCCAGACATGACAGGATTTTCGAGGAATTGTCTTGGCAGAAATCATTCAGAACCTAGCTGTACAGCAGCTTGATCTATCTTATGCTAGTGTTAAGGATGGGACAGGCCTGATCGTTTCACGATTTTCCCGTTGCTGCTTTGATGGGATAAAGTTGGATGGTGCGATGGTGTCTCGTCAATTCATCCATTGTTCATTTCGGAAGGGTGTTTGAGGAATGCAGCTTTGAAGGGGCAATCTTTCATCACAGCTCATTAGCTGGAAGCCGGTTTGTGGGAGAGACCGACAAGCTTCCTATTTGGGGAGATACGATCGTGACCAGCGTCAAAATCAACGGAGAAGCTCTAATTTAACCGTCGGAGTCAAAGCTAACTCCTCCTCTTGCTCCAATGAGAAGTAACGATATAAATGCTTGTCCGTGAGTTGGGAGAAGGACTTATACCGTTAACAACTAGTATGTTCATGACCAGGACTTGATGAGATTTAAATAATCTAATTATCGAAATGTCGGTCAATTTGGATGGAATCTAACCTCTTAATAGAAGTGCGCCTTCCCGTATACAATTCAATGAACGGTTCCAAACCTCTTCTGTATTGCGGAAATCAGGAATCGAGACGCTGATCGCAGCGATAATGCTCCCGACCGAATTATAGATTGGAGCCGAGATGCAGCTGATGCCTTCCACGGACTCACCGCGATTGTAAGAAATGCCTTCCTTTCGAATCGTCTCAAGCTCTGCAAGCAACGCCGTTACCGTCGTAATGGTTTGGCTCGTAAGCGGCTGAAGATCTTCTTCCGGATATAAGCTGCGTATGACAGTCTCGGATAGGCCGCTCAACATCATTTTTCCTGATGCAGAGGCATATAGCGGTAACGTTTGTGTGAACTGGATGGCAAACCGCCGCGGATCGGTCGGATTCTTCTGCGCGACATAGACCAGTTGATTACCTGCACGAATACCCAACATGATTCCCTCGTTAACTTCCTCGGCCATCCTACCGCCGATCGTCTCGAATTCGGTCACCAGATTTGTATTCTTCTGGCATATGCTGCTAATTTCGAATATTTTATAGCCGATACTGAATTGCTTGCCCAAGCTGTCAGATTCCAGATATCCTCGGGAGAGCATGTTGTGCAAGAGCTGATGCGTGCTGCTTGCGGGCATATCGAGCCGTTTTGCTATATCCGAAAGGCTAAAGCTATCGTTCTCTCCTTTAAACAACTCTAGAATATCCATCACGCGTTCCGCCGATTTCACTTTAGTTGATTGCGCTTTCATAAAGTTAGTCCTCCTGCCTCGCCTGTAATCGGAATGATTCCAAATGTAAGAAATAGTTATACCATGCTCCAAGATTGCTTATACGATACAGCCAATCACTAGAATCCCTCCCTTAACTATATTTACCATTTATTTTAACGAACGCTTGTTCTCGTGTCAAGGGTCCGTAATGAGTAGTAACACCCTATTTCTCTATCCATTAGAACGCCTCCTTGCCTCTCACACAAATATAAAAACGTTCAGAAACGAAAGTACGCCAAACTCTGATTTTGCGCACTTTATGCAGCACATATGTTCCCGCAACACCCTTCGCTCCTCAAGGTTTTACATAACAAAAAAACGTGGAGAGAATACTCTCATTCCACGTTTTCATTTCCCCAGGTACAGCTAATCTTTACTCCGTTATTTTCTTGGCAAGCACCATCATATCTTGTAGATCGATCACGCCATCATGATTCAAATCCGCCCTCTTCGCCTGCTCCCAATCCGGACTGTTTACATTGCTGTTAAAGTACGTTGACATGATGGCCAAATCGCCAACAGTTACTTTTCCATCCAGATTTAAATCTCCTTCATAGCCGATTACAATCGTGATGTTCGCAGGTGTACCCTGGGTTTCGCTGCCTTGGGCATTCCCAAGAATCACACTTGTAATGGAGATGACTCCAGAAGCTGTTGACGTGATGGGTTTCGCCTTGAAGGTAAGCTCGATAAGCTCTTTATCACTCGACACTGCGTTCCCGGCACCTGCACTAGCGAGAATGAATTGAAGCTTGCCATCTGATGGTTTTACCGTACGGACAAGCTTCACTCCTGTTTGGACCGACTTGGCCGATACGAATTCCATGACCGATGCATCATAATCCAGCTTGATATCCTGAGCGTATACATCACCGACAACGCTGCTCAGACCATATCTGACGGTGAATTTTTTGCCCGGCTGCACGATGCCTTCTCCCGTTAGCGTGGTCTTCGCAGCTGTAGGTTCTGGTTCAGGGGCTATATTCACCGTCACCACAGCTGAATTGGAATCTTGAAGACCATTATTGGCCTTGAAATGGAAGGTGTCCGTTCCGCTGGCCCCCGAATTTGGGGTGTATGTAAATGCCCCTGAAGCCGCATTCGTAATCACTGCCGTTCCTTTGGTACCATTGGTTACAATGCTGTACGTTAACGGATGACCTGCCGCTCCGTTTGCGACTAATGTTCCGCTAACCGCCGAGTTGGCTTGTGTCGCAATGGTGAGATTGCTTGCTGTCAGCTCACCTGCAGACGGTTCGAGTGCATATAGCCTGCCTTCCCCGGGTTCAAATTCAGCTGTCAGTTTCCCGGTGCCGGCATTATATGCAGCAGCCACTTCCAAGCCGGTCGTCTTGGATACTTCGGTGACGGAGGCTGGCGTATTCGACAATGTAAAATGCGCGCTATGCGCGTTCTCCAGATCTTTGTTGACCACCATCACAAACTCTCGGCCGTCCTCGTTCTCGAAGCGCGATACGATCATGGGCATCTCCGGTTCACCGGGAGTTGGCTGCCAGAAATACGTTGCTGGAAGCGCTGTGGCAAAAGGCGGTACCCCACCGGTATGATACACATCTTTGGACGTCAGTGAAAGCAGCGTTGTTCCCAGCTTCAATACCTCGCCATTAACTTCCTTCGCATAGTCGTACGTATCATTCTTTGTACCATCCGGCATAATCAGTCCATTGTCCATCCCCGCAGGGGTATGATAAGTAAAGTACACATACCCTTTAGCCCCATAAGCCAGCGTCGAATAGACTTGGAATTTCAGTTGACTCTCGGATGGCTCTATCATATTGAAATAATCATAAGACATCGATTGAATATAAGCCCAGAGATCCGTTCCATTCAATAAAGATTGCTTGCGAAAATATTCCAGGGATTGATAATAGGGTTTCTCGTCAAATCCGGTCGATAAATACGGATAGGAGTCAAAGGAAATCATGTCCGGGTCCGTTGCCAGCCAGCTGTTCACGTAATTCTCGTAGCCGCCATTCACCGGATCATCCGTACCGCTGTAGTAATGCTGGCAAACATCGCATACCCCGTATAAATTCGTATATACCATATGGTCCGGATCGATCGCCTTGATCTTGTCCGATACGGATTTCAGCTTAGGGAACACATCAGCGAACGGTTCATCGACCAGGTTATATCCGAGTATGGCGGGGTTGTCTTTATAGTGATTTACATAGGCTGTAATATATTCATCGGATAAATCGGCCGTCGGCGAGAAAGCGTTCCAATTTCCTCCACCTGCTCGGGGAAGCGTCATTTGAAAATATAAATCGTTGTTTAAAGGTGTGCCGTTGGCATAAGCTTGGCCATCGGCATAAGCGTCGGATACGCTTGTGAGGAATGGCCCCAAATCAGTCGTGCTGTTTGTCGTCAACTCCATATAGTAGGTTGTGTCGGGTGATACGACCGCGCCGTTGATGACAAACTCCGGATAATTACTGACGATTGGCCCGTTAAGTGTAGAGGTGCCGATCAGCGTTGTTTTGGCCGGGCTGTCATAAATGCTGATCGTGGCTGATTTGCCTGACGGCCACGCGCCGCTTTTCTTGAATGACAGCTTCCAAATCGCCATCTCCGGCTGCGCGGGCGTTCGGAAGGATTGGCCGATGGATTTATCGTTGCGGATAGACAAAGCATCTCCATCGTCATCGTTCTGGGAGACCCATTCTGATCTGTACCAGCGGATTCCCGTGTCCGTAACCAGCATCTTCAAGCCATTCGCTGCTGCCTTTTCCAAAGCCCAGTCGGTAGTGGCCGGCGTCGTATTCAGATTGCTGGCAACAATAAAATTAGCATTCATCGCCCGAATGTCTGCGAATGAAGCATCGGAGACGTCAACTGGAGGCGGTTCAACAAATATCCCGATCGGAAACTCTCCGGACACCGTCGGCGTCGGGTTAGGGTTTGCGTTTGCGTACGCGAAAGAACCAAACATCAGTCCAAATGCCAGCATAAATACGTAAAACCCCGCCATTGTTTTTCTCAGCATTACGTGTTCACCTCATCCATCCTCATCATTTGTTAAGCATCAAACCAACGCAACGATAAACCTCGTCTCGTTATACCCTCCCCCTTCTTCGAACCATTGACTACATACAGTAAGCGTTTACATGGTTATTATAAATGGCCCCCACTTGTGAATGCTATTTGCCAATGTTGCTTTTATTGACATCTATTGCGTTCCTATCATCCTAAGGAGAGGTGGCTGCAAAAAAGTTCAATCCCCTCATTCTCCGGATCCAGCTCATGTCCGCCGTCGAAAGCTCGGGAAGCAAATCGGTTCGCGAGGTTCAATTGCTTATATAGATCTGCCACCTTATCGATCTCAGGCTGCGCATGCTTATAAAGGAATAGATCATCCCGCTTCCCGACCTCCAGGTAGAGAAAGCGCGGAGCAATCAGCGCACAAACCTCGGCATCCAAGAATCGGTTACCGGCATTAAACCAGGTGAAGTCCGACCAATCCACTTCAAAGCGATTATTAATAAAACAGGAGGAATACACAGCTTTGATTCTCGTATCAACAGCAGCCGTAAACATCGTATAAAACCCGCCATAGGATAACCCGATCATTCCAATTCTAGAGCCGTCAATGTCCGGCCTTGCTATCAAATAATCGATCGCCCGCCGGATTTTGTGAATTTCCACTGCAGCTATCGAACTTCCGACCTGCTTCAGCTGGTTATCGTATTGATTACGATGGAATTCAGGGCCGTACGAATCCGGGTGCCAAAGCAGCAGCTGCGGTGCGAATACGGCCGCACCCAGCTTCAATACCCGGCGTGTCATATCGTTATAATTAGAGGCTCCGTAGAACCCGGAACACAGCTCAGGAGTTCCCCACCCTCCATGCTGAGCAATAACAAGAGGATAAGGCTCGTCCCCGCTTGGAAGAAATAAGAGACCATAGGTCGTTAAGCCATAGTCCACCTCTACCTCGACCCGGTAGATCCGTCCTAGCTTATCCTCGGATACGAAGTTAACCTTGGCCTCCGGTATTGCCGGAGCGCTGTCCCGGAAGCTGGATTCATGCCCCATCGTAAGCGGCCAGCCCAACATATGCTTAAGCTGCTCCCGCATGGGAGCAGCCTCTTTCTCGAATGCGGCAGCACTCGATGTATCCAGTTTAAAAAAAGATTCCCTCTTCTCTTCTGCTTCCTGACGCAGACGATGAATCAAATGATCGAATTGGAATTTTTGTTGTTCGCGGAACACATTACCGACAGCTGGATCCTCCTTGTACAGATCGTGGTCCATAACCTTTCATTCCTTTGCTCAAGATTCTCCCAGTGCGTATAATCTCCCGTCTCCAGGTGCTAGACTCACGGATAGCGTCCCTTCTGCAGCATGAAAGGTAGTCGCAATCTCATTACCAGTAGATTTGCAAACTTCTTGGACAGCTTGCAGTTCAGCGGACAGTGAGAACGTGAGCGATTGAGCTTGCTCCAAGTCCCGATTGACAACCATAATGAACTTTCTGCCGGTTTCATTCTCGAAATAAGAGATTATGAGCGGAACGGCAGATTCGCCCCCGGCGAGCTGCCAGAAGAAGTCCTCGGGCAGCGGCTCGGTAAACGGCGGCACAACACCCGTATGATAGACAGCCAAAGATGTAAGAGATAATAACACGGACCCGATATTCAGAATCTCTCCGTTAATCGTTTTGGCATATTCATAGGTTTCGTTTTTACTTCCATCCGTCAGAATAATGGCGTCATGGATCTGTGCCAATTCGGGATCGGCACCCGTTGGTGTGCAATAGGTCCAATAAACGTATCCCTTGGCTCCATAAGCTAAGGTTGAATAAATCTGAAATCTCATTTGAGGCTCGTTTGGCTCCAAAATGTGAAAATAATCATAAGCAACACTTTGAATATATGCCCAAAAGTCAAGCCCATTTAACAGGCTCTGCTCGCGGAAAAACGCCAATGTCTGATAGTGGACCTTTTCGTCGAACCCCTCTTTCTTAAACGGATAATAGTCATAGGAAATCATATCCGGATTCGTTGCGATCCAGTTCTTATAATAATCCTCATATCCCATAGGCGGGGTACCCTCAAGGGAGTAATAATGTGTGCCTTCCTCATTGAGCGCATAATGATTGGTATAGATCATACGACCTGGATCAAGCGCTTTGATCCTGTCCGATGTCTCCTTGAGCATGGGATATAACTCACCGAAGGGTTCGTCAATTAAGTTATAACCAAGCACGGCTGCATGGTCCTTGTAATGATCAACCAGCGTCTCAATATAAGCATCCGATGGCCTGCCCGTTGGCGAGAATGCCGATATGCTGCCTCCATGCGGCGTTTTCAAAGTGATTTGAAAATAAAGATCATAGGATGCGGGAGAACCATTCACATACGCTTGCCCGCCAGCATAACGATCGGCTGCACTCGTACTGAAAGGACCGAGCTCTGCCTGGCTATCTGTCGTCAATTCCATATAATAGGTTGTATTCGCTGCTACCGGATAATGAGGCGTATCCGGTTTTACCGGCATATCATTCAGTCTGAATTCGGGATAATGACTCTCGATTGGTCCTATAAGCGTAGAGCTTATTATGTGTTTTTCTTTGCTAGGTGAATCATAGACGCTTAAGGTCGCTGCTATTCCTTCCGGCCATGCGCCGTTCTTCTTGAAGGAAAGGATGGCAAGGCTCAAATCATCCACCCCGGGTGTTGTGAAGGTTTGACCGATCGAATGATCCTTGCGTAGATATACCCCTTCCCCATCATCGTCATTCTGGGAGATCCACTCCGACTGAATCCAGCGCATACCCGTGTCAGTGACGAGGATCTTCAATTGATTCGCCTCAGCCTTCTCCAATGCCCAATCTGTTGTGGCCGGAGTAGTCAGCTGCTGGGCAACGATAAAATTCGCATTCATCGCCCTGATCTCAGCATAGGTGGCATCGGATGTTGCAGATGGAGACGGTTCGACGAAAATACCGATCGGAAATTCCCCTGAAACAGTTGGTGTCGGGTTATTATTTTTACGTTTTCCCATTTCTTGTAGCACCTCATTTGTTATCATTTACTCAAGAATGAAGCCTTTAAAGTCTGCTTGAGTTGATGTACCTGTGAATACTTCAAGGAAATACAAACCCAGATCTAACTGGTCAATGATGGTTTCCGCACCGGTCAAGCTTTTGGTTATGCCATTTATTTTGACATACGTAACAGGCGAGCTGCCTTTGTAAGCCTTCAACGTCAGCTTCCGTTTGGCGTTAACAAACACCCATACGGACATGATGATCATGTCTGCAGCATCCGCCTTCAAGCAGTCAACGTAAACTTTGAATGGATCCGTTGGCTCATTGGGCATGGTCAACCAGTCCTCCGGAACACTGTCCTTGATTCTTTGACTGGAATAATCGATTTTGGTATATCCATCTGCGACGATGGTACGATGTGACATATGAGCGAAGAGTACTTCCGCTTCGTACTTATGTCCAACGTCTCCAAAATGAAGCCGATCGGAAATAATTCGCTGTGTACTGATGGAAGAATACAGCAAGAACATCTCCGTATAGTGGTTCATGTCAATAAACTGGAGTCCGAGCTCCTCTGCCAATTCTCTCTTGACCTCGTTAGCTATACTTTCAATATGTTCACTCGTTCTCATCGGATAGTCTTCCATATATTCTGTTAATACTCCCGGTTGGACGATCGCTTGGGTCGTCAGGAGAAAGGGTTGGATTTTTTTCGAGAAGCACCAATATATAATCTGTTTGATCGCCCCTTTGAATCCGTCCCTATAGGCTTTTTCACTGGCCTCATATAGCGGGTCATTGCGGTCATTGATCCCAAAGCCAATTCCAATCATTCGGACGTCATGGTAAGCGGACGCCTCACCGAACTGCTCCTCTAATATGGTTAGCGCCCATCTCGCGGTTGTTGCAGTGAACCCCGCGTTATAAATGCGTAATATATCGTTATGGGCAGCCTGGCGGAGCAATTCTTCCAGTTTCTTAGTGAAGACATTCGGCGATGTGCTGTCCGCTCCAACGGTATTGGCGACCCAGTCTGTTGTATTAGCACCATCCACCGTACTGTCTCCGAGAAAAGCAATCGGGAATTTACTTCCCTGCAGCCATTCCGTCCAAGCATCGTTAAATGTGCAAATTCGAGGCGGTTTCCACGTATACCACGAATCAGCAGATGGATTTATATGCAAGCCGTCGCCTCCCCTATAATTAAAGTACGGATGACGTTCTCGTGTTACGAGCCACCTGAAAACCAATCAAAATTCAATTTCGACAATAACCATGCCCCTGCCGGGTACATACAAACTGAATTCAGAACCAACCGGAAAAATAGGTATACCCGGGAAATCGGTCAGCACGCTTACCTTCGCTATGGCGCGGCCGACATCAAGATGTGCCGTCTTATAGTTCATATGCAAATTGCGGATCAGAATACGCCATCGTCCTGGTTGGATTTCCAAAGTTGTCGTACGGATATGCTCTTCATTCCTAAGGCTTATCGGTGCACCTGAATCACCTGCCAACGTCTGAACGCACCGGTTCAGGAACTCGCCTGATAGTTTGCTGAAATAAAGAGGCTCAACCCAAGACTTCGCATCGTTCAAGTGAAGGAGATCATCCATACCACCATGCAGCAGGTCCCCATCATGTACATTCGAGAATACCTGTACCACTGCACCTGTTCGATCCCTTACCATACCAACGAGCTGGTCCGGCTTACACTCAATATTCAAGCCTGCGCTGGCAGCCGCCTGGGAAATCCGTTCTGTCATCTTGCCGATCAATAATGAAGGTCCATTCCGGTAATTCAGTACGCGTGTAAGCTCCTCTTCGGGCAGAAGGTGCAGGCCTGTTACGCAAATCATGCCACTAGCCAGATCCAGATCATTCACATTCACCATGGTGTGGAGCGGAGCGCCGTGGTCTATGAATGTCATTAGGAATTTGTAAGCAGGCCAGTCACGGGTGGAAGGGTACTCTTCCAGCGAACCGTTCAATCCGTTGTCGGACCATACGAAGCTGGCGCCGATCACCGATTCCGGCTGACCCTTGTAACCCAAATTCCAGCGTTTCAATATCCATTCCCAGCTATCCCGGCTTATTCCGTCACCCAGACAGGCAACAAAACCCGATGAACAGCGCCGCACGCCTTCGCGATCCTGTAAATAAATATTGGAGAATGAAAATATATCCCGCTCCAATACAGTCGGTGCATGGCTGATCGCATCCCACTGCTCATTCGTGTCCTGTATCGCATTCAAGCAAATCAGCTTCATATCCGGCACATAGGCTTTGATCGTCATGAGCATCGCCATAAATTCCGTGCCCGGTTCATACTCAATTTCACCCGCACCGGCTGAGCAGGAGGCCGCCACGGATTCCACAACAAACCCGTCGACACCGGATGCTGCGAGCAGCCGGTAGTCTACCCCGTAACGGTATAAGGCTTCGAACGGGTCCCGGGTCCAGACTGAATTCAGAACAGCTTTCTTACCTTCCTTGCGAAGCGCCGGCATAATCTTCTGCCAGAATGCTCCCCATCTATCGGCATAGAAACGGATCCATTCCATCCTTTTGAATTCCCAGATCCAGTCGCCCCGTTTCTCCATTTCCTGCGGAACGCCGTCGCATTCTTCCTTTAGACCCTCAGCCAGCTCCACCCCGCTTAAGCGTATGAATTGCCCGACCATATCGTCCGAGTAATCAGCTTCTGCCAAACTTAGGCGGGGACTTGTGTAACCATCCGCCCCGTGATAACCGTCAAAGTTGTAGTCTCTCATGACGGTTGTCAGATCGCGGATAAACAAGTCCTCATAATACGTGCCGTCCTTGAGCCGCTTCAACGGATTGATAACCGGGAACGCTTCTCCCGTCTTTCTCATTTCGTAGAGTTCAGGGTGCGCTGCGCACCATTCGCTTGCCCTTCCCTGACCATCTATCCGATACAGAAACAAATTGAAGAAGCTGCAGTAAATGTCTATGCCGTGCTTCTGCAGCTCCTTGACCAGGCCAAGAAGCTGGTAATTGGTCCATTCTTGCCTATTGCGCAGCTTGCCGTAAGGGCGCGCCGCATAGGAACAGGTTTCAACCGGCAGCCAGTACTCTTGTTCCATACCTTTATGGGCATGCACAAAGTCAGGGGTAAATAGAAGCAGCGAAATTCCATTGGGACTAAATCCTAATGTGTTCATATAAGCGGTAACCCCAAAATCACTTTCGGTATTATCGAAGCCGATCAGCTCGATCCACACCCATTTTTCATAATCCATCTTGTTCCCTCCAATAAATAAGCATTATCCTTTTACACTTCCAAGTACAATTCCTTTAACGAAATACTTCTGCAGAAACGGATATACGATAAGAATCGGAAGAGCACCCAAGAAAATTTGCGCCGCCCTTGTTGTCCGTTCTGAAATTTCCAATGCGCCATTTAAATTGTTAATATCCATCTTCATCGGGTTGCTGTTAATGACCATGAGCTGCAAATAAGTGGACAGCGGATATTTTTCCGGAAAATTCATATAAATTAATCCGTCAAACCAGGCGTTCCAGTGACCAACCAAAGTAAATAAGGATATGGTTGCGAGGACAGGCATGGACATGGGTACATACATCCTCGTCAATACGGTCCAGTGCCCCGCCCCATCCATGAACGCGGATTCCTCAATCTCCTTGGGCAAGCCGCGGAAGAAATTGAGCAGCAGGATCACATTAAACACCCCGACCGCGCCAGGGATAATCAACGCCCAGATCGTATCGAGCAGACCTGTCTCGCTAACCACCACATAGGTCGGAATAAGACCACCGCCGAACAGGATGGTGAACACAAAAAACCAGGCGTAATACGTTCGCAGCCTGAACTCCTTCACTTCCTTGGACAACGGATACGCGCATAAGAGTGCCAGTACGATATTGAGCGAGTATCCAAGCACAACCCGCTGCAGCGTAATGCTGAATGAGTTGATGAACTCTTGTTTCTGTAAAATGTACGTATAGGAATCCAGGCTGAAATCCACCGGGATCAACTTGACCAAGCCGGCCGAAGCTGCAGGACTGGAACTGAAGGAAATCGCCAGCACCTGAACCAGCGGAAGCAGACAAAGCAGAGAGACCAGCACCAGGAAAACGTAATTGCCAATGACAAATATCTTTCTGCTGAAGGATGCGTGATGCATAAGGTAACTCCTTTCGCCCAGAGATAAACGATTCATGATGACAGATCCGGTTACCTTAGAAAATACGGTAGTTGGCTACACGATAGGCCAGTATATACGAAATCGAGATCAGCACCAGTGAAACCACAGATTTGAACAATCCGATTGCCGTTGCCACGCCGAATTGGGCATCGATCAGGCCGATCCGGTAAATTAAGGTATCCAGTATATCTCCACTTTGATAGACGGACGGACTGTATAAGTTGAACACCTGGTCGAAGCCGGCATTCAGAACGCTGCCCAGACTTAAGGTTGCCAGCAAAATGATGATCGGCACCATACCCGGCAGCGTAATATGCCAGACCTGCCGGGTGTGACCCGCTCCGTCCACAATGGCGGCTTCATACAGGGATGGATTAATGCTTGTAATCGCTGCCAAATAGACAATCGTACTAAACCCGAATTCCTTCCATACGTCAGAAATGATGATGACGGCAGGAAACCATTGGTTGCTGCCAAGGAAAAAAACCGGGTCAAACCCGAAGGCCTGTAGAATTTGATTCACAATGCCTTCTGACGGCGACAAAATATCGACCAGAATCGCACCGAGGATGACCCAGGATAAGAAATGGGGCAGATAAATGAGCGTTTGAACCCCGCGTTTTACGAATGCGCGTTTCATTTCGTTTAACAATAAGGCGATGATGATCGGAACAATCTGTCCCGCAATGATTTTCATCGTCGCGATATAGAAGGTATTCCACAGCACCTGCCAGAAATCCGGCATCTGGAACACGTAACGGAAATTATCAAAGCCCACCCATTTCGAACCGAACAGCCCCTGTACGGGAATGAATTTCTGAAAAGCAAAGGCAATGCCTGCCATCGGTAAATAGCTATAGATAAAGACGATGATTACCCCGGGAATCAGCATCAAATGCAGCGGAAATTCACGTTTGAGTTTGGCGGAGTTCCTCATTCCGAATATCCGATCATGCCGATGTAAGCCAAATTCGGCTGGGCAACATCCATTCTGCCGTATTGGATAATCACTTCGATATCGCTTCTGAACCGCAGCGAATATTGCAGCTGTCTGTCCAGAACGATTCCGCCGATTTCCTCCGGATGATCCATGCGGATACATTTGACTCTTCTCGCCGATGCCGTCAGCCTGATATCCCGATCCGGCTCCCGGTCTTCATAATAGATATCCATGAAAATTTCCGCATCGGCATCATGGCAATTCAGTATCATAATCGCTTCATGACCTTCAAGCGAATCATCGTCTATCTTGCCTTTATAGGGGAGATAGCCGTCGATTACATACCAGTTTTTTGCGCCTTCTTTACTCATACTAATCCTCCTTAAATAACCCTGATCGTCGCTGTTTCTTTCCACGTGCTGCTCAACTGCCGGACCAGCTTCGACATGGATTCATAGCCGGATTCGGTTACGAGCAGGCTCTCTTCTATCCGGTTGGAGCCATGCGGATGCCCGAACAGACTGACATCCGTATTCACTGTCATCCCCGCAATAAACAAGGCCTCTGAATGCTCATCCGGATAAGGCGATTCCGCTTCGGCCAATCCGCAGCCATGAAGCGGCGGATACAAGTCATACTCCGTCATATCCCGCTCTTTGAAGTATGCTTTGACCGCGCGAACCACTCCGCTTTGCCTAGCACCCGCTCTAACGTTGGATAACGCAATATCCTCGGCTTCGACCAGTATATCGATAAATGCTTTCTGTTCTGGACTCATTGCACCCGCGACAAAAGGGAAGTTCAGCGTGGCCACGTATCCTTCGACCTGTACCGCAATGGCGGCCATGATCATATCCCCGTCTGCAATCACTTTTCCCGATGCTCTCCCGATGATCGTATTCACCCGTTCACCGCTTGTCAGCAGGCAGAACGGAATACTTTCCGCACCTTGTCTTGTACATTCCCCATAAGCCAGCGACGCCAATTCCAGCTCGGTCATGCCGGGCTTCACCTGATTAATCATCAACCTGTAACCCGCATCGGCAATCCTTGCTGCCTCCTGCAGGCACGCCACTTCATTCGCCGTCTTGGTCATGCGGAGCTTGAATAGTAAGTCGCCTGCGTCAACCAGCTCAACTCCTCCAAAGCTTTGTTCCAGTATTCGCATCAATGGAGCGGGCATTGCATCAATGCCGACAATCCCCATTCTGTGCAGCGGTCCGCTGCCTTGGAGCCCCTTGCGGATCTCGGTCAAGCTTGTATAATGTGCCTGGGGATATTCAATGATATCCGGTACGGTTACGCAGGCGAATTCAGGCAGAAGCCTGACATCCGGGAATGCGCTCATTTCCCGGCAGAACATCTCCCCTTCCGGTGCAGCCAGGATAAACGGCTCCCCGATAAGAGGGACAATAACCGCCCCTCTTTCGAATAAAGGCCAGTAATTGCTCATGTAACGCAGGTTTTCTTTACGGTATTCATCTCCATAAATTAGACAGGCTTGCAGCTCCTGCTCGTTCATCAATGCTCTTAGCTTCTCGACTCTGGCAGCAAATTCTTCGGCTGGGATTCGTAACATGGTCTGATGTCCTCCTAATAGATCACTTTGCGTATTTTCATGAAATCGGCGATGGTCGACAGCTCTTCCGTTAGATCCCCATAACCAATAATGCAGTGATGGGCAAAACCTTCTTTGATTAGCGACGTGAGAAAGGTCTTAATGGGCATGGCCAGTTGTACGACCGCGGTAATCTCCTCGCAGGGAATGTTCTGTGGAACAGGCAGGGCTTGACCTTTCACTATGAGCATCTTGTAGCCTTCGGCATCGATGATCAGATGGCTAATCGTGACTTCGCCGGGTTGGAGTGTATACTCAAAGCCGAAGCCCGCTCCCTGCAGTCCCCATTGCTCCGGCGAGCGGTTGACCTTAACCGTGCTTCTGTCTGCGGCATATTCCGTATTGGCGTAACCATGATGAACCATGAGCAGGGCGTTAAGCTCCTCGTCATATTCGCCCCACTCCGCATAAGCCGGAACCTTGCCGCTGAGCATATTCATTAACGTCATGATGATCAGGCCATGCACGTCGCCTTCCGTGTTCACGACATAACGGCCTTCCTCGTGCATCATCGTGTTGGCCAAATAGGAAGTGGTTCCCGTCTTCTGCTCAACATAGTGCTGGCCAAGCAGTGTCAGCGCATCCAGTCTGAACCGCTCCAGCGTATTCTTTAGGGCAACATAGAATTTCGCTGACTTGTAAATATCGTCCTCACCCAATCCAACAATGTTAAACCTGCTCTTCGTTTCCGCTTCGATTATCCGGATATCCTCTTCCGCAGCTTTGGTGAACTGCTCCAGTAAATGATCTACTTGTATGGAGATGATATTAGGCCCCAGCGTGCCTTTGATCATGGTCTTGTCGTATTCGAAGTCGTACATCCCTCTGAATACATGGCCGATGACTCCGATGTTGGTGCTTTTGAGGCTAAGATACGCTTTGTAGGCCCTGAGATATTTCGTCATCTCTTCATAGGCGGCGGTATCCCCGATGGATCCTACCACAACCTTCAGATCGGGATACCAGCCCATCTTCCGGAACGTAGCGGCCAGCTGCAAATTGGCAATTAAGGCGCTGTTTCGCAGGATATTCTCATAACTAGTTCCAAGATTAATCTTGTTTGTATGCTGAGTATTGAATAATACGACCGGTACGTGACGGACATGCTCCAATGCCTGGATCGCCATATAGTCGGGACAATAGGTCCCGGCGACATAAACGATGAGGTCCACCCGCTGATTGGCGAGCTCCCGGCCCGCTGCTTCCGCCGCGTCCAGCGTGTCGATCAGCCCGGACCAGATGATTTCTTCTTGATTCAGATATTCACGCAGCTTGCCGAATACGCAGGTCATATCCGCGGTGACATTGGCCTTCAGCGTATCCGGGAACATCCGCCAATATTCAAAAAATCCTAACGTGATCAGCCCGATCTTGAGTGGTTTGTCTTTGATTCTAGCTGAGAGCAAATCACCAAAAACATTGCCTTGTGCGGTTTCGAATGATTCTATGATTTCTGTCATGTTATACCCTGAACCTTTCTATGATGAATTTCATATGAAGAATTAAGCGAGGTGCTGTTATGTTAACGTTTCTGTATTCCACCCAGCAGACGCCCCGCATTATGGTGGATTATATTGCGGATATCGTCGTCGCCAATGCCGGAGAATAGTACGCTTCCGAGCATATAGTGGGGGTCATACCAAGGGAAATCAGTTCCGAACAAGACCTTCTCAGAACCGGCCTCCCGGACCATCTTCCCGATCATTCCATTCAAGCGCCCGGTATCGCATAATTCCAGATACACGTTCGGCTGCGCCTTCGCAAGCTGGATGGCGTAATCGGTTTCTCCAGGTGCGGAATGACCAAGCAGAAATTGAATATTTTCGTACTGGCGCGCCAGCTCCCCCATCATCTGCGGCGGATTATAGGGGCTGTGCCCCCAGGTATGGGATAAGAGCAGCAATCCGCGTTCATTAGCGAATTCATAGATTCTGCGGTACTTCTCTCCGGTAAGCGGATACTTGTGATAATCCGGAAGCACCTTAAATCCGACATACCCTTTCACACGGTCAAATTCGGCCAGATCGCGGTCCAGATCATGGTCATAGTGGGGATTGACCACATAATAGCCGTGAATTAGATCCGGGTACTGCTTCATGGCGGAGCGGATTTCCGAATTGCCGCCGATCGGATCGAACAGCGCGCTATGCGGAGCGGAGATAATCGACGCTATATTCTCCCGACGCATCGTCTCTATCATCGTCTCCAGCTTCGCTTCCGGCAGATAGGTGCCGTAGAAGGCGCCCATATGTGTGTGCATATCAATGATCGAGATGCTGGACAGCCTCCCGGTCTCGACAAACTCTTGGGCCAGATGCGACGTATTCGTCATTGCCTTGATGCTCATAGCTTTATTTCCCCCAGTAGTCGCTCGACATTCCGGTGCGCAATGTTCTCGATATGATCGGTGGTGATGCCGGAGCCCAGAAGTGCCGCAAGCGGCCCGCCTATGGCGTTGGTTGGAAAGTCGGAACCAAAGAGCAGACGCTCTGAGCCAAATTTGCTGCAGATTCCCTTGATTTCCCCCGCCGTCTACATATCACCGGTCTCGATATAGAAATTCCGGTAGGCTTGAAACAAAGGGAAGGTCAACCGGGAATGGCTCCATAACCCGTAATTGTATAGAACAACAGTCAGGTTCGGATATTCCTGCAAAATGCTGTAGATCCCTTGCCACCCTTCACTGGGAGATAGATACAGCGGAATTCCTGCCGCCGCCACCTCACCAATTAATTCGCCCATCGCGACCTTAGTAAGCATATAGCGGTTTCGCTCCGGGTAAGCCCGGAGAATCTGCACCCCGCTTGCTTTCATAGCGGGGAATAAATGCTCCGGCGCATAATGCCCTTCCGTAACCGGAGGCAGAATCGTCCATGTCGGAAGCAGCCGGTCAGGCGCTTTGGCCGTCTCGGCCAGTACGGCACGGTTCCCGTAATCCGGATCGACATCGGCCATCGTTTGATGGCTGACCACAGCGCTGTCAATTCCACAGAAATCAAGCTCAGCTAGCAGCTCCTCGGCATTGCGCGCTTGCTTCACCTTCTCTCTGACGCAGATTCTCATGGTTGACCACTTCATAATTCACCGTCTTGTATCCGATAGCACAGCTGCAATCGATTATTTTCATCCGCTTCACCTCTGCTTAGTTTCGTAGAAGCTTTACGTCAATGGATTATCCAGAAAGGCGGCGGGATTATCGCACATCAAGATGTTGATCTGCTCGGGCGAGATTCCTTCGTCTTCCATCATCGGAATAATATTCGTCAGCATATGGTCATAGCCCCAGCCCCCATACCGGTGCAGGCATGTTTTCAGACAGACATCATTGGAAACCAGGATCTGCGAAAGAAAGCCGTCCGCAATCAAGGCCTTAATCGCCTTGACCCGATCGATATCTCTGGCAAACAGTCCTTTCAGAACGCTGTGATGCCTGCGATCCGCGTAAAACTCTTTGCCGAAATTGTCAAATTCAATATAGACGCCTTGATGCAGCAGATCCTTCATATAATTCAGCTTCAGATCGACATCGATATGGTTGATGCATATTTTCTCGCGCGCAGCGCCCTGTTCGGTTAGGATCTTTACAACCTCATATCCATTCGTTGCCCATAAATCGGTATGGATATGAATGCCAAGCCCGGATTCCACCTGGGCTGCCGCTGCAGCAATCAGTGCCTTTCGTTCATTGGGATAGATGATTTCACTCGTGCCAATTTCCCCGATTACACCTGCTTTAATATTCGTACCGTCGATCCCGACGTTAATTTCCCGGAGAATTTCCTCGGTAATGTCATCAACCGTTTTATCATCCATATCCGGCGGATGAGAGGCCTTAATATAGTAGCCGCAGCCGGCAATGATGTTGATATCCGTAGCCCTGGACAAGCGTGCCAACAGCTGGGGGTCTCTGCCGATGTCACGGAGTGTAAGATCAACGAACGTCTTCCCTCCGGCTTTCTTGAAGGCAAGAAGCTCCTCCTCCATGATTTTCTCATCGTCCAGAACGGCATTGTCGAGTACCGCATAAGGATTCCGGTGGAGCTGTCCCAGATTGGTCAAGCTTACTTTCTCTTGTGCCAGTACTTTGCCGGAAATCATCTTCGGTGCTGGTACCAGATCCCTGAGATCAATAAAGGCATGCTCATGAGGCAGCACCAGTCCTAGACTGTCTGCACGAACCTTACCCGTCACGGTCATAACGGACATCCTATTCACATCCCCATTAGAGTTGAACGTTCAGGAAAGCAGGCGCTGCCGGACAAGTCCAACCCGCCAGCTCTCCTCGATCATTCACTGTATTACTTGCTGGCCTTCCATTTCGCTACTTCTTCCGTAATGACATCTCCGCCAAGTTTTTTCCAATTCGTCACATACTCGTCAAAGGCATCGATAGGAACTTCCCCCATAATAATTTTGGTGAACGTTTCCAGCTCCATTTTTTCGAGTGTTGATCCTTTCTCTACCATTGTGGCAGTAGGACCTGCAATATATTTGGTCATGAGAAGTCCACTGTTTTTGTTGTACTCATACAGGAGCTTTTGAGCATCATAGATACGGGCATAGGTCCATCCTTCAATATCGCCTTTTTCCCATTTATGAAGGCTGTCATAGAAGATCTTCTGACCTGCCGCTTTCGGATCCAGAAGCGACTCATCGTTTGTTTCCATCGCTTTCGATACTCTTTCATACATATCCAGATTTTGAGTCGGGTTGGACCCGGTTACAAGCGCATACATCCATTTGGCTATATCACCGTCCTGATTAATGGCCGTCAGAGGATATTTTGTCCGATCCCAATCATAATGGAACGCATTAAGCATCTTGATCAAAGCCTCGGGATGCTCCATCCCTTTTTTCGCGACATAATATCTCCCGACAGGGAACACCAATTGCGGTTTAGCCGGTTGATCGTCGATCGATGGAAGCACGAATGGCACCCAATCCATCTGCGTATCCAGCTTCTTGCCTTCCAGGAAATAACTATTGCCATACATAACGCCGTAAAACATGCCGAGTTTGCCCGAATTACCCATCTGGATCAATTTTTCAATGTCTTTCACACCGAACTCGCGGTCAATCAAACCCGCTTGATACAAATCCCGCAGCTTTGCGAGCGCTTCTTTCATCTCAGGCTGGATGCTGCCGTATACATATTCGCCGGCTTCATTCTCTATCCAGATTTGCGGATAAGCGTGGTAACCGTTGAAGAAGCCGCTGAGACCAAATACCGGATCATATAAGAGCTTATCAAGACCTAAACCATACGTATCATTCTTCTGGTTTCCGTCCGGATCTTGTTTAACGAACGCCTCTGCGATTTTGAATACTTCTTCCATCGATTTCGGTTCAGGCAAATTCAATTTCTTCAACCAATCCGTACGTATCCATAACAGCGGGGCGTTATCGACTGCACCGGGATTCACAGGAATTCCCAGCAGCTTCCCGCCGAATGTCGCTGAATCAAGTCCGACTCCACCGTCCTTAGTCAGCAGTTCTTTCGTAATCGGAAGGCCGTAGTTCTCCAATGCCTCCGTAAGATCAGCCAACTGATCGGCTTCCACCAACTGGTTAAATTGAGTGGCGTCAACCGGCATAATGTCAGGCAGCTTGCCGGAGGCCATCGCAACGTTGAATTTCTGGTTATATTGTGTCGGGTCGGCAACCCACAAATATTTCAGCTTAATGCCAAACTCATCTTCATAGAGTTGATTCCAGGCATTCTTTTCAATAGATTCCCCTTCTACGAATTTTGTGGTCGCATCCAGCTGCCTGACTGCCGTCACTTCGATCGGCGGATCGATTTTCCCCATCGGGTCATAGGTTTTTACAGCTTCTGTTCCATTTGTTTCTGCAGCATTCGTTGGCTTATTCGATGCGGGTTCATCTTGATTGCCATCATTGTTTGAGGTGCAGGCCGATACAAAAACCATCGAAAAGACCAATACGGAAAGCCACTTTGCGGTCTTACCTTTCATACTTCGTTCCCCCCATAATCAATATATGCTTTACTTGCTTTATCATAAAAGAAGTGGAAAGTCGAAGCTATTTGCCATTCTTGCTTTCCTTGACATCTGTTGCGTTATTCATCTCATGGGCTGCAAGAAACCATTCTCTATATGCTTGAGGCGTCATTTTGAACATTTTTTTAAATATCCGGTTGAATTGAGGGGCAGCCTCATAGCCGACTAGAGAGGCTATCTCTTGAATCTTCATAGAGGTTTCCGTCAGCTGCTTCTTGGCTCTCTTCATTCGCTCTTCTGTTATGTAATCGGACAGCATACTTCCTGTCACCCGTTTGTATAAACGGGATAAGTAAGTCGGGCTGTGATGAACGACAGTGGACAACATCGTCAAGGAGAGATCTCCGTCCAGATGATCTTGAATATAGTGATGAATCGTATGAATAAGCCGATCGCTCTGCTCTTCAGGAACTGGTTCGTACTGCGCAAGAAGATAGTCTGCAACCCGGGCTAAATATGCAGAAGCGTCCAACCATGATTCATGTACGTCATACTGCGTCGTTTTTCCGAGATCCATCTTCAAGAACAATTCATGAAACAGTCCCATCCGGATGGCATAGGAAATCAAATGGAGGGATGCGGCATAAAACAGCTCCAATTGGAATTTATATCCCGGTAATTCATCTGGATTCATTATGTCGTTATACAGCTTGAGATAAGCATCCCTCTGCCCGCTGGACATATATTGTTCCAGCAGCTCCAGCTGCTTGTTTATCTGCTGCGACTTGTGTAGATCATGGTGGTGGCCCTGCTCCGAATGAAGCCCAAACCTGTCCGTGTCTTGAATGAGCAATTCATGTCCGCTGTTAGCGCCATGACCGAGCAAAGCTTTTAAATAATGAAACTGAGCCCCTATATGATTCCATTCGATAGACTCACGCCCCATAACAAGAGAAATCGAAATCTTCATCAGCTGCCTGCACGACTGTTGAACCGCTTCCATGATTCCGTACACCCTAGTTTTCATATGCTGCCAAGCCCGATTCTCCTGCTCTTCATCTTGGCCTTCATCGAGGAGCTCCTTGGGCTGCATAAACCAAACTAATTTCGTAGACTCATATACGACCGAGACACTTACAACAGACGGAGCCAAATATTCCTCGGCAATGTTCTGGCAAGCATAGATGAGGAGCGTCCGGTCCACATCGTTAGCGCCCTCCTTCCAGCCGTCCATTCTTCCTGTAACCAGCAGCACCCCTTTGTCCGGCAGCAGGGGGATTTCCGCCTCTATAAATCTTTTGACCCTTTCTTTGGGAGTGAGCGACTGTTCACGCATCAGGTCAAACAGCGTATTTTTCTGCATGGCTGGAATCGCAAGCTGCAGTTTTTTCTTCGCCTGATGCATATAATCGGCGCCGTCTTCAACCTGATCCAATTCCGTGATGGCTTTCTCCACAGCCGCCAGAATAATATGGTCATCTTCATTCTTCAGCACATAGTCAACGACCCCGCCTGAGCGAATCGCTTGCCGTGCATAATCAAAATCATTGTAGCCCGTCAGAAAAATCACTCTGCACCGCGGCCAGCTTTGAATGATTTGCTGATGAAGCTCAATGCCGCTCATGCCCGGCATACGGATATCTGTAATGACGATATCCATCCGGATTTGCTTTAGGCAATCCAGCGCTTCATAGACGTTGAAGGCACGATAGACCTCTACTTCCAGATGGCTGGATTCTTGAAGCAGCTGATACAAGCTGTTTACAATGATGGGTTCGTCATCGACGATTAGGATACGATACATACTTATTCTCCTCTGCTAATAGGAATATAAATCCGGACCAGCAAGCCTCCAAGAGCGCTTTGCAGGATTTCCAATCCCCCCTGCTCGCCATACTTCAGCACCAGGCGGCGATGAATATTGATAAGACCCGTCGTCTCTCCTTCTTCCTCCAAGGTAAGCTTCCGGATCAATCTGGCCCGCTGCTCTTCAATCAATCCAATCCCGTTATCCTCCACGGTAAAATACAGCCTGTCTGCTGTGGCTGTAAATCCAATTTCCAATCTGCCGTCCAAGACGATTTCACCCAGCCCATGCTCGTAGGCATTCTCTACCAGCGGCTGCAGGATCAGGCGCGGTACCATAATCCCTTCTAGACCTGCAGGAATCTGCCCGAATTCTGCGGTTATACGATTGGAGAACCGGATATTTTGAATTTCCACATAAGAACGAGCATGATTGACCTCTTCCTCCAGCGTCACCTCTTCCAACCCGTTTCTCGTAATATAGTGAAAATAATCTCCGAGATTCTTGGAGACGAGCTCCGCCGTTTCATTCTCGTCGTTCTTGATCAACCGGTGCAGGATAAAGAAGCTGTTGTAGAGAAAATGGGGGGTAATTTGCATTTGCAGCTGTTTTAATTCCGACTGCTGCAGCCGGATCTTCTGTATATACAACTCATCAATCAATGTTTTCAGACTGAATACAGTCCGTTCGAACCGGTTTATAATATAGCCGAATTCATCCTGCCGGATCACCGCGAGAGCCGTATTGAAATTGCCGCCTTCTATGCTTTTGAATCGTCTGATCAGCGTTTGCAGAGGACGGTGAATCAAGAGATAGATGCCATAGGAAAACAGAATCACAATGATCAATGAGCTGCCGACAAGCAGCCAGAACCAGGTTCCGTACGTTTTTAACTGGCCAACAATAACATTTTCGGGAAAATAAAAGAGGAGAGATGCGTTCATAAATTGCGATTTTTCATAGACAACCATATATTGTTCATTGTCCACGGTAATTTGTTTCGTGAAGGAGGTTTGGATCGAATTGTCTAAGAGCGAATTGTCTAATTTCTGTCTGATCATATTGAGCGGCATCGGGTATTGGTTGTTGGTAATGGACCAGCTATCCGTGAACAGGATAGCTCCGCCTTCCTGCGGGAACGCGTTCAACGTGCCCTTCAACGCCTCGACAGACAATTCGATATTCTGTATAAACAGTGGAGATTTCAATGTCATGTCCCTATTCACCAGATTATTGGGATACGTTAAATTCAAATAGAGACGATTCTGCCAAAAAGTGATTGGAATGCCGCTATTGAAGGTCGCCTTGGCAATGTCTTGCGCTTCTTCTCTCGTGCTGGAAGCATCTACGGTATTGGAGGTGGACACGAAGCCGTGGATCGACTCTATGTATACGCTAATATCTTTGATATACACACTGGAATCCTTCAGCAACGTCATTTTCGCCAGAAGGTCGTTGATCGCTTTCGTTTTCTTGTATTCCGACATGATGGATATCGTGTTGCTCAATTGCATGAGATCCTCGTCGTTAATAAACTCCTGCTGCGACCGGGTAATCCGCTCAAGCTCTTTTTCTAGCGACAAGAAGTAGTAGTGAATGTTCATTGTAATGGAATTGGATATTTGGTTTTTCACCTCCTGTTTGCCAAGCTCATTCAACACCAGGCTTAACGTAAACAAAGGCATCATAATAACTAAAAAGGTCAAGATCAGCTTCGGGAAAATCGGAATATTTTCAATTTTGCGCTTCATCCATGGCAATGATTATCCCCTCCCTCCTATTTTCACACAGTATACGACAGATTCTTCCTATTGACCAAGGAAATTGTGTGACAGGCCATGGTACGCATAGGAATGCTTTATACCCGATTATAAGTTCGCAATACAAAAAGCCGGGCATTGAGCCCGACTATCCCTTCACGTGAACTTGTCCTGTTGTCCATGTTGCTCTAGTAATTTATTCAAAGAAGATAAAAGGGAAATAGAAAATAACAGAATAAGTTTGTACAAGTTTCATCATTCATCTAATCGTTGTCAACCTTATTATCTTTCTCGTATTCTTGGCCCTTGTTCTCGTCGTTTTTCGGGGTCTGATGGTTGGATTTATCCAGAAAATCTAATTCGTTAATACGGCTGTCTAGCACTTGGATATCACGACGGACTTTTTTCTTGGATGCAGCTATCTTTCGATTGTTCATGTCTCACACGCTCCTTTTTAATAGATTTGACCTTATCATCATATGTTTTTATATCAAAAACGGAAGCTGCTATAACCTCTATTGATGTCAAAATAGGTCATGAACAAACAAGGCTGCCCATTCTGAAGCAACCTCGTGGCATGAAAAAACGGGAGCTTGCCGCGCGGCAAGCTCCCTATCGATCACAGTCAGTTCAGTGAGATATCGTCTGATGCCATCACCTTTTGTTTTTTACGGGACCATATCACAACTGGAATTAGCAGAAGCGCGAGACCGCCGCCAGCAAATGATAGCGTTGTGTAACTCGAATGAGCGACTACCATGCCCGAAAGCGCTCCACCCGATACTCCAGCTAGAGCAATTAACACATCAATCTTTCCTTGCGTTTTTGCTCGGGTTGCAGGTTCAGTCGAATCCACGATAAGAGCCGTCCCGCTGATTAAGCCAAAGTTCCACCCGAGTCCCAACAGAGCAAGAGCGAGGATTAGAACCCATAAGGAATCTGCAGGCGCTAAGGCTGCGACAATAGCAGCAGTAAGTAATACAGCTCCCGCAGCAATCGACATAGCTGTGCGGCCTAACTTGTCCACAAGTACACCTGTTATGAGAGATGGGAAGTACATCGATCCTACATGGATACCTATGACGACTCCTATATCACTCAACCCATGTCCGTGGTGCTTCATATGAATGGGGGTCATTGTCATAATTGCGACCATCACGATTTGAGTTAAAATCATTATTGTTGTGCCAACGATTAAACCCCTGTTGTTTGCTTTGTGCAGAGGCGTTTGCATGTTTGTGAGGGTGCTCTGATGTAATTGAGCTTTGATTATGGCTTTAGAGACAACGAGCGGGTCAGGGCGAAGGAAAATCAAAAAAACCAAACCAGCCAGGATGAAAGCCACTGCAGATAATAGGAAGGGTCCGGCTAAGGTTGGGACGCCGATTGATGCAGCATACCGGCCCATAACATCAACCAAATTAGGACCTGCAACGGCACCGAAAGTAGTCGAAACCAAAGCAATACTTACTGCTGTTGCCCGTTGTGTAGGCTTTGCTAAATCTGTCCCTGCATAACGTGCTTGTAAGTTCGTAGCTGTGCCTGCACCATAGATAATCAGAGATGCGAGCAGAAGTACGACACTTTGACTTACAGCCGCTAATACTACGCCAATTGCACCGATGCCTCCTGCGATGAATCCAGCAGCAAGCCCAAATCTGCGCCCGGAACGTTGGGAAAGTCGACCGACAAGTAATGCCGACACAGCAGATCCAAGAGTCATTAATGCAGCAGGTATACCCGCATAACTTTCTGCTCCCAGCATATCCTGAGCAAGGAGTGCTCCGACTGTGACCCCAGCAGCAAGTCCTGCACCACCAAAAATTTGAGATAGAACTACAATTCGTAGGGAGCGCTTATACAATTGCCGCTGCATATCTGGGGAGTCAACATAACTTCGAATAAGACTGTCTGATATAGTATGGGGTTCATGCGTCATCGCTTAGAACCACCTTTCGGTTTGTTAATCAATGAGATTCATTTTCTCCGTCTAACTAACTCCTGACACGAACTTATCAACACGGCTAACAGTACTCCAATCGTAAATGTAAACCCGTTAAAAAACAGTGTATTCGTATATTGATTTAACCAGGACCATCGATAGATGACTGAATCAGGATTATGGGGTCCACCCCCTAGTTGCTGGATAAGGGACTGGGCTAGCTGATACTCCCCATAGTAGCATAAAATAAGCAAAAGTAGTGCAATAATCGCAGGCCATAATAGGGATATATGTTTTCGACGATAATAGGATCCGCTGAGCTTGTAAATGAAAACCAACATGAATAAGTATACAGGAACAGCAGGAAAGACGAAGAGCAGTCCCGGGTTTCCGTTTCCTGAAGTACCGTAATCTTTTCCTCGATAATTCAAAGTAAATAGATCGATGAGATAAAATAATACAATGGCTAGAAACAAAGCTGATAAGAGAATAATCAGGCTGCCCTTGGATTCTCTATGCATATCAAGACCATCACCACCTTACGTTTAGTCAGACCTCTTCTGCACCGAAAGATCGACGAATCCGATTATGCTCGTATCGTGGAAATTCACCATCACGCCATGAGGCTTACAAATTTCCAAACTCCCCTCGTGGAACAATATGGACCACTCCAAGCTGCCCCAGAACGTGTATTCAGGGCCGTCAATTAACGGTGCCGCGCCTTCCGTTTCGGTATCGGGTTCCAACTCGAGGTCAAGAAATCCCTCGCCGCATCGGTATAGGCGCTCACCCCTTCGATCCTCTCGCGAATGAATTTAAAATCCACTTCATCTAAGCGAAAGCAAGCGGGCAGTTTAATTGAGAAGAACACTGGATTTCCTGAAACATATTGACCCTGGGCGGATACTTCGCCTTCGTCGCTCTCATTGATGCATAGGTTGTTGATCGGCAAGCAGAGCGGCTGAAGAACTTGTCGGTAAGTCTGCTTCGACGATTTGAAACAGCTCATCGTTGATGGCTCCATAAGGTGAATCGTTGCCATACAAGAGGATAACTGAATTATAAGCTCGGACATCTCCATTTCCCATAACAATCACCATAACAGACCGCAGCCCTAGCATCAATATCCCTTTCTCAGCCTTGGGATCCATTGCCCGGCTATTTCTCATTGAGTGGTTCAAATGTTTATTCCACCCCTGATGAGGAAATAGTGAAGGTATTAAACCATAATCTGAGGTGTGGCATTGATGAGGTTTTTCAAACGAATAATGAAGACTATTTTCATGAAAACCATTGTATCGGCTGCTTCTGCTCAAAAGGCGAAAGTTAAACCCGAAATCCCCACCCTTACACATATATTAAGTGAATTCAACGATTGTGTAGACTTGGTTCATAGATATTATCCGGAAGTTAATGTTCATTTGGTCTATTTCGATCATCAGGTTGATCACGACAAGCTGTATCGGGAAGTGATGAATCCTCTCATACATGTACATGCTGAGGAAGAAGTTCCCAAGCTGTTAGAGCAGTCTCAATTTACGTTGGTCAGGGATTCCAAGGAATTAGTTGAAGGTATATTATCCGGACGCGTCGCCATTTTTTCTAATTCAAAAACCTATCTTGTTGATGTATTCGGGCTGCAGTCGCGTTCTGTTTCCCAATCCGAATCGGAAACAGTCATAACCGGTCCGCATGATGCTTTTACTGAACAAGCAGGAATCAACTTATCGTTAATTCGTCAACGGATCAAAAGCTCTCATTTAAAAGTCATCAAGCTTTCAGTTGGGGAAGTTACCAAAACGGACGTCTATATTCTGTACATCAAAGATATCGCCAACATGACGTATGTGAATGAGGCGATCCGTCGAATTTCTAACATCGAGATCGATGCGGTATTTGACACGAATATGTTGCTTCAGTTCATTGACGATGCCCCATTCTCCATTTTTCCGCAATTCCTTACTTCGGAACGGCCAGAAGCAATCGCTTCCAAATTAGTTGCAGGCCGAATTGTCGGCATTGTGGATGGAAGCCCTTCTGCATTAAGTGCGCCCACCTCATTCTTTGAGTACTTTTCATCTTCAGATGACTATAATCAACGATGGATGTTGGGCAGTGCTAGCCGGCTGCTTCGATTTCTTGCGCTGTTCATCACCTTGTCCTTCACGTCTTTATATGTATCCGTGACCACATTTCATTATGAAATGATTCCTGAAAACCTGCTCATTACACTTACGGAATCAAGAAGCAAGGTGCCGTTCCCTCCTCTCTTCGAAGCATTATTCATGGAAGTGACGATTGAATTGCTGAGAGAAGCCGGTGCACGGCTGCCCTCCAAAATCGGTCAAACCATTGGTATCGTTGGCGGTATTGTCATTGGACAAGCTGCCGTACAGGCCGGTCTGACGAGCAATATATTAATTATTGCTGTGGCATCCTCTGCCATTGCTTCCTTCGTTACCCCGGCCTACGTGATGAGTGCATCAATTCGTTTTCTTCGGTTTGGTCTCATTATATTGGCAGGGGTATGGGGAAACTTTGGTTTGGCAGTTGGGATATCGGCCATTGTGATCCATTTAAGCGGGCTAACAAGTCTTGGTTCATCCTATCTGACTCCTATAGCCCCCTTCAAACCGAGGGACTGGAAAGATGTCTTTATTATAGCGCCATTTAAATACATCACGGAAAGACCTTCACAGAGCAAATCGCCTAATACCGTCAAAAATAAGATGAGAAAATAAGGATGGACCGCAATGAATGATAAATTATCTCATTTTCATGTTACCATTCTCATTTACATTACCCAAACGGGCGCAGTCATCATTACGCTTCCCCGACTATTAGCCGAACATTTCGGAACAAATGGCTGGCTTTCATTACTATTTGTTTACATGGTGGTTTCCGTCAATCTCCTGTTGATCACGGCCGTGTATCGATTAGGAAAGGGCAAATCCATTTTCGAAATCATGGAGAGATCGATATCGAAAATCATATTGTATCCCTTTTACCTGGCAATCGCCTCGTTATGGGCCATGCTCGGATGCTTAGCTGCAAAGCAATACGTGCTGATCTTTCAGATGATTGCATTCCCGACAACGAATCCAATGATATTCAAATTATTGATTGATATCCTTGCTTTCATATTAATTATCAAGAATGTCTACAAGATTGCGAAAGCTGCAACCGTCTTTTTTTGGATGATCGTTTGGATGATTCTGTTGTTGTTTTATTTTTATGGGGACTTTGAATGGTCAAGGCTGACTCCTTTCGTTTTTCAAGACAGCGCAATAACGTTAAACAGCTTCTTCTCGATTTACTTAGCTTTCTTAGGGTATGAAGTATGCCTGCTTCTCTTCCCTTATGTGGATAAACGTACCAAGCTGATGAAGGCTGTCCAGATCAGCAACCTTATGCTTACCTTCACTTATGTATATCTTAGTATTATCGCATACGGATTTTATGGTTATAAGCACTTGAAGACGCTTGAGTACCCACTGTTAAATATGTTTGCGTATATACAGTTTCCCTTCGTTCAGGGAACAGAAAATTTATTGTTTGGATTCCTTTTGTTTTCTATCATCATTACCATCGTGATGTATTGGTGGGGTGCTAAGGAAATAAGTGTCCAGATATTACCATTAAAAGGGAGGGTTCTTGCGTTTATTATCCTGTTCATATCCTTCTGTATCTCGTACATTCCCAAATCGATAAATGATACAGAGAGATGGTTGAGTATCCTAGGCTATGCAGAGATTGGGTTGTCATTCGGACTTCCCATTGGTTTGATACTCCTTCTGCTCATACAAAGGATGAGAGGTGAGGCTCGATGATTAACAAAGGCGTAGGGTTGTGCTTTCTTGGTTGTCTAGTTCTTCTTACCGGCTGCAATGATCAACGGATTCTTGAGGAAACCGGCTTCATTCAATCCGCGAGTTATGATGAATTAACGAATAATCGAATTGTATATGGGATTAGCATTCCAATCGCGAACCCTGAAATTAAAGCAACGAGAGCTTTCCTGATGACCGATGCAATGAGCAGTAAACAAGCTAGAACCCATCTGTCCAGACAAACCAATCTTCAGTTAGTCAGCGGACAATTACGAGTTGCACTGTTCGGTCTCCCTTTAGCGAAAAAAGGAATATGGCGTATTATGGACACGTTGATCAGAGATCCGACGATATCGGAGAAGATCAAAATTATTATTGTAAACGGAGAAGCGGCAGGCCTTCTGAAAAAAAACTTTAAAGAATTTCCTCGAACCGGACAATATATTGATCGTCTCATAAAAAAGGAGGCAATTCGGCATTCCACTCCATTAACCACGCTTTATTCTTTCTCTAGGGATTACTATGATGATGGGATTGATCCCGTCGTCCCGATCATCAAAGATACGGGTAAAACGATATCTCTCGATGGAATCGCCCTTTTTCAAGATGACACGTATAAGGGGAAGATTAATCCGGAAGAGGCTGTAGTATTTGCCATCCTCCGTGGAAACTTTAAGCAAGGTGAAGTCAGTCTCGCTTTACCTAAACAATCTCAAGATACAACAGTAATGTTAAGTTCTTTGAATAGTTCAAGGAAGGTCAATGTTAAATACGAGGATGACGGTAACATTCGGATTAATATTCAGATTCAGGCAACGGCCACCGTATCCGAATACATCGGAGAATTAAAGCTTAGTAATGATGCGGAAAGACGGGAAATAGAGCGGGTGATCTCTGATCAAATCACAGAACAAGCTGAGCGAATTCTGAAGACCCTGCAAAGATTTAGCACCGATAGTCTAGGTTTGGGAACATACGTCAGAAACAGTATGACGTTCGCCGAATGGCAAAAATTAAATTGGCATGATCAATATCCGAATGTAAATATAGAATGCCGTATTAAGCTGAGGATAAAGGATTACGGATTTCGCCGATAAAGATCTGTTCGCAAAATAAATAGCGCCTACGAAACAGCCTAACAAAGACCAGAACCTTCGACTCTGGTCTTTGTTAGGCTGTTTTCAGGCTCAGGACGCAAGTTCTATTGGCCTATTTTAAAATTTATAAACGTTAACCCAATCTTTGAGCAAGGTAATTTCTTCTTCAACATTTCTAAAGAAAATATCATGACCCCAGCTTTCTGCAAAAAACGCGTATAAACTGCCAATATTAAATAACCTGCGGAAAGGAGCAAATAAATAAATTGAATGGATTTCTACTTCCGATAAATTCCTGTTTTTTAAATATCCATTAAGAAAGACTTCTTTTTTTCTTTCTCTTATATCCATGGCGGCTGCATCGACACCCAAACCAAAGCTGCAAATGAAAAGCGAAATATCATAAGCTCTCCATCCGTACCCGCATAAATCAAAATCGAACACCGTCAGATTTCCAGATGAATCCATTCTTACATTGCCGCTGTATAGATCCCCATGACAAAGTCCATATTCCGGCATTGTTTTTGGAAAACGAGTCTCGATCATTTTCTTTGTTTCGCTCGCAACATCAAATAAAAATTGATAATCAAAGGCGTACATAGTGGAATACCTCATCAAATACGCCATCGACTTATCAATAAAGGAAGCCGTATCTAGATGCCAGCGGTTGATTGGAGATGTAATCTTATCCAAGGAGTTGTGAATCTCCGCTACATATGACCCGAACCTCTCCTGTATCAAGTCTGTTGGTAGACCTTCCTCCCCTTCCACCGCATGAAAAAGGATGCCGAATCGTTTTCCCTCAATCGCATTCAATTCTAGGATATAACTAGAATCATTCCTCATTACGGGTTCAACTACGCGAATGCCATCGTTTTTTAAGTGGATCAGCACAAAAAGTTCGGCTTATATTTCCTCCAAGGTCCGTAAGCCAGGATAATATAGTTTTAGATAATACTGCGTCATGCCACTTGTTACGATATAAGTATCATGCATTCCTTTGCGGTATAAATGGCAGCTGATCTTTGACGTAAACGAATAATTAGAACAGATCATTGCCTCTAAAGCTTGATTGGATAAAACCGATACATGGGCAGGAAAAAATTCACTAGTGGTCAAATAAATTCACCTTCCTTAGCCGATTCATTGGATTACACTGACGACAATTCCTGAGATCGCGTCCAAACGAATTTGATCGCCGTTCTTGATGGTCGTCGTTGCCGTTTGACAGCCTACGATGCATGGAATATTGAATTCTCTGGCTAAAATCGCCGCATGGCAGACGATTCCCCCGCGGTCTGTAATGAGCCCGGAAATCAGATGGGCTACCTCAATAAATTCAGGGGTTGTCATCGTTGTAACCAGAATATCCCCTCTTTGTATTTGATGAAAATCTTCTTTATCCAAAGCGATACAGGCCCGTCCTTGGGCGCTGCCTCTCGATGCCGGGGTGCCGCTTACTAAAAATTCCTCTTCAACATTCAAATTGCTATCATCGTGGCGAACTACTTGCCGTTCATTCAATAAATCGCGCAGCTCCTTGCTCCATGTGTTGTTTTTGGCCCATTGTCCCTGCTTGATCCTCAGTTCTGATAGCGTTTCCCATACATGCATTTCAAAGATCGCTTGATCAAAACACATAATGAGGTCAAACGGAGCCATTTCATCCGATCGTTTCAAGGCTAGAATATATTTGGCCTTTGAATAAGGTAAATGGTTTGCAAAAAACTCCAATATCTCCCTTGTCGCGTTAATGGCTTCGCGCATTTGTGATTCATTTTCAGTAGTACGATCCAGCTGATAGTGGTATATGCTCTGATAAGCATTCCGTAATATCGGTTTGAAACGTTCAAGTACTTCACCGTAAGCAATTCGTATCTTATTGAAAATCATCTTCCCCTTCCAATGCTGTTAATGGAACGCAAAAAAGACCATGGACATCATCTGACCATGGTCTTAGCTTTTCACTGATCGACCTGTTTTCAAAGCTAAAACATGTCAATCAGCTACTCTTCATAAAGCCAATGCCGATAAGATGTGCGAGATGAAACGATTCGTTTGTGGAACATCGTTTGAATTGTTTTCATCGCGCTCACCTCTTTCCGTATTATGGTAAATCAAACCTAACACACGGCAACATTTAAGTCAATGCTTCTTCAATTGTATGGTTCTTCTGCGTGTATAATCTTGTCTCTCAACACTTCTCTACATTTGGACGACTCACCATTCATAAAAACAATCCTCGATCAGCGCTTCAAAAGAATCCGCTAATAACTTGATCTCCCCGGAATCGTGATAACAGATGAATACCTTTCCTGCCTGATCGATGACAATCGGATCGCCGGAACCATCTATCGAGATGACATAGCCGGCTCGTAAAACCTCTGCAAAGGAATGCTCCTTAAGTTGCTCTCGAAATTCCAGCGTCAAATCGACCACCGTTTCTTTTCCGATACTGGTGCCATTAGAGAATGCATAGACGGCAAGACCGGCATATGCTCCCCCGAACGTCCGGATAAAATGCACATAGTCCTCGTGAAATCTTACATTCAGCCGCTGCTCTGCATGAGCAATCTCCTCTTGGCTTGCCGGACTGCCTACTAGCGTGCTGTTATCCTCCCGATTTAGGAAAGTCTTTAATCTCTCCATTAACGCCTCTGTCATGGGGTAATCGCCCCCTTCCTGTCAAAGAATTCATATCCGTTCATGTTCACGTTACTGCTCGTCAATCTTAATAATCTTACCGAATTTCTTCCATGTGATCAATTATTCCGCCATGTACTGGAATCAGCCATTCGAGAGCGGTCATCTCAGCAGCGACGAATAGGGCGAGCAGCAGTTTCTTGGTTAAATTCGTATTGTTTAACATTGTTCATGGGAAGGCACCTTCATGTTATAGCATTGGCTAATTTTGTTTCGCAACCTCGTAACACAGTCGCATGGAACCGCTTGTTTCATAAAGTTGGGTGCTAAGGAGCCTCAAGTCGTTTCTTATGGCAATACTCTCAATGTATTTATTGCCGCTCCCAAGGATAACTGGGTGGATAATCATATTAAATTCGTCCACTAATCCGGCATTTAATAGACTCTGCACAAGATCGGCGCTCCCCGGAACGATAATGTTACCTTCGATCTTCCTTTTAAGCTCGGATATACACGGTTTCAAATCGCCGCTAAGCAGTGAGATCGTATCACCGTAATCACCCCAGTGCACATCAGTAAGTTCACGATTACGCGTAGCCACATACTTGGAAGTTTGGTTCATGGCATCAGCAAACTCCCCCTCCTGGAATGGCCAAAAGCTTGCTAAGCCTTCGTAATTGACTCGCCCCATCAAGATAGCGCCAGCTTTCTGGAACATACCCAGATTATCGTTGACGGAGTCCATGATTCCTGGCATTGCCCAGCTCACCATGTTATTCTCATCACCTTTCGGCCCTGTATAGACACCATCCAACGTGCAGCTTACCGATGCAATCAATTTCCCCATTGTATTTTATCCTCTTTCCTATTGGAAATTTTGGTTTCGTATGCTATAGTAACTCTTCAGAAACAGACCTCTTGGTTGCACAAGCCGCGCTGCATTCCCCAATGACGACGCGACCTGCTACCGGGGGGTTCTTTTTTATATCATAGATCTGCAAGCCTTATGACTCCTTAGACCGATAAATCGGACCGATGTTTTCGGCAAGCTTGTCGAGCGACTGGTTCATCCCCATGATGGCATACTTCACCATTTCACCAGGCGTCCATCCATACTCCGTGATTTTAAGCTCCGTTTGCTCGCCCTTGGCAACAAACTCTATAACGAATTCGACATTCGCCGGAAAATCCGAAGGGAGACCTATTTGAGCCGGGTCGATGTAGCTGCCGTCTTGATCGGCCAAGTACTGGTTGAATTCAAGCCGTTCCATCGGAACAATCTTCTTATAGACACCGGCGGAGTAGGACTCTTGGCCGCCTTGAGAGTCAGGCGCACGCATACAAAACAGAAACTTTCCGCCTTCACGAAAATCGATTTCGCACCGCGGCGAAGTGTATTGAATGGGTCCCCACCATTGCATCACCAGTGATGGATTCGTCCAAGCCTTCCATACCAGCTCTACGGGAAAATCGAACACGCGAGTGATCACAACTTCTTGTGTGCTAGGATTTCTGTTCATCTTCATTCTCCTTTGGCTCTTGTTTTGTTGTCATCTTCTCCATCTCGGCTCTCAAGACGGCATCCAAGGCATTCAAGCGGCTGTTCCACTTTAACCTTACTTGCGTGGACCACTCATCAAACTCTGCCATCGCATTAATGTTCAACCGATAGAGACGCTGTTGCGCTTTTTTCTCCACACTGATCAAATTGGCCTCAAGAAGAATTTTCAAATGCTGAGAGATCGCTTGAGGACTAACAGGAAAAATCTTGTGAATTTCAGATGCGGGGCATCTGTCATGCTCGGCAAGCATTTCCAATATTTTGCGGCGTGTAGGATCAGCCAGCGCCGAAAAGATATCAACCGGCATACAATTTGCTCACTCTCCCTTCCCAACGTGATTTGATGACTGCTCATGTTGATTGTATTAACTCGCAACTCAAATATAAAGCATATCATTTATAAAGTAAATGCTTTATAACATATTTTTTTCCTCTTGTCTCTACGGATGCTTCTTCGGCAACAACAGCTTTGTACTCCTAGAAAAGGTCTTCATTACCGCTGAGCGCATTCTCGCTGATGCAGCACTACGCCACGTGAGACCATCCGGACCGATCAATCACCGCACAAGTTACACCACTTCCTGCTGACCTAGCTGAAAAAGCAGGGCATCGACGACGTGCTCATACAACCGTACCTCTATAAAGAAGGCGTCACCTTGCATCGTTAGATGTAAGGTGACGCCTTCTTAGATTATATCGTTATATAATTTGTATAGGTCTTCGCCAATGTTTGATTCTTATCTTGACCAGCATTGTATCCTGCACATTGATCTAGCTATATCATGTCCGATTATGCCAAGCCTTGAAGGTATGGCGATCGGATTTACAGCGGCGGGTTTTGTTTCACGAAGGTTCTGGCCAGATTCTCGGCTTGGTGGTCCCGTTCCGACTTCTTGTAGTTCTCTAGCACATCAATCAGATAATCGTTGCCCGATTCGTCGGTTGCCCGAAAAATAAACTGTTGCTCGTTCTCGATCCTCACATTGTGGCCCGCTTCGCGCAAGCATTGCGCGAATTCTTCGACCGTAGGCTGCCGATTCTCCTCGAGATAGATGAGTCCCCGTAAAATTGTCGTTTCTTTCTGGCGCATGATCTTATAGTGAACGATATGCTCGTGTATGCGTGCCATATTTCCATCTCCCTTCGTCCATATAGATATATTCAATAATACATTTAAATTGGAACGATTACTATGATATTCGTCACATCGGAATGGAATTGCCTACCGATGAATCTGTAATGATTTCTAGTGGACCACTGATTGCGGATGAAAATCTGTGTATTCCTTAGAATCTATATCAGGCAAAACAAGGGTTGCCATTATTTCTGTTAAAACATGGGAAGCGATAAGAAGCTGTTCGCTGTTCAAGGACAACGGATGTTTCCTTGAATACGCAGGGGGCAATTTGCGTAATTTTTTCTCGATAGATTTATTATTTATGATTCGACTTATGTCAGACGAGCTGAATGTTGAAAATCATACGGCTTAGGCGTAGAATTGTGCCAAAGATCTGTTCAAGATCACGAGGGGGAATACGGAATGAAAACCTATAGGGAGCTTATAGCGGAACGAAGAACGTATACCGCTTCCCAAGTAACACACTCCCATTCGTATGCCCAATTAATTTTACCGTTGCAAGGCGAGCTGTCTATAGAAGCGGCTTCGGAGCATTTTCTGCTGGATGAACAGCAATTATTATACGTCCCTCCTGAATGCAAGCATACTTTTCATTCAACGATGAACAATGAATTTCTGGTGTTGGATATCCCCCCTGTTATGATTCCCTCCGACAGATTGAATCATAAAGGGATTCCATACTCTTTCAATAACAAGTGGAGAGGAATTCGTTATTTGATTTTGAATGAGCTGGACCAGCTAGCGGTACGACCTGCCCTTAAAGAGCTCTATCCTTATATTTCGCATCATTTGCTCTATGAACGACAGCCTAGATCGATCCAGTATATTCATGAGCATTACGACAAGAACATAACGGTACAACAGCTAGCCGCGCTGGAGCATTACAATCGCTCCTACTTTACGGACTGGTTTCTAAAGGAAACGGGGAAAACTCCATCGGTCTATCTACAGGAGGTCCGATTGAATAAAGCGAAGCAGCTGCTGCGTGACACCAAGCTCGGTATGCTTCAGATCGCGCTGCAAGTGGGCTTGGAACACCAATCGTCCTTAACGCGGTTGTTCAACAAAATGGAGGGAACAACTCCGAGCCATTACCGAAAAGAATATTCCATACGCGGAAAGGAGTAAAAAAAAAACCGAAATCCAGACAAGATCGACCACTCCTAGCCATTTACAATAGAATATGAACTTGACCGGATCGGCCAAGCTCCCCTTCCAACTGTGGTTTCTCTTGAATCGCAGTTATTGGGCAGCTCATTGTTAAGGAGTAATATGCATGTCGATAGCACTGGGTTTACTGTTTACACTCTTATGGTCTTCTGCAGCTATTGCCACGAAGCTTGGCTTGGAATCTACGACACCGTTAGCATTGGGGACATTCAGATTTCTTCTTGCAGGCTCGCTGCTTTTGCTTTATGTTTATGGATTTAATAAGAAATATGCTTGGCCGCGATTGAAACAATGGCCGCCATTGATCGGATTAGGCCTGCTTAATACGACAATTTATTTAGGCGCAACCTTCTGGGCGCTGAACCATGTATCGGCTGGCTTGTTTAATTTGTTCGTGGCAGCAAATCCGTTTCTCGTTGCGTTCCTGTCCTATATTTGGCTGAAACGGAGCATTTCGTTAAGTGAATGGTTAGGGATGATCGTCGCTTCAATTGGATTGTGGATCGCTACATGGCCGTCGATCGCGAGCGGTGAGGCAAGCATCGGCGGATTGATCATATTAGGAGCAGGCATGCTCTCGATGGCAGTTGGGAGCGTTTTTTTTAAAAAGGCCGACTTGAGTTTGCCGGGCATCGTTATCAATACATGGCAATTATGCATTGGCGGTATCGTTTCACTACCGATTACCTATGTTCTCGAAAATGGTCAATTTTTTGTTAGTCTTGATTTTCATCTTATTGGATCGCTGATATGGCTCGTCTTCATCATTTCGATCGGAACCATGCTGCTGTGGTTCTTATTGCTCAAGCAGGACCCGGTCAGGGCGAACAATTGGTTATTCATGACCCCCATATTCGGCTTCATCTTGGCGGCTATTTTCCTTCATGAAGCGATTACGCTGTATGATATAGCGGCGACTGTCGTTGTCGTAATCGGGTTATTCTTATCAGGCAATATGAAGAAATCACTTCATTAGTGGAATTCATTGAGTCCTTCGCATGTCTCCGGCAAATTTGCTGCACAGTCACTTACTCAACCATTTTCACGTTTACATATATAAGAAGGACGACATAGCCGATGATCAAAACAGCGATGAGACCTTGTACATATTGGAAGGAAGATACCCCAGCAGCTATGAACAGCATGCTCATGATCCCATTATATCCACCAACCAGAACGGATAGTTTATTTTTATCAGCGACCCGTTTTTCATTAAATCCTGACAGTAACCATGTCTTCTTCTTAACACCGATCAAGAATCCTAATAACAATAAAATTCCGCCTATAATTAATAAATCAGCTTTCATCTTATGTCCCCCTACTTTAAAATTTCCTTGCTATGCTTGGGATCACGTATAGCGCAATGAGCATTGTAGCAGATAGGTAAATCATCACATAATCGGCTGTCATCCACTCATTAATCATCGATTGAGATACAAGCATGAAATACATGATTAATATTGCATTCGTTACGACTAGAAATCCAAACGACCAGTATCGAATATTGATATTCACCCGTTCATCATATTCCACTTCATCGGTTTCGAATTTGTTACGTTTGAACTTAGCTAATATAACCGATAGTACAAGTACGGCTAGCAGCAGCCATTTAGCCCAACCCTCATCTAGTGTGATGATTACAATGATGGTGAATAAGGAGGGTAAGTAAGTTAATAGCTTTCTCATATTCAATCCTCCATCCAAAATAATGTATCTACAGGTGTCTTTAAATGCTTAGAAATCAATAGACAAACTTTTATTGTCGGATTATACTTTTGTGCTTCAATTAAATTCATCGTCTGTCTAGTGACCCCGACCAATGCAGCCAATTCGCCTTGCGTGAGCTCATCTTGCTCCATTCTGGCTATTTTTACACGGTTCCTTAGCACAAATTCCTTCAACTTGTTTATACAACTCCTTTCGCCAATATTGTAACATATATATGACAATTGTAAAATATATATTGCAAAAATAAAAGCAAAAAACCGCGCAGTGCGCGGCTCCTCATGCAATCATTATCTAGATTTCGGGGTATAATCGTCAGGTCGGCACCCCGTAGACAGCGGCTCTTTGCCCGGGCCGAAGATGCTCCACGGCGCTGCCTACCTCCTCGACGATTCCTACCCCGCTGTACCCAAGTGGAACGTGAGCGGCTTTGTTTCTTAGAAGCATTAACTCCGTCCCCGGACTGATTGCAGAGTATTCCGTCCGAATTCTGACTTCCATTTCCCCAAGCTTCGCGGGTTCGAAATCCTCTATAACCGGAACTCCGTCTCTTACTGCAATGCGTCTCATCCTCGAAGATCCTCCTGTCCGACCGATTGTTTCGCTTGAGCTTCCTATTGAAGAGGCAGACCCTTTACGATCGTCATTATATAACCGGGGCGCGCCAATCCTTTACGTGCGCTCTAACCGCCTGGCTTGGATTGGTTGATGGCTGACACCAGATCTTCAAGCGCATATACGAAGCCGAAGGTAAGAGACACGTTCCAAATGGCTAGCTTCTTAGCCTCTTCCCCTCTTGCTGTTTCTTTATTCTCGACAGCGGTCACCGCCTCGGGGACTACCGAGCAAAGCAGTCCATGCCGCCTCATGTCCAGCATTCCCCCTGGATTCATTAGAAGACAGGCATTGATAGCGAAGCCTGTATAGATCAAATGATTGATTCCACGATCTTTGCATAAGGCAAACAATTGACCCGAAGTGGTCACCACGCCTTCATCGGAGAGCGGCTTAACCGATTCCGGAATATCCAGCCGGGCAAATCCGGCGTTAATGTCTTCCGTATTATGATCCCCCGGGAAGGCATGCGCCTTACGAAAGGCTTGCAAGCTTGTATGAGTCTGGTCAACACTAATTTGCTCGGCCCTTGGATCCTCTTCCCCGGCCAGTTCAACCGCGTGCTTGTATCCCGGATAATCAATATAATAATCCCCGAGCGGCTCTACCACGTGGAACACGGTCATGCCGGCTTCGCGACATGCGCTTAACAGCCTTGGCAATTCCAGTTCGACAATCGCATTGGCCCGAGGTATAAATTCAACTGCCCTGTGCCAGCCGGGAAATTGCTCAGGGGACCCGAAATCCCAGGCATGCATAACAACAACAGCCGTGCGAGATAGATTCAACTCCAACTCATCCTTGCACCACCCTATGTAGCCTTCACCGGGGTATTCAAGCTGATCATCCGCGTCATACTGTTTGTAATAGCCTGTTTTCACCTTCATTTTCAATGCGATTCCCCCCTATTATCCTTTTTTCATTCAAACATTATTGATGGTTGTTCCGGAAAAATTATGATATACTTCATACAGGCTTTGAGGTAACATGTATCGCACCTGTAACCTTAATGTTAGAGGTCCATTCCAGTTATGTCAATCTATTTTATTTACATGATTTCACAATTAGGCATTAAATCATAGATGCCCATTCACTGCTTTCCGAAGATAGGAAGCGTGCATGGGTTTATGTGCTTGTTTTTCTTAGAGGAATAGGAGGCACTTTATGCGAAGAGAAAACGAGTTTCTATACACCAAATTGTACAAAACCCTAAAGGAGCAAATCTGCAATGGACATATTCAACCAGGCGAATACTTGTTGCCCGAAAATGAGTTAAGCAGCCACTACGGCATTAGCCGTAAATCGGTACGCCACGCACTGTCCTTGCTGCAAAATGACGGACTGGTCATTAAGCGCGCCGGTCTTGGCACGATGGTTCCGGAAGAACTGATCATCGAGAAATCCGAACCCCAAACGCTGCGAATTTTGACGCCCTCGCCAGCTTTCTTTGTTGATCGGGGACTGCCTGTTTTCATGGAGGCCTTCAAGAACAAGCATCCTCACATCGATATCCAAGTGCTTGGTCTCCCGGCAGATAAGTTTTGGGAGTCTTTCCGCTCCAGCAACGAAATGGGGTTAATTGCAGACCTTGTGCTTGTACCTGATATAAAATTCTCGGAATTAAGCTGCTCTACCGATTTCGTCGATATAGCTCCGTTCGTCACAGATTTGACCGATACCATATATCCCAAGATCATGCGTCACTTCAGAAGTGACGGTAAGATGTTAGCTGCACCGTTCACCTTTTCTTCCGTGTTTTTTGCCTGCAATCCTGATCTATTCGAGCAGCAAGGTATTCCGGTACCGATAAATCGCTGGAGCTTCGACGAATTCGTTGCAGCCGCCGAGCGACTCACCCTGGCACAGGACGGCATGACGACGCAGTTCGGTTTTTCCATGCATCCTGTTGCTAATCGCTGGCTGTCCTTGGCAGTGATGAACGGTTTTACGCCGGGTGACACCGCCAACCATAAGCATGTTCTTACCCACACCCTGTCGGTCATTCAGGACTTGTTTTTTCGCAAACGTATCGCTACCACGTTTCCTGAGATGGTGTGGCCCAGAACTCCGTTTATCCAAGGGAAATCTGCATTGGTCCTGACCACGACATTTGAGATGGCTAACTGGCAAAACGAGGACATGAACTTTATCCCGCAAGTGATTCCGCTGCCGTTCGACGATGGTTGCGCAACATTGCTATTGGCCAATGCTTTTATGGTACCGGCTACCAGTCAAAACGTGCAGTTGGCCGTATCGTTTATCCGAACTGCGCTGGAAGATGCTGCGCAGCGGGAATTGACCGATAAAACGCTGTTTCTTTCCGTTAAGGAACCGATTAATGCCAGCGCGAAAAAGCGCTCTTATTTGCACTCCCTAAATATTGCCAACAATCAAATCGACAACAATTTCTTTATAGACGAATTATTCGACGATGACATCCGGAATGAGCTTGAAGAAGAGATGAGTATGTTTTGGCTCGGGCTTGAGCCCCCTGCGTCTATTGTGGCTGCATGTGAAAGGTTAGTTCTGGAGTCTGAGCAAAAATAACGTTCTGCATCAGCGTTATTGACGGTGTGAAAGCCGAAGGTGTGGAAATACCTTCGGCAACACAGCCAGTCTGAGGAGGTGGATTACCGCGTTTGGGTCGCTTAGGGTTTCGTCCTGGAAGCAATGAAATGCGGTCTTGGTTTACTAGCGGAGAATGGATTCTGAAGTCTATTATCGACACTATTAAATACAAAGAAAGCATTGCTGCGCGGAAAGGGTGAAATGTTACTATTTGATCCGTGGATTAAATTACAATCAAACAATAGAACCGATCCCGCTTTCCCAACCGGCATTTCTATACCGCTTTGGTTCACGAGTGTTGTAAGACTCTCTTGATCCGGTACACCGTACTCTTGACGGCGCAGAGAATTCTTATAGTGATCATCGGGCGTCTGTCCGACACAACTGACGAATACCCGATGGGATCCAGGTATTACCATTAGTGCCCCGTTGAATAACGTATTATCTTCAAGAGCTATCGAACAGCTTAATGCTCGCATTCTTGGCATTCCATCCTCAGCATGCCATGTTTCGAAGTCGGAATGCCAATAGAATTCTTTACCTGTAAATCCAGGTTTGAAGTTCACTCTTGACTGGTGTACATATACTTCACTCCCAATTATTTGCTTAATCACGGCTTGTAGTCGTGGATGTGCTGCAAGGTCTTGGAAGAAGCGATTGCTCTCATGAACAGCGAATACGGATCGCACTTCATCTCCGCCAGGTTCAAGAATAACTTCAGGAATCTTAGCTGTTCTGCTTGCGGACAGCAGGCGCTGGGTCTCGAATTTGAATTGTTCAACCTCATCCGCAGCGAAGAAATGATCTAAGAATAAGAAGCCGTTCTCCTCATAATAAGCAAGATGCGACAAATCGATTTCATTCTGATTTAAATTATGGTTATATACAACAGGATCTTTGCGTTCTGTAATGGTCGGATAAGCGAGCTTCCTGGTAGGATATTGATCTATCATCTGGGACATCTATTCACACTCTCCTTATCATTATGACGTTGTATCAGCCTTATAAGCCCCATCTTCATCATGAACTTCACGTCCGCTGCAAGCCGGATTGAACACACACACCATTCTCATATCTGTCGTTCCTCTCAACCAATGCTTCTCATGACCATTCAACACATACATCATGCCTGCACGGATTGGAAACTTTTCCCGAGTTTCGATAAGCTCAATTTCCCCTACTCCTTCAATGCAATAGACCGCTTCTACATGATGCTTATACCAAATCATCGTTTCAGTACCTGCTTTAATTCGTGTATCATGGAGGGAAAATCCGACATTATCCTCCTTAAGCAATAGTCTCCTACTATTCCACGTAGGCGTGTCGACATCATAATCCGTCCCAATTCGTTCTTCTAAATATCTTACAATCATGCTGTTGCCTCCCTATTGGACTATTGTTGAGCAATGAGTAAATTAGCCTCGTTGGCGATATCGTGTATACATTCCTTAAGAATTTGAAGCCCTGATTCAAGACCTGCCCTTTCGATCGTCAATGGAGGCATGATCTTAATGACTTCGCTATCCGTTCCCGAGGTTTCCAAGATCAGTCCCCGCTGAAAGGCTAGAATGGATATCCGCTCTGCAATACCAGGTTCGAAAGCTATGCCTTGCATGAGACCTCTTCCTCTAATTTCGCCTTTAAGTTCAGGTACTTGGATCACAATTTCTTCTAATACATCGCGGACGAGTACGGCTTTGGCTTCAATCTCATAGGAGAAACTTGGCCTCTCCCAATAATCCAACGCAGCTGTCGCCGTGATAAACGCTAAGTTATTGCCCCGGAAGGTACCGTTATGCTCGCCGGGTTCCCACAGATCAAGCTCGGGCTTCATTAATGTAAGGGCCATAGGAAGTCCATAACCGCCAATTGATTTGGACATGCATACAATATCAGGAATAATCCCGCAGCGCTCGAAGCTAAAGAAAGATCCGGTTCGGCCACATCCCATCTGCACGTCGTCAACAATGAGCAGCATCCCATAGGTTTTGCATAGATCCGCTAAGCCGCTTAGCCATTCGTTAGAAGCAGTATTAATGCCTCCTTCACCTTGAAGCGTCTCAACAATCACTGCAGCTGGAAGCGATATGCCGCTTCCGCTGTCATTCAGGAAGCTTTCAATGTAATCAAGCGAATTCACATCCTTCCCCATATAGCCGTCATAGGGCATGGATAACGTATGGTTCAAGGGAACGCCGGCTCCACTTCGCTTGAATTTATTCCCCGTGACAGCCAGTGCGCCTAAAGTCATGCCGTGAAATGCATTCGTGAAGCTCATTATGGTCTGGCGGCCTGTCGCTTTACGAGCTAGCTTCAAGGCGCTTTCTACGGAGTTAGTCCCTGTAGGTCCGGGGAACATTATTTTATAATTCATGCCCCGTGGTTTCAGGATGACATCGTTGAAGCGTGTAAGAAAACTTTCTTTCGCCTCCGTTGCCATATCCAAGCTATGTGATATCCCGTCCATTGTAAGGTATTCAATCAGCTTCTTTTTCATTTCCGGTGGATTATGTCCATAATTCAATGCACCTGCTCCGGCAAAAAAATCGATATAGGCTTTGCCTTCCATATCCCATAATTGATAGCCCGAGGCACGTTGGAATTTCGTAGGGAACGAACGGCAGTAGCTTCTAACATTCGACTCCAGATTCTCAAATACGTGCAGATCGTTACGCTTCTGTATGAACTCATTCATCATTTGAAAATACCTCCTTCACGTAGTCATCTTCCTTCAAAGGACCAATTCGGTATAAATCTTCGCGTTCGTGTTTTCCTTCCGGAAAACACTTCTCTTCGAATCCAGATGATATCTTGATGGCACTACCCTTAGATGATGCCCATCCTGTGAACAAGCGTAGTGATGAACGATTAGAAGGTGAGATTGTTGCCTCGAGATACCGGATTTCCCGTTGGCGAGAAATGTCGTCAAGGAGTGTCCGGGCAATCCCTTTTCCTTGATATCGCTTGTCAACTGCAATCTGCCAGATGAACAATGTATCCGGATGTGATGGCTGTTGAAATCCAATCACCATCCCCACGAGGTACCCTGATGAGGGATCCACGGCAACCCTGCAGCTCTCCGAGAACCAACGGGTCATGGCTAGATAGTAATAAGGAGAGTTAAGGTCCAGTTTCCCGCTATCTCGAACCAATCTCCATATCTCCGCGCCATCTGAGACTTCGGGCAGACGATACTGAACGGCTAAACGATTCCGATCGACAGCTCGATTCATTCTGTACCTGCCGCGATCCGAGTATCTGCCTGGAGCTCGGACTGCCCCTTTAAGAAGCGGGACAAGAAGGATTGTAATCTTGGACTCTCCGGATTTTCAAATATATCCTTTGGCGTTCCTTGCTCAACGATGAGGCCTCCATCTGTGAACAAGATACGATCTGCGACATCGCGGGCAAAATCCATTTCATGTGTGATCAGTATCATCGCCATGTCTCCTTCGGAAGCAATCCCCTTGATGACATCCAGCACCTCACCGACCAATTCTGGATCAAGAGCGGAGGTTACCTCGTCAAACAGCATGATTTGAGGCTGCATAACCAATGCTCTTGCGATCGCAACCCGCTGTTTCTGTCCACCGGACAATTGTGCGGGATAGTGCTGTGTATGTTCCTTCAACCCTACACGCTCCAAGATTTCTAAAGCTCGTTGGTTCGCTTCGGACTTGGGCATCTTGAGCACATGCACCAACGCTTCAGTAACGTTCCGTAGTATCGTCATGTGGGGAAACAGATTAAAGTGTTGAAAAACCATTCCAATCTTGCTGCGTACCCGGTGCAAATGCTTTTCATTGGCAGCTACCCAATTCCCTTTGCGCTGCATATGCCATAACATCTCACCGCCAACCTCGATGGTTCCTGAGGTCGGTTCTTCCAAGGTCATGAGCAGTCGTGCTATTGTCGTTTTTCCGGAACCGCTGGGTCCGATCAGCGCGATCTTCTCCCCTGGAAGAATATCCAAATCCAATTCCTTAAGAACGATGTGATCCCCGAAAGATTTCGTAATGTTTCGGTATCGAACAATCGGTTCATTCTCATCCATTCTCTGAATAATCTGACTCATCTAGCAAGACCTCTCCTTTCGCTTCGCTTCATACGTCGCTCCAGGGCACGAACAAGAAGTGCGGATGGATAACTGAGTATAAAGAAGATCACGCCGACCAAAGTAAACGCTTCGACATACTTGAACGACGCTGACCCCACAACCTTCGCCGTCATAAGCAATTCCACTACAGTAATGGCCGATAATGTGGGCGTTTCTTTAAACATGACAATCAAATAATTGCCCATTACGGGAATTGTCGGAGGGATAGATTGTGGAAGCATGATACGCGTCCACGTCCGAGCCTTACTGAAATTAAGGGCGATGCTTGCCTCCCATTGTCCACGCGGAATCGCATCGATGCCGGATCTGTATACTTCGGACAAGTAGGTACTGTAATGGATGCCCAAGCCAATTATGCCCGCTAAGAAAGGCGATAAGGTGATACCGAAGCTTTGCGGCAGTACAAAGACCAGCACGAACAATTGAATGAGCAGCGGTGTGCTTCGAATGAATTCCGTAACGGCCGTCACCGGAATGGATATCCATTTCATTCGAGATCTTTTTGCAAGCGCAAGTGGCAAGCCAAGCAGACAAGCTATAATAAAGCCTGCGAACGTTGCAGCTAAGGTCGTTGGGATCACTTCCAGCAGCTTCGGCAAGATTGATCTTGCATATTGCCAATCCCACATTCGCTATCCCCTCCCTGCGGCGGCTTTGCGTTCAGCGAACCGAATAAGTAATGTTAGTGCATAGGCGGTTACAAAATATAGAATCAATATCCATGCAAAAATGGCAGGCGTCCGGGAAATATCGAAGGAACGCAATGTTATTCCCTGGTAGGTCACGTCCATCAATGTAATGAGATAGACGAGCGATGTCCCCTTCAACAGTTCGATCTGCAAATTTCCGAACCCGGGCAGCATCATTGCCCAGGCTTGAGGCAAGATAATCCTTCTCATCCGTTGATAGGGAGTCATATTCAGAGCGATCGAAGCTTCGACTTGCCCTTTAGGAACGGCTAGAATTGAACTCCTTACCACTTCAGAGCCATATGCCCCATAATTCAAACCAAGAGCAAGTACAGCAGCAGTCATCGCGGATAACCGAATATCCAAGAGCATAGGCAGTGCGAAGTAGATCCAGAATAATTGTACGAGCAATGAAGTTCCGCGAAAGATTTCAACATATGCTGCGACAATGCTTCGCAATATCCGAGAATGCGATAATCGTCCAATTCCCGCAAGGAAAGAAAAACAAAGAGCAAGAATGATGCTATACAGCGTTAAGAGCAATGTGATTTTTAATCCTTTCAGCAAGGGCGGTAACAGATCCAGTGCCAGCCAATCCATTATTTCAACAGTTCCTCAGTCGTCATATCACCGGGGAGCTCTTGCTCCGTAAATCCGAATGTCTCTAGAATCTTGAGCAGTTCACCGGACTCCTTAAGCTTCTCTAGCTCAGCATTGAACGCCTCGCGGAACTCATCGTCGTCTTTGCGAAATACGGCTGCCCCATAGCCTCTAACGCTAGCACCATCGATGACCGGTTGTTCGAAATCCATAACCCGCTCTAAATTATCATCCTTCGCAGACTCCAGCATTGACTGAAGTGAGGGTCCTGTCATGGTGATCGTGTCTGCGCGTCCGGACTGCAAAGCAGAGATGGCAGAGGGCTGATCCGGGACAGAAAGGATCTGTGAATCGGGTATGCCGACACTCTTCAAGTAATCGACCTCGATTGCGCCAACCATGACGGCAACCTTAGCTTTAGAATTGGCTTTGATGTCTTCATAGCTATGTAAGTTTAATGGATTCCCTTTCTTCACTGCTATGGCTTCGCCAATACTGTATTCTGGATTGGCAAAAGCGACTTCCTTCGCGCGCTCCGGGGTGATAAACATACCCGCTGTAATCATGTCATAACGCTGTGCTTTGAGCCCAGGGATCAGTGAACCGAATTCAGTAAGTACGCCATCCATTTGTTCAATTCCTAGATTAGATAAGATCTTGCGCGAGATCTCGACAGCTTCACCCGTCAGCTTGCCATCCGGTGTAGCATAGGCATAGGGTCGTTCATTGGCAAACCCAACCGAGATAAATCCTTCACTTTGTGCTTTAGCCAGTGTCGTTTCCGTCGCAGCGGGTTCCTTCGGGCTGTTACCTTCGCCCGCGTTTTCCCCTTCTGTACTGCATCCGATTAAGATGCCGAACAATATCACGCAAATTCCTGCGTACAACCACTTCTTCATTTTTCCGTTCCCCCTTCAGTTATTGGTTTTGAACACGTTAATGATCATAACATGAGTACGCAGGAGGGCTCACCCTTGATATAAGCGCCTCACGTATGCTCAGTTCTACTCAGCAAGGATACGGGGGGCTGACCGGACTCATCCAGCTTTTTCCTCCCTTATCCTCCCGAATACTACCCTATACAATATGGCGTAATTCCGCTTCCTATTAAGTAAACAAGAGATAACCAAAGATATTATTATTTTTTATTATTGAATTGGTCGTTTATCAGCTAATTTCAACATAAATCGCCATATTTCACGGAACGCAAATAAGCGACCCCGTGGGCTCGCTTATTTAATCCTATTAATCATGGCTTGTTTAACTAAAGGCTGCTCTCTATTCTCTTGCCTTTTCTAAAAGCTCTAGGCACATCAGCCATAGCGTTAACGGAGACAACCGCGTTCGTCTTTTTCACAGGCTGTACCCAGTATTCCTCATTCCCCGGCAGGTCATCGAACCATGCTGCTTGATCGGGGCAATCCAAGATCATAAATCGGCCATAGTGATTATCTCGCGACTGGTGGTATTTCAGATAAGCTTTGCCATTCTCGATTGCAAGAATCTCAATTTTTCCTGATGTATGACTCATTGACAACCGAACCCGTTTACCTAAACCCGATGTTCGTGCCTTAGCTTGTTCTACAAGTTCGTACACTTCTCTTAGAGGCAGTACGAATGCGTTGTTGCCGGCGACAGGCCTGTTAACAAAGAAATAATACGGGGTAACCCCTGCTTCAGACAGCTTATCAAGGAGCTCCCCGAGTATTTGCGGATCGTCATTGATTCCCCGGAGTACTGGCGTCTGGTTCACCAGAATTACCCCCGCTTGCTGCAAAGCTTTGAATCCTCGAATGGCTTCCGGTGTTATCTCGCGTGGGTGATTGATATGTGCCATGACATAAATTCTTTTGTCCGGTGTTGAATAGGTTTGAAGCAGCTCTAATAATGCTTCATCCTCATAGATCCTCATCGGATTAAACACGGGCATCTTCGAGCCTAGTCGAATGATCTTCACATGTTCGATGGCTCTCAATCGTTCCAGGATCGTTCTCAGCTTCGCGGTACCGAGGATTAGGCTGTCCCCTCCGGTCAGCAGCACGTTGCTGATTTCCGGATGCTCCGCAATATACTGTAATCCTGGTTCAATATCCGACACGGCTTCTTTGACGTCGTTGCGAAACAGCCGTTTGCGAAAACAATACCGGCAATAGGCGCCGCATACCTCCGAGACGATAAGCAGAGCGGTCGTACTATACTTATGTTGACATCCTGGAACGACATAATTCGTATCTTCGTCCGAAGCATCCCAGCGCCCGTACTCCCCAAGTTCATCCTCATTTGGGATAACGAGCTTACGAATCGGATCATCAGGATCTGTCCAATCAATTAAACTCAAATAATAATCGTTCACACGAAAAACGAACTTATCCGTGATCTGCTTTAATTTTTCCCGATCCTTCTCCGGAATGTAAGTCAATTTGCTGATATCCGTTATGTATTTCGGTTGTGGCATACGACTCCTCCTCTTCGAACAGTTTTTTTGACAACAAAAAAAGACCCAATAACACGGGTCAAGCGACATGCAGAGTTTAATGATCTCCACAAATGACCCATCTAAGGCGCTGACGAGGTTAGCTGACGGACTCGGGATAGATGGTTCCCTACGATCCTCATGGATCGATTCGCCCCGTATAGTTGGGTCCCCCGCTTTCCGAATTCCGGAAATTAAGCAGTACGATATGCAATTGAAGAATGCAGAAAGTCAATTGAATTATTTAAACTATAACAGATCTCAGGCCATCTGACAACTTCGTAATCACGTACAAGTTGTTTGTTAAATTATAGTAAATCAGTTTCGTTTTCATATGGGCTTTTACGGGGCCGAAAATAAGGCATTAAAAAAGCAGACAAGGAATTTCCTTGCTGCTTCATTGATTTTATTTTATATACGAGGTTTATTAATAAATTGCCCCGTTATTTCAAAAATTTTCTCATCTCCGACAACAACCAGGATGTCTCCTTCTCTTAGCACAACATGCGGTCCTGGAGAGATCGAGACATGCGTTCCCCGGCGCAGCGCGATTATGGTAGCCCCTGTATTTTGCCAAAATTGAAGATTGCCAATCGTCTGCCCAACGACATGGGAGTCAGGTGAAATCTTCAGATCAATAGGATTATATGGCTTTAGATTTTGTAACCGGTCAGAAGCTTCAATAATCTCCGTGAGGAGTGATTCGAACTTCTGGTCTATGACTTGTTTTTCATGAAGTAAGAGCTGCAAATTTTGTTTAAGGGAATAAACCGATTTCAAATAATCGTTTTTCGTTATATACTCGTAAGCGTTGTGACTGGATTGGATGGTGATTTCTTTGCCCTGAGAGACAGACACAATATTCTCTTCTTTTAACAACCCCATGGCCTTGCGTATGGTTTCAGGAGAAACATGGTACTGGCCCGCCAAGAGTGAGCGTCCGGATATCTTGCTGGACTCTGGAAATTCCCCGCTTACGATTCTTTGAGCAATATCAAGAGCGATCGATTTATAGCCTGCCTTTTCTGTATCGGGTATCAATTTGTCTTTCCCCTTATCATGTGAATTTACAATTTTGCAAGACCATCATACGTCTTTCAAAATAGGATGTAAACCCTTGTAAGCGTGTATTCTTACGCAGCTCCTTGAAAGATATTGGAGAGCGAACCACCGATACTTCCGGCAATATCTTCCTTAATAAATTACCCTTCGAACTTGACTTTCAAAACGCATTCGAAATGGATGAGTTCTGCCGCGCACGACATTTGTTAGAATTCATGCCTCTTTCATCAACAAAAGCAGTCATCCTGAGTAGAGAATGACCGCTTTTCCGATAAAATGAACTGCCTTGGCGCCTATTGAAAAGGTCGAAACCATTCGTTTGTTCATACAAAAGGTGCCTTTACTTGATCACTTAATAATTCGCTATAGGCAATCACTTTGCGAAACGTATTCCCCATCATTTCTTTACTGCGATAATCCCGCAATTCATCTAAATTAAAATTTGCTATAAAAATACCTTCTGTCATCGTATCCGCTTCTACAATCGTGTTATCGACCGGTTTACCTTCATGGTCCCACGTTATGGGACTGAACGCACAGGAGCATCCCGCATTTTCTCCGGGAGGATTGGCCATGGCAACACCAACCATATTCTCATAGGCTCTGGTTGAGAGTGCTTGTAATCGGGGCTTCATGGCTTCGCAATCATTAGGAACCAAAATCAGTTCTGCCCCCTTTAGCATAAGTATTCTAGCGCTTTCAGGGTATTCCCGATCGTAACAAATCATGATTCCAAGCATTATGCCGTCAAAGTCGCATACTTTAAATTCAGTACCGGACTCAAGCAATCGCTCTGTACCAAAGTCACAGGTATGTACTTTACTGTACTTCAATACAATGTTGCCGTTTCTGTCGATGACGAATGCCGAATTTTGCGGACGATTGACCCCTTTTGTAAAACCTGTAATGACCACTCCAATGGATAATTCCTTCGCTATCTCCTGAAAGGCTTGTATCGATTCACTCTTCTCATCTAAAGCGGCCTCATACCAAGCTTTGAAGTCTGGATGATCCTCGATCTCATTTGACGGCAGGTTCGTTTCAACGATATCGGGAAACGCATAGGCTGTAATCCAGCATTCGGGAAATAATACGATATCCGCTCCGAGCGTGCTGGCTTCTCGGACAAATCGAAGTCCAATCTCCGTATTTAATGCTTGATCAGGCATTCTACAATTGTATTGTACAATCGCAACGGTAAAGGTTTTCATCCGCAACACCTCTCATCATTTATTATTCATTATAATGAACACCAGTGCCATTCGGCTGCTTCCACTGGCGATAATCAAATTATACGACAGGATAGCTTTTGCGAAGTGGTAGAGAACGATAAAAGCTAAACTGTCATCAGGAACGGAGGCAAATAACACAATTCATGGCCATCACCGGCATTCTTTTACAAAAAAAGCACTCCATATAATGGAGTGCCTCTTAATCGGACGATATTTAAAAGATTGCATGAACCTATTACTCGTTATTGTCCAGCCATTGAAAATGGAAGCTTCCCTCTTTATCTAGACGTTGGAATGTATGTGCACCAAAATAATCCCTTTGCGCCTGAAGTAAGTTAGCTGGCAGCCTCTCTGTCCGATAGCTGTCATAATAAGCCAACGCAGAAGCAAATGCAGGAACCGGAATGCCTCTGGATATGGCAATCGTGATAACTTTTCTCCAAGCTTCCTGGTAGCTATCCACGATCCCGCCGAAGTATTCGTCCAAGAACAGGTTGTTCAGAGCCGGATTCCGGTCATAGGCATCCTTAATATTTTGCAGGAATCTTGCACGGATAATGCATCCACCGCGGAAAATCATCGCTATGCTGCCGTAGTTCAAATCCCAGTTGTACGCGTCGGAAGCTGCTCTCATCTGAGCAAAGCCTTGCGCGTAAGATGCAATTTTACTCGTATACAGAGCTTTGCGGACTGCCTCGATGAATTCTTGAGGATCGCCGTCGTAGCTGGTTGCCGCAGGACCTTTCAGCTGCTTGCTAGCGGTGACGCGTTCTTCCTTCATCGCGGAGATGAACCGTGAAAATACCGATTCTGTAATGATGGACAAGGGAACGCCTAAATCCAATGCACTTTGGCTCGTCCATTTGCCCGTTCCTTTTTGCCCTGCCGAATCGAGAATCACATCTACCATCGGTTTGCCCGTATCTGGATCGGTCTTCTTGAAAATATCTGCCGTAATCTCGATCAAATAGCTGTCCAGCTCGCCGTTATTCCACTCGGTGAAAATATCATGCAGCTGGCTGGTGTTCAAATTCAGTACATCCTTGAGCAAATGATACGCCTCACCGATGAGCTGCATATCCCCGTATTCGATTCCATTGTGGACCATTTTGACATAATGTCCAGCGCCGTCTGCACCAATGTAAGTCGAACAAGGATCGCCGTTCACTTTGGCCGATATGGCGGTCAGGATCGGCTCCACGAGCTCGTACGCGTCCTTTTGCCCGCCTGGCATAATTGCAGGGCCGTTCAATGCCCCCTCTTCGCCGCCAGAAACGCCTGCGCCGATGAAGCGGAAGCCCTGGGCTTGAAGATCTTTGTTTCTGCGCTGCGTATCAGGGAAATAGGCGTTTCCACCGTCGATCAGAATATCACCTTGATCCAGGTATGGCACAAGCTGATTAATCGTATCGTCCGTAGGTTGGCCCGCTTTGACCATGATGAGGATTTTGCGCGGCGTCTCCAGGGATTGAACGAACTCCTCGACGCTGTAAGTGCCAACGAAATCCTTCCCCTGTGCTTCTGCTAACAGTTCATCTGTTTTCGCAGCCGAACGATTATATACCGCTACCGAGAATCCTTTGCTTTCGATATTCAAGGCCAGGTTCTTTCCCATAACGGCCAGTCCGACTACGCCAATTTGTTGTTTCTTCACAGCATGCTGCCTCCCTGTCATTACTTTGCAGTATCCGATAAACGTTTCAAGAGCTCCGCTTTTTGCACTTCAAACCCAGGCTTGCCAAGCAAGGCGAACATATTAACCTTGTATGCTTCTACGCCAGGCTGGTCGAATGGATTTACCCCAAGCAGCAAGCCGCTGATTCCACAAGCTTTCTCGAAGAAATAAACCATTTCGCCGTACGTATATTCATTGAGCTCATCCAGTTCAATGATTAGATTGGGAACGCCCCCATCGACATGGGCAAGACGCGTGCCTTCGGCTGCCTTCTTGTTCACTTCATCCATCGTCATTCCCGCGACAAAATTCAGACCGTCCAGGTTGCCGGCATCCTCTTGAATGGTGAACTCGACCTTTGCCTTCTTCACCGATAGCACCGTCTCAATCAGATCGCGCCGGCCTTCTTGCACATATTGTCCCATGGAATGCAGGTCGGTCGTGAAATCGACGGATGCTGGATATAGTCCCTTCTGGTCTTTCCCTTCGCTCTCGCCGAACAGCTGTTTCCACCACTCTGAAACATAATGCAGCGACGGCTCGAAATTAGCCAGCAGCTCAATGCTTTTCCCTTTGCGATAAAGAGCGTTGCGAACTGCCGCGTACTGGTAGCTTTCATTGGAAGCGAGGTCGGAATTATTGTATTTCTGCGCGGCGGCAGCTGCGCCTTCCATCATTCGATCGATGTTGAGTCCGGCAGTCGCAATCGGAAGAAGCCCTACCGCTGTTAGAACGGAATAACGTCCGCCTACATCGTCCGGAATAACGAAGGTTTCGTAGCCCTCTTCATCGGCCAGCTTCTTGAGTGCACCCTTCGACTGATCGGTTGTCGCAAAGATCCGTTTGCGGGCTTCCTCTTTCCCGTATTTCTTCTCCATATAATCGCGCAGAATACGGAATGCGATGGCCGGCTCCGTCGTCGTTCCCGACTTGGAGATCACATTCAATGAAATATCTTTGCCTTCCAGCAGCTCCAGCAGATGCGTGATATAGGTTGAACTGATGTTTTGACCGGCAAAATAGACTTCGGTGTTGCCCTTCATTTGGTTATGGAATGTGTGGGACAGCGCTTCAATCGCCGACCTTGCACCCAGATAAGAACCGCCGATTCCTATCACGACCAGAGCATCGGTATGGCTGCGAATTCGCTTCGCCGCGTCTTTAATTCTCGCAAACTCTTCCTGATCATATTCGAGGGGCAGATTCACCCAGCCTAAATAATCGGATCCAGGCCCTTGCTTCTCATGAAGCATCCGGTGAGCCACATTCACGAACTCGCTTAGATGATCGATTTCATGCTGCTGGATAAACGATAGCGCATTGGAATAATCGAATGAAATTGTCATTAGAATGTCACTCCTTTTCAATCATGTTGGGAACATGCAGCTTATAGCTGTGTTGTTTTTTTCCAATCGGCCGCGAATTTATCCATGCCTTGATCCGTTAGTGGATGCTTGGAAATCTGTTCGATGACGGAGAAAGGAATCGTTGCGATATGAGCGCCGGCCATGGCAACGCGCGTCACGTGATCCGGATGGCGGACAGATGCCGCGATGATTTGCGCATCCAGGTTATGCGTACGGAACATTTCAGCGATTTTCGTGACGAGCAGAACGCCGTCTTCCGAAATATCATCCAAGCGGCCCAGGAACGGGGAAACATAAGTTGCGCCTGCGCGGGCAGCCAAGAGTGCTTGGTTCACGGTGAAGATCAGCGTTACGTTTGTTTTTACGCCTTTCTTCGTCAGGTAACGGCATGCTTCCAAGCCTGCCAGCGTCATCGGAAGCTTAATGGTAATGTTGGGGTCGTTGTTGTTGATCTTGATGAGCTCATTCGCTTGGGCAATCATGTCTTCAGCTGTTTCGGCATCCGGCGTTACTTCAGCCGATACGGATTCAACCTCAGGCACTTCGCGTAAAATTTCAGCGATGCGATCTTCGAATTTCACGCCTTCCTTGGCAACCAAGGATGGGTTTGTCGTTACACCGGACAAGACACCGATTTTATATGCCTTTTTGATATCCGTCAGATTTGCTGTGTCGATAAAGAATTTCATTTGTAATTCCTCCGTTTGATATGGTTTTTTATTTAAGGACATTCTAATTATACATGGGCTTTGGATTATATTCTCTGTTGACTATAATAATTGTTTGGTTAAACGAACGACATTATCCACAGAGAAGCCAAAGTGTTCCATGACCTCCGTGCCCGGTCCAGAAGCACCGAATGTATCAATGGACAAAACCTTGCCGCTTGGACCCGTGTAACGATCCCAGCCGAGTGAAATACCGGCTTCAATTGCTAAGCGCTTCGTGACGGAAGCGGGCAATACCGACTGCTTATACGCTTCGGGTTGACGGTCGAAGAGCTCGCGGCTCGGCATGGCGACAACGCGTACGGAGATTTGTTCCTTCTCGAGCTCAGCCTTGGCGTTTACCGCCAGGGAAACTTCGGATCCGGTACCGATCAGAATCACATCGGGCTGGCTGTTGGTTTCCGTCAGAACGTAGGCTCCCTTGGCTACCGCCTCCACATTGCCTTTGGTTGCTTCATAGATCGGCAGGTTCTGTCTGCTCAGCACGAGTGCTACCGGACCTTCATTTTGCTGCAGGGCATAGGCCCAGGCGTTTGCCGTTTCATTGGCATCGGTAGGACGTATAACCGTAAGTCCCGGAATGGTTCGCAGCGCTGCCAGATGCTCGACCGGCTCATGCGTAGGTCCATCTTCGCCAACAGCTACAGAATCATGGGTAAACACATACGTCACAGGCAGTTTCTGAATAGCTGCCAGTCTAATCGACGGACGCAGATAATCACTGAAGACGAAGAACGTGCTTACGAATGGTTTTACGCCCCCGTGGAGCGCCATTCCGTTACCTGCTGCGCCCATTGCATGCTCACGGACGCCGAAGTAGATATTGCGTCCTGCGTAGGATTCTACGGCGAATACCTGCTCGCCGCTAATATCCGTCATCGTGGAATGGGACAAGTCCGCGCTGCCCCCGAAGATCGAAGGAACCAATTGAACGTAATGATTGATCGCTTGACCGCTGGCTACGCGCGTTGAAATTGTCTTGGAAGAATCGAAGGTAAGAATGTCCGCGGCATCAATCACGACGGAGCCTTCAATGACTTGCTCCAGTTCCGCACCAAGTGCGGGATGCTGTGCTTTATAGGAAGCGATCAAGTGGTTCCACGATGCTTCTTGTGCCGCGCCCGCTTGTTGAAGCTGCGCAAAATGAGCTTTGACTTCTTCCGGAACCGTGAACTCTTCCTCATGTGTCCAGCCATAAACTTTTTTTGTTGCCTTGGCTTCTTCTTTGCCCAGCGGAACGCCATGCACTTTATTCGTTCCCGCTGCTTTGCTTCCGTAACCGATAATGGTCCGGACTTCGATAATTGTCGGCTGCGTATCATTGTGTTTAGCCGCTTCGATCGCTTTGGCAATTTGCTCTATATCGTTGCCATCTTCAACACGCAAATAGTGCCAATTTGCGGATTCCGCTCGCTTCTGTATGTTCTCACCGAAGGAAAGATGGAGTTCTCCATCCAAGGAGATGTCGTTGGAATCGTACAAGACAACTAATTTGCCCAGTTTCATATGTCCTGCCATGGACATGGCCTCATAAGAGATCCCTTCCATCAAGCAGCCATCTCCGACAAGCGCATACGTGTAGTGATCGACGACCGGGAATCCGCTTTGGTTGAATTTCGAAGCCAGATGCGCTTCAGCCATCGCCATGCCTACCGCCATTGCAATTCCTTGTCCGAGAGGACCGGTCGTCGCATCTACTCCATCGGTATGGCCGAATTCAGGATGACCCGGCGTTCGGCTATTCAGCTTGCGGAATTGCTTCAAATCTTCTATTGAAACGTTATAGCCGGACAAATGCAGAAGACTGTAAAGCAATGCCGAACCATGGCCGGCGGACAATACGAAACGATCGCGGTTGAACCATTTTGAATGGCCCGGATTATGATTGAGATGTTTGCCCCACAGGGCATAAGCCATTGGCGCAGCTCCCATCGGCAGCCCCGGATGTCCGGAATTGGCGGCATTAATGGCATCGATCGATAACGTACGGATCGTATCGACGGACAGTTGATCAACGGTTTGTGTAATAGGCATATCGTTCTCCTTTTATAGATTCGATGGTTTGTTCCGGCTTGTCATCGAACCACCAATGAAAGCCGTCCTTCGCCAGCAGCTCATCGGACTCGGCTGGCCCGTAAGTGCCGGCTTCATAGCGATGAAGAGGAACCAGGTTTTCTTCGTAGGCATCCAAGATCGGCTGTACCCACTGCCATGACAATTCGACTTCGTCCCAATGCGCGAAGAATGTCGAGTCTCCGTGCAAGGCGTCGCCAATCAAATTCTCGTAAGCCTCAGGCACGTTGTCTCCCCTCTCATGAAAGTCGATATGAATAGGTCTGAACTCTCTTTGCTGCTGAGGATCTCTGGTATTGAATTGCAGTGAAATGCCTTCGTTGGGATTGATTTCGAATACGATAAGATTAGGTGTCAGATCCTCATCGTTTGACTGGGCTTGCACGAACGGTTCTTTGAATTCGATCACGATCCGCGTTGATTTATCCTTCATTCGTTTGCCTGTGCGGATGTAGAAAGGGACGTCCCGCCAAGCATCATTGGCAATTTGCAGCTTGGCTGCGATGAATGTGTCGTTCTGAGAGTTTGCAGCAATATTGGGCTCCGAAGTGTAACCGACAACCGATTTACCTTGGATTGTTCCTGCTCCGTACTGGCCGCGGACAACATGGGATCGGACATCCTCTTTATTCAGCGCCTCCAGGGAATCCATCACCTGTTTCTTGTTGAAACGGACATTCTCGGACGTACTGTTGTTCGGGAGCTGGATCGTTAGCATCATGAGCAATTGCAGCATATGGTTCTGGAACATGTCTCTTAGGGCTCCGACATGATCGTAATAGCCAGCCCGTTCTTCAACACCGACGATCTCGTTCGCCGTTATTTGAACGTTCGCCATGCTGTGGTTCCCCCACAAGGCCTGTAGGACCGGATGGCTCTGCTGCAGAACCTCAAGCTTCTGTACCATCGGCTTGCCGAGATAATGATCGATTCGAAATATCTCTTCTTCCGTAAATGCTTTGCTCAGATTTCGGTTCAAATCGCGAGCGGATTGCAAATCATGACCGAAAGGCTTCTCGATCACCAGACGCTTCCAGCCGTTCGCGGAGCCAAGTCCGCTTTCTTGGATGTTGGCAGCGATCGTTTCAAAAAATTCAGGACCTACGGACAAATAAAACAAGCGATTCGGCTCCATGCGAAGCTCTGCTTCCTGCTGTTCAATAAGCTTGAGCAGCTTCAGGTAATCTTCTTTGCGGCCCACATCGAGCACACTATAGCGGAATGCACGCACGAAGTTTTTCAATACAACCGGATCCTTCGCTTCGCGCCGGGAAAACATGCGGAGCGATTGCTCGACATTGGCTTGAAAGGTTTCATCGGACAGCTCTCTTCTTCCAAGGCCGATCACCGAGAAGGATTGGGGCAGCTTCTGATCGACGTACAGATTATAGAGGGCAGGGTAAATCTTTCTTTTGGCTAAATCCCCTGTCGCTCCAAACAACACAAACGTGGTTGCCTCCATTATTTTCACCTTCCAGCAGGGTTTCTTTGTTAGCTCTGGTTTCTATTTCTTAAATCCACTATAATACGAATAACACCTATACAAGTAATTAGTATATTTAACAGGAGCTATAGACCACGTCTATGATCAATTACGAACTATACAAGGTATTCTACTGGGCCGCGAAGACGGGAAGCTTGTCTAAGGCCGCCAAATCGTTGTACATCACTCAGCCAAGCGTCAGTCATGCCATCAAGCAGCTGGAAGACAGCTTCGGCATTACCTTGTTTTACCGGAATTCCAAAGGCGTTGCCTTAACGCAGGAAGGCGTCACCCTATATTCCTATATCGAGAAGTCTCAGATTCTAATCTCGCTGGCGGAAGAAAAGATGGCCGCGCTTAAAAATCTGGACAGCGGCGAGCTGCGGATTGGCGGCAGCGACTCGTTATTCAAGCACTATTTGCTTCCCTACCTGGAGAGTTATCGTCAGAAGCATCCCGGAATCAAGCTGCACCTGAATCATGGGACGACGCCGGAAACGATCGCCTTCTTGAAAGAAGGCAAGATCGATCTGGGCGTCGTACGGATGCCCATCGTCGATTCCCAGCTTGAAGTGATGAAGGGGATTGAACTGCAGGATTGCTTTGTTGCGGGGGCTCATTTTGCGGAGCTGAAGGACAAAGTGCTTTCATTGGAGCTGCTGCTTCAGTATCCCATCATCCTATTCTCGCGCAATAGCCGGGTACGGATGGCCATCACGGAACTATTTCAAAGCTATGGTTATCAGATCAAGCCTGAGATTGAAGTCGGTAGCGTGGATCTTCTCATCGAATTCGCGCGGAAAGGCCTCGGAATTTCCTACATTACGAAAGAATTCATTTCCAAGGAACTCGAGGAAGGCTCCCTCTTCGAAATTAATTTAGATATTAAGATGCCCCCTTCTCAAGTGGGCTTCATGATTATGCGCAATATGCCGCTATCCCATGCGGCCAGTAAGTTTATTGAGTTCGTGAAGAATACCGATGAGATTTAAATCAGCGATGTTTTTTCAAATTATCCATCTAAGCAAAGAAGGCAGCCGATATCGTTCGGCTGCCTTTCCTGCTTTCTGGTTCTTGATACCCTTGTCTATCATTGACCGGCCATCTGCTAATTACTTCGAGATATCATCCGAGTTCCACATCCTGCCTACTATTGCGCTTATTTCTTGTAGCACAGGGTCACTCTTTTTATCCTTATGATATCCAAAATGCAGATCAATCTGGAGATCGATGCCGCCCCAGATCTGCAGGATGTTTTCATTAGCAAACCGCTTGGCTGCTGGCTCCGCAAGCAGTGAACAACCCACTTCTCCTTGAACCAATTTGAATAAAATCTTCGCTTTCTGTCTTTGGTTTGAATTCTTCTTATTCGATGCTGCTTGTCTTCGTATGTATGTATTTTATCAATGACTATGGGCGGTTCATTGATCATTGTAGCCATATTTCTTTTCATTTCGAACGATTAGAAATGGCAGATTAAATGATACTTTATTTTCAGCATTATTTCGCGGCCCTTCGTCCTATTCAAAGCACATATCAATACGCATCTTTTTCCATTTTATCCTTGATCTCTTTTAGCGTTTCATCCATGCTTCTAACTGTTTTCAACATCGCCATCTGATTCCCGAGTATACTTGCAAAGACAACAAATACGATGACTAAGAAAACCACATCCACTTTACCGCCTCCCATAATGGTCTATTGCTTTACAAAGTGCTTAGCATGCACTCCACCTTGGATATCCCCTTGATTTTACCATTCCTAGCTATGCGTTACGATATTAATTAAGTGAATCAAGGAATTCATAATAATGATGCAAAATGCCACAGCGGTATGCAGCAAAAAGCATCCACAGCCCGGTTGAAACCGGTTGGGATGCTTTTCTTTATGCCGCGCTTACATGTGCTTCAACAGGTCTATGTTTGGTTCTAATATAAAGGTATTAGTCCCAATACTGCACTTGCGCGGAACCGCTAAAGCTTTCCTTCACATACAATTCCGCCTTCTTGTTGTCACCGTCGATTGCTCCGGAGATTCCCCTGTAGATCAGAGTGTCGCCGGTATACAAATAAAAGTAACTGTACCCGTTAGGATCCGTAATAATGTCGTCCGCATTATTAGGATCGTATTCCCGCAATTGATACCAGGCGCCGCCGCTTGGACCGGATACGACCTTGTACTTAAAGTCTCCCCCGCCGGAATGTACATAGTTGGACGGATTCTCGCTGGAAGAAGTGGAGCGCTGCCCCAAATAATCCCACTCTCCTGCTCCCATCGGAGTGACGACATCTCCGTTCGCGCGTACGACAGATACGCTTGCAGCGGTTTTCTCGGCTCCATCTTTACCGGATGCCGATGCCGTTGAAAACGGAATGGCGAGCGCAAGGGTTAATGCCAAAAACAACGTACGTCTCCTCTTCACCTTCATTTCGTGCGAATTTTTCATTTCCTTTCTACCTCCTAAATATTACATATTTTTAAAGCAAGGTTAATGTAACACACTAATAATGTCGAAGTAACCTATAAATTGTCGAATTATGTTAGTTTACATAAAATAGAACTTATGGCTTATAAGCTATTCCGGAGTAGCTCTGATACCAATAAAAAATGAGGTTAACCAGATTCAACTGGTCAACCTCATCCATAATAGCGGTATTAAATAGCTGCAGCTCATTCATCCAATTTCAAGTAAGCCCTTACATAAAGATGAGTCTATCTCCCAATGAATGAATTTATAGTGACTGACCACCGTTTCGCGCGGCCTTGGAGTCTACTTATGTCCAGCATTCATGATAGTGCCATTCTAGCAGTTACATGGAAGTCACTAATCTTTCTTCACTTCAATGAGCCCTTCGCGGTTCAGCTCGACGCCGAAGCCGGGCGCATCGCTTACTTTCATTTTGCCGTTGACGGGAATCGGTTCATCCTTGATCAATGGATAGAATTGCGGTACGACGCTTGCTCCGTCATGGCTCATCATAATATATTCGGAGAATGGGCTGTTCGGCTTGGTAATGACGTAATGATTGCTGTATACGCCGCTTCCGTGTGGGACGACTAGCTTTCCGAAGGTTTCGGCCAGATGACCGATCTTGAGCAGCTCGGTAAGCCCACCGCACCAGCCGACATCCGGCTGGATCAGGTCGATATCGCAGAATTCGAGCAGCATCCGGAATCCGTAGCGGGTCGCTTCATGTTCACCGCCGCTCACCATGATCCGGTTCCCTGCCCGTTTCTTCAGATCGCGGTAGCTCCAGTAATCGTCCGGGTTGAAGCATTCTTCAATCCACTTGAGTCCGAGATCCTCGCAGTTCTGCATCAGCGTCTGTGCATAAGGAAGATCAAGCGACATCCAGCAGTCCAGCATCATCCAGAAATCGTCGCCGACCCTTCCGCGCATTTCGGCAAGCTGCTCCACGTTCTTGCGCATGCCTTCCTCACGGTCGGCCTGCCCGTATTTAAGCGGCATCTTCCCGCCGATGAAGCCCATCTCCTTGGCTAGATCCGGACGGGGACCCGTTGCATAAAATTCAATCTCCTCCCGCACCTTGCCGCCAATCATTGCATAGACGGGTTCTTGCCTTACCCGGCCGAGCAGATCCCAAACGGCCAGATCAACGGCGGATATCGCATTCATGACCAGCCCTTTGCGGCCGTAATACAAGGAGGCGCGATACATTTGATCCCACATCTGCTCCGTATTGCCGACAGGCTGACCGACAATGAAACGGTCAAGATGGTTCATAATCAGCCAAGCGGCTGGATACCCGCCTGTTGAAATGCCGAAACCTACCGTGCCGTCGTCGGCTTCCACCTCTACCACGATCGTCTTCAGCGCATTGATCCCGAAGCTTGTCCGCGTTTCCTTATAGGCCGGATAAATACTCATCGGGGTCGAAATCTGCTGAACGATCCAATGCTCTGCCCCTCTGCTGTGATAATCGCCGCCTCCATTCTCGACGACATAAGTCCTGATAGCCGCAATCCGGCGGCCTGTACTGCTTGTCATGGTGGACGCTCCCTTCATTCCAATCGGGTTCAATGACGAATAAACTAGCAACCCAGTTAATTCCATTATACCTGACAAACCCAATTTGGTCATTCGTTGAATCCGCCCAGTTACCATATTCCCGACGGGGACATTGATCCTGACACCGGAATAGTGCCAATTACCCGATTTTTCTAGCGCTCAGCTTACGGAAGGATAAATATAGTAATATAATAGAGTTAAGAGATTCTATCGTCGAAAGGAAGGTATAGCTTTGAACAAAGATTCGACACGCAGCGCATACAGCCCCAGATCCAGTCGTACGAGGAAGAACAAGCCCGTTTATAAGATCATTCTGGCATCTGCGACCTTTCTTCTTGTGATTTGCGGAGCACTGTACAGCATATATGGATCGCAATTCCTCACCGGGCACAAGCCGTCTGCTGCAGATAACAAGAACATTTCGTCAGATAATGAACCGGTAGAAACCGATGATGCTCTAGATGATGAGCTGACCGGTAATGAGCAAGCCGGCAGCTCTGATGCTTCCGTTCATACACCCTTACCGGATGAACCCTCTATCGACGATCAAACGGAGTCAGAGATTTTACCTGAAGAAGTACCGGTAGCTGATGCGGACCAAGATGATGGTCAAGAGGTCACGCTCGAGCCGGACAAGGGCAACGATGGGAATAAAGCCCCGGCGGTATCCAATGAGAAAGTGAAGCTCCCCACAACCTATGTCGTCCGTAAGGGAGATACCTTGTCTACGATTTCTATGAAGTTTTATCATTCGAAGAACTACGTTGCCCTCTTGGCGGACCACAACGAAATTGTGTTTATCAATGACATGAATGTCGGGGACACGATCAAGATTCCGGCTTTATCTTCGAAAGCTGGATCCGTACCTAAGAAACAGCCGGATAACAAGGATAATTCCAAGGTTGATTTACCGGTAACGTATATGATTCGCAGCGGCGATACCTTGTATCGTATTGCGATGGAGTTCTATCGTTCTGCTGATTATGTGGATCTGATTGCGGAGCATAACAAGCTGGATAAGAACAAGGATTTGAAAGCCGGGAACAACTTGATCATACCCGCAATACCGGTGAACCAGGCTGAGAACAATAACAGCACGAACAAGGGTGTAACCAGCCATACCGTTCAAAAAGGAGAAACCCTTTCCAGCATATCCCGAAAATACTTCGGTGTGAGCGATTATGCGAAGTCCATTGCGGAATACAATCAAGATAACGATCATGTCAAGGTCGGCGATGTGTTGAAAATTCCTCCCGCCTCTGCGCCATAAGCAAAAGCCGTTCGGCGATGATAGACGATTGAGGAATCGTAGAGGTTCGTAAATCCAGAATGAAAAAGTCGGCTTACCTTGTTGCTGCTAAGGTAAGCCGACTTTTTGTTATAAACGAGCGAGATGGTACTTATTGTTCAAACTGCTTGGAATATAATTGTGCGTATACGCCTTCTTGTGCGAGCAAGGCAGCATGCGTTCCTTGTTCCACAATCCCATCAGTGGTTAGTACGAGAATTCGCCCGGCATTGCGAATCGTAGACAGACGGTGGGCTATGACGATGGTTGTACGGCCTCTTGCTAATGATTCCAAGGATTCCTTAACTATGCTCTCACTTTCGTTGTCTAATGCGCTCGTCGCCTCATCCAGAATTAGAACAGGCGGATTCTTTAAGAATACGCGCGCGATGCTGAGCCGCTGCTTTTGGCCGCCTGACAGCTTAACACCACGCTGTCCAATCTCGGAGTGATAGCCGTTTGGCAAATTCATGATAAAGTCATGGGCATTGGCATGCTTGGCAGCTTCGATGATTTCTTCCTCGCTTGCAGTTGGGTCTCCGTAGCGGATATTCTCCATCACCGTTCCTGCAAAAAGGTAGACATCCTGCTGCACAATGCCGATGCTGCTTCTCAATGACCGCAGGTCGATATCCCGGACGTTGATCCCATCGAGCAGAATGTCCCCTCCCGTCGTTTCATAGAATCGGGGGATGAGCGAACATAATGTCGTTTTTCCCGCACCGGACGGTCCGACTAACGCTACATATTCACCCGGATGCACATGAAATGACAGATCTGCCAATACACGATCCAAATGATCTTCATATCGGAAGGAAACATGCTTGAATTCAATATCGCCATCTACCTTTGGCAGAATCAAGGCATTCGGTTTGTTTTCGATCGTCGGCTTCAGATTCATGATTTCCATGAAACGCTGGAAGCCGGTAATTCCTTCCTGAAGCTGCGTGCTCATATGTGTCAGACGTTGGATAGGTTCTATCATGAAGCCGATGTATAGTAAAAAAGTGATCAAATCTGCCAGCTCCAGCGTGCTCCCGACAATACTGGCACTACCAAAGATAATGACGGTGATCGTAATCAGCTGGATAATCGTTTCGAAGCTATTATAGAAGAGTGCTTCTGCTTTGTACGTCTTCTTCCGGCTGTCGAGGAAACGGTTATTTTCCCGGTTGAACTTCCCGATCTCTACCGGCTCGTTGGTGAATGATTGTACAACGCGTATTCCTGATAGACTATCTTCAGCCTGAGCGTTTACATCGCCAATTCGTTCCTTGTTTGTTCGCAATGCCCGGTTCAACCTCTTGTTGAAATACAAGGAAAAGAGACCTAAGAGCGGGAAGAAACAAAATACGGCAATAGTCAAGGGTGCGTTAATAAAGAACAATATGACAAAGGCTCCAATAAAGCGAACGAGATATTTGATATAATCTTCCGGCCCGTGATGGTACAGCTCCGAAAGCAGCAGCAGGTCGTTGGTTATTCGAGACATCAGCTGACCGGTTCTTCCCTTGTCGTAAAAGTCAAAGGAAAGGGTTTGCATGTGTGCGAACAGCTCGCCTCGCAAGTCACTTTCCATGCGTGCGCCGACCTCATGACCTTTATAGTCCACAAAGTAATTCCCGATATTCTGGATCGCGACCAATACCAGCATCAGCCCGCCAATCCCGTAAACTTTGCTCAACGCAGCGGACACGTCTCCTTGCAGAACATCCTTCGTGATATACTGCACGAGCAGCGGAAATACCAAGGAAGCAGCAGAAACCATACACGCACAGGTCAATACGAGTAGAAATAACCTTAAGTACGGTCTGTAATAGGAGAGAAATTTTTTCATTGGAAAACGCATGAATTTACCCCTTTATTGTGTTATTGAACAAACACATATAAGGGAGTACACCTTTAGCAGTCTAAGAAAGTGTTCCACCCTTATATGCTGATATGGTGTCATTCGTTATGTTTCTCATGTTATTGCCTCCTTGTTTGTTTATCCTTTAATTATAAACGATTGCTTAACTGGAACGAACCGTTATTTTTAGTTATAAACGTTCTTTACTTATAGACGAGCTGACCATGTTCGAATGGTGCTGCGTCTGATCATAACCAAGAAGAAGCTTGCTGCACGGCAAGCTCCTCTCCCTCCTATAAGGCCATATCTTAATCCGTGTCAGGATGGTGCTGGAAATTTGATGGTTCTACAAGCCGTTTAAGCATGGTTTAACTTATCGTGATTAAGTATACTTAGAGAAGATAGGAAACATTAGCAGCTCCTACTCCTCACAGGAAGGATCGTGACGAATGTACATACGCGAATATGATCATTTCACCTCGGCTGGTCCTGTACGGGTGTCGCGCAGCATTCATCCGTATCATGAACTTATTTTTTTCTCGTCCGGCGAATTAAATATGCACTGGATCGGAAACGCATACAAAGCAGAAGCGCCCGCTCTGTTCGTCTTCACACCTTCTTCTCCCCATCACATCGATCAGATTTCGTCACTCTTGGCGTGCTGGTTTATCGAGGTTCGCATGCAGGATACGGACTTTATACCATGCATCGAGATGCTTCATGCTTGGAACTTAGCGCAGAGCGAACTGAATTGGGAGCAGGCTGAGCTTGCCGATATTAGACTGACATTGACATCCATTAGCCGAATGGTGACAGATAAGCTTCCGAATACCAATGGCGAGAAGGCAAACCAAATACTAGCGTGTGACGTTCAGAAGCTGCTGCTCCAAATCGACCAATACATGACAGCCTGCCACTCGTCCATTGATCCGCTGCGTGCGCACAACACTTCTTCCGACAAGTGGACGGCACAGACGTATATGTACAGCCTGATTCGTCATATGGAGAATAATTTTGCCGGCGATATCACGCTAGAGGATTTGTCCAAGCGCTCCGGCTATACGCCTTCTTATATCATTCGGCTATTTAAAGAAATGACCGGCCTGACCCCATTTCAATATTTGAATGAGCTGCGCATGCAGGCCGCAACCTCTTACCTGAAATCCACGGGCATGAACATGCGGGAGATCGCCGAAGCGATCGGATTCCCGAGTATTCATTATTTCAGCCGTATGTTCAAGAAGAAATTTGGGCAAAGCCCGACCGAATGGAAGAAGTCACATTCAGGTGTTTAATCCATCTGCGCCCTTAACACAGTCCGCTGTTTCCTAACCGGCAGAATATCTCATAAGCTTGATCCCATGCTGACCGCTCGCTCACCTCAGGTTGAAAGACTTGTAGTGGAAAAGAGCCTGCCACGACTTCCGTTCTTTCCGCAGCGGATTGAATAGCCCCGCAAGCCTGAAACTGTACGAGCAAGTTGCCGATCGCGCTGGCCTCCTCCGGCCCTGCCCACACGGGGATCTGGATCGCATTCGCCGTGAAGCGGCCAAGCGTCTCGTTGCGAATGCCCCCGCCCACCATATGCAATCTAGGAAATATTGTACCTGTCAGCGCTTCAGTCTGCCTCAATACCTGCCGGTACCTCAGTGCCAGGCTCTCCAGAATACAGCGGATCGTCTCGCCGGGACTGCGCGGTACGGGCTGTCCGGTTTCTCTGCAGAATGCCGCGATTTCCGCTTCCATGTCCGGCGGATTCATGAACCGAAGCAGGTCGGGGGCGATCAAGCTGTGAAATGGAACGGATTCGTCCGCCATCTTCGTGAGATCAGCGAAGGAAGGTCCTGAGCCGCTGCGATTCCACTTTCGGTGACATTCCTGAACAAGCCATAGTCCCATAATGTTCTTCAGCAGCCGATATCCCCCATCTACCCCGCCCTCGTTCGAGAAGCCCTGCCGCATCGCTTCGTTCCCGAGCAGCGGCTCATCCCGTACCGTACCGAGCAGGGACCACGTGCCGCAGACCAGATAGACGAACTGCCCCATCCCTGACGGTACTGCGGCGACAGCTGAAGCCGTATCATGAGAACCAACCGCAACCGCCTTAAGAGGTGGAACGCCCAGCTCCTGGCGAACGCTATCCGTCAATTCGCCAAGCGATGCGCCGGGCTGGACGGGCTGCATAAATAGAGAGTCTAGCACGCCAATACGCTCCAGCAGCGGACCGTTCCATTGCTTCCTGACGGGATGAAACAGCATTGTCGTCGTTGCTAAGGTATATTCGCTATGCCGGCGTCCGGTCAGATAATAGAGGAGCAGATCCGGCATCATGAGGAGCGTTCTGGCAGCCGCAAGCTTTGGTGAACCAGCTTTCTTCATGGCATAGAGCTGATAAAGCGTATTGAAAGGCATGAACTGAAGTCCGCTGTCGGAATAGAGTTTCTCTTCCCCGATCAAACGGCCAAGCTCCTCGACCACACCTTCTGTTTGGGAATCCCTGTAATGATAAGGGTTTCCGAGCAGCTCGCCATTCGCGTCCAGAAGTCCGAAGTCAACGCCCCATGTGTCGATGCCGAAGCTCTCCGGGATCTCACCGCTCTCATAGGCGAGGCGAATGCCTGTCTTGATTTCCTGCAGGATGGACAGAATGTTCCAATGCATGCGTCCGCCTGCGGTTACCGGCCCGTTCGGGAAACGGTGAATCTCCTCCACCTGCAACCGGAGCGAACCTGCTTCGCCACTCGGAGATAGCCGGCCGAGCAGCGCCCGGCCGCTGCTCGCTCCGAGATCGAACGCCAGAACGGTCCGGCTCGACTCCATCCTCTCCACCGCCTTCATTTCATTTTTTGAAGCAGCTTGATGCGGTATTCTTCGCTCTCCAGGGAAGCGACTTCCGCAAACTGCTGCTCGGTCAGCACTAAGGGAATGCCGACGGCTCGGGCGCTCAAATAAATCTTGCAGCTCTCCTCGACAACCTGTGTCCTGTAATACGCTTCACGCAAATTGCGGCCTGTCGTGACAAGACCGTGATTACCAAGCAGAATAGAGCTTGCTTCCACAACCTTGTCGGCCACGGCGTCCGCCAGCAGATCCGTCGTCGGCAGCACGTAAGGAACATAGGCCGTTCTGCCGACAAGCGCGGCCTGGTCGGGAAACAGAATCGGCAGCTCCGTCTCCACGAGCGTGAAGGCAATACATGATGAAGGATGCGTATGGATGATAGCTCCGATCGCGGGATTCTGCCGGTAGCTGTACAGATGCATGAGAACCTCCGAGGACGGCCGCAGTCCGATATCGGTGATGTCTCCGCTCGGAATGTCTACCTCGATCCACTGCTCTTCTTCGATTTCCTCAATGGCGAATCCGCTTGGCGACAAATACATCTTATCTCCGAGGCGTGCGCTTATATTCCCCCCGGGCCCGACGACAAGACCATTATTAACGGCCCGCTGCGCATATTTGCACAGTTCCTGCCTTAACTCCTGTTCCCCCATGCTTACCCTCCGCTCATTCGTTTTCTTGGCACAGCATGATTTCATAGCGGTAGTCCGTATTGGGCAGCTCCAGCTCGTACCTTCCGTGACCGATTAGCCGTAATTCACCTTCATTGACCGAAGGCCTACCTGTACTGGTGAAGCGGAGCAGACCGATGCCGGACCGATTCGTCACGACGCTCAGCCGAGTCTGATTCATGAATACCTTGATCTCGCCATCCGGTGTCGGCACCGTGCCCTCGATCCAGTCCAGATCGCCTAGCTTCGGTTCCACCAGATAACGTGAAAATCCCGGTGCTTGCGGCTGAATTCCCAGCGTATATTTGCCAAGCAGATAGATCGGGGCGGCGCCCCAGGCATGGCATAAGCTCTTGCGGTATTTGTCGCCGTACATATGGTATTGTTCCTCGATCGGCAATGCCGGGTCGTATTCCTCCCAGAAGGTTGTTGCTCCTAAGTCGAGCATCCCGCCCCAATAATCGCGCATTTCACGAAGAACGTAATCCAGCTCGCCAATCTCGCACATGGCTTCCAGCTCATAGAAGCGCATATACGGCGTTTTGATTTTCTGGACAGAAGCATTGAGCATGACGTTCTCCCTCACGAGCTGCTTCTGATCGTCGTTCAAATAATCCAGCCGCAGCGCGAACATGTTAGGATACTTCAATATCCGCTTGTTCAGCTGTCCGTCCAGACGCCCGTGAATCAACCCGCCTTGGTCCTCGTCCCAGAACAGCTCAAAGATACGGGTCCGCAATTCGGTGGCCAGACGATGGAAGCGTTCTCCGTTCTCCAGGTCGCCCAGCTCCTTGGCCACAATCGCCATCGTTTCCAGACTTCTACAGAACAGCAGCTGCTCCGCCGCAACCTCGCCCCTATTGTCCATATCCGCCCAATCAATGAATACCCAATCCTCCGGATGGCCTTCCATGAAGCCTTCACCGTTGCGCCGGTTCAGACAGAAGTCCATCAGGGAGAGCATCTTCGGGTAACTGGCTTCCACGAAAGATAGGTCGCCGGTCGCCATGAAATAATCGTAATACGCTATAAACCAATAGAAGGTATAATCCATAATGGTGTTCAAATGAAGCTGTACGGGATCCTTGCCCCGCAGGGCAATCAGCGTCCGCTTCGTGACGTCTTGATCGAAGAAGACGTAGTTATTCATCAGGAAGCTCTGATAGGCATCGCCGCTCCACACCCAGCGGTCACGTTTCATACCATCGTACATGAACTCCCGCGTATTGAGATGCAGCGTATACACGGAGACATCCCAAATTTGATTGATTCGTTCATCGGAGCAGCGGAAGCTGCCGCGGCGCTCAAGCGGCAAATATTCATAGTCATGCGTGACAGCCTCCCACGAAAGTCCTTCGTCTGCCTGCAATTGAATGTATCGGAAGGCTCTCGTCACGGGCGTTACGAATAATTGCGGCCGATCGTGGGCAATCTCGAGCTCGTCGAAGGTTTCGGCTTCTTCGCCGGCCATCGCCTCGCCGAGCGATTCGCCATAGTAGAGCCGCAGTTTCCCCTTGCCCGCCATGCCCTCGAACCGGACGCAGCCAAACGTCTCGCGGCCAAAGTCCAGTAGGGTTGCCCCCTCTATATGCGTGACTGACACCGGCTCGAGGGATTGATAAGCAAACCGAAAGTCAGCCGGGGGATAAGCGATATCGTTCAGATTCGATGAAGCTGCCTTCACCCATTTGGCATCATAGCAGGTCACCTCCCAGCTGCCATCCGACACGATGGTTTCCCCTTCGGCATAAACAGCAGGGATCATTCGGTCATTGTATACCTTCACGGTCAGCTCATGCTTGCCTGCCGGAAGAAGCACGGAGGTGACCGGAGTGCGCTCATAGGGCGTCGGCGTCATACTGCCGTCCATATGCAGAACGAACATTCCTTGTACGGACAAGGTTAGCCGCTCGGGCTTCTCCAGCTCGAATGTCTTGCGGAAAGATACGTTGGAATATGCGGTATCAAGCCGCCAGAACGGCGGACAGATATAACCTCTGAATTGCCGCTTTACCGATACGCTCGCGTGTAGCCACAATTCGTAATCGTCCGGATACCAGATCCAGGTTGCTTTGCTCTGCTGGTTACTCATGAGTTGTCTCCTTTATAGACCTTGATCTGATATTGTCCAGAGCCCGCGTGGATATGAAGCGCATCGCTGCTCCGCTTAAGAACGGTCCACCCGCTGCCGGCTTCCTTCAGCGCCTCCGTTTCGAATTCGGTTTGCTCCTGGCTTGCGCCAATGGAACGACCGTCGATCATAACGGTATCCCCCGGCTTTGCGGGAACGACGATTTCCGCAGTCGTGTTGACCGGAATTCCCACGTTCATCGTGCCAACGTTCACATCTTGCCGCCATTCACTGCCGATAAAGCCATACAGCGACTTAAAGCGGCAGGCTACATGCGTGAAACCTCCGCCCATAATCGGACGGATCAAGAAGCGTTGGAACCCGCTGGCGCCTTCTGCCAGATCAATGCCGGCCAAGTACCGATAGAGCCACTCCCCGACGGAGCCCAGCGCATAATGGTTGAAGGAGTTCATCTCCGGATCTTGGAAGCCCCTCTCTTCGTTCCAGCCATCCCAGCGCTCCCACATCGTCGTTGCTCCATTACGAACCGGATACAGCCAGGAGGGGAACGATTCTTGAAGCAGCAGTCGAAGCGCTGTCTCCTGTTCCCCATGCTCCGATAGAGCGGCCAATATATAACTGACACCCATGAAGCCGGTGGTCAGATGCCAATCGTTGCGTTCAATCTCATCTTTCAGCCGCGACACAGCGGCAGGTATCGTCGCTTCCGGCAGTAGGCCGATCATGAGTGCCAGCACGTAGGCTGTCTGAGTCCCGCTTACGACACTGCCGTCCTCCAACACATGGCGCTTCTGGAACGAATCCTTCAGTCGTATGAATAAATCCGAATATTCCTCCGCATCTCGCTCTGCGCCGATCGCGCCGGCCATAGCGGCCATCAGCTTTACGCTGTAAGCGAAGAATGCGGCGTTGATCAGCCCTTTAGGCGTTTCAGCGCCATATGCAAGATGATCGCCAAACGTCTCCGTTCTGCGAACCAGCTGCTCGTCGCAATCCGACAGCAGATATTCAATCCACTTCTTCATGCTGGCATAGTTCGCTTCAATGAACCGCTTATCTCCGTATACCTGGTACATCGTCCATGGAATAATGACGCCTCCATCGCCGAAAAAGACAAAGCCCGCACCGAGATCCCTGACGTCAGGAGCGACATTCGGATAGGCGCCGTCGCCGCGCTGAGCATCGCGAATATCTGTCAGCCACTTGGTGTAGAAACCGGCGCTGTTCATGTTGTACGTAGCCGTCCTTGCGAACGCATGCGCATCTCCGGTCCAGCCTAGCCGCTCGTCCCGCTGCGGACAATCAAGTGGAAGGCCGATGAAATTTCCCCGCTGGCTCCAGCGAATGTTGTCAAGCAGGCGATTGACAAGCGGATGCGAGGTCTTCATCTCGCCGACTTCCTCCAGGTCGGAGTGGATGACAATCCCTGTGACTTTATCGATGGTTAATTCCCCATGGTAGCCTTCGATTTCAATATACTGAAACCCATGATAGGTAAATGCGGGCTCGTACGCCTCATCTGCCGTTCCATTCAGAATATAGGTATCGGCCTGTTTCGCCGAACGAAGGTTCGCCGTATAGAGCCGCCCTTCCGGTGTCAGCCGCTCTGCATATCGGATGCGCACCTGTGAACCTTGCCGTCCGGATACCCCGAGCCTGATCCGGCCAACCATGTTCTGGCCCATGTCGAGCTGATAGATCGACGCCCCGATCCGCTTGATCGATACCGGTATAAGCTTGCGTGTAGGCCGGATGGCCGGACCTACTGCTGCGGTCATTCGGCCGCCGGGAACCGTATCGAGCAAGACCGCATTTCGCCAAGCGGGAGGTGCCAATTCAAGCCGCGCATCATAGGTTTCGCCCATGAAGAAATCCGCCGAAACGACGGGGCTCTCTGCCGTTTGCCAATCCTCGTCTGTATAGTGAATCTCAGTGGACCCGTCTAAGTAAGCTATATGCAGCTCCGCCCGGCACGCCACCTTCGCACCATAATGATAGGGCCCGAATATACCCAGCAGCCCTGCATACCAGCCTGATCCGACGGTGGCTTCGAGCCGGTTATTGCCTTCTTGCAAGGATCCGGTGACGTCATAGGTTTGATAGGGAATGCGATTACGATAATCCGTCCAGCCTGGAGCGAATGCGTCGCGGCTGACAGGCTCGTCATTCAGTTGGCATTGATAGATGCCTAGAGACGATATATACAGACGGGCTTGGGACACCCCGGACCGGACCTTGAACGATTTGCCGAATCTGGGATTGGGTCCATAGCCTTTGTTCACGGGATAGACAATCCGCTTGTATCTCGCCCATTCCTCATGACCGAAGCGACCGATTTGAACCGGAGCATGCCAATGATCATCCCTATACCCAGCCTGGTTCCAACCATCCTCATAACGGTCTAATACTTTCCACTCTGGCGCTTCGGTCGAATATTGAAGCGTTCGTCCATCGGATTGGGTCAGGTGAAGGACCGCGATGAACCCCTTCTTCTCCCCATCCGAGCTGCACGCCACAACGTTATCACCAAGCTGCAGCAGCTCGGCAATATCCAGCGTAACCGTCTGTTCGTAAGGAAAATAGAGACCTTCGCTTTGTCCATTAACATAGATGTAATTGGAATCCGCTGCATAGATGTGAAGCTTCGCTTCGGTCCATTCCTCCGCGAGAGGGAACGCCAGGCGAAAATAACGTTTCGCCGCTCCCCTGCCTGAAGCTCCTCCTTGGGAGACGGATGATTCAGCGTTAGAAGCTTCGTCATCCGCATCCCATATCACGGGAATGCCGGACAAAAGGTCAGGCTCCGGGAACGGATCCTTCAGGAAGGATGCGGTTATCCAGCTGCCCTGCCACTCCGAATCCTCCATGAACCCGGTCTCCCAGTAGGCGGGATCGCTCCAGCCAGATTCCTCGCCACTCTGATCCCATATCTTAACTTTCCAGTAATAACGGGTACATGAGTCGAGCTCATGCCCTGCGTAGATAATGTGCTGGCTTTGTGCAGATTCAACGCGGCCTGTATCCCATACAACGCCGGTCTGCTGATCGATCAGCTCGAGTCTACTTGCGACAATGATCCGGTAAGCCGTTTGATGACAGCCGCGCGCACCCCCTTCAGCGTGCAGCATCCAGCCCAAACCTGGCTCTCTAGTATCGATGCCAATCGGATTCTGTACATAATCCACGGTCAATGCTTCTATTGTTAACATATTGCGGATAATCGCTCCTTTGCCGATGTCGATCAGCTTATATAGACGATACTAGCAGCTTGCGGAGATAGGCTGTGATCTCCGGAGAGTTTCCGTGCCGGAACATCCGCTCGATCTGTTCCTCAGGAATCGAATCGGCCAGCTTGACGAATGCTTCCATCGCATTGACCCCTTCTCGCACAGCCTCTAGTCCGTCCTCCCGATAAGGATACTGATCGATTGACAACCACCCGTCATATTGGGTCCGCTTCAGCCAGTAAAAGAATTCGAGCGTCTCGATCGTGTGGACGCTTCCTACGATCATATCGTCATCCCAATGCCTGTAGTTATCGTTCATATGCACGTGGAACAGCTTGTTGCCGTATTTCTTCAATAGAGCTACAGAATCCGCCGGCGTCTCATAGGCATTGAGTGCATGACCGAAATCGATGGTCACGCCGACGTTGTCACTGCCCGTTTCCTGTGCAATCAGCAGCGCGTTAGCGGCTGTGCTTAGATAACTATGCGTCCGTGGCTCCTTGATCTTATATTCGAGACTAATTCGGACATCAGACCGATAGCGGCTTACTTCCTTTACCCCTTCGGCGAACCAATCCCGCTCCTGAATATAATCCGCTTGGAATAAATAATCATAGCCATCCTGACCGGGCCATAAGGAAATCAAATTCCCGCCCAGCTCGACCGCAGCATCAATCATTTCTTTGGTATGGGCGACAGCCGCGTTCCGCATAGCAGGATCCTTGGCCGCAAAGCTGCCGTGCTTCCACTTCATCTGTCCGAAGTGGTCGGGGATAATGGATACAAGCTGAAGCTCATAGTGCTCCAACAACCCCTTGAGCTCAGCCACATTCGATTCCGTTACATGCCATGTACCGACTAGCTCGACACCGGTCACTTGGGGAATTTGCGCCACGCGAGCGAAGAGTTCTTCGATCGTATATGGCGGACCATACCCATCGGCGACGAAACGATCCGAGCAGGAACCTACATTCGACAAAATCACAGCATACTTTGGCTTCATATTTTTCACTCCTCGATTCAATTTTCTCATGACTGATCCACGACGAGACGGTGTGCGCCACGTTATACCTTAAGTCTAATGGAGGAATCCGGTCATGTATTTACCTTATGTTTGAAAGATTGTCAGGCTTGACTTGCCGTTTCAAGCGGCAAAAGCCAATCGGATTTGCACAATATGCAAATGGGAAAATGACCGCACTGAATGGAGACATTCGTTCGTCAGCCTTACCCAAGGCCGTAGGTTCAGTTTCTTGTTCCTACTACTAGCTTTACTACTAAAACAACAAAAAAAGTCCCCAAGGTAACCTGGAGACTGAAAAAAACAGTACGAAGCACGATAGTGTACCGGCAAAGAACAACGTGTTCCTGCGATTTAATGCGGTTCGATGCCAGATGCACCTTCCCTATTACGAATATTAATAACATTAATAGTTAATGCTATGAATGCTTGATTTACATTTGTTCCGATAATGAGGCTGCTTGGAACTACGATGAACCGGCACTGGCCACTCTCCTCACGGGGGCGCGACGGCTAAACTCTGGAATCGCCTTAACGTCTCTATCAGGCAGATGGACAACAACTAGATACACCGAGATAATAAAAAGAATAACCCTCCGGGTATGGAGGGTTATTCTTATGTGCGCGATTAGCCTTTATTATTTTTCTTGCTTGTCAATTCGTTAACTTGCTTATTTCCTTCATCGATAATATCGTCGTAAACCTTATTTCCGTTTTTAGAAACTTCTTCATATAAACGTTTACCGGTATCGCGAGCGTAAGTCCAGGCGAAATTTTTGCGTTCCGTAATCGATGTAAGGAGCTCGCTGCGGGGAAAGGCTTTTCCATTCTTCGTTTCTAGATAGGTTAGGGCGGCCAACAAATTAGCATTTTCTTTGTTCACAAGACCTTGCATCGTTTCTTGTGTTTTATTGATGGTTCCCTGTTTCGTTTCTTTTTTAATATTTGCCTCCCCGGCTCCTTTCTCTTTCCATAACGTCCACTCGCCCCGTAATTTATCATACGTTTTATCCAGATATTTTTTGAGTGCCTCGTCATTATCAACGGAAATAAATTCGCCGCCACCGGATGTTGCAACCTGTCGAAGCAGTTTTTGTCCTTCATGATCCACATCAAAACCAATGATATTGACAACAGTTTTCACTTTTGCTTGATTAAGCTCTTTTGCGATTTGTACGGGATTTCCTCCACAGGTTTCAATTCCATCACTCACTACATATACGATCGAATTGGTTGTCTCGGGATTGATATCTTGTTTTACAGATTTCAGCGCATTCGCAATAGGTGTCCATCCAGCAGGCTTAACACCTTGTAGGACTGTCTTGATTTGGTTTGTCTCTTCACCTTGACCATGGAAGATTTCTTCTGTACTTTTACAAGATACTTCTTTATCTTTTTTATTTCCTGTTCCCTTATGCCCATATACGCGCAAAGATACCTCTGCATTTTCAGGCATTTTTTCTGCGAAGCTCAGAATAGCTTCTTTAGCTGAATCCATTTTTGATTTACCTGCGATCTCTGCTTTCATACTGCCACTGGCATCAAGCAAGATTGAAATGTGCAGCTTCCTGCTTGATGGTAGTGTAATCTTAGCACTGGGCCGTTGATTGTTTACTTTAATTTCGGTTTCAAAATTAATGAAAGTAGTCACATAAGGGCGATAGTCTTCAGCTAATAAGAGCAATAGCTCTTCTTCATATTGATCAGCTGTCAAATCCGGTGATAATTGATCTAGTGCCGCTTGGACGTTCTGTTCATTGTAGTTGGAACCGGCAAACTGTCCTGGTGGTTTCATTAGTATTTGTTCATCTGTTAAGGTAGTCTGCGGATCACTTTGACCTGGATCTGTAGGGCTCTGAAGATCTGAGTTGGGCTCATGTTGATCTGAATCTGACGGATTCTGAATTTCCGAGGGTGCATTACTTTGGTTTGAATCCGTTGTGTCCTGAATTGTTGGGGCGGTCTTTTCTGGTTCTTGACTACAACCTGCAAGGAATACAAGTAACGTTACAAAGATAAAGACGGAACTTCGAATCATCTATTCACCTCCGATTACTAACATTTCATTATAATACTAGATTATTTTCACTATTCTCAAGCTGCCCCCTTCAATAAACTCGATTAGGCGCCATCCCCTTTTGGGAAAATTCTTTTGCAGGTCACTCCTTCTGACGGATACATGTACAAAAATGTTTCATTGTCTCCGGAATTTTGATTCAATTGTTTTTCTGCCGAAAATCAGCCGCGTTAGAAAGGTGATTTGCAAAGCTATTCACTTGAGCAATTAAGGTATATTACCGCTCCAGAGATTTGGTCAATCAGACTCGATCAAGTACTGTAGAAAATAAGTGAATGGGAAGCTTGGGGGAATAACAATGAATACTAGTCCATTTATGTAAGTATCAGACGTAACATTTTTCAATACTCTTTCGTTATAGTTGATAGAATCTCCAGATTCTTCTGTCAACCCTATATAGATGCGAGGGAATACATATGAGTTTAACTTCTTGTTTGGTTGTTTTACGCGGATTTCCTTTTGACGAAGGGACAACGCTCCCGATCCAGCGCAATAACATCATCATCGGAAGAAAAGATAAGCAGTGGGTGCCCGATATTGGTTTTGACAATATATTTATTTCCAGGAAGCAGGCTTCGATTTTCAACGAGAACGGCTATTATTATATGATGGATCTGGAAAGCAAGCATGGATCGGAGATCAATGGAGTCCGGTTAATCCCGTGTGTCCCCACACTGCTCCGAACCTCCGACCATATTTCCTTCGCCAAAGGAGCCATCTTGCTAACTTTCTCCACGGAGATGTGGGAAGAAACGATGGATTACATCCCTTCCTCACAGCAACCGGATTTGTTGGTTGAATATAAGATGGATCCGGTGAGACAAACCGTTCTGCTTCATGACCAGATCTATCATTTTTCCAATAAGGAATACAAATGTCTGGAGCTGCTGGCGAGCAAGGTGCATCAATTCGTCGGGAAAGATGAGATTATCCGTTATGTCTGGCCGGAAAGAACCGTCTTGGACAATGTCCCTTCCGTCAGCTCCGAAGAGGTAAATTCCCTGCTCTATCGATTACGCAAAAAGACAGATAACGGGATAAATATCGAAAGTATTCGAGGTAAAGGCTATATACTTACCTTTGCAAGACATGTTGAAAAATCCGTTTGACCTTCGGCGTAACGTAACCGCTTCCTCCGCGCCCCTTCACATCCTCTATCATTACGGCTAATAACAGCTCCGGTGCATCGGCATTAAACCCGACGAACCAGCCGTTCTCTTGGCCGTCCCCTCCTTTGCTTTGTTTGAGTTCTGCCGTACCTGTTTTGCCGGCGATAGCAGCACCTGCGATATAGGCGCCATGTCCAACTCCTTCTGGATTATTGACTGCCTGAATCAAATCGTCCTTAATTATCGAAGCCGTCTTCGGAGTCATGGCTTGTTCCTTCCAGATACTCGGATGGCTTGCGTTCTCTTCTTCAATCAACGATGGATAAGCTATATTGCCTTCATTAACGAGAGCCGAGAAGGACATCGCGACATGAAGCGACGACATCGTCACCTGCCCTTGACCGTAACCGGAATCAGCGAGTTGAATGTCGCTCTGGATACCGTCATTGGAGAGCCTGGATTTGCTGATCGGATAAGGGATAGGTAGAGCTTCTCCTATACCGAAATTGGACGCTTTCTTACCGAAGGCATCGCTACCGATCTGCAGCGCCAATTGGGCAAAATAAATATTGTCCGAATAGATCAGGGCATTCGACAGATTGACTGGATTAACCTCATGTACCCGTTTGACGAAATAATTGCCCCATGTACCGTCTTTAGTCCACTTCAAGCCGGAAATCTGTTTTTTTTCGTTCGGATCAAGGGTTTCCGTATCCAGGCCAATCGCAGCCGTGATGATCTTAAAGGCCGAACCGGGCGCATACCCTTTCGAGAACCGATTCAAAAATGGATGGCGAGGATCGTTATTCCATTTTTCGTACTGCTTGCTGGACAACCCGCGTACGAAAGTATTGGGATCATACGAAGGGCTGCTTAATAAAGCAAGGATTTCACCGGAGACCGGTTGAATCGCTGCAACGGAACCCGCATCCTGTTTGACTTCCGTATAGATGGTCGCTTGTAGTTCTGAATCAATGGTTAGCTTGATCGTTTCCCCGGGAATGGCCTGTGATTCGGCTAGCACCGCTTTTTCTTTGCCGTTCGCACCGGTAATCGATATAACCGCTCCATGCGTACCTCTCAGCTTGTCCTCTAACACCTGCTCCAAACCGGCTTTGCCGATGAAATCACCGATCTTGTATCCTTGTCCTTGCCGCTTCTTCAACTCTTCAGCGTTAATTTCACCTATATATCCAGATAAGTGGGCTGCAGCCTCTGCATACGGATATACACGAAGCTGCTTATCCTGAAGAACCACTCCTGTGAGATTACGGAATTGGTCTACGGTTGCTTCTGAGACAATCGCAATTGGGACGAACAAATGGGGTTTAACCCAGGCCGCACCCAGCTTCTTCTCGATATCTTTCACGCTGATATTCAGCTTTTCCGCTAATTTAGCTTTTACGCCATCCGGATTATCACCCAGATCGCCCGGAACGATTCCAAGCTGCGGGGCGCTTCCGTTCACGGCTATTCCGTTTCCATTCCTGTCTAAGATTTCGCCGCGCTCCGCTGCTATCGTCTGTACACGGACTTTGTCTCCCTCCTCCATCTTTGGGAAAATGAGTGAAGGCTTCCATTCAACCAGCCATTGTGATTCCTCATCATTCGTGATCTTCACAAGCTTCCCTTCATGGGTATAATCCAATGGACCCGCAATCGTATTCATAATTACATGATAATCGAACGTCATTTCTACAAGGTCTTCTTCAGGAATTTGGGTTTCTGGAGGACGGGGGTTCATCGTAATAACAAGCTGCTTGGCTTCGATCCCGTCGTAGATTTTCTTGTAACGCTGGATGAATTGCTCCTCGCTCATCTCTAGTTTTGAATTCGGAGATAATCGGGCATACATGCCCGAATAGTTGTGCTGCTGCCAGTCCAACAAATAAGCCTCTGCGGCATCCGTTGGTTTAGGTTTCTCCTCATCCTCCTTGCTGCATCCCCATAGCATTAGTAACAATAGTAAGGCAATAATGAGCCATAGTTTTCTTATCATGGTTTGAGCCCCTTATGCGATAGAATTATGACAACAATTAATTTGATGATCGTTTAAGCATCATTTTCCTCCCTCAACCCGTTCAGAGTTATCATAGTCCAGCACACTTTTTCATTCAATAGAATGAGAATCATAATTTCATGATAATTGGATGATATAAAAGGACGAGCTGCATAAATAAACGCGATACAAGAACTGTTTAGTAAACAGTTCTTGTATCGCGTTTATTTCGATCAAGACTATGAATCAAACGGCGGCACGGTGTAACCCCCAGCGAAAGGGGCTTCAGGTCTCGCGTAGTCGCCCATTAATGCACGGCGTAAAGGTGTTGTTCGTTGCATAAACTCGCTGTTGTTCTCGAAGCGGTCGGACGGCTTCATCCAGGGCGGTGAATAAATATAATGCATCGTGTAACGGTCAAAATCCTCATTGTGCTCATACGTCCGATGCCATACTGCATTATGGAAGACGAGTACGGAACCAGCCGGCGCACAAATCACATGGCTGATCGGCGTATCACCATTCTTCTCGCGAATGGATCCTGGAAGCGGCGCGGCGCTTCGATGACTGCCTGGAATCAGTTCCATATTGCCCATTCCCGGTTTTGTTTGATCCGTTAGTAAGAATGAGGCTCTTAGCTGAAGCAGTGGAACCGGATAGCTTACCTGATTAAAGTTATAAGCGCCCGAACCATCCTGATGCCAGCCTCCCATGACGCCTCTTGCAGGCTGCTTGGTGTTCCAGCCGGATTGAACAATAAACCTGTCGCCGTAGATGCCTCTGATCTTCGGTAGAATAGCTTCGTGATCCATGAGTCCCTCGAGTGCCGATTCCGTTTCGTAACCCCGTCCGACCTGCCCGAAAGCAGGTGTCCCCGCGGCCTGATGAACTCTAACCGACGCCTCCAGACACTGCTTGATCTCGTCCTTTGACATTACATCGTGAATAATAAAATAGCCCCAGGATTCAAAGATGAATTTGTCAAGTTCCGTATAAGCCCCTGCGGACACAACCGGGTTTAACATCCCCCAGCCTCCCTTCAGCATTTGGCAGAACGAACGCGTGTCGTTTGAATGAGATCGTGATAGATTCGGAAATCACTAGTGAACATGATTCTCCAGTTGATTCTTATTCTGTGATCATCTTTATTATTACTGCCTGTTCGCACATGAGATGAGTTAGCCATTATGCTTCAATGACCATATTCGAAAAGGCTCTAGCTTGCGGGTAGAATCTACATGATGGAAAGCAATTGACCGCTCTTCTGGGGATGAGGCCATATCTGCAAAGAAATGACGGATGGGATCGCCAAAGCCGGCGCCAGCGGCTGCTTCTTCTTTGCTGCAAGCATAATAAACAGCCCCCAATTTTGCCCAATAAATGGCTCCCATGCACATCGGGCAAGGCTCCCCACTTGCATATAACACGCAATCGGACAAATCGATTTGGTTTAGTTGCTTGCAAGCCCCTTGAATGGCCAGCAGCTCCGCATGTGAGGTTGGATCATGGTCAGCATGTACGCAATTAACACCCGTCCCTACGATTTCATCCCCGCACACCACGATCGCTGCGAACGGCTCTTCCCCTTTTTGTACATTATCCTCTGCCATCTGAATGACCCGCTCGATCCAATGATTGTTTATACTCATAGATATAAAATAATCCCTCCAATGCTGCAGTATGATTATTTCGGCACAGGTTCTCGCGATCCAGCTTATTCTCGCTTTACAACGACAATAATATGAGTCCTGCCATCTAATGCCCCTGGCTCCTTGCAGTAGTCTATCTCCCATTGGAGGAACTGCTCCCAGAGCTCAGGTGACTGATTCATGATTTCATGTAGACCATGCTCATGTTCTGGTGATAGAAAATTTGCTGCCGAGGAAGCTGCTATGCTGCATTCATGGGTGTTAAGCATGGCTTCTAACTCACGCCAACGATACATTTTACAGTGATGGCCGTTAGCGACATTACCGAGCAACTCTCCAGTTTTAATAACCTTATGAATCGACTCCTTTCCATAATGAGCAATATGGTTAGATAATTCCGCTATTAGATGTCTGCGAGTCGTCCCCAACGCAGACATGACACTAAGAAGCAGATACCCGCCCTTTTTGGTTACACGCAGCAGTTCATTAAGAGCGTGATCGGCTTGGTCGAACACATAGCTTAGAGCACCTCCATAACAGACCACTTTATCGAAGGACTCGGATTGAAATCGAGATAGATCCACAATATCAAGTTGTTCTCGGCCGATAATTTTCCCGGACAATCCAGCTTCATGAACTTTTGTTTCATTAATGTCCAGCTGTTTTCGGGAGATATCACCCACAACGATATTCGCTCCGATTTTTCCTAATTCAACCGTAAATCTCCCTGCACCCGCACCAGCTTCAAGAACAAAATCATGGGCACGAATGAACGATTGCAAATAATGCAAGTGAATATGAAAATTCACTTTATTGGTTGGATTCAAATCGAAACGATTCCATTCTTGTTCACCATAATGATCATAATAATGACTAATGTACGCAGGGTCATACTTCATGCTCATTATGCTCAGCTCCTTGTTATCACTCGACTAATATATCCATATAATACCATATGTGAATTGGTTTTAATATAATCCCTTACTCCCTGCTCACAAACCTCACTTGCGTCCGCCTAATTAGCAGATCAGCAATCCCGTTCGCTATTTTTTGAACACCTTCCTCTATCAAAGCCTCTTCTACCTGTGAAATACTCAGGCGTATGACGTTGTCCTTGGCAAACTCAGGGAGATACATTCGCTCAGCATTATCCACGAACACATTCTCCTGCTTGAGGTGATCCACTAGCTGCTCCGCTTTGAGCGGTACAGGCAATTCTATCGTAGAATAGAATCCGGACTGTGAGCCCGAATATACTGCCCCAGACGGAATCCATGCTTGGTAGGCTTGCTGCAGGATGATGGCCTTCCTGCTATACAACTGCCTCATCCGATCAATATGTGCGTTGAACATCCCGCTCTGAAGATAGATGAACAGCGCACCTTGCGTAAGCAGCGGCGAGTGTACGTCCGCGGCGGACTTACCCTTTAGATAAGCATCTCGTAATACGTCGGGAAGCACTACCAGACCAAGTCGGAGACCCGGAAGCATGACTTTCGAGAAGCTCTTCACATAGATGACTCTGCCAGAGGGATCATAAGCGAACATCGGATCTGCCTTCGCGTCCGAATCCAGGTCGCCCATATAGTCATCTTCAATAATATACACATCATATTGCTGCGCCAGCTCAACAATCCTTCTCCTTACCTCATTCGTATGGCTATAGCCTGTCGGGTTGTGAAATCGGGTAACCGAATAGAACAGCTTGATGTCGTTATGCTTGAATATCTCCTCCAACCGCTCCAGATCAATACCGTTACTCCCAACCCCAATACCGTAGGCCTCCCTGCCATGCTGCCGAATCGATTCCATAAATCCGACATGTGTAGGCTGCTCAAGGCATATATTGTGCTTCCCATTCGGAAAAGGCAAGGATACAAGCAAATGCAGGGCTTGCTGTGAACCCGTTACCACATAAATACGCTCAGGTACTGTGAATACCTGGAGGTCCTGCAAGTGTCGGGCCAATTGAACTCGCAGCGAATGCAGTCCTTGAATGTCCGAATAGATGAACATATCTTCCTTGTATCGTTCTATCGCCTGGTTGATACAATGCTGGAAGTCCCGGTAGGGCATCGCATGTCGATCAGGCCCAGCGGTATGAAAATCAATGACATCCTGCAGGTTGTCCGCTATATGTTTCTTAGAGCTCTCAATGACATAATACCCGCTCTGGGGCACAGAATAGATTACGTGCTTCTTCTCTAACTCGTCATACGCCTTCATCACCGTGTTCTTACTGCAAGCCAATTGCTGGGATAAGGCACGGATAGAAGGCAGCTTGTTCCCCGGTTTCAACAAGCCTTCATCAATTCGCTTAATGAACATGTGGTAAATATCTTCGTATAACATTTATTGTCCCCTTCCTGCCAGCTGTACGGGTACAGTTCATGAGAAAAGGCATATCCCCTTCAACGGCATTCCCCTATACTTAGGCATGTCATGACACGAATAATCGCTAGAGTCTGTGTTGCCATTATGGTTAAACCCGAGGAGGAATGCAAGTTGAAAAGCGTTAAGAATGTTGTTCAGTCGCTCATCGTTCTGCTGCTTATTAGCAGCTTTAGCATGATTGCAAGCTCGGCTAGTGCGGAGCCGGCTCTGAAGGAGCTTCATGCGGAATCATTATTCCATGGGGTTCCAGGCACGATCGTCATCAAGAACTTGAAGACCGATAAGATCTACACCTACAACCGGGTTAGAAGCACGATGCGCTTCACACCGGAATCCACATTCAAAGTACCGAATGCGCTAATAGGTCTGGAAGAACACGCGGTGGAGGATGAATACGAGGTCAAGCGCTGGGACGGAGTAGTCCGGGAGTTCGATGTCTGGAATCGGGATCATAGCCTAGCATCCGCTATGAGGCAATCCGCCATTTGGTATTATCAAGCATTAGCCCGTGATATTGGCCCTGAACGGATGCAGAGCAACCTCGCTCGTATCCATTATGGGAATGAAGACATCAGCGGCGGGATTGATCAGTTCTGGCTGAACAGCAGCTTGAACATTTCTGCTCTAGAACAGGTGCATTTTATCGAGGAGCTGGTGGAAGAGTCTCTGCCCTTCAGTGAACAAACGATGAGAACGGTCAAACGCATGATGATTGACAGCGAGGAGGACGATTACACGCTTCATGGCAAGACAGGAACAAGATTATCCGATCTCGGCCTCGGCTGGTATATCGGCTATGTGGATACGGATCATGCGGACTGGGTGTTCGCAACCAATGTCGACAGCAGCGGCACAACCGCTAAGGCCATTACGCTGGAATGTTTGGAGCGGTTAGACATTATATGAGCGCTTTCCTTCTAATCACTTATGCCGTGTTGTTCCTGGCATTTGGTTTGTTCGAGCTATGGAGCTATGGGCCTATCGGTCTGGCCGTTCATTAATTGTTAAACTAGGGATTCCGATTATCGTTTTCCTCATCAGTCTGATTGGTTTTCAATTGGAAAAAGTCTCGCCTGATGAGATTGGCGCTGCCTGGTTGAAGGAACTGACAATATAACAGCTGCCTACATGTCTTGGAGATCTGGGAGCAATGCCTCGGCGTCTGCTCCCGGTTTATTGCGCTATACTGCCGTCTTCTACTCTATTTCATAAAGGTTCCTATTCAAACTCTTAATAAAGGACTCCTTTGAATAAACTCGCGCCAGAGATCTAAAACTTGTGATACCAAAAAATCGCTTTCTCATTAGCGGTTGAAAAATTCGAATATAGCATAGTATCAACCGCTCCAATGACAAAATTGTTCTTTGCATAAAATCGGCAAGCCGAAATGTTAACATCCTGCGTTTCAAGTGTTAAGCCAATTAAGTTATTCTGCCTTGCCCACTCAGCAGCTTTTTTTAATAACTCTCCTCCGATTCCTTTTTGTCTGTGACTTCTCGCGACCTCAATATCTTCTATAAGTGCAAAACCATTCCAATTAGAACGAAGCTTTATCCTGGCAATGCAGATATTGTCATCATAAAATAAATAAATGGCCTTACCTTTTCCATCAATGTAACTGATGTCAATTTCATCGTTTTCATATTGTTTGAAATAGTGCTCAGGAAAAATCTCCTCCGTGTATGTCCATTTTTCATTTTCATATTTAGGTATGATTCTCCCCGTGACCAGATAACCTTCGTTTGGATTGTTATAATCCTTCATCGTAGAATGCGTCATTTTAATGATCATAACTAGTCCCCCCTCTACCCAACTCTTCTGACCGTTAACTTAATCCGTCAGAGGTTTGATTGGCCACAACCTTTAATTGTCCATCCACATGTTTCTCCAGCAAATGCGCGCTTTTATCAAGCAAAGGTTGGGCTTCTTTCAATGCGGATGATGGGAGTTCACCCTGGTTTACTGCGCTGATTATGTCTGACATGCGCTTATAATCATCTTTACTTATCCTTGTATCTGCTGCTGGACGTCCATCAGTTCTTTGACTCGATACCTTTACCTTACGAACGAAATTAGCACCCAAAAAGTTCCAACGTTGTTGTAGTAATCTGCCCTTCAGCTTAATGTTAAGGCTATCGCGCCGGCCGCGGCTATCGCTATATGTTCTAGTCCTCTAACACCCCGTTTGCTCCAAGGACCAAAAAAGGATCAGCCTCGGCTGATCCTTCTGTTTATTGAACTATCGTTCTCCGATTAAACTGTTCAATGCTTCATTAATTGGGGTTACAGGACGTTGTGTTTTATGTCTCAAGTTATTTATGATTTGTAAAACACCACCATGACCACCAGCCTTGGTCCTATGGTTTTATTTCCCTTTGATAAAAGTCATATAATTGATTAATAGAAGAACTTGATAAGATAGGAATGGCTCGTTCAATTTTCTCGCGTTCCCAATCGAACCAACGCATTTCCTTTAATTTTTCGATTTCTATGTCTGAAAAGCGTTTCTTTATTTCTTTAGCAGGGTTGCCGCCTACTATCGTATATGGTGGGACATCTTTTACAACAACCGATCCAGCCGCAACAATGGCACCTTCACCTATTGTTACACCAGGCATAATCATTGCATTCATGCCAATCCAGGCATCACTTTCGATGATTGTATCCCCTTTTGGTTCGTAAGAAGTTTCAATCTGCTCCACAAACGGATATACGGTAATCCATTCAGAATGATGATTGTGATTTCCACCCATTAATATAATTACACCACTTGCGATGCATACGTAATTTCCTATTAACAATTTATCTAAATGCCAACCATGGTCTTCGATGGGGTTAAATAACTTTCTTGATTTATCATCTCCCCAAAGGTATCTAACGCACCCATCTTCAAAATCATGATTATCGTAATAACCAGAGTAATAGGAGTATTCCCCTACTTCAATCATTGGGTTGGTGACAATATCCTTTAGATACTTAATTTCAGACCAGTGGTTAAACCGATGTTGTTTCATTCTTTTCCCTCGCTTCTAAGTCATATAAAACATTTTTCTACTTAGAAGCTTAATGCAGTAGCAACATTCTTAAACCGTTTCAAACGACGAACCATCGTCCTCATCCTTTTCTTTATTTGATGGGGACATTGTAACAAACGAATTATTTATTCGTCAAATTATCAGCTTCCGTCCTCATGAAGAATGGACGGCAATTTGCCGGGACAAGAACTTACATCGTTAAAACAAAAAGCCGCCTGTTTGGCGACTTCTTATGCTTGTAAGTTCTTGTCCTCCTATAACCATACACAGCAGTCTCATGGCGTAGTTTATTGCGCGATCTTTTCCCGTTAACTTATCTGCTTATTGCTGCTTGGTACGAGGATATTCATAAATATTAAACTTGTTGTCTTTTCATTCCAACTGCAAAAACTTCAAAATTCATACTTTCATAGTAAGGAACTAACTCTTTTTCACAAAAAAATTGTATGTGCAAGTTGTCTTTTTTGCAATACTCCACTAGTAAACGTGTAATTGCAGATCCAATCCCTTTATTTCTATAATCGGAGTGAACTCCTAAACCGCACAAGTAAGCATTAATGATCCCATCAGAAACTATTCTTCCCGTACCAATTAAGCGACTTCCATGATACGCATAGATAACGTACCAGCTTTGCCTCATGGCGGTTAGTAGCTGGTCTTTATTTAGTTGTAAAAATTCATTCCAATGAAGATTCTCATACAGCTCATATATACTTTCTTCAGTTGGTAGTTCTGTAGCATATCTTATTTCCATTGGATTGGGCTCCTTAATTCTTTTAAATGACTTAACACGTTCAAACCAACACCTTCGCCGCGTGGTTATTGATTAACCCAGTTTGGAATGTGATGTCCAAAGTACCCTTTGTTCAAAACCAATTGTCTTTACTGATTCAGGTAGTATATCTGTACATAACTCAATGTTTACTATCTTGGCTTTGTTCATAAGCAATGATTAACTGTTCAACCGGAAGCCCATTAATAATTAGCCCAGAGATTAAACAATCTTCGATGCAAACTCCCGATAAATTGCTTCTCGTTATTACGCTGTCATGAAAATCAACATTCTCTATATGTATGGGGTCATAATTCTCAGGTTGCAGCAACCAGCTGTCTCTTAACGTGGAACCTGTGATTCGCACCCCTGACAGATTACAGTTTTTTATTTCAACATTGGCGAGATCACATCTATCAATTGTGCTTCTTTTGAAATCATTCTCAGCGAATCGAATCGGCTTCGTGTGTCCACCCAGATCATGAATGAAAGCGCCATTTATTTGGCTGAACCCGAGCGACAAACCGTCAAGATCAAGATGCCTTAAAGACAGATTCGTCATACCGCCATGATGAATTTGCACTCCGTTCAGCCGACTATCGAATATTTCCGCTCCGTCCATAACAACATCGCGTATAACGATACCCCTCAGATTGGAAGATTCGATCTTCGCGTCTGCAAAATCCACCCTGATCATCGTCTTTCTATCTAGCGACTCCGTGTCAGCTCCGCCGAAAAATAATGAATCAATCGTACAATTGAACAAGATAGCTATTTTGGGTAGCAAGGAGATGTCTGGCGTAGCTAATCCGTTCTCCCATTTGGATACTGCTTGTCCGGTCACGCTCAAAAGATCCCCTAATTCCTGCTGGGTCATATTCCGTTCCGATCGAAGTGTCTTTATCCTATCATGAAACTTAATCTCATCCACCATGGGTAGACCCACCGCCTTTAAGTTGTTGATTTCATCTTTACATAGGGTCACCTACAGATGCAATGTAAACAAAGTTGAGTGGTATACAACCATTAGTTGTATGATAATCCAGACCATTTCGATTGTGTAGTGAGTCACTAAACGGCTTTTTGTTTTAGCGGAAGCATGAAAAAGCCGATCCGCCGCCGCGGATCGACATTTCACTGATTTAGGGATCCTAATACTAAAAACCCAATGTTGAACTAAACGCTCATAAAGTGTCACTCTAGAAGAACGATCAGCTCGTTCTCTATCAACAAAATTGGTTATAATATATTAAAGCTCAATGACCTTCGTCGCAATATTTTTACAAAATTCACTGTCATGTTCGACAAAAAGAATCGTGGGAGAATAATCCAGCAGGAGCTCTTCAATTTGCATACGTGAAATAACATCGATAAAATTAAGTGGTTCATCCCAAATATGCAAATGAACTTCCTCACAAAGACTTTTAGCAAGCAATACTTTTTTCTTCTGACCTCCGCTAAAAGCTGAAATATCTTTCTCAAATTGAAGTCTGGAGAAATCAAGCTTTCTTAGTATGGATTTAAACAGACTCTCTTCAATCCCGTTGCTTGCAGCATAATCAGATAAATTACCCTGGAGATCGGAAGTATCCTGTGACACGTAGGATATTTTCAATTGACTATCCTTTCTAATATGGCCTGTGTATTTTAAATCTACACCATAAATCAGTTTAAGAATACTTGATTTTCCCGATCCATTTTTACCGGAAAGCGCAATTCTCTCACCTTTCTCAATAGAGAAACTTATATTTGCACAAACTGTCTTATCTCCGTAAAAAATCGAGACATCGTCAAGTTCAGCCAGTTGATTTTTGTGAAATGTCAGTTGTGAAATCTTTAGGCTCTCTGAGTTCTCGATGTTCTTAAGGAGTTTAGACTTTTCATCGATCGCAGATTGCTGTCTTTGCTCAATGTTCTTTGATCGCTTCATCATTTTAGCAGCCTTGTGGCCAATGTATCCTTTATCTACTTTAGAACCGGAATTTCTTGTCCCGTTTTTGGATTTTTCCACTTCGTGTGACCAGTTACCTGTTCGTTTAGCAGATTCGGATAAACGCTTGATATCTTTCCTTAGTTTTTCGTCACTTGCAAGCTCAAATTGATCTTGCCTCTTTTTATTTTCCCACCAAGCAGAAAAATTACCTTTTTGAATTTCGATGTTGGTCTTATTGATTGAAAGGATGTGGTCTACGCAATTATCAAGGAATGATCTATCGTGAGATACCAATATAAATCCATTTTTAGTACTAAGATAATCGCTGACAAGTTTTCTTGCATGAATGTCTAGATGATTTGTAGGTTCATCAATCAACAGAAAGCTATTTTCCTTAATGAATAATGTTGCCAACAATACTTTCGTCTGTTCTCCGTTTGACAATGAATCAAAAGGCCGATACAGGACATCTTCAGAAACTTTTAACAAGGTAAGCTCACGCATCAATTTCCATTGGAGATAGTCCGGATAAATATCTTCAATTACATCAAGGGTCATATATTCCTTGTTTTCGACATGGAATGGAAAATAGTCAAAGGTAACATTGGCGGAAATATTGCCGCTGTATTCATATTTGCCTAGCAGCAAGTTGAGGAATGTTGTCTTCCCTCTACCGTTCCTTCCCGTAAACCCTAATTTCCAATCGGTATCTAGTTGAAAACTTACATTTTCAAATATGTTATCATAGCTGCCTTCATAGGCAAAAGTTAAGTTCGAAACATTTATTAATGACATTTTAGAATCATCCTCATATATGTTAATAGTTCTTTACGTTGAATCAGTCCGTCGTTATACATATTTGTAAGGTTTAATCTGATCCATATAGCTGACCACAGGCTGCATTAATATCTGAACCAAATTGGGTTCTGACCGTGACATTAATGCCTCTTGATTTTAATATCTGAAGGAACATGTTCACACTATTCTGATCAGATTCGCTAAAGCTCTGAGGTGTTGCGTCGGTCGTGTTATAAGGTATCAGGTTAACGTGATAGAGATGCTCCCACAATCCCCTTCCCCTCAGTAGCTCTGCAACAGCCTCCGCATGTTTTATTGAATCATTTATTCCTCTAAGAAGAATATATGCGATGTATACCTTTCTCCCGGTATGCTGTATATGACTGTCCAACACGCTCATCACTTTATCCAGCGGGAAACGATCATTAATGGGCATCAGCTCACTTCTCTGATCGTCGAATGGCGAATGTAGAGAAAAGGTTAGGTTCACTTGCGGATAATCCTTCATAAGCTTATAGATACCCGGTAGTATACCAATTGTAGAAACCGTAATTCTTCGGTGGCCTAAACCAAAGAGCTGCGGATCAGTCAGTATCTTCAGTGCGTCAAATATATAAGGGTTTGCGAGAGCCTCACCCATTCCCATAAAAGAAACACTGTCCAAAGGATGATTGTTCAAGTAAAAATAAAGCAATTGATCGGTTATTTCATCGGGTGTAAGATTTCTTTTCAGGCCGATTGTTCCAGTAGCACAAAAACGACAACCAAACCCACATCCACATTGGGAGGATATGCAATAAGACTCCCACCCGCGTTTATAACTTAACCTTACTGCCTCTACACGCTCATCACCAGCTATTGCAAACAGAATTTTGCTGACCTGATTCGATTTTTTTTCTAATACCGGTGTGAGGTTAATTACATTATTTCCAATTTCCTTAATTAATTCATTACGTAATAATTTAGGCACAACGGTCATCTCTTCAAAATTGCTGATTTTTTGTTTGAATATAGCGTCAGTAATTTGAAGATATCTGTAATTAGGCTGTTTAAGGCTCGATACTATTTGACAAATCATTTCATATTTTGATTTTGGTATCATGACTATCTCCCTTAGAACGGAGAAAAACGCAAACAAGCACCAGTTAACCGGTGCTTGTTTGCGTTCACATTAACCAAACTATACATAAAAAAACTAAGCGATTGTAAAAGTCATCGCTAAGCGTATCTATACATAGAAGGATAAAGTTCCGGTATCTGATTTGTTATTTGGTGAACCATGTCAATGATCAATCTTGTCGACAGGTTCACATGAACATCTACAACCTCAGATATATCCATCGCTTTATCCCTCCTTTTAATAATCTATAGAATTAATATTAAGAAACTTAACATGAAATCCTGCAACAGGTCAAGTCGTTCTACACGATCAAGGCCGTCTTAGTCTTTGAAGTGTTACTGTCCCTTGTTCGGAGAACCTATGATTGGCGACTACTCAGGCTGTTGTTTCTATTAGTCATTCTCGCCTACTTGTATTTCTTTTTGAGGCGTGTCATTTAATCTTATCGTCAATAACTGTATCCGAATCTAACTCCACTGCGGCTTGCCTTGGTTTAAAAACTTGATTTCAACTGTTACAGCCCACCCTTGATGACAAGGTGTGGGCTGTAACGTAGCCGAAATGAAGTACAGTTTCAAGGCACACGCAGCGGTTATTGTCGATATCGAGCCTTCCGTTCTCCATGAAACTCGTCAGCTTATTCCATGAAGCTATGTAGAATCATAGAACAACCTATTTACGAATAATGGAGCAGGATTATAGTGATTTTTTACCACGCTATATTCTCCCATCCCTTCTGGCGTTCTTCCCGAAACCGTTGTACCCACTGTTCAGCGACATCGTCTGCCAGTCGATCGAGTGACGGCGGGGATACATGAACATGGTCCGTTGGAATATTCAAGAAATCTAACACTCTCATAACCGTTCCTTCGTAATCTAATATAAAATCCTCGTAGACAATCGTCAGCGGCACGATACCCTCCTCCGAGAAAAATTGTTCCATAGCAGCCTCACGAATCGAGCACTCGATAAACAAATGAGAAATCGCTTCGAAATTATAATTATCGGCAATATCATGCTCTTGCGGCTTCTCCCCATAGGTTCTATGCCACTCACCGGAAACGATTGCGCGCCACCACGACACAGCCAAACGCACTTTGTTTCTCCGCGTCATCCAAATATGCTTGCTGCAATTCGGAAAAGCCGCGCGCCAAACCTCAGCCTGAGTCGCTGTTTCCGGCAGATCATATAGCTTCCGTAAAGCATGAATCCACTTTGCGCTCAGTGACGTCTTCACCCCGAATACCCCGTTTGAAGTTGTACCTGCTTCCCACATCTGTTCGATATCTTCTTTACGAACCGTCTCGATTGATCCCCCAAATGCCCCATTCATCCACTCACAGGGATTCCCTGCAACCCCTGTGGAAGCTAACGCATGGTTTAATAATGTACTTCCCGTCCGTTGTGAATACCAGATCGTATAGCTTTGTTTAGGTTGTCTCATAGTAATTCCTCCTTTGATGTCCTTCTGGTGTGTTTGATCATCGCGCATACTCCTTTCCATGTGAATAGATCAATGGGCAGCACAACAAAAGCCACGAATGAACGAAGGTTCATCTGCGGCTTTTCATAAGAGGAGAACCGGATAAGTGAACACGCTCATTCTGTTCTCCTGCAACCCAATATTACACATTTATGTATGTAGTGTAATCATTTCCTAATAGACGATCAAGGTAAATTAAATTTATAAGTAACTTTACGCGACCAAATCCAGCTAAGAGAATTGAAACATGAATAAGAACCGAAAAACTTAGACTGAATTTGGCGCAAGGAAGACCGATTAGGAAAGGCGGTGCAGGGTGGCGCGGACGGAAAGCATTCGGTACATCGTCTACGGGGGCTGTTGGTTTCGGCATCCCCGCAACTAGCTGCAGTGGACTTTGTTATTGACGAATTTCCGGAAATTTGAAGGTCTCCCGCATGAAACGAATGCTCAGTTTCTCCAGTTGCCGATTAAAACAATAATATTATGCATGTGATCCCGAAATAGACACAAAGCGGACTATAGAGCCAAGTATCATTTTTAGCGAATACAGTGTGTTTTACTTTCTTAAAAAATCCGACAAGATTAAAGTCACCTATTGCCCGAAGAATGAAAACAACTGCACAACCTATACATCCTGCTCTTATTATGTTCGTTGTCTTTAAATAAGGTATAAATCCTCCTAGAACCATTAGAATGAAACAAACGAATAGAAGAAGAATCGCCACCAATAGCGTACCTGACTTACCAGGAACAAAGGCCGGTTTATTATCCCCCGCCTTCGAAGGGATGACAGCCGTGCTCCCCCAGCGGCCACCATACGCCCAATACACATGCAGGATACTAATCAGACCCAAGAGACTTAAGGATGATAACGTCATGATGATTTTCATTGAAACACCTCCATTAATATTTCACATGCTAATCATGCCTAACAATAATACGGTGCACAACCACATAGGAACATCTCTTTCATATCTCGACTGATACTTATACGAAGCAGTTCTTAGCGTCCGGGCAAGAATTTCGATCCGAACCTCGTGCATACCCGCAATGGTGTATCGATTTAATCCGGCTTAGATAACTACTCCGGAATTACGTTGTCAACACGCTTCGCATCGGTCTTAGGACGGAGAGATCTTTCATTCTGGCGATGCTTATAGAGCATTGGAACATCGAGTACTATTTATAGGTAGTACAATGGTTTTCTCAGGAAATCCGGAAATTGAAAGGGTGGGATTCATGAATGACAATCAACCTGTGTCGGCGTCTTCACTGCTGAGCAACCGGTTCGTGCAAGCGATTTTGATGTCTACGTTGTTTTTGCAAATCGGAATATGGGTGCGAAATATCGCCATCTTGTTTTATGTCAAAGAAATGACGAATGACGATGCGTTCGCCGTCTCGCTCATCTCCGTTGCGGAGTTCGCGCCAATCTTCATTTTTTCGTTTATTGGAGGCACTTTCGCAGACCGCTGGCGGCCGAAAAGGACAATGGTGTGGTGTGACCTATTAAGCGCGGTTTCCATTCTCGCAGTGCTCTTTGCAATGATGAACGGCACATGGAAAGCGGTTTTCTTCGCGACATTAGTCTCGGCAATCCTATCTCAATTTTCGCAGCCTGCCGGCATGAAGCTGTTCAAGCTGCATGTGCCCGAGCATTTAATGCAAAAGGGCATGTCGGTGTATCAAACGTTATTCGCAGTATTTATGATTTTCGGGCCGGTCGTCGGCACGTTCGTATATCAGAACTATGGCATCAAGTTCGCTATCGGCGTAATGGGCGTGGCCTTTCTGCTGTCGGCAGCTTCGCTCGCCTTGCTGCCCCGTGACCGTCAAGACGAGGACGAGAAACACAAGTCGCAGCTGTCGAAAGACATCAAGGCGGGTTTTCGATACGTGTGGTCCAGTGTTATTCTCCGTAAACTCGGCGGCGGCTTCATTGCTGCAGGGCTTGGCCTCGGCCTTATTCAGCCGATGGGTATCTTCCTCATTACGGAGCGGCTTGGGAAGCCTGAAGATTACTTGCAATGGTTCCTCTTGGTCAACGGCATCGCGATGATTATCGGCGGTGTGCTCGCGATGAGTCTCTCCAGCAAAGTATCGCCTCAGAAGCTTCTGGCGTTCGGTATGGCGGTCGACAGCTTGACGATGATCGCCATGGGACTGTCGAAAGATTATTGGTTCACACTGGGTCTTCAGTTCGTAAGCGGGTTTGTGCTTCCGTGCATTCAGATCGGAATCAACACGATGATTTTACAAAATACGGAGGAAAAGTTCATAGGCCGCGTCAACGGGATTCTGAATCCGTTATTCATCGGCTCGATGGTTGTGACAATGATGTTATCCGGCGCACTCAAAAACGCGATCTCGCTCGTACCGCTGTACGTGATTGCAGGTTTATTCTTCCTAGTGGGCGTAGCGGTTCTTTCCCCACTGTTTAAGTTAAAGGGTGTCGTTCCACCCCAAACCGAGAAAGCCGTGGGCAGCTCTTCCGTAATATGAGATTGACCATGGCGCAGACCTCCGTCACCATACCAGCATAATTACAAACGCCCGTCGTTCATGATTGACTAATGAACGACGGGCGTTGTTCTCTATCCATTTGCTAACCTTTGACCTGTTTGGCCAGATCAGCAATTTTTTTACTCTTCAGAAACTGCTCCATTTGCAGCTCGGCCTCTACCACAACCTGTTGAATCAAACATTCGTTTCTATGGTTAAAGCTGCATTCAAACAGAGAAGCCGTACCCTCGATCGCCTGAATCACATCCAGAAAAGAGATATCCTCTTGGCTGCGTTTGAGTCGGTATCCTCCGTTAGCGCCTGATATGGAGTGGATTAATCCAGCCTTGACCAATTTGGTCAGCATCTTGGATAGATAAGTCTGGGAAACGCCTAATTTCTCGGCTAAAAGCTGCACGCTCACCGGTTTATCCGGTGCTTCATCCACCAGATAAAGCATCGCATGGAGCGCATAGTCGGTTGCTTGTGAATACTTCATGGAACACCTCGAATACAGACTTTATTCATCTATAATAACGTTGATTCGAGAGTGAGGCAAGTCCTTCACCATTAGGCAAAGTCCTCTTCTGTCAGATCCATATTGACGGCCGCTGCAGCTTTACTACCGGAAGCGGCGGCGAAAATCAATTGAGACGGTCCCACATAAGCCGCATCTCCTGCCACATACAATCCAGAAACCGTACTCCTGCCCATTTCATCAGCCGTTATCATCCCATTGTCGGAGGCTTCATAGCCCAACTGCTTGGCGAATAATGAGTTTGGAAGCAATTTCGGACGAATAAATCCTCCGCTTCGTTCAATGCGTGTATCGTCTGTAAAGATTACCTGTTCCAACAAACCGTTCGGACCATAGAACGCTTCAATGGGAGTTTCGATAATCTGAATTCCTTTAGCTTCAAGCTGATCCTTCTGTTCCTTCGTTAAAAGGACCTGACCGTTCGTACATACAATTAAATCCCTGCTCCAGTTGTAAATCATTTTGGCCATATGATAAACTCCCGGATCGTCCGACACAATTACAAGTGGCTTATCCCTCAGTTCCCAGCCATCGCAATAAGGACAGTTGAACAGACTTCTTCCATACATGCTCTGCAGTCCCGTTATTTCCGGTAAGATTTCCTTCAAACCGACAGATAGAATTACTTTTCTGGCTACTATAAGCTCACCGTTCATAGTCAGGATTTCAAATCCCTGCTCCTTGCTGCGAATATCCGTTACTTCGACCGGCCAATGCTGAACCGACGGATAACGGAGCACCTCTCCATAAGCGATTCGCCTAAACTCGGCAGGTTCGATACCGTCACGGGTAAGAAATCCGTGGGAAGCATGCGTAACTCTGTTCCTAGGTTCATTATTGTCTATCAACGCTACGGTTCTTCTTGCCCTGCCTAGCACCAATGCTGCATTTAATCCTGCCGGTCCACCGCCGATTATGGCACAATCGTACATCATAAGGAACACTCCCCTAAAGAGATTTTATAGACTCATTATGTCTATGAACAGTATGAAAAAATACGGCGGAAAGGAATTCATACTGAACCGCCATCGTGTTTCATATCTATAATAGACTTCAGATATCTATAATAACCTTTATGCGAATGTAAATCAACAAGCTGGCGGGTTGCAGTTGAACCGCATACTTCAGGAATGCTCGTTCGCGTCAAGCGCCTCAGAGAAACCCCGTTGCCCGCACAACTTGCGATCGATCTTTTAAGCAATAAGCCTATGGGAATGCGTTAGCATCACGCCCCATCAAGGGCGACCTCTCCAGCAATTTCTTCATAATCCAGCCATCGTCTTGCGTTCCGTCCGCAAGGTGACTGCAAGCGAGATCAATAAGTCCTGCCCACCACATAGGCGTGAGGAGCTCCCACTCCTCTGGCTCAAGCGGCGATACTTCGTCGTACCCGTGAATAATCTGGTCATACTTCCCGCGCCATGAAAGTGCAAAGTCGCCAACGCGATGGTCGATATGTGCAAGCTCGAAGTCGAGTAAGCCTGAGAGACGCCCCTCTTGATATCGCAAGTTCCACGGTGTGAAATCACCATGAACCAGAATGCCCTGCCGATTCACCAGCTGCATTCCCGCTACCCGTTCACGAGCCCGCTCCAGGTGCCATCGTAATAACTGTACCTCTTCAGGTCTCTTCTTCTCCTGGTCAGACAGTAGATAATCTAACGACTGGTCGCTAAGGATTTCTTCACATCGGCGCCAATTGCCGCGCTGTCTAACCCCCGTCAGCTTATTCAGATCAGCATGGAATTGAGCCAAAAGACGCCCCCGCGCACGTTGTTCGGCTATCGGGTCAACGACGGAGGGTGGTTCGCCAGGAAGATACGGAAATAGACACCATACTTGATTTCTTATCAAGTACGGCCCTTCCGCAACACGTGCCACTGGCCATCCCAAAGCAGCTATTCTTGTGAGGATATCGACTTCGTAGTCAATATCCTCTGCTGTTTTCGACCAAAGGCGCAGCACCATCAATTCGCCTCGACATTTCACGAGCCAGTGTTGATTGATTCTGCCTCCCAGTGCTGCAACGACCTGTACAGCAAACTTTTCCAATACTTCCTCATGAGGAAAATCCGCATCGTGCGCAGCCATGACTATATCCTCCTTGTTCGTCTTTGTAAGGAGCAACGGGGTCTTGTGCGTGATATTCGATAAAGATGTGTCATAATGGCCTATTGCTGACTTGTTTTCTCCATAAATACGAAACGGAAATTACGTATCCAATTCTACATAGGCTCTTACAGAACCGATCAGCTTCTTGCCCACTACGGCTTTGAGTATCATGTAAATGTTGAATTGTTGTTCCAAGCCTTCTAATGATTGTACAAGCGGTTCAATGGAATAATCATTGTAAAGGATCGCAATTCTGTAACAAACTTTTTGCAATGCAAGTATTTCACTCGCATCCGTTACGATTGCCTTCTCAATGAATGTCTTCATCCAGCTCACCTTCCTCAGCTCAGCTCTACTCTGCTCTGCTCATATCATCTCACTCCATAATAACGCAGTTCCCAGGTGGAAGAAATGATAAATTGGCTGTATCGAACGGCATAAAGCCGCGCAGCCGACTCTCGTCGACACGCGGCTTTATTAGGTTGTTCGGCAAGCGTGTCAATACGGCGCAATTATCGAACTGTAACCGTCAATTCTTCGCTCTCCGTCACACCATTGTCGTTAATTAGCTCTGCGCGATAGAGATAGCTGCCAGGCTGCTTGCCTGTGAACGGTGTTATCGTGGACTGCGATCCCGGTGTCTTCATTGCAATAGGCTTTTCCTCGACCAGTATTCCGTTCTCATACAATCGGTACGTATGGCCGTTACTTCCCCACCACATGTTCATCTTAACCTGATAGTTCCCATCCTGATCCCAGTTGTCGCTTGCGAGAACCGGTTTACCGGGATTTGCATCGGTCACCACCACCGTGATTGGCTCGCATGAGGTCGTGCCCGCGGAATTGGTCAACTCGCAAGTGTAGACATAGGTTCCGTTCATTCTCCCCTTGACCTCGAAGGATGCAGCTTGAGCTGTAGGAGTCGAGGGGACAAGCGACCTGCGGTGGATCTCACGGCCATTCTCGAACAACTTATACGAGGTGCCATTGTTTCCCCACCACATATTCATCGTGATGGTGTAGTCACCGTCTTGTAACCCCGTATCATGCCCGTTGTTATGCGATAGGACCGGTTTGCCCGGCTGCCCTTCAACCGGCGGGTTTTCTTCCGGCAAGCTTAACATGCCGACGACAAATTGCGCGTACCACCGCGAAAGAAAATCGTTCGGATGGTTGATATTGTTGCCGGTCATGTCGTGGAACGCCTTCTTCTTCAATAGCTCTGCGTGCACCCCGGTTATATCGGCCGCGGCGACTCCGCTCAGCTCGCCCGCCAGCTCACTTAATACCGGATAATAGAGCGGATGTTTTCCGAAGAAGAAGGTCTCCGAATTGGGCAGCGTGGTACCGACGAGGATGAACTCCGCATCCGGATTGTCCGCGCGTACGGTCTGGATGATCGTTGCAATATTCTGTTTGAAGAGTGCCGGTTCGGTACCGTCTCCGCGCCCGGTACCCGATCCGTCATTCATGCCGAATGCGATGATTACAAGATCAGGTTGTTGATCGGCTACGAGCGTCTTCGCTTGCTCCACTCCCCATGAAGAGGTCGTTCCGCCAACCGACGGGTTGATGAAGGTGATGTCCGATCCATGCCGTCGTTCCAATTCCTGCGCCGCAAGCTGCCCCCAGACAGGCAGATAAGGTGGTACCTGCGTGAAGCCGCTGGCATTCGCTCCGACCGAGATGCTGTCCCCATAGAGAACAAACCTAATTGGCTCACCGTTCTTCAGCCTGTCAGTCGTTCGGGGCAGTGCTGTGTCCGCATACAACGGCGTCGGTCCCTTCCAGGCATCGGACTCATGCGTATAGGTGACGACAATTTGCCGGTCATGGAAGAAGGAGCCTTCACGGAATATGACGCCGCCTCCGCCGTTTCTGGGCATGCTCACATTCGGAATGTATTCTGGCAAATACATTTCTGTATCGGCCATATATGGAATGCGTGTATTGGGGGTCAGCTTTAGCTTGCCATCCTCAAGTACCCAATCGATCCCCTCCACATATTCCATATCTAGACGCGCGCTCATCACCGACTCGACGCGAATCGGCTCGAATAGCAGTGAAGCTTCGGCCGGTTCGCCGTCGCGCGACATCATCAATACGGATTCATTCACCATACGTTCTCCCTGCCAAAAAGGCTGCATGACCATTTCCTCCAAATCAGCCGGATCTTCCACATTATCATGGCGGACCAGGCCGATATAGTCCAGCTGGAATCTCGAGCCATACCAAGGCTCTGATGTGCCGACTGCACGGAATGATACCTCCATCGATTGAACGTTATTCCGGTAAGGCCAGCCGCTTATGTCCGCTTCGACCCGGTTCCACGCATCCGCGCGGGTCTGAATGATGTTCTCCAGCACATGATCGCCGCTGCGGAGACGAAGCCTGGTCTCATACCCGGTGCCTCCGCTGCCTCCATAGCTGTTCACATGTAAGAAGATGGCGTCTGCTTCCGTCAGATCAAGCGGCTGTTCGGGCGTGACGGAGACCGTTCGCCATGTGTCCGCCGCCATCGTAGGGAACGACGCTTCCAGGACGTAGGCGCCCAGTGCCGGTCCGAACGGCGCGTTCGCAATCCGGTCCACGCTCTTGACTTCGTCCACATGCTCGGCGCCGGTCCATCCCAATGTTGCGGCTTCGAAATTATACAACAGTTTCTCGAAGGACGGCAGCTGGTTCTCTCCCGTCGGCTTACCGCTGTCGAAGGTTTGGTCTAGCGTCTGGCCCATATAACTGAAGCGGATGCCTGGTTTGGCACCCGGTACCGAGTGGAGCTCGGTTATGGTCAACGGGTAGCTTCTTGTCTCACCGAATGCAATTCCGTTAACATCCAGCGCAGACTTATCCAAGACCATTCCGTTATGCCCCGCCAATTCAACCGTTCCCTGCATCGGTTCAGAATCGTAATTCGTGATCCGGACCGTCATGGCTCCGCCCGGCGCCGGCGCGGATTCCATAAGCGTGGCCAATGCGTCGTAATTGCCGGGCCTCGTAAGAGGGGCACCGGTGAACCCGACATCGTCGACCAGCACCTTGCCGGACCAGGTCCGATTGCCCGAGGAAACCGCCCCTATCTTCAGCCTGTCGATCGAATGGCGCTTGCTCCAGCCGCTCAGATCGAGCGACAGCGGAATCCAACCCTGTTCCGGATCGACGCGGACGACTCCTTCCGTCCAATCCGTTCCGCTGTATACCTTCAATTTCACATAATAAGGCGTACCTGGCGAAGTCCCTGTCAGCTTGACGGCTAGACGGAGATATGGGTGATCCCCCGCATCATAAGGGGACGCCAGACGTTTGGACACTCCGCGCCACTTAAGGGCAAGATCGGAGAAAGCGGTTTCCAGCGCACCCGTGCCCTCGTAAGCATCCCCGCTCGATTGAACGGCAGACATCACGTTGTCAGCCGGTTCCCAGCCGTCCGTCCCCGACTCGAAGCTATCCCCCTGCGAGTGTGGCCCCGAATCGGAGACGAATCGGATCGGCGAGCGCTCCTGCAGGTTTCGAACCGCAAGCGCATTCGGATCAAACCCCGTGATAACATCTTGCCATTCCTCGATGCCGATAATCGGCTTGGCGAATGCTGCGGCTTCAAGCGACCGTTCCGTATCGATATCTCTAAACACGTCATAGATGAACTTCTTGCCTTTGGGGGTAAAGGGCACAGTTTTCTCCGGATCCTGTGTCCACAGCCCCATGTTCAGCCCTGCCGATGGTATATCGATATGGCTGAACCAGATGAATGAATCGATGCCTGGGAGGAACAGCGTTTTGTAATACGCATAGGCGAATGCTGCCGCTTGCTGCTTGGCAGCGGCTTCCGAACCGTCTGCCGTATGGATGCCTTGCTCAGACAGAATGATCCGGCGCGGCGACCCGTTCAGCAGCAGCTCATTTCGCTTCATGTAGTCGTTCAAGACATGCAGATTCTTGAAGGTGATCTGCGGCGAATCGGCGCTGTCTATGGCGCGTTCGTCGTTCCAAGGGTCTGCGTTGAAGAAATCCTCGGGATACGGGTGAAAGGCGACATGCCATGGATAATTCCCGCCATGATTGGCTTGTTCGTTCATTAAATCGATGATTTCACGCGCTTTGTAATACCGCATAGGATTACCGCCTGCAGGCTTTGTCCAATTGTTGGTCAGCGAAACATAGACACGGGCATGATCATAATATTTACGGGCCGCCAAGTAAGCGATCCGAACCGCCGGCTCGTATTGCTCAATGAATTGCCTGACCGATTTCTCGCCCATATTCTGCCACTCCCACTGGGCATCCACTTCGTTACCGACGATATAACCGACTGCACGGCCGTATTTCTCGTCCTCACGCGTATAGCGGTCGGCTATAAACTCCATCGCAGCTCGGAATGCCTTGACTCCTGCCTCATTAGCTGTATTGAAGGCGAATACGGTCCCCCCTTGAGAAGGATCGGCATCCGGATGCATGAGAACATCGGTCATGGTATTCGGATCCTGCGACGCATATAGAATAAGCACCAGATTGACGATCGTTCCGTTATCGGATAGCGGCTTGATTTGTCGATCAAGGGATTCCACATAGCCTTTCTGAAAATAATAGGTTTCTCCATCCATGGAATAGGCAATCGTGTTGGACGGATTGGAGTTCCCCTTGTACATCAGTCCGGTCAAGACAACGTTAACGGCGGCGTGCGCCGCGCCAAGCTCCTCTGCATCGTCGCTCATCATGACTTGAAGACCTTTTTTCGAATGCGCCGTCGGGTACGAGTATTGATGCCGGGCATCGAACGTAATGTCTGTCGCGTACTTCGGCGCATCGACATACCGCGGAGGCACCGATGAATCCGGGTCGAGCTCCGCGACAAGAAACTTGGAATAGTATCTGTCGCGCTCCCCATCGTATCTCGGAATGGAGAAGGTGAATGCGCCGCCGCTTGAGGACGCGTCCTGTACCGCTGCCGGTGCCAGGGATGACGTATTGGCTTCATGCTCATAAGGGGCCAGTTCATATAGGGCCAGCTTCGTTCCGGCTGCAGTACCCGGGGGCGAAGCTGTTCCCTTTAACGTAATCAGATCCTCGCCTACGCTAACCTCGCTTACCGATCCGATATATTCGACCGGTGGGCGGTCATCACGGTCGAGGGCAATCTCCTCCAGCTCTAAGCTCCCTGCCGTACCCGGATTATCCGTGAGCGAGATCCGCAGCCGGTTCACCTCACCTGTCCAAAGCGGTTGGGCGGCCAACCGGATCGCATAGGTCCTGGTCTCACCGTCCGACGCCACAAGCTGGAACGTCTGCGACTTGGACGGACTGAATACAGGATCCGCCTCGGTCGTCCAGGAGAGGAGGCCCTGGGTGTTCGCGGACTGGTTCCGCAGCTTCAGCAGCACAACATTCTGACTTGAAGCGTCGATCCGCGTAACATTCGAAGTAATTGCCGCTCCCGCTCCCGTTCCCGTTACGGGTATCGATAAGCGACCGTTCTGAGTCGTTAATGGCAAAGTCGAATCATTACCCGTCCAGCCTTCCGCATCCCCAGGGTATTGGAACTGCCAGCCCAGATCATTGGCCGCGTGTACGTAGTCGACCTGGAACTTCGGATCCGGCCAATACGGCAGCGGATCTCCGCCGGGGAAGGGATCGACAGCCCTGTCGTAGGCATGCTGCCAACTGATTTCGAGTTTGTCAATCGAGTTCCGGCCTGCCCACTCGCCAATCATGAGACCGATACGGTTCCACTTGTTCTCTGTCGTCCTTACGATTCCCTCTTCGAAGCTCGTTCCGCTGTAAGCCCGGATCCGGACCAGATAGGGCATATCGTTCGGCAGATACCCGTAATGAGCGAAAGCCATCATAATATACCGTGATTCCGACAGGTCAAGAGGCTCTGCGAATTCGCGGTATACGGTCCGCCATACGTTATTCTGAAGATTTAGCTCACTCTTAGCGGTAAGAAAATACAAGCCTTGATCGGCAGCGAACACGTTCAACTCCGAGTTCACCCGGCTAACGGACTGTGTATGTTCCCCCGCTTGCCAGTTCGCCAGCGATTCATTGGTCTCGAAGTCGTCGATCACGCGGTAAGGATGAAACAGGTCAACCGTACGCATGTTGGACGTCTGCTCGAGATGCTCCGAGACTGAAGCAGCTGCAGCTCCTGCACCTCCCGTCCAAGCCGTAACCAATAAGACAGCCGCTAGCCATGCACCACAGCCACGTTGAATTAATGACATCATTGCGATACCCCTTCCATCTCATGATTGAAGAACCTTTCCTTATCTTCGAACCGCTCCTTCCCATTGTATGAAAAAAAACCTCTGAAATGGAAGCGCTTTCAATTTAGAGAGTTAATTTCCACTTTTCACCGCCCTACATAACAATTTGTATATCTTACTTCCGCACGGCAGCGTTCATCGCCGCGAAACCGCGCTGTGTTCAACGCTTTTTGTGCAAGCCCCTCAACCATCCACGAATTCATGACTAGCCCATGGTGAATCCGTCTGATACGAACCAGCCCACGCGTGTTCCCACCTTCTACGGAATGAACGTGTATTTTGCCTGCATAGGTTCCCTCCCTGTTTGTCACTGTGCTCGTGATTTACCTGTACCCGGACTTTCCCAGCTAGATCACGCTACCCAATCTAAGTTTAGTGGCTGGCCGGACAATTGTATTTACCAAAAGTTGGACAGTTCTCCGCATCGGGGGAACGAGAATATAGGCACGAAAGTTTCCGGTTTGCACAATATGCAACTGAGGCTGGCGCAAAGTGCGAGATGCAGAGATTCTGATGATCTTCTTCATCATTATTGTCAGCATCGGGGCAGACGGATGCTCTTCGTGAAGCTATAGGTTCCCGTTCCCGCAACAGCATATCGATGCGGGCATTGCTGCGTATTGACAACGTAGAGTTTTATTTGATTGGCTCCGAAATATGCCAGCAAACACCGGATAAATCAATTAAATTGATCTCCCGCTTTCCCCAAGGATAGACGGTCGGCTCTTTGATCCGGACTGGATACTCCTTCTCTCGAACGACGGTTTGGATATGCGTCCACCAGCCATCCAGATCCTCGACAACCAGTTCTACCATGTAATTGTTCTGGAATTCTTGATTGTGAAAGTTTTGCAGAAAGAACTCCTGTTCTCCAATTCGAAAGATACTCAATCCACTGTCGGAGTATACCTTCTCAAAACCAAGATCTTCAAAAAAACGTTGGGCAAGCGAGTAATCTTCACCTGATGGAATGAATGGACGAAGCTTAGCAGCTTTCATGATTTCCCTCCAGATTTAGGTTTTGGATACCACTAAAATATTCGCTTTCTGTACCTCATTATCCTTCCTGAATTATCCTATTCATACTTTCCCCAAGGCAGGGTCAAAGCTGTATATCTATCAAAAAAACCGCGGTTTCCGCGGCTCCTTGATGGAGGTGTAAGATTTTATCCTCCGAAACTTGAATGGTCTCGCTAATTAGTTTGTTTTCAATCCAATGACTTCGTCGTATACATCGAATATTTTTCGCGCGATCGGTGCAGCGCTCCAGCCGCCATACCCGCCGTCGGGAATGACGACAGCGACAGCTAGCTTGGGATCCTCCTGAGGGGCAAATGCGATAAACACGGCGTTCTCTACTTTTTTCCGGTCTCCAATTTGCACACGTTTCTTTATTCAGCCGCTGAGTGCCGTTTATAAGTCAAACGAGTATATTCACGATCCTTGCTGTCAAATGGACTTCTGTACATGAAGATTAGCTCGTCCTCGGTCCATTCTGCGCCGACAAACTTTAACTCATCCCCATGATAAGGAACAACGTTATTCCGGGCATACTCCAGATCTTTGCCAGAGAGCAGCTTGTCGTACAGCTCTACCGTGGAATTGTCCTCCAGATTAATCAGCGTCAGGAACCCTGTCTTATTCGGCCGTACGATTAGGAAGTTCTCGCCGGCCCCGAGTACCGAGTATACCTCGTCCTTGCCGACAAGAGTGGGTAGATCGTACTCCCTAACTGCCTTCCCTTCTTCATTGAAGATCGTCAACGTTCTGCCGTCGGTCAGTACCGTATTCTGAATCCAACCGTTCGGATCGTAATATTGGTAGTAGCTCAAGTTTTGCTCATAGCGCTGATAGTAGCTAGCCTTCTTCTGGCTGACGATCTTATTGTTGTGAACGAGCACGCTGTACGTGTCATAATGAGTACGAGGCTCCCCATAATTGTCCACGATTGTAACAATCCTGTTCTTCGAGTCGATCCCTCCTCCGCCAAACGAAATCTCACCCTGAATGTCGGCATCAATCTTGCCTACATTAACCGGAGGTTGTTCATATGGATGGGCAATATACAGGTCACCCGTCTTGCGGTTTAGCCAAATAGTGCCACCTGTAATGTATGGATCCGATTTTGTAATACTCACTGTTTGGGCTGAACCATTCCATTTCACATCTGCCCCTATAGCTTCCGAGAAGAAACGCAAAGGGATATAAATGCGTTCGTTGACGATCCGCATAGGCGCCGATAATTTCATCTCTTTTCCATTAACCGTTTCTATTGTCGATCCGTTGTTCAGCTTGACTATAAGCTCCGGGTAGGTCATCGTCACCATTTTTGCAGATGAGTTCCAGAAGACGATGGTTCCAAGCAGTTCTCCGATATCCCTGACAGGCAAGTAAACGGTGTCGTTCTCAATAAATGGAGAGGTCTTCTGCTGAAATTCGGATCCATTCAGAGTTACTTTGATACCACTCGCTGAGAGAGCATTGGTTCCAGATGTTAGTGCCGCAGATGTGGAGAGCGGAACCGATAGAGCGATGACCGTGGCAATAGCAGCGCCGAAGACGAGAGATCGTACATGTGATTTTGGATTCATGGAGACATCCTCCTTCTATAGGAATTCACTTGCATGCAATGCTTAGACGCGTTAAGAATGCAGTAAGTTGCTAATCCCAAAGTTAATTTATGGAAATAAAGAAACAACATGGACATATCCGAATATCTCCTCCCTTTCCAGCGCATGCTATATCGGGCTGCGTAATGCCGCCCTATACTTATTTTTGAGGAGGCTTAATCATGGCAAAACCTGATAACCGTGCGAACAACGCGGAGCGTCTGCACAATGCGGCTGAAAACACGGCCGAGAATTTAAACGAAGCGGTTGATTATCTGGACGAGCATGCCGATGAAATATCGGCGAGCGAAATCGAGAATATTGAAGCGAAGAACGAACGCCGCGAAGAAAGCATTGCGGGGATGAAATCCGAAATCGAAGACGAGCAGCAGTTCCAACAGCATCAGCAATAGTTCCTGCTGACACACCAACACAAACCGCCCCTGAACGAATGCGTGATTCACGCTTCTTCGCATTCAGGGGCGGTTTTCAATTTAGAAGACAATGTTATGTGATGGAAGTCAAATTCCATGTCTTTGCGGACAAGAATGTCTATTTGTCTATTCTACAAGATCTGTAACGGCTCCTTTGGATGCTGACGCGACCAAACGGGCATATTTGGCGAGCACCCCTGACGTAACTTTGAGTGGAGGCTGTACCCATGCTTGCAGCCTATCGGCCAATTCCTCCTCTGTTACATCAAACGTAATCTGCTGCGTTTCACTATCGATGGTTACAATATCCCCGTTCATCAGCAGCGCGATCGGCCCTCCTACCTGTGCTTCAGGCGATACGTGGCCGACTACAAACCCATGCGAGCCCCCTGAGAATCTGCCGTCCGTCATGAGCGCGACATCTCCTCCGAGTCCTTTGCCCACAATTAACGCCGTGACCGATAGCATCTCAGGCATGCCGGGTCCGCCCTTCGGACCACAATAACGGATGACCAGTACATCCCCTTTATGAATCTCATTATTCAGAATGGCCTCCGTTGCAGCCTCCTCGCTGTTAAATACCTTTGCCGGTCCGACAAATCGCAGCTTCTTGATACCCGACATTTTGGCCACAGCCCCATCAGGCGCCAGGTTTCCTTTGAGTACGACCAATGGTCCGTTTGGCTTCAGTGGTTTATCCAGCGGGCGGATAATCTCCTGATCATCCTGCAGCGGGGCTGCCTCAGCCAGATTCTCTGCCACTGTTTGACCCGTCACCGTTAAGCAATCACCGTGGAGAAGCCCCTCTGCGTGCAGCATCTTCATTACGCCTGGAACGCCTCCGATATCGTTCAAATCCTGCATGGCATGTTGTCCGCTTGGCTTCAAGTCAGCCAGGTGGGGAACACGCAGGCGGATCCGCTCGAAATCATCTAATGATAAATCCACACCAACCGAATGCGCAATGGCAAGCAGATGCAGGAACGCATTCGTTGAGCCGCCCAAGGCCATGACGACTGTTATGGCATTCTCGAATGCCTTCTTGGTCATGATATCTCTTGGATAGATATCCTGTTCCAACAAAGAGATGACCTGCTTGCCTGCTTTGGCGCATTCTGCAGCTTTGTTCTGCGAGATTGCCGGTGTTGACGAAGAACCCGGCAGGCTCATCCCCATCGCTTCTGCAGCGGCCGCCATTGTATTCGCGGTGTACATGCCGCCGCAAGAGCCTGGTCCCGGGCAAGCGCTGCATTCGATCTCATGGAGCTGTTTATCTGTCATTTTTCCATCGTGATATTTGCCAACCGCTTCGAAAGCCGAGACAATATCAACGTTCTTGCCATGGAGCTTGCCTGGTTGTATCGTGCCGCCATATACATAGACGGAAGGAATATTCAGCCGGCCGATCGCCATTAGGCAGGCAGGAGTATTCTTATCACAGCCGCCTACCGCAACAAGACCATCGAAGCGCTCCGCTCCTGCAACAATCTCAATCGAATCCGCTATGACTTCACGGCTTGGCAGCGAGAACAGCATGCCGGCATGTCCCATCGAAATCCCGTCGGATACCGTAATCGTATTGAATATAAGCGGTGCTCCGCCATTCTCCCGAACCCCTTGCTTCGCCTGCACAGCCAGCTCGTCGATGTGCATATTGCAGGGAGTTACTTCGCTCCATGTGCTCGCTACACCGATCATTGGCTTCTTAAAATCTTCATCCGTAAAACCAACCGCCCGCAGCATCGCCCTGTTCGGTACACGGTTGACGCCTTCGCTGATTACCTTGCTTCGAATACGCAAATCCTTGCTCTCGGCCATCTTGTCTTCTCCTCCTGTCAGCTTATAGTAAACCCTGCAGCTCCTGCATGGGACGAATCAAATTCTGTTTCATTAACAGTTGCGCCCTATCCCCGTCATTCAGCTCGAAGGCCGCAATAATCAAAGCGTGCTCATCGACCGATGCCTGAGTCGCATGGATCGGCTGCTTTAAAAACACATACTTGAATCGCCGGATATGAATTTGAAGCGAGGTACTAAAAGATGTGATATATGGATTATCCGAAATCTCCACGATCAAGTTATGGAACTGCTCATCCGATTCCATCGCTAGGTAAGCCTGTCCGCTCTCAATAGCATTTGCAAATTCCAGATTCAATGCTTTCAACTGCTCGACTTGTTCCGGCACAATGACTTTCGCGGTCACTTCAGCCGCCAAAGCGTGAAGAGCAGCCATCGTTGTATACATGTTGACAATGTCGTCCTTCTCAATGACCGTCACTTTCGTTTCCTTACCCGGATGGGTCGAGACGAGCCCCTGCACCTCCAACAGCTGAAAGGCTTCACGAATCGGTGTACGGCTGACGCCAAGAGACTCCGCCAATTCGGCATCGATCAGTTTTTCACCAGGCTGCAGCGTTCCGTCGATTATCCAGCGTTGGATTTGGGAGAAGGCCCTTTCCTTCGCAGTCATCCGCGCCGGAGAAACAAAATTTTGGGGGACTGGCATTGTCATCATCCTTAAGCATGTTTTAGTTATATGCAATATATCGCATATGAATGCAATACGCAATAGCGAATGTGGTTGAGGAATTCTTCTATTCCAATTCTAAAGAGGCAGCAGCCTGTAATACGGCTCCTGCCTTAGGTCTTCCAAGTAAAGCGAATATGTCTTCTTCGCGACCAGTGATCGACAGCTGTTATTAGAGTCTGGACAAACCCCTTAGCAATGCGGCATGCATGAAGGTGAACATAGGAACAGCTTGGTGCGCGTCACTCGCCTCCCAGAAGACGGGATTGATAGGTACGGCACTTGTTGCATGCTTCAAGTAACTTTGGCCAAAGTAGACCAGAGAACAGCGATTCTCGGAATGTCGTTCAGCTGCCACAAGCCCGTTCGCTGGTTTCCTGAGAGGACCAGACACGAACTCGAGCATCGGCGTTGTCTCGATCCAGCCTTGCGACCCGGTATAATCCGTCTGATAACAGCGAGACATTCGTTGGCCGTCAATACACATCCATTGGGGGAGATGCTTATCCAGATTGACCCGAATATACGCGGGCGCATCGTGATCCCATACTTCATTCCATGCTTGTAGAAAGGGTGCCACATCGGCTCCGAACAGAAAGTGGCTGTCGAATCCATTAGCTCCATAACTCCGATCGTTCAACTTCTGACCGATCGAGGTTGGGAGCATACCTACAATCGGTCCAACCCCGGCGCTAAATCCGCTGAGCACGATTCGCTGCACCGAGGGAAGCGGCTGTTGGATCGCCATGCGTCCGAAGCGATAATTCGGCCTAGGCGCATGGTCCTCCTCGGATAATGAATGTCCACTGGAGGTATATCCTGTTCGATGAAGAAAGTGCGTGATTTCTGCTATTAGCCGGGATAGTCCGGCAGCATGGGCGAACGGCCCCTACTGCCCTTTCGGGTGGATAGGGATGACTAATATCGACTGGCGCTTGGCGGCAAGAAGCTGATAGGCCAGCCATTTCTCATGGAACAAGTAACGTTGTCCCAACCCGATGTACGGCTGCACGAGTCTATCCGCTGCTTTCAACGCCATATAAGGGTAATCCTGGGTATCCGGATAATCCGGTTTATACGTGCTCGGCGTGAAGAAGATCGTGTAATCGAGCTTGCTTGGCGTCGTGCGCCAGCGCGGGACCCATACGCCGACGAGGAGCTTGGGGCTGCTGCCTCCCCCCCCACTCTAACCAGAAGAAATTCCCCGATCGGCTCGGGTCGAGCTTAACCGGTTCCCCATGGTTAAACCTCTCCCACCCTTCGGCCGGTTTCTCTGGCAATAGCGGATGGGACAGCGGCACGAATGAATTATCAGAATTATAAAGACCCAGATATCGGTGCGTCGGATTGCCTGCATGGTCAACCCACGTGAATGCGCCTTGCGGATTATAGGACGCACGCCGCTTCATCTCTTCGTCGGACATTGGTGCCAACGCCGCAGCGCGTATCCGGGAGAGCCGGACGACGACGGATGAAGGCGGCGTAAACGTCCAAACCGGATTGTCCCAGAGAAACTGTCCCCCGCCCTCCGGGGGAATGACATGGACATCTTCTTCGACGTACATGGCATGAACGACTTTCAATTGAAAATCCGCGCTGGGCAGCGGGCTGAGAAGAATCTGACCTCTCCCATCGGTTGTGCCGCTGCGCCGCTCTCCCCCTGGCAGGAGAATCGTTACCTCTGCTCCCCCGATATACGAACCCGCCGCATCCTTGACGCCGATCGCCAGATCCATTAAAGCTGTCTCTCCGTCTTCGGATCATAAGCAACTTCTACGGGAACCACTTGATCGGTCGGCAATACTTCAATCCATTGATCGAAAACCTGGAAATTCTTATCTGTATTGTTCGGATCCGGGTTCGGAGCATCAGGCTGTACGCGGAAACCACCCTGCAAGGGATAGAAACCATGCTCGTACACTTTCTGTACAGGAGTCGAGGTTACTTTATTCTCCTGATCCGTCTCGGTGTCCGGATAAGATTTGACTTTAGTGGACTCCGCATGTTTATCAGCGACCTCTATGCACAGAAACTCGATCGCATTCTTGATCGTAACCGCTGCATCAGGCGCTAATCCCAATCTGATCCGAATGCGACCTAGTTCTTCTGCCGGCGCAGCGTACTTGGCATCCAGGCCATCGGAGCCTTCCACGTTGACCGACTGCAGCCACTGCAGAGCAGCTTGTTCCTTTCCGGGACGAATCGGAATGACCGCCTTCACCCAAGGCGCGTTCAGGAAGGCATTGCGCAGATTATCGCCGTCCAGTTGAAGCAGCCAGCCAAGTCAGCTGCCCATAGGCGCCGGCGCGCTTTTCTCCGTAACGAGATAATTATCCGGCCTCGGGTCCCCGTCCGACCAAGTTACGAGATTGCTGTTTAACTGCGACTCCAGATCGAACAAGCCAAGCTTCTCCTTCCGGGGCTTCCACCACTCGGGCGCTACGAAGTACAGCATTTTATCGATAGCGAAAATCGAGTTGACCAGCTCTGAGAGTACATGCCGGCTCTTGTTATCGGCGTAATTATATTGAAACTCCGACATGAGAGAGTTCATGAGCTTGCGATAGACCATAATGCGCTCTTCATCCCGCAGTTCTTCGAAATTTCGTTTAGCGAGACCGCGGGCAAGCTCGACCCGTTCTTTGGCAGCTTTGATGAGCGTCTCCTCTGTTTTCCGAATATTCTCGGTCGTTGCTGCGTCTGCTGCGGTTTTCTTTGCTTTGTTAAGTGCATCGATCTCCGCCCGTTTGACGGCGTTCACCGTATACTTCAATGCGACATTGACGACGAAGTCGACCCGGTTGCTCCACTCCAATCCACCGCCTCCTGTAAGGACACCCATCTCGAGCTGCCCTGTTGAGGTGAACCTGACACCGAACCCCCACACGCCTGTGAAATCTTCTCCGCTGCCAGAGGTCTGATAAGCGGGAATTATGATGTTCTCCGTTTCCTTTACAATTTCAAACCCATCCGGGGCTGGCGGAGGATCGAAGGATGTAAGCGTCACAAACCCGTACTTGCGCTGTTCGCCGAAATTCCATGATCCGCTTACTTTGCAAGGGACGAATTGATCGGGTGGATACGGAATATCCGTCGTATCCGGTACGGTCAATAAATCGGCCGGCTGCGAGATATGGATCAGATTAGCAAGACCTAGCTCCTCACCCGGCTCGTCAACGAACGTTTCTCAGCATAAGTATGTTCCGATATCTTGAACCTGGACGCCGACTTGCCGCATTTTCCTGCGCAGCTCATAGTTAATCAGCTCATCTGGAGACGTATTGTGGACAGCACGTAACGTTTGCTTGTCGTGTCCGTCACTTCCGTAACGGTCTTGAACGTCGATTTGTAATTTTGTCGAATTTCGGTGGACAGCTTCTGCGTTTGCTGGCGCATCTTCTTATGGGTAGACTCTCTAGCCACCTGCTGGGTCTGGTCCATGTTCAGGCTTCCGGTCGCGGTCAAGCTTCCCGTTCCCCAGGATTGATTGACGGTTGACGTAATCCCGAGCTTCAAATCATTCTTGTTTTCCTGCTTGACAGCTTCGCTAAGTTCATCTTGATCGGTGATGCTGTCTTCCGTCTTTGTATAGGTTTCAAGAGAGGTTTCGATGATTTTCTCGGTCGTTATCCGGCGCGAGCTAGTCTCGATCAGTTCGACCGTTGAACCAGGGCTCAGCCATAGATGACTGGTTGGGGGGCCAAGGAAGGTGTCCAGTTCGAAGAAATACTGCCGGAATAAGTGAACGATGCCCAGCGGGGACAAGGTGACGTCCTTCACGTCCTTCTTGGGATCGAACGTGAGGTATGGATCTTCATGGCCGGCATCAGAAATCTCAAGCGCGCGGAAAAAGGCATCCTTCGTGTTAAGATCCAATTACGAGTAAAAAATCCGGTTCAGTTCATCGATGCGATTGTTGTTCACAAGCTCGATGATGGCGCCCGCGAATTCCGATTCCTGGTCGATCAGCTTGCGCAGCTCATCCCGGATTTGTTGTCGCATGGCTTCCTGCCGGACATGGAAAGCTTGATCCGTTTCATTCGGTAACCTCTTAATGCCGCTAGCCCTTCTACCTCGTTCAATGGACAGATCATTGTAGTAATCAAGAACAGTTATATTGAGCATGTTCGTGAGCACATCGTAGTGAATGAGCTCCTGCCACACTCTGCCGTCATCAGGCATTTTTCCGTATGAATGCAATATTCCACTGATTTGCTGAAGGACAATGGAGTTGTCGTGAGATGTCAAATGCGGCCCGGCGAATTCTGCAGGACGCAAATCAGATACCGTGATGTAGAAATCGGATTGAACTGGATGTCTGCCCGGTTCTCGAGGTAACGGCTCAATCGCGGCAGAATCGAATTCTTTTCCAATCCGATCCCCCACTTAATTCGGTCAAGCATTCGCTTGGATTTCCACCCGATTAAAGACTGGTAAACCCCGAAAAGCTCGCTGTCATAGGGCAGAATGGTGCTGTAGGCTGAGAGATCCGTGATCCGTTTGACATTGGACATTCATGACGCCTCCTATTGGTCGTATCGGAGAAATGGTATTGTCGCAAAATCAACTTATCATACCCGAATCACCGTCATCCAGAGAGAATAATGTCCTTATTTAACGAATCATAATATTTGATTCTTAAGCACTAACGATTACTTATAGTATTGAATGAGCTGTGAGCCAACTTTGTTCATGGAATACCTGCCTCTTACCGTCCGAAGTCCAAAATCCCCTAATTGCCGCGCACGCCTCGGATTATTTAACAATTGATTAATATCATTCGCAAGCCTTTGAACGGTGAGGGGACCAAGGGCTCCATGGTCTCCAAAGTGGCATTGGATAATCCGGTTTACGTTGCTTGGAGCAACGATCCCGCAATAGCCCGCAACCCCCGTGGCTACAACCGGTTTGGCGCAGGCCATGGCCTCAAGTGCAACGCGTCCTGTCCCCACAACGACATCAGCAGCATAATAAGCATGCTGGATACTCGATAGAGGGGGACGGACATATACGGCTTGTCTGCCTAGACGCCGATTGACTTCGGCAGCTTGTTGTGCAAGTTGTGATCGCAAAGATCCCGGCCCATATAATACTGCTGCAAAATGGCGGTTGTTTCTGGCAATACGTTCGGCTGCCATGATCACTTTTCTTGCTATCGGATACTTGTCATGCGAGAATCTTCCGGCATATACAAGAAGTTGCGCGGATGAGGGCAAATGAAGCGACTGTCTCCTTCTTCCCTTCTCCGATAATTGAGATGCAGGGTGGAATACCGATGTGTTGATTCCATTAAGAATCGTTTTGATTTTAGAGGGAGGCAAATGAAGCCCTATTAACCATTTTGATAATTTCGGTGACACGGTTATGATGCGTCTAGCCGCTTTGGCTGCGGTTAGAAGGGAGGGTTTGTGATGATAAGTGCCATGTACGGTCACGATCAGAGGGATTTTACGCTGTCGATGCAAGGCTGCGGCATAACGAAATGACTTTGAATCATGGGCGTTAACCATCCTGTACGATTCTCTGGTAATGATCGAGGATAGTTGTTTTAACGCAGAGCTTTCATCCCCAGATAGAAGATGAACCTTGATGCCGCTTCCTTGAAAGGATCGCATTAGCGGCCCTCCCATAGAAGCAACGCCGACCTGAACACCTCTTGCCTGCAAATATTGAGAGATGGATAGAATGTATTTCTCTGTCCCCCCCAAATTCAGCCTAGAAACCAACATTAATACCTTCACGCTGCTCACTCCATCCATTCATCTAGGTACGAAGACGCTGGTTTCATATATGTTGCCGTATATGATTCCCTTCCGAAGTATATGATAGAGTTTGAGAGCTTGTCACTGTAACCACCTATCGATTGAATATCTGTGCTGTTGTACGGGATTGCCGTAGTACAGCGAGATCCATTTGAAAAAGGATGACACCCATCAGGTGTCACCCTCTTCGCCCTATTAACGTCGAATTGTAATTTTTGTGCCGTTGGTCAGCGCTTCAGCGACGATCAGCTTGCCGCTTGCATCACTGGTCGCCGTTCGCGACGTTGTCGTACCTGCGGAAATATTCAGCTTATCGATCGTATATACCGTATTGGCCGCCAAATTGCCGATCACATACGTGACGGTTGGGGATCCGCTGTTCGGCGTGGTGATCTCCACTCGATCGTCCCATACTTGGATGGTATAATCGCGGCCTTTGTAAGAAAGGCTGCTCACGGTAGCCGTCGTCATGCCGGTTGGGATACTCGGCGCGATCGTCAGACCATCCTTCGACGCATCGATACCGGCCACTGTATAGAGGAAGGCTGTCGGCACAAGTCCCGATTCCGGGAACTCGCCGGTAACCCCAATCCGCCATGCAGCGCCGTAACTATTGTTAGGATCCCGGCGAAGCTCGTCAACCGCGAATTCGTCCGCTACCGTCTTCATACGGGCATAGGCATTATCAATGCCTTTGTATGCCGCACGTGCCAGAATATCGTAGAATTCGGTATAGAAAATAAAACCGCCATTCTCCAGATGCTGATCCCAGCTGGCCGGTCCTGTTACCGATATACCGCCCGGATCCTGCCACCAGTACGGACTGCCCGTGCTTTCGATCTTCAAGGTATTCGCGCGCGGCGCTACCGTGTAGTAGTAGATATCGCTGCCTGTAGACGTATCGCCTGCAATCGTCCGCACGCCGTCCAGCCAATCAAAGATATCGCTTGCCTTCGTCGCCGTGTCGGCTAAGCCGTAGGCCAATGCCTCCGTATTGAGGAATACGAGCCCGAAGTCGCGGGATACGCCGTTAATATCGATCGTCGATTTGTACCTTTTTTTCGTGCTGTCCCAAAACGTTGCGTTGAAGTTGGTTTTCACCGTCGCTGCCAGAGCTGTATAGTTGGCCGCTTCTGTCGTGTTGCCCTTCATCGCGTACAACTCGCTCATAGCCTTGCATGCGGCATAGAAATATAAGTTCACATAAGGATCTTTATAGCCGAATCGCAAGTTGTCCCAATAGTTGGTCGGATGGCCGGTCGTCGTCGATGTCGTACCGTCGCTTTCGCCATTATTTATGATGATGAGGCCGTTCGAGCCGTTCATGCTCGCGGACTTCATGAAAGCCATGGCATCCTGTACTTTCTGCCATACCGTCTTCCCATTGGAGATATCGCCGCCGGCAAAGTTTGAATTGCTGTCGATTGAATTCAGGAAGCTTGGGTCATCCCATACGGCGATGCGCCAAGCCGATAAGATGTACAAGGGGTTATTGGCGATATGCAGCGAATTGCCGCTTGGCCATCGCGGATTGTCGGTCCACGACCAGACGAACCCGTCGGAGCTTTGCGCATAATCGCGCACCTTCGTTTTCAGGGTGGCTTTGTAAGCAGACTCGTTGCTCCACATGATTTTGCGCGCAATCCATTCGAAGTAGGTCGGTTCATTGCCGAACGTATATACAGCGTTTGTGCCATCATCGACTGCACCGAATTGAAGCCATAATTGGTTCCAATTCTGATCGAAGTCGCCTCCGGCATCGGTTGTGAACGGGGAGCCCGAGAAGCCGGCAGCTTCCGCGAGCTGGAAGTAATAGTTGCTGAACTGGTCGGCACCGAGCTTGGTTGCCACAACCTTCAGCGCTTTTGCTTTGAGCGGAGCGAAGGTGAAGGTCTGGGCAGTCGAGCCCGGATTCGGATAGCTGGTGTAGCTCTGTCCCGGGATGTCTGCGAAGGTCGAACCATCCGTGCTGTACTGCAGCTTAAAGTCAACGGGGAACGCCAATCCGCTCCCGCGAGGTGTCAGCACCAGCTTCGTGAACGTGAATTTCTTGCTATAGTTCAGCGTGAGGCTTTCCGTAAACCCGCTGGAAGCGTGGACATTCGTAGTCCAGAAATCCGTTGTTAGGTTATTGACGGTCTTCGAGGCTTCAAATCCCGACTGCTGACTTGAAGCTGTGACTGAGCTTGGCGTGACCCGCTGGTCGCTCACTGTCGTGCTCTGCTCGACCTTCATTTCGGCGATTTGCAGGTAATAGTTGCTGAAATCATCCGGACCCAGCTTCGTGGCGTTCAGACGGATATATCTGGCATCCACTGCTGAACTGAAATCAAGCGCGACCTGCTTGAAGCCGGGATTTGCAAAAGCGGTCTTGGACGTGCCCGGCGCCGTCGTCCAAGGCCCGCCGCTGCTGTCACTGTATTGAATGCTGAAATCGACAGGAAAACCAAAGCCCTTCTCCCGGGGGTAGATCCGCACCCGGTTAACGCCATATTGCTTTTGACCGAGGTCCAGCGTCAAACTCTCGGTAAAATTCGGTCCCGCGTGAACGGCGCTGGAGAAAAAGTCGAAGATATTGCCGTTTATTGCGTTGCCGGCCTGTAAACTCGCTGCTGCGAAGCTGGACGAACTGGCGGATGTTGAATTTGTCTTCATAGCCTCTGCAGCCAGCGGAAACATGGAAACAAGCATACATACAACAAGAAGTGCACAGCATTGTCTCGTTCGCGCAAGTCTATTCATTGTAACCCTCCCAATCCTAGGCTAATGGACTAATGAACTTTGCTGAACTGCATCTCCTCCCGATATTTGCCGGGTGAACACTTGACTTTGCGTATAAACAGCTTGGTAAAGAAAGACGTATCGTCATACCCGACCCTGGCGGCAATATCCACCACCCTGTCATTCGTATGCATGAGCAGCAGCTTCGCTCTTTCGATTCGAATGAAGTGCAGCATTTCCATGACCGTTTTCCCCGTTTGCTGCTTGAACAGGCGATTTAAGTGTCTCGAACTGACACCGAACGTATTCGCCATTTGCTCGATATCGAGCTTAAGCTCCGGGTTTTCGGCCAAATACTGGTGAACCCTCTGAATCATGATCACCTTCGGATCGGTGCGTCTGGAGCCTGTATGCTTTTCTCTATGAATCGCCTCATTCTGGTAACGGAGGATCAAATGGAAGAGCTCGAACAGCTTCAACCGGATCACGGTACCGGAGAACGCCCTGCCCTGAGTCTGTTCGACGAGCATTTCCTCCAGCAGCCTCTCGACCTGTCTGGACTCTGCAAGCGCTAATGAAATCCGCGGGTGGAATTCATCCTTTCTGTTTGAGAACGGATACAACAGGAAGGATTCTATTTTCCCATCGGGATCGATCGCAGTCAGCCAGTCCGGTTCGAACAATTCGGGCAAGAACAGGCAGTTGATTAGCTCGAAGGAGTCGCCGTCATCCAGCACATATCGATGAAATTGACCAGGCCGAATCAGAATCATGTCTCCGCCATGCAAGCGATAGGAACCGTTCTCGAAATAGTGAAAGACTTGGCCATGTAAGATGAGCACGAGCTCGTAAAACTCATGCTCGTGGATAGGCGGCAGATCTTCCTCGCGGTGTACCTTGCGCTCGACATAGACAGGCAGAGCCTTGGGATCCTTCAGATACATGTTGGATTGAAAGGTTAGCTTCACGCCTTTTCCCCCCGGTCGTATTTAGTCCGAAAGTCGAATAGTTCGATGCCGAAAAGGCATATTCCTCTTTCTTCTCACTAGGGGATATCAGTGCAATTGCCGATTTACTCCCTCCCTTCCTACCTGAATCTATCGTATTATGAAAGCGCATTCTTGGCGACGCCAGTTTGGACATATTTCACGTTTGGTTTTACAGGTTTAAGGAATACATGAGCAGAATTCAGTGGGCAATCGGTGATTGTATAAGCTCAAAGCTCAAAGTTCAGTGAATATTCACCGGTGTTTTACGCGTGGATTTGGCTGTATCGAACGGTGGATCAGGACAGAAGGTGCATTGAAAGTTGTCTTCAGATCCCCTGCCGCGAACCCAAACAGCCATTCCTCATAAGAGAATGGCTGTTTGGGTTCCTCTTATACAGCACTTGTATCTGGTAGGGTTTAACTATCAAGCGTAGCTGTCCGAACAATCCGCCTGTCTTCTGTCCAATGATCCCGGTACCAGGAACAGCTTTCGAACGTATCCCCGTGCTGCTGCATTTTCTGCTCGAGCATATCTCTGAATCGGGTTAGAACATCAAGGTAATCGTCATGATCGACTAAATTAGTCAATTGATACGGGTCGGCTTGGTTGTCGAACAGGTATTCATGACGGTCTACCCGGTAAATCGCATACGTATACCGCTTGCTTCTTAACGCCCTCCACTCATGTCCATCCGACCAATCTGCAGTAGCACCCGTTCCTTGCAGGAAGGCCGCTTCAGGCTCCAGTCCGTCCTTCCCAAGCGCAGCAAAGCTCAAATCCGTCCCTTCAACCTCGCTTGGTATGGGCAGCTCCAACAAAGACAGAAGCGTAGGCATTATATCGCATGTATTGAGACAGACATCCGTCGTCGATCCCTCCTCAATCTTCTGCGGCCAGCGGATCAGGAACGGAACGCGTACGGCTTCCTCGTAAAAAATGTTCTTACCCCCTCTGCCGTGCGCGCCGAACATCTCCCCATGATCGGAAGTAAACACGACGACCGTATTGTCGGTAAGTTCCAGATCCTGCAGCACATTAACGATCCTGCCCACATTCCAGTCCAAATTGGCGGTCATGGCATAATACACACGGAGCCAGTCAGGTATGCTCCTCCTCATCTCAGGATTTAGGGCTGCCCATCCATCCGAGTAAGGGTCGTCAGCTTCGGAGTAATTCAGAGGAAGCGTGAAATCGACATTCTTGAACATGTCATAATACAACGGCGGGACGTTACCCGTATCCCACGGATCATGCGGCGTGCCGAGCGACAAGAACAAGGCAAATGGTTTGTCAGAAGCGGCCATTCGCTTGATCTGCTCAATGGCGAGACTCGTCTGACCATCCGGCTCGTAGCCTTCCATGACGATCTTCTCGGGGCTATCGGTGTGATAATACATGTCGTAGTAATTATGATGAAAGTTATACGCTGCCCAGAACCCGTCGAATCCTAAGCGATGGCTTCCGGGCGGCACGTATGAATTGCGGGAGTCGAGATGGTTTCCGAGCTCATTGGCCCACAGATGCCACTTACCGATATAAGATGTATCATAGCCATGATCATGCAGCACATTCGCAAAGGAGCGATGATTCGGATTCATGCGGATTTCATTAATGACCATACCGGTACTGGTTGTATATTTGCCGGTAAATAAGGAAGCCCGGTATGGAGCGCATACCGGATGTCCGGATATCGCATTCGTATAGTTCATGCTCATGCAGGCAAGCCTGTCGATGTTCGGAGTGATCGCTTTCTCGTCTCCGGCAAAGCCGCAGGAAGAGAGGCGAAGCTGATCGGCGAATACATAAACCAAATTAGGCTTATTGCCATTCTTGTTTTGTCTCAAAGAAGGTGTCCTCCTCTTATTCGCGATTAATACCTGTACAGGAAGATCATACGTGTAGAAGCCTTCTGAATGGAATGGAGTTTTCGGACGATAGGATGAGGATATTGGACATCGGTCATTCGGGCCTATCCTAGCCGCTCGCGCGCGATACAATCATGTTACAATGAGAGTGACTCATTCGCCTGCCGATTATGGGTTCACTCCTGCCATCGGAAGGTATATTACGAGAGAAACGGTGAGGATTATGGACAAAACCGGACCTATCTATCATTTTCCGAAGGCAGACGCAGACCTGCCGATCACCATTCCATTCATCGGCATCAACTATTGCCTGCCCACCTACCGGAACGAAAGAAAACCCGCTCAGCTCACTGTACTGGCCTATGTGCTGGCCGGTCAAGGAAATGTGCGGGTGGATATGAGCGCCTACCAGCCCAAGCAAGGCGATGTGTTTATACTGCGCAGCGGCAGCTATCATGAAGTTATGGCAGATCCCGCATCGACCGAACCATGGACGTACATTTGGTTCAACATCGAAGGAAGCTGGGCGTTGAATGTTCTGGAGGCATACCGACTGTTATCGACTGTCGTGTTATCCGATGCAGCGGTCGGGCATCTCTTTCAACAAGGGATTGAATGGGCGGAGACAAGAACAATGGAGGACATGCAAAGCGAACTGCATATCATTTTCATGAAAATCGTCGTTCATTTATCGCTAATCAGGCAGAAACGACAGGAGCTTCTATCGCCCCCCGTACAGAAGATCAAGGAATATGTAGACAATCAGATGTTAAAGCCTTTTTATACGGACCAGCTGGCTGCAGAGCTGGGCTTCTCCAGCAAACAACTCAATCGCTATTTTAAGAATGAAATCGGGACGACCATCTACAGCTACCTGCTGGACAAAAAAATAGCTTCGGCCAAAATGATGCTGATGGAGACGGGCCTCACGATCAATCAAATAGCAGACCGGCTTGGGTATACGGATGCCCACTACTTTTCCAACCTGTTTCAGAAGAAAACTGGTTTGAGACCTTCCGTGTTTCGACAAACGTTTCAATAGTTTCATTAAATAGTTTCGCGAATAATTGAATACGATGTTTCACTCGCCTGCGCTCAAAGGCAGCGTAATATCAAATGTTGACCCTTCGCTTACAACACTGTTGATCATTATGCTCCCCTTATGGTCGGCAATGATTTTATAGCACATCATCAATCCCAATCCCGTCCCCTGCTCTTTCGTGGTAAAGAAGGGTTCCCCCAGCCGGGGAATCAGATTGTCTGGAATGCCGTTCCCTTCATCGTTGAACCGAATGAGGATGCTGTTCGTTTGAGCTACTAAAGCTATACGAATCATTCCGCCGCCAGGCATAGCTTCGATCGCATTTTTCAATATATTAACAAATACTTGCTTAATCTCCATCTCGGAGCTTTCAACCAAAGGGAAATCGCCCTCCACCTCAAGTTGAATTTGGATATTGTTCAGGACAGCCTGAGGCTCTAATAAAGTAACGACATTATGGAGAATGATCCGGATATCGTTCTTGCGAAAGCTCGTTGCATGCGGCTTCGCAATGATTAAAAATTCGTTCACAATACTATTGATCCGATCGATTTCCGAAATCATAATATCGCAATAAGCCGATTTATTCGTTCCACTCGATTGCATCAATTGTATGAATCCGCGAAGCGAGGTTAACGGGTTTCGGATTTCATGCGCCAGTCCAGCGGCTAATTGACCGATTACATTCAACTTATCGGCTTTGCGGTAAAAGTCCTCGGAGCGTTTGCGTTCGGAAATATCCCTCGTAATACCCGTCAATGCAATAACACGGCCTGCAGCATCCTTAATCGGCGATACGGTTAGGCAGACATGAATCATTTCACCGTCTTTTCGTTGCCTGATCGTTTCGCAATTCATAACCTTCTTTCCGGTTTGTAACTGATTACAGATTACGTCGAGATCATTCTTCATATGCAGGGGGAAGATCGGCACTTGTTTACCGATAAGCTCTTCCTCTTGCCAGCCGTATATTTTCTCGAAAGAGCGGTTAACTCGAATTACCTTCCCTTCCATATCCGTCACACAGATGCCATCGACAGAATTCTTTATAAGTGATTCCAATAGTTCTTTGGTTTCCCGCAGTTCTTCTTCGGCTCTTTTGCGTTCGGTAATATCCACACACGAAGCGACCACTTCGGTCACCTGGCCCGATCGTCGTATGGGTCTTAACGACACAAAGTAAAATACCCCGTCTTTCTCGCCTTCATAAGCAATATCTTCTTTGCCATTCCATGCATCAAGATAGAAGGTTTCTTTATATGCCGCTATATCGGCGGGAAGAAAATCCTTGAGCTGCCTCCCAATAACCGCACAGGGGGTTAAGCCGATTTTCGATAATAACTGTCCTGCACAAAATGTATGTATGAATTGCCCATTCACATATTTGAATTTAAACGTCATTCCTTGCTGTTCATATAAGATTTCCTCTAGCTCTTGATGCAATTGCAAGAGTTCATCTACTGTTTTTTCCACCATAGGATGTCATCACTCCTCTATTCATAACCGAGCTAAAAGTACATTCGACGAGCTAGAAACGTATTCCTTCTTCTTCCAAATTAGAAGGGTAAACTACCTATCGTAATGAAAAATAAAATCGTTATTTCTTTATGTACTCGAGTGTAGATGGGATGCAGAGATTAAAAAAACCTCAGTAACGGGACTGTTGACAAAGTGAGGCTAGGGGATCATTTCCCCTAGCCTCACTTCAGTCTTTGCGTATTTTCTCTTAAATTACAGCAGCTTTAGGTGGCTCTCC
>NZ_JANHOF010000016.1 GCF_024498075.1 Paenibacillus mendelii
TGCGCGCGTGCGCGCGCCAGTGCGGCGCTCAGCGCCAGCGCCGCGCTGGCCGCGCCTGCAGCGATGGCGGCCGTATGCCAGCCGGCGGCCGCCATCGCTGCAGCGGCGGCCGCGAGCGCACCGGCGGCCGCCCAGAGCGCGGCTCCGCCGCGAACGGCTTTGGCGCCGGCTAGTGATGCCGGCGCCGTTGAAGCTGCACGCAGCTGCTCCAGCTCCCATTCGCGCCACGCATCATCGAACGTACGCGCAGCATGGCGGAGCGCTTCGTAGGAAGCAGGGAGCAGCTCAAAGCCTGAGCCGTCGCTTACACCCACACCCGTTTGGGGGCGAAATCCTCCCTCTGTACTCCCTCGGTTAGGATCAGGCTCTGCCGTCCACGCGGGCTCTGCCGTATGATTCAGCTCCGCAAGTTCGAGCGACAGCGCATGCAGCTGCGTCCGGATACTCCGCAGCTCCGCTTCCGCAAGACTCCGGGAGTTCGTGAGATCTGTGAAATCGGTTCGCGATCTCCGGATCCATTCACGCTCTGCGACGCCTGCGCGAAACGCAGACAGCTTATCCTCTGTCCAATTCGTTGCGATTCGCTGCAGCAGGCGGACGATTGTTTCCTGATGTTCACGCAGCTCCGCTTCGAGTTCCAGACGATCGCGCGCCGCCGCCTCCATATTCTCGGAGGACAAGACGAGAGCTTGAATTTCGTCTCCACGGGCTGCAAGCGATTCATCAGGATCAAGCTGGCTTAATCGCTGCCTCGTACGAATATCCGTTTCCCGCAGCCGTTCCATCTCCGCTTGAAGACGATCAAGCTCCGTACGAAGCCCTTCCCAGCGGCTGCGCGCATCCGCTGGGAGCCGGCCGGATCGTTGAAGATCCTCCTGCTCGCGTTCCATGGCGAGCCGCCGCACCCATAGCGGATGCATGCTGCAAGCCCTCGCAAGCAGAAGCGCCCTTTCCCTTAACCCGGGCAGGCGCGATTCAGCTTGCGCATGCTCCGTTTCGGCGGTTTCGATTGCGGCAGTCAGGTCTTGAAAGGTGGTAATGCCGTCTTCCACCTTGCGAAGCTCCGCTTCCGCTGTGTCGAGCGATTTGAGGAGACGGTTAATGGCTTGTGTGCTTCCTCGCGGACGAAATAGCCCGTCCAGCTGCGAGGTCAGCTTTTTCTCCACTTGTGCGACAGCTCCGCCTCCGCTCCAGCCCGCATGATAGAGCTGTTTGCCAAGCTCGTCCCCCTCCAGCATGCCGATAGCCTGGAGTTCGGTAAGGGTGATCGCAAACAATTGACGGTATACCCTCTCATTGACTCCGCCTAAATACAATCGCTCCCAAATCGCTTGAGTCAATGTTTGGACAGATAGATCGTCTGCTGTCGAAGACGACCGGGCATCCGCATTCCCCTCGCCAGTAGGCATACTTCCAACGATACCTGTGGTCTCAGAAGCACGATGTCCCAACATTCGGACGGAAATCCGCCCTGATGAAGAGGCGTAGCGCTCCGCGGCATAGAGCCTTCCCGTAGTATCGCGAAAGAGCAGCCTTCCCCCATGCTTTCCGCCGCCTGAAGGCTCTTGACGCTCCACGCGATTCGCTTTCGTAGCGAACCCGTAAAGCATGGATCGAATAAATCCGAGCGTCGTACTCTTACCCGCTTCGTTAGGACCGTATATGACCGTAACCTGTGCATCCATATCGATCGTAAAGTCATTCAGCTTGCCGAATCCGTCTACCTGAAGCCCGACCCATCTCATGACCCGACCTCCTTATCGAACGTTTCCGGCAGATCCGATGTTGAATCAGCCTCGTCTGTGAGCAGTCCCAGTGTCAACTCCCTCGCTTGTTCCATCCATTGCTGCTTCTGCGGCTCGGAGACTGTGCGGAGTAATTTGCGCAAGCGGGGATTTGCGAGCAGAGGCGCCAGCGCTTCTTCCGACAGCTTAAGTCCACTCCCGTCCTTCCACCCTTCTATGCTTTGACGATACAATTCACCGGCGAAGCTGTCTTCAGAAGCAAGCTGCTCCAAATCCAGCTCAGCGCCTGTCCGTATTTCTAGACCAATCAACCAGACCCACCCGGCCTCCGCCTGATGAACAAGCTTTTCTTCGTTATCAAACCGGCTTCGAAGTCCCTCCAACAGCTCTTGTACAAAGGTGTGATCGCCCAGCTTGCGGTGGAGAGGACCACGGCCGGACAAAACAAGCTTCAGCATGAGGGGTCTTCCTCCGGAAACTGCGGCCAGAGCAGCAATAGACTCCTCCATAGCTGCAATAAGCGATTGCTCCGATGTCAGTGAAGCAATATCCGTTAACGTTGTCTCGAAGCGGACGGCATCCAATTCGAGGAAGGTCAGCTCTGTTTCTTTCGATGCCGATACCTGTACGAGGTAACACCCCTTTGCACCCTGCTCGCGCGTATGCCTACCTTGTGTATTGCCGGGATACACAACATGAGGATAAGTATGTAATACAGCCCTGGTGTGGATATGCCCCAGCGCCCAATAATCGAATTCCGAGGCTGCCAGCTCGGTGAGCGCGCAGGGGGCGTAGGGATCGTGGGAAGCGTCTCCATCTACGTTCCCGTGAAGCAGCGCAATCTGATACGGCCCATCATGCACCGCCTTGTAACGCGCAGCCAGATTTTCCGTAACCGCACGGGCTCCATACGAGATTCCGTGGATATGCGCGATAAGCTCGCCCTTCTTATTGAAGGCAGGCTTCGTTTCCACCTTATCGGCTCCAAATACGGTAACCGCCGCCGGCCAATCTAGCGATGCCCGGGCTCCTGATAGATGATCGTGATTTCCGTGAATGACAAATAGCTGTACGCCTTGGGCGCACAGCCTCTCCCATTCCCGTCTGAGCGCCAGCTGCGCTCGAAGCGACCGATCCGCCGCGTCGTATAAGTCACCGGAGATAACGACAAAATCAACCTCATTCCTAAGCGCCGCATCGACTAGATGCCGGACAGCCGCAAACGTAGATTCGGCCAGCGCCTCGCGTACATGCTCCGGCGCATCCGCTAATCCGCGAAACGGACTGTCGACATGAAGATCGGCGGCATGAATGAAGCGGAATGCGACACTCATTCAATACCCTCCTGAATTTGCGCGGCTGTGCCGCCAATGCCTAATCCGTATGATGCTTCTATCATGGTGCTACTTCCTGATATACCTGCTTCAGCTGGGTGATCACACGGGATAACGAGTACACCTTCTTGGCTTTATTCCATGCATGCCGGGCCATATTGTATCGGAATGATGGATCGGTCACGACTTTCTCCAATGCATCGCACAGCGCAACAGGATCCTCAGGAGGCACAAGCAGGCCGTTGACGCCGTCATCGATTTGCTCCGCAATGCCGCCTACATTCGTTCCGACCAGAGCCAGCCAGCATAATGCAGCTTCAGCGAATACCGAGCCAAACGCCTCCGCTCTGGAAGGGAGTACGAATACGTCGAAGAATGGCATAAACTCTTCCGGATGCAGCATATAGCCGTAAAAAATAATATCATCGTACAAATCCAGCTGCATAGCGAGCTGTTCAAGCTCAAGTCTGATCGGTCCGTCGCCGATAATATGAAGGACGAACGGATGTCCCCGCCGCTTCAGCTCCGCACAAGCATGCAGCAGGATATCAAGTCCTTTTGCCGGTACGAGACGGCAAACCGTGATCAGCTGAACGACTTCGTTCTCATGCGAGATCGGCTTAAACCGCTTCTCGTTGAAACCGTTCGGGATTACACCGATTGCGTCGGAGTTCGTGACATAAGGAGCCATGTACTGCTTGAAGGATTCGGAGACGGTCAGCAGCCGATCGGCCTTCGCCTCGAGCTCGCCATAGATAGCCGTGAGAAATCGGTGCTCGGCGCCCCCCTCTTCAATTTTTCCGTTCAGAATCAATTCACGTTCATAACTGGAATGAATCGTAACGACGAGCGGAGTTTCGGGAAACAGTTTTTTCATGACAAGCGCCGCAATCGGATGATGGGCATGGATGAGATCGAATGATTTGCTCATACGCAGCTTGGTCCACCAAACGTAGTCGCGAATGGTTTGCATATATTTATCGACAATTGGATTTCCTTCGAGCGGTTTGAAGTCGAATGTCTCAAAAACAAACTCTTCCTGCCCCTTGCCTCTTACCCGTTTCGGTAAAGAGAACAGTTCCATCGGCCATCCGAGTTTGTTGAAGCGTTCTTGAATATAGGGCACCATCGATGATACTCCACCCGGCTGCTCCGGCGGAAAAAATAACGCTTGTAGTATGTTCATTCTGTGTGACCTCCTAAGCGTTTTCGTGAGAAAACGCACTTCGTAAGCGTGGGCTAAGCGTTTTCGTAAGAAAACGCACTTCGTAAGCGTGGCAATGTGTGTGTTCCAAGAACGTATTTGCTTAAGGTTCGGCAATGACATATTAGAGTGGTCTATGTCTATGCTTCCTAGGAAATTGACTGCTCTTTAGGGCGGCCTCTTCATCCGATGAATATGATATATACATACAAATGATCTGGAATCTACATACATGAACCCGCAAAAGTAATTGAAATTAATTACTAGGATTCTAGTTCTAAACTAGCAATCCACACTAGCATTCGAGTCTTCCCGACCTGACTCAAACATGATATACTAGAACATATGTTTCTGTAAAGAAATTGCCGTCATAACCAGACGAATTCTGACTTGGGTGGTTCGAACAATGATAATTATGCAAGAACTTGCCGGTCCGACCGGACAAACATTCGCTTCCGCTTGTGTGCTTACCATTCTTGTTTTAATGCTGTTCATGGCCATACGATTGTACAAGAGCTACCGAAGGAATCAGATCTACCGGCTTCTCATGTTCGTCCTGCCGATCATCATGGCTCAGCAAGGGATCGTCGTAGCTCTCGCATCTCCAGGCTTATCCCGCTATCCTTATTTACATTTGACCGCATCACTGACAGGTCTGATTTCTTTTATTATTATAAACTTTGTTTTTATGAAATTATATACGCAGCCTTCTTCCAGATTGAAGGGCATGCCCTTCCTATTCATGTCTCTAGGCGCTATCGCCATTGCAGGCGCTCAGATCGCCTTCACCCCCGAACTGATGAACACGCCCGTCGGCGAAGACGGATTCCGTCTGCTGGCACTTGATTTCTACGGCCTGGTCATCAACTTTGCGATCCTGCTCAATCTAAGAGGAATGGAACAGCGCTTTCATTATTCAGCGAGCCTGATCATCTTCTTTGTGTATCAGCTAGCGAAGGTAGCCGATGTTTATGTGTTCCATGGCGGGGTCCCGATGCTTGCCGTGCTGACCCATCTGCTCCCAGTGATCTATTATACGCTCATGTTCCTGCTCCTGTTCGAATGGGTTATTGAGCGGCTGCTGATGACGTTTCAATCTTCGATCACCGACGGGCTGACAAGCCTCTACAATCGGCGGCATTTCAACAAGAAAGCCGAACAGCTGCTGCGCGAATACAAACGGGTTGCCATCATCTTCTGTGATATCGATAATTTCAAGAAACTAAATGACACGCAAGGCCATCATAGAGCCGACGGTGTTCTAAAGCAGGTTGCAGAGATCATTAAAGAAGAAACCGCAGGCATCGGTGCGGCAGGTCGTTACGGCGGCGAGGAGCTGCTCGGTCTCGTTGCTGCCCCAGGCATCAAGCCTGAAACAGTAGCGGAGCAAATACGCAGCCGTATCGAGCGTGAAACGATGGTAACTGTGAGCGTCGGCGTAAGCATTACCCTCGAAGGCAATTCAGTTGAAGAGGTTGTCAAGCAGGCCGACGAAGCGATGTATCTATCGAAGACGTCTGGCAAGAATAAAGTTACGCTGCATCCGTCCCTTCAACGCAGCCGCTCCCGATCCGACAGCGGCGATAAGCCAAAACGGAAGTCGAGCGCTAGCAGTTAATTATCCCATTGGATACGGCGACGGTCCCCTATACCTAACCGCTATGTACCTTGCACGATACATACCGTTTCTCGTACTAGAACCGCTACTTTACTGCTGTAACGCCCATTAACGGCCTTACAGCAAACATTTCTCCTCATCTTGGTTCTGTAACGCCGCTTTTCGGACTTACAGACTCCTGTATTCGTACTCCAACCAGTATTTCACCTCTGTAACGCCCATTAACGGCGTTACAGCAAACATCTCTCCCCATCTTGGTTCTGTAACGCCGCTTTTCGGACTTACAGCCTCCTGTATTCGTACTCCAACCGGTATTTTACCGCTGTAACGCCCATTAACGGCGTTACAGTAAACATCTCTCCTCATCCTGGTTCTGTAACGCCGCTTTTCGGCCTTACAGCCTCCTGTATTCGTACTCCAACCAGTATTTCACCTCTGTAACGCCCATTAACGGCGTTACAGCGAGCATTTCTCCCCATCCTGGTTCTGTAACGCCGCTTTTCGGCCTTTCAGACTCCTGTATTCGTACTCCAACCAGTATTTTACCGCTGTAACGCCCATTAACGGCGTTACAGCAAACATTTCTCCTCATCTTGGTTCTGTAACGCCGCTTTTCGGACTTACAGCCTCCTGTATTCGTACTAGAACCGCTACTTTACCGCTGTAACGCCCATTAACGGCGTTACAGCAAACATTTCTCCCCATCCTGGTTCTGTAACGCCGCTTTTCGGACTTACAGACTCCTTTACTCGTACTCCAACCAGTATTTTACCGCTGTAACGCCCATTAACGGCGTTACAGCAAACATCTCTCCCCATCTTGGTTCTGTAACGCCGCTTTTCGGCCTTACAGCCTTCTCACTCCTCCGGCTCATGCTGGTATTGACGGACCCCGTACTAAGCATTTTGGATGATATCCTGTGCTGACCTGCTGCCACTTCTGTGCGATAACCGGATAACGCTTCAACGACTAACTCCTTCTTCACTTGAACGGGGGCACCGAAATCGTCTCTTCATGGACCATCAACTTCTTACTAATAGTGTATCTGAAGTTGGTGAAGGTCGAGTGGATTATGTCTATATTGGTTACGCCCTTTAACGGAGATACAGCAAACTTTTCTCCCTATCCTGGTTCTCCCCCTTTAAGGTTTACTCGCTCCTTCACTCATAATCAGACGATTATCTGCAATGCCTCCTTGACTAACAGCGCCCGTATTACTAATCGCCACCGGATCACCGGACTGTCCACGCTCCTTATTGCACCTGCCATTCTATCGCATCAAACACCCAATATACTATAAGAATAACCAGATATTATCGCTGCAGCAGTACCGCCAATCCAGAGGAATAAAAAATTATTTTCTTTTAATTCATAATATTTAGAGGAAAAATCCATTTCAACAACGAATACTAGGAGGATACTGTTTTCTTTTGCAGCATATGGCTCTACTAGTAACGGTATGTTTGCATGATGGCAAGTAAACCATCTCTTCAGAATCACCTTGCTGTCTACCCCTCATTCCAATTCGACGAATACGACTGGAGGCCTGACAATGACACGTGAAATGACAGGAGATCTAATCATTATCGGAGGCGGCACCGGTGGCTGTGCCGCTGCATTGGCTGCAGCGAAGATGGGCTTGCGCGTGATTCTAACGGAAGAGACCGCCTGGATCGGCGGTCAATTGACAAGCCAAGCCGTACCGCCCGATGAACACCGGTGGATCGAATATTTTGGCTGCACACGAAGCTATCGGCAGTTCAGGAATCGCGTTCGCGAATACTACCGCCGGCAGTTTCCGATGACGCCAGCAGCTTTCGCAAATGAGCGTCTCAATCCCGGCAATGGCAATGTTAGCCGGTTGTGCTTCGATCCGCGAGTCGGGTTGTCCGTGCTGCACGAGCTCTTAGCCCCCTATGTACATAGCGGTAAAATAACCATTTTAACGCATCATCGCATCGATACGGCGGAAACCGGAGGCGATAAAGTCACGTCAGTGAAGGTCATCCATACTCCAAGCGGCGATTCGCGGACTCTCCATGCCCCTTACTTTATTGATGCGACGGAATGCGGTGACGTCCTGCCTCTCGCAGGCGTCGAATATGTAACCGGCGCAGAATCCGTCAAACAAACCGGTGAGCCTCATGCGCTTGAGGGAGATCCGCAGCCGCAAGATATGCAGGCATTCACGTTCTGCTACGCCGTCGATTATGCCGAAGGCGAAGACCATACGATCGATAAACCGCGCGACTATGAATTCTGGCGTACCTACCAAGCTGACTTCTGGCCTGACAAGCATCTGAGCTGGACATACCCTAATCCGATCACGCTGAAGCCTACGGAAGTGTCTCTGTTTCCCAATGAGATGGGTCGATATCCGTTCTTTCATTACCGGCGGATTCTGGACCGCTCTAATTTCGCTCCAGGAACGTTCAACACGGATATTTCCATCATTAACTGGCCTCAGAATGATTATTGGCTGGGCTCGATCATCGACGTATCCGAGGAAGAACGGAATCGGCATCTGGATCAAGCCAAGCAGCTCAGCTTATCGCTGCTCTATTGGATGCAGAAGGAAGCTCCGCGGCCTGACGGCGGTATTGGATATCCCGGTTTGCGGCTAAGACATGACGTCGTCGGAACGGAAGATGGAATGGCTATGGCACCCTACATTCGTGAATCGCGCCGCATTCAAGCCGAATTCACGATTCTGGAGCAGCACATCGGCACAGAGGCGCGCGGCGGACAAGGTGCAGATCAATTTGCAGACTCGGTTGGTGTCGGTGCTTATCGGATCGATCTTCATCCCGATACAGGTGGCCGCAACTTTCTTGATATCTCCAGTCTTCCGTTTCAGATTCCGCTAGGCAGTTTGATTCCGATCCGAACCGATAATCTGCTTCCGGCCTGCAAGAATCTCGGCGTCACCCATATTACCAACGGATGCTACCGCCTGCATCCGGTTGAATGGAATATTGGTGAAGCCGCTGGCTACCTAGCAGCTTACAGCCTTCTCAAGGGTACGCTCCCTCGCCATGTTCGGAATACGCCGGAGTTATTGAAGGATTTTCAAGCGCTGTTGGAGCGTGAAGGCATCGAGCTTGCTTGGCCTGTCATTTCACCTCTATAGCCGTTCAGCCTCAGCTCAGATCCTCATTCAGAGATCAGATTGCATGCATTCCGGTAAATATTGAAACCGTAAGAAGCGGCCGACTCAAAAAATGGTGGTGTAGGGGGTTATTCCTACACCACCATTTTTCTTAGTTCGGTCAATTCCTGTTTAATCGATAAAGAAAAGAGAGGATGTGTGTCTCCTAGAGAAGTGACCAAGGTTGACCTGCGGAATCGTGAACTCCACTGGCGGCGGGTTATCAAATCAGATTGCACGATTCCAACAGCAGCCGGAAGGAGATACTTCTTCTATGATCTTAATCGAAATAAAAAAAAGACTGCCCATAAAAATCACTTATGGGCAGTCCATCTCTACGATGTTACTTTATAAACTTAAACTTTATACCATCATGCTGAGGTGGAATAGTGGAGTTAGCCGTTGTTCAGATCTGTTTGCCCGGACTTGGCTTTGGATCCGGGTTTCGTTGTGTCTTTCGCTATGAATACCTCGACCATCTGACTTGCGATGGACAAATCATGAGCCAATCGCTTCTTCACTTCGTCATTAGTCCCATACGCAGAAGATGCGATTCGGCTGTTTATTTGATCAATGTTTTTCTTCGCTTTAGTTGCGAGTTTCCAGCTCATGTTGGTTTCCGACTTCAGATGCTTAATCGCTGATTGCAAATCCTTGCGCAGCTTATCTGCATTCTTATCGTTTAGCCCGCCCATTGGCACATAAATATCATTGATTCGGCGAATCATCTCCGTAAAAACAGCGGCCAAAGGTTTCGTATACCGGTAGTCCGGTTTAATCGCTTCATTGCGATACACACTGGAACGCAGCGCATGCTCGTATTTAAAGTTGAATATCCCCTCATACTCGAATAAGGCTGTTCCGATCGCACCGTTCGCAATCGTCTCTTTCACCTGATCCAGCACCGCGGAGGTTGGGTTACCTTGGAACGTATCGATGCCCGAGGAAACGAGAGCATTCGATTTCGCAAGCTCAAGAGAGTTCAACAAATCTCCTACAACGACGGAGGATCCGGATGCGTATGACATATGAAACAGCTCATCGATCAGATTGTGATCGAGCCAATATTTCGTTTCCTGAGCGTGTGACATAGGAGCTTCATGGAAATTCGGCCAGATGGATGCCGTGATTTGCAAATCTGACTTTATGGCATGCGCTTCTTCCACGACACGCTCTACCCAAGTATTAATGATATCCGCCCGGAACTGCAGCCATTGATTCCACAACTCCTCATTGACTACATCGCCCGGATGCAGATCGATCGGATCGATATCGGTGTTATACTTCTTCATAAATTCTCCACGCGTGAACTCATCATACCCGAAATCGTTCGAGTAATCGCCGGAGCCCGGATAACGTGCGTAGTCGAGGTGCAGTGAAGCCACATCGTATTTCGTGAGCAGCTCCTCGTACACATCAGATACGAAATCACGGGTTTCCGGCAGCGCAGGGTTTAACCAATACCATGGGGTATTGTTTGGTCCCGGCTCATAATCGGTGCCGTCTCTGGAGGTTAACCTCCACTCCGGATGATTCATCACCGATGGTCCGCCGGCAAAGAAATTTTCCACCCAGGCATGGATCTCAATGCCAAGCTTCTTACCTTCTTTAATATAGGCGTCAAGAACGTCAAAGCCTTGGTATAACGGGTTCAACTCCGTCAATAACAGACCTTCGCTATCCCTGATTTCCGTAGGCCAGGTCGTATACCCGTCCCACCACGTTTCAAGATAAACGGCATTGACATTAATGGATTTCAGATTATTTAGTTTCTTCTTCACGTCCTCAAGATTAGTTTCCTTTGGCCTCAGCCATACGCCGCGAGTCTCCACCTTGCCCGATTCAAAGGTCATATAAAGCGCGTCCGTCAGCGTGCTGTCAATCTCCTTCAGGAGCTCGAGAATGCTGCCGATTCCTTCTGCAGCCAGCCGTGCTTCAGCCTCCTCATACAGCTGCCTGCCTTTATCGATCTTCGCTTGAATCTCGGTATACGGAACGTCTCTGAACTCCTTCTTCGACTGCTCCAGCTGATTCTCGGCAGCCAGGATATTAATCGCCGCCTTGTCCAGATAGGATTCGGGCGTGAAAATGATGAGCACTTGCTTAGTTGTATCATCGACCCACACCCTGGCACCTACAGGTGCATTGCTCGTCAGCCAAGCGTTCTTCACGCCATGTCCGGATAAGACAAGCCCGCCTTCCGGGATGAGAGAATCATTACCTCCATTCGTGACCACAAAGCCATTCTTATCGACTACAACTTCGCTTCCCCATCCATTGGTTCCCGTTCGCTCGCCACCCCGGTCGTACACGATCATTTGATCTCCCAACCGGTCTGCATTCCGAGCGTCAAAGCTTGTTTTGGCAGCCTGGTAAACTGGACTATCCATATCTAGTTCCACCTCATCGCCAACTTGAACGATATTGAGCAATTCATCATACCCTTTATTTCCCGATTGAATGGACAGCACATAACCATTATCCGGAATCGGAGAATCGTTATCGACGAAATTCCCGCTCTCATCCGCATGAATGGATACAAATCGTGTCACCTTGCCATCGACCACGGTAAGCTCCATCCCCCACGGATTTTGTATGGTCGACTCCCCGTACTCGGGTGTGAACAGAATGACTTCTTCACTGAGACGTTGTTTGTTGGTTCCTGTAATGCCAACGACAACGCCGCTCACTTTAAAATACTTGTTCGGATATACGGGAATCTCCATCGACTCCGCTTGAACTGACTGCCCAAGCTTGACTCCAGTAAGGAGATCCTTCGCCGTTCCCGATGCCGATATGACATAACCGTTCAGCGGAATGTTGGTTCCGCTGCCACCGGTAGGGCGATCGGCTGCAATGACGGCAATGACACCGTTTACAACAATGTACTCAGCAGTGTCATCCGCATGATAAGGCTTGGTTGCGCTCCCATAATTCCGCGTATAGACGGCTAACGAATTCGGGGTTCGTTCTTGATCAATCAGATCGACCTGAATCGGATCCTTGCCTTCTATGATTAGCTGCGGTTCGGTTGCAAGAAGGGCCGTATCCCCCGGATCATCTTCACTCTCGGGAACGCCTTGAGCTGGATCCTCTATTTGTGATTCACTCTCATTGTTTTCTGGCAGTTGTTGATCTTGATTATCTACGGCCTCCGAATCATCGGATGGCAGCTCTTGTGTGTTTACAATCAACGGTTCTTCAATCTGCGGCTCGGCCGATACCGATGACGCAATAGCGGTGAAAAGAAGGGCCATACTTAATATACATGAGAGCAGTGGTTTGGCATTAACCTTCAAAGCCGATCTACCTCCTTAAGTCTGTTTGTACAATCGATCTTCAATCTGCCTAAGAGCACAGAGCTGCGCGCTGGCATCAATTCTACTTCCCATCACCCCCTTAAAAAAGAATAATTTTCTATTATGAATACTATTAAAAGTTACTTTCTCTATTTGTTCATAAAAAAAAGGCACGAGATCACTCCTCCCATGCCTGTACACGAAGTCTGTTATCCGCTGTGCCTTCCTAAGCCGAGTAACCGGCTGCATATGTCTATCTTATGAATAATGCCAGAGCTGTGCCGCTGCGCCGATGACGCCGGCCTGAATGCCGACTGCAGCCGGGACGATCTTAACCGCCTCCCACATCGCGGGAGCCGTTCTTAATGCGGCCTCCCTTCGCAATGCGCTCAGCAAGGGCTCGCCAGCTTCCGATACACCGCCGCCAATGATGACAGCCTGCGGGTTGAAGGTATGAATCAGTCCGCTAATTCCGGTAGACAATGCGGTAATAACGACATCCATGATTGCAGAAGCTTGCGGTTCTCCATCGAGCCATCCCTTGATGACGGACCTGGAATCAGTCTGCCCCTCATACAAGCCTGCTGCTGCATGCTCATCCGCTAAGCGAACAATCCCCGTACCGGATGCATATAATTCGATGCAGCCGCGGTTGCCGCAAGAACAGCGGGGTCCGTTGAAGTTGACGGACACATGGCCCAGCTCTGCTGCTCCGCCGAACGTTCCCCGAATCAGCTGACCATTCTCTACAACGGCGCCGCCAATTCCTGTACCTAGCGCTAAGCAGACGAAGCTGTTCAAGCCGCGGGCTGCACCGTAGCGCCGCTCCGCAATCGCTTGAACATTCACGTCGTTATCCACGATGACCGGCAGTCCAGGAAACCTGCCGGCTACGTCCTCTTTAATTCGCGTACCTGTCCAGCCTGGCAGCGTATCAACGGCGAATGCAACTCTCCCGGTTGCAAAATCAATCTGTCCGGCGCTGCCAATCCCGATGCCGCGAAGCTTCTCCCGGTCTGTATAGGCTGACGCAGCCTCATACATACGCCCAATACCTTCCAGTACTTGATTCAGAACGACAACGGCGCCCTCTCTGGCTTCTGTCCGAACAATCTCCTGATGATAAAGCTTTCCCTGATCGTCTGCGAGTGCAAAATGAATCTTGGTTCCCCCAATATCCACTCCGATGGCTAGCTCGACGGACATCTGACGTTCCTCCTGTGCACGTTTAGTGAGTTCCCATTAGTACAGCTTATCGGCAACGGCATTCGCCGTTTTGCGAATGGATTCGTTTGTCTCACTCTTTTTGAGCGTGGTAATCAAGGTCGACATGATGTCCAGCAGATGAATCTGAGCCATCTTAGTCGATAGCGCACCGCCCTGGAACGGCATCTCCCGAGTAGGAATGAGGAGTACGATATCCGCATTAGTCGTAATCGGCGATTTCGCATGGCTGGTCAGACAAATCACACGCGCTCCGTTTTCCTTGGCCTGCTTTAAAGGATCGACAAGGTCCTTCGTACTGCCGGAGGTCGAGATGCCGATCACGACATCGCCTTTCTGGACCATTGCAGCCGACATCGCGATGATATGCGCGTCACGTTGGGCTTCGACCTTCATACCCAGTCTCATTAACCGATAATGTGTGTCGAGAGCGGTTATCCCGGATGAGCCCACGCCGTAAATGTAAATCTTGTCGGCCGCGATAATGGCGTCGACAGCACGGGTCATTTGTTCAATATCTAATAAGTCCAGCGTATTCTTAAGAATGTTCTCGTTATTCATGGTCACTTTACGGACAATGTCCATCGTGTTGTCGGATTCGTCGATTTCACCGTTCAGGTAGTTGGGCACATTGACCAGATCCTGAGCGATCGACAGCTTAAACTCATGATACCCTCTAAAGCCGAGAGCGCGGCAGAATCGGATCACGGATGTTTCGCCAACCCCGGCCGTTTCGGCCAAGTCCGTTACGGTCGATAATACCGCTTCTTCCGGATTGTTCTGGACAGCATCCGCCACTTTCTTCTCCGCTTTGGTCATGGATGAATACACACTTGAAATCATCAACAACGTGTTTGATGAATTATTTAACCTGCGCGCTTTTTTCATTGTAATTCTCCCTTATTGTGTCAACTGGATTATTATGGTTAATTAATGAAAGAATATACGAATGTGATAGTATTTACAAGAGAACAACCTCTTAAAGTCTGCGTTTTGAGCCAAATTATATGCTGAATCTAGCACAAATTCGGATGTTTGTCACACGAGCATCCCTTAGTTTGCTGTAAGATTAGAGGAATGCTCGATTCTTCTGTGGATAGCCTTCACGAACCGCTTCGTTATCTCCTGTGGACGCGTGATCGCAGTACCGACAACAACGGCATGCGCTCCTGCCTCGAAGCATTGCAAGCATTCATCTACAGTCCAAATCCGGCCTTCAGCGAGAACCGGCGTCTCGTTCCGTGCTGCAAGCTTGCGCACAAGCCCAATATCCGGTTCTTTGCTTTGCCGGCTGTAAGGGGTGTATCCCGACATCGTAGTGGACACAATGTCGACGTTCATCTCCATCGCCTGTACGCCTTCTTCATAAGTAGATATATCGGCAACGACGATCGCTTTTGGATATATGTACCGAATGCGCTCCAGCAATTGTCTGAATGCCAGACCGTCAGGCCTTGTTTGATTCGTAGCATCCACAGCGACAAATTCAGCGCCCGCTGATAGCACGGCACCGATTTCCTTCATCGTAGGTGTAATATATACGTCGCTGTTCGGATAATTTTGCTTGTATAGACCAATCACCGGTAAGGAGCATCGTTTCTTGATCGCTTCAATATCCTTTGGCGTATTCGCTCGAATCGCGACTGCCCCTCCCTCTTCCGCGGCAACAGCCATTGCGCTCATGATATCCGAACCAAACAGAGGTTCATTCTCCAGCGCTTGGCACGATACAACGCACCCGTTACGCAGCCTTTCTATGAGTGCATCTTTCATTAGTTCCGCTCCTTTTGACTGGGTGTAGTCTGGGTTTTATTACAATAATCATACCATCGAACAATTCAAAATGGAAGATTTCTTTTTTTACTCTTTTGTTATCGGATTTATTCTCTTTTTCAAAAAAGGAAGTCATGCTATACTTATTTCATACAAATCTATGCAATGGAGGTAATTTGATATGAATGATCTCGTGTATGTTCCGCTGGATGAGAGGCCCTGTAATTATGAGTATCCTGCCGCTTTAGCCCGCATCGGTGAATTACCGTTAACTTCACCTCCTCTTCACCTTCTTGGGAACAAGAAGCGCCCTGCCGATACGACCGGAATCATGAATTGGTTAATCGAATCCGCGCAAGACGCCAATGATTTAGTCGTTTCCATCGATATGCTCGTTTACGGCGGCATTGTCCCTTCACGCTTGCATCATCATACGGAAGAAGAATGTCTTCAGCGGCTATCGATTCTGCGAGAGCTGAAGGCGGCCCATCCCTCCCTCCGGATCCATGCCTTCAATCTCATCATGCGCACCCCGTCTTATAATAGCGACGATGAGGAGCCGGCTTACTATGAGCAGCATGGGGAGAGCATCTACCGGTATTCCTGGCTCAGCGATAAGCGCACCTATGGCGAGCTTCCGGCATCCGAGCAAGCGGAATGGGAGCGCTTGCATACGGTTATTCCGCAAGCGGTTCTTACCGAGCATTTGCAGCGGCGAAGTGTAAACGCATTCATTAATGAAGCCTCCGTCAAATTCGTTCATGAAGGCATTATCGATACACTCATAATTCCGCTCGATGACAATGCGGAATACGGATTTACCGCATCCGAGCGGAACAAGCTTATTGTTCTGGCGGACAGCCTTAATCTCTCGGATCGCATTCATATTTATCCAGGAGCCGACGAGGTCGGCTGTACGCTCATCGCTCGCGTTTTCTGCGAGCGGCGCAGCTACCGGCCTGAATTGTTTACGCGTTATTCCTCGACGCTCGGGCCGACGATCATTCCATGTCTGGAAGACCGTACACTCGGCGAGAGTATCAAATCGCAGGTTATTGCAGCCGGAGGTCTGCTTGCCGACAATTCCCATGAGGCGGATTTCATCTTAATGGTCCATTCGCCCGCGGCAGGGCAGAATGCTGTTGCTGATGCCGCCTCACCGTTGTCCTCGCGCCATCGTTCTTATTTTTCCGAGGTCAACATCCGGGAATTTGCCGCTGCTATTCAGAACTACATGGACAAAGGACGAACGGTTGCGCTTGCCGATGTTGCTGCATTGAACGGCAGCGATCAATCACTCATGCAGCTGTTGTCCCGCTTAGGACTGTTAAGCCGGCTGCAGGCTTACGCCGGTTGGAATACGTCTGGCAATACGCTCGGAACCGTTATTGCGCATGGCATTATCGAGTCTTACTATTCTCGCCCTGCAACCGGCGAATCGGTCGATAGGATGGCGAAAAGCCGTGCCTTCTTGATCGCGCGGCTCATAGAGGATTGGGGCTATCAAGCCATTGTCAGATCACGGACGCTGCATGAACATCTTCCGCTACTAGGCGGCAATTATTTCAACGTTGCCGAATGCTATGATGCGGTTACCGAATTGGTCCGGGATCAGCTCAAGGCTTTCGTACATACCTATCTCCAGGATTTGCAGCCTGAACGGATTGAAATCCATGATGTGCGCATGCCATGGAAACGAATGTTCGAGGTTGGTTTTCAAGTTAGTCTGACAGATTCACCAGTGGAGAACAGCTTCTCATAGTCCGGACCGGGTCGTTCCGATCTGACCGTTCCTATCATACAAGAAAAGAAAGGGGCTGCGGGCAGCCCCTTTCTTGTACCTGCTTATCGACAAACTCCGCTGCCTACTCGCCTTCGAAACGGTAGTTGAACCGATCATTCGGCGCACTATCCCCGTTCACGGTAAACTCCGTGATGTCATTGTCCACCTGCCTATTATCCACCCATTTGAAGTCCAGCGAAACCTGATCCTTCTTGTTCAAGCCAAGCCATTGGCGCGGTATTTCAATTTCCATTTCATTGCCGCCGACCTGGTATTCCACTTGACCGACATCCTGCCAGTCCGTCCCGTTCGCGCTTGCCTGCAGGGTCGTCTTCGTGCTGCTTGCAGCTGAGTGGTTTACCCGGAAATCATAGCCCTCCCAGCCCGTTGCGTGATTCTGATCGGCGTCAATGAATAACAGCATCCAGTTCGGATCGGTATAAGGCGTTATCGCCTCTTTCGTTCTAGTGTAGAAGTACACATAGTGATTGTCATACGCCGCCTTCGAGCTGATGATATCGTTGCGTCCGGTTTCATTGACATACTGCCCGGATGTTCCGACTCCCGGATGATTCCTGCGAGCTTCATCGGCGATATTATCGCGATACTCCGGCAGTACCTTATCCCAGTCTTTAAACTTGCCGTCGATCTTCACATTGTTTTTCTTCTGGGCAGCCGGCAATGGAGAAGCTCCTTTATACTTCCGGACAAAATCTACCAGCTGATAATAATAGTTATCGCCGTGTCCGCCCTTCATGGGTTCGATGTCCCGGCTGAATTCCTGATTGAATTGATCGACGAACATAACCGGATTCTGTGCGCCGTTAAATTCCGTGAAGCGCTGTGCGATCCATTCGTTCCAGCCCGTTACAAAGACGAATTCGGGATCGGCCTCCAGTGCGTTCTCCCACTGCTCCGCGAAGTTCAACCCTTGCTCGGAGGGATAGGGCTCCTGGGACTGAGCCCCGTTATGGAAGCTTCTTCCCATCGCTCCCGGCTCGCTCATCGCTCCGAGCTTATATCCGCCGCTGCCGTTGGGAACGGCATTCTGCCCTACGCCTACCGTCATCTGCTCGTTGTTCCCGTCCGCATCATAGAAGACATGCTGCGGCGATACTTCAAGCCAGCCCCATTGATTCGGCCCGCTTGGACCTTCAAAATAGGATGGCATCGGCTTGCGGAAGGTAAAGAAATCACGTAAATCAGCCCGAACCGTATTCGGATCGGCCATAATCAACGGCTTGCCGTCCCACTGGAACCACAGATCCGAATAGAGCCCCGGCCCATACAGATCATTCCACAGCGACTCCGTTACCGAAGACGCACTGCCGAACGGAGCAAGGAAGGCGATTTGCGGCGTACGGCCGCCTTCATTCCTTATTTCGGTAAATACGCGAAGCAGTGCCATGAAGTTATCGGTATACGTGTAGTTATTGGTCGTATCGAATATGAGTGTATCCACACCGGCATCCACCAGCATTTGCGCATGCTTGCGCAGGACGTACTCATCATCGGGTTTGTAATAGCCGAATAAGGACTCTCCCCAATAATGGAATCGGCCTTCCGGCCCCCATAACGGACTATTCGCATTCTGCAGCGCATCGGGATCCTGCGCTAATATTTTCGTAATATCATAGGGTCCGTCGTTGCTGTGATAGCCCATCCATAAGAAATAGAACATGCCGACAAATTTATCTTTCCTCGGCGATCCGGAAGTCGCGTTCGTGGACACCGTCCGGCCGAGATTGTCTGTAGCGACCCATGTGTCGCTCTGCGTATCCCACTGCTGCCAATCGCGTGCCAAGCCATACCCCACCGCAAAGTCGGTCTCAGGCGAGGCGATGCCATTGCGATAAGCGACGCCATCTGCATATGGGACCGAACCTATGCCAAGCTGGAACGGTACACCCAATTTGTTGATGATTTCCACGTAATAGGCTCCAGGCGGCATATTACCGACCTTGATTCGGCCATAGCTGGGATCGCCGAACTCAACCTTGGATTCCACCAGCAGCCTTCCCGCCTTACTCTCTTGATGCAAGCGCACCTCGAGACTACCGCTTTGGCTGGATGACGGAAGCTTCAGAAGAACCTCATTAAAGTTCCGGTCTGCTTGGAACGTCTGTCCCGCCGAAGCCAAGACAGGATAGATGAGTGACAGTACGCGTTCTTGATCGAGCAGCAAGTCCCCATCTTTGTAGGCTGCGCCCATCATATAGCTGACCGGCTGGGTAACCCATCCGACATTTCCGCTTGGCTGACTGATCTCTACGTAATATCTGCCTGGCTGTTGTTCGGGAAATAGAATATCATTGATTCCATTCTGGGCGTTCGTAACCGAAGCGGAATACAGCTCCGTGCCGCTTGGTCCGTCCTTATATAACGTCGCCTTGTAGCTGACCGAACCGCTTTGTCCAGACGGCGTCTCGATCTTGACCCCGTTAAACGGCTTCTCCGCCATGAAATCTTGCCCGAGTGTCCCGCCGTTCTCTAGCGGCTCTAAAGCACTGCTGTCCCCTTTCGGCACAATTGGATCTTCAACCGGAACAGAGCCGCTGTACAATTCATAGGTTTGTCCGGCGTTGCCCGCTATCAGCTGCACATAGTCGAATGCTTGTTGCGTATTGGATTCCGATGAGTTCGCTTGACTTGTACCGAATGTGGAGAGCATCGTGAGCAGCATGATGACAAGCATGACCGGAATCCACTTTCTAATAGACACTCTTAAGGATGATAACAAATGCGTCACCTCCAGTTTTTTTGCAGCCTCGGTATACCCGTACTGAACCGTATCCTTTATTCGACATATCGAATAATGGTTTCACGGTCACTGCCTAGAACCGGCTTGCCGTTCTCGTATGCAGCTCCGCGGTTATAAACATCCTCCCTCGTCCACCATCCGATTGAACCTACCGGTTTGCTGATCTCAGCATAATAACGGCCGATTCCTTGATCCCCGACTTGAATGGTCGACCGATTGTCCTGCGCATTCCGTATGTCCTCCTGATAGACAATCTCTCCACTAGGCCCATGCTTGCGCAGCGTAAAGGTATATCCGGATGTGGTCGTACCCCAGGTTGGCAGCGGCAGCACGACTGTATTGAACGACTGCGGAGCGATAAATTCTTGCCCTAACGTACCGTTTGGATCCGTCAGTTGAACCGGACTATGATTCCCAGACTCCGGTACAATGCTGATTTCCGTCGATGCTGCAAATACAACGCTAACCATGCTCAAGGCCACAATTGCAAGCCCCAGTACGAATGCAAGCTTCTTCACATCCATTCCTCCCTACCAGACAATATCAATCCTGATCGTGCCTTCCTACCTCTGACTGCCCTCTAACGTAATTGTGCAACGCTGCCTCCTGTCCCAGCTATCTTAACCTCATGATGAAGCCTTCCCCCATCACCTCCCTTCATTAAAGCGCAGTATCCTATACCTGTGACCGGACTGGAACCACTTTAAACGTACCGCCGGTATGTTCAGGCCACTCCAAGCGATAGAATTCAATGAAGTGAAAATGGTTCGTCTCATGCGTAATCGCCGTCATATACCATTGCCCATCCTCATCCTGCAGAAACTCGCTTGCCGTAACACCCTGCAGCACCTGAAAGCCGTCCCCGGACACGTCACAGAACCCCGAGTCTGGCTTCGTTGAAGTAGCCACAACCGTGCCATGCGTATAGCTGGTATAGAATAAATGGTATATCCCGCCGCGCTTGATGACGAAGGGCGATTCAGGCGGCACCTCCGTGCTGTTCTCCACAATCGAATATCCGCGGTCTTCCCAGTTGATCAAATCATTGGAATAGGCGATTCCTACGCAGTATTGGCTTGTTTCTTTCACATAGCCGGTATAATAACAGTAGAAACCGTCATCATCCTTCAGTACGAACGGATCCCGGCAGTTGGAGAAGTGCTCCGGAGCCCATAACCCCCAAGGCGGGATGATCAAAGGCTCCTTCGATACCCGCTCCCAATTGACGAGATCGGTTGAGACGGCAGCGTTGATCGCCTGGCAGGCATTCTCATTCACCCCGGTATAGAACATCCAGTACCGTTCATCATGCTGGAATACATGCGGCGCCCACACATGTGTATTCTCCCATGATCCTGGAATGACAGGAAGCACCGGCTGATGAATCTCCCAATTCAGCAGATCCTGGCTCGATGCATGTCCGAAGTTGCCCATCCCGAGCTCCTGCCACATGTTGCAGGCTTCCAAACGAATGTAGATGAGGTGGAACCTTCCATCCACTTTAAAGAACGCATGATCCACACATAAGCCATCCACTTCGCTGAAACGGCCGGCAAACAAATTACGCCCCTCTTCCAATGCCTTCAGCCAGGCCTCGCTCTGCTCCACCATTCCCTCCTGGGATGTGTACTCATAATTATTAACCGGTATAAGACCCGTTTCCCGGTCCAAGGTTTTGGCATGAAGCCGGTTAAGGAAGGTAATCGAACGGATGAGGTCCCTCAATTCTTCATTCGGCTCATTCTCAAACCGCTCCTTCAGAATCCGATTGATCCTGCGCTGCTGGTCCGCTATTTGCCTCAGCTGGCTTACTTGCTCCGCTTCCATAGTAATCAACTCCTAATTTGTATTGTTCTTTTGCCTACTTCGTGCTTAAATAAGAATAAAAACGTTTTCATAAAATTGTAAGCGCATTTATTTCAAAAATCATCCCATAATATTGTCAAAAAACAGTTGATTATTGCTTACCTGAGAACGGGGGACATCGATTATGAACATAATCCTCAGTAAAGGTCTGGAAATACGGGAGCCATCGGTTCATATTGAAGCGAACGTCAGCTTGCTTGCCAAATCCATGTTTTTCTACATCCAATCCGCAGGCCATTATTATGTGGAGCCGTCCTTTCGAGTCGTGCAGGACCATGACGATTCGTTCTTACTTCTATACACCGAATCCGGTATCGGCTATTTGGACTATGCCGGGTCCGCCTACACCCTTCGCGCCGGGGATATCTTCTTCATCGACTGCCGGCAGCCCTATGAATATCGAACCGACCAGACGAATCTATGGAATATGATCTGGTTGCGTTTCAACGGAGGCAGCAGTAACGGTTACTTTAAGCAAATCAAGAAATACACCGGTCCCGTCTTGGCCTTGCAGCCCGGATCCATTATTCCTGATTGTCTGGGCCGATTGATTACGACCAATCAATCCGTAGATGCCCGCTCCCCGATCATTAGCTCAAAGCTCATTGTTGAAATATTGACCGAGCTGCTGCTGCAAAGCAATATTTTCGACTGGAACTACGCGGATCCTCCTCCAAACATCGAGCAAATCATCACTAAGCTGCAAACCCACTACAACGAAAAAATCACACTCGATCAATTGGCAGAGGAGTTCTTCATCAGCAAGTATCATCTCACCCGGGAATTCAAACGATATACCGGCTACAGCCCGATCGAGTACCATATGAAATTAAAGATCGCCGCTGCAAAGGAGCTGCTGCAGACCTCCACCTACAGCATCGATGAAATCGGCTCGGAAATCGGATTCAGCAGCATTAATCACTTTATCGGCAGCTTTAAAAAGCATGAAGGCATAACACCTCTCGTATTCCGCAAGCGTTCTCGCTCTATAGCGGAGTGATTCGCATTCAGCAGAAAAAAGGCTGCAGCCGTTCAAACGGTTGCAGCCTTTGGATCCTAGCCTATTATTTTTTCGTAGAGTTAAAATTAGACGCCACGCTTTGCCGGATCCCAGATGATCTTATGCAGCTGCATATTGAGCTTCACGCCCGACAAACCGCTTTCCAGCATCTTATGAACGAGCCGATCCGGGGGCATCGACTCCCATACGGGGCTGAACATGGGCAGCGCAGCAGTCGGATAATTCTGGAGCGTCTCTACCGCCGCTTCAAAATCACGGTCACTGGCGATTACGAACTTCACTTCATCCTGTGGGCGCAGCAGTTCAAAATTATGATGCACCATCGTCCCGTTCTCCCCGGAGTCGGGAAGCTTGTAATCCATGATGTACCGGGCTTTCTCCGATTGAACCTCCGCAAGAAAAGGTGCGAGATCGATCGCTCCGTTCGTCTCGACATGAACATCCCGAATCCGTTCTATCTCACATAAAGCTTGCAGCAAAGCGGCCGAACGTTTGCCATAAAGGAGCGGCTCGCCGCCCGTTAAGCAGACATAGGCTGACTTATACTGCTGCTCTACCTGCTGGACAATGTCACGAATGGACATCTTGAATTCGGCTTCTGCCGGCGGGTAACTGTACTTTGTATCGCACCAGACGCAGCGAAGATTGCAGCCGAATAAACGGACGAAGACGGTCGGAAATCCGGCACGCGTGCCTTCACCTTCAACCGTCTCGAATATTTCAACCATCGGCAGCATAGCGGACGACAAGTCTGCAGACTCCTGCTGATGTTTATTCGGCATGCTCCTCCGCCTCCATCAAAGCTCTCGTCACGGCTGCGAAGCTGGTCGGCGTTTCCCACAAGCGCAGCTCTTCAATCCGCACATGAGGATAGAGCCCTTCTTCTCTTAGCGCGGCATACAGCTCTTCGTACATCCATACGACCATGTTCTCGGCTGTCGTGTTCATGGGCGGCAGCACTTCATTCAGGTAGCGGTGATCCAGACGGTCGATGATTCGTTCATTGGCTATCCGTTTTATGTCGGCAAAATCGATCGTAATCCCGCGTTTATCCGTCTTTCCCGACAAGATGATTTGCAGCTTGTACGTATGACCGTGCAGGCTCTTGCACTTTCCGTCATAAAGATGCAGATGATGAGCACTGTCAAAGGTAAACTCTTTGGAAACGAGCACCCGTCGGTTATGATAACGGAGCTCCTGCTCGTTTATATCGTCTCCGAACCGTTGTATATGCTTGGGAATGTCGTACGTCACGTTTCACACCTCGTCCATTTTATACAATAAGACACATTATAACATGGCCGGGAAGCATCAGCCACATCATACGTTTGGGCCAGATGAATCGAGAAGCGAGCATTAGAATATAATTTACCGCTCTGAGGGATAGTAAGAAAGTACCTAAATATGAATAACAACGGAGGATTACGAATGAAAAAGCATGTCATGTGTCTCTTCATTTGCGCCTGCTTTACCCTTGTGTTGTCCATTCCAGTCTTTGCTCAGCCTGCAGGTACTGAGATGACATCAGTTGAAATATCAGACAACAACATGAACAACATGAATGGTACAAGGGCGAATGATAACGTTGGCAACCGGATGATGAATACATTCGACAATGGAGCCAACAATTACCGTACAACCGCAGCAAACGATAACGATTTTGATTGGGGCTGGCTTGGATTGCTCGGCTTGATCGGATTAGCGGGTCTGCGCGGCCGGAACCGCGATCACGCTTAAGGTTGTCAGAAAACTATACCCTAGGCTTCTTGTTGAATAGGAGCCTGGGGTTTTGCTTCGTCTTTAATTCTTTCATCTATCAACTGATCTTGCTATAATAAGGAGACATCTTGATAGAATGGGAGAGATTAACAATCGTGAAGATTTTTCGTATGGGAGCTGTAGCCTGCTGTGCACTTCTACTTCTCAGCGGCAGCATCCCTGTCAGCGCTGCCTCAACTTTACCGGCCAAAACCGCGATTATGCTCGATGATTATCCGCTGTCTTTTCCAATCGAGCCAACCGTCATCAATGGGACTACGATGGTTCCTTTCCGGGTTATATCCGAAGCGCTTCGCATTAATGTGGTTTGGAACGCTGCGAATAAGACCATCACGGCCAACAAAGTCGTCGGCGACCAAACCAAGAAAGTTACCTTGCGTCTGAACGATAAGAAGGCGTTAGTGGGCGGGCAGAACGTAGCTTTGAATGTTGCCCCTATTGCCAAAGACGGTTACACCCTCGTTCCTCTTAATTTTTTCAGCACGCAGTTCGGAGCGCAGGTTTCATGGGATGGTAAGACACGTACTGTCGATATCCGTTCTCCGCGGGAGGATCTATACACGGTTGGTTTCTATGCCATATCTTCTTTCCCGGAAATACACTATGTCCCCTCTTTCGATTCGGTGGCATTCGGCTGGACCCGGATTGATGACGAAGGGCAGATCACGCTGCAGGGTGAGAGCTTCTTTTGGCCTAAACCAGCGGGCGATCTGACACCGGAGAAAATTATCGACGATGTGACATCGGACGGAAACAGCCCGTTTTTGATGGTTTTCGGAACGGATGGTAAGGGCCAGCTCACGAAGCTGCTCAACGATGAGACTCTTCGCGCGCAAGCCATTGACACCATTGTCAAGCAAGCCAGTGATAATCGTTTCCAAGGGATTTCAGTGGACTTCGAGGGAATTGGCTGGTCTGGCGATATTGAGCAAGCCAAGCAGTCCTACACCGAATTCGTTCGTCTGCTGAGCGAGCAGGCCAAGCTTGCGGGCCTGAAGCTGTCGCTGGCGGTTCATCCGCTGAATGGCGCCTATCACGGTTATGACTACAAAGCGCTGGCTAAGTATGCCGACGAGCTAATCGTCATGGCCTATCCGTATGAGGGCGAGAAAGGTCCAGAACCGATGGATCGCGTGGACCAAGCGATCCGGATGGCTCTGAAAGAAGTTCCCAAGGAAAAGCTCGTGCTCGGCATTTCCTTCGGCAGCGAGAATGCCAAATCAGTCAATGCCAAGATTGGCCTAGCCAAACGTCACAGCCTCAAAGGCATCGCGATATGGCGAATCGGGATTATCGGGGAAGAAGCTATGAAGCAAATGGAACGTACAATTATACTGGACTGATCATATGATCTATTGAGGAGGCCGCAGCCCAAGTCGTTCGAACGACTTGGGCTGCGGCCCTATTATTTTCAGATTGCCGGTACGGAGTAGGTTTGATAGAACTGCCTGTCAGCATCGATGGCCACCCCATTCAGCTGATAACCGAATGCACAGCCGCCATCCACGTTTCTTCATCAACAAATGTGCTCTCCCCCATCCGAACATCATCTCATGTTCGTAAATGTCCGTTCATGACCGTGACGGCCGTTCCGCTCATCCGTACTCGGTCGCCAACCGGCCGAAGGAGCAGCTCCCCGCCGCGGGCGGAGGCTTGATAAGCCACCAGCTCATCCTTGCGCAATCGACGCTGCCAATACGGAGCGAGTGCGCAGTGTGCCGAACCCGTAACCGGATCCTCGTTAATTCCGATAGAAGGAAAAAAAGCCCGGGAAACAAAATCATAGCGGCTGCCAGGTCCGCCGTCGGCCCGGGCGGTTACGATAACGCCTCTTGTCTCCACTCGAGACAGAAGCGCCATATCGGGTTGAAGCGTTCGAACCGTTCGCTCGCTGTCCACTTCAACGACATAGTCCATCCGGTTCCGGCCTACATAACGGGGAATTAATCCGAGTCCTTGAATGAGCTCCTCGGGCGCAACTGCCGGAGCAACCGGTTCAGCTGGAAAATCAAGTGTAATGCCATCAGCCGTCCGTTCAGCAGTTAAGATGCCGCTGCGTGTAAGGAACAGCAGCTTATGTTCCGGTTCTCGATGGCCATGCTCCCATAGGTAGTGAGCGGCCGCAAGTGTGGCATGGCCGCATAAATCAACCTCATCGAGCGGTGTAAACCATCGAAGTCCGTAGCTTCCGTCCGTCTTTTGCATCAGGAATGCCGTCTCGGACAGGTTCATCTCGGCTGCGACAAGCCGCATCCATTGCTCTTCACGCTCCTCCTGGAGCAAGCAGACCGCAGCCGGATTACCTCTGAACGGCTCTGAAGTAAATGCGTCGATAATGGATACCGGTACGGGCATCGCTCTCTCCTCCTTCATCTGCTTGTTGAACGTTCGTTCACTGGAAACATTATTCTAGCCGTCTGCGCTAACGTAATCCCATAGATTACATGGCCGATCAGCCATAGGCATAACGCCTGCCCATCATGAATCGACGGTACACGGTCGGATACGAGCGTTAGTGGCACCCATGTCAGAGAAGCGAGTACCCCCGTCAACACACCGAATCGCATATACCGTCCCCGACACTTGACGGCCACCAGATAAACAATGCCGAGCGGAACGGATACGCTCAGATGGAGTGCAAACTCCCCTGCTTCCGTCAGCCGCATCGGCATGTAAGGTATGAAATCAATATTTAACAGTAACGTATAGACACGCTCGCCGGTAAGGATCTGAAACCATTTTAGACAAAGACCTAGCACGATCCCCGCAACCAAGCCAGCAGCCGCACCCCGGCCTAAAACACGGAGTGACAGCCCGCCGCATATCCTATTCATTCTCGATAACAGCAGCCATACCCACTTTCTTCCTTCGATTCACGATGACGATGCCCAGGCAGACCAGCAAGAGCGAGAATAGGACAGCTGCATGCAGCTTCTCTGATAACAACAGCGCCGATTGCGCAACCCCGAACACGGGAATGAGAAACAAGTACATGGACACGCTGCCAACATGGTTGTACTTCATCACGTTGTTCCAGAGCATGAAGCCTACCGCCGATACGATAGCCAGATGAAGCAGCATCAGTGAAGACCGCCAGTCGAACAGGAATGGCGTCAGACCGACACGCCATGCCGATGCGGCGATTAACGCGATTCCCCCGAGAAGCATCTGGTAGCTGTTCATGTAGGAGATGCTGTAGGAGACAGCTCCTCTTCGGGATATTAAATTCGCGCTTGCGCTGAAGAATGCCGATGCGATCAAGAGCAGCTCACCATAGGAGAATATCCAGCTCCTGACGCTCCCGTGATTGGACAGCCCTAATACGAGCAGCCCCGTAAAGCCGACAAGCAGCCCTATCATCTTCGTCCTATTCAGCTTGTCATCGGGGTAGAGGACATGCGCAAGACCAATCTGGAAGAAGGATATCGTGCCTGCAATGACTGATCCGACCATGCCTTCGCTAAGAGACATCCCGGCATAGAAGAATGTGTACTGAAGCACCGTTTGCAGCAGCGCAATCCGGATGAGCAGCATCCCGCTGCCGGAGCGGTACGCCAATGTCTCTCTGCGGATCAGCATGTACACCATAATGAGAAGCCCGGCCAGCGTAAATCTGTATCCGGCAAACAGAAGCTGCTCGAATGTGTCCGAAGGACCGATCTGCAGCGATTGATAGCTGAGCTTCAGAAAAGCATAGGAGCTTCCCCATAACATTGTAGCGCCTACCGAGGCTGCCAGTATACCAAGAGGATGTGTGAAAAATCGAGCAGCCGTCATATTGCCGTCGTCTACTCCTTCTCTTGAATCGGTATGAGCAGATCGACCGGTTCTTCCTCCAAGTGCTCATCAATATAAAAAATTTCAAGCGAGACGGCATTATCCCGCTTGGCCAGCTTAAGTTCATTCATCCACGCGAACAGCTGCTCATAGCCTTCGCCAATGCGTTTATTGGTACACCTGACCATAGCATACTGCCGCTCGGGGATCGTAAATTGCACCATCCCATCGGGAACCTGCTCCATGTGGGCAATTTCGTAGCATGCCCAATAGGTTGCGAACACTTCGTTGCCAAAGTAAGGGCTGTGAAGCGCCGTGGATAGCACTTCCCCGTTCAATTCATGCTTGCGGGCAAGGAATTCGCTTTGCAATCGGATGGCTTCATCTGGGAATGTCGAGTAAGGACCGCAGTAACTGATTCCGACCAAATTCATGGCGGGTTTCGTAACTACCGCACAATTGTTCATCGTGCCAAACCTCCCTGTACGATTGGCGAAGCGAGCCTTCTCGCCGATATGAGACGGTTATCGCTGCACATCTGTGTCCAGTTTAACATGTATGGAGAAGAATTTGGAACATTTTCACATGTTTATCCCAAAACTTTATGTTCAATCCGGCCGCCTCCCGATCCCTCACACGCATCGGTCACGGGCTGGATTGCCAGGATGTCACGGACATCCGCTCGAGCAATTGGTCATGTTTGTTACTTGCCTCCTATACTAACGCCTATGCCGGCTGAAGATTGATATCGTGAGAGCAAATCAGTCCACCATCTGTTCGTTGGCTCCATTGTTTCCGGCATCCGCAGCGTGGATAATGAAGTAAATTGTATCCATACCAAGGAGGCCCATGGAATGCCCTATATGCCGCAAGTTGTTGCACGTCCCGACCGCTACCGCGTTCATGCCGATCAATACACACATTATCAGCGGGAAGGATACCTCGTCGTCCCTTCCCTCCTGGATCAAGCAGATGTGAAGAAGCTCCATGATTGGGCTGACGGCTTGTATGAAGGCCAGATCCCGGTTGCCGGACATGACGCTTATGATCCCGAGATGTCGGCAGCAGAAAAATCCGCTCGCGTTACCCGCATTCATATGCTTCATCGGAACCAGGCGGTCGGCGAATGGGGTTTGCTTCACCCTCGCGTACTGGATGTCGTTGAAGCGTTAATCGGTCCCGATGTTCTTGCCCTGCAGTCCATGCTATTCTTCAATCCACCAGGGCTCGGCGGTCAAGGCTGGCACCAGGATGCCTATTATATTACGACATATCCCGAGACGTTAATCGGTGCGTGGATCGCGCTTGAGGACGTCGATATCGAGAACGGCTGCTTATGGGTCGCTCCGGGAAGCTGCAACGAACCTGTCTATCCAGACGCAGATCCGGTTCAGTCTGTTCACGCGACTGGCGCATTCGATTCGCTGCCCCCAGTCCTTCATGCCAGCAGCATGGACGATGAAGCGAATTCGCTGTCCAAGGTGGCCGCCAGGTATCCGGCGATTATTCCAGTTCCAATGAAAGCAGGCGACGTTCTATTCTTCGAATCGCATCTGCTCCACCGCTCTTACCCGAACAAGACAGAAGACCGCTTCCGCCGCGCATACGTCTGCCATTACTGTAACGCACGGTCTTGGGTCCCGTGGAATCACGGCGAAGCCTTCGAGGGGGATTCCGCTAATTATTCGCATATTCTAGCACGGGGACAAACGCATCTTCCCTATGCCGCCCCAGCATTCGGCACGAGGGTCGATCTACCTGTTCTCGAACCCGGCAAGCCCGCCGCGGCCAAGCGGATGATGGCCATGCCGGACGGTCAAATGAAAGGGATGTAAGCCTGCTTCGAAAGCGTTGCCAAAACAGCTCCCGTTACGCTATAGTTGAAGCAAATCGGCATGGATTGGAACGTGAGCGCTTATGTCTATTACCGGTACGTCCTGCGGAGGAGAGCAGCAGACATACCCTTCAATAGTATTCTGCGGTGATGTCTCGGCGAAAGCCGGGGCAAGTCTGCCTCCCCGCCGGCTGTCCGAATATGAGCTGGTCTATTTTCCGCAGGGCACCGGGACGATCTATAGGACGAACGATCATACGATCGAACTGACGGAGCCCGGCTACATCCTGACCCGTCCGGATGAATTGCACACGTATGATTTTGATTCATCGGAGCCGACCCATCATCTATTCATTCATTTCGAATGGGCTAATATCCCGGATAACGACCATACATCATTCTTGAGAGAAGCATCCTTCCTGCCCGTGTTGAATCCGCTGGCGGAAAGCTTGTTGAAACAAATTATGCTGCTTGGCTCGACGAAGCCCAAGCGCTGGATAGAGCGAGGAAATAAACAGCTTTGCGTCATTCTGGAGGAATTGTCTTCTGCCTATGAGGAATGGAAGAACGGTTCGCAGACGAACAGTCCTGCCCTTCCTCTGCAGCTTCAGACAGCCATTTCGTATATGGAGAATCAGCTGCACCGGCCGATCTCTGTTGCGGAATTGTCTCACGCATCGGGATGGACGCATGCTCACTTCACGAGACAGGTCAGAAGGTACATTGGCTTGACGCCGCAGATGCTTATCGTGCACCGCCGGATTGAGAGGGCTTGCCGCCATTTGCTCTACGAAGAATGGAGTGTGAAGCAGGTTGCTTTCGCTTGCGGGTTTCAAGACGAGCATTACTTCTCTCGCTGCTTCCACCGAATCAAGGGCATAACGCCTTCCCGATTTCGCGAAGCTTACAGCAGTGCCCGCTCCATTAACCTGGCGTCCTTGACTGAGCCGAAGGAGCTGTATCCCTTTAATACGTGGATGTACGCTGACAACCATTTGCGCATGAAATAAATGGCTGAACAGGCTCTCTAGCCTGTTCAGCCATTTTATTCAGGTTGCCGGGTTATTCACCGCCAGCGGGATCTGTTCATAGTGCTCCACAATAGGAAACGGTTCATAATAGTGATGGAGCAGCCGTTTCCACTGTCCATATTCTGCGGATTGTCGGAATCCACTCACATGATCCTCGAGCGTTTCCCACCATACCAGCAGCACATACTGATGCTCCCGTTCGATACAGCGCTGCAGCTCATGGCGGATGTATCCTTCCATCGAAGCAATGAGCTCGGAAGCTTCTTTAAATTGCTCGATAAATGTATGATCCAGCTCGGGTTTAACCTGCAGGATGGCAAGTTCCATGATCATGTTTTTCATCAATCCTTCCGTCTTCTACATATGTCCGTAATATACTTCTGTCACGTAATGGAATGGAATATAGCCATCCTTCTGATGGGCGGCAAACAGAGCCTTTAGCTCCTGGACGAAGGTTTGATAGGCCTCCGTACCCGGCAGCGGCGTGTACGAGGATGAACTCGCCCGGCCGAGCAGCTCTTCATACGTAAGATGCTGTTCATTGTCGAACGAGGCTTTGGAGTAGCTTCCACGGCCAAAGAATGCGCGGTAATCCGCGTCACCCAGACGCATATGCTTAACGTTCTCATAATCCGGAGCTATTCTCTTCATCAATTGATCGTATGCGGTCGCGAATTCATTGCGCCCCACATCTCGTTTATTCCAGATTAACGCCGTCATCCCGCCCGGCTTCAATATACGGCGAAACTCCTTGCTCGTCGGCTCAGGATCGAACCAATGGAAGGCTTGTGCAGAGAGAATAGCATCCACCGAGGCGTCCTTCAGCGTCGTTTGCTCCGCCGAGCCGTTGATGGATATGAAATGGTTATCGCCCTCAAGCTGTGCTTCTGCTGCCTCGCGCATCTCTTTGTTCGGTTCCACGGCATAGACAACATTACCGCGTTCAAGCAGCAGCCGGGTGAAGATTCCCGTTCCCGCGCCGACATCGGCTAACACACTTCCCCGGTTGATCCCTAACTCCTCAACCAAATAATCGAGCAAAGCCTGCGGATATCCGGGACGATACTTCACATAATTATCGACCCGATTAGAAAATCGCTTCGTATTATCCATTCTTCGATTCTCCTCCTGCCTTTACGTTCTTCGCTCCATCGCATACAGCTCTTCTTCGATTGAAGCTGTTTTCTCTGCTATGACCTGCCTGGCGTCCGCCAACGCTTTGTTATAGACATAAGGCGCTGTTTCTTTCAGCAGAAAATCGATGATCTGCTCAGCTCCGATATGCCCAAGCTCTTCTGAGCGCTCTTCATAATAGAAGGCGATCAGCGCATCAATAATACGGTCCTTATCCTCCCGCGGAAGCTTGATCGGTATCATAAGTTACACCTCCCCGCTGCAGCTGTTTACTTATCCATTTAGAAAACGAAAGCATGCCTACTTATCGTAATACCATATTCATGCGCGTATAGGCCAGCTTCATTCCCGCGCGCTCCATATTACGGTGGCTCGGCGACAGGTATGCCGCTTGGCTAACCACCAGCTGGCAGCCATTCATGGCAGCTTCCTGCATTCGGCGTCTTACCAAAGCATATTGGAGTCCTCGTGAACGGTACTCCGGCAGCGTTGCTGCGAACGTCAAGGACGCTGTTCCATTCTCTACATACATGACACCTGCAGCTGCAGGGATCTCATCGGCAAGGCCCATATAGAAGTGCCACCCTGGCCTTCCTTGCAAGACCGCATTATTCGCAGCAATCGGCTCGATTCCGCTCTCATTCATTCCGAAGCCAAGGCAATGAATGCGCGCATAGGTCGTCATTTCATCCCGTTCCAGCCGTCTAATCCTTATATGAGCCGGCAGGTTCATTGAAGCAGCCTCAGGTACCGCATAGAACGAGGCTTGGAATCCGCCAGGCATGAAGCCCTGCTCACTGAGTAACTTGAGCAGCTCAGGCGTCGCCTTAGCCGGGGTAATTTCAAATTGCGGCCGGCAGCCACATTCTGCGTAGAAGGCTAGAATTTCCGGCAGCAGAAGAAGCTCATCGAGCCCGAACCCTTTGACGGTATTGAACTGCGGCCAGGGCATCCCCTTGCTGGCGATAGCGGCGGCCCCGCCAAAAGAGCGGAGCTGGACATGTTCTGGATTGCCTTGCCGCTCACGGATCGCCATCATTCGGTCCATCATATAATCAATCTCAGACTGTTCGATCCGCTGCGCAAGCTGCTTGGATAGTATGGACAATGCTCTGCCTCCTTCATTGATTCTCTTCATTCCTAAAGCCCCGCAACCCGCACGATGTCCACATTATACCATCGATACGCATGCAGATAGTAGAAAAAAAGCTTCGCAGCTCCCGAAGACGGGAAATACGAAGCTTGCAGGCAGCGCTATACATCTTTCACTGTTTTCACTTCATGACGCATCAGCCAAGCACGAAGCCGTTCGGCCGCTCTGTCTTTCTCGTTGTTCCCCGCAAAACGGAATCGTACGATCCGTTCCGACCAATTGCGTCGGTTCGTATGAAGATCGATATAATTCGTCGTGAAGGTCACTTCTGTCAGCTGCTCGGGAGTCAAATGCTGTTTTCCGATAAATAACTCTTTCTCCCGAAGGAGTAAGGCGTGCTTCTGGCGAATTTCTATGTACAGTCGAATAAATAGAAACACTTCTACCAATATGAAGGCGATCGAAGATGCAACCCGGATACTTTCGACTTTCGTTGCATTCGTAATGGCGAGCAGACCGATGTTTAACAAACAGGCAACTACCACGTATTTGCTAGAGGCATTCGGGTAGGTTACGGAAAAAGTCGGAGCCTGCTGCAGATCCGCAACGGATAATTCGTTCTCACTCCTGACCATACGTTTCAACATGATGACTCCACTCCCCCGCAAAAAATCCAGCAATGATTTCTGGTTATTGTATGATCATGAACTATAGAATATATATGGTCCGTATGTATCACTCATTAATTCACCCTTTCTTCAATAAATCTGCCGCATAAAATGAATCAGACACCCCCCATAATCATTGAACATTTTCGCTTCATCTAGCTTATAATTTAACATGATTTCATTATTATGTAAATCGATTGTAAGATTTTTGTTATTGATTTGTATCTTTTTTTGAGGAGGCTTCGCAGCTTACGAGGCCTCTTCGGCATGCCGCATGAAGGGAAGGAAGGAGATAAAAAAAAGAGAGGCGGCCCAAGTCCCCGCTCTCCCAATCTATGAAGCGTTGCTATAGAATCAGATTGCAATCATGTACGTCCCCCGTTGGATCCCATACAATTATTCGAACTGCTTCGAATAAGCAACTACCTCTTCATATGGCAGTGCCCCTCCGAAGATGTCCAGTGCGCTGCCTATGGTTATATCCAGCTTCCCTTCTGTAAGCGCATTGAACAAGGCTAGATCTTCAAGTGAACGTGCACCGCCTGCGTAGGTCGTTGGAATCGACACAGACCGGCTTAACAGGCTGACCAGACTTTCTAGAATGCCTGTCCGCTTGCCTTCGACATCGACGGCATGTACGAGAAATTCATTGCAGTACTGCTCAAGCTCCCGCAAATTGGCTTCGTTCACCTCAAAGCTGCTGAACGTCTTCCATTGATTCGTAACGACGAACCACTTATGATCTCGCTGCTTGCAGCTCAAATCGATTACCAGCCGCTCTTTGCCGACCTCCGACACGATCCGATTCAGATGCTCCATATTCAGCTCGCCGTCTTGAAAGATATAAGATGTCACAATGACATGCGAGGCCCCGTTTTCCAAATAATGAGCCGCATTATCTGCCTTGATGCCGCCGCCAATCTGCAATCCGCCCGGATATTCGCGAAGCGCGCCTAATGCCGCCTTTTCATTACCTCCGCCAAGCATAATGACATGGCCCCCCGTGAGCTCGTCACGCTTGAACAAGTCCGCATAGTACGCGGAATCGTATGCAGATACAAAATTTTCGATAACGCCGCCTTGCGAAGCCGCCGCTGTCAACGATTCGCCGACAATTTGTTTCACTTTCCCGTTATGAAGATCGATGCACGGTCTAAATTTCATATTGGTATTCCTCACCCTCGTATGTAAATCTTCTAGGCTCATTGTATCAGATTATGGCTTATTTCCGTAGACAGATGCTAGATAATGGGCCACGCCATGCTCCGCATTGGCCAGAATCGTTCCCGATGCCGCTTGAATAACCTGCTCATGCGCATTGGATACCGCATATTTCTCGTCCGCTGCCTCGAACATCGGCAAATCATTCAAATTATCTCCGAAACATACGAGCTTGCTTGCGTCGGCATACTGCTTCAGGAATATACATGCATCCCGCTTATTTGCCTGGCTGTTGGCGATCTCCAGCCAATAGTATCCCGGCGTGTAGATATCCGGTCCAAAATGACAAATCGCCTCGCTGCGATAACGGAATGCTTCATAGACAGGCAAAAGACGCTCCAGCGTATCAATGGCATTGACCGTCAAAACCGACTCCTCACGATGATTATCAAAGCCGGTCACCAATTGAAATCGCGAATCACCAAGCAGGGTTCGGCTTGTAATGTAGTTCTCTTCGCTTGCATTGCGAATCCCCTTATAGTAAACATGCGGGACGCCATTGTCGTCTAGCGTATATAGAAGCGGCTGCAAGTCATTATGCATGTAAGCAGCCAAGACTTCCATTGTGAAGGGGTCCGGAAGAAAGTTAGACCGGATATTGCGCCTTGTCAGCGGATCATGAATAAACACGCCGTTCATATAGGCTACAGGCAGACGCAGGGAAAGATCCCGAAGCAGCCAAGAGGCGGATTCAATTGAGCGCGCCGTCGCTACCGTGAACAGCATGCCCCGATCAATCAAATCATTCAGAATTTCCACGCTTTCCGGGCTTACGAGCTGCTCATCATTGAGCAGCGTCCCGTCCAAATCGGAAATGTACAAGACCGACAACCGGCTTCCTCCTCTTCTCTATTGCTATCCGCTCCGGCAGCTAACGGTTATCCAGCATCATCGTTAATTCGGATAATGATTGTATCGCGAACTTGGGCTGATGCAATTCTCCGATAGGCAGACCAACAGGGTTATAATAGCAAAAATCGATTCCGGAGCGTTCGGCTCCTATGTAATCATCCTGCAGGGAATCTCCGACAAACAGCACCTCGGAATGATCCAAGCCAAATGCATGAACCGCCGAATCGAAGATGGCGCGGTCAGGCTTCCATAGACCCATTTCATCGGAGATAAAGAGATGATCGAAATAATGATCCATTCCGCCCGTCTTCAGCCTGGCCCGTTGGGCTTCGCCTATGCCGTTGGAGATAATACCAAGGGGATAACGGCCATGCAGAGTCAACAGAACATGGTGCGCCCCCTCCATCACATGGCAGGTATTACAGAATAAATGCCAATACGTCTTCGCCAGAGGATCCGATAGGGACGGGTCGAACCCCAACTGGGCAAGCGTATCCCGGAAGGAGAAGTGAAGCACCTGACTGATGTGGATCTGCCGCTCCACCCGCTCGCTCCAGTATGTCCAGTTAATGGGCGCGAATACGCTCCGGAACGTCTCCCATTCAAATCCCCCCAGCTCCAGAAGCCGATGTTGCGCAATCGCGCGGTGCATGGCATCCAGCTCGCTTGAAGTATAATCGAGGAGCGTGTTATCCAGGTCGAATAATATCGCTTTGTACATTGAGACGATCTCTCCTCCGCATAAATAAACCGTATTAGATCTGTATCGACCGGATGATCCGGTACAGCATAAACCCGATTAATGCTCCTGCCGAGTTTAGTATAATGTCATCAATGTCGAAGCTCCCTCGTTTGAGTAGCATCTGCATGGTCTCCAGAACGAAGAGCACAGCTATGAACCGGAACATAAATCGAAAGAAGCCGTATTGCAGCAGATATGGAATCGCAAGGCCGAACGGTACGAATACCGCCACATTACCGACGATATTGATGACCCACATTTTGAAGCGAAAATGGTCGGCGTGGTTGAAGTATAATTGGATCGTCTGAAACGGGATGTAGTTATATCTGTAGCCGCTGCCTGCTGTATCGCTTCTCCCAAAGCCGATGAACATCCAGTAGAGCAGTAAGCCGGTATAAAGAAGGAGAAGGATAGCGGCAAACATTCGTAAGAGCTTGACAGGCTTCCTCTCCTCTTCTGGCCTTAATTTTGCGCGAACGGCTTCACGCGGTACCAGTACTTGTAGATCGTCTCGAAGCCAAGCTTGTCATATAGACGAACAGCCGGCTTATTACTCTCCGCCACAAGCAAATAACAAGCTTCGGCCCCGCGTGCTTCCCCCCATTCCAGCAAATGACGGATTAATTGTTCTCCATGGCCATGTTGACGATGCCCGGGTGCAGTCATAATGTCGAATAACCCCAAATAATGGTCATCTACCACTCCAAATCCACACGATACCGGCACGCCATCCTTATAGACAGTCGCAAAGCCTTGCTTCAGCGGGGATCGCTCAAGTAGCTTGCGCGTCGTTGAGAGCTGGCTCGCGGTAAGCTGATGAAGCGAAGCGGCCATCTCCAGCCAGCCTTCTGACAAGGACTCCTCAAAACGAACATCGCCACGGCTTGGAGGCAGGCGCCCGGGGAGTTCGCGCAGCTTCACACAAGAAGGATCAGCAAGCTTGTAGCCGGATTGTGACAGCATTTCATCAAGTGCTGCAGGTTGAATGAACGGCGTTATTTTGAACACGGCATCCAGTCCGACACCAGCATAGAACCGTTCCACGTTCTGGATCTGTTCCTTCACATCAGTAATTGAACAATCAGAATACAGAGGGCTGACGGAATTGGAACGTTTGGTATATCCATTGGACACACGCAGCAGCCACCCGTCACGCAGGACGGTTTGCAAGGCTGGCCATGCGTTCAATGCAGCTTCCTCGATCTTTTTGTACATTTATACCATCCTCTCTTCGATTGGGATATGTATAAATATACATTATTATGTTTTTTTATTCAAAATGTTATCAGAGTATTTTCTGATAGGATTTCAGGTCCAGCCAGCGGTCAAATTTATAAGCGACCTCTTTATAGCAGGCACACTGTTCGTAGCCCAGCTTCTCGAACAACCGCAAACTCCCTTCGTTCTCGCTGCAAATCGTGGCAATAAACGAATGGATATGGTTCTCACGGGCTAACTGCTCTACAAACGGAACGGCATAGCTTCCGATCCCCTGTCTGCCAAAGGCCGGCTCCAAATATACCGTGACCTCTGCCGTCACCTTATACGCCGCTTTCTTCTTATGCTGCGTATACAATACATATCCGGCATAATGACCATCCGAGAGGATGATCAGCGAGCGGTACAACTCGTCCATCGGTTGGATTAACTGATGCATCTGTTCCGCGCTCACCGGTTCCATATCGAACGATACGGTCGTGTGCTCGACATAATAATTGTAGGTGTTCCTCACTTGCTCCAAATAAGACTCTGTATAGTCAATAAATGTTAGTTTATTCATGATGCCACCTCATAATTGTTCTAGTCAACTTAACAGAAACCTAACAATCGTCAAGAAAGATTTCTAATAGATGCTTGTTATACTTGTCTGCAGCTATTATAACCTCCCTCTCTACATCAGAATAATAAGAAAATTATTCATCCCTCTATTTCTTTGCACTTGTTCAGACGATAAATATCTTACTACAACGAGAGGTGTGACTGCATTGTTCATTGCAAAATATTTTAAAACGAAAAGCTTGCTGTTCACAAGTTCATTGGTATTGTCCCTTATTTTCACGGTGGTCCTCGGAAGCAGTGTGTGGTTATCGTATAACCAGCAGCGGCAGGCATACTTGAATGAGTTCGAGCAGTATGGACAGAGCTTATCCGCTCAAATTAAAGCAAACAGCGCATCACTGACAACCGCTCATGATATGATCGCGACGAAGCAGGGGAGCGGTGACGCTGCCTTCTCTATTCTTAAGATGCAGCTGGATGCGATGGCAGAGAGTACATCGATCGCGAATTCGTATGTATTCATGCCAGATAAGATAGAAAAGGACGGAAAGACGTTTCTCTTGAACATTCAGGAGAATCAAAGCCTGACGGACTTGGGTCTGCTTCCCGGCACTGAATATGAGCTGAACTCCTACTTCTTGGAAGGTTATGAAGAGGCTATGCGCGATGGTTGGGCGGTTACGGATTCATACTCCGATTCCATGGGCGATTGGATTTCTTACTTGGCTCCGATCCGCGACAAGAACGGAGAGATCATCGCTCTATTCGGACTCGATTTCGATTATGGTACCGTCAAGAAAGAACTATCGTTCATGCTGTGGACCAATCTGGGCGGCGGCTTCGCATTCATACTCATCTCGATCCTGATCGTCGTATCTCTTATCCGGATCGCCGTGAGACCGCTTCGCAAGCTCGCTGAATTATCCAAGCTTGCTTCGCAAGGCGACTTAACCGTATCCATTCCTATTACGAACGGCAATGAAATCGGTCAAGCTGCGGAATCCTTCAACATGATGATCGCAAGCCTTCGCGATCTCACCCGGAGCATTCGCACCACCTCAGCTGAAGTATCCGAATCGGCTTCCAATCTGCAGGAGAGCGCTAAGCAGACAGCTGAAGCAACGCAGGAAATTGCGGAAGCGATTCAAAGCGTCGCAGCCGGCTCCGACACGCAGCTGCAGAGCTCGAAGGAATGTCAGCGGGCAATGATCGAGATGGCGACCGGCATTCAGCGAATCGCGGAATCGTCCTCCGTCGTATCGGATTTAGCCGCGGATACAACCACAAGCGCCTCGGCTGGCGAGTCGGTTATAGCAAGCACGGTTAACCAAATGCAAACCATCGAGCATAATTTATCCAGTTCGGTGGAGACCATTCATGAATTGAAAGAGCTGAGCGGCCGAATAGGCGAAATTATGGCGCTCATCGCTGACGTTGCCAACCAGACCAATCTGCTTGCGCTGAATGCTTCCATCGAAGCCGCTCGTGCCGGCGAACATGGCAAGGGCTTTGCCGTCGTCGCTCAAGAAATACGCAAGCTGGCCGAACGCTCCCGGGAATCCTCCGAGCAAATCGAATCGATTCTCCAAGGCATCGGCACCCGCACTACGCAGGCTGTCTCCTCTCTGGAGCAGTCCATGACGGAAGCGCGCACGGGAACATCCGTCGCCCATCAGGCCGGCGATACGTTCCGTACGATCGTTCACGCTATTCGTCAAGTGTCTGAGCAGGTTCAAGAGGTATCGGCAGCTTCGCAGCAAATGTCCGCGGGGAGCGAGCAGATCGCAGCTTCGCTTGAAGAGCTGGAGCGCATTGCTTCCGTGTCGTCACAAGACTCGGAGAACGTCGCCGCTTCATCAGAAGAACAGCTTGCCGCTATGGAAGAAGTCGCGAGCTCTTCCGAGCAGCTTCGCGAGCTTGCGAATAGCTTGAACCGCACCATTGAGCGGTTCAAGGTTTAACCGCTAATCTATGGCTAGAACACCTCCGGATCGATGAGCGCATTCCAATGCACGAGGGGCCCGCCGTCAGCGTCGATGGACATGGTCCCCGAGAAGATGTGCTCCCGATCCGGATTTTCAATATAATGGGCAAATACAGCATGATGAATCGCGGAGGAACGCAGCCCGCCAACTTCTTCCGGCCTATGCCAGCCTAGCTCTCCCTCATCGGACTCAACAACATTCGCCCGTTTCGTTTCACCGACATATACATACTGCTGCCGCATTTCATCTCCTTTTAGCCGCAGCAGAATATACTTCAGCTTTAGCTCGCTTACATCTTCCCGCTTCAGTCCTGTCTCCTCTTCGATTTCACGGTAACAAGCATCGATCGGATCGTTCAACTCATCCGTCTCCATATGCCCACCTATTCCACTGTAGAAAGGCATCGTCTGGCGCTGCCAGTTGGACGCTTGTTTTTTCATCAGCAGCACCTTCCCGCCATGGAACAGAAACGCCACTGCCATCTGTCTCGTTCGAATCGTCACGTTCTGGACCGCCCTTCTATCCTCTGCAGCTTCATTCTGATGATTCATTCTTCCTCCCCGGCTTTGCTTTCCTTGCACGCCTGTATGAATGCCTCGAACAGCTTACGTGAAATCTCATCCACCTGGGCTGACGTCTCCGGATGCCACTGAACGCCGAGGACAAAGGGATGCGAGACGCTCTCGATCGCTTCAATGATTCCATCCTTCGCTGTTGCTACCGTTGTAAAGCCATCCGCAGTCCTGCTCACCGCTTGGTGGTGAAATGTATTCACCCGGAATTCTTCGGCTCCGGCGATACGATGCAGCAAGGAACCCGGCGTCACTTGTACCGTATGTGCCAAGTACGTAGCAGGCGCTTGCTGGCGATGTTGAAGCCCCTCGCACTGCCGCTCGATATCCTGATACAGCGCTCCGCCCGCAGCCACATTAAGCACTTGAATTCCCCGGCATATCGCAAATATCGGCTTGCCAAGACGCAGGCATTCCTGGGTAAGCCTGATTTCCAGCCGGTCGCGCTCGGGAGTAATGCGGCCAAGCCCGCGATGCGGTTCTTCACCGAAGTAGGAAGGGTCGATGTCGGCTCCTCCGGTCAACAGCAGCCCATCTATTAGATTCGCGTATTGAGAGATTTCCGGCATCTCGCCCCCTAATGGGACGATGATTGGCAGCCCGCCCGCACGCATCGTACACTCCGTACTGTTAACGGCGCCATCCTCCTGGGAGCTTGTTACACCAATAACGGGCTTCTTCATCGAAACGGTTGCTTCTACGGCGTCCATCTAGCCACCCCTATTATCCATATATTATTATACTCATCGACAACTCTTCTTCTTCAGGCTCGATCGGTCTTTGAAGCTGATATTGGCCGCATTAAGTAAGGATATAGGAGTAGAAGGCCAAGTACATACAACACCAAGGCGAATATCGCCGGAGAAAGATGCCAGAAATCCATGTACCCGATATACAGATGAACGCTGAATGCCGCGGCAAAAGCTGGCGTACCCGCTCCCAGAAACGTCCACCATAGCCAGCGCGCTCCCTGCTGGATGCCCCATAGCGCAGTTGCCAGGAGGGCGATCGCGTTGGATAATAACGCCCCGCCGAAGCCTGCCCGGTCATGTGCGATGAGCGGCAGCAGATTGGGATTGGCGGAATCCAGCGCAGCGGGACTGGTCATCAAGAATTCCAAGTCTTCGGGTACGAACACCTTCGTAACGCCCACCGTGGAAATGGTGATCCCGCCAATCACGAGTGCAAAACCAAGAACAACGAGCATAAACTGCCCCCGCTGTGCCATTCTCCATGTCGGATTGTTCGCGACATTCGTCTTTCTGCGGTAAGGCTCTTCCTTCCGATCCCGCATGGCCAGCATGAACATCGGCAGCAGAATGGCAGCAGCCGTTGCATGAAGCGGATCGAAATAGCCATAACCCAAATACAGAAAAAAACTGCTGAAGCCCACGATTCCCGACACCATCAGAGCCGTTCTTGCCCAGTGCAGCCGTTCCCGCAGCCCATACCTTCCAAGCTGATAGTAGAGAACGCCGATAGAGAGCATCGTGCCTGCGAGCGTGATACGGTCATGTGACATGAAGGGCAGCAGACGCTCATTGATGCTGGCAAGCGTCTCGGCGTCCGTGCATAGAAAGGAAAGATCATACGGAAGCACCACTGTCGTCGCCGCAATAATCCATGCGATGATTCCGCCAATGATCATGCCGATCCCGAGCAGACACATCCACCCCCATCCTTGCCAGAATGAAGGCAGAGGCGGTGCAGGAAGGCGTGATACAATTCGGTACAGGATGGCTTCATTCACTCTCTTGGGCAAGCCCGGCCCAGAGAACACGATTCCGCTATGAAGCTGCACCAGATCGGCTCCGGCCTCCGTAAGATCAAGCGCGTCCTGCGGCTCATGCACGCCGCCGGCAGCTATCAGCGTGAATGATTCTGCCGGATACACGGAACGGATTCGCTTCAGCTTCTGTAAGACGGAGCTTCGTACGGCGCGTCCGACTACTTGGCTGTCACCGACTGTAATCGCATCGCCAATGACAACGCCTTCGAAGACAATGCCAGCTTCGTTAATATTGGCAAGCCGCGCCATGATCGCTTCCTCATTCGTATCCGGTTGAATATATAACAACACGGGTTTGTCTGCTGCTTCCGACTTGGTTAGCCGAACAGCCTCCATGGTGCAGGCGTCGATAATGTCGGACGGCCAGCTATCCTCGGAGATATCCAAGTAGAAACCGGCTGCGAATGGGTTTAACGCCTTCAGCATACTTCGGATCTGAACCAGCGCTTCACCTGGGGTACAGCCTGGCATAGGGCAAAGCCGAAAAAAAGACGGAAGCGGATGGTCCCGTTTCCGCCTCATCCGCTCTACAATGGCTGCAAGGCCGTCATTAACCGGTGCGTCGGGATAAACGATAGCTTCTTGAGCCCGGTCCAAGACAATGGGTTGATCGGATCGAACAGGCTCCATGGTGACTGGACCGATTTCCGTGAATCCGAATCCAAATTGCGCCAATGCGCGCTGGGCCGTCCCATGCGGGTCAACGCCGCCGCCGAGACCTATTGGATATTTCAAATCCAGGCCAAGCCGCTTCTGTTCTAGCAGTGGCGATACTTCCATATGACCGAGCGTACGGATGACGAGTGACCCGCCTGGAATTCGGCTGAGCCCGCCCATGGCATGAAGGGTTGCACTTCTGGCAATTCGAGCCGGCAGTTTAAATAGAAGCGGACGGAACAGCGTTTGGTACGACCAATCTGGCATAGCAGCTCCCCCCCCTTTGTTGCAGCATCCGTATGCGATCACGATCGCGCGCTACCCGTGTTTATTCACGATTCGCAGCTCTACCTGACCGGTACGGACATCAATATGCTTGACTAGCATGGAAACTCGATTGCTCTCATCCAGCAGTGACCAATAATAAGACAGAGATTCGTCCATGACATCAAATAGCGGAAGCTCGTAGGGCTCTCCGGCATAAGAGAGCAAGACTCCGTCTTTCTCTTGCGCATAGGTGTGAATACAATGTCCGACACCCGGTGTAAAGCGGTCGAAATGATAGAAATCCCGAACGCATAGCCCTGGCTGCTGATTGGCTGTTTTTAGTATTGATAGTGTATATGTCTGCCGGTTCCTATCCATAACCCCTGATATTCGGGGCGTGTAGTGCGGCGGATCCGGCTCATATTCGCGTCGCTGAAGAGATGATTCGAACAGCTCGCCTACTTGCAAACCCGATATGATCGTATCGGTTTGATCGCCGTTCGTCACGATATGATAGGGTCCCTCTTCCTTAATCGGGCTGTAAATCGTTAACGACGGATCGGTCATCCTCGCAGGTTCGTAAGCTTCGTTACGAACAGAGGTCCCCTCTTGCTTGAAGACACGATTACGGCTATTCTCGCTTCGTCCCATAATCCAATACAGTTGAACATAATGTAATTGAGATGGCGTTAATCCGATAATGAATCCGCGTCCTGGATAAGGATTGCTGCGAAGACGTTCCACGTTATCGGACAGCCGAGCAGATGTAAGCATGCAAAAACTCCTTCTGTGGAATTGTAGAAGCACCTCTGCTAGTATCCTGTAGCTGCAGCTATTGCTAGTTTATCATCTCGCGCTGTTGTTTTGAACGCTTGTTTTCCTTGCAAGTGCGGAGCAGGAAGAATGATTCTGGTGAAGCGCTGGCGGGCGCCTTTGTTCTAAGCATTTCAAGCTTTAAATCTGATTCGAAGAAAGCCGGGGACAACAGCGATCGCAAGAACATTCTGCCTGCGCAGCAGGTCATGTTCCTGTCTGCTAGTACAGCCTTTTTTCATAGCTTTCCCGCAGCCCTTGAGCAACCGATTCGGCGGTTACGTCAGCGACACCGACGTGATCGGCCAGCATCTTCGCAACTGTGGGCATGGCTGACAGATCAGGCCATGATTCGGGCTTCCATAATTCCGAGCGCCGGAACGCTTTGCCGCAATGAAAGTAGCAGGCTTCCACCTGAATACCGATTCCCAGCTTCGGTATTTTTCCATGCGAGCTCATCTTCTCCATCAGATCCGGATCCGTAATGATGCTTGCACGCCCATTCATCCGCAGCGTTTCTTCCAGACCAGGAATGATGAAAATAAGTCCGGCATGCGGATTCTCCAGCAAATTGAGAAAGGAATCCATCTTACGATTGCCAGGACGCTCCGGAATGACAAGATGCTTCTCATCCAGAACATACACGAAGCCTGGCGCATCTCCTCTAGGAGAAACATCGCATGATCCTCGGCTATCCGAAGTTGCTAAATAGACCATTGGAGAAAGAGAGATGAAAGAGCGGCAATGCGCATCGATCGTCGTAATCGTCTTCTGTGCAACAACCGGGTTCGGATAACCGAGCAGCTGACGCAGCTCGTCTTCTGACTCCACACGATTGTTAAATATGCTTGTATTCGAATTCATAGCGTTTCTCCTCCTGCTTCCATCCTGACCGCGGCCAGGATATCAATCTTCAATAATAGCAAGGTTCGGCCACAGACGCTGCCACTGTTTCGCCGTTATACGGCTCCGATAGTAAGCTTGATCCGAGAATAGAGGGCTTCGTCTGACAATCAGACGGAATAAGTCATCCAACCCGTAGGGACAGCAGAGGCTCAGCTCATCGTTCCATTCCAGCCTCACTCCGATTGCAGTAGCCGTCTCCGGCCATCTGCTTAATGCATCGTAGACGGAATCATATGCGGCCTCATTGTTACGAATATGCATTCTAGCTTGATTCTTGACCGACCACTTCTCATTACCAGTAGCATCGATTAGCGATTGTTCCAAAGCCTGATCCCGCTGCTCCTCCGGAAAATCGGAATCATAATACACCACATCGATATCACTGTGAGTGGCCCGGTAATCATAATTGTGCAGCCTGTCCCAGACATAGTTGCGTATGTAGCCTGCTGCCACGAAGCTGTTGGGAAGCTCAAGTCCCCTTACGCGCCGCAAGTCGTCCATCATCATTGGATGCTCGCGGATATAGCTCTTTAATAATTGTTCCAACTTTCCGTTCACCTCGCCTCTACCGGACTGCCAAGCATGACCGGCAGGTTAAGTTGATTTACTATACCATAGCTCCCAATATTTGAAAATAATCGGAGTGGAACGTTCAAGAAATCGTTGACAATCAGATTGAATAGATAATATCATTTATATAAATAGATATGATCTTTATGTAATTTCGTAAAGATTGCTTAAGGAGAAAGGAAGAGAACCTGTCATGAAGAAGCTCGCCCATGAGGAAATCATCGCGCGTGTGAAGGATAAGATTGCGAGCGGCGAATGGAAACCGGGCGAACGTCTTCCGACAACCAGACAGCTGGCAGTGGATTTTGGACTTAGCATGACGGCAGTACGTGAGGCATTGCGGGTGCTCGAGAATCAGCGAATCGTGAGTGTGGAGCATGGGCGGGGCATCTATATCCATAACGATCCCAGCTTGCTCGATGACCCGGCAGGCAAACTGCGAGAGCTGGAGGACAGCACCCTCCTGGAGCTGCTAGAAGCTCGAATCGTGCTCGAACCGGAGCTTGCCGCCTTCTGCGCAGAACGGGCGACCTCCGGCCAAGTAAGAGAGATCCGCTTGCTGGCGGAGCGGATGGAGGAGCAGATTCGGCAGGGCATAGATCACTACGCCACCGATCTTCAATTCCATATGACAATCGCCGAGGGCGCCAATAACCCGCTTCTATCGCAGATGCTGTCGGCCATCTCGGATTTATCCGCGAAAGGGCGCAGAGAAACGAACAAGCTGCCCCACAGCAAGGCGAAAGCGGCGAGCTATCATATGCTGATCGCTATCGCCATCGAAGAACGCGAAGCTGATCAAGCCCGTTCACTCATGAAAACGCATATCAGCGACATGATCGCAGCCGTGAAGAAAGCACTCGGCCAATAGAGAGGAGAACTGATAAACCATGAAAATAACACGTATGGAAACCTTTGTTGTTCCGCCTCGCTGGTTGTTCCTTAAAGTAGAAACGGACGAAGGAATTGTCGGCTGGGGAGAGCCCATCATCGAGGGGAAGGCGCACACCGTTCAAGCTGCCGTGGAAGAGTTGAGCAGCTATTTAATCGGCAAGGATCCGCTGCGGATCGAGGATCACTGGCAGGTCATGTACCGGGGCGGCTTCTACCGTGGCGGCGCCATTCTAATGAGCGCGATTGCCGGTATCGACCAAGCGCTGTGGGACATTAAGGGCAAGTACTTCAACGCCCCGGTCTATCAGTTGATTGGCGGCGCCTGCCGCGAGAAGATGAAGGTCTATTCCTGGATCGGAGGCGACCGGCCTAGCGACGTCGGCGCTTCCGCTCTGCGTGCCAAGGAAGCGGGCTTTACCGCTATTAAGATGAACGGTACGGAGGAGCTTCAATACGTCGATACCTACGAGAAAATCGATCAAGTTCTAGCTAGGGTTGCCGCCGTTCGTGATGCAGCAGGACCGTATATGGGCATCGGCATCGATTTTCACGGCCGCGTCCACAAACCCATGGCCAAGGTGCTCGCGAAGGAGCTGGAACAGTTCCGCCCTCTCTTCATTGAGGAGCCTGTGCTGAGCGAGAATAACGAAGCCTTGCGGGACATTGCCCGCGCTACGAATATTCCGATCGCAACAGGTGAGCGGATGTTCTCCCGTTGGGACTTTAAATCGCTGCTCGCCGATGGATACGTCGACATTATCCAGCCTGATCTGTCGCATGCCGGGGGCATTACCGAATGCAAGAAGATCGCGTCCATGGCGGAAGCCTACGATGTCGCCGTGGCGCCGCATTGCCCTCTCGGCCCGATTGCCCTTGCCGCTTGCCTTCAGGTCGATGCCACCTGTCATAATGCCTTTATCCAGGAACAAAGTCTCGGCATTCATTATAATCAAGGCAACGACCTGCTGGACTACATTCATGATCATTCCGTCTTCGAATATAAAGAAGGCTTCGTCACCATTCCGCCTGGACCCGGCCTCGGCATTGCCATCAATGAGGAGCAAGTGCGCAAGATGGCCGAGATCGGCCATCATTGGCAGAATCCGCTCTGGCGTCATGAGGACGGCAGCGTAGCTGAATGGTAAGACACTTGAAACGATAGAAAAGCGCGGCGATCGTTCCCGATCGCCGCGCTTTTGTTGTCAATTTCTATAGTAGACTGCACTATTGGAAGGAAACTTCGTTTCTTATCCGACGATAAGGGAGTAGACGATACCCGGTCCATGCACACCAATCGTCAAATCATTCTCAATATCGGCCGATCGGCTTGGACCGGAGATAAAGTGAATGCCTGCAGGCAGGCTAGCCCTTCCTGCGCGATCGAAATCGGGTAGTATCTCCCCTAACCGTGTCTTCAGACGTTCCAGCGGAATAATGACGATCAGCACAGTCGGCAGCAAGCTGACGGAACGGCCTTTATCCTTGGAGGATAGTACCGTTACCGATCCTGTGTAAGCAGCCGCATAGTCTGCCATAACAACACCGAAATCGGCTTCTGCGGCACGTGCCTTCCAGGACTGCGCCGGATCGCTGTTCCATACGGATATGGACGCATCTGGGAGTGCAGCTTCCAGCCCTAGCGCCTCAAGCTCCGCCTGATTCTGCCGCACAATATACTTGGCGCTCATCTCATTGGCTTTGTCGGCAATGAACTGCTTCGCCGCCTCCATATCGGCCAGCCGGGCAACATGTCCGCCAGCGCTCTTGAAGTTCTCCGTAAAATGTTGAACCCGCTCTTCCTGCGACCATTCGAAATTGTTCCAGAAGTCGGGTGCGCCGCGGAAAGGATGCTTAGGCGCCTCCATTACTCTCGGCCGTCCCAGCTTGCTGGCAATGCTGTTCATGAATTTCTCCTGTTTCGAACGGGATGCTGCCTCAAGTTCATCCAGCCATTGTTGATGTGTTTGTGACTCAGCCATGGCCGTGTCCTCCTTTATCCCTGTTCTTCACAGCGGCTTCCATGCGGCTGCGTACCGCCGGATCCATCTCTTGAAGCCCGTTGCGGATCTCTTCCTCAATCGTTCCCCAACTATCCCGGAACGTCTTCTTCGGTATGCTCGGTGTAACCCGGTAGGTGTTCCAGCCTTTCAGCGGACCGAGCTTCGTTCTTATTTCGCCATTGCGAACAACAAGCTTCTGCCCCAGCTTACCCAGATTTAAGATCGTACGGAACCGTTTCGAGCCGCCCATCACCGCGGAAAAGCCTTTCATCCCGATGCTTTCGATCTTATTGCCATGACCGGCTTCGACCTTCCGTCTTCGCAAATAAACGAGCATATCATGCAGTGGAATTTTCACTGGACAGGCTTCGTAACAAGCGCCGCACAAGCTTGACGCATTCGCAATATCATCCCATTCGCCCACGTTCTTCTGAAGCGATGGTGTCAATACGGCTCCGATCGGACCGCTATATGTGCCACCGTACGCGTGACCGCCGATGTGGCGGTATACCGGGCAGGCGTTCAGACAAGCGCCGCAGCGGATGCAGTTCAGCAGTTCCTGGAATTCCGGATCGCCCAGCTGCAGGGAACGGCCGTTATCGACAATAATAATATGCATTTCTTCCGGACCGTCTCCGTCTTCGGATCGGCGCGGACCTGTAATGCCGGACATGTAGACCGTCAGCTTCTGACCGGTTGCCGAACGCGGAAGAAGCGTTGCCATGACCTCCAGATCCGTCCAAGAAGGAATAATCCGCTCCATGCCCATCAGTGTAATTTGTGTTTTCGGTACGGTTGTAACCATACGCGCATTGCCTTCGTTCTCGAACAGGACCATAGAGCCGGTCTCGGCGATCGCAAAGTTACAGCCCGTCATTCCGATATCGGCTTCAAGAAACTTCTCGCGAAGCTTCTTGCGGACGAAGCCTGCAAGCACAGTCGTGTCTGGCGCGAGCGTTTCACCTGCATCCGCGGACAAGAGATCTGCGATTTGATAACGGTTCTTATGAATGGCAGGGATAATAATATGAGACGGGGTCTCGCCTGCCAGCTGAATGATATATTCGCCCAAATCGGTTTCGATCGCTTCGATGCCGATCTTCTCGAGGTGATGGTTCAGATGCAGCTCCTCGGTTACCATGGACTTCGACTTGACGATCGTTTTCGCCTGCTTGCGCTCGGCGATGTCCAGCGCTACCTTTACCGCGTCTGCCGCTGTATCTGCGAAGTGAACATGGACACCGTTTGCACGGGCATTCTCCGTAAAGATATTCAAATAATAATCGAGATGCGCGATCGTATGAAGCCGGATCTGCCGGCCCCGCTCCCGCCAATCATCCCAATTCCCATGATCCTCGGACGCTTTCTTCTTCCCGTTGCGAAGTCGTTCGGTCGTGAACCGGACAGCTTTTCGTAAAAAATCGTCGTTCAAGGCTAAATCCGCACGCTCTTTAACCGTACCTGCCGTTCCCGTCGTACTCATGCTTATTTCACTCCTTCGTAGAGCAGCTCAGCCAAGTGCATCACTCGTACCGGTTCGTTCCGGTAGCGCAAATTACCGCTAATATTCATGAGGCAAGCCATATCCAGACCGACCAATACTTCCGCTTCCGATTCCAGAACGTGATCGACCTTCTCGGTGACCATCGCCCCGGAGATGTCTGCCATCTTCACAGCGAATGTGCCGCCGAATCCGCAGCAATCTTCTGCAAAAGGCAGCGGAACAAGCTCAAGTCCCTTTACATGATTCATCAGAGCAATCGGCTCATCCTTAACCCCGAGCAGACGGCTGCCGTGGCAGGAAGGATGATAGGTCACTTTGTGAGGGAAGCTTGCTCCCACATCGGTAACGCCCAGGACATTGACGAGAAATTGAGTGAATTCATACGATTTGCTCTGCAGCTCCTTCGCACGCTCGAGCATAACCGGATCGTTCTCGAACAGCTTCGGATAGTGATGGATCATCCCTGTACAAGAACCGGAGGGAGAAATGACAAAGTCGCTGTCTTCGAAAGCATCCAGAATCGTCGATGCCGTAGCGCGCGCATCATCCCAGTAACCGCTGTTAAAAGCCGGCTGGCCACAGCATGTTTGAACCTTCGGAAAATCCAGCTGCACCCCGTAACGGGCCAGCAATCGCACCATCGCTTCACCGACCCGCGGATAGATGGCATCGCTCATACAAGTAATGAATAAGGAAACTTTCACGGGTAACACCTCGCTGCTTTTGTTTGAGATCATTTTATCAGGTTATCAGACATCTTAGCAACAACTAATTGTTACAAGGGTAGTGGAAAAATAGTAAGAGACCCCGCCATTGGTGGTGACGGGGTTAACTCATTCTTTTCGATCAAACCGTTGTCACTGAAATACTGCGTTCCTTCAACTGTACGACCGTCTCCTTCGGGATGCGCTCATCGGTAATGATTGCATTCACACTGGACAAATCCGCTACGTGTGTAAATGCATTCACCCCAAACTTGCTCGCGTCGGCAAGGAGAATGACTTGATCCGCAATGCCGATCATCTTCTCCTTGATCCGTGCTTGCAGCTCGTTCGATTCGCTGATTCCCCGCTCCAGGTGAACGCCCTTGCAGGATAGGAACACTTTATTGACATGGTAAGCATCGAGTGAGCGTTCGGCGAGCGGCCCGACAAATGATAACGACCGCTGCGCCATCAGCCCGCCTGTGGAAATCACTTCAATCTTATCTTTATTACTCAGCTCGATTGCGACCTTGATCGAATTGGTCAGCACAGTGAGCGGAATATCGGGTACGATGGAAGCCATATACCATGCAGTCGAGCTGGCATCAAGCAAGATCCGGTCATGCGGCTGAATCCGGTTGATGGCCTCTTCGGCGATCCGCTTCTTCTCTTCCGCATGGATGATCTCCCGTTCGAAATAGGGAACCTCGGACTGCTGTTGGTCCTTCACGCTGACTGCACCGCCATGGGAGCGGCGCAAGCGCCCTCCTGCTTCCAGGCGGTCGAGGTCGCGACGGATCGTTTCCTCTGTCACGTGGCATAGCTCGCTCAATTCAGATACCCGGATGCTTCCTCTTTCATTCACCAGCTGCACAATTTTCTCATAACGCTCCGCAACAAGCATAACTTACCTCTTTTCAAAGCAAAATGTTAACGATGTGACTTAGTCTAGGCCGGTCACCTTCAAGAAATGGCCGTAAGCCTGCTCCCATTCAGCCGGATTCTCGGGTTCATAGACGGTCACTGGGAACGATTCGCGGATCACCTTGCGCGCTTCCCATATATCGGAGAGCTCGCCTTGTGCAATCCATTGTACGATCAGGTTCCCAATTGCGCTTCCTTCAGCTGGCCCCGCCCATACCGGCTTGCCAATTGCATTAGCCGACCATGCGCACAGCAGCGTATTATGAATACCACCGCCTACCATATGAAGTCCGTTAAATTGCTGTCCTGACAGACGCTCGGTTAAACCAAGCACATAACGGTATTTTAACGCAAGACTCTCTAGAATGCACCGGACAATTGCACCAACGTCCTCAGGCGGCTTCTGTCCCGTCTGCTGACAGTAGCTGCGGATTTGTGCCGGCATATCTCCAGGATGCAGGAACATGGCGTCGTCCGGATCGATGAATGCCGCGAATGGAGCCGCTTTCTCGGCCGAAGCGACAAGCTCTGGGAACGTATACGACTTCCCTGTCCGCTCCCATTCCCGTCTGCATTCCTGCAGCACCCAGAGACCCATAATATTCTTAAGCAGCCGGAATGTTCCGTCTACGCCGCCCTCGTTCGTGAAATTAAGCTCGCGGGCCAGGTCATTAATGACCGGTTGATCCACTTCGGTTCCCATGAGAGACCAGGTTCCACAGCTTAAATAAGCGAAGGAGCGATCCAACGCCGGAACGGCAGCAACTGCTGATCCGGTGTCATGCTCGGCTACGGCATAGACCGGAATCGAATCGATGCCAAGCTCGGAGCAGATCGAGCTGCTGAGCATACCCGCACTGGTACCCGGTTGAAGAATATTCCCGAACCATGCTCGAGGTATTCCAAGCTTCTCAAGCAATTCCCCGTCCCAGTCACCTTTAATGGGATTGTAGAGCTGCGTTGTCGTGGCATTGGAGAACTCATTGTGCATTTCTCCGGTTAAGAAATAACGAAGCAGATCTGGAATCATGAGAAAACGATCCGCTTGCGCAAGCCATGGCGAATTCGCTTTCTTAAGCGCATAGAGCTGGAAGATCGTATTGAACTGCAGGAATTGAATTCCCGTTCGACCGAAGATTTCTTCAGCCGGCAGTTCGGCAAACAATTCTTCCATCGCTCCATCTGTGTGCCGGTCCCGGTAATGATACGGATTGCCGATGAGCTCTCCGTTCTTCCCGATAAAGCCGAAATCGACAGCCCAAGAATCGATTGCGATGCTCTTGATTGCAATGTCTTGATGTTTCGCTTTAAGCAGCCCTTGCTTGATCTCGTGAACCAGACGAAGAATGTCCCAGTGCAGGCGGTCGCCCACCTGCACCGGGTCATTAGGGAAGCGGTGAAGCTCCTCCACTTCGATCTTGCGGTCCGTGAGACGGCCGATTAACGCTCTGCCGCTGCTCGCTCCTAAATCAAATGCGAGAATACTCACCTGTTGGCACCGCCCTTAATAGTAATAATCCAGGATGTGACAGCCGTTATTAAACGACTGCAGCCTCGGTTTCACGTTTCAGAAGAACTTCTTTCTCATACGTTTTCACTTCAGCCAGCCACTCTTCACGAACAGGAACACCTTGCTTCGCGCAATAGTAATCCCATACCGCACCGAATGGGTAGGACTTGAATTCTTCCGTCAGGGCAAGGCGTGTCGTAAAGTCGCCTTCAAGCTCAGCTTTCTTCAGTGCTTCAGACGGCTCCAGCATAGCACGCATAAGAGCTTTGATCGTGTTGCGTGTTCCGATGACCCATGCCGCAACGCGGTTAATGCTGGCATCGAAGAAGTCGAGGCCGATATGAGTCGTATCCAACAGTTTGTTACGAACGAGCTCTCTGCCGATATCCAGCAGCTCATCGTCCATGACGACAACGTGATCGCTATCCCAACGCATTGGGCGGCTGACGTGAAGCAGGATGCCGTTCGTGAACAGAGCCAACGAAGATAATTTATTCGAAATAACCTCTGTAGGATGGAAGTGACCCGCATCCAGACAGATCAGCTTATCATTCTTAATGCCATAGCCCATATAGAACTCATGGGATCCGACTACGTAAGCTTCTGAGCCGAGGCCGAACACTTTGCTTTCTACAGCGTCAAGATTATATTTAGGGTCAATCTCTTCAGCGAAAACTTGGTCGAGTGAATCCTTCAGGCGCTGACGTGGTGCCATGCGGTCTGCAGGAACGTCTTTGTAGCCGTCTGGAACCCAAACGTTGGTTACGCAGGTTTGGCCCAATTGCTCTCCGAAGTATGCGCCAATTTTTCGCGATGCTTTGCAGTGATCGATCCAGAACTGGCGAATTTCCGGGTCCGGATGGCTCAGCGTGAAGCCGTCGCTCGACTTCTCATGCGAGAAGCAGGTTGGGTTGAAGTCAAGACCGAGGCCTTGCTCCTTCGCCCAATCTACCCAGCTTTGAAAATGCTTCGGCTCCAGTTGGTCCAAATCCACTTTCTCATTGGTATCGGCATAAATAGCATGAAGATTGACTTTGTGCTTGCCTGGAATCAGGGAGAACGCTTTCTCCATATCCGCTTGCAATTGCTTCGGTGTGCGCGCCTTTCCAGGATAATTTCCTGTTACCGAGATCCCGCCGGTCAATTCTTGGTCAGGGAAGAGGAATCCGCGAACGTCGTCACCTTGCCAGCAATGAACCGATACTTTGATTTTTGCTAGTGCTTCAAGTACCTCATCCACATTAATTCCGTGTTTCTGATAGAGGACCTTCGCCTCTTCATAGCTTTTTTCAACTGATGTTTGCATATATTTCCCCTCCTTATTTGATGGCAAAGCCTAATGTTGTCATTAAAGCGTTCTCAGCTTGCGTCGCATCAAGCCGGCTGTACTGGACGATCACCGGAATGTCGCTGATTACTTCAATCGCGTAGGGAACGCCGACTGGAATCGACGTCCCTGCTTGATTAAGAGTACTCGTGCGAATGTGTCTTGTCCGGCGTCCTGGGCAGACGACGAGAATGTTCTCAATTGGATCCCGATCCTCGAAGAAGATCGTGAACTTCAGCAGTGCTTCCTCGGTGGATGTGTTAAGCACACAGACCGATTCATGGCTCTCATATTCACCAGGCGCGCTGTTTGGCGGAATATAACCATCAGGAATGTACCAATTTTTCTCGCCTATTGCTTTAGACATGGATAAGTGCCACCCTTCTTATCGAGTAAATGCCGCCGGTACACCGCCATCAACAGTCAGCATACAGCCGGTAGTCTTGCTGGATTTCGAGGATGCGAAGAAGGCAATGCCTTCGGCGATATCCCGTGGGTAGATATTAACAAGCAGTGTAGTGCGTTTGCGGTAGTGGTCTTCCAGTTGATCCGGCTCAATGCCATAAGCGGCAGCCCGCTCATTGCGCCAGTTCGAGTTCCAGATCGCAGAGCCTTGCAGAATCGCATCAGGCAGAATCGTATTGACGCGAATGCCGAACTCTCCGCCTTCCGTAGCAATACAGCGGGCCAGATGCGCTTCGAGCGCTTTAACGGAGCTGTATGCCGATACATTCTTACCTGCATAGATGGAGTTTTTGGAGCCGATGAATACCATGTTGCCGCCGATGCCTTGGTCCTTCATGAGCTTGAACGCTTCACGGGCAACAAGGAAATATCCGGTGCCAAGCACGTTGATATTCAAGTTCCATTCCTTCAGCGAAGTCTCGTCAAACGGGCTGGAAGTTGCCAAGCCTGCATTGTTAACGATGATGTCTACACCGCCGTATGTTAGTGCTGTATCTGCGTATGCGGCCGTAATTTGTTCTTCACTGGTTACGTCCATTTTAACTGCGATCGCGCGGTTCTCGCCATACTTCTCATTAATTTCTCCGGCAACCTTCTGCGCGCCTTCCAAATTAAGATCGGCAAGCACGACATGGGCGCCTTCCGATACGAGGCGGCGTGCTGTTTCGCTGCCGATGCCGCCTGCTCCGCCAGTAATGAAAGCGACTTTGCGGGAGAACTCGGTTTCTGCCGGTGCAAGTGACAGCTTGTAAAGCTCAAGCGGCCAGTATTCCACGTTGTAGGATTCGTTCTCGCTCAGCGAGACGAAGCTTCCAAGCGCAGTTGCGCCGCGCATCACCGCAATCGCACGGTGATAGAGTGCTCCGCTTACTTTGGAAATAGCCCAGCTCTTACCTGTGTTGATCATACCCACACCTGGAATCAGGATAACGCGCGGTGCTGCTTCGAACATAACGTCGCCATCATTGTGGTTGCGTTCGAAGTAGGCTTTGTACTGCTCCTTGTAGGCGGCAATGCCTTCTTTGAGCTTCGCTTTCAGTCCATCCACGTCATCTGCGTTTGGTGTCCAATCAATGAACAGCGGCACGACTTTCGTGTGAACCAGGTGATCCGGGCAAGCAGCTCCAACTTGCGAAAGGGTTGGGGAATCTTGTCCGCCAACGAATTGAAGCACATCGGACTCATCGTCGAATGAGAGCATCATTTGCTTCGCATCGCTTACCGCTCCGCGAACGGCTGGCATAACTTGAGAAGCAATGCTTCTGCGGACGTCAGCCGGCAGAGCCGCGTGCTTCACGCCTCCGAAGATCTTGTCTTCCTGGATACGCGCTTCAATGAACGCTTCTGCTTCGCTAATAATCTTAATCGTCTGTGCATAAGCCGCTTCCGACGTTTCGCCCCATGTTACCAAGCCGTGTTTCTCCATAAGTACCAGCTCGGCATTCGGATTCGCCAAGACGCCTTCTGCAATCATCTTCGAAAGGGTGAAGCCAGGGCGCACATACGGTACCCATACAAAACGGTCACCGAAAATTTCACGCGCGAGTTCTTTGCCGTTATCCGCGCAGCAAAGGCTGATGATAGAATCCGGATGTGTGTGGTCAACATGCTTGAAGGGCAGGAATGCATGCAGCAGCGTTTCAATGGAAGCGCGCGGATGCTTGGCATCGATCATGCAGTTCACCAAGTAAGCAACCATTTCTTCGTCGGACATCTCTTCACGGTCAAACAATGGACGAATATCATCCATGCGGAGTCCCGTGAAATTGCCGGCCTTCATGGAAGCCAAATCCGATCCGCTGCCCTTTACGTACATAACTTCTACGTCACGGCCGCGGAAATCCTTAACGGTCGTCTTGCTGGACGTGTTGCCGCCGCCCCAGTTGCATACCCGACGATCCGCACCGATAATATTAGACCGGTAAACGAGCTCGTCAAGTCCGCCTTGAAGCTCTGATGCCTTCGAATTGTCCCACAATGATTGTACCATTCATATACCTCCGGTTGTTTGTTTATTTATGTTTGTTTTTATTCTAGCATATTTGATTTTCTTTGAAAACACATTTTTTCAAACATAAACGGAAACGAAGTTTTGTTATTCGGATACATACACGGATTTGATTACGCTTTCATATCATTCGTGCATCATTGGCCACTATTCATCCCATACTACATGACAGATATACCAAAAAAACCTTCCACCGTTTATAGATGAAAGGCTCCATATTGGATCAGGTTGAGTGATGAAAACGAATTAATCTTGGAATAGTCCTACCGGTATCTTCCCTGTCCATGTCTCCGGCGCAGCTATGCCAAGTGCGTGAAGCACAACAGGCGCGGTGTCTTGTATATTAATCGTACTATCGACTTGCGCTGAGGATGACACGCCCGGTCCGCTGCAGCCCCAGAAAATCGTCATATCGAGCGGATGGTCGCTGCCATGACTTGTCGGTACTGCACCTCCGCCGCCATGATCGGTTAAGAAAATGATAAAACTGTCTTCATATAATTGCTCACGCTTCAGGTGATCAATAATTTCACCGATCTGCTCATCGGTCTTTGTAATAACTTCGAGGTATGGGGCCGTACTGTAACCGTATCTATGGCCTGCCCCATCGATATCGTCGAAATGCATGTACAATATTGCGAAATCCGGATTTGATGAAACAAATTCTTTCACATCACCTACAAGATACGAATCACCGGACAGCGTATTCCTGTGAGTTGCAATTCCTTCTTCAATGATTCCATCATTAATAGGAAGCCATGAACAGAATGAGCCGATCTTGCATGAGGGATCATGTTCCTTAACGACTCTCATGAAGGAAGGATAAGGGGAATCAAGCGGATATTTATCCTTCTCCGCCCTTTCGTTCGTCAACCCATGCTTCTCTGGAACGACGCTATGAAACATCGAACCCCAGCATTCGCCGCTGATCGTCGGCATAACGGTCTGTGCCGAATACGACACGAAACCATCTGCCAAGACCCGGTCCATGTTCGGGGTATTCGTTTGGCTGACCATGCTGCCGGCGCCGTCCAATCCGAAGATTATTACTCTTCTTGCCAATCCCTTCATCTCTCTCATCTCCCTCAGTGTCTGCTTTCCAGCCTTCTATCCCTATGTAATCTTTATTTCTTCAAAACCACAATCGAATCATAACCTAAAACAACAAAACAGGCAATAATAAATGTTATTCCGTGTTTTTACTTGGTTCTTCCTAAAATAACTCCAACCTTCAGCTGACATGCCTAATATTGATATCTCTTTTGTCGAGCAATCTCGAGATTTCGTCACGCAGCTTGGATTCCTCCGTAATGTCCCATTTCGCTCGCAGTTTATCGATGGTTTCTTTGCGGAGATCATCGTACTTGTCCTTTTGTTTCTTATACTCTTTCGTTAACATGCCGGAATAAATGAACACCGAAACCGCTACAACTATGAATAAGATCGAGGCATTGCTTTTCCCCAAGTACTGGAAGGAATTAAAGATATCACGGCTCGAAATCAAACTTATCTTGTACATCCAATACATAATGACTCCGGCAATGCCCAAATTGACAATTGCCAATATCCGGTTCATCCGCCGGATATGGACGACCTTTTGCTTGCGATCAACGATTTCTTTGACAAGCAGCTTCGTGTCTTCCGAAACCGGAAGGGCGTCGATCCGCTCCATTAGTTCGCGTACAGCCATCATCACTAATCACCTCAATGAAGTATATGCCTCATCTATGAATGTACAGTACATGCTCCTTCCTTCTCACATCGTTACTCACACAAATAAAAAATAGGAGATGACTTTGCAAGAAGCCAGAAAACAACGTCCCGTTTATGTAGGCCTTGTTGTAGATACCCATCTGGATGAATATTTTATTAGCTCGCATCCAAGCATCCAGCGAAATCAAGGTGACTTGAATTCATCGCGGCAAAAAAATGTATAGCACTTTCGAAAAAAAGGTTGATTATTCGTGAGAATTCGCTACAATGGTGATAATGATTATCATTTCTACTGAAATAAGGAGTCGGTGCAATTGAGTTTTTTACTGCCCGCGACCACCCTGGTCCTCGTCGTTCTGGGCGCGCTATGCTTATTTATGGCGATGGAGCATGACCGTAGAACTCAAGCGATACGCAGCAGGCAAACCGCCGGCCGTCCCGTGCTGGTTTCCGGAATCGAAGTCCAGACCGCTACTCAAACTCAAAAGAGCTGACCGCACGAAGGGATATCCGTCCCGTCACCGTGCAGGCAGCTCTTTTTTTTTGGTTAAACCGCAATATTGGATTTGCTCGAATGGCGAAGCAGCCGCAAGCCGTTCAGAATAACGAGAATGGTGCTTCCTTCATGTCCAACGACGCCAAGCGGGAGAGCGATGCCATCGATAAAGTTGGCGGCGATGAGCAGCGTGATCACGCTTATGGCAAAAATCATGTTTTGTTTAATGATCTTCGCCGTACGTTTCCCCAGCGCAATCGCATCGGCGATTCTTCCGATATCATCCTTCAACAGGACCAGGTTAGCTGTTTCGAGCGCCGCGTCGCTCCCTGCCGCCCCCATAGCGATTCCGACTGTTGCCGTCGCCAGCGCCGGTGCATCATTGACACCATCACCGACCATGGCCACATTGCCATATTTCACTCTCAGTTCTTTGACGATGTTCACTTTATCCTCGGGGAGTAGCTCTGCATACACCATATCGATACCTGCTTCGCGGGCGATGGACTCGGCTGTTTTTCGCTGATCTCCGGTCAGCATAGCCACTTGAACCCCCTGCTTCTGTAAGGAAGCGATGGCCAGCTTGGCCTCGGGCCGGATGGTGTCACGAAGAGCGATGATTCCGACTGCACCTTTCGAATGATGCAGGACCGTCACCGTCTTGCCCTCTTCCTCGAGTTTGTGGATGGTGTGAGCAAGTTCCTCGGTAAGATGCCGTTCCTCCATGAAAGCCGGTTTGCCGATTTTCCACATGTCCCCTGCCAGCTCTGCTTCAAGCCCCCATCCCGTACGGGCTGTAAACTCCTTCGGTCTGTCGAGCTTGATGCCCAGCTCCTGCGCTTTGTGTACGATGGCTTTGGCAAGCGGATGCTCGGAGAGGCTTTCCAGTGAAGCTGCCAGTTGAAGCATCTCATGCTCATTATAGCCCAGCATCGGAATCGTATCGGTTACCTGCGGCCGTCCTGTCGTCAACGTGCCCGTCTTATCGAATGCGATCACCTTCGTACGCGCGAGATTCTCAAGATGCGCTCCGCCTTTGAAGAGCAAGCCCCGCCGAGCGCTGCTTGAAATGGCCGAGAGCATGGCGGGCATAATTGAAGCGACCAATGCACAGGGGGAGGCCACGACGAGAAAGACCATCGCTTTATAAACCGTATTCTCCCACGACCAGCCTAGGAGCAAAGGCGGAAGTAGGATTAATAACAAGCTAATCAATATGATGGCTCTAGCATAAAAGCGTTCGAATCGTTCCATAAACAACTGCGATACCGGTTTCTCGCTTTGCGCCTCTTGAACGAGCCTTATGATCTTAGCAAATAAGGTCGATTCTCCTGGCCGGCTAACCTCGATAAACAAAGCCCCTTGACCGTTTAACGTTCCGGCAAAAACCTCGCTGCCCGTTTCCTTATCTACCGGGAGAGACTCCCCTGTGATCGAAGCTTGATTCACGGCTGAATAGCCTTCCGTCACAACGCCGTCAGCAGGAATGTTCTCCCCCGGTTTGACCAGGATTATATCACCGGCCTTCAAGTCGTTCATGGACACGATCGTCTCTATTCCGTCACAGTACAGCACGGCTGTCTCAGGCTTCATCCCCATTAATGCGGAGATATCCCGGCTGCTCCGATCCATCGTGTAGCTCTCCAGTGCGCCGCTTAATGAGAAAATAAAGATGAGAACCGCGCCTTCGGTCCAATAACCGATGCTGGCAGCTCCGATCGCCGCCACAAGCATGAGCAGGTTAACATCCAGATCCCGCTCATAGATCAATGTATGCAAGCCTTCCTTCGCCTTAACGAATCCTCCGATAAGGAAAGCAAGCGAATAAAGAATAATCGCCCACGTATGTGAAGTATTATCGATACTCCATGCGGCAGCAATGAGAACCCCGCTAATGAGTGCCGCTATCCCTTCGCCGTATCGACTGAAGGTGTCCTTCAGCTTGCTTGGTAACGTCCCTCCTGTCTCGGAGAGCTCCTGTTTGTTGACCTTTGCTTCTGTCGATTGCATGGCTGAAATCATTGCCACCACTCCTCTCATTGAGAATGAGTCCCATTATTGACTCCCTAAAAATGGAACATGCTGCCCCTAATTAGGGACAGCACGTTGATTGAGAATCATACTCATCTTGTCTAGATACAATTATGTTTCGTCAGGGAAACTTTATAATAATTATTATAATCTAGAACAAGTGAAAAGTAAATACCGTACATCTGCCTTCGACCTAGTATGCCGCTTACTACGCCGCCTTATGACTGCGGCTTTTACGGGTCGAGATCTGAGGCATGCCGGTTGAGACTCAGTGGTAGTGATCCACAGCCAGCCGCATGAGGCTTGTCGTAGTAATTGACCGACACCACCTGCCGAAGAGTACATCCACCCGCTGCCTGCTTACTTGTAGTAGCGTTGGTTTTGTTGTGTGAATGTAACTCGCTGCTGTTGGAAGCCTTGTATGCCTGCCTTGATTCTCAAGGAATCTACACAAAAGGCTTGATCCACACATGGGATACATGTGGATCAAGCCTTTATGCACTGAGCTTTATAGTGTTGGGCATCGTTTACGATTCGACTTCGATACAGAGAACACTTGCAACAAGACGAGGCGCTGTAACGCCACTTTTGGGCGTTTCAGCTGCAGAATCCTACTCTACAATCGCGATTTGACTGCTGTAACGCCGAAAAACGGCGTTACAGCCCACCGCTCATACGATTCCACCCGCTGTAACGCCACTTTTGGGCGTTTCAGCTTCAGAATCCTACTCTCCATTCACGATGTGACTGCTGTAACGCCGAAAAACGGCGTTACAGCCCACAACTCACACGATTCCACCCGCTGTAACGCCACTTTTGGGCGTTACAGCTGCAGAATCCTACTCTACAATCGCGATTTGACTGCTGTAACGCCGAAAAACGGCGTTACAGCCCACCGCTCATACGATTCCACCCGCTGTAACGCCACTTTTGGGCGTTTCAGCTTCAGAATCCTACTCTCCATTCACGATGTGACTGCTGTAACGCCGAAAAACGGCGTTACAGCCCACAACTCACACGATTCCACCCGCTGTAACGCCACTTTTGGGCGTTACAGCTGCAGAATCCTACTCTACAATCGCGATTTGACTGCTGTAACGCCGAAAAACGGCGTTACAGCCCACCACTCGCACGATTCCACTAGCTGTAACGCCACTTTTGGGCGTTACAGCTGCAGAATCCTGCTCTCCAATCACGATGTGACTGCTGTAACGCCGAAAAACGGCGTTACAGCCCACCGCTCATACGATTCCACCCGCTGTAACGCCACTTTTGGGCGTTACGGCTGCAGAATCCTACTCTACAATCGCGATTTGACTACTGTAACGCCGAAAACCGGCGTTACAGCCCACCGCTCATACGATTCCACCCGCTGTAACGCCACTTTTGGGCGTTACGGCTGCAGAATCCTACTCTACAATCGCGATTTGACTACTGTAACGCCGAAAACCGGTGTTACAGCCCACCACTCGCACGATTCCACCCGCTGTAACGCCACTTTTGGGCGTTACAGCTGCAGAATCCTACTCTCCATTCACGATGTGACTGCTGTAACGCCGAAAAACGGCGTTACAGCCCACAACTCACACGATTCCACCCGCTGTAACGCCACTTTTGGGCGTTACAGCTGCAAAACTGCAAAATCCTTACACTAAGCCACTCAGCTATATTGAAAAAGCAGCTCAATAATGATCGCTCACTTGCAACTAGTTTAACCCTAGCCACCTTAACTCCATCCTTAATGCAGCGAGCCTCTTAAGCACGAAACAACACTTGCTTGCGATTCGTAATCGCATCGGCAAGCGGCTTGTCGATCAGGTCATTGATCGGGGTCAAGATTCGTTCCGTGTCATCCGCAATACGGTATACTCCATAGCCCAACGGTTCTATTGCTGTGCCATTGTCGACATGCGCTTGTAAGGAGTCAGCGCCATCTACGCCGAGCAGCAGAACGCCGTGGCGATAGGAATGTACATCCTTCATGCTGTTCTCGCCAAGCGCTGATGTGACGCGCAGCCCAATCGGGAATGACAGCTCGATTGTCGTGCCCGCGTCGAGCGGCTGAGTGACCGCGACGAAGCCGTCTTCAACCACCGCCGCTCTCGTCTCCCCGTTCACCGTAAGCCTCACGGCAGATAGGTCCGTCCAGCCCGGCACGTAAAGCTTAAGCGTAACGGGCTCGGCATGCGAAGATTCCGTTACTTCCAGTTGAACATACCCTTCATACGGGTATGCACTCCGCTGGTTAATAACAATTTCCCCTCCGCTCTCCATCCCGAATCGACCAACGCTATCCGAGTAGAATGGCACGACGATCCGTCCCTCTTCGAGGTAGTAACTGTACTCGACCGACCGGGAGAGCCCTTCTCCGCCGCGCATCGTGCAGCACCAGAAAGCTTCGAACATCCCTTCCGACTTCGGCGCGATCGTCATTTCGTCATGGGCACCTGTGCAGACGTCACAGCCAAATCCACCATTCGGCCGCTGTCCGTAGCCCATTCCGTTAAAATAAATGTGATGGGCTGCATCGAGCAGCTCCTGCTTGCCCGTATGTTTCCACAGCGTTACTGCAACCATGAACGAATCGACGACCGCGCAGCTTTCCGTCCAATCCGGCCGTCCGAACCAGTTGTAGTTGGCATAGGTCTCCGTCATGCCTTCCTTCATATATAATCGGAATACATCTTCCGCTTTGCGCAGTAAGGCATCATTGCATGTCGTCTCATAATGCCTCAGAAGTCCCCTTGTCGCCGATAGTGTTGCGTGGGTCTGGAACGACAGGCCGGCCAGATCGATCGTCATGAACTTCTCGATCATCTCATCGATGAGCATGCCTAATTCCGGCCGCTTCAGAATTTGAAACGCCTGCGTAGCGCCGTCCAGCATAATGAACGCGCATCCGATATCGGTCGACAAGCGCCATGCTCCGACTTTCTCCTTCTGCAGCTCGCCGATTGCTTCGCCTTCGAATACGCGCTGCTCCGGCAGAACCGGATAATCGATATAATAACCGCTTGCCGGCAGCAGCAGATGTTCGGTTATGCTCCCAATTACAGAAAGGGAGAATGCGTCTTTCTTCCACAGATGGTATTCACACATTGACCGCAGAAACCAGCTGTTTCCGGAAAGCTGCTGCTCGTCTATGGTCCCAGCCGGGTAGACCGGCCCGAAGAACCCCTTATCATTCAACCGCCCTGGCAGCCGGCTCATAATTTCCGCCAAATGCTTCGGCTCCCGATGCGTCGCCTGAGCTAGAAGCACCAGCGCCAGAATCGTCCGCCCTTCCCAATCACCCGGCCAATCGTACGCTGCATCCTTAAAGACGGAATCCGGCTCATAAGGCTCCGATTCCATCCGGTCGAAGCTCAGCATCGCTCGTTTATAAGCTTCGCCTTCCACCTTGAGATCTTGCCAAGCAATCGTTTTCAACTGGAAATAACCTCCTTTTCATCCTTCATTAACTCTTTGACAACGCACCATGATATTCCTCCTGCTCAACGCACATCCGAGCAGATTCACAGTGGTTTTAACGTAATCTTACGGAAGCCGCCCTCAAAACCTGCCTTCGTGACATACTGGTACCGGCCTTCTGCGAAAGCATCCCGATGTGGAAAATGAAGATGGCCGCAAAATATCGCGGCAGCGTTCGGATACTCCCCTTCCGTCAGCATCTGATGGAATTGCTGCGTAGACGCATCCGCTTCGCGAAGACCCCAGCGATCTCTCGCAGCCGGATCCCATCCGGGCGCATTCACCATAATCGGGTCACGCCAGACCTCTAGCGTCTTATCCGCCAGCGTCGGCACATATAGCGGGATGTGAAAGAACAGCAGTGTCGGAATGCCTTCCGCCAGCTGATCCCTGACGAATTGCAGCTGCGCATCATTGACTTGATAATTGCTGTCATCCAGAATGATCAGCTTCACACCTTCAAGCTCGATCATTCCATAGGATGGATTCCCGCCAGTCACACAATTGAACAGCGGATAGAAGGACGACCTCAGCTCGTCATTCGGATGATGGTGAGTAAACAGCCAGTCATGATTACCTAGTGTATAAAGGTATGGTGACGTCAATTGGCCGAACTGCTCCTCCATCAGCTCCATATTTCGAAAGGAAGGAAATTGGACGATATCACCTGTAAATATGGTGCAATCAGCTTTCCATTCATTGCTGTGACGAATGGCTTGTTGAAAATATTCCATGGCGCGTCCACCATAAACCTGACGGAACCGCTCCGCATCCGCCACGATTCGTTCTTCATCCCGGTTGTCCGCCTCGGCAAAGTGTGAATCGGTCACATGAAGCAGCTTCAATTCGCGCTTAAGGCCTGGAATGCCGATTATCGTTTCTACGAACACGCTTGTTTCTTCTGTTAAATCCCTCATCAATTTCATCCCCTTCCTTCGCTTGTATTCAGAAGCGTCCATTGCCCGATTCGTTCAATAATGACATCCGGTATCGGTGCAGATGAATCGCGACCGATCAAGGTTTGGCCCATGCCTCCGGATCGAATCCAGATCGTTCTCATGCCAGCTCGTGCGCCTCCTGTGATATCGGTCTCCAGATTGTCGCCTATCATTGTGCATTGGCTGGCATCAACACCATACTTCTTCATGCCATAATGGAATAAATAAGGTCCTGGTTTGCCGATTGACATCACGGATTGACCTGTAATGGCTTCAACCGCTCGCACAAGAGCTCCTGTCTCCGGTATTCTGGTGCCACCTGGGCCGGGATGATATAAATCCGGATTCGTCGCGAGTAAGGTAACCCCACTCTCCACCTCGTTCACAAGCTGCTGAAGCTTGTCGAACGTAAACCCGGTATCCCTTCCAATAACAACGATATCGGCTTGTTCCGCAGACGATAATGGAATCACGCGATGACCCTTCCCGGCGATCGCCTGTTCCAAGCTTAGCGAACCAACGGCCTTCACCGTCCGCGGCCCATAATGATCCATCAGGTAAGATCCGATCGCATCCGTTGCCGATATGATCTCTGACGGATCGGCGAATATGCCCATATGATGTAGTTTCACAGCGATTTCATCCGCTGTATTCCGGGAATTATTCGTAATGAACCCGACCCTCTTCCCCTTGCCGCGAAGATATTGCAATAGCGCCTGCGCACCTTCAGCGGGTCGATCACTGTAATAGAGCGTCCCGTCCAAATCAAAGAAATATACGTCCGAAGTCTGCCAAATAACGATGATCCCTCCTCACTTTTCCTACTTGCAGACAACAAAAAAAGAGAAAGACCGACGATAAAGGGCGTGCGTAAACACGCCTCTTCTCGTACGGAGCTTTCTCTTATCCGCTGCTCTGTAATAAAGTAGTAGGTAATACGAATATAATGGTAGCCCGCCAGCAAGTCAATTATAAATCTTCAAGGTCGCGGAATGTCAACGGCCACAGCGATGGCTCGCTGACTGATAAAGCGGTCGCACCGGCATGAATACTATCGGCCGCCTCCTTCTTTGTCTGAATAAGGCCGCTTGCAATGAGAGGGATGTTGGGCAGTTCTTCTGTGAACCGGGATATGACCTTACTCATCAGACCGGGCATGATCTCGATTCCGTCGGGCTCCGTCGTACGGGCTAATTTCAATCCGTTCTCGAGTGCCAGCGAATCCAGGACGAATAAGTGCAGGATTGCATACAACCCATTCTTACCCGCTTCCTTAATAAGATGGCTCTTAGGCGTTATAATGCCATCCGCCCCCACATATTCCTTCACGAATGGGAGCGTTTCTTTGTCCGTGCTGGACAACCCGCGGATCAGGTCGATATGGAGGAACGCTCCTTTTTCCGCCTCCGCACACTCCCTTACCGACCGAATGATGTCCGTAACACTCCCGCCCATAAAAAACAAGTTATCTACGCCGCTTTCCAATGCAGCTGCAGTATCGCTCCGGCTTCGCACGGCGGCAATGACCGGTTTCTGACCAATCCGATGCAGTAATGGCATTCTATCGCTTTTCCTTTCTATATGACCTTGAAGGTCTAAACATTATATTAATGAAGGAATGCAATCCATCTTCCAGATCAGGGCAGCCAATCCCACAACTATTATACATGAAAACCTGTGAATGGAGTGTCAGGGTATCCGTTCCGCATACGAAGCAACAGCATCCCGGTTTCCCGAGATGCTGTTGCTTGAAGACTTGAAGACTTGATACTTGGACTCTTGCAGCAGTACGTCCAGCCGCAGCTTACTTTTGATTATCCGGCCAAGCGAACTCAACACCCAGCTTTTTCTTCGCTTCCTTGAAATGAGTATCCCAGTACGTATACAGCTTGTTGTATCCCAGCTTCTCTTCTTGGGCAACCATATCGTTGAAGATTTGCTCGACTTCCGCTTCCGATTTCGCCAATACCATCTTGGCGCCCATGCTTTTGCGGTATTCTTCGATCTTCACATCGATAGCCGCTTCGTCGGTTCCCCCGCCCGGTTTGATCGCTTCGAACGGCAGTGTGTTATAGCTGTAGGCAGAGAAATGCTTCTCGGTCTCCGCTTTCCACTTATCCACCTCATTCGTCGGTTTCGGGAAGGTCGATTGAATGGGAATCCAGTTCGTAAACCAGCCGATCCCTTCATACTTTAAGTTTGCGGCAGTCGGGTCTGCAGCGAAATCCTTCTCCCGCTCATCCGAGAACTTGACATGTCCATCGCTGTCATAGTCCCATGCGATTCCTTTCGGACCATATGTCGATTCAATCGACTTTTCATCCTCGGAGAAGTATTCGAGCATCTTGGCGATCCGGGCTTCGTGCTTCGTGCTCTTGCCAACCATCGTAATGGTCCAACCCGAAAGTGTGCTTGGTGTAAAATGGAACGCCTTGCCTGCATCGCCCTTGATCGGGCCGGCTGGAACGAAGATCGCCTTCGGATCCACATTATAGAGGCCGTTCCACTTGATGCGCCAATTCGTATAAGCAAACACGCTCCCCGCGTTCACTTTCTCCTGAACATCAGGAATGACACTAGGGCAGCTCTACGTTAATTCATAAACAAAATGTTCCCTTTACTAATAAGCACTGCGTGGGCGAATGTTCTTAAAGGTCGCTGTTGTGTCCAGATTCCTTGAACAAATTGGGTAAGGCTGGAATCCGGAATCGTTCCACAATATCCTTAAATTCCCTTTTCAAAATATAATAGATTCCAGTGTAATTTGCTGCGTGAAAGGCGTTCCGAGCAGGTTCGCATAGACAACAACTTCAAGGCGATCGAAGATAGAGGAATCCGGATCCCCGATGAGTTATCCGTCCTCTCGTTTGATGATGACGATACTTTCCTGCTTCATAAACCGACGATCAATACCGTCCGCCAGCCGCTCTATGAGCTCGGTGTCGAGGCTGCCCGAATATTGCTGGCGCATATCGCGGCGGGCACGAAGCCCGTTCAGACCCATATCCATATGCTGAAAACCTCGTTCATCGAACGGAATTCGATCGCTCCTGCAAGCGCGCCGAAGTAAGCAACGGAATGCTCGGCATCGTTACCGGTGGACAATTGGATATAAACGTAGTACATTTATGAAAATATACCATTTTCAATAAAGAAACACATTTTACGAGGAGGCAATAGATTGACAACCCCAAAACAGACTTCTGTCGTGAAGTCAGCAGACCGCGTCCTTGATATATTGGAGCTATTAGCCGTTGAACAGCATGCCATCAACTTGGTTGAAATTGCGAGAAAGCTGGAGATGCCGACAAGCAGCACCTATAAGATTTTGCAAAATATGCTTGCCCGCGGATATTTGGAAACGGATGTAAGCGAGAAGATGTTCAAGCTCGGCTATAAGGTTCTCGAGATTGCCACGAAGTATTCCCAGAATACGGACCTAATCTCCCAATTCCAGAGCTTCGCTCAACGAATCATCCAAGATATTAATGAAGCTGCCTTCCTCTCGATCCGAGAGAAGGATATGGTTCTGTATGTATCCGAGAAGCAGAGCAGCCACCCCGTCCGTTTCGTTTCCCATATGGGGATGAAGCTGCCTATTCACTCGACCGCCATGGGCAAGGCAATGCTGAGCAAGCTTACGGACAAGGAAATTAACAAGCTGTTTCCCAGCAAGACGCTGGGCAAATTGACGGATGGAACCATTCAAGATCGCAGCCAGCTCCTGAAGCAGATGGAAGAAATACGTCAGGAAGGATTGGCATACAGTTACGGCGAGGCCGTACAAGGCGTTCAGTGTGTCGCAGCTCCAATTTGTAATGCGAATGGCGAAGCGGTTGCCGCAATGAGTATCTCCATCCCGGCATCCCGGTTTTCTCCTGAGATCTGGGAGAAGGCCAAGGAATGGGTTGCGCAAGGGGCGAAGGAGTTAAGTCTAAGCTTGTTTTATCAGCCGCTTGAACAGCATCACCCGTAGAGAAGAATAATCGATCATAGTTATGGGAGATGCATCTCCTTTCGGTTGCTGCCCGGAATCGTGACATTGGATTAGATAAACTCGCCATAAGGTAATTTCACGATTCCAAAGGCAAACGCTGTCGCTCCTACAGGAAATGCACTCCTCACTTTATTTATCGATGAAAGATTTAAAAATAGTGGTGCAGAAATAAACTGCGCCATCATTAAGGGCAGCAACAAAAGATAATGTCTTTTGTTGCTGCCCTTTCTTTTTCATTGGATGATGTCCCTTTCAAAACCGGCCTATGCCTGTAAAATACCGACCTTCTGGAGCGCTTGCTTAATCTCTTTTCTAGCCTCCTCACCCAAACTTTGGAAAGGAGCTCGAACTGGGCCTGACGGCAATCCTACAAGATCAAGCGCAGCCTTCACCATGGCTGGCTGTCCATATTTTCGGGCCAATTCACGAATGGGCTGCCAGCGGTAGAACCGCTCCCACGCCCGCTCCATCTCTCCGCGTTGGAATTCATCATACAAGGCCACAAACTCGCTTGCCATGAAGTTTGCGTTCGTCGAGGTGCAGCCCTGCAGACCAATGCCCAGGGCACCGAGAACAATGCCGTCAGATCCGCAAAGAATAGATAAGCTGTCTCCCGCATAAGCCATCGTCCGAACCTGCGCATGCAGGTCTGTCGCTCCTTGCTTGATACCCACGACATGCTCCAGCTTGGACAGCTCTGCAATTTCCTCCGGCGAGAGCTGTACGCCGATGCTGGCGCTGTTATAGATGATAATCGGAATATCAACCGCTTCATTCAGACACTGAAAATGATAGAAGATATCCTCCGGTCTAACCTCGGAAACATACGGCGGCGTTACCATGACACCATCTGCTCCGAGCTCCTTGGCCATGCGGTTCAGTTCAATCGCTTCATAAGTTCCACTTGCCGCCGTACAGCATAGGACCGGTACGCGGCCCGCTGTTGCATCAACAGCTGCAGCGAATAGCTCCTCACGCTCCGCCAGACTCATGCTTGGATACTCCGCATAAGTACCGCCAACGATAATACCATGCACGCCCGAAGCGATATAGTGCTCAATATTACGGCGAAGTGCCGCCAGATCCAGGCTAAGATCTTCCTTCATCGGTGTGATCGCTAGAACGAAGATTCCTTTGAGTTTATTTTTCAAATCCGTTGTTGTCGTCATAAAGCTTCCCCCTCCGAGTTATAACCGCGTCGTTACTTCAATCCTAATATGGCTTCCATGGCAGCTATGCCGCTCTCTAGTTCAGAACGCGAAACCGCAAACGATAATCGCAAATGTGTTGGGCTTCCAAAACCAGTGCCAGGCATAACCGCGACACCCGCCTCCTGGAGCAGAGCCGCAGCCAAATCGTCGGATGAATGAATCATCCGCCCGAGCAGCTTTCGTCCACACCAATAAGAAGCATCCACCCATACATAGAAAGCTCCGTCCGGAACAAGACATTCCAACCCTTGCAGTCCTCGTACGGCTTCAACGAAATAGTCCCGCCTGGCCAAATATTCATTATGGATCGGCTCCATTTCGTTCTGCGGCCCAACAATGGCTGCCAAAGCCGCCTTCTGTGCTATGGATGACGGATTACTGGTCGTATGCGATTGCAGCCTGAGCATAGCTTGAGCAACCGCCTGAGGCGCTGCCGCATAACCGATTCTCCAGCCGGTCATGCTGTAGGATTTGGACACGGCATTGATGACGACCGTCCGCTCCTTCATGCCAGGGAATGCTGCAATGCTTGTGAACTTCTCCGGCGTAAATACGAATGTAGAATACACTTCATCGCTAATAACCCAGAGATTATTGCGCTGACAGAAAGCGGCCAATTCCAGCAGCTCCCTCGTGCTGTATACCGCACCGGAAGGATTGTTCGGATGATTAAGAATTAAGATGCGTGTTGATTCATTCACATAGGGAGCAAGTGTCTCCGGCGTTGTTTTGTACCCCTGCTCCGGTAGTGTCGGCACAAATATCGGCTTGCCTCCAGCGAACTTAACCTGCTCGGGGAACGAGACCCAATACGGAATCGGAATTAACACCTCGTCTCCTTCACGGCAAAGCGTGCAAATCGCATTGAACAAAGCTTGCTTGCCGCCTGCCGACACCACGATCTGATCAGGTTCATAGCTTAAGTTCATCTCTTTGCGCAAGGAATCGCACACCGCTTGGCGCAGTGACAGGATGCCGCCGGTATCCGTATAGCCCGTAAAGTTATCTTCAATAGCTTGAATAGCAGCTTGCTTCGCCCGATCCGGCGTCGGGAAGTCCGGCTGTCCCAGTCCAAGGCGATGGACGGTCTGCCCTTCACGCTGCAGCTTCGCAACGGTAGATTCAAGGGCAGCTGTAGGGGAAGGCAGCACCCTATCGACCCACTCCGACATTCTAACCTCATGATTGGACAATTGAATGACCCCCTATTCTTGACGTACACCTGCTGTATCAATGGCGATTGACGCGTAGACCTGTACAGCTTTCTCCAACTCAGATACATAGACCTACTCATCCACCTTATGCGCCATAGCGAAATCTCCCGGTCCATAGATGACGGAGGGGATTCCCCGATTCATAAAGTGGGACATATCACAATTGGCCGTCAGGCCGACCAACTCCGGCTTACACCCATAGACCTCCTCGATAGCCCGCGAAGCTAATCCGACCATCGGGTGATCCGAGCTGATCTCCGAGGCTCCTCCTGTTGTCGGGAGAAGCCGATCGATGTGAACACGGCCATTCAAGCCGGGAACATCTGCAAGAACTTGTTCGATTTCACGGATAGCCTCTGCTTCATCTTCCCCGGGAATCAACCGGCGATCGATGAGCGCTTCACAGCTTTCCGGGATCATAGACTCCTTCACTCCGCCCTTCATAACCGTGACTGATAGTGTAGATTGACCAGTCAAGGGATGAAGCCTAGACACCAAAGTCTTCTTGGCGAAAGTATCTAAGGCTAGCAGGGCGTTCACCATTAAAATAACCGCGTTGACGCCAAGGTGGGGAGTGGAGGAATGTGCGGACACACCGTCTGCCACCAGAATAGGGCGGATGCTGCCACGGTGAGCAATAGCAAGATTACCGTTAGTCGCTTCCCCAATCACTGCAAGATCTCCTTGAATATGTTCAGGAAGCCCTCGCGCACCCAGGCTTGCCGCCTCTTCGTCAACGACCGCTGCCAGAATGATATCGCCCGGAAGTTTCATGCCCGATGCCGCAATCGCTTCTACCGCCGCCATCATGGCTGCCAGAGGACCTTTAGCATCCATCACACCACGTCCATAGACGCGATCTTCTTCCAAGCGCATCTCGAACGGATCCGACTTCCACCCTTCTCCGGCAGGCACGACATCCATATGTGTATTCAGAATGACAGTCCGGCCGCCGCCTGTGCCCTTCAATGTGGCAAACACATTCGGTCTTCCCGGCTCGATCTCCTGCAGCTCCACTTCGCAGCCAGCCGCTTCCATGACTCCCGCAATATAGTCCGCTACCTGCTGCTCCGAACCAGTCGGATTCACACTCGGGAAGCGTACCAGGTCAGCTAACAATTCCAAAACCCGACCCTGGACCGGTAAGGACTGGGCAATACTGCGCCCGCCGGTCATAAAGATTTCACCATTCCACCGTCTACTAACAGCGATTGACCCGTTACATAGCTTGCGGCATCCGAGCAAAAGAATGCGACAACGCGCGCCAGCTCCTCGGGTTGTCCATAACGGCCGAGCGGAATAACAGCTTCCGTCTTCACTTTGTATGCAGCGGAGGTAATCCCAGCTTGATCCGCGCGCGCTTGATCGAGCGAACGCACCCGATCCGTATCGATTCGCCCTGGAGCAATCGTATTCACCCGAATCCCATGCGGTGCGAGCTCTTCGGCTAATGTCTTGCTTAATCCCGCAACCCCCGTCCGCATCACATTGGATAGAGTCAAGCCCGGTATCGGCTGTTTAATCGAAGAGGAAGCCAAATTAATGACCGCTCCCCCGCTCTCCTTCAGATGCGGAAGCGCTAGTCCAACTAGGCGTACAATACTAAGCAGGTTAAGCTCGAAGGCATATTGCCAATCCGCTTCCTTGAGTGTCTCGAAGGTTCCCGCCGGCGGTCCGCCCGCATTATTAACCAGAATGTGTAGCCCGCCGAATTCCCGGACCGTCTCCTCCACGCAGCGCGTCAGGTCCTCAGCGTTACATACATCGGCTTGCAAACCGAGAGCCTGTACGCCAGTCTCAGCCGTAATTTCAGCAGCCACATCAATGGCAGCCTGTCCGTTCCGGCTGAACAACGCCACGTTCGCACCCTCACTCGCCAGCTCGAACGCAACAGCCCGGCCTAGTCCTTTACTAGCCGCAGCAACTAACGCGACCTTACCTTGCATAGGTTTGTTCATAGGGGACCTCCTAAAATTTTGAGACTTTTCGCTTCCTCAGGAGCGAAATCGAGCAAAATTCGCTTCGAAAGTATACACTTCATTTTGTGAGACTTTTCGCTTCCACAGGAGCGAAATCGAGCAAAATTCACTTCAAAAGTATACGCTTCATTTTGTGAGACTTTTCGCTTCCGCAGGAGCGAATTCGAGCAAAATTCACTTCGGAAGCATACACTTCATTCAATCAGCACGAATTTTCTAAACAACGGTCAACTCTCTAGGCAGTTTAGTCAGCAATTCGCAGCCGGTATCTGTCACGAGCAGCGTTTCGCTAAAGCCCACACCATATGTGTTCGGCACGCGGAGTGCTGGAGGAATATGGAACACCATTCCCGGCTGAAGAACGCGTTGATCGTCACGCTGCAAGCTCATGATATGACCCTCGCCCCAATCGGGAGCGAACGCGCAGCCGATGGAATAACCAGTACGCTTGCGGAATTGCTCATACAGACCCGCTCGTTCAATCGTTCCCCGGCATGCTTCGTCCACTTCGCCGGCGGTAACGCCCGGCCGGATCGATTCAATTGCAGCGTTAAGAGAGGCGATGCACACCTCGGTCACGCGTTTGATTTCGTCTGTCGGAGCACCTGTATACGCAGAGCGCATCAAAGCGCCGTGATAACGATTGCGGGCGCCCGCCACTTCCAGCAGCAGCGTCTCACCTTCGCCTATAACCTTGTGGCCCCAAGCCGAATGCATGTTGCCCGAACGGTAGCCGGAGGACACGAAGGGCTCCATTCCTAAGTACTCCCCGCCGGACCGAATCATCCCGCTGAACATGGCCGCAGCCACCTCATCCTCGTTCACTCCGGCCCGGATCGCATCCAGTCCGGCTTGCATCGAGTTATCCGCCACGAGACAAGCTTCGCGAATATATGCAATCTCGGCAGGAGACTTGATGACCCGGAGACTCTCCACGATCCCTTGAGCATCGGTAAGCTGGTAACCGCCGAGCAGCTCCGTTAGTTTGAGATAGTGACGGACGGGCAGAAACCAGGATCCTGTCTCGATACCCAGAGCTCCCGATCCAACCCCCATCTGCTTTACGGTATCGGAGGTCAAGGCCACGGGGTCGTTCGTGTCATCATAGGTTCGCACCTGATTCTCCGGCAGCCAGCTGTAGAACTGGACATTAGAGAGCTCGCCTCTGCGGAGAACCAATACCGGATCTCCGGATGCGGGAACAACCAAGCATTGGTACATATAGTATCCAGGGCTTTGATAGCCGGTTAAGTAAAAAATATTTTCAGGCGTATGAATGAGCATTCCTTTCAGATCACGCCGCATTAATTCAGCTTGAAATTGGGAGAGGCGAGATTGAAATTCGTTCAAGGTGAAAACTAAAGGTTGTGCATTCGACATACATTCTACCTCTTTCCATATGAGAATCCTTACGTTATCGCAGGAGGACCATTCATCGTTAATCAGCCTTCATATAATAGGTATCTCTTCTTAAATCCTTCAAGTAAGGAACAGCCCTGCGGCTTGCCTCAACTTCATCAAGATCGAGCTTGACGAGCTGCATCTCCTCTACAAACAGGTTGGCATCCAGAATGAGCTCGCCACGCGGGCTCGCGACTTTGTTGTTCCCAAAGAAATTCAGATCGCCCTCACGCCCGACCGCATTAATTCCAGCGACGAAACAGCCATTCTCCAGCGCGCGGGATGGGAAATAAATATTCCATCGGCTTCGATCTTCGATTGAAAAGGCAGCAGGAGACAGGATCAATTCCACTCCATCCAGCGCTAGCATGCGAGCCGCTTCCGGGAAGCCGGCGTCATAACAAATCAGCACGCCGATTCGTCCGCAATCCAATTCAAATACGGGATAGTCATCCCCTGAGCTGAAATATTTTTTCTCCTCGTCCCAGAGATGTGTCTTGCTGTGCTCACCTACAACATCGCCATTCCGATTGATCACAACCGCGCTGTTATAAACAACACCGGACATCGGCTTCTTGAATACAAGGGGGAGCACAATATTAATCCGATATACCTTGGCAGCCTCTCGGAACGTCTGGACAGTTGGTCCCTCCAGGCCTTCCCCCAGCTCGCGATACTTTTTCCCGACGAAATCTGTATTGTAACCGGTCGTGAACAACTCAGGGAACACGATAAGATCAGCGCCTTGACGGGCTGCATCCTGCACGAATTTCAACCCTTTCAGGATATTCGCGGAGACATCCATGATTTTGCTTTCGAATTGAACCAATGCCACATTAACGATCCGCAACCTTCTCACCACCTATGCCTGTTCTTGTCGCTGTTTTTCGTTTAATACGGATTAATTTGTTCCAGAAATTGTGCCAGCCGGGGATGCATCTCCACATTCCGCAGCTCCGAGGAAGGAACATCCGCAAGCACCTCGCCTTGATCCATGAAGATAATACGATCTCCAACTCGGCGCGCAAACTCCATCTCATGCGTCACGATTACAACCGTCATCCCATCTTGCACCAAGTCGACGATGACATCCAGAACCTCCCCCGTCATCTCGGGATCGAGCGCCGAGGTCGGCTCATCGAACAGCATCAGCTTCGGATTCATGGCCAATGCGCGCGCGATCGCTATCCGCTGCTGTTGACCGCCGGAGAGCTGCTCCGGGTAATGGTTGGCGCGATCCTGCAGGCGCACCCGTTCAAGCAGACGCTTCGCATGGTCGGTCGCGGTGGCCTCACTCGTCCCGAGAACGACCTTCGGAGACAGCTTAATATTCTCAATCGCGCTCAAATGCTGAAACAAATCAAAGGATTGAAACACCATACCAATATCCGTTAACGTATGCCGGTGACCATTCACGTTCTTATCCTTGTACATAATGCTCCCGCCATCAATTGTCTCCAGCCCCGCCATACATCGGAGCAGCGTTGATTTTCCTGACCCGGAGGGGCCAATAATAACGACACGCTCCCCCTCCTGTATGGTTAGGGATACTCCCTTAAGAATGGGTTCAGAATGATATTGTTTGCTCACTTGCTCGATCCGCAGCATCGTTGTTCCCCCTCTTCATTCATAGAGCAGCCCTTATCTAAATCTCGCAACCCAACGTTTTGGATTCATGAATCCCGCCTGTTTCTGGGCTGCAGGCCCCCGGCGGCTAATATCCAATCGGCGCTCCACGTAAATTTGAATCATCGTAAAGATAGCTGTAAAAGCAAGATAGTAAATAACGACCGTAACCAGCGTGTCAATGTAATTAAAGTTAGCGCTGGCCACTTGCTGAGCGGTCTGAAGCAGATCGGTAAAGCCGACTACAGATGCTAGAGCAGAGGTTTTCAGCATCCCGATAAACTGATTGCCGGTTGGCGGCAGGATGATTCGGAAGGCTTGCGGTAGAATGACATGCCTCATGATCTTCCAATTACTCATCCCCAAAGCTCTTGCAGCTCTTTGCTGGCCTTTGCTAACCGCCGAAAGTCCTGTACGAATGATCTCGGACATATAAGCCGCTTCATTAAGAGACAGAGCAACAAGGGCAGACTCGAATTCACTCAGCTTCAAACCGAACTGCGGCAGAACGTTATAAACGAAAATCAACTGAACCAATACAGGAATGCCGCGAAAAACCCACGTGTAGCAATTGGCCAAGCCTCGCAATGCGCTAAACCTCGATCTCTTGGCGAATGCCACTACGAAGCCCAAGGCGACGCCGACCAATTGAGCCAATATCGTCAGTTTAAGCGTGTTAACCGCTCCCCGCAGGAAGGCTTCGGACACCAAATATGAACCGACGCTTTCAAACATGCTCTCCACGATCACATAACCTCCTTCTGTCCCGCACAGGCTCCAGCCATTCAAACTCGCTTACAACCTGGCGGGCACCGTCATATCCTTGCCCCGCGATTACTCGAAATAGCTTAATTCGACTGGAAGATGATACTTTTCCATAAGCGATGCATAAGTTCCATTCTCAGCCAGCTTCAGCAGCGCCGCTTCCAACGCATTCTTCACCTCAGTATCACCTTTGCGAACAGCCATGCCGATCGTTGTATTCGCCTCGAAGGTGCTTGCGATTTCGAACACGCCGGGCAGCTCTTCCTGCAGATAAGCCGCTCCTGGAGATGACGTAAGGAATGCATCGGCACGATCCTGTTGGGTTGCCAGAACCGAGTCATTCGCTGTCGGAAGGGCTAAAACTTTTATTTCCGGTTTTCCGGCATCCTTCAGCTTCTTGTTATGCTCCTTAACGAAAATTTCTTCAACCGCGCCACGCGTAACGGCAACGGTACGAGTAGAAAGATCATCCATCGTTTTAATGCCAAGCTTATTCCCTGTCTTCACGACGATGGAATCGCCCAGCTTCATGTACGGAACGAAATCAACTTGCGCTTCGCGCTCAGGCTTAATGTACATAGCCGAGTTGATCATGTCGATCCGTTTGCCCTGCAGCGCCGGAATGAGTCCTTCGAAGTTCAGGGCTCTTATTTCAACCTCCAGCCCCATTTGCTCCGCAAGAGCTTGTCCCATCTCAATATCAAATCCTACAAATTCATTGTTATTCATATATTCAAACGGAGGGAAGGTCGCTGCCGTACCATACGTTAGCTTCCCTTTCTCCGCCAAATTCGAAGGAGCAGCAAGCTTATTCGTTTCGGTCTTGTCTGATGACGCGGAACCGTTCTGTGACGTATTGGATGACGATTGACCACCATTGCCCGTACTGCCGTTGTTGCTCGAACAAGCGCTTAACAATAGAATGGCGGACAATAAAACAATCGTACGACCTATAAGTTTACGTTTAAACATAGTAGACCACTCCCTCTAAGTTATCTGGGTTCAGCAATTAGCTTGAATGTTGACTCCGTAAAATGTTCAGCACGACCTGCTGCGTCTTGCGGTTATGCTCCATGATGAACCGGCCTGCTTCCTCTTCCAGTTGCTTACTCATCAATTCAACCAAGTGGCGGTGATCCTGCGTGGAGCCCTCGATCATGCCAGGCTGATCCAAGAGGATTCGCCGATACCGCTCGCTTTGTATCCACAGCCGTTCAATAACAGTAAGAAGAACGGGATTATCAGCCAATTTATAGATGTACATATGAAACTCCCGGTTAGCTTCCAGGATGCGTTCATTCTCCGATGAATGAAGTAAGTACAACATCTCTTGCTCTTTAATCATGCCTTCCAGGATCTTGATATCTTGCGGTGCAAGACGTCTGGTTGCCAGCTTCACGGCCAGCTCTTCCAACTCGCATCTCACGATATAAATATCATTGAGATGCTCCTCTGACAGCTTGCGGACGATTACGCCCCGATGTGAATGCATGTCCACCAAATCATGTGCAGCCAATTTTTCAAGAGCGCTGCGGACAGGCATCTTACTGAGTCCTAAGCGATTGGCCACTGCATCCTGATCAATCTTCTCACCCGGCGTTAACTCTCCGGATAGAATCCATTGCTTGAGGATGGTGAACACATGCTCGGACGCCGTGACAGGAACAGCGAATTTCTCCATCTCCTTGCATCTTCTCCTCTCATGTGGAATGTTCGAGCGGTCAGGTTATCACGGATCAATGATCAAATATCCGTGATGCTGATTTACATTCTATTATCATTCATTATTGATGTCAACTAATCTGACATATAAAAATCATATAAATTATTCTTTACGTTAGATTATATGACTCGTAATTCAATTTATAAGCGTTATATTAATGCTTATGCGATGTTTTTTATCGTAATATATTCCAATTACTGGTTATACAACTCATTCACACTACTTATTTCTGAATGATATAGTTGCCAAGAACCACTTCCAGCCATTATACTCACTACTATGTTATGAATAATAACGTCATATAAACTGACACAAGATAGCGAGGGAATATTGATGCTGATTTCTAGAATAGATATTTATAGACGCGATCTTCCGCTAAATCCGCCCTTTACACACTCATCATCCGGGACGATCACTCATCTGAAGCAGGTATATACGAAAATAATAACTGACACGGGTATGATAGGTTGGAGTGAGGTTAGAGGTAATTGTGAATATGTTACAGGTGACACTCCCGAGCGGATCGTTGCCGTTCTCAGCCACACATTAGGCCCCCTTCTGCTCGGCAAACCGGCCATGAATCGCAACTCGCTTCAGCATCTTTTCGATAAACGGCTTACAGGCAACAGTGCAGCCCGCGCAGCGATTGATATCGCATTACTCGATCTAGCAGGCAAAGCACTCCGCGTTCCTGTGTGCGACCTGCTGGGAGGACAAGTTCGGGACGCCCTGCCAAGCGATGCTACCATCGCCTTCGGCTCACCCGACGAAGCCGAAGCAGAAGCGCTTCGCTATTTGATGGACGGATTTCGAACGCTTAAGCTTCGGGTCGGACCTGACCGCGATAACGACCTGCAGCGTGTGCAGCGTGTACGAGCAGCCATTCATTCTTCGGGGTTATCGAAAGAGGTCATGCTATGCGTGGATGCCAATCAGGGATGGACCCCCAAGCAGGCGATTATACGACTTAAGGAATTAGAGCCTCTTGGCGTCGAATGGGCGGAGCAGCCGGTTGCGGCCGATGATTTTGCCGGATTGAAGCAGGTTAGCCAGCATACGCAAGCCACCGTCGTCGCAGACGAGAGTTGCCGTACTGCAGCAGATGTTGCCCGAATTGCGTCTGAGGGCGCAGCGGATCTCGTACATTTGAAAATCATTAAGGCGGGTTCGATCGACAATCTTCAGCGGATGATGGCCGTAGCCGAATCCTTCCGGATTCCCTACATGTTAGGCCAGATGGATGAAGGACGCTTGGCTACCGCCGCTCTCGTGCACATCGCCGCAGCTTCACGCGCCAGCCACTTCGAGGTGTGGGGCTTTCAACGCGTACGTCCGGAAGACGACCCAGCCAGCGGACTTGCCATGTCGAATGGATCCGTTTCTATACCCGAAGGATTCGGTCTGGGTATGACTATAAGAGAAGAACAGCTGGAGCTGGTCGCCAGCCTATCTGCTGCGGATTCGATCACATAATAAATAAACCGAAGCCCAGCTGTGATGACAGCAGGGCTTCGGTTTATTTATAAGAGATATAGGATTAATCCCGCAGTGTATGCGTGAATCGGAAGTTCTCAACGGTGGCCAGATTGAAGGTATAATCGTAATCGAAGGGATCGATACTAAACTATATAGCAGCCTGAAGAAGAGATACCCGCATCTGGTTGGTATTGACGTATCCGATCCGACGATCCCAACCATCTCCTATGATCGCATAGAAGCTGCTCGAATAGCCGTGAACCATCTCGTTGACCAAGGGCACCGGGATATTCTCTTCATTGGAGGAACCGGCCGCTCCGGTGAATTCGAACGAGAGAAGCGGTATCGCGGCTACAAATTAGCCCTGGACCAGGCGGGGTTGCCTTTGAAGTTCGCAGTTTATACTCAATGCCCAGTGGGAGCCGGATAATGCTTATCATCTGATGCTCCGTTTATTGGACGAGCATCAAGATGAGCTGCCTACTGCTGTATTCGCAGCCAGCGACATTCTGGCGATGGCAGCCATGCGCGCGATATCGGAAAGGCTATCGGAAAGGCTATCGGATACCGCAGGATGTTGCCATTATCGGCTGAGCCCTCCCGTTACACGGTGCCTCCGCTCTCCACTATCCACATCCCTACCTTTGAAATCGGGATGTAGCGGCTAAGACGCTGCTGGAAAGCATTCGTTCTCCCTATCCGCTGCCGATCAAAATTGTGCTTCTCTTTGAACCCTTGTTCCGTCAATTGAGCTCATGGAATGTCCCTCAAGGAAGCATCGACACACTTAATTCACATGCCTTTCCAGCATTGTGCGCTGGAATGACCAGCCTTATACAGCAAAAAGCCGAATTCTCGTCTTTATTGGACGATCATTCGGCTTTTTTAGGTTATGCTTCTTTCATTATTGCACGTCGCGGGCTTTGCCAATACATCCGCAAAGCTGCATTTTTTCAATTGCCAGTCGCTTAACGGCTTCCTTGGCCGGAACCATATATTTACGCGGATCATTCTCTTCAGGATTCAAGGCAAACACATCTTTAATGGCATCCGAGAACGCAATGCGAAGCTCGGTTGCAATGTTCATCTTCGCCATCCCAAGGGAAACGGCGCGTTTCACTTGATCAGCCGGGATACCTGAACCGCCGTGCAGGACAAGCGGAGTCCCGATAAGCGATGCAATCTCGCCAATACGTGCAAAGTCGATATTCGGATCGCCTTTATAAATACCGTGGGCCGTACCGATTGCCGGAGCTAACGTGTTTACGCCGGTACGTTCAACGAATTGCAGACATTCTTGCGGGTCGGCAAGCAGGGCATCACGTTCATCAACGACGATATCATCCTCTACGCCGCCTACTTTGCCAAGCTCAGCTTCGACGTTAACGCCGGCAGCAGCTGCAATCTCCATAACCTTCGATGTGCGGGCGACATTCTCTTCATACGGATGCATGGAAGCATCGATCATTACGGACGTATATCCAGCGCGAATACATTGTACAAGCAGCGGGAAATCCGTACAGTGATCCAAGTGCAAAGCAATCGGCAGGCCTGTCCGGTTAGCTGCAACTGTAGCAGCCGCAGCAATATAATCTGGTCCAAGATGCTTAACCGTACCTACCGTGGATTGAATGATTAACGGCGATTGTGTTTCTTCAGCGGCTTCAACGACTGCCTGAAGCATTTCGAGGGTATGCACATTGAATGCGGCTACCGCATACTTGTTCTTCCGGGCGGTTTGAAGCATTTGAGTCGACGAAATAAGTGGCATATTTGAGTTCCTCCTTGTGGTTCTCACAGACTTGCGTGTGTAACCTATAGCATTATCATAATTTTCAATTGTGATTTTTTCAATCTTTTTTTGATTTTATTTTTCATTTGATTGAAATAATCACGAATATGAATTAAACTGTCACTAGGTTAAAGCTATTCCCGTACACGGAAAACCACATTTCGAGGAGGGTCATTATTCTCATGAGTTTAACTTATAACGAAGTCAAACAACAATATGCCGCGTTACAACAGACCTATGATTACATGAAGTCTAAGCGTGAGGATATCGTAAGCTTTATCAGTAAGCACGGGATCACTTCGATCACCTTTGTCGGCTGCGGCTCCAGCTACTGCTTGAGCAAGTCAGCTGCATTCTCTACCCGTCTGCGTGCAGGCATGTCTTCCATGGCGCTTGCCGGCGGCGATCTCATGCTGAATCCGAAGCGTTATCAGTCTCTGTTGGAGAACACCTTGCTCGTTGCGCCGTCGCGCTCAGGCAGCACCAGTGAAGTGGTAGAAGCCGTCAAGCTTATCCAAGAGGTGAAGCATGTTCCGGTTCTTGCCCTTTCCAGCGTATCGAACTCGCCGCTGTCGCAGAAGGCGGATTTTGCACTAGAGCTGCCTTGGGCATTCGACCATAGTGTGTGCCAAACCCGCAATATTACCAATTTATATGTTGCAAATCTCATGATCGCCGCTTTCCTCGGTAATGACGAGAGCTTAATCGATAGCATCGGCACGGCCATTGGACAAGGCGAAGCCTTCATGGCACGCGTGGAGAATGCCATTCGCGAAACAACGAACTTCGAATGGACGAATGCCGTTGTCCTCGCGGACGGCGAGCTCCAAGGACTCGCATCCGAAGGCGCAATTGCTTTGACCGAAATCGCCAAGGTACAAGCGCAATCGCATCACCTGCTTGATGTTCGCCATGGCCCGATGGTAACCGTAGGACCCGACACTCTCGTCATCGCCGCATTGACGAAAGACGGCTCCGAGCATCAGCACAAGCTTATGCAGGATATCAAAAACCGCGGCGCGCGCATCATTGCATTCGGTGATCACGCAAGCGTCGTTCCTACCGATCTGGTTGACCTGGCGATCATTACGGAATCAGAGCTGGATATTGCCGCGCAAGGCATTCCATTCATCTTCATTCCGCAAATCGCTGCATTAACCAGTGCTGAGCGCCAAGGCATCAATCCGGATCAGCCGGATGGTCTGACCGCATGGGTGAAGCTTTAACACGCGATTGGCCCTGAGTACAGCAAAGAGGCTCCTCCTAAGTAAAGCTTAGGCGGGAGCCTCTTCGTTATTTGATACAGTTTCGCAGTATAGACAATGCTCGCTGTTATCGTTTTCTTGGGATGATAAACGCTTTATCGGTACTCTCAAAGCCGATGTGCGGGTAATATTCGACTGCTCCCGGCGCTGAAACCAGCACAATGGAGCACTCTTCCCCCAGCTCAAGCTGCAGCCTTCGTACAAGCTCCTTGCCAATCCCTTGATTTTGATATACTTTATCCACGGCCAAATCAGACAGATAGCAGCAGTACGCATAATCCGTTACAGCTCTTGCAAGACCGATCATCTTACTGTTACCTGCCCAAGCGCTGATCACGAGATCCGAATGATCGATCATTCGCTGAATACGCTCTAGATCCTCGTAAGGCCGTTTAATGCCTGAGTTACGAAATACTTGGGCGACATCGACCGCTTGAAGCTTTTTGTCATTGGTATAGGTAATCATGGCATATCCCCCTCTATTGTGTATGATGAGTTTCTCTACCCGCCATTATGTGATGTCTGTCCCGTTTCCATTCCATTACCCAAATAACGTATCCATGATTGTTCCCAGAGCCCCCGACTTCTTGTTGCGAAGCACATCCGGGTTGTATACTTCGACAAATCCACAATGCTCGCAGGACACGAATAAGTAATGATGGTGCTGAATATCCAGCAGCTTGCTGAAGCCCGTGCCCGTCATGGCAACTTCTTGCACGCTGCAATCCAAGCCGCTGCATTTAGAACACTTGAAGTTTTCTGCGATTAGCTCCTCCACTGGGGATGCGCCTCTTCCATCAACTTCAGCATCCAGTTCCACTTCTGATCCATCTCCCTTATGGGCTGTTTCAGCAAGAGGAAAATCATCCTCAGACACTTCATAGAGCTTACGATGGCACTTCGGGCATCGGCTATTCTTAATTTCAATGTCATGATGACACCATGGACATTCGATCATGGAAACCACATCCAATCTTGTAATGTACGTTCGCAGAGGGTCAGCTGCAGCAAGAGCAGATGAGGGAGAGGTTTGATTGACCACTTTACAGCGCCAAACAGCAGAACGGAAAATATTGGAATTTTACAGGTTGCTTCCTTATTCGCTCTTGCTTGTCGCGATCGCTTGTGTTCGCATGCTGCAACCGCATCAGAAACTCAGACACAGTCAACCGTTGGCTGTTCCGCCTCATTGGGTTTTACAGCTCACTCTTGCTCGCCCGCACCTGGTTTTGTACTGTAACGGTATTTTATGGTCTTACAGAACTCCGCCTCTAGAAAAACCTTGCTGTAACTCCCATTTTGGGTCTTACAGCTCTTCCTCGACCTCGGCCGCACCTGGTTTTTGTACTGTAACGGTATTTTATGGTCTTACAGAACGCCGGCGCTATAAAAATCTTGCTGTAACTCCCATTTTGGGTCTTACAGCTCTTCCTCGACCTCGGCCGCACCTGGTTTTTGTACTGTAACGGTATTTTATGGTCTTACAGAACGCCGGCGCTATAAAAATCTTGCTGTAACTCCCATTTTGGGTCTTACAGCTCTTCCTCGACCTCGGCCGCACCGGTCTTACAGCTCTAACTCGTCCGTCTGGAGTCACTGGTGTTCAAAAGACCGTCTTGCCGGATCCGTTTATTCCAGCTCTCGGATCAGCTCAAGCGGATGATGCAGCTATCCCACTCAAGGATCAAATCATTCAGATGATTCAGCTATTCCAGCTCTCGGATCAACTCATGCGGATGATGCAGCTTCTTAAACTTCGATTCAACATACTTATTAAACCAGAAGGCATGGTAAGGCGTTAATCCGGCATTCTCCGCCCCTTCCAGCTCATTCGAGCCACCATCGCCGACAAAGACGCACTCGCTGGGCAGCACATCCAGTCTGGAACAAGCCAGCTCATAAATTCGCTTATCCGGCTTAGCCACGCCAACCTCATAGGAGAAGATAGTCGTATCGAAGTATGCGGCAAGCCCGCTATCCTCCCAATATTTCACCTCTTCTTCCGTACAATTGCTTATGAGAGCGAGCTTCATGCTGCGTTTCTTCAGGTCGTCCAGCAGTTCCTTGATCTCCGGTCCAATAGTTTGAAAAGGCAGCTGTTTCTCCCGGAGCCTGTCTTCATATAGTTGATTCACTGCCGCTTCATTGTAAGGCAAGTATCGCGCATTCAATATATCGCGGATGACGGCTTTGTAATCCGGAAGCAGTCCAGACATCCGCTGCTGTTGCCGTGCGCCCCACTCCTTCTTGAACTCCGCATTCGGCAATCCGAGTAGAGCTTCATAGTCATAGCTGCGGTTAGACAATCGCTTTCCATTCACAAATTCGGTCATCAAGGTTTCGAACAAATCAAAGAACACAGCTTTAACCTTCATCCTAACTCCCCCTGCATCTGATTGCTAAACGACAAGTCCTTCCCAATCCCTCACATGTGAATCTAAATCGCGTATACGATCCATTTATAATCTTGCCACGGGTGACCATGTACTCAGCACCGCCATGCTCCACGTGACCTGCCTCCTTCAATCCCGGCTCAATAGTCGGTCCACCCAGGAGTAGCAGCGTTCCAAATCATCGTCACTGATGAGGTCGGAACGATGCTCGAATAGAATCTTCGCCTGATCATTCTCTTCCCGGATGATCGTTAGATACGCTTCAATCGGAGCCCAACCTTGATCAAGGGCCAGCTCTGGCAATACCGGATAATGATAATGCACGATCTTTTTACGAATTGGAGATTCCATAAATGAATGACTTCTGCATATTTTGCAAATTTACGAATTACATGGCACGCATTAAAGAGAGGATCTATCTGTTCCTGCAGGAATAGTCGCCCCGTGTCTAAACATAACTTGACTCGGGGATATTGGGCCAGCAGCTCTTCCAGCAAGCCCGTCCGATAGACATATTCATGTAAAGCATCGAATTCCAGTACAGGCACAAAATCAAATTCACGGCTATTCTCGGATAACCATTGAAACAACTGGCGGCTCCGCTCCGCAAACTCCTCATACGAATAATCCGTGTCAACCTCATATTCCGCCCGGTCAGCAAACCGCCAGCTGCTCCAATCTACCCGATGATCTAATAGCACGGGCTTCGGGTAATGAAATAAGACATAGCTGGGTTTCGCTGCGGCCAGATATTCTAACTCTTGCTTTATCAATTCAAAAGCGGCTTCTCTAACCGTATCATCCCGGGATAAGAAAAGGGCATCCCTTATTACCGCACGGCCCGCACGAAGCGGAAAATGAATGCCAATCTGAAAAGAATGCGTCTCAGCCTCTCGCATCAACTTCACAAAATCCGCTTCTTGTTCAAATAAACATGCTTCTATGCCGTAGAATTCCGGCTTGAAATCCCGCTGGAATTTCATATCGTCAAACGTTCCATATTGACCAATTAAAAAGCGATTCATCTTGCTCAACGTCTATTCACCTTTCCCGTTCATTCATAGAATCATCATCTTGCGAAAGGACAAGCCTGCTATAAACGGTACTTGTTTTCATTAATTCATCATGGGTTCCGGCAGCGGCTACTTTCCCTTGATCCAGCACATAAATGGTATCCGCATTTTGTATAGTAGAAAGTCGATGCGCAATCACAATCGTCGTTTTACCGTGACGTATCCTGTCCACGTTTCGCTGCACCTGGCGTTCTGTTTCCAAGTCAAGCGCAGAGGTAGCTTCATCCAAAATCAGAATCTCAGGATCCTCTATAAGCGCTCTCGCAAGTGCGATACGCTGTCTCTGTCCCCCAGATAAAGTAATACCTCTTTCACCGACTTCACTGTCATAACCGTTTGGTAAACTTACGATATATTCATGTATTTCAGCAGTGATGCATGCTGCAACCATCTCTTGCTCAGATGATAATGGTCGACCCATCAGAAGATTGTTGCGAATCGTATCGGGAAACAGATAGGGCTCTTGAAACACCATTTTCACCCGATCCCTCCAGCTGAGTACAGCAATATCATTCAGAGGCGACACTTCATTGATCATGATCTTTCCGTCGCTCACCTCATAGAATCGAGTCAAAAGTTGTGCTACGGTTGATTTGCCTCCGCCGCTTGATCCAACGAAGGCAACTTTTTGCCCTTTATGAATATGGAGCGACAATCCCTTTAGAATAAAGTCGGATTGTTCGCTATATTTGAACCAGACCTGTTCGAATCGAATTTGGTTGATCGGGGTGTCCATTACCTTGCCGCCCTGCGGCTCCTCTTCGGTCATAAAATCGCGTATGCGATCTAGATTAGCAGTCCGGCTCGACAACCCCATAGCAAAATTGAACACACCTTGCAGAGATTCAAGTAGCTGCGAAGCAAACTGGTACACGACTACGAATGTACCAATTGAAATACTATGATTGATCGTCAAGTAAGCTCCGTAACCCAGGACGGTTAGGTTACCTCCCCAGCGAAACGGTTCACTCCAAAACAGCTGTTTGTTCTCAAGCTTGCCTTCCTTTAATGATTGTTGCAGAAAAAGATTGAAATAACGGTTATATTTCCTCATCTCCCATTCACCGCGATGGTAGGCTACAACCTCCCGGGTAGATGAGATGCCCTCTTCTATTTGTACGAATACGTCGCTGCGCGATTCACTAACCTGCTTCGCAGCCGACTTCAAACGAGGTGCGAAATATTTGCCCATCAAGATATAAACCAAGCTTAATAGAACGATAAATAACAGAATGATCGGACTAGCCCAACCGATAAAGCCAGCCAGAATGAACACCTTGATCACGTTCGAGATTCCGTTAGGGATGACATGCGCGGCAGTACCGGATGTCTCGGCAATATCTGCAGCAAGCCGGTTGGCCATTCCCGCAATTCGCTCGTTATGGTACTTTTTCACCGGCATGGCATACACATACTTCATCATTTGAACGGAAAACTTTTTCTGTAGAGTCAGCTCATTCGCTCGATTAAGCAGGAAGGAAACCAAGTGGATCCCATTGTACCCTATAATCAATATGGCAAAAATGATGAGCAATCGCGGTAAGCTGTCATAGCGGCCTTCCATAAACACGTCATCGATCAGCCATTTCTGTACGCCGGTAATCCCAAGCAAAGACACCATATCAAGCAAAATAAGGGAAAGGGCCAAGACAAATCTCCAGCGCATAAATCGGACATTATTCCATAACCAGCTGAGACTAGACATATTGGGCCTCCCTCCTTCCCTGTACAAGATCGTAGAGGGCGCCTTTCCTTTCGATTAATTCATCATAGCTGCCTATCTCGGCAATTCCGCCCTGCTCAATAACCACAATGCGGTCATAGTTTCGTATTGTCGACAGCCGATGTGCAACTGCAATCGTCGTCTTCCCTCTGCAAAGCACCTCGAAGGCGTTCTGGACCTCCTTCTCGCTTTCATTATCCAACGCGGAAGTTGCCTCATCCAGTAAAATAACGGATGGATTCTTCAAAAGCATCCTGGCAATCGCTACCCGCTGCTTCTGACCTCCAGACAGCTTGATTCCTCGTTCCCCAACGAGAGTATCGTAGCCTTGCGGCAACTGTTCGATGAATCCATGCGCATAGGCCGACTTCGCAGCCTCCTTGACTTCGTCATCCGATGCATCAGGATTCCCGAACCTAATATTCTCCATCACACTAGATCCGAACAGGTACGTTTCCTGAAATACATAACCGATGGAGCCGCGCAGTTGCTCGAATGAAAGTGCCTGAAGGGGAACTCCGTCCATTTGGATTGTTCCACCGACCGGATCATAGAAGCGTCCATTAATTTCAACAGGGTCGTCTTCCCCCCGCCGCTCGTCCCTACAAGGGCAATGCGCTCGCCAGCATGAATATGCAGACTTATCTCACGAACGATACTCCGATCCCCTGAATATCCGAAGCTCACATCTTGAAACTTCAATTCCCCGCGAATAGTAGAAAGCAGAACCGGATTCATAGACTCTGTTACGTCGGGGGTTTGATGAACAAACCGATAGAGCTTCTCCGCTTGTATCATTAGCATTCTTTGTTCCGTTGCTGCCGTAATCACATGCGTAAGATCTGCCATTACGATAAAGTAATAAAACAGGAATGCCACGAATTCCCCGACCGACATCTCCCCCGCTTTTACAACCGAAGCTCCATATAGAAACAAAAACAAAGCTCCAAAGTTGATCGTAAACCTGCGGGCGGTTCCGCGCAGCAGCGCATATAACAGTTCTGTCAGCCATGCTTGGCGACTCTCGTCATGCTTAGCCGTTAATCTGCCGAGATCCCATGCTTCTGCGCGATGAACCCGCAATTCAAGCAGCGCCGATAAACTATCATATATTCTGCGGTTAAATATCGTCTGATGCCGGATTCCCTCCTTCGCATACCGGTTCTGCCTCTTCTCGAAGAACGGCCCGACCAAATAATAGGAGAGGAAGCAGGGGATAATTAATAAACTGAGTTTAAGGTTCATCGAGACAAGGATAACGGACGAAATAGCCAGTAGGGTCACTTTCTGGATCAAGTACGGTAAATATTGGCGATAGATCCTCTGCACCGCCTGAACCTCGGTTTGAAACATCGACAATGTCTCACCCACTGCATTTTTCTCGAAGAACGGAAATCCTAACTTACGAAAATATTGAAAGATATCAAGCTGAAGATCGCGAGAGGCTTTCTCTTGAATATTTCTGCGCAGCATATTTTGGGCAGCTGTTGCGATTAGCACGATGATGATGAACGGAACTAAGCCACCGATTAACAGCAGCAGCTGATTCGTATCACGGGAAGGAACAATGACATCAATGACATGCTGAATAAACTTCGGAATAATCAGCACTACAGAAGAAACCAATCCACCAGAAAGAAGTAGAAGAGCGAATAATAACTTATAGTTTCGGAGAAAGGAGACCACCCACATATAAACCTTGAATTTTTGAATATGGATTGTCTGTTCCTTCATATATGGATTGATTTGTGCTTGCAATAGCCGCCCCTCCTATTTCTCTCCATTTTCTATATCGTGCTTCACCAGGTCCTAGGATCCGGATGTGAAGACGATTCACTACGCTGAACCACTCCCCGCCGCATACGTTGTCATCTCAAATTAAAATGATCTGTTTTTAAGGAATATTTTACCATAGTCTATCATCCCTTCAACCATTTATTTGCTATAACACAATTAATCCCGCACTATTAAGCACCACAAAGCCTTCCCTAATTAATAGAAGGAAGGCTTTGTTTTTTGCAATGGAGCAGGCTTATCGGTTAACTTATCTACTGCGAAACTTCAATCGAGCTGATACTGAACGCACCGCTGGCATTGGCCGGATCCAGACGAAGCTGATGAAGCGTGCCGCTCCAGCCGGGAACCGTTGACATGTCGATCACATACTCGGTATACCCGGAATCGCTGGCGATGATCGTGAAGTCTTTATGCTTCGCCTCACTCATATAGGGATCGGCACTCGTCGCGAAATAAATCTGGCCGAGCGTGCTTGAAGTACTGTTCTTCATGCGTACTTTGATCTTCTTATTATCGGACAGATTCGTGCCCAGTCCAGCAGCAGACAGGATCGATGGATCAGTTCCCGTCACCGTCCCGCCCACATAACCCCCGCTCTGCCAGGAGAAGCCGCTGATATCATTAATCGCGGTCCAATCCTCGGTCGTCGAAGTGAAAGGCCATGCCCTTACATAGGAAGCTGGAGTAGAGCTGCCAAACACCTCAATCTCCGAGAACTGAAGCCGATAAGAGTTGCTGTCATTCGGATTGGAGCGAAGTGACGTCGCTTCTGTCTTCACATAGCGGGCAGTCTGGGAGCTAAACGGGAAGTTCTGGACATCGAAATTCGGCTTTCCGAATCCAGTTCTCGTAATGACTGTCGACCATGTCGTACCATCTGTCGATAATTGGATCGTGAAATTGACCGGGAATCCGTACCCGGTGTTGACCCCGTCGCCCCGCGGCCACAGATTCACTTTATTCACCGACGTGTTGCTGCCCAGATCAATTTGAATCCACTCGGTGTGATTGACCGACAGATTGGAATTGCTGCTCCAGCCATTCGTGTTCAAACCGTCGGTTGAATTCGTCCGATACCAGCCGATCGCTTCCACCGAGCTGGAGGAGGTGACCGGTTTATATAAGGCCACATTAACATCAGAGGCTGCAAGCGGGGCGGCCGGACTTGTATCCTCCGTGTAGACATAATTGAATCTCGCACCCGGTGCCGCATCGCCATTGACGTAGAAATCCATGGGATCGCCATCGGACTGCATATTATCCGACCATTTGAACTTCAGCTTCAGCGGTTTGTTCAAATCCGTTAATCCGAGCGCACTGCGGGGAATGGCCACATGCATCTCGTTGCCGCTAACACTGTAATTGACGGTTGCAGCCGATGTCCAGCTCCAGCCGCCGGTGCTGCTCTCCAGCGTTGTCGTCGTTGCGGCGACACCCGTTCGGTTCAAGATATAATCGTAACCCTTCCAGCCATTCGTGCCATTATCGTCCGTATCGATGAATAGCCGCATCCATTTGGCGCCGGTATACGATGTGATGGGAGCTGCTGTCTTCGCATAGAAATATATATTCGTATCGTCCCTCGCCACCTTAAGTACCTCGAGGTCATTACGCCCCGTCGTATTCGTGTAGGTGACTCCACCATATCCGCCGTGATTGCGCGCTTCTGTATCACCGGTATAATCTCGATATTCCGGTCCGACATTCTGCCACTGCGTGAAATCGGTATTGATTGTGATCGTCTTCTTGGCCGACGGCGTCTGCTGCGGCCCCATTCCCTTGAACTTGCGAATATAATGAACCATCTGCATATAATAATTATCCTTATGCCCATCCTTCATCGGTTCAATATCGCGGCTGAAATCCTGCGTCGCCTGATCAATGAACTGAATCGGCCTTGCGCTAGGCCCGGCGAACCGCTGGGCCATCCACTCGTTCCAGCCCGTAATAAACACAAGCTGCGGGTCCTGTGCCAGAGCAAAATCCCACTGCTCCGCAATGTTATATCCATAGTTAACAGCACCAGGAGAGGTATCGTTTGCTCCATTGTGGAAGCTTCGTCCCCAATTGCCGCCATAATTATAGAATGGCGTATCGCTCATGACAATGCTCGGATGTTGGGCGACAGAGACGTTAACGACTTCCTTCTCACCCAGATTGTTGTAGTACACCCGCTGCGGGCGTTGAAATTCGATCCACGGAAAACCATTCGTCTTCGCGCCCTCGTTCGGCCATTGCGGCAGCCTGAAGGTGAAGAAGTTCTGGATGGTGGAGGAGGTTTCACTCGGATTGCCGATAATGAGCGGCTTCCCCTTCCACATGAACCATAAATTCGAATATCGTCCCGGACTGTATAAATCATTATATACGTTCGTTACCGCCGTACCGGAGCTGCTGTTCGTGTAGAATACGATCTTCGGCACGCTGCGTCCCTGCTGCTGCACCTCATCGAGAATGCTCAGCAGCTCGTCGTATACATTCTTATACGTATATGCGTTGGTCGCATCGAAGACAAGAAAGTCGATTCCCGCATCGGTCAGCAGTTGGACATGCTTGCGCAGCACCCAGCTGTCGTCGGCCAAATAATAGTTGAGCAGCGACTCGCCCCAATGGTGGAAGGAACCCGCCGGGCCCCATAATGGACTGCTGGGATTGTTCACCGCAGTCGGATCCGTTTGGCGAATCTTAGTAATATCGTATGGACCTCCCGTTCCGTGCTGACCCGCCCATAAGAAATAGAAGATGCCTACCTGTTTGCCTGAACGAGGGGTAGGCACTTGGCCGTACACGGGCAGCTTGCGGTTCAAATCGTCAATACCGTCAAGCTCGCCGAAGGATACCGGCGGATCGGCATACCCCTTTGCAGGCGATAGCAGCGAGGTGCCCTGAACCGGCATCAGCCCCAGCAGCAGAGCTGCCGCCATTACGATCATCCATCCTTTTTTTGTTCGGTTTTTCGTCATCCTTCCTATTGCTCCTCTCCAATAAAATGAATGGCTGCGGCGTATTAAACTGGACGAAAAGCCATTATCCCTCCTTTGTGTAAGTTATAGAACTGCTTGTAAACTCTTACAATAATCCGTTAACAAAGCAGGAATACCTTGCTCTTCGATATTTATGCCGGCCTACCCGCAAAGAAGTCCTGCTTTTGCACGCATCCACTTAACCAGTTTTCTTCAGTGGAATATTCCTCGCTCCTTATGAGAATCGAATTAATTCCTATTTAAACGTGCAAATACACTCAGAAGCGCGAATGAGATACAATATATTCATCTGCCTGAATGTCATCATCAGCACATCCTGACGCCCTTGCCTTAAGAGTCATAGAAAATAAAAAGAGCCCCTCAGAGCCAGACATCCTGCCAAATCACAGGACCTGATGCTGCAAGGGGACTCCCTATCCAGTTTAATATTTATTGGTATACAGGATGACTGTTAGTTCGGAAGCTTAAGGAATCGGTACAGCATCTCAGCCGCTTCCGCCCGTGTCACAACCGCATGCGGTCGAATGGTTCCATCCGGGAATCCCTTCACAATTCCATAAGCAGTCGCATCCTCCGCTGCTTGACGTGCCCATGGAGAAAACACATCGTGATCCTTGAAAGTGGTCTGCTCCACACGCTGATCTGCCAGCCCCAGCTTCTGCTGCTTGATTACAGCCGACAGGATCACCATCATCTGTTCCCGGGTCATCTCCTGGTCCGGCTCAAATCGATCTGCGCTTGTTCCTTGTACAATACCTAGACGGCTAAGCGCTTGGATCGGCCCGGCATAATAACGATTCGCCGGAACGTCTTTGAAGGCGGTCTTGTTCGTCGTTGTGTCAAGTAGCATGACTCTCGCCATCATCGCCGCGAATTGCCCCCGAGTCACCGAGGCGTCAGGCGCGAACAGTCCATCCTCTCGCCCATTCACTACTTGCTTGGCAGACAATACAGTTACGGCTCGATTAACCCAGTGTCTCTCGTTCACATCAGGATAAGTAATCTCCGGTGCCATGACGGCATAGGTAGAAAAATGATGGAGTCCTGTTGTCACGACTTGACCGTTCAATCGACCTCCGACATAGTTCCACCCGCCAGATTCTTCATTCAGAAGATACAACCCGACCAGCTCAGCCTTGGGTCCAGAAGGGGCGGTCTGCGTCAATTCAACCTGCATCGCAATCGGCTCGGTTGTACTCGTCAAGCGCTGACCGCCAGAAAGCAGCTCCACTGCATACAGAGGTGAAAGAAAGCCGTTCTGTCCTGATGCGGGCAAGACCTTCTTGATATTTAGTACAATATCCTTACCATCCGCAATGCCGCTCAATAAACTTCCCGGAAGCGTTATGGCAGCTCCTTCGAACTGCAAGTGAAGCAACTTGCCGGATGAGGCCGCGGCCTTGACAGCCTCAGGAGACAGAGTGACTTCGACCGGCTTCTCCGATAACTCAGTATCGATCGTCTGCGTATAGCTGTCTCCCTCGGTTTCTTGTAACGCAGCCACAAATTTGTCCAACTCGAACATATAGATCGTCTTGCCTTCTGAAGCTTTCTTCACAACCGGATTCACACCATCATCCGGACTAGCCGCAGGTACCGATGAATACGCAGGTGTTGGTGTCGGTGTCGGATTACCTCCATTCGGTGCGACGGTGAACGTAATCATGTAGTTCTTCACAGCTTTACCATCCTTGGAGGTGACCTGAATAACAGTCGCTTGCGTCAAATTAGCAGCAGCCGTTACCTCCACTACGGCACCATCCGTGCGGGCAGATCCCGTTACAGCAGGCACATGCGTAGTGCCCGCTGGCAATACAACCTCGTAGCTCTCGACTGCAGGGCTGAAGCCGGTCAGATTCTGACCGTCTACTTGAATCATACTCAGCGCCGCATCGCCCCCGGTATTCAACAAACCTGCTGCCTCATTACTTGTAAAAGATATTCCCATCGCAGAAGCAAGGAAGCTTATGCTGCCGCTCGGCGGTCCATTGACTTCTGTATTGATAATCGGATCATCTGCATGATTGAGAAATAATTGAACTTGATTACCGATGACTACGATCCGGACATGCACCGGACTGTTGACGAAATCCATGCCGGATACCGCTTCGGCGACAACCTCGCCCTTCGAGGCCACACCTACATGCCCATCCTTCTTAAAGTAGACATAGTATCCGCTGTGATTGTACGTCTTGCCCTGGTCCGCATGCAGAAGCACCCCTCCCCAAGCATCATTAGGCGCAGCGGCATCGAACCGAATGTCGGTTTGAATACTTACGTCATCATAAGCTTGACCAATAACGGCATTCATAGCCTCACCCTTGGATTTGAATCCATCTTGAACCTTGGCCCACCTGCCGACGTACGGCTGCATATCCAGATGAAGCGGATATACGCCAATGTTTTTGAATACCGCGTTGGCATGCTTCGTATATAAGCTCACATATCCATTCTCGTAGGTTGAATCAACGAGATCTACCAGTGGCGTCATCGCATCACCGACGTAAACACGGATTCGTCCATCCTCCACGAAGATTCGAAGACGTACGTCCTGGGTCATATCCGCCTGAGTCGGCAAGTGATCCGCACCGCTTATTACGCTGCCGGCTTTGTATACACTCAGTCCTCCGCCGGAATCGAGCGCGATGCGATAGCCGGATTGCTGCACACTTTCAGCCTCATCATCCCTTCGCACATGGATACCGGCTTCGCCTTCACTTTGCAGTGACTTGATATTCATGGTGACATCTGCGAGAAGGTCGCGGTAAGTTTTCCCTGCTATATTGAGTCTTCCTTCCGCAAGCGAAGCATCGCTTTGTTGATAGCCTTCCCCAATATCGGACCAGCTTCCTGCCCCATAGGCAAATTTGAGCAGCTTGGACTCCTCGTAATAAAGGGATGCCGCGTCTGCGACAGGAACCGAGAGCAGCGAAGTTCCGTCTCTATCGTAATCGCCGAAAGCAAACCTATCGAACAGCGCGGTTGCTCCGGATGATCCATCGCCTGCCATAACGACCGGTCCAACCGAGGATACGCTCATATTGGCTTGAACCGGCTTCTCCCCAATCAAGGACCAGTAGGTTCCATCCGTGCTATACATGCCATTCATGAATGCTCCAACTCTATTTAATTGAAGGAAGATACCTCCTCCATGAGTAGGGTCATCCACGATGGATGTTATAAAGCTGACACCGTTCACTTCCGTCGTCAAGGCAAGCTTCCAATCCCCGCCAGACTTGATACGTGTAATCCGGATCGAAGTGTGCTCATCGCCATAGGCAATCAGGCCCGATTCTTGCCCTGCACCGGACGGGGAAACGGAGAGCTTCACCTTGGCCGACCAGTCCGATGGCGGCGTCTCTGCTGTAATCATGTTCGTTAGTTGACCCGCAGCTGTAAGACTAAGTTTGCCTCCAGACAGCACAGCCGCTCCGGCTGCAGGAGTCATTCTGCTCCACATGGAATGCTGTACAGCTCCACTGAAATCATCCGCATACACGGCAGCACCCGCTGTGAATGAGAATGAACGGAAGGCCGCTGTATTCACCTCGGCATTGTCCGCAGCATTCGCCGTCAACCCAAACAGGACGCCTTTATCCATTGCTATATACTGCGTACTACCCGGAATTAATGTCCACTCGCCAGGGCTGTTATTCGTATCCACAGCGTAATAGGCACGGAATTCATTCCCTTCACGAACCGCCTTAAGCCAGATGTCCCCGGATAGCGGCATCCCGTTCGAGCTCGAAGCCTCCGCTCCTTTTACCGCACGGTGAAGGGCTTTGGCCGCACGGGCTTCTGTCAGCGATACGCTGTAGAATGGAGAGTCGGCCGACTCATCCTGACGAATCATCACGCCCGCTTCTCCGCTCAACACGTTTTGCGAGACCACTTTGGCTTGAATCTCAAAATCTCCGAAGCCGCGCTTATACAAGTAGCGGAATGCGTCCATCGTACCGCCAATAACACCTTGTCCAGACAGCTCCGTACCGCCGTCAGCTTTCAACACGGCTTTACCCGATGCGGCTTCACCTATGTCAGCCGTCATCCAATGCTGCCGGAACTTGCCCAATTGATCCGCACCGTCCCCTGCAATCAGGATAACAGCCGATTCGGCAGGCACTTGTACGGTTACATTACCATCTGCCACAATGAACGACTGCCCTGTCAACCAATCAGACATGACCGTACCATCCGTCACGCTCAGCTGTTCCGCACTTACCGTCACATCATGAGCCGCGCCGTCTTTGTTGGTTATCACAATAATCTGCTGTTCCTCGTTCCACCTGCCGTATGCCAGAACTTGATCTTGATCGTCTGCAACCAGATTCTTGTAAGCTCCATTAACAAGCACCGGATACGTTTTCCGAAGCTCAATCAAGCTCCTGTACACATTCAACAAATCGTGGTTCCAGCGTTCCTCCGACCAATCAAAGCTCTGCATGCTGTCATAAGGGCCGTTGCTGGAGTAGCCGATTTCGTCCCCGTAATAGACAACCGGAGCCCCGACGAACGTCATCTGATAAACGACGGCCAGCTTGCCCAAATTCTCGTTCTCGTCCACCTCCCGCAGTATCCGCTTCGTATCATGCGAATCGAGCAGGTTATATTGACTCATGGCGAAAGCACGCGGTATATCGGCGATCGCTTGATCCATCCGCTCCGCCCATTTGGTCGTACTGGTATCGCCCTTCAAATAGTTAACGAGCGGATCCGTGAATCTGGCATAGTTCCAGACGGAATCCAACGTATCTCCGTTATATTCGTCATAGCTGTAGTTCAATTCGCCCATTAGAACCGATTCCGGATTCACCGCCTTCAATGCGGTCCGCATCTCTCTTTCAACTTCAAGGCCATCTGTCGTGCTGTCATTGTATGCAGGGACATCCAGACGCCAGCCGTCGATCCGATACGGCTCACGCAGAAAATGCTGCATCGCGGAATCGGGGTTTCGATAAATTTCGTCCCGCAATGTTTGCGAATTGTAGTTTAATTTCGGCTGGCTGAACGGCATCTTGGAGGGATCGAAGTTGAGGCCATCCGACCAATAGAACCGGTCGCGATAAGCGCTGTCGAGCGATTGCAAAGCTCCCGCTTCCGGAAACCGGGATTTGGCATTCACCCACTTGCTCTCCTTTAAGCTGTACAAGTAAACGCCATCCGTAATGAATTTCATATTACGGTCATGCACGGATTCTACCAATGTCTGCAGCTCCTTGTTCGTGCCCAGGAATGGATTCACTGTCTTGTAGTCGAATTGTCCATAACCCGCATTATGCACCGCCGTGAAGATCGGGTTGATATACAGCGTATTGGCGCCGACCGTATCTTGGATATAGGACAGCTTGCGCTGAATGCCCTTCAGGTCTCCGCCAAACCAGTCACTCCCGCCCAGATGATCATTCCCCCATCCGATCGGGGCAACCGCTTCATCGTATCCGGCCTTTACGTCGTTATGTAAATCTCCGTTGTAGAAGCTGTCCGGCATAGCCGAATAGTAGATTGCGTTCTTCGTCCAGTCCGGCGTCGTAAAGTCAGGCGCTATCGCGTAATCGCCGATATGTGTATCCGGTTCCGTCTCGGAATCGCCGTATTGGGTGTACCAGAGATGCTGGCCTGACGATTTGACAACCTCGAACCTGTATTTCTTCCGTGATGGCGATGCCGGGAGAATGCCCTGCCAGAATTCGAATTTCCCAGTCGCATCCTGCCCGGGAAGCTTGAGCATCGGAACAGTATGATAAGCGTTGTCGCCGAAATCATAGTACTTGATGCTCGCCTCTGTTAGATCGTCCGCATAGCTGCGAAGCTTAATGACGACCTCTTCGTTCGACTTCGGTTCGATATCGCTCAGGTAAGGAGCCGCCTGATCATGATAGAGCCCTTCATCGCGCGGTTTTTGCGGAATGACCGGATATACGCGCAGGTCGGAGAATGTCACGCCGGAACCGGCGGAGTAGAGCCCGATTCCTTGGCCCATCTCGGGAACCGGACCGTTGAACACGGTCTGTCCGCTGATTTTGACCGATACCTCCCCTGGCTTGGACAAGATCTCGAACGGATACGTAACGCCTTCTTCGATTCCATAACCGAATTGGCCCAGTTCGTTCAAGATGGCACCATCCTTGGACAGCACGTAGCCATTGCCCGATCGGCTTAGCATAATTATCAGATAATGCTCGGAATCCTCATAACGGAATAGGATCCGCGGACCCTCGTACCCGAGACTGCCCAATGTATCCACTCTCACCGTTCCCCTGAAGGTGTAACTGTCCGGCATCCCAGGAACTTCGACGACCGCGAAATTCTCGGCGGGTGACGGTTTGCGCGATACCGAGTACCCGTTCACATTCCAGTCCGACTGCCCTCCGATTGGTGTCGTAATAACAGCATCCTTCGGAAACAGATTGCCGCTTGCAAGAGGGATCGCACTTAATTCCGAGAAGGTCACCGCCGATCCGGAAGAGTAGAACCCGATCCCCTTGCTTCGCTCGGGAACTGCGCCTTCAAACACAGTTTGGTTCCCGAGCTTGATCACAGCCTTGCCTGCTTCCGAGGCGATCTCGAACGGATACTCGGCGCCTTCTTGAGCCTCGAAGGAGAAGGTAGCGACCTCGCTGTTCGTTTCTCCTGGCGCCAATATATAACCCACGCCGGATTTGCTCAGCATCATCATTAAATAATGACCGGCATCCGTATAGCTGAATATAATTCTTGCCCCGTGCCAAGCCTGATCGCCATACTGGTCCACCTTTAACTTTCCTTTCAAGATGTAGCTGTCCGACAGGTTCGGAACGTCCAGCATCGCATAATTCTCATCGCCGGAATACGCACGGTATACGGAATATCCGTCTACGCTCCAGTCTCCCCCTGTTGCGGAGATCACGGGATTCTCCGGAATCATATTGCCATTCTCTCCGCCCCCGTTCTCGCCGCCGCCGCTTGGTGTGGGCAATGACACCACCAGCTCCGAGAAGGTCACCGCTGAGCCGGAAGATACCAGGCCTACCCCCTTATTCATTTCCGGGACTGAACCGGAGAAGACCGTCTGATTATTCAATTTGATCCGTGCTTTCCCTGGCTCGGAGACAATCTCGAATGTATAGTTCTGCCCCTCCGTAACGGAGTATGGGAACTGAGCCACTTCTTGATTCGATTCGCCGTTCGCCAGCACATATCCGACACCGAACTTGGTTAATACCAGCGTCAGATTATGACCCGAATCATTATAGCGGAACATAACACGCGCCCCGTGCCAGCCCTGTTCGCCATATTGATCCACCTTCATTTTCCCTGTGAAGGCGTAGCTGTCCGGCAGGTTCGGAACATCGAGCAGCGCGAAATTCTCATCACCCGTTATTGCCCGCGATATCGTGTAGCCGTCTACACTCCAATCCTCCTCTCCTCCTGAAGGTGTCGTAATCACCGGATTCGCTGATAACAAATTCCCATCTCCTTCATTGGCATGCGTCACCGAAACCCACTGGGGACCAATGCCTGTAGAGATCATAACAACACATAACAGCACACAGACCATTCTCAGAAGCAGCGTTTTTCTCATCATAACACCTCATTTCATTTATTGTAAACGCTTACATATTGATTCGAAATCGCATTGCCGCCCCCTGCTTTACGAGGGATCACGGCAATGACAAAGCTTAGACGACAAAACTCCTTACCAGTCAATCACGTTTATAGCGTCAATATCGGTGGAGCCCCGCACAATGAGCTCCGGCTTCAGCAATACAAGCGTATCATCGGCTTCGCCGAGCATCAATTCAGCGACACGCTTCGCGATGATCCTAACATCGGGATTCAATGTCGTAAGCGGCGGATCCACGATATTGCACCACTCAATATTATCAAATCCAATTACAGCAATATCGTTAGGAACACGGATGCCTTTCTCTTTGAAATACTTCATAGCCCCAATCGCCATCGCATCATTGCCTGCGACAACGGCGGAAGGGAGCGGATACAAGCGCGTCATCTCGCGCGCACACCGATAACCGCTCTTAATATCCATCTCTCCGGAGAAGATCAGCTCTTCCAGATAGGGAATCGAGGCGCGGCCAAGTGCGGCACGGTACGCCTGCAGTCGATCATCGCCCGCGACGTTGCCCAGATGTCCGGATATGTAGGCAATGCGCCGATGGCCTTTCTCGATTAGAAAGTTCATCGCCCGCAGCGTACCCTCGAAATAATCGATGTTGACCGATTTAATCGGGCTATGCGGAAAGATCCGGTTCAAGGATACGAGCGGAATGCGCTCGCTAATCTTAATCAGCGTCTGGGTAATCTGCTCGCTCCAGCCAACGCTGGAGAACAAGATTCCATCCACCTGGCGTAGCAGCATAGACTTGATGACGTCCATTTCGTGTACCTCCTCGGAACGGGTGGAGAACACGAAACATCCGTAACCCGAGAGCGAGAACTCACGCTGCAGCTCCACGAATAGCTCCATAAAGAACGGGTGATCCACATCCGGTACGACGATGCCGATCATATTCGTCTTCTTCGTCCGCATGCTCTTCGCTGTAATATTCGGCTCGAACCCAAGCTCTGCGATCGTCTTATTCACTCTCTGTACCGTTTCTATGGATAAGTTTGAATAACCGTTGATGACCTTCGATACCGTACTAGTTGATACATTTGCCGCTTTAGCAACATCCTTAATCGTTACCAATTCGATCACACCACCTTAACCCTCATTATATCCCATCCATACTCAACTGAAAAACGTCTAAGCTAGTCGCAGAGTGGTATGGCATACAAGAGGCCACGCACATTCAACGTTCAGCTGCTTCTACCGGGGAGCTTCCTCATCGTTGTCGTATTCCACCAGAACCGGCGCGCTGCCCAACCCGAAGCTTACGACATGATAGCTGTCTGACCAGGTTCGATCTGGCGTGTTGTAAGCAAGAACGAGATCCTCCCACCCCTTCACCCCATGAAACTGGCTGGGACCGACAAACCCCACCTCCCCTTTGAAATAATGATGCGGCCCGAAGGTATTGCGCAGACCGCTTGTCAGCATCAACTGGATGTCATTCGCCCCCTCGCGGACAAATGCGGAAATATCCAGTTCATAGGGCGACCACAGATAGGAGCCCGCGTCGATTCCATTGATCCTCACTTGGACAATGACTGCATCCGGAGGTACCTCAAGCTGTAAGCTATACCTGCGATTCTGGACAGCCTGCAGGTCGAACTGCTGGGTCAGAGAAACCGTTCCGGAGTAGAACCAGAACCCCTGCGGTGTCAGATCAGATAGGTCGGCATGCTTCGGGAGCGGCCCGATGATAAAATCATCTGCAGACAGCCGATGCGAGCCAGGAATTCGATCCAGCCCATGTCCGGGTACCGGACTTACGGCGAATGATCCAAGCAGATAGATCGATTCTAGCTCGGTGAGAGGCACATAACGATTACGCTCCGTCTCGAACGCGTCCTCGTCATCCAGATAGGCGGCCCGTGTGGATCGGAACCCCCTGCGAATGACAATGTCATTCCTGCCCCCGATCAGATAATCTCCAACCGGAACAGCTTGGAAACAGGCGTCAACCCAGCCTCCAGGCGCATCGCATTGCACAAGCGCTTCATTCACATGCAATTCCACTCGCTCCCAGTCCTCCAGCACGACGCAGATGGACGAAACATCCAGTCTTCCGTCCAACTGAAAGCTGAATTTCAGTTGTATCTCCGCATCCGCGCCTTGTGTCTGAAGTTCGCTCTGAATGACGGACAACGGCAGTGGACCGCTCCAATTCGGCTGATCCGCGCGGCGATAGCAAGCCTTGTCCAAGGTGAGTACATTCGTCAGCTCATTGTCCAGCGTCCAATGATTCCGAAGCTTTGTTCTTCGATAGGGGAGCTGCCCTGAACTCGAGACGGAAGCCGGTAATGCGCCTTCCTCCCGCCTAGCCGCTTCGATGCATACCGATTCCCCGCCATCGAGCTTAATTGTCCAATAGGTGTCCCCGACCGCATGCCAGTAGACAACGGCCGTTTCAAGACCTTGACGGTGATTGATTTCCTTCAAGTCCCACTCACCGGGGATATGAACGATCCCTTCTTTCCTATCCGTCCGAGAGGAGTTAGCCAAGAAATACAGCATACTGCCCTCCTCCCGCCGAACCCGCGAATAGATCCCTCTCACTCGGGAACCCGAGCGACTGATCACTCTCACCAGCTGATGCCGGTCGAGTACCGCCGTTAACGTCTTCTCCGTCGGCATAATTCGCTGTACATGCTGCTCCCACCATGACACCAGCTCTGCATTCTCTCTTCCATCCACGCAGGACGGCGAGGTTCCGCATTGAACAATCTTTCCGCCCGCTGCCGCAAACCGCTGGAGAAGCGCGTAAGTTGTACGCTCGAGAGACACTAGGGACGGAATAAGCACAACCCGGTAGGACATCGCCCCGATCCGGAGTGAATCTCCGTTGACAACCCCATATCTTTCCATGATTCCTTCATCGCCGTAATCGAAGTCGATTCCCATGTCCATGAGCAATTCCGTCATGTCCCCGAACCTCCGGTCCAGCTCCCACAGCTCGTCTGGCTTCGTAGGTTTGTACGCGCACCATGCGCTTGACAAGGGATGCAGCAGCAAGACTTGAGGCTCCCGTTCACCCTGTGAAATCCAACCGTACAGCTTCTCAAAATAACGATTGAATGCATCATACTGCGGCCACCATGGCTGCTGGCAGCTTAAAGCAGGCGGGTAGTCCCTCTTCCGCGCACCACGAAGTGAATAGGCGGCAAGATGCTGACACTGCACATTGACCCCTTGGGATAGCTGCCACTCCGCGATCCACTTCAAATCCGCAAAGTTAACCGTCCAACCGCTGCAGCCAAACATCTCCGAGAGGACCTGCGTTCTCCCCATCTGGGCAGCCGCGCTTGTCACTTGCTTGAGAAGAACGGGCCGGGTGATTCTGCGTCCGAGATGATCAATTCCCGGCATGTGCATCCATTCATAATGGGGCATCGCTCCAGCAGTGAGCTTCATTTGATAAAATAACGTATCCTCGCCTGCCACATGCCCCGTTTGTGCCAGATTGTTGTTCTCGCACCACATACCGATTTGCTTCATATAAGAGTTGACCATTTGATGTGAAATCAGCTTCCAGTAATCATGCCGGATCGATACCTGCTGCCCGAGCAGCAGCGCAGGAAGCTCATCCAGCAAATCGTATCCGTACATCGATTGAAACAACTGCGGCAGCTTTAAGGTCCAAGGATATTGGTCCGCCGCATACTGGGGTTCGTCCGTGAAGAACCCGCGGATCGTTGTTCCAAACTCGTGTCCGAATCTTTCCTTGTACTTCTCGTGCGTCTGTTGGATAAACAGCTGAACCGTCTCTTCGTTCATCAGATCCGAGTAATAGGGATTCGCCTCGAAATAGACGTGAAGATATTCGCTATCCGATTCATAGGATGACGGATCTGCTTCAGGTTCCATCCGCTTCCATTGCCCACTGCGCTTCTCGTATATGGCTATTGTTCGACTCGTCCGGGTCAGCTGGCCGGCAGGAATCTGCTCCCACGTCAACCACTTCTGCTGGTGCTCGATACCAGCGCGGGGCACTAGCCCGCCGCAGAATCCGCTTGGCCATGCATCTTCATCGTACAGCCAGACCTCCAGATCAATAGCTTTGGCGGCTTGAATCGCATAGGACACGGCGTCCATCCACTCTTCTCCCATATACGGCGTTAATAATCCCCCACGGGCATGAATGAAGAAGCCGCTCAGGCCGGCATCCTTGAAGCCTTGTAACTGATTACCGATTTCGTTCAAATCCAACTTGTCATTCCAAGACCAGAACGATAGCACGCCCTTGATCCATTGCTTTGATTTTAGCTGCATACGCGCTCCTTATTCTCGATGTTTATCCTTTTACGGTCCCGCTGGTCATCCCTTCAACGAATTGTCTTGTGAAAACCGTGAAGAGAACGATGATTGGGATGGTCATGATGCAGAGCCCTGCCATTAAGGGTCCGTAGTTCGAGCCATGCAGGCTTTGGAAAACCGTAAGTCCGATCGGCAGTGTCCGGAGTTTATCGTCTGTTACCGATACGAGTGCCCACACATACTCGCCCCAGATTCCATTGATGATCAGAATGGTGACGGACAGCAGGACCGGTACGACCAGCGGAACATAGATTTTGAAGAAAACGCCCCAGTCGCCGCTGCCGTCAATGGCAGCCGCTTCCGCAAGCTCACCCGGGATCGACAGCATAAAGTTCCGCAGGATGAACGTAGACATGCCCAGTGCCCCGACCGCATAGACAATAAACAGATTCCAATGCGTTCCGATAAGACCCAGATCATTGAGCAGCAGAAACCGGGGAACAATGTTCATCTCGTCCGGAATGAACATCGCGAACAAGATGCAGAGAAACACGATGTTCGCGCCCTTGAAGCGCAGCTTCACGATCGCATAGGACAGCATCGTGCTCATGATGAGTGCGGCCAGCGTCGCCGTTACCGTCACCAGCACACTATTATAGGCGTACATGGACAGCTTGCCATCGACCCATGCGCGCACATAATTCTCGTAACGAAAGACCGTTGGCAGCCCCCAGTAATTGGAGAATAACTCTTTATTGTTCTTGAATGAGTTAATGATCATGAATAATAAGGGATAAACCATAATCAACGAGATAACAGCGATAACCGATGAATATCCCCATTCCATAAAGCGGCTCTTCCTACTCACTTCTGCTCCCCTCCAAACGACTTCCGGATCAGAACGGTCACAAGAGCGATTACCGCAAACAACATGACGCTCATCGCAGCGCCTTCCCCATAATTTCGCGCGGTAATATTGTCGACGATCAGCTTGGTAAGTGTTGTCGTGCTGCCTACCGGGCCGCCGTTCGTTAACATATTATAAATATCGAACGCTCTCAGGCTGCCGAGTACCGTAAGAACGAGGTTGATTTCGAGAACTGGCTTGACAGCCGGCAAATAAACATACCATAACTCCTGTCTGGCAGTAGCTCCATCTACTCTGGCAGCCTCCAGCTGATCCTTGGATACATTCTGCATCGCCAGATAGAACAGCATCATCGTTAGTCCGACATACTTCCAGATATTCACGGCAATGGATGCATACAGCGAGGTCTCCGTCGTTCCGAGCCAGGGCATCGCCCAGCTGCCCAATCCGATCGCCTCAAGCAGCGTGTTCAGCAGCCCGCCCTCCGGCGTATAAATAAATTTCCACAGAATCGCCACGACGGTGCCAGGCAGCACAACGGGAATAAAGATGGCGACCCGGCCAATATTCTGAACCCATTTGTTAGAGCGAACGAGAAAGTATGCAAGAAAGAAACCGCCGGCAATTTGAAACACCGTGACGACAGCCACGATCTTCAACGTTACGATCACAGCAGGACCGAATCGTTCAGCGTTCAAGGCATCCCGAAAATTCTGCAATCCGTTAAAGCCTATCTCTTGACCGGATGAAAATTCAAAGAAAGCCAGCCTTAAAGATTGAAAAGATAAATAGTAGGTAAAGAAGAAAATTAGCACCAAAGGCGGAATGACGAACAAACCTATCATCCAGAAGCGAGCGGTTCTCAGAGCAGCCATTGTTCCTCCATGATGAGCTGCCGCGCAGATAATGCTTTCGATTCTCTGCGCGGCATGCTCGTTATTTAATCATTGTTTCCTGCTTCTTCTGCTCGAGCCAGTCCGCAATTTCCTTCGGTTGGATCTTATTCAGAAGAAGACCTTGTAACTTCGATTCTTGATCAGCCGTCCATGATTGATCGGTATAAGTCACGTAAAAATTAGCTTCGTTCATCGGGTTGACGTTCTTGATTTCCTTGGCTGTTGCCGACAGGAAGGCATCCTCGATGGCATCGCCCGCAGTCGGATTCGTCATAGCCGATCCCGTCTCCTTCGCCCATAAGCTCTGCACTTCATTCGAATTGAGGAATTTGGCCAACAACAGCGCCTCTTCCGGGTGCTCCGTCTTCTGCATGACGAAGTAACCGTCCATGCTGCCGAATGCATACTTCTCGCCGTTGTCGAACGGAAGCGGAAACTGGCCAAGCTCGAAGGTGACCGCTTCTTTTATGGCTTTAAGCTCATTGTTATTCGCCATCAAGATAGCCGCCTTGCCGTCATAGAACTGCTGCTGTGCTTGTTCACGTGTAATCGTCAGCAAATTCTTGTCGAAGAATCCGTTCGTAAACCAAGACTTGAATTGCTCCAAAGCACCGATGCCATTCTTATCATTGGAAGGGATCAAGCCTTTGCTGTAATCCTCCAGGCTGCCTTCGTCGTTCTTCAAGCCATTTGTACGTAAATAGTTGATAAAATAGCTGGGCAGGCTGGGGGAACCTGAGCTTGCCATCGGGAGGATCCCCTTCTCTTTCAAACTTGCAAACAATTGATTCAGCTCGCTCAAGTTGCTTGGAACAGCCAAGCTGTGCTGGTCGAATAGATCCTTGTTATAGAAAGCCGTGAAGAAGCTTCCGCGGAAAGGCAAATTGTAGATTTTTCCTTCTGCCGTTGTCCCGAAATTGAGGGAGAACGGTACAATACTGTCCTTCCACTCGGCATCCTGGCTCAGCTTATCCGTCAAGTCCATGATTTCCCCATCGTCGACGAATTGCTGCGTGAACGCGCCCGGCCAGCCGAACGCGATGTCTGGACGGTCATTGGAGGCAATCTTTGTCTTCAGCGTTGTTTCGATCGTATCCCATGTCACCGTTGTCATCTCGACTTCTATGTTTGGGTTTGCTTTCGTGAACAGATCGAATGATTTGTTCATTTGCTCCTCATGCTCCGGCCAGAACTGCAGCACCTTCAGCGTGACCTTTTCTGTTTTCTCAGAGCCTTTCGCATCCTCTGATCCTTTCGTCTCATTAGAACCATTAGCCCCCTGCTCGGCACCATTCTTCGTCTCTGTGCCTTTATTCGAGTTGCTGCAAGCGGATACAAGAATCAACATCAAAGCCAGGCAAGCCAGTAACCATGTTTTCTTCCCACTTACCAAAAGAACCACCCTTTTACAATTAAATTTAGAAGTCGATTTCTCACCTCTGATTAGAGCTGTACACACTCTGAATGAAGTGTTAGGAAATCGATTTCCTTAAGGGTAATGTTAGCAGAGGATAAATATAACGTCAACCCCTTTTTTGGGATAAAATATGATAAATATAGGTGTAATGGGATGGTTATTGATGTTGTTTATTAAGCGGAATAAGAAGTCAAGGAAATCGTTTTACTACTGAAAGGAAAAGGTAATCACACGATGTCAGAGAAGCCACTAACAAATAGAACCCCTTGCTGGACAAGGGGTTCTACAGAGGTGCTCTCACACGGAGCAGGATTGTAAGTGATGTTCGACTTGCTTGATCCATTCCCCAGATGCGTCTGCGAGCATCGTATTCCAGCCTATCTTTCTTGCGGGCTTCAAATTCCGTTTTTGATCATCGATAAACAACATAGGAGAATCGAGGTTCAACTTGGCTTGAACAAGTTCGTATATCGCAGGATCCGGCTTGCAGCAGCCCGCTTCACTGGATATGGTGATGCTCTTGAGGCAAGTCGTTAAAGGCTCTAACACCGGTTCAAGCCATTCTTGACGATGATTGCTTAAGAGATGAATATCAGCTGTAAGACTCCACTGAGGTATAAGCGCGAATGCGGGTAAAGGTACAAGCTGTTCCAACAATGTCAGCCTTGCTTGATGAGTATCTACCGCCGGCCATTGCTTCTTGATCCAAGCCCAGAACTCGCCTTCATCTATTCTCCCGGTCCACAGGTCTATCCGAATTTCCTCCTTGAACCGTTGTTTGAAACTCTCTTCCTGAACGCCGGCAGAACGAGCCAGTTGGTTCCAATAGCCCGAAGAGAGATTCGATACAAGAACACCTGCAATATCGAATATGAGCTGCGGTTTACTCAATGCCGGAGTTCCTCCTTCCAAATTGTTTATCCTCGTCAATCCAATGTCATAGCGCCGAAGTCAGCTACAATGGAAGTATACAGTAGGATAGAGCGTATTGTCCGATTCTCTATTCCTTGCTGTTCATAATACTCCGAAAGCCCACAGTGATTATGTACTGCGGGCTTTCGGAGTATTGTTGGGGCGCTTTTAGGTTTCCTAAAGAACTATAACCCCTTTTCATGCTAACTTTTAAAAAATCCCATTTTGCCCTTGAACCTTACGTGACGTCATGCATTATGATGCGGATACCGGTAAAATTTCGCGCGAAAAATAAGGGGATGATTATGAAACGGGAGTGGAAAGTTGGAGAACTTGCGAAATTAACAGGATTAACGGTTCGAACATTGCGATATTACGACCAGATCGTTTTGTTCCCGCCATCCGGTCATACCGACTCCGGACACAGGATCTATACCGAATCCGATATTGCACGCCTGCAACAAATTCTGTTTTTGAAGGAGCTCGGCTTGTCGCTGGATCAGATCAAATCAGTAGTTGTCGGCGATCATATCAGCCTGTTAGATATCGTCTCCCTTCAGATTGCTCGTCTAAAAGAAAATATAAGTATTCAACAGAAGCTTTTACAGGAATTAGAACATTTAACAAGCCAGAGTAAGGAACCTTTTACAATACTAGATTATACCAAAATATTAGGCGCCATCAGGATGAATCATGAGAAATATTTCGCCGAACGGAAAGCGATCGGGGATTCACATCTAGACCGGCTTGGTGATTATCTTGAAGACCATCCGGATGAACCTACCTAACGGAGGACTAAATAAATCATGAATGAACGAGACGTAAAGCACTCTACATTTGTTATCGAACGTATTTATAACACATCTCCCGAGCGGGTATTCGCCGCTTGGTCGGACGCGTCGACCAAAGCCCGATGGTTCCCGAAAGCCGACGAGTTCGACTTTCGAATCGGCGGGAGGGAGATCAACCGCGGAGGCCCGCCGGGAGGGGCGATCTACACTTTCGACGCCTGCTACCAAGAGATCGTGCAGAACAATCGCATCGTTTATACCTATACGATGGACTTGGGAGAGACACGGATATCGGTCTCTGTGACGACGGTGGAAATCAGGCCGGCAGACAGCGGTACACAGCTTATCTATACTGAACAAGGCGCCTTCCTTGATGGTTACGATGCGCCGGAACAGCGCGAGCACGGGACGAAATATATGTTGGACAAACTGGGCGATTTATTGAAAACCGAATGACGAACACTATGAATGGGACTGAGATACAAGCCGGCATGCGTGAATGGATCGGGCTCGCTGTGCTTGCCCTGCCCGCCCTTCTTGTCTCAATCGATCTCTCCGTAATGATTCTCGCACTGCCGCACATTGGCGCCGACCTCGGCGCCGACAGCGCCCAGCAGTTGTGGATCATCGACATCTACGGCTTCATGCTCGCCGGATTCTTGATCACAATGGGATCGCTGGGAGATCGGATAGGCCGCCGCAAATTGCTGCTGATCGGCGGGGCCGCATTCGTCATAGCCTCGATATTGGCTGCATTCTCCCGAAGCCCTGAGATGCTCATTGCGGCCCGCGCATTACTCGGCATAGCCGGAGCGACTGTATCGCCTTCTACTTTAGCCTTGATAAGCAACATGTTCCGTTCCCATAAGCAGCGCTCCCTCGCTATCGGCATATGGTTAACGTGCTCTATGGGCGGAATGGCCCTCGGACCGGTGGTTGGAGGTATCATGTTGAATCACTTCTGGTGGGGCTCGGTGTTTCTTCTGGGCGTGCCGGTCATGTTGCTTCTACTAATAACCGGCCCCATGTTGCTGCCCGAATACCGGCACCCCGAATCCGGCCGGCTGGATTTGACCAGTGTCGCGTTATCGCTGGGCGCTATACTGCCAGTCATATACGGCCTCAAGGAATTCGCCAAGTACGGTCTGCAGATGGTGCCTGTGCTGTTAATACTGGCGGGCATCGTCCTCGGCACGGTGTTCGTGTCGCGGCAGCGCAGGCTGACGAGTCCCCTGCTGGACCTGCGCCTGTTCGCCAGTCCCGGATTCAGCGCTGCACTGGGGGGCATGTTCGGTATTACACTGACAGGAGCGACCATGCTCTTCATCGCGCAGCACCTTCAATTCGTGCAAGGAATGTCGCCGCTTCAGGCAGGGTTGTATATGCTCCCTGGAGTAATTGCCTCGATGGCCGGTATGCTTCTCTCGCCGCTTATCGCACGCCGGATCCGACCGGCTCGTCTTATCGGAACGGGTCTATTGGTATCCACCGCTGGCTGTTTTCTGCTGACCCAGGTGGGGGTAGAGTCCGGTCTCACGTTTCTGGTGCTCGGGTACATCTGCTTCAATTTAGGTGCAGCTCCGCTCCCAAGCCTGTCCAGCGACCTTGTCATCGGCTCAGCACCGCCGGAGAAGGCGGGATCGGCGGCCGCCATGCTGCAAACCAGCGGCGAATTCGCCTTCGCGCTGGGCATCGCAGTCTTTGGCAGCATCGGCACGGTCGTTTACCGCAACCAGGTGGCGAACTCTATTCCCGCCGACTTGCCGGCATCCGCGGTACAAGCATCCCGCGACAGCTTGGCCGGTGCCACTGCTATAGCGGAAGGCCTCTCCGAACAAGCCGGCAAGGCTCTGCTCACCGGCGCACGTGAAGCCTTTACCGGCGGGATGCACGCTGTTGCGACAGCCAGCGGCGTTATCATGCTCGCTATCATCGTTCTTGTCATTACACGGCTTCGGCACTTACGACCAATCGGAGAGACCCAGTCTAACCAAGCTGACAGTATTCCAGTAGTACCCAACGCTGCCAAAGAATCATAGTTCCACTGCATAGTAATGTAATGCTGAAGTAAGAAACCAACCAGTACGAGTACTTTTCTTTGGCTGGGGGGTATTCGAACCACCGGAAGGGGTTAAGCCGGTCGCTTATGCGGCGTGACCGGGCTTAACCCCTTCTTCAGCTTCATCCAAATAGATGCGACACGATTCGTTTCGCAAATCTGATTGCTAACTACGAAGTAGCAGTATCATTGAGTGAATAGTCGATATCGAAAAGCGGCTCCCCAGAATCTTGGGGGGGCCGTCTATGTAATCGAATAGTTTCTCACAGCTCTATTAATGACATGCTTTATTCCGCCGGTAAGATCCAAGGATCTGAGCTCCGGCACTACAAATTCAGGCACAATCTGAATCTCATCCAGAGCGTCAAGCTCTACCCATCTATGAACGAAGCCATCCTCGATACCAAGGAACTCTCCCTCACGCCGCAAGATCGGATGCCCCTCTTGTATCTTCACAACAAAGTACATTCCTATTTCATGAATCCTCTTGTTGGGGAATTCGATGTAATTTTCAAGAACCCATACAAGCTTCTTCTCTACAATTTGCACACCGAATTCCTCGAGCATCTCACGCTCAATGGTTTGTTCAGCCGTCTCGCCAAATTCGACCCGGCCTCCGGGTATGAACCAACGGTCATTGACCTCCGCCCTCTGCATAAGTATCTTATTCTGATTCAGAATGATACTGGCAGCCCGGAATTGAAATAACCCCGCATGATTCTCATAGGATATCATCATGGATGCTCATTCCTTCGGGAAATGCTTATTTATTAGATGCTTGGTGTCTTGAAGCCAGCCCATCCGTTCTTCCGGTGTACTGTCCGCAATGACGCGATACATTCTTCGATCGAATCGGTTAACCCCGCAAAACTCAAACACACATGATTTCCAGATGTTCTCGAGCGGATCGCCGAATATAGAAACTTCTCTTTCCGCCAGCGTGTTTGAAGTATTGAAAACAACACCGATTCGGGCCTTAAGCAAACCGGTCGGAAGTCCACCCCCGTTGTCTTCCTCATCGAACCTGTAGGCGACCCCTGGGCGGATGACCCGGTCAATCCACCCCTTCAGCATCGCGGGCGGCTGCCCCCACCAGTTGGGATGGACAATGACGATCCCCTCCGCCTGCTTTATTTCATCACAATGCGTTTCGACTAACGGATCATGAGATTTACTTGATTCCAGTTCCTCGCTCGTTACGACAGGATTAAAGTTTTCCTCATAGAGGTCGTGAAAGTTAACCCAATGACCATTATTTCTTAATGTTTCAACGATTGTCTCTGCAATCGCATGATTGAAGCTCCCCTTATTCGGGTGGCCCAGTATAGCGGAAATATTCATGTAAAACCCTCCAATTCCCAGGAAATTGTGATTCTTTGCCGCGGCAGCGGGTTAATCCTTATTTTTGATATAGAATAAAATTCCTGCCCGATCCACAGCCGAAAACTGTAAAGGATCCTCATTCATTAATCGGCGCACTTCTTCGACAGACACCCATCTGATATCCTTCGTTTCGTCGCCAATCTCCAGCAGCTCCCCTTCCGCTTTGCAGCGGAAATACAGTCCCACGGAATCAATTGACCCTTTGGTCGTCTGATACGCCCCGAAGGGACGAATACATTCCACTTCAAATTCCGGATCTATTCCGACTGTATCGATTCTTGTGTCCAGGCCTTCGATTTCTATGACGTCAAGACCTGTCTCTTCCTTAACTTCCCTTATTAAGGCATGTACGAAAGATTCATAGGGCTCAATTCTTCCTCCTGGAAGCTCGATTCGCTGGGGTCCACCCGGCTTGTTTCGTGTTTGAACGATAATTTCGGTTGTACCCTTGGAATTCCGTTCAATAATTGCACGCGAATTTACTAGAAACATTTGAATACACCGCCCTTGTCCAATGTGATCAATCTCATGAATCCAGAGCCACCGTATTGTTCATCGCTTTGATACCCCGTTAACGCGAGCTTGGAATTCCTTAGTTCTTCTTCCAGATCACCATCCGTAAACCAACGCACATACCCTTCTCCTTGTGGAAAACAATCGCCACGCTCTATAGTCGGGAACCTTGATGCCGGTGACTTCCTGTAATCCTCGTCAACAGCATCATCTATACACTCATCCGGGACAATGTTCTGCGTAACCAGACAAATTCCACCAGGCTTCAATAAGCGGTATAAGTGATCCAGATAGTTATTTCGAAGCTCTTTCGTCGGAATATAGCACAACACCTTAAAACAAATGATGACGTCAAAGCTATTTTCTTCAAAAGGATAATTAAACTCGCTCACATACCTATAATCAACTTCGATATTGTAATTAGGCATCCGCATAATGATTCAGCTGCTCGGGTTTATTAAACCAATTCACAACGGACTCCAGTAAATAGTGCTGTTCCTTGGAAATCATTCCCTACCACCGCCTACGATCGTCGATTTGATGCAACCCTTAAAAATGTTTCCTCGGAAAGCCGGAAGCTAGAATGATAAATCCATCCGATTCGATGAAAAAAGACCGCTGAACCATAAGCGGTCTGTGATACTAACGCCTAATTAAGGTAAGATCAATTCTCCAGATCGACAGGACCGAATACCTCTATTGAGATCCACTCTGGGATGCCATCCTGATCGAAGGGATACTTCTCCAACACCATGCCATCTTCCTTATGGGACATTTGATGCTCCTGCCTGTATGCAGCAAGAACTGCATAGGGGTCAGTACCTCCCGGATGCGGCCCTTCATAGCTAACCTTGGTATACTTCCCCTTGGGAACCGTGAAACCCATCATTCCATCCGGAATTTCTGCTAATTCACTCACCTCTAAGCAATAAAAGTAAGTAAACATTACTTCACAGCTGTACCACGGCGCCCAGTAAAGCTCAGGATTGACGGGATGCTTGATTTCGCCTTTCCGCTCCAAGAACAGCTCTTTCGTTTTCCCTATTTTGCTGTAATCGCCATCCTTGAAGGAAACGATGACCGGAATACCTACCATCTTCATTTCATCGAGTTGGACCAGTTCTACCTCTCCAGTTATCCCCTTGACCAATGGATTGCTCAACGTCCATCACAGCTCCTCATGAAAGGATCACAAGACAATAGCACTACCAAATGAACCACATTTACCCATTTAATATACCGTACACATGTTCTACTTGTAAACCGTTTCCTTTTTTAATCTAGAAGCTCTCATTCGTCATCAATTATCGGTTTATTGGTTTGTTTATAATAGAGTACGGTTTCGTGCAATTCACCACTGGAGGACCTCGCATAATTCGGGATACGACCCGCTTCGATGTATCCCATGGATCGGTAGAGTAAGTTCGAAGGATCACCCGATCTCGTATCTAAAATCAATAAAGATCTGCTCTCTTCCTTTGCTCTGTCCTCTGCAGCCTGCATGAGTAATCGTGCGATCCCGCTTCTTCGGGAACTTGGATGGACCATCAACTTAGCTACCTCAGCGCGGTGGGTCGAATTCGGCTTCATGGCCAAGTGCAATTGAATGGTTCCTACGAGCCGTCCTTCCCTCATCGCTGCCCAAACCATCACGTCTGGCGCTATCACTTGTTCCCAATATTTCATCGCATCCTTATAGCCTAGCGGCGATAAAAATCCTAGCGATGCCCCATCCTCAACCACATGGATTAGCAACTCTGCTAATTGTTCGCAAATGACCGGTTCCATGGATAGGATTTCCTGTATGGTGACTTCATCTTTCATGCTGACCATCCTTTGACAATTAGTTTGATCGAACTTGGGGGTGTCTAATTGATGCGCTCTCACAGCCTTTTCAGCATATGGATATCATGCGGTTCTAATTGGAATAATTCCGGATCAACCTCGCTTGTTATTTCACTTCCGCAATTACGATAGAAATGAACGGCTGACTCTGTTTCTGTGGACGAGATATATAAAAACTTCGCCCCTCTATCCACAGCTTCCCGGCTTAACGCATCCATTATATGTCTACCGATTCCCTGTCTTCGGTAATTCCTGGATACATACATCAGATCCACTTGCAGCTGATCCTGATCCTTTCCTCTGAATTGGTTGGCTAACACACCAAATCCGACAAGAAGCTCCCCGTCGAATGCGCCATATGCTTTGCCGCCTTTTTCTAATTGATGCTTAAAGCGCTGGATGAGCTCCTCGACCTGTTCGGAATCCCAAGTATCGCATTCATGCCCTGCTTTTATTTCTTGCAGTACACCCTCATTCATTTGATAGTATCGTTCAATAAGCTCAGATCGATCGATGTCGCGTATCCTGTCTGCGTCGATAAGCTGTAATTCTCTATAAAAAATCATTCATGAATCCTCCTCGACCTTGAGTATTTGGATCAACTCCGCATCAATTGTTCGATTCCTTGCGAGCCGTCGATCACACGCAAGCTGCCTTCGGATTGATAGAAGGCAGTTAGCTGCATGATTAAATCCTTATTTATTCTCAGACGCTCTTGGACCGTAGCTTCATTATCATCCTCTCGCCGCTTTAAATTTCCGTCACACTGATCACAGCGGCTCACGATTCTTGGCGGTTGGTAAACGACATGATAGGCTGCTCCACATTGTTCACAGGTTCTCCTGCCGGTTAACCTCTCCATCAAAAGCGCTTCCTTTACATCCACGTAGATAACAACGTCTATTTTCTTGCAATGAGCTTGCATGAAATCCTTCAAAGCCTGAGCTTGAGCGATATTTCTTGGAAATCCATCAAGTAAACATCCATTCGCACAGTCCGCATTTAATAATCGATTCTTGGTAATTCCAATTGTTAGTTCGTCAGGAACCAACTCACCCTTAATCATATACTTCTTGGCTACAAGGCCTAATTCCGTACGGTTGTCAGCCGCTTGTCGCAACATCTCTCCCGTTGAAACGTAAGGAATTCGCAGATGCTCCATAATAATCTTGGCCTGAGTGCCTTTACCTGCACCGGGCAGCCCCAGTAAGACCACATTCATTGTCTAGTCTCCTTTATGATAGAAATACAACGGGCAATGGCCCAATCCCTTCAACAAGTGATAGGATTAGGCGATTGTCATGCAAATAGATTCAAATGCGAATACTTTCCATAGCCCTACGAGGCTGCTCGCTTATTTCGGTATCAACATGCCCACACGAGTCAGCTCTCTTTCTTAGCAAGGGGACGGAGATCACTAGGCTGTTGATTCGTCAAAGAACGGAATTTCACGATACGATGAAAGGTCAAATAATTGGCATTATGATAATTGGCTGCGCCGTTAATCGCCGTTCGCGATGCGAACAGCAGGTCTTCCCCCTTAACGAACCAGTCCACGTACTGGAAACCTACCTTTGTATAGTCCTCCGGCCAGTCATTGCGCTCATAGTCCAATATATCCTTCACTACCTGCCACTGTTCCATATCGGGCGAACAGACAAGCGACAACACATTCCGCTGTCCGACATGGGCGACATACCGGTTGACGAGCGACCAATAAAGTCCGGAAGGGGCATCGTAATAAACGGAAAACTTGCTGTTGTTGTTAGGAAAATCGATGACTTTGCCAAATGATGGCGAGGCTTCCGGCAAAGCGGGGTCGATCTCCAAATAAATAGCCTTACCAAACTCCTCTGAAGCTCCGTAGCACTCATACCGCAGCAGACTGACTAACCGGTTATCGGGCATTTTGACGACGTTACCTTCCAATAAATTCGTGCGTATGCCTCCCTTGACCGCTCCCTCCCAACTGCTGTCATACGGCAGGAAGGGTGTAGCGATCCAGCTTGCGGCATCGAGGAGATTGGAATCGACTGAGGCCGAGATGACGCCGGATGCATGCCGTCCTTTGATATGCCAAGAGCCATAATCGATTGCTGTCCATAGGCGTCCGTTGTGGATCGTTACCGGCATCGACGATTTGTGCGGCCCACCCGTTTCTCTGGAACCTCCTTCGATCAGACAAGTAGGTGCTGACCAAGTCTCGCCCCCGTCGTCGGAGCGGCCAATTAATAAATCGCCGTACTCTGTACTCGTTGCCAGCATATAGAGACGCTCTTGATGCACGAACAGCTTCCCCCAGAAGCAAGGATACAGGTCGGCGATGAACGTCCATGTCTCGCCATTATCTTCAGAGCGAAACACTTTGCTCAGGTTCTGCCCGGCATTCCCCCAATAGACATCGTGGGACGCTACCAGCCGGCCGTCGGGCAATTCCACGATGGATGGACTGGCTGGCGATCGGCCTGAGAAGCCGTAGGCATAATCCTCAGGATGAATGTAGTTGATCACCGTTCCCGGTACGGGCCCCGCGCAAAATAGTCTCAAAGCACTTTCCGCAACCGGCTCATCTGTAGCGGCACGGACAGCCGTCACCGTCAGCTCGTAATCAACTCCGTTCTCAAGCCCCTCAATAATAGCATGCGGCATGCGGCTGTTATGTGCAACAACCGTTTTTTCACCATTACCGCGCAATCCGTAAGAGATCCGGTAGGCTAGACCCCCACCTTCTAAAGATGACATGTCCCCTTGATACTGCCAATCCAATTCAACCCTGCCATCCCCAGGCGCTAGGCGGGTAATATGCAGCTCCGTTCCCGCAGCTTCTTCGCTCCCCGCAAAATTGTACAGCTCGCTGGCCCGCAGAAAGTTCCAAGGCCGATCCATCTCGCTTTGTTGCATGTCTTCTCCTCCTTATTCATCCCGCGGCATCACATTGCACGATGAACCTGGACAACGGCCCTTATCGGGAGACTGCCCATTCGTCTCACGGATTATCGTTCTATATTATAGAACGTCGTTGTCTATTATAGATCAATTATTTAGATGATACCTCAAGAAGGTGGATCGAGCAACAGAATTTCATAGGATATTACGAGTGCAGCTTATGAGTATTAAGTAAATTCAATTTTTGATATGTTGAAGTTTCATGTTCGTGTAGTACGGCTTGAAGCCGAGACTTTCCCAGAATCTTCTGCCTGCATCATTGCTTTCTAATACATCGAGAATTAGCGCCGCTGACTTAGGGAAGACATCTGCTCTCAGTTTAATAACCCCCTCTCTCCCAAGCCCTCTCCCCCGGAATGGCTTTCTAATGAAGTATTGTCTTAAATAGATTTCTTCTTTGGCACTGTCATAAGCATTCTTGCGTTCTTGATATAGCCCATAACCAATGATTTCTTCTTTACATACGAGCAGCATGGCTTTCCAATCGCTGCTTATGAAATCACTCATCCGATTGTAAAGCTCTCCATAATCCATCCGATTTTCGCTTTGTTCATCCCTAATCAGTTCCTGATTCATTTCCGTGAGTACCCGAATATGTTCCGAGCCCGCTTGTTTCAATACCAATTCTTCGATCTCATTCACCCTCTTGACTCCTTGAGATCATAAAACCTCAATAGTTCTTGATCGATTTCATCTATATATCCAATCTCTTTATTCCCATCCCAGAACACGATGTCAGTCGCCTCTTCATTCTTCAGAAACGGCCTTTCGTTTACAATTGAGGTACTGAACAAGCCTCCATACTCTGTCTTTCCATTCTTTAACCTGAACTTCATCAACCCGTTAAATTCCATTCTGTTGGCCATTTGGTTTGTTCTTCTAACATTTCTCTCATTGCGCATTGTTGAAGACTTTCTCCGGGTTCAAGAATACCGCCAGGCAATTCCCAATGCTGCTTCCAGTTATTAAATAAGAGCAAGAATCCGTCTGCGTTTCTTGCCACCACTAACGCATGCGTAATCGGGAAATCCAGCTTTATTTGATCTACTTGATCTTCTGCGACGACGATTAACTCCTCAAAAATATCCCCATTTTGGTTGATACAAATGGTCATTTTGAACACTCCCCATATTAGGTATTACTACTTATTAAATTAATAATATCTTTGTAATAAGAGATTCCGTGAGGAACAAAGTTATCTTTCCCTACCATTTTATTGACTGGAACCTTGGTCCCGGCATGATCGGTTTCATATCCTTTCACGTTAATTTCATCTCCCCCACCTAACCACAGTGCAAGAAAGCTCTCGAAATCGGCTCTTACAATCCCTGAAACCTCCTCTTGTTGGAGTTTAAAGTCATCAAAGGTAATTTCACTGACGTATAGAAAAACGTTAGCCAGTTCCTTATCAATAAAGTCTTCTCTGGTCACGGAGTAATGGAGAACGCCTAACGGTATTAACTGGCTCATAGCAACTTCGATACCTAACTCTTCTTCTATCTCTCGTACACCATCATTAACGGTCTCATGAGCTAACAAATGTCCAGCCGCTGTAATATCGAGCAGATTCGGATAATCCTTTTTGAATGGACTGCGAATTTGGAGATAGATATACTGTATGTCTTCCTCTCTGTGTACGAACCAACAATGGATGGCTTCATGCCAGTGTCCCAACCGATGAACTTCTTCACGCGTGGCGACCCCCAGCTCTTTCCCGTGCCCATCGAATACCTTTAATACTTCATTATTCATTCTTGTTCTCCCTTCAGTTCAACCTATCCCCATATGCCTAAAGTAATAATGCCCATCGTAATCAGGATTGATGAAATCAACCGTCTTCTGCCTTGCTTTTCCCGCAGGATGAATATTCCCATTATTGTTCCGAATACAGTCCCGATCTCACGCATCGGAGCAAGTTGTGCTAATGGTCCGAGAGATAAGGCAAATAAGAAAAGCAGGTACCCCGCAGGTGCGAGCAGTCCCCCCAGCAATATGATCCTCCAGTTGACACTCAGTTCCTTCCTTATGCCCTGCGAGGTGAACGCGGCCCACGAAAGAACCAGCAAATTCCCGACATTCGTTGCCTCATTTAACACGACGGCTGAAACATAATTTAAAGCAACCTTATCGACTACAATGTAACTGGCGATGCAGACTCCCACGGCTAATGCCAATAAAGGCGCTTTTAATGAAGGAGATTCCCGACGCTTGAAATTCAAATTACTCAACAGCGCTATTCCAACAACAATGGTGATCACACCGATCCATCCGAGTGCAGTTAACTTCTCATGAAGCAGCGAAACACCTAATAAGGGAACCAATAGCGGGCTGGTGCCTCTCATTATTGGATAGACCTGTGATAAATCCCCTACTGTATACACAGCTGCCAATAACTTGATGTATAGTCCGTGCAGGAACATGGACGCAAGTATAATCCACCAGCCTGTACTCGTTATTGAAGCGCTATCCCACTCCATGATCGTCCACGGCAAAAATATAATTATAGCCACCAGCTGGCAAAACCATAGGAAAATGTTTTTGTTCATGCTTCTCTTCGTATACAGGTTCCAGACGGAGTGAAGGAACCCTGAACCCAGCACGAGTAAGATGGCTAAACTAAACATGGTCCTAGCCCCCTTCACATGCTTAAGTTAAATCAATATTTTACCACATTTTACCTTATATCGCGTATACCCATTTAACAAAAATAACCCCCCCATATTAGAAGGGGGGCTAGAACCACTATATGCTTATGTCAGCTGCTTCAGAGCATTGTATGGATAACGCGCTGTTCGGTGCGCGTATTCAAAAGCTGCAATGTCAGGCATGTTCCGTTCTCTTGCAATCTCGAGGGCAGATTCAAGATCATAGGTTACTCTTCTTAACTGAACCGCAATGTCACTCTTATTAAAATCTACAATGGCATAACTAGCTCGATTATCGCCATCGAATAGTCCGATACTACCGCAATTGACATGCAATCGCCCTCTTCCTTGTCTTGCAAAGGCATGGTGTACATGTCCGTATAAAACTAGTTTGGTATGCTCGTATTTATTCAAGCTATCAAGCTCGTCCAATGGCGCCCATGGATACACAACATTCACCAAGGAATTAGGGCCCGCATGATACATTTCCGTAGGAACCTCTTCAAATTCGCAGGATAACTCAACCGGTAGATTGGATAACCAGATTTGATCTTCCTTCGCTGTTCTTTCACAATCATACTCATACGCACGCAACACCAGCTCTTGTTTGTAATTACTTGGCACCCAGCCGGGTTCCGGAAATTTGGTAAACATATCATCGTAATTTCCACGAATAACGGCCAGCGGCTTGAGCGATCGAACCATATGAATACACTCGCTCGGCTGAGGTCCCCGCATCACAATATCGCCAAGAAAAACAACGGCATCCGGGCTTTGACTGTGAAGGTCATGAATCACTGCTTCGAAGGCAGTTGCATTCCCATGCGTATCTGAGAGAACAGCTAGCCGCATCAACTAGTACCTCCCGATCATGTATTTTTAACAGCTGATCTTACTTCCCGATATACCTACGGATGACATCTTCATCCCAGAGCTGAACCTCAATATATCTTTCCGGTCCTTGATCCCCGAGCTTGTTCCATTCCTGCGGGAATCCAAACTCCGCTATGACATCGATTATTTCATTCTTGGTATAGACTTGTTTACGATAGGGTTTATTGTCTGTATATCTCATAGTTGGGAACAGATCTCCGTAGGTAAAGCTGATGGAATCTTCATTCCATTCATCCCAGCTCATCGATAAGCTGCTTGGGTTGTTGAACCAGGATTCTAGCCAGCTGCAAGCTCCCAATGTCATATAATGCGGGAACGAGTTCTTCGGTTTTCCTCCCTTAGCCATGAATAAATCACGTGCACGACTCTCCAATTCTCTGCGAATGGTCAAATAATCGGATGATCGCTGGCTCGCGAATGTCTTCCCTTCTTGTCTGATCTGATTCGAGATCTCATCAGCCTTTTCTGGTGATAGGCTGGACAGATTTCGGAACGGTCCAATCTCTTTCTCATAATAGTGGTATAGGAAATAGGATGTCATAGCGTTCCACACGACAGATCCTTAAAGTAGGATAGCTTCGTGTCCTGCCATTCCGGTTTTATGATGCTGTAGTAAATATCATCTCGCCCTTCCCCATTTGCATTCATATAGTTATGCCTGAATATCCCTTCTTGTTTCGCTCCAAGCTTCAACACAGCTCGTTGAGAGCGTATATTCTCGGAATCCACACTAAATTGAACTCTTCTAAAATCCATCGTCTCGAAAACATATTGAAGCAGCACTTATTTACAAGCTTGATTAATGCCACTGCCCCGGTACGGTTTGCCGTACCAGGTCCACCCAATTTCAAGCCGCTTGCTGTCAAAATGAATATTTCCGAGTCTCGTTGTCCCGGCAACCCGATCACAGTTCTTATCTATGACGATAAACGGATAACCTAGCTTTTGAACTCTTACACGAGCTGTTCGTGATAGATACGCGTGAGGAATGGATTGGATAACCCCTTCTTTGCATTTCATGCAATATGATACGGATTTTATAGCAAGTCTCGTACTTCGATCAGATCTTTGCAAATAAAGTCCGGTTTCGCGCCTTCTGGCAATGGTTTGTTTAGTCGATTTAACCAGACCGCTTGAATACCAATGCTTTGAGCTCCTTCAACATCACTTGTAATGGAATCACCGATATGGATCACCTCATCAGCAGATAGATGGCTTCTCCTCAAGGCCTCCACGAACAATTCCGGTCTTGGTTTGTAGGCTTGCACATCTTCACTGGACAGCACATCCGTTACCTGAATACCATGATAATGTACGGCCTCCCTAATATCAGAAGCATCAATATTAGAAAGAATGTACACCGGTATACCATGCAGCGCTTCTAAGAATGGCTGGGTATCTTCAAATAATTCGGGCTTGGTCCAGTGGTCGAATTGATGTTGTATCATTTCCCCAGCCACACAGCTCGATTCAAATTTCACGATGGTTTTTTCCAGAGAGTTCAGCACCAGTGTTCGTTGTGTTTGAAATAACTCACCGTGACTTTGCTGAAACGTATTGGTAAATTCATTCCACCAATACCCTCCAATATCCCGGGCTCTGCAATCTACCGCCGCGTTTGTTTTGATTTGTTCACATATGCCAGCGATTATGCGATCATCCTCATGCACCAACGTTCCGTAGAAATCAAGAAACACAGCCTTGAACTTCAAACAATCAGCTCCCGAGATGGGTCTTTTAGCAAGACCTTATTACTGTTGCATACAATCAGTTTTTGTTTATGCGCGGCAAGCATTTCAAAGATTTTAATCTTGTTTGTCTTATCGAATCTATGGTTCCATTTTAACATTTCGATTAGACCTTTAAAGGTTTGTTTGTAATTGGATCTCTCCAGCCCTGTTCGCTGTTTCACAAAACGAGAGATAATTCGAATCGCTCGTTGAAAACGTTTATGATCGAGATAGATAATCACATCGGCCTCTTCAAAGCTTCGAGCCACCCACTTATAATAAACCCCCTCTACAATCCACTGTTCTCCCATCAGTATTTCCTCAAGTAATTGATCACGGATCTCCGGAGAATTCTTCCCGCCAAACTCCACTTGATCGTTCCACATCACATTATCCAGTTCAAAGTATGGGATTTTATACTGACTGGATAGCATTCTAGCTAGATAAGATTTACCGCTTCCCGTTGATCCAATAATATGAATCTTCTTGTTGGACATGATGTCCCATCCTTATTCTCATTTTGGTGGCAAAAAGTACGTTACCACTCCATGTTCATTAAGGAACTCGAGTCTGGGCATATCGTCAGCTCCGATGACCATTCGAATTCGTTCTTTTTCTTTTGAATCATATAACCGCACGGCCACTAGAATTGTCCATTTGTAATCCCCCTTCTTGTAGATAGATGGATTATATTACTTTCCGAGAGGAGTTTGTGAGGTCGGCGGTATGACTTGCCTGGATAATTCTCCTGCTCTTCTACTGGCTGCAATCCGTTCTTCTCTGCCTTCAATTTGCTTAATCATATCAATAGCTGTCTCAACATTCGTTATGACATAGCCTGTCGTTTCAAAGCCATCCGGCATTTCGATAAATCGCTTTACTCGTGTTAAAAAATAAATGCGGTATGAATCAAATTCTTCCCAATACCAGCAAGCGAAAGGGCCCATTGCTTTCCCAGGCAAAATATCAATTTCCCGATCACCAATAATCAGATCCATACGGTTTCTATGATGAAGATACACATAGGATGCCGGATCCGGCTTTTTCGGGAAGCCATCGTCACCGGCAACGATATCCACAAAATAATGTGTCCATCCATAATATTCAATCAATTTGTTTACTTCGCTGCGGTTTTTATGAGTCATAATGACGTTTCTGTTTGCTCTCTGCAGTATGGCCTCAACGTCTGTAAAGGGCGGGGTTTGTTCGGGTTGTAAATGCTCTTCCAATCTAAATATTTCTTTAATCTGCGATTCGGATAGGTTGAAGTGTCTTGCTGCATGTGTAAACGATATTTTCAACTTAGAAAAAATGACTTCGTCATCTATTTCATGATCTAATATTTCTTTGAAAATGGTCGTATAGGCCGGATATGTATCAAACAAAGTACCATCGAAATCCCATAGTATATTCACTTCCCGACCACCCTCTAATGTCTATTTTTCCTTTCACAAGTCGCACAGCACAACGGTGCCAATTCTACGAAATACTCTCAGGTACATTTCGTCGATAGATTTCATTACCTTCTCGATCAATGACAATAAGTCCTGAAACAAAGTTCAGATCAGTGGCTTGTACAGGTACCAGAGCAACATAATACTCTCCTTGGGGTATGTTCAATTCGTATTGCCCGTCTTCAATATACGCTTTGATCTTTCCTATGTTTTGGTCATTACGCCCGGCCGTGAACAGATATTGCCCTTCACTGGTTTCAACAATTCTTTCACGTATATCATTGGTTCCGTATCCTGCAGATTCGAAGGCGTACTTGTTGTTCAACCCTCTCTTCAGCTCACCTGAGCCTACGGTAGATCCCATAGTAAATACGAAAAATAATTTATTATCCACAACCTGGATCTCATGAGTTTTAATCTCAGCCTTCAAGCTCTCACCCACTGCAGAATCAATGCCTGCCAAGGTTCCTTCTATAGCGTATTTCTGAGAATAATTTCGGTATACGAAAAAGGTGACTAGCAATAAAAAGACAACGACCATAATTCCCCTGCGATAATTCTTCATTCCTAAACTCCTTTGTTTTCAATCATTATGTTCCGAACAGACTCGGAATGACTTCTTTTTCCAGTACCTTCGTTATTTCGACACGTCCACTCCTAGTTCCTTGTGCTTTACTGATTTAAAGCCGTAACGAACCAGTCCAGCGGCCAATGTCCTTCCCCGGCAAGCCTCTCCCGTAAACCATACGCATGTTCTGCGTTTGCGGCCCGGACATTTGCCCAAATCGGAGTAACCCGGGATATATGTCCCTGTCAATTGATCTCGAAAATCATATTATACTTTATACCGGGTGCCGAGACCTGACAACAGAGATGCAATAGCACGGTGCCGGGAGCTAACAAGTCAGGGAGGAATTCGCATGTCCGGTGTAGGCGGCTATGGCGGTTTCACTTCAGTCGGCGTAATCCTAGTTCTATTCATTCTGCTGGTCATCGTATCCCGCGGAATATTGTACTAATTCAACACATCGACGATAATGTAAAAACCGCCGGAGGGCTCCCCCTTCGGCGGTTTTGCATTTCGCGATTATCAATAATACACCATTTACGGTTCAATCATTTTGCTTTCTTCACCAAGCATAGGAACGAAGTGCATGAGCAACGCCATTCTCTTCATTGGACAAGGTCAGCTCTTTCGCTGCCGCTTTCACGCCATCCGGCGAATTGGCAACGGCCACACCCAGCCCGGCAAAGGTGAGCATCCCTACATCGTTAAAATAATTCCCGATCGCCATGACTCGACTAGGATTGACACCGCGCAGCATGGCAAGCTGTTTCAATGCATCGCCCTTGCTCGCTTCCGGATGCTGTACATCGATAAAGAAGTCCCCGCTCCGGATATGCTGCAGTCCGTGCGTCCAGCCGTTCCAGGCCATTTCGACGGAATCCATTGCTTCTTTCTCACCGAATACGGTGAATTTCACAAGATCAGCAGGAAGCGGGAGCGATATGTCACGGAGAATCGGTGTTATTTTGTAGCCGCTGTACATTGCTGCCACTTCGGTAGACAGCTGCCCCTCCACCAACAGTTCGAAAGCCGTATTCACGTCAAAATGATGTCTTCCCTCGCGGCAGAACATCATGAATCGCTCCAGCTCAGCTATGTTTATTTCATATTGATGCAGAACTTTTCTACTCTCTGCATCAATAGTAGCCGCTCCGTTATGGGTAATGATCGTGCCGGATAATCCAAGCTCCTCAAGAACGGGAATGGTGTTCATCGGCCCTCTGCCCGTACAAAGCACAATCTCCGCACCGAGGTGCGCTGCTTCGCGTACAGCATCCCGCGTTTCTGTCATCAGCACATGCGCATCCGTTAGGAGCGTTCCATCTACATCCAGTGCAATGATGTCATAATTCAATCCCATGCTGTTATTCCCCACTTTCTATAAGTCCAATTCAACCTCTGATACTCGGCCACTTAGTCTTTCTTGGCCTTCTTCGGCGCTCGTTTCTCATCACGGATCACCATGAGCTGCGCAAGCTCCAGCTCGGACAAGGGCCGATAAGCACCTAGCGGTAGCTCCGGATCGATCGTCAACGGACCCATCGCAATACGGCGAAGATAGACAACCTTCTTGCCGACCGCTTCGAACATCCGCTTCACTTGATGAAATTTGCCTTCATGAATCGTTAAGGAGATCCGGCTCTTAACCGCAGACGAGTCATCGGACACCTTCTCTCGAATCACCAATCGGGCTGGCAGCGTCTTGTATCCATCCTCCAGCGTTACACCGGCTTGGAAAGCCTCGATGTCCGCTTCCCCAACGTCGCCGAGTACGTCCGCTTCGTAGGTTTTGGGTACATGCTTCCGCGGCGATAGCAGCTCATGTGCCAGCTGTCCGTCATTCGTGAGCAGCAGCAGCCCTTCGGTATCCTTGTCCAGCCGGCCGACCGGGAAAGGCTCAAGCACCCGGTCTTCCGGATCCAGCAAATCGATGACCGTACGGTCGCGAGCATCCTCCGTTGCCGATACGACACCCTGCGGTTTATTAAGCATAACATAGATAACATCACGGTAGACGACTTGTTCGCCATTATAGACGACGACCGCCGTCTGCGGATCGAGCGTGAGCCCGCTATCTTTGACCCGTACATGATCGACCGTAACCAGCCCCTGCTTGACTGCCCTTCTTACTTCACTGCGTGTCCCGAATCCCATATTCGCAAGCAGCTTATCCAGCCGCATTCGTTTCACCATGGTCACTTCCACCTCCAACCAGCTGCAAGCTCGTTTTTAAGCAGCCCGTCACCATTGTATTTGCCCCATCCAATCGGATAGCCATCCTCGCATACGAGAACGTATCCTTTGTTATGTTCGAACCTTTTCGTGCGGTCTTGCGCTCGTCTTCCTCTTGCCCTTCATTCAGGCTATCAGCTGACATCGAACGCACCAGACGCGAGGCTTCGATAGACAGCGTCTCGCCTTTCAAATATCGCAGCGTCGCTTCTTCCTCCGAGTCAAAGCGTATCGATAACAAAGCTTCCTCCGCGCGCAGCCCCATCGCGAGCGCTTGCGATGGTTCGAACCGGTGCGGGCCGGCTTCGCCAAGGTACCAGCCCGCCCGCACAACGCGCAGCCCGTCCAGCGGCGGCACGCCGGCCGGCTGCAAGTAAACCCGCGAACCGTACGCGATCAACGCGCCGGTCCACTGCTCAGCGCCGATCAACTGCTTGGCGGCAAATTCCCGCCAAGCCCCTACCGGATCGGCGGCCTCCGCGCCTCGCGCAGCAGCCTTCCGCTCAAGCGGCGGCTGCCCGCGGCGGCCGGTCCCCAGGCGCTCCTGCTCCGCACGAAGCACCTGCCCCCGCGCTCGCTCGCCGCGCTCCCGACCACTTCGCTCACTTTCACCACGTTCGCTCTCGCCACGCTCCCGGCCGCCTCGCTCACTTTCACCACGTTCGCTCTCGCCGCGCTCACTTCCACCGCACTCGCTCCCGCCGCGCTCACTTCCACCACGTTCACTCCCGCCGCGCTCACTTCCACCGCGCTCCCGATCGCTTCGCTCACTTTCACCACGTTCGCTCTTGCCTCGCTCACTTCCACCACGTTCGCGCTCGCCGCGCTCCCGGCCGCCTCGCTCACTTTCACCATGCCCCGCTTCCATATCGCTGCGTGTCACCACCGCGTTATGGCCAGTATATCCGCCTCCGTCAGCATGGTCCGTCTCCGCATCCGAAGCTCCGCGCTTACGCAGCACAGCGGCATAATGGCCTTCGCCTTCTGTCAGATGCGGCCATAGCCGTACCGTCCCGGCTATGCTCGCTTCACGGCTGCCACCCGAGAGGCCCACATGCAAGCTCCCGGCGAAGCTTGCCGCTTCTCCTGCCTGCCCCCGGCCGGGCTCATCACCTTGCAGGGCTTGACCTAATTCTGCAGCCTCCATCGCTGCAGTCGCCAGCCATTCGGGTCTACCCGGTGCCCAGCCGTGGGCGAGAGCCACCGGTACAACCTCCAGCTCCGGACAACGCTCGAGCAATGCCGCGATTTGGGCTTCATTCTCCTCCGGGGAGAACGTGCACGTCGAATAAACCAGCGTACCTCCGGGTGCCAGCATCTCTGCTGCATGCAGCAGGATGTCGCGCTGCATCTTCGAGCAGCGCTCCACCGAATGACGCTCCCATTCGGCAATCATCGATTCATCCTTGCGGAACATCCCTTCGCCGGAGCAAGGCGCATCGACCAGAATGCGGTCGAACCAGCCAGAGAATAGCTTGGCAAGCGACGCCGGTTCTTCGTTGAGGACGATCGCATTGCGGACGCCGGCGAGCTCAATGTTTTTCGCCAATACCTTCGTCCGTTCCCGGGCATTGTCATTGGCTACCAATACGCCCTGCCCTTGCAGTCTAACCGCCAGCTGGGTTGACTTGCCGCCAGGCGCGGCGCATAAATCGAGCAACCGGTCACCCGGTTGAACGTCAAGCAGCTCCGCCGGCACCATCGCGCTCGGCTCCTGAATGTAATACAGCCCGGCATGATAATGCCGCTGCTTGCCAGGGCGGTCGGCCTCATCATAATAATAGGCGCTGTCTGCCCATGGAACAGGCGTTAACCTGGACCCCATTGGCGAGAGCGCTGCGAAAGCATCGGCTTTCAGCTTAAGTCCGTTCACGCGCAAGCCGTACTTGCGCGGTTTTTCATAGGAGGCAAGGAAGGCCTCATACTCGTTTCCAAGTAGAAGCCGTTTCATTTTTTCCGTAAATGATTGAGGCAGCGTGATGCCCACGTTCTAATTCCTCCCGCAATATCTAATGCCGTCCTCACAGAATCGTCATTTTTAATATTCATTCGCTTTATTGTATAATAAAGCCGTTAGCTTGAACAATTATAATCTTATGTCGGAGGAGATCGCCGTCCATGAAGAAGAAGTCCAAGATGAATAAGCCCATTATATTCATCGGCATTATCGTCGTGCTTTTCGCATTAATTTTCGTACTAAACAATTCCAACAAGAACGCTTTGTACGGTAAGAGCTCATCCGATTTGAATCCGGCAACAAGGGAATTACTGGATGACCCCAATTATCAGAACATTATTCTGCCCGGTGACCTAGCCGATATGAAGAAAAACAAAGAAGATTTCTTCGTCTATTTCTTCTCTTCGGATTGCTCGCACTGCCGCTTCACAACACCACAGCTTACTCCGCTGGTCAAGGAGCTTGGCGTCGATATGAAGATGTTTAATCTGCTCGAGTTCCGTGAATACTTTGGCAAAGAAAACATTGAATTCACGCCTACCCTCGTCTACTTCAAGGATGGTGTACAAGCTGAAAGACTTGTAGGCGGCCTGAAAGAAGAAGGTACCGACAGCGGATATTCCTTAGACGATTTCAAAGCTTTCTTCGAGAAGTATAAAACTTCGGAGGGCGGCAGCGCCAAATGAACAAGCACAGCGATCCCAACAACGTAATGAGTTCCGAACGCAAGTCCACTGAACCGATTCCGGATGGTTCTGGCCACTCGAATAGCGAGGCGCGTCAGAAGCGTTCCGCAATCCGGTTGTTATTCATCATCGCCGCGGTAACGATTCTTACGGTCTTTATATTGACGGCCTGCGGCAATGCAAGCAACAATAGCACGCATATGCACGGTTCGGAGACGTTCGAGACGACGGATTCATTCGACCAGCGGCCGGCTTTTCTAGCCGACTATAGCAATTTGACACGCACTCTATATGCTGAGGCAGCCAACCTCGGGGATATATTGAAGCAAATCAACTGTTATTGCGGCTGTATGGATGAAGAGGACAAGATGCATGATAGTCTTTACCGCTGCTACATAGCAGAAGAGAAGGATGGCAAGGTCACCTGGACCGACCATAGCGCAGGCTGCGGCATCTGTCTGGAGGAAGTGCAGGATATCGTCAAGCTGCATAAGGAAGGCAAGAGTGTCGATCAAATTCGCAAAGCGATTGACGACAAGTTCAAGCCGGACAGAATCAGCTAATTTCATATGGATCATTGGAACACCCCCGAATTGCTGGCTGCAGCAGGTCGGGGGTGTTTCGTTTACACGCGATATATACGCCTAGCGGAAGCCGCGGCCATGGTTTCACCTATTCACGTTTCCAATCCTGAACGTAAAAAAGAAGCTGAATCAAAGGTTGCGCCCTTGATTCAACTCCTTCCGCTCATCACTCTGTATCCTCCCCGTGGAGTCGCTGCTCAAGCGGAATTTGCGCCATTGCCGCGACTTCCTCCATCAACCGCTCGTCTACGATATGCAGCCGAAAGGGAATGAACTCCGGCGGCTGGCTCCCGGATTTCTCGCCTTCTTCAACCCATGCGTGGAGCGGGGCGAGACAACGGGCGCCGTCCGCCCGCAGCTGCCGCAAGTCAAGCCCCATAGCTTGATCCGGATACTGGGAAAGCTTGTTCTCTGCGTGGGTAAACAGCTTGACCGCACCCGAGTAGTTGCCGTTCCGCCAATGATAGAGAGCTACAGCCGCCTGAAGCAAGCCTTGATACATCCGGTTGCGGCCTTCCTCCAGCCATAGCTCCTCCATCACCTCGTGGCACTCGAAATAGTCCTCGTCCACATTAAACAGCACGACGAAGTGAATGAATTTCTCGTCATAGGCCTGCTCTGTCCCCTTCAGTCCAGCCTCTTGCCCATCCGCCGCCGGCATTAGGCATCACTGCCTCTCTTCGCCCTTTCAAGCGATTTGGCGAGATCGTCTGCCAGCTTCCGGATTGCGTACGTATCCTCGTTCTCCCACAGCTCATTGAATTTCAGCTGGAACTGTACCGCTTCCCTCACGCGGCGGAAAAAATACAGCTCCTGTATATTGCTCAGTACATTAGATACGATATTCGATTTTTTCTCGAAATCGACCTGTGCGTCCAGAATTTCATGCCTAATATTCGACATTTCTGTATCAAGCAGAGAAGCCGCTTCCGCTGCTTTTTTCAACCGCAGCCTGACATCCTCGGGAAGGCTCTCTTTATATTTGTAGTTCAGGGAATGCTCGATCGTTGCCCAGAAATTCATCGCTAATGTCCGAATTTGTATTTCAGCCAGCACATTCTTCTGGCCAAGTCCCGTCTGAACCGGATATTCCACGATCATGTGATAGCTTCGATAGCCGCTATCCTTGAAATTCGTAATGTAATCCTTCTCGTATACAAGCGTTAAATCCTTGCGTGAGCGAATCATGCCTGCTACCTGGTGGATATCGTCTACGAACTGGCACATAATGCGAATGCCCGCAATGTCTTCAATCCCCGTCTCAATCCGCTCCATCGGCACATTTAACCGCTTGGCCTTATCCAAGATACTGGAGACCCGCTTCACCCGTCCGGTGACGAATTCCATCGGTGCATAGGCTTCGCGCGTCTTCAGCTCCGTTCGAAGCGTCTTGAATTTCACTTTCAGCTCTTCAACCGCTTGTTCATAAGGCTGTAAAAATAAAGACCAATCTCTGCCGTCCATTCAGCTGCCTCCTGTCCGTTAACGGTGATCTGCGCCGACCGCTTCCGCGATCGACTTCATACCGTCTCTTCTCAGCCGCTCCTTCAACCCGTTTGCCAGAATGCGGAGCAGCTCCGGTCCGCGGTAAATAAGCGCCGTGTAGATTTCAATTAAGCTTGCGCCGGCGCGAATTTTATCGTATGCGTCGTCCGCAGTAAAGATACCGCCGGAACCAATAATGGGCAGTTTGCCTCCGGTTTGCCGATATACCTCGCGAATGACCTCCGTAGACCGCTGGGTTAACGGTTTTCCGCTTAGTCCCCCCGTCTCGTTGGCATTCGGATGAGTCAGCCCGTCACGGCTAATCGTCGTATTCGAAGCGATGATGCCGGATACACCGCTCGACGCTATCGTATCAACGGTGTAGCCGAGCTGTTCGCCTGTCATGTCCGGCGCAATCTTAACTAACACCGGCTTAAGCGGTCCGCCTTGCTTTCTTGCTTGAACACCCATTTCCTCCATAACCGTAGCCAGCAGCAGCCGCAGCTCATCACCATGCTGCAGTGCACGCAGGTCCGGTGTATTCGGGGAGCTGATATTCACGACGAAGAAGTCGCCATAAGGATACAGCGTCTGCAAGCACGCCCGGTAATCCTCGTGGGCTTGATCGTTCGGAGTCAGCTTGTTCTTGCCGATATTAACGGCGATTGGAATCTGCCGCTTCTTCCCTTGTGCCAGACGCTTAGCCATCGCCTCAGCACCTTCATTGTTGAAGCCCATGCGATTGACGAGCGCTTCGTCAGTTGGGAGTCTAAACAACCGGGGCAGCTCGTTACCCGCCTGCCCTTTGGGCGTGACCGTGCCGACCTCGGCAAAGCCGAACCCGATGTTGGCAAACATATCGACAGCCTTGGCATTCTTGTCCAGACCGGCCGCCAGACCGATTGGATGAGGGAAGTGAAGCCCGAATAAATCGACGGCCAGCTCGGGACTTTCTTCTACGCCATACATGGATCGCATCAAGCCCGGTATGCCTGGCACCCGCTCGGCTGTATGCAGGCCGTCGATGACCAAGTGATGGGCTTTCTCCGGATCGATGCGGAATAATAATGGCTTGGCCATTTTGGAATACAACAACGTACTTCACTCCGTTCTTCTAGTTAGCTCTACGACACATTTTATCTTTTTCTAAGGCAAAAAGAAAGAGCCCGGGATCGCCGCGCTTCAGGCATTCCCGGGTTCGTGTAAGGTCAAACCGGTATTGCGGCCTATCCCGTAAACGGTTACAATGATAGTAAATGTTCGATTATATGAAATAGAGAGGTTGATCGGCATGAGCCAAACCAAGAAAAAGCCACCCATGATGAAAGCCAAGCAGAAGGAAACCATTAATAAGAAAGCTTTAATGTGGATCATAGCCTCATTCGTTGTCGTCGTTATTCTGATGACGCTGCTGCTTATTCTGGATAAATAATTCTCACGGTTACGATAACCAACGGTATACAACAGCGGGGTTCGTCTCGTCCTGCGTCGGCTGCAAACGGAAGCGTTTGACAGGCGGCTGCGGTTCTTCGGGAAGGACGCCGCTTTTAATATTCACCTTGGTTCCAAGCGGCACCAAGTCATACAGCTCCTCAACATCCTCTTTCCCCATCCGAATACATCCATGGGATTCGTCCTTCCCGATGCTGTCAGGCTCATTCGTCCCATGAATCGCGTACAGCGTACCGGATAGCGTCATGCCGCGGCTTCCAAACTCACCATCGTCCTTGCCGTTCGGGTTTTTCACTTTCTCGCTGATATAGAAGTTACCGGGAGGGGTCTTCTCCCCGCCTAATCCAACCGGATAACTGCGGACGATCACATCGCCGCTTACAACGGCCAGCCGGTGCGTATCCATATCGACGACGATCGATAACGGAGCTCCCGGCAATTGATCCGCTCCTCCATTTGGCAGCGTATCCCTGCTTGCGCTATTCATTTGACCCGCTTCGGATGAAGCACCCACTTCACCGCTGCCCGGCAGCGCCTTCATCGTCTGCAGCATCGCAGGAAATAGCTTTCGCATTCCTGCCGTTCCGCCAGAGATTACATTATTAGGATAAGGACGTATCAGATCCTCGATTGCGGTTGGCCACTTGCCGTAGAGCTCCCGGTATTGCGATATCGCACTGGAAAGCGTCCAGCGCTCCTCCTGCATCCCGCTCCAGCTGTTCCACTTCTCGAACGCTTCCGTTGCATCCGACGGCTGGCACTCGCATACGCCCGAGTCATGCATTTGAATTTGATAAGCTTCGCCCTCGCCCTGCTTGCGGGTGGATAGCAGGATACGGGTATCTCCTGTCCAAGAGCGCCAGCTGCCCAGCTGCTCCAGCATGACCGATAATCCGTAATCAGAGGGCTTGGATTCCCCTTCGAGCAGCAGCTCGAGCGACTTTCCCAATGGCCGGTTCACAGCCGGGTTCATCAGTACGACTTGCATCTGTTCCTTCATTCCATTCTGAGTCTGCTCGCCACCTAAAGCCGCCTCCATGCTATCTTCGCCGGGTAGGCTCGAAGGCCCCATGTGGGGAAGAGCCATTAATCCGCCCAACAACAGAACAGCAATAACGATCGAGCGGCGGAACAGAGTGCGAATGCGCCGCTTACGGTTCCACACTTGGATCATTTGCTGCGGACCCTTAGCCATAGGATGCTGCTTGCGTTCATAAGCTTCGTAGATACTTCCGGCTTGAAGGAAGCAATAATTGGCTTTGGCGTCTTTCCCTTCTAGCACATATTGCTTACCGAGTAAGTACCATGCCATCCGGTTGTCGGGATGGTTCTGTACATATTGTTTCAAATAATTCATATTGTCGCTTCGTTCTTCCATCCTGAACCTCCAGCACAGCATATTAGGTACTATATCGGCAAATGGCCGCCCGATTTCGCATCGGACGGCCATTTTTTAATATTTTTTTTAATTTACGGATGTAAGAACTTTATCTCGCAGCAGTACGGCGCCAATTTCTGGCAGCCATTGCACATCCAGACCGATTTCTTCAGCGAAGAACCGCACGGGCAGGAACAATCGGTTTAACTTATTGAACGGTGCTTTCTCCACATGTATCGTCTGCCCGGCCTGACCTTCATTCTTCTTCAGGATGGCTTTGGATCCCGCTTCGAGGATATAGCTTACTGTTCCTTTCGTGAGAACAGTCTTCCCCTTAGCATATTGAACCTTGAAGCCAAGCTTCTCGGTTAGGATCCGAACCGGAACGAAGGTCGTGCCATTCACGGCATCAGGAGCCGAATCGGATTCCAGAACCTGATGATTATACAGCAGATGAATCGCCGACCCTGCACTCAAGCCGGCAGGAGCCGTATAAGGCTTCAGGATGCGTACCCGGTTGTTGCCCGCATCTGCAATACCGTATGCACCGTCACCCATCCAGACCACATCTGTCGGCGTGTTCAATTGCGCTGCAGAGGCGATTCCGTCCACCTTGCCAGTTTCTTCAGGCGTTCCGGCAACGGTTGTTACACGGCCATCCTTCAAATAACGGATAACATGATTAAGTGAATCGGCAATCAGGAGTCCGCCATCAGGCGAGAGCGCAAGACCGCGCGGCGCATTGAATTTCGCTTTCGAGGCGCTTCCATCGGCGTAACCTCCGCCTGCAAATGTCTCGCTGGTACCGTATGCAACCGGCTTATCTTCAGCCCCGCCGGCTACCGTCGTTACCGTCCCCTTGGCGAAATCGATGTAACGAATCCGTTGATTCCCGGTATCGCTGACATATAAATTCCCCTTGGCGTCCAGTGCCAGACCGCTAGGTTCGTTAAACTTCGCTTGATAGAGCGGGCCGTCCTTAAAGTCCCCGGCATTCTCCACAACACCTGGAAAAACCTCAACGACCCGTGTCGATGGCGCATTAAGTGTCGTTACCTTACTGCCTTCGATCTTGCGAATGACATGATTCAACGTATCCGCGACATAGACAACCTGATCCTTCGTAACAGCGAGATCCAGCGGGTTGTTGAACCGCGCTTCCTCGCCCGCGCCGTCCTTCAAACCGATTAATCCGTTGCCGGCCAGCGTCTTCACTTCACCGCTTCCATCGATAACCCGCACAGCATGATTCCCTGCGTCTGCTATGAATAAGGCGCCGGAGCCATCCTCGGCGAGTCCCGCCGGATGATTGAATGCCGCTTCAAGCAGCTTCCCGTCATTCAGCGCGCCAAGCGGCGAATTATAATCATCCATGCCAATATCCAGGCCGGCCATGGTCGTGGTTCCCTTGGCTCCTACTGAGCGCAATCGTTGATTGCGCTTGTCGGCCGTCAACAAGGTCCCTTCCTTCGCAAAGTATACTAACGAGGTCGGCTCACTGAATGCGGCATTCGCGCCGTCGCGAAAACCGGCTTCGCCGGTCCCGGCTGCTGTGTGTATCTCGTAGAGCGGCTTACTTTCCAGCAGCGAATCCTTTGTTACGCCCGTTTCGGCTGACGCTGCCCCCATAGTACTAAGAGCCAGCGATGCCGCCAATAAGGATGCTGCCAATAATTTCACAGACTTCATCGATCATTACTCCTTATACAAGTGGAATAGGATAGGTAGATACCCCGAGCTTAATAGCATTTGTGCTATAAATGGTGTTAATTATATTGCCTTGCTTGTCAATCGCTTTAATCGATCTGATTTTGAAGTTTACATCCATAGTAGTTGACTCGCTCGTTTCAGGATTCAATGGCACGATATCGAAAGGCAGCTTCAGAACGGTCGTCTCTCCGCTCGTCGCAACCCCGTTGCCCGCGAATTTCAGTACGGAATATTTCAACCCACCGGATCTATTTTCATTCCAAACCGGACTCAACTGGTCCACACTCTCTGCCAACGGGTTATCATTTCCTTCGATCTCTACTTTGAAAGGGCCATCTTCCCGGACACTCGTATATTCCGGGAAATTATTAAAGCGGTACTCGTTCTCTTGATTAAAGATAGCATTCTCATAATCCAGTTCAATCTCAAACCCGTATACATTCGAAGAACCCGTGAAGCCGTCAAGCTTCACTTCCAAATCGACCGTATAGAAAGGTTCACCCGTGAGGACATCGCCGGAATTCAAACCGCCACCGAATGCAAGCTTCGCGCTTGGCGTGCTAGGCGTTACTTCACCTGGGCCTGAACCAGAGCCTGGCCATAAGACGCCTGGAGTCTGGGTTGGCGGCTGAGCATCCTTCTTCTCTTGCTCGCGTTTCTTCTGCTCATCTTCGAATTGCTGCTTGGCCTGATAGTCCAACGCTTGCTTGAACGCTTCTTCCGCTTTCTTGCGCTGTTCTTCGAGTATACGTTCGTTCTGCTCCTTGATTCGCTCCTGTTCCTTCTTCAGCTTATCGAGCAAATCCTTATTTCGCGATTCTTCCTTTTTCTTTTGTTCTTCTAATGCTTTCTTCTTCTCCTCTTCCCGCATCTGCTGAAGCTCCTTCTGCTTCTTCTTCTCTTGCTCAGAGAGCTCCAAAGGTTGTTTCTTGTTCAGGTCGATTAGCTTTGACTCCGCTGCCTTGTTTACCTCATCAATGATTTGATCCATTTCCGACTTCGAGATCTTGCCGGCATCTATGGCTTGCTGGGCGATTAAGGATAAGAGCGCTTCAAAATTATGCTGCATCCGGTCTAAGTCAGCCTGCAGAGCTGGCTGGTTCTGCCCCGGCAGTTGTCCGCTGGCCAGCTCCAGCTTCCACTTCGCCAACTGCTGATCCTGCTCTTCGCGAATAGACTGGGCAGCCATAAGAATTTGCTGGATGATTTCCGGGCTTGATGACGAAATGAGATCAGCGATATCGATGACTCCCTGCGACGAACGAACGCCTTGATCGATTGGAGTCAGAATGATTTGCTGCGTCGGCATAATGGGGACCTGCTGCTGCAGCCTTTGCGTAACGGGAGAGTTCCAGTGCGTCCGGTCGACAACTGTTTGCACGACACCGGCAAATACCGTCATACTCGTCATGCCGGTCAATGGATCTACCCCGACTAAGAATTGGGTTCCGCGAACACCCATAATGGACGTCGGCGTCTCCACCTCGAACTGGTCTGCGGCATTGGAGACCGACTTCACCTTCAGCCACAATGATCCAGCCCAGATGTTCATTTTTGTTTTCGTGCTGTTCGCGTCCTTCAGCTTCGAGAAAGTGACTTGCGCATTAGCGCCAATCGTAACGCTATCCTGATCGGCTTTATCACTTGCAAGCTCCAGCTGGACGCTGCTGTCTTTGCCGGTGGCGATTTGATCGCCCTCGTTTAAGCTCATATTCTTAAAGGCTTTGAACGATTTGGTGCCGCCCGATTTCATGACATTCACGGTACCCTTCAACGACTTCACGATCGCAACGCGCATGACTTGTGCGGATGCCTTGCCTGAACCCGCAAATAGAGCAGCCGGTCCGGCAAACAGAGCCAAGCATAAAGCTAGTAATAGAACCTTCATACTCTTTCTTCTACCCATGGTTCTGATATCTCCCTTCAATCTTCAACATTAGGAACGAGCTTTAACGGCTGCTTCACCGATTACCTCTGTAACAAGAACGGGATGCTCCTTCCCCTTCACCTTGATTTCACCGATGCTCACGGTATCGAACAAGTCTCCAACCCGGGCTAACGTCTCTTCACTGATGAGAATTTGACCCGGCTTCGCGTTCGCTTCCAAGCGGGCAGCCAAGTTTACCGTATCTCCGATGGCTGTATAATCGAGCCGCAGCGCTTCCGAACCAATATTCCCGACTACGGCGGGACCGCTGTTGACACCGACACCGAAGCGCACCGGAACACCGATTTCACGAAGGCAGCGCTCCTCAAGCTCGGCGGACTGCCGCTTCATCTCCAGAGCGGCGCGTACGGCCAGCTCCGGATGATTTGGCAGCGTCACGGGTGCGCCGAAGATCGCCATCACCCCGTCCCCGATGAACTTATCCAAGGTTCCGTTCCATTGGAACACCGCTTTGGTGCAGATGTCCAAATATTCATTCAGCACTTGGATGACTTGCTCCGGCTCAAGCTTCTCTGACATTGGCGTAAAGCCGCGAATATCGACGAAGACGACGCTAATATCCCTGCGCTGGCCGCCGACAGTCACTTCTTCTCCCGACGCCAGCATCTCATCGACGACCGTCCTGGGAACGAATCGGCCGAATATGTTCGTAACGCGGCTTCGTTCCTTGCGCTCGGTTACGTAATGATTGACGACAGACCAGACGAAAGCAGTCGTCATGGCCAGGAATGCGTATGTAAAAGTAATAAATAACGAGAACAGCTGGTACAGTTCAATCCAGGTTAAAATAAAAATAACAGCCAGGATCCCATACGCGATAAATGTTTTTCCGCCGCGGAAACGCTCGAACAGCAGGAGCGATAAAAATGTCAAGAGCAGGATGATCGCGTAATTGACAGGCTTGCCTGTATCGGTGAAAAACTTGCCAGCCGCCAAGGATTGCACCATATTCGCATGAATTTCCACACCGTACATCTTAAGCGTCGTATTCTGCGGCGTCAGATACTCATCCTGCAGTCCCGGGGCATACGGTCCGATCAGAACGATATCGTTCATATAGAAATCCGCCGGCACTTCCCCGGATAGAAGTTCGAAGAACGATCTCGTGTCATAGCCCGTTTCCAAGCTCATTTCTTCACGCGGCTTCGTGTAGAACTCCGTCGCAACCTGATTGCGCGAATTCGCCGGAATTTGCTTATCTCCGCGATACCACTTCCCGTCGCTCTCGTTCCAACGGATTTGCTGCTCCTGATCCAGCAAATAATTGGCCAGCTTCACGCTGACGGCCGGAACCATCTCACCCTTCTTATCCAATGCCCCCAGCGTAAGCATCCGGACTATGTTATCCTTGTCCTGCATGACATTGATATGTCCGATTTGACTATCGGCGGCACCGATTGTTGAGGCCGGATAATCGATCGAATCCGTTTCCATTTCTTCAGGCTGGTCCTGCCTGGATTTGAAATTGAATACGACGGGCAGTACAATGTTCGGATACTTCTCCATCACTTCCGCCATCATCGCATCGCCGGCCGGATCTGAACCGGGCTCTGCCAGCACGATATCGAGAAAGATTGCCTTCGCGCCTGCATCTGCTAGCATCGTGATCAATTGCGCATAGAGTGAACGATCCCACGGGAACTGACCCAACTGCGCAAGAGATTCATTGTCGATTTTAATGATTTTGATTTCGCTGAAGGGCTGCCGTTCGGCATCCGTCTGCACCCTCACCATATCCCGCAGGGGCTTCTCAATCATATTCAGCGTTCCGCCGCTTCCCAGACTGAACAGGAATGACCAGAATAAGCAGATGACGATCCCTGCCGCAGCCGTCCTCAGCCACTTCTTTTTAAGCATAAAGCCCCCCTAATTCCCATACGCCGTCTCTATGAAAAAGCGACTATTAACCTACCTTCTATTCTAGATAGAATTACATCCTATGGCAATATAAACCTGTCGAACCATGCAGAAAAACCCCATTCCATGTCAATTGAAGTGCACCCCTTAGAATAGACATTGGAAAAACCCCTGGGTAAATCCGATGAAATTCTAG
>NZ_JANHOF010000017.1 GCF_024498075.1 Paenibacillus mendelii
AGCGGTAGAGCATCGCCTTGCCAAGGCGAGGGTCGCGGGTTCGATTCCCGTCTTCCGCTCCATGATATGTGCCCTTAGCTCAGCTGGATAGAGCATTTGACTACGAATCAAAAGGTCGGGAGTTCGAATCTCTCAGGGCACGCCATTTTATACTTATCGGGATGTAGCTCAGCTTGGTAGAGCACCTGGTTTGGGACCAGGGGGTCGCATGTTCAAATCGTGTCATCCCGACCATCTTTTCATGCGGGTGTAGTTCAATGGTAGAACTTTAGCCTTCCAAGCTAATAGCGTGGGTTCGATTCCCATCACCCGCTCCATCATGTCAATTCGAAGCCTCTGCTCACCTGCAGAGGCTTTTTTGATTCCTTTTGCAGGGCATGAATGAATTGCACACCACATCACAGAAGAAGCCCTCCGATTCCGGAAGGCTTCTTCTGCACTGCACACCCGGCAAGGGCGCAATATCTATAGGACCGACTAGCCGCAGGAGGTTAGTCCTTGGCAAACAGCTTCTTATCAAAGAAGACAAGGACGAGAAACAGAGCCATGGCGATCAGCAGTACGGATGCGGGGATAATAAAGCCCAGCAGCGTCGCCGTATTCTCCATCTTGTTATACACCAGCATGCCAATGGGCATAAGTCCGCCGCCGATCAGACTTGTCCAAGCATGGAATCGGGCAGTTTTCTTCATGCTGATCTCTTTGAATACATAATAGAACATACCGTATGCAAACAGGCTTAGCCAGCCGACTACAAGGATGTGGGCATGGGCTGGAATCATCGAGTAATCTTTTCTGCCCGCCATATCAGCGCCCATGAGCGCCCCCATTAACGCATAGATGGCTGCAACACGGATCAACCATTTACTATAATTTTTCATTTCAAACTCACCTCAACCCTTATTTAATCTCTAATTTACGCTGCGAAAATGAACCCAATATGAACAAGAGGTGAACGATATGTGAACGCTCGATAGCTATTCATTCTCACATGGTTGAGTGTACCGCGCTGCTCTCTCTTTGGCAAGATAAGTAAATCTACGAGGTTGAGGCGTTCCTTGCATGCCGCAAAAGACGTGAATACCCTCATTTCTTGCGTCTACATATTGACATTAAAAATTAGGTTATGTTATATAAAGAGGAGTGTTAGCACTCAAGACAAAAGAGTGCTAACGTGCGGAGCTTGTTATTTGATCAACAGCTGCACGTTTCAGTACAATGACAATGATCGAGACAACAATACCAGAGTCATCAGATTCTAATGCTGCCTATATGGGGAGGAGACCTATTCATGGAGAAGAAACAATTCCAAGCCGAATCGAAAAGATTGCTCGAGATGATGATTAACTCCATCTACACGCAGAGAGAGATCTTCTTGAGAGAGCTTATATCGAATGCCAGCGATGCCATCGATAAGCTGTACTACAGAACGCTTGCGGATGAACAGATGGTATTCAATCAAGAGGATTATTACATTAAAGTAACGGCCGATAAGGCAAATCGAACCTTGACGATCTCCGATACCGGTATCGGGATGTCTATGGAGGAGCTTGAGAATAACCTGGGGGTTATTGCGAAGAGCGGCTCTCTTGCTTTCAAGAAAGAGAATGAAGCGAAGGACGGCCACAATATCATCGGGCAATTCGGGGTGGGCTTCTACTCGGCGTTCATGGTGGCGGATGAGGTCACGGTAATCAGTAAGGCGCTGGGCAGTGATGAGGCGTTCAAATGGGAATCCCAAGGGACGGATGGCTATACGATCGTTCCGTGCGAGAAGGATACGGTAGGCACGGAAATTACGCTGAAAATCAAAGCGAATACGGAAGACGATCAGTATGATGAATATTTGGAAGAGTACCGGTTGAAGGCCATCATTAAAAAATACTCCGACTTCATCCGCTATCCGATCAAGATGGATGTGAAGGGCCAACGTCCTAAAGAGGGCAGCGAGAATGAGTTCGAGGAATATCAGGAAGAACAGACCGTCAACAGCATGGTTCCGATCTGGCGCAAGAACAAGAACGAGCTGACGACAGAGGATTATGAGCGTTTCTATCAAGAGAAGCGCTATGGCTTCGACAAGCCGCTGAAGCATGTTCATATTAGCGCTGACGGTGCGGTTGTGTACAATGCCATTCTGTTTATTCCAGAGAATACGCCGTTTGATTATTACACGAAGGAATACGAGAAAGGGCTCGAGCTGTATTCCAACGGCGTGCTGATCATGAACAAGTGCGCGGATCTGCTCCCGGATTACTTCAGCTTTGTCAAAGGCATGGTGGACTCCGAGGATCTGTCGCTCAACATCTCCAGGGAGATGCTTCAGCATGACAGACAATTAAGCTTGATTGCGAAGAATATTAAGAACAAGATCAAGAGCCAGCTGCAGAGCCTGCTGAAGGACGAGAGAGAGGCCTACGAGCGGTTCTACAAGTCCTTTGGCCGCCAGCTGAAGTACGGCGTATACAGCGACTACGGCGCTCATAAGGACGTGCTGCAGGATCTGCTGATGTTCCACTCCTCCAAGGAGAAGAAGCTGGTTACGCTTGATGAGTACGTATCGAGAATGCCTGAGGATCAGAAGTACATCTATTACGCTTCGGGGCCGTCGATCGACAGAATCGAGAAGCTGCCGCAGACCGAGCTGGTTGCGGATAAGGGCTATGAGATCCTCTACTTTACCGATGATATCGATGAGTTCGCGATCAAGATGTTCATGACGTACAAGGAGAAGGAATTCAAATCAGTATCGAGCGGCGATCTTGGTATTGAATCGGACAAAAGTGAGAATGATACGAACTCAGAAGATTCCGGAAACAAAGAGCTGTTCGAGCATATGCAGGGCATTCTAGCGGACAAGGTTAAGCAGGTCAAAGCCTCCAAGCGATTGAGAACCCATCCGGTATGCTTGTCGACCGAGGGTGAAGTCACCATCGAGATGGAAAAGATTTTGCAGGCTATGCCTAACAGCCAGGATGTTAAAGCGGACAAGGTATTAGAAATTAACATGAACCATGAGGTGTTCCAATCCTTGAAGGATGCGTATGACAACGATAAAGAGAAGCTCACCCTCTATACGAACCTGCTGTACAATCAAGCTCTTCTTATCGAAGGATTGCCGATCCAGGATCCGGTTGCCTTCACGAATGATATGTGTAAAATCATGGTTTAATAAGAGCGAATACAGGTAAGAAGGATAACCCGCACTGGTGTTGACCAGTGCGGGTTATTTATCGTTTGGCGCGCGGTGTGGCGCTGTACGACGGCAGGTAAAGCGGCCTTGAAATATGGGGTTCGTTATTGTAAAAAATTGTGATAATATGTAGCTTGTAGAAAAAGGAATCTAGTATCTATAGCTATTTTATTGCTAGAGTAAACGGCCGTACTTCAAACGGAGGAGGTGTTAGAGGGCTGATTTAGTAACATGCTCGATTAGTTATGTAATCGCTTACTTTAATGTTGTGCTGCGGTATGCGGTACGGAAATCCATTGTACATATGACGAGGAGGTTCATCATGAAGGGCTTAAAGAAAGGAAGTATAGCGGCCATCGTAATGGTCATGCTCGTAACCTTGCTATCCGGTATCGCGCCGATAACGGTCTCTGCAGAGGCATCGGTTCAGGTGTCTTCCAGCGCGCTGCCTGCTGGCAATGCAGTTGACGGCAATACAAATACGTTCTGGGCGAGCGGCGCCACCATTAACGAGTATCAAACGGAATGGATCTACATGGATTTGGCGGCAGCCCGGGAAGTTACCGGCGTTAGACTGACGCCTCGAATTGCCGGCAGTGCGGTCTATTGCTTTCCGAAGGACTTTGCCATCCAGTACAGCTCCGACGCCGTGAATTGGGTGGACGTACCCGGCCAGACCCATACCGGCTATGCAGCTTCAAACAGTCAACAGGTGTTTGCCTTTGCCAACCCGGTTAATGCCCAATTCATCCGTGTCCTTGCCACTCGGTTGAGCTTGGATAACGGCACCAATTACTATTTTCAGCTTGCGGAGTTTAAGGTAGACGTGAATGATACGGAGCCGCCGGCTCTGCTCGGGCTATCTCCTACTAACGGGGAAGCGGAAGCTGCGGTCAATACCCCTCTCACGCTAAGCTTCAATGAGCCAGTGCGGAGGGGGACGGCTGGCAATATCACCATTAAACAATCGGATGATCTTATGGTGGAGTCCATACCGGTAACCGATTCGAGGGTCACCGTCAGTGGCAATCAAGTTACGATCGTACCTTCCGCATATTTGGCATACTCTGCCGCTTATTATGTGGTGGTAGATGCGGGAGCTATTCAGGATGAGGCAGGCAACGGCTTTGCAGGAATCGCCGGCAGCTCGGCCTGGGCTTTCACGACAGAGGCGATTGAAGCGATACCGCCTGCGGCTAGCGAGTACGTGCCAGCCGCAGGAGCATCTCATGTGCCGATCAATGGCAATTTGGTGCTTACCTTCAATGAGGAGGTAAAGAAAGGATCAAGCGGCGCCGTCAACATCAAGAAGGCGGATGGCAGCCTTGAGCAAGCGATACCGATTGCAAGCTCGAACGTGCTCGTGAGCTCGCGCAAGGTGACCATCAAACTGATCGATAACCTGAAATATGATACATCGTATTATGTGGAAATCGATTCTGGAGGGATTATGGATATCGCCGGCAATCCTTATGCAGGGATGGAAGGGAACGGAATATGGGCATTCAAAACAGTGAAAAATTATATCAAGCTGCCTATTCTGGAAGCTGTGGCTTCATCAATTGCGATCCCTCAGCTGCCAGCAGGCAATGCCATTGACGGAACGGATCAATTCTGGGCAAGCACGGCCCATGCATCGGAAACGGCCGAGGAGTGGATCTATATCGGCTTCGAGAACGAGCAGGAGGTTTCCCGGATCAAGCTGCTGCCCCGCTCGTACAATGGCAGCGTCTATTCCTTTCCGAAGGATTTCAAGCTTCAATCCAGTCTAGATGCCGCCAATTGGACGGATATACCTGGACAATCGTTTGCTGGATATGTGGCGGGCATGAACGAACAAGTGTTCAACTTCGATACACCGGTTAATGCCAAGTACATTCGTGTGTTTGCGACGAGGCTAACGCAGGCGGACGGACCGGGCTATTATTTTCAGATTGCCGAGATTCAAGCGGAGAGTATAACAATAGCCGGCGATGCGGGACTGATTCCGCCGCCCTCGGAAGATGCAGGCATGCATGCGAGCGATCTGTACGACAACACCGGAATCAAATATGCATCCTCCTTATTGAAGGATTCTGACATGGCCGGGGAACGGTTTACGGCAGAAGGATCGTTCAGCGCGCTTGATGTCTTCGCATTCAATTGGCAGAATCAGACGGGCAGTCTGACCTTGGAACTGTACGCTTGGGATACCGACTATACGACGACATTGAGCGGAACAGCCATTGCATCTCAAGTATTTACCGACTACCCGAATAATTCGGCGCTAAAGCTGGTTTTTCCAGCGGCACAGGAAGGCGACTATTTGTGGGTGCTGAAGAATGCTGCAGGCAAGGTTGGCGTATGGTCCACTGCGAACAGTACGCACCCGAATACGGCATACATGAACGGCGCTGCCGTAACGGGAGATTACGCAAGCCGAATTTACTACACGGACGCCGCGGATGCTAAGATGAGCGGCTATCCGTTCGCGAGTGATGCGCCCAATAACTTCTCCACCTATTTAAACCGCATGTGGAGCATCTACGGCGCGGTCAATGACGGCACCAATGCCGTGTACAAGTTCGGCAACGAGCCGACTTACTTTGACTGGATTGCGACTAAGCTGCTGTGGAGCAACGAAGCGGCGTATAAGCAGGAATTGCGAAATAAGGTGAGAGATTTTGCCATCGGCAGCGACGGATATGTATGGTCATGGTCGAACCTGGAGAGATGGCCGAGCGGCGACTCGCTGCACTATGGCAATAACGTGAATTACATCATCGCGGTTTATAAGATTCTGTCATGGGAGAACAGCACAGACTTTCTGAATGAAGTGGATGCCACAACGTCGGCGGCTGGAGATGTGTCTTCCGGTCTAACCGTCAGGCAGAAGGTCGATATGGCCATGAACTATATTTTGAACGAACTGAACGGCAGCAATGGTTTATTGATTATTGACAACGGCGAGAATACCGGCAAGGCGGACGGACATGCCAGCAATTACTGGGATAACCTCAAGTACGGCTATAAGGAAGGCTATTCCAACATATATTTCTATCAATCGCTGCTGGCCATGAGCGGCATTGAACGAATGACGGGTGATGCCAGCGAGGCAGCGCGACTCGCGGCACTTGCCGAGACGGCAAAAGCAAACTATGACGCTACCTTCTGGGATGCTTCGAAAGGTAGATACGTAGCCACGATCGACGAGGACGGCAAGGCGTGGGACTTCGGATTTACGTTCCAGAATATGGAGGCACTTGCGAACGGGCTGGGCGACAACGCCAAGGCAACCCGTATTTATGATTGGCTGGACGGGCGGCGGATTATAGATGGCGATACATCGACAGGAGCAGATATTTATAATGCCTTCAACTATGCGCCGAGGGCCAATACTGTCCCAATCGAGAGTACAGGGGCCCCTTATTGGTGGAACGATGTGGGCGGAGGAATTCCGGTTACCTCAAGCGGAGGCTGGAACGAGCATCTCGAGAATGGCGGAACGATATTCTATATCTCCTTCTATGACCTTGTCGCTCGCGCCAAATACTTCGGGGCGGATAATGCCAAAGCGCGATTCGATGCGATCATGAGTGAGTTCAGGATTGACGAACTGCGGAGAGACCGGAAAAACAGCTACGGTGCTGCCTGGCTGGAAGGTATCGTCGGGGAGTTCCCGGAAAGCGGGCTTGTGCCAGCGTCTTACCTGTATGCCTTCATGGGAATTGACGCCGCCGGAGACACCATGAGAATCTATCCGAACCTGCCAAGCGATACGACCCATTCCGTCGTGAAGGATATCGTGTATGGCGGCGTGAAGTATGACATCACGGAGAAGAAAGTGTCTGGCGGCTATCAGGTTGAAATTGCAACCAACAATGGAGGTGCCGGGAAGCCGAAATTTACGGTAGGCAGCCTTCGTCCGAAAGCCGTGTACACCCTGACAAACCAGGATCGGACGAACGGAAGAATAGTATCTGCCGATGTGGTAACGAACGACAGAGGTGAGGTCATTCTCCATCAGAATATGGAAGGAAGCAGCAAGCTGACTCTTGTCTATAAGGGCGTGTACACGCCACCGCAGCCTCCAATCCAGATATCGGTGCCGCAAGCAGGAATACCTTCATCTTCTTCGGTACACATTGCTGCGGGAGAAGTACTTGCGGAAGTGAAGGCTGATGATGAAGGTACCGTTGAAGTTGATTTTGAGCTAGAAGACCTGATGAAAGCTATGGAAGATACGCAGGGCAAGAAGCTGCTTATCGGAGTGAAGGTTAACGGGGAAGCAGCTAAAATGAAAGTCAGGTTACCGGTTCAGACGTTAATTACGGCCGCCGGCAGCAATATAACTGAGCTCGAGATTGATACAGGACTAGCACGAATTTCCGTCAATCCAGCTGAGCTGAAAGAAGCTTTGGGAGCCGCGGCAGCCTACTTCGAGTTCGCAGTCTCCGAAGCGGATACGGGCGCACTATCTGAAGAGCTCAGGAAGCTGGCTGGGGGCAGTGCTGCGCATGCTATTATTTTGACCGTGGATGGGAAGACCATTGCACCATTCAGCGGAAAGATCACCGCGGCAATCCCCTATAGCTTGAACCAGGGGGAGAAGGCTGACACGTTGACGGTTCTGTATCTGGCTGAAGACGGAACGGTAAGAAACATGATGGGCAGGTATGATTCCAAGACCAATGAGATGGTGTTTACAACTGGAATACTCGGTACGTTCTTGGTGAAAAACGTCGTTGTGAGGTTCGCTGATCTGGAGCACGGTTATTGGGCCGAGGATTATATTGCTTCGATGGCGGCTAAAGGGATCATCGAAGGAACAGGATCCAATACCTTTAATCCGACCGGAGCGCTGCGACGGGCTGAATTTGTAAGGATGCTGGCAGTCGCGGCTGGAATTATGGATGACGAAGCCAGCGTAGACTTCTCCGATGTGGCCGCAGAAGAATGGTTTTATAACTATGTGGCATCCGCCTATAAGGCAGGCTTAGTCACAGGGAAGTCTGACGGGACATTTGATCCGAACGGGAAGATCACAAGACAAGAAATGGCCGTTATGATTGCCAGGGCACTGGGCGAGAAGGCTTCAACAGCCTCAGGGCTATCGCAGATACTGAACTTTAAGGATTATGACCGGATTGCCGGCTGGGCCAAAGAAGGCGTAGCACGAGCTGTAGCTGGAGGCTATATAACCGGTAAGCCGGGCCCTGTCATGGATCCTGAAGGAGATGCGACCCGGGCAGAAGGAGCGGCAATCATCTATAGGTTCTATAACTGAATCTAATAAGAGGCTCAAGTTGAACCCAACTTGAGCTTTTTTCTGTACATATCGCACCTGATGAGGTATATTTCATCATGCTTGGTTAAATAACCATAGATAAGGGATACAACTAATGAAGGACAAGTAATAACGATTTATAAACCCTAATGGAGTGATCATTTGAGTAAAGCGAAGGGTAAAGGCGGAACGGGCAGAGGAACGGATAAGAAAGGCTGGAACAGATGGCAAGCCAGCGCTAACCGGGCCAAGAACGCTCCCAAACCATACACAAGCAAAGGCGTCAAGAAAGCGGATGGAACAAAGGGCACAGGCGGCACCGGCAGTTCAAGCAGCGCAAAGAGTAATAAAGAATAGAAGGAGCTGGGTTTATTTTGGATCACAATGACATCGCAGCAGACATGCCCGCAAACTACGAGGAATTGAAAAAAATGGCCAATCGCACATCGAGTTGGAAAGAACGGCTGGAGGCGGTCAATGAGCTGGGCCAATGGAACAATAAACAAATCATTGATATCCTGACGCATCGAATGATGAACGATACGGTATACAGCGTACAGGAAGCAGCATATTTGAAGCTTAAAGCGCTTGGCGAAGCTGTCGAGCAGCCGCCGCGGAGAAAAGGCGAGCTGGTTAAGGGCGCCACGAAGATCCTCGTCAGAGTGAAGAAGAGCCTGCCGCAGGGTCATACATTCGAAGCGTTCAAGGAGAAGCTCCAGAAGATGAGACTCGATGTGTATGACGCCTACGAAGGCGACAAGGGCGCTGATTTCGATCAGTGGCTGGAGACTACTTGGGCATCGCTATCTGCGCGGTAACGCCCTTCAACACCCCCGGAAAATCGTGAACGACTGCGATAACGGGGGTATTTTATTCTTTTTAAGGGCAAAAATGAATGTAGAAGGTTCCTAATTATGTTACTTTCGGCATATGGGTGTACTAATCCGTCCATTATTAGTATGATAGAAGAGTATGATTTCGTGAATAGGAAGCGTTCCATTCTAACCTAATCAACCAGATCAATATGTACTGTTAAAATTGGGTAAGAGGATGGGGGGACATTGCCAAAGTGAACATAAACTTGAATTTTACGGCAAAGGGAAAAATAGCAATCGAGAATTTTACGAACGAAGAACTGCTTGAAATTCTCACCAGATATTCCAACACGCTCAAAAAGAAGTATGCCATTGATATTTCGTATCCGCTTGAGTCGAATCAGAGTATCTGTGAAGACGGTGTCGTGAAGGTCATCGCCAACAACATCGAATGCGATGTCGACCTCTTTTTTAGAGAGCTGGGGAGAGATATTAAAGTACCGCTCAAGAAAAGACTTCAAGGCAACCTAGACAATGTATTCAAAATGGTACGGGAATAATTGAACCGAGGTAGCTTGCCCTGTTCCTCTTGCCGTCTCCGCCGATGAGCGTTGATGGTAACCGGGATGTTTGTCTGGGGCTCTATCACGATGGATCCGCTCAAGCTTCGATAAGCTTGGGTTTTTTGTTTTTTCCATAAAACGGAGGACTTTAGAACGAGTTGTCGAATTGTGTAGAAGATGTAATTTTGTGCGGAATATCTGTGGAACAATAGACAAGACCGCAATAACCGGGGGATCCATGATCATGAATCATCTTCGCATTGGCCGTACATTCAAAGACATGCTGGAAAGGATGGCGGGGGATCGGAAGGAATACGTAAAGGTACTGCTGCTATTCGGCTATTTGTTCTGCGTGACGGCGGCTTCGACTACGGGCCGGACGACTGCAGACGCGCTGTTCCTAAGCCGGTTTGATAATTCTTTTTTATCGTTTATGTACCTGCCGCAGGCTCTGACGATGATAGTCACGGGTATCCTTTATCAGCGTTACTTTCACAAGGTACGTCTGGAAACGTTTATTCTGGCACTCATCCCGCTCATCAGCCTATTGGTTCTCTTGTCGAGGATTGGAGTCGGGCTGGAGCTTAGATGGGTATTCCCGGTTATTTACATAGGCTACGACGTATTTAATTTCTTGATGATTGTGTGCTTCTGGCAGTTCGCCACGTCGGTTATGGATCAACGAAAGGCCAAACGGACGATCGGGATCGTAGGCAGCGGCGGAATTGCAGGCGCGATTCTAAGCGGATTTGGCCTAAAGGCATTCGTGCCTCTGATCGGAACCTCGAATTTGATCTATCTCTATGCGTTTCTTCAGCTGCTTGCCCTGTTTATCGTGATTTACCTCGTACGAATATCCCGCTCTACCGCAGCGGCAAGGCCGGCGGCTCCGCCGCCTTCTCGCGCTGCAGCAGCCCGGCAGGTACAATCTAAATCCGGTCTCTTTCAGAATGTCCCGCATTTGAAATATATAGCCATTCTAACGGCAGTTGTGGTGCTGTCGCTTACGTTGATCGACTATCAGTTCAAGGTGATCCTCAGAGGCACGCTGCAAAATGAAGAGTTAGCCGGGTTCATGGGCAGCTTCTACGGATTCTCAGGTCTTATTGCGCTTGCCGTTCAATTGTTCGCGGCGGGACGTATTCTATCGCGCTTCGGGGTGATGGCCGCACTGCTCGTTTTTCCAATCATACTGGCAGCGGGAAGCTTGGGCGTATTGATACTCCCGGTTCTGGCTATGGCTGCAGTCGTTAAGGGCAGCGACAAGGTAGTGGGAGATACGCTGTATGCCTCGGTCAATCAATTGGTCATGTTTCCGATCCGGCCGGAATGGCGGGCGAAGGCGAAGGGCTTCGTGGACGGCGTCGTCAAGAATGGGGCCAAAGGGCTGGCGGCAGTCTGTTTGCTGGTCTTCACTCCGCTTATGAATGCGGAACAATTCAGCTACATCGTTCTGGTGCTGCTCGCGGTAGGGATCTTCGCTGCGCTCAAGGTCAAGAAGGCTTATTTGCATACCCTCATGGAAAGCTTGAGAACGGGAGGGGATGATTTGGAGAAGGCCGAGCTGAATTTTATGGATCCGGCAAGTCTTCGCATTCTGACGGATGCCCTGACAAATCCGGATAAGCAGCAGGCTTTGTATGCGTTAAGAATTCTGCGCGGTACAGCAGCTTTTGATCTATCCCCGTATATAGAAGGGCTATTGCAGCATGCGGACTCCGAGGTTCGCACCGAGGTACTGAGTGATATCGAAGCGTCGACTCCCCCAGGCTTGGAGGAGCAAGTAAGGGGGATGTTAGCGGTAAGCGATATTCAGATCCGACGCAAAGCTCTGCTGGCGCTTGCCGCGTACGCGGATGAACGATATTTGGACGAAATATCGGAGCATCTCGAGGATCAGGAGGCAGAGGTCCAAGCAGCAGCCATAGCGGCGCTGGTTAAATATTATGGCATCGAGGGCATGTTCAGAGCGGTCGGGAGGCTGAAGCAGCTGCTTGGCAGCTCGAATGAAGAGGACCGGATGGCCATGGCGTCTTTGTTCGGCCAGATCGGCATTACAAGCTTCTACAAGCCGCTGCTTTCCTTACTCCATGATCCAAGCCATAAGGTCAGGAGATCCGCGCTGCAATCGGCGGCGATTCTTCGTGTACCCCTGTTGGTGCCTTCCATCATTCAAGCGCTGCAGGATAGACAGACACGGAAGGAGGCCGTCGAAACGCTCGCCGCTTATGACGGGGAGCAAATCTTGACGCTTCTTCAGCCTTATTTGGATGACCGGGAAGCCTCCATGTATTTGTTTGCGGTGTATGAGCAGATAGGAACCCAGCCAGCAGCCGGGATCCTTCTGTCCGCCTATGGCCGTTCCGATTTCGATCAACGGGACCGGATATTGGCCTCTCTGCAGCGGATGAACAAAGCCATGTTTCAGCTGTACCGGGCAGAGGTCGAGGGCTATATTCTGCAAGAAACGGAGCAGTATAGTCAATTTGCCGAGCAGGGCGCGGCTTTAGCCGGAGTGAATGGCTGCTCGCAAATCGTGCAAATTATAGATGAGCTGCGGTACCGCATGTGCCAGCGGGCCTTTGGACTGGTAACGCTGCTGTATGAGGAGAAGATGTTCCGAACGGTCTTCTTCAACTGGTCCGAGGGCGACGTCATGCGGCAGGCAAATGCCACGGAGGTAGTCGATCAGACCTTGAAGGGGACGCTGCGGACGGCCATGGTGAAGCTGATGTCAGCCCCGCGCAGCGTGGTGCGGGCCGGACAGGAGCAGGAGGAACGAATCGAAGCTGCAATCCGCTGGTTTTTACTGCAGGAGGATGAATGGCTTTCGAGTAATATCGCCGTATACATACAACAGCGCCCGGACAGCTGCCCGATGCCGGGCAATAATGAATACGCGGTTAGCGCAGAAGACCCGGAGCAGCTTGACGAGTATTTGGAACGCGTACGTTTATTGAGAGGCGTATCCTTGTTTCAAGGCTTGACTAGCAAGGAGTTATCCGTCATTGCGCGGCGGCTGCAGAAGCAGATGTTTCGTGCAGGATATCCGATCATCCAGGAAGGGGAGCCCGGGGACTCCTTGATGATCTTGGACCGCGGCCGCGCAGGCGTGTATCGCAGCGATCAGCAGCTGAGCGTGCTGAAGAGGGAAGACTGCTTCGGCGAGATGGCGGTTCTTACGCACGGCACTCGAACGGCTACGATTCGCGCGGAAGAGGATGTCACCTTATGGAGACTGGATTCCAATGATTTCTATGAGATGATGATCGATCAAACCAGCATTGCCGTCGAGATGATGAAGCTGCTGTCGCGGAGGCTGCGTGCAGCATTGGCACGGGGAGGGAACCCGGACTCTCTCGAGAGGCCGGCGAGAGAGCTTCAAGAAGACGCGTCCGATATAACCGATATTTCGGATGAAGTCATCCTGCGCCGCATTTTCGTGCTGCAAAAAATAGAGCTCTTCTCGGATCTGACGCTGAATGAATTCATCGAGCTTGCCCGAATGGTGGATGAAGCCCAATTTGAACAAGGAGAGGTCATCTGCCAAGCAGGCGAGCTGGGCGATACGATGTATGGGATCATCGAGGGACATGTGCGTGTACACCGGGGTGCGGAGTTCATTGCATCGCTTCAAGAAGGCGAGTCTTTCGGGGAGATGGCCATCATCGACAGCGGACCGCGCTCGGCGGATTGCACGGCTGCAACCCGTACGGTTCTGCTGCAGCTGCATCGGGATCAGGTATTATCGTTCTGCTTCCAGAACACCGAGGTGCTCAAGAGGTTGATGCGGGTGCTGGCAGATCGTTTGAAAGGCATGCAGTAGACTTGCATATTGACCAGACGCGCCTATAAGGAGTAAAATCCAAACTAATCATACACAGCATGTACAGCATCATGAGGGGAGCATCCGTGATGAGCAAGGAAACCTTCATCCAACCTGATAAGCAGGGCTGGGTGGATCAATTCAGCTTTTCCATTCCGATTAAAGTTCGCTATTGCGAAACAGATTTACTGGGCCATGTGAACAACGTGAGCTACTTTATGTACTTCGAGCAGGGCCGTATCGATTATTTCGAGAATTTGAACCTGACGGAGGAGCTGTTCAGCGATGAGAAGGTATCCGTTGTCGCCGACTTGGAATGCCAGTACTTGGCCCCGCTCTTTCTAAGGGATCCCGTAACCCTCCATGTCAGAGTGGCGCGAATGGGCCGGTCCTCCATGGACATCGAATATGCTCTGGTCGTGCAGGATCAATTAAAAGCGGGAGGCCGGGGCACCATCGTGCTCGTCGAGACGGCAAGCGGCAAGAGCACGCCGATACCGGATCGGGCCCGTGATATCATCGGTACCTATGAAGGGCTGCACTAGCCGTCCTTCTCCATATATGAATCCCCGCTTCAGCATACTCGGCTGGCGGGGATTCTGTCTTTCCCTTGTCCCCGTCAATAGAGGAAATCCGGCCTAGATGTAGAACTATTGAACGACATCTTATTCGGGCACGTTGAAGGTGCTAAGAGGTCCGCATAAACATTGGAGGTAAACCATGCAGCGCGAAATCATATCACCGGCTAATCTGCTGGATAAGGACGGCAGACTCTCTCAGCATGGATATTCAACACAAGCCGTACTCACCTACAATCGGGACGGCATCAAAGCGCCGCCATGGCGGATTAAGGAATGGGACTTCTACCAGGTATCGAATGATGATTACTGCTTGCAGCTGACGATCGGGCATGTTTCTTATGCGGGCAGCATAACGGTTACCTTCTTCGAATATGAAACCGGCTTACGTTATGACGCGTCGACCATGCTTGCGCTGCCGTTTAACCGGCTGCGGATGCCCCCCTCTGCGGAGCAGGGCGATCTGGCGTTTCAACGAAAAGGCATGTCCATGCAGTTTGAGCATGTGAACGGCGGGCGCAGATTGCGATGCAAGACAACCGGGGGAAAGACTCCGCCGATGGATATCGATATTCAGTTGTCCCAGCCTGACCGGACCTCGATCGTGATGGCTACTCCATTCGACGAGCACCCTACCTTCTTCTACTATAATCACAAAATAAACTGCATGCCGGCCGCCGGCGTTGTCCGGATTGGCGAGACGGAATACCGGTTTGAACCGGAGAGCGCGTTCGGTCTGCTCGACTGGGGCAGAGGCGTGTGGCCCTTCCGGCATGACTGGTACTGGGGAAGCGGCAGTAAGATGATCGAGGGCAAACGATTCGGCTTCAATATCGGCTACGGCTTCGGGAATACCTCTGCGGCAACGGAAAACATGCTGTTCTACGACGGGACGGCCCATAAGCTGGGTCATGTGTATTTCAACCTGGAAGAGGACGGCTACATGTCCAAGAAGGTGTTTACGAGCGATGACGAGCGCTTCGAGATGGAGTTTACCCCGGTATACGACCGGTATACGGAAACGAAGCTGCTGTTCGTGGACAACAGCTGTCATCAATTGTTCGGGTGGTTCAACGGGAAAGCCGTCTTGGATGACGGCCGGGTCATTGAAGTGAAGGATATGATGGCGTTCGCCGAGCATGCGGCTAATAATTGGTAAGCGAGACAAGGGACCACACCCGGATGAAAAATCCAGGGCAGTGGTTCTTTTGTTACGCGTTCTTCTATGCCAGAATGATTGTGGGGGCGATGAGAGATGTTTAACGATTTCAAGCTCATGGATGACCGTCCGGTATCGATTCAAGTGAAGGAATACGTGAAACGTTTAATTATAAAAGGCGCGCTGCAGGCCCATCAGAAGCTCCCGTCCACGCGTGAGCTCAGCACGCTGCTGAGCATGAGCCGCAACACCATTATTTCCGCTTACGAAGGCTTGGAGGATGATGGCTTCGCCTATGTGGTTCATGGCAAAGGGAGCTACGTTGCTGCGGCTGTAAGCAGTGTGGCGGCCTCGTCATGGGAGCTGGACTGGGGAGCGCGCGTGAACGCGCATGCGCGGCAGGCGGTGGAGCTCGATCTGATGAAGCGCGGCATACGCGCGAAGAAAGGAACGATCTCCTTCACCAGCATTGCGCCCGATGAGAAGCTGTTCGACCTCGATAATGTGAAGCGGGCGTTTCAGGACCGCATGTCGGTGGAGGGCAACGTGCTGCTCAACTACGGCTATGCCAAAGGGTATAAGCCGTTGATCGATTATTTGCTGCGCTATATGGATCATAAGGGCGTCGATTTGAAAGGTAAGGACCTATTGATTACCAATGGCTTCACAGAAGGCTTCGATATCGTCTTGTCGGCCTTAAACAGGAAGAACGGATCGGTGATCTGCGAGAACCCCACCCATAATACCGCGATCAAGAATCTTAAGCTTCATGGGTTCGAGATTACGGGAATTGCGATGGAGCGGGACGGCATCAACCTTCAGGAACTGGAGCAGGCGTTATCGGATAAGGCTTTCGACTGCGCGTATTTCGTCCCTTCGTATCATAATCCGACAGGCATTGTGATGTCCCCGGAGAAAAGGCAGACGTTAATGAAGCTGATGACGCGATATCAGGTGCCGGTCATTGAGGATGGCTTCAATGAGGAGCTGCGTTATTCCGGCTCCCATGTGTCGCCTTTGATGGCAGCGGCAGGACAGGGCAACGGCGTCATCTACTTGGGGAGCTTCTCCAAGGTGCTGTTTCCCGGACTCCGTGTCGGATGGGTGCTGGCGGACCGGGAGCTGATTGATTACCTGGAAAGCATCAAGCGCGCCCGCAGTATTCATACCTCCACGCTGGATCAGTCGATCCTGTATCAATATTTGCATAACGGCAATTTCGAGAAATATTTGAGGAAGGCCAGAGCGGAATATAAACGGAAATACGAATGGACGAAGCAGTGCTGCGAGGCGTTCATCCCCTACGAGCAGCTGTCTGGTGATGGGGGACTTCACCTGTTTGTCGCCTTCGAAGAGGGCTTCGATACCAGGGTGCTGCTGGAGGCCTGCTCCAGCCAAGGGGTTATCTTCACGCCCGGTGATATCTTCTTCACGAAGGATGGCCAGGGGCGGCATACGATGCGGCTAGGTTTCTCGAGAGTGGCTGATGAAGACATCGGCAAGGGGATTCGGATTATAGGCGAGACAGCCAGACAACTTAGGGGATAGAGGTGCGGATATGAAGGTTGGCGTCATTATGGGAGGCATTTCATCGGAACGCGACGTATCGCTCATGACGGGCGAGGTCATGCTTGCTCATTTGGACCGGGATAAATATGAAGTAACGCCCATCGTCTTAACGGAGCGGGATGAGCTGATCGGGAAGGTAAAAGGAATCGATATCGCACTGCTTGCGCTTCATGGTTCCTATGGGGAGGACGGTACGGTACAAGGCACGTTGGAGACGCTGGGGGTTCCCTACACAGGAAGCGGCGTATTATCGAGCAGTGTGTGCATGGATAAAGATTTGTCCAAGAAGCTGCTGCGCGCGGAAGGGATTAAGACGCCTGACTGGCTCTGCTGGAACAGTATGGAGGAATACTCGGCGGAAGCCGTTGAGCAGCTGGGCTATCCGGTCATCGTGAAGCCCAATTCCGGCGGCTCCAGCATCGGAACGCAGCTGGTGCCAAGCGAAGAGCTGCTGCATGCGGCGGTTCAGGATGCTTTCCGCTGGGATGATTCGGTCTTGATCGAGAGCTACATTAAGGGAGAAGAGATTACATGCTCGATATTAGACGGTGAGCTTCTGCCCATTATCGGGATCCGCTCCGCGCATTCCGAATGGTTCGATTATCAGGCCAAATACGCGGATGGCGGCGCGGAAGAGCAAGTCATTGCATTGCCGGCCGAGGTCGAGGCGTGCGTGCGCGCGGCGGCGCAGGTTTGTTACCGGATCCTGAGATGCAGCGTGTACGGCCGTGTGGATATGATGCTGAGGGATGGCATTCCTTATGTGCTGGAAGTGAATACGCTGCCTGGCATGACGACGAACAGCCTGCTTCCCAAAAGCGCTGCAGCGGCGGGGATCTCCTTCAGCCAGCTGCTGGATCGGATCATTGCCTGCTCATGGGAAGAACACACAAGAGATCGAGGAGTGATGGGCCATGTCGAATGAATTCATTACGCCGCGGGTATTGCAAATACCGCCTTCCGGTATTCGCGCCTTCTTCGAGCTGACCGAAGGAAGCAGCGATATTATCTCTCTTGGTGTTGGCGAGCCGGATTTCGTCACACCGGAGCATGTACGGGCAGCCTGCGTGCGCGCCTTGAACGAGGGGAGAACGATGTATACGCCCAATGCGGGACTGATGGAGCTGCGGGAAGAAATTGCCTCGTATCTGAAGGACAGCTTCACGCTTCAGTACGAGCCGTCGAGCGAGATTATCGTAACGGTTGGAAGCAGTGAAGCGGTTGATCTAGCGCTGCGGACCTTCATTGCTCCAGGCGACGAGGTACTGGTTCCATCACCGACCTATATTGCCTATGCGCCGATTACCTATCTTCATGGCGGGACAGTCGTGGAGGTGGAAACATCCGCCGACCAACAGTTCAAGCTCACCGCACAAGCGCTGCAGGAGAAAATAACGCCGCGCTCGAAAGTGCTCATGTTGAACTATCCGAACAATCCGACTGGTGCGGTGATGACCGAGCAGGACTGGCAGCCGATTGCCGAGCTTGTGATCAAGCATAACCTGATCGTCATCTCGGATGAAATCTATGCTGAGCTGACTTATGGCCAGCAGCATGCCAGCATTGCTTCACAGCCGGGCATGAAAGAACGGACGATCGTCATTAGCGGCTTCTCCAAGGCATTCGCGATGACGGGATGGCGGGTCGGCTATGCTTGCGGCAACCGGGAGCTGATCGCCGGTATGCTGAAGATCCATCAGTATACGGCTATGTGCGCGCCCGTTCTCGGACAAATCGCGGCCATCGAATCGCTGCGCAGCGGATTGGAAGCGAAGGATGCGATGAAGGCGGCGTTCGATGGACGCCGGCAGATGTTCGTGAAGGGGCTTAGGGAAATCGGCCTGCCCTGTCACGAACCGCAAGGCGCCTTCTATGCCTTTCCTTCCATTGCGCATACGGGGCTGACATCCGAACAATTCGCCAAGCAGCTGCTGAGCGAAGGCGGTGTTGCCACCGTTCCGGGCCATGTATTCGGGACGGGAGGAGAAGGGTTCATCCGCTGCTCTTATGCGTCTTCGACGGAGAGGCTGTCCGAGGCGCTTGAGCGTATGGGGCGCTTCATGAACGCTCTGAGCTCCATGCGTGTGGCGGCGGGGTAATGACATAACGCCAATCGATTATGCAGGTTATCGTCCGCCCTGCAAAAAAGATATTCATGTCAGCAAGCTTTTGCGAGTATAATGAAAGCAATCTTTCAAGTTGAGGTGAAGTGGATGTCATTCCGTATCGTTCGAAGTAATTAGTTTCCGGGCTGGAGAAAAACGCGTACCAGCCATCAAGGGGCTCGTCTGCCCTTTGGTCACAAGCTAACGAACATTCGGACAACGATCGGACAATGAATCCAGTGCTTCATAATCTTCTTGAAGGGTGATATAACGATGAACGAAATTGACTACAAGGCATTCTATGATCAAATTGGCAGACTTAATGGCTGGGATTTCAGCAAGGTGAAGGCCGCATCGGAAGGCGTGCTGTGGGATTTCTTCCCTGAAGTAACCCGGCACTGCAAGCCCTCGGATATCTGCCTTGATATCGGCACTGGCGGCGGAGAAGCCTTATTATCGATAGCGGACTGCGCCTTGCTCTTCGTGGGAATTGACCAATCCGCCGGGATGATTGAAACCGCACGGAAGCGTGCGGAGGAATCCGGCAAACCGAACGTCCGGTTCCTGCAGATGGATGCGCGGAGGCTTGAATTTCCGGAGCGCTTCTTCCAGGTGGTGTCCTGCCGCCATTCACCATTCGATGCGGCAGAAGTCGCGAAGGTATTGGCGCAGGATGGCGTATTCCTCACTCAGCAGGTCGGCGAGAAGGATAAGCTGAATGTGAAGGAGGCCTTCGGGAGAGGGCAGGCTTGGGAGGCAGAGGAAGGAGCGCTAACCTCGCAATACGTGACGGAATTAAGGGAAGCGGGCTTTACCGATATCCGGACCTTCCACTACAATGCCGCGGAATATTATGAAACGGCGGAAGACCTGCTGTTCTTGCTGAAGCATACGCCGATCATTCCGGAATTTGGGCAGCGGGAAGCTGATTTTCCGATCCTCCATCAATTTATTCAAGACTATACGGAGGATAAAGGAATCCGGACCAATTCGGAGCGTTATATGATCATCGCGAAGAAATAGGCTGTAAGAAGGGCATAGGGACATCAGTCTAAGCTCTATTATAATCATAACTTGCTCAATTTAGCTTATAGTGAATCGAGAAAGAGCTTGGCATGGAGGAATCTGCAATCATTCCTTTATTGCGAAGTTCTTTCGTTGTTTATGGGAAATGTGTTGAAACGAGAGGGAGGGCCGACATGACACAGCCGAGAGTAACCCGATATTCGAATCGGACCAAATATACCCTGGGAAAGCTGGCATCGCTCCTAGTTTTGCTGCACAACGATGAATTGGGACGGGAAATTGAGGATGAGCTGGCGCTCAGAGGGTACCGGTATACTGTAGGGAAAGTCGGCTCCATGGACCTGGTCAAGGTTGTGGCCGCGATCGAGACGAGTGCCAAAGCCAATCATGTGATAGACCCCAATGTGTACCGGGAGGTCCATTCCTTGTATCATGCCATCTTGGAAGCGATTCAAGGCGTCGGCAGAGGAACGGTTCAATTCGGGGAGATTCTTCGTACGGTAGGCCTGACCTTCTCGATCGTCAGAGGCGTCGTGGATGTATCGGGGGATTCCAGCCAGTGGATCAGCGTCTGCATTTACGGTACGATCGGTGCTCCTAAGAAGGGGTTTGAACACGATGCTTTGGGCTTTGGATACAATCATATCTAAGGACAGCATTCGCATGTGCTGGCGGTCAAAGTTAGAACGGAACAGAGCTAACGGGCAAGTGCCCAAATGAAGTCAGATGGATTGACAGCATGAATCTTCGGTGTTACGTTTATTTGTAAGTGAAGAAAGCATAGGTCCAAGTAATTGAATATTCAGCCCATAGTGATTAGGATATCAGGGGGCTATACCTAGGAAGTCATTTCCTGGGTATAGTCCCTTTTTTGCATTCATATATGAAGCAAGAGGAGAGAGCGTCCATGATACAACTAGACGGCAGCTGTTTATCGATGGAACAGGTCAGCCAAGTCATTCACGATAATGAGCTTGTAGAAATAAGTGAAATCTCCTGGGACAAGGTGAAGAAATCCAGAGATGTCGTGGAATCTATCGTATCCAAGGGAAGCCTTGTTTACGGGGTAACGACAGGGTTCGGCAAATTTAGCGACACTGTCATATCGGTCGAAGACGTCGAAGAGCTGCAAATCAACTTGATCCGGAGTCATGCCTGTGGTGTAGGCGAGCCGCTGCCCGAGAAGGTCGCCAAGACGATGCTTCTTCTAAGAGCCAATGCTTTGGCCAAAGGCTACTCCGGAATTCGTCCGGCGACACTCCAGCTCTTAGTCGATGCGCTGAATCACAATATCTACCCCGTTATACCGAGCCAAGGCTCATTAGGTGCCAGCGGCGACCTTGCGCCGTTGTCTCATCTGGCTCTGGTGCTGGTCGGCGAAGGGGAGGCGGACTATAAGGGCCGGCGGATGATCGGGGGCGAAGCTCTGAAGCAGGCGGGGCTTCAGCCTATTCGCCTGCAGGCCAAGGAAGGCTTGGCGCTCATTAACGGCACGCAAGCGATGACCGCCATTGGGACGATGGCCTATCTGGAGGCTGAGCGGCTCGCTAATCTGGCCGATGGTGTCGCAGCGCTCACCTTGGAAGGATTAAGAGGCATCGTGGACGCCTTCCTGCCTGAATCCCATCAAGTGCGTCCTTATCCGGAACAGAAGCAGGTTGCCGATCGGATCCTCGGCTGGGTCGAGGGGAGCCAGCTTACCACCTCGCAAGGCGAGCTTCGTACGCAGGATGCCTACTCCTTGCGCTGCATTCCGCAGGTACATGGCGCGATTCAGCAGGTGCTTGCCTATGTAAAGGACAAATTGCTGATCGAGATCAACTCGGCGACGGATAATCCGCTGATCTTCTCGGATTCCGGGAGGGTCATCTCAGGCGGCAACTTTCACGGCCAGCCGATTGCCTTCGCGATGGATTTTCTGGGGATCGCTATCGCAGAGGTCGCCAGCATATCGGAACGAAGAATCGAGCGCCTCGTCAATCCGCAGTTGAATGACCTGCCGGCGTTTCTCAGTCCGAACCCTGGCCTGGAATCGGGCTTGATGATTACGCAATATGTAGCGGCCTCTCTCGTTTCGGAGAACAAGACATTAGCCCACCCTTCCAGCGTCGATTCGATTCCTTCCTCCGCGAATCAGGAGGATCATGTCAGTATGGGAACGACAGCAGCCCGGCATGCGGCGATGATTGTGCAGAACAGCCGCAAGGTCTTGGCGATCGAAGCGATCTGTGCGGCTCAAGCCGCTGATATCCGGGGAGTCGAGAGGCTGGCGCCAAAAACAAGAAGGCTGCACCGTCAAATTCGTTCCATCGTTCCGTTGATCAAGAAGGATCGCGTATTCTCCCAAGATATTGAGAAGCTGTCACGCAGCATGGAGGAGCAGGATTGGTCGTTCGATCAACCTGCACATGCATAGTCTGTAAGTAGAAGCACCGCATCTTATCTTCGTATGAAGGAGAAGATCATATGCACAACACAGATAAGGTTATACGGGCTCCGCGGGGCAATCAGCTGAATACGAAGGGATGGGTTCAGGAAGCCGTGCTGCGCATGCTGATGAATAACCTGGACCCTGAAGTGGCGGAGCACCCGCAGAAGCTGGTCGTGTATGGCGGAATCGGGAAGGCCGCCCGCAGCTGGGAGGCGTTCGAGCGCATCGTGGAATCCCTGAAGGAGCTCGAAGAGAATGAGACGCTGCTCGTGCAATCCGGCAAGCCCGTAGCGGTGTTCCGAACAACGAAGGATTCTCCGCGCGTCTTGCTGGCTAATTCGAACCTCGTCCCGGCTTGGGCGAATTGGGATACCTTTCATGAGCTGGATAGGAAGGGGCTTATGATGTACGGGCAGATGACTGCCGGAAGCTGGATCTATATCGGAAGCCAGGGCATTGTCCAAGGCACCTACGAGACGTTCGCGGAATGCGCACGCCAGCACTTTAATCAAACCCTCCAAGGAACGATTACCGTGACGGCCGGCTTGGGCGGAATGGGCGGCGCTCAGACGCTCGCCGTGACGATGAACGAAGGGGTCGTCATCGGCATCGATGTCGACAGAACGCGGATTGAGAAGCGGATCGAAACCCGCTATTGCGACCTGTTCGTCGAGTCGCTGGACGCTGCCATTGCGCTCGCGCAGGATGCCAAGGAGGCCGGAAAGGCTCTCTCCATCGGGCTGCTCGGCAATGCGGCGGAAGTGCTGCCGGCCATGCTGAGCCGCCATTTCATTCCGGATATCATTACGGATCAGACGTCTGCGCATGATCCGCTCAACGGCTATTTGCCAGCGGGGATGACGATTGAAGAAGGGAATCAGCTCCGTGCCGAGAACCCGGAGGAATATGTGAAGAAGTCCAAGGCCTCCATGGCTGTGCACGTCCGGGCTATTCTAGCTATGCGGGATAAAGGTGCGATTGCCTTTGATTATGGAAACAACATTCGCCAGGCAGCATACGACGAAGGCGTGAAGAATGCATTCGACTTTCCCGGCTTCGTGCCCGCGTATATCCGGCCGCAATTTTGCGAAGGCAAGGGGCCTTTCCGTTGGGTTGCCCTGTCCGGCGATCCTGAGGATATTCATAAGACAGATGAAGCGATTCTGCGTGAGTTTGCGCATAACGAGCATCTCTGCCAATGGATTCGTATGGCGCAGGATAAGATTGCGTTCCAAGGGCTCCCTGCCCGTATTTGTTGGCTTGGCTATGGCGAGCGCGCACGATTCGGCAGGATCATTAATGACATGGTCGCATCGGGTGAGCTGAGTGCGCCGGTCGTGATCGGCCGCGACCACCTGGATGCGGGCTCCGTTGCTTCACCGAACCGCGAGACGGAAGCGATGATGGACGGCAGCGACGCGGTAGCCGATTGGCCGCTCCTTAATGCGCTGGTGAATACCGCGGCCGGAGCCAGCTGGGTATCCATCCATCACGGAGGCGGCGTAGGGATGGGATATTCCATGCACGCAGGCATGGTGGTCGTGGCCGATGGGACGAAGGACGCGGAAGCGCGGCTCGAGCGGGTGTTGACTACCGATCCGGGAATAGGCGTTGTCCGGCATGCGGATGCGGGCTATGAATTAGCCGTTGATACTGCGAAGAAGAAGGGCATCCACATGCCGATGCTCGGGCAGCAGAGCTGAGCGTCGGCAGACATGTCGGTCAAGGAAGGAAGGGGACTAGATGAACAAGATAGAGCTGCTTCATCCGCCTGAGATCATGAGACGCTCGAATTGGAGAGACCGCTATGAAACGAAGGCAGCGCAGTGGTTAACGCCATGGGATGGCGAGGAACAACCCGAGGTTGGCTTCATCGGCATGCCGTTATCCAAAACCTCGATCAGCCATTCCGGCGCATCGATGACACCTAACGCGCTGCGCGAATTATTCGGGAATGTCACCACCTATAACATGGATCATGAAGTGGATTTGCAAGAGCTGCATGCCCGGGATCTGGGCGACATTCAGATGCATGTGACGGATTTATTGAAATGTCATTCCAACATTGAGGAAGGGATGAACCATATTTATGCGGCTCTGCCGGGCATATTCCCAATTATTATGGGTGGGGACCACTCGATTACGTGTCCGTCTGTCAAGGCGTTTAAGCGGCATATTGGCGGCAGCGTAGGTATGGTTCAAATCGATTCCCACATGGACGTCAGAAATTTGGAGGACGGCGGCCCCTCTAACGGAACCCCTATTCGCGGCTTGATCGAGTCGGGAACGGTTGAAGGCCGTCATATTGCCCAAATCGGACTTCACAGCTTTGCCAATTCGCGAGCTTATCATGAGTATGCCAGGTCCCAAGGAATTACCCAATTCACTTCCCGCCAGGTCTACCGGCTTGGCATCGAAGCGCTGGTCGACCAAGCCTTGGAAGTGGCGGGCAGGGATACGGATGCTATATATGTGACGGTAGATATGGATGTGCTGGATCAGGCCTTTGCACCGGGCGTCCCCGCCATGGTGCCCGCCGGGATGACTTCGTGGGAGCTGCTGGAAGCAGTGTTTCAGTTAGGCCGGCATCCCAAGGTTAAGGGATTCGATATCGTCTGCGTAGATCCGATGCAGGATCCGCGAAGAGCGACGGTCAGGATGACGCTGCACACCATATTGACGTTTCTGACCGGGTACATGAAACGCGCGGACTCCTGAAGCTTCACCCGGATGGAGCGATATGCCTTGATGGCCCATGGCAATCGGGAGCGGACTTCGAGTGAGGTGAGAAGAGTGGCTCAGCAAATTGACTTATTGATTCACAATATAGGAACACTCGTTACGATGAAGGGGAAATCCGGGCCGCGGCAAGGCCGCGAGATGTCCGAGGCAGCCTCCCTTCAGCAAGGTGCTGTAGCCATTCGTGGAGGGATCATCGCAGCTATCGGTACGGAAGCCGATGTCCGGGCTGAGATAGGCGGCGCCGCGATTGCGGCGGCATACGATGCGGAAGGGTTATTGGTAACCCCGGGGCTGGTTGACCCGCATACCCATCTCGTTCACGGCGGATCCCGGGAGAATGAGCTCTCGCTTAAGCTGCAAGGCGCCTCGTACTTGGACATATTGGCTCAAGGCGGCGGCATATTAAGCACGGTTCGCGCCACGAGGCGAGCTTCGGAGGAGGAGCTCTTCCATAAAGCGAAGCGAAGCCTCGACACGATGCTGCAGTTCGGGGTGACGACAGCGGAAGCCAAGAGCGGCTACGGTCTAACACTGGAGGATGAGATCAAGCAGCTCAGGGTCACGCAGAAATTGAACGAGGCACATCCTGTGCAGCTCGTGTCTACCTTTATGGGGGCTCACATGGTGCCTGAGGAATACAAAGGACGCGCGGACGAGTATGTGCAGCTGGTGATCCAGGTGATGCTGCCCGAAGTGAAACGCCAGGGGCTTGCTGAATTCTGCGATGTCTTCTGCGAGCAGGGCGTATTCACCGTCGACCAGTCGCAGCGCGTGCTGGAGGCAGCCAAGGCGCTCGGGTTTGCCGTCAAAATCCATGCCGATGAGATCGAGCCGATGGGCGGTGCGGAGCTTGCCGGGGAATTAGGATGCATCTCCGCGGAGCATCTGCTTGCCGCGTCCGATACAGGCTTAGAGGCGATGCAGCGTGCGGGAGTTATTGCCGTATGCTTGCCGGCCACCTCCTTCAATTTGCGATTAAAGCATCATGCCCATGCCCGAAGGATGATTGAGCTGGGGTTGGCCGTTGCCGTGTCGACCGATTATAACCCGGGGAGCTCGCCCACCGAGAATATTCAACTCGCGATGACCTTAGCCTGCTTGAATTTAGGCATGACGCCGGAAGAAGTCCTAACAGCCGTTACGATCAACGCGGCGCATGCCATAGGGCGGGGCGATCGCGTAGGAAGCCTGGAGATAGGCAAGCAAGCGGATATCGTCATATTTAATGCCCCTAACCTGGCGTACCTGCCGTATCATTTTGGAATCAATCATGTGCATACCGTCATCAAGCAAGGAAAAATCGTCGTTTCCCAAGGCAGGCTGCTGCAATAGAGCCGTATGCTGCTCTTGCATGAAACCGCTAGGGACTCCCAGTCATGTACCAAGCAAGGGCAAGGGATGCAGCTGTCTGCCTCCCTTACCCCGCTTGGTTCATTTCATCTCAAGCTCATGTCTACTGCATCTAAACGGATTAGAACCCAAGCGATTAGATCCGGAGCATACTGAAGAGCGCAGTAACCGGGGATTAGTGAAATTGCTGCAGCGGGTCAGGCCGTTTGCGGTAAGATCGGACAAGCATTGACGGGGTATACCATTGGATTACCAACCATAGTGGCCATTGGCCATGAGCTATTGTCATCGGAAGGTATTATCGATAAACTGAGGGCAGGCTGGGGCAATCAATCCTGTTACTTTGGCATAAAATGAGCTTGGCTAATTGGACGCAGTCAGAGCTGCTGGACTGGTGGATATGAACCGGACGCTCGAAATGAGTGTTTGAGCCAAGACGCATGTCTTGCACATGATCCGACGGAGAAAGGCCATCGCTGCCAAGCCTGCCCAGCGTGAAGGAGAGGAGTAAATAACGATGCTGAAGAGTCACCCTTATACAGTCCGTAGAGACGGACACACCCATACCGAGTATTGTTATCATGGTTCAGGGGAGAAGGCGGAACAGTACGTCGTGCAGGCGATTAAGAACGAATTTGAGATATACAGCTTGACCGAGCATACCCCCTTGCCGGAGCGGCTGTCCAGTCAAATTCCCAATGGGCCGGAGCTGATCAGAGAGCTGGCGATGCCCTTTCATGAGCTGCAGCACTATCTCGGGATGGCTGAGGGATTAAAAGAGAAGTATAGGGATCAAATCGAGCTGCTCGTCGGCTTAGAGGTGGATTACATACCGGGGATGGAATCCGATACCCGGCAGCTTCTGGACAGCTGCGGGAACAGGCTGGAGGATGGCGTATTGTCGGTTCATTTTCTCCCGGGGAAGAGCGGTTGGAGATGTGTGGACTATACGCCCGCCGACTTCAAGGACGGTCTAATCGATTATTACGGCAGCGTGGACAAGGTGTATCAAGCCTATTACGACGCGGTTGAACAAAGCATCGAGTCGGATCTAGGCCCTAATAAGCCGCGGAGGGTCGGGCACCTTACCTTGATTCATAAGTATCAAGACATTCATAAACCTACTGATCCGGATTGCTGCCGAGAGAACATCTACCGTATCCTGAGCAAGGTCAAAGCACATAACATGGAGCTGGACTTCAATGTGGCCGGATTATTCCAGCCTGCTTGCCGGGAAATTTATCCTCCGGAATGGATCATTCAAGAAGCACTCCGCTTAAACATTCCGATGATATATGGCTCGGACTCGCATCGGGTCGAGCATGTAGGCAGAGGGTATGACGTGTTTAAAGAGATCATGGGAACCGTATCCGGCGCAGACGGCAGTGACGAGCGAGTAGAGAAATGATTCCCCTAAATAGCCATGCAGGCCCCTTTACCTGTATGGCTATTTATTATTGTGTGATGCGTCTGCGTGCGCCTTTGTTTCCGGATGCCAGTCTTGTTGAATCATTCCGGGAATCTGAATCAATAGCGATCGGATGAATATTCGCCCGCACAGCGCTAATTTTGGACGGTGGAACTTCCGCGGGCTGTCAGGATCGGTTCATGCTTTTTCTATCTAATGATGATAGAATAGGGCTTGGAGATAACGTGAGGTACGGAGGGAACAACGTCTTGAAGACATTCAACAAGGTCTATATCGAAATTACCAGCGTGTGCAATCTGGCATGCAGCTTCTGCCCGCAGACGGCCCGGCAGTCCAAGTTCATCCAGCTGGATGCGTTTAATCACATATTGGATCAAATCAAACCGCATACGAACCATATTTACCTTCATGTGAAGGGGGAGCCGCTGCTCCATCCTCGGATTGATGAGCTGCTGGATGCGAGTCATGCCAAAGGGTTCAAGGTTAATATCACGACTAACGGGACGCTCATTCAGAAGAAAATGTCCAAGCTCATCGGAAAACCGGCGCTGCGTCAAATGAACTTCTCGCTCCATAGCTTCGATGGACATGAGGGCTCGGAGGACCGCGAAGGCTACCTTGCGAACATTCTTACCTTCGTCCGGGAAGCGGTCAAGCATAACGTGATCATCTCGTTTCGGCTGTGGAATTTAGATCAGGATAACGTGACGAACGCTCAGCGGAATCGGAATAGAGAAACGCTGGAGGTGCTGGAGAAGGAGTTTAACCTGGACTTCAAGATTGAAGAAAAGGTGGCGCCGGGCAGCGGAGTCAAAATTGCCGACCGCATCTACTTGAACCAGGATCATGAATTCCAATGGCCGAGCTTGGATGCGCCCGAGGATAATGGCAAGGGCTTCTGTCACGCGCTGCGGAGCCAAGCGGCGATATTGGTAGACGGCACGGTCGTGCCATGCTGCCTGGATGGCGAGGGCGTCATCAATTTAGGCAACGTGAATAATGCTCCCTTCTCCGAAATTGTGGAGAGTGAGAGAGCGAATAACCTGTTCTATGGATTTTCCAGAAGAGAAGCGGTCGAGGAATTATGCCGGAAGTGCGGGTACAGACAGCGTTTCGGCACATAACAAGCGGCAAGGCTGAGCAGAGAATCAACGGGAAACGGGCAATGAATAGATGTACGTGAAGACACGGCTCTCCGTGTCTTTTTTGTGTTCATGCGTCAAGAATCGGGATGTTGTTATTGCAGGATGCCGATATGTAGTCCGGAAGATGCGTGTGTCAATGAGACCGGGGCATACCCAAGATGAAGCGTTCGCCCTATTGTAGGGTGGACGCTTCTTCATCAAGTCCGGGAGAATGAAGAGATGGTCCAATATGCCCTGCAGACGGTAGAGAAGGCTTACTTCTTATTTGGAGAGAATATTACTTCCACGATGAGAGAGAGCACCTACGAATTATTGAATAGGTATGACAGGCAGCCTTCGTTCCAAGGAGAGAGGGAAGAATCAATATCAGTTTTACGCAGAGTGATGTTCAGTACGGACGGGAATATGCTCATATCTGTTGAAAGCCCGTACATAGGAAGCATCAGGACCATACGGTTCCTGGTGCTTTTTTTAGTATCGAGAGGTAACGAATGGAAATGCCGAAAAATGATATAAAAACAAATTACTCAGATGTATAATGATAATATCTCATTCATTATAGTTAGTAATTGGAAAATACAACAACAATAAATCATTCGCTGGATGTATTTATGCGGATGATTTGTTGTTCTTTATTATATGAATCGAAATTTTTCATGAAGCTGTTTCTGAAATTGTCCGATAGCTCTTTTCTATAGAAAATGTCGCAATTCCGCATATTTGGCAAACTGAGTCGGACGCTGACGTTCTGGTTAATGTTTACAAAGATAGATGGTCGAAAAGGAGAAAAACATGTCGAATTACAAGGGGATACATAGAAGCTCCATCTTGGTGGTTATCGTGCTGATCGCGGTATTTCTGCCGGGCTGCGGCCTGTTTGGAGACAGCCATAATTCGGCTGGGAACGGGGATAAGCAAACAGTGGAGGAGCAGCCGATCGTCCGCTTTGAAGGAGAGCCAAGCAAGGCGGTTTCGTCCGTCTTCACGACAAGCAGGGAATTGTCGCTTACGTTCAACGGTATGGGAGACGACAAAACGATGAAACAGCTCCTTGACGAGCTGGACCGCTATCAGATAAAGGCAACCTTCTTCCTGCCGGGAATGAGAGTGGCGGAAGAGCCGGAGATAGCCAAGGAGATTCTGTCCCGAGGCCACGAGATAGCCAATAACACGCTAAACCGGCTTGATATGACGAAATTGAGCTATGAAGAGATCTACAAAGAAATTCAAGTAAGCAATGAGATTATAGAGAAAGAGACGGGAATCAGGCCGCAATACATACGAACCAGGTCGGGTGATTATAACGAGAATGTTCGTCTGGCGGCGGCTCAAGCCGGCATGCAAGCGGTAGTATCGTACAGCTTGAATTTACAAGCATGGCATCTGGATAGCAAGGAGGACGTAGGCGAATATGTGAGAAGCTACGTAACCCGCGGCGGAATTATTGCCTTGAATACGGAAGGGAACTCCCAGGCGGTAGACACGATTCCGCTTATCGCCGAAGCTGCTGCTGATGTGAAATACAAGCTGGTACCCTTAAGCAAGCTGCTGGAGAAGGGCATGGAGAGAAAGCCGTTAGAATCGATTGCCGGCTATGATACCGCCAAGATTAATTTGAATTACAAGGATGCGAAGTATAAGGCAGTCGACCGGGGCAATCCCAACAGCAAAGAAATCGCGCTCACCTTCGATGACTGGGGCTATGATTTCACCGTCACGAAAATTCTCGATTTGCTGGACGTGTATAAGGTTAAATCGACGTTTTTCTTACGGGCGAACGGGGTGGAGAAGAATCCCAATCTGGCTAAAGCGATAGCTGAGGCTGGACATGATGTCGCCAATCATACCTACAGCCATCCGGTCATTACGAAATTGACGCCCGAGCAGCTGCAGGAGGAAGTCGTGAAGGCGCATCAGATTATCACGGAAGCCATCCAGCAGAAGCCTACGATGCTGTTTAGACCTCCCACGGGCGAAATTGATGATACAGCGGCGAAGGTTGTTGCTGCTACCGGCTACACGACAATCGCGCTGTACAATGTAACGGCGCTGGATTGGGATGTCAGCCATTCCGCAGATGATATTATACGGATCATCACGGAAAAAACAGAGAACGGAAGCGTGATTCTGCTGCACATGCTGGATCACATTCATACGTTGGAGGCACTGCCGACCGTCATCAAAGAGCTGCGGGCCAAGGGTTACACGTTCGTCACGATGTCGGACATGCTGGACATGAAGGAATAAATCTGCTGATGGAGTGTGACATATGGACGTATACCAACGAATAGTCAGCGGGCAGGGGCATATAGCGGTTATCGGCATGGGGTACGTTGGGCTGCCGGTCGCCTTAGCCTTCTCGAATAAGGTCAAGGTTATTGGATTTGATGTCAATCAGGAGAAGATCGATCGCTTGAATAGGGGAATCGACCCGACCGGTGATGTGGGAGACGAGCGTGTAGACGCGAGCTCCATCGACTTTACTTCCGATGAACGGCGGCTGGAAGAGGCGGATGTGTTCATCATCGCGGTCCCTACACCGGTTCAAGACGATAAGGTGCCGGATCTGCAATTTGTGAAGAGCGCCAGCAAGGCGGTAGGTAAGAGGCTGAAGCGTGGCGCGATCGTCGTCTATGAATCGACCGTATACCCAGGGGTCACCGAAGAAGTCTGCATGCCGATTCTGGAAGCAGAGTCGGGTCTGAAGTGCGGGACGGACTTTAAGATCGGCTACTCACCCGAACGCATCAACCCCGGAGATAAGGTTCACCGGCTGGAGAATATCGTGAAGATCGTATCCGGCATGGATGAAGAGACGCTGGGCGTCGTTGCGCAATTGTATGAGCTGGTTATCGAGGCCGGTGTCTGGCGAGCCGAGAGCATCAAGGTCGCTGAAGCCGCGAAGGTTATCGAGAATGCGCAGCGGGATATCAATATCGCGTTTATGAACGAGCTGTCCATCATCTTTAATAATATGGGAATCGATACGAAGGCGGTTCTGCAGGCGGCGGGGACCAAATGGAACTTCCTGAAATTCGCGCCCGGCCTAGTGGGCGGGCATTGTATCGGCATAGATCCGTATTATTTGACCTATAAAGCAGAAGGAACCGGGTATCATTCCAAAATCATTCTGGCGGGGCGCCACATTAACGATGGCATGGGAAAGTACGTCGCCCAGCAAATTATTAAGATGCTTGTCAAGCAAAAGAAGGATATCAGCCACATTAAAATTGGCGTTCTAGGTTTAACGTATAAAGAAAATTGCTCGGATATCCGCAATACGAAGGTGACCGATATCATCCAGGAATTCAGAGAATACGGCATTACGACGCTGGTAGCCGACCCGCTGGCTGACCGGGAGCAGGTCTACGAGGAGTATGGCATCGAGCTTTCCGATTTGTCCGCGCTCCATAATCTGAATGTGGTGCTTGTGGCCGTGCCGCATACCCGATTCACCCAGATGGGCGTTGCTGATTTCGATGAGCTGTATGCGGCGGACAACGGAAAGATCATGGCCGACATAAGAGCGATATACGATAGATCTGAATTTGAGAACAACGGTTACTATTACTGGAGTTTGTAATCTCAGATTGGAGACAGCATCTGTGTTTAAGAGAAAGAAGAATAAGCAAATCGTAGAGATACTGTCCGTTCCCAAGACGGACAGACGTACCCTATCTCATGTGCCGGATCCTGAGAAGATCCGCGTTACAAGCGATCGTAGAGGCAGTAAGCAGGCTGGTGCGGAGGGAAGAGAAGCGGAGTCAGACTTTGTCGCCAAGCTTCAGTTGCAGAGCTTGCGCTATATGGTGGATTTTGATGTATGGATTGCCGTGAATGGCCGGAGCAGAAAAAAGAGCGTGAAAGCACGGGCTGTCGATATATCGTCAACGGGATTACTGGTCGAGCTCGACGATCCGAGTGAGGGCCGCTTCAGGGAAGGCTTCCCGTACCCGATCCGATTCGAAATCCCGCCCGGTACGATGCCGGAAGGCTTCGAATCCAAGGTCAGCATGGAAGCTGCGGTCATCCGGACATTCATCGTCCAGACGGACGACGGCGAGCGGCTGAGAATTGCGTTTGAGTTCGCCAAGCCCCTGCCCAGCTACTTTCAGAAGAAGCGTTGGGGCTATTCAATCTACATGGCGAGCGGCTTCCTGTTTATAGCAGTTGCCATTATTATGCTTATGCGCGTGGAAAGCATTCTCTATTTCAAATACAACGCCCTCCTATACTTATACAGTATTATCGCCGCGGCTTTCCTGCTGACACGGTATTTATTCGGTGCCTTGTACCGGGAAGTGCCTGTTGACCCGCTATACACGCCAGGCGTCTCCATTATCATTCCTTGCTTCAATGAGGAGGAATGGATTCAGCGGACGATCTTGAGCTGCATCAATCAGGATTACCCGATCGATAAGCTGGAGGTCATCGTCGTCGACGACCGTTCCACGGACAAATCGGTGGAGCAAATCGAGAAGGTCATCGCCCTTGTGCATCAAGAGGCTGAGCGTTATTCCACCAAGGAACGGCTGAAGATGTTCGTGCTGCCGGAGAACGGCGGGAAGCGGGTGGCGTTGGTCAAAGGGGTGGAGATGGCAAGGCATAATTTGGTTGTCTTCGTGGACTCGGACAGCTTCCTGGAGCCGACTGCGATTAAAAACCTCGTTCAGCCCTTCCAGGATCCTAAGATGGGCGGCGTGGCAGGGCGGACGGATGTGGAGAACAAGTACACCAATTCCGTAACGAAGCTGCAGACGGTGCGGTATTATATTGCCTTCCGTATCATGAAGGCGGCGGAATCGTGGTTCGATAGCGTGACCTGCCTGTCGGGACCGTTGTCCTGCTACCGTAAGGAGCTGATCGTCAAGCATACCGATGCCTGGTTGAATCAGAAGTTTCTGGGACAGCCTGCGACCTTCGGCGACGATCGCAGCATGACGAATTTTATTTTGCAGACGCATCGTACAGGCTACCAGGATTCGGCGATCTGTTCCACCATCGTGCCCTCGAAGATGAAGGTATTCTTGAAGCAGCAGATGAGATGGAAGCGTTCCTGGCTAAGAGAGTCACTCCGGGCCGGCTTCTTCATTTGGCGCAAGGAGCCCTTCATGGCGCTATTCTTCTATATTGGCGTTATTGTCCCGATTGCTGCGCCAGTCATTGTGCTGCATAACCTGGTTTACGTGCCGCTGGTACACCGCATATTCCCAGGCACATTTCTCATGGGGCTGCTGCTGATGGCGCTGCTCATGAGCTTCGCTCACTTGCTGTTTCGCAAGAGCAAGCTGTGGATATTCGGCTTGGTGTTCTGCGTCTTCTACGAGCTGGTGCTGCTCTGGCAGATGCCGGTCGCCTGGGTGACGTTCTGGAAGTCTACCTGGGGAACGAGGGAAACGCCTCAGGATATCGAGGCTAAGAATAAGAAAGAAGCAAGGAAACGCAAGAGCAAGAAGGAATCAGGCCTTCCGCTATAAGGGCGGCTCGTCAAGGGTGCCTAAGCGGCTGCGGAAATTCGGGTAGGGTGAGGGATGTCTGACATGAATAAAGGGAAGGGCGGCGGGACCCTTAATTATCGTAGGAAGGACGCGGTCAAACGCGTTCGCACTATTGCGCAAATTGTGATTTTAGTGGTCTTAGCGACGCTGCTTGCTCGAGCCATGTTCGATATGAAGCACTATCAAGAGCCTGACAAGGCGCAATGGACGAATGGCAATGGGTTTATTGCGCTGACGTATTTTGGCGTGAGCCGGTCGGGTACGCCTGATTTGATCGCCAAGAAGCAGCTGGATCAGCAATTGAAGGCGCTCCGCGATCAAGGCTACGTGACCGTCTCGCAGCAGGATATTTTGGATTTCTATAACGAGGGCAAGCCGCTGCCAGATAAAGCGCTGTTTCTCGCTTTTGAGGATGGACGCAATGACTCCAGCCTATTCGCGCAGCCGATTCTCGAGAAGAATAATTTCAAGGCGACGATCCTGTCCTATGCGAACAAGGCCGGCAGCAAGGATTCCAAATTTCTGCAGCCCAAGGATATGTTGAAGATGACGAAGAACGGGTTCTGGGAGCTTGGGAGCAACGGCTACCGTCTGACCTACATCAATATCTTCAACAAGGACGGTTCTTTCGCCGGCATGCTGGACGAAGCGGAGTTTAAGGACAGAGAGAAGACGCTGTCGTATACCCATTACTTAATGGATTTTCTGAGGGATAAGAACAACGTGCCTGTCGAGCATCGCACAGAGATGGAAGCACGCGTGAATAAGGATTATGCGATGATGAAGGAGATCTATAACCGGACCTTGGGCTTTGTGCCGCAAACCTATATGATCATGCATGCCAATTCTCTTCATCATGGGATGAACCGGTTGGTGGAGGACGTGAACGCGAGCAATATTCAGGCGCTGTTCAAGCTCCACTTCAACCGGGAAGGGAACGCGTATAACGATAACAGCCAGAGCTTGTATGATCTGACAAGGGTGCAGGCGCAGCCTTATTGGTATACGAACCATCTGTTGATGAAACTGCAGAAGGATACCGGTCAGCCGATGAAATTCGTGACCGGTGATAAGAAGCGTGCGGAGAAGTGGCTAACGCTAAGCGGCGCGCCGCAATATATCGACAACCGGATCGTACTGACTTCTCCTCCTGCGGGGAGAGGAATGCTGGTACTGAAGAACAGCGATTCCTACACGGATATGAAGCTTACAGCCAAGCTGGCGGGCAATGTAGTCGGCAAGCAGTCGGTCTATCTCCGTTACGACAGACAGAGGAATGCCTACGTTAGGCTCACGCTCACGGATAACGAGCTGGTCGTCGAGCAGAAATCGCCAGACGGTCAGGCGGAACAGATTGCCTTCCGGGAATTTAGTGATATCGGGAAGAACGGTGCCGGCAGTTATCCCGTGAATATCAAACAAACCCGCGATATCGAGATGATGGTTCAGGGTGATCGTCTGACCGTGAAGGCTGACGGCTCCCTGCTCGTGGACAATCAGCCGGTTAACCGCGTAATAGCAAGCGGAGGAGTCGCACTGGAATCGGAATACAGCGATAAGAATCCGAAGGACGATATCTACGATGGCGTCTTCGACGATGTGAAGGTTGTATCCGCAGAGGGAGAGAGCGGCAGCGGGCCGCGCTTATACGATAACAGTCTGAACGGGTTTTCGTGGCTGTATAGTAAAGTTAAAGGCGGAATCAACGACTCCATTGACTGGGCGATTGATACATTCTAGACATGGAGCAAGGGGGAGCAAGGCGTATGTCAGGTTTAAAAAGGCCTGCGAAGGTCGCGGCTGCTGCTGTAATAATCTTCATTGTTACACTTGCTGCGTATCTGGTTATGGACAAAAAAAGCGGCAAAGAGCAAGGCAAACCAGCGGGTGAGGCAGAGCTGTCCGCTTGGATTGTAGATTGGCAGTGGGAATCCGGTATCGAGGATCTCGAAACATTAGCCGAAAGCTTATCCAGTCTGCAGGTGTTTGCGGCTTATTTTGACCATACGGACAGCTTGTATTTACGTGAGGACTTCCATCATATGCTCCCTCAGATCGTGAAGACGTACAATCAGAAGGGCGGCGGGGATCTCTACCTGACCCTAGTGAATGACCGGTTCGAAGAGGATGGCTCCTCCGTGCAGAAGGATACAGACCTGATTACCAGACTAATGACTTCTGAGGATAGCCGGGCCAAGCATCTGAATGAAATAATGGTATTGGTCGATCGATATGGTTTTGACGGAGTTGAGATCGACTATGAGAAGATCGGTGAGGACGATTGGAGTTCGATGGTTGCGTTCTACGGGGAATTGTATCAGCGGCTCCGGGAGAAGGGGAAGCTGCTCCGGGTCGTATTGGAATCCCGTGCTCCGATTGAGCGATTGTCGTTGCCTGAAGGGCCGGTTTATGTCATGATGGCTTACAATCTATATGGGTCGCACGGGGAGCCTGGGCCGAAGGCAGACCATGCTTTCATTACGGAGCTGGCGAAGAGGCTGGAGAAGATTCCGGGGGAGAAGGTGATCGCCTTGTCCGCAGGGGGATTTGATTGGCCGGAAGAAGGCAAGGTGACTTCCCTGACCGAGAAGCAGGCTTCAGAGCTGGCGCAGCGAAGCTCGGAGAAGCCGAAGCGAGATGAGGCAAGCGGAAGCCTCTACTATCGTTACTGGGATGAGGAGCAGCTCGAGCATACGGTCTGGTATGCCGATGAAATTACACTGGCGGGATGGATGGATACCGCGCGCCAAGCAGGCTACAACAAGATCGCGCTGTGGAGACTAGGCGATATGGGACCCGCTGCGCTGGAGTATCTAAGCACGAGATAATGACGAAAGCCCGAGCAGAGCCTGTGCTTGGGCTTTGTTCGTGCTGCATCCTCTCTCTCGTATTGTATGTATGTTCTCCGAAGAAGAGCTAGCGGGCAGGGTCCCAATATTGCCAGCTGCGGTGGCTTTCACGCTCAAGACAGCCCTGCCGCGGTGTTCTGGGCCAGTCTTGAACGGGCTTCATGAATGAGGAATCGGGCAAGCTGGCTGACGATTGGTATGTGTGCGTGCCGGTCGAACCCTTCGAACATAGGGCTTGGATTGCACTCGATCAGGATAACGGAGCCATCGCTCCTCTGTTTCAGATCAACGCCGCTAAATACTAAGCCGAGTGTCTTGCATGCCCGGATGCAGAGGTCCGAGAGTTCGTCCGTGATCGAGACCGGTGTAACCTTCGCGCTGCCTGTACGGTAATCGATACCTTCGCTTTCGATTTCGAAGGCAGCGATGACTTGGCTATCGAGCACGAATACACGAATATCCTGCCCCTCCACAAATTCTTGAAACAGTACAGGCGCTTGTGCCAAGGCTTCCAAACGCTCAGGCTGCAAATCCTGTTCGGTTAGTTGTTGGCAGTGGGCACCTCCTGCCACAGGTTTATACACAATGCTGCGCCTATTGGCAAATGCGCGTACATGTGCGCCATTGCCGGTTACGAGTGTATCCGGAACCGGAATGCTTGCTTGGCGGAGCATCTCGAGCTGGTAAGGCTTGGCGAAGTGGAGAAGCAGTGTATCGACGGGATTCACAAGCAGCTTGTCCTGCAGAGGCAGACACTTCAACCAGGACAGCCATGTGGCATAGCGCTCCCTCTGCGCAGCATAGGCGACATAGCCTTCTTCGCGTATTTGGGCTTCGACCGCGCGTGCATCGAATGCCGGTGTCGGGAGAAACAGCGCACGCAAATAAAACGCATGCATCTCCTCAAGCGAATGCTCCCGCTCATGCGTATGATAAGAGTTCTTACCTGGCCAGAGCGTCAATGGAAACGGCTGAAGCAGCGTATTGTCCATAATGAGCGGCTCCGCCCCTTGCTGCCGCAATTCATCCGCCAAATAGATACAGTGGCGTTCGTTCCTGGCGCCAATGATGCCAATCTTCGGATTGTTTGTCATGAAATCTCTCCCTCGCGGTCTGAGTAACCCGCGCACTTCACCAAACACGATCCCCCGATAAGCGAAGCGGTCTTTCAGCAGAGGCTGAAGCCCGTGCTTGCGCTGCTCGGAGGAAGTGTGGTTAGGCATGAATCGGGTTATGGATCGTGATCATAATACAATGGGGTTAGTAGGCCTTGCTAACAACCGCCTTCTTCGCCGATGGCCATCGTCGTATAGATGTCGCCGCCTTCTTCGCCAACAGCCATTGTCGTTACATCTAATCTACCTTTTTCTTCATTGGTGAACAGTGCCTGGTTCGTACGCCTCGTCTCCAGTTCGGTAATAAACAAAACTGTTTTCTTCACGTGATATCCCTCCTATAAAATTGAGAATAGATTCATGCCTACCTGTATGTTTAACCAATGAATCTGAATTTGCATCAATATTTTACATAAATGGTAAAATGGTCGTGTGCTGGTACTAGAGCATGTGCAAACTCTATCGGCAGACCTATTCGATGAACCCGTTCGGGAAGTAAAGGACCGAGGACACGGGGAAGAGGACGGCCATTAGTGGTATAATCGGATTAACTGGGCATTATTGCGGTAAGATATGGAATAAGCAGCACTTCACACAACTTTTAGGAGGATTCTCATGGCATATGAAGCTTATTTTAAAGAGCATCGCGAAGAACATCTGGACCAGCTGAAGGAATGGATCTCGATTCCCAGCATTTCCGCACAATCCGAGCATAAGGGGGATGTGAACCGGGCAGCTGGCTGGCTGGCCGATACACTGAAGAACGCTGGACTCGAGAACGTGGAAATACACGAGACCGCGGGGCATCCCGTCGTCTATGCCGATCATCTGCATGCGCCAGGCAAGCCGACCATCCTCGTTTACGGCCATTATGACGTACAGCCGGTCGATCCCCTGCATCTGTGGGAAACGCCGCCCTTCGAGCCGGATATACGCGACAATAAGCTGTATGCCCGGGGGGCCACGGACGATAAAGGACAGCTATTCCTGCACATCAAAGCGATAGAGGCCATTCTCCGGCAGGAGAAGTCTCTTCCGGTCAATATTAAAGTCTGCATTGAGGGGGAAGAGGAAATCTCGAGCGCGAATCTTCATCCTTTCCTGGAGGCCAATAAGGATAAGCTGGCGACCGACGCGGTGCTCATCTCCGACACCGAACTGCTCGGACCTGGCAGACCTGCGATCTGCACCGGTCTTCGAGGACTATGCTCACTCGATGTTAACGTGCGTACGGCCAACACGGATCTCCACTCCGGTACCTACGGGGGAGGCGTTCCGAATGCCCTTCATTCACTCGTCACCCTGCTGGCTTCGCTGCATGACGAGCAGGGCCGGGTAAGCGTGGACGGTTTCTATGACGATGCTCCGGCGCTATCGGATGAGATGCGGGCCGAGCTTGCGAAGAAAGGCTTCGACGAGGAGCAGCTGAAGGCAAGGCTCGACCTGGATGCGCTATTCGGCGAGGAAGGCTATTCGTATGTGGAACGCACCGGAGCGCGGCCGACCTTGGAGATCAACGGCATGTACGGAGGCTTCCAGGGAGAAGGAACCAAGACCGTGATTCCGGGCGAAGCCCATGCCAAGATCACCTGTCGGCTGGTCGGCCGGCAGAAGCCGCAGGACATCCTCGACAAGATCGAGCGGCATATCCGGAGCCATACGCCGGCAGGGGCGAGAGTGACTGTCGTTCAAAGGGAAAAAGGCAACCCGTTTACCATCGAGCCTTCGATTCCATTGCTGCAGAAGGCGGCCGATGCTTACGAGCAGGTGTACGGTACACGTCCGGTGTTCACGAAGGATGGCGGCTCCATTCCGATCGTTGAGGCATTCGCCCGCGAGCTGTCCGCGCCGGTTGTGCTGATGGGCTTCGGTCTTCCCACCGAAAACCTTCATGCGCCGAACGAGCATTTCCATTTGGAAAATTTCGATAAGGGACTGCTCACCATCGTTGAATTTCTGAAGCGGATCTGATGCGAAAGGCACCGATGGCACGGCTGCTTCTACCAGATGACAGCAGCTGGCGTTCATAGAACACCTTGTGGTTATATAGCGGTTGAACAGGTGGAACTGTTCAGCCGCTTTTTCTATGGGTCTGCAGCGAAGCAAATTGCGGAAGGCAGCAGCCAACCGTCCTCACTGCGACTCCTCGAATGCTGTCGTATTTTAAAACAAAAATAAAGCGGAATCATGTTTCAGAAAACATTCAGGCGCTGCCTATAGACTAGTCCAAGAAGACTAAACACTTCTTGTGATTGTCATGAACGAAGCTGGTTATCGCCCCGTGAAGGGGATAGCTGCAAGTGCCTCGCTCTAAGGGTGATAGCTTGCAGAAGTCAGATTTCATATAATGAATATACCTGAATGGGAAAGCGGGACTGCGGTAATTGATAAATCGGCTTCGTCTAATGAACGGACGAATACTATATGGGCTTATGGTACCTGTACTGCTTATCGCACTGCTTATTCCCTTGGCGGGAATGAGCAGTTCTACCGGTAACTGCGTCAGCAGCAGTCCGGGTGTGATCGATCTGCGAGGCTGCCAGAATCGCGATCAAGGGGTATGGAAGCTTGACGGGCAGTGGGAATTTTATTGGCAAGAGCTGCTTGTACCCGGAGACTTTGAATCACCTGATGGGGGGAGCGCAAGCGCTATACGCTATATGGAGGTTCCCTCGCAGTGGCCGATGTTCGTGCAGAGGGAGGGAGTCGGGCGACTTGGCTACGCGACATACCGGGTGCGTCTGCTTCTGCCGGAGAAGCGGCATGACTACTCGTTGAAGGTTACGAATATCCGCAGCTCCAGCCGATTGTTCGTCGATGGGAAGCTGCTCGGCTCCAGCGGTTCGCCCGGTAATTCCGCTGCTTCCACGGAGGCGGGCAACAATCCCTATCAAGTATCGTTCTCCGGAGATGGCGGCGAGGCTGAGCTCGTGATCCAGACAGCTAACTACACCTATTGGAGCAGCGGCATCTCGGAATCGATCTATCTCGGTGACCCGGTGGACATTAACGGCTTAACGAAGCGAAACGAAACGTATGATATTGCCATTATGAGCAGCATGGCCATCATGGCTCTATATTTCTTGGGGCAAGGACTGCAGCGCAATCCAAACCGCGCATTCTTATATCTGGCGCTGCTCTGCGCGGCAGGGGCGGTTTATCTCGCTACGCACAGCGAGAAGCTGTTGTACGATTACATACCGAGCCTGTCCTATGAATGGTTTACGCGCATTCAAGGCGTTTCAACCGTGGCGGGTCAATTAGCGCTGGCAGGGTATACGTATCATTTGATGCCAACCCGTTATTCATCATTCGTCTTTCGGTATATGGCGTTCTTCGCGTGTTTGTTCTCGATTCTGTGTCTAGCCGTGGATGTGCGAACGTACTCGCTGCTTGTTCCGCTTACGCTTATTCACACGATCACCGTCAGCCTGTCAGGCTTGCTTGCTATGATTCGGACGATCATAGCCCGGATGCCGGGGTCGGCATACTTATTCCTCGCCATGCTGAGCTTGGTGGCATTCATCGTCGTGCTTACCGCTAATATGGGATGGGAGAAGCCGGTCTACGCCCATCCGCCTATAGCGTTTCCTGTATTCCTGCTCTGTCTGGGCCTATATTTATCCGCTCAAGCGAATCATGCCTACTGGACGATTCGCAAGCTGTCGGAGGAGTTGAATCAGAAGGATAAGGATAAGGATGAATTCCTCCATCGAACCTCCCATGAGCTCCGCACGCCGCTGCAGGCGATCGCGCATATCTCACGGGCGATGACCGATGGCTTCGGCGGACGGTTGAACGATAGGCACAAGGAGGATGCGGCATTAATTGAGCAAACCGCGAATCGCTTATCGATCCTTGTGAACGATATTGTGGATTACGAACGGATGAAGAGCGGGATCATCCATCTGGATTTGAAGACGATTCAGCTGGCTCGGTTCATCGACGTCGTACTTGAGGTTATTCAGCACTTGAACCTCAGCGGGCGCGTCCAGCTCTACAACGGGGTCGATCCGCATCTGCTTGCCACAGCCGACGAGAACAGATTGACTCAAATTATGTTCAGCTTGGTTGAGAACGCGTTGAAGCATACCGAGGAGGGCAGTGTGACGATATCCGCAGAAGAGATTAGCGGGCGGATATTCATAACGGTTGCCGATACGGGTGATGGAATCTCGGACGAGAAGATGAACATGCTCTTCCGGGATTATGAACAGCTCGCGCCTCATCAGAGGACCGGGACGAATGGTCTTGGATTGCCGTTTAGCAGGCTGCTGGTCCAATTGCATGGCGGCGAGCTCCGCGTTCAGTCCGAGCCTGGAAGCGGAAGCCGCTTTACGTTCTCGATCTCCGGATCCACGGCGAATGCAAGAAGCTTGGAATCGTCCGTGTATCCGCTGGGAAGCGCGAAGGAGATCGCGGTATCCATGGAGCAGGTTGATTTCCCTTCCGATGAGACCGGCGGTGCATGCCAGGATCATGCAGATGACTCTGCTCCAAGCGGGAGGTCCTATCGGATTCTGATCATTGACGATTACGTCAACGCCAGGGCTCTTATGAATGTGTTGGCCGTTGAGGGCTACGAAACGGTATGCGCCCGAAACGGCGAAGAGGCCATGGCTCTGCTTGGAGACGGAGGCACCTTTGATCTATGACTGCTAATCGTAAGGGCATCCGGTGAGGCGATCGAAATCGTCGTGAGCGATGACGGTGTCGGGATGTACAAGGAGCAGATTGACACATGGTCCAGAACCTTCGAAATCCCCGATCGAGGAGCGGGAAGCGGCATTGGTCTGAGTAATGTTAATCGGAGGCTTATCCGCCAATTCGGAGAAACCTTGCGAATAGCCGCACGTCCCGGAGGGGGAACGGTCGTAACCATGCCCATACCTATTCTGCATGAGGAGGATCACGGGCAACGATGAAGTGTAGGGCAATCGTCGTAGACGACGAACGTCCCGCCTTGGAGGAACTCATGGAGCTGCTGGACGCAGCAGAGCCAATTGGGCGTGTGGACGGATTCACACGAGCGCAGGAAGCGCTCGATTATATGGCTGAGACTGAAACCAATGTCGATATCGTCTTTCTGGATATTCAAATGCCAGGGGTGAACGGGCTGCAGATGGCAGAGAAGCTCACCCAGTTATCGCCGGATACCGACGTCGTGTTCGTGACGGCGTATGAACAATATGCGCTGACCGCATTCGAGCTAAGCGCCGTCGACTATCTGCTGAAGCCGGTTGATCCGCAACGTCTGAGCCGAACGCTGGAACGCATCCGGAAGCGAAGAAAGCTGCAGGTCACGGCTGTGGACTCTCCGGAGGTGCACCATGCCGAAATTCGCTGCTTGGGTCCTCTCCGGTTAACGGGACAATCGGGTAAAGTGAAATGGAAGACGGCAAAGGCGGCCGAGATGCTCGCTTATTTGTACCTCAACCGGGAAGTAAGCCCTGATCGGCTGGCGCATGATCTGTTTCCACACTTGGAGTACGAGAATGCCAGAACATATGTCCATACCTGCATCTATCAACTGCGCAAAAGTCTGGCCCAGGTATCGCTGTCCGAACGAATATCGGTTGTGCTGGATCATAAGATGTATTGTTTACGCTTGGATGGTGTCGCAAGCGACTTGCAGCGGTTCGAGTCGACAGGCGGCATGGCGGAGATAAGCAAGGAAGAAATACTCGAGGCGTTGGCACTCTATGAAGGGGAGCTGTTCGAAGGAATCGACTCACTCTGGGTTATGGCTCGAAGAGAAAGCGTCGGCAGACATTATATGCGCATGGCCGTTAAGCTTATGGACCTGTATGCCGCAGAGGGCAGCGCGGCAGAAGCGCTGGATCAGGCAAGGAGGCTGAATTTGCGGGATCCGCTCGATGAAGATATCGGTCTTCGGGTCATCGAATACTATGTATTACTCGGACAGAAGCAGCAAGCCAAAGATTTCTTCAAGCAGTTTCAGGATCATTACCGGCAAGAGCTGGACAGTGAGCTGTCGCCTTCCACCCTCGTCCGCTGCCACAAGCTGCTGGACTGACCGCCGGTTGCCCTTGCATATGAACAAGCATTGAACCGGTAACGTCCGCCAAGACGTTTACTGGTTTTCTTTCAAAGAATACAATGAACATCTTTAATCTGGGTAATATATGGAGAGTGAGCGGTAATTTGGTTTAGATTATAGCAGAAATGAGGGATCGAACGATGACATTGACGCCGGAGCAGCGGATTACGTTACATGGGTTCAATAACCTGACGAAATCATTAAGCTTCAATATGTATGATATTTGCTACACCAAGACAAAGGAAGAACGCGAGGCATATATTGCTTATATTGATGAACAATACAATTCGGACAGGCTGAAGCGGATTCTGCAGACTGTAACGAATATTATTGGTGCGCATGTGCTGAACATCGCTCAGCAGGATTATGTGCCGCAGGGTGCAAGCGTAACACTGCTTATCTCGGAGGGGCCGGTGGTCGAGGTTCCGACGGAATCCTACGACGAGTCTCCAGGGCCGCTGCCCGACTCGGTCGTTATGCAGCTGGACAAGAGTCATATCACCGTTCATACGTATCCGGAATATCACCCGGACGAGGGGATCAGCACCTTTCGGGCGGATATCGACGTCTCAACCTGCGGTGAAATTTCACCGCTGAAGGCGTTGAACTATTTGATTCATTCGTTCGATACCGATATCATGACGCTGGACTACCGCGTGCGGGGGTTCACGAGAGATATTCATGGCCATAAGCTGTTCATCGATCATGACATCAGCTCGATCCAGAATTATATTCCCGATGAAATCAAAACCCAGTACGACATGATCGACGTGAACGTCTACCAGGAGAATATCTTTCACACCAAGTGCAAGCTGCGTCAATTCGATCTCAACAACTATTTGTTCGGGTATACGAAGGACAAGCTGGAGCCGGGTGAGGAGCAGGAAATTACAGAGCAGCTGAAAACAGAGATGGATGAAATTTTCTACGGCAAAAATATAAACCGTACCTCGCTGCAGACGGAATAGCGGCGGAGTCTGCCGCCCAGCAGCTTGCGGGCAAGCCTTGAACCCGATACGGTCCAAGGCTTGTTGGCGCTGCCGTCTTGGCGTATGGGACAAGGATAGCCCCCTGCCCCAATTTATTGGATAATCCGAAGCTTGCCGACGAATTCTTTGGGCGTGCATCCGTTATAGCGTTTGAACAGCTTGTAGAAGTGGGCCATGTTAAAGATACCGACGCCGTCTGCGACTTGAGCGATATTCCAGCTTACCGTGAGCAGCAGGCGCTCGGCTTTCTTGATCCGCTTCTGATTCACGTATTCGGTGAAGGAGACGCCCATCGTCTTTTTGAAAAATTTAGAGAAATACGAGTAGCTCATGTGAGCCAAATTGCTCACATCCTGAAGCTCAATCCGGTCATCGAGATGCTCGTCCACATACGCAAGGACAGGCAGCAGAAGCTGGACCTCGGCGGCATCCTGCCGCTCTAAGGTGCCGAGCGTATCGCCGCGCAGCAGCGTCAGCATGAGCTTTTTCATAAGCATGCTGGTTGCGATCTCGTAGCCTTTGGGTTTCTCGTGCATTTCTCTGTAAATACCGGCAAAAATACGGCTGATGCGGGCTTTGACCTCTTCGTTGGCTTCCAAGACATAATTGAGACAGTCCAGCGGCTGATCGATCTCCATGAACATTCGGAAGTACATCTGCATGGCAGGGTCGAAGTATGCCGCAAATTCGACATGCAGCACATAGTAGACAAGCTCCTCTTCCCCTATTTTGCGGCTAAAATGAAGCTGAGACGATCCGATCACGCAGCTATCGCCGGCCTTCAAGTGAAACACATGGTCCTTTGTATGGATATCGAGCTGACCGCGCTCGATCAGGATGAACTCGACCGGTTTATGGTAATGCCAGATCCAATCGATCGGATACTCGATTCCCTTGTTAACGAGCTGCCAAATTTTCACGCATAGGATGGGATTCTGGTACTCAATCGGCTCTTGGTAAACGTCCACGTCGCAATCTCTCCATTATGTTAAGTTATCAATAAGGGATATAAATATGATGAACGGCAAGTGAACCATTGGAGTTTCTATCGTTATTATACACGATGAAGAGGCAGGCAGAATATACGGTCAGCGATGAGAAAACGGCATGATGATGTGCAAAAGTAAGCAATATGCTGTAACGAATTGAATCGAAGGGTGTTGTATAATTCAGGTAAAGGAGGACAATCGAGGGAATGAACTCAGTTCTTGTTCTCTCCAAATGTAAACGCTACCATTACATGGAGGTGGATGATGTTGTTTTGGAAGAGGTCGTGGTTTATCGGGGGTATGGCTATACTGCTGGCGTTGTCAATGGTCACGCTGGGCTATGATGAAGTGGGAGGCGGTACCGCTGAGGCCAGCGATGGAGCCGTCACATATACGCAGGATTTTTCTAACGTTACGGAGGGTCATGGCCCGGTGTGGGACATTGACGATACATGGCAGGGCAATAATGCGCAAATCGTCGGCGGCGCGCTGACGAATCTCGATGGGCTGCTGCACGGCTTGCGCTACAAAAAAACGACGCCTGCCACGGGAACCTACACGGCGCAATTCGATCTGGTTTCCGCGCCAGCGGATTCCTCCCCGTGGATGACACTGTACGTCGGTTTGCGGCTGGGGACATACGTCAAGCAAGCCAACGAAGCCGACGGCCTGTGGCTTGCATTCAAGGACAATAAGATCGGCATGAGAACGAATAATTGGCCGGAAACGACATATATGACCATCGATTATGACTTCTACGAAGCACGCAGAGTCTATATCGAAGACAACGTTGATCAGGACATCGTCAAGATATATGTCGAGGATAATCAAGGTGTCAAAACATTCGTGGCGCAGGTAGCGATCCAAGGTCAGTCCGTCAGCATGTATGCCGCGGATGATCTCATTACTCCCGCAATCACGACGCAGCTTTCATACCAGCTCGCTAAGACAGGCTACATTAACTGGTGGGTTCACCTGACGACTGGAGTCTTCTTGGACAATGTCTCCGTTATTACGGAAGCAGCCACCGATTCCGTCGATTTCCCTAATGATACCGTCATCCGCGACGACATCTGGGAAGTGAACAATGCCCAGGTGATTGACGGTGCCCTTACGAACCCGAACGGCGGGCTATATGGGCTTCGCTTCAAGAAGAAGACAACGGCAGCCGGAAGCTACCAGGTGAAATTTGATCTGCAGGCCGCACCGGTGGATACCTCGCCATGGATGACGATGTACGTGGGCTTGCGCCTTAGCGGCTATTCGTCACAGGCTAACGAATCGACAGGCCTGTGGCTTGCCTTCAAGGACAACAAGGTCGGAATTCGCACGAACAACTGGCCACTCACCGGATATGTCCAAATTCCGTATAGCTTCGCGGATATGCGGACGGTCGAGCTTGAAGACGATCTGGATCAGAATATCGTGAAGATCTACGTCAACGACGACCAAGGAGCGAGAGCATTCGTCGCGCAGGCCGTGATAGACGAGACGAGCGTCAAGCTGTACGCAGCGGATGATCTGCAGACGCCGGCCGTGACCTCGGAGCCGGGGTATGTCATTGGCAAGAGCGGATTCATTAACTGGTGGGTGCATAACGCGCCGAACATTGTGCTCGATAATGTATCCGTCACGACAGCCGAGTATCAGCGTCCGCCATACGAAGCGGCGGATCCGCTTCAATACCGGGATGTGTACAGCGATACGTGGGTAGCCGCGGACGATTTGTCCAGAACGACGCCGACCTACGCGGCGGTGGGAGCACCGAAGGATAAGAAGGTCGGCATGTTCTATTTCTTATGGCATGACTCCTCATCGGGTCAAATCTTTGATCACAATAAAGCGTATCTCGAAGGCGGTGTGAACGCGGTGTGGGATATGATCCCGCAGGGACCGCTCGGATTCGCGCATTACTGGGCGGAGCCTTATTTCGGCTATTACCGCTCCGACGACCGGTGGGTCATCCGCAAGCATGCGAACATGCTGACGGAAGCAGGGGTGGATTTCGTCTTCTTCGATAACTCCAATAATCTGCTGTATCCGCATATCTACACGGCAGTACTCGACGAGTATAAGAAGATGAGAAACGAAGGACTCGATACGCCGCAGATCGTCTTCTTCTTCGGTGACAATGCCGATTTCGGCAAGAACATGATGACGCAAGCCTGGGAAGAGGTCTACAAAGACGGTTATTACAACGAGCTGTGGTTCAAAGTCGACGGCAAACCGCTCGTGCTCGGCAACCTGAACAAGGTACCCAAGTCGCTTCGCGAGCAATTCACGGTTCGCTCGTCGTGGGCATTCAACGGTTGGACGGGTGACGGCATGGGCAGATGGCCGTGGATCGCTGAATATCCGCAAGCGCCCGGCAAAGACCCTGTAACGGGAGAAGTGGAGCAGCTGACGATCGCGTCGGGCTTCCATGCGAATGCGTCCAAGGGGCGCAGCTTCGCGGGCGGCGAGCAGCCTACCGACGGACAGAATGCATTCGAATTCGAGCTGCCGACGACACCGCTCGGTCTGGCCTACGAGGAGCAATGGAGCCGCGCTTCCGAAGTCGATCCGGAATATGTCATGCTGACGGGCTGGAACGAATGGTGGGCAGGCAGATGGGAGAACGACGCTAACGGGCAGCGGATCGCCAACACATATACGGTGGTGAGGGATGATCCCACCTACAAGCATTATTACGTGGATGCGTTCAATCCCGAGTTCAGCCGTGACCTCGAGCCGATGAAGGGCGGGTTTAACGACAACTATTATTATCAGACCGTGGAGAAGGTCCGCCAGTTCAAGGGCGTTCGGCCGATCCCGGCGGTGTTCGGGCAAGGGAAAATTCACCAGCAGAAAGCGTTCCAGGAGTGGAAGGCGGTCGGTCCGGAATACCGGGATACGCTGGGCGATACGTCACATCGGGACAGCATGTCCTTCGCAGGCGTCTATCATTATACGAATACAAGCGGCAGGAATGATATCGAGTATGCGAAGGTCAGCTCGGATAATCACAACTGGTACTTCTATGTACGGACGAAGGATGCCGTCACGTCCCGCACGGGTACGAACTGGATGAACCTGTTCATCGATGCCGACCAGAATGCCGCAACCGGCTGGGAAGGGTATGACTTTATCATTAACCGCTTGGAGAGCGGCGGCAAAGCATCGATTGAGACCAACGACGGCGGAAGCTGGAATTGGACGAAGACAGGCGATGCCGCGTATACCGTAAGCGGCAATGAAATGTATATTACGATTCCGAAGAACATGCTGAACGTTGATACGGCCCAAGGCTTTGATTTCAAATGGGCGGACAATTCCGTTGCCGATGGGGATGTTATGCAGTTCCTGGATCAGGGGGATGCCGCACCGAATGGCCGATTCAACTATCGCTACACGACCCAGACCCAGAATGTAACGCTCAGCACCGAGCTTTCTGCCTTACTGAATGACGGGGCTGTTGCGATGAAGGTCAACGGGTATGAAGCTTATTTGGACAATAAGAAGGTCATTGTCGATAAGGACAACACCAACATCACGCCGATCGGGGAGAACGGCCAGCTGTACATCCCCGTCACCTTCCTGGAGAAGACGGCGAAGAAAGTCGTGAACAAGAAAGAGCTGAAGAAGTGGAGGGGTGAAGACTACGTTGACGTGAACACGGCGGCGCTCATCTTGGGCAAACAGGCGACAGTCAGCGGGTCGGGCATTGTCATCTTCTCCGCAGGCGGCAGCGTGAGCACGGAAGTGCTGGAGGAGCTCTTCCGCAAATTATAGTCGGCAGGCTCTGTCCTTCTCTATGGGCGGGGCAGTGAGCTAACAAGGCTTTTATTATGAATAAGGCAGCTTCGCCAGGGCGGCGGGGCTGCTTTGTTTGTGACAGAGGCGTTCCGCAGCAAGCTGGACTTATCTGAACGTTTCGTCCCGCCGGCATGATTGACTAACCTAGGATAACAGCCTATATTGTACGGAGGACAGACGCGGGAGTCATAGACTGAGAGGCAGTATCATGATTCGCAGGCAAGGCAATAGGAGGGGGGACAACATGAAGCGCAAACTTAACAATTCCCGCCTGTTCTATCAATTCCTGTTGTCGCATGTGCTTATATTCGCTATACCGTTCACGATTCTTAGCGGCGTTGTTTATTATAACGCGGTCGTCCGGTTTAAGAGCGAGATCGAGACATCGAACGTGTACAAGCTCAATCAGGTCAAAAATACATTCGATCTGCTTGTGCGCGGTCTGGACAACACGGCATCGAGAATTTCAATCGATCGGCACCTGACGCCATTTATGGTCAGGAGCGGGATCTATAACGAAATGGAAGCGGTAGAAGAGCTTAGCAAGTACAAGGTGAATAACACCATTGTCGACGAGGTAGCGCTATATTTTCACGGTGACCGGCAGCTGTATTCCTCCATTGGGATGAATTCGTTCGATACATTTACGGAGCGGATTTACCGGTTCAGCGATATTGACGGGGATCGTCTGGCGAAAGAGATGAGCGAGCTTCAGCTCCCGGAAATCCGGCGTATTCAGACATACCTATCAGGAAGTGACCAGAAGCAGAACATGCTCTTATACATGTTCCCGATTCCGCGCAACAGCCAATCGCCTTATGGGACGGTCTCCTTTATTATTCGCGAATCGGTGATGACTGACCTCGTCGGACCGATATTGGGGGATTTTAATGGCAGCGTTTACATCTCGGATGCAAACGGCCGCATTCTTGCCTCCCGAAGCCGTGAGAACAACCTTACGGAACAGAATGCCATCAATGAAATGTCGCGCCATAATGAGGAGGGCATCTACAATGCGACTATTGGAGGAGAGCGGTATTCGCTCATGCAAGCCAAGTCGGATTTGACCGGGTGGTCCTACGTGATTGCGATGCCGACAAGCCAGTTTCTGGACCGCGTTTTGGAGATGCGGACCTTTATTCTGCTTATTTGTTCCGCAGTTGTCGCGTTCGGCATTCTAATCGCTGTCCTGCTCTCCACAAGACAATACCGACCGATCCGCAGCATTGCCGAGTACGCTCGATCCTTGCAGGGACGATCCCCCGCAATCGCCGATCGCAGGCACAACGAATTGGACCTTATCCGGGATTCCGTTCATGCCACGCGCGACCTGATGGAGCAGATCAATCATCAGCGTCCGATTGTGCGCGAGCAATTCTTCGTCCGTTTACTGGTAGGTTCGATCAAGGATTCGGGTGAAATCACCGCGTTCATGGCCCGGGAAAACATGACGCTGCCTGGCGAGAGCTGCTTTGTGGCCGTCATACCAACGGACGGATACGAGCATATCTCTACACAGAGCCGGGAAGAGCTGCTGCGGATGTTGTCCGAGGTTGCGCTGCCGGGGGCTGTAGGATACGGTGTGGAAATGATCCAGGACAACGTCATCGCTATCCTTATAGTAACGGGGTGTGACGTAACGGCCATGCGCGAGACTCAGGAGGAGAGCGCACGTGAAATCGTGCGGTTGTTCGAGCAATGCTGGGGCATTCGGCCAACGGTCGGCATCGGGAATCCGGTATCGGGCATGCCGCTCGTGAACCGCTCCTATATCGAAGCTTCAGCCGCCATGGAGGCTAATGCCAGGGGGCGCCGGGGCGGAATTGTATTCTTCGACGAGCTCTCGGAATGGCAGGAGAGCAATGAGTGGTATTCCGTCGAGGAACAAATCCGCATGGTGCAAAGCATGAAACAGGGTAATAAAGAAGCGGCAAGAACGGCGCTGGCGACGATTATGAGCGATTTGCAGGGAAAAGATGTGTCGTTGTTCTATCTCCGCTGCATGTGCTTTGATTTGATCAACACATTCTTGAGAACGATGAACGAGCTCAAGCTGAACATTCAACAGGAGCATCGGCGGAATTTGATCGAATTCTCGACACTGAAGCAGCTCAATGCAGGCATGGACGGCCTGATTGACGACATATGCGATTACGTGCAGGCCAATAAGGAAAGCAAGAGCAGCGCTCTGGGCGCCGATATCTTGCACTATATCGGGCAGCATTACAACGAATATGATTTGAATCTGGAGAAGATCGCCGATCATTTCCGCATGTCTCTCTCGTACTTCAGCCGTTTCATGAAAGATCAAACCGGCTATACGTTTACCGACTACGTCACCCATCTTCGCATGGAGGAAGTAAAACGGCAGCTGAAGAGCAGCGACCTCCCGATCAAGAACATTGTGACCAGCGTCGGCTACTCGGATGTATCGAATTTCATGCGTAAATTTAAAAACACGGAGGGCCTTACGCTAGGGCAGTACCGCAAGCTGCATTCATAAACGACTTTCTATCGGAATGTCGTCCGATAAGCCATTCCCTCGAATGAAGACTCATTCGGGTGGAATGGCTATTTTTATTGGCGCGTAATAGAAGGTGGAAAGCCTGTAGGGACGCGGGATGAGCGGGTTGAATGTAAAGAATGACAACCTGCCGCATGAACGACATATTTACACAGGACCTGTCTGTGGGGGCATTCCATGTAAAAAGTGACAACCTCAAAGCATCAATCACAAATTTACGATTGTCCGTCTGAGCGGTAGCATAATGGCTATAAACCGCGGTGAGTTAGAGGGGGAGTTAGATTCATGACAGCACAGACGGAGCCGCTCGCTGCCAAGAAGGCGGAGCGTGCACCGAGACGAAGCGGCTGGAAGTCCATTCGTAAGAATTGGGAATTGTACGTGTTCGTATTGCCCACGATGGCGTATTTTATCGTATTTCATTATTTTCCGATGTATGGCTTGCAGATCGCCTTCAGGGATTATACGCCAAGCCTAGGGATCTGGAACAGCCCTTGGGTCGGTCTTGAGAATTTGCAGCGCTTCTTCGATTCGTATTATTTCTGGACGCTGATCTGGAACACGATCGGAATCAGCCTGTACGAGCTGGCCGTCGGGTTCCCGATACCGATCCTGCTTGCTTTGGCGTTGAACGAGCTTCGCAACGGGACGTTCAAGAAGTGGGTACAGACCGTAACGTACGCGCCGCACTTTATATCCGTAGTCGTCATGTCGGGTATGATCATCGCGTTTACGTCTCCAAGCAGCGGACTGATTAATTTAGCGATCAAGGCTTTGGGCGGAGATCCGATAGCGTTTCTCTCCGAGCCTGGCTGGTTCAAGAGCGTGTTCGTCTTCTCCGGCGTCTGGCAGAGCATGGGCTGGGGAACAATCATTTACTTGGCGGCGCTGGCCGGGGTCGATCCCCAGCAGCATGAGGCGGCGATGATTGACGGCGCAACCCGGCTGCAGCGAATCTGGCATATTAACTTGCCGAGCATCGTTCCGACGATGGTCATCCTGCTCATCCTGAATGTGGGGAGCTTCATGTCCGTCGGTTTTGAGAAAGTATTCCTGCTCCAGAACCCGCTTAATCTGGAAGCGTCGGATGTCATCTCTACTTACGTATACCGCAGCGGGCTTGTACAAGGACAGTTCAGCTTCTCCGCGGCGGTCGGCTTGTTTAACTCGGTCATTAACTTTATACTGCTTCTTACTGTAAATCGGGTCGCCAAACGATTGAACGAGACGAGCCTATGGTAAGGGGGAAGGTGGACAACCATGAATAGGGAAGCCAGATCGGACCGTGTGTTCGATGTCGTCAATAAATTGTTTCTGTTCTGCGTACTGATTATCGTTTTGTACCCGCTGGTGTATGTTGTCAGCGCTTCGATAAGCGATCCCGTCTATGTGAATCAGGGAGCGATGTGGCTGTTCCCGAAGGGAATTACGTTTGAAGGATACCAGCGGGTTTTTCAAAATCCGGAGATTTGGGCCGGTTACGCCAACACGATCTTGTATACGGTTGCCGGAACGAGCATCAACCTTCTGTTCACGCTTCCTGGCGCCTATGCGCTCTCACGCAAAGATTTGAAGGGGCGCGGCATCATGATGGGCTTGATCGTGTTCACGATGTTTTTCGGCGGCGGTCTCGTTCCGACGTTTCTGCTCGTCAGCGGGCTTGGAATGATGAACACCGTATGGGCGCTGCTGATTCCGAATGCGGTCGCGGTATACAATCTGATTATTTGCCGTACGTTTTTTCAAATGAATATTCCAAAGGAATTGCAGGAATCGGCAGAGATTGACGGCAGCTCCAATACGATGCTGTTTCTGAGAATCGTGCTTCCGTTATCCGCGCCAATTATCGCCGTCATGGGGCTCTATTACGGGGTGACGCACTGGAACAGTTATTTCAGCGCCATCATCTATTTGAAGGATCGCAGCTTATATCCGCTGCAATTGATTCTGCGGGAAATCCTCGTGCAGAACCAGATGAGCGATACGATGCTGATGACCGGGGACGATATGGAAGCCATGGCCAAGCAAGCCCGGATCGCGGACATCATTAAATATGCGGTTATGATCGTATCGAGCTTGCCAATTATCGTCGTTTATCCATTCATGCAGCGGTTTTTCATGAAGGGTGTGTTGATCGGATCCGTCAAAGGGTAACGGAATCCGGTTTTACATAGCACAGCAAATCAACTAGTGGGGGAAGAGAAAGGGGAAGCAGCAAATGAAGAAGTGGTTGAAAACAAGCATGGTCGCCATCGTAAGCAGTGCGGTCCTGCTGGCCGGATGCAGCTCAGACAAAGCAGGGGATACGTCGACATCGGAAGGTGGCGGGGCGCCGAGCAATTTCAATGCGGAAGGCTACCCGATCGTGAGCGACAAGGTCACCTTGAAGATGATGGGATCGAAAGCGGCCATTCATGGTCCATGGGAAGATATGATCCTGTTCAAAAAAATGGAGGAAATGACGAATATCCATTTCGAATTCGACACGCCTCCGCAAGCGAACTACCTGGAGACGAAGAACCTGGCGTTTGCCAGCCGTCAATTGCCCGACGTGTTCTTCAACTCCCAGCTGACGCCGGATGACGAAGTAACCTACGGCGGCCAAGGGTATTTGATTCCATTAGAAGGTCTTATCGAGAAATATGCACCGAATTTCAGCAAGCTGATGAACGACAATCCTGAAATCAAGAAGTCGATCACAACGATGGACGGGCATATCTATGCGCTGCCGCTCATTATCGACCAGCCCCGGGCTTTTGTTCCGAACCGGATGTGGCTGAACGGAGATTGGATGGCGAGCTTAGGTGTTACGGCAGAACCAGCGACAACGGATGAGTTGTATGAGCTGCTGAAGCGGTTCAAGAATGAGGATCCCAATAAGAACGGTAAGGACGATGAGATCCCTATGTCCGGCGTGAAATTGGATAGCTTGCAGGTCGCGCTGCTTCCGGCATTCGGCTTGCTGGGCCGGGAAGTAGAAGTGAAGGACGGGAAGGCGCGTTTCAATCCGGTCCAGAGCCAATACAAGGAATACCTCACTTACTTGAATAAGCTGTTCTCTGAGAAGCTGCTGGATAACGAAATGTTCGTGCAGACCTCCCAACAGATGAATGCTAAGGGAAATGCGAATCAACTGGGTGCTTTCTCAGGGTCGGCTCCGGATCTTGTACTTAAGGTAGACAAGCCGGAAGACAATTTGAAGCACCCGATGCTCGGACCGCTTACAAGTCCGGTAAACAGTGAGAAGCTGGCGATGAGGGCATCGAATATCCGCAGAGGCACGTTCGCGATTACGAGCGAGAATAAATATCCTGAAGCAACGATGCGCTGGGTCGATTATTTGTACTCTACCGAAGGCAGCCAGTTGGCTTATCTAGGAAACAGCTTCAAATGGCTGGACGATGCAAAGACCAAATGGACTTTCGATTCTCCTGAAGGCGAAAATCCGGAGGAATACCGCGCTAAGCTGACCCCGGATGTAGGCGGACAGCTGCCGCTGATTAAAGAAAGAGAGTTCGACGCTAAGCGCGACAACGGCAAAGGGCCGGATTATAATAAGATGGTGGATGAGGAGCTGAATCCATATGCTAAGCGGGAATATCCGGACGTATATTTCAGCAACGAGGAGCAAAAGCGGCTGAATGTAATCAAGACCGACATTAAAACGTATGTCGATCAAATGGAAGCGAAGTTTATTGTCGGACAGGAGCCGTTCACGAAGTGGGACGATTATCTGAATACGATCAATAAGATGGGTCTGGATGAAATGCTGAAGATTTACCAGGATGCCTACGAGCGCTGGAACGCATTGAAATAAGAGAAAAGGTGTGACCGTTATGACAAGACCGAACATCGTCGTCGTGTATTGCGACGATTTGGGATACGGCGATTTGGGATGCTACGGGTCCGATGCGATTCGGACCCCCCATCTGGACGCGCTGGCGGCGGAGGGGGTTCGCTTCACGGACTGGTATTCCAATTCGCCGGTCTGCTCTCCGTCCCGTGCGTCGCTATTGACGGGGCTATATCCGGCGAAAGCAGGCGTGAGCCACATATTGGGCGGAAAGAGAGGAACCGGTGGGCTGAAGCAGGAAGCGAAGACGCTGGCCGAACGGCTCAAGGAATCCGGCTACAGCACGGCTCTCTACGGCAAGTGGCATCTCGGTTCAGCCGAAGATGCCAAACCGAATGCACGTGGCTTCGACGATTACTTCGGCTTCCATGCCGGCTGCGTGGACTATTACTCGCATATCTTCTATTGGGGCATGCCGAATGTCAATCCTGCGCATGACCTGTGGAGCAATCGCGAGGAAGTGTGGCATGACGGCGAATATATGACGCATCTCATTACGGACAAATCAGTCGATTTCATCGAGAGAAGCAAGGAGCAGCCCTTCTTCCTGTATGCAGCTTACAACGCGCCGCATTATCCGATGCATGCGCCGGATAAATATATGAAGCGATATAGTCATCTGCCCCGTGACCGCCAGCTGATGGCGGCGATGATCTCCGCCGTCGACGACGGCGTCGGCGATATCGTAGCAGCGCTGAAGCGAGCGGGGCAATATGAGAATACGATCATTTTCTTCTCCAGCGATAATGGGCCTTCTTCCGAATCCCGCAATTATCTCGATGGGACGGAAGACGTCTATTATGGAGGCAGTGCGGGCGTATTCCGCGGCCATAAAGGAAGTTTGTTCGAAGGCGGCATCCGCGAGCCTGCTATACTGGTCTATCCCGCTGCTATAGCAGCGGGGCAGGTATGCGGAGAAGCGGGCATGATGGCTGACATTGTGCCGACTGTCATGGAATTTGCCGGTCTGGCATCGCCATCTTCAGAGAAAATTGACGGGAGCAGCGTCGTCAAGATGGTGACGGAGGGGGCTTCAACGCCGCATCGTCAAATTTTCTGGGAGTATGGCAGTCAGCTTGCCGTACGTGAAGGAAAATGGAAGCTGGTTCTGGGCGGCAAGCTTGACTTCGACCGCACGCAGCCAGACGATGTCCATCTCTCCGATCTGGAGGCGGACCCTGGCGAGCGGGTCAATCTGAAGGATGACCATCCGGACGTGGCCGCTCGTCTGGAACGCGACGTACGAGATTGGTATAAACAGCTGGGGCAATAAGCCGGAGTATAAAAGAGAAGAGAGGAGAGGAGAGGCGAGCATCCCTCTCTTCTTTATTTAAACGATATTAAGGAGGTATGGCCATGTCGCCAAAGAATGAACAAGCGCCGCGCCGTCCGAACATTCTGTTCATTCAGACGGATCAGCAGCGGGTTGATACGCTGCGCAGCTACGGTGGACAAGTCTGCCAGACACCGCATCTGAATGGCCTTGCGGAGGAAAGCGTCGTATTCGAGAACGCCTACACCAGCTGTCCGGTATGTACGCCGGCCAGGGCTTCGATGCAGACGGGCATGTACCCGTTCAAGCACGGGATGCAGACGAATGGCTACGGTATGGGCAGCATGGTGCAGGAGCTGCCGGATACGCCGCGGCTGCTTAGCAGACAGCTGGAGGAGCAAGCGTACAGCATTGGCTATACGGGCAAGTGGCATCTGGGCTTCGGGCCGGAGATGGGTAAGTACTTACGGGAGAATCTCGCCTATGTGCGGTTTCCGGATATTGCCGCCGGTATCAAATCCATGCCTACCGATGTCGGCTATGAAGGCGACGATTTCTCCGGCCACGGCGGCGGGGGGATGAATTACCCGCAATTCAAGCAATATTTGCAGGATAACGGATTGACCTGGCAGGAAGAGAATAAAGTGAGCGGTCACTTCGAATTTCATTACGCCTCCGAATTGACCTCGCCGATCGAGTCTACCGTTGAATACTACCTGACAGAGCGGGCGATCCACTATATCGATCAGTTTCGTCAGCGGGAGGAGCCTTTCTTCTTCTCCTTAAACTTCTGGGGACCGCACGAGCCTTACGTCGCGCCGACGCGCTTCCTCGACTTGTACCGCGATGCGGAGCTGGAGCCGTGGCCGAACTTCTACGATGACAACAAGGGAAAACCGTCCATTCATCAGATCAAAAAAGGGAATACGAAGGAATGGGCCGATTTCATTCCGTATATTAAACATTATTATGCGGCTATGAGCAGCATCGATGAGCAGATCGGGCGGCTGCTGGCTTACTTGAAGCGGCATGATCTGTACGAGAATACCGTTATTATCTTCACTGCCGACCATGGGGAATCGCTTGGCATTCACGGCGGCTTGTGTGACAAATCGTTCTTCATGTATGAAGAAACCTGCCGCATCCCGCTCATCGTCAAGCCTGCCGGCGATCGGGCGGAGCCGCGGACGGAGGCCAGCTTCGTCGGCACGTGCGATATCCATGCAACGATTCTCGATCTCGCAGGCGCAGGGTCGCCGCCGCGCGGAGCGGACGGCAGGTCGTTCGCCCCGATGCTGGCCGGAGAGACTGTGGCTGAATGGCCGGATTGCATCGTGACCGAAGGCGCTGGCCTTGAGGCTGCTATGTTTACCCAGCGTATGCTCCGCAAAGGTTCTTACAAGTATGTATTCAACTGCGGCGATCTGGACGAGCTCTATGATCTAGAGTTCGATCCTCATGAGCTGACGAATCTGATCGACCGTTCGGATTACAAGCAGACGCTTGCCGATCTGCGGCAGTCGCTCGCAGACTGGATGGTCCTCCACGAGGACAGCCTTCTCAAGCAGTTCAAGCGGATGCGGGTCGAGTAGCCAAGTCCAAAGGGGTAGGATCCAATGTCATGGTGGTGCAGGGAATGTCCTGTACCGCCATTTTTTGATTCCTCTTCCTTCATCGATCAAGAAAAGAAGGAGATACTCCCCATAACCATGATCGATAGAACAAGGTTCACTCCATTGTGCTATGCGCTGCACATAACGCCAGATCATGAATCATATAAGAGAGGGTTGGCAGTCTCGAGTAGAAGCCTTACCATAGGGAATACAAGGATCGGGGAGGGAAAGCGTATGACGTTGTATTTTCGGGACAACTTTTTTAGCTCCGGCATGACGGAGATTATGAACGATAGCGGTGAGACTGTGGGCGAGCTGGATTTGAAGAGCTCATTCAGCGCATCGCTGGATGTTTGCGATTTGACCGGCCGGACGTTGTGCTCGGGGAAGTTCCCGTTCTTCTCAGGCAGATGGGAAGTCACGGACGAAGACGATCGCTTGTTGGGGGAGCTGCGCTCCCGAATGAGCTTCTTTTCTCAGCGGTACGAATATGATGCGGGCGGACGGGGCCTCTACGAAATCAATTCGCCCGCCTTCACCCAGGATTACTTCATTCAACGCGAGAACGAAGGTGAAACGGTAGCGACCTTCGAGCGAACGAGCGGTTGGCTGCACTCGGGTGCGTACAGCTTGGAGAACTATTCGACGGAATTGAGCGACTATGAATTGGTGGTGGTCGTGCTGGGCGTGCATGCGATTCGGAAGCGGAGATCGAACGCTGCTGCGACCTAGCTTCGCGAAATTCAAGTGCCCGATCATTTGTAGACCGTATTGGCATTCATTCAGGAAAATAGTTCTACCTTTGTGCGGGTTTGGGTCTTATTGTCTACATTTTCGGGATAATATCCCCTGTCACACCTCTGCAAGAATTGGTTAATATAAGAAAGAATACAAATCTTGGGAGGACGAGTAATTGAAGAAGTGGACAGCAGGACTATTAACAGCAATCATGGTACTAGGAATTACAGCAGCATGCGGCTCGAAGGAGCCGGTCGACTCGAATGCCGGCAGCGGCAACAAAGGCGGCAACGCTGAGCAGACGACGGGCGCTGGCGGTAACGCCGGATCGACGGGCGCCGGCAATTCGAATAAGGAGACGGGCTCGCTCCCGACGGTAGAGGAACTCATTGAGAAATCGACAGATGCAAGCATAGCGTTAAAGAGCTTCTCCATGGATGCCAAAGTGAATCAGAACATGACGATGTCGCAGGGCGACCAGAAGCAAGAGCAGAAGGTCGACATGAATATGAAGACGGATGTCATCAAAGAGCCGATGCAAATTTACCAAGAGATCCAGATGGAAATGCCGCCGCAAGGCAGTCAGACCATCAAGCAGTACATTATGGAAGACGGCATCTACTCGGAAATGAACGGAAGCTGGATGAAGCTGCCTAATGAAATGAAGGATCAGATGATGGCCAGCATGCAAAGCTCCTTGAAGCCGGAAAGTCAGATGGAGCAGTTCAAGACGATCGCCAAAGATACGAAAGTCACAGAAGAGGGCGGCGATTACGTGATGACGGCCGAGCTGTCTGGGGATAACGTGAAGGAGATGGCCAAATCCCTGATGAGTCAAGCCGGCGGTGCGAATGAGCAAGCAGCAGCTATGCTGGATAACATGAACATCAAGAGCATCAAAATCTCGTATGGCGTCAACAAAGACACGTACCTGCCCACCAAGTCCGATGTGAACATGACGATGGATATGAATCAAGAGGGCCAGAGCATCACGCTCGAGATGGTCATGACCAGCACGATCTCCAAGCACAACGAGGTCGGCGAAATCAAGGTGCCGCAAGAAGCGCTGAATGCACCAAGCACTCCAACCGATTCAAGCCCTGCTCCATAAGACCGATGAAAAAACCGAATCCAACAGCGGATTCGGTTTTTTTTGCGGGATAATCGTATTGCCCTCCCCGCCAAAGTGGAGGCGTCTGCAGCTTGTAATTGTGACCTATACGATTGAACGCAAATCGACTGACAATTGACGAACCGGTTGTTTCGCTTGGCTGTGGAGCTGATATAAGAATGAAGGGCGGGGTTGATCGGTTATCAGCTTGTCGATGGCCCCAAGATTATGCAATTCATCCAATCGCATAGACAACGTGCGCGGCGTAACCCGCTGCAGGGCATTCCGAATTTCCTGAAACCGTTCATGCTCAAAGTTAAGCGCAAGCAGAACCGACAGGTTCCACGCTTTGGATGATAGACGGCCATAGCCGAGGCCGCGTTCCGCAATTTGAATGGTGGATGCTGCTTCTCGATAAAGCAGTCCCTTCTCGGTCAATACATACTCAGGCAGAGCAGGGTGGCGGCGTTCATGCGGCGATAAATGTTTGAGCAGGCCGTTCTCTTCCATTCGTTTCAAATTATCGCTTAGCCGTGCAGGCGTTATTTCGAGATGGTGCTGCATAGGTGTAAAGCGTCCTCTGCAGCTATCCAGCGCCAGCAGCACGGGGACGGTCCATTGGCCGGACAGCTCCTGCGACAATTGAAGAATCCGTTCCTCTGAACTCAGAGCGGACTCAATACCTCGGACAACATGAGGCTATGTCCGTCTGGATCGATAAAAGTAGCTAATTTGGCCATGCCCGGGACCGTCTCGGTTTCGCCAATGAAGGTAACGCCCTTGTGCTCGAGCACTCTCCTGGATTCCTCGATGTCGTATACCTCGAAAACGGTGGAAGAAGTGGAAGCGATAACCTCGTTAGCTTCAGAAAATCCGATCACGCAGTCCTGCGTACTCGTATTCATCATCGCCATCCCTGATGCAGGGTCGTGAAACAACGGTTCAAATCCAAGCTTCTCTTTGTAAAAGTCAATTGTAGCTTCCATACTTTTCACGTTATACCATACTGTGACGCCTGGTCTAAACATAAGTCACCTCCGGGGTTTACTACCGATAGTATACTGCATATAAAATCGATAGTAAAGGAAAGTTTTACATTCGACGATAGACATATCGACGTCTAAGGAAGGAATATTCTTCCCTCAGCCGAATTAGTAGTCTATAGGTAAATAGAACTAGACGACTAAGGAGCATCAGCATGATCGACAAAGTGATCCGTATTTTCAACATGATTAACGCCATTCAAGCGAACCCGGGGATATCGGCCGCTGACCTTGCGCTGAAGTGCAATGTGACCATTCGAACGATCTATAGGGATATGGACATTCTGAGCCTGATCGCACCCGTGACCAATGAAGGCCGAGGAACGGGCTACCGCTTTATCGGCAAATTCTTCCTCTATCCGCTTAATTTCTCCGAGCAGGAAGCGCTCGTCTTCTCGCTGCTGCCATCGGTTCTGGATAAGGACAAGCTGCCTCCGGGCTTCGACACGGCCTATGACAAGGTGCTGGCTACGCATCTGAAGGAGAAAGCGAAGCAGAACAGTATCATCGAGAACATCACCGATATCATTCAGATGGGAACGCCGGCGTACCGCAAAGAAAGCCCGAATTTCCTGCAGCCGATCATTCAAGCGATACTGGACCAGCATTCGATTGACACGGTGTATCACACGCAATCCAGGGATGAAACGACGCAGCGGAGAGTCGATCCGTATTACCTTGTACCCCGCGATCAACGGTTCTATCTCATTGGCTACTGCCATTCGGCACAAGCCATACGCACCTTCCGGATTAGCCGGTTTCAGCATGTGGCCATTACGAGCGACGCCTTCGACAAGGGTGATTTCAATATTAAGCAGTATTTGAAGAACACGTGGTCCATCGACCGCGGCGACAAGAATGTGACGTTCAAGGTGCGATTCAGTCCCGAAGCCGCGCGTTACATCAAGGAAGAGGAGCTGTTCGTTCATCCCCGGATGAAGGACCAGAAGGATGGCAGCCTACTGTTTGAGGTCACCGTCAACAACGAGAAGGAGTTCGTCCAGTGGATTCTCAGGTATGGCCCGAATGCGGAAATCTTGGAGCCCAAGTCAGTAAGAGAAGGCTTGAAGCAGCAGCTTAGTCAGTGGATGGAGCTGTATCAGTAGAAACTCCCGGTATCGAGTCGAGTTCCTCCAGTTCTTTCTGCAAACTGTCATGGGTATCGGCTCTTTCCTGTTCCGTCTGGCTATCGAATGCAAGCTGCTCGATCCATTCCCATAGATCCTCCAATTTTCGCCGGATTTGATAGAACAGCAGTGCGTTTGGATTGATGACATAATCGGGATGGGATTTGCGATAAATAGTCATAAATTCATCGAAATAGGGCTTGTCTGTCAGAAACATGAGATCAGCTTCCACGGGAGCCAGCTTCAAGCCCTCCCAGTCAATCAACATCAACTGCCCACCTGCTTGCATCAAATTCCAGTTGTGGAGATCCGTATGGCAGAGCGCCATCCGCAGGATGGTATTTTTCAAGCATTCTGACAGATTATAGAAGGTAACAATGATTTGCTTGATGGTTTCTACATAGGGATCCAAACGTTCTCTCACATCGCTTGGGAGCCGATCGTACTCCTTGTTCAAGGCATCTTTCAGCAGCGGAACAAATGGAGCATGGAAGTGTTCCTTTATGGCATGGGTATCTAACGGTATTTCTTCTCCATAGGAATGAAGCTCCGATAGCATCGCCGAAAACTGATGAATTTGACCTTTCGTTAACGTTCGTTTCCCGATGGTTTCTCCATCGATGTATGCATAGAGCAGGTAAATGCCATGGTCATCCTCGCATTTGTAAAACCCGTTATTTGTTTGGATCGGAACAGGAATCTTGCCGTGCAAATCTGTATTGTTCATGAGCCATACTGTAATGGGAACATACGAATCGATGAGAGCCGTCCATTTGGAAGTGGAGGCTCTCTCCTTGTCATAAGCCTTCAGGAAATAGGATTGTTTATTGTCGGTCACCTTATAAGCGAGTGCCGCCCATCCGCCCTGCTGAGGGGAAATATCTACGTTCTCGAGACCATAATGCGTGCTCAATATGGTTTGTAATGCATTCATAAGTTCTCCTCCTGTTCGCCAGCCTAAGTCATATCGCTCTCTTCATCAAGGGACAAAGATATTAAACTAAGCATAGACTTATTCTACAATAAGTGATCCAGCCCTCTATAAGAAACATTCAGCAACGTCGGAATGCACGAAGCCTTAGACCATAACGCGGTCCAAGGCTCTTTAGCGTTCGATAATTTAAATGAATTGAGATAGTCCAAGTCCTTCCGCAACGCGTCTGCCGTACTCAGGATCGGCTTTATAGAAGTGTCCGATCTGGCGGAGCTTGATATCGTCTTTCTCGACGGGCATCATGGCCCCGACGATATTCTGAACCAGCCGCGCGCGCTCTTCCTCGCTTAACAGCCGGTACAAGTCGCCCGCCTGCGTATAATGATCGTTATGATCGTAGGCTGTGCTGTCCGCAGAGCCGGATACCGGATAAGCGGCTGGCTTGTTCTCAGGAGACTCCGCCGGTCCGCCATAGCTGTTGGGCTCGTAATAGACGGAGCCGCCGCCGTTCTGATCGAAGCGCATTTGGCCGTCGCGCTGATAGTTGTTCACTTCATTGCACGGCCGGTTGATTGGCAGTGCCTGATGGTTGGCGCCGACACGGTAACGATGGGCGTCGTGGTAGGCGAACAGTCGTCCCTGCAGCATTTTGTCAGGCGATACGTCAATACCGGGAACGAGCGTGCCTGGCGAGAACGTCGCTTGTTCCACCTCGGCGAAGTAGTTGTCTGGATTCCGATCGAGCACCATTCGGCCCACTTCGATCAGCGGATAATCCTTCTGGGACCATACTTTGGTCACGTCGAACGGATCGAACCGGTAGGTGTCGGCATCTTCGAGCGGCATGATCTGTACATACAATGTCCAAGCCGGGAAGTCTCCGTTGTTAATCGCGTTGAACAAATCCTCGGTATGATGATCCGGATTCTCGCCGGCAATTTGCCGTCCAACTTCCTCGGTTAGATTCTGGATGCCCTGCTCCGTCTTGAAGTGATATTTGATCCAGACGCCTTGTCCTTCTGCGTTCACCCACTTGAAGGTATGACTGCCGAAACCGTGCATGTGGCGGAAGGTCGCCGGAATACCGCGGTCTGACATTAGAATGGTCACCTGATGCAGCGATTCCGGGGATAAGGACCAGAAATCCCATACCGCGTTCGGATTTTTCAAGTGCGTTTGCGGATGGCGCTTCTGCGTATGGATAAAGTCCGGAAATTTGATCGCATCGCGAATGAAGAATACGGGCGTATTATTGCCTACCAGATCATAATTGCCTTCTTCCGTATAAAACTTCACCGCGAAGCCACGCGGATCGCGTACGGAATCAGCGGAACCGTTCTCGCCAGCAACAGTCGAGAAGCGGATGAACATAGGCGTGCGTCTGCCTACCTCGGATAAGAAATTCGCTTTGGTATATGCGGTAACGTCATTCGTCACTTTAAAATAACCATGCGCCCCGGCGCCTTTGGCATGAACGACACGCTCGGGCACGCGCTCCCGGTTGAAGTGGGCCAATTTCTCCAGCAGGTGAACGTCTTGAATTAATGTCGGGCCGCGTGAACCGGCTGTCATGGAATTCTGGTTATCCCCTACAGGGGCACCCCAGCTAGTCGTCAGATTGTTCTTATCTATCGTCATGCACAATCACCTCGTAGTCAGATTTTGTATGACTTCATTGTAGAATAAGTAGAGAAGTGAAATCAATATTAATTTAGAATTATTACAATTAATATTTGATGAAGAAAGACTCAGTTGAACCTCTATCCGGTATTTAATTGTCCCATGGAAGGATTTGGGGGTGGTCTTCCTGAATATAGTTGAAACCTATTCATTGCCAAGCAGTTGTATGCATGTTCGAAACAGGATAAGGGGTGACCTATGCAGCCGACATTCGAAACAGAAAGGTTATGCTTAAGACCGTGGAAGCTAACGGATGCAAGTTCAATACGGGAGCTTGCGGGGAGCAAGGAAGTAGCCGCAACAACATTGTCCATCCCACATCCTTACCCAGAAGGAGCTGCGGAGTCATGGATTGACGCGTGCCATCATCGTTCGGCAGAAGGCAATGGTTACTCTTTTGCCATCACGAGCAAAGACCAGCATACCTTGCTCGGCTGTATAAGCTTGAATGTATCGAAGCCTCACAGGAGGGGCGAGCTTGCTTATTGGTTGGGAAGAGCGTTCTGGTGCAATGGATTTGCTACGGAAGCGGCGAAGCAAATCGTCCATTTTGGATTTCACAATCTACATCTGAATAAAATACATGCGGCAGCGATGACGAAGAATCCAGCCTCCTCCAATGTGATGATCAAGGTGGGGATGGAGTATGAAGGAACGTTCAAGCAGCACATTATGAAGTGGGATGTGTACGAGGATCTGGTTTATTATGGGCTGGTCAGAGCCGATTATGAGAAGAGGAACGGATAAGAAAGGATGGCGCCCTAGGCCGTCCTAAGGGATGTGAAGTGAGATGATTAAAGTAGCAGCAGCGATTATTGAAGATGAACAAGGCAGGCTGCTTATTGCGCGGCGCAGGGAAGGCAAATCTCAGGCCGGGCTTTGGGAATTCCCCGGAGGCAAGCTCGAAGGTGAAGAGTCCGTGCAGGAATGCCTCCGGCGCGAGCTTATGGAAGAGATGAATATTGATATCGAGCCGTATGCCCTATTCGGCGCAAACGATCACTGGTATGGCGAGATCCATATTCATTTGATCGCCTACAAGGCCACTTACGTGAGTGGAGAAATTGTATTATCCGATCATGATGATTACCGCTGGATAACCCCGGACTCTTTCGCAGACTTCGAGTTTGCGCCGGCGGATATCAAGTTTGTGAAGATGTTGGAGCAGGAACGGATACCGTAGCAACCATCCTGCAGATAGCACAAATCCCCTTTGACCGTCTGAAGTCAAAGGGGATTCGTGTACATACTGCTGAATTAATGTCCAGCTGCCTCGTGATCATTGCTTAGCTTGGTCACGTCGAACAGCTTGAACAGCAGGCTGAAGATGATGGCAACGACGGTAGCCAGAGCCATGCCCGATAGCGAGAAGTCGCCGATCGACACCTTTACGCCGCTAAGGCCGGTAACAAGCACGATTAGCGTTAAGAACAGATTGGTCGGTTTGCTATAATCCACTTTCGATTCAACCAGCATCCGGAACCCGGATGCGGCAATGACACCGAACAGCATTAAAGAAACGCCACCCATAACGGCTTCGGGGATATTAGCAATGAGCGCGGAGAATTTGCCGAGAAATGAGAGCAGAATCGCGATGACCGCCGCGCCCCCGATGACGAAGGTGGAATATACGCGGGTAATGGCCAGTACGCCAATGTTTTCACCGTAGGTCGTATTTGGCGTGGAACCGACGAAGCCAGACAGCATGGTTGATAGGCCGTTACCCAGCATGGAACGGTGAAGGCCCGGATCCTTAGACAAATCCTTCTTGACGATATTGCCTGTCACGATGAGATGGCCAATATGCTCGGCAATGACAACGAGCGCAGCCGGCACAATCGTCAGAATTGCGCCCCATTCAAATACAGGGGAGGTGAAGGTAGGGGCATCGATCCAGTTCGTCTTCGAAATGGCATCGAATTTAACGAGTCCCATTAGACAGGCAATGACATATCCCGTGACGATTCCGATCAGAATCGGAATAATACGCATAAAGCCGCGGAATAGGACGGAGCCGAAGATGGTCACGCAGAGCGTGATGCACGAGAGCGCGATGATGCTGGCGTCAGGAGCCCAGACAGCGGCTTTCTCAGGCTCGGCTGGAGCAATCCAGCCCGCCATCCGGGCAGCGGTCGGGACCAGCTCCAAGCCGATGACGGCAACGATGGCGCCCATGGCAGCCGGTGGGAAGACGATGTTAATCCAACCGGTTCCCGCCACTTGGATGATCCAGGCAAGAATGGTGAACACCAAGCCTGCGACGATGAAGCCGCCAAGCGCAGCCGCATAGCCGGCCTCTTCGGAAGCATAATTGCCGATAACCGCTCCAGCCGGAGCGATAAAGGCGAAGCTCGATCCCAGATAAGCAGGGATTTTCCCTTTACAAATCCACAGATAGAGCAGCGTGCCGATGCCGTTCATCAGCAGGCAAATCGCTGGATCGACCCCGAGCAAATTCGGAACAAGCACCGTTGATCCGAACATGGCGAATAGATGCTGAACGCTCAGCATCAGGCTTTGCCCCATGGGCGGTCTTTCATGAACCCCTACTTCAGTTCTCATGGTACAGCTTTCCTCCATTTAGGTATGTTATCTTTCTTGACAATATCTTTGTTGATTCTACCTAGTAGCCTGTCCACTTGGCAAGCGTTTTCTTGCGGGAGGGTAAGAACCGTGCCGAAAAAGCTGTGATACCGCTTCAGCATTTCCGAATAAAAGAAGCCTCCAATCCACCGGGTAGTGGATTGGAGGCTTTATCCTTACATACGGCTACTTCGCATCGCCGCCAAAGATAATATCGAGATGACGTGACGTGTCATAGACGAGCTGATGCGGGTTGGCCGCATAGATCCCCAGCTCTGCCGTCACGGTATCCGTATAGTTGATTTCCTGCAGCGCCTCACGGACGGCCTTCCAATTGACGTCCCCGGCCAGCAAGGAGACGAAGCCGTTACCATTGCCAACGCCTGTAAGGAAGTCCTTCACATGAATTTTGAAGATGCGATCGCCCAGGATCCGGATCCACTGCTCCGGATAGCCGTAGAGCAGGACGTTGCCTACGTCGAAGTAAGCACCAACATAAGGCGATCCAATATCATCTACATAACGTGCCATCTCAAGAGGGGACAGCAGAAACTTGTTCCACACGTTCTCGATGCCGATGCGGGTTTTGCGCTTCTCGGCTTCCTTGGACAGCAGCTGTACTTCCTTGTGGCTGCGCTCGTAGCATTGATCATAGGATGTATCCGGGTTAACGGAGCCCGGTACGACGAGGACCGTGTCCATGCCGAGCAGCTCGGCCAGCTCCAGCTGCTTCGTAACCACGCGGCGGCCTTGCTCACGTACGGAAGCATCTGCTGAGGACAGTGGGTACTGCCACAGCAATCCGGTCGACAGACTGCGCAGCTGCAGTCCGTGATCGCGGGCCAGCTTCCCGATCTTCTCGGCTTCCGCGGCCGTCGTATCCAACGTCAAGCCGATGCCGCCGGGCTCATACAGGTTTAACTCTACCGCGCCAAATCCGGCGTCGCTGCTGATGGCCATGACTTGCTCAAGCGGCGTGTCGCCTTTAAAGCACCATTGGTTAATGGATTTAATCATAGGGACAGCTCCTTCGCATGATTAATAGTAATGGCCTTCCCTGCAGCGGCAGACTCGTTGGCTGCGAGCGTAACGGCGAGGGTATCGGCGGCATCGGAGAAATCGCCCAGCAGCAAGCCTGGCTGGTTGGTACGGATGGCTTCGATAAACGCTTTATCCTGCTCGTAATAGAAGTCGACTTCCAGTACTTCCGTCAGGTCTTGCGTATCATCCACGATCCGCAGCGTATTCACGTCAACGGAGAGGAAGAAGTTGTGTCCATAGAACTCCGTGCCGCCCTTACCGACGTACTTGGACAGGCAGCTGCTCGTGATATTGCCGATCGCGCCGGATTCCATGACGAACGAGACGGTACCCACATCATACGCAGTGGCCTCTGGATCAATATTGTGAATGTGGCGCTGCTCGTGATAGGCATGAACTTCCTTGATATCGCCAGCTAAGTAACGGATCAAATCCAGCTGATGCGTGGACTGCTCGACCAATTGACCTCCGGATTGCTCCATCATTCTCCACCAGCGTACGCCCGGCATACCGCCAAGACGGTAGGACAGGACCATATCGATCTGCTTGTCGGCCAGATAGGCTTTGGCCTTGGCAACGGTTTCTAAGTAACGCAAGCAGTAGCCGGAGGTATGGATAATGCCGGAATCTTGTATAATCTTCTCTATCTTACGAACCTCATCCATATGTAAACCGACCGGTTTCTCCGCTAACAAGTGAATGCCCTTGCGAGCCGCAGCCACTTCTTCCGCTCCCGAGCGTGCGAACGGAGGTGTACATATGAATAAAGCGTCCACTTCTCCGGAATCGATCAGCTCGGCACTGCTCTCGAAGGATTTGGCGCCGTACTTTTCGGCAATTTCCTCGGATCTTGCTTGGTTGATGTCATAGACTGCAGTGATTTGGGCGTGCTCGATCTTCTGCAGGGTGTTAATATGATGCTCCGCCATACCGCCAACACCGATAAAACCAACTCTAACTGTCATAATTAACATTCGCCTCCCAAATCGATTCGACTAAGATAATGGCCCTTTATCAAACCTCAGGAGTAGAATAATCGATTCGGAGATGCTTGTATTTATCGAAATCAACAATAAATTTACGCAAATCGCCATCGGAGACGTGAATGTGCGACATCTAGCCGAGCTGCTGCATTTTACGCCATTCGGTCGGAGAGACGCCTTCCGCCGATTTGAACCATTGCGAGAAGGAGTGCAGCCGGGTGAAGCCGATTTGGGCTGCGATTTCCATGATCTCCTTGTCGGAGGAGCTTAGCAGCCATTTGGCCTCGGTCATCCGGCACTGCTGCTGATATTTCTTGGGACTCATATGATAAATTTGCTCGAACAGCCGGCGGAAGCCGGCCTCCGAGAATCCGGCAAGCGCAGCCATGCCCGAGATCTGCACGCCCTCCTGCAGATTCTCGCGGATATAATCTGCCGCTTTGGTGATGGTGAGCGATTGCTGATCCTTCTGCGAATGCTCCAGCAGGAAGAGTACCATCACTTCGATCCACGAGACATAGTTCCTCGTCTGTTCTTTTAATTGAGAGGACTTGATGCGCTGCCACTCCCGAAACAAGCGTTCGAATCGATCCTTATCCAGGCGGGAAAGGGCGAAGAGGGTAGGCTTCTCTTCGCTTACGAGCATCTGCAGCAGCTCTTGGATTCGAGTAGGTATGCCCTCCAGATGAATAACCCCGTAGCGATTTTTGCCAAGCCCCTCGAAGAGGTGGGGGATATGGGAAGGAATAAGCACCACATGACCAGCCTCCAAATCATGCTTGCCCTGATCCCACCCGAAGACGCCGCGGCCTTCTAATAATATACTGATCTCGAAGGTAGCATGCCGATGTAATCCAGGATCCTGCCAATCCTCATCGAACGTACCTATGAAGCTTCGAATTTGGAATTCAGTGTGCATCGGATAATCCTCCATATGGATGTAAATGACTCAGATGTGCCGCCTGAAGGAATTACTTCCCCTTGCGAGTCATCTCGGCGAGCAGATCCCATTGCTGATCGGTCACATCAAGAAGGTCGTTGAACTGGCCGGCGCCCTGAAGCCACTCTCCTCCATCAATGGTGACGACTTCGCCGTTGATATAGCCGGCATAGTCCGATATGAGATAGGCGGCCAAATGAGCAAGCTCCTCTGTGGTACCTGTCCGCTTGAGAGGAATGCGGTTCATCATCTGCTGCTCCAAATCAGGTGTAGGCGCAAGTCTCGACCACGCCCCTTCTGTCGGGAAGGAACCTGGAGCAATAGCGACCTGCCGGATACCGTGCGGAGCCCACTCGACGGCTAGCGAACGGGTCAGAGCGAGCACGCCTGCCTTGGCAGCGGCCGAGGGGACGACGTATCCCGAGCCTGTCGAGGCGTAGGTGGTAACTATATTCAGCATCGTGCCGGCAGTGCCCTGGGCAATCCAACGCTTGCCCACTTCCAAAGTCATATAGAAGGTGCCATGCAGCACGATATTCAAGACCGCATCGACCGCCCGCGGAGAGAGACGCTCGGTGGGGCTGATGAAATTTCCCGCGGCATTATTAATGAGGACATCGATTCGGCCGTAATGCTGCTCGACGGCATCCACAAGCTCATGAATTTGGGCGGGCTCCCGAACGTCGCAGCTTTTGTAGAACACTTCTTTACCGGCAGAGCCCATTTCCTCAGAAGCCTTCTTCAGCACTTCCTCGCGGCGGCTCGTAATCGCGAGCCGGGCTCCCAGCTTCAGAAACATTTCTCCCATAGCGCGTCCGAGTCCAGTAGCTCCGCCTGTAATGAGCACGACTTTGCCTTGTAATAAATCCTTTGCGAACGGTCCCATCTCATCACGCTCCTATGCCAGGAATTATGCGATCGAAACAGCGATGCGCGAGCAGCGCCCATAAAGAATCTCTATAACTAATATAGAACAATTCGCTGGGATATGTGTAATAAATTGTTTATGAAAGAAGGGCAGGGGAACATTTCTAATGGAATAAATACATATCATATATATACAATATATATAATTTGTTATATGCTTATCCTGCTCATTAGCACTCATACAGCTATTAATTTGTAACCGTTACCATTCGGGAGAGGAGGAGTGCGCATCGGAAGGGCTTGCCTTACATTATGCAGGGGGCTTTCCGTCATGAGATGATTCTGTCCGTAGAATAACGACCGACGACAATGATCTAGATTCCCTATTAAGCGGAGGAGGATTTTGATGCACAAACGCAAGCTTTTATCGCTGTTCTTATCGATTTGTCTGGTTGGTTCGCTTATAGCCGGCTTGATGCCTGAGCGTGTCGAAGCACATTCGAAGGGAAAGGATTCCTACTACGAGAAGGCAGCTTACCGGGCGAAGAAGCTGAATGTTATCAAGCTCAGCGATATGACCCCGTCGGAAAGCGTGATGATCGCAACGCTGCAGGGACTGATTGCGAATAAGACCTCGGAGCAAATTTACATTTTGCCGGAATCGGGCAATTATGGGCAATGGCTTCAAGATCTGAAGAGCAAATACGGCGTGAAGATCAAGACGGTCGATAATCCTTGGAAGCTGCTGAAGCAATACAAGTCTTATATCAAGGGTTATCTGCTGTGGGAACAAGGAAACAGCTCGATCAATGCAGCCTCTTCGCTTGCCCATCTGAAGGACGCGGTGCTGGTGGAGAAGGGGGACGTGCGGAAGGCGAAGGGCTTCAAGCAGGTCATGGATCTCTCGAGCAAGGACGAGGCTTGGGTCAAGGCCAACTATTGGAACCGGTTGAAGCATGACCTCTTTATTGAACAGAAGGGCGAAACAAGGGAAGAGCTGGCAGGGGGCATGGGTCCGAAGCTGCGCGACTATGCGGCGATGACAGGCGCATTCACCTTCTACGATGGCAACAGCGATTTCCGCAAGTCAGTGCTCGCCGATGCGGACGATGATTCCGTCCTGCTCGGCTGGGGCGATGCATCCGGTGGCGAAGACCGCTTCATCATGCCGAGCTCTGAGGCAGGCGTATTCACCCTGCCTGCAGATCACGCGTTCAACCTGTCCGTATTGAGCGGGTTCACGCTGCAAGGGCTGGAGCAGAAGCAAGCCGATCCCGTAACAGCTGAAGACAATGTGCATTATGTGTCCTTCGTCATGTCCGACGGCGACAACATCCAATGGATGCTCAACGACTTGGCGGAGAAGGGGAAGCCTTGGTTCGGGAATGCGAACCGGGGGGCCTTTGACATGGGATGGGCGGTATCGCCGAGCATGATCGACTTAGCGCCGACTGTCGCCAAGCGCTTCTACGATGACGCGACTAAGAAGGATGCTTTCGTAGTAGGTCCATCCGGCGGGGGCTACATGTATCCGAGCAAATATCCGGAGGCGGAGCTCGATTCCCATTTGAAACAGTTGAACACCGCTATGGGCAGAATGGATCTGGGGCTTGTGGAGGTCATCGATTTCAATGCGTTCGAGAGGATGGACATCTGGAATAAATATACGGCGCAGCCGAATGTCGACGGTGTCATTTATTTGGAGTACAGCAATCACAAAGCGTTGAACGGTGCGATCAAATGGGCGAATGACAAGCCGATCGTAACGCCGCGGGAAATGCTATGGGAGGGCAACGCGGGCAGTGACAACGCAAGCGTGGTCAATCATATTCGCAACGCGGCCCGAAATCCGAAGAGTGCGGTAGGATACTCTCTCGTACTGGTGCATGCCTGGTCCAAATCGATGGATGATGTCAAATCGGTCATCGATCAATTCGGCGAGGATGTGAGGGTTGTTACGCCAGACAAGATGGTCGAATTAATTAAGCAGAATGTGCCGCAGCAAGGCCCGGATGCGCCGAATAAGGTGTATGAGGCGGAATCTGACTTCGGTCATAACACGGGCAAGCTCGACGGTGACGGCTGGTCCGCCAATGCGGCGGAGCATGCCCCAGGACATATGCTGTTCGGACCGAACGCGGCGGATATCCCGGCCGGCCGCCACCAAGTCAAGTTCCGGACCTTAATCGATAATCGGACAGCGGATAACAGCCGCGTGCTGAACCTCGATATTTTCGATGTCACAGGCAACCAGGTCATTGCTGAGAAGGCGGTCGTCAAGTCACAATTTCAGGCGGCTAATACCTATCAGAATTTAGTGCTGGAAGCCGATTTCGTGGAAGGGCACACCTATGAATTTCGCGCCTGGTACGACGGCAATGCTTACGTGAAGATCGATCGCGTGACCGTCGTGCTGGAGAACAATCTGGCGCAGCGCCTGTATGAGGCGGAGAACGACTTCGGACACAACACAGGGAAGCTGGACGGCGACGGCTGGTCCGCCAATCCGGTAGAGCATGGATCGGGGCATATGCTGTACGGGCCCTATGTGGCGGATATCCCGACAGGCGTTCATGACGTAACCTTCCGGATGATGGCTGGCGATATCGCGGGTGCGGATGCCGCCGTTGCCAGCGTGGATATCTACAGCCCAAGCTTCGATCAGGTGCTGCGATCGGTGGAGCTGAAGAAGAACGATTTTGCCGCTCCCATCACGTTTCAGGATATTACGCTGGACGACGTGAATTTCTCGTTGGGCAGCACGTATGAGTTCAGGGTCTATTTCAACGATGCCGTTAACGTGAAGGTGGACCATGTGCGGCTGGATATGCCGGAGCTTGTCGTGCCGGACACGGCGTCCATTTATTTTAAATTCAGCGGGGCTGATGTCGACTCACTGGCATTCGGAACGGACGCGGGGCAGAAGCAGCTTCAAGCTTGGGGCAAAGCAAGCCAGGCAGGGAAGCCGGATGTCAATGTAACCGCGAATGCGGTCTGGTCGGTCGTGAGCGGCGGGAATACCGTCAGCGTAAGCGACAGTGGGATGCTGACAGTGCTGGGAGCAGGCGAAGCAGTCGTCAAGGCGGCTTATAATGGTCTGGAAGCCAATATCTCTATTCGGGTATCGGACACCTACGAATACCGTATATTCGAAGCGGAGAGCGATTTCGGCCATAATACCGGAGCAGCCGACGGGGATAGTTGGCACGCGAATACGGTTGATCATGGACCCGGCCATATGCTGCACGGACCGGGGGTTACGGATCTTCCATCCGGCAGTCATCCAGTCATTTTTCGAATGAAAATCGATGTTAATACCGGCTCATCGGACCGCGTGTTAAACTTGGATATCTTCGACGGAACGGGCAACCGGGTCGTAGGGGAAAAAGCGATTCTTCGGACGGATTTTACGTCTGCCGACGGTTACCAGGATTTTGTCGTCAATGCGGATTTCGTTACCGGGCATTCCTACCAATTCCGGGTGTGGTATGACGACAACGCGGCCATTCATGTGGATAAGGTATCCGTCCGGATACCCGCGGCAAACTAATTTCTATGCAGCCAGCCGTATAGTGGAGAGCTCGATTGAGAGATCGGGCTCTTTGTTTGCGTGAAAATGCTTTTGGGTAAAATAAGGGTGTTGGTTTGCTTGAAGTTTCTTACACATACAGGTGAAACCGGAAGGAGAATCAGACGATGCAGGAGACGAAACAGCTGGAGAAGCAAATTGCAGATGTATTGAAGTCCAATCAAATCTGTTCGTTCGGCACGGTGGACGGAAATAAGCCGAAGGTTCGCTACATGGCGCTGTTCAGCGAAGGTCTGGACATCTACTTGGCTACCAACAGCAAGACGGATAAAGTGGACGAGCTGAAGAACAATGATAACGTGCATATCCTGGTCGGCTATGACGGGAAGCGTTCCTCGGATATTCTACAAATCGAGGCAGTGGCTGAGCTGTGCAAGAATAACACGCTGCGGGAACGGTTATGGAGCGATGCCTTCAAGGCATGGTTTGACGGGCCGCATGATCCGGAGTACATTATTCTGACCATTAAGCCGGGCAGAATTGAGTATATGAGCGAGGGCGCAGAGCCGCAGCGATGGGAGCGTTAAGCGCGAACAAGCGAATGGTGTTGAAAATAACGAGGAACCGGAGATCAGGCTGCTGATCTCCGGTTCTTTTTGCTGCAATATATCGTCTTTCTATTCGGCATTCCATCATTGTAATAGCTATACAGCTGCTGAAGTTAGAATAATATTACCATATAAAGGAATTTATTGAGATCAATTAGGGGATTCAGATAAATAGCCATCCAGAAACATAAATCAGGAGGGGAATAAGTTAAATAATGTAATTTAATAATCACTCTCAATCCGCATTTTGTAGAATACCCTCTCACAGCTTATTGACCTTGATAACGCTTTCTCCTAATATAGGAGCAAGACTCCGCTCCGTACTTGCCGGAGCCGAATAATGGATCCAAGGCGGTGTGACCTGTGCTAAGAATGCTTGTTGTGGACGATGACAAATTTGAACGGGACGGCGTCAAGTTTCTAGTCAACAAATACGGACTCCAGTTGAATCTTGTTGAAGCAGACAGCGGTGAGAAAGCGTTGGATTATATCGTGAACCGCGGCGTTGACATCTTGTTTACCGATATTCGGATGAAAGGGATGGACGGTCTCGAATTGGCGGAGAAGGCCGTAGAGCTGGGAAGGCCGATCAAAGTGATATTCATGAGTGCGTATGGAGAATTCGAATATGCGCAGCGGGCAATCGATTTGAAAGCAATCCGCTATATTTTGAAGCCGGTTGAAGTGAATGAATTCCTGAAGGTCGTTTCTCAGGTTATTCAGCTGTGCGAAGATGAGCGGAAAGCGAAAGACCAGCATGAACGAATGGAACAGATGTCCCGGATGGAGAGGCGCTTCGAGAAGCAGAAGATCGTCTCTAATTTGATTCGGAGAAGAAACGATGCGGGGGACGATGCAGAGGAGCTGAATCTGTCGATGATTCCGGCTGGCTTCCATCCGGGGGCACGGATGATTATGCTGGACACGCGAACCCGTTTCTTTGATCTGCTGGACCTCGATTTCGAGCAAAGCTTGAAGGAGATCGTCTTAACCAAGCATGACCTCGTTCATCTGAATGAATGTCAGAGTTTGCTGATCGTGGAGTCACACGCCGAAGAGAAGGGCGAATTGCAGCTATTCGGCGAACGGATTATCCATTGGTTCAAAGCTACCTATGACCGGGATGTTACGGTCGTCATCGGCGGCGTACTGAATGAGACCAAGACGTTTGATGAGCAATTCGGCGAACTTGAGCTCATTCTCGAGAATAAGTTTTTCTGTGATGAAGGAGCCGTCTTATTCGGTAATCCGACCTCGTTCGTCAGCCATCAGGATCAATACTCGCTGGATGAGGCGTTAGCCGAATTAACACAGAACATCCGGCGTGTCCGGTATGATATTGCCAGGCTGCAATTTCAACAAATGATCGAAGCGTTGCACAATAGCGATCAATATTCCGTTATTTACGTCAAGTATCTTTGCTCGGAGATTATCAAAGCGGTCTTTGACGCCTCGACGCTCAAAGACGCCAGCAGCTTCAAGGAAACTCTCGATCAAGTATACAAAACAACTCAGCTGGGCGAGTTAAACGCAGTCGTGTCTTCGGTATTGGCGGAACACGAGCCGTCCGGCAGCAACGCGACCGATTCGATGCGCAAAGTGATCGAGGATGCTGTCCGAATCATCGAGGAGGAGTATCATACCGACCTGTCGCTGGAATCTTTGGCTGAGCGAGTCTATTTGTCGCCCAGCTATTTCAGTCATTTATTCAGGCAGGAGAAGGGGATCGGCATCAATAAATACATCACCTCTTATCGAATGGAACAAGCACGTCGCATGCTGCTGACGACCAACCAGAAGATCGTAACGATCAGCCATCAGGTCGGATATTCAAACTTCCCTTATTTTAGCACATTATTTAAAACGCATTACGGTAAGACGCCAACGCAATACAGAGAAGAGTCGGGCAAATGAAACGAGCCGTCTATGGGGTATTTAATCGGCTTCGGTTTAATCAGAAGCTATTTCTCTCCTATTTAATCGTCATTATCATCCCCATCCTGGTGCTGGGCATCTACTCCTACCGTCAGTCGAAAGAGATGCAGAATATCCAAGCAAGCCAAAGCATTGAGAGAAATGTGGAGGCGGTATCGGAAAGTATCAAAAATTCGTTGGAAGAGTATGACCAGATGATCCGTTCGATCGTCCTTAACCGTACGTTTCAACGAATCGTGGCGAATGATTACCTGGATCTGATCAATCTGTCGCGTGACCTGAAAGAGTATTTAAGCCCCTACGTGAACATGATGATGATGATGAACAATCATATCCATCAGATTACCTTCTATACGCAGAGCGATGTTCCGGAATATGGGCTGTCGGTGTTGAAGCATGAACGTGTGATGAATCAGCCCTGGTATCAGAAGGTGCTTGAAGGAACCGAGTATCAGTGGTTTTTTGATGAAAGCGGATATGTATCCGTGGCCGGGAAATTCCCGCGGTTTTTCTCCGATACCTATACGAATGTGGTCTACATGCGCATTGAGGACAAGGGGCTGTTCAAGAACATCTTGGATCTTGCGAAGGGCTACAGCGTGATTATATCCGACGAGAACAATCGGGTCCTCTACGTGAATTCTAGCGAAGCCAAAGCCGGCATGCCAGCGTATTCAACCGGGGATATCCTCCACCTGAAGGACGGCTTGGCCGTCATCAATGGAACGAAGATGTTCGTCGTCAACAAGACGATCCCCCAAACCCAATGGGTCATCCGTTGTTTCGTACCGATGAACCAAGTGACGCAGAATGCGGATTCGATCCTGGGAGCCACGCTGATCGTTATCGGCTCTTGTATTGTATTTCTGCTCATAATCATCTCGATCTTCTCCAAGACGATGATTAGGCGCATCTATAAGCTGAACACCTTAATGAAACGGGTGGAGAACGGCGAGCTGATGCCCCTCGTCCAGAGCGCATCGAAGGATGAGATCGGTGAATTGACGAACCGGTTCGGTAACATGCTGGTGCGGATTAATGCGCTAATTGAGGAAGCGTACACGAATAAAATCATTCAAAAAGAGCTGGAGCTTAAAGCGCTGCAGTCGCAAATCAATCCTCATTTTCTATATAACACGCTCTCCTTCATCAATTGGGAAGCGCTAAAGAATGAGCAGCACATCACCAGCCATGTCGTGACGGCGCTATCCCGATTTTACCGTACGTCATTGAACAAAGGGGATAGCATCATCCAAGTGCGGGATGAGCTCGACAACATTAAATCCTATCTCGATATTATTCGGATCATGAGCGATGGAGGATTCGAGATCCACTATGAGATTGACGAAGCGGTCTACGATTATTGGATGATCAATCTGATTCTGCAGCCGCTTGTCGAGAACGCGGTGAGGCACGGGATCAACCAAAGGGAAGACGGCGGAGGAGGGGTGCTGCGGGTAAGCGCTCGACTTACGGCCGGGAGCATCATATTTACGGTGGAGGATAACGGCCCGGGGATGAACGAAGAGATGGTCGTCCGACTGTTGTCCGTGCAATCATCGGGTTATGGCTTGAAGAACGTCAATGAGCGGTTGAAGCTGTTCTTCGGCATCGCCTCGAGAATTGAAATTGAAAGTGTAATCGGCCGGGGCACCATCATGAAAGTTACGATACCGCAGTATGTGAAAAGTGAATAGACGTCACTCAACGGCCTCTATTTGCATGGTGAAATCCATGTGAATGGAGGTGTTTTCATCCTGGAGCGATGAACAGTTGAAGGAAGCGAAAAAAATTGAAGGATATCGTAAGGATTAGATAATTCCTTCTCCAATTGTCCGTGCTATAGTTTATTTACTCAATTGTATGCGCATACAAAGCAGGGTAAGGAGTGGATAACCGTAAATGAACAAAATGACTCAGGCAGCTCGATCCAATTACGGGAAGTCAGAGACCTGGCAGAAAGTGAAGCAATATCGCGTGCTTCTTATCATGCTAATTCCAGGAATGCTGTATTATCTCATCTTTCACTATCTCCCGATGTATGGCGTGGTGCTGGCCTTTAAAGATTTTAAAATTACGAGAGGGATCTTAGGCAGTCCATGGGTAGGTCTGGATGTATTTAATAAGGTGTTCTCGGACAATTATTTTTATGTCGTGCTGAAGAATACAATTGTCATCAGCTTCTATAAGCTGATCTTTGGATTCCCTGTCCCGATCGTCTTTGCACTGCTGCTGAGCGAGATCTCGAGCGCAAAGTTTAAGAAAGCGGCGCAGACGGTCTCCTATCTTCCTCATTTCATCTCATGGGTTGTCTTGGGCGGTATTTTCTTCACGATCTTTTCGTTAGAGGGCTCGGTCAATACCATCCTGCAATGGTTCGGGGTGGATCCGGTGCTGTTCATGGCCGATGATCGTTATTTCCGTTCGATTCTAGTCGCGACGAGCATCTTTCAAGGGTTCGGCTGGGGCTCGATTATTTATTTTGCAGCGATCTCGAGTATCGACCCGCAAATGTATGAAGCCGCTATTATCGACGGGGCTGGACGGTTTAAGAGGATGATTTATATCTCGATTCCGATGCTCGTTCCTGTAATCGCAATCATGCTGATTCTATCGATGTCGGGCATTCTGGATGCCGGATTCGATCAAATCTTTAATATGTACAACATCAGAGTGATGAATGTCTCCGATATTATTGACACCTATGTATATCGCAAAGGTCTGGTTGAGATGAATTACAGCTATGCCACAGCAGTTGGATTGTTCAAATCGCTCGTTGCCTTGATCTTGATTGTCAGTGTCAATCGTGTGGTGAAGTTCATCGGCGGAAAGGATCACGCATTATGGTAAAAGGTTACGCTGGGGGGTGTTCGACATCATCAATGTAAAGAAGTCATCTGGAGATAGAATTGTGGATGTTTTCCTCTACATCCTTGTAGCCGTCCTTATGCTGATCACGATTTATCCCTTCTGGACGCAAATCGTCATCTCGCTTGACGGTGCCGGAGCGGACAGTGCGGCGTATTCATCGGGCATTATTCTATTTCCCCAGGAGCTGAGTTTTGAGAGCTATAAACTGGCGTTCCAATTCGATGCTTTGTGGCAAGGGTATTGGAACACCTTGGTCCGAACGTGCCTAGGAGTCGTATTGGCCGTCCTGTTCACATCGCTAACAGCATACCCGCTGGCCAAGAAGGATTTGCCCTGGAACCGGACGTTCACAAGCATCATTCTCTTCACCATGCTATTTGGCGGCGGCACGATCCCGAGCTATCTGCTCATTAAAGAGCTGGGGCTTTATAATACGGTATGGGCACTGGTGCTGCCGGGTATGATCGGGACGTTCAACGTCCTTATCATGCGAAACTTTTTCCGTGCGATTCCAGACGAGTTAGAGGAATCAGCCAGAGTCGACGGTGCAGGTTATTTTCGGATCTTTACGCAGATTGTGCTTCCGTTGTCCAAGCCGGTTCTGGCAACCGTCGCGCTGTGGGTCGGGGTCGGGCATTGGAATGCCTGGTTCGACAGTATGATTTATATTTCGGATCCAGATAAACAAGTGCTGCAGATCGTACTCCGGAAAATTATCATTCAGAATGATATGTCGGATATTAATTCCGTCATTCAAAACATCGGCAACAAGACGGTGTTCTCGGGCCGGCAGCTGCAGGCAACCGTCATCATGTTTTCCATTCTTCCGATGATTGCCGTGTATCCGTTTATTCAGAAGTATTTTGTCAATGGCGTAATGGTAGGTGCTATTAAGGGGTGACCCTTGTATAGATCGTGTTCGAATGCCGAGCGTACCTGGTATTGTGAACATACATGTGTACAGAAGACATAGAGAGGGTTGGTATTCATGAATAAGAACAAGCGGCGTTGGACGGCTGGGGTGCTCGCCATGATGATGATGCTCCTTATTATTCTGGCGGGCTGCGGCAAGAATGATCCGGTTAATACACCTGCCAATGAGGAAGAGAAGAAGACCGAGACGGGGGAGACCCCTAAAGACAAAAAGAAGCTGATGTTTTGGAACTTGGACGGCAATGGTAACGCGGACTCCTACGGTGTTCAAGCGATAAAAGACAAATTTGACGTCGATATCGAATTTGTAGCGGCTTCCCGGGAAGTGTTCAATGAACAATTGAATTTAAAAATCGCTTCGGGTGAAATTCCGGATTGGTGGAAAGAGCCTTCATTCTCGGAGTATGACAAATTTCTGCAGCAGGAAGTAGCAGCTGAAATTCCGCAAGAGCTGATCGAAGAGCATATGCCCAAATACGTGGCATGGCTGAAACGGTTTCTCGGCGATGATCCGTATAAATACGTGAGAAGAGACGGGAAAATTTACGGCTTGCCCGTGCTTTGGGATATCGGAAGTGACGGCATGCAGCTTGGATTCCGCGAGGATTGGCTGAAGAAGGTGGGCATTGCCAAGACGCCTGAAACGATCGAGGAAATGGAAGCTGCGCTCACGGCGTTCCGTAATGACGATCCGGACGGTAATAACAAGAAGGACACTTACGGCATCACGGGTTCGGCAGAGAATGTGGCAGGTATGTTCAGCTCGGTGTTCGGCGCTTATGATGCATACCCGGATATTTTCCGCGAGAAGGATGGCAAAGTGGTTCGTGGCGAAATCGAGCCTGGTGCCAAGCAAGCGCTGGAAGTGTTGAATCGCTGGTATAAGAACGAACTCATCGATCCCGAATTCGTCGTCAACAAAGGGGAGAACGTCGAAGATAAGGTGCTGACCGGCAAGACCGGCGCAATTGAGTACTATTGGTGGGCGTTCCTGCCGGGCAATGCCTTCCTTGGAGGCGAGCAATGGTACGACAAGCTGAAGGCGAAGAACCCGGAGTTTAATTGGGCTATTGTCGGCGGCGTGAAAGGGCCGGAAGGAAAATACGGTATGTCGCAGTATCATCCGAGCTATGCTTCGGGCGTCATGTTCAGCAAAGAATTGAACAATGACCGCGAGAAATTGATCAAATATTTGCAGGTGTTCGAAGCAAGCCAGTTTGATCCGGAGATTTATGAAAAGCTCAACTTTGGCGAGAAAGATAAAACATGGAAGCTTAGCGACAAAGGCACGGTTGAATTCATCGCGCCGTACACCGATGAGAAAGAGCGTCAGCGTGCGGGAATCGGCGTTTATTCGATGGCGGGCTCATTCAACGATTATGATTTCCAAACCTCGTACACCTCGGATGAGAGCCTGCGGCAATTGGCGAAGGATACGAGAGCGAAGGGAACGCCGAATATCGATATTCTTGCGCCATTAAACAAGCCGGTTTACAACGAATATCAGGATAAGCTGAAGCAATTTACGCTGCAGAACTATGTGGATTTCATTACGGGACGCAAATCGTTGAACGAATTTGATGCCTTTGTTAATGATTGGAAGAAGATGGGCGGAGATAAGGTGCTCGAAGAAGCCCAGAAGATCTATGACGAAAACTTAAAGTGATAAGGAGCTTAACATAATGGTTCAACTTCGCATGGGAAGTCTTGAGCTTCAAGTGGATGACAAGGGTGCTGTTGCGAGTCTTACAGATGTGGAATCAGGTAAGTATTACAATGCAGCTGCAGCGAAATCATCCCTATTACGAATAGCCGTCAACGGAATGTCAGAAGAGCCTGACGCGTGTCATTACGATGAGAATTCAGGCATCATCACGCTTGGTTTCGGTAACAGCGGGACACAGGTTGAAGTCGCGGTGACGGACAAGAAAAGCTATATGACATTGGAAGTTATTCGAATCGTGGGAGCGGACCCGGATGTTCTGTTATGGGGCCCCTATGCAACCTCCATTCAAGGGGAGATCGGGGAATCGGTCGGTGTTGTACATGACGGCGACTATGCGATCGGCATTCAAGTCCTGAATGAGAAGACGATAGGCGGCTGCCCGATCGACTATCTGACGGAATTCGCCGATTATCCGTACCCGGATGCCAAGATGGCCTTCGATGTTAGTGCGGCTTGGCCGATCGCAGGCGGAAGCTTGCTTCAGGCGTATGCCAGAAACCGGCTGAAGGAAGGGAAGCGGACGGTATGGGGCATTCCAGAGATCTCCGTTTCCCCGCTAAGCGGGTCAGATGCCGAGCTGGTCGGAACCGGCATCGCCCTGTTCGGCTGCTCCGTTGAGCGTGTACTGGAGACGATCGAAGCCATTGAGTTAGGGGAGGGCTTACCGCATCCGACCATCGGGGGCATCTGGGGGAAAACGTCTCCCGCAGCGAATCAATCGTACTTAATTACCGATTTCTCCGAGTCGACGATGAAGGATGCAGTGGCATACACGAAACAAGCCGGACTCGGCTATGTCTATCATCCCGAACCTTTTGCGAACTGGGGCCATTTCGAATTAAAACCGTCGTTATTTCCACATGGCGATGAAGGCATGAAGATTTGCGTGGATGAGGCCGAGAGGGAAGGCGTTGCTGTAGGGCTTCATACGCTCACCAATTTCACTACGCTTAACGACCCGTACGTGACGCCCGTACCGGATCCCCGGCTGCAGAAGGTTGGCACCTCCATTCTAACTGCCTCCGTAGATGAGGCAGCTACGGAGATCGAGGTCAAGGATCCGGAGCCGTTCATCGTCAATCTCTACCGGCGCACAATAGCCATTGACGGTGAATTGATTGAGTACGATGCGGTTTCAGGCAGCGCACCCTGGGTACTGCTTGGCTGCCGGAGAGGCGCGAACGGAACGGCTGCTTCCTCCCATGATTCGGGGTCTGAGGTCGGCCGGCTATGGGACCATCCCTATGATGTGTTCTTTCCTAACATGGAGCTGCAGGATGAGTACTCCGATCGGCTCGCCGAGCTGTTCCGCCGAACAGGGCTGAAGCAGATCTCATATGACGGATTGGAAGGCGTCTATGCAGCTGGCCATGAAGACTATGCGATCAATCGATTCGTGAAGCGGATCTATGACGGCTGGGAGCATGAGGTTATCAATGACGCAAGCATCGTCGTGACCAACTATCTATGGCATGTGCATACGCGCTTTAATTGGGGCGAACCATGGGGGGCGGCAACCCGGGAAGGGCAGCTGGAATGGCGCTTGCATAACCAACGCTATTTTGCCCGAAATTTCATTCCCCCGATGCTGGGATGGTTCCTCATCCGCTCGGCTTCCGACAAATTCCAGGCGACAGCTCCGGATGAGATCGAGTGGGTGCTGTCGAAGGCGGCCGGCTTCGGTGCCGGGTTCGCATTAGTCGCCGACATGCCGGTATTGAAGCGAAACGGCAATATCGATGAGCTGTTTACCCTGGTTCGGGAATGGGAGACGGCAAGGCGGATGCAGGCGTTTACGGCCGAACAACGGGAGAGGCTGCAGGATCCGAAAGGTGATTGGCATCTGGAGCCGACCGGGGAAGATGGCTGGAATTTGTATCCAGTCGATATATCGAATGTGCTCGAATGCAATCCCGAGGAGCTGCAGCCCGGGCAGCCCGGAGGAGCGGACTGGGCATTCTATAACCGTTATGCCGAGCAGCCTTTACGGTTTTGTATGCAGGTACGGCCATCGTACGGCAATGAGAAGGGTCTGGTTAAACGGCCGACGTTTTATGCGTATGGCAGTTACATGGCGTTCGAGACGGACGTATGCGCAGATCAATATCTGGTTTGCGATGGAGATAACCTCGGGAAAATATATGACAAAAATTGGAATTTAATTAAAACCGTTCAGGCATCCGCTGAACCGTTAATTGTGAAAAGCGGCGGACAATCCCTATCGTTCAGCTGCAAGTTCGAAGGTGATCCCAAACCGAGTGTTGCTGTCAAGCTATTCACTCGGGGAGCGCCTGAGCTGGTTGGCAGCAGGTAGAAGTCGTAAAGTCGGGAAGGGAGTAAGCCCTTCCCGATTTTGATTATCAGCGATGACCGAACATGAAGAGAGCGGTTCGATTATGATGAAAACCGAATAAGCAGCTCATTTTTAACCGATGGAACGGTGACCCGCAAGAAGGATGCTTTGAAAAAAAGCGATCTTCTTGCGGGTTATTTGTTTTTTCATCAAATAAACTATGCCGCATTCATCATTCAGCCCCTAATAGCGCCGTTTAATGATATAGTGCTATCATATGAATCAGTAGACAATCACAATTCTTCCAATAGATCAAGAGACCCGAACATCATTTCTAAGAACTGGGAGGACATAAGTTTTGAACGACAAAATTCGTTGCGATTGGACATATAGCGAGACCGTCAACTATGCGATGCAGCAGAACCATGTTCCTGTCGTAAAAAAGATCGTACTAACCAATACGACGGCCGGCGAAGACTTGCGCCAAGTGACCGTCAGGCTCACGGCAGAGCCGCAGTTTGCATTCGAGTGGACCCAAACTTACGATATAATGCCAGCCGGACAGTCGGTCGATTTGGGTCCCATCCATCTCCAGATGTCGGCTTCCTACCTTGGCGGGTTAACGGAACGGGTAAGTGGTTCGATTGCCATCGCGATCATGCAGGACACTGCGCTGTTATATGAGGAGCGCGTCCCGATCGCGGTGCTTGCATTCGACGAGTGGAGCGGCCTTGCCGTGCTGCCCGAGATGGTGGCTGCTTTCGTCACGCCCAACCAACCGGAGGTTCCGCGCATCATGCGCGAGGCATTGGATAAGCTGGGCGAGTGGAGCGGCAGTCCGTCGTTCACCGCTTACCAGAGCAAGGATCCGAATCAGGTCCGCATGCAAGCTGCGGCAATCTATGCCGCCCTGAAGAACAGAGCGATCGCATACTGCGTAGCGCCGCCAAGCTTTGAGCAGGTCGGTCAGCGCGTCCGTCTTCCGGATACCGTGTTCGCACACCGGATGGGCAATTGTCTGGACCTGTCGCTTCTCTATGCGGCATGCCTAGAAGCGGCGGGCTTGCATCCGCTGCTCGTGTTCACCGAAGGGCATGCCTTTACGGGCGTGTGGCTTGTCGAGGAGACGTTCTCCGAGAGCGTGCAGGACGACATCTCATTGTTGACCAAACGAATCGCCCCCGGTATAAGCGAGATCTGCCTCATGGAATCGACGGCATTCGCGGCGGGCCAGCAGATCCGTTTCGAGGAGGCCTGCGCACTAGCTGCCGCGCATTTGCACAACCTGGATCAGTTCGATTGTTTAGTCGATATCCGGCGAGCACGTTCCGGCGCTATACGTCCGCTGCCGCTTCGGACGGCGTCGCAGGACGGCCCGTCCGCAGATGCCTCGCCAAGGCCGGATGGACAGTCTACGGACAGATCCGGCGCACCGGAATATGTGGAGGTTCTCGAACGGCCGCAAGACGTCGAGTCCCTTCCTATGACCAGACAGAAGCAATGGGAACGCCGGCTGCTCGATTTGTCGCTTCGCAATACGCTGATTAACTTTCGTCTGACGAGGTCCAGTGTGCCGCTCATGACGAATTTGCTCGGAGACCTGGAGGATGCGTTGGCGGAAGGCGGGGAGTTCCAGCTTCTCGCGAAGCCCGGCGACTGGCAGGATGACAGGCGGGATGTCAATGCACAGCCGAGCATTGGCAGCCATCACCCCTACGCAGAGCTGCTTCGGGAAGAATTCAACCGGAAGCGGCTGCGTGCGGATATTCAGGCAGCGGAGCTGGACAAGAGGTTAGTTCATCTGTATCGCTCCGCCCGCGTTTCACTGGAGGAGAATGGAGCCAATACGCTGTATTTGGCACTAGGTCTTCTGAAATGGTACGAGACGCCGGTTAGCCAAATGCCGCGCTACGCGCCGCTTGTTCTTATTCCGGTCGACATTGTGCGGAAATCGTCCCGCCTTGGTTATGTTATCCGCGCGAGGGATGAAGAGCCGCAAATGAATATTACGCTGCTCGAAATGCTGCGGCAGGATTTTGGCATTGGGATCGGCGGTCTTGATCCGCTCCCAAGGGATGAGAAGGGAATCGACCTCAAGCAAATCTTTACGGTTCTCCGGCATGCACTTATGCAGATGTCGCGTTGGGACATTGAGGAGACGGCTTATTTGGGACTGTTCTCGTTTGGTCAGTTTGTCATGTGGAACGATATTCGCTCGCATGCCGAAGCTCTGGCGGAGAACGATATTGTCGCCAGTCTGATGGAAGGCCGACTAAGAGGGCTTGCAGATCGAACCGGCTCGGAGGAAGAAAGGCTTGACGAGGATCATCCGGGCACACAGATGACTCCGATAAGCGCCGATTCATCCCAGCTATCTGCCATTCGAGCGGCTGCGGGCGGGCAGAGCTTCGTGCTGCACGGCCCGCCTGGCACGGGCAAATCCCAGACCATTACGAACATGATCGCAGGGGCGCTTGCGGGCGGCAAACGAGTGCTCTTCGTGGCGGAGAAGATGGCGGCTTTATCCGTTGTGCAGAAGAGACTCGATCAGATCGGGTTAGGTCCATTCTGCTTGGAGCTGCACTCGAACAAAAGCACGAAGAGGGCCGTTCTCGACCAGCTGAATGCGGCTCTGGAGGCTCCGAGCGTGCTCTCGCCGGAAGCGTGGAGCGTTCAGGCAGAGCGCTTGGCCGGCTTGCGGGGCGAGTTGAATGGGTACGTGTCCGGTTTGCATCGCCCATATCCCTTTGGTTTTTCGCTATTTGAGGCTATATCTGAATACGAACGTGTCGGAGGGCCTGCCTCGGACGCCGCCTCGTTCGAGCCGGCTGCAATCGCTGAGCTGACGCCGGAGAAGCTGACGGCTTGGCGGGACTTGGCGTCCCAGCTTCAAGTTGCGGGCGCCCGGTGCGGCAATCCGGCCGGGCATCCCTTGGCTGATGCGCGCTGCACGGGCTATTCGCAGCCGCTCAAGGTGGAAGTGGAGAGCTTGCTTGAGCGTTATGTGTCCGATTTGCCAGCATCCCGTGCTGCCCTCGATGACGCGGCTTCGCTGCTTGGACTCGATCCCGCCCCGGTTGGCTACGAACAAATTGAGATACTTGCGCAGCTATGCGAGTGGATGATTCGTATCCCCGACGTGAAGCCGGCGCTGCTGCAAGCGCAGAATCTCGAAGAAGCCGTTCATCAGCTTCAGGCGACAGCCGAGCAAGGAAGACGGCGGGACGAGATCAAGACAGCGGTACTTGCCAATTATGGACCGGACGTGATCCGGTTCGACGCGCAGACGGCCTTGTCGGAGTGGACGCGAACGGAGCTGCAATGGTTCTTGCCGAAATGGCTTGGACAGAATCGGGTACTCAAGCTGATGAAAGGGATGGCGGTTTCCGGAGCCGTCCTGTCCAAAGAACAGGTGAAGACGCATCTATCCGATATCATCCGCTGGCAGGAGGAAGAGCGGAAGCTGAAGGAAGCGGGAGCCATCGCAGCACCGCTGCTCGGCTTGGCCTTGTGGAAGGATGATCAGGGTGACTGGGATGGGCTAGCCTCGGCATGCGATTGGATTTTACGGCTGCAGGAGCTGCTTATGGTATGGTTTGGCAATGAGGCGGAGGCCGGCGCTGCACGCAGCCGGATCGGCAACAAGCTGGCAGGCGGCCGAAGCGCGTTTCTCGCGCAGACCAATCGGCTTGAAGCGGCGGTTGCCGCCCGGCGGAAAGCAGACGCGGGCGAGCGGAAGCTGTGCGAGCTGCTGCAGGTGGATGCTGCGAAGCTGATGGGAATGGAAGGCGCGAAGGATTGGTATGCCTTTATAGGCGAGAAGGCTAGCCGCTTCGCAGCTCATCTCGACGGCCTGCGCGATTGGTGCGCATGGCGGCGGGTTCGCGACCAGGCAGAGGAAGCGGGCTTGATGCCGCTTATCGCCCCCTATGAACAAGGCGAGCTGACGAACGACCGGCTGATCGCGGCCTTTGAACGCGGATTGTACAAGGCTTGCGCCAATTTCATCTTAGCGGCCGATAGTCAACTGGGCGCTTTCTCCGGCGGCTTATTCGAAGAAAGTATCCTGCGCTTCAAGGAAACGGATCGCCGGTTCGAAGAGCTGACCCGCCAGGAGATTGCGGCAAGGCTGTCGGCCAAGGTGCCGAAGATGACGCAGGAAGCCGCGCAGAGCTCCGAGGCCGGCATTCTGCAGCGTGCTATCCGCAGGGGAGGACGAGCGCTCTCCATCCGCAAGCTGTTCGAACAGGTGCCGAACCTGCTGCCGCGCTTGACGCCCTGTATGCTCATGAGTCCGATCTCGGTCGCGCAATACTTGGACCCGGCAGGCGCAAAATTCGACCTGGTCATCTTCGACGAGGCATCCCAAGTGCCTACGTCTCAAGCCGTTGGGGCACTTGCAAGAGGCACTCAAGCCGTTATCGTCGGCGATCCGAAGCAGCTGCCGCCGACCAGCTTTTTCTCGAAGACGAATGAGGAATCGGACGAAGAAGATATCGCCACTCAAGATATGGAGAGCATACTCGACGATTGTCTGGCGCTTGGTATGCCTCAGATGCATTTGTCTTGGCATTACCGGAGCCGCCATGAGAGCCTTATCGCCTTCAGCAATACGCATTATTACGACAGCAAGCTCATGACGTTCCCCTCGCCGGATGAACCGGTATCGAGCGTCACTTGGCGTCCTGTGGAGGGTTACTATGATCGGGGACGCACGAAGCAGAACGTCGCGGAAGGGGAGGCGGTCGTTGCGGAAATTGCACGGCGACTGCGCGATCCCCAGCTGCGGACGCAAAGCATTGGCGTTGTAACGTTCAGCTCTATTCAGCAGACACTCATTGAAGATTTGCTGGATGAGACGTTCAAGAAGGAAGCGGATCTGGAGCTGCTGCTGCCCGAGCTGCCCGAGCCGATTTTCGTGAAGAATCTGGAGAACGTTCAAGGGGATGAACGGGATGTCATCTTATTCTCGGTCGGCTACGGTCCAGATGCGGCGGGCAAGATCAGCTACAACTTCGGCCCGCTTAACCGGCAGGGAGGCTGGAGGCGGTTGAATGTCGCGGTGTCCCGGGCAAGGCATGAAATGATGGTGTTCTCGACGCTGCGCTCCCATCAATTAAGTGCCAGCCGCACGAGTGCGCAGGGTGTGCTCGGACTTAAGGCTTTTCTGGATTACGCGGAGAAAGGGAAACAGGCGCTGCCGGCCGGCGAAGCCGCCAAGCAGGTATCCACGGTATCCGACATTCACCGCAGCTTGGTGGAGGAATTGAATCGACTCGGCTACGAAGCGGACCTGTATGTAGGTTCATCGGGCTACCGGATCGATGTCGGCATTCTGGATCCGGAGCAGCCTGGCCAATATATGCTGGGACTCCTGCTGGACGGGCCGATGTACCGTAATGCCAAGACGGCGCGGGATCGCGAAATATTGCGGCTCCAAGTTCTGGGGCAGCTCGGATGGAGCTTGCACCGGGTATGGTCGCCGGATTGGTGGGAGAACCGGAACGCGGAGCTCAGCAGCATTCGGCAGGTGATCCAACGAGCGAAAGAGAGTCGCCGCGTGGAGGAACCGGCCAGGGATGGAGCGATTGGCGGATTGCGTGACGGTCAACCGGCCGCTTCCTATGAAGGTTCACCGGAAAGGGTGAGTGATGAGGAGCAGATTCAAGACACCTTGCCAGGCAGGGGGGACTTGGATCAAACCGATCTACTGCAAGGCGTAAAGCAAGACGAGAAGCTGGATGTGTTACTGGGAGGGCTGACCGGCACAGTGCCTGGTCAATCAGCAGATTCCACGCTGGACGACCAGATTGTTAAGGTCTCAAGCGCAGACAGCCGTGCTCTGGATCAGTCAACGGGCTATACAGAGCAGAGAGAAGAGAGCGGCGCCGTGGCAGAGCCTGCAGTCCAGGCGCAGCGGCTGGCTTCCCTGTATACAGCTGATCCCCGGCGGCTGCCGAGCGGTGCGGCATGGTATACTGCATCGGAGCTCGAGAGCGTTGACTTGGGGACGGACGCCTTCTATTCGCCAACGCACACGCCGTTGATTCTCGGGCAAATCACAAGGGTCATTCAAGAAGAAGGGCCAATCAGCCGCAGTCTGCTTGCAAGACGTGTGCTGCAGGCTTGGGGAATTGCCCGTATGGGTGCCAAGCTGGACAGACGGCTCGAGGAGCTCCTGGAGAAGCGAAGCGTTCGTCGAACGGAGAACGGCGGAACGGTATTCATCTGGCCCGAAGGCGTCGAACCGGAGAGCTATTCCATGTTTCGTGTGGCATCCGACGATACGCAGCGACGCGCGGCGGAGGATCTGCCGCCCGAGGAAATAGCGAATACGGTGAAGTCGGTTCTCTTCGCGCAGATCAGCCTTCCAGCCGAGGATCTGGTCAAGCAGGTGGCCCGGACGCTTGGTTATATGCGCTCCGGACCGGCGCTCGAGAAGGTGGTTAAGAACGGAATTGCCCTCGCGGTCGAACGCGGCTTTGCACGGCAGGACGGGCAGGATCGGATTGTATATCAAGACAGCTAGTGAAGATAGAGAACCGGGTCCTGAGGGCGCGGTTCTCTTGGTGCTTATCGGCATTGGGCAAGGCTGTGCCGTACATGAAGCAGCAGACATGGCTTGCTGCTCTTCCGATTTGCCCTCGATGAAGAAATCCGTATTGACCGGGCCGGAGCTGCCGAATGGATCCGATATTCGATCTTATGGACGAATGGGGCGAAAACCACCGCAAGGTCAACAAGAAGAACTTGTAAAAGGTTTGACAGCTCTAAGCGGCTTTCGTATACTAAAACCGAATTTATAAACGGGACGGCCAGGTATCGCCCTCCAAGAAGCCCTTGCTCCATATCCGCTTCTTTCGCCCCTGCGAGGCTGCGCTTACGTGACAAGGTTGTTTTGTTTGTTCCTGCCGTTGTCCAATAAGGAGCGTGTGTTCATTGAATAAGGAACTGCCGATCGTTATCGCCCACCGCGGCGCAGCTGGTGAAGCACCCGAGAATACACTGGCTGCATTTCAACTGGCGCTTGAGCAAGGATGCGACGCCTTCGAACTGGATGTGCACCTGTCCAAAGATGGGCAAATCGTCGTCATTCACGATTTTTCGGTAGATCGGACAACGTCCGGCCAAGGGGCTGTGAACCAGCTGACCGTTGAAGAAATGAAACAGTTCGATGCCGGTGCTTGGTTTAATCCTACATACGCGGGAGAGCGCATTCCGACACTGGAGGAAGTCATTGCGATGACGCCCGCACATATTCAGATAAATGTGGAAATCAAGGGCGGGATCGGACAAGGGATGGAAGAGAAGCTGGTCGAGCTGCTGCGCCGGATGAACCGGACCGCAAGCATCATCGTTTCTTCGTTCCACTTCGACTGTCTGAGAACGTTGAACCAGCTCGAGCCCTCTCTTCGTGTCGGATTGCTGTACGATCTGAACTTGAAAGACTATGCGCTGCTTCCCAAAGCGGCCGGTGTCGACGCATACTCGCTTCACCCACTGTTTATGCGGCTTGAAGCCGAAGCGGTCAGAGCTGCCGTAGCGCAGGGCGTGGCTGTATTTCCGTGGACCGTCAATGGCGAAGAGGGTATGGCGGCCATGCTCGAAATGGGCGTAAGCGGCATTATCACCGATTTTCCAGGCAAGCTTCGCAAGCTGATGGAGCAATAATCCGTCTTATTCCAGAGGAGAACATTTCATTCAAGGCTGCCGTACGTGACGGCAGCCATTCCAAGCCGCACGAGTACGAGGCAGTACAGTTGTATTCGTGCGGTTTTATTACGCTCACTGACCCTTGCGGCGTGCCAACAGCAAGTAAGTCTGCCATTGCTTGCGCGAACCTCTCCTTGTTCATAACGGCAATCCTATTCTACCTGAGGCTGTTTAAGTGTTTGGCGTTTCGTGTCGAGATTCTACAGGTTCAGGAATTCATTTTCGCCGCTAAGCCTTTATTCAAGGTATAATAGCTCTAGCCATGCGTAGGAGGAGCCAATTATGACGTTGATGAAGCAATTGACGGCCAACGATGAGTTTGTGGGCTATTATTTATTGAAAGAGCTGGAAGTAAAGCAGACCAACGGTACGCCCCCCAAAGACTATTTCGATATCGTTCTGTGCGATGCCAGCGGACAGATGTCGGCCAAGTATTGGGATGTAACACCGACTGACAAGGAAACCTTCTTTCCGATGGAGTTAGTCAAGGTACAGGGGATTGTGCAGACCTATCGTGAGAGGCTGCAAGTGAAGGTTTTTCGAATCCGCAAAGTGACTCCCGAGGATGGTGTTACGTTAACGGATTTCATCCGCTCCGCTCCAATCCGGCCGGTTGATCTGGTTCATATGATCAAGCAGGCTATCCATAGCATTACCGATGAAGAAATTCGTACCGTCGTTTCGTTCTGTGTAGCGAAGGTGGAAGAGAAGCTGATGCATTATCCGGCGGCCAAGACGCATCATCATGCCTATTTTGCCGGTTTGGCCTACCATATCGTGCGGATGCTGGAGATAGGCGAGTTTATTTGCAAACAGCGCCCGTTCTTAAACCCCGACTATATTAAAGCCGGCATTATTCTGCATGATATCGCCAAGCCGGAGGAAATGATCGCGCAGCTGGGCATCGTATCGGATTACAGCGTCCAAGGCAAGCTGATCGGCCATATCTCGATGGTTTCCAATTGGATTACGGAGGCTGCCATCCGGTGCGAGTACGATTTGCAATCGGAGAAAATCATCGGACTGCAGCATTTAGTGCTGTCCCATCACAACTTAGGCGAATGGGGGAGCCCTGTCCAACCCCAGATGGCGGAGGCGGTTGCACTGCATCACATTGATGCGATGGACGCGAAGCTTCAGATGGTCGAAGATGCGCTGGACACGACACCGGAGACGGAGCCGTGGACCCCGATGATCAGAGGCTTGGAGAACAAAGCGATTTATCGGCTCAAAGGGTGAGCATGCGCGAGTAGGGTTTGGCTATTATGTTTCCTATGATGCTATCGGTATTACCTAGGAGGACTGGCCAGAGACTCCTCTTGGAACGTGCCAAATAATCAATAGTCAGTGTGCCGCTTGTTAGAGAACCCTGGCCGATGATGCGAAAGGCGACAGGTCTTCAAGCTCCATAGAGCCAGCTTCCAACTACGAGATTGGGGGCTGGTTTGCTTTATGGGCTAGCTGACTAGTATAAGGGTCTATTCCTGCTAGACCTTCAACCGACCGAGTAGCCCCCATCTCATCCATTAGCTAAATTCACAATTGATAGAGCACCCCAGACGACCTATCGCTTAACTCATCATCCTGCCGAACCCCCGAACCCCCGAACCCCCGAACCCCCGAACCCCCGAACCCCCGAACCTCCGAACCCCCTATTGAATTTATATGTTAGAATGTCTCCCAATCTTAGCTCCCATCTTCAATCGAATAACTCATCCGACGCTCCAATCACCCTTCCGCACAACTTGTAACATTAACGGCTCCTATCCGGCGCATTAAGCCTGCACGACTTGCCGCCGGCAGCACATGCAGGCCGCACTTGCTCTAATAACTTTTTCAGTAGTCGCCATACTTTCACCATGTTCGCCCAAGTGAAATTACGCGAAGATAAGAGGGCAGCAGCGGTACGGACGGCGTTGCCGAAGCAGGAGTTTCCATATGGCTCCGCAGTGCTTGCTCATCATAGGGCCAAGTATACTGGTGCGCGAACAAGGCCTTGCTGCTCTAATGTATGGGTTCGAATCCCATATCGCCTGTCACGCGATAAGCTCATTGGTAGAGCACCGATACAATGAATCGGTAATGATGAAAAAGAGTAACCTTGCAAGGGAATTCCAGCCTGCTGAGTGTAGCAGGCACCGGATCGGCGCTATGCAGCCGGTGGATACCGGGGAGTGCTGCCGCTTCAGGTTATCCCAAGCGACCGGCTCGCAGATGCCTGCGTGCAAGCGGCTTAGGCACAGCGACAACCGGGAGATTCGGCCAATCTTGAGCCGCCGCTTCCCCTTAAACCAGGCTCCGCTGCCGTTCCGGCGGACTTCCCCGTACAAGGTTCGCGGGCAAGGCATGACCGTGAGGAGAGGATAATATGTTTAAGAAAATAATCATCCAAGCCGATGAACGCGGCCTGCTGTTTAATAAAGGCCGCTATATGAAGCCGCTGGACTCGGGCATCCATTGGATGTCTACGCTGCGCGGCGATACCGTGACCGTGATGAACGTCATGAAGCCTTTCAGCGTTCCCGGTAAGGAGCTGAATCTATTTCTTCAGGACGAGGAGCTGCTTCGCCAGCTGGATGTGGTCGATGTACAGGATTTTGAATATGTGCTGCACTATGAAGACGGTAAATTCGCTGCTCTGCTGACCGCTGGCAAATATGCGTTCTGGAATTCGTTGAAGCGTCACCGGTTCGTCCGTGTCGACATACGTGAGCCGGAGATTGGGCCGGACATCGATCTGTCCATTGTGCCTAAGCTGGCCGGTTACGTACATATGCAGGAGGTTGCAAGCGGTGAACGGGGCCTGCTGCATTATAACAACGTTATGAAGAAGGAGCTTCCGCCGGGCAAGTATTACTTCTGGCGCGGTCCCGTACAAGCTGTCATTAAGACGATTGACCTGCGTCAGCAGCAATTGGATCTGACCGGCCAAGAGATGATGACCGAGGACAAAATTACGCTTCGGCTTAATTTTGTCTGCCAATACCGGGTCGTCGAGCCGCTCCGGGCGCTGGAAATCAAGTCATTCGAGGAGCAGATCTACATACAGCTTCAGCTAGTGCTGCGTGAATACGTGGGAACGCTCAAGCTTGATGAGCTGCTTCGCACCAAGCAGGAAATCGCCGCCTATGCGCTGTCTCGCCTAAACGAGAAGAGTGCCGAATTCGGCATCAAGTTTCTATCTGCCGGTGTGAAGGATATCATTCTGCCCGGTGAGATTCGGGATATTCTGAACACGGTGCTGCTGGCCGAGAAGAAGGCGCAGGCCAACCTGATCACACGCCGCGAGGAGACGGCCTCCACGCGAAGCCTGCTGAATACCGCAAAGCTCATGGATGAGAACCAGACGCTGTTCCGGTTGAAGGAGCTCGAGTTTCTGGAGAAAATATGCGAGAAGATCGGCACAATTTCGCTATCCGGCGGGAGCAATCTGTTGGAACGCTTGAATATGCTGGTCGGTTCGAAGGGGGATGCGAGCTAAAGAGGGCCTCCCTTGGGGATCCTTACTGCGCAGTATGCGACTATTGACAAATGCTGGGCTGCGCATATATGATAGACCTACATTTTTGAAGGGAGGCCAATTGAAATGACTTATCCAACACAACGCGTCACCTTAACTTCACAAGCTTATCTCTTGTTTCATTGGTCTCCACGGACTTTTGGCAGCAGCAGGGACTAACGTATAGCCCTCTATACGTATAGCCCGGCATGAATGCAATCGTTAACCATGGACAATGAGTCTATGGTTTTTTTGCGTATATTTGAGCGGGCAATCGCGCTTCGCCTGCTGTTCACAGTGGGCAGGCAGCGGTTTGCTTGCAGCCGAAAATCATTCACGTGGAGACCTGAAAGGAGGCAGCGGACATGAATGCTGTTACACCACTTATTTCTTCTATTAAATTGAGAATTGAAAGGAACTTATTGCATGAATACAAACTATTACAGGCAGGTGCCGCTTCCTTCAGGAACGCTGCATGTGTATGCCGGACAAGAAATATATAACACGCTGGATTATAAAGTATTTGAAATGGCAAATAACAATTTGCAAATTCCGAACCAAGCTTATATGAGCTATACGCCTGACGTACATGTCGGGGTGGGGACGTGCATCGGCACGACTGCAGTATGGAACGCCGAAGATGGCTATGTATCGCCTTCCATTGTAGGGAGTGATATCGGCTGCGGGATGCGGGTTCATCTGACCAACCTGCGCAAGGAGGATTTGCAGGAGGTGGGTCTCCGGCGCAAGCTGGTTCGAACGATTGAGAAATATTTGCCCGTGGAGCAGCATGCGCGGGGACATTTCTCAGATATCCGGCTAGAGCATGTGGTCACGAAGGGGCTGCACGGCCTTCCCAAGAAGTACATTCCTGACGGCTATACGCCGCGCAAAGCAACCTCGCTGACGCATGTGGAGTGCGCCAAATTTCATTTGGACGAGGAGTCGTTGAACCGTTTCCCGGATGTGGTGTGGCATCGGTCACACCGGCAGCTGGGTACGCTCGGGAACGGGAATCATTTTGTAGAAATTCAGGCCATTGAAATTCCGGAGGAGAATCAAGCTGTTGCCGAGGATTGGGGACTCTTTGATGGACAGATCGCGGTCATGATTCACTCCGGCTCACGCGCTTGGGGAGGATCGGTCAGCCAATACTGCAGCAGCGATATGGCGAAGGTTATGCGGTCAGACGGCTATGGAACTGCGGACCCGAAGCTGGTATATGCGGCGCTAGCGCATCCTGTTGCACAGACATACGTCAATCTGATGTATTCGGCATTGAATTATGCGGTCGTTAATCGTCATCTTATCGCGTATGCCGTTCGCGAAGCGGGCAAAGATGTGTTCGGCTCCAAATTCGAGATGAGCACGCTGTATGATCTCATGCATAACTATGCGTGGGAAGAGGAGCATGAAGGGCAATCGTACTTCGTGCATCGCAAAGGCGCAACGCGGGCGCTGCCTGCCGGGCATCCCGATAATCCGGATCCGTACCTTGGAACAGGGCACCCGGCACTTATCCCCGGTTCTATGGGGACCGCCTCGTATATCATGGTTGGAAGCCCCGAAGGCCGGGCCAACTTCTACTCGATCTGCCACGGTGCCGGCCGGATCCGCTCTCGGAGCGCCACGAAACGGCTGGTCACGCTTGACGAGTTCGAAGCCTCGCTTCGTGTGGGTGCAGAGGATGAAATCGTCGTGAACCAACGATCGCTGGAAGGCCTCATCGATGAATCTCCTCAGGCCTATAAAGACGTGGATCAAATTATTGCGAGCGTCGTCGGAGCCGGACTGGCCCAGGTGGTCGCCAAGTGCAAGCCGCTGGCGGCCGTTAAAGGCGCATAGGTGTCGGAGCAGACGATGGATGTAGATGAAAACCCGGTTGACCAGGGCTGTTCAACCGGGTTTTTCACTAGATCATCAATTTGAAGAGGCATGAGAGGCATGAGGAGCGTGCGGATAGCCATGTCGTTGACCAGTGCATATCCCCGAACGCGATGGGTGAACGAGCACTGTTTGGCCATGCTAGCTGCTGCAGGGCAAAGCGCTCTCGGCCTGCAGCGCATTTTGCCACTTGCGATATAACTCCCATGGTGCACCGTCATCAAGCAAAGCTTTGCATGTATAAAGCCCTTCCTCGATGGATTCAACCTTCTCCGCCAGCTGTAATCTCACAGCTGCATTAAGAAGCACCTGATTGACGAATGCGAGATGCCCGCGTCCTTGAAGCACGGACTCAGATACACGCAATTGCTCGGCGGGCGTCCACTCCATTTTTGGCAGGGGTGTTTCTAATCCGTAGGTGTCGGGATCAATCATATGAAGCTTGGATTCTCCATCTGTGACCAAATAAGTGCGGGTCGGCCGTTCGATGAACAAATCCTCGGAGCCCTCCATCCCTTGAACGATGAGCGCTCTTGTATATTCCAAATTGGTCGCCAGCTGGGCCATACGCGCAGAGACGGTATTATGATAAATGCCGAATACTAAAAAAGGCGAATGCGAATAATCGATTAGCTTCTCGGCCGTGTTAAGCACCGTTCGCATGCCCAGCTCAATTCGAATCGAACGCAGCGCTCTAAGCTGCGGACACCATTCTTCGGCCGGAACGTACAGCACTCCCGTATCCTTGGCTGCCTTAACAATCTGATCACGAGAAAGACGGTCGGCATCAATCCCGGATTCATGCAGCAAATCATGCAGCGTTATGCCCCATTTGGGGGGCAAGGCTGCCGCTCCATGCAGCGTAATCGGCAGTCCGGCCGTTGCGAGAAGAAACGCTGCCGGGAAGGTGGCGAAAAACGACTTTTTTCGGCCGTCATAAGGTCCTGCACAATCGAGCCCTTGTTGAATAGGCAGGCGATGCGCATGCTTGCGGCACACCGTTACGAATGCTTCAATCTCCTCGACGCTTTCCATTTTTATTCGCTCCGCGATGAAGAAGGCGCCGATTTGTGCCGGGGTTGCCTTTAAATCCAGGATCGCATCAGCAGCAAGCAGCGCTTCATCATAGCAAAGGTCGCGAGCGCCTCGTTTTCCCCGTCCGACTTCCTTTAATAGGTTCGTAATCACGGCAGGACCCCCTTATTTTTGATCCTGAAGCAGTTGATACACCTTGACGATCGACGTAGCAACGTCAACCATTCGTTTGCGTTCATTCATCGCCTGCTTGCGCAGCACGTCATAGGCTTCCGCTTCAGAAATGTTTTTGATTTTACATAAGATCCCCTTAGCCATATCAATCCACTTCCGCTCCTCGAGCCGGGCCTCCAGCTGCTTGCGCTCATTCAGCCATTGAAGCCTCTCAAAGTGCTGCTTAGAGCCGAAATGCAGCGCCCAATGCAGCTCCTGCTCACTCATCGAAGGAGATAGAAGGCCATCGATAGGCAGGTCGTCCTCGCAAAAGGCGGCAGATAAAGTCGCTATGTCCGCGCTGCACCACCATAGCATCGGAATCATCTTGTGCTTGAGCAGCTTGGTGCCCCAAAGCTTAACCTCATTCAGCGGCAAGTGAAGGATGACTGCGTCCGCGCTGCCCATTTGAAGCTCGTTATTCTTCTCATCGAAAGCGCGCAGAACGTGATAACCATAAGCCTCGAGCATCCACGCCGGTGATTGTTTTATTGAAAGCTGTTCCGACTGAGGGTCCAACATGGCTGCCTCATTTGCCGTACGATGATCGACCACTAACAAAGAACGCATGTAGAAGCGCCCCCTCCTTAACGACTTTATCGATACCTATGTCACTATTTATAACACAAATATTGCGATAATGTCACGACCCAAGTTTTTTATACTTTTGGTGTTAATTATATTGACATATACTTTGATGCTGTTGTACATTTACGTTAGCAACCCTATATATTCACGAATACAACGGTGTATTCGTTTGAAGCGGCAAAGAAGCCTGCTTTCGCATCAACGGGAGATGTACGTTTTCCCTTGGAGCGAAGCAGGCTTTTATTATTTTCTGACAGACGAAGGATGGGGAGGAGAGAATGACAATGGCTATAACGAAGAAGAAATTAGTGCTTATCGGTAATGGCATGGCAGGAGTTCGGGCAATTGAGCATCTATTGAAGCTTTCTCCTGGCAGCTACGACATAACGATCTTTGGTGCTGAGCCGCATCCCAATTATAATCGCATTATGCTTTCTTCTGTCCTGGCGGGCGGCGCGGATATGCAGGAAATCGTCATCAACGACTGGGATTGGTACAAAGAGAATAACATTACCTTGCATACAGGCCATAGGGTGACAAAAATTAATACGGAGCGCAAAAAGGTTACCTCCCACCTAGGCATTGAAGCGGCTTACGATGCGATTATTATTGCAACGGGCTCCAATCCATTCATGCTGCCGCTTCCCGGCGCAGACAAGGAAGGCGTTATCGCATTCCGTGATATTCATGATTGCGAGGTGATGATCGATGCCTCCAAAAAATATAAGAAAGCAGTCGTTATCGGCGGTGGCTTGCTCGGGCTAGAAGCCGCCCGGGGGCTTCTCCATCTCGGGATGGAAGTGACTGTCGTCCATATTAACCGCTATTTAATGGAACGCCAATTAGACGAAGCGGCATCCAGGATGCTGCAGCGCGAGCTGGAGCTGCAAGGGATGAAGTTTTTATTGCAGAAAAGCACAACATCAATTAAAGGTAAGCGCCGCGCTACCGGGCTGGCCTTCACGGATGGTACTGAGGTAGATGGTGATTTAGTCGTGATGGCCGTCGGGATCAGGCCGAACGTGGAGCTGGCCAGGGGGGCTGGCATTGATGTGAATCGCGGTATTGTCGTGGATGACTTCATGCAGACGAGTGTATCCGGCATTTATGCCGTCGGCGAATGTGCGGAGCACCGCGGCATCGGATATGGCTTGGTTGCCCCGCTTTATGAGCAGGGTGCTGTGCTAGCCAAGCATCTGGCCGGTGTGGAGACGGCCGGCTATACGGGCTCTGTCACCTCAACAAAGCTGAAGGTTTCCGGCGTTGATGTATTCTCGGCCGGACGCTTCGAGGAATCGCCGGGCACCCGGGCTCTGAAAATTCAAGATGAATTGGCTGGCACGTATAAGAAAATTGTCATTCAGGATGGGAAGCTTATCGGTGCGGTGCTGTTCGGAGACACCTCGGATGGTGCGGAATTATTCGCTTCTATTAAGAAGGGAGAGTCGGTAGCAGGGCGCGAGAAGGAAATATTGCTTGGTATTTCGTCGGATCTGCTTGGTCAATCCTCCGGTGGTAACAGGCTTGAAGCGATGGGCGAGGATGAAATTATATGCGGCTGTAACGGTGTGTCAAAAGGAACGATTGCCGAAGCGATCATGACCAAAGGCTGCAATACCGCTCAAGCTATTAAATCATGCACGAAGGCTTCTGCTTCCTGCGGCGGCTGTAAGCCTCTCGTAGAGGGATTGCTGACTCTGTACGCAGGCGATTCACTCGGCGAGCAAGTAAAAGAAGGTATCTGCGGCTGTACGTCGCATAGCAGGGATGAGATCGTAGATGGAATTACAAAAATGCGGCTTATGAGCACCAAAGAGGTGATGAACGTGCTTGGATGGCGCAACCCCGAGGGATGTACGAAATGCCGTCCGGCCCTGAATTACTACCTTGGCATGCTTTATCCGGAGGAATACGTCGATGAGAAGGAATCCCGTATCACGAACGAGCGGTATCATGCGAATATTCAGAAGGACGGTACTTATTCCGTCGTTCCTCGTATTTATGGCGGAGTTACCTCCCCAGCCGATTTGAAGAAGATCGCTGAGGTGGCCGAGAAATTCGAAGTGCCGATGGTCAAATTCACGGGAGGACAACGGATCGACCTGCTGGGCGTGAAGAAAGAAAATCTTCCGAAAATTTGGGCGGAGCTCGATATGCCCTCCGGACACGCCTACGGAAAAACGCTGCGAACTGTCAAGACATGCGTCGGCAATACGTTTTGCAGATTCGGAACCCAGGATTCAATCGGCATGGGCATCCGGATGGAGAAGGCCTTTGAACGCTTGAATACGCCTGCTAAGGTGAAGCTCGCCGTGTCCGGTTGTCCGCGGAATTGTGCGGAATCGACGATCAAGGATCTTGGCGTTATCGCGATTGATGGCGGCTGGGAGCTTCATGTTGGCGGCAATGGCGGCATTAAAGTGAAAGCGACAGAGCTGCTCACCATCGTGAAGACCGAGGACGAGGTGATGGAATGGTCCTCCGCTTACTTGCAGCTATACCGGGAACATGCCCAATGGAATGAGCGTACTGCTCAATGGATTGAGCGCGTTGGACTCGACTATGTCAAGAAAGCGTTGGAGAAACGAGAGGACCGCCTTGCCCTTATGGCGCGAATCGAGAAAACGCTTAGCCTGACAACCGATCCCTGGAAGCAAATCGTAGAAACGGCGGAGCTGCGCAAAAACTTCGAGCATTTGACCGGTGAACAGTCTATGCAGATCTAGCAACGAAGCGTCGTTGGGTTCACCACTTATGAGATGAAACGGAGGCGTACGGCTATGACAACGAAGCTGCTGGTAGCTAATCTATCGGATATTGATGTGAAGGGATCGCGTACTATGCGGGTAAAGGGTACTGATATCGCCGTATTCCGTTTAACGGACGGCAGTGTGCTTGCTGTAGAAAATAAATGTCCGCATAAGGGCGGAGTGTTGTCGGAAGGAATGGTGTGCGGGACATCCGTACACTGTCCGCTCCATGACTGGAGAATCGATCTTCGCAGCGGCCGCGTCCATGAGCCTGACGAAGGCTGCGTCAACACGTACGAAACTGAAATTGACCGCGAGAGCGGATCTATCTATATCACGATTTGAGCTTATGCTTGTGATGAAGCTTGTTACGGCGAAAATCTGTGAGGATAAGCTTCACAAAACGATGGAGGAATGACAATGGCATATGTAAAACCTGGTGAAGTGTTAGATGCCATGATTGAAGCTGGAACTGCAAAAGCAAGCTTAAACGCCTTTCATATCGTGATCCGCGGATTGTTGGGAGGCGCTATACTCGCCTGCGCGACAACACTGGCTTTCACGGCTGTTAGTCAAACGTCCATCGGTCTGGTAGGGGCTCTTATTTTCCCCGTGGGCTTTGTCATGATCGTTCTGCTGGGTCTTGAACTTGTGACGGGAACCTTTGCACTCCTTCCATTATCGGTTATGGAGCGTAAGACAACGATGCCTCGTATGCTCGCAAGCTTCGGATGGGCCATTCTGGGGCATCTTGTCGGATGCGGCTTATATGCGGTCTTGTATGGTTTGACCGTGACGAAGATGGGTACGGATATGAGCAATCCATTGGCACAAATGCTCATCCAATTAAGTGAAACCAAAACGCTCGGTTATCAAAAAATGGGCTATGACGGAATGATGCTTGTGACCATAAAGGCCGTGCTGTGCAACTGGATGGTAACGCTAGGTGTCGTGATGGCTTTTACATCCAAATCTACGATGGGCAAAATTGCAGCGATGTGGCTGCCGATTTTGATTTTCTTTGCGCAAGGCTTCGAGCATGCTGTCGTAAATATGTTCGTTATTCCCGCGGGCATGCTGCTTGGCGCTGACGTATCCATGGCTGATTGGTGGCTGTGGAACCAAATTCCGGTGTTGATCGGTAACTTTGTGGGGGGCGCGTTGTTTACAGGCGTTCTATTCTATTTATCTCAAAGAAAGTTTACCCGCAACCTATCCTTTGCTCAGCAAGGAACAAAGTTACCGGACACGAAGGCTGCGATACTGCCAGCCGAAGGGAGCGGCTTATGAGGGGACCGATGACAGGCAAGGTCTATATTGTCGGAGCAGGACCTGGTGATCCTGAGCTTATTACGGTGAAGGCTATGCGTCTCATTCAACAAGCAGACATTATTCTGTACGATCGTCTCATAAGCAATGAATTGCTGGAGTACGCCAGTCCCCATGCAGCGTTGGTTTACTGCGGCAAAGCTCCCGGCTCGCATGCGATGCCTCAGCAGCGGATTAACGAGACGCTTGTCAATTATGCGCGGGAGGGTAGGATGGTCGTCCGTCTTAAAGGGGGAGACCCTTTCGTCTTTGGAAGAGGAGCTGAAGAAGCGTTAGAGCTTGCAACATGGGGAATCCCGTATGAAGTTGTACCAGGTATCACTTCGGTTATCGGTGCTGCCGCTTCAGCGGGCATTCCCGTTACACATCGTGAGTATGCCGCTTCCTTCGCTTGTGTGACCGGCAGCCGCTGTCATGGCGACAAGCCGCCCGTTCGCTGGGACTTGCTTGCGCATGGCGTGGATACGTTGGCTATTTATATGGGCGTCAGCGAGCTCCCGGCTATTCGCGAAGAGCTGCTTAAGCACGGCAAGGCCTCCACAACCCCGGTTGCCTTGATCGAACGCGGTACGACTTCTCGCCAGCGTACCATCATAGGAACTCTTTCGGATATTCATACAATTGCCGCCTTGCGAAAACTAAGCAATCCGGCACTCATTATTGTGGGAGAGGTGGTCCGCGTGCGCGAAAGACTGCTGCAGGCCGAGCAGCAGGCAGTAACATTGATTGGATAGGCTCTTGTTATAAGAGCCGCAGCATCCCTTAAATAACAAGCGGCCTGTCCGATGTCAGCAAGAAACTGACAGGAACAGGCCGCTATTGCGTTTCCGCCGCATACCGTGCCAGCGCCTTCGATGTGGATTCCAGCATTCGGCGCTGCAGCCTCGCACCTTCTGCCACGCGGACGCGTTTGCCGAGAAAGCGAATCTTTGACAGCACATATTCGCTCTCATCGCCGAGAAACGTAAGCTTAATCCGATACGTATCCGAATCGCCGTCATAATCGACTTCTTTCTCGAAGCAGGAGAATGCGTAAAGAATACGAGACAGCTCCTGATTATACAGTCTGACGACCTCAATGATGGCAGTCTCCTTGCGCCCTTCCAATTGTGCGCTAATCTGGGCAGGCAGAGCTGCCGACCGGTCCGGAGCGATAGCCTCTTCGTGAACATCCACGATGTTCGCGAGTCTCGTCGACATGAAGCTTTGATGGCGCATATGGTGCCAGAGCAGGTACCATTCCCGTTTGACCATACTGTATTCCAGGCGATATGGAAAACCGTAGTGGCCGGTATAGACGCCCCCGTTCTTGAGCCGGAAGGTAAGCCGGATGCCGCTGCCATTCATGATGATTCGCCGGAGGGGCCGGAGGAGCGGATGGTAGACCTGGCGCTCCGCGCTTCGCGCTTTCTGCACCACATGATCGGATAGTCCGAGCGTTGGTTCGGATTCCAGCACGGCGCGGAGCTTGCGCAGCGTCTCTGGCATGAAGGCCTCGTCTGCAGCAGGATGAGCGAGCATTGTTTTCAACCAGGCTCTCTCATGAGAGGTGAGCGTATAGGAGCCGGACTCCTCCAGCCGGGAAATCAGCTGGTAGTTAAAGATTTTCTCGAACAGGTTCATAATAAGCTTGAATCTCCTTCCATTCCGCGATAAACTCGCGCCGAAGCTGAAGCGGCTCCAGAACCTCGCAGCTCGAGCCGAAGCTGCGGAGCCACGGCTTGATCTCTGTCGTACCATTCACCGTAATCTCGTAGATGAACGATTCGCCGGTGGTCTCGGTGATCTCGCCCCACTGTCCTTGAAGCTCTACTCGCTCCCGGATGAAATTCACCTTGGCGCCTTCGGGATTGAAGAAGCGTGCGCGGATGAGAACCGCCCGTCCGGTATCGATGAGCCAGCTGAAACGCGTTCGCAGCTGCAGAAGCTCCATCCTTTCGGCGAACAGCGCTTCTTCCGCCTTATCCTCTTCCTCCACGATTTGAGTAATGCCCTCCACGCGGTACTTCACAATATCATGACGGGCATATCCGAGCAGATACCATCGGCCGTATTGGTGGTCGTACACGACCTTCAGCGGCAGCATCCTTGCCTGTTTGCCCTCGGTTTCGCGTTCGAATAGCGGGTTCGTATTCTTCGATCCGTAGCTTTGCCGGTTCTTCGGCGAGAAGTATAGAAACGTAATCGATCTTCGATCCCGGATCGCATGCAGCAGAGTGAACAGATGTGCCTCGTCGAGAATCCGGGAAAAGTAGTGGTACCGGTATAAGAAGGGCTCCATCGCATCCTGCAGCTTGAACGCCTTCTTCAGGCTGTCACGCAGCAAATACCCTTGGACAGACGGTACCTGCGTATTGGCCATCACATCGACGAAGGCGTACAAATCGATTCGTTCCTGCTCCGTCAGTTCGTTCACCAAGCTGTTATGGATGGCATACCTATAGGGCCGTCCCCCGGCTTCGCGGCGAACCACGCCAACCTCCTCCAAATAGCGAAGATCGGAGCGGATCGTCTTCTCATCGGGCATTGGAAAATCAGAGGGCAGTCCGCCGCAGCATACATCGAGCAGCTCCATCGCCGTGAGGGAACGCTGCTGAAGGGCTGCGATCAGAACGGAGAGGCGATAGCTCTCCGATTCTTTGACCGATTTGGCCCGGTATAGAAACAGCAGCATGGGATCTGCACTTTCGTAATAATTGAAGCGCAGCATGTTCGCAAACTCGCGGCCTTGCGTCTCGGGCAGCTGCTGGTAGACGGTGCCGACGATTTCCTTTAGACGGCGTAGCGTCTTATCGAAGGTGTGGACAGAGATGCCGAGACGCTCGGCGAACTGCTGCCGGCTGTAAGCGCCGCTCGTCAGCACCAGCATGCGCAGGAATTGGACTTCTTTATCAAAGCTCTCTTTGGCCATAAGGGAAATGCTCCTTTCGAACCCGAACAAACGTATAATTATCATTCTACCAGTGCGTGCAGACGGTGGATAGACAAAGTAATTGAAGCATCGTCATACTTATGCCATGTTCGGGAAGCGCAGAATGAGCGATGATTAGAGCATGAATTCACACGTTAGGAGAGTTATTGGACATGACCTATCAAACCATTGAAGGCGTTCGCGTCTGGGGAAAACCAGACGAAGGCGCGATGCTGCAAGCCAAGACCTGTAATGAGCATGGCAATGTGGTGCAAACACTGCTGATGGCAGACCATCATAAAGGCTATAGTCAACCGATTGGAGGGGTGGTCGTCTACGGCGGGCAAATCTCTCCATCGGGAGTAGGCTATGATATTGCATGCGGCAACAAAGCGGTACGTACGAATCTTATGGCTTCGGATATTAGGCCGAGAATCGCGCCTATCATGGACCGGATTGCCGCGAAGATCTCGTTTGGTATCGGCCGGGTCAACAGTGAGAAGGTCGATCACGAGCTGTTCGATGATCCGGATTGGGCAGTCTTCGCAGCCATAGGGCGGCAAGAGCACGATAAGCTGAAGGGGCTGGCCCGGGATCAGCTCGGAACGGTCGGAAGCGGGAACCACTTTGTGGACCTGTTCGAGGAAGCCGGTACGGGAAGGCTGTGGGTGAGCAATCATTTCGGCAGCCGCGGCTTCGGACACAAGACGGCCAGCGGATTCCTCAATTTGGCTGCAGGACGGGGGACGAGAACCGTGATGCCTACTACAGCACCGTTCATGGAGCAGGCCGGCTTATGAGCCGTACACAGGCGGCAGGTAAGATGAACTGGAAGACGCGTAAGCGCTCCGGCGGTCAGATCACGCCAGACCAAATGAGGAAGGCGGTCCAACAATTCGGCGTTGAGCTTCGGGGCGCGGGTACGGACGAAAGTCCGTTCGTCTACCGCAAGCTGCAGGAGGTGCTTGATGCCCACTCGGAAACCATTGAGGTTCTGCATGTGCTGAAGCCAATCGGCGTCTGCATGGCCGGGGCTGACGAATTCGATCCCTATAAGGACTGAACGGCAAGCGGTTAATTCTCGTAAATTATACAAAAGTAAAACTATAGACCTATCAAAATGAATGAATCTATTTACAATGGATAAGGAAACTATTACTATATACCTATAAAAGGTTAACAACGACACTGACGTTACTGGCAAACCCGTTGAAAGGCGGGGACGCAAAGCTGCGGGTCTAAGGCATATGATCGTGTATGCTAAGACAGCCGGGCCGCCATAGGGTGTCTTTTCTATTGTCGATACATAACGTACAGGAGGTAAGTTTCAGATGATGAACAAAGCGATAAAAGGGGTAATGGCCTTATCCATCATGCTCGCATCGACCGGAGTTGCTGCGGCTGAACCTGTGCAGCCTGCGGCTGCTGTAGCGAATGCGAGTCCGCTGGCGAATAAGAAGATGACCGCAGCCACCTTCAACAAGAAGCTGGCGGAGCAAGCTCGGACGAGCAGCACGTTGAAGAAACAGCAAGGCTATCTGCTCGGCCAATTGAAGAACAACGAAAGCGGACTAACCGACCAGCTTGTTGAATTGCTGGAGGCGGAGGATACCGTCGGGTATTTGAACGAGGAGCGCACTCTTTTCTTCGCCGGCGCCATGAACATGCTGTCGACGCGGAATGACAGTGTCGCAGCGTATCTGGAAGAGGAGGAGATGGACCTCTTATCCTCGCTCGCGGCAGGCTGGATATCGCAGAGCAAGCAGGCGACCAAGCTCAAGGAGTCATATGCTAAACTCGGTGTAACCTTCAAAACCTATGTCAACCAGAAGCTGTATCAAGAGGCGCTGAACGTGCGCAATGAGCAGATCGGTCTCGATAAGAAGCTGAATACGCTCTATACGGCGATGGTAGCTAACCAAGAAGAAATTCATGAGGTTCTGTACGATGTGCTTAACCCGCGGTTGTATGAAGATGAATGGACGGACGAGGACAGCAGCGAAGATAATAACGATGATGGTTATGAGTCCGTATGGGACGCTGTCTACGGCCGATAGCAGCTGGGGCAAACACTTGAATATATGGAAACCACCCTCCTTCAGGGTGGTTTTTTATATTTCCACACGTAGAATTCATTGTTATGCCGCTAATAGTATAACGATGTGATAGATTTATGTGATAGAATAAAACCGCAATTGACAGATTATACATACAGATGAACTGAGTTGATGACCTCATGATTGAATCGCTTCAATCCTTTCTATCGCTTGCTGATGCCGTTATTATTACGAACGAGAAGCATCAAATCCTGGCCGTGAACAAAACCTATGAATGCATTACGGGATATTCGTCGGAATTAATCGTGGGCAAGAAAGCGAGCATATTACGAACCAAGCATACTCCAGATGATACCTATGTCGGGATGTATGAAGCTCTGAATAACGGTTCCCCGTGGTCGGGTATCTTCACCAATCGAAAGCGCGACAAGAGCCTGTGGCATTCATCGATAACGATCAGCCCCTTCATCATAGAGGGGAGTACATATTTCGTCGGTGTGTTCCGGGAGCTGGAGCAGCTCGACCGCGGATATTATTTGGATGAGAAAAGGGTGGCTTCGATCCAAGCTTCTCTATTAAAGGTGCTTGCGATTTCATGCGAGATACGCGACCCGGGAATCGAGCCCCACCTCACACGCGTGCAGAAGCTGACCGAGCTCCTTGCGCAGCGGCATAATGAACGATGTCAATTGGATATGCCGGAACTGGTAGTTGCGGGTATCGCCCATTCCAGCATACTGCATGATATCGGCAAATCTGCCATTCCCGAAGGCATTCTATACAAGCCAGGTCGTTTGGCAGACTATGAACGTACCATTATCGAGATGCATACCGTAATTGGCGTTGATATTATTGGTAAAATATATTCGGAGCTGGACGATGAAATTTTTGAAAATGAATTTTCCACAGCCAAAAATATAATCCTCTACCATCATGAAAAATGGGACGGCACGGGTTACCCGCATCGGCTTCGGGGAACGGAAATTCCTCTAGAAGCGCGGATCGTCAGTGTCGTCGATGTCTTTGATGCACTCATATCGAAGCGGCCTTACAAGGAGAAATGGTCGATTCCGCAAGCCGTGCAGTATTTGCAGGAGAACAGAGGAAAGCATTTTGATCCGGATCTGGTAGATTCGTTTTTAACGCTTTATGAGGAAGGCGAGCTGCTGCCTGAATCTGATACATAACGGCTGGATTCACCTGCTATTTGTTATTACAAAGAAAGAAGAGCGTCCGAAGGGGCGCTCTTCTTCATTTAAATTCTGCTGCAATCTGCGAGGCGTGTTGGATCCCATTACAGCGGTTTCCGTCAGTAAGCAACTACTCTACTTTAAACTTAGCTGCTGATTCGGCCAAAGCCTTCGTCAGATCGTCGATCGTTCTGACCATGTCTGCGAGCTGCTGAACCATAGCGGACTGCTCTTGGATCGTGGCTGTTACTTCCTCGACCGATGCGGAAACTTCCTCTCCGGATGCCGACAGGCCTTGGGCGGATACGAGCATTTCATCTTTATCCTGCTCGATGTAGGCGATTTCCCCGGCCATTGCTTTGATTTGCTCTGCGATTTCCGATACATTGTCCATGATCATGCGGAAAGATTGCTGAGTTTGACCCACATAATCGTCCTGCAGGCTCGAGATATCGCGAATTTCCCGGACACTGTCATTATTCTGGGCAACAAATCCGAGATTTTGCTGAATGATCGTATGAATTTCACTGGATTGCTTCGCGCTCTGCTCGGCCAGCTTGCGAATCTCAGAAGCGACAACGGCGAAGCCACGGCCATGCTCTCCGGCTCGTGCTGCTTCAATGGATGCATTCAGAGCTAGCAAATTCGTTTGATTGGCGATATCGGCAATCGCGCCGGTAATTCGGCCGATGCTGTTGGAGCTTTCCTCCAGCTGCAAGGTAATGGAAGAGATCTTCCGTACCTCTTCTTCGTTGCGATTGTTGATTTCCATCAGGTGGTCAACAACCTCATTGCCGGTGTGGAACACGCCGACAATCTCGTCTGTGCTCGCTTTGACGGATTGGGCTTTGTCGTTAATGGATACAACCTTCTCACCGAATCCATAGAACTTGTCGACGATAAGCTCTGTATCATTCGCTTGAGATTCCATCGCCTTTGCGATTTCACCTGCCGTTGCCGATGTTTCCCTGATGGATACTGCCGTTTGCTTCGACGAGGACTCCAATTGAACGGTACTCGCTTTGAGAACGTCAATAGAGCGGTTCATATGAGAGATGAGCTCCTTGTTCTGGCTGGTCATCGTATTGAAGCTTTCAGCTAATTGCTTGAATTCACTGTCATACCGCCCGGTGGCAGAGACGGTCAAGTCTCCTGAAGACAGCTGCTTGAACAACTGGGCTAGCTTCGCTACTGGTCGCGTAATCATCCGGGAAATAAATAGTCCAGCAGCAATTGCAAGGATTACGGCGATGATCATAACGATTATGACTTGATTCAGCATCTTTTTCAGAGGCCTCTCGATGTCATTGTAGCTGTCGCTAACAACAATGGCCCAATCTGCTAGCGGTATTTTCGTATAACGGATGTAGCTGTCGCTCATTTCAATCTCACCTTGCAGCACTTCACCTTTGGCACGGTCATCCAAGAATGAGTCGATACCTGCGGTTTCGAGCTTTTGGCCAAGCCGTTCCGATGTTTTTGAATCGTAAAAGACGATCCCGGACCGGCTTAGAATCATGACAGAGCCTTCTTCATTGACTTTGACGTTTTCCAGCTTATTAATAAAGAAGGCGGTACTTACGGAGGAACAAAAGACGCCGATTACTTTACCGTTATCGTCTTTGATCGGAACCGCAATGGCAACGACCAGTGCATTCGTTGATTTGGAGACGATCGCATCGCTTATAAACGGGTCGCCTTGAATGGCTTTTTGGTAATATTCGCGGTCCGCGAAGGATTTTCCTGAGGCCTTCGAATTACTGCTCTCTGCTACCACTGTCCCCTTCGAATCTAGAAGAATAAAAGAATCGTAGCCTTGAGTTCCTGTCAAGCTTTTGGTTAAGATATTGTTGGCTTTATCGTAGGCCGGATTTTTTGCGGAGAAGAATTCGTTGTCTGAGAGAGTGCCTGCTTGCCGTAGCTGCAATAAATCTTTAAACGTGTTATGAATGGAGATCAGATAAGTAGATTGCTCTTGAAGCTGAATGGCAGACCAGAGTCCTTCTCCGATCCGGTCCGAGTTGGCGCGCATTTCATCTTTACTCTTTTGCAGCAGGATGGCGGAGCCTAATGAATACATCGCAAACCCTGATCCAAGCAGTGTAACGACAACCAACGCACTGATGAATACGGGGAGCTTAATTCTTAGGGAAAGATTAGTCCAATGTTGATACCAACTTGTTTGTTTCTTCATGATGCAGCCTCCTTGTTAATGATGAAGATAGTAGTCGTTCAGCCTTAATCCTTCTCGTTATCGGATATTGATTTATAGTTTTGAAGAGGGGGGTGCAATTAGTGAAAACTTTGTCGAATTTTCGTGTAATCGATCCTTTCTCTACAAGCTCACCGTCAAAAAAACACCCTTCCTTCTGCCCAGGGCAAAAGGAAGGGTGTACATGGAATCCGTGGTTGTTAGGAATTGTTTCTTCAATAAAGGTTCAATGTCGCGTTCAAGACAAACATCTACGACTAGAAAGTGCGGGATCGCGGTTTGCCGGTGTTCATGGCGCTGATCAGGAGAAGGATGGCTGAAGCGAGATGCATGAACCAACCTAAGACTGGAATCCAGCCGAGTATAGAAGTGGCGATACCGGCAACGGGGCCGTATATAGGCTCGCGATTGTTTAACGACAAGACCAGCGTTATTAGGTGAAGAACAAACATGATCCCCAGTGGGGCGTAGGAAAACCCTACAACGATAAGCCCGCCCACTATCGGTATAGCGAGCACTAATTCCAATAGGCCGGTTACGAGCTTCATAATTTTTGAGTTCGACACAAGGTCACTCCTCCGTAATAGGTAAATTTTACTATATCGTATCATTTTCGATTATATGCGACAAGGTGCTGTTCATCCAAAGTATGAGCGATTTCATTCGCCGGTAGTCCTTCCTTCTATAGAAGGTTTGGCAATCATTAATGTAGAATGATGAAAGACGACATCGAAAGTGACGTTGAAGGATCTAATTAACATATGTAGAGGAGCGTTTCATATGAACGATACCCGCGCTAATTTGAAGCCTGAGATTAGAGCTTATCTGGCTCGGATCGGATATGAAGGACCATTAGACGGCAGCGCATCGACTTTAGCGGAATTGCAGGAGCGTCATTTGCATTCTGTTCCGTACGAGAATCTTGATATATTACAGCGCATCCCTCTATCGCTCGAGATACCGGACTTGATTGAAAAGATCGTCGTGCAGAGACGCGGGGGCTATTGTTTTGAGCTAAACGCCCTATTTGGTTGGCTGCTGCGTGAGCTGGGCTATCCCGTTACAGATTTCGTCGCCCGCTTTTGGCGAGATGAACCCGATTGCCCGCCCAAACGGAGGCATCATGTGTTAAAAGTGGAGGCAGGGAATGATTCCTATTTGTGTGATGTGGGTGTTGGTGGAATCGTGCCGCGCAAACCGGTTCGGATGGAAGAAGGCCTGGAGCAATGGCAGGGGGATGAATGCTACCTGCTGGAGCGGGATAGCGGCTACGGCTGGCTGCTTTGCGAGTTTAAACGCGGGGAGTGGAATAGGATCTATTCCTTTACGGAAGAAAATCAATTGCCTAAGGACTTTGTAATGGCTACTTATTGGTGCGAGAATGCTCCCGGCTCCATATTCATTCAGGGCCGAATGCTGGCGATACGTACTAAGGAAGGCCGCAATTCAGTGGCAGGAGATGAATTTCGGATCTTTACCAAAGAGGGGGTACGCAGCTTTATTCCGAAGACGGATGAAGAATATAAAGAAGCGCTGCGCGTTCATTTTGGAATCGAGTTAAAGTAATGAATCCAAATCATTTAGCAAATAATCATTGATCGAGATCGAGTTTCGCTCCGCGCTGGCCATCATAGCTGCGATTATACAGGCATGACTAATCGCAGCTATGATGGCACAAGATATTATATGGCGATGTATAGGCGGGCGTTATTTGTGGAATTCTGAAGAAAACAAGAATGAATACAGGAGGGAATCGACAAAATATATCAATTTCCATAAAATTCATCTTTACAAACCGGTTGCACATGCGGTATATTCTAATTCCGGCCAAGAGAAATAACGTCGGAAAGGAAAACAGAGAGAAAAATAATAGTTGCTTTTTTAATAGGCAGCATGTTATACTCTAATTCCGGTCGCGAAACAAGCGATCCTCAAGAAAGCAATGAAACAAGAGTACTTGTTCCTTGAAAACTGAACAATGAGCGACCTGTCAAGCAAAGATTTAACAAGTAATGAGCTAACAAGCTTATCTCAATAGTCGGCCTTCGGGCCGCACTTTTATGGAGAGTTTGATCCTGGCTCAGGACGAACGCTGGCGGCGTGCCTAATACATGCAAGTCGAGCGAATTTCATTGAAAGCTTGCTTTCAATGGAGTTAGCGGCGGACGGGTGAGTAACACGTAGGTAACCTGCCTGCAAGACTGGGATAACATTCGGAAACGAATGCTAATACCGGATACGCAATTTCCTCGCATGAGGGAATTGGGAAAGGCGGAGCAATCTGCCACTTGTAGATGGACCTGCGGCGCAT
>NZ_JANHOF010000018.1 GCF_024498075.1 Paenibacillus mendelii
CACGCCGCCGGCGCGCCGCAGCCGCGGCCGCATGCGGGTGCCGCCGCTGCGGCTGCGAGCCTGGCGGCCGCTGAGCGACGTGTCGCGGCTGCGCTGCGGGCGCTCGTGCGCGAGCCGGAGGCTGTGCTCGGCGCCCTGTCCGCTGCGCATGCGCGAAGCCGCCGCGGCGGATTAGCGGCAGGCTATGCCTACGGCGAAGTCGCTGCAGCATCAGAAGTGGGGCCTGGTCGTTCTCTGCGGGAGGATCTGCTGGCAGCCGTCGATGCCCGGCTTGAAGCCTTGCGGGGAGATGAGAGAAGCCGGGAACGGAAGCAGGAGCTTGGGAGCCGTTTGAACCGTCTGCAGAAGCAGAAGGAAGATGCAGAAGCAGCGCTTCATGAGGCGGTGCAAAGGGAGAAGGCCATTAGCCAAGTCTGGCAGGAGTGGCTGCTGCAGCAAGGCTTGCCGGATTCGTTATCACCCGAAGCCGCTCTGGAAACCGTTGATTTGGCTGAGCAAGCGCTGCATCGGCAGCAAGCACGCGAGAGAGTCGTCGCGAAAGCGGAAGCGATTGATGTGCGCCTAGAGGAGTTTCATGCAGCGGTAACCGCTATTGCGAACGAATTTAAGGTGGGTGGTACCGGCCGTCAAAGTGATTCCATAGTAACGATTAGACTGCTGCATGCGGAGTCGATAAAACAAATTGCCATCCAGGAAGAAGCGGCTGCGCTTCAAGCGAAGTTGGCGGAGCAGGAACAGCGAATGAATGAACTGCTGCCGGAGATCGCCCGCTTAACGGCACAACGGGATGAATGGTTCCAGGCGGCGAATGCGGAGAGCGAGCTTGCGTTTCTGGATGCGCTCACCTCCTCCGAGCGTCTGCGCGAGGTTGAGAACGAGCTATATAAGCTGCAGGCCGAACTGGAAGCGGGTATGTCGCAGAATCAATTGAAGCAGCTGATGCAGTGGTATACGGATGAGGGCTTGCAGCAATTGCTTGCCATGAAATCGGAGGCCGAGGATCAACTGCGCGATGAAGAGCAGCTTGGCCGCCAGCGTCTTGAGAAGCTTGGACGGCACCGGCACGCACGGGATCAACTGATGCATGAGTCGGTTCGGCAGAAGCTGACCATGCAGCGCGAGTCTTCTTCGGCTGCCCTGGAGGAGCTGGTCTTCCGGTATGCGGTTCTATCCCATGGCTTGACGATGATCAATCGGACCAAGAGAGTCATGGAGGAACAACGCCAGCCGGCCGTTCTTCGCGATGCTTCGCGTTACATGTCCCTCTTATCGAATGGAAAATATAAACGGATCGCCGTTCCGGAGGGACTGGAGACGATCCGATTGGAAACGGCCGATAATCGCATCGTGGAAAGCGTATATTTGAGCAGAGGGACCGCGGAGCAGCTGTATCTTGCCATGCGCTTCGCCTTGGCGGATGAAGCGGCGACGACCGTGGAGCTGCCGATGATTCTCGATGATTTGTTCGTCAACTTCGATGCGGCCCGCTTGGAAGCGGCTGCTGATCTGCTGAGAGAGATATCCGGCCGCAGACAGCTTGTGCTGCTGACTTGCCACGATCATGTGCGCGATTTATTGATGAGCAAGTTGCCGGGCGCAAAGCTTGTGGAGTTATCCGGCTAGGCGCGTTGTTCAGCTCCGGCTCTTGGTCAACTGCCCTGTGGAGAACGTATCCGAATGAGCAGAATGAGCCATCCGAGACTGATCAAGCCGAACAATGGATAGAGCGTGGACAGCAGTGGACCGAAACCGATCTGGCTGGCCATATAGCAAATGAAGAGAATTGTTAACGTGAGTAGTGTACGGGATACCTTGATTCGTTCTTGGAGCTGAAGCGTCAAGCCGTATACATCCGCGACCAGGGTTGTGAAAATTTCGGCGAAGATGAGGAAGATATAAATCCATTGGACGCCTTGTCCCAGCTCGCGGGCTATACCGCCCATCGGGATCGCAAATTGCTGAATGCCGGGCATATACACCGATAAGGCGATATGACCGGTAAGCAGCATAAAACCAATTCCGATCCCGCCGATCCATGCGCCGTAGATGATGGTCTTCCGGTCTTTCATCTCCGCTCCCAGCGGAACGAGCACGGCTTGAGACATGGATAGATTGAATGCGGCATAGAGGAATGGGGAAGCCCATGCGGCCCATGGTGAATGATCGCTCGAGAGCATCATCCACCGGTCGGCGCCCGGCGTTTGGATCGTATCGATAATGATGAGCACGGTGAATAGCAGCATGATCGGGACGACGATGGTATTGAGGGTCAGGATCGCCTTCATACCTTTGCGCAGAAGAAGGAAGCATGCGCATAACGTAATGAGAAGTCCGGATTGATAGGAAATATTCCAATGCTCATTGAAGATAGATCCGGCGCCGGCAAGCATGACCGCGGTGACGCCAAGCAGGACGATCAGCATGAAATGGCTGACCCAGCTGCCTATACGGTCACCGAAGAGCACTTTGTTGACGGCTTCATATGATTTTGCCGAAACCTCGCTCGCAATAAGCATCATCTTGGCGCCCAGCCATATGAACATAGCGGTAGACAACAAGATCGTAAGGGCGCCCAAGTATCCGAATCTTGTGAAGAATTGCAATATTTCTTGGCCTGTCGCGAAGCCCGCTCCTACGATCGTTCCCATGTAAGTGAAGGCAATTTGCATCACTTTACCGGTTCTTTTCATATGACGTCTGCCTGCCTTTCGTTCCACCTTTGTTACTAAGGTATGTCCGAGAGTGGACAGGCATGACATATTTTGATGCAGGATGCAGTTAAATGGCACGTGGGTTGTATAGTTTGATGAAGATCGTTTATTAAAGGGGTTTGGTTTCAGAGAGGGAGTAACGCAGGGAGGCGCCGAAGCTGTGTCCATAACCAGCTTCGGTGATCAAGGAACAGGGGGAGTCACGTTTAACTTGGTGCAGATCGGGCTCATGAATCTGCGCGATAGCTATCAGCCGGCAGGTCTCTTGCTTCCCTGCGCCGACTGATAGCTTCTCTGCCGTGATGGTATAGGAATCGGTTGAAGGGAATATACAAAGTACGGAACAGTTCCCACATTCCACCTTCTAGCCGTAGTACTGATCATGCCCGGATTAACTGGCTTCATGAAAGAGCTTGATGGAGATAATCGTGCCGGTTTTAGGCTCCAGATCGATTTTGAGCAGCGCTTTAGCCGCTTTATAAGCGAGTACGCTGGACGTATTGGTATCAGGCTTTCCTAGTGCTTTAACAGCAGCGTCTTTGTTATCGCCAATATGCAGTCCGTTCAGCTCGGCAGACGCTTCCGCTTTGTAAACTTCAACGAACTTGACTTTGTTGTCCGCACCAAAGCCGACCGCAAAACCGTCGTACTCTTTCACATGCAGCTTCTCGGTCTCGTCCTCTAAATCGTAGCTGTCACTTGGTTTACCGAGCTTCCGGTCAAGAGCCGTTTCATTATCGCCTAATGCGATACCGTGAAGCTTCGGTGCTTTGGGATCCCATTTCTTCTCTTCCTTGACGGGAACGACATCCGGCTTGTTGTCCTTCTTGCCGGCTGACGATTGGGTTACCGCATCGGGCTGATCGGTCTTGTCCTTGTCCGAGATGGCATTGGCAACAGGAACGTCCCCTGAGTTCGATGCGCCATTGTATGTTTTTTGCGGGCTGTCGGGATTTGGTGACGGGTCAGGCTGTGACGGTCCATTAGCTTCAGCGCTCGTACCTGGTACGGGCGGGGGATCGTTCAGATCAGTCTGGCAGCCTGCAACAATAACGGATAGAAGGAGGACTGCAGACGTCTTGGCTGCAATTCTTGATGAGTAGCGTAACAACGGCGATGACACCTCCTAATGGTAAGAAGTCAGATATTGCGAGTATTCTCTTCCCTATATAGACGCCTATCACTTGGAAAAAGTTGCATGATTCTGGTGTGAAGCCGCATCTTTTTCAGGATTCCGGTTGCGAAGCCCGCCTACCTTATGGTACGTTTTACGAAAAAGATTTTTTCTGGAGGGAACGCGGGTGGATATACTAAAAGAGCGCATATTACGCGAGGCTTCCGTAATTAATAGCGATGTTCTGAAGTTGGATGCACTTCTCAATCATCAGGTGGATCCAGTACTTACAATGGAAATGGGCAAAGAATTCGCACGCCGCTTCGCGGAACAATCCGTTACGAAGGTGATTACCGTCGAATCGTCTGGAATCCCGGTCGCATTCGCGACTGCACTGGCACTGGACGTGCCGCTTGTATTTGCAAGACGCAAGAAAACATTGATTGCCGATCCGGATGCACTGACAGAGAGGGTTCCTTCCTTTACGAAAGGGATTGTGACGGACATCATGGTTTCGAAGCAGTTTCTTAGTTCCGATGATAACGTGCTGTTCATCGACGATATTATTGCGAACGGGGACGCGGCGCGAGGCTTAATTAAAATTATTGAGCGATCCGGCGCGCAGCTGGCAGGACTGGGTATCGTTGTGGAAAAATCTTTTCAGGCCGGCGCACGCACCATCCGCGAGCAAGGAATTGTCGTGGAATCGCTGGTTAAAGTGGCCTCATTGGAGGATGGAATCATCCGTTTCGAATAGGGTGACGTATAAAGTTTCCACAATCAGTCCCTTTTCGGGGTAATCTTTTTGTCTTATAATGTTCATAAGTGACCAAGGGGAGGCACAAGAACATGGGGAAATTTTCTGCTGATTATTTGCAATCCAAATTGTCCGACGCCAAAGTCCATTTCGAGCGTGCGCTCGACTGTAAACATACGGAATTCGATGATCTATATCCTTACATGATTGAGCACCCACAATTTTTCTGGTATAAACGATACGTAGCTTGGTCAGAATTGTTAACGATCGTTAAACTTTGCGGGGAGCTTGAGGTTGATTGGCTTCAGATGTTTACGGAGAAGCAAGCTGAGTATATTACCAGCCGTGTCATGTCCTCGCGCGTGTTAGACGAGTGGTATGAGACGAATGATTCGAAGGAGCATGTCGGCTAATCCTTATCATCGACTGCAGCTGAAGCTGGAATAAAGACCTCAATGAGTGCGATTAACGCGGCATTGAGGTCTTTTGTTATTGGCTCAACGAAACGAGGAGGTCCTGCATAATCATGATTACAGAGGAACAGCTTAATACATACAGACTGGAAGGGACCAAGCTAAGAGTCATACGGGATGCTCTTGAAATGAACGATGTCATTGGCATTGTCGTGGCATGGGATGAGGACAGCGTCGTGATTCGAAAGCACAATCGAAGGGTAGTGAAGTTAGGCAGGCAGTATATTTATGAGCTTGCCTCAGAGCCGCGTTCGGTTGCGACGGAAACCTCAGAAGGTGAATGACGATGTCAATCGGATGTACGTGCCGTAAGAAATAAGCGCTAAAGTGAAACGAAATCGGCCGAAACTCGTATTGAATAATAACGCTGGCTTATGGTTCCTAAGCGCGAAGAGCATATATTCACTCTTATTGAAACCAATAAGCATATCCAATCAAGGAGGGATTCGTTCATGAAATGTCCGGTTTGCGAAGGAGTTCGGATGCGGGAAGTAGAAAAGGATGGCGTACTGATCGATGTATGTCCGGATTGCAAGGGAGTATGGCTGGATCGGGGCGAGCTGGATAAGCTCATGCAGGGGATGCGTCAGATGCAGGACGATTACGACCGGTTGGAGCAGCAGTATTACGAAGGAGGTACTCGTGGCGGGAACACCCAAGCGCCTTCGGTACCGCCAGCAGGGGGTTATGGACAAGCTCCTCAGGGGGGATACGCGCCACAGCAGCATTCCCAGCCACCACAAGGCAGCTACGGGCAACAGCCGAACTACAATGGCAATTACGGTCAACATGGGAATGCTCATCACGGCAACGGCAAATACGGTTACGACAAATATGGCAGACCGAAGAAGAAGAAGACCATGTTAGACGTATTTGGCGACCTCTTCGACTAATTCGACCAGGTTAACTAAGCGTATGATTAGTAAATATATTTAAAATTTAAAACCTCTGTTTTGTTTCTTGACTTTAGTAGCTATCAGATGTTAATATGAAACACGTGATTGCGAAATGCACTAGCGATAACGCAATTCACTGCCAGCAAGATGCGGTCGTGGCGGAATTGGCAGACGCGCACGGTTCAGGTCCGTGTGGGCTAACCCCCCGTGGAGGTTCGAGTCCTCTCGACCGCACCAACTTATAAATTGAACGGCTCGTATATTCACCTTTACGGTGATATACGAGCTTTTTTTGTATGCAGAAAATTACAAGTTGTACACCTTACTTCAGCCGAAAGCAGCTCCTATTCATGATTGGATTGTGGCAGCAATCACTCTCACATTATGTCCTGCATTCATCGGCGTCCACGGAAGGTTCGGCGCAAGTCCTCAACCCACTGGTCCGGAACTTCCCAAGGAATGAAGTGTCCACCACGTGCGTGAGCGGTGATGTTGACGTGGTTATACCAAGGCGCGCGATCGCTGTTGAGAAAGTTCTGTACACGATTGTCCGTTGTGATACCCGGCGGATTCTCGTAGCCCACGAAGGTTATACCTGTTGGCGCTTCAATGACAGGCGAGCGATTATGGGCGGGTGTCCATGGATAACGGTTGGCGTTCGCATAGACGCGCATTGAGGTCTCGATGGCGTTGTTGACCCAGAAGATTGTCGCGTGTGTAAGGATGTCATCCTTCGAAAAGACGTTCTCGATGTTACCGTTATTGTCACTCCAACTGGCCCATCGTTCCAAGATCCATGCGAGCATTCCTACTGGCGAGTCGCTCAGTCCGTAGGCGAGTGTGCCGGGATCAAGAACATGTACGGCGAGATGTGAGGCGAAACGACGATCAAAATTCATAATCTCCGTACGGATTCGCTCAGGGATGTTGTCGGGTATGGGGCGGCCTCCGGCGAGATCCCAAGCACGATCCCCGTTGAATAAGCTCAGTTTTGAGCTGACCCGATATGAATGGCATAGAGCTCATCATGATATTTGTGTCCCAACTGACCGGTCACGAGAGCCCCTACATCGTTTATCGGTTAACCGGCGCAGTGAGCGTGTTCTCGCTGCCCATTTCGCAAAAAAGGAACAATACATGAACAAAAAGGGTTAAAGAGACTTGCCTGGATAGTTTGTTAAGATAGTACACGATTTACGAACAAAGCATATCAGGGAGGTTAATTAATATGACAACATCGCTGCGTATTGCCGTGATTGGCGCTGGCTCGATTTCATCTGTACATCTGCAAGCCTATGCGAATAATCCCGAAGCGAAGCTCGTCGCAGTATGCGACAAGAATGAAGCCCGTGCCCGGGAGAAAGCCGAGAGGTTCGGGGCTGCCCAAGTGTATACGGATTACAAGGAGCTGCTCGCAGATCCGAACATTGACGCGGTCAGCATCTGCACGTGGAATAATACACATGCGGAGATCAGCATTGCTGCGCTCGATGCAGGTAAGCATGTGCTCTGCGAGAAACCGCTATGCAAGACTGTGGCCGAAGCGAAGCTTGTGGAGGAAGCCGTTAGACGGTCAGGTAAGGTTCTTCAGGTTGGCTTTGTTAGACGTTATGCGGACAATACTCAAATCCTTCGCAAGTTTATCGAGGCGGGTGAGCTTGGCGATATTTATTATGCCAAAGCCTCCTGTTTGCGGCGTTTGGGCAATCCTGGCGGGTGGTTCTCCGATATTGAGAAATCAGGAGGAGGACCTCTTATCGATCTGGGGGTCCATGTCATTGATATTTGCTGGTATCTGATGGGCAAGCCGAAGGTGAAATCCGTTAGCGGGAACACCTATCGCAAGCTCGGAAACCGGGCGAATATTCAAAACTTAGCCTATTACCAAGCGGCGGATTACGATCCTACGCTAAACAATGTAGAGGATTTCTCCAATGCGCTCATCCGATTCGAGAACGGTGCCTCTCTTGCCGTTGAAGTTAGCTTCACCCTGCATGCCCTCAAGGATGAAATCGGTGTGAAAATTTATGGTGACAAGGGCGGGGCAGAGATTGAGCCTGAGCTGCAGATCATAACTGAAAAATATGATACGATCCTCAATGTGACACCACAGGTGGATCAGCTCGGTTTCGATGTCGTGAAGGGTTTCAGCAATGAAATCGCGCATTTCGTCAGCAGCTGCCAAGGTAACACCGAGACGCTGAGTCCGGTTGAGGACGGTCTGGAGATGATGAAAATTCTTTGTGGGATTTACGAATCAGCTGCCAAAGGGATGGAAGTGCAATTTTAGCGGATGTGAATCATTCGTTTGGTTAAAAGATAAGGAGACATACAAATGAACCGATTTGTATGTCTTTTTCTTGCTTGGGCGGCTGGATGATTCGATTCGGAAGCGGTAATCGGCTATATTTTCTTAATGATTGTCACATAAGGTTCTCATCCGTATACTGTTGATTATGACTGAAGCTTACATTCCTTGGAGGACGGTAATCGTGGAGATTAATCGTACGGAAGCTCAAAGTGTGAGACCGAATAAATTCCATTTTGATAATAAATACGCCAATAACCCACAGATCTATGAATCTATCATTCTGTATCAGATTGGTGATTTATGCTGCGAGAGTAATTATAGTATTAGTGAACATTTGCAGTACTGCTATGAAATCAGTTATGTGGTTTCAGGCAAAGGAGTCTTCTATACCAATGGCAAAGCCTTCCCGGTGCAGGAGGGAGATGTTTTTCTCAGCCTGCCGGGAGAGCTCCATGATGGTAAAGCGGATGCTTCGGAGCCTTTTCGTTTTTTTTACGTGGGCTTTAACTTTGATGCCGAGACCGATGAGCAGGGTGAAATGACTCATGTCCGTAAAATGTTTGATCAAATCGGCAACTCTCTGACTCCGGACAGTTTGGGCATGGAGGCTCCTTTCATTCATATTTTCAATGAGTTGATCAATCTGAAGAGTTATTCGACGCTCATGATCAATACCTATCTGCATCAGATCATCGTGCTGGCTTACCGCAACTTCTATGATAGCTGGGAGAGAGAATACGCATCGCTGCAGAAGAACGATGAGACGAAGAGGATCGTATATGAAATCATCAATTACATTGATGTCAACCTGCATAAGATTACGGAGCTCCCCCAGATCGCTGCAGAGCTGCACTATAGCTATTCACATCTGTCGCGTATCTTTTCCAAGGAAGTGGGGCTCACCATCAAGGATTACTACAACCGGAAGCGCTTTGAGAAGGCGATCGAGTGGTTGAAGAATGCGGAATTGAATGTTACCCAGATTTCCGAGAAGCTTCAGTACCAATCCATCCACACGTTCAGTAAGGCGTTCCGCAAGAACTTCGGATTTTCCCCAACCGAATACCAAACACTGTTCTTGAACCGGGAATAAAATTCAATGAAATCCATGAACAACAGCGATCGTAGGAATCCGCTCCATGTGCAGCGGGTTGGTTCCAAAGTGAGGAGTGATCCATGTAAAGTGGATCACTTCTTTTTTGCATTCTCAAATCGCAAACCATGTCATATTACGACTTCAGCAGATGTAAATATTTGATAAAAATATGGTTTACAATTTGGGCTTCTTTGATTATCATAGATATAAGTTAATCATTAAGTTAATGGTCGGCTTGATCAGTTTGGTGCTTAGTATCAGCGGGTGGAGGGTGCGGCATGGCGGACATAGGAATCGGCAGCCCCATGAGTACACAGGCGATAGATCTCACAAGAGCTGTAGTGCTCAGCGCCTCAGGGGCTGCTGGAGCGGAAGCGAAAGCGATTGAAGTACTGATTGAAGAGGTTGCCAAGCGTTCGGGCGTTATTTACCGGCGCATGCATGAGCTTCCGGGAGCAGCAAGCGGCAATGATCCGATCATCGTTGCAGGTTCTCGGGAATCGCTTCTTCCGCTGATGGGTTCGGATGGGAATCTTGTCGAAGCGGCCAATCTGTCTCCAGAGGGTTATATACTGCGTACCTCCGAGCTCAGGGGACATTCAGCGGTAATGGTCATTGGAGCTGACGCCCGCGGGGTCCTGTATGGAATTGGTAAGCTGCTGCGGCAAGTGTCTTTCAGGAGATGTTCGATTCAGTTGAGCGAAGAGCTGAATATCGTGACTTCTCCGCGGTTTGAACTGCGTGGGCATCAGCTCGGCTACCGCCCGAAAACGAATGCCTATGATGCTTGGACGCTCGAGCAGTACGATCAATACATACGGGAATTAGCCCTGTTCGGAGCGAACTGTATCGAAATATTACCTCCCCGCACTGACGATGCGAAGTCGGGGCCTCTCATGAAGGCCGATCCGCTAACCATGATGGTTCAGCTGTCGGAGACGATCCATTCTTATGGACTCGATACTTGGGTCTGGTATCCGAATATCGGTAATGATTATGTCAATCCGGCTTCGAGGGCCGAGGAGCTGGCGGAGCGGGAGGAAATTTTCCGTCTCGTACCGCACATCCAAGCGGTATTTATTCCAGGCAGCGATCCCGGGGATATGGAGCCGGATTTACTGTTTGAATGGACAGGACATATTGCAAGCATCCTAAGCCACTATCATCCGGAGGCGAAAATTTGGTTGTCCCCACAGGTTATGATGCATGAATCGCGGCCTTGGCTGGATTCGTTCTATGCGCATGTGGAGCGGGAGCCGGAATGGTTGGGCGGAATCGTATTCGGTCCGCATGTGGATGATCCTCTGCCCGAATTGCGGCGGCGAATACCTGCGAAATATCCAATCCGCCGGTATGAGGACATCACGCATAATTTCATCTGCCAGTATCCGGTCGCCGACTGGGATGTCGCCTTCGCCTTAACGCTCGGGCGTGAGTGCTACAATCCAAGGCCGCTCGCGCAGAAGCAGATCCACAATGTCATTGCATCGCATGCAAACGGCAGCATTTGCTATTCGGAAGGCATTAATGATGACGTCAATAAATTTATTTGGCTGGATCAGGACTGGAATCCAAGCACATCCGTTATGGAGACGCTGCGCGATTATGCAAGGGTTTTCATTGGCCCTGATTACGCGGATTCAATCGCATGCGGTCTAATGGCTCAGGAGGAAAACTGGGCCTTGCCGCTCGCGGTTAATGATCAAGTGGAAATTACGCTTCAGCAGTGGAGGCAGATGGAACGGCATGCTAATACGCATGTGCTCGGCAATTATCGTTTCCAAATGGGATTGCTTCGCGCCTATTACGACGCCTACACAAAACGGCGCCTGATCTACGAGACGGAGCTGGAATACCGTGCTAAGGATGCCCTGCGTATGGCGGATCAGAATGGCAGTCTAGCCGCATTGGAGAAGATGGAGCGTATTCTGGGGCTTGCAAGAGCTGAACCGGTCGCGCCAGATTATCAGCTTCGCTGTCAGCAGCTGGCTGACGAGCTATTCGCGGGCATCGGGTCGCAGTTGACGGTGAGCCGGCATTATGCAAGCCATCCGGAACGGGGAGCTTTCATCGAAGCGATCGACTTTCCGCTCAATGATATCAGGTGGCTGCGGCAGCAAAGTGAGATCATTCGCGAGGAGCCATCGGAAGCGGAGAGGCTGGTGCTCATCGAGCAGCTGCTCGACCGGACGAATCCCGGACCGGGAGGTTACTACGACAATCTGGGCTCACCGCGCAGCGCGAGCCGTATTGAATCGGGAACTCTTTGGGAGAATGATCCCGGTTACCTGAGCTCACCGCGAATTGCGCATATGCCGGGCATGATGATGATGATTAGCGATAAGCGGCAAAAGGAGCTTGGCGGGGTACCGCTTGCTTGGGAGAATACGGCGAACATCATGCTGGATACGCCGCTTACACTCAGCTATGATCATCTCTCACCCGGATGCCGCTATGCCGTGAAGATCACATACATTGGGGAGTCCAGAGGGGACGGATACTGGGTTACATTGACGGCGAATGACGAGCAGATCGTCCATGAAAACCTGCACATTCCCGCTGCATCGGTGATGACAGTACAGTCGGAAATACCGCCGTATGCGACGGCTAACGGCAAGCTGCAGCTCACGTTTCGGAGGGCAAAGGGGTTCAAGCGGCTGCACGTAGCGGAAATATGGCTTATTGTTGCAGCGGGGCACGAACCCCTTCAGGCACGCGGCTGCGAAGACAATTATCAATTGCGTTCATAATGACAAAGCATAATGGAGTGAAAGTTATCAATACGAATAAACAAGCCTACCTTCAGCAAGTTAAGCAGCAAAACATATCAACTGTGCTGAACGTGATTTGGGAGCAGCAGTCGATTTCGCGAGTAGAAATTATTGAGAAGACGGGTCTGACATCAGGGACGATTTCTAATTTGACGAAGGAACTGATTCAGCTCGGCATTATTCGTGAGTACGAAACGGTGTCCGGCGCGGTTGGACGCAGAAGGATAATGCTCGGCTTCAACCCGGATCCGTACCGGATTATCGGCATCGACATTGGACGATCGACTATTGAGGTAGTGCTGACGGATCTTACGGGCAATGTCTTACTCTCGGTAGAGGAGAACACGGCTCATTTGCGAGGACCCGATCAAATATTGGCGGTTATTGCTCCACATGTGAATCGAATGAAGGAGAAGGCGGCGGCGAGCGGAGGGCGAGTGCTCGGAATCGGCACCGCTGTACCGGGTCCGATGGATTTGGAGAAGGGGATCATTCTGAGTCCGCCTAATTTCCCGGGCTGGGACGGGTATCCGCTTCGGGAAGAATTAACGGAACGCTTCTCGCTTCCAACGCATATAGAAGACGATTCCTGTACCTGTGCGCTCGCGGAAAGATGGTACGGGGTCGGGAGGAACAGCAGGGATCTCGTATTCATCACGATGGGGATGGGAATCGGCGGAGGGGTTGTGACGAATGGCGAGCTCGTACGGGGAACGAATGGCCTCTACGCACAGGTGGGTCATATGTCCATCGTTCCACGCGGCGAAACTTGCGTTTGCGGAAACTACGGCTGCTGGGAAACGGTAGGAACCATTCAAGCGATTCTTAAGCGTTCAGGCGGAGCGAGGACGATGGACGAGTTGAAGCGGCTCGTTCGCGAAGGGAATCCTGAGGCAACCCGATGCATGGAGGATACGCTGGCTTATTTGGAAATGGCGATTATCAATGTGTTCGCTATGTACGATCCGGAGCAAGTCGTGCTCGGCGGGCGGTTGTATCCCTATCTGTCCGATTATATCGTGGAATTAAGGCAGCGGGTAAGACAGCGGACCTTCTCATTCGTCAAGGATCGGGTTCAGATCACGTCTGCTACATTCGGAACGTCTCAGAGCGTAATCGGGGCTGCCGCCGTTGTGTTCGGAAAGCTGCTGGCCGCGCCTCTTGATACACTCTTCGATGAACGATGATCCTTGTGCTATGACTCCGGTTGACGTTAAGGCGACTAAGCCAGCGTCAACTGGCAGCCAACGGCAGGGATAGGGTTATGCCGCGCAATTAACTTAATCATTGGTTAAATAAATTCAACGTCCAGCATATACTGAGTTGTGCCCGTTGAAGACTGGAAGTCTCTTCCTAAGAGACTTCTAAGATAGAACAGGATTACATAATGAAATGATGTGGGAGGAATAGAAATGAAAGCGGTTGTCAACTATCAATCCGGAGCTGGAAGCGTTGAGGTTCGTGACGTTCCGGTTCCGTCCGAGCTGGGGCCCAAGGACGTCTTAATTCAAGTGAGAGCTGCAGGCATTTGCGGCAGCGATCTGCATATGTACCACGACATTCAAGGGTTTCCGGTCAAACGGCCGGTGACGCTGGGCCATGAATATGCCGGAGTCGTAGCCGATGTCGGTTCGGAGGTGACTCTCTTCAAGAAAGGGGATCGCGTCGTAAGCGAGACCCCTGCCTATATATGCGAAACCTGCATTTACTGCCGGTCCGGTCAGTATAATCTATGCCCGGATCGAAGAGGCTTCGGTGTTCTCGAAGATGGCGCCATGGCAGAATACGTGAAAACCCGTGAAGCCATCGTTCATAAAGTGCCGGATAATGTTTCCTTCGAGAAAGCGGCCATGACCGAACCGACTTGCGTAGCATACAATGCGGTTGCCCATCATTCCCGCATTCGTCCAGGCGATTACGTTGTCGTATTCGGACCGGGCCCCATCGGATTGATGTGTGTGCAGATGGCTAAATTATTTTCCCCTGGAAAATTAACGATCGTCGGAACCAGCAAGGACAAGAACCGGCTTGAGATCGCCAAGCAATTCGGTGCGGATACGGTCATCATTGGCGATGAACAGGATGTGGTTCAAGAGATACTTTCTCATGGAGATGGATTCGGTCCTGATCTGGTGCTCGACGCGGTAGGCATATCCATTACACTGAAGCAGAGCATCGACGTCGTTCGCCCGGCCGGCCAAATTACCAAGATCGGATGGGGACCGGCTCCGGTTGGATTCACGCTCGATCCGTTGATTCAAAAGGCGGCCCGTCTGCAAGGATCCTTCAGCCATAATTATCCGATGTGGGAGAAAGTGCTGCTCATGATGGGTAAAGGCGAGATCGATCCGCTGCCGATGACGAAGTCCTATGATATCGATCAATGGAAAGCAGCCTTCGATGAAATGGATTCTCTGGCCATTGCCAAGTCGATTATTCTGCCCCATTCACCAAAAAATTGAGCGCGGGAGTGATAGATATGAAACCGATTGTACAAATTTCATTGGATTTAACCAATATCAAGGAAGCGCTCGAAATGGCTGAAATCGCCGTAGAGGCAGGAATCGATTGGATCGAAGCGGGAACTCCCCTGCTGCTTGGCGAAGGACTTCATGCCGTTGCGGCATTGCGTGAAGCATTTCCGAGCCATCCTATCGTTGCGGACTTGAAAACAATGGACGGCGGCTATCTGGAAGCGGAAATGATGGCGAAGGCTGGCGCGACCCATGTCGTTGTCATGGGCGTGGCACACCAGGCCACCATTCGAGCCGTAGTGAAAGCAGCAAGGGATTATAATATCAAGGTAATGGGAGATATTATGGCTTCCGCAGATCCCGTTGCATGCGCCAAAATGCTCGAAGCCAACGGGGTCGATTATATTATTGTTCATACCGGATTCGACGAAAGAGGTGAAGATCCGCAGCGGACTCCTTTCGACCATCTGCATGAGGTTGTCCAAGCGGTCTCCATTCCCGTCCAGGCTGTAGGAGGTTTGTCGGTCGCGCAGGCAGCAGAAATGCCTAAACACGGCGCCCCGCTGGTCGTTGTCGGAGCACCGCTCGTTATTGATCAGAAGGAGTTTCGCCCAAGCACGGACAAATCCGAACTAAAAGCCGTCCTGCAGGATCTAGTAGCACAAGTAAAGAGTGCCTAGGAAGAGGGGTTAGCGCATGAATACGAACAAAGGTGCCAGAATAGCCGTATTTCCGAAAGGATATATCGAAGAATTATCAGATGGAAGAATGGCATTGGAAGAGTGGATTGAAATGGCCGGAACGTTGGGTGCGGATGGATTGGAGCTATATCCATTGTTTCTGAAGCAGCTGGACGAAGCCTATTTGCAAAGCGTGAAGGAAGCGGCGCATAAACAAGGTTTGGAAATCCCCATGATGTGTGCTTCGCCGGATTTCACTCATCCGGATGCTGCTTTCCGGGCACAGGAAATTGTGAAAATGAAGCAAATGATTGACGTGATGGCTTATTTGGGACCGGAACCATTCCGAAGCTGCCGGGTACTATCCGGGCAGAAACGGCCGGAAGTATCCATAGAAGACGGGATACGCTGGACGGTGGAGTGCATCGAGACGCTGCTTCCATATGCCGAGGAGAAACAGGTCCATCTGGTCATGGAGAATCACTATAAGGACGGATTCTGGATTCATCCCGAGTTTGCCCAGCAATCCAACATCTATTTGGCTATCATACGGCAAATATCCTCCCCTTGGTTCGGTGTGAATTATGACCCTTCTAACGCGATCTTCGCAGGGGAAAATCCATTAGAGCTATTAAGTGAAGTCAAGGATAGAGTGATTACAATGCATGCCAGTGACCGTTATTTGAAGGATGGCTATTCCTTGGAGGACTTGAAGAATTATTCCTTGCAGGGGTACTCCGAAGCGCTGGCACACGGTGTAATCGGCAGGGGCATGAATGATTACGATACGATCTTCGCGGAGCTTGCGAGCGTTCATTTTCGGGGATGGATTTCGATCGAGGATGGCGTAAACGGCCTTGGGGATTTGCGCGAATCTGTTATTTTCTTAAGGGGAAAAGTAACGGAATATTTGGAAGACTCCCTCGAATCGACCAAGTAACGGTAATAGAAAAGGAGAATGACCTTGAAGGCATTTATGATCCATGAGCCCCATAATTACTCCGTTGTCGATATTCCCGTTGCCGAGCCAGAGGAGGGGCAGGTGCTTGTCCGCTCCATGTATGCCGGCATATGTGGGACGGATCTAGAACTGGTTAAAGGAATGGTACGCGCAGATGCGGTGAGCTATCCATGTATCCCCGGACATGAGTGGAGCGGTATCGTCGAGAAAGTCGGTCCTGGCGTAACGGGTCTCAAGCAAGGGGACAGAGTGGTTTCCGAAGGCGTCCAGCACTGCGGGCATTGCAGGTTCTGCAGACAGGGAGAAACCAACCTATGCGAGCACATGAAGGAGCTAGGCTTCACCATGCCAGGCGGATTATCCGAGTACGTGGTTGTCAATGCGAAAATGATTCACCGCTTGCCGGATAATTTCCCGCTGGATATGGCCGCATTAATTGAGCCGACTGCCGTAGTTACCCGGGGGGTATGGCGTGCGAAGCCGAAACCGGGCGAGACGATTGCGGTGATCGGTCCGGGAACCGTCGGTCTTCTAGCGATCATGATTTCCAAGCTGTTCTCTCCTCGTAAAATGATTCTGATCGGAGTCACTGAGGAGTCGTTATCGCTTGGCCTAAGTCTTGGAGCTACGGACATCGTCAATGTGACCAAGGAGGAAGCTGCCGGCAGAGTCGCTGAACTGACGGATGGATTCGGAGCAGATATCGTGATCGAGTGCGCTGGGAAGAGCAGTGCCGTTGATATGGCATTCTCCATCGTTCGCAGAGGCGGTAAAGTCGTCTTATTGGGGGCGGCCGGCAAGGATGCAACCATGGAGCTATACAGTGATATCTTCCATGTGAAGGACCTTGAAATTCACGGTATTCTATCTTACACCAAAGAGACTTGGCAGGATGCCGTCAATCTCGTTACCAACCGCTTGATTCCGGTAGAGAAATTGATTCGTTATCGATTTTCTCTGGATGAGGTTGATCAGGCGCTGGATGTGCTGGATTCCGGCAAAGGCGTAGGGAAATCGCTGATTGAGCTTCCCTAGCAAGAAGGAGAGAGCAAGGCTGAGAAACTTGCAAGTGCTGGCTTGAAGCTGCGGCGGGACATCGGAGCTGATGATCTTGGCATATGTTCATCCTCCGATGGACCGCCAAATGTTCAGGCAGAGTATGGTTTTCATTTTATTTAATCAATGATTAAACACTTCGCATATCGGATTCCTCTATATCCGGAAATCGGCGCGGGAGCTGGTATTTCCAGTTATCGATACCGGTTATTTCACCATACACTCCAACCCACAATGAATATACGACATAAGCCCGCAGAACCCCATCAAGAAACACTAGACATACATCCCATGAAGTGACAGAATTTTCGGATTCGCATCGAAATTAGTCGAAAAATATGACATAAAATACTAAATATAGAAATTGACGAGAGTTATCTAATGGGTTAAGATGGAATTAGCTTAATCAATAAGGATATAAAAGGAAGTTACTCCTTGTTACGTGATCAATGGAATTTGAAGCGGCGGAGACGATCCGACGCTTACAAAGGCACTCAGCGGTAATGAAGAATGTAATCGATTACAGGAAGTGGAGTGATCTCGTGTCAATGATTCATTCAAGTGGACCCAATGAACGGTTTGCCGGTGTTTACGCCTTACTGTTATCTCCCTTTACCGAGGATGGAGCACTGGATTGGAACGCTTATGACCGCTATGTGGATTGGCAGCTATCGATGCGCCCGCACGGATTGTTTGCCGTGTGCGGCAGCAGTGAGATGGGGCTCCTTACTGTGGAAGAACGAATTGCCTTAGCAAAACGAGCGGTAGAACGCGCAGGGAGCATCCCGGTGATCGCCACGGCAAACGTCGACGTCAATATCGACAATCATGTTCAGGAAATGCAGCGTATGGCAGAAACCGGCGTACAGGCGATCGTCCTCATTCCTCCGAGAGATATGGGGGTAAACCAGGAGCGCCTTGAGGAATACTTTGCCAACCTTGCGGACCGCTCGCCATTGCCTGTCCTCTTATACGAATGTCCGCTCTATAAGCCGCATCTTATCGATGCGAAGGTATACAGCAGCTTAGTTCACAACCACGGTATCGTCGGGATCAAAGACACGACCTGCACGGTAGAAGGGATTCAGGCGAAGATAACGGCTGCACCGGACGGGATTGTCTATCAGGCGAACACGGCGCTGATGCTTGAAGCGCTTCGTATGGGCGCACGCGGCATTATGGCTATTACGGCTACAGCTGCAGTGGATGTTGTCCTTCAGCTGTGGAATAGTGCTGCTTCCAGCTCCGATGATGCCACAGCAATCCATCAGAGTCTTATTCAATTAAACATAAGCTTGGAGATGGGCTATACCGCTACGGCGAAGTACCTTGCTTCTCTGCGCGGTGTACCTATGAGCTATGAGACGAGGTCGGGCAGGAAGCTGAGTCCGGAGGCTGCGGCTGCGATCCAGGCCTGGCATCGGTCCAACTGCTAAGCTAGCGGAAATACAGGCATGAAGCCCAAGCTACCCTCATGACAGAATGGAAGCGCATTCATGTTGTGGCGTTTCGCAAGAAAATGCCTGTATGCATGAAGGGCACGAAAGGAGGACTTATTTTGATTCGAGTGCTTCGCAAACACGTCCTTACAATCCTTATATTCATAGTTCTCATCATTGTTGTGGTGAACTGGATGAATTCCAGAGGGTTTAATGATACGGCAATGGCCGGGATTCCGACGTACAGCAATGTCGATGAGCAGTCTCTGCTGACGAACGTCAACTTTAAATTCCAGCAAGAATCCACTTATTTGCAATACCTGGACGATTTGCAGAAGAAGGGAATCACAGACACAAGCGGAGTACGAATCGCGATCGCAGGCAATCAATATTCGGCAATTAGCGCGTCCGGCGCTCACATAGAGCGGGACTTGGGAGACCGCAAAGGGGACGTTCTCGTCTTGAACGAGGAGAACAGCTGGGTGGAATATGCAGTGGAAATTCCAAGTGAAGGCTTCTATCAGATGGGGATTAGCTATTATGCCCTTGAAGGCAAGAGCGGGGCGATCCAGCGAAGCGTACAGGTCGATGGGGAATACCCGTTTGCACAGGCGAAACGCCAGACCTTCTCAAGAATGTGGCGGGAATCCGGACCAACCACACGCGACGATATGGGCAATGAGATGAACCCGGGCCATGATGAAGTGTTTGGCTGGCAGTACAGCGAGTTCCGCGATCCGGAAGCGAAGGTGGAGGAGCCGTTGCGCTTTTACTTGAAGCCCGGCAAGCATACGATACGGATCAACTTTCTGCGTGAACCTGCGGCCATAGGCGAATTGAATGTGTTTTCACCGGTTGTGTTACCTGATTATACGCAGGTGTCCGGAGAATACGGCAGTAAAGGTTATCCGGTTACGAAGGGCTTCTATCAAGAGTTCCAGGCGGAAGAAGCGGTGCTTAAATCCGGGCCTTCCATGCGCCGGCTGGAGAACCGCGATCCGGCAACCCAGCCCTATGACAGAGATGCGATCGCCTTGAATACGATCGGCGGCGATCCTTGGCGCGATGGAGGACAATGGTTGGAATGGGAGATCGAAGTCCCGGAATCCGGGCTGTACAATATCGGCACGCGTTTTCTGGCCAAATGGTTAAATCATGTTGCCGTTCAGCGGATGGTATACATAGACGGCCGGATCCCGTTTAAGGAAATGAACAAGGCTTCCTTCGCTTACTCGCTGACTTGGAAGGTCGGCGGGCTAGGAAATACGGAGAATCCGTATCTGTTTTATTTGGAGAAGGGCAAACACCGGATCCGGATGGAAGTGCAGGTCGGGGATTTGGGGAAGGTGTTTGAAGGGGTTCAAGTGGCCACGGGTAAAATGTCTCTGCTGGCCAGGGAAGTGTTGATGATAACCGGCTCTAATCCGGACCCGAACTATCAATGGGAGCTGGTGGAGAACATCCCGAATATTGTGCCTCGCCTTCATCTGATCGCTCGCGACCTTGATACCGCGATCAAGCGGATGTACGCCCTTGGCATCGAGAAGGGGAGCTCGGAAGTCGCGATCCTGGCTGCAGCGCGGGACCAGATGATCGACATGGCGGCTAAACCGGACAGCATTCCGAAGCGTCTGGACAATTTGTCGAGCACACAGTCTAGCCTGGGGTCTTGGATTACCGGTTTTTCGAGACATCGGCTGCAGCTTGATTACTTGATCATCAAGTCGCCGGAGCAGTCTTGGCCGGATGCCTCCTCGGGATTTGCGAAGAAGCTGTCCGCGAACGTCTATGACTTTTTCTCCTCGTTTACGAGAGATTATCGAGCAATCGGCAAAACCGAGCAGGACGATGAGAGAACCCTTGATGTGTGGGTTGCCCGTGGACGGGATTGGGTCCAGGTTCTGAAACAAATGATCGATAACGATTTCACCGCGAATACCGGAATTAAGGTGAACGTCAATCTCATTCCGGCGAATGCGATGAATCTGTTCATGCTGGCAATTTCGTCCGGCAATGCGCCAGATGTCGCGCTCGGTGTCGATCAGCAAGTACCGATCGACTTTGCGCTGCGGGGCGGGCTGCAGGATTTGGGCATCTTCCCTGATTATGCCGAAGTGGCCAGCCGATTCAAGCAGGGTGCGCTCACTCCTTATCGATTCGACGGCGGAAATTATGCTTTGCCGGAGACGCAAAATTTCAATATGATGTTTTACCGGAAAGATGTACTGCAGGAGATCGGCATCGATGAGCTGCCTGAAACCTGGCAGGAGGTATTCGATATTATTCCGATTCTGCAGCAGAAGGGTCTCGATTTCTACTTCACTCCAGATCTCAGCACGTTCTCCTCCTTCCTCTTTCAATTAAGCGGGGAATTTTACCGGGATCACGGGAAGGCTTCCAACCTCGATACGCCTGAAGGGCTGAAGGCGATGAAGATGTGGACGGGATTGTACACCAACTACAAGATATCGAAGGAAGCCAACTTCTATAACCGGTTCAGAACCGGGGAAATACCGATCGGCGTGGCCGATTATACCATGTATCTGCAGTTAATGACGGCGGCGCCTGAGCTGACGGGCTTATGGGAAATGCGACCAATGCCTGGGATTACACAGGAGGATGGCCAGATCAACCGCTCGATGGGCGGAGCCGGTCAATCGGCCGTTATCTTCAAGGATTCCAAGCTGAAGGACGAGGCTTGGGAGTTCGTGAAGTGGTGGACCAGCCAGCAGTCACAGGAGAGATACGGGGCGGATATCGAGATGTCATTGGGTTCTGCGGCTCGCTGGAACACAGCTAATGTTGAAGCGTTGAAGGATTTGCCGTGGGCGAAGAAGGATGTCGATGCGATTCTGGAGCAGTGGGAATGGTTTAAAGAACGCGAAATCGTACCGGGCGATTACTATACAACTCGTTATATCACGAACATCTGGAGCGAGATCGTGTTGAACGGAAAAAATATACGCGAGGCTCTTGAAGAGGGCGTTAAGGAAATTAATAAAGAAATCAGGAAGAAGCGGACAGAGTTCAATCTAGACGTTGAACCGGCTGCAAATTCATCTTCTAAAGGAGGGAGCGGAAAATGAGCGAGGTGATTGCCCGCACGAGTACCGGGAAGAAACAGAAGGCGGCCAGTCTAAAGCCGGGGTTATGGGCACAAATCGTCAGGTACCGGATGTCCTACCTGTTTCTCGCTCCCTTCATGCTGCTGTTCATCATGTTTACGGTCGTTCCGGTGTTTACCGCGATCGGGCTCAGCTTTACGTATTACAACATCCTGGAGTCTCCCCGCTGGGTGGGCTTGCTGAATTACAAGACGCTGTTCGTCAATGACGATATCTTCCTGAAAGCAGTCGGCAATACATTGAAATTTGCCGTGATTACCGGGCCGGTCGGCTATTGCATGTCGTTCGTGCTGGCCTGGTTAATCCACCAAATCCCGCATAAATACCGTTTCTTCTATACGTTGTGCTTCTACACGCCAGCGATTACGAGCGGGACGGCTGTAGCGGTCGTCTGGGCTTATCTCTTCTCAGGGGACCGTTATGGGATGATCAACAGCTGGGCCATCCGCTTAGGCATACTCGATGAACCCTGGCTTTGGCTCAAGGATGTAAAGACGATCCTGCCTGTGTTGATTCTCGTCTCGCTCTGGATGAGTATGGGGGTTGGGTTCCTGGCCTTTCTGGCCGGTCTTGCCAATGTATCACGGGAAATGTACGAAGCGGCAACCATTGACGGGGTGAAATACCGCTGGCAGGAGCTGTGGTATGTCACGCTGCCCGCCATGAAGCCGCAGCTGTTATTCGGCGCTGTACTGACGATCGTAAGCTCGCTGCAGGTGTTCGATATCAGCGTCGCGCTTGCCGGGAATCCGAGTACGCTGTACGCCGGTCATGTCATTATGACCCACTTGAACGATTATGCGTTTGTCCGATTCGAAATGGGATATGCCGCTGCCATAGCCGTCGTCCTGTTTCTATTGATGGTTGGGCTGAACCGGTTCATCTTCAACATACTCGGAGACAAGGAGTGAGCAACGTTGAACGAAAGCTCGATCGTCAGACGGAATGATTGGAGCGGCCGAATTCTGTTTCTTTTGCTCACCCTATTCGGTTTGCTGATGCTGGCCCCGCTAGTTTACCTGACATCGACGGCATTTAAGCCCAAAGCGGAATTGTTCTTATTCCCGCCTCGTTTCTTCGTTATGAATCCGACCCTGTTGAATTTTACCGATCTGCTTTCTGTGACGGAATCATCACTCGTGCCGTTCTCCCGGTATATTTTCAACAGCATCATTGTTGCAGGGTCTGTGGTGATCGGCGGGATCGCCATCGGCTCGATGGCTGCGTATCCGTTAAGCAAACATAAAGGCATGCCGTTCGGCAGATTGATCTTCAAGATGATCATTCTGGCCCTTATGTTTGCCCCGGCGGTTACGCAAATTCCCCAGTATCTGGTCATGACGGAGCTCGGCATGATGAATACCTACTGGGCGCTTATCCTGCCTGGCTTGGCTTCTCCGATCGGTTTGTTCCTGATGAAGCAGTTTCTCGATCAAATACCGGACGCACTGCTCGAAGCGGCCCGCATTGACGGGGCGAACGAAGTGCACACATTCCGTAAAATTATATTTCCGCTCCTGCAGCCTGCGGTTGCCACTTACGCCTTGTTCAGCTTCATAGCGGCATGGAACGATTCATGGTCAGCATCGGTATTCACCACCTCCGATCAGATGAAAACCCTTCCATTCGCCATTATGTCGATCAGCGGGGGTGTGAACGATATTGCGCGTGCCGGCGCGATGGCCGCATCCAGCTTCTTGATGATCATCCCGACATTAGTCGTGTTTATCGTCACGCAGCGCAAAGTCATGGAAACGATGGCCCATTCAGGAATTAAAGGATAAGGGGGAGCGCTGTGAGAACGAAAGGACGGTTGGGGGTCGTGCTTGCGGTGACAGCAGCGTTACTGCTGACGCTGCCGATGACCGCCTTTGCCGAAATTCCATATGCCGGTTATACGTACAATAACAAACAGAATTCGGTTCCTTCGATCAATGGTTATGTGTATGCCGATTCGATCGACGGCTTCGAGAGCACGGCTGGCGCTTTTCAAGATATCCAGGATATCTTCATCGCCAAGGACGATACGCTCTACATCGTGGACAGCGCGAATAACCGGATCATCCATTACGATAAGAACAAGCAGCTGCTCGGAATCATCGGGGATACAGAGGGTAAAGGTCAGCTGAATATGCCAAAGGGCGTATTCGTGACAGATGATGACAAGGTATACGTAGCCGACACCAAAAACAACCGAATCGCGGTGTTTGACAAGGATGGCGAGTTTGTCCGGGAGTTTCTTGATCCTAAGAGCAAGCTGCTGGGCAGCAACTTTATGTACCTGCCATCCAAGGTGATCGTGGACAAGAACGGAAACATGTTTATCGTCTGCGACGGTTTGTACAGGGGGCTGCTGCAGCTGAACGCCAACGGGGAGTTTGCAGGCTTGTTCGGAGCGAACCATGTCGAGTTCAGTCTGACGAAGCTCATATCCAACCTCATCTCAACAGAGGAGCAGAAGAAACAGATCGCAGGCGAGAAGCCGCCGGAGTTTTCCAATCTGTTCTTAAATGAGGAAGGGTTCATCTACACGACAACGCTGGGCATTCGTCAGGAGCAGATTAAACGATTAAGCTCCGTCGGCAAGGACACGTTGAATGAGCAAAGCTCTTTAAAGGATAAGCATTATGGCGACTTTAACATGAGAGGCGGCAGAATGATCTATGAAGCCTTTGTCGATTTGAGCGTAGATCGGCAAGGCTTCATAACCACAGTCGATCAGACGACAGGAAAATTATTTCAATATGACAGCCTGGGCAATCCGCTGTTCATATTCGGAGGCCTTGGCACACAGAATGGGCTGTTCATTACGCCAAGCAGCGTTGCGCAGACATCGGACGGCGTCATCTATGTCGCCGATAAATCGCGTAATCGGATCGACCGGTTCCGTATTACGCCGTTCGGAGAGCTCGTTCATAAAGCGTCGGTGCTTTATGTCGATGGCCTCTATGAGGAAGCGCAGGAGCCGTGGCAGGAAGTGCTGGAGTTAAACGGAAACTTCGATATGGCTTATTTTGCAATCGGTAAGTCCTTATATAAGCAGGAGCGTTACAAAGAAGCGATGACCTATTTCAAAACCGCCCGCGCCAGCGATGAATATTCCAAAGCGTTTCTCGAATACCGCAAAGGCTACATCCAAGATCATTTTGCTGTCCTATTCGCCGGAGTAATTGGGCTTTATATTCTATTTCAGTTGACCAAGATGCTGTACCGAAGACGAAAGAGAGCGAGAAGGAATGGAAGATTTGTTTCGAAGGCAGAAGGGGGAGAAGCGTAATGGAAACGCTCAAGATGGCGAAAAACATGCTGCTTCATCCAATAGACTTTTTCTATGACCTGCAGGATGCCGGGCGTGCGCGCGTCAGCCGTGGATTCATCATGATCGGAGTCGTCATCGTCATCCGGCTGTTGTCCTTATCGATATCCGGATTCTTGTTTCAACCGAGAGAAGCTTATATGATTTCCCCGTTCACAGAGGCGCTTACCATTCTCATCCTGTGGCTCTCCTGGTCCATCGCCAACTGGGGAGTCAGCTCCATGCAGGAGGGGGAGGGCAAATTCAAAGAAATATTGGTCGGGAGCGCATACGCCTTGACCCCCTATATTGTCCTTACCATTCCGCTATCGCTGCTCACCAACCTGCTGTCGAAGTCGGAAAAGTCCGTTTATCTGTTTTTCTTCTTCGGCATGATCGTGTGGGTGGCTCTGCTGCTGCTCATGCAAATTAAAATCTTGCATGACTATGAGCTGCCAAAATTGGTGCTGGTGACATTCTTAACGATCGTGGGGATGCTGATCATCTGGTTCGTCATCATTATGGTATACGGTCTGGCTAATCAAGCGGTCAACTTTGCGCTCGGATTAATCAAGGAGATCAACTATCGGATCTAGGAGGGATCGAATGAATAAGAGATTGGCTTTCGGTTTCGTCCTGGCGGCTGCACTGATTGTTGCGATCATTCCTCTCTTGAGTGCAACCGAAGCCTCTACTGCGGAGCCGCAAAAGCAGGAGACGAAGTCAGACTCCAAGGATATGGCTTCGATTGAGGAAGGCGGCAACGTACTGTACGAAAATGCCACGAAAGACAAGACGGAGATTGCCGCCATACCGGTTGCCGAGAATGAGACGTTCCGAATGTTTGTGGAAGGCAAGGGTCTTGTTTATGTCGTTAACAAGAAGAACGGGAAAGTCTGGTACAGCTATCCCGCAGATCGATCCCGATTGAAGGGTTCCCAGAAGGATTTGATCGAAAATCCAGTCATCATCAAATATACGCAAGCAGGGAGTGCGCCTGCCCCCACTTATCCGGGCAAGGAGGAGGGGAAGGTTACCGCTTCCGAAATCGATGGAGGGGTACGGATCTCCTACGATTTAGCTTCGATCGAATTGAAATTCGCCATCGAGTATCGATTGACAAGCGATGGGATGACGCTTAAAGTGCCGTTTGGCCTTATCCAAGAAAATGTGAAAAACAGGCTGATCAGCTTGGAGCTGCTTCCCTATTTCGATGCAGCCCATGCCACAGAGCAAGGCTATCTGTTTATCCCGGATGGATCAGGAGCGTTAATTAACTTCAAAGCAGCTCATTTGAATTATTTCGACCGTTATTCGCAGCCGGTCTATGGAGGAGATACGGCATTCACCTCCCAGGTTCTGGAACAGTCAGCCAAGATTCCCGCGGGTTACTTGTATCCGAGTCCCAAAGAGAAGATCGCTCTTCCGGTATTTGGCATGCAACGCGGTGATCAAGGATATGCAGCGTTCATTACGGAGGGCGATCACGATGCGAGAATTAACGCTTCTCCGTCGGGATACCAGAATCAAGATTATTATCGGTCTTCGGTTGAATTCATCTATCGGAATAACGACTCGATCTACATCGGGGATTCCGGAGAAGTCCCGCTAACGCAAGGGAGGATTATTGAAGGTGACCGTTCCGTAAAGTATGTCTTGCTCGAGGATGAGCAGGTGAGTTATGTCGGTATGGCGCAGGTTTACCGCAGCTATTTGACTAATGAACGTGACATTAAGCCGGTAAGCAGCAGCCAGCCGGCATTCCAGCTGAGCTTGTTTGGCGGCGTTAAGCGCGATGAGATGATTGGCTCTACCTTTATTACGATGACAACCTTCAAGCAAGCGAGGGAGATCATCGACGTTTTCGCGGGCAGAGGGATTCAATCGATTGAGCTGACCTATGAAGGTTGGTCGATCGAAGGGATATACGGCAAGCAGCCCAAGCACTTCCCGGCCGAACGAAGCCTGGGAGGGGAGAAGGAGCTTAAGCGTCTGATCGCTTATGCCAAGTCCAAGGGGGTCAGCATCTATTTAACCGCCAACTATGTGAAGCCGTTTGCCGAGAATGCATCCTTTCGGCCATCGAAAAACGCCGTCCGCGGCATAGGGCGAGAAGTCATGTCCCTGTATGATTCGCATCTGGCTACGAGGCAGACGATCCTCAGCCGGGAGTATTACATGATCAAACCGAATTACGTTATCGACAAATACTTGTCGAAGGAAATCGGCGAGTATACGGAATTGGGGGCTTCAGGCCTCAAATTGGATTACGTAGGGGATTTGCTTTACTCCGATCAGGACTTGAAAAACACGTTCAGCCGGAAACAAACGATGGGCGCTTGGACGCAGCTGCTCGACTATACGCGCAGTAAAGTCGGCCACGCAGCAGTAGATTACGGGTTTGCCTACACGCTTGGTCATGTCGACCGGATCGATAACGCGCCGACCGACAGCAGCCACTTCGTCTTCGAGGACGAGACGGTTCCCTTCTATCAGCTCGTCGTAGGCGGACTTGTTCCGATGAGCGGGGAGCCTAGCAATCTGCGCGATGATGCGGTGAAGGATGCGCTCCGATTAATCGAGTATGGCGTTGCTCCATCCTATTATTTGACGTATGAGGATACGTCGGAGATTAAGAGGTCGTTATATGCCATGCTGTTTAGTTCGGTCTACAAGGATTGGCTGGACAAAGCCATTGCTGAGTTCGATGGTGCGAAGCAGCTGTTTCAAGAAATTGCGGGGCAGCCGCTTATCGATCACCGCAAGCTCGAGGATCACGCCTACATGTCGACCTATGCCAATGGAACGCAGGTAATCGTCAATTACAGCTCTTCTCCTATAACGTATGAGAACCACACGATAGAAGCTTTGCGTTTCGCACTCGTGAAGAAAGGGGACGGCAGAGAATGAAGAAGCTTCGTCTCACAGTTCGAACGAGAAGTTTTGTAGAAGGGTACTTCTTTATCTCATTATGGATTGCCGGGTTCTTTCTCTTTATGGCGGTTCCGCTCGGCCGTTCGATCTATTACTCCTTTCAGGAATTGAAGATGAACACGGGCCGAATGACAGCAGAATTTGTCGGGCTCGAGCATTACCGGTACGCATTCACCGTGGACATTGATTTCATGCCCATATTGATCAGCACGATCAAAACCGTGCTCATCCAAGTGCCTCTGATTCTCATATTCGCCATGTTTTGCGCCCTTCTTCTTAATAAACCGATGCGTGGACGGCTGTTCTTTCGCGGGGTGTACTTCCTGCCGGTTATCGTTGCATCGGGTAACTCGCTCAAGAGGCTGACAGAGCAGGGGGCTGCGACGCTGCCCATATTCAAGCAATACGACTTATATACCATCATGCTGAATTACATACCGGAGCAGCTGCTCACACCGCTGCTTACGATGATGGATTCGCTCATGATCGTGATGTGGGGCTCCGGTGTGCAAATCATTATCTTCATGGCTGGTCTTCAATCGATCCCGGTCTCGCTGTACGAAGCGGCCAAATGTGACGGTGCCACGCCGTGGGAGGTCTTCTGGAAAATAACGTTCCCGATGATGATGCCGATGATCTTGGTCAGCACCTTATTCACAATCGTGGATTCGTTCACGAAAGTCGACAATCAAATGATCAAGTACAATTGGACCCTGATGTTTAACAAGCTGAGCTTTGGCTATGCATCGGCCATCGGTTGGATCTACTTCGCCTTTGTTTTCTTGGTCATCTTCATCGTTCTGTTCATGTTCCGAAATACATCCGCTCTGGCGCAGGAAAGGAGGTAATGGCGGTGAAGGAAGTGCATAATCCGGCCCTGCAAGGCGGCCGATTGACCTTATTCCGGTGGATGGGCGCAACAGACTCCTGGCAGAACGCGATGGTCAAACGGGGAAACGAGCTCTTGTGGAAGGTGTTCCGGTATGTCGTTGTGTTCAGTCTTGCCTTCGTGTTCATCTATCCGATGCTGTTCTTGGTCAGCCAATCGCTGATGCGGGCGGAGGATATCTCGGATGCGACGGTGCAGTGGATACCAAAGGGGTTTTCATTGGAGAATTTCATCTTCGCGATTAACGCGATGGGGTATTGGTCGCATCTCAAAAACAGCGTCCTGATGGCATTCGGAGGCGCATTTCTCCAGCTGATCGGCTGTTCGATCGCCGGCTATGGATTCGCCCGTTACAACTTTCCGGGCTATCGAATTTGGATTTCCTTGCTGCTGCTTACGTTTCTTGTTCCGCCGCAGTCGATTATCGTACCGCTGTTCCTGTTCTTTAGCGACCTGAACTGGAGAGATACCTATTATCCGTTTCTCGTCCCGGCACTGTTCGGGCACGGCTTGCGGGGATCGTTGTTTGTCCTTGTGTTCATGCAGACCTTCCGGGGTCTTCCTCATCAACTGGAGGAGGCGGCAAGAATTGACGGAGCGGGAGCATTTCGCACATTCGTTTCCGTTATGCTGCCACTTGCCCGCCCCGCGATCTTGGTCGTGTTTCTATTCTCGATCGTATGGCATTGGAACGATACCTTCTTCCCGGATTTTTACTTGAATCAGGATAAGGATTATACGCTCAATCAGAAGCTCGGCTATCTGGCCATTACCAATCAAATCGATAGCACGGGTGAAGAAGCGCAGAAGAGCGATGATGCCATTGCCCAGCTGCCGACCAATTATCAAAAAATAATGGCCGGTGCGCTTATAACCATTTTACCGCTGCTCATTCTCTATCTGTTTACTCAACGATATTTTGTCGAGAGCGTGGAACGCACCGGAATTGCCGGAGATTAGTGAAAGGGGGAGGCCCGTGAATCATGATGCATAGGAAGGGAGGTGATTCGCCCCGCGTTCATCATGGATATCATAACGCTCTGGCATGTAGGGCTTTCATTTGACAAATAAACCATTTATGAAGGAGAGAGTTCGAATGACAACAACAATTCGTGTAGGGATCATCGGCAGCGGAGGAGTGGCAAGAGCACACGCAGCTAATTACAAAGCGCTTCCCGGAGTGGAGATTATCGGGGTAGCGGATATTGTTCCCGGCAAGGCTAAGGAGTTTATTGAGGCTTGGCAGCTGGACGGGGCCAAAGCATTCGAGTATCATCTTGATCTGTTGAATGAAGACATCGATGCGGTTAGTGTCTGTACGCCTCACGTCGCTCACCATCGCACAACCGTCGATGCGCTTCTCGCGGGTAAACACGTGCTCGTGGAGAAGCCTATGTGCTCCTCGCTCGACCAAGCGATCGAAATGGTGGAAGCGGGTAAGAAATCCGGGAAAATCTTGACGGTCGGCTTCCAGCCCCGTTACGACCCTAACCATCAAGCGATGAAAGAAATCGTGGACTCGGGGCAGCTCGGCAAGATTTATTATGTACAGACGGGTGCGGGGCGCAGGCGGGGGATGGCCGGCGGAACGTTCATCAGCAAAGAGATATCCGGTGCAGGTGCTATATTCGATATCGGCTGCTATTCGCTCGACATGGCACTCAACACGATCGGTTACCCGAAACCGCTGACGGTATCGGCCTATACGTCGAATTATTTCGGTACAAACCCGAAATATCACAGCCAATGGGATAAATTTGAAGTCGACGACTTCGGCGTTGCCATGATTCGTCTCGAGGGCGACATCCTGCTTAACTTCAAAATTTCATGGGCGATGCATGCGGAATCCTTCGGACCGACGCTGTTTCTCGGGACGGACGGCGGATTGGAAGCGAACCCTACGGGTCAAACATGGGATAGCCCTGTTGCGAATATGAAGATCTATCACGATATGCTCGGCCATCAGATCACGACCGAGATTCCCGTCAAAGCTCATAAGCTGGACGTCTTTCATGAGAAAGTGCGCGATTTTATAGCGGCTATCCGGGAGAATCGTCCTGCTCCGATTCCAGGCGAGCAAATTTTGATCAATCAAGCGATTCTGGACGGCATTCTCCGTTCTTCTGAACTGGGCAAGGAAGTGGAAGTGCATATCCCTTCCTTCCATTCCGCTAGAGAGGATATGATGAGCAAATGAATTGGAAAATAGGCATGCGCGTCCCAAGAAAAATCGGGGAACAAGGCTTCGACAATACCGCCAAATGGGCTGCAAGCGTCGGACTGGAAGTATTGGATGTCGGAGGCCCTCATCTGGCCGAAATGAAGGAAACCTGCGACCGGTACGGTCTCGAAATCGGGTCTGTCGACGCCGATCTTGTCGGTCATCTGCTGAGTGTAGACGACAGCAAGAGAGAGAATGCGCTCGTCTCCGTCAAGAAGCAGATGGATGACATGGCTTCCATCGGCGCGAGTGTCATGTTCATGTGCCTCGTGCCTGATGACCGTAAGATGCCCCGCCGTGAAACATTCGCGATCTGGAAGGATACTTTCCCCGAAGTCGTCCGGTATGCGGAGCAGAAGGGCGTGTATATCGCCATTAAAGGCTGGCCGGGTCCGGGTCCCGAGCTACCGACGATCGGCTGTACGCCGGAAATGTGGCGCGCGATGTTCGAGGCGATCCCATCCAAGCATTTTGGCTTAAATTACGATCCTTCGCATCTGGTGTGGCTGCGCATCGACTACTTGCGTGCACTGTCGGAGTTCGGAGAACGGGTCAATCACTGCCACGGTAAGGACACCGAGATCTTATACGAAGAGCTGTATGAAAGCGGCGTGATCGCGCCGACCTTCGGCTCGAAATACCATGATTGCGGCGGCTCCTGGCGGTATACGATTCCCGGTCACGGTATTGTCGAATGGGATAAAATAGCGGTTCGTCTGGATCGCTTCGGCTACCAGGGCTCCGTCTGCATTGAATTGGAAGATCACCGCTTCCGCGGTACGGCGGAGAACGAACAGCAGGGAATAGTGAAGGCCTACGAGCATCTGGCAAAATACTTTAAGTAATTCCGCTGCACACCACCGGATAAGTCGATCCCAGCAGCCGTTTTTTCATACTTATGTACCGCATCAATTCCACCCGAAGGAGTGCATATCATGAAAAAAAGTCCAATTCTTCTATTAGCCATGGTACTCATATGTTCGCTTCTATTAAACGCCTGCAGCTCAGGCTCAAATACGGGCAACGAACCGGCTAACAAGCCAGCTGACACGCCCACGAATACGACTACGGATGAGGTCACACCAGCAGAGGGAACGGGTGAAACGGTCGAAGTTAAAGACCCGAAGGATTACTCCGGAACGATTTCGCTGATGACCCCATGGGGAGAGTTTAATCCCAAAATCATCGAAGCGTTCAATAAAAAATATCCGAACATCAAAGTGGAATCTGCAGGCGGCGGCGACAATTGGGCGGATAAATTGATGACCTCTTTATCGACGGGTACGGGCGCACCGGATGTCGTGCAGGTTCACGAAGTATTCTACGACCGCTTCAAAGCCATTGACGGTCTAGAGGATTTACTCTTGCCCCCGTACGATGCCGGCAAGTACAAGAAAGATTTCACCGATAATGTGTGGAGCTTGAGCACCTCGCTCGACAACAAGAGATTGTTTGGATTCCCCTATTATTTGAATCCGTATGTCACCTTTTACCGGGCGGATGTGATGGAGGAGAACGGTTATCCATCCGATCCAAAGGAATTAGGCGAATATATCGCGGATCCGGATCAATTTTTCACGATGGCCAAAACATTAGCTTCGAAAGGGTATGTCTTCTTCCGTTGGCCGGGAGAAATTACCGATATCTCGCATAACGGAACCGGCTTCTACGATCATAATCTGAATTATTTGCGGAATACGGAAGAATTCGTTAAGGCGATCGATTATGCGAAGCGTTCCCTGCAGCTTGGATTGCTGACGAACGAGGATATACGCGGCGAGAAGGCCGACCAGGTTGTCAAGAACGGCAAGCTGGCGATGTATCATAACCCGCCTAGCGCGATTAACTTCCTGCAAGGTCGGGATACGACGAACCAATGGCGTGTGACTTCGCTTCCGTTCGGCAACCATCCGGCCAGGGGGATGTCGACCTTCCTCATCCCTTCGCAGAGCAAGAATAAAGAACTGTCGTGGGAATTCATCAAATTCGTAACGATGGATCAAACCGCGCTCGAGATTTATATGGAGCTTGGCGACTCGGTGCCTGCATTCTTGCCGGCCAGAGATTTCCCGATCGTCAAGTCGCTTGAAAATGAATATTTGGGCGGACAAAAAGCGCTCGAATTCTACTTCTCGCAGGTGGATTTAATCAAGAATCCAATCGGATCCCCTTTGGATTTTGACGCGAACGTCGTATGGAGAGAAGCGCTCTCGGAAGCTTTGACCAAAAACAAGGATTCTCAGACGGCACTGAATGAAATCATGGATGCGATCGAGAAGAAGGTTTCCGTTCAGAAGCATGATTTGATGAAGCAGCTCGGTCAATGATCATGCGTTCGAAGGAGCAAATCGAGCAGGCAGCCAGCAGCGTATACGCGTATATGATTCGTAATCACGACGGTAACTGGGGAATGGATCTGAATCAATGGGACTGGGTGCCTGGAGTAGGGATCAACGCCATCCACAGCTATGGCGTAAGCAGTGAACGGGAGGATGTGAAGCAGTTTGTAGCTGCCTGGCTGGAACGTAACGGGCGTAAAGCGGAGCGGGTTAAAGTGATCAATGCGATGGCGCCGTTCGTGATATTCCCGGATATGTTCCGCTTGACCGGCGATGACGGTTACAAGCAGACTGCTGTACGCATCGCAGATTGGATGATCCATGAAGCACCTCGCACAAGAGAGCGGGCGTTCGAGCATACGGTCACAGAAAACGCCAGCTTTCCCGAGCAGGTGTGGGCGGATACGATCTTCATGGCTGTCTTATTCCTCGCCCGAACAGCACGCCTGACGGAACGTACCGACTATGCCGAGGAAGCGGTGAATCAGCTGCTCGTGCATATGCGGCTGCTGCAAGATCCGGCAACGGGCATATTGTTTCACGGATGGAATTGCGGAACCGGTAATCATATGTCCGGTGCCCGATGGACGCGAGGCAATGGATGGGTCGTTATTGGTATGCCCGAGATCTTGGGAGAACTGAATGGCCTCGTTGAACTGCCGGATGAACTGTTCGAGCGCTACCGCAAGCTGGCCGACGGGCTGCTTCACTACCAGACCGCCGACGGACTGTGGCATACGGTCATGGATCAGCCGTATTTCTATCAAGAAACCTCGGGGAGCGCCGCCATAGCTTGCGGTCTAAGGAAGGCGGTCCGCTCGGGTCTGCTGGATGCATCGTATCGGATGGCGGCAGAGCGAGGGCTTGAAGGCGTCATGAGGAAAATTGCTTATAATGGCGAAGTAACGGGCGTGTCCAGTGGAACCCCTGTCAAAGACACCATCGATGATTATCAAGGAATTCCACTTATTCCAACACTGTATGGGCAAGGCCTGACGCTTATGCTGTTATCGGAGTGGTTGAGAGATTCATAAGGTACAGCTGCAGCTATTGGGGGCGGGCGTTTCTCATGGAACGCCCGTTTGTTTCGACTATAGGGCGTGCGTGAGTAATCTTCACTCGCACGCCGGTTCTTGGATTGGAATTCTCGAATAGGAAGGGAGAATCGGGAAATATGCTTACCATGCGATTATTTCAGGATATGAAAACAGGCCGTACCATACAGGCGATCGGTGAGCCGGGTACGGATACGGGCCGCCATTATTTTACGGCGATGTCGTGGATGTCGGACAACCGTCATATTGTGCTCAATGCCAAGCTCGGCACCTTCCAATGCCAGTATGTCAAGTTCGATACCGTAAGCGGAACGACCACGGTGCTGGCTGAAGACGAGCAGTGGGCGGCGGGAGCCGTATCCCCGGATGATAAGCTGTATTATATAAGAGGAAACGAGATTATGGTCATTGATTTGACTACGATGGAAAAAAATGTATGTTATAGGGCGGAGCAAGGAAAGGACTTTCATGGTCCGCTTTCGTTCACGAATGACGGCCAAACATTGGGTACGTACATGTATGATCCCAATGGCATTTGCTCACTTGGTACGATCGATCTTGCCTCAGGCCTACTCCATGTGGCAGCTATCCCGCAGTTTGTGAAACCGTACAGCGTAGCTAATCATGCGATGGTCAATCCGGTGAACCCGAACCTCGTCTATTACGCCCATGAAGGGAAAACGGAATTTATCCCCGACCGGCTCTGGGTGGCGGACATGCGTACGGGGGAAGTGAAGAATATCTACCGCCAGAAGCGTCTGGAGGACGGCACGCTAGTCGAATACTGCGGTCATGAGATGTGGGCTTCCAATGGGGAGGGGATGTACTTTGTCAAGTATAGTCCAAGTCCGCTCAAGCCGACCGGGGTTTTCTTTGCAGACTACCGGGGAGAGAATTGGGCGTTTATTAACGGGGATTATGCGTATTGGCATGCATGCGTGAGCCCGGATGGCCGCTATATTGTCGCAGATACGCATGAGTTGATTACAAAGATCGTATTAATCGACCTGCAGACGAAGACATCGGAGCTCCTGTGCGAGCAGCAAATGTGGTGGGATCATCCGGGGCACCCGCATCCTTCCTTCAGCCCGGACAGCAGGAAAGTCTCCTTTACGTTCGCCGACGAGGACAACCGCCTGTGGGCGGGCATCATTGAATTATGACAATGATAACAGGCTCGAGAGCCCCTTTAGTATAAGACTCTCGAGCCTGGCTGCGCTCATTGATCCTGGAGCAGTTCATCCAGGAGCTTATCCTTATTGTTCAGAAACTGCTTATAGATGATAAAGTGCTCCGTTTCTTCCAGAGGCTTCTCGGTAATCCCCTCGGCCGTCAACTCGTATATCTTCGCATCCGGGTAAGCCATCAGGATGGGGGAATGAGTTGAGATAATAAACTGAGCGTTCTGCTGGATAAGCTGATGCATGCGCGAGATCATGGCCATCTGCCGAAAGGGGGACAGGGCGGCCTCCGGCTCATCCATGATGTATAGGCCATTGCCGCGGAAGCGGTGGAGAAAGGCGGCGAAGAAGGATTCGCCATGCGATTGCTCATGAAGCGATTTGCCGCCATAAGAATCGATAATCGGAGGGCCGAAGGAAGGCTCGCGATCCATTCTGTCGATATTCGTTGCCAGATTATAGTAGCTTTCCGCGCGGAAGAAGAAGCCATCCCGGGCTCTTAAGGGGCCGCGAACGAGCCGGATATGCTGATACAGCTCGGAATGGGTGGCTTCGGTGGAGAAGTTGAAGTTCATCGTGCCGCCCTCGGCATTGAAGCCCCAAGCAACCGCGATCGCTTCCAGCAGCGTTGACTTCCCCATCCCGTTCTCGCCGACAATATAGGTGACGTTCGGATGAAAGTCCAGACGTTCCAGATGCTGGATTGCGTCCAGTGAATACGGATACTTGTCGAAATTCTCGACTTTGTCTCTCAACAGCTGCATGCTTCGCAAGAATGCTCCCCGTCCATTTGTTCGCATTCCGATTCTACACCTCCAAAGCTTTATTCTCGCCCTGCAATTCACTATTAGTAGTATACTTAATCCCGATTAGGGATGCCATGCTCATGTCGGTTTGCCGGGAAAAACGATGTCGCTTATACGCGGTTCGGGTCGCAATAATTACCACTCGACAGAAAACGCCCGTTGACAATGCAAATCGTTTCTGCCTACAATCATACATATACACATTCGAGCAGGAAGGGAGTCGACGATGAATTATCTGATCGCTTTTATGCTTTCCTTTGGTATTGTAGTGGCCTTAATTCCTCCTTTGAAAAGAGCGGCGCTCCGAATCGGCTTTGTAGACAAGCCCCGGAAAGACAGCGCTAGAAAAATACATAGAGATCCGATCCCGCTTACGGCCGGTATCGCCATCTTTATCGGCTTCGTCGCAGTATACCTGATATTCGTCCGGGATACTTGGGCACAGTCGGGCGCTATTCTCGGCGGCGGACTGCTTATTCTGCTGATTGGAATCGTGGATGACTGGTACAAAACCCATGGTAAGGAATTCCCGGCGCTGCCGAAATTTCTCGTTCAAATATCGGCAGCGGTGCTTGTGTACGCATCGGGAATCGTCTTCGCCGGGTTCGAGAATCCGCTGAATGGCACTTATATCGTTCTTCCAGTATGGCTGTCGTTCCTCTTTACGGTCATGTGGATCTTCGGCGTCACGACGGTGATTAATTTCACCGACGGAATGGATGGCCTGGCGGGCGGCTTGTCCGCTATATCCGGCGGAACGCTGCTTGTTGTCGCCCTTGTGATGGGACAGCAGGGCTCAGCCATGATGGCAGTCATTACGGTTGGCGTATCGGTCGGTTATCTGTTGTTTAACCGTCCCCCGGCCAAGGTATTCATGGGTGATGCGGGTGCGACCTTCCTCGGGTTCATACTCGGCGTTGTAGCGCTCGACGGGGCCTTCAAGCAGGCGACAATGCTGTCGTTATTTATTCCGATTCTCGCATTAGGCGTACCGATTCTGGATAATCTTCGCGTCGTCATCGCACGGATGATGAAGGGCGTGCCGGTCTATCAAGCGGATGCCTCGCAAGTGCATTACCGGCTGTTGGCTACCGGAATGAAGCCGGTTCAAGTCGTCTCCTTCTTATATTTGGTGAACATTTGCTTCGGCCTGTTTTCCATCGTATTGCTGCTCGCTCAGTAGATCTAATTCAGCAAGCAGACTTAAACTCCAGAGAGTTCTCTGGAGTTTTTTTATGGTTTTTGATAGCTGCTCAAGAGGGTTGGTCAACTGTGTATTCCTCTAAGGTCCGCGGGACAGCAGTAACACCGTAATTTGCCGTTACAGGTTCAGGTCAGACGGGCAGGACTGCCAAATTGGCTGCAGACAAGATGAGATGTCCAGGAGCGCGCGTTCGGTACAATATGATCAACAGTGACCATGCAGCGTCACACCGTGCTTTGGAGCTACATCCGGTGAAAGAGATTTTGGTTATGTGAATTTTGCCTTTTTGCTTCAAAAATGAAATAATCAAGACTGTATGGATTGCCCATTGAACTTAACATATCGTGATACCTAACAGGAGAGTGAATGAATTTGTTTCTTCATTTTTTACAGACGAAAGAGGATAAAGAAGCATTTCTGGAATTGGCCCATGTCGTGGCACAAGCCGACGGATTTGTGAACAGTAAAGAACGGGGATACTTGCGCTCTTACATGGCGGAGATGAACTTGCACGAGTCTGAGTACAACTTTTCGGAAGCTAGGGAATTATCGGCTATTATTGGCGAATTGAAGGTTGAACAGGTGAAAAATATTTTCTTCGTCGAGATCCTGCTGCTCATGTTCGCAGATGGCGACTACAACGAAGAAGAGAAACAGATCGTCATGGACTTGAAGCGATTATTCGGATACTCCGACGAAACCTATGAATCGTACAAGAATTGGGTCATTCGCATGGATAAGCATAAGATTGAGGGTGTCAAGCTTATACTGAATCCTTCCTGAACTCATCTTCCACAAGTGTAGTAACGCATGTCAAGAAACCATCGCTCCCGCAGAGCGGTGGTTTTTTGCTTGCATATTTTACTACCTACCCACAAACAATGAGAGTATCGCATGAAAAGGAGTGGAAATGATGAAAAGATTTGGTTGCGTTGCAGCAGCTATATTGATGATTCTGATCAGCAGTGTAGGGGGACGAACGGGGTACGCTCAAGAGGAGCCGCGAGAAATCAAACAGGTAGCTATCGTCATTGATGATTTCGGCAATAACATGACGGGGACAGCGGAGATGTTCGACCTTCCTGTTCATATTACGGCTGCGGTTATGCCGTTCATGCCGACGACGAAGCAGGATGCGGAGCAGGCCCACAAGAAGGGGCATGACGTGATCGTACATATGCCAATGGAACCGAATCAGGGCAAGAAGGAGTGGCTGGGACCTGGCGCAATTACGACGAGCATGGATGATGCGGAAATTCGCAAGCGCGTCGAGGAAGCCATACGGGACGTTCCCCATGCCATTGGGATGAATAATCATATGGGCTCCAAGATAACGGCTGACGAACGAGCCATGCGTATTGTATTGTCCGTTGTGAAGGAGAATAATATGTTCTTCCTTGACAGCCGTACGACCTATAAGACGGTTGTGCCAAAGATTGCCGCGGAGCTTGGCGTACCGTTATTGTCTAATCATGTGTTCCTTGACGATGTTTATACCATGCAGCATATTTCAGCCCAAATCGGGGTGCTTAAGAAGCTTCTGGAATCGAATGTCGAGTGCGTGGCCATCGGACACGTCGGAGCACCAGGCAAAAAAACAGCCGCGGTGCTTAAAGACGCGATACCGCGGCTGAAGGAGAGGGTAAGCTTCGTTAAGCTGTCGGAGATGGTGGTGGCATCAGCGGAGAAGGATATAGTTCCGAATCCCGGACGCGATCGCTGAAGCGGTCTGAAGCTGATAACGCGGGTCGGTCAGCATCCTGCGGTCTTCTTCATTGCTGATGAAGCCCATCTCTACGATAACCGCCGGCTGCTTGACGACGTTGAGTAAGTAGAAGGGCTTACCCATTTTGGGAAGCTTACGGGTGTTCTGCTGCCGATTGAGGGCATCTTGGATACAGTAGGCAAGCAGAGCGCTTTGTCCTTCATTCTGATGAAGAACGAGCGGCCCCCGAACGGATTTGTTCTTGCCCCAGTTGACATGAAGGCTGACAACCGTGCCCGCTTGAATTTCCTTGCTTAACTGGGATCGTTGGGATAAATCCCGCTTATGTCTGGAACGGCTGGAGAACCAGCGGTTGTCGTCACTAAGCGCATAATCCCCGTTTCGGTTCAATACCACTCGAACGCCGCTGCTGCTTAAGAGTAAATATAATTTTTTGGCAACCGCCAGGTTAATGTCTTTCTCCAGAATGTCGCCCTGGAATGCGCCGCCGTCAATACCGCCATGACCGGCGTCAATAATGATTTCGGCCGTTGGCAGCGCGCGCTGATAATCCGGGTCGCCATCGGGCTCCGTTTCCGCATGCGCAGGAGCGGGCGTAGTGTGTTTGCTTTGTTCCGGTACGAATGCTCCAACCGGACTCGCATACATGAAGCAAAGCATAATTATCGTTCCAACGCCAAAATAACGCGCGAGCCTTCGCATCTGTCCGTTCTTAAACATGCCTTTCATTCCTCCATTCAAAAGCCTTCGCCTTATCGTGGCACATACAGTCCCAACTCATTCATGTTTGAACGATGAAGGAAGAGGAAACACTGATAAACGAAATGATGAACGGAGGTGCATCAGGGTGGCGAGCCGGGATGAGTTAATCAAATATATGACACAGCAATTGGTCACTTATATGGAAACACCGCTAGAACAGCGTAAACAGAAACGCGAAGCAGCCAAAGCTGCAAAAGAGCCTTGGCTGACACGTTGGTTCGGTATTGCTCCGCTTGGGATCGCACTATGGTGGCGCAAACGGCGAAGCCGGTTATAGCTGGTTAGCTTAAGACGTTATTTATAGAAGCTTCCGTCTGCAGACAAGGCGTTCATCGGCAGATATCGAGTTCCAAGCTGTTCGAAAGCGACGAATAACGTTTCGTCATTCCACTGGTGATAACCGATCGCCGGCCAGACGAACAGGACGTTCTTATCGAACAGCTCTGCCGTGAATCGAATTTGCGCTTTACGATCCAGGAGGCTTGAGAGCTGCTTCACTTGATTGCCAGACAGCGGTGTCTGAGTAAGCCAAGGCATTCTCTCGTACGGATCGAATGAACGGTTCATATGGGATACGGATAGACGCAGCGGCGTATCGATCGCCGGGGATTCGCTAGTTATTTGCTTCATCCCGGATTGCCACTGCTTGTCATTGATCGGCAGGACATCTCCGGTCCACGCGTCCAAATAATGGGTTTCCCCGCTTGGGGCACTCCACTTCCACACGGCTAGCAAAGGATGGACGTACATGCGTTCCAGCTTGAGCGGCTTTTTTATGATGTCTGAATAAGAAGATATGAGTTCCTGCCGTACCATAGCCTGGTACAGCGTATTCGGATCGAAGATCGGATGGCTGCCGGCGCCATACTCGCCTAGCGCAAAGCCGCCTTCTTCTAATGCATTGACGATCATGTAGCCAACAGGCTGCTGATTGGCACGGAACGTCACGAGCCATCCATGCTGGCCGGGGCCGATGGGTACTATTGTAGAACGGGCAGTCTTCCAAGCCTGAAATTCAGGCTGCGCGGATAAGCTGTTTACCCATTGTTGAACCTGTGCGGTTAAAGCAGTTCCGGCTCCGCCTGTTTCCGTTGAGCTTGTCCCAGCCGCTGAGCTGGAATGGTTACCGGCGACCATATGAATTAATAGTAATGCCGCATACAGCGGGACCCATTTTCTGCGCATGATTATCCACCTGCTTCTTCCTCGGATTTGGCGTAACGCCATTGTATCGCAGCTAACACGAGAAGGTTGTAGGAACCTGTCGCGGAAAAGCGGACAAGCTCCCTTCTATTTTTGCCGTTTTCTTGCGAATGAACGGTCAAAACCCTTCTTATTGTCGTTACCCAATTCCTTGCAAATAGAAAATGCCGCAGTTAATGGCGGATACCGTCACGCGGGGTTCATACTGCCAGCGAATCTCATCTTGCCTTCGTTTGAATTGCTCGGCAACTGCTCTGCGAACCTCCTCATCGGGCGATTCCAGAAGGGGCTCATAATAATGCTGGATCGTTGCCAGCTCAAGTTGAAGCCTGTCTGCGGCTGCGTCCGCCCATTCATAATCGTAGCTCCTCAGCTTGCGTTCAAGCGTCTGCTCGGCGATGGCGGTCGCTTTGTTCAGCGTCAATCCATTCTTCGCCGTATGAACGTTCGGAGGAAGTCGGGGAGTCATACGAAGCGACTGCAGCCGATCGTAGAATTGCTCCGCACATTGGCCGGTAGCCAAAGATACGCCGAAGGAATGCAGCTCCTCCCGTTTCATATCGCAGGCGAATTCTACTTTATAATTCACTCCAAGCCAAGCGGTGTAAGCAGTGGATTGAAGCGGATGCGAATTTTTCTTGTCAGGCTCTTGGAACAAACAGAGGTAGCTGCCATTTGCTTTGGCCGATTCGAACAATTGCTCGAGCTTTCGGGATCCGTAATGCAAATCCTCGCGGGGGACACGGACGTTTGTGTTCAACGTGCCGTGGATGAATCCCATCGAGCGGCCGATTGCAGCTTCCGCAGCGCCAGCAATACCGCCTGCTGGCTGAGTCGCGCCGGATGGCCCGGACGCGCCGGGGGTGGCTTGAATCCCTGACGGATTCACCGCAGGCTGCGTGGTCACCGCTCCCGTAATGACGCCTCCGCGGGAGGAAGCGACTGATGCTCCCTTCTCGCTTGCCTTCGACTCGTCGTATTTGTTCTTGTCAGTGACAAGGAGCATGGACATTGTTTCCGGTTCTGCGCCAGTACGATCTACAAAACCCCAATAAAAAGGACGGTTGGTCAGATCGCGATCGGCCTTCGGCGACAGCTTGACAAGAAAATGCGCGGGAGATTTCTCCATGATCCGGCATTCCGTCGTTTCCAAATAACGTTGGACAAATTTATGAACTTGACGGTCGTTCACGGTCTCACCTCCACCGATTGGCCAACAGCATCCATCATGGCGCCGATTGGGGTCGTGATATGCAGCGGTTCCTCGGATTCGACTTCGCTTCGTATACGCGTTAATGAATTGCCCAGATCATCGATTTTTTTGCGCAGCTCCGACGAATCACCTGACTCGAGCATGGCTTTGGATAAGCGCTGCTCCAGCGTTTCGCCCTTCTCGAAACGTTCGATAATATGATCGAGCTCGCCTATTACAAGCTCGAACAGATTGATTTTTTCGTGAAGCAGACTGACGATATGCTCTTCGATCGTGCCGAGCGTGCAGAGGTTGTAGATATGAACGTCGCTCTCCTGGCCGAGCCGATGGACGCGGCCAATGCGCTGCTCGACTCGCATCGGATTCCATGGCAGGTCGAAATTGATGATGTTATGGCAGAATTGGAGGTTGATGCCTTCACCGCCGGCTTCAGTAGCGATAAGCACCTGTGCCCGGCCGCGGAACAAATCCATCATCCAATCCTTCTTGCCCCGGTTCATCCCGCCCCGATAGGGTACGGCAACCAGATTGTGCGAACGAAAATACTGCAGCAGATATTCCTGCGTTGCCCGGTATTCGGTAAACACGATGACTTTGTCGTTCATCTCGCGGATGAGCTCCATCGTTTTCTCCGCTTTCGTATTCGCTTGAATGTTGCGAATGAACTCGACAAGCTCCCATATCTTAGGGCGGAGAGGCGAATCCTCGGCCGTTTTCTTGAACAGGTTCACGAGCGTCAGAAAAACGGCATCCCTGCTGGAACAAACTTCCCGCTGCAGCGTAATGAGTGAGAGCATGCTGGTCCAATCGCCGCCGCTTTCGTCATATCGCTGGCGTACGAATCCGGTAACGGCATCATAGAGAGCCTGCTCTTCTGCAGAGAGGGTAAGCTCGATGTTCTTCACGATGCGCTTCGTGAATTGAATGCCGCCGTCGCCGCGCCGGTTGCGGATCATGACGCTGGACAAAGCTTCCTGCAGCTGGTCTTCGTTCTTGGGAAGGCGCTTGTCCACGACGAAATTAGCGGAGAATTCGCTTTGTCCCCCTAGCTGACCGGGCTTGAGCAGCGTAATGAGGTTATAGAGCTCATCCAGATCATTCTGCACCGGTGTTGCCGTGAGCAAAAGGCAATATTTTTTGCGCAGCTGGCCGACGAATTGGTAATTGGTCGTCTTCTTGTTCTTCAGCTTATGTGCTTCGTCGATGATGAGCATGTCGTAGTCCTGCGCCAGCAGAATGTCCCGGTGAGGATCGCGCTTAGCTGTATCCATAGAAGCGACAACGACATCGTACTGCCACATATATTCTTTCTTCTGGGCGACAGCGGGAATGCCGAACTTCTGATTCAGCTCGCGTACCCATTGCAGTACGAGAGAGGCGGGAACGAGAATCAGGACGCGGCGTACCAGTCCGCGGACCAAATACTCTTTGAGCACGAGACCGGCTTCTATCGTTTTGCCGAGTCCGACTTCATCGGCGAGTATGGCACGGCCGCTCATCTCGTTGAGCACCTTGCGGGCGGTGCTCATTTGATGCGGCATAGGCTCTAGGTTTGGCAGGCTGCGCATGCACTGCAGCTCGTCAAAGCTGCCGATCAGCTTCGACTGCTCAGCCTCAACGGCGAGCTGGTACATGGTCCAGTCATCCCAGGGGCCGTTGCGGTCGATGCGCTGCTGCAGTTCGTTATACCAGGTGCGGTCCAAATGCAGGTCGACGCTGGCGTTCAGCTTACGGATAACGAGGGAAGTAGGTCCTTCGCCTCGGTTTTGTTCGATCGGCGGCTGCATGGAAGAGCTCCTTTCCAAGGAAGGGATTGGCTTTATCTCATCTAGTATGGCCTTGACACGTAAAAATCATAAGAACGCAAGACGAAAAAAGGCGCATTTTTCGGTGATGTAGGAAAAAATAGCGTATCTTAACGTATGATGGTGAATCAGTGAGATCAGATAGGATTGCTTGTTCCTAATCGGTATTTTGAAGTTTCCTCGTCCATATATTGTGTGTTACAATGAATAGTATAAATGGTTAAATACTATATGTGGTATATGATGTTTGAATGTGGGAGGCGCGGAATCGGATGGAAACGAAGAAAATAGGTAAGCTAGAGGGATTAAGCGAGAAAATTTTTCTGGATCGCTATGCATGGAAGAACGCGGATTCGAAGGAAGCCAAGGTAGGCGATACCGTGCTCGTCTTAACGAAGGATGACCCGAAATTTCCGACGAAGGAGGTCGGTGAGGTCATCAGACGGGAAGGCCGGCAGGTTACGATTCAGCTGCGCAGCGGAGAGACGGTCGATTCGGATGTCGAGAAGCTGACCCTGACGGTGGAGAAGACGCCGGATGAATTGTGGGAACGGCTCTCGAAAGCTATCGCTTCTGTCGAAGACAGCGAGGAGAAGCGGCAGCTCTGGCAGGAGCGCTTCCGTTATATTCTAGATGATTGGAAGCTTGTTCCGGGCGGCCGGATTGCAGCAGGTGCGGGGGCGAGCGAAGAGCTCACCTTGTTTAACTGTTATGTGATCCCTTCCCCGCATGACAGCAGAGGCGGCATTATGAAGACCCTGACCGAGATGACGGAGGTTATGGCAAGAGGCGGCGGTGTTGGGATCAATCTGTCCTCGCTGCGCCCGCGCCGTGCAGTCGTTGCAGGTGTTAATGGTTCCTCAAGCGGCGCTGTTTCATGGGGCGGACTGTTCAGCTACACGACCGGATTGATTGAGCAGGGCGGATCGAGGCGGGGGGCATTGATGCTGATGATGCATGACTGGCATCCCGACGTGCTCGATTTCATTACCGTCAAACAGACGATGGGACAAGTGACGAACGCGAATTTGTCCGTATGCGTCAGCAATGACTTCATGCGGGCGGTGAAAGAGGATCTCGATTGGGAGCTTGTCTTCCCCGATACGAAGGATCCCGATTACGATGCTTTGTGGGACGGAGACTTGGAGGCTTGGCGTCAACGGGGGAAACGGGTCATTCCGTACAAAACCGTCTCGGCACGGGACATTTGGCATACGATCATTGAATCGGCTTGGAAGTCCGCCGAGCCTGGCGTTGTCTTCATGGAGCATTACAACCAAATGTCCAACAGCTGGTATTTCAATCCGTTGATCGCGACGAATCCTTGTGGAGAGCAAGGGCTGCCGGCGTGGGGTGTATGCAATCTATCGGCCATCAACTTATCGAAGTTCTATGATGCGGCAAACCATGATGTGGCATGGGATGAGTTGGCGAAGGTAACGCGTTACTCGGTGCGGTTCCTGGACAATGTCATTGATGCGACGCCGTACCATTTTGAAGAGAATGAGCGCAATCAGAAGCTGGAGCGCCGGATCGGCCTCGGATCGATGGGTCTTGCGGAGCTGATGATTAAGCTCGGCATTCGTTACGGAAGTCCGGAATCGCTTGAGTTTCTGGAACGGATCTATGCCTTCATCGCCAAAGAATCCTATCTGGCCTCGACTGAAATCGCGGCGGAGAAAGGCTCCTTCCAGGCATTCGATGCCGATAAGTTCCTGCAGAGCGGATTTATGCGCCATATGACCGATGCCTTTCCTCAGGTCGGCGAAGCGGTTCAGAAGCGGGGCATGCGGAATGTTACCGTGCTGACGCAAGCGCCGACAGGCAGTACGGGAACGATGGTAGGGACTTCGACAGGTATTGAGCCTTATTTCGCCTTCGAATATTATCGTCAGAGCCGCCTTGGCTACGACAAGCAGCTTGTTCCGATCGCGCAAGCATGGAAGGACGAGCACCCGGGCGAAGATCTGCCTGATTTCTTCGTTACGTCGATGTCGCTATCGGCAGAGGATCATATCCGCGTTCAAGCGGCTATTCAGCGGTGGGTAGACAGCTCAATCTCCAAGACGGCGAATTGCCCGAACGACTTTACCGTTGAAGAGACCAAGCGTCTCTATGAGCTCGCCTTCGAGCTCGGCTGCAAGGGTGTGACGATTTATCGCGACGGAAGCCGTGATGTGCAGGTGTTGTCAACGAAGAAGGAAGAGACGGAGGGCGAAGAGAACGCGGCTAACGCATCCGAAGCAGCTTCCGAGAAGGCGCTAGAAATATCTCAGCCGAAGGATGCTATCGCGGAAACCGTTCCCGCACAAGCTAACACTGTGGCTGCAGCTGCACCGCGGGAAGAATCGATTATCGATAAGCAATACAAACGCCGTCCATCCGTGCTGCGCGGCGCAACCTACAAAATCAACACGCCGTTCGGCATGGCCTACATTACGATCAATGATATCGACGGGACACCGGCCGAAATCTTCCTGAACGTCGGCAAGGCCGGTTCGGATGTGTTCGCCATGGCGGAAGCGCTGGGACGCGTGTGCTCGTTGTTCCTCCGTTACGGCGATCATGGCAATAAAGTGAAGCTGCTCGTGAAGCATTTGAAGGGGATCGGCGGCTCCGGAGCGATTGGCTTTGGCGCGAACCGCGTCGAATCCATTGCGGACGCCGTTGCCAAATCGTTAGAGCTTCACATGATCGGCAACGACGATAATGAGACCGCTGCGGCTCATGACTCCGTCGTTCCGGATGCTGAAGCGGATACGATCATGGCTTCGCTCAAGATGCCATTCCCTGGCAGCGAGACGGTCACGAAGGACCTCTGTCCATCCTGCGGCAGCGCCTCGCTGATTCACGTGGAAGGCTGCAGAACCTGTGCGGGCTGTGGATATAGCCGCTGTACGTAAGATAAATTACGACGCTAAGATCATTTCAGGGATGTCGATTTCTGAAGTAAAATTCTCAGTAACGTACGCCAAAATTTCATACAAGTGAAAAACGAAAAGTGGCACAAGGAGTTATCCTTAGTGCCACTTTTTCTAAACGATGAAACTGATTCGAAAAAACTCGTTACATCACTCAATCGTCCGAATGGAGCGTTGTACCGGCTTCCCTTACCTCGAATGAGCAAATACAAGAGAAATCCCAGCAGGTGGATGATGGCGAATTCGCTAAGCGATTCGATTCAAAGGACCGCGATCTTGGAAACAGAGAAATCATTCGTAAGGAGAGTGAGCTAATCTGGTATCCAGCGGAAGTGAATACATCGATTCTCCCAGGATGGTTCTATCACGCTTCAAGTGTATTACGGCTCTGTTGGCGGAAATGCGACCTTTCTGCTGAACTTGCCGCCGGATAAGCGGGGCCTCATTCATGAGAATGACCGGGCTCGTCTGAGCGAGTTGGGTGAAGCGATTCGAAATACGTTCAGAACGAATCTGGCCGAAGGGTCTTCGGCCCAGGCATCAGGGACGATGAGCGGTCATCAAGTTGACTCTATATTTGACGGGAATCCTGATACTTACTGGTGCCCTGAAGAGGGGACGGAGCAAGTAACAATTGAAGTTGACCTGAAGGCTGAGACTGAATTCAACCTTGTCGTTCTGCAGGAGCATCGATATAGTCAACGGATCGAGAAGTTAGAGCTCGAAGTTCAGCAGGATGGGGAATGGAAGCCGCTCTGGATAGGAACCGTTGTTGGCTACAAGCGTATATGCTGGTTCGACAAAGTGACTTCACGATATATTCGGTTTAAGATTACAGAATCCAGATGGTGTCCGAGGATTTCAGTCTTTGAAGTGTTTTGCGGATAATAGAATTAAAGTAAACGAGAAGGGCTTTGAATTCTACCGCTAAATAACATGAAGAACAAGGAATACCCCAAAAAAGATGCTCAGGAGCTTGGTTTTTTTGCAATATCGATGTAAAATAGCATACTTCGTATGCCCAGGCTGTCGAGAAAGTCTCGACAGCTTTCTTTATATCCATTTAATTTAACATACCACCGGGTTGATTTGATATAATATTTTGTATTATACCAACGGACGGTGTCGCAATGCTACGTTCTCCATTCGTCTTATAAGTTTCGATATCCCTGCGGGGTCATGTTCATCTGTTTTTTGAAAAATCGAATAAAGCTCAGCACGGAATCGTAACCGACCATGCCAGCGATTTCATAAATTTTGTAGTGGGTGTTTTTGAGCAAATCTTTCGATTTCTCCAACCGGCACATGTTCACATAGTCTGAGATGCCGATTCCTGTTGCCTGTATATACAGGCGAGACAAATAGACCGGATTCAAATGGACTGCATCGGCCAGTCGCGCCAGCGATAAATCTTCGGCTAAATGTTTCTCGATGTAGTCGTTTAGCCATAGCGTGATGTTATATTTGCCCGGCTCTTTCGTTTCCCCTTTATGTTCGAAAATGTGCGCGGCCATCACGGCAAAGAAAGCTTTGATCTCCCCCCAAGACAAGTCTTGGGGGGGTGCTTGCGTCAACTTCCCTAACTCAACCTTCACCATAAAATCGGGTGTCGGAGGATGGAGGCGGAAGTACGACAGAAATATGGAAGCGAGGCTGTGATAAAATTCCAACTTTAATAAGCCGGAGACGTCTCTCCGGGCAGTGTTGCCCATAATTTCATCGTACTGCGTTTCGAATTCCGCCATCGTTCCATTTTCCAAGTAATGACCGAGCAGCTCGATTTTTTTAATCGCGAAGCTTTGCATTTTATGCCGGGTAGTGGCAGCAGTCAGGCCTCCCGTATTTGAAATGTTTTGATCCGTTAGTCGAAGCTCCTTGCCTGCGCCTTCATGCCCCAAGAACAGCGAGCGCAGACGCTCGAACGCTTCCGGAAGCTGACCGAGCATGACCGGTTTTTTACCAAGCGAAAAAGATAACGACAGTTTGAGCAAGTCGCGGTAGGTAGATTGTATCGATGGAAGAGACTCGAACACAAACGCAAAAGTTCGCTCCAACGTGTCGTCCGACCATTCGCTGTCGTACGCCTTCGGCTGGATGAGACAAACAAACCGGGATTCGTCCACCGTCACCGATGCCATGACGACCGATATGTTCAGCAACTCTTCGGTCACATTCCGTGCGGCATACAGCAGCAGCTTGCGGTCGGTTGTCCCAGTAATCGCAGACCAATCGTCCACCCTGCCGATAAGGAGATGAATTGGCGAAACGACATGCAGCGGGATGCCTAGCTCGAGGAACTTCTGCTGGCTGTGGTGAGAATCCCCTTTGGCGTATAGCAAATTGTGCAGAATCTGCTCTTGCAGCAGCGGCATCGCCTGCCTCTTCTGCATTTGAGCTTCATGAAGCTGCTTCATTGCGGCGTACTCGTCGTCCAGTGCCGAGACGGCTTTGGAGATGGCGTTAACGATGACATCGTCGTCCTCGAACTTCAGAATAAAATCGAATCCGCCGCCTGAAATCGCGCTTTTGGCATAATGAAATTCGTCATGGCTCGTCAAGAAAATGACTTTGCATTTCGGCCAATATTGGCGAATTTCATGAAGCAGCTCAATCCCTTCCATCCCCGGCATTTTAATATCGGTCAGCACGATATCAATCTTGATTTTCTTCAGAATATCGATCGCTTCATAGGCCGAGTACGCTTTGTATAATTCAAGCTCCAATTGTTCGCGCTCTTCAAACAATCTTACGAGACGATTCACAATAATCGGGAGATCGTCCACAACGATCATTCGGTACATGCTGTTTCCTCCGCATCGTCTTGTTGTCTGATCTTGATCATCGCGCACAAACCGCCCAACTGCGATCTGCTTAAAGATAAGCCGCAGTCCGGACCGAACATCAATTGCAAACGGCGATGAACATTGATTAAGCCGGTCGGTTCATCACGCCCGGCAACCGTCGTTTCGAGCTGCGTAGATAATGCAGCGAGTTGCGCATCGTCTACACCGTTACCATTATCCTCTATGAGAATGGTCAAGCAAACGTCCTCGACGTGGTAGTGAATCCATAATTCTGCTTGTCCAATGTGATTGACAAGCGCATATTTATAGGCGTTCTCGATGATTGGCTGGACGATCAACCGGGGAACGAGCACTTTGCCCCAACGATCGGGAAACGGTTCCCACTCGACGTCGATCCGTTCTCCATAACAGATCGTTTGAATATCCACGTACGTCTGCGCATGTTTTATTTCTTCTGATAGCGGGATCAAATCTTCGGCGTTTTTCGTGATGAACCGGTAATAATCGCGCAAGTAATGAACGAATCCATACGCCTTGCCATATTCCTTATCGGTAATCAAGCCGCCCATAATAAAAAAGCAATTATACAGGAAGTGCGGATTAATTTGCGCCTGCAGCCGTTTTAATTCCGATCTTTGCGAGCTGATTTCTTTCTCGTACACTTCATGGATCAAGACGTTCAATCGGGACACCATGCGGTTAAAACCGTCAAACAAATAGCTAAACTCGTCTCTCGCCGCTTTTACCGCAACAGGGGAGAAACGGCCCTGCTCCACTTTGCGAAAAGCAGAAACAAGCTTACGAAGGGGATCGTGCATCATTTTGTACAGCGTTAAAGCAAGCAGAATAATGACGGCAACCGACATGACGACAATGCCCCACACCCACTTCTCATAGCTCTGCAAATCGCCCAGCACTTTCTCTTCCGGGATATAAACAAACAGAGACAGCTTCAACTGCGCGGATGTGACATAAGATTCCCAATACGTTGTGTTCCCCAGCTTGACGGAGTCGGCCCCGGATTCGGACAGCGTATTCTCGGCTCTGTTTTTGGCGGACAATGATTTGATTTGCTCCAAATGCTGGTCGTCGACCGCGTTGGAAAGCATCCATTTCTCCGTCGCATGGACAAGCAGGAAATCGTCTTGCTGCGCACTGACGATATTTTGCAAGCTGGCTTTGATCTGATCGGCGGAAAGCTCCAGCATGACAATAAACAAAGGAGGGCGTTTGAAATCGGTATTTACCGGGTAACGCAAACTCAAAAACAAGCGGCCGTCCTGCAATTGGAAAATTCGGTTGGGGTCAACGTTTCGGGACAGCCGTTCAACCTCATCAGGGTCCTTTTGCTTGTTATAATCGGCTACACCGCTCGGCGTAATCGTTCTGTTCATAAGAGGAAAATAAATCATCGGATTATTGACGTAAATGCTCGATGCTTTAACCATTTGCAATCGCTTTTGCAACGTTTTCACTTTATCCTGAAGTGCTGTCGCTTGAAGATCTTCCGATACGCCGATCAGCATTGGATCTTTGTCCACGATGAGTTCATACATAAGCTGGGATAACCGTTTGACTTCCTGTTCGAGATTTTGCATGTAAAATGCGTCGCGGCTGTTAACCGTATGGGTAATCTCTCGGCGAATGCTTTGCGAGCCTTTCACGTTCAAATACAGCGTCATCGCGTAGAAAGGCAGCAAAATACCTAAAAAGGCGAAGATCAGCTTGGTAAAAATCGTCTTTCGCATGATGGTGCCCCCTGCCGTTCCTGGATAGAACCTATCATAGCATGATTCACAGTTGCCCGAAATCATGATAATACCGAAGTCGTATACAAACGTATATAAAAGTTAAGAAATGCTTATAGTGGCTCGATTGGAACGACTGTATAGTAAAAGTCAGGCAAGCGATTCAACAACGACACGAGGGGGAAAAAGAAATGAGTTCCAGCAAAACGAAGAAGTTTGCACTTTCTTGTATACTCGCCTTGCTGCCGGTAATGGCGGCATGCAGCAACACAAATGGGGAAAAGCAGGATCAGGGCACTGGGACAACGGCACCGACAGCATCGGCTCCAGCAACTGAGGAGACAGGCAATACGAACGGTAAATTCGACCCGCCGGTCACGGTAACGACGATCAGAGCTGTGGATGCTGCCAGTATGCTTTATGATGATGAAACGATGGACAAGAATGCAATATACGATGCCTATGAGAAGGATTTTGGAATCAAAATCAAAAATAACTGGGTCGTGGACAACAAGGAATACAACAACAAACTTAAAGTCAGCATTGCATCCAATGACTTGCCGGATTTCTTTAAGGTAACGCGCGAGGATTTGCCGCAGCTGATTGAGTCCGATATGGTAATGGATTTAACCGATGTGTACGAGAAGTATGCTAGCGAGAAAACGAAGAAACTGTTGACCGCCGATAGCGGCAAACAAATGAAGTCCGCTACTTTCGACGGGAAGCTGATGGCCATTCCACGAACGAATAGTCCGTTCAACAGTTCACAGTTCGTCTGGCTGCGCAAGGATTGGCTGAAGGAAATGAACTTGCCGGAACCGAAGACGGTGCAGGATTTGTTGACCATTTCCCAAGCTTTTGCAACGAGAGATTCGGGAGGTAAAGGGAAGGTATTCGGCCTTGGACTGGATAAGGACAGTATTGGTTACCCAAGCGGTTTCCTTAACGGTTACCATGCGTATCCTCAGCAATGGGTGAAAGATAGCTCGGGCAAACTCGTTTATGGCAGCATACAGCCGGAAGTGAAAACAGCATTAAAGCAATTGCAGGATCTATATAAGGCGGGACAGATCGACCCTGAAGCGGCTGTTAATGACAATTCGAAAGTTGTAGAACTGATAGCTAATAATCGCTTGGGCATGCTCTTCAATCAGTTCTGGTACAGTGCCGCTATGCAAGAAGCTGTCGTGAAGGACGGCAAAGTGACACAGGAGTGGGGCGTATATACGATTCCTTCCGTCGATAATGAGCCTGCGATGACGCAAGTGTCGGCAGGTGTCAGCGAGTATTATGTTCTGAATAAAAATGCGAAATACCCGGAAGCGGTTTTCAAATTATTGAATCAGTGGGTCGAGGTATTGACCGGAGGGCAACTCAAAGAAGATAGTCCGCTAGCCGTCTATGCTAACGGCAAAGCGCTGAAGGACGTCGGTAAAGTTGCTTCCTACGAAGTTAACCCCTTCACTGTCCTTTTTCAGGATCTTTATGTCCAGGGTGGAGCGGAGATCATGAAAGCGCTGCAAACGAATGATACTTCGGCAATCGACTTTAGCGGCGACCTGCTCAACCGTTACAACCAACTTAAGCAATTCCAGTCGGGCGACACGAGCGTCTGGTATCAAGTTGGTATTGCAGGCGAAGGCGGCGCTTTCGAAAGAATGTATGAGTACTTTAGGCAGAACCGGTACCATTACGACGAATTTTTTGGCGCCGCCACTCCGACGATGGCCGAGCGGGGCGATTTGTTAAAGACGAAAGAACAAGAAACGTTTACGAAGATTATCACTGGCAGCGCCTCCATTGATGAGTTCGACAAGTTCGTTACGGATTGGAAGAAGCTCGGAGGCGACAAGATTACGGAAGAAGTGAACGATTGGTACGCGACGATGAAGTAATGGCGTAGGGAATGACAATCGGGATGGGCGAGAAGATGCTGATAAACATTCTTCTCGCCCATCTGATTGCAGTACACACAACAGGAAAGGAGACAGAGAAATGGTGTCCGCAATACGGAAATATTGGCCGTTCCATCTGATGATTTTGCCTGGTTTTTTGCTGGTACTCGTGTATAGCTACGGTCCGATGGCCGGCCTGGTTATCGCGTTTAAGAAGTTTATGCCGTCCAAAGGTATTTGGGGCTCGCCTTGGCTCGGGATGGATAATTTCAATTTTGTCATGTCTCTCCCGGACACTTCGCAAGTGATTCGCAATACGATCATTATTGCTTTAATGAAGATGGTTGTCGGATTAATCGTACCGATTACGATCGCCATTCTGCTTAACGAGGTTCGCAAAGCGGCTTTCAAGCGTACAGTTCAGACATTGATTTATTTACCCCATTTTTTATCGTGGATTATTTTGGGCGGCATTCTAATCGATATTTTGTCTCCCTCTCAGGGGATTGTAAACAAGCTTTTGGGGTTGTTCGGCTTCGATCCGATTTTCTTTCTCGGCGATAACAGATGGTTCCGGTTTACATTGGTATTCTCCGACGTATGGAAGGAATTCGGCTTCAGTACAATCGTGTATTTAGCTGCTCTGACGAGCATTAATCCGGTACTGTACGAGGCCGCGGAAATAGATGGGGCAAATCGTTGGCGCCAGACGTGGCACGTCACATTGCCTGGCATGCTGCCGATCATTGTGTTGCTGGGTACGCTCAGTCTCGGCAACGTGCTTAACGCAGGCTTCGATCAAGTGTTCAATTTGTATAGCGTGCCCGTGTACGAGACAGGGGACATTATTGATACGTACGTATACCGAATCGGCATCGAGAAAGCGCAGTATGGCATTGCTACGGCGGTCGGCCTGTTTAAGTCGGTCGTGTCGTTCATTTTCATATCGTTGTCCTATTTCCTTGCCTACCGATTCGCGAATTATCGCATATTCTAGAACCGCATGATTAGGAGGTAGTTACAGTGGCTGTTAAAATGTCAAGCGGTTACCGCCTGTTTTCTATGATTAACACTTGTTTTCTGCTGCTGTTGGGCGTTGCGTGCATCCTTCCTCTGCTCCATATTCTGGCCCTGTCCTTCAGTTCCGCTTCCGCCGTAACCGCCGGAGAAGTGACATTCTGGCCTGTCGATTGGACGACTGCCGCCTACGAGAATGTATTTGGGAAAAAAGAATATTTGGTTGCTTTCTGGGTTTCCATCCAACGGGTTGTGATCGGCGTATCCATCAACATGCTGCTGACGATTCTGATTGCTTACCCGCTGTCGAAGGAAAACAGCCAGTTTCCCGGAAGAACGCTTTATGCTTGGTATTTCGTATTCACGATGCTGTTCAGCGGTGGCTTAATCCCGTGGTATATGACAATCAAGGCTACAGGGCTGCTGGATACGATCTGGGCGCTTGTCATTCCTTCCGCTGTCCCGATTTTTAATGTTATTGTGCTGCTCAACTTTTTCCGCGGCTTGCCCAAAGAGCTTGAAGAATCTGCCAAGCTGGACGGCGCCGGCCCGTTCACCGTGCTGTGGCGAATTTTCGTACCGCTCTCCATGCCGTCGATCGCTACGTTGCTGCTGTTCGCAATCGTCGGCCATTGGAACAGCTGGTTCGATGGCCTTATTCTCGCGAATCACACAGAAAATTATCCGCTGCAAAGCTTCCTGCAGACCATTATTATCAAGCTGGATCCCGCCTATCTGACACCGAGGGATGCGGAATTGCACGCGCTTGTGAACAACCGGACGAGCCGGGCCGCGCAAATCTTCATAGCGGCGCTTCCGATCTTGATGGTTTATCCATTTTTGCAACGGTACTTTGTTAAGGGCATTGTACTGGGCAGCGTAAAGGAATAAGACGAGAAGCTGGGATAGAGGAGAGACAACGAGCCATGAAAGAGTTAAATATGCAGCCGGAGAAAGTACAGTATATTTTGCGTCCATTATTTCCGATTTTGCAAGATGATGCGTTATGGGATGACTTCATGACCTATGCCAAGAACATTCGCGCTGATGCCGTTATGGCATTCAGCACGCATCTGGAAGCGAATCATCCCGACTTGAATACCCTTCGCGAGCGGCTGCCTTTGTTCGCCAAGCGGTTCGCCGAAGTCCGTGCTGCCGGGATAAGCCCGATGGTCAACTATTACGTGACGATGGGCCACGCCAATATGCTGCCTGCCGAACATGCCAAGACATTTACGGATATGGTCGATGGGAACGGGAGAGTGGAGAGCGGGTGTCCTTGTCCGTTATGTCCGGAATTTAAGCAATATATCGTGGACGGGTACGCGCTGTTTGCTTCGCTCGATGTCGATGGGGTTTGGATCGACGACGATTTTCGCTTGTTTGGACGCGCTGTAACGAGTTCGTTCCTATGCTTCTGCGATCGGCATTTGGAGGCATTTGCCGCACGGACGGGGACTGCGTACGGCCGAGAAGAGATTAACGTAACGTTGCTGAAAGATCCATTAAGCTGTACAACTGCGGAACTGCAGCTTCGTCGCGACTGGCGGGCGTTCCAGGAGGATGTTCTCGTCGGGCTGGCTGTCTCGCTCCGCGAAGCTTGCGAATCGGTCAATCCGAATATCCATATGGGACTAATGACCAATACGATTGAAATGATGCAGCGCCACGGTCGTCATTTGGACGCCGAGATCAGGGCGCTCAGGACGGTCAGTCATCCGCAGCCGTATGTCAGGATCGGCGGCGCAAGTTATACCGACGAGCATCTGCCCGGCATTCTCGATCGTTGCGTGACATTCGATGCGATGGCCGCCACGATCACGGAGCCGTGCCAGGTGGGTTCCGAAATCGAGCAATTCCCATGGACAATCGGCGGCAAGTCCGCTCGGGGACTCGCATTGGAACTGTATACGCTCACTGTCAGCTTTAGCCCGTTGCTGACGTTAAGCATCAACGATGGATTTCTCGGTTTTCACGATTACTCCGGCAGTTATCAGAGGACGTTGGGGCCTTTGAAGCCTTATTTGCAGGCTGTCACGGATGCGTTGTCCGGCAAGAAGCGAAGAGGCGCTTCATTGCCATTCTCGAGCGATCCGGGAGTGTCGGCTGGCATGAATTTAAGCGGCGAACCGTCGATGCGGATGAATCATTCGCTCACCCGCATCGGGATTCCTGTTGCGCCCGGCGTTCAGACGCCGACGCTGATTACGATGAAGGAAGCAATGGCTTATACGGAGGCAACGATCGTCGGATGGCTGGAAAAAGGGGCGATCGTCACGTCGGAAGCCTATTATCATCTGTGCGAACGGGGAATGATGCCAGGTAGTCCCATCCAAGTCGAGAAAGGCGATATGTCGCATCGCACCGCAGTCGAGCGTATCGTTGCTCCTCAAGCGCCGGATTGGTTGCATCATAAAGACGTCGTATCTTGGCTGTATATCCCGGTGCATGCGGGATATATTGTTTCGGCGGGCGAAGGGGCCGAAGTCTGGTCGGAAATATACGATAACCTCGGGAATCGGCAATCGGCAGGTGTCGTTGTCACGAAGGAACCGTATCCGATGGCGGTTGTTGCCCATACGGGAGATTTACTTAAAGAAACAGGCAGGCAATGGCTGTATCAACACATCCTGTCCTATCTCACGAATGGCGAATACCCGGCGATGGTAGAGTTCGGGGTCAATATTTATCCTGTCTGGTGGGAAGACGATACGGAAGCGCTGCTCGGATTGACCAATTTCAGCATGGAGACGTACCCGTCACTTTCGCTTTGGATTCCGACAAGTCGGGAGCTTGCGAAGGTGGAACAACTCTCTCGCGAGGGCCTGTGGATGGAAGCCGATGGGATCGTCGCTGCGCATCCGGATGGCGGCATTCGTCTTACCTTGCAAGGAGACAGCGTGCCGGATCACGCATCGTTCGAAACATACCGCTTGGCTTTTCTGCATTAACACTACGAACAGATGATGAATCGCTTGTGATTATGAGAAAAGGAGCAGTGATTCTTGATGAAAAAATGGAAAAGCAAGAGCAAACGATTGGCTTTACAATTGATCATCTTATGTCTAGTCATTCCGGCATTCGCCGGAGCAGGGCATGCGCCCAAGACAGCAGCGGCGACATCCGGCAATAAGATTGACAACGCAGGTTTCGAGCTGCAGTCGGGCGGCATGCCGGTCGGTTGGACGAATTCAGGAAATGCGAATTTCGGCATTAGCAATGTAGAAAAGCATTCCGGCAATTCTAGCGTCTATTTTGACTATCCGGACAACGGTGACTGGCAGCACTGGCTCTATTACTGGCGCTATACTTCAGATATACCGATTGACGAGTCGAAAGATTATGAGTACTCCGTTTGGGTCAAGGCTGAAAATGCGGGTCAGGCAGGCCTCCCGTCGCTGAACCTGGATTATTATGGCGACAGCGGATGGATAACGAATGCCGACTTTACCTTGGACACGCCGCTTACGGGGGAATGGCAGCACCTTGTATTCAAGCTCCCGCTTCATCTCCCGATTACAAAAGGCGTAAAACGAGTGATGCCGTATTTGTTAATAAAGGGCGGCACAGGCAGGGTCTATTTTGACGATGTATCTTTTGTTCAATTAAACGCGGATACAGACCCCGAGCCGACAGAAGGTACATACAGCGTGTGGACAGCTCCGAGCGTCATGAACCTGAAACGGGATGCCGCTCCGCTCTCTTCAACCGAAGTAAACCTAGAGATGGCCAAACGTGAATATCAGAGCGGACAGGTGCTGCTCACGGCCGAAGGCGGATATGCAAATATCACGAACGCCGAAATATCGGATTTAACTTCAGGCAGTGCAACTATACCTGCAAGCCAGGTAGAAGTTCTTGTGCAGCATTATGTAAAAACGACCAACAAGTCTAATAGCGCATACGAGCCGGGCTGGTATCCGGATGCATTAATTCCGTATTCGCCATATATGAATTTGCATGGATCGATTCAGGTGCAAAGCGGCAATAATCAAGCCATCTGGTTTACGGTAAAGACAGAAGAGGACACGCCAGCCGGCGTGTATACAGGCACCATTTCGATCACGGCCAACGGCAGTGTGGCACAGGTGCCGATTACGGTGAAGGTAAGAAATTTTGCGCTGCCGGAGCAAAATCATTCGCAAACCGCTTTTGCGATATGGGGCTCGATGCTGCCTGCGGGATATCCGGGCTTGGTGGAGGACTCTCCTGAATATTGGGCGATTTATCGGAACTATTATGAATTTCTATTAAACTATCACGTGACGCCCACCTACTTGCCTATCCCGTGGGATTACGAGCATTATGCAGAAAACGCCGAGCCTTATGTCAATGATCCGCGTGTATCCGCTTACAATATTCCTTACGCGGTAGGCGATTTTGACAAAGGGCCAAACGGCGAAGACAGCAGAGCGGAGAAGCTCGTTCAAAGTTTAGGGAACGAAGGCCTGCTGGATAAAGCCTATTACTATTTGGGCGGAGAGATTGACGAGCCGACGCCGGCCAAGTTCGATTTGGTCAAGCAGCGCAGCCAGCAAATCGCGGCTATTGATCCTGATTTAAGACATATTGTAACGACCAGTCTTCACCCGGATCTCATCCAAGATGTCAATACGTTTGCGCCATTATTCCGTGATTTTGAAAGCGAGGAATATTTGCAGCAGGTCAAGAATTTTCAAGCGAACGGCGGCAATATGTGGTGGTATGGCTGCGTCGTACCTGCGAATCCATACCCGACGTACCATATTGACGACGACCTGATCAGTGCGAGGCTCGTCCCTTGGATGCAGCGATCTTACGGCATTGAGGGGAATTTGTACTGGTCGGTAAACGTTTATCAGAAATGGACCGGCAGCCAGTATGTTGCGCGCGATATCTGGAATGATCCGATGGCATTCCCGGGAGCTAACGGAGACGGATTTTTATTGTATCCTGGCGCGAAATACGGCATGAACAGCCCGATTGCCACGTTGAGACTGCAAACGATTCGCGACGGCAACCAAGACTTTGAATATTTGTGGCTGTTGGAGGATCGGATTAAACAAGCAGCGCAGCAACTTGGGGTACAAGTATCCGCCAAGGAATTAATACAGCCATACTATGATCGTTTGTTTACAAATGTGAAATCGTTTACAAAAGATCCGCAGGATCTGCAGCAGGTAAGAAGTGAAATCGCAGATTTTATTGAAGAGCTATCAAAAAATCCGCAGGCACTTGTTTTAATTAATGATCTGCCTCATGAGTTTACTAAAAAAGAAGTTGTCGTGTATGCGGCGAAGGGAACTGAGGTCACTATTAATGGTGAAAACATTAATGGTGCGGCGATTGCAGGCAATTCCATAAGCGATCGTTACAGCTATACGATGAATTTCGGTTTAGGTACAAATGATCTTTCTATCAAGCTCAAGCAAGGCGTTAATGAATTGACGGTTACGAAACGAGTCGTCATTAAATCTCTAATTATAGAGCCTATTATGCTAAAAAAAGTAATTAACAATTTCCTTGACCAACAGATGATTAGTGGAATAACACCTGTGTATGGATCCACTATTGTAGGCATTACAGAGGATCATGCGAAAGGGGATGGCAAAGCGCTAAGAGTAAAGATTCCTGCGAGCGATCAGGAAAGCTATCCTGGAATACGCATTCCTGTAGACGCAGAACTGAAAGATTTCACATGGGCCAAAACGGTTGAATTTGACACTTTTAATCCAACCAATGAGCAAAAATATATTTTTATTAAGCTTATTGATAAGAGTGGCGTTGCCTCTGATCATCGTATAGGCATTATAGTACCAGGGGACAATCATGTATCGTTTGAACTATCAGAATTAAAGAACGATGTTTCCGATATAGCCTCTATTACACTCTATACATTGACAGACAGTCAGGAAGCAGAATTATATTTCAGCGATCTTTATCTATTGGGAATTGATAGAGAGGCGATGAAACAGTACGATCTTCCATTTAGTCAGGTTGCTCCCTATTTGGATGGAAAACTGAACGAGCCTATGTGGAATGTGCGTATGCCGTTAACCTATCAAACAGGAGTTACTGACAATGAAGCCGCAGTCTCATTTAATTACAATGATGAGTATTTATTTGTAGCAGCAGCGGTTAAAGATCATCATGTCATCAACTCCGGCGCGTCCAATCCGTGGGATGACGATTCATTGGAAATCTATGTGGATGGGACAGGTAAGCGAGGTGCGTATGATGATCATACGGTCAGATATGTTTTTAGGGTAAATGACCCTCAATTATATATTTATCGAGAGAACCCTAGAGCGAATGAAAAGATTAAATACAGCTACGCCGCTACAGCAGATGGTTATAACATGGAGATCGCTATTCCATGGCGATCGCTTGATATTAATCCGATCGTAAACAACATCATCGCCCTCACCGCTCATGTGAACGATAAGGATGTCGATGATGCCAGTGTTGCAGCGGCAGGAAAGCTCATCTTGACGGAGGATAGCTCACAGGATACCGTATCTTCCTCAGCATGGCTGCCCAAAAAGTTTGTAAAAGAAAAAACAGTCTACAAGCTTGAATCGGTTAACCAAGCCGCGATGAATATCGACGGGATAGTCGATGAAGCAGCCTGGAATACGAATTGGAACATCAGCTATAAAGCCTTTGGCAATTTGCTTGATGAAAGCAGCGGAGGCAGATTGGGATTGCTGTGGAGCCCGGAATATTTGTACGCAGCCTTTGACGTAAAGGATGGGCATATCAGAACGACGACTACCAATTCGGTTTGGGAAGATACAAGCGTCGAATTGTTCGTGGACAGTAACTTTGTCCAAGGTCCGCGCGACAGCAAAACACATCAATACACCATTCGAGTTGATGATCCTGTTACTTATTATAATGGCTTTCCAGATGCTAACCTTACACAAGGTATTATTCAAAAAAGCACGCGTACGGGGGATGGCTATCAGGTCGAGATGGCGATTCCCTGGACAACGATCGGCATTACGCCTGAAGCAGGCAAAAAGATAGGAGCTACGGCGCATATTAATCTGGTGGAACCTAACAATCTGAACGGAGTGGCTCTCAGCTTGGCGGACAATGGCTTGCAGGACGGAGCTAACACGGCTAACTATGTTGCCTTTGAGTTAAGAATGCTTCCGGCAGTGAGTAGCTACACGGTGAGCTTCCAAACATACGGCGGCACAGCGGTAGCGAATCAAACTGTCGTCGACGGAAGCAAGGCGACGCAGCCAGCCGCTCCGACGAAAGAGGGCTATACGTTCGGTGGCTGGTACACAAGCAGCACGTACGTAACGGCATTCGACTTCGACGCAGCGATCGCGGGCAATGTGACGGCGCATGCGAAGTGGACGGCGATTCCGGTAGATCCGGAAGTTCCGCCAACCTCCTCGCCTGGAGGAACTTCGGGGGGCGGTCAAGAAACGGGTTCGTCGGCTAGGGAGTATGTGGTGAAGGCGCAAGATATTTTATCGGAGAAGCCGCAAATTACGCTTGCAGCGGGAAAAGAGACAGCAACGATCTCGCTTGAGCTGCTTAAGCAGCTTCAACAGCAACATAAGCCGCTGACGATTGAGCAGGGCGGGGCGCAATTGTCGCTTAGCCCGGAGTCGATAGAGGAATTGCTGAAGTCCGGCGCGGCAGCCGGCTCCGCCAATCTGACGCTTGAACTGAAAGCCGTGACGAAGCAGGAAGGTCAAAGTCTTGTTTCGCTTGCCGCTAGCAAGCAAAAAGCCGATATTTCATTGCCGGATCAGGTGTGGGAAGTTTCGGTAAAATGGAAGCAAGGCTCGAACGAGCAAGCGGCGAAGCTGCTCGGTGCGCCGCTGACATTGTCCTGGCCGCTCGCCGAAAAACCGGCTAACTATCACCTTTATCGCATTGGAGAGGGTGGAGAGCTTGTCTACTTGCAAGAAAAAGTAGAGAATGGCCGGATCACCGTCCAATTGCTGGAGGCAGGCAAGATAGCGGGCTTGGTGTTTGTGAAGAAATTCGATGATTTATTCAAGGTTCAATGGGCGCAAGAGGCCATCCGTGAACTTGCTGCCAGACAGATTCTGAAAGGCACGTCAATGACAACTTTTGCGCCTGACCGCGAGATAACGCGCGCTGAGTTCGCAGCAATATTGGCAAGAACGCTGGGGCTTGCCGATCACGGAAGCGGCACATTTGCAGACGTAAGCGCTGATGCGTGGTATGCAGTTGCAGTCAATGCAGCTGCACAGGCGGGATTGATCAATGGCCAGGGCAACGACTGCTTTGCTCCGAATGCGGCAATTACGCGCGAGGAAATGGCGGTTATGCTGCAGCGAGCTGTGGAATGGCAGACCAAGCAAACATTCCAACCCGATTTAACTCATAGCTTTGGAGATGACGCGCAAATTTCTCCGTGGGCAAGAGGGGCAACTCAAGTTTTGGCAGAGCTGGGCATTATGGTCGGAAGAAGCAATAACCATTTTGCGCCGAAAGTGTCTGTTACTCGCGCCGAAGCAGCGCAGGCCATCTATAATTACCTGAATAAACAATAATCGCCATGAACCGCCGTGCTAGTACCGATGTGCCAGCACGGCGGTTTAAACGTGCCGGGATGTTTCTTCTGGCTCTGCTCCGTTCCGCAGGGAGGTGCCGAACATACCCGGCCATTGTGCCGGCTTTGCACAAGGTCGTGTACGGCCGCAACGATGAAGCCCCCCAATTCGCGAGGAATCGCGCTTTGGGGGCTTTTCGACTTACCCTTCATTCTCTCTCATTTGCATGCGCTTGCTGTAAGCGACGTTTGACAATAACACGCTGAATTCATACAGCAATAGGAGAGGTACAGCTACGAGCATGTCCGATATGGCATCTGGCGGGGTGACCATAACACCAATCAGGATAAGAACAAACCATGCGATCTTGCGCGCTTTCTTGAGGATGCGGGGATTCAGAATGCCGATTCGACTCAGAAAGAGAACAATAATCGGGAGCTCGAACAATAGGGAAATGGGCAGAAGGATATTAAATAAAAAAGAAAAATACGCCATGACACCATAGGTTTGCGCCAAGCCCATGTTGTCCGTCATTTTCTCCGTGAATAGGAACGCCATAGGGAAGACAACGAAGTAGGAAAATGTTAAGCCGACGAGGAACAGGATCAATGCCCACGGTACGTAACGCAATGTTGCTCTCTGTTCCTGTTTCCCGAGCGCAGGACGCACAAAGGACCACAATTGGAACATCGTATGTGGAATAGCCAGAACAAACGAAATCACAAATGCAAACTTCATATATAATCCGATCGCGTCCCATGGTGAGAACGCATTCAAGTGCAGATGGCGGGTAGGTGCGGCGGCAACCAAATAGTTAAAGAGCGGTTGTGCGCCGAATAAACCGCCAGCCAGCCCGAGCGTAAATACGATTAAACAATAAATGATCCTTTTACGCAACTCGCCCAAATGCCCCGTCAACGGCATCCATTCATCATCGCGAAGTGAGTCTGGACTTTCCTTCATTCCTATTCGCCCCCATATAACAATAGGACTGTCCTCATCGCAAATGGACCATTTACGCTGAAGACAGTCCCTTCAATTGATTTGCCAGTCAATCCGTTTGCTTATTCCGAAAGATGTGGTTCCGCCTTCAACTGCCCGTTTTCTTTCGGAGAGACGTCCACACGGCGTGTCAAACTCTCTTGAGAATCATCGACGCTAACCAAATCGTTAGCGCCTTTCTTGAACTCGCGCAATGTACGTCCGAACGCTTTTCCTAATTCGGGAAGCTTGTTAGGACTAAACAGCAACAGGGCGATAAGCACAAGCAAAATGATACCCGACGCACCCATTCCGGCCATAGATAAACCTCCATTTCTGCTTATTCACAGTAAATTCGCTTACCTGATCCTCACTATACAGTCGGGACAATTTTGCAATTATAGGCATTTTTAAACTTTTATATGCATTTGTATACTGGGTTTCGCCCGTATATTTCGGGATTCGCGAGGTTGTATACAAAGGTAAGCAAAAGTAGAGAGATGCATATCGAATCGTATACAACCTACCTATATACTCGGGCTGTGATACACCTGTATCATGATTAGCTTCTATCTCTTACTATACGGAGGTAACAACGATGCACAACGGAATGGAAGACATGGAAGGAACGGAACTGCAGCACTCGGGCAACACAGCACAGAACGAAAAGCAAGGGCTGATTAGCAGGAGAACGATGCTGGCTTCGTTAGGGATGGCGGGTGTTGCACTGGCTTCTTCGGGATTGATTGGAGGAGCGATTTCTACAGCTCATGCGGAGAGCGGCGATCGGCGCAAGACAGTTAAAGATATAATGTCGGAAAACTCGGTTGTTCACGTGTCGATCGCAGATTTGCGCGCACTAAACAATCAGAGTCCTGAAACGGTGTACTATGTAACGGATTCAGGGCAAGAAGGGATGTTCCGTTTGAATGCGACGGACACGACTTCTACGGATAATGTAGGAACGAAACTTGTTGCTGCTTCCGGAGCGAGATTTGAAAGGATTATCGATGACATGATTAATGTAAAATGGTTTGGGGCTAAAGGAGACGGCCTTCACGATGACACGACCGCCATTCAGCAAGCGATCGATGCTAAGCAAGGCACGGTGTTTCTACCGAAAGGGAGATATTTGACATCTGCTCCAATAGTGGTGCAGACAGGCGATGCGCTAGTCGGCGAAGGCCCTGAAGTTACGATTATTGAGAAAACGACAACGACTGCTGCAACATTAGGCACCAGAACCATGTGGAGTGCGGTAGATAATTACAATGTCGATGCGGTCATCATTGCACTGGCCCCAAATGACGACTACGTGAGATATCTTCATATTGAAGGAATCATGGCTAAACGCGGTGAAACACCTACTACATTGCCCAAAAATGCGTCCTACTGCTTCTATGCTCCCCGGATTTATTTTCTTACACAAAAAAACGTGGAATATCGCCATGCCGAGACGGGGTACTACACAGCGAATGCCTGGATGGTGACATTGGAGCGGGTATCGTCGCGTTGGGTAAACAAAGGTTTTGTGTGCGGCGACTACGATGCGCAAGGCGGAGGAGGAACAAGCCATACTGTCACCTCTTGTTGGGCGGGAGGCTGTGAGAAGTGGGCATGGAAAATTAACGTCTCCTATTCCAACTTTATTGCATGCGGAGCAGATTATATTGGATTCAACGCTGATAACCCGCCAGAGTATGTTTACCAGCTTCGTGGCATTGCATTGACTTTGACCGGTTGCGGCACGGAAGAAGCCAGAGGTACACTCATATCCGTTCATGATATACCTTCTATAGGATTAGCAAGTTCTGTCAACATCGTAGGCTTTATGACCTATAACTATTATGGAGACCGGACAGTGCCTGGATCTTATGTCGTTAGTGTACGGAATAATTCTCAGCTCACCATAACCGGCGGAGATATGGCGGTCGTGAGCAATGCGCATGCCAAATTCGCCGAAGTTACTAACAGTTCGAAATTATTTATCAACGGATTGACAACGAATCTGAATTATTTGGATGATTCAGAAATCGTTTGCTCGAACAAGGGAGAAGCCTCTATCGCAGGGGCCAAAATGAAATCGCTGGCCGAAGGTCAGGATAAAAGAGACAGCTTTTCAACGAACGGCAGCATTAACATTGTGGGCGCCTGGAATAAAGGGCAGCTCAAATTCACCGATTCAACATCCAAACAAGCCTCTCATCTGTGGGTTGATGCTTCCGGTTCTCTACGCTTCAAGAAGAACGGCGCACCGACGTCGGATACCGACGGTCAAGTGGTTGCGCTAGTGTAGGGGGGCGGACAACAGCACCAGGACGGTGACTGTCGGCTCAAGCCCTTCGGCGCTGGCGATCTACGAGGATGGCAATAAAGTTTATGTCGCGAATGCCGGCAGCAATAACGTCACAGTCATTGATGGAGCAACGTATGCAATAACGCAGATCTCAAGCGGCAAGAACCCTGTCGCTCTTGCGGTAGATCCTGTCTCTGCGCATGTGTACGTGGCGAATTTTAATGGCAATTCGCTGACGGTCATTGTAGAGCGTCGCACAACAGAAATGGATTTAAGCAGCCTGACGTTAAGCGTCGGCAGTCTCACTCCGGCATTCGATCCGCTCACGAACAATTACAGCGTTAACGTCGATAATGGGATTTCAACATTGACGGTTACCGCGTCAACCGTTCATGAAGGGGCATCGATTCGTGTAGGGGCAACAGCATACGGCAATAGCGCTGTCGTTCCAGTCACTCTGCACGTAGGGAAGAATGAGTTGGTCATTCAGGTTCAATCGCCGGATGGGTATAGGAGCCGTGGGTATAACCTGACCATTTATCGCGCCAGCGGCACTGCGCCCGAGACGCCTACAGACGGAGGCCATTCCACTCCTCCTAACGGTCAAGGGACAGACTCGAGCGGAATAACGACTGTTCCTGGCAGGCTTAAACTTGCCCCTTCAACGGCTACGATCAGCGTGACACCTGATACCGACGGAACTCCCGTGTATAAGGCCGTCCTTCATGCGGAACCGCTGATGAAGGCGCTCGGCATGCTGAAGGACAAGGAACAGAGCGAACGAGTCGTTACGTTTGAAATCACTGGAACCGAACAGGTGCGGCAGGTTGGCATTCCGGGTCAGGTGATACTCGATTCAGCCAGCTTGAATGAGACCTTCATCAGAATCAAAGCTGCCAATGCCGATTACAGCTTGCCGACCCATCAGGCATCTCTCGTATCCTTCTTGCAGCAGCTTGGACAGGATCAAGCGAACAAAGCGATCATCTATGTGTCGATGAGAACGATCACAGGTTCCGACGCGCAACGAATTGCCGATCATCTGGCGGAGGCGGGTATCGAACTGCTCGGAGACATCGTTGACTTTACGCTTACGGTGGAGACTAACGGTAAGAGTTATACGCTCTCCGATTACGGCAGCACGTATGTGGCAAGAAGCCTCTATCTTCCAGGAACGATTGATGCTTCCCACAGCACGGCGGTTGTCATTGATCCGGTCACCGGCAACGTTTCCTTCGTTCCTTCCGTATTCAGAGCGGCTGACGGGGGCACGGCAGCAACCATTTATCGAAACACAAGCAGCCTGTACGCGGTTGTGCGTTCTATGAAAACATTCGCCGATCTGTCCGGACATTGGGCGAAATCCGATGTGGAATTGCTTGCGTCCAAACAAATTGTAAAGGGTGTTTCCACAAAGAACTTCGCTCCGAACAATAACGTAACGCGAGCTGAGTTTGTCAGCTTGATCGTGCGCGCACTCGGACTTGGCGAGGAAGCGTCGTATACCGAGAGGTTCATCGACGTTTCGGCAACGGATTGGTTTGTCGGAGCAGTTGGCGCCGCATCCAAGGTCTCTATCGTTAACGGCCTGGAAGACGGCACTTTCCGTCCCGGAGAAACGATCACGCGGGAACAGATGGCAGTGATGTTGTCGAATGCGTTGAAATTTGCGATCAACAAATTCGCGGCATCGACCACGGCGAATGTCTGAATTTGGATGGTGGTATAAGCGTGCACGCCCATGCGGCCAAGCACGAGGATTTTGAATCGACGGCGGAGGGTCATCATCTTTTTCTAAGTTACATGCTGCGGTTCGGCGATGATCTTGATTTGTTTCATGCGGGAGACACGATTGCCTTTCCGGAGCTGGAGGCGTGGGTTGAGCCGTTTCAGCCGGATATCGCGATGCTGCCGATTAACGGGCGCGATTACGTTAGACAAACGGCGGGCATATCCGGCAATATGAACTATCGGGAAGCGGCCGATTTCGGTTATCGCGTCGGCGCGCGGCTGATCGTGCCTATGCACGTCGGTCTGTTCAGGCACAATGACGAGAATCCGGCCTATTTTGTCGACTATCTGAGTACCGTTTATCCGAATCAGCCTTTTCATCTTTTTGCATCGGGAGAGAGAAGTGTGTTTCCTTAAAGGATGAGGAAATGCGTTAATAGAAGTTGCCAACAGTAAACGACGAGAGGATCGAGCGGCATGAAATTGCGGAACAAAGTGGCCTTGATGACTGGAGGGGCGACCGGAATCGGCAAAGCGGTCTGCCTTGCCTATGCCGCGGAAGGCGCCAAAGTTGTCGTCAATTATTGGAATACGCCGGAGGAGGCGGAACAGGTCAGGGCTGCCATAGTCGCGTCCGGGGGCGAAGCGATCGTCCAGCAGGCGGACGTATCCAATGAGGCCGAAGTCGGGCGAATGATTCGGGCGATCGGAGAAATCTGGGGCGGCGTCGATATTGTCGTCAATAATGCCGGCATTTACCCGAACAAAACATGGTACGAAATTACCGAGGAAGAATGGGACCGGGTCCTGAACGTCAACCTGAAATCATGCTTTCTGATTTCCAAGGCGGTGTTTCCTTATATGAAGGAGCGGAATTACGGCAAAATCATTAACGTCTCCTCGGTAACTTTCCTTAGAGGGCAGAAGGGATTCGTACACTATGTGGCCTCCAAGGGCGGCATCGTCGGGTTTACGCGCGCCATGGCAAGAGAGGTCGGCGAACACGGTATTACGGTCAATGCCATATCGCCCGGAGCTGTCGTGACGGAGCAGGAGCTGCTCACATACAGCGAGGAGCATTTGGAGGAATCGGCCGCTTACTTGGCGAAGGAGCAATGCTTTGCCAGGCGGCAGCTTCCCTCGGACATGATCGGCGGCTTCGTCTTCCTCGCTTCGCCCGACAGCGATTTTATTACAGGCCAGTTGCTCAATATCGACGGCGGCTGGGCGATGCACTAATACATCCAGGAAAGACGCAGTCCAGATCGCGCAATGTCGGCGAACGGACCCAAAAATACGATCGCCCGCAAGGGCAGATGCGTCGTCCTGCAAATCAAGAAGCGAAAACCAACCCTTCGTCGGGCATCCGACGAAGGGTTTTTTACAGGATGGATGAATGTGACGCCGCAGGAGTAAATGGATTTATTAAATAGTATACAAATGTAGATAAAAGTAGAGATATGCCTGTGGAAGCGTGTTTATTTCGAAAGATATGCTGTAGCTAGGGCATGAACAGCGCTTTATATTTTGAAGGGAGGCTACATAAATGGCAAAGACGATCAATCAGCGTTTGCTGCCGATCGTAATCGTCATGAGCATGATCGCATCGCTGTGGGGGCAAGTTGCCGCTAGTGCAGCAGCAAGCGGGGAAGCAAGTGTTCAATCGGATCTGTCCGGACATTGGGCGGAGGATACGATGGCGAAATGGGTGGAGAACGGCCTGTTAATCGGAGATGGCGCAGGACAATATCGCCCGAACGATGTGATATCGAGAGCGGAGTTCGCAGCGCTCGTCGATCGCGTATTTAATCTGCCGCTGCAAGCGGCGGAAGTCAATCCGTTTGCTGATGTGAAGAGTAACTCCTGGTACGCCGGCGCGATTGCCAATGTATATGCCGGCGGCATGATTCAAGGGACGGGCAAGGACAAGTTCGAACCGGAAGCCGCGATTACGCGGCAGGATGTGGCTGTCATTCTTGCGCGCGCTTTTGAGTTGCAGGATGCGCCATCGACAGGGGCAGGGGCCGCATTCAGCGATGCAGCGAGCATTTCCGCTTATGCGTCCGCGGCTGTTGCTTCGCTTCAAAGCCGCCAATACATTAGAGGCAGAAGCGGGAATCGCTTTGCTCCTCAAGAGCACATCACAAGAGCTGAAGCCGTGCAAATGATCGACAACGTCATGGGATCGCTCATTCGGAATGAAGGGACTTACGAACGAGATTACGCAGGCAATGTCGTCGTGAACACCGCGGGCGTGGAGTTGAAAAATCTCGTGATCGCAGGCTGCGTTTGTTGACGACAAGCGTTCCTATCAATTGAGAATTCTTGATTTTCACACTGTTGCTCCCGCCGCCGAACACGTACGTATTACCTTTCACCGTTACGCCGTCCAGCAAAACATCCCCTTCGCCGACGCCTTGCGTCTTTTCGGCACATTCTATTGGATTCATCTCTTCAGTATTTACTTCGAGGTCATATTCATCAATGCAATATACTTTGCTGAACTGTGAAGCTGCTAGTCCAATATTTCTATCTCCTCTTGTTACATATCTATGCAAACAATATACCAGAGTGTTTGCTGTTGTAAGAAATCCCACTATGTTCAAAACTTTCTTTAAAGTGCCAAGGTAGCAGTATTGGCAACTCCAATCATCGTGATGATCAAGGTATTCACCATAGCACCAAGCCACACGTTCCCTGTCAATTTGTATAGGCTGCGACTAATGATTGCAGCTGCAAATAGTAAGAAAATAAACGGAAGCAGTACCATCGGATAAAGTCTTGTTTCTTGCCAAAATGCATTACCTGTCGTAAATAATACAGCATACTGGATTCCGTTAATAAGCATAATACCTAGCACGCTTCCCAGTCCAGCGACAACCATATTTGCTTTTTCAGACTTGATATTACTAAAACTCAATATATTTATTAAGAGCGCATTTATTAGATAGAAAATGAAGAAGAACGGCAAATAGTTCATCCATACCAATAACTTATCTGAATTAAATGTAAATACTCCGAGTATCCAAAATTTAAAATCAGCGTTTAAGAGATAGTCTGCCGCATATACAATACCGAAAAAGATTCCGTAGATGCAAAAAGCAAGAATAAAAGTTTTTCCTGCTTTGCTCAGACCGATTTTTAATCCTAATTGTTCCAAAGAAAGCTCAGCGTTATTTCTTTTCTCCAATTTGTACTTCCACACAAATAGTGCCGCTCCAATAAGGCTGCTAAACATTGCCCATATCAAGATATAGTTTGTAATGGGCTGCGCAAACCATTTTACAGACATGAAATTGGACGTGCTTTTAAAAATCACTTTATCTAGATTTAAAGCTACAATTACGCCAATAGCAGAAAAAATCCAATTAAGCGACCAGCTGATCCAAAAAACTCTAGTTTTCTTTGTGCTTTTTTTCCGTTTGCAGCGCATTAGCTATAGAACTGCTTTGTTCTTTTGCTAATTTTAAGTGCTTAAAGAACGGAATTTCCAACAAGTAATAGGATGCTGGGAAAATCAATAGAAAAATACCTAATAATCCAATAAAGCTAACTAGCTCTTTCCAGATCCATATTTGATTAGTATTTTTTATTTGTGGTGAAATCTCAAAGGCATGGCTGAAAAAGTCGACTGTGTAAGCAACAGTATTCTTTGAAAAATGTGCCCATTCATGCGTTTGCTTTGGATTATAAACTACTCTCAGTGTTTGATTTTCTGCATCTCCATAATATTTACCTACATTAAAGCCCGAATGCTGCTCAGCTTTTGAAAAAATCGAGTTCACTGCGACTAAGGCCTCATCAGCGTTGTTGGAGAGATCGCCATTGCCTTGAGACAAATCATAATTCCCCTCATCATATTGACCATAAATAATTCCCATATTAGCGTGAATTTGACTAAATACCTTTTCACTCGATAAACGGATATTTCCCACCGGCAATCCTGCTGCGACCTTGTTTAAAGAATTAGCATATTCCTTTTCGCTGTCTGTTATTGTCTCGGCGCCTTCTGAATCGGGCGTCTTCGCTTCTTCAATTGCTGCATAATATTGTGAACCGTAGTGCATTAACGTCAACCATGCGGACATTCCACCCATAGAATGCCCCATAACACCGACCTGTCATGATCAATGTAATCGAGACTTCGATAGGCAAATTCCACTAGAGGTATCATTCCCTCACCATTTGCTGCTACTGCCTTCATGACTGGCTCGCTCGCCGAGCTTGATTTTCCATGATAGTAGGCATCGAATGTCATTACTGCAATTCCTCTGCGTGATAATTCAATAGCATTTAAATTTTGCATATGTTTATTGTTTAGATAACCATGCTCGGTAATAACTAAAGGAACCTTGTGCTCCGCATTTGATTGTTCAGGTTTAAAAATCTGCCCAGACAGCCACTGCCCATTTTCAGTTGGCAGCTTAAAATTAATAATTTCTACCTTTCCAAAAGAAGTTTGCAAAAAACCTGATAAACAAGCGCTTACAAATATCATCAACACAGAAACGACAAGCAATCTTCTTATTATCTTTTTCTCCATATAAACACTACCCCTCAACTATTTAGTTTCTATTGGAAACTATATAGTTTTTATACTATACTTTTTAATTGAAAGCAATAGAGATTCTCTAGCTATGTTAATATTATAATTTTTGATATAATTTTAGGAGCTAAATTGACGGGAAAAGAGGGATTTCTATGCCAGTTGAATGGATGGGGAAATATAGAATATTTGTGGAGAAGATTGTTAAATTTGGAAATTCCTATGCAGACTCCTACAAAAAAGAATACCCCTATAATACTGTTTTTTTATTTTCGGCTGCACAAATTCAAGTGCTGGAATATCTATTGGAGAATGAAGATAAAAACCAAAACATGCTGGAAATTGCAAAACGGCTGGGAATATCTAAGAGCGCATTTTCAAAACATGTAAAAAAAATGGTGGAAAAAGGGCTGCTCGAAAAGTACCATACATCTGATAATAAGAAAAACATTATCATTAAGGTTTCCACAATAGGCAAAGAAGTATATAGCCAATATGTACAATACGCTTATGAAAAATGCTTCAAAAAAATATTTTCCCTACTGGATGAAATCCCTATGCAATATATTGAGAAAATGGAAGCTATTTTAGATATCTCAGCTAGCGCTACAACTGAAAAAACAAAGCAAAAGAAAGAGGTTAATCTCATTCTTATCGAGGAATAAGTGAAGCACGAGAATTTTAACAAAACTGGTTAGTGGATAATAAATTGTATTAGTAGAAAATAGAGTTCGTTAGTGAATGTTCACTTTTGTGAACTGCACAAAGCAATGCCCGTGTCGGGTGACAAGAATATCTATACAAAGGAAGTCGCATACACAGAGAAAAGTGATTCACCATAGAGGGAGGATAGCATGGGGAAGCATATAATATTGGTGCATGGAGTTGCTCTGATTGATAAATTCTGCCGAGGAATTTTTTCGACATAGAGAAATCCAATGAATATTAAAAACCCACGCACCATAAATGGCGCGCGGGATGTAAAATACACCAGTTCTGGATTAGTAATTCTTGCTTTCAGGTTGATTAATAAATCATAGTTGGCTAGATAGATAATTAGCAAGCTGCTCGAACGTACCCTCAAATCCTTTTGCAGCCATTGGAGCCATTGCATCGTATGCTGCCTGTTCCTCAGCAGTTGCATGCAGAGGTCCACCTTGAAGCGTCAGGACGGTTTTTCCGTCTACTTCTTCGAGCGTCAGGATGTTCAAAATTTCAAGCGGCCAGTGCGGGTTGAACGGAGCGCGGATGATGCTGCCTTCCTCATCAGAGAAGGATTGGACCCATACCAGCTTCTCTGGCGCCTGGACTTCTTGATAAACAAATTTGCCCCACATGACGTGTTGCCCATCCGGCGACTTCTGACATCCGAGGAACATTCCGCCTGGGCGCACGTCCATCTTTACGACTTCAAGTGTGAATCCTTGGGGTCCCCACCAGTTGCCAAAATGATCAGGCTCGGTCCACACCTTATACACAAGCTCTCTCGGAGCATGAAATTCACGTTTTAGAAATAGTCCTTGTTGGTTATTCATACGAGTCCTCCTTAAAATTTTTGCTCATCTGATTTCTGCAATTCCATTAGATAATTATCTAAACGGTCGAAACTGTCTTCCCACAATTTACGATAGGAATCCAGCCATCCGTCTAATTCCATCAACGGTTCCAGTCGTAGGTGGAAGATGCGCCGATTGGCATCCGGTCGCATTTCGACCAAACCTGCTTCATGTAAATATTTTAAATGTTTGGAGGCCTGGGGCTGTCGTAACTGCAGCCGATTCCCGACTTCTCCGACTGTAAGGGGTCCCTTGCTTAAAAGTTCAACTATCTTCAATCGGGTAGGTTCCGCAAGTGCGCCCAGGGTTGTCGTATTCATAGATCCCTCCCGATTATGGCGTTACAGGGTGCTGGAAGCTTGCTTAAGTAGTTCGGATAACATGGGAAGATCCGGGGAATCTCCTTCCCGAAGCTTGCCCCACTTTCTTTCCGCAGGACCATCGAAGTGTTTAGGAAATTCAATGCCAGTTGCATTCATGATCATAAATGCAATCGCGTCTTTAGAAGGGGAAATGACGGCAGCATAATGTCCGTTTTTCAGAAAATGCGGTTTCTTATATTGAATCCGTTCTTCTGCCTCCGGAATCGTCTCATGCACCAGATTGCGCAGAGTCAAGCCGATCTCGGATTGCCATTTTGGCAAATTTTCAATAAAGGCTGAAACTTCCTGATTCATTATTTTGGTTCCCTCCAATTAGCATGATTTGCTTACTCATGAATTAAATATACCTCTATGTGAATATTCCCGTCAATGAATATTTAGTTTTTTTGCCGGTAAGTACCTAAGATTGAAGAACGTCCAGCAGGAGGTGATCTAAGATGCAGAACTTCGCGCTGGCAAGTTGAACAAACGGAGATATCATGCCATCGTATTTTCGCTCGTCATCAGCATCGTTTTGTTTTTAACGGTATCGTTCTTCACCGCCAGTCTGAAACAATCCTTGGAACTGTCACAGGAAGGCGTTATTTACGATATTGAAGTATCGGACGGCAACGGAAAAAGAATAGATGACCGGTTGATTCAATCGATTGTATCCCTGGAGGGTGTAACGGAATACAACGTGATTCTCGAGTGGTATAAGAAAGCTTGGGTCGATGAAGCGTTCATCACCGATGAATTGCAAGAGAGGGTTAAGGCGGATAAGAGTTTACTTCAAGACGGAAAATATCCTTACAGTGTTAAGATTCATACATTAAACGATTCGAGCCTGCAAGTCTATGCCAAAGCGGTCGGAGCAGAATACGAACAGCTGACGGATCCGGATCATCCCGCGGCGATTATAATGGATACGATCCATTACAAAGATATGGGTACGGGAAAATATATCCAAACAAAGGCCATTAATGCGAATGTCGGTCAACGTATCGCGTTAACGAATTTCGATCAAGAAACGGGGGAAGAAACGAAGGGAAACCAAGTGACCGTTGCCGCGTTGACGGACCAAGCTCCCATGGGGATGAACCCGACAGGAGTGGGCGGGTTAAATATCATCGTTTCGGAACGCATCATGAATCGGCTGACAGACGACGAAGACATGGCTGACATTCAGACTTTCCTCCATTTGAAAAGTAGGGAACCGATGAAGACGCAGCAGGAAATCGAAAAGATACAAGGGACCAATCTACATGCCTACAATTTGTATCAATCCAGAAAAAGCGAAGAACAACAGATTTTGTTGATGTCCGTCTTTACTTATGGTTTTATCGTATTAATTTTTGCGATTTCCATTGCGAACATTGTTAATTCGATCTCGACGGGCGTATCCCTTCGAAAGCGGGAATTTGCGATGCTGAAATCCGTTGGAATGACGCCAAAGGGCTTTGCAAAAATGATGAACTATGAAAGTATTTTTTATGGGGTCAAGTCGTTGCTGTTCGGGCTTCCCATCAGCTTCGTCGTGATGTATCTGATCTATAGAGCCTTTACGAACAAATTTAGCTATGGATTCTCCTTGCCCTGGATGAGTATTCTTTCTGTCATTGCCGCCGTATTTGTCATCGTGGGTTCCGCCATGTTATATTCCGGTGCGAAAGTAAAAGGGGATAACATTATTGATGCGTTGAAGCAAGAGAGTATATCAAGAGGTATTCAAAAATGATGTTGATCAAAGCAGTTCTCAACTGGTAATGAATCTGAACTAGTCCCCACTCCGACATTGGAGGAGGGGATTTTTTTATTTCATCTGTCCCTTTGGAGGAAGAACTGTGTCGATCATCACGAAATATGAGTCGAACGGTGCAGGCTCTAGGTAAGGTCACGCGGCATAGCCTTTGACTAATTCTTGCTCTTAGCAATCGTTATGGACTATGATGTAAGTATAATTAATTTACCCAATTGCATATTCGGGAACAGGTGTCTGAACGGTAATCATGCATGTCACTCAGACTTAAAAGGGAAGTTCGGTGCGAAACCGACGCGGTCCCGCCACTGTAACGGAGGAGCAGGCAGCTCATTCCAGCCACTGATCAACTTCGATCGGGAAGGCCGCTGCCGTGTGACGATTCCGGAGCCAGGAGACCTGCCTGTTCTGACAGCACTGCTGTACCTACGGGAGATAGGGATGTGTTAGATGTACCGTCATAATTTGCGATTATGAAGGCGTCTTTCCCTATGACATTTTCAGGGGAAGACGCCTTTTTGTTGATGTCGGTAGAAAAGTTCGACCAATCGTTCACAACGACAACGACAGGGGAGGGTTCCATCGATGCGGCATGAATTGATTCATTTTTTGTCTCATGTAAAAGAAGAGAAAACGATGATTGAGGTCATAGTAAGCTTGAATGCCGATGCTTACGATAGCCTACTGCATTATCTCGCATATACATCCATGGACACGCAAGAGCATTGGCGGGAAATATTAAATAAGTTGCTTCATTAGTGTCTGTTGAAGAACTCCACTATGCGGCGAAGCTTACTTGCGTGAAATATAGGTCACTTGTCCAAATGATAGCTAGGGGTCAATGACGTGTCCCAACATCAGTTGATAGCTAATGAGATACATTGAAAGTAAAATACGTAAAGCAACACTTCTAAAGGACTGATAATAATGACTTTGCAGCAGTTAAAATACATACTAGCTATAGTGAGTTGCGGTTCCATTAGTGAGGCAGCCAAGCAACTTTTTATTTCTCAGCCCAGCTTATCAAGCGCAGTTAAAGAAATGGAGCAGGAAATTGGTGTAGACATTTTTTTGCGTTCATCCAAGGGCATCGTGCTTTCGAATGAAGGGGCTGAATTTTTATCCTATGCCAGGCAAGTCGTAGAGCAGGCTGAACTTCTTGAGCAAAGGTACATGAATAAGAAACCGTCGAAAAAGCTATGCGCCATATCGACGCAGCATTATGCTTTTGCCGTTCAAGCGTTCGTCAGCTTGTTGAAAGACTTGAACACGAATGAGTATGAGTGTACGTTACGTGAAACCAGGACGTATGAAATTATCGAAGACGTACGAAATATGCGCAGCGAGATCGGGATCCTATATCTCAACGACTTTAACCGGAAGGTAATCGAGAAAATATTGAAAGAAAGCAAGCTTCGATTCCACCCGCTGTTCGTGGCCGAGCCGCATGTCTTTATTAGCTCTGCGCATCCGCTTGCGGCCAAGACGATAATTGAAATCGAAGATTTGGATGAGTTCCCGTGTCTTTCTTTTGAGCAAGGCGAATACAATTCGTTCTACTTCTCGGAGGAAATTCTAAGCACGAGGACATACAAGAAAAAAATATCGGTAAGCGATCGAGCGACATTGTTTAATCTCCTCATCGGTTTAAATGGGTATACGATCAGTTCGGGCGTGCTCAATGAGGACTTGAACGGCGAGCATATTAAATCAGTGCGTCTGCGTACTGAAGAGAATATGCAGATCGGATATATCACGAATATGAAAGCCAACCTGAGTCAGCTCGCCGCCGACTATGTTCGGAAACTTAAGAGCATTATCTCGGATTTTGGTTACACCATTCTAAGCCAAGAGGATGAACCCGTCTGAGTTCATCCTCTTGCGTTACAAGCATTATTATTGCAATGTTGCTCTGATTTCTTTAGCAGCTTGGACCAAATGTCTCAGACTTTCCCAAGTTTCGGTTACGCCGCGCGTCTTCAGCCCGCAATCTGGATTGACCCACAGCTTTGCGACGTCGATCTTATCCAGCATGCGTAGCAGCCCTTGCTTGAGTTCATCTACACTTGGAATGCGAGGGGAATGAATATCATAAACCCCGGGACCGACCTCCGTTTGGAATCCACACGCATTGATCGCATCGATAATCGCCAGGTCCGACCGCGATGCTTCGAACGTAATGACGTCGGCGTCCATGGCATCGATATCGCGAATGATATCGCTGAATTGGCTATAGCACATATGGGTATGAATTTGCGTATCTGCCTGCACGCCGCTATGCACCAATCGGAAAGCAGGGATGGCCCAGCTCAAATACTCGGATTGCCAATCCGACTGACGGAGCGGCAGCTTTTCTCTTAGTGCGGCTTCGTCGATCTGAATAATTTCAATATGATTCGCTTCCAGATCCAGCACTTCATCTCTGATCGCAAGCGCAATCTGGAGGGCGCTGTCCTTCAAGCTGATATCCTCACGGGGGAAGGACCAGTTGAGAATTGTGACCGGACCGGTCAACATGCCTTTTACTGGTTTGTTGGTCAAGCTTTTGGCGTAAGCCGAATACTCGACCGTCATTGGTCTGGAACGGCTAATATCTCCCCATACGATCGGCGGTTTAACACATCTAGTTCCATAGGACTGCACCCAAGCATTTTTCGTGAAAATAAAGCCATCCAAGCTCTCACCGAAGTATTCGACCATATCGTTGCGTTCATATTCGCCATGAACCAGCACGTCCAAGCCAATCTCCTCCTGAAGCGCAATGGATTCCGCGATCTTGTCGAAATTGAACTGTTTGTACTGCTCCTCGGTAATGTCGCCTTTTTTGAAGGCGAACCGGTTCGCTCTCACATCGGCAGTCTGCGGGAATGAGCCGATGGTCGTCGTTGGCAGTGCAGGCAGCTTGAACTTGGCATTCTGAATCGCTTCACGTTCTGCGAAAGCGGGCAGTCTCGTGAAGTCAGCATCCGTCAAGGTTACCGTTCTCGCCTGTACAGTTTCGTTACCCTCAAAACGTGTGCCGTCAAAGAGCTTCTCGTTCTGAATATACAGCTCGGTCGAATTCGGATTCGCATGCGCCAAAATTGCTTTGATCTCAGCAAATTCACGAAGCTTCTCTTCCGCGAAAGCGAAATAGCGTTTGTTCTCGTCTGACAACGTCGTTTCGTGTTGTAACGAGTAAGGTACGTGCAGGAGAGAACAGGAGGAGCTGATCACCAGTTGCTTGGCCTGCCCGTTCAACTCTTGCAAGAGCGCGAGCGTGTTTTTATATTTGTTTCTCCAAATGTTCTTGCCGTTTATGACACCGGCGAACAGCACTTTGTCGTCCGAAAATCCATGCTGCCGCACGAGTTCCAGAGACTGTTTGCCTTCGACAAAGTCGATTCCGATTCCGTCGAAAGGAAGGGTTTGAAGCTCTTGATAACAGTCGCGAACGTCCCCAAAGTACGTTTGTACTAGGACCTTGACGTTTCCTTTGGAGGATAAAATGCGGGAATAAAGTTTCGAGAAGAGCACAAGATCATCTTTGCTAAGGTCTGTTACCAATTTGGGCTCATCGAGTTGAACCCACTCGGCGCCGAGTTCGCTCAACCTTTTCAGCACGGCCGCATAAGCCTCAGCCGTTTCATGAACAAAGTCGTCAGCTTGTTTGACACCGGTATATTTGGCGAGCTTCAACAACGTAAAGGCACCGATCAACACAGGCTTTGTCGTGATATTGTGCTGTTTGGCCTCCAAAAATTCATCGAATAGTTTCGTGCCCGCCAATCGGATGGTTGTGGAATCGTCAACTTCGGGAACCATGTAGTGATAGTTCGTGTTGAACCATTTTTTCATGGCTAACGCTTTAACGTCGCCTTGCGCACCTTGATAACCTCTCGCCAACGCAAAATACGTTTCTAATGGGTTAAGTTCGAGTGCTTGGTAGCGATCCGGTATGATATTGAACAAGCAAGCCGTATCGAGCAGACCATCATAGAAGGAAAAGTCGTTAGACGGAATAAAGTCGATGCCATTCTCTTGTTGTCTTCTCCAATGGTTGGCTCTAAGATCGGCGCCTGTCCGATGCAGCTCATCAATTGTAATTTCGTTTTTGAAATATTTTTCGGATGCGAATTTTAGCTCCCGCAGTGATCCGACTCTTGGATAGCCGATAAGTGATGTTTTCAATTCTAACCGCTCCCTACTCTGAATGATGAGTTTATTATAGGGCTTGGAATGTGTCGACGGAAAACACATAAATACTATAACAGGGTATAGTTTTTTTATATGGATCGTCAGGTGTCCGGTGAAAATAGAGCTTTAGACTGGCCGCTGGCATTAAACGGGCAGGATAATGCAGTCTTCTATTGCTATCATGTAAGTGTTTACAAATTAACATACGTCTTCTATAATTTTTATACCATCATTTACCAGTAAAAACAAAAATAATACTTTGGAGGTTATTATGAACAAAGAACCAGTCACACTAAACATTTTGCTTTACGATTGGATGGTAGATGGCTTTCAGAAATACCTAGATAAGTTCAATGAGGAATATCCCTGGATTACGATAGAACCTGTTCGAACCGCGGGACGCGAGGATCTGAGTTTAATCGAGTGGCAGAAAAATTTACAAGAGAAGGGCCAGTCCGCGGATTTAGCAATACCTTACGAATACTATCATTGGATTGAAAGAGGGATATTAGAGGATTTAACGCCTTATATTGAGAGCGATACAACGATTAATAACTCAAATGTTGTTGAAGGAAACCTAGATTCCTTCAAAATAGGTGAACAAACCTATGCTGTTCCCGTATTTTTAGACACCTATTGGTTTTATGTAAATAAAAATTTGTTGAAAAGCTTAAGTCTGGAGATGCCGTCGAACGATTGGACGTATGATGAACTTATTGAACTTGCAACAAAGGCCACAGATCTTTCGATACATCAATATGGTCTTGACTTTAGTCCACCCATCACGTGGTATGTAAAGTCGTTATATGCGATTGCGAATGGACATGCAGATCATGTATTTTTCATGAATAGGGATTTGACTGAAAGTGTTATTGATACACCCGAAGTCATTGCTGACCTTCAATGGCTTTACGACCTCGTCAACAAATATCAGGTGATTGTTAATGAAAATGTAGTACGCACTTTTTCGGAACCGCTCTTTTTTCAAGGAAAAACATTATTTGTAGTCGCAGATTACCCACCAGATCCTACTTGGAGCTTCGATTGGGACGTATTGCCGATGCCGAAGGGGACAAAGAAGCAAGTTACGATGCATCAAATTACACCTATGGGAGTACTTGCAACCTCGCAATATAAGGAAGAAGCTTTCAAGTTTATTAGCTTTTTCTACGAATTAGAAACACAAAAGTTATTAGCAGATGATGCAAAAGTGACAACTATTCGTCACCCAGAGCTGGATCATTATTACAATGAAATTGACCACTGGAAGGGAAAAAATGTGGATGCAATTAAACTTTCGAATACATTAGGCTATCAGGAGCCAATTATAATGGATTCGGTTTTTCATAAACAATATATGCCGCTTTATCACGACAGTAGCTGGAAGATATCTTCTGGAGAATTTAGTTTTAGTGAAATAACAAAAGAAATTGATAATTGGAGTAGAAATAAAGTTAAGTTTAATCTAAATAAATAGTAGAGGTTGTTACGCTAACGGGGAACGATAGTTCAATAAAACAGCAAAAGGATCCGCCGTGGGCGAATCCTTTTCATGTCTCCCTATGAAAATTAAACTAGCTCAAAACTAGTAAAAGAGCATAAGAAAGAAGACCCAGAAAAACGCTTTTAAAAAAAAGGCTGAGCCTTATGAGTGTTTATATAGAGTTAGGCAGACCGAAAAAACAACATACTTCCTTCTACAACCAATAAAGGCTAGGCTGGTGCAATAACCAGAGTAGGATTAATCTCTCATGAGTGCTTCCCGAAAGGGAGCGACAATCTGTGATGCACCGTGGTCGTTGGAGACAGACTAACGGATGGGCTCTAAGGCACCATAGCTCATCGACCTTCTTCGCCAGCCGTATTATCAGTATGGACGGATTCTTAACATTTTCATCATCTGTGGTGCAGCGCTTGCGCTGCATGGATGGCTAACGGGCAGGAAAGTTCAATAAGTTATAAATTGAATGTTTAAAGTTATAGAGCATTTCTTTGCAATGAGGAATGCTCTTTTTGGTTAGAAAAAGGATATTCATATAACAACAATATAATATAATTCATTAAATATTTATTGTAAAACGATAAAATGCATGTTAAAGTCAAATTGACAATCACTAAGTGAGGTGCTTTTTTTGTGAAACGAGGAACAACATTCTTTTTAAAAATAGCTGTTATTATTATTGGAATTCCTGTGCTTGCTTTGTGTATATTTTTGGTGCCTGAGATAGCGAATTATGCAGTGGAATTATATCCAGATATGACTTATTTGAAATATCTCGTTTTAATTGGTTTGTATGTAACAGCAATACCTTTTTACTTTGCTCTGTATCAAGCTTTTAAACTTTTAAACTATATTGACAAGAATAAAGCTTTCTCAGATTTATCTGTAAAGGCTTTAAAGACTATAAAATACTGTGCAATAACAATCAGTATCTTGTATGTGGTAGACTTGCCACTCTTTTATCTCATTGGGGATAAAGACGACGCCCCAGGCATCATATTACTCGGATTGGTCATTATATTTGCTTCAATGGTGATTGCTGTTTTTGCTGCTGTTCTCCAAAAGCTTTTAAAAGAGGCTATTGATATAAAATCAGAAAATGATTTGACAGTCTGAGGTGAATAACATGGCGATTATAATCAATATTGACGTGATGCTAGCTAAAAGGAAAATGAGCGTTACAGAACTTTCGGAGAGGGTTGGAATAACGATGGCTAATCTTTCTATATTGAAAAATGGAAAGGCAAAAGCGATTCGATTATCCACTTTAGAGGCGATTTGTAAGGCTTTAGAATGTCAGCCCGGAGATGTTTTAGAATACAGAAGTGACAAAGATACGCAAGGATAATAATGCATGGTTAATAAATATTGTGGAGGAAATTAGGACTTCATATGACAATTATAAAGGGAGGTATAACCATGGACATTAACAATCGGATTATTGACAATATTGATAACCCCTATGAGCTGGAGAGAATATTTAGAAAAGAACCCGAAGCTTTTAAAAAGTCATTCTCATACGCCTGGGAACAAAACCCTGATTCACAGGTTCTTGCCGTTTGGTTTGAAAGATTGCATTTCAAGGAGACGGTAAATACAGAGAAAGCTTCCTTGCTTCAGAAAGATTTCTTATTCATGGGCATTTTAGCAATTATGGCCGGGATTAGCACCAGGATCATTATGGATTTTGTTGAACAACAAGCAATAGCCCCTATTAACCTTGTATTTGGTATACTTCCCTTTATTGCCACCTATTTTGTATACAAGAATTCCGCCAACAAAAAAGTCCTTTACACCCTTGTAGCGTTATTATTAATCTCAGGATTTTATATGAATATGCTGCCACTAGAGAATAAAGACAGTATTATCCTGGCTTATCTACACCTACCCATTTTCTTATGGGTATTAGTAGGGCTTGCATTTACAGGAAATGAATATGGCATGGGCAGGACAAGATTAGCCTATCTTAAATTTAATGGGGAATTTTGCATACTCTACGCCAGCATGGCAATTAGCGGAATGCTGCTAACAGCATTAACCATGCAGTTATTTAGATTTGTAGGCATGGATATATCTGAATTCTATTTCAAAAATGTCGTTTTATTTGGTGCTGCCGCGCTCGCTATTGTGGCTACATACCTGGTATCAAGCAACCTTAAACTTGCTAAAAATATAGCACCATATATAGCTAAAATTTTTAGTCCTCTTGTACTGGCAACATTGTTGGTCTATCTTATAACGGTGATTTGGGTCGGAAAAAATCCATTCTTGGACCGCAATTTCCTCCTATCCTTCAACGGAATACTCCTTAGTGTATTGGTAGTCACCATATTCTCCATTACCGAGAGCGGCAAAGACGAGAAAAAGAACATTTCAGATTATATAAATTTTGGCCTAATTGTTCTTGCACTTATCATTGACTGTGTGGCTTTATCAGCCATAGTGTTCAGGCTCTCTTCTTATGGGATTACGCCCAACAGACTTGCTGTTTTAGGCGTAAACATACTGATATGTGCCAATCTAATTTGGATTATGCTCTCCTATATCCGATTTCTACTTAACAAAACCGGACCTTCAACCATCCAGGATGCGGTTACTAAGTATTTGCCGGTCTACGGACTTTGGGCAGCTTTCGTTACATTTATTTTCCCTTTAATCTTTTAATAGAAAGGCTCTGTAAATGCATATTTTTCTTTGTAAGAGGATAATAATAGACAACAAATTTTTCAATAAACGCAGAACGATAATTGAGGAGCTTGCCTTGGGCAGCTCCTTTTTAGCTAATTGAAGTAATGGGCAGATGAAGTTTTTGGTCTGTACTGGACATGGCGGATCATATTGGGAGGGAGCTTTCGTCAAGCATATTAATTACAAGTACCCTCAGATAATCTTGATTTCTGCAAATCATAATAACCATTTTGCTTGGGAAGAAGCAGTTGAAGAGGCAGGTTTAAAAGGCTTAAACGAAATGCACGGTGGTTTATTGTCTGTTTGTACAGCTATGTGGCCTTGTCCTGAATTGGTTAAAACCAATTCAATGGGATCAGACATACCTTCAGAAAACCGTCTTTATGCAGATTACTTAGGATGGGATAAGCTAACTCAGGATGGTTGCTGGGGAAAGTTTGAAGAAGGAATTTATTCACACGATGAACTGGCTGAAAAAGGTAAGACATTTTGGAACACATTTATTAAAAGAAGAACTGAAAATTTGAAACAAATCCTTGAAGAGGGCTACCGTCGAAAAACTCAAGGGTGATTCAGCTAACGGGCACGATATTGCAGTAGCAAACGTGAAGCAGGCGGCCAGATCGATTGGCCGCCTTTGTTGAACTAACGGGCAGAAGTGCACAATAAGGATATGTATGGTCCATTAAAAAAGTGCCGAACGAAAAATTTGACTTCAGGAGCCAATAATGCTGCTCTATTGGAAAAAGTTGTTGACAACTTGCGATGGCTCATGTATTTATTAATTAATAAATAAATATGGAGGGCATCAAGAAGTGGCCAAAGAAGACCGCAAACAACAAATTGTCGAAGCAGCCGTAACCGTCTTCGCCAAGCAGGGTTATTACAAGACGACGACCGCACATATCGCTCACGCAGTGGGGATTACGCAGCCGTATGTGTTTCATTTTTTCAAAACGAAGGAAGATCTGTTTATCGCAGTGCTGCAGCAGTCCGTCCAACGTATTTCAGGCATATTCAGGGAAGTTGAGGCGCCGGCGGAGCAACTGATGGATCAGATGGGCACAGCGTTCTATGACCTGTTGGAAACACACCGGGACGAAACGCTTCTGTCGATGCAGGCGTTCACGACGGCTGAGCCGATCATTCGTCAAAAGGTCCAGGAAGGCTTTGCCCATATTCATCAGGTAGTAAAGGAAAAATTCGAGCGAGCTCAGATTCCCCAGCCCGGCTTACAGGCGTCTAGCTTCATTGGTCTCGGGATGGCTGCGGTAATGTCAGAGGTATTGGAATTGCCCGAGCTTTCACCGTACTGCGAGAAGGAATAACAAACCTTTTCCTATTTTTGATTATATTTATTAATTAATAACGAAATGAGATGAATCTCAATGGCGAAAGTAATATCGGGAAGATACACAGCTCGTATGGAGGGGGATTTCGTCGTCTTCCTAATCGGCATGCGCGTCAATCGACTCTGGGCTGTACACAAATGGCTACCAGTATTTCTGGAAATGGGACCCATGCTGCGGGAACTTTACACCAATCGCAAGCTCGGCTTCCGTGGCACGGAGTTTATGCTGGGCTGGCGCAGCGTCCATCTGCTCCAATATTGGGATTCGTATGAGCAACTGGAGGCGTATGCCCGCGGAGGGCAGCATCTTACAGCATGGCGAAATTTCAACCGCAAGGTCGGAACGGATGGAACAGTCGGAATCTACCATGAAACCTTTAAGATCCGAGCCGACGAGTATGAGTGCGTATACGGCAATATGCCGGTGTTTGGGCTTGCGAAGGTGTCGGAGCATATTCCGGCTGTTGGCAAAATGGAGACGTCACGCCGCCGTATGGGAGGGGAGAATGAGCCCGCCGTGCCGACTCCGGTAAATCCACAATAAGCGTCGTAGATCATTGCGCTAAACGGGACACGATAGCTTAATAAACAACTAAAACGAGGCTGCCGACAAGGAAGCCTCGTTCTGCTACCCCGAAAATTACTCTTAGCACAAACACAAAAATGGCAGCACGAAACTAAGCTCAGCTTTAATGGTTTTTAAAAACTGTGCTTCATAGAAATTATGAAACATAGGAAGGTTAAGAGGCCTCCGAATTAGAAAGAGCGACTTGAAAACCAAGATTCTCGAGCTTTCCTACGGCTTGTCTAACAATCGTTGCTTGCTGTCGTTGTTAAAAGTAATGACTGCCTAAATCTTTGTAATCCTCTTTGCGCGCAAGGAGATGGTAAGGGAAGAGAAGATGATGCAGGATATCCCTCGATGTGCAGAACTACCGTAAGCAGCTTAAAGAACGCTTTTCAGTGATGATGACCTAAGCCAAATGAATGATAACAAGAAGCACGGATGAGTCGGAACGGCGTTAACATACGGACGAAGATCCTGCCGGGCAGCATATCTGACCTCCACCTCATGGACAGGTTGAATGAAGGAATGTGGGAGCGTAGACTCTGCGAGATGTGGGAGGGTAGACCGCCATGAGCTCATGTGGAGATCCAAGGGTGCAACCATACTTTACCATAACATCCACTTTTTAAAACGAGTGGTCTGGGTGGAGACTTTT
>NZ_JANHOF010000019.1:0-15104 GCF_024498075.1 Paenibacillus mendelii
ACGGGGCACCGAAACCGTCTCTTCATGAACCTTCACCTTCTTATCTATTAGTGTATCTGAAGTGGGTGAAGTGTCCAAGTGGATTAGGGGGCTATATAGAAAGCGGCGTTACAGCCAACGCGCGGCACTGAAGTGCAGGCTGTAACGCCGATTTTGGGCCTAACAGCACCAATATGCTGGAGCAGGGAACGGGCTTGGCAACTGTAACGCCGATTATGGGTGTTACAGCAACAGCAGCATGCTTGTAATAGCAGTGGCCTCGACCGCTGCTATTATCTGCGACTAAGGATGCCACTGCCCGCACATAGGCTCTGTTCGAGCAGGTTCGCCGGCAGTGACATCCTCCTCTTAAAATCAATGGAGTCTATTGTATCAAACTAGGAACGTATTGAGAAGTTCAGGAGAGCAGAGGAACGAAAAACAAATGAGAATAAGAATTCGCAAATGTGCCGTACAGCCATCCAACCTATCCTAGTCGCAGAAGAGCGCGAGGAGACCGTTGGAACGTTGTAACCCCTTATATGTATAGGAAGAAAAGAGAGCACTGCGGGATGGTGCTCTCTTTGTGCTTTTGTACGTTAACATTGCTGCAACTATTCGCATTGATCGGGCTTCATGGGCAGGAATGAGCCGTTATAGAGAGGATACGGGCGTATCTTTTCGAATGCCTGATTTGGTTTCCTGTCAGTATTGCTGAGGACGGCGTATCCGAGCTGAGGCCAACAGGGTCGGTTTTCCAACTCCAGTCATGTTCGATATACTTATACATACCGATTCTATCGGGAATACAACTGGAGGTTTTCTAACTTGACTAACATTGAAATGATGCAGCGTCGGAACGAGATTTTGAAGCGGAACATCAGCAGTTTGATCCTGAAGGACAACAAGCATGGGTTAAGCGGGCAAGAAAACTATTTCTACAACAATATGATTAAAGAACTGCACACGAGCGAATCGCAATTAAATTCCATTCGTAATCAGGCGTAATGAACCATGTCTGCCAAAACTCCCTTGGAAGCCGATACGGCACAATGATCGGCCAAGGGTTTAATAGCGTGAACGATCACTAGATATACCGTCAGACGCGTCCTCGAGACGCCTTTGGCGGTATTTTTGTTATCAAGCAGCAGGCGTGTTTCAACTAGGCGTATTCGCGAGTGGTTGATATGTCCTGCAGCATAACGATAGAATAAGTACAATGAATTCTTGGTCATATTCAAGGCCGGAAAGGACGTCTGCAATCGTCATGCGCGAAATCGATGAAGCTGAATTGAAGGCTATTGTCAGCAAGGCCAATGGTCATGAAGCGGTATTATTCTATACCCCCTTATGCGGAACTTGCAAAATTGCGGAACGGATGCTGGGCATTGTCGAAGCAACCTCTGCTTCCATTCCGATGTATAAAGTGAACATTAATTACACGCCTGAGGTGCGCGATGCATGGAAAATAGCCAGCGTCCCGTGCCTGGTGGTGCTCAAGGACGGTCAGCCGCTGCGCAAGGAGTACGCCATGCAATCGGTCGATTATTTATACGAGATCATGAAGGGGCTGGACTAACAGGGACCGGGCTTCAACGGATAGCGGGATGCAAGACCGTTAAACGGCATCTGTGGATGTGGTTAACGGTCTTTTTTGTATAGGACGAGCGGGACTGAACTTATGATCCTTCTTAATTAGAAGATGACAAATTTGGAACAGTGGCGTGACATCGGCGGTGATACAATCAAATTACCGATCGGGGGGAGGACATAATGAGCTACATGGCTTGCTTTCAAAAGAGCATCGATTATATCGAGGAACATCTGAAGGAGCGAATAACCGTGGAGGATCTGGCGGATATTGCAGGCTTCTCGCCGTATCACTTCTATCGGTTATTCGATGCTTACGTAGGAATGCCGGTGATGGAATATGTGAGAAGAAGGCGCCTCGCCTATGCCGCTGCCGAGCTGTCCCAAGGAAAACGGATCATCGATATTGCGATGGAGTATGGCTTCGAGACCCATGCTGGCTTTGGCAAAGCATTCCGGAAGGTTTATGCGTGTTCCCCCGAATACTACCGACAGCATGCGAGCGGCAGCATTCCAAGCAAGATTAATCTGATGGTCTATCAAAACTTGCAATTAACAGGAGGCATTATTCTGGAACCTAAAATAATCACGAAGCCGGGCATCGGCATTATCGGCTATGCGCTGGAAACCACTTTTGAGGGAAACCGCAAGAAACGGGAGATTCCCGCGTTCTGGGCGCACTTCAATGTGGAGGGGCTTGAGGCTAGATTGTATGAGTTAATCAATCCGAAGGAGCATGGAGAATTCTGCATTTGCTTTCCGCCAAACTTGGAAACAGGCAGCTTCACTTATGTGATCGGCGTGAAATCCGATTCATTCGACAGCGCGGTGGAAGGGATGTTCACAGGAACCGTTCCCGAAGCCACGTATGCTGTGTTCACGACACCGCCCGCCGATTATGCGGATGGCGGATTTGTTCAAGCGATTGCAGGAACCTGGAGATACATCTATGAGGAATGGTTCCCGGGCTCCGGCTATGAATTTGCTCCCGGCAAGGTGGACTTTGAATTCTATGACGAGAGATGCCACAGTCAGACCGGGGCTGTCATGGAAATTTATATTCCCATCATAAAGCGGGTATGAGGTACATGGGCTGTCTCAAGAGGGCAGGGGAATAAGAAAATAAGACTTGCCATAGCAGTCGTGTCTCAATATTTAGTGAAAGCAGAACAGGCCGGAGACCCTGTTCTGCTTCTTTTTGTTTTATTGTTGCAGCTGAACGAAGGGTTGAACCCAAACGGATAGGGCGAATGATTCTGTAGAAGCGTTAACGTTCGCCTTTGTTTCCGGATTCCAACCGCTGCCTATTCATTCACAGGAATCCGGAAACAACAGCGATCGGAAGAACATTCGCCCACGCAGTTCGATTGCTTAACCGTTCTCTTCCGTTTGTCCGTATTTATTCTTAGCTAGCGGCCGTATCTTCTTCTGAAAATTCATTGTTTACGTAAGAGGGGATAAGGTGAAATAATGAGGTGTGGGTATTTTTGGAATAATATGATCCGCTATAAGGGAGGGATTTTCCTGTGAGTACGGAGTTAGCATCTACATATGTCTGGCATTCGCCGCTTGAATCCCCTTACGCCCTTGCTGGGTTTCCTTGGCTCCAAACGGAGGGGAAGTATCGTCGTCTTCCGATCGATCCTGATTATCCGCTGCCTAGCGCAGTCGACAACTTGGCAAACAACACCGCAGGCGGACAGATCCGCTTTAGAACCAATTCTCCCAAGCTGGCCATTCAGGTCCGCCTCGCGGGTCCAGCCAACATGTATCATATGCCGGCTACCGGACAGTGCGGGTTTGACTGCTACGAGGAGCTGGAGGGCACGTTGCAATATCGCAGTACTACGGCATTCGATGTGAAGGCGGCGGAATATGAAGCGGTCCTGTTCGACGGAGGGTCTACCGAGACCCGGACGATCGTCTTGAATTTCCCGCTGTATCAAGGCGTGGAGGAAGTGTCGATCGGCTTGGAAGCGGGTGCTGCCGTTGAGGCTCCGCCGGCTTACGACCATCCGGGTGTGGTTCTTGTATACGGAACGTCGATTACCCAAGGCGGCTGTGCCTCTAGGCCCGGGCTATGCTACACCAATGTGCTGAGCCGGCGGATTAATCGGGAGTTTGTGAATCTCGGTTTCTCCGGATCTGGCAAAGGGGAGCCGGAGCTGGCGCATGTCTTGGCGACGATCTCCGATCCGGCATGTCTTGTTCTGGATTATGAGGCGAACAGTGTAACGCCGGAGCTGTACGCCCAGACATTGCCTGAGTTTATACGAATCTACCGCGAATCTCACCCGGACGTGCCGATTCTGGTGCTCTCGCGCATCTCCTTTGCCAAGGAGCTGTTCGACGCCGAATCCCGCGAGCTGCAGCAAACCCGGAAGCGGATGCAGATGGAGCTGGTTCATTCGCTGCAGAAGGCAGGAGATCGGCATATTCATTTTTACGATGGGGAGAAGCTGCTCTCCCGCCACGCCCAGGAATGCTGTGTGGATGGCGTCCATCCCACCGATCTGGGTTTTATGGAAATGGCGGACAATCTTGAACCTGTGCTGCGGAGACTGTTAAGCCGCGGGTAGTGTGTATGAAATTGAAGAGATGCTTAGGAGGGGCATGGACCTATCAGGTCTATGCCCTTTTGTCTGCACCAATCCAGGGCGCTCACGTACAATAACCTATACGCCAAAATACGCTCTTGGGGGTTGACGGCCTTGATTATTGTCGCAAACATGAGTGCGGATCAATTAAATGAGCTGCCGTTCTCGCAGATGGATAAAGAGATCATCCAAGCAAAGAACAACAGTCCCGTCGTCTATCGTTACAATTCGCTGGATGCCTTGCAATTTGAGCTGGATCTGAGAAGCAATATCGTGAAGGCTGCCAAAGATCTGTATGCCAGCAAGGTCGATTTTGCCATATTCAGTAAGTCCCGATGCAATGAAGTGTTTTGGACCCGCACGCCGGAAGGAGGGTTCCGGCTAAATAGAGGCGTGCTGCCTTCTGACGGGATAAAAGATATCTATGTGAATGGCCGATTGTATGGGTTTGAATGTGCAACTGCGATGGTGATTCTTTTATATAAGGCCGTACTCGATACGATTGGTGAGGATGCGTTCAACACATATTTTCAAAACTTGCTCTTATACACGTGGCAGTATGACGAGGATTTGCGGTTGATCTCGGTCTATAATAATCAAGAAGCCTACTTGGGCGATATTCTGTATTTCACCAATCCGGATTACAACCCGAAGACGCCGGAATGGCAGGGGGAGAACGCCGTAATGCTTCCCGATAATTTGTTCTACGGGCATGGCATCGGGATCAAGACATCGGAGGAGATGATTGCTTCTCTGAATAGGCGGCGAATTCCGGGCAGCGGCGTATCGGCTTATCTATCCGATGAGGTCGTCCATCCGGACTTCGAGCATATTCGGAAGCTGGCGGGGAACGTGAACTTTCCGGTGCCGCGAGAGGCGTTCCCGCGAGACGTTATCGTGGCCAGAATCGGAAAATCGGTTTATGTGGAAGGTGCCTAAAGGGGTGCCTTTTTTGTGCAGGGTATCTCCCCCCGGGGAGAAGCTCTGAATTTGCGGAGGCAGGAGGGGGGTCTTGGAGCATAACCAGCCCAGCAATAGGGGAAAATGGTCAGAGTGCATGTAAACCGTATGAAAGTGGCGTGAATGCAATTGGAGACGAAGTTTTCGAAAGAAACCCGGTGTTTTAAAGTATCCCGGGTCTTTCCGACGGACGTGAATAATCACGATACCTTATTCGGCGGCAAACTGATGTCATATATCGACGATATCGCATCGATCTCCGCTTCCAAGCTGTGCCGTGTAACGGCTGTTACGGCTTCGACGGACTCGGTCGACTTCCTGCACCCCATCCGGCCGACCGATTCGGTGTCGTTGGAATCGTTCGTGACTTGGACAGGCAAGAGCTCGATGGAAGTCTTCGTGAAGGTCATTCGTGAGGATCTCAAGAGCGGGGAGCGCAAGATCGCTGCGACCGCCTTTCTCACTTTCGTTGCGCTGGATAAGCATAACAAGCCGATCCCCGTGCCTCAGGTGATCCCGGAGACAGAGGAGGAGCGCAAGCTTAACGAAACGGCTGAATATCGTACGAAGATGAGGAAAGGCCGGAGAGAAGAAAGCAAGAAGTTTGCGGATTACTTGCTGACGCGATATCCGTGGGAATAGAATTATTCGGCTAAGCGGAGTGTCTATGGAGAGGCACTCTTTTTTGCCGTTTGTAGGACAGAAGGATCTTTAATGAATTAACCGCGTTCAAGATTTGCGCGGTTAACAACCGTTATTTGATTACAGCCAGCGGCACGTTCCTCGGCGAGCTGGACGACCCCATTTGATAGAATGCGACCTTGCAGGTAACTCGTATGGCGAGGAAGGCCGGAAGCCTTCGAAGGAAACGCCGATGCATCGGGCCGTATATGAGAACCGTCCGGAAATCGGCGCTGTTCTCCACGCTTCCCCTTTCTATAGTACGCTCGTCGCCAGCTCCAAGATCGAAATTCCTTCGAATTGGTTCGTGGAAACGATGTACTATTTGGAGAAGGTGGAGCGCGTACCATATTATCATCCGGGCACCGATGCGCTGGGTGAAGGCGTTCGGGAGAAAGCGAAGCTGGCGAATATTCTCTTGCTTGAAAATCATGGCGTGCTCGTGTATGATACCTCAATCCGCGAAGCGCGAATGGCCCTGCAGACGCTTGAGATGGCCTGCCGGATGCTGATCGTTTCGCAATCGGCCGGAATACCGATGACGGGATTGCCTGCAGCTGCGGAGCGGGATTTTCTAGATAAAGCCGGTTATAAGCCGAGAAGAAATTGGACGTTCTAACGCGCCTCCCAGGTGAGTAATCGAGCCTGGCGGAGGGTGGGAATCAAGGAGGACATATGGAACAGCAAGCTATAGTGGCTCTTGCCGTCTTCTTAATCACCTATGCGATGATTATTACGGAGAAGATTCACCGTACGATCGTAGCGATGCTGGGCGGATTAGTGGTTGTGCTGCTGGGCATTGTGGACGTGGAGACGGCCATTACGCATCACATTGATTTCAATACGCTGGGGCTGCTGATCGGGATGATGATCATTGTGAGCATAACCGCCAAAACCGGTTTGTTCAAATACATCGCCGTTGTTGCAGCCAAGAGGGCGAAGGGGGAACCGGTGAAGATACTGCTCGCGCTGGCCGTCATTACGGCGGTCGGCTCAGCCTTCCTGGACAATGTAACGACCGTGCTGCTGATCGTGCCTGTCACCTTCAGTATCGTACGGCAGTTGAAGGTACCGCCGTTCCCATTCTTATTCACGCAAATCCTGGCCTCCAACATAGGCGGAACGGCAACCTTAATTGGTGATCCGCCGAATATTATGATCGGCAGTGCGGTGAAAGAACTGACCTTCATGGCATTCATTGAGAATTTAACGCCAATCGTCGTGCTTATTATGCTGGCTCATCTTCCGCTGTTTGTCCTGTTGTTTCGCAAGCAGCTTAAGACTGCGGAGGAATACAAGCAGGGCATCATGAAGATGGACGTCAGCGAATTAATTACCGACCGTCCGCTGCTCGTCCGCTGCCTGATTATTCTGGCCTTGACGATCGGGGGATTCTTCCTGCATCAGACCTTCCACGTAGAATCTTCCGTCGTGGCGCTGACAGGGGCGTTCCTCCTGCTGCTGCTCGCCGGCGAGCATGCGATGGAGGAAGCCTTCACCCGCGTGGAGTGGACAACCATCTTCTTCTTTATCGGATTGTTTACGCTGGTAGGAAGTCTGGTGGACACGGGGATCATTAGCGATCTAGCGGTGAAAGCCATGGATCTGACCGGAGGCGATCTAGCTGCGACCTCGATGCTCATTCTATGGATGAGCGCGATTGCGTCCGCCTTCATGGACAATATCCCGTTCGTGGCGACGATGATTCCGTTGATTCAGGAAATGGGCAATATGGGGATGCAGAACCTGGAGCCGCTGTGGTGGAGCCTTGCGCTCGGCGCTTGTCTGGGAGGCAACGGCACGCTGATCGGAGCCAGCGCCAATCTCATCACCGCAGGGCTGTCAGCCAAAGAAGGACATCCGATTACATTTGTTAAGTTTCTAAAATACGGATTTCCCTTCATGCTGCTATCTGTCGGGATGTCCAGCATCTACATTTATTTGAGGTATTTGCTCTAGAATAGCCGTTCGATCCATGTTTTGTAATGCTGCGTTCAGCTTGCGAAGGCGATACGTTTTATAGCTTTGCGAGGAGACACCGTGAGGTGTCTTTTTTGCTGTTCCCACCCGTATCAAGCGGTCCTTCCATGGGTTGGCAGCCCTGCGTTCCCGATAGGATTGCGATCACGATTGTCGATGCGCGCAAACAGTCAGAATCTTACTAGAGCAGATAGGGCGTATGAGCGTTCTTGCCTACTCTCAGAATAGGACGAATTCGAGTTTGGTGATCGACTCTTAGTTCCAATGACATGGTTGAAAATGAAAAATTTTTACAATTTTAATTACCTCCGCCACTATCAGGGACAAGCGGTTCGCTGTTAGAATGATACGTGTTGTATTGTTATCGATACGTTATGTATTTATTCTAATGGAGGTTTTTCATTGATGAGTCGTAGGTTAAGCAACAGATGGAAGCAAGGAATGGCGCTGCTGCTTGCAGTAACGCTCGTTTTATCGTCTTTTCCGGCAGCGTCAGCCGCTGGTCGGGAGGGGCAAAGCACCGGGGAGAATCAACAGATGACGGAACTCATGGAGGCCGTCTATGCGGCGATGGGGGCATCTGCAGACGGCAATGGTGTGAAGCTGGCTGATCCAAGTGAACACTTGGTATCTCCAGGTGCGAATGGTTCAGTACCCGTAACAACATTGGCGGACACGCCGCTGCGTTGGAACCTGCTGTCCAGGGTTGGCGGAACGCGGCTCCCGACTATCTACCACGCGGATCATCCGGAAATTAGGGTGAGTGCCGACGGGCGCTACGTCGCCTTCAAGAAATACGACTATAAACCGGATCCGCTTGAAATCAAGTCGGTTATCGGTGTTTATGATCGCTTGACCGGCATGACGGATAACGTGATGGGTCCGGGTAACGTGCAGACAGACCAAATGCTGAATTTCGATATGAGCGACGACGCCAGATACGTCGCCTATTCGTTCGAAACTAACTTGATGGACCGGTTGGCGCAGGTTTATTTATTCGACCGTGAAACCCGGAATCAAACCGTCATTACACCCGTGGGCGGAGAGAGCTGGGATGATAATTCGAACAGGGTGTCGATCAGCGCGGATGGACGTTATGTCGCATTCGACTCGGCATCCCCCGGTCTTGTGCCGGAAGACGATGACGACATCCGCGACGTATTCGTGTACGACCAAGACAACGGCTCGATTCAGCGAATCAGCACGCGCGCCGGTATGGAAGACTACGATTATGGCGACAGCTTGGCGGCTTCCATCAGCGGCGATGGACGCTATATCGCGTTTCAGTCGGAAGCGAGGCTCGTTGACGACGACTTTAATTACCAGTCGGATATTTATGTCTACGACCGCGAGAATGCTGCCGCTCCGCTCCAACGCATCAGCGTTGGTATGAATGGAGAAGAAGCCGATTACCGCAGCGGCGATCCGTCCATCAGCGCGGACGGGCAGGTGATTGCATTCGAATCGGAGGCCAGCAACCTCGTCGCAGGCGATACAAACGAAGTGAAGGATATTTTTGTCCGCGATCGGAGAACGGCTTCAACCGTTCGGGTGTCGTTGGGAGCGGGCGGAATCCAGCTCGCACGCGAGAGCGAGCGTCCGATCATCAGCGACGACGGATCCTATGTCGGATTTCAGCTGGCTTACCAATGGGTTGAAGATACGGATGACGACCATGACAACGACGAGGAGAACGATCTCCCCGAAGAGGCTTACGTGGCGGACGTCGCCTTGCAGACTGCCGTTCCCGTGACCGTACCGAGCAGTCCTCACCGGCTGGTTAATCCGAGCCAACGTCCGTTCGTCGGCGGCGGGGGGGCGCTCGTCGCGTATTTCTCAAACTATATGGATACCTTCGGCACGGAGGAAGAATTCGAGCTTCCGGGCATATTCATTGCGGCTAAAGGCGAGGCGCCCGTCTGGCCTGCTGGAAGCAAGCTGGAGCCATCCGAACGGACGGACGAGAGTGTAAAGCTGAGCTGGCAGGATGCCACAGGCGCAGGCGGTATACTCGGTTACCATGTGTATCAGGATGGAACGATCATCGGCTATGTGCCTTATTCGGGTGCAGGCGGATCGTATACGGCAACGGGACTCCTGCCGGACGCCGGGCATGTGTTCCAGGTGGAAGCGGTGAACGCGGGGTATCATGAAAGCTTCGGCGGCCCGACCCACAAGCTGGGTTCGGGAGGCGAGAATCCAGGGGGGCAGCTGCGCGTCACCTGGGAAACCGACGACATGAGGCACGGCTTGCTGCTCGCGGGCAGCGAACTGGTCTTTACCGCATACGGAGATCCGGGCAAGCAGGCCTCAGCCGAGCTGACCTACTTGGTGCGGAAGGGCGATTCGGCACCGGAGGCGCGCAGAGCGGTGCTGCCTATGAGGGAAATCGAAACGACTCCGGGCATGTACAGAATCACCTATAAGATGGAGGAAGGCACCAGCGAATTGACTTCCCTCAACGTCAAATTGACCGACCCCGCCAAACCGGGCGAGGTGACGGAGAAGCAAGCGGGAGGTTTTCCGCTACAAGTGGCGGGCAGCCTGACGATCGGGTTCGACAACCCGGGAGGGGCAAGTCTGAGCGGCGGCATTCTATCGGTGATCAGCAGCCAATACGGCCAGCAGGTATCCGTTCTGTCCGGGTCGGATCCCGTTACCATCCGGGGAATCGTACCAGGCAAAGATTATACCGTCGTGCTTCGCTCCGGGGATTATCGCTACGTGTGGGCAAAGCAGGAGCAGGTGCGGGCGGAGGCCGGACGGACACAGGCCATCACCATGCCGATCGTGCAGCCTGCGAAAGCCCGGTTCCAAATCGTCGATCCGACCGGTTTGCCGATAAGCGGCGTTCGGGTCGAGCTGTTTGACGCGGAGCAGAATTACATCGGCTCAGACAGCAGCGGCATGGATGGCTGGACCAATTGGGAGGAGAACCTGCAGGCGGGTGAGAAGCTTACCGCCAAGGTGGACATCGGAGACCGGCTGATGGAGCTGGTGCCGAATCAAGAGGTGCAGCTCTTGCCGGGCGCGAATGAAATTATTGTCAAGCTGAAGGCGGCGGGAGAAGGTCTGCTGGAAGGGATCGTGAAATCGCCGGATGGCCAACCTGTGAGGAATGCGCTGGTCACGTCGACACAAACCTATCGCGGGCAGCAGGTCGTCCGCTCGGCGAGGACTAATCTGGAGGGTGCTTACCGGTTATCGCTGCTGAAGGGTGAAGCGCAGCTGGAGGCGTCGGAAGGATCGTACCAGTACAGTACGGAAACGCCCTTGCAGGTCCAAATTGCCGAGGGCCAGACGACTAAGCTGGACATTCCGGTGAAGCAGCCGGGCCGCGGCGTCGTCAATCTCGAGGTGTATCTGAAATATATCGATAGCGAATGGATCGGGCCGGTCAATCTGGAGCAAATGGGCTTCCTTACGCGCGTGACATCGAAATACGGCTGGATGACGGGGTATTTTCACAACGCGTATCATTTCCAAGGCTCTCCGAACGATACCGTGTCCGTCTGCGTCACCGCCACGGTTCCGGCTTACATGACGGTGTGTCAGGATGTGACACTGGATGCAAGCGCGAACGGAACCGCCAAGCTGTATGTGGAGGAGAAGGGCGGGAGGATCCAAGGCAAGCTGGCCATAACGGATCAGCGTTGGATCTCGGGAAGGCTCTATAAGGTTAACGATAACGGGTACAAAATCTCGTCAGGGTACCTCGGGGACGATGATTTCTCAGGTGGCGCCTTCGATATCAATGTCCCGGAGCCGGGCACCTATGTCATGGAGCTCACCCGGCAGCTTCAGGGCGCGCAAACGAAATATGAGTATGCGAGCGTGCAATTCACGGTCGCGGAGCAGCAGATCATGCAATTGGGGACGATCGGGTTCAGTGGCAGAAGCTACTTCTCCGCCTATGACGGCAATTATTTCGCGGTATCGCCAAACCGGATCACGCCCGGCAGCATGGTCAGTTTCCGGGTTGGTTACAAGAACGGCAGCCCATCGGCCGCTGAACAGGCCAGCTTGATGATCGACATTCCGGAAGGGCTGACTCCTCTTGCAGACGCGGGCGGGCGCATCGTCGTCAGCGGAGACGCGGCGGGTGAAGCGAAGCTGGAGGGACGGACGGTGATTGTGCCGCTCGGCACGATCGCCTCGAAGAAATCCGGCACGATCAGTCTGCAAGCCAAGGTCGATCCGGCATTTAATATGAGCAAGGTCAATACGTCGGCCCGCATTCGCGCCGATATCGGCGGCGAGCTGGTGGAGGAAACGATCGGCAGCGTGCAGCTGGATGCACCGATGGTCACGATCGATGCGCCGGAGCGGGTATACGCGAAGGAAATTGCCCTGAGCGGTCTTGCTCCCGCGGGCAGCGCCGTGAAGGTGTACGACGGAAAGGCGCTGCTGGGCGGCGCGACCGCTTCGCCGGCGGGGACATGGAGCTTGAAGACGGAGCTGCCCGAGCTGGGCGATCCGGGGATGCATGCGCTGCGTGCCGAGACGGAAGCCGGTGGCGCGAAGCTTCAGTCAGAGGTGGCCTATGTCAGCTACGACACGAAGAAACCGAGGCTGCTTGAAGTTGCGATGGCACAAGCGCCTTCCGGCAAATGGGTGACGATGGACACGCGCCTGGGCGTTTCCCGTCTTCCCTATACCGTCGTGCCGGGCAATCCGTTCCAATTCGAGCTGAAATTCGATCGGCCGGATGATGTCGAGAACGTGTACGTTTATTTAGAGGGCCAGAGCGGAGAGCCGGTGAAGGCTGTGAGGGATGGCGGCTTATTCCGCGCGATCGCTCCGACCGACAAGGGGGCGCTCGGCGACATCTATGTCGATTTCGATACGAAGCCGGAACCGTTCGCGTTCGATGTTAGTGACATACCGGCGCTGGGCGAGATGCGGGAATCGCTTCCGCCGGCTATGCGTGACTTCGAGCTTGAAGTGACGTCCCCGTTCGAGCTGAAGAACGGCAAATCTTCAGGAACCGTGCGGCTGACGTTCCCTCAGTTGGAAGACATGACGATGACGGTTACGCTCACGCTGGAGCCGAACGCGAATTATTCGGCTACGCCGGAGGAGCTTGAGCTTGCCCGGCGTTCGGGAAGCCCGCTGCTAAGCGGCACCGTCGGACTGACGGAAACGGAAGACGGCTTTAAGACAATCGCGAAGGGTTATGTGCCGGCGACCGTCCTGTTCCCGGATGGCTGGCCTGCCGGATTGAAGACGCTGCAGGCATCCGGCGAGGCGGGTGCGTTCGCTCCCGACCCGACCTTCGTGGCCGTGACGACGGAGACATACACGCAGTTCGGCCCAAACGGTTCAGAGTTCGGTACGTTTAACTCCATTAAGAACCAATATGACGGGATGCAGGGCTTCGCCGAAAAAATCAATAAAATCACGTATAAAGTTCAAGCGAGCGGCCTAGATTGCCTGGCTGAGCTTCCGCGTACGGTCAAACAGGCAGGCAAGGCGCTTGTCGCCGTCGTCGGCGGCGAAGTCGCCAAGTTCGGCCTCGGCGTCTGGACCGCCGCGATGGGACTATCAGGCGCGGGAGCGGTGGCAGCCGCGGGTACCTCGGCGGTGGTCGGAGCCAAGATCGACAGCTATGTCGACGAGCAAATCGATGCCGTCGGCACGGGCTATAACCAATGTCTGAACGAGGACGTTGATAAGGAGAAGCGCAAGCGGTGGAAAATTGCCAAGCTGCGCTGGATCTATGATCCGAGCGGCTATGTGTACGAAGCTGTGCCGGGGAACCGGCTGAGCGGCGTACAGGCGACGGTGCTCTATCAGGATCCGGACAGCGGGGAATGGTCCGTGTGGGATGCCGGTCCTTATGAGCAAATCAATCCGCATGATACGAATGAAGAGGGCAAATACGGCTGGGATGTCCCGCCGGGCAAATGGAAAGTCGTCTGGGAGAAAGCCGGCTATGAAACGGCATCGAGCGCCGAGCTGGACGTTCCTCCTCCGCATACGGAGGTGAATGCGGGACTGGTGTCCAGGGAAGCGCCGAAGGTGCAGTCCGTCCAAGGCTTCACATCTGTAGGCGGAAGCTATACAGAGGTGCTGCTGACCAAGCATGTGAAGGTATCGGAGCTTCCGGCTGCAGCGGTTACGGTCATGGATCCGGAAGGCAGGCCGCTGGAAGGGACGTTGTCCTTCGAGAAAGCGGAGGCGAATCCGGCTGGTCCGGAAGGCGAGATGCTGTCGCGAATCGTTCGCTTTACGCCGAAGAGCGGTACGCTGGCGGCTGGCCTGGGATATAGAGTGAAGGTGAACGCCGGTTATTTCCAAAGTTATGCGGGCGTATGGATGAATGAAGGGCATTCTGGCTTATTCACGGTCAACGTTCGTGACGAACAAGGTCCATCCGCCGTAGGCGCGACGGTCGAAGGGGAAGGAATGATTGTCCGCGTAACCTTCGACGAGCCCTTGGAGGCTTCGGCCGACGTGGAAAAATTGGTGTGGAACGGCAGCGGAGAAGCAATTGCATCGACGGTTCGATCCGTGGTCGAGGGTGAAGAAAACACCATTCTTATCAGCTTGAAAGAACCGCTGGCGGCCGGTGAAACCGGCGAGTTGAGGCTGCTTGCCGGGGTTGTCTCCGACATGGCGGGCAACGGCTCGAAGGAGAAGACCCTGATCGTATCCAGGCAGATGGTCTCGAATGATGCCTCGCTGTCCGGACTTTCAATCGAAGAAGTCGGGCTGACGCCGGACTTTGATCCGGAGCGGCTGTCCTATACAGCGGAGGTGCCGAGCTCTGCAGAGCAGGTTCGGATCCTTGCGGTTACAAGCGATCCGCAAGCCAAGCTGGTTGTAGAAGGCATCGAAGCCTTGAGCGGCGCAGCGACCGCTGCAGCCATACCGATGGATGGCAGCGTGGATGTCCGCGTCATCGCGGCGGATGGAAAAACCGTCCGTGACTATACGATACAAGTAAGCCGCAAGCCGGATCCGGTCTCGAGCGACGCGACACTATCCGCGCTGACGGTATCGCCGGGTACACTAACGCCTGTATTCGATCCGGCGAAGGATGCATACAGCGTCCTCGTGGAGAAGAATGCAACCACGCTTCAAGTGACGGCGACGAAGAAGGATCCGAAAGCGAAGAGCCTGACGATCAACGGGGAAGCCGCAGTGAGCGGTACGGCGAAGGCGGTGGCCATTCCGGCTTCAGGCCTGATCACGATTGCTGTGACCGCGGAGGACGGAACGACCTTGCGGTCGTATACGATTCAAGTAAACCGCAAGCCGGATCCGGTCTCGAGCGACGCGACACTCTCCGCGCTGGCGGTATCGCCGGGTACA
>NZ_JANHOF010000019.1:15442-86064 GCF_024498075.1 Paenibacillus mendelii
TACCGTCACAGTGGGTCAAGAGGTGACCACGCTGCAAGTGACGGCAACGACGAATAATCCGAATGCGAAGAGTCTGACGATGAACGGCAGGAAGGCCGTGAGCGGCCAGGCGAAGGCGGTCCTCATTCCGGACGGGGGCCTGATTGCAATCGGGGTGACCTCGGAAGACTTTAAGACGATCAAGATCTACACGATCCGGGTGAAGCGCAGTACCTAAGCAGAACAAAGAGGTTGACGTAGAAGTCGGCGAACAGGCAGCATGCGGAGCCTCTCGCTGACCCGCTGACCCGGGTTGAGAACTATAGCGCTAGCATTCTTATTAACCGCTGCCGCGCTTGTCTCGATTCCGGCTGCCCGCCGCGGCACTCTTGTTCATTTTCCTTTATTGAGCACGGCATTGAAGAAGAGGCTGACCCCGTGTCATTTATGACACTTGTGGCAGCCTCTTCGTTTTTTTTACCGCACTACCGCTGCTCTCGTCTGCGTGATTATATTTTTGAACGGATCATGCGGTCTGGAAGGAAAACCATTCAACGGGGTTGAAAGGATAGGGGAAGGAAAAGGAAAAGGAAAAGAAAGGATGATTCGAGATGACTCGAGCGGAAACGGCGGCAATCCAAGGCTGACGGAGCGTACCCTTTACGAAGGTTGCGATCGATGATGATTTCTGGGGGCCGCGACTGAATGCATTGAAGAATACGACGATGAATGCCTGTCTGGACAAATGTGAGGAAACCGGCCGCATTGCCAATTTCGCCAAAGCCGGGGCTGCTGGAAGGGGAATTCGAAGGCATTTACTATAACGACTCCGATGTGTACAAAGTGCTCGAAGGAGCTGCTTATGCCATTATGACGGACCGGGATCCGGTACTGGAATCGGAGATCGATCGGATTATTGATCTCATAGCCGCAGCGCAGGAATCGGATGGTTACTTATGTACCTATTTCACGCTTGAAGCGCCTGAACGCAAATGGACGGACATGGAAAAGCATGAGATGTATAACGGCGGTCATTTGATTGAAGCGGCGGTCGCGTATTTCGAAGCTACCGGTAAGCGGAAGCTGCTTGACGTTGCATGCCGAATGGCCGATCATTATGACAGCGTGTTTGGCCCTGGCAAGCGGCACTTGGTGGAAGGGCATGAGGAAATTGAGCTTGCGCTTGTGAAGCTGTATCGGGTTACCAATGAGGATCGTTATTGGAAGCTTGCGCTCTGGCTGCTGGAAGAACGCGGCCACGGCCATGGCGTTGGAGCCATTTGGGACCAAGGGGAATGGGGTTCGGCTTACTGCCAGGATGATGTTCCCGTTCGGGATATCGAGAAGGTGACCGGTCATGCTGTACGTGCAATGTATCTGTACACCGCCATGGCGGATGTCGTGCATGCTTCAGGCGATGCGACGTATGCAGCTGCGCTTCACCGGGTTTGGGCACAGACGGTTGAACGGAATATGTATGTGACAGGCGGCATCGGACCGTCCCGGCATAATGAAGGCTTTACGCAGGATTATGATCTGCCGAATGAATCCGCCTATTGCGAGACCTGCGCGGCTATTGGCATGGTGTTCTGGAATCACCGGATGAACGTATTGTTTGGCGATGCCAAATATGCAGATGTCGTGGAACGGGAGATGTACAACGGTGCTCTAGCCGGAATCTCGCTGTCAGGCGACAAATTCTTCTATGTTAATCCGCTTGCTTCGAGGGGTGAGCATCACCGCGTAGAATGGTTCGGCACGTCTTGCTGCCCGACAAACCTCGCCAGATTCCTGCCATCCATTGGCCAGTATACCTATGCTGCGACTAATGACGGGTTGGCTGTCAATCAGTACATGAATGGCGAAGCGACGTTGGAAGCAGGGGAAGGGATGACCGTCAAGCTCAAACAGAAGACGTCATATCCTTGGGATGGAAGAATCGAACTAACGGTAAGCCCGGATCAGGCGGACAAGTTCACGATTCGGCTGCGCATACCTGGCTGGTGCAGAGGGTATCGGTTAACGGTTTTGGGCGAGCAGTTGCCGGGCCCGGAAAGGCAGATCGACAACGGATATCTCGTACTGAATCGTCATTGGACGCCGGGCGATACGGTTGTATTAGAACTGGATATGCCAGTTGAGGTTATCCGGTCAAGGCCGGAGGTAGAGGCGAACCGGGGCAGGCTTGCCCTTCAACGCGGGCCCATCGTGTACTGCCTGGAGCAGACCGATAATCATGAGCTATCCTATGACGGCTTTTCCCTGGCGGCGCATGAACCGCTTTCGATCGAGCACCGGGAGGATTTGCTTGGCGGCGTAACTGTCCTGAGCGGTAAAGCGGGTGAAGGGAAGCCTTGTTTATTTATTCCTATTATGCATGGGATAACCGGGAGGCCGGATTCATGCAGGTCTGGGTTCGTGAAGCGGAAGCCCAACACTTATATAGCTTTTGAATAATGAAGTGAAGATTTCATAACCACAACAAGTGATTCCAACCGTTACAGGCTGCCCGAAGTCATCCTTAGAATGACTTATTGGGCAGCCTCTTCGCTATGTTCAGATGCTCGGTACATTAATAGGTTTGCTGTTCGGGGCAACATATGAACGAAAGGATGCTCCATTCCCCATCCAATCACTTAATTGTCACATAGTATATTACTTCACAAAACAGACGTATTTGTGATATACTCAAGACAGGTAGCTAACCTATTGATCAACCATTTGCCCGGCAGATCGTATTCCTATATATCCAATTAACAGCATGTATACATCCAACAGAAGGGTCTGATTAACTATGGGACGTTTAAGCGGTAAAGTGGCAATCATTACAGGGGCGGCGCTCGGTATGGGAGCAGCGGAGGCGAAGCTGTTCGCACGCGAAGGCGCTAAGGTTGTAGCGACAGATATCAAGGACGACGAGCTGCAGCAGGTCGTTCAAGAGATTATCAAGGATGGCGGGGAAGCGATTGGCCTTCGTCATAACGTTGCTTCTGAGGATGAATGGAAGGCTGTCGTTCAGGAAGCGGTAACCCGGTTCGGGAAGGTCGATGTACTCGTGAACAATGCGGGGATTTCTTCGACAAAGAACATAATTGACATTGAGATCAGCGAATGGAACAGAGTGATGGACATCAATTTGACGGGCTGTGTGCTTGGTATGAAATATTGCATCCCTGAAATGCAGAAGGCGGGCGCAGGCTCGGTCGTAAACATATCCTCTATCGGCGGTATCGTAGGCATGGCCGGATCAAGCCCTTATACGGCTGCGAAGGGTGCGCTGCGCGCACTGTCGAAATCGGCTGCCGTGGAACACGCGAAGCAGAACATTCGCGTCAATTCCGTCCATCCTGGCATTATCGTCACACCGATGACAGAGCCGTCCATGAAGGACGCCATGCCTTATTATCAAACCTTCACGCAGCTGCCATACTTCGGCAAGCCGGAGGATGTCGCTTACGGCGTCCTGTTTCTTGCCTCGGATGAAGCCCGCTTCATGACCGGCTCGGAGCTTGTCATCGACGGCGGCTGGACCGCTCTATAAAAATCTGGAACAACCTAGCTGCATGCGCGCGAGGCATGCATTGCAAATGACAATAAGCCGTTCATCTCTGGCAGCAGAGGTGAACGGCTTATTGTTGTACCGTGTCGTTCGTTACGACATGGGGCTTCTGCGATCGGGGATTTGCCGATAGGGGCCACGGATGGACAGCCGCATCAATTGGCCGGCCATATCTTCCTCCGAATACGGCATCATGTTCCCGATCCACCAGATGATGACCTCGAGGAAGGCAGACTCCACATATTTGATAGCGACCTCTCTCGCAGCGGTTAAGTTGCGGTCATCCGGCTCGGCATAATCGATCCCTTCGGCAATGAACTCATGTATAATCTGCAGCACGCCCGCTGCAAAGTAAGGCAGCCGGTTCCGCACCAGCAGCGCATGATAGATGTTGAAACGCTCCGAGATATGATGGAACAGCCGCACGAAGCTGGGGTGGGGCTCGCCGCTCAAGAAATCGAAATCGTCTGGATCGTCTGATGAGACGATAATATTTTGCCGCAGCTCTGCTAAGATCTCATCCATGTAGCGAACGACAAATGCTTGCTTGTCCTCAAAGTGAAGATAGAAGGTCGCCCGTTTGATCGTGGCGCGATCCGCGATATCCTGTACCGAGATGTGTTCCAGGTCGCGTTCCTCCAGCAAATCGATCAATGCTTGGCGCAGCAGCTGCCGGGTGCGGATAACGCGGGGATCCGTTTTTTTCGTATTCATCTTCAAAAGTCCTTCTCTGGAAATTTGTTCGAGCCGCTGGTGTAGGTACACGCTCGCTGCGAACGTCTCTTTCGCTTAGTATACCCTCTGGGAGAGTCAGGGTAAATCGGACGCGCGGATGAAGCTTCATGCGGAGCTAAGCTTGATTATCATAGGATTGTCACCAAGAGCAAACAATGAGAAGAGAATATGATAATTCCTATTAACTACATGGGAAATATGTGCTATCATAGCTATAATCTAAATATTAGAAGAATAGGGGCGAGGGACATGGCAGTTGAAACATTTAAAGCATCCGCGCATTTGCAAGAAGGAGTCGTCGTCAAAGTCCAATCTAGAAATTTTGAGCTGACGATCGATGAGCCGAAAAGTCTGGGGGGTACGGATACGGGGATGAACCCGGTCGAGGCGCTTCTGGGATCGCTTGGGGCTTGCCAATCGATCGTGGCTAGAGTATATGCAAGAAAGTTCGATATCCGTCTGGAAGACTTCCGGGTAGAAGTAGAAGGCGATATTGATTTGGACGGCTTCTTCGACAAGTCCGATGTCCGCCGCGGCTATTCCGATATCCGTTATACCTTCCATATCAAAACCGATGCACCCAAAGAAAGAGTAGAAGAATTCGTTGCTTATCTTGAGAAGCAGTGCCCGGTTGGGGATACCATTGCAGCCCCCGTCAACATGAAGCTAAGCGGCATTGTGATTGAAAACTAATTTGCAAACTGGCACCCTTTCGGGGTGCTTTTTCTTTTTAATCGGCCTGCTGGTTTGAAGGCTATAGGTCTGGCCGCGCAGCCGCTTACTAATGCCTGCGCCCGGTACCTGGAAATGGCGCTGCTTGCCAAAATTTCTGAATCAGGTATCATTTATCCATAATGTGTTTCTGCAGCATGCCCGCAGCCGGGCAGAAGACAACAGGAGAGCCATGAACGGGAGTGATTATACGTGTCGGTTACGAGCGGCAGCCATATTCATCAAATACGCATCGGGATCATCGGGCCGCAGCCTATCGTCAACTCCATCCTGCGTATCATCGAGACTTTTCCTTCGTTCGCGCCCGTACCGCGAGTATATCGGCACGAAGACGAGGCGCCGGCGCTAGCCGAAGAGATCGGCGGGAATGTCGAGGTTATTCTGTTTGCCGATCCGCTGTCTCACCGTAAGGTAAAGGAACGGATGAACGTGCCGGTTCCCACGCTTCATGTGCCGATTACCGATGCCGGACTCTATAAGGCACTATTCTACGCCCAGCAATCCGGCAAGCTCAGCGGAGGAATCTCCGTGGATACCTTGTCGGAAACGATGGTCATGCGGACGTTAAAGGATCTGGGGATTTCGGGGATTCGCACCGTGATCTTCGACGGACCTGTCTATGCATCGAAGGAGAAGCTGATCGCCTTCCATCAGGAGCAGTATCGTTCAGGCGTCTGCTCGATCGCGTTCACGGGCGTCGGGTCCGCGGCACAGGAGCTGAATCGCCTCGATATTCCGAATCAGTGGCTTGTGCCGTCCGATCAGGATATTGTCGTAACGCTGGAACGGGCGCTATTATCCACCGAATCCCGCCGCAGCAAGGAGGCGCAGATCGTAGTCGGCATGATTAATGTGGACGACTTCGGCAGCCTCGCCCTGAAGCGCAACAGCGAGCATGAGGTGCAAAAGCTGAAGCTGGATATTCACCGGATGGTGCTCGATTATGTGGAATCCTTGGACGGATACTTGACGCATCTGGGCGGGGACGAATACCTGTTCTTCACGACACGGGGCATCTTCGAGCGGGAGTCGGGCGGCTACAAGACGATTCCCTTCGCGAAGGATATTAATAAGACGCACGGCCTCTCGCTCAGCATCGGCATGGGCTTTGGCCGTTCGGCAAGCGTGGCGGGAACGAATGCGCGGGTTGCCATGAGGAAGGCGAAGGAAGCCGGCGGCAACGCATGCTTCATCGTCCGCGAGGACGGAACGTTAATCGGTCCGCTCGAGATGGCCGATCCGATCCGGGAGGTGCTTTCCTTCACGGACGCGGAGCTAATTAAACGGGCGGAGGATGCCGGTATGACGAGCGCTTATTTGAGCAAGCTGCTCCACAATAGGGCCCGATTCGACAAATATGAGTATAAAGTCCACGAGCTTGCGGTATTACTTGATATTACCGTGAGAAGCGCACATCGGCTGCTTCTCCATTGGATCGATCAAGGGTTCGTCGAGGTATCGGGGCTGGAGAAGGTGCCGCGCGGACGCCCGAGACAGATTTTCAAGTTTACGTTTCTTCAGAAAAACCCTCAATAACGCAGGATGTTCTTCTCAAACAAAGCGGGTGTGGGCTTCGTGCTCCATACCGCTTTTTTAGTATGACGGTTCGTCTTGTCCATCGATGTCTGCGATCGATTTAAAGACGATTAAAAGATTTGTCTTTATATAGAGCGGCTCGTTATGATAGAGGAGGAAAACAAACAAGGAGGCGATCAACGGACATGAGAACGGTAGCAGAATTGGAAGCCAAGTTGGCGGAGCCCTCGGAGGCACTTATTGCAGATTTGCGTTCAATAGAAGGAGATATCATCGTACTGGGCGTGGGCGGCAAGATGGGACCCAGCTTGGCGCGGCTGGCGGCTAACGCCATTAAGCAAGGTGGACTGAACAAACGCGTTATCGGCGTCTCGCGGTTCTCGAATGAGGAAGCGCGCCGCGAGCTGGAGGATGCCGGCGTCGAGACGATCTCATGCGACCTGCTCAATGATGAGGAGCTTCGCAAATTACCGGATGTTCCGAACGTGATCTATATGGCGGGCAATAAATTCGGCACGACCGGCCGCGAGCATTTTACATGGGCGATGAATGCGTATCTGCCAGGCCGCGTGGCTGAGAAATACAAGAATTCGAAGATTGTTGTCTTCTCTTCCGGCAACATCTACCCGTTCACGCCAATCGGCAACGGGGGCGTGAATGAAGCCGTCGCGCCGGAGCCGCTGGGCGAATATGCGCAATCCTGTCTTGGACGGGAGCGGGTCTTCGAATACTTCTCTCATCAGAACGGCACGCCTATGACGATGTACCGTTTGAATTATGCGATCGATATGCGGTATGGCGTACTGCTGGAGCTGGCTAAATCCGTTGACGAAGGCCGCGCAATCGATCTGACGATGGGCCATGCGAATATCATCTGGCAAGGGGACGCCAATGAGATGGCGCTGCGCTGCTTGACGAAGTGTTCGAACCCGCCAGAGGTTGTGAATGTGACGGGACCCGAGACGATGTCGATCCGCTGGGCAGCAGAGGAGCTGGCGAAGCGTATGGGCAAAGAAGCGGCATTCACGGGCAAGGAAGCGGAGAACGCGCTTCTGAGCAATGCTTCGAAATCCCACCAGCTGTTCGGCTATCCGCGCGTATCGCTGCTGCAGATGATCGACTGGGTAGCGGAATGGGTGCAGGCGGGCGGCCAAACATGGAATAAGCCGACCCATTTTCAAGAGAGAAAGGGGAAATTCTAATTGAGCGAGAACAACAAGCTGTCACCTGAACTGCTCGCCGCACTCCATGACGGGCTGGCCATACCGGCGCATCCGCTCGCCTTGGATGAGAACCGTAAGCTGGATGAGAAGCATCAACGCGCTTTGACGCGCTATTATGCCGCTTCGGGCGCTGGGGGCATTGCAGTCGGTGTTCATTCTACGCAATTCGAGATCCGCGACAAGGGCATCGGCCTGTATGAGCCGGTTCTGCGGCTGGCGGCGGAAGAAATTGACCGGGCGCGTCTTGATCGTCCCTTCATCAAGGTGGCGGGCATCTGCGGACCGACGGAGCAGGCCTTGGAAGAAACGCGCATAGCGAAGGGGCTTGGCTATGACGCAGGCTTGCTCAGCATGGGCGGCTTAGCTGACTTAAGCGAGCAGGACATTCTGGAGCGCACCCGTAAAGTGGCGGCGATCTTCCCGGTCATCGGCTTCTACCTGCAGCCTTCCGTCGGCGGTAAAATATTCAGCTTCGACTTCTGGCGCGAATTCGCGGAAATTCCGAATGTGGTGGCGATCAAGATGGCGCCGTTCAACCGGTACCAGACGATCGACGTCGTCCGTGCGGTATGCTATTCGAGCCGGCGCGATGAGATTGCGCTGTACACGGGCAATGACGATAACATCGTGAACGATCTGCTCACGACATACCGGTTCACGGTAGACGGCTCGATCGTGGAGAAGCGGATCGTAGGCGGTCTTCTGGGTCATTGGGCAGTCTGGACGCATAAAGCGGTAGAGCTGCTTGAAGACGTGAAGCGTTATCGCGAGTCCCGTGAAATTCCGAAGGAATGGCTGACCTGGAACGTCCAAGTAACGGATGCCAATGCCGCTTTCTTCGATCCCGCGCATCAGTTCGCCGGCTGTATACCGGGGATTCATGAGGTGCTTCGCCGTCAAGGGCTGTTGAAGGGGACATGGTGCTTGAATCCGCATGAGGAGCTGTCTCCCGGTCAAGCGGAGGAAATCGACCGGATCTACCGGGAGTACCCGCATCTGAACGACGATGATTTTGTCGCGGCGCATCTGCAGGAATGGCTTTCCGGGGAATAATGGAACCATGGGCTTGCTGCTGTAAGGAAAGCAGCGCCTGACTGATGAGCGGAGGGATTCATCTTGCGGTTTAAAGACGTGTTTTCGATTATCGGGCCGAGCATGGTCGGGCCTTCAAGCTCTCATACGGCGGGCGCTGTGCGTATAGGGCGTGCGGCGCGCCGCATATTCGGAGCCCTGCCGGCACAGGCCGAAATAAAGTTCTACGGCTCATTCGCCGAAACCTATCGCGGCCATGGGACGGATCTGGCGATTGCCGGCGGCCTCCTGGACTACGATACGGATGACATGAGGATTCGGGATTCGCTGACGATCGCGGATGCCTCCGGCATGACCCTCGCGTTCAAGACCGGCTCTAATCCGGCGGTGCATCCGAATACGGCCAAGCTGACGTTGACCGGAGACGGGCGAGAGGACATCATCACCGGCTCCTCAATCGGCGGCGGCAATATCGAATTGACAGGGATCAACGGCTTCGACGTCAAATTCACAATGAACTATCCGACCTTGCTGGTGTTCCATAAGGATCGTCCCGGCATGCTTGCGGATATGACGAACATTCTTGGCGACGGAGGCGTAAATATCGGGTATATGGATGTGGACCGCAAAGGGAGAAGCGGGGATGCGCTTACGGTTATTGAGACCGATGAGGCGGTTCCCGGCGCATTAATGGAACGTATTCGCGTCTTGCCGGACGTGCAGCGCGTCTGCCTGGCGGATCTTACGGCCGGAGAGGTGAAGTCATGAAATTCCAGACCCTGCAGCAGCTGATCGCATGCTGCAGCTCAGACGGGGTATCCATAGGGCAGCTGATGCTGAGCGAGCAAGCGAAGGAAACGGGAAAAAGCGAGGCGGAAACGTTCGAGCTGATGGCGGACTACTACAACATTATGAAGGAGGCTGTCCGGCGCGGCATCGAGGAGCCCGTCCCCTCCCGTAGCGGCTTGACCGGCGGCGATGCAAGCCGCGTTCATCAATATATGAACGGCGGCTTGCCGTCACTTGGTACGGAAGCTTGCACAGCGCTTGCGTATGCATTGTCCGTATCCGAGGTAAACGCTTCGATGGGGCGGATTGTGGCAACGCCGACGGCAGGCTCCTGCGGCATTATTCCGGGCGTGTTTGTCAGCGCGCAGGAGCGTCACGGCTGGGAAGACCGCCATCTGGTCATGGGCTTGTTCGCGGCCGGTGCCATCGGCTATGTCATCGCGAACAATTCGTTCATATCCGGAGCGGAGGGCGGCTGCCAGGCGGAGATCGGTTCGGCGATCGGCATGGCGGCCGGAGCCTTAACGGAATTGCGCGGAGGTACGCCGGAGCAAGCGGTCCACGCGGTCGGTCTTGCGCTCAAAAATTCGCTGGGGTTAATATGCGATCCGGTCGGCGGTCTTGTCGAGATCCCATGTATCGTTCGCAACGGCTTTGGCGCCGTCACGGCCTTGGCTGCGGCAGACATGGCGCAGGCAGGCGTGCGAAGCGTTATTCCCTCCGATGAGGTCATTGGTGTTATGCTTGAGGTGGGAACGGCAATGCCCGCCAAGCATCGGGAGACGGCCAAGGGCGGTCTGGCCCAGACGCCGACAGGGCGCCGTATTATGAATAATCTCTACGGCGCGAATCGCGGCCGTAAGGAGAACGGGGAAGGGGAGACAACGCAGCCATGAACCTCATTGATGCCGGCCGGCAGCTGGCAGATGAATGGATCGCATTCCGGCGCGATCTGCATCGGTATCCAGAGCTTAGCTTTCAGGAGTCCGAGACATCGGCTAAAGTAGCGCAGCAGTTGGATGCGCTTGGGATTACGTACCAATCGGGCGTCGGAGGCCACGGTATTGTCGCCGATATCGTGGGCGATCGGCCAGGACCCGTCATCGCTCTGCGGGCGGATATGGATGCGCTTCCGATTGAGGAGGAGACCGGCCTTGAGTTCTCCTCGACGCGGCCAGGCGTCATGCATGCTTGCGGACATGATGCCCATACGACGATTCTGCTTGGAGCCGCACAGCTGCTTCAGACACATCAGTTTGCGGGCACGGTCCGCCTTCTCTTTCAATCGGCGGAGGAAATTAACGCAGGTGCCAAAGCGATGATCCAGGACGGCGCATTGGAAGGCGTAGACGAAATCTATGGGCTTCACAATCTTCCGACGCTCGCAGCGGGCATGACGGCCACGAAGTATGGTCCGCTCATGGGTTCCGTGGACCGGATCGAAATTACGATCGAGGGAAGAGGCGGCCACGGCGCGATTCCCGATCAAAGCGTTGACCCGGTCGTCTGCGCTTCGGCCATTGTGATGGGACTGCAGAGCATCGTCAGCCGCGAGGTCTCGCCATTCGATCCCGTTGTTGTCACGATCGGCAGCATTCAAGCCGGCCAGGCTAACAACGTGATTCCCCATCGCGCGGAATTGACAGGCACGGTCCGCACCTTCGAGCCGAGGGTACAGGAAGCGATTTCTGCCCGGATCGAGCGGGTTGTGAAGCAAATTGCCGAAGGCTACCGCTGCACGGCTGAGCTTCGGTATATCCGGCAGGTGCCGGTATTAATGAATCACGATGCCTGTGTCAGTCACGTGGATTCCGTCTTGGACCGGGTGATCGGGGCAGAGCGCAGAATAACCGCCGCGCCCACGCTGGCAGGAGAAGATTTCTCCGTCTACCTGGAACAGATTCCGGGATGCTTCTTCTGGCTGGGCTCCGGTCCAACCTCGGACGCGGAACAAGCATATGGGCTTCATCATCCCCGGTACACCTTGAACGAGGATTGCATTCCGCTTGGCGCATCGCTGCTTGCCGCAATTGCCCTGCATCGACTGACTGGAGGCACGCAGGAGGAAACGACATATTCATATGAGAATAGGGAGGAACCTGCCCATGGACAGCCTTAAGATCGGTATGATCGGCCTCGACACTTCACATGTAACCGCATTCGCCAAATTGATTAACGATGTAAACGATGATCATCATGTACCGGGAGGCCGCGTGACGATAGCCTACCCGGGCGGATCGCCTGACTTTCCGCTCAGTATCAATCGCGTGGAGGGATTCACGGAAGAGCTGCGCGTGCAATATGGCGTCGAAATCGTAGCTACGCCGGAGGAAGTCGCGGAGCGCTGCGATGCGATTCTTCTGGAATCCGCGGATGGGAGAGTGCATCTGGAGCAGTTCGCCAGAATCGCCTCTTACGGCAAGCCCGTGTTCATCGACAAGCCGCTAGCGTTAACCGCAGCCGATGCGGAAGAAATCGGCCGGCTTGCGGTACAGCACGGCATACCCGTTATGAGTGCCTCTTCCTTACGCTACACAGACATCATGAACATCGAGATCGAGCGGGAAGATGGAGGGGCGATCATCGGGGCCGACGTGCACGGCCCAATGTCCGTGGAGCCGACGCAATCCTACTACTTCTGGTACGGCATTCATATGGCCGAGATGCTGTTTGCCATTATGGGACACGGCTGCGAAGAGGTGTGCGCGGTATCGTCCGAGTCGCATGATCTCATAACCGGAAGGTGGAAGGATGGCCGTATTGGCACGTTAAGAGGGAACCGAAGCGGGAGCTATCAATTCGGCGCCCTTGTTCACCGAACAGGCGGAAGCACCTATGTCGATGCCAGTTCACCAACGAAGCCTGCCTATGCCGGTTTGCTGGAGCAGGTCATGCTCATGTTCGTTACAGGCCGGCCATCCCTCCAATGGGAGGATACGGTTGCGATTATCCGCTTTCTGGAGAAGGCGGAGGAGAGCAGGGCGAAGGGGACGGCAGTCCGCTTTAATTAATCTATTTCATTGTTCACTGCCTTAGTGCAGGAGATATTCAGATGAACAAGTGGAATTGGATTAATCCGTGCAGGTTCTATTCCGTGCTGCATGACCATTCGTCCGGTCGAAAATGCTGAGTACGGTATATGAACCGGCCCGCACTGGCCGGGAAATCACTTTCGAATAAAAATTTTTATTGTAATTTCATTGCTTAAATTCGCTCTCTTTTTTATATATTTCTACCGCTTTAGCATTTTCCACAAGCCGAAAAACCTTGATACTACAGGGTTTTTCGGCTTTTTAGCTTGTTAAGGGAGAAGAAATCCGATATCGCCGAAATCGAGTAATTTACGATTGGTGTAAACGCTTTTATCATGAGAAATGTCCGGAGCGTGAAATCGGTTGCAAGGCTTCGGCGGAAGAAGATGATCATAAGGGGAGGAAGAAAAATGTCAAGGAAGTTGGTCAGCGTAATACTCGTACTAACGATGTTCATCACAGTTCTGGCTGCTTGTGGCAGCAACAACAGCAACAATGAAGGCAAGGGCGGGGAAGAAGCTCCGGCTGGTAATCAAACCAATAAAGAAAGCGATCCCGCACCTGCTGCTGATGCCAATCAATATGGAGACACTGGCGGCTTGAAGCTTCCGCTAGTCGATAAGCCGACCACGATCACCTGGATGGTTGTCAGCGAGAACACGAATTTGAATGACAAGCTGATTGTTAAAGAGATTGAGAAGCGCACGGGGATCAAGATCAATTTCCAAGCGTACTCGCCGGCAACTCACAGTGACAAGCTGAAGGTTACGGTTGCTTCTGGCAAGCTTCCAGACATCTTCCATGGTTTGACCGCGGCCGAGCTGAAGAAAATCGGCCAGCAAAAAGCCGTTGTGGCGATTAATGACTACTTGGATATGCTTCCGAACTTTAAGAAGCTTTTTGTAGATGAGAATCCTTGGGTTATGAAATCGTACTCCGATGAGAGCGGTAAAATGTATACCTGGCCGGTAGCCAACATTAACCGTGATGTAAACCATGGCTTTATGTACCGCAAAGACGTATTCGATGAACTGGGCATTAAAGAGTGGACGAATACGGAAGAATTCTACCAAGCTCTGAAGAAGCTGAAAGAAGCTTACCCGGATTCCTATCCATATGCTTCCAAGACGAAGGACTTTATCTTCCGTGACTGGTCTTATGGCTGGGGAATCGGCGGAGCAAGCTACCCGGCTTACTACGACGAGAAGGTAAAACTATGGAAATACGCAACGACGCAGCCTGAACATAAAGAAATGCTTGATTTCATGAAGAAGCTGTACAACGAAGGGCTGCTTGACCCTGAATTTATTACAGATACGACGGATTCCTGGACAGCCAAGATGACGACGAACAACAAGGCTTTCGTTACGTGGGACTGGATTGGCCGACTGGATCTGTTCTACAACCAAGTCAAAGATCAGAACCCGAACTATAACCTTCGCTACGGCAATCCGGTTGGACCGACTGGAAACGGCACAACACTGCCTAAGATCGATCCGAATTTCGGCATCGCCGTTGCAAACAATGATAATAAAGAAGCTGCTCTCAAGCTGCTTGACTACTTGACCAGCCCGTCAGGCGCGACGCTTGTTACGATGGGTGTGGAAGGCGAAACCTTCAAGATGGAGAACGGCAAGGTTGTCTATCCGGAGCTGACCGATGTGCCGCTGGTTGATATCAGCGTACTGGAAGAACGTTATGGTCTGTGGCTGCAAGGCATGTATGTCAATTCCGACAGACGCAGCGTGTACTATAACTTCACCGAGAAAGAGCAAGAAGCTCAAGACAAGCGTCTGAAAGCGAATACGTTCGAGCCGGCTGATCCGATTCTGAACTTCACCGACGAGGAGACGGCTGCGATTGCCGAAATTCATACAACACTGCTGAAATCCGCAAGCGAATTCAACGCCAAGTATATTCTCGACAAGTCTTACGGGGATAAGCAGTGGCAGGATTGGCAGAAAAACGCGGAGAAGCAAGGTGCTGCCAAGCTTGTAGAAATTTACAACGCCGCTCAGAAGCGTTATGACGCAAGCAATTAATTAGGGCATGTACGAATGAAAGAAGCGTAAGCTCTTCGCTGGATTGAACGAACAGCAGGAGCACAAGCCGCTTCGCAGGATTGAACGAACGACAGAAGCACAAGCCGCTCCGCAGGATTGAACGAACAACAGGAGCACAAGCCGCTTCGCTGGGTTTAACGAACGACAGAAGCACAAGCCGCTTCGCTGGATTGAACGAACGACAGGAGCACAAGCCGCTTCGCAGGCAGAATGTTCTTCCGATCGCTGTTGTTCCCGGACTTTCTTGAATCAGAGTAGTAGGTTGAAATCCGGGAACAAAGGCGACCGCTGACGCTTCTTCAGAATCATTCTTCCTGCTTCGCCCGCTATTCCTTGCTTTTCGTGCATCTTCAAACAAACCATGACATCGGTGAACGGCGAGCGCCCGGAAACGGTTGGTTTCCGGGTGCTGCCTAATCACCGGATAGAAAAACCCACGCAAAAACTAAGCCTATGCTTCCGAAGTGAGTTTTTGCTCGACTACGTCGGGCGAAGCCCACGCAAAAATTTAGCTTATGCTTCCGAAGTGAGTTTTTGCTCGACTACGTCGGGCGAAGCCCACGCAAAAACTTAGCTTATGCTTCCGAAGTGAGTTTTTGCTCGACTAACGTCGGGCGAAGCCCACGCAAAAACTTTAAGGAGGAACCATCATGGCGCATGCTGACACTGAGACTGTCCAAGCATCATCGCGATCATCAAGAGGCAGAATCGTCTCGGTGTTCCGACATATGAGACGGGATCGGCAGCTGCTGATTCTGTTCATCCCATGTCTGCTCTTCTATGCTATTTTTCGTTACGGCCCTCTATACGGCATGATCATCGCCTTCAAGGATTACAGCGTGTTTACCGGTATTCTGGGGAGCGACTGGGTAGGGCTCAAGCACTTTGAAAAGTTTTTCGCAAGCGCCGATTTCTGGCTGCTGTTCAAGAATACGCTGCTGCTTGGCTCGCTTACGCTCGTTTTCGGGTTTCCGTTTCCCATCATTCTCGCTATTCTATTGAACGAAGTCCGAGTCAAATGGTTCAAGAAATCGGTACAAACGATCAGCTATCTTCCTGCTTTCTTGTCTGTCGTTATTATCAGCAGCATGATCATTGATTTCTTGTCCCCTAACCAAGGCATAATCAACCAACTGCTGGCTGCGCTTGGTTTTGAAAAAATATATTTTCTAATCGAGCCGGAATGGTTCCGTCCCATCTATGTGCTGTCGGACATCTGGGCTTCAGTCGGTTATGAGGCAATTATCTACATGGCGGCGATCGCCGGCATCAGCCCCTCCTTATATGAAGCAGCCAAGGTGGACGGGGCCAAGCGGCGCCATATGATCTGGTCGATTACGATCCCAAGCATCATGCCTACGATAATCATTATGTTCATTCTCAAAACAGGCTCCATGATCCGCGTCGGTTATGAGAAGGTGCTCTTGCTCTATAACCCGATGACCTATGAAGTATCCGATGTCTTCTCCACCTATGTGTACCGGAAAGGGCTTCTGGAAAGCAATTACAGCTATGCCGCGGCCGTCGGGCTATTCGAAGCGCTTGTCGCCATGACGATGCTGCTGTCGGCCAACTTTATCAGCAAGCGGATGGGGGGCAACGGGCTATGGTAGCAAAAGGCCTTCGAAGTATATCCCTGTTCCAAATATTCAACACCCTTGTCCTGGTATGCCTTGCCGTTGCGACGATCTATCCGATTCTGTACATTACGGCTGTTTCTCTAAGCGATACCTCCTATGTCGTCCGGGGTGAAGTGACGCTGATTCCGAAGGGGTTCAACTTCGGCGCGTACAAAGAGGTGCTCATGGATAACCGGATCCCCAGGGCGTATCTGAATACGATTTACTATACGACACTGGGCACGTTCATCAATCTGCTGATGACGGCGATCGCGGCCTATCCGCTCTCCCGGAGAACGTTCTTCGGGCGGAAGTTCTTCATGCTGGCGATTGTCATTACGATGTTCCTCAACCCGGGCATTATCCCGAACTACGTCATCGTCCAGAACCTGGGGCTGCTCGATTCCGTATGGGCACTGGTGCTTCCTAATGCGATCTGGACCTTCGAGCTGCTGATTCTAAAAAGCTTCTATGAGAGCATGTCGGGCTCGCTGCGGGAAGCCGCAGTCGTGGACGGGGCGTCGGAATACCGGATTTTGTTCAATATCGTCATTCCACTTTCCAAACCGGCGCTGGCATCTATCGGATTGTTCTATTTCATGGGGCATTGGAACAGCTTCTTCGTCCCGATGATCTATCTGAACGATGCGGCGATGTATCCGCTTCAGGTCATTCTGCGGGATATGCTGATCTTTAATGAAGGCGGGAATAACCCAAGCTTGGTCGATGCGGCGGCGCTTGCTCCCCAAGCGATGAAGAATGCGACAATCGTCCTGTCCATGATTCCTGTTCTGATGATTTATCCGTTCGCGCAGAAATATTTTGCCAAAGGGGTCATGCTCGGCTCCGAGAAGGGATGAGCAGACGGCATGTTGAAGATAGTTGGATGACATCATGAGAGGTGGCACCCAATGAATCGCTTGATCGCAAGTAGAGGCCTGCTACAAATTTTTTTCGCTTTGTTGCTGGTCATCATTATCATGTTTGTATCCAACTACGTCGTCTACAAAAACTCGATCTCCGGAATATATGAGAAAGTAGCCCAGAACAACCGGTTGGTGATCAAAAACATCATTCAATCCTTCAATAACAGCTTTACGACGGTAAATAATCTCATCTTTACGATACATGGCCTGCCATACGATAACCTCTTTGCCCAGGGAGACGGCAGCATCGACATGGCCAAGGTCTATTCCCTGCAGGATAACATTACGACGCTCGCCTCATCGGCCGACTATATTGAGGATATTATTATCTTCTTCGATAATCATGATCTGGCGATTACTTCCAAAGGCACGAGCAATATGTCGGTCCTGTTCGACAAGAAATTCAAGCATGACATCTATAATACCGGCTATTGGAAAACCTTTGCGAAGTCCAAGCATCCGTCCACCGTGTTCCCGGCCGATACCTTCGTCAGCCAGGGAGAGACGATGACGAAGAAAAGCAGGCAGCTGATGGCGATCATCGACGGCAATAAGGTCCGGATGTCCGATAAGAACATTCTGGTCATGATTAATGTCGAGAAGCTGCTCAATCACGTCGATATGAAGGCGATGCTTCCGGGGGCTTCCCTGATCGTGCTCGATCCGACGCGCAAAATCATTCTGAGCACGGAGAAGGACTGGGATCTGGTCGAAGTGCTGAATGATGTCTACTTCAACACGTCAAGCGAAGCGTCGCTGACCCATAACAATTTCGAGTACAACTTCTATAAGTCGGACTATAACGGCTTTGTGTATATCGACAAGGTGCCCTATCAATTCAAGAATATCGATTCGGTCACGAACGCCAGCCGCATGATCATGATCAGCGCGATCATATGCGCGGTCATCTTGTCCGCTTTGCTCAGCGTTTTCTTATACCGGCCGGTAAAGGGGATCTTGAAGCTGCTCGGCGGCGGAAGCATCAAGGGCAATGATTTTCGCAAAATTCATAGCGGGATCGTAAAGGTGCAGTCCGAGAATGAAGCCTTGAAGAAGCAGATGAATTTCGTTGATCTGGAGATCCGCAGAGGCGTGTTCCTGCAGACGCTGGACGCCTACAATCATTCCCAAGAATATGAAATTCAAATGCAGAAGTACTACCCGTATTTCTTTCGGGAGCGGCAATTCGTCATGGCAGCCGTACACTTGAAAGGGCTCCATCCGGACAAGGAGCAGACGGATCTGTCTATCGAGGAAATGACCGAGGCGATCAGAGCCGGCCTGCAGCAAGGAGCCGGGCATGTCGTTGTATTCCACTCGAGTCAGCTGCAATTTCTGGCCATGATCGGCATCGGCCATTCCTTCGAACGGGCCGCAGCCATCGATCGTCTGGAAGCGTTCATTCAACGGGCGGAGAAAGAAGAGCTGAAGGGCTTCGTGGCTTGGGCATGCGTCAGTAAGGTCTACGATTCGCATATGAGAAATTGTCATGCTGCCTATCAAGAGATCATGAATGGCATGCTGTACCGGAATGTCAATCCGAGCGGATCCGTTCTGGATACGGAGTCGATCCGTTTTGTTGCCGATATCCATTTTCCATTCGAGAAGATCGAGAAGCTGTCCAATTGCATGTTAAGCGGCAAGACGAACGAAGGCATGCGGATTATTACCGACCTGATCAAGGAAAATGCGGATCGGGGGATCCATCATCACCAGCTTGCGCATGTAGCCAGAAGCATCCTGTCCTATATGATGAAGCAAATTGATGGTTCTCCCGCCGTGAGCAAGGAGCTCTACCGGCTCGAAACCGAGTTTCTTCAGAGGGTGGATAACGCATACGGCTATAAGGAGGTTCAGGATGCTTTGCTGGAGGCTGTACAGGTTGTCGCCAGCAAACGCAACCACGACCAGAAGAGCAAGCTGAATCCGGCATTCATCTCGCAATATATCGACCTTCACTATATGGAGAATTTGTATCTCGATCACATGGCTGAGGTGCTGGATACGAGCCCGAAATATTTTTCGAATTATTTCAAGAAAACGTTCGGCGTCAATTATGTGGAATATCTCAATAAAGTAAGGCTATCCCATGCGAGGGAGCAGCTGAAGAATTCCGACTTAAGCATCGCTGAAATTGGCGAGAAGACCGGCTATATGAATTCATCGACGTTCACTACGACGTTTAAAAAATACTATGGGATCTCCCCCAGCGAGTACCGTAAACATCCGGGGGATTGACACGAAAAGGAGCAAGCCATGAAGGCCGTAGCTGCCTTAAGAGGTAAAATCGTGATTAAGGATATGGACCAAGTCGAGCCGCCGGCTGGGCATGTGCGGATTCGTACCGAATATACCGCCATCAGTCCAGGTACGGAGATGTCGTTTCTGAAACGGGCCTCGGAGCAGGAGGTCGTATTAGGCTACAGCGGGGTTGGAATCATTGAACGGATAGGCGACAACGTAACCGGTCTGGAGGTGGGCCAGCGCGTCGCTTGTTATGGCGCGCCCTATGTGCGTCATGCCGAGTGGATGACGGTGCCGTCTAATCTGACTGCGGTCGTACCGGACCATGTAAGGCCGGAGGAAGCCGCCTTCGCGGGACTGGGAGCGATCGCCATTCATGCGCTCCGCACGGCGGATATCCGGTTCGGGGAATCTGCTGTCATTGTAGGGCTCGGTATTCTTGGGCAGATTACCGCTCAGATCGCTTCCGCGGCAGCTGTCCGTGTCGCGGGCTTGGATCTGAATGCGGATCGGGCTGAGCTGCTCAAGCAGCAGGGGGTTGAGCATGCCTATACCGACCAAGAGCGGCTGGAAGAGCAGCTTCCTGCTATTACGGGCGGCTATGGCGCGGATTGCGCGCTTCTCTGCGCAAGCGGTTCAGGCGAAGAGCTGATCAACCGCTCGATGAAATGGATTCGGGATAAGGGGAAGGTCATTATCGTCGGCGATTTGACGACCGAGTTCTCCAGAGGGCTGATGTTCAGCAAGGAAGTTCAGGTCCTTATATCGCGGGCGGGTGGTCCCGGGCGGTATGATGCCGGGTACGAGAGGGATAACCGGGATTATCCGATCGGCTTCGTACGATGGACGGAAGGCAGGAACATTGCGGCGTACATTCAGTTATTAGCGGAGAAGCGCATCGACGTATCGCCTCTGATCTCCGACATCATCCCGTTCGAGCGTGCAGAGGAAGCCTATGGGAAATACAGCAGCGGTCAAGTTGATGTCATGGGTACGCTGCTTAAGTATGGAGGCTAGCCGGATGACAGCTTACAAGCAAGCGGATATCGTTATTATTGGAGGCGGCATGGGCGGCTGCGCCGCCGCATTGGCTGCGGTCAAAGCGGGGAAACGCGTCATCATGACGGAGGAGACGGTATGGATCGGCGGCCAGCTGACCAGCCAAGCGGTTCCTCCGGATGAGCATCCTTGGATCGAACAGTTTGGCTGTACGGCCAGCTACCGGGAGTATCGCAACCGGGTAAGGGAGTACTACAAGCGAAACTTCCCGCTGACGGAAGCTTCGCGGAATCAGCTTCAATTTAACCCGGGCAATGCTACGGTGAGCCGCATCTCTCATGAGCCAAGGGTGGCCTTGGCGGTTCTGCGCGATATGCTGGCCCCTTACATCCATAGCGGGAAGCTAACGGTTATGGAATGTCACTGGGCCGTGCAAGCGGAGATGGAAGGCGACAGCATCCGCGCCATCCATGTGCGTGGTGAGGGATCGGGCGAGACGACGGTCCTGACCGCGAGCTATTATCTCGACGCAACGGAGGAAGGGGATGTCCTTCCCATCACGGGGACGGAGTATGTGACGGGATCGGAATCCGCAGCGCAGACCGGGGAGCCGAACGCGCTTCCGGGGCAGGCGGATCCGGCCGATATGCAGGCGTTCACATGGTGCTTTGTTGTCGATCATATCGAAGGTGAGGATCATACGATCGCGAAGCCGGAGCAATATGAATTCTGGAAGCAATATCGCGCGGACTTCTGGCCGGACCATCAATTGAGCTGGGCAGGGCTAGTGCCGCATACGCTTGAGCCGATCCGGTACAGCTTGTTCCCTGACGGCAAATCGTTCTCCTTGTGGCAGTACCGGCGGTTTATCGACCGATCGCAGTTTATGGAAGGCAGCTTCGACAGCGATCTGACGGTCGTCAATTGGCCGCAGAACGATTATTGGCTGGGTTCGATAATTGATGTTAGCCCGGAAGAGCGGGAGAAGCATCTGTATAATGCCAGACAACTCAGTCTGTCGCTGCTGTATTGGATGCAGACGGAAGCGCCGCGTCCCGATGGAGGCAAAGGGTATCCGGGTCTGCGTCTTCGCCCGGATGTGACCGGAACAGCCGACGGTTTGGCGAAGAGTCCCTACATACGTGAATCGCGCCGCATTGTCGCGGAATGTACGGTGGTGGAGCAGCATCTGAGTCCAGCCAACCGCCCGGATGGCAGGGCGATGGATTATGACGACTCTGTCGGGGTTGGATGCTACCGGATCGACCTTCATCCGAGCACAGGGCTGCGCACCTATATTGACGTGCCGAGTCTGCCGTTCCAAATTCCGCTGGGTTCTCTGATTCCCGTCCGCATGAACAATTTGCTCGCCGCCTGCAAAAATATCGGCACGACGCATATCACGAACGGGTGTTACAGGCTGCATCCGGTGGAGTGGAACATCGGCGAGTCGGCGGGATACCTGGCTGCGTATTGCCTTGAACACGGCATTGAGCCAAGATCCGTCCGGAAGGACCGGAAGCACCTGGAAGCGTATCAACAGCTTCTGGTGCAGGCCGGTATCGAGCTGAAATGGCCTTCGGTTGGAGCCGTTTAGCTATTCATATGGATGCCACTGGGGACTTTCCCTCTATTAAGGGGATAGAATTGCGCCTCTCCGCATAAATTATGTGCGTTAAGCGATTAATGAGGAGAGGAGGCGTCAGCGTGAACGATCGGAATGACCATGCCGCTGAAGAGGCGGAGCTGGCTTATATTACAGCCTTGATCCGCGATCAGGTGGTACGGGGCAACGAGATGACGAACGTTCCGTCTGCGGATGTATTCGATGCAGCGGAAGATATAGACGAGCAGGCGGCCGATTAAATTTTGTTTTGACAAATATGTTGGTCGTCTGCTAAAATCGGAACACCGGACAATTGTCCGGTCATTTTTTTGTTGGATGCGGACAATTGTCCGCAAGCCGGAGGAGGAAGAGAAACTTGAATGCTGCAAGCACAGAGAAACAGGCCCCCGTCGATTTGAGCGGAATCAAGAGAGGGCCGATTGTAGCTGCCTTGATTATCGGGGCGTTCGTGGCGATTCTGAACGAAACGCTGCTCAACATCGCTTTTCCAGATTTGATGAAAGAATTCAGCATTGGTCCATCCACCATTCAGTGGCTGTCCACCGTGTATATGCTCGTCATCGGCATACTCGTGCCGGTAACCGCACTGCTGCAGCAGTGGTTCACGACCAGGCAGATGTTCTTGTCAGCCATGATCCTATTCTTGGCGGGAACCGTCATATGCGCTGCCGCTCCTTCGTTCGAGCTGCTTCTCGTCGGCCGGATCGTTCAAGCGCTCGGCACGGGTCTTATGCTGCCGGTTATGATGAATACGATCCTCGTTATCTATCCACCGGAGAACCGGGGGGCAGCCATGGGGATGATCGGCCTGGTTATTATGTTCGGACCGGCAATCGGACCTACCTTGGCAGGGTTGATTATTGATCAACTCAACTGGCGCTGGTTGTTCATCTTAGTCATTCCACTTGCAATTTTCTCGGTATTATTTGCTGTTATGTACCTGAAGAATGTGACCGACTTGACGAAGCCGAGGGTCGATATTCTTTCCATTATTCTGTCGAGCATCGGTTTTGGCGGGATCGTATACGGCTTCAGTAAAGCGGGAGAAGGCTCATGGTCCGATCCGGCCGTCATATGGACGCTTGTTGCCGGGGGCATTGCGCTGGTATTGTTCATTATTCGGCAGCTCGTCGTTCGAGAGCCGATTCTGGATCTTCGCGCATTTAAGTATCCGATGTTCTCGATTGTGACGGTGCTTCTGCTCGTTCTTATGATGACCTTGTTCTCCACGATGATTCTGCTGCCGCTTTTCCTGCAGACCGCCCTCATGATGACGGCGTTCAAGGCAGGTCTGACGCTTATGCCGGGCGGCATCGTGAACGGTATTATGGCGCCGATCTCCGGTAAGCTGTTCGACAAGTTCGGCCCGCGGGTGCTCATTATCCCAGGTCTGGTGCTCGTGCTGATTTCGATCTGGCTGTTCACCGATATCTCCGTCGAGACGACTGCGGGTTATGTCGTGACCCTTCATATCATTCTGTTGGTCGGTATTTCGATGGTGATGATGCCGGCGCAGACGACAGGGCTTAACCAGCTTCCGCGTCACCTGTATCCACATGGAACGGCGATACTTAATACGCTGCAGCAGGTAGCCGGCGCAATCGGGACGGCACTGTTCATCAGCATCATGTCGTCTGGTACGGGCAAATACGTGGCTGCAAACCCGCAGGCAACGCCTGCCGAAGGCTTAGTTGCGGGCTTGCAGGACGCGTTCTTTATCGCTTTCCTAGTTGGTATCGTTGCGCTTGTCATCGGATTCTTCATTAAACGCGTGAACACGTCGCCGGAGCAAGAGAAGAAAGAAGTGGCATGATTCGGCCATTTCCAGAAGGCTGCAAAGGAAGGGACACAGATGGATAAGGGTAAGGATAGGCTTCGCATGGAAATTATGAGAACAGCCCAGCAGCTGTTCGACAAGCACGGTATTGAAGCCGTCAGCATGCATCAGGTGGCGAAGTCGGTCGGCATCGGCCAAGGAACGTTATATCGTCGTTATCCAAGTAAAAGCAATCTATGTCTCTGTTTAATGGAAACGAAGTTTGATCAGTTTAAGAAGTCGATCGTAGAATATTTGCAGGAGAATGCGGACGCGCCGGTGGTGGAGCGTCTCTCCCGGATTATGACGAGCTTGGTCGGATTTATGAACGAGGATTTGGAGTGGGTCAAGGCTTTGATCCATTCCGAGAAGCTCGAAGAGGCCAGAGTTAATTTATTCGAGATCCCTCCATTCGTGTTTCTTCGCGAAACCATACAAGGCCTGCTTGAGGAAGCGGCAGCCAAGGGAGATCTCATCGCGCTCGACCCGATGTTCACCTCCAGCGTATTGGCTTCATCGTTAAGACCTGAGCTGATGGTTTACTTGCGTGATTCAGGATATTCATCGGCACAGATCGCCGAGCAGACCGTCGGAACGTTCATAAAGACGTTATTTGTCCGTGACTGACTGCGGCTGATAACTTCATCAATAGGTCAGCCAAGAAGGCTGCTTTCGCTGTGTATCTTCAGCGGAGGCAGTCTTTCTTGCGTATTGGCGAAAGGAGCGGTACCGTTCCGCTGGAAAGGCGTGCTATTTCATCCGCCTCGCCCATATACTCTATCAATCAAACAATTCCTGCGCAGGGGGACGAAGATAGAATGATAGGGAAACAGGGCAATAGAAGGATTAGCTGGGCTTGGTTGCTCGCGGCGGCTGCTGTCATGATCGGAGCTGTGGCGTGGCCGAATGAAGCTGCTTACGCCAGCACAAGCAAAGCCCCCGTTGAGAAGCAGGGCACGGTCTATTTGACGTTCGACGACGGCCCAAGCAAGTGGACGCCGCAGGTGCTCGATATCCTCGCGCGCCATAACGTGCTTGCCACTTTCTTCGTCTTGGGCGAATCGGCGGAGCGTTACGAGGATACGGTGCGCCGGATCGTTAATGAAGGCCATGCTCTGGGCAATCATACGTACAATCATGTTTACAAAGAGCTGTATCAAGATTTCATGGGGTTCTGGAAGCAGGTGAAGCGGACCGATGAAGCGCTGACCCGCATTACGGGGAAGCATACGGCGCTGCTTCGCGCACCGGGCGGCACATACACAAATTTCGATGCCTCTTATTTTGACTATATGCACCAGGCTGGTTATACGATATTCGACTGGAATATGGATTCCGGCGATTCGAAGAGACAGAATGTCCCTGCAGCGGAAATCGTAAAAACGGTGAAGCAATCGCAGCTGAAGGAGGAGGTCGTGCTCCTGATGCATGATGGAAGCGGGCATGGAGAATCTGTTAAGGCGCTCCCGGCCATTATCCGGTACTTCAAAGATAAGGGGTACCGGTTCGCCGCCCTGAATGAGGGCGTGAAGCCGGTTACGTTCCCTCTGGGTCCCTTGAAATGGAAGCGGAGCTGGACCGAGGAACAGCATGTGCAAGCCAAAGCAGCGATACAAGACATGGCTTCCGCAGATGAATGGATACCGCTTAGGGAATGGGCTGCGGGCAAAGGGACGGTGGACTGGGATTCGAAGGCAAGAGAGGCTCTGCTACAACTGGGGGACCTGACCATGCGGCTTGTTCCCACCGATGGTCAGTCTGTGCGAATCATCGATGGCGGGTCGATCGGAGAAAGAGAGGGGATATTTCGGATCATGGACAATCGGATCTATATCCTGAAATCCGCCGCAAGCGAGCTCTTCCCGTGAGGTCTGTATACGAATTAACAAAAATGTATAAATAAAACAGGAATTAGCGCAGTCTGCATGGAAGTCACTTAGAGAGAGGGGGAAGCTGTCCATATCCATCATGAAAGCGTTATCTTGAGCGGCGTTCTCGTTCGATAACGACTGCTCGGCAAGTGGAACGCCAATGATTCGAATCTAATGGAGGTGTGTAGGTATGGAGAACAAGGACGCAGTACCTATCATAGATAACGAAAGCGACACATGGACGGCCATAGACGGGCTCGGCCGGGAACTGCCGGGCTTCGAGGAGGTTGGCCCTCCAAAGCCGGATAAATTCGTAGGGATGTTTTATTTTCTGTGGATGGGCCAGCATGGAATCGATGGACCCTTCGATGTGAGCGCTATTCTTGAGAAGCACCCGGAGGCAATTCATGATGGCTCCCACCCAGCCTGGGGACCGATGACGAAGTTTCATCACTGGGGGGAGCCGCTAACCGGCTACTACCTATCGGATGACCGGTACGTGATTCGTCAGCATGCTCAACTGCTTGCAGATGCAGGTGTGGACACGATTATCTTCGACGTTACGAATCAATTCACCTACAAGCATTGTTATATGACGCTGTTGAGTGTCTACGCGGAGATGAGGCAGGAGGGGGCTAGAACGCCGCAGATCGCTTTCCTGACGCCATTCTGGGATCCATCGAGGGTTGTCTCGGAATTATATCGCGATTTGTATGAGCCGAATCTGCACCCGGAATTGTGGTTCCCTTGGAAGGGCAAGCCGCTTATTCTGGCGGACCCGGAGAAGGTGCTTCCTGAGCATCGCGAGTTCTTCACCTTCCGTAAACCGGAGCCGTCTTATTTCGTCGGACCTTCCGGCCCGGATCAGTGGTCTTGGCTGGAAGTTTATCCGCAGCATGCCTTCTATGATTCAGAAGGAAAGGTCGAGCAGGTTTCAGTTGGCGTCGCGCAGAATGCGGTCGATGGACGGCTGGGCTCGTTAAGCGAGCCCGGAGCGCTCGGCCGCAGCTATTCCGGCGGCAAGCATTCCGGCCGGCCGGAGGACACGCCATACGGACTTAACTTCACGGAGCAGTGGGAGCGGGCACTTGAGCTTGATCCTAGCTTTGTTTTCGTTACCGGCTGGAATGAATGGATCGCTTCCCGTTATGATGAATTTAACGGCGTTCGTTATCCGGTCATGTTCGTGGATCAGTTCGATCACGAGAACAGCCGGGATATCGAGCCGATGCGCGGCGGTCACGGAGATAGCTATTATTATCAATTGATTTCGTATATCCGGAAGTTCAAAGGGGTCCGTGACAAACAAACCTCCGTACCTTCACTGTCGATCGACATTCAAGGGCCATTCGCCCAATGGGATAAGATGCAGCTGGAGTACAAGGATGATTCGGGCGATGCGGTGCATCGCGATCATGATGGCTGGGGGAATGCAGGCCGATACGTGAATCGGTCGGGCCGGAACGATTTCGTCACGATGAAGGCTGCGCATGACGAGCGGTTCCTCTATTTCTATGCGCAGACGAAGGACGAGCTGACACCGCCTGGCGGCCCGTCGTGGATGACGCTGCTGCTGCATATTCAAGGGGCTGACCGGCCGGCATGGGAAGGGTATCATTACATCGTCAACCGCATCCCCTGCGATGAGACGGGTACAATCCTGGAGGCATGCGAAGGCGGCTGGAGGTGGCGCTCTATTGGCGAGCTTACGCATCGCACAGAAGGCAGCGAATATATGCTTGCCATCCCCAGAGATTGGATCGCAGCAGGCGCATCCGCGGATGGGGAGGTTCGGATTTCTTTCAAGTGGGCCGATAATGTTCCGCTCGAAGGAGATATCCTCGATTTTTATTTGCACGGGGATACCGCACCGGATGGCCGGTTCAACTATACGTATACAATCAGCGGCTAGTTGAGCAGCAAGCTGCCGACAGCACGATTTTCCCTGTATGGAACCATGCGATTATAACGGCTATTGTTCGCAGCTTTTGCGGGCAAGGCCGTTTTTTCGTTAAGTGAACAACGAAAATTTTCTAGTCATGGCCGAAAATTTCTGCTATTATCGTTGTGACTTATTAAATGTATTTAAGAAGTATGAGCTGAGGGGGTAACGTTGTGAATGGGCGGCATGCAGCACCGAAAGAAAGCAAGAAGATAATGCTGCGCGCTATACGCACGACTCTGCTGGCGCTTGGAAGTGCAACGAAGGTTGAATTAAGCCTGAAATTGGGGATTAGCTTCCCTACGATCAGCAAGTTCCTGAAGCAAATGGAGAAGGATGGAGAGCTCCTCTTCGTTGGTCTTGATGATTCCAGCGGCGGAAGAAGAGCCCAGCGATATGCGTATAATCCGGAGTATATGATGGGATTGGCTATTTTTCTGGAACAAACCGAAACCAACTACACGATCTTTAATTGTTTAGGGGAAGTGAAGGAGCAAGGCCGCACTTCGAATGTGCGGATCGATGATTTTCAAAGCTTAACGATGCATATGGAAGACATCCTCGATACCTATCCGAAGATCAGTTCGATGGCCATCGGCGTACCAGGTGCGGTCAATGAGGGCCGGATTATTTATATTCCAAGCCATGAGCAGCTGCATCATTTTGATTTGAAGGGATATTTCGAAGAACGGTTATCCATACCTGTTGTCGTAGAGAACGATATGAATGCTGCGGTCCTTGGCTACAACGCCACTAGGCGAAATATGGGCCATTCTTCCTTGATCTATTTGTATTTGGGTCATAATGGCCCTGGGGCCGGGATTATGATTAACGGAGACGTGGTGCGGGGAAGTACGTTTTTCTCAGGGGAAGTTTCATTCGTCCCTCAATACGATGACCGGAATTTTCTGCAGGCTTTAAACGATGGAAACGGGACAGAACCACCCAATCCCCGTGACGAGAAGGTGATTGATGCGATCAGCCGGTTGGTAGCTTCGTTCACAGCGATACTGAACCCGCATACGATAATTTTCTGTAACGAGGAATTGAACCCGGCCATTATCGGCCAAATCGTAAGCAGGAGCGCAGCCTATATTCCGAAAGAGCATCTTCCCAGGCTGACGACAAGTGACTGGAAACAAGATTATTTGGTTGGATTACAGAAGCTCGGACTTGATCTTATGATCGCGGAGACAAGAGTATAAGGGCGGACTCAGGAGACAGATAAACCATATGGCGACATTCTTCTTACTTATTATCTATTTGGCTTTCATCAGCCTGGGACTGCCTGATTCATTGCTGGGAGCGGCGTGGCCCGTTATGCAATTGGATTATGACGCACCGCTTGAGACGGCCGGCTTGCTGTATATGACGATAGCAGCCGGGACGATTGTTTCCAGCTTGGCAAGCGGGACGGTATTGAGACGTTTCGGAACGGGCAACGTTACGCTTGTCAGCTGCATCATGACTGCCGGCGCGCTGCTAGGCTTCGCTGCTTCGCCGTCGCTTGCTTGGCTGCTAATCTGTGCGGTGCCGCTTGGATTAGGCGCAGGATCGGTGGATGCGGGACTGAACAATTACGTTGCCGCTCATTACAAAGCGCATCATATGAGCTGGCTGCATTGCTTCTGGGGAGTCGGGGCTACAATGGGCCCTATTATTATGGCACAATTCATTTTCGGTCAGAACGAATGGAGAGACGGATACCTCGCGGTTGCCGGTATTCAGTTTGCCCTGGTGGTCCTGCTGTTCGTCACGCTGCCGTTATGGAATCGGGTCGCCAGCAGCGCTGCTTCAAGCGAAGAGCAGGAAGATCTGACTCGGGAAGCAGACGACGCCTCATCTGCGCCTATACAACCATTGAAGATTAAAGGCGTTAAGCTGGCTCTGATTTCCTTCTTGTTCTATTGCGGCCTTGAAGCCACCATGGGCCTATGGGGGAGCAGCTTTCTTGTTAATGTGAAGGGATTGCCAGCGGCAGAAGCGGCGCAATGGGTGTCCCTCTTCTACTTGGGCATCACCATCGGCCGATTTATGACCGGCTTTATTACGTTCATGCTGAGCAACCGGATTCTCATCCGGGTAGGGCAATATACGGCTTTGGCTGGGGCAGCGCTTCTATTCTTGCCATTGCCGACTAGCTTCTCGCTTGCGGGTTTTATGATCGTGGGATTAGGCTTGGCCCCGATTTATCCGTGCATGCTGCATGAAACGCCGGTCCGCTTCGGGAAGAAGCATTCCCAGACCATTATGGGCTATCAAATGGCAGTGGCTTACACGGGCGGAACGTTTATGCCGCCTCTGCTTGGTTTTCTGGCTTCCGGTTTCACCATTGGCATTTTTCCATTCTATATCGTGATTTCTGCTGCAGCGATGCTCTTGTTCTCCGAAAGATTGAATGTTTTCTTGAAGCGGAAGGACTTCTTCGAAGATAGAAAATCGAATTTTACAGCATAATAATCGTACATGACCATGGATACGCATTAACGAAACGAATAATTGGAGTTGTCCGAAAATGAAAACCGAAAAAGAAAAAATGATAAATGGCGAGCTGTATCATGCTGGCGATGCGGTCTTAGTGAATGATAGACGAAACGCCCGGAGACTAACGCGGCTATTCAATCAAACCATGGAAACGGATGATAGCACGCGCATGGAGCTGCTGCAGGAATTGTTCGGCTCGACAGGGAAGAATCTGTATGTTGAACCAACCTTCCGATGCGATTATGGCTACAACATTCATATCGGCGAGAACTTCTATGCTAATTTTGATTGCGTATTACTGGATGTTTGCGAAATCCGGATTGGCGACAATGCTTTCCTAGCGCCTGGTGTGCATATCTATACCGCAACGCATCCATTGGATGCACAGGTGAGAATATCGGGTGCCGAATACGGAAAGCCGGTAACGATCGGTCATAATGTCTGGATCGGCGGGAGAGCCGTCATAAACCCTGGAGTTAGCATAGGCGATAATGTCGTGGTCGCTTCCGGCGCCATTGTTACGAAGGATGTACCGGATAACGTAGTCGTAGGCGGGAACCCTGCGAAGATAATCAAGCAAATTGAAGGACAGGTTCAATGACGAATGGGCTGCCGAGCATTTCTATTGAACGGACGGAGGGAGCGGGGTTTCCCCGGCTCCCTCTGCTTTTCCTTATCGATGCCGACACGGTTTATTCGTTCCGTTCCTCGGCGCTGTCGTCTTGATCTCCAGCACCTTCTCCCATCTTGTTGCCCAACGCTGCGCCAGCGGCGCCACCTGCAACGGTACCAAGAGGACCCAAAACAGAACCCACCACAGCGCCCACCACACCGCCGCCTACGGTTCCTACAGCTTCTCCGGTATTCACGTCGTCGTTGCGGTTCCGATTGCGGTCATTGTTATTAGCCATCCTTCTCACTCCCTTTCGTTTGTGATAGGAAACGCGCTGCTATTTACCAGCACAGCCCCAAACCATATGTTGCCCTAACCGTGGTGGAAGGATTCTTACATGTTATAAATTCTAAGGTTGTCATTCGTAATTTAGGAGATTACAAGGACGTTGTATCAACTTAGAAGCGGGCTGAATCGCTTAAGCAGCTTTTGTTTATGCGCTGTGAAGGCTTCCTCTAAAGAGATGCCGTACAAGTCGGCCAGCAGTGATAAATTTCCCAGAACATCGCCGATTTCCTCCATCAAGTCGAGCTTGAGCTGCTCTTGAGGCGGGGTGGTTTCATCCGGACGATCTCTGCCGATTTCATAAGAACGGACTGCTCGTGCGACCTCGCCCGTTTCTTCCATAAGAAATCCAACTCTTATAAAAGGGCTGTAGCTAGCCCAGCCTCTTTCCCCATAAAAATGCTTGATCCATTTTTGGATTTCGCCAATTTCCATTACTGCACTCCCCTATTCGCTTAGGATGATTTCCGACCCAACATATAGTATATTAAACAGTGTGAAATATCAATATATAGTTTGGAGATGGGATAGTGAAATCAATTTGTGTTTTTGCCGGATCAAATTTAGGGGAGCATGACGAGTATAAAGTGAAAGCTGCTGAGCTTGGTCAGGTCATGGCTAGTAAAACATATCGATTGGTTTACGGCGGGTCCAGGATTGGCTTAATGGGTGAGATCGCCGCTGCGGTCATGAATGGGGGAGGCGAAGTGATCGGAGTCATGCCCAAAGGCCTATTTGGAGGCGAAATGGTGCATAGAGGGGTGACTCAGTTAATTGAGGTAGAGGATATGCATGAGCGCAAGGCTGCGATGGGACAATTAGCGGATGGGTTTATTGCGCTGCCTGGCGGCTTTGGAACGTATGAGGAGCTGTTCGAGGTCTTGTGCTGGTCACAAATTGGCATACACCAGAAACCAATAGGTATTCTCAACATCCGCCATTATTTTGACCCCTTGTTGAATCTGATTCATCACAGCATGAATGAAGGCTTCTCCAATACTTCGCATCTCAGTCTGCTGAACGTTTCCGATGACCCCGTGGAGCTATTACGCCAAATGGAGAGCTATGTTCCTCAAAAGCTCGAACAAAAGTGGAAACAGCTTAACGAGCCTGGAGTGGCTAACAATCTTTAAGAGGCACGGCCTTGGGAGGAGTCGGCTGCGAGGCTGCTTCTCATAGAATAAAGGCGAATAGGTCCAAGTTATCCGATCATACGCTCATTGTAAAACCGATTAAGGTGTGATGCGGTTGAAGGCGGGTAAAGACAACCAATTCGTTGTTTACATCATAAAAGGCTCCACCATAAGAAGATTTTTAATCCTGGATTTAATACTCGGGACCGGGATTTATTATGTCGTTAAATTTATATTTGCAAGTGTATTAATCGCATCTGCCGGCAGCATCGTCGGGACTGAGGGCGTGAAGAGGGCCCCGAGATTGATAAATAAGGCAGGCGGATTATGGCATAAATAAATCAATCACAAGACAACCCTATCCCCCTGTATGCGCATTGAGCTGCGAACGGGAGGAAAGGGTTGTTTGTTAACGTGCCGACTGCAATGACACGCCACGCGCAGTTCGACAATGGTTGCCTTGATGGGCGCACTTACTTTAAGATGAAAGGGACAAAGGCATAACGCGAGTTGATCGCCGCGCGGGCACGGTTTGCTCCGGCGTCAATAAGGATGAGGGGCGGATCAGATTGGCGGAAGAAGTCAAAGTGAAATCGTTGTATAAAGCGCTGCGCATCCTGGACTGTTTCACGGTCAACAGTCCGGAGCTCGGCATAACCGAAATAAGTGAACAGCTGGGGCTGTATAAAAGCAATGTACATAATATCGTTGATACGTTCGTCAAGGCTGGTTATTTGGAGCAAAATCCGGACAATGAGAAGTACCGGCTCGGCTTCAAGCTGCTGGAGCTCGGCAACGTCATTTCGAGCAATATGAACATACGCAGGCTGACGCTGCCTTATATGCAGGAAATGTCCGATTTCTCGAACGAAACCGTTTATTTGGGCATGCCGAGTGACACCGAGGTTATTTATCTCGACTCCGCGTCGCCCAAAAATCAGCTGTCGACGAGATCGATGCTCGGCGTTAAAGCGCCCCTGTACTGCACTGGCATTGGGAAGGCGATGCTGGCCTTCTTGCCCGTTGAGACGATGAATGCGGTATGCGCCAAAGGGCTTAAAAAGTATACCGACCAGACGATTACGGACAAAGAGGCGCTGATCGCGGAGCTTGAGGCGATCCGGCTGCGCGGGTATTCGATCGACAATATGGAGCATGAATACGGCATCAAATGCGTCGGAATGCCGATCTTGAACAAGAAAAAACAGGTCGTCGCGAGCTTTAGCGTATCCGGTCCGTCGCTCCGCTTCGGCGAGGATAAAATCGCCGAATATGCGGCGAAGCTGAAACAAATCGTCCGTTCGATCGAAGAGAATGTATAATGCGGATCTGCCCGGCCGGCAGGGTAAAAAACGATTGTAATCGGACAGCTAATATAATATGATGAAACGGAATAATGCGGAACGTTGTTCTTGAATATAGAACATGCGATTCCCTTCTTTTTTGGATTCATATAAGAACGTTGTTCTTATATATAGAACAATAATGAGAGAGGGATGAAGGATGAAGCAGTCGATTGCCGATGGGGTTTGGCCTACGATGATAACTCCGTATACGGCCGGGGGTGACATCGATTATGAGGCATTGGGGCAGCTGGTAGATTGGTATATCGAGCGAGGGGTACACGGATTGTTCGCCGTTTGCCAATCCAGCGAAATGTTCAAGCTATCGCTCGAGGAGCGGGTCGGCATCGCCCGTTTCGTCAAGGAGAAGGCGGCGGGGCGCGTCCAGGTGATCGCGTCCGGTCATATTTCCGACTCGCCGGAACATCAGATCGAGGAGCTGAAGCTTATCGCCGCTACGGGCGTGGACGCTGTCGTTCTTGTCAGCAACCGGCTCGCGCGAGAGGACGAAGGGGAGGATGTATGGCGCAGCAACGCTTTGCGTTTGCTGGATGCCGTTCCGGATACGGCGTTTGGCATCTATGAGTGTCCGTATCCGTATAAGCGTCTGCTGTCCCCCGAGCTGCTGGGCTGGTGCGCCGGCACAGGGCGATTCCGCTTCCTGAAAGATACATGCTGCGATTTGAGCCAAATCGAGGCGAAGCTCGATGCGGTCACCGGAACCGAGCTGAAGCTGTTCAACGCCAACTCGTCGACGCTGCTCGAATCGCTCCGAATGGGCGTATCCGGCTTCAGCGGCGTGATGGCCAATTTCCATCCGGAGCTGTATGTGCATCTGACCGAGCGGTGGCGAACGGACCCGGAAGCGGAACGGCTGCAATCGTTTTTGACCGTCGCCTCGCTAATCGAGCTGCAGTATTATCCGGTTAATGCCAAATATCATTTGCAGCGGCTCGGTCTGCCGATTTTGACCCAATGCAGGTCGAAGGACGAGGCGGGGCTCAAGGAGCATCAGCGGATCGAAATCGAGCATTTGGAGCGGCTGGCCGGTACGATTCGCCGCGGCCTAGATCACTGATCTCTTATGGATGGGCTAGCTGCATCGAACAGAAGAAAGGATCCGCCGCCGCGGGTCCTTTTTACTTGCTTACATATTAGAGGGATAGAATTGCGATTGTTCCAAGATGGGCTAGATGCTATCATATGCTTACACACTCGGTTGTCTAAGGAGTTCCAGTCCATTGCATATTAATGATCGATTGTCAGGAAACCGGCGGAATCTCTTCTTATATCTAATCCTCGTCCTCGCCCCTTTATGCGTATTCAGCACGATCTATTTGCCGCTGAAGACCGGCAGTGCTTACTCCGCTCTGAAGGAGACGGCGTATCGAACCTCGGGCTTTCACGCCCTGTATATCGAGAACTTCTTCGGAGAAACGATTGGCCGCTTGGAGAGCGCGGCGATCTATCTAAGCTCCGTGGACAGTAAATCGCAAATCATTGATGAAATGCTGCGGGTAACGCATAACATGGATTCCCGGTTCTCGGGTTTCTATTGGGTGAGCGCGGCAGGGGATATCATACAAAGCTCAAATCCATTAAGGGATCCGGTTAATTTAGGAGATCGATCGTATTTTCAACTGGCGCTGGAAACAGGGAAGACGCAAATTTCCGAGGCGCATATCGGCCGGGTTACGCAGAAGTATATCTTCTCGATTGCGACCCCGGTTTACAATAAATCAGGTCTGATTGACGGCGTGCTCGTCGGGAGCATTCAATTGCATGAAATGGAAGAAACACTCACTCAAGCGATCAGGGGCGAGCGGATTCAGCTGATCGACCAGAAGAATCAAGTCATTGCAGAGACCAAGCCGTTGCCGTCAAGCAAGCATACCGCCTCCTCGTACGTCATGCTGGATGCGGTCCCGTGGAAGGTTAATGCGATCATGTCCTTTGATTACCGCACTGCAGTGGTGCGGCCGTATCTCGTCTATTTGGGGGTGCTCTTGCTCCTGCTGAACATCGCCTATTTGCTGGCGAAAGCGCAGCTGATGAAACGGCAGCTGGCCAAGGAATTGGCGCAGATCGAAGCGGACAAGTTGAAGCTGATCGGTACCATTGCAGCGAGCACGGCTCATGAAATACGCAATCCGCTTACCGGTATTAAAGGCTTCATCGCCCTGCTTAGCGATAAATACAAGGATGATAAGGACCAGTATTATTTTTCCTTGATTCAAACGGAAGTGAACCGGATCAATGCCATCGTGAGCGAGCTGCTCATTATCGGCAAGCCGACCGAAGCCTCCACTGAAATTCATCATGTGAATGATGTCGTTGCAGAGATGGTTCCGCTCATCGAGTCGGAGGCCCATTTGTACAACGTAGGACTGAGGATCGAGCTGACCAATGAATCGGCTTTCGTTAAACTCTCCAAGGACCACTTCAAGCAGATTATATTGAATTTGGTCAAGAACGCGCTGGAAGCGATGGAAAAGGGCGGGGACCTATCGATTGTGACGGAAGTGTCGGCGGAGTTCGTCCTGCTGAAGGTGACCGACACGGGCAAGGGAATGCCGCTGGAAGTGCTGGAGAAAGTCTTCACTCCGTTCTTCACGATGAAGGAGAATGGGACGGGCCTAGGCCTTCTCGTTTGCAAACGGATCCTGGACAGCTACGGAGGCCGTCTGTTTCTCCTAAGCGAGGTCGGCAAGGGCACGGAAGCTACGATTCAGCTTCCGCGGGTCATATCGAGTCCTTAACGGGCGGTCAATGGACTGCAGTGAATGTACCCATCTACAAGGAAAGGAGCAGGATCTCATGGCAGAAGCCGATTTTGCAGCTATTTACGCTCGACTTAAGATGATCCTGCAGCCCTATGAAGCATCGTTGGATTTGAAGGCGGATACGAATGAGAATTACTATTTAGATACGTATACTATTAATCCGGCTAACAAGAAGCCGATCTTCTTCGGTGCGGCTGCATGGAAGAAGAATTATGTCAGCTTTCACCTTATGCCGGTGTATGTTAACCCCTCTCTACTCAATGGTGTTTCAGCTGATTTGCGCAAGAGGATGCAGGGAAAGTCTTGCTTTAACTTTAAGCGGATGGACGAGGCGTCGTTTCAGGAATTGGAACGATTAACGGCCGCGGGTGTTCAAGATTACAAGGATCGCGGGTTTATCTAGGCGGTCGATCAGCGTTACCAAGTCGATTACAGCCTCGTGCCCAGCACGGGGTTCTTTCTTCATGATCAAGCTGAGAGGTGATATTCATTAAAAGATATGAAGCATTCTATAGACTTCGTAGGATATTAGCACTATAATACATTATACAAAGATTATACAACTATGTGGTTTTGCAATGCCGCTTTCTATTCGAAAGTCGAGGAGAACAACCATGGGAAAATGCCCCTATACTGCCTTCACGTCCTTATTCGCAAGAGATGCTTCTAAAAAAACAACTTCGCTGCCCTTCACAGATAACTTTCACGGAAACGCCCATGCTCTCGCAAGTATTGAATTCCTTGAGGATGAATTTATGGTTCAGCTCGATATGATCGGTTTGACCGTCGAGGATCTGAGCATGCTGAAGAAATACCAGCCAATCGTGGTGGAGTATATCGATGATATTGTGGAATCCTTCTATAAGAAGGTTCTCCATGTCCCCGGCCTTCAGACCATCATTATGAAGAACAGCTCGGTGGAGAAGCTGCGTCTAACGCTTCGCGGCCATCTGATCGAAATGTTTGACGGCCGGATCGACAGCGAATTTGTGCAGAAGCGATTGAAGATCGCTTCGGTGCATCAACGGGTCGGATTGGAGCCCAAATGGTATATGGGTGCTTTTCAAAATCTTCAGAATACGCTTCTCGGCATCATTCACAACTATTTGAAGGATAATACCGAGGGGCTGGCTCTGAGCAAAGCGATTACCAAGCTGCTCAATTTTGAGCAGCAGCTGGTTCTTGAAGCCTATGAGAAGATGAATGTGGAGCATCAAGAGCAGCAGTATGAGATTATTAAACAGGAGCTGAAGGAGAAGATCATCTCCGTTAGCCAGAAGCTGGCTTCCTTAACGGAACAGACGAATATCTCGACGCAGGAGCTGATCGGCTCGAGTAATCAAGTGGCCGCTTCTTTCATGAGCAGCTCGGAGAAGACGAAGGAATCCCGAACGCTTGCGATCAAGGGAACGGAGAATATAGCCAAGCTGGAGCAAAGCATGGCATCCATTCATGGCAGCTCACTGCATATGGAGGAAGCCGTCCGTCATCTCCGCGACTCCTCGCTGCAGATCAAGCAAATTGTGACCATCGTGGAGGAGATCTCCAGCCAGATTAAGCTGTTGTCGCTCAATGCTTCCATCGAAGCGGCAAGAGCGGGGGAATATGGAGCCGGGTTCTCCGTTGTTGCCCAAGAGGTCAAGAAGCTCTCGGAAGAAACGAGAATCGCCGTCAGCCGGATTAGCGAGCTCATTAAGAAGTCCAACACCTATACGGCCGAAGTCGTGAGTTCGATTGAAACGGTTCAAGTCCACGTTCAAGCCGGTCAACGGGAATCCACGCACACGAACGAAATGTTCACCTTGATTTTACGGTCGCTGCAGAGCGGGTTGAGTGAATTGGATCTCGTGGAAATCGAGATTCAAGGACTGGTTAGGGGAATTGGCGAGGTTGGAACGGCTACCGTGGAGGTTGCCAGTTCGGCTGAAGAGCTGAATCATACCGCCCATAATTATTAAAAAGCTGATTTTTCCTTGTATGGAAGCCCTCGGTGGACTCGCTTTCGTGGTATAATAGCATATAAAGAGTATAATGCTTTGTGATGACGGAGCAAGAACAAGAGAGGTTGCATACGGATGAATAAGTTTACAGACTGGAATCAGAAGGTGAAGCAAACATTTCTAGCTACCAGCAATGTAGAGGTATTTACAGTGATGGAAGCCGGTAAGATGCTCGGCCTTACGAAGGATCAGATGAAGGCTTACGTCGATAAGCACGGGTTAACCAAAGTTCCCATTATGAGAAGCGTGCATAGATATCTTTTACTCAAGAGCGAGATTGAAGCCATAGTGGGTTAATCCAACTGCATGAAAAAGCACTGACCTTGTAGAGTCGGTGCTTTTTTATGGTCTATTTTCCCTGCATCCCCTGTTTGTAGAGCAACCAACCAGTATAATAGAGGCAAGGAGGCGAGGGGATATGATGGTGAACGAACGAATGGGCTTCTCTGCAGAGGATCGTCTGTTAATTGTGAACGGTGACGATTTTGGGATGTGTCATGCTGCAAATGCAGGTATTGGACAGCTATTGGAGGAAGGCGTCATTTCCTCGGCGACCGTTATGGTTCCATGCGCATGGTCAGCAGAAGCAGCGGCGATTGCATCGGGCAATCCGGCCTATGATATCGGAATTCATCTGACGCTAACATCTGAGTGGGAGCCGTACAAATGGGGGCCTGTACGGCAGGATGGACCAGTCGATACGCTCGTGACGAAGCAAGGCTGGTTCCCGCCTGATTGCAAGACTGTCGAGCTGCAGGCAGACTCGGAGCAGGTGAAGCAAGAGCTGTTCGCCCAAGTGCAGCGGGGAATTGCCATGGGCATCGATCCGACGCATCTCGATAATCATATGGGCAGCGTGTACGGGCTAGCGACGGGAAGAGACTTTCTGGAGGAGACCCTAGAGGTATGCGAGCACTTTCAACTGCCGCTTCGCCTGCCGAAGAATCCGGGAGATCGTGAGAAGCATATGCCGCCGGCATTGCTCGAGCGCTATCGGGAGCGGCTGCAATCGGCGGAGAAGCGAGGCGTCATGCTGATCGACCATCTCGACGGACTGTCGTTTCATCTGGAGCCTGGAGAAGATTATGACCAAGCCAGAGAGACGATGATCGGGAAGCTCCGTTCCATGAAAGCCGGCATAACGGAGATGATCATACATCCGTTTCACGATACCGACGAGCTGAGGGCGGTCATGCCGCATTGGGAGAAGCGCAGGATTGAATTCGAGCTGTTCCGCGACCCGGTTATCAGGCGTGTGTTGGAGGAAGAGGGTATCCGCATGATCGGCTGGAGAGACCTGCGGAATGTCCAGCGCAGTGGTGGACATACCTAGACGGCACCCGTCAATCACGCAGTAAGAATAGGATGCGTGGAAGGCAGGAGAGTTGAGTGAGGTAATACCGGAACGAAGGGGCCGATTCAAAAGTAATGGTGGTGCAGGGAATGATTCCTGCACCACCATTTTTCTTCTTCCTCTTCCTTCATCGATAAAGAAAATGAGAGGATGTATCGTCTGTAGGAGCGACAGCGTTTGCCTTTGGAATCGTGAAATCTCCTTGCTGCGAGTTTACCTAATCCAATTTCACGATTCTAACAGCAACCGGAAGGAGATGCATCCCCCATAACTATGATCGATATATAATGCCTATTTTCCATTTACTCACACGTTATCGGTGGATCACTACAATCCCATACGTGTCAGAACGCCTTCAAACGAGAAGTCGACGCGGTCGTCTCCGCAAAGATACCGATAAAATTTAGCTCCTGCAATTTGGGTTAATCTGCTGTCGTTACCCGCAAAAGCGTGGTAGTTTCTGAATTCCGCTGCGACCTCAGGACCTTTGTAGTCATCCATGTTGAACAGGCCGCGCTGCTCCTGGCCGGGACGGAGCCGGAGCTTGAATACATAGCGAGTCTCATCCGTATAATTCGGCTGAGCGCAGTGCCAGATGTCATTGTGCAGAAAGCCGATCGTTCCGGCTTTGGACACCAGCTTACGCTGTCCGATGATGTTCTTGTAGCGGGCAATGCTAGCGGTATTTACTTTATTATGCAGATGAGAGCCGGGAAGAATCAGGGTCGGCCCCATAATTTCAGGCGTGTCATGGGAGAAGTAGAAGGCTTGGATATCGAAGCCGAATGGCCGCGTGTCGATGACCGAATCCGCATGATATGCTTGCCCGACGTGATATTGAGCGGGAACGACATGCAGGGCCGAATGGTCGTAGACCGGTTCGGAACCGACTAAGCTCTGCAGAACTCCCTTCACCTGAGGCAGCTCGAAAATTTCTTGGATCACCTTGGAACCCGCCCAATAGCTGCCGGGACCCTTCCAGGCTTTCTGCTCGGCATGGGCAGCTTCGTTCAGCTCTTGAGGAACGAGGTTCTCAAGCTGAATATATCCGTTCACGGCGAACGATGCCATCTGACGAGCATTTAACAAGTGATGCTTCTCGACGTTACTCATCGATTGTCACCTTCCTCTCCAAGACGTATTCATAAGGAAGAGCACCCAGCTCATGCTCGAAGCCGGAACGGTATACAGGCATCGTTGGCAGCTGGAGAACGTTCCAGCCGTCTCTCATGGCATCCAGTACGGACCGGTACGGAGGCGTTTGTGAATCGCCTGTATTCATCTGCAGCTCATCCTTCGACTTCGCCCCATCGTATAGAGCCCAGGCGACGGTATGTGATTCCAGACTGGAATCCGCCAAATGTAAGATTAAGATTTGCTGTCTTGTCTTGCTCATTATGACTCTTCCCTCCCTCAATGAATTCCCTATTATCGTAATATACGCCGCAGCAATACGGGATGTATAATAGTAAGATAAAGTTGTGGTATTCTATGGTGTTTATCGAGGTGGTCACATGGAGCAGGGTCAGTTACATATGATGCGAAGCTATCTCACGAATGCGCAGCTGCAGCTCTACGCCGTGCATCACGTCAAGCTTGGCCCCGATTGGGATTATCATCTGAAGGATCCCGAGGTGAATCGGTTGTACTACTTCTTGGAGGGAGCAGGCAAGGTACGCATACGCAACCGGGACTATTCGCCGCGACCTGGCCAGTTGTTCCTGCTGCCGGCTCATGTCGAGCAAGCCTTCTCTACCGATACGGACAATACGTTTCGCAAATACTTTTGCCATTTTACACTCACAATGGGTGATATCCATTTATTGCAGCTGTTTCATGTTCCGGCCTTCATCGAGGTCGCCGATCAGGAATGGCTGGAAGAGCGCTTTCTGAAGCTGATCGAGCTCTCCCGGAGCCAATCGTTAACCGCGCCGCTGCAAATAAAATCTGTGCTCTATGAGATATTGACGCAATATCTGGACCAGGCGCTGCTTCAAGAGAATGAAGCCAATTGGGGAATAGAAGCCGTCACGCCGGCAATGACCAAGATCAATACAATTGTGAGCTATATTGAGGCAAACTTAGGGGAGAAAATGAACATTAATGAGCTGGCCAACCGGCTGCATTTTCATCCGAACTACTTCATCCAGCTGTTCAAATCCATCATGGGCGTATCGCCGATCACCTACATTACGAAGAAGCGGATGGAGAAAGCGCAGCTGCTGCTGGCCACCAGCGATCTGACTGTGACCGAAATCGCGGATGAGGTGGGGATGAGCTTGTATTACTTCTCGACCACCTTCCGCAAGCTAATCAACCTGTCGCCCTCCGAATACCGCCGTTACTTGAAGACCAAATAGAAGACATTCACGGGATGACATGTGAGCGGCATGATTTGCTGGCGAGTGCATGTCCATTGTCTGAGATTAACCGACATTCATACGAATGGCGGCTATTTGGCGTTGGGATGCGATGCGGCAGGGCAGCTGGGCGCGGTACTTCTCCAACTCGCTCGTCATCACGTTCTTTACCGTCAGTCTGGGGCTAGTGACGATGTCTTTGGCGGGATACGCCTTTGCCAGATTGAACTTTAAGGGACGCGATCTGCTGTTCTTCTTCTCTTTGATCGGCTTGATGATTCCGGAACATTATTCCTCAGATCGCACATCCTTTCGGCATGTTCTTGTTCCGGCAATTTTTTCTTCAATTTCCGAAGGCGCTGGATGAAGCGGCCAAGATCGACGGCTGCTCCCGCTTGCGGACACTGCTGAGGATATATGTGCCTGCGAGTCTGCCGGTATTTGCCACCATGGCGCTGCTGAAGTCCATCGGTTCATGGAATCAGTATACCTGGCCCTTGGTCATTACCAATGAAGACAGCATGAGAACGGTGCAATTGGCGCTTAGCATATTCAAGACGGAATACGCGATCCAGTGGAACTACATTCTGGCCGCAACGACGTTGATCGCATTGCCGGTGCTGCTGCTCTTCCTGCTCTTGCAAAAATATTACGTGCAGGGTATCGTAACTTCAGGCGTGAAAGGATGACAGTTTCATAGAGGAGGCGAAAATGGCTATGAGCCACACGAATACAGACCGGCCCAATGTGATATGGGTATTCGGCGATCAGCATCGGGCGCAAGCGCTGGGCTGCAGCGGCGATCCGAACGTTCATACGCCGAATATCGACAATCTGGCCGCAGGCGGCGTGAATTTTAATCGAGCGTTATCGGGCTTTCCGCTCTGCTGCCCAACCAGAGGCTCCTTGTTGACGGGACGTTATCCGCATCGCTGCGTTCCTTTTCCATTATAGGCTCCCCGGATTCGAAACCGATGAGCTGACGAATCTATTGATCGAGCATATCGACGAGCGCGGCGCGCAACGAAAATCCGGTAATGACCAGCCTTTCTTCGCGGTCCTGTCGGTGCAGCCGCCCCATAATCCATATATGGCTCCGGAGGCGTTTCGAAGCAAGCATACTCCGGGAAAGGTTGAGCTGCGTCCCAACGTACCGCCGATTGAAGGAGTGCGAAGCGAGGCGCGGAACGATGCCGGCTACTATGCAATGATCGAGAATCTGGATTGGAATCTGGGACGGATCCGGGATTGCTTGCGCGAAGCCGGGCTTGATTTCAACACCCATATCGTATTCTTCAGCGATCATGGCGATCTGCACGGCAGTCATGGCCAGTTTCACAAGATGAGCCCGCTGGAAGAAGCTACCTGCTTTCGGGCAGGTTTTTTTAATCGTCACTTCGATAGCTCTATTCCTGATAAAAAGGGTAAGAATGGAGATCCTGTGAAGTAAGACATGACAAATTAAAACCCACCGTTGGGAGTCGCTCTAACGGTGGGTTTCGCTTGAATCATTTCTTGGGTGCCGCAGGGTTCGACCCCGGCTGCAGTGCGTTGATAGTATTGGAACGGTCAGCCATAGACGCTTCTAGTTATGATATCGGTCAGCTCTGATTTATGTGATTCATATTCGTGCATAGCAAGACTTCCGTTAATGAGACGCTCATCCAGCTGGTCGGTCAGCTCGGCGACCTGCAGATCGATGATGTTCTGCACGTCAAGCTGATTGTCTTCCGCTATGCTAGCAAGCGACTTGCCGCTGTATAATGCTTCCTGGACAGCTTCGTCCGAGGATACGCCAAGCGCTTGCAGGAAACGATCTTCCTGAGGAGCTGTACTCTTATTGGATAACGAAGGCAATGTATCGGGTTTCGGTACGGCACTGGCTGTAGGCGCGTATTTCTCATCACTCCACATGCCAACTGCAATTGCGAATGCTAAGGTGCTCATGATTATAATGCGTTTAGGATCCATAGGTTAATCCTCTTTTCAGAGTTAATAGGTTGTTCTCTACGGGTCGACGGGGTTACTTAAGTATGGTGATGCTTGTCTTCTAGCTTACGTATGAGTCCAGGTTGCGTTCCGGAATTCATCTGCTTCTATTGTACACGAGCCACCTTAAATATAACTTAATCTGAGATGACGATCAAATGACGAAGGCTTTAGTTGGACGCGACGACCCGATAAGTATCTGAGGAGATGATCGAATAGACAGAAGCCGATGGAGGAAGAACAGGGGAGTGAGATCCGCAAAGGTCTGCTGACCTTTGCGGATCGTTTGTTCATTATGCTGCAGGAAGCTGGGACTTGGCCTTCTGGATAACGGCTGTGATTTTCTCTTCAAGCGTGTGGATTTTTCGCTTCTGCTCGACGATCTGACGGGAGAGCGACACGGAGGTCGTTAGTGAGGCCAGCGTACTGGCGAGATCGCGGTTCTTCACAGCCAAGCTGGCGTTCTTCCACTCCGCGGCCAAGCTCTTCTTCGGAATATCGGTGGAGCTGCGCTCTGCTTTGATGCGAATGACAAGCGGCTCGGTCTCGGCCAGTATGTCACGGAGCTTCTTGATGGTCCGAGCGGCGCTTTCCTTAGCCGCCTTAAGAGCAGCCTCTTTGTTCCGGATATCCTGACGCGCCAGCTGAACGGCAGGCTTCATGGCTTCGGATTGAGAGCGCAGCATGGACGTTAAGTCCTTGGTTCCCATTGTCCGCGATACTGAAATCTGCCTGTTCAATGACGCGTAGAGATCGAACAGCTTCTTATAGCGCTCGCGTGTCTGCTTGACTTGAATCGCAAGCTTGTCGATCTTGGCGGCGTCAACGGCCTTGATCTGTTTGCGAAGCAAGGTTTCGGCCTCCGCATTCTTGTAATGAATGGCCTTGATATTCGCATCCCACTGGGTATCCTGCTGTTGGAGGGATACAAAATCGTTGTACTGCGTACTAATCTTGCCTTTCATCGCACTGTCGGCTGCAGCAAGCGTCTTGTCCAGCGACGACTTGAACGTGCTGGAGACGCTGATTGCAGCGCTTGCCGGTCGGGCCGCTGCGGCTGTGGCTAGCAGCAGCACCATAATCATGGTGATGGCATAACGGGTCTTGATCTTCATTGCGGCTCAGTTCCTCCCTTAGACATCGATAGAAAACGGTCCCGTCGGTCCCGTAAGAACGACAGCACGCAAAAAAAGCACCGCAAATATAGGCGCAATAACGCCTGTTACTTACGGTGCTTCCGTGTGTGTATGACTAAAAACCGTTTTCGTTTCGTTTACTATACCTTACCTATTCGCCGGGTGTCAACGCCAGCTTCGTGTTACACGGCCGGTCTTCTACTAAGAGGCAGGGGACGTCTGACGGGCGTGTTCCGCGATCGCGGCGTTGATGCGTTCCCGGCATGCGAGCAGCCATTCCGCATCCGCCGGGTAATTGTTGAAGGTGATAGGCTCTGCCAAGCCTTCCTCCATAATCGCCAGCGTACGTTCTTTCCCGACCATGCTATCGAGCAGCCGAAGGGCGCGCAAATCCTGGAGCGCTTCCGTGAACACCACAAGACGCAGCGACTCGACCGGTGTACCGTCCTCACCCGGATAGACGAGGAACGCATCGCCGGACGGGAATCCGCCGCCGGCATCCGTAACCTTGTAAGGATCGATTGCTTTCAAGGAGTACTGCGAGTACCAGAAATTATAGCCCCAGTGAAGGAAGCCTTCGATATCAAACTTGTACAGCTGCAGGCCGATAACTCGGTTGCGTGCCGAAGGCATAGCGAAGAACCGGTTAGCTACCTTCAAATACTGGCCGCAGCAGTAATACGTCCATAGACCCGGCACCTGTTTCTCCAGGAACGGACCGATGTGATCGGAAGCGGGAATCGGCTTCTGCACGAGGCCTTGCTCGTAGAGCGGATAATCGGTCAGGGCATCCAGCGTCGGCCAGCCTTCGATGAGCGGACGAACCCAGTCGCTTGCGCTTTTGTAAGCCTCGATTTGGGTGCTGTGCGGCTCGTCCGAGATATGGAAGTAGCAGCGTCCCTTCAGCTGCTGTGACTCAAGGAAATCGGTGAGCTCAGGGAGCAGCGCGGCAAGAAAGCCCTTATACGCATCGCCTGTCGCGTCGGTATCCCAGCCGAAGAGCCGCTTCGTTACGCCATTCTCCGTGCCGACGATTTTTGGCGCATGCTTCGCGCCCCATTGGGTAAACAGGTGAGACATCTCGAAGTAACGGATGCCGGCAAGGTTGCACAGATCAATCCATTGCTTGAGCCGTTCGAAGCCGAACCGGTAGCCTGAATCCGTTACCTCCACGTCAACGAGCTGAACGGTCGGACGCTCTCCGCCGACTTGCGTGTCCAGCGGCGGCGTGAATAATGGCGTCAGAATCATATTCATGCCGTTGCGAACCGCAATTTGAACATAAGACTCAATGATTTGCCAGTGGCGCTCGCTAAATACATCGACCTCATAATAAGTGGCCAAGCAGTCGGTATGAAACCAATCCGTAAGGATGAGCTGTTGATCCGGGAGCGCGGCGGGCAACACCTCAAGCTCGAAGGTTTCCTCGCCGATCAGATGACCCTCCCCATCGGTAAACCTGATCCGAATCGGATGAATCCCTGCTGGAGCATCCTTATGCAGTGTGACGGCTACCCATACGGCGCGCCACTGGAAGGGAAGCGCCGCTACATCACCGCTTGCAGGCAGCGGGAACAGCGGATCCGGATACAGTCCCGGCGTGGTGCGCAGCAGATTATCGTCGTGATTGCCGTAGATCGGGAATTCCGACGGCGCCAATCCAACGGAACGGATCGACAGATCGGCTGCAATCTCGCTTATCGCTTCGGGACGAATCATGTATTTCGCAGAAAGCGTGGATCGGTATGCCACTTGGAACGAATACTGCTCCCCGGCAAGCGCGGTAGCGCGGTTGAACGTCGGTGCCTGAAGATCCTCGTCTGCAAATACTTTAATGAGCGAGCTTATGATGCGTGTTTCGAATGATTGGCTTTCATTGGATAATTGCATATTTGAACACTCCTTATGAAATAGCTATTCCGCTGGCTGAAGTTGCCCATGATACGGATTGGAAGGTGCCTGTTTCAGCGGATTTTTTGGCTGCCAGACACATTAATGCACTCATTAAACCATCGTCGAGGGAAGACAGAGAAGGTACATCATTTTGCATAATATCAACGAAATTCTTAGCGAGCAGCGGATCTCCGCCGAAGTGGTCGTCGCCGGAGGTGAGCTCGTAGGTTTCGACCCGCGGCGTGTGGTGCATATAGACCTTGACGATGCCGGTGTAGAAATCAAATTCGACGGTTCCCTTATACCCGAGGAAGCGCGCTCCACGGGCGCCTGCCCCGCGCCGTGCGAAGAAATTCTGGGAATAGGAGACGTGCATGCCGGATTCGTACCGGATGAGAGTGCTGCCGGAATCCTCGTTCCCGGTATCCTCTGCGAAGCAGCACTGCGTCCATTCATTCTTGGTGTAATCCTTGCGGAGCAAAGCGCTCTCCGGGCAGGTCCGGTTGTCTTCGCACGCCTCGCATGTTAATCCGGAAGGCTTGTCTCCTTTGAAGATTTGCTTGGATACCATAGCGCAAATTTCAGTCGGCTGCTGGCCGAGAATGGCGTTGATATAATCAAAGTCATGTGTGGCTTTCTGCAAAAACAGTCCGCCCGTCTCCTGCTCATCCCGGTACCAGCTCTGAAAGTAAACATTGCCATAAGGCACATTGTTAACGGCCTGAACATGCTCGATCGTGCCGATCTTGCCGGAGGCCACGATTTCTTGGACGAGCTGCACAATGGTCGTCAGCCGCAGCGGGAAGGATACAACCACGCCGGATTGGGAAGCCTCGTAACCGGCTTTCAACCGGTAGAGATCCTCCATGTTTGTGGCAACGGGCTTCTCCAGATAGAGCGGGAGACCGGTCCGCAGCACCTTAAGCGCCATGGGGGTGTGAAGCGAGCAGCGGGTGCCGATGAACACGCCGTCGACGGCTCCGGAATCCAGCATTTCTTCCGGTGTGGAGTAGTAGTGGATATCATCATTCTTATCGCGAAGCTCCTGCCGGAGGGTGTCTTGTCTGACATCGACAATCGCTGTTAATTTGCAGGTTGGATCCTGCCGGATTACCTCGTTAACCATATGCCGAATGCGGTTGCCATAACCGATTACGCCTAATCTCATGTCGGATTCCCCTTTGTCCGTGTTAGGATGGATGTATCGTCAGTATAAGGGAAATCCGGCCTGTTTTCTTTATTCAAAAAGCCCGAATATTTGCGAATTTTGTGCCGCGCGAGGCTGGAAAGTTCCCCTCAATGCAAGCGATATGAGGTATGATAATAATAACGAGTTTCATGGATAAATAAGGCCTGCATGAGCAGCAGAAGGAGCGGTCGTACCGATGTCATCACAGTTTGAATTGAACAACATGATACGAACGTCGCTCGAGCAGACGATTGTTATTAATCAAATCATTACGATGTTCTATGCCGAGCGGGAGAGAGGCTTCGAGTTTCATGGGGAGTACCATGATTTCTGGGAATTTCTCTACGTGGATAAAGGTGAAATTGTCGTAACGGCGGACGATTCGGTGCATTATATGTCGCAAGGCAGCATTATCTTTCATAAGCCGAACGAATTTCACCGGTTTCATGCGACGAAGGGGACGGCGCCGAACATCATTGTCATGACTTTCGATTGCGATTCGCAGGCGATGAAGCAGTTCGACGGCCAAATCATACGGCTGGAGAATGAAGAACGTAATCTGCTTGCGCAGATTATAGCCGAAGGTCAGAATGCCTTCAAGTATCCGTTCGACCATCCGCTTCAGCGGAGGGAAGACGCGCCGGTCGGCAGCGAGCAGCTGATGCAGAACTATCTGGAGATATTCCTCATTCGGCTGCTCAGGCGCAATGTATTCAAGGAAGTGCCCAAGGGATTGTCGACGATCGCGCGCGAGAAGCGAAGGGACGAATTGACGGAGCGCATTATTGCGCACATGAAGGAGAATGTGTGCAGCCACTTGACCGTCGCGGGAATAGCCGATCACTTTCACATTAGCCGAACCCAGGTCACGGCTCTGTTCAAGGAGAATACCGGCCATTCTATGAAGGAGTACTTCAATAAACTAAAGATGGAACGCGCCAAGCAGTATATTCGCGAGAACACCGACAGCCTGACGGAAATCGCCGACATGCTCGGATTCAGCTCGATTCATGCCTTCTCGGGAACCTTCAAGAAGTGGACGGGCATGAGCCCCTCCGAGTACGCCAGATCCGTCATCGCGCGCGTCCACGACAAGGAATAATAAGAACAGCCTCCAGCAGGCCCTATTTGAAGGGCGGACTGGAGGCTGTGTCGTTCGATGAATCATTACAGGCTTGCGATCTCCCGAACCTCAATCTCTTCTATGAACGATGCGACTTCATCGGGCATTACGACGCCTGCTGCCGAATGAAGAGAGTTGGATGCGCCGCAGGCGGAAGCCAGCTTCAGAGCCTGGACGATATCATAGCCCCGGTGAAGCGAAACGGCAAACCCGGCTACGAATGAATCGCCGCTTCCGACGGGATTGACGGCTTGAACCTTGGCGGCGCTCACGGAATAGAGCTTGCCTTGATAGCCGACGAGCGCGCCCTTCTCTCCGAGCGATACGGCAATGCAAGGAATCTGCTTGGCTTGTGCCAGATGGCGGATAGTCTGATGCAGCCGTTCCTCGTCATCGGCACCGCCCTGTATCACATCCGAAGTCAGACGGGCGGACTCTTCCTTGTTCGGTTTGATCATGAACGGGGAAGCTTGAATGCCGCTCAGGAGCGAGTCTCCGCTGGTATCCAGAATGACGGGTACCTGGAACTCCTTTACGGCGTCAATCAAGCGCTGATAGATGTCCGAGCCTCCTCCGGAAGGGATGCTGCCCGACATGACAATAACGGATGAGGATTCGGCCAGCAGCTTCACCTGCTCGATCAGACGTGCACAGTCGGCTTCCCCGATCTGCAGTCCGGACTCGAGAATTTCCAGCGATTCGCCGGTTGCCTCGTTCAAGAGATTGAGGCACGTTCGGGATTCGCCGGCTGCTTCCACGAATTGATGCGAGATGCCTTCCTGCGTGAGGCCGCTGCGTATCATCTGGCCGTTCAAGCCGGCTACGAAGCCGGTTGCGACGACCGGTTCGCCGAGCGAATGGGCAACGCGGGCGGCGTTAATGCCTTTTCCTCCGGCCTGCGCGATCGTACGGGAGGCGCGGTTGGCTTTGCCCGGAACGAGCTCCGGAACAAAATAGGTCTTGTCGATAGCCGCATTGAGCGTAATCGTGGTTAGATGGCGTGCTGTCATGCTGTATCCCCCGCTTTGTTCACGGATCCGCACAGCCTGATCTTGTCTGCTGCCAGCTCGAACAGCGCCTGCTTCGCGGGAACCATATATTTGCGAGGATCATTCTCCTCGGGATGCTGCTGGAACACCGCTTTGATGGCATCGGAGAAGGCGATGCGAAGCTCAGTCGCGACGTTCATCTTCGACATGCCAAGCGCGACGCAGCGCTTCACTTGCTCATCGGGTATGCCCGAGCCGCCATGAAGAACAAGCGGGGCGGCGACAAGGGAGGCAATGCGCTCGATGCGCGCGAAATCAATGTTCGGTTCTCCTTTATAAATGCCGTGTGCGGTGCCGATTGCGGGTGCAAGCGTAGAAACCCCCGTAAGCGCCACGAACTTCTCGCATTCCTCGGGATCTGCCAAGAGCGCATCCTGATCCTCGACGACGATGTCATCCTCGACCCCGCCGACCTTGCCAAGCTCCGCTTCCGTATTCACGCTTGCAGCTTGGGCGACTTCAACGACCTTCTTCGTCTGCCGGACGTTCTCCTCGAAGGGGGAATGGGAGGCATCGATCATGACGGACGTATATCCGGCACGAATGCATTGGATAATGAGAGGGAAATCCGAGCAATGATCCAGATGAAGGGCGATTGGCACGGAGCTTCGGTTCGCTGCTGTCGTTGCGGCTGCTGCTATATAATCAGGTCCAAGATGCTTGACCGTGCCTACGGTGGATTGAATAATGAGCGGAGAGCGCAGCTCATCCGCCGCCTCAACGACAGCTTGGAGCATCTCCAAGGTGTGTACGTTGAACGCGCTGACGCAATAACCGCCGGCTCGAGCTGCTTGCAGCATAGCTGTTGACGATACTAATGGCATTTCGTTACCTCCTTGGAAATTCGTTGGGCGCGGCAGACTGTGCTGGACTGCCACCCGCGAGATGCAGGGTAATGGATTCTTGTTCGCATACGGCGAGCAGCTCGCCTTGCAGCGGTGTGTTACATACGATCGCTTCCAGCTTGCCAAGGGGACTAATCGGGAAGATGGAGCTTTTATTCGCTTTGGACCCGTCAAATACGGCAATTGCGCTGTCAGAGCGGCTCATCATGATTTGCGCCATCCGTGCTTCCAGCTCCGAGTGGGTCGTTAACCCGCTTATCGGATGGATGCCATCGACGCCGATGAACATTTTGTTAATATGCAGCCCTTCCAGCTTCGCCTCTGCGAGAGGACCGGAGAGCTCGAACGTTTCATTGCTCATAACGCCTCCGGTAAGCACGACCTGGACCTGCTGGCTCTCGGCCAGCTCCATGGCAATGTTGACGGCATTCGTGACGACCGTAATCTCTGGGCGGTTCTTCAGCTCCCGTGCGATCAGGAATGTCGTCGTGCCTCCGGTTAAGCCGACAATATCGCCCTGCTGGACGAGTGAAGCGGCTTTGGCTGCGATGATTTCTTTCTCTTTCCAATAAAGCTGTTCTTTCTCATGGAAGCTGACCCCCCGAAGAGGGTCGTGATAACGGGCGCCGCCGGCCGTTCGAAAAATTTCGCCGGTCTGCTCCAGAAGATCCAGGTCGCGGCGCACGGTCGCTTCCGAGCAGTTCATGTGCTGAATCATCTCGTGAATGCTGAGCTTCTTATGCAGCTTCAGCAGCTCAAGAAGTTGCTGCCGCCTTGCTTCAGCCTTCGGTAAGGGAGGAATTGCCATACGTTCATCATCCTTAGATCTCTCATTTTGTTTTCACTATAACGCAGTGATATGAAATTTTCAATCACGTTATGATTGGAAATGTCATTATGTGATTGATTTTTCCGATTGCTGCTCCTATAGTTAAGGTAAGAAATCACAATCCACAATTCCGATTACGGGAGGACTTATCATGAAGCGTTATGCTTTCGGATTTGATATCGGCGGTACGAATATCGTCTGCGGTCTTGTCGACAGAGAGGGCGAGATCATCTGGACACGGAAGGTGCCGACAGAGGCGGGCAAGGGGAATGACCATGTGATGGCGGTCGTTGCGAATTGCGCAGAGATTGGGCTTGCGGAGTCCGGTATTGCGGCTGAAGATGTGGTCGGCATCGGGATCGGCATGCCGGGCCTCGTGGATCCGGAGCAGGGCATCAGCGTTCTTTCTTCCAATTTGCATTTTCGCAATTATCCCGTCCTTGCGAAGCTGAAAGAGCTAACCGGCATGCCGGTCTGCATGGAGAATGACGTCCGCATGTATGTGTACGGGGAAGCGGTTGTCGGTGCAGGGCGCAATCGCCGCCATGTGTTCGGACTGACAGTAGGGACCGGATTGGCTACGGCAATGGTGAACGACGGCAAGCTCTACCAAGGAGGTGGCGATTTCTCCGGCGAGCTTGGGCATGTTCCGATCGAAGGGATCGATTACCGCTGCAACTGCGGATTAACCGGCTGCTTGGAGACGGTGGTGTCTGCGACAGGCTTGGCTCGTCAAGCGAGGGAGGCTGTATTATCGGGACAGAAGACGCTGTTGGCTGATCTGAAGCAGGATCCTGCCGAGCTGAAGGCGGCAGATGTATCTGCTGCTTATGATGAAGGTGACGAGGTTGCCGTTACAATTATGCACCGGACCGGCGTCACGCTGGGCAAAGCGCTCTCGTACGTAGTGCCGCTGCTCAGCCCGGATATTATTGTATTGGGCGGGGGTGTCCTGCATGCAGGCGAACGCTTCCTCGCTCCCGTCCGGGAGACGCTGTTCGAACGCATCATGCCGATCTATCGCGAACGTCTTGAACTGGCCGCGGCGCAGCGCAACGAGGATGCCGGTGTGATCGGCAGCGCCAGCTGGGCGTTCCGACAATTCGGCTCATAAGCTGTGGATTGCCTGCTGAAACTCGTGCTCCGAGCAGGCGGTTCCCTCGGCTGTAAGCGTGGTTGTGCCATCCCTCCGAACAAGGTATGCTAATGAAGTTGAACGAAAGAAACCTGCAATGAGCTTGAACAGGAAGAATGATTCTGGAGAAGCGCTAGCGTATGAACATTCTGCCTGTGCAGCGTGCTGTGCTGGAATCATGGGTTCAACTTATATAGTTCAAACAGCGTGCATAAAATTAGGAGTGACGGTCATGGAATACACAGCTGACGAAGTTGCGGAGTGGATGTTCAAGGAGCTGCAGAACACGGGTATGTTATATCAGGAACAGGCCGTAGATTACATCTCGAAGCACTTCGGCGAGTCATTTATCTATGTCAATGAGAACGGCAACCGTTCCATCGATAAGGAAGTCAAGAAGGCATTCAAGAAGCTGCATCGCGGACGGGCGGCATGGGAGAGAGACGGATTCTTCTGGGGCTGGTCCTGACGTATTGGGTGAAGGCATAGACCGTGTGAACATATACGGTTTGTGCCTTTTTTCTTTGTTTATCGGCATTGAACGAACCGGACTAAGTTAATCAGTAACTTAACACGCCCCATCGACTTACCTTTACCTCACTCTGAAATCTATACGGTTAACTCCGAAAAAGGGTCTTACAGCTGAGTGCTTCGCCCTGCGTGGAGTCTGTAAGACCGTTTTCTACCGCTAACTTGTCCGATTTGCTTACTTCCCTCCGAAATCTAAACGGTTAACTCCCAAAAACGGTCTTACAGCTGAGTGCATCGACCTGCGCGGAGTCTGTAAGGCCATTTCTTACCGCAACTTGTCCGATTTGCTTACCCCACTCTGCAATCTATACGGTTAACTCCGAAAAACGGTCTTACAGCCATACCTATCACCCTGAGTGGATTCTGTAAGACCGTTTTCTACCGCTAACTTGTCCGATTTGCTTACCCCACTCTGCAATCTATACGGTTAACTCCGAAAAACGGTCTTACAGCCATACCTATCACCCTGAGTGGATTCTGTAAGACCGTTTTCTACCGCTAACTTGTCCGATTTGCTTACCTCCCTCCGAAATCTATACGGTTAACTCCGAAAAACGGTCTTACAGCCATGCATATCACCCTGAGTGGTGTTTGTAAGACCGTTTTCTACCGCTAACTTGTCCGATTTGCTTACTTCCCTCCGAAATCTATACGGTTAACTCCGAAAAACGGTCTTACAGCCATGCCTATCACCCTGAGTGGATTCTGTAAGACCGTTTTCTACCGCTAACTTGTCCGATTTGCTTACCCCACTCTGCAATCTATACGGTTAACTCCGAAAAACGGTCTTACAGCCATACCTATCACCCTGAGTGGAGTCTGTAAGACCATTTTCTACCGCTAACTTGTCCGATTTGCTTACCCCACTCTGCAATTTATACGGTTAACTCCGAAAAACGGTCTTACAGCCATGCCTATCGCCCTGCGCGGAGTCTGTAAGACCATTTTCTACCGCTAACTTGTCCGATTTGCTTACTACCCTCCGAAATCTATACGGTTAACTCCGAAAAAGGGTCTTACAGCCATACCTATCACCCTGAGTGGAGTCTGTAAGACCATTTTCTACCGCTAACTTGTCCGATTTGCTTACCCCACTCTGCAATTTATACGGTTAACTCCGAAAAACGGTCTTACAGCTGAGTGCTTCGCCCTGTGCGGAGTCTGTAAGACCGTTTTCTACCGTTACGGCCACCTCTCGCACCTCTCGGAATTTATACATATAGCAGAATTAATGACAACGCTCACTATGAAGCAGGGGATTTATTTGTTCGGTGTTGAAGATTGTGTGTTTTTTGCAGTGGCTCATAGAATTGCCCGACCGTAATAAAAAAAGGCACAGACCGCATTCAATCATGCGGTCTGTGCCTTTTTCTTTGCTGTACGAGTCGCTGCCCCGGCTTCCGTTATCCCTGCATGGCTCCGATAATGATGCCCGAGATGATGAAGGATACGAGATGATACCCGATCGTAATAAGATAGAGGCCGAGCTTGCGGCCCTCGAACAAATAGTTCATTCCGATCTTGGCCGATACGGCTATGCCGATCAGTAGTCCAATGCATAATCCTGACCAGGCGGTTGTTTCCTCGCCGAGCGTCAGCAGCAGCACCAAGACGAATACCCCGACAATGGCGGTTACGGCCGTTAGGATATACGTCAGCGGACCGCCGCCGGACATCTCCTCCGGCTTCATGCCAAGCTGCTTCATCCAAGTGTTACCGAATAATACCGGTGTATACCACAAGAATCCTAGAATCATCGTAGCTACCGTAGCGAGAATGACAGCCAAATAATCGACTTGCGCGAAATCAACCATAATAACCCCCTGCATCAGTTAAATAGTAGATAGGAATGCCTATACTCTAGTTTCTCTATTTCGGGGCAAAAGTAAACGGTTATTTTCGCGAGTGGAAACAAGCAGGCGGCCTAGACAGGCGAGATAAGCATGGGAAGCAGGAACCCCCTGAGATTGGCTCCGAGGGGGGTGGTTTGAAAGACTGCAAATCTCGTGTCGAATGTCGAGCCGTTTAATCGAAGAAATGACCAGTGGAAGCCGCGCAGCATTCCGTTCATTGCGGGAGCCGGATGGTAATCTCCGTACCGCTGCCTAATGACGACAAGACTTCGATCTCGCCGCCATGTGCTTCCACGATAGCTTTCGCAATGCTCATGCCGAGCCCTGAACCGGCTGTCGATTCCTCGGTATTGGTTCCTCTGTAATACCGCTCGAAGAGGTTCCGCTTGGTCTCCTCATCCATGCCGTTCCCGTTATCGGATATCCGAATGTAAGCTTCGTCGTTCATCATACCTGCCGATACCGTCACGGTGATGCCGGGCGGGTTATGCTTGACGGCGTTGGACAGCAGATTATCCAGCAGCCGCTGCAGCCACGTGTCGTTGCCTTGTATCGTAATCGGAGCCTCTTCGCCCTCATAGATGAAATGGCAGTCTGCCAGTGTAGCGTCATTCACATATTTCAGCACGGCAACGCGCACTAATTCATCGAGGTTCACTTGTTGAACCTCCATAGGCAGGCCGTCCTGCTTCAGCTGGTTAATGAGCGAGAAATCCGTAATAAGCTCCAGCATGTAGTCGCCCTTCTCGCGAATCATCGTCCCCATCACGCGCAGCTCCTCTTGGCTCCATTGGTCGGGCGCGCTCTCGAGCATATATCCGTACCCTTGAATGGTGGCAAGCGGTGTGCGCAGGTCATGCGAGATACCGGACATCCATTCCTCTTGGGCCTTCTCCAGGCGTTTGCGCTCCTTCTCCGTATGAGCCAGCCGTTCGGCCATCTGATAGAAGGCTTGGATGACTTCCCGGTAGAGCCGGTAACGAATCCGCAGCTTGCCGTTGCGCCGGAACACGCGGCGCTTGTCTTTGGCTGTGAGCACTTCATCGTACTTGCCGCGTCCCATCCGCTCGAACCATCCGGCGAATAGAATTAGCGGCTGCCCATAACGGTAGCCATGCCAGAAGGAGACGGCGATCGATAAGACCAGCACGAGTGCGATCATCCAGATAAACAGACGGATAATCTCCGATAGAATCGGCTGCTTGGGCAAATCGCTGGCAGCATTAGGCGTATGCAGAATCCAGGTCATCGCGCCTTGGGCGTGACGATACACGACAATATTCGTATCGTAATTCCCCGGAGCTTGCTGCATGGCGATAATCTCAAGCGGATCGAATTTCTTCGGAGACGCTGAAGGGTGACCAACGGTCTGTACGATCTCCCCTGCTTGATTAATGATCTGGAGGTAGCTGTCCGTCTCTTGAAGCTTCTGATCAAGCGAAGACAAAGCCTTCTCCCCGACAAGACCGTTCACTTGGTAGGCCGTATACCAGGAGGAGAGCTGGTCGAGATCGGGATTCTCATAGCCAAGCAGGAACAGGAGCGGCTCCTTGTAGGTCAGGTCCAGCTGAGAAGTAATGGAATACCGGCCGAATTCACCCGTCTCTTGGATGGCGAGCAGCTGCGTAACCGAATAGGACAGTGGCAAGGAGGAGTCATCGGCATTCGCCTTATAAATAACCTTGCCTTCTTGATTCACGATCTGCATCCAGATGTTGCGTTCTTCCAACAGCTTGGTCCACCTAGAAGCGAGTTTAATTTGCCCCTTCTCATAAGTGGCTTCGGTCGTGATCGTATCCAATGCGCCATTGGGGAAATTACGGCGTATTTCATCATTCGTTATTTGTTGGATAAAGAAGATGAACAGAATAAGAATGACGGCGAAGATTAAGAAGGAATAGAAGATAAGCTGGTACGTAAAATGGAAAGCCATGCGCCGCTGGATCTTCATCGCTTCGCAGGCTCCTTTGCCAGCTTATACCCCAGTCCGCGGATCGTGAGCAGGTGTTTCGGATCGCTGGGATCCCATTCGATCCGCTCCCGTATGCGCCGAATATGAACCATAACGGTCGAATCGTCACCGAGACCATCGAGCCCCCATACGGCTTCATACAGCTGCGTCTTGGAGAAGACGATACCCGGATGCTTGCAGAAGTGGAGCAGCAGCTGGAAGACTTGGGCGGGGCAGGGCACATGCTGGTTGTCCACGATTAATTCTCCCTCTGCCTCATTGACCGAGAAACGTCCGAACTGATATATGCGTGAATCCTTCTGGCTCGGTGTGACGGCGTTCGATGGCGCGGCCACATCCAGCCGCCGGATCCGCGCCTTAATGCGGGCTGCGATTTCAAGCGGATTAAATGGCTTCGTGATGTAGTCGTCTCCACCCATGGCGAAGCCGGTCAGCACGTCCAGATCCGACGCTTTGGCGGTTAGGAATAGAATATGCGGATTGCCATATTCGCGGATTCGCGAGCATAATTCCAAGCCGCTGCCATCGGGCAGCATAATATCGAGCAGCACGATATCCGCGCCGACCCGGGAGACCGTCTCCAGTGCCTCGCGGCATGAGGATGCGGTATATAGCTGCTGGAACCCCTCCTTGCGGAGCACCATCTGCAGCATGGTAACAATAGATGGCTCATCATCGACAATGAGGATTTTTATCTCATTCGTTTCATTCATAACGTATCACCCACGATTATGTTAACATACGAACTTGAACAACAGCTAAACAGATTCATCCAAAATTAAGCCTGCGTTTATACAGCGGTTTCTGCTGCGTTCAAGATCGCTTGTTAGGATAAAGCAGAGGTGAAGAGGATGATGACAGAAACAAACACGGTTCAAAAGGAAGGGAAAGAGCGCGTTCGAATTATAGACGCGATTAGAGGGTTCAGCTTGCTCGGCATTCTGATGGCGAACATGCTTATTTTTCAGTACGGGCTATATGGGAAGGATAAGCTGGAGTCGTTCAATCCATCTGCTTGGGATATAGGGTTTCATAAGCTGCTGCAGATCATGATTGAGGGCAGCTTCATGCCGATCTTCATGTTTCTATTCGGGTACGGTTTATATAAGATGAAGGACAGTCTGGTGAGCAAGGGGCTGAAGTATAAGCGGTATCTATCCCGCCGATTTCTCATGCTGCTTCTATTAGGCGTGCTGCATGGGCTGCTGTTGTGGGAGGGCGATATTCTCGCGGCTTACGGCTTGATGGGCTTCTGTCTGCTTCTCTTCATTCGAAGAAAACCCAGGACGATGCTGATCTGGGGCATTGTGCTTAGTGTGCTGTTTGCCGGTCTGGGATATGGCTCGCAGAAGGAGGATGACAAGGCGGAGATTCGTATGAAGCATTATATCGAGGAGTCGATCGATGTGATGGGCAGCGGTACGTATATGGAGATACAGGAGTTTCGCATGAATGCGGATCCGCTTGATTTGTCCGGAGCGCCCGTGATACTGCTCATCCTGTTCGCACCGGTCTTCCTTGCGCCGATGTTCTTGTTTGGCATGGCAGCCGCCAGCAAGCAGTGGTTTCACAATCCCCGCAAAGAAAGGAGCCGATATTCGCGATTAACGCTGCTGTTCCTGCCGGCGGGATTGACCATGAAGACAGCGGCGGTCCTATGGAGCGCGTCGCCTTGGAGCGGCGTTCTGATGATAGGAGGCGGACAGCTGCTGGCGCTAGGCTACATCTTTCTGCTGGCCTTCGTGCTGCCTGGACTCTCTCGGCGGTCGTTTACTATAGCGGCTTTCGAATCGGTAGGAAGAATGTCACTGACGAATTATTTGATGCAGACGGTCATTTGCACCACGATCTTCTATGGCTATGGGCTGGGGTTGTATGGTCGGATCGGGGTCGTAACCGGCATCCTGCTCTCCCTGCTGATCTATGCCGTGCAGGCGGTCATAAGCGCTTGGGTATGGAGGAAATATCAGTTTGGCCCTGTTGAAAGGCTGCTTCGGATGTGGACCTACTTCTCCCTTAGCGGCAAGGCCCGCCCGGCTAGCTCAGAGAGCATGACCTCCTAATAAAAGCAATTTATGGGGTGTAGTCAGCAACTTCCCGTCTTCCTAACCTCGTCATGGATCGGTAAACTACAAGTAGAACGTATACAAGCGATCGAGGGAGGCTCGAATCGGATGAAGCTGCATGGACTGACGATTGAGCAAAAAATGGTGTGGGAACGCGATGGGTTTCTCGTGCTTGACGGTTTCTTGAGCGACAACGAAATTAAGTTCCACAACGAACAGATGGACGAAGCGTTCCGTAAACTGGACGAATCCGGCAAGGTTAATCCGGAGACCGGCCAGCTGTCCAATGTGCAGCAGGTTTGCGGGGTCATTGAATATGGAGAGAGCTTCGTGAAGCTGATGGAGAATCATCGGATGATGCAGATTCTGCGCGATCTGATGGGCGACAGCTTCGTTATGATTGACAACGAAGCGCTGATCAAGCCTCCGCAGAAGGAAAGTCACACCAACTGGCATCGCGATACGAACACACTGCTTCATGTGAACGAGAAGGCTGTCCCGTTGATGGTGAAAGTGTTCTATTTTCTGTCCGACGTTCATTATGACGGGGGCTGTCTTGCCTTTCTCCCCGGGAGCGTCCATATGGCCAACGAGAAACTGCCTAAATGCGAGAAGCAGGAGGAGATGCCCGGCCATGTGCGGATGAATGTGAAAGCGGGAACCGCCGTCATTTTTCACGGATACACCTATCATTCGGCACTCAACAACTTTACCGACCATACCAGACGATCGCTGATTTATAACTATGGCAACCCGATGCTTCGAGCATGGCCGGGTTACGAACCGTCCGAGGAGCTGAAGGTAACCGCACATACACCGCTGCGCAAGATGCTGCTCGGCATGAAGCCTTGGTTCGCGGATGCGGGCGCATTCAAGGAAGAGGAGGCGAAGGTTGATACACAGTGAAAGGGGAGAGTGCCAACGATGATGGAATCCTGTGAGTACCTCGGGAACCCTAGTGAATATGTGAGGAGCCACTTATTCTATCCGCTGCTGTCTGCCTTCTCCCGCTCGGATGGACAGTTCTTCTTTGAACGGAAGCACTATCCGGCGTATGAGATCGTCTATGTGACGGAGGGGAAGGGCAGGTTCAAGACCGGCGATCAATGGACCGATCTCGTAGAGGGCGACTGCCTCCTCTATGACATGCGTTTTCCGCATGCCTACCGCGCCGATCCTGACGATCCCTACCATATGCTGTACGTCGTATTCGATGGTCCGGATATGGATTATTACTGGCGAAAATGGTTTAATGCCCCGCATGTCGTTCTGCACAGCTTGCTCCGGGAGCATGCCATTCAGGACAATCTGTGGCGGATCGTGGACTTGATGTCAGCAGACCATAAGGATGAACAATCGCTGTCCACACTTCTGTACGATACGCTTGCGCGCAGCTTCGGTCTGCTGACCGATACCGTTTCATCATCGCTTTGGCAGGAGCCGGACGCGCTGAAGCGGGCCAAGACGTATCTCGACGAAAGCTTCTCGACGATACAAAGCGTCAAGGAAGTCGCGGATCGAGCGGGCTTCAGCCTGTTCTATTTTATCCGGCAATTCAAGAAGCACTATGGTTTTACACCCAAGGAATATTTGCTGCATAAGAGAATCCACCTGGCCAAGCGGCTGTTGATCGCCTCCAGCCAGCCTGTGAACGATATCGTTGCATGCTGCGGCTTCAGCAGCTACAATACCTTCCTGCATGCGTTCATGAGCATCGAGAAGTGCTCGCCGAGCGTGTTTCGCAAAAACTGGAAGCGTAATTCATTCTAGCGGATTCCGTGAAAGAAGAAGGCCTCCTATTCCAGCCCTAGCAGGGGAATAGGAGGCCTTTGTGTTAGATGCTCTCAATCTCGACAATCATCTCAATCTCCACCGGCGTATTGAAGGGGAGCTCGTTGGATGAGATGGCGGAGCGGGCGTGGCGGCCCTTCTCGCCAAACACTTCGACCAGCAGGTCGGAAGCGCCGTTGACGACAAACGGCTGTTCGACGAAGCCGTCGGCCGAGTTGACGAAGGCGAGCAGCTTCACGACCTGCTTCACCCGGTCGAGATCGCCTAGATGATCCTTCAGCACGGCGATCAGGTTAATCATGACCTGGCGCGCGGCGTCGTAGCCTTGCTCGACGGTCAGCTCTTGGCCGATTTTGCCGGTGTATTTCAGCACGCCTTGTACCCGGCAATCGGCGCCTGACGTATACACCAGGCTGCCGACGGTTTTGGCCGGGACATATTGCGCCACCGGTGTCGGTACCTTTTCCAGCAGGATGCCTAACTCTTCGAGCCGTTGTTCGATCTTAGCCATATGAATCTCTCCTTGGTATGAAACGATTGTTTATGAATGCGTCATTCGTTTAGCCATGATAAGTTCCGCAAGCGCAAGCATGCAGGAAGGCTCCCGCTTTGGCACCGGTATGCCGGCTTTTTTCCATTGTATGTACGCCGCCGACAAAGACATGCGATAATCCTTCCGGTGTTTGAATAGGCTCCTGGTAGGTGGCAGTGTCGCGAAACGTGTCCGGATTAAAAACGGTGACATCGGCCTGATACCCCGGCACGAGAAGCCCGCGGCTGCCGAGCTTGAAGCGCTGCACCGGGAAGGAGGTGATCTTGCGTACGGCCTGCTCGAGCGTGAGCAGCTTTTCCTCCCGCACGTATTTGGCGATGAGCCGCGGGAACGTGCCGTACGAGCGCGGGTGGGGCTTCCCTGTTACGCAGCCGAGACTGTCGGAAGCGACAAGCGAGCGGTCGTAGCGGATAATCTCGCGAACATCGTTGTCCGCCATGTGAAAATAAACGATGGCGATCATGCCGTTCTCCTCAAGCAATAAATCCATCATCGCGTCCTCGGGGTCGCTCCCGCGTTCATCGGCAATATCCTGCATCTGTCTTCCCTCAAGCCTTCGATTCGCTTCCGTGGATACGGCGGATACGTAAACGCTCTGCCACCCGGTAGAACAGATGAGATTATCCCAGTCTGCCTGTTCCTCGCGCAGCTCTGCCTTGATTGCCGCCCTCTCCTTCGGTGAGCGCAGGCGGTTCAAGGTCGCCTCGATGCCGCCCTCAAGCGACCATGGCGGCAGAATCGTCGTCATGGACGTGGATCCGGCTGTATAGGGATAGACATCGCACGTGACGTCCAGCCCTCCGGCCCGGGCATTCTCGATCAGCTCCATCGCCTGGAGCGCCTTCCCCCAATTGATGGCGCCGGCCGATTTCAAATGGCTGACATGCAGCGGTACGCCGCTGCGCTCCGCAATCCAGATGACCTCCTGGATGGAGGGGATCAGGCTGCTGCCCTCTCCGCGCATATGAGTGGACAGCAGACCGCCATATTTGGGGAGCACGCTGCACAGCTCCGCTAATTCTTCTCTCCCTACATAGCTCCCTGGTGCGTACAGCAGGCCAATGGATAATCCGATCGCGCCCGCCTTCATGCCTTCCTCGAGCATCATCTTCATGCGCTGCAATTCCTGTGTCGTGGCTGGCCGCTTCTCGAAGCCCATCACCGCGATCCGCAGTGCGCCATGCGCCACGTAAGTCGCTACGTTCTCCGATATCGCCGAGCGGGCAAGGAGGCCGATGTAAGCTTCGACAGACTGCCAGCTCCACGCCCATGGCGTGCTGCCAAGAACGGGCTGCACGTACTGCTGCAGGGCGTCGGCATATGGCGCGAGGTAAGGGGCGGGGGCTAGGCCGCAGTTGCCGACGACCTCGGTCGTCACCCCTTGCTGCAGCTTGAAGTCACTCGTAGGCTCAACTAAGATTTTCAGATCGGAATGGCAGTGACCATCAATGAAGCCGGGGGATATCACGTCTCGTTTAACGTCGATCGTTAGTTTAGCTTCTTGGTCGACATGGCCGACGACCGCAATTTTACCATCCATAATGCCTACATCGCCCATATACCAGGGGTTCCCGGTACCATCGACGATTCGTCCGTTCTTTAACACGATATCCAGCATAAGAGGGAGCTCCTTAGCGGTTAATGTTATTCAAGCATTCCACGGCCTGCAACGGGCGCTTTCACCAAACGGTCGCCTTCCATGAAGTAGACATTGTTATGCAAGTTCACGGTGCTGCATATGTGGTTAGGAATGATACGGACCCGGTCTCCCGGCTTCAGGGTATGCTGGCTGTCAGTTCGAATCATGCCATGCTCCTCGGACATTCGTTCCAGTACCGCATCCGGTGCCTCCAGCAGATAGCCGAATCCCTCCAGGTGAAGAGGGCTGGTGCGGGGTTGGACGTCTGTGGCAAATGTTTTGCTGCCGCCGTCGATGACGGCGTAGCGATCGTCCGGGCGGCTCACTACGGTTGCCACTACGAATGCCGCACAATCCTCGAGTGTGCATAGACCGAAGGCGGCCGTCATTCGATCCTGAAAGACATAGGTGCCCGGCCGGATTTCCGTTACTCCTGGTACGCTGGCAGCATACAGTCCCGTTGGCGAAGATCCGACGCTGACATCACGGACCGGAATTCCTTCCGACCGAAGCATGTCGGCCAGCTTCACCATTAGTTGGCCCTCCTCCAATCCGGCGTTTAACCGGTCGAGCGTCGCTGCGCCGCCTTGTACAGCGCCGCGGAACGTGTAGATACCGGTGAAGTCGAGACCCTCCATGCCGTGAATCTCGCGTGCGAGCGGCACGGCTTGCTCGTAGGGGATTCCTGTCCGCTTCAGGCCGGTATCGACCTCAAGCCGTACCTGCATGGTGCGGTTATGAAGCTTGGCGAGCGTCGAGATCCGCCGGGCCCCTTCGAGGCTGTCGACTCCGATGATCAGGTCGATTCGTTCACTGAGCCGCAGCGCGCGCTCGATCTTCGACTCCGCGATGAGCGGGTAGGCGATGAATATGTCGTCGATGCCGCCGCTTGCCATCACTTCCGCCTCCGAAACTTTGGCGACGGTGATTCCTGAAGCTCCAGCGGCGATTTGCTTGTGCGCGATCTGCGGCATTTTGTGCGTCTTGGTATGAGGCCTTAAGGCAACGCCGGCTTGCCTGGCTCCCTCCGCCATCCTTCGGATGTTCGCTTCCATTTTTGCGGTATCGATCACGATACATGGCGTTTCCAGTTGGGCGAGTGCTGTTGCTTTGGCTGCCGCTGCCTCTTCGTCCAATGGCATTCCGTTACTTATGATCAATTACGCTTCCTCCCCTGAGGCTGCTTCAGCAGCGGATTTGCCTTCCTCTATGTAACTGTAGAGCGTAAATTTCGAAATGTTGAGATAGGCACAAACCTTTTCTCCTGCTTTCTTGATCAGAAAGGCGCCCTTCGTATCCAGCGTTCGGATGAAGCGGACCTTGTCTGCCTTGGCCATTGCCGCGACGGGCTTCTGGACGATCTCCTGCGCTTCTTGGAGCAGGGCGTCCAGCAGATCGTTCACGTTGCTGACGAATGATTCGCGAACCACCTCGGCAGCAGGTGCAGATGTGAGCGACTTCAGCGTCTTCTCCGCCATCATGAGCTCCGTGATGTCGAAGTTGATGCAGAGCGAGCCGATCGGACGTCCGCTTTTATTCTTCATATAAAGAGAGGAGGAGCGGAGGATTCGTCCGTCTTTTGTCTGCGTCAAATAGCCGTAACGATTGCCATCCTGCACATGTCCGCTTAGCAGCTCGAGGCCAAGATTCGTACCGGGGTCGCCGACCTTCCTGCCGGTGATATGGCCGTTCTCAATAGCGCAGATCGTACTCTCGTAATCCTTCGTCAAGTCATGCAGTACGACCTCGCAGCTCGGGCCAAACTGGGCAGCGAGTCCTGTTAGGAGGGATTCCAGAAACGCTTGTTCTTCCTGTATGGATTCCATTTGGGGTGGGGGGTTCCTTTCCGGTTTTTTACTTTCCACTGAATCGTAGCATAAATTATGGAATTATCAAACAAATTTTTTGGTTTCCTAACTTATTTTCTGAAAACGAGTGGGAGCGGCGTTGGAGATGGTCCGATTGAGGATGGCGGCTATTAGCTGCCGGCGGTGCTTGTGCTTAACGATGTAAATCATCGTTAAGGCTGCTGGTGGACGGAGGTTCCGAGCCATCGTCTTCGCTGCAGGAGAGCTGTAACGCCCAAAAGTGGTGTATCAGCCCGTCCACTGGCGTGAGCGGTGAGCTGTAACGCCGCAAAGCAGCGTTACAGAGCCCAGTTCGCCCCCCTCGCTGCGAAGACAAAAGCTGCAACGCCCAAAAGTGGCGTACCAGCCCGTCCACTCGCGAGAGCGGTGAGCTGTAAGGTCACAAAGTACCGTTACAGAGCCGCGTTCACCCCCCTCGCGGCGAAATCTAAAGCTGTAACGCCTAAAAGTGGCGTACCAGCCCGTCCATCAGGAGAGCGGTGAGCTGTAAGGCCAAAAAGTACCGTTACAGAGCCGCGGTCGGCACCCTCGCCGCCGTGTGCGCCTCCACTTTGTGCTGTTAAGTTGAATGCTGAAATGCAGTCTACGTAAGTGGGGGAATGCGGCGAAATAATTTGTTTGGAGAAGGGAGCGGGAACGCAAGTACATCAAGTAAAGGCGGGTGGGGGAGTGAAGCGCATAGTGGAGAAGCGAGAGGTGTATGCTTGGGCAACTCGTGTACAGAGAAGAGGGGCGCGCAGAAGCTCGAAGGTTTGGGCGTCGGAAGCTTTGTAGTCCGGCTGCAAGGAGCGGTGCTGCGATGGCTCCGCTTACCGCTTTCTCATCTCGAAAAACTCGCATCTCTTTCTATCGTGGTAGGCGATCTCACTAACACCGGACTGCACAACGACCATCAGATCGTCGAAGCGCACGATGATTCCACCCATGTCGACCACATGGTCGTCTTGAAAAACCCTTAACTTTATTTGACGCTCCATAGCTTCATTAAAATCTTGATCAGTCAGTAATCGGCGCTGCGCCATGTACAGATCTCCCTTAGGCTTTCAATTTTCTCTATTGTAGCAGAAAACCGGTTATAAGGCCGGGTTCCTTCTGCGAATCTTACGAACCTTCGAGCCTTCGAATCAACGAACCTGCGAACCTTCAGCCTGCTAACCCTCCAATACTTCAATTCTAAGATTCTTATGAATGAAATGGTTGGCTGGTGATCACCCTTCTTCCTATCAGCTGGGCCAACAGCTGATTCATCATTCAGTGTTCTTCTAACAGCAGCCCGTTCTCGAACCGCAAGCCGATTTTCGAAAGAATCCAATTGTGGGTAAGGATAGGATACGGGATATATGTGATAAGGAGTGGTGAGCTGCAATGGAGACAATTAAGGTAGGCATTATCGGTACCGGATTTTCGGCCGGGTTTCATACGGAATCACTTAGACGGCTGCCAGATGTAGAGGTCGTCGCAGTTGCGGGAAGCTCTTTGGAAAAGGCGGAGCAGATGGCCAAGCAGTATGGAATTCCGCGATATTACGGCGATCATCACGAGCTGATCGGACAGCCGGATATTGAGGTCATACACAACTGTACGCCTAACAACCTGCACTATGATATCAATGTGACGGCCATGCTGGCAGGCAAACATCTGCTGTCGGAGAAGCCGCTTGGCATGGATAGCAAACAGTCGGCCAAGCTGGCCGAGCTGGCCGAAAAGTGCGATGTTGTGAGCGGAGTGTGCTTCAACTATCGGCATTTTCCGATGGTCATGCAAGCGAGAGGGATGGTCCAGAGCGGCAAGTATGGCGCCCCGCATCTGGTGATGGGGAGCTACCTGCAGGACTGGCTTCTCTACGAAACGGATTATAGCTGGCGCCTGGATCCCGAGCTGAATGGGGATTCAAGAGCCATTGCGGATATCGGATCCCATTGGTGCGACACGGTTCAGTTCGTGCTGGGACAGCGCATTATCAGGGTCTTTGCCGATTTGCACACGGTGCATCCGGTTCGGCAGAAGCCGCTTGAGCATGGAGCTACCTTCGGTGGAGATGCAGGAGAAGAAGGCAGTGAAGAGGTCGAGGTGAGCACGGAGGACTGCGGTTCGGTGCTCGTCCATTTTGAAGGCGGCAGCCGTGGTGTCTTCACCGTATCCCAAGTGAGTGCAGGACGCAAAAATAAGCTTCAATTCGAAATCTCGACTCGGGAGACGACCTTATATTGGGATCAGGAGAATCCAAACAAGCTGTGGGAGGGACATCGCAATCAAGCGAATAATGAGCTGCTTCGTGATCCTTCCCTTCTTTCATCAAAAGCCGCCGCTTTGGCACATTTCCCCGGTGGTCATGAAGAAGGGTGGCCGGACGGGATGAAGAACCTGCTGATCGATTTCTATTCCGAAGTGAAACGCAGGAAAGGCCTGAAGATTCCCGGCAAGCCGCAGTTCGCCAACTTAAACGACGGACATCGAATCATGAAAGTAATCGACGCCGTGCTCGAGAGCAATGCCAAGCAATGCTGGATCGATATCATTTAAAGGAACGGGGACTCGCTGTGGAGCGGGTCCTTCTTCTATTCAACATAAGAAATTGAAGAAAAGGTTATAATAGCCCAAAAAATTCACGGTTTTCGCCTTATAGCGTTTATTATCCGACTTTTTTGCGAAAATATCCATTTGACCAGCCCGGTTGAAATGCGATATAGTTCTAAATGTTTCATTGTTTAATCTTTTAGTTCTAAAATATTTAACGGTAAAGAAGGAGGCGGGGGCATGCAGGTAAATGCTCAACTGGTCGAGCTCCCTGCACTGTTTAAAGGCTTAATCAAAAAAATAACGCATGAGTGGAACTGCAGCGTCGAAGATCAGCTTTCGATGACCCAATTTCGGATGCTTTATTTGCTTAAAGTTCCAGGACTTAGCAAGCCTCATGAGCTTGCGGAGTCGCTCGGCGTAACTCCCGGTGCGATCACCGGTATAGCCGATAAGATGATCAATAAAGGGTATATCGTCCGCCATCGGGACAGTAAAGACCGCAGAGTTGTTCATCTGGCAATCACGGAAATTGGCGGGCAATATATGGAGAATCTGCTTGAGAAACAGAAGCAAACGATCTCCACATTCTTCAATCGCCTGCCTGAGGAAGATGTCGAGCACTTAAGACGTATTTTTACCACATTAGTTAGTACAGGTTCATGAAGAGGAGGAGTTACAAGGTGGATGAATTATCCCACAAGCGGAAAGTGACCATCATGATCGGCATCATTGCCGCGATGTTCTTTTCTGCCATTAATCAAACGATCGTAAGTACGGCGATGCCTAGAATTATCGCACAGCTCGGGGGGATGGATTACTACACATGGGTCATTACGATCTATATGCTAACCTCGACCATTGCGACGGTGCTCGTCGGCAAGCTGTCTGATATTTACGGACGCAAGCCCTTCATATTAATAGGTATCGTTTTCTTCATGATCGGTGCTTTCTTGTCTGGCTTCTCCAAAGATATTTTTCAAATGATCACGTATCGCGGTATTCAAGGCATTGGCGCCGGGATCATTATGTCATCGGCTTTCACGGCTGTCGGTGACTTATTTGCCCCTCGCGAGCGCGGTAAATGGACGGGGGTCATGATGGCCGTCTTCGGCTTCTCCAGCGTGCTTGGTCCGACACTGGGCGGCTGGATCGTCGATCATATGAACTGGGAATGGGTATTCTGGATCTTCCTGCCGCTTGGCATCGTTGCCTTTATCCTCATTCTGATGCTCTTTCCTAAAGTACCCCGCAAAGAATCGGAGTCCATTGACTATTGGGGTTCATTGTTCTTGACCTTAACTATTGTGCCGCTGCTGCTCGGTTTTTCATGGGCCGGTACGAAGTATGATTGGGGTTCCGAGCAAATTATCGGGTTGTTTGCAGCTGCAGTTGTATTCTTAATCTTATTCATATTTGCTGAGCTTAAAGCAAAAAGCCCCGTGCTTCCCTTGTCGCTGTTCCGCAATGACATCGTGACGATCTCGAATTTAGCGGGCTTCCTCATGAATGCAGGGATGATGGGCGCACTGATTTATCTGCCGTTCTTCGTACAGGGTGTTGAGGGGATTTCTCCAACTTACTCCGGTTACGTGACGATGCCGATGTCGATCAGCATGGTCGTGATCAGCGCCTTTACAGGAAAATGGATTACTAAATCGGGTAAATACAAACGTTACGCGATGCTGGGGCTGCCTATTATGATCATTGGCATGGTCATGATGGCGTACATGAGCACGATCTGGGTAGCTGTTCTGGCTATGATCGTCTTCGGACTAGGCCTTGGCTTCGGTATGCCGGTATTCTCACTGACCGTTCAGAATGCCGTTCGGGCCGATCAGCTCGGCGTGGTAACCGCATCGAACCAATTATTCCGTAACCTGGGCGGTACGATCGGTATCGCTGTCATGGGAACGATTATGGCCACCAGTTTGAAGAACAATCTGGTCTCGAAGATGCAATCCGGTGGTGGTGTCGATCTGTCGAAGGTGGATCCGGAGATCCAGAAGCAGCTGGCTGAGTTCCAGAATCCGCAGATGCTGCTTGATCAACCGAAGCTGGAGCATCTGCAAACGACACTGCCCGCGGACGTTCAGCCGCTGTTCACCAAGATGATCGACATGCTCCGCAGTGCGCTGGCCGATTCGCTGACAACGGTCTTTCTATCCGGAGCAGCGCTGCTTGTGGTAGCGATTGTACTTGTCGCCTTCTTGCGGGAGATTCCGCTGCGCACGTCCAACCGGTTGCCGGAGGATGCCCAGAAGGAAGGGAAGAAGCCGCAAGGCGGTGTAAGCGAGCCTGTTGTCAATCGGGGTTAATGGAAATGAACTGACCTATCAACAGTAAAGGGGCTGCCTCAAAAGAAATTCTTTTGAGCAGCCCCTTGTTGGTTTCACTCTAGACAAAAAGTGGTGGTGCAGGGCAACTGCACCACCACTTTTGCATGTACGCCCAGCATGGGCGTCATCTCTAGGGTGAAAGTCCCGAACGGGGGCTGGCGAACGC
>NZ_JANHOF010000020.1 GCF_024498075.1 Paenibacillus mendelii
CAGCCCTTCCCCGATCTCGATCGCTTCGATCGTTTGGAGAACCCGGTCAACCGCACAGCCGAATAAGGCGATCTTGGTCCCGGCGATTCGAGCGTCGTCGCCGGCGATCGGCGCGATATCGACCTCCGGCAAATTCCATGCGGGGCGCCGGGCCGCGTTCGTCCGATTCCTGGCATACGCTTGCAGCATGCTTCCTTCGCTTATCGGCCACGCCGCGCAAACATCATATTCGAATTTGTTGTCCGAAGGCTGTGTGCTGTCAGGATCCGGCATCCCGCTGTTCGAATACGTTTGCTGAACATATTCCATCCGATCGAGCTCGAGAGGCCATCCCCCGACGGTTTTTATATTCAATGCCTGCAGGCCGAGGGCGAATGATCCGTTATGCACGACGCCAACCGACTCCCCGATCGAACCGGCTACCGTCGTAACGTAGGGCCCCCAGATGACGGCATCGACATCACCATCGATGGATTGCACTTCGAATGTCGCATAAAGCCCTTTTTCTTCGGCCAAAACCTCCACTGCCGCTCCGCACTCAGGAAACTTCAATGTCATTATGCCGGATGCCGCTTCATAATCGGCCTGCTCCGGCAACTCGATCCGGCCGTCAACGACAACCCGAAGCAGCGGCATAGTATGCTTGGCAGATTCATATCGATTACCGTCAGCGGTATCGGTTAGACCAGTTATCCTGCCTTGACGATCCAATTGAATGTTCAACTTTCCCGCAGAAATGCTCAACATCGTACTCTCATCTCCTTGCAACATTTCATTTATTCGTTTCAAAGCTGCATGTTCAGCCCATCCGCTTGATGATTTCCATCGTAGCAATTTCATGTGGTTGAAGCGTCAGCGTTACGACGCCATGACCGCGCGAGTCCAGGTTCACCGCGCCGATTGTTTCGATGAGGGCCTCTTCTCCGCCTGCAAACCCTGCATATTTTAGCGGCAGCTCCAGCGTAATCGTCTTTTCTTCATCGACCGGATTAAACACGACCAGGACGGAGGGAATTTCCGCTTCCATCGATACATGCATCACCGCATCCGGTTCGAAACCGTTCGGACGCGCCAGATGCACCATTTCTCCAGCCAGTGTCGCCCGATACTTTTTATAGAACGAAATCCATTTCTGAAAAATGGTATTCGTCTTATTCCCGATATAAGCCTTTTTTCCGTATAATACGCCGCTATGCCCGTATCCGAACATGCCGCCGAGCGCATGGTCGTAGGTGGCCGTGTTTTCCTCTGACGGCTCGATGCTATGACCGTGGTATGTTTCCAGGTTAGCGGACGTCCATGTCGCGCAAGCCGGATCTTTATACCTCGAGTCGTAAACAAATGCACGCGATTGCGTAACAAGGCGCATGCCGCCCATGACATTCTGGTCTTCCTCTCGGTAACCGCCGGGACGCTGGCTCAACCCCAGAAACATGGATTGCATTTCTTGCGGCGCAGTAATCATCTTGTTTCTGTCCGTAATCTCCTTGAAAAAGCGCTTTTCCCACATCCAATTCATGAACTCCACGCTTTGGGGATTAGCGTGGCTGTGGTCGGCCTCTAGGCACGGAAGCCCATGATAAGGACCGTCAATGGCAAGGCCGTCAAACCCAATATGATCGAGGAGATGGAGCAGCTTCGTCCTGATATAATCGCCCCATGGCGACTGGTAGCACATATTGCCCAGCCCTTCCGGAGAATAACGGATTCCGTCGGGACCTAAATACTGCCACTCCGGATGCTGCTTGCAAATCTCGGAAGAATGCCAGGCGATTGTCGTTGAGCAATACGGAAGAACCGTCAAGTTTTTACTGTGATAGTAATCGACCAGCATCTTCATATCTTCTTCCCCATTCGGGAAAAGATCCGGACGCGGGATATAGTCGCCTGTATTCGTAAACAGCTGACCTACGAAAAACTCGACCGATTCGACGCCGTCCTCGGCTGCGTTGTCGGCAAATGCAAGGAGCTCTTCGTATGATTTGCATGTAGCCACGATTTGTTTGATTTGCGGCGACGTAATCCATGGCGCAATTTGCTTGTAAAGCCGATGCAAGATAATAGAAGCCTCATCTTTGTTTCCCGATGTAACCGCTTCGTAGCACTTGAATGTTTCAAAATGTTCTCCTTGTATAAGCTCCATGCCGATTGGCTTCGGGAACTCGAACCGGGAGAAAGGAACGTAATAGTCGTCTTCCTTCTGAATGCTCCAATAATAATCACTGAATACGGAAAGTTCTATTTTCCCTTCAAACAATCGAACGATATCAACGGTTACATTATCTACGGTAATGGGGGAAGACGAAACATTGTACACGCGTACATTTTTCGTTAACATGGGCAGCTCGTCGGCAATTTCATATTCGATCACAAGTTCAACCGGCGGTAATCCCTTGTGGCGCCTCGTACATGTCAGGTGAAGTATATCTCCGAAACAACCCTTACTCACCTCGGCGTTTGCCACGTAAAAGGCCCCTTCCCTGTCCCAATTCAACCGGTGCTTCCACGGACCGGCCTCATATGTCTTGCCGTCGATGGTCACGGCAGCCTCGTAAGGCAGGTTCGACTCGAACGAAAAAACCGGGTACCAGTATTCTCCCCTCTTCTTACCATTAGGACGAATATTATATTCAGTCGTCGCCAAGCCTTCCGAAATATCGATTTCCCGATAGATATAATCATTCTGAATGACTATTTTGTTGTTTTGTATGGATATGCCCATAATCCGTCACTCCTCTTTAGCTTGTATAAGAAACCGTCAAGGGAAGGTATGCTATGCGGCCTTCATTGGAAGGCCGCCCGATCAACCTATGCCGTTTCTTGTGACTCTATTGTTGTTTTAACTGATCATACGCTTGCTGTGCTTCTGCCATGACCTTATCGCCGCCTATTTTGTTCCACTCCGCCACGTAGTTGTCAAATTCGCTGACCGGTTTCTTGCCTGTGATCATATCAATGAACGTTTGCATCGTCAGCTTATCCAGTCTTTCCTTGTAATCATTGTAGATTGGCCTGTCGATCGGTCCAAGAATATCATATTTTCCCGTGCCCAATTCCATCAGCTTGCTTCGCAGCGGAAGTAAGGATTTATCCTTTGTAGCAAAAGACGCCAATTCTTCACTGTAATCGTCATTCCATCCCCCTGGAACGGAATAAGCGCCGTCAAAGCCGTATTTCCACCGTTCCTTTTGATCGTCGTACGGCTCAATGTATTCGAACTCGCCATCTGCCGTCTTCTTGAACGTCTTTCCTTCTTCGCCAAAGGTTATCGCGATCTTGGATTCAATTTCGAAGGAGGTGAATTCGAAAACCTGAAGGTATTTGATCATCTTATCGCGATCGTTCTCCAATTGCTTGCCAAACATAATATCGACTCCAAACAGCGCATTGCCCTGCAGCATGCCAAAGTCTCCGTCCGGTCCCTTAGGCCCCGGAATCATGGCAAAGCTGGCATCTGGATTCTTTTTGTGCAGTGTCGCATAGATGTCATTGCAGCAGAATACGCCATCCTGCGCAAGCCCGAACCAATAGGTGCCGACAGCTCCGGATTTTTCCTGAGCCAATTTATCCTGTACATTGTTTGCTTTGTTGACAATAAATTCAGGGTCGATCAAACCTTCACTATACCAACGGTTTAATACGGTTAAGGCTTCTTTCGCCCCAGGCAATATATCGCCACGCACGATCTTGCCGTCGTCTTCCGTAAATGCCCCTGGATAAACGCCATACGCGCCGAACACAAAGCTGAATAAGTCTCCGATTGCCCCGGCCGTACCCGTAATGCCATAAGTGTCCTGTTTGTTATTACCGTCCGGATCGTCATTGCGGAATCGCTTCAACGCTTCTTCCATCTCTTCAAGCGTCTCCGGTGTTTTCGTTATTCCGACTTTTTTCAGCCAATCCTCACGGAAGCCTACAACGTTTCCATGCGGAGCTAAGTCCCAAATCCCCGGCAATCCGTAAATTTTGCCGTCCCTGCGCAAATATTTAAACGGATCGTCTCCCAATACCTTTTTCAAAAATGCTGTGTACTTGGGGGCATACTGTTCCAGATCCTCCGCTTTGATCTCGGCAACAACATCCTGTTTAATCAGCTTGTCGTATTCCTGGAAGCTAAGGCTTTTCCACCAATCGGGAATATCGCCGGAAGCGATAGCCAGATTCAGCTTTTCCTTGGCCGTATCGGAGGAGGCGACATAAAATTCAGCATCGAAATCGAATTTGGATTTGAGGAAGTTCATGAAATAACCGTCTGTTTTGGTTTGTTCCGGATAATACGTCCAAAAATTCAGCTTCATCTTCGCAGCTTCGCCATCCGAACCTTCCCCGTCGTTCGACGGAGCGTTTTCCTGATTCTTCGGTGCTTCCGAATTTGATTTCCCGCTGCATCCGCTGATCAGCAGAACAAGCACCATGCAGAAGATGAATGCGGATAACCCATGTTTTTTTCTGTTCATTGTTTTAACCCTCTCCCGTTTACTTGTTTCGTTCTATTAAATGCTTCACGTTTCATGCTCAACCTTTAATAGCACCTACCATGATTCCCTTCACAAAATATTTCTGCAAAAAAGGATAGACAACAAGCATCGGAAGGATCGAAAGCATGATGACGGTGGCTTGCAGCTGCCTTCCGGAATAGGGACTTTTCTCTTGCAGTTTCGTTAAAACTTCACTAAATTGGGTCGGGTTATTCTGGATAATGATTCGTCTAAGCACCAGCTGCAGCATCTCTTTATTCGCATCGTTCGTATAGATCAACGCGTCGAACCAGGCGTTCCAATGTCCGACTCCTACCCACAACGCTTCCGTGGCAATAATAGGCATGGATAACGGAAGAATAATCCGGATGAATATTTTCAAATATCCTGCACCGTCGACCATCGCCGACTCCTCCAGGCTTTCCGGAAGCGACCGAAAAAAGTTGCGCATAATCAAGACATTGAAGGTGCTGATCATACCGGGGATGACAAGCGCCCATATGGTGTTATACATCCCGAGATACTTGATTAACAAATAGTTTGGAATTAATCCGCCCCCAATAATAAATTGGATCAGCATGAATTTAGTAATCCAGCGATTCAGCGGTAAATCCTTTTTCGACAATGGATAAGCGGTGATCGCGGTTGCCAATATGCTAAGCGCCACACCGAGGCATGTCCTTATAATGGTATTTTTATATCCGATCCATAGGGCATCAAAGTCAAGTGCAAGCTTGTAGCTGTCAAACGTAATCGATTTCGGAAACAGCATGAATGAACTGTTGGCTGCATCCCCGCCATCTAAGGAAATGACCACTTGCGTCCAAAATGGATACAACGTAATGACCAGCACGGCCGTCATGATTGCATATAGAAAGATGTCTGCGATTTTACTCTCCGTCTTTACCATAATGTATAATCACCGCCTCCGATCCTTCTGGCCAATCCATTCGCCGTCAGCATCAGGATGAGACCGATTAACGATTTAAATAAGCCTACCGCCGTCGCATAACCGTAATCCATATCGATCAAACCTTTTCGGTAAACATAAGTGTCGATAATATCGGCAACGTCATATACTTGCGGGTTGTACATGTTGAAAATCTGATCGAATCCGGCATCGAGAATACCTGACATGGACAAGACGAGCATAATACTAATCACCGGCATGAGCAGCGGGATCGTAATATAGATCATTCGCTTCATCCTGCCTGCGCCATCAACGACCGCAGCCTCGTGCAAATGCGGATCGATGCCCGTGATTGCGGCAAAATAAATGATCGAGCTCCAGCCGAATCCCGCCAGAATCGACGTGATGACAAGAATCGAACGAAAATAACTGGTATCAGCCATGAATAATATGGGATCGACCCCGAAAACGCCAAGGATCGCGTTAACCGGCCCCTCAAGTGAAAAGATACTCATGAAAATACCGCCCAGGATGATCCATGAAATGAAATGGGGTAGATAGGATGCCGTCTGAACTGTCTTCTTGAATTTGACGTTCTTCACTTCACTCAGCAGCAGCGCGAAAATGATGGGTATGGGGAACCCGAACACCATGCGGTACAAGCTGATTAATACCGTATTTTTTAGCACCAGATAGAAACCTGGATCTCGGAACGCTTTCTCAAAATGGGCCAATCCGACCCAAGGACTGCCGAAGAAGCCTTTCGTAATTTGAAAATCTTCAAACGCAATTAATAGTCCGTAAATCGGTACATAGTTGAAAATGATGACGTACAATAAGGAAGGAACCATCATGATTAACAGTACCTTGTATTTTTTGAACGCATGTCGTTTGGATCTGGCTTCCCTGGTTTTCGGTTGGCCATTCCATCCCGGCCGCTCGGCCAGCACTGTCGTTTTACTCATCCCTTTCGTCTCCTTCCTCTAATCCATGAATGCGCATTCATTTCATATGGAAAGTATAGCATGGGGGTAATGAGGCAACATTATCACTTATTTGATTTCCTTATCGTTTTTTTGTCAAATCAGATAAGTTAGCATCCTTTACGATTTGCGGGACGGTTATCAACATCGTTGTTCCTTCCTCTCCCTCCCCATGACCTCGAACGGTTATACCGTAACCATGACCGAAAAACAGTTCGATTCTATCTTGTACATTCCTAAGGCCATACCCCGCAGAACGAAGCTTCATCACATTCTGGATCAGTTCTTCCTCCATCCCCGGCCCGTTATCCATAATGGCAAATTGCACGTTGCCATCTACAAGAGTAGCCGAAATGGTGATTATCCCCTTGCCTTCCGTCTTTCGGTTAACGCCGTGTTTGATCGCATTCTCCACCAGCGGTTGCAAAATCATATTGATCGTATCAAACCGATTAACGTCGTTGTCGATATCGTACATAACATCGAAGCCATAATTATCGGTAATGAGCATAATGTCTAAATACGATTTCACATTTTCCAGTTCATTTTTGACCGATATAAAATGGTCTCCTTTGTTGAGTGCCGTGCGATAGTATTTGGACAACGAGGTTACGATCCGGCTAATTTCATAGGATTTAGTTTGCAGTGCCTTCCAGTTGATGGACGAAAGTGTATTATATAAAAAATGAGGATTCATCTGCGCTTGCAGCCGATGCAATTCTTTCTGCCGTACCTCCTGAATCAGTTCTCGAATACGAAACAGCATGTTGCCGAAACGATCGGTCAGCTCGCCGATTTCGTCTTTGGACGAATTATGGATCTTCAGCTCAAGCCCGCCGTTCTCCACGCGTTTCATCCAATGATTCAACCGGTAGATGCGTCTTAACATCCCGTTGGCGAATAGAGAGATGATAATGAGTAGAATAGCGATGCAAATACCGATAACGATAAAGGTTGCATATAAGATAGGGGCAGCGTTTCCGGATACTTGGTCGATCGGTACGTAGCAGTGGATCGTCCAGCCTGTATTCGGAATTTTTTTGTTGATCACCATAAACTCTATTCCGTTAATCGTGGAAATGCCTTCTTCCTGAACCCCTGCAGGGGCATCAGAAAACCAGCCGGCAGCACGTGCATTCGTCACTGCCGCAGTGCCGTGCGAGTCCGTTATGACGAGACCGTAATCGCTTAGCAGCTTCATAGCATCCATGAATATACTTTTGACATCTACATGAACATACAAGACATGATGGCCAGACAGGAACGTTTCCGGAAATTTGCTTACCGCATAGGCTGCCTGCTGTGATTCGTCAAAATACCAGCGGATGCCAAATTTTCTAAGAGCCTCCCTATACCAGCTTTGATCCGATACCCCTGTGGCCGACCGCAAATAATCTCCGTATTCCGGCAGCGGGCTCTCGGTGTATATGGTCAGCTTATCAATTCCGTGATAGGACGTGAGCATCATATTGAAGTACGGATCCAAATACTCTCTTAATTGATTGGCCAACGTCGATAATTCGACCTCTCCACCGTTTGGAACCGATACCATATCTTGAATTAATCGATTGGCGACAATCAATTGAATCAAGTTATTGTACAATTCCATCTTATAGGCAATGCTGCTCTCTGCTGTACTAATGTTTCTCTCGATGCTTTGCTTCGCTTGATCATTGAGCAATTGTCTTGATTGCGTGTATGAATAAATCCCGAGTACCATAATCGGGATAATAGTAACGATAAGATACGACATAAACAGTTTCTGTTTAAATTTAAAACGTAGGAATGTCCAGTTCATCCATCTTCTCATAGGCCCTGTTCTTCCCTGTACTGGGACGGCGTTTTCCCGTAATTGTTTTTGAATAAGGCGGAGAAATAGGCAAAGTTGGGATACCCTACTTCTTTGCCGATATCCGTGATTTTCTTGTTCGAAGTCAAGAGAAGCTCGCCCGCCTTTTCCAACCGGATCGACGTGATATATTTCACGATACTCTTGCCCTTATACTTCTTGAACAATCGGCTCAAATAACCCGGACTCAGATAGACCTGCTTTGCAATGCTCTCCAGCGTGATTTCACTGCAGTACTCCCGGTCAATAATCTGTATGACTTCTTCGATCACGCTGCGAAACAATTCACGGGGTCTTTCAACGCTCGCTATCATATCCTGGGCGATCGACCGCATAACCTCCATGAGCTCCATGAGCGAAGAAGCATTATGGATCCTTTCCAGTCCCATAATGAAATCGTTTACATTATGTTGTATCGGACGATCGATCGACTTCAATACTTCCGTGCAAACATATTTCGCATAGTTTTCCGAGACGGTTTTTCTACCTTCGAGCAGCTCGATCAGAAGAACGATTTTATCGCTATCCACCTCGACTTCCTTTAACCACTCCGTTGTATCGAACAAAACACGGCGAGTGTTAGAATAAACGTCCCTGTCTCCCGACTTGACCTCCCCTGTGTAGAGCACCGCCCCTTTCTCCATAAAAAACTTATTCGCCAACATCGTTTCCATCAAGTTGTATTCACTGCCTATATGCTTGAGGCTTTCGATCAACCCGCTGATCACGATGCTTACGTCCGCGCTATGTTTTTCTTTGAACAACTCGACCAGCAATGTCCCCATCCGAATAAGATCCTCTATGGTTTCTTCCGGACTGCCTTCGTATAATAAAACGCTCTGTACCTCATTCAAATTAACGAAATCGGCTTTCCCGCCAATCATTCCCGTCAATACCGGCTCGACATCGAGATCGTTCCTATCAAAAAAACGGCTTCCCGTATGGATCATCGCCATTCGCAAATAACGGTACCCGCTAAAGTGGATGGCCGTGTCCGGAGACTCGTTATCCTCTTCCGCAATCATCCCCCTGCCATGAATAAGATCATATAAAAACTGCTGCTTCTCGTAGCGAATTCCCTTCCAATAGATCTCTTGGATTCGTTCATTCTTTAATTTCTCTTTCTGCTCTTCGTCGCACAGCCGGATGACATTCGAAACAACGCGCATGAATTCACCGATTTCCACCGGCTTCAGTATGTAATGAGTCACGTTCAAATCGATCGCTTTCTGAGCGTATTCGAACTCGCCATAGGCACTCATAAAAATGATTTTGATATGCGGCAGCAGCTCTTTGACTTTTTGCGCGAGCTGCAGACCGTCAAGCTCTCTCATTCGTATGTCCGTAAGCAGAATATCAATATTGCTGTGGTCGCGGATGTATTCCAGCGCCGATTCCCCGGAATCCGCTTCGTATATTTCAAGTCCCCAATTAAATTGTTCTGTCAGAAATTTGACTCCTTCCCTTTCGGAACGATCGTCATCGACAACTAACATGTTATACATACTTGTCCTTCCCTTCTCAATTTTATCTTGACATCGCAGCAAATACTCGCGGCATCGACAATCCTGCCGTTTCAACAGCTGGAGCTGCCTCTTCAATTTCTATAGGATGATACTCCTCCATGAAAACATAAATCCAATGAAATTGATAGATTTGATCAATTACTGGCGATCTAAATTTGCCGTTCAGTAGTCTTATCGTGATCCAGCATGTAAGCATATTCGTCCCTTCGCTCGACCAAGGATGTCTCGCCTGTTTTATAGCTGAGGACTTCGTTTTTATGATTTTCCATCATTTTCCATAAACGCATTTTAAGCCGCCGTCTCACCATCACTTAAGGATATGGAGTCCCTTGTGCAGTAACATGAATACGGCAAACATTCATTATGGAATCACAATGACTTGACTTGGAGTTAACTCCAGGGAGTAAACTACACATGAGGGAAACCACATGAAAGTGAGGAACAATCCAATGGAATATGTGAAGCTTGGAAATACGGGCTTGGATGTATCTCGGCTTTGTCTTGGCTGTATGAGCTTTGGTGTAGCAGAGCGGTGGGTCCACCCATGGGTACTTGATGAAGAGCGCAGTCGTCCAATTATAAAGAAAGCCCTAGAGCTCGGTATCAATTTTATTGATACGGCGAATGTATATTCAGACGGAACAAGTGAGGAAATTGTTGGACGGGCCTTAAAGGACTATGCCAACCGAGATGAAATTGTCCTCGCAACGAAGGTTCATTTTCGCATGCATCAAGGTCCCAACGGTGCTGGGCTTTCCCGAAAGGCAATCATGAGTGAAATCGATAAGAGCCTTAAGCGGCTGGGAACCGATTATGTGGATCTGTACCAAATCCATCGCTGGGATTACAATACTCCCATCGAAGAGACGATGGAAGCCTTGCATGATGTTGTAAAGGCCGGGAAGGCTAGATACATAGGAGCTTCTGCTATGTACGCATGGCAGTTCCTTAAGGCGTTACATGCAGCTGAGAAAAACAGATGGACCCGCTTTGTATCGATGCAGAATCATTACAACCTCATCTACCGTGAAGAAGAGAGAGAGATGCTGCCGCTGTGTAAGGAAGAAAAAATCGGTGTGATTCCGTACAGCCCGCTCGCATCTGGAAGATTGACACGTGATTGGTCGGAAACAACCCATCGTTCCGAAACCGACCAAGTTCAGAAATCGAAATACGATGCGACTGCAAATACCGATCAATTGATTGTAGAGCGGGTTGCGGCGATCGCAGAACAACGTGGCGTCCCCCGCGCTCAAGTTGCACTTGCCTGGCTGCTGCAGAATGAACCGGTAACAGCTCCCATTATCGGCGCTACGAAAATGTCCCATCTCGAGGATGCAGCAGCCGCTCTTGCGATTACGTTGACACCTGAAGAAATGGCGTCGCTGGAAGAGCCTTATGTTCCTCATCCGGTCGTTGGACCTATTGTGATGCGATGACAATTTTATAAGTAACGATAAGAACGCCTATTCTATCAGATAGGCGTTCTTGATCTGAATTCAGGAGGTGAAATCGGCATGTTGATCGCAGAAGTAAGTGAACAATTTAACTTATCACAGGATACACTCCGCTATTATGAACGCATCGGACTTATTCCACGCGTGAACCGCAATAAAAGCGGAATCAGGGATTATACGGAAGAAGACTGCAGGTGGGTTGAATTTATCAAGTGTATGCGAGGCGTAGGTCTTCCAGTTGAGACTTTGATTACGTATGTGAGGTTGTTTCAACAGGGGGATGAAACCATGGATGCTAGAAAAGAACTTCTCGTCGAGCAGCGTAGGCAGCTCGTAACCAGAATGGAAGAGATGAAGAATGTGTTAGAACGTATGGATGATAAAATTACAAGATACGAACAGACTCTACTTAAAAAAGAAAAAACGCTACAAGGGCCTAAGATTACATAGTCTAATGGACTTCCCTCGGTATAGGCGATATCTAGCCCACCAGAGTCAGTACGCATTTTTTCTCATCTTGTGAATTAAACCTCAACGGGTACATAAGATCAATAAATGAGCAGTTTGCCGCGGCAGCTGCTCCTTGTATTAAGCTAAAGGGCAGCAATGGGATTTTCCATAGAGGGTGAGCATGGTGATCAAAATAAGAAATATAATAAGAGAAACTTTCTCTTTTTAAATAGGGCTTTCGCCTTTATTCTTGATTTTAGACAACATAGCAAACAGATAAATAGGTAACCACAATGATTGATGAATCGTACGATTCAATGGGCCTAGGGAGGAGATAAACAGAATTGAAACCAATCATACAACTCCTGCATTTTGGCTATCATCAGGCGATGAGCTGTATATTTCCTGTTGCCATCTTTGGAACCTTAGCTCTCTCTAGCGTAATAACGGTACCTTTCATTCATCGTTATGATGCCATTCTACTTATACTGCTTGGAGTTCAATACTTCATGTACCGCAGTGGATTAGAGACACGTGATGAAATCAAAGTAATCTGTGTATTTCACTTGATTGGATTGTTGCTGGAGGTCTATAAGGTTTGGATGGGATCATGGTCATATCCTGAGCCTGGGTATACGAAGCTGCTCGGTGTCCCGCTCTATAGCGGATTTATGTATGCCAGTGTCGCAAGCTTTATGTGTCAGATTTGGCGGAGACTGAAGATGGACATGACTGGCTGGCCTGGGCTTAGGCCTTCGGCGCTATTGGGAGGATCCATCTATTTCAACTTTTTCACCCATCATTTTCTTCCCGATTTTCGTTGGTGGTTGACGGCACTTGTGTTTATTGTCTTCCGGAAAACAAGGATCATCTATCGGGTAAGGACGACTACTTATCGAATGCCCTTAACGCTCGCTTTTATTATTGTAGGTTTTTTCATCTGGTTAGCGGAAAATATAGCCACATTTTTTGATGCTTGGAAATACCCTGATCAGCACCAAACCTGGCAACTGGTTAGTTTCAGCAAAATCAGCTCGTGGTTCCTTCTCGTCATCATTAGCGTCATCATCGTTGCCCAACTTAAACATGTTAAAGCTAGTCGAACAAGGAGCGATTGATGTTCCAGCTAAACGGGGACGAGAGTTGTAAGGTGGTCGACTGGATGCATGCTTCGCTTGGAAATCCAGCTGCAGACGTCGCGGAAGTTTACGTAATGATTGAGTATGCCGTCTTGTCACCGGAAAGACCGGCTGCCTTCATTGCGTTCTTTGAAGCTTCACGAAAAGCAGCCTACAAAACTTGTTTCTATGATTCGAGACCATCTAGGCATTCCCTGAACCTAAACGCTTATTTCGCGCTTGAAGGCCTTATTTCTTTGTAATAATTACATCTCGTCGCATACGAACCAAATCCAAGCTTCTTGTACAAGTGAAGTGCCTTCCTATTATCTATGCCTACAGTTAAAGTGACCTCTATAGCTCCTGCCTTTCTTAATCGGGTTAGAACTTCAGCTAGCAACGCCTGACCTAGCCCTTGGCCTTGATGTTCCGGCCTTACGGCTAGTGTGGGAATCTTACCCATTTCTCCGACTAATTTCGAAGAGACGAATGCTGCTGGCATACCGTCTATGCTTGTTGCCAATATATATAAGTCAGGATTATAATCCGAACGCTTAAATTCGTGAATAACTTGATCAGCCGTTTTATGACCGCCAAATGCATCGTTATAGATGGCAGCCCAAGAAGCTGCATCCGAATGCTTGGGAGAACTCAAAACATAACCCGGAAGAGGATCGGCTGCTATTCGGTCTAGTTGTGCGTTGCGAAGGATTCGTAGTTCATGTCCAGGTATCATATCCTGTTGAAGGGCTAATTCGGTTAAACCCGCTGCTCTAGAGTCAGCACGATGTACAAAGACGATTGTTCTTTCCTCACTTACGGCAATATTCGTCAAATGCTGAACAATGAATTGAAGAATGCGTGTACCAATCCCTTTTCTTCGCCAATCCTGATCGACACCAGCATAGCAATAGACATGAATACGATCGCCGGAATCGCTGAAGCATAGAGAGAGATACCCGATGATTTGTGCATGAACGAGGAGCACAAAGGTATTCTCACGAATTCTCTCCCCAGGCTCATCTAACTCCCGGTCGAATTCTTGTGCGGTTAGCCCGTATTGAAAGTTCAAGGGATCCTGGTTGATCATTGCTGCAATAGCCTCAGCATCCGATTGCTGATAGAGACGAATGATTACACCACCCACCATATTGCCTCCTTACATTTGAAGCACGCGAATGATTTCACCATCGATTACTTCTTCACTCACTTTACTAAACCCCAATGATTCATATAAGTGTCCCGCCGCTTGGTTGTTGGGTCTATGTCCGATCATAATCCGGCTGCAATTCAAGGTAACGCTCATATAGGCGATAAGCTCTTTCATTGCAGCCCTGCCATAGCCTTTGCCCTGCTGTTTCTCATCCATCATGAATGCAGGTATCCAGAAGTTCCCTTCCTCATCCGGCTTGTTGCAAAACACGATAAAGCCCACGATTTCATCATCCTCGTACACCGCGCGTAATTCAAAATCATCCATGTATTTGGATTCCGCGATCCAGTAAACAACAGGCGCCGGAAAGACGTTAAGCTGTTCGGCCGTTACCTTAAGCCTCGCACAGTCATACCAATTCTCGATCGTTACTGGCCTCAGGCTAATTATCACAAGCAATTCCCCCCCCTTGATTAAAGAAAGCAAAATGGCCCGAGAGTAAACTTACCTTACCCTTGGGCCGAATCGGCGGCAGTGTACGAATGTCGGCCGGCCGCCGGTCAATAAATTCAGATTTAATTTAACACGGATCAACTAGCGCTAAAAAGATAAAAAACGGTTATAAGCATCTTTTCCAATAAGGAGCTAAAGGGCAAAAGCCTTTCTCGCACATTCATCCATGACCTCTGTACTGACGAATGGCGCGATCGACTGCAGGGCATGAACACCCTCTAGCTCGAAAGCCTTCCTTGCACATTCGTCGAGCACCTCATCGCTGATAAATGGAGCCATCGACACCAAGGAGGAGATCCCTCCAGCTTCAAATGATGTCCTCGCAAATTCATTGAGCAGTTCTTCTCTGATGAATGGCGCTATCGACACCAATGATGATAGTCCGGCATCTTCAAAATCCTTTCTTGCAATTTCGTCAATCAGCTCATCGCTGACAAATGGAGCAATGGGCAACAATGAAGATATTCCTTTCTGGTTAAAAACCGTTCTCCCAATTTCGTCAATGGTCTCTTCACTGACAAATGGTGCTATAGGCATTAGAGAAGACATCCCATCGTGTTCAAAAGCTTTTCTCGCACATTCATCAATCAACTCTTCGCTAAGGAAGGGTGCTATGGACACGAGATCGCTTATCGCCATTCTATCCTTCACACTTTCAAATACCTCATCCACCTGCTCGGTTCGGAGTATGGGGGCCACCTCCGAAATCTCTTCTATCGATATATCATTATTCTGTAAGTAACCCTCGGTTGTATGGTCGAGCACATGCTTAAGCAGCTGTGTGCCTTTGCTGTTTTCGAGAATCTCATCGATACTCACACCGAATACTTCAGCCAGTTGGGGAAGCTTAGAGATATCGGGCATGGTTTCTCCCCGCTCCCAATTGCTAACGGCTTGGTGGCTAATCCCCATTAGATCGGCTAACCCCATCTGAGTAATTCCCGTTTGATTCCTTAGCTTGGCAATATTTCTTCCTACTTTGACCATATTAAACACTGCCATCACTCCTTCGCTCAAGATGACTTCAGTGTATCGATTCCCGTGAAATCTGTATATCAAGTAATGCTTGAGTTCCGTTTATACGCTGCTGCTAGAGCGATTCACAGCTAAATAACCGAATAAATTTCCGATAATAACGCCAACGCTTTTTTTTCCAATATTGATAGTTCTCTTAAGATCGTTAGCATTTCTTCCTTCTCGATCGCGCTAAACAACACCCGCAGTTGTTCATACGGATACTTGTCTCTCAGCACACGGGTTCTAGTAGATATCTCGGTATAGATATGTATGGCTTCTTCAAGGGACTTCTGCGATTCCATATTTAGTTGATCCTTCATCTCTTCGAGGAAGAGCTTGGCATGCGATCTGGCTTCATGAACGACTTCGATGACCAGGGCAAAATCAAACTTCAAAACCACATCATGTTGTATGGCGTTGATCCACTCTTCGTAAGCTCTTGAGCCAACAAAGTACGTTTGTCCAAATTCCTCGTAGACAGCCTCTTCATTCATGCGGAGGACAAATCGGATAGCCTCCTTAAACGTGAATAATTCATCACCTGCTGCGACAGGATCGGCCCAATGCAAGGAAACGATCCCGCTTGTTGTATCTCTTGGTTTAGAATGCTTACGTTCCTCTAGACAATTCACACACGGACACAGGCTTAGCCCTAGTAAGTTCCAGGGGATCACATCCTCACTGTGTTGATACCCCGTATGCCAGGAATCGATATAATAACCAACCTCATCATATCCCGTAATGACGGAAGTCTGGTCAAGTTGAGCGATATGTTTGGCAAACACGGGTTTATTGGAATCCACTGCCGCCCTTGCCTTGTCCCATGCTTCTGCCTGCAGAACAGTGAAGGCTTCCCCCTCGGCAAACTGGTGGATCCCTTCTATTCGAATACCAAGATTGCGTGCGAGTCGATAAATCTCGGGTACTGGCGGACCTGCATTGGGGTGTATACAACGCTCATCAAGTACATGGAGAAAGGCCAAGCCCGTCATCCCATAAATGCGTGTTGGGGTTAATGGAATCTGATAAAAATCCGCAACCGATTTGATCGCACCGAGCTGAGATGCATCCATGCCAGCAAAACCATAGTTGTTGAGTGTTAATCGAGTAGTGAATCTATTTTCCATTACCTAGCCACCTCTCATCTCCTATTATAGGTACGCACCACTGATAGACTTGAGTCGATCGAATCATTCCTCCGCTCTCACAACAACCCTTTACTGCCGGCAGTAAAGGGTTGTTTTCGCGATCGGAATCTATCTACATGTTCATAGAATAAATATATTACACAAGTAAAATTTTGGCAATTAAAGCATCGGTATATAACGGTTATAACTGCATAGCACATGGATAATAAAGAAGCCCTTCCCGTTGGGAAAGGCTTCAGCGCGTATGCCGCAATGTAAATGCGGGTGCGTTCATTTATACGTACTTGCGGATTAGTTCGGCCAGATGATTGGCAGCGTAGCTGGCACCGGAAGCAAGTTGATTGCGGTCGAACCGCAGCTTTACAAACCGCTCATCCGTATCCAGCGCTTCGGAGAAAAATCCGGCTAACCCGCGCGCCTTGCGATCGATCTGCAGCAGCAAGTCGACACCATTCTCATCCGGGTCAAAGATGATTTCCAATTCGTCCAATTGACCCCGGAACTGCGAGGTAGGGACGAACTCGAATTCTTGAACGAAAGGCAATCCATACTGCCTGCTGTAATTCGGTGCGTATTCGCACTCCACCTTGCGCAGCCGGAAACCGAGTTGTTTGACCGCCTCCAGAATAACCTCGGAATATGGGTGCGGCTTTACGCCAAGCTGATCTTGATCCTTCGGATCAACCGTTTCTTTAATATCAAGTCCGGTTTGAATCCAGACTGGCGTTCTGCCCATCGTCACAGGCGTATTCGCCGGAAGCTGGAATGAGACGGGGAACTCGTAGACCTGCTCCGCCTTTACGGTAAACTTCCCGGCCAGCAGGAATTTGGAGACGGCTGCCTCCACTTCCCTCTTCGTATCGTTCTGCTCCCTCAGGTATCGCGTCATGATGAAGGCATAGACATCGTTAACCTCCTGATCCACGCGCCCACCTTCAATGCGGACGACGCCGCTGATCAGGTCCCCCGCCTTCACAACATCTTGGTGCAGCATGAGATCTACTTTAGCCGCGCCGATCCCGACACTCGCGAGCATTCGTTTGAACATGGACATTACTGAATTTCCTCCTTTTTTCACCTCTTCACTGATACGATGAGACAGCACAAGTGGTTTCGTTTACTGCCGGCAAAAATTCAATCGTAAGCAAATGAAAGAAGAAGCGACTAAGAACACCAGGTTCTTAGTCGCTTCTTCTGTTTGTTTCGGATAATTTTCGGGTGGGTTTACCCGAGATATTCACGATCATGACGCCGGCTAGTATAACGAGCCCGCCGGTAATATGTGCCGGCAGCAGCTTCTCGCCAAACACGGCCACACCGGCGATAACGGTAATGAACGTGGCCAGATTGATGAACACGCTCATTTTGGAGGCTTCCATATACGTCAGCGCGTAATTGGTTAATAACGAAGTGATCAGCGAGCTGAGTATGCCTAGATACAGAATCGAAGCAATAAATAAGGGGTCGACGAATGGCGTGAAGAATGACGTCAGCGTCCCTTCTGCGGCATGACGGCCGATCGCAAAGCCGTTGAACACGACAAAGCTGACGCCCATGATGAAGAACGTTATGTCCGCTGCGCTGTATTGCTGAACCAGCTTGCGGCCAAGCACATTATAGACTGCAAACGAAAGCGACGATAGCAAGATGAGCAGGGCTCCATTCAAATTAGCTGCGTTCATGTGAATGCCCTTCATGGCGATCATATAGACGACGCCCGCGACGGAGAGCGCAATCCCTATTTTTTGCTTAAAGGTAGATGCCTCCTTGATCCAATACGACGCGAGCAGCATCGTCATTAAGGGAATGGTCGCTTGAATGATCCCTGCTTCCGAAGACGGAATATATAATAACCCGAACGTTTGCAGCGCGAAGTACAAGGTCGGAAAGAAGACAGCCAGCGGCAGCATGGCGAGCATGTCCTTCCCCGAAAGCCGCAGCTTGGAGCGTCTGAGGAGGACAACCGCGGCTGCGGCGGCAAAGGATAACGTGAACCGATGGGCCAGCAAGTCGATCGGATGCGCGGAGATCAGGGCAAACTTTACGAAAATAAGAGAAAAGCCGATGATAACCGCATATAGAAATGCGGCAGCATAGGCTTTTTTGAGATGACTCATCCGCGGTAGCTATCCTGCCACTTGAGCAGCTTCGTCTCCAGAATCCGAACCAGAGAATCGGTCAGCTTGCCGACGATGGCGAAGATGAATATGCCGACAAATACGATTTCGGTCCGCATATAGGCTCGCGCATCCTGAATGAGATAGCCGATGCCCTGATCCGCCCCCATCAGCTCCGCTACAACCAAGCACAGCCAAGACGTGCTTAACGATAAACGGACACCTAACAAATATTGGGCATCGCGCCCGGCAAGATAACCTTAGTCACTTGATGGATCCGGCTGAATTCCAGCACGCGCGCCACATCAAACAGCTTGGCATCGACGTTGCGGACCCCCAAGAACGCATTGACGTACAGAGGGAAGAAGGCGCCCATCGATATAAGCAGCACTTTAGACAGCTCCCCGAAGCCAAACCACAAAATAAACAATGGCGTAACGGCCAGCAATGGCACGGTTCGCAGCATTTGGATAGACGGATCGAGCAGCTGCTCGGAGCGCTTGAACAATCCGACGAAGAGACCCATCAATAATCCTAAGCCGCCGCCGATTACAAAGCCGAGCATAGCCCGCATGACGCTGATTCCCAAGTGATGCATGAGTTCGCCTGAAACGATAATCTCGTAGAAATTACGAAAAATGGAGACCGGTGAAGGAAACAGCTGGGGCGATATCCATTCCAGCGTCGATGCCAGCTGCCAAACCAGCAGCACAATCACTGGAATAAGGCTGCCCAAGGCAAACCGCTTCGCCTTTTCGCTTTTGAACATGAGGAAACAATCCCTTCCGATGATGTTAAATAGACCAAGTATCGTTGTCTTGCTCCTCATGACCAAGTGCACGAATCACTTCATTGCGCAGTTCTTGGAAGGGCGCACTAACCCGGTTTCTTGGGTAAGGCAACTCAATAGGGATAACGGCTTTAATGCGGCCGGGTCTTGCATCCATGACGACAACGCGGTTGGACAAGAATACTGCCTCGTCGATATCATGCGTGACGAGCAGCATGGAGGTGCGGTTCTCGCGCCATATATCGAGCAGGGATTCCTGCATATGATTACGGGTAAACGCATCAAGCGCGCCAAACGGTTCGTCGAGCAGCAGCACCTTTGGCTTGCGGAGCAAGGCCCGTGCAATGGCGACCCGCTGCGACATGCCTCCCGACAGCTGCTTCGGATAAGCCTTCTCGAATCCAGTCAGCCGGACAAGCTTGATCATCTCATCGACTTGCTCCCGAACGTTACGGTCCTTCAGGGAGAGATCCGCAGCAATATTCTTCTCAACAGTTGCCCATGGGAATAAACGATGCTCTTGAAAAATAAATCCCTTATCCTTGCTCGGACCGGTGACGTCTTCCCCATGCAGCAGCATGCGGCCTTCGTACTGCACATCCAGCCCGGCAGCGATCTTAAGCAGGGTGCTCTTCCCGCAGCCGCTCGGTCCGATAATCGAGACAAACTCTTGCTCCATCAGCGTAAATTCAATGTGATCGAGAACATGAGTAGCCTGGTTTGCCGTGTAGAAGGTTTTGTTCAACTGGTTGATTTCTAATGCCGCCGATGTCATGTGCTGATGTCCCCCTGCAACGAATCTCTTACGCCGCTGTAGAATTTAGGATGAATAGTAGCAGAAGAGGAAGTTAGTTGTCAATACAGGGCCGGGCAAGAAGAATCGGTCAATGTTTCAAATTCGGATTCAAATATTCCCGCATGACATACTTCAAAAATTCCTTCTGGGCAATGGAGAAATGCTTATGATTAGACCGCGCCCAGCCTAGCGAAATCGTAGTAGGCTCGTGATTAATAAGAGGAACAATAACTATATCGCCGCTTAGAATGAGCGGATCGTTCAGCATGCTGTACTCGATAAACATGCCGATCGCCACACCCTCGACAATGGTTCTTCGAAGCAGCTCGATATTGTTGGAAGTGAAGATTACATCGACAGAGCCGTACTTGCTGACGAATTCCTCCAAATACCAGTTCGAGAATACGCCATCGATATTGACGAACGAATAGGCGAGAAGCTCTTCCGGGGAGACACTCTTCCTTGAGGCGAGCGGTGATCCTCTACCCACGCACACGACAATTCGCGAATCCAACATTTTGTGCATCGTCAAATCCTTGACATGCTCCTTCTTCTGATCATGCTCGTGAAAGTAGATCAGGCCCAGATCGGTTCGGTCCTCCCTCAGATCCTGTATAACCTCCTCCGTACTCTTGCTGGATATCGCAAGCCGGACATTGGGATAGTCCTGTTTGAAGGAAATAATCGATTTGGTCAGCACCGCCATGAAATTGGGACCAACGGAGAAGCGAACCTCCCCCTCGATCTGCTTGCTCTCGATCTGCGCTTCTTCCTTGATCTCCGCGACTTTGAGCAGAATATCGTATATTTTCTCGATAATGATTCTACCCCGGGGCGTAGGCTCCGTGCCAAGCCGTGAGCGGGTAAACAGCTTAAATCCCAGCTCCTGCTCCAGCTTGGCAATCGCTTTGCTGATGGCGGCCTGGCTGACATGCAGCTGCTCGGCGGCAATCGAGATCGAGCCTGTACGCGCAATAGCGGAAACATATTCAAATTGCTCCATATTCATGTAAACACCCCCACACATAACCTGTAGTTATGATAGCATAATTCATATATACTTTACTAGAATACTCGGAAATAATACAATGCAAATAAATCTAGTACGATAAGGGGCTTTTGACAATGCGTAAATCTACAAGAATAACAACCCGATTCGGTCTGCTATCGCTCATTCTGATCATAGCTTTGACCTTGACTGCATGCGGCAGCGGCGGCGGCAAGTCGGGCGATGATAAAGTAACGGTCAATATCGCGGTTAACGGCGGGTTGAACCTGCTGTCGGTCGCCAAGCAGAAGGGCTGGTTCGAAGAAGAGTTCGCCAAATTGAATGCGGATGTCGAGTGGCATGAATTCCAGAGCAGCGTTCCACTGCTGGAAGGGATCGTATCGAACCGCGTGGATTTCTCCTTTATCGGCGATGGCACGGTCGTTACAGGCAAGGCGGCGAACAGCCCGTTCACCGTCATCTCCACTATCGGCGTTCAAGGTAATCAGAACAGCGTTATTGTGAAGACGGACAGCGAGGTTCAATCGATTGCCGATCTGAAGGGCAAGAAAGTCGCCGTAGCGAAGGGCTCATCGGCACATATTTTCCTGATTAAGGCGCTTGAGAAGAACATCATGAAGGAATCGGATCTCAAAATCGTGCAGCTGCAGCCGGACGAAGCCAATTCCGCATTCCAAACGGGCGGCGTTGATGCTTGGGCAACCTGGGATCCATTCGTAACAACGGAAGTGAAATCAAGCCGCGCACGGATCGTCGAAAGCGTGGAAACGATGAATATCGTCGCTCCTGCGCTCATGATCGGGCGGGACAAATTTATTGAGGAGCATCCTGAGCTGACGACGGCTTACTTGAAGGTGTATCAGAAGACGGTTGACTGGGTCAATGGAAATAAGGATGAAGCCGCGTCGCTTCTAGCGGAAGAGAAGAAGATGGACTTGGAATTGGTGAAGACGCTCGTCAACTATACGAACTATATCAATACGCCAGTGACGGCCGATGTTCAAGCGGCTATGCAATCGACGGCAGATATTCTGCTCGAAGCGGGCACGATCAAGGACAAAGTCGATATTAGCAAGTCATTTAACAATACCTTTATTGAAGATGCACTTAAGTAGTTAAATAGCTCTACCCGGTAACGAATGCTAGAGGAGGCGCATGTCAATGGGGACAGATCGACAAAGCTCGATTCACAATTATAAGCAGACAGCCGTGAAGATTCGTCAAAGCGTGGAAGGGTTATCGGAGCAGCTGATTGCATGGAAGCCCGGTCCGGACGTATGGAGCATTCAAGAAATCATCGGTCATCTAATGGATTCCAATATCGTCAATTCGTACCGCATACGCAAAATCATCTCAGAGCCGGTGACGCCAATCGTTACCTTTGCTCATGAGGAATGGGTGAATGTACAGCAATTCAACGATATTCCGCTGCCTGAGATATTGGATGCTTATGAAGCGCTCGCCCGCTATAATGCGCTGCTTCTGAACAAGCTCACGGAAGAACAGTGGCAGAAGTACGGCATGAAGAATGAAGAGCAAATTTCGATTTCCCATATTATAGACAAGTTTATTTGCAATCATGTAGAGAAGCATCTTGGACAGATTGAACGCAATAAATCCGAATATAACGCTAACTTGGTTTAAACGCCTAGAAAGGAGGAGCCTTCAATGACTGACGTACAACGTTTGCTTGCCCAGGCGGAAGCCGCACAAGAACAAGTGATTCAATGGAGGCGCCACCTGCACCAGCATCCTGAGGTTTCATTTCACGAGAGCGAAACCGCTCATTATATAGAAGAGACACTTCGCTCCATCGGACGTATGGAGGTATCCCGTCCGACCGCGACGAGCGTGATGGCGAGACTGATCGGCCGGCAACCTGGCAAGGTTCTGGCGATTCGGGCAGATATCGATGCGCTGCCGATCGAAGAAAACACCGGGCTTCCGTTCAGTTCGGTCAACCCGGGTGCGATGCATGCCTGCGGGCATGATGGACACACGGCCACTGTACTCGGAGTAGCGAAGGTGATGGCCGAACATTACGATTCGCTTCAAGGCGAAATCCGGTTTATTTTTCAACATGCGGAAGAGCTGCCTCCCGGCGGCGCCGATGAGATGATCGCGGCCGGTGTGATGGAAGGCGTGGATGCCGTCATTGGCGCGCATCTGCAATCGCCGATCGAGGTAGGCAAGGTCGGTGTCGTCGCAGGTCCGATGCTGGCTTCACCGGATACGTTCTATATTACGGTGCACGGCAAGGGCGGACACGCGGCCGAGCCCCATATGGCGATCGATCCCGTTGCGATTGGCGCTCAATTGGTTACGAACCTGCAGCATCTGGCCTCCAGAGCCTTCAATCCTATGGACCCGCTGGTCGTATCGGTAACGAAATTTATCGCCGGACATACACATAATGTCATCCCGGGAAGTGCAGAGCTGTGCGGCACGGTTCGCTGCATGGATCCTGATCTTCGTGGACAATTGCCGAAGCGGATGAAGCAGATTATTGAAGGCATTACACAAGCGCACGGCGCAACGTATGAGTTCCGTTATGATTACGGCTATCGCCCTCTTATCAATCATGAGGCGGTTACACAGATCGTAGCAGAATCCGTTAAGGAGCTCTACGGAGAGGACAAGCTGTACACGATCAAACCAAGCATGTCAGCCGATGACTTCTCCGCATACCTGCACCTGGCGCCGGGCACTTATTTCAACATCGGAGCCGGCAACAAGGAGAAGGGAATAACTTACCCCCACCATCATCCACAATTTACAATCGATGAAGGCTCTCTTCTAATCGGTATGAAGGTGTTCATTACAGCAGCCTTGAAGCTGCTGGCCGTGAAGTAGAACAGATAACCTGCGGAGTCATTGAACAATGATTCCGCAGGTTATTTATTTTGCAAAATGGCAGAGAACGCTTTGTCAGAAACTCACGCGCTGATATGCTATTTACAAAGCTGCTCAAGGGAAACCGGATAGATCGGCTTAATCAGCTCGAGAATAGCCTTGGCATAATCCTGAATTTCTTGCTGGGCATCGTCCTCTAGACGCTGTGCCAGGAAGTGGGCGACGGATTGTACGGAAGCTGTCCAATACCAGCGGATATACAACCCATACGCAGGAAGGAACAGACGGGCTTGCTCCGCACAGATTCCATCTACTAAGGCTGCCTCGTATTTAGAGATCCCTTGCTCGATGTAAGCCATTAATTCTCCTGTGTACTTCTTGCCCAGTTCCCAGGCTATGGGTTCACCGCTGCCCTGCTTGGAATTGGCCGGCTTCGATCTCCATTCACCTGCCTTAGGGATATAGAATGCGGGCTCCTCCGTAATGTAGCGGCGGCTCGACTCATTCCAGGCATCTAAGCTATCGCCTGTCCCTTCATAATGAGCGGAGCCCACCACATACTTCCACCACTGCCTAGCAACCATCAATGGAGCGTATACCTCAAATTGTGTAATGGCATGCCGGAATGGGGATGTGTGGCCTTCTTGGGCTAGAAACTTAATGAGCCGGATATCTCGCTCACTCAGTTCGAGCGACTCTTTGGCATAGGATACTCGCGCAGCATTGGCAACGGTTAAGTCTGATCCCATGTGATCTACTAACCGTACATATCCTTTATCGTGAACGTTTATTATTGTCATTCAGAAATCCCCCTGTGATGTATATTTAATTCCGCGGCTGGTCGATTTCTTCCTTTACCTCGCGAATGACAGCCGACCTGCTGTCTTCCCCATATTCAATCGTCCCTCCCACTGGGCGATATGTAACTACACCGTCCACCTCAGGAAACTTCTCTACCAATATGGAATCCTCTCTTCGAATGATACAAAGTGAAGAGGCTCTATAGCCCAGACTCTGAGTCATGTGCAGCGTTCCTCCGTTCTCAAAACAACCCTTTACTGCCCGGCAGTAAAGGGTCATCGTGATCTGGATTTATTTTCTTACGGCTTCATAAACGAATTGCTGCTTCCCATGGGTGGGTGGATTGCCAAATTCGAAGTCGGCGGAAATCGTGACATCGGCAAAACCAATGCTTTCTAAAATAAACTTGAACTCTTCTACTCCGTACCATCGAAGGGCGAAGCGCTGCAATTCGGTTTGAATGAGCTCTCCAGCCCGCCACTTTTCATACTTGAGGTAGTCTACTTTATATTGGTTAAAGAAAAGATCGGCTTCCACGCACTTGCCTTCCATCGTGATGATGTCGCCATTCGGACAATGGAACGTAGCGGTGCCGTCCCATTTGCCTACATTAGAACTGTTGTAGTCCTCCCCAGGTAGAAAGAGATCCAGCAGGAGACGTCCACCTGATTCGAGATGATCATACAATCGCCTTAAGACCTCGATCGCTTCTGCACGTTGTTCAATTAGCTGAAATGATCCAGCAGGAATAATGATGGCTTCATATTGGTTCGGAAGATCAAGCACCTTCAAATCCGCTTGAATCAAGATGGGGCTCAGACCACGAGCATCACAATGCCGCCGGCAGGACTCCAGCATCTCCAGAGAGTAATCGACTCCGTCGACTAGAAGACCTGATTCAAGAAGAGGGATGATCACACGTCCCGAACCGACCATGGCTTCAAGAATCCGCCCCTTGCAAGACTTCAACCGTGCCTGATAATATTCAATATCACCATTAAAGGACTGCCCAATTTTCTTCGTTAGGTCATAGACCTCTGTGCAAAGCTCGCCATAATAACTGAAAGACATCGAATGTTCTCCCTCCGTGGTTTGAATTGTTGCACGGAAGTGGGATCTCCCAATCTTATCCCTTCCGCACCTCTACAATATTGGCTTCACCAACGAATGAAATGACTCTCATTACAATCACTCACTTTCTTAATAGGATTGAATTAATCTTAATATACAAGTAAAATCTTGGCAATGGAAGCGCGGGCATAGAATCAGCGAAGCATAAGAATGTTTCTGGAGAAGCTAACGCTGATAATAAAGAAGCCCTTCCCGTTGGGAAAGGCTTCTTCGCGTACACCGCAATTAGATGCGGGTGTGTTCGTTTATACGTATTTGTGGATTATTTCGGCCAGCTGGTTGGCAGCGTAGCTCGCTCCGGAAGCAAGCTGATTGCGGTCGAACCGCAGCTTTACAAACCGCTCATCCGTATCCATCGCTTCGGAGAAGAATCCGCCTAACCCGCGCGCCTTGCGGTCGATCTGCAGCAGCAAGTCCACGCCGTTCTCATCCGGATCAAACATGATTTCCAACTCGTCGAGTTGACCACGGAACTGCGAGGTAGGGACGAACTCGAACTCTTGAACGAAAGGCAATCCATTCAGCCTGCTGTAGTTCGGCGCGTATTCGCAAGTCACCTTGCGAAGCCGGAAACCAAGCTGTTTAACCGCCTCCAGAATTACCGCGGAATACGGGTGCGGGTTTACTTCAAGCTGATCTTGATCCTTCGGATCGACCGCTTCTTTAATATCCAATCCGGTTTGAATCCAGACAGGCGTTCTCCCCATCGTCACTGGTGTATTCACCGGAAGCTGGAATGAGACAGGGTACTCATAGACTTGCTCCGCCTCTACGGTAAACTTCCTCGCCAACAGGATTTTGGACAAGGTTGCTTCCACATCCATCTTCGTATCGTTCTGTTCCTTCACGTAACGCGTCTTAACGAAGGCATAGACGTCATCGACCTGTTGATCCACACGGCCACCTTGAATCCGGACAACGCCGCTGATCGTATCCCCTGCGTTCACCACTTCTTGATGGAGCATAAGATCTACCTGAGCCCCGCCAATCCCGACACTCGCTAGCATTCGTTTGAACATTGACATTATTGCAAACCTCCTCCATTTCATCACATATCCACTGATACGCTGAGGAAATATAACAGGTTTCATTTGTTCGCAGCATAACGTTAAGGAGAGGCTTCACCCGCCAGACAGTCCGGGTTTCTCTTATAATAACCGGGATTAACTCCTGTTGCGGACTTGAAAGATTTCGAGAAGTGATGCACATCGGTAAAGCCGCAATATTCGCTCACTTTCTGGATGGTTAGTCCTTCCCTTAACAGCTCCTGAGAATGTTCGATTCGTAATTTTAACAAGTATTGATACGGCGTCATGTTAAAATGCTGCTTGAACAGCACTGTAAATCGAGAAGGCGACAGGTTGGCCCTTCTCGCCATATCGCCTATGCTGATCGGTTCGGAGAAATGAAAGGCAAAGTATGACGTGATCCAATTCAGGAAGGGCTGCGGGGACAGTACCCCCGGCTTGGGCTTCATGTAATGCTTGAACAGGGTGGTCAGCCATTCATGGGCAAGCTGGTTGGCTTCTACGATCCCCATGTAGGTTTGCAGCTGCCAGCATTCAATCATCTTTAAGACCAAATCCCGCATTTTGCCCGAATGGGACGTCTCCAGCTTGAAGGGTAGGCGAACATCCTCGCAATGATGAAGTCTGGGCTGCATGTAAGCTTCATAGGAAGTCATGTCCACTTGACCGGCTAGGGTGACGAAGCTGTTCTCCCTTTGCGGATTATAGAACAAATCCAGGTGTACGTACGGATTAATCGTATTGGTCAATCCTCTGATGGTGTGGACATCACCAGGCTGAAGCAGGCAGAGGTCCCCTTCTTTCAACGTATGCATTTGACCGTTGACCTGAATTTCAAATTGACCCTCCTGTACATAGAAAATAATGTAATCGAGCAGATTGCGCTCGCCGATAAGAAACGGAGGCCGGATCGCATAATCGGCAATGCGAATATAGGGTGCAATGACGTGATCTTCTAATTTCATCTGCATTAAACCTCTTTCAAGATCTAATTACAATCGTTTTTTACAAAGAAAACAGGTCTATTATATAAAGAATTCCATACTCGCTCCTCTTATGATGAAACCAGTATATTACTTCGTATTCTATCATTATATGGGGAGGCTGCGTATGGAGAACGTATATAAAGGCCCGAAAACAAGAGAAATCAGCTTTCCGCTAGGCGGAATCGGAAGCGGCAGCATCGGCTTAGCGGGCAACGGCCGGTTAGTGGACTGGGAAATTTTCAACCGTCCCAATAAGAAGAGCTTCAACGGTTTTAGCCACTTTGCGGTGAAGGCGGAGCATAATGGACATGTGCTGGACGCACGGGTATTGAACGGGGACATGCAAGCACCCTACGTTGGCGAGCATATTCGCGGGGGTCCGCTTCATAGCGGCTATGGGTTCGGTCCGGAAAGCCAGACGATGGCGGGCATGCCCCATTTTGAAGAGGTGGCATTCAGAGGGGAATTCCCGCTGGCAGGCATGTCGTTCAAGGAACCGGCGTTCCCGGGGAACGTTCAATTACTGGCCTTTAACCCTTTCATTCCGCTGCAAGAGGATGATTCCAGCATTCCCGCAGCCTTCTTCGAGTGGGAACTGGAAAATACGGAGCAAGTACCTATTACCTATACGCTATGCCTCTCAGCCGGTAACCCCATTCCGACGGAGAAGATTGTCTATGAATACAGCGAGACGACACGCGAGAGTCGAGAGCGCAGCGTGCATATGATCAAGCTAGGCTCGAAGCAATATGACAGCGAGCATCACCAGTTCGGAGATATCACTATCGCTACGGATGCGGCGGAGATCAGCTATCAGGAATATTGGTACCGCGGCGGATGGTGCGATAATCTGGAGATGTTCTGGCATGATTTTAAACAGCCCGGGCGTCTGAAGAACAGACAGTATGGCGTGGATGAGACGCCTATGTACCGGAAAGACACAGCGTCACTGGCCGCACACGTGGAGCTGAAGCCAGGCGAGAAGACGACGATCAGATTCACGATCAGCTGGCATTTTCCGAATATGAATAATTATTGGAATCCGGATCCGAACGGGCATAATTCATGGAAAAACTACTACGCCACACTGTTCGAGGATTCCCGGGCAAGCGCGAGGTATGCCTTCGCTCATTGGGACCGCCTGTATGGGGACACGCTCAAATTCAAGGAGGCCTTGTTCTCTTCCACGGTGCCGGCCGTCGTCAAGAACGCGGTATCCGCGAATCTGTCCGTCCTGAAAACAGCGACGAGCTTGCGGCTGACCGACGGTTCCTTCTACGGATTCGAAGGCTGCATTGCGGATACCGGCTGCTGCGAAGGTTCCTGTACGCATGTCTGGAACTATGCTTACGCGATGCCGTTCCTATTCCCCGGCTTGGAACGCAGCATGCGGAATCTAGATTTCCAGTACAACAAGCGCGAGGATGGCCGAATGTCATTCCGCCTCATGCTGCCGGCCGGGCGCGAAAGAAATAACTACCGCGCCTGTGCTGACGGCCAGTTCGGCGGCGTTATCAAGACTTATCGCGATTGGAAGATATCGGGGAATACGGAATGGCTGCGTTCCGTCTGGCCGGACGTCAAGCAATCAATTGAGTATGCATGGGCCGAGAGCAACGAGGACAAGTGGGATCCGGGCAAAATGGGCGTTCTCACAGGCAGACAGCATCACACCTTGGATATGGAGCTATACGGACCTAATTCCTGGTTAAGCGGATTTTACTTGGCTGCTCTTAAGGCAGGCGCGGAGATGGCGTCGTTCTTGGGTGAACAGGCCGCATCGGATGAGTACAGCAGGATATTCGAAATGGGCAAAGCATGGGTAGATGAGCATTTATTCAATGGCGAATACTACGTTCAGCACATCGATTTGGCAGACAAATCCGTGCTTGATCCATTTGGCGAACCAACCGTGAATCATTACTGGAATACAGAACGGGGAGAGATTAAATACCAGATCGCGGAAGGCTGCGCCATCGATCAGGTCGTCGCCCAGTGGCATGCCAATCTGTGCGGTCTCGGCGAGGTACTCGATCAGGAGCAAACCCGCTCCGCATTGAAATCGTTGTATCGGTATAACTTCAAATCCAGCATGAGACATGAAGCGAATACGTGGAGACTCTTCACGCTCAACGACGAAGGAGGACTTGTGATCTGCACATGGCCAAGCGGGGTAAGCAAGCCGACGATTCCATTAACCTACAATACGGAAACAATGACAGGCTTTGAATACCAGGCAGCTTCGCACATGATCCAAGAAGGCTTTATCGAGGAAGGTCTTGCCATCGTCGAGGCCATTCGCGATCGTTACGACGGCGAGAAGCGCAATCCGTGGAATGAGATCGAATGCGGCAGCAATTACGCAAGATCGATGGCAAGCTATTCATTGCTGCAGGCCTTCAGCGGATTCGAATATAACATGGCCCAAGGCATGATCGGCTTCAGCCCTGCGCAATTGGCCGATGGTATGTTCCGCGTATTCTGGTCGCTCGACATGGGCTGGGGAACATTCGAGATGAGCCCCGGGCAAATCCGGCTTCACGTGCTGCACGGAAAACTGGAACTGAAGGTACTCAAGCTTCCTAATGAGCAGATCGAAGTGATCGAAAGCATCCAATTGGATGGTGTCGACTTGGCGTATACAATCGTAGGGAAAGACATTCATTTTAACCATCCATCCAGGATTGAAGTTAATCACCCACTCGTCCTACATCTAGAGCTTCGGTGATACAATTGATAGCCAGAACAGGCCAGCCCTTCCGGGTTGGCCTGTCTATGTTCATTTCACGATTGGAACGATTGCTCGTACGTCCTGATGACTTTTGTCGCAACAGGTGAGCGCGGCTCGTTCCTCCGAAGCTTGCGTAAGCGAGGTTTACGGTATTAGCGGATTATTCTGCTTAAGCCGATCGAACTCGTAGATGGTTTGAAGATAGTAGGGGCTTGCTTCATTCTCCCTGTTGAAAATACCCATGTACCCCACATTACCGAAAATAACGTATTCCATGTTCACCAATGGGTCGGGACGATTGGATTGCCAATAATAATGGATCTCCAACGGAGCTTCATACCATAACCAGTCCAGATCTTTCATTGCAATATTCTTATGCCTAAGAACCCATATACTAAACAGGACATGAGGGTCATCTACGCGTATTTCACTCTTGGGGTTGTTGGTCTTCAAATGGTCGGCAGCGGATTGAAGAACAGTATTAATATCGGACCCTTTTGTGAAATGATAGACAGCTTGAACTTGGTTAAACTCATTGGTATATTTACCAGCTTGAGTTAGTACCTTGATTTGGTCGAAACTAACATTCGGGATGTAAGCAAGTACCAGGGTGGAAATAAAACCGAAAATTAGAGCCTTTGATAGGTAGGATTTCTTCGTCTTGTTCATATAGATCCACCCAATTAGGACGCCAATAGGGGTGAGTATTCCGGATAAATGAATAGAAAATATACTTATTAAGTAAACCCCGAAGACGGTGAGCCACATTTTAAAATCCATGGTTTTTCTCTGCTCAAAGTAAGATACCCATAAGAATATAACGGTACAAATCCATATTATCCAACCCAAAATCATCCCCCCTATTTTCCTTAGATTATCACAATAGGGTTGGCTTAAATTAGTACATTTTCACCACACGGCTAATTTTGTTCGAAAATCATTGTCATCCGTAATGTACGTCAAGGATTGCACGCTGTACGCTTCCATATTCGAATATAGCTTATTCAACATTCCGGGATCCTTGCAGTAAATCGAGGTGTATGAACAGTCAATAATGAGCACAACGAGCTCACAGCCGCTAGCTAGAAAATCTTCATGGGTTTCAACATGCGTAATCGGCGTTCCTCGGGGAAAGGCCTTCAAATCGGCATGTATGATATATTGCGGCGAATCCGTATGGATATATTGAAGCAGTGCTGCTCCATCTACGATTGGGTGGAAGCTGTTTTCCGGAAATAACGGGACCAACTCACCCTCCATTAACTTGTACTCTTCACCAGCCCCTATATACCAGTCGTACATCGTACAATTAATGGACGCCAGAATGTTGGTCAACCATTGACCATACTCATTCGGGATTTGAAATGCAATGCCCCTTATCATTCGCGCCCGCTCCTCTCTTGTTTCGCATCAACAGTCAAACCTTAATTCGGCTAACGTTATAAGTTGCAACTCTCATGGCTATCCCCCGTCCCCTTGTTTGATGCCAAACTTAAAGGAAATAAACGGCCTTATACTATCTTTCAGTGAAGTGACGGGACCTCCAATTAACCTTTCCAAATCCGGTGAGGTGGAGGAAGTATTAATTTTCCCCAGAAACCCGTACATCCAATTGTGAACCTGAGGATCTTGACGAAGAGAAATAGGCTTATCGGTTAGATCAGACAGAGCCGTTGCCAGCTCTTGGAACGTCCATGGACGGGGTGCTGTAAGCTCATAGGTCTTATTCGTATGGCCAGGTTCGGTTATTACTGCTGCTATCCCAACGGCAAGATCATGGCGTGTCACCGTATTAAATTTCCAATCCCCAGGATAGGTCCTCCATTCACCTGCAGCTATGGCCGCATCCAGACCAAGCACGCCAACAAAATCTGTATATAGAGCATTCCGAAGGAAGGTATGTGGAATTCCGGATGTAAGAATGGCATGCTCCGTGGCCAAATGCAGATGAGTTAGCGAAATATTGCCATCCTCTGGATAGGCAAAGCTCGTATAGAGGATGTGCTCCACTTGTGATTTTTTCGCCGCTTCTATGACATGTGCGTGTTGGCGCAGACGTGTTGTATCATCATTATTCGAGCTTGAAATGAATAATAGCTTGGAGGCTCCGGCGAATGCCTGTTCAAGTGTTTCCGATTGATCGTAGTCACAATGGCGTACTTCTATTCCTTGTTCAAGATATTCATGTGCTTCCTCAGGGCGGCGAACACAGGCAATGACTTGATCCGATGCGACCTTCTGAAGCAGTTCCTTCATTATTAAACTTCCTAATTTACCATTAGCCCCTGTTATGACGATCGACATTGGTTATTATCATCCTTCCTCCATATTAGTTAAGCCCTTAACTAGTTGAATGCAAAGTCACGTTACGTTAATCGTAGTTTGTTCAACAACACAAGAAGTTGTTTCAGTTCCTTCTCTTCCAATACCTTCATTTTTTCGGCAACCCTGTGACGATTGTCGGGTAAGTATCTCAACAGCAGGCTCTGACCTTCACTTGTTATCGAAATCACTGTTTTTCTGCCATCCTTAGGATGGCTCGCTCGTTGAATTAACCCGTCATTTTCTAAAGGGGTAAGAAGCAGACTAATATTCGGTTTCGTAACTCCAATTTTCTTGGCGAGCATCGAGGGTAATATAGTACCCCCATCCTTCATAATTTCAACCAATATTCGAATTCTGGCGCCATTCAGCCCTTTGGATTGCCAGTATCTTTCGGAGACATCCACTAAATTCGCCGTAGTTTCAACCAAAGCAAAGAAGGTCTGTGTATGCAGCGGCAAATCAAGAACGTATTCCTGCAGCTCCTTCATCAACTCACCACCTTAATGAATAGTTAAGCACTTAACTTAATTGAACGATCATTACCCCACTTTTGTCAACCATATTTTCCCTTCGGTTATCTTTTGAACTGTTGAGGGCAAAGGGTTGCATCTAGCAACCCCTGAACATGTACGTATTTCAATCAATGTTATGCTCCGCGCACCACTCTCGCAAAAACTTCAAATTAATATCATAGTAATGATCATTCTGCCATGCTCCCCAGACTGGCGCATTACCGGTGTGAAGACCCATTAACCAGATCTCCCTGATTGCGATGAATACCGGAACCGCTTCAAGATCTCGATCCGACAGCGGTTTATGTTCTTGGTAGGATGCTAAGAAAGCACTCCACATCTCATTCTCAAAAGCATCCTTCCCCCGGCAGCGGACTTTTGCCCAGAGAAAAACTGCAATATCGTAAGCTCTCCAGCCCAATCCACCACAATCAAAGTCAAAATGGGTTAAAGTGTCTTGATGAAAATACACATTCCCCCCGTGAAGATCGCCATGGCACATTCCCCAATCCAGCTCAGATGAAATATCCTCAATGCGGTCGCGCAGGAGCTTAGACAATGATTCTAGGTACTCGATATCATGGGGTCTGTGGGTTAACAAGGGCTTAATGGATTGAAATGGCTTCTCTAACAAATGATCGAGGTCGATGATAAATCTGTCATGGCTGCTATGAAAATCATCCATAGCCCTGTGCATCTTGGCCACTTCTATCCCATATAACGAACTGTTCTCCAGCGTGTCCGAATGCCCGCCTTCTGCAAAAGTAAACAGCGCTGCGAAACGATGCCCTTCCGGAGCCGCCAATTCAATCAGATAGCCGCCATCCTTCTTCTTGACGGAATGCGATACCGGCACCCCATTAGATATCAAGTGATGCAGCAATTCAATCTCACACTCAATATCGCTTTTACTTCGCCAATTGGCTTTGTATATGCGTAAGACGTACTTTCGCTCACTGGCGATCACGAGATAGGTATCATTAAGACCATTACTGAGAAAACGGATCTCTAAGATCTCTCCAATATCATATAAATCATGGATAACAGGCATCAGCGCATCGGAAGAAATGACGGAATGATTAACAGCCAGTTTTAGCATAAAGCCTCCTTTAATAGGATTCGACCCTCATTGGTTACCACAAACAACATTCATATCCGTCACCGTGGCAGCTTCTTATCTTCATCCAGTGCCGCTTATAGCCGATAACTCAAGTAGGTCAACCTAACTAGTACAAGATAAGGACGTGAATAGATGCGTATTGAAACTGGTCATGCCTACTCACCGATCGCAAGACGGGCGAGCACCCAGCTATCTCAAGATTTGTTCGAAGCTGCACTTCAGCAGATCGAGAAAGAAAAGGAAAAACAGAAAGAGGATAAGGGGAAGCTCGTTACAGCAAGAGAAGGGGCATACGTACGTCAATACATGGTAAGGCCGGATGGCAGTAAAATCTTAATAAGTGAAACGAAGCAAACCGGAGAGGATTCGACTACAACCGATCATGATTTACAGCCCGCTTCCCATCGTGCAAATGGGAATAACAGCGGCATGAGTCACAACACCGCAGAGGCTCTACATCTTGTAAGTCTCCAAGTTGGCGCGGCTGTTCCACTAGTCAAAAGATGAGCATGTTGAATCAGACAAGCCTACAAGCCTGCCCATGCTGGGTTGGGCTTTTTCTATGAGCAAGGAACGAGCCGAGCAGAAAACGCATCCCGCTTCAATCCCTGAGAAATATTGTATATTCAAGGGAACCACCTTGCCATGGAAAGATTAAATATAATGAATGTTCCCCGCATTTATAACTACTGTGTATGGGGCCAGCCGCTCCATAGATCGATTTTGTTGCCATCAGGATCGTAAACATAGAAGTTTCTCCCGCAGCCCCCGTTGTCCTCGATCGGGTCTATCCTCACACCTGCCGAGCTTAATAGTTCAAACACCTCATCGAAGTTTTCAATTTCAAGAGTCAACAGGCATTGTTCGTTTCCAAAACTATCAAAGTAGTTGGCATTCTGCGATTCCTTTGTCTGCATAAGAAAGATGGTATCACCCGCCGGGAAACCCAGCTGCGCCTGCGCGTTGTTGGTGATCGGCCTCTTTAAAGTCAATCCTAAGTGCTGTACATACCACTCCGCAGATGAACGGGGATCAGATGCTGGTAAATAGACGCAATCAATGCCCTTGGCTATCGGTTTAGTCATCCTAATCATCTTCCTCTCAAATGGACGTTTTCCTCACTCTAATATACCGCACATATGTTCTTATGTAAATATTTTCCTTGTTTGTTATACATCACGAAAAAGCGCCCCCCTATAGGTATAGGAAGCGCCTATCTATATGATTATTTAACTAGGAATTGAAAATTCTCTCCAACTTCCGTATTCTTACCGAAGCAACCTTCAAGGGTGTATTCAACTCCCGTGTCAATTTTAGTGGCAATTAGTGTTTTACATGTTGTAGATCTAACTCTATTTTTTCCATGATTATCTTTGGTGGTATCGTACGTATATTTGATTTCTTCCCCATTAAACTCTAAATCATAAAAAATTGGATCTCCTTCTTCTGTAAATTGAGTTATCCGTATGTCATCTTTCTTATTTTGAGAAATGTTTTGATAGAATTCTTGAAGTCTCTCAACATTCTTTAATTGGCCGTGTAGATTAACGATATCCCCGTTTGCAATGGCAGTGTCGTAATTATACGGTTTAGAGCTGCACGCAGATAATAAAACAATTAATATCAACGCTATTATATACATACGATTACTCAATGAGTCCCCCTCCACCCCATATTGCAATACCCTTTGGATCAATAGTATATTAGAATTATTACTGATGAATGGAGGTTCTCCATGAAAGTCAAACGAATCGTCACCAATGTTAATACCCGCGATATTGCTGCAGCGAAAAGCTTTTATCAAGACGTGCTCGGCCTCGATTTATTAATGGATCATGGTTGGATTGCAACTTACGGCTCGCATGAGGATATGAACATACAAATTAGCTTCGCCTCACAGGGAGGCTCTGACACAAGAACCCCTGATCTATCGATTGAAGTCGATGATGTCGATGCTGCGCTTGAACGCATGAAGAGTGCTGGGTTTCCGATAGAATATGGGCCGGCCGATGAGCCGTGGGGCGTTCGTCGATTCTACGTCCGCGACCCATTCGGCAAGCTCATCAACATTCTCGCCCATAGCTAATCGAATCGAAGCTAAGCTCACTTATAACTTCGAATAGTCATACAGATCCACAACAGCCCCATGTTCAAAATCCTCCTTAAATAAATAGTCTATGATTTGTTTAGCCGTCTCCTCTGGTGTGGTAAGCATCCCCTTCTCCTTGACCCAGCTAAACATCTCAGCAGAAGGGAATGCTGTCTTGTCTTGGTTCCTTGCTTCCTCCTGCAGATTAGTGTCAATCATTCCAGGCCAGATCGAAACGATTCCTACCGGTACAGGGCTATGGTTTTGTTCTAATCCCACACATTGCGTAAAGACATCCAGTCCTGCCTTTGCTGCCAGTACAGACTCATCCCGGGGTGAAGATTTTTTGCTGATGCAGAGGAGATGTTCAAGATCCTTCTCTCGACATTGCAATCACTCGTAAGACGGATAAATAAGCTGGTAAGAATGATAGGTGCGAGTAGATTTACATTCATGTTCGTGGTTATGTCCTGGATGCTAGCTGATGATAGGAAGGTCACTGGTGAAATAATAGCGGCATTATTAATCAGATAAATACCCTCAACATTCGAGCTATCGATAGATTGGGTAATGCTGCCCATTAATGATTCAATCTCATCGACATGGTTCAGATCGAATTCGAAATATGCAATATTGCCGCTTTTGCTTAGTAGTCTATGGTTTCTTTCGCGAGAAATACAGAACAAATAGTGGTCTGGAGCTATCAACAATTCGGACATTGCTTCCCCAAGACCTCTCGATGTTCCTGTTATGATAAAATATTTCATGATTGTTTCGCCTCCGATCTCATCCTTAATTGTATCCATTTCCCATATGTTCGTATATGCCTTACTGGTTTAATCCCCTCAGCCAATTAAAAAGAGAAGCTCCGCATAGGAAGCTCCTCTACTAAGATTGTTTCACTAATTCCCGTTGATTGCTCTATCTCGCATATGCGAATAGATGATTTTTCACCTTTTCTACTTCTTCGGGCGCCCGGTACATGCTGACGTTCTCGTTCACATCAAACTTGTTCCCATCGGGATCGTAGAATACGAAATTAATTCCGCAGCTACCCCGATCTTCAAGCTCTTCAATCTGCACGCCATTCCCCAGCAAATGGTCATGCAGCACTTCGATTTCCCTGACTTCAAAGGTGAGTCTAAACATCTCGTAACCAGCCTTGTTCGGAAATTGGTTATCGATTTGACCTTCTGTTTGAACCAGATGCAGCCACTGTCCTTCCGATAGCTTCATAATAGCTTGATCACTCTCTTCACTGAACGGTACCGCAAACTCCAAACCAAAGTTCCGCTGCCACCACCTTGCTGACTTCGCTGGATCTCTAACAGGCACATATACCGAGCAAATACATTTTAGACCGTTCCCCTGCAGTTTACCTGACATCCGAAGCACCCTTTCATCATGTTCTCCCTTATATAAACGAAATCACGGATCAAAACCAAACATCACCAGGAAAATTATTTTGCCAGGATACGAAATAAGTTGCCGTCGGGATCCCGGAATGTAAAGTGTAGTCCTGCATTCGAAGCCTGCAACCGAGTAAGAGATACTCCTTCACTTAGGGTACGGATAAATGCCCGATGTATATCATGAGGATTACGCCGCTTAAACGCATCAACCAATGCATCAAGATTGAGCTGATCCTCATTCTCCTTACTAAGGTATGGCCTCCTTAACTGCTGCTCCGTGACCGGGCTATTTGCTATTTGTTTAAGTCTGGCGCGCGCCCGTCCTAACGTAACCTGCACCGTCGCTTCCTTTAACCTTACGAATTCCGCCGTTTCTTTGGCCGTGAAATCGAAGACGTCCATCAATAGCAAGATCACGGTCATCTTCGGGGGCAGACGCTCTGCCAAGCATTCCAGCATCTCCCTTGTAGATAAGGCGAAATCCGGTGATGAAGGTTCATGGGTTGCCTCTATAGGTACGGTATGAAGCCGCCGCTTTCGATGTTGATCAATCCACGCATTCTTCACGATGCGGTAGACGTAAGCGTTCGTTAAAGGTTGATGTGGATTGTTGGCGGCAAGCTCTACGATCTTGATCAACACATCCTGTGTTAAATCATCCGCATCCCATGCGTCGCCAGTCAGTTGTAAACTATATCGGTATATGATTGGTTTCCAGTCCATAATTCTATAGTTCTACCGCCGCTTCCATATTCCTCTAATCCCTGCTAAAAGCGCCCTGTCCGTTGTGCTCGGGAATTTTTAACAAAAAATCTCAGTATATGATTATTCCAGGCGACTACTTATACTGAAGGTATTCCTCACTTAAGGAGCTGGTTGGATGCACCACAATTCCCTGGAGGTCAGAGAGGTTCGCCCCGACGACGATTTCGATTATCTCTTGAAGCTAATTAACGACACATTGATGCGATATGTTAAACACTCCGTAGAATTCACTGGATTAGCGATTTCCTCTTCAGAATTAGCACAGAAATATGCTGAACAAAAAGCCTTTGTCGCCCTTTGTGATGGAAAAACAGTAGCCGTTGCTGAAATCCGTCTATCTGCATTTTCTAAAAATGGTAATCTAATGTATGGTTACTCAGATGGCAACGAAGATGCATTGCATGCATTAATTGATGAGTGTGAACGTTACGTAGCAAACCAAGGTGGAAGTAAATTATTTGCATACGTTAACACAAAGTTTGGGCAAGTCAGAAATTCAGAGATAACCATGCTGGAGCGCTGCGGATTTATTCCCGACGAATATAGCTATATCACTTGTCAACTCTCTCTGACCGGTTGGACTGCTCCAGATTGTTTTGTTGCAGACGGTATAGAACCTGTAACCGCTCTGGATACAGAGCAAATCAATGCATTATTGCTTGAAGACGGAGAAGATGAAATGGCGGAATTGTTCAATAGACAATTTTCTACTGGGCAGTCGAGGAACCGGGTTATGCTGTGCATTCGAGATCAAGCGTCCGGCGAAATGGCGGGTATTGCCTACTACGAAATTTATAACTATTACCCTACCCCAGAAGAAGCCTACTTCCATGCCAGCGCATTTGGTCTGCACTTTCGCCCGAAATTTGTTGTTGATAAAACCGAGAAGAAGCGATTACTACAAGGTGCTCTTCAGTCGATGAAACAATTAGACGTACGACATGTGATAACGAAAATGACCCTAAACCATTTTGATGTGTTTGCAGCTATGGCAACGGAGGGCTTCACCAACGACACTATGGAAGAATTAAATTCCTTACGGCTAACGAAGGCTATATGAAGGAGTCGTGGAGCGTGACGAAAAAATACGTCAATGCCCGAGATGTGCTGCCCAAGGAGTTAATCGAGGAAATCCAGAAATATGTCAAAGGATAGCATCTATATATTCCCCAATCAGGCCGCCAATCGTGGGGAACATCTACAGGCATCCAAGATGAATTTCAATTACGTAATACTGAAATACGGCGCAGGCACGCTGGCGGTATCACGATCAAACAATTGGCTGTCATGTTCAACCTTAGTGAGGAGAGAATACGCGGAATCATCTATGAAAGGCATACGGATGAATGAATCCGGGAAAAGGGGAACGGGCTGCCGCGCGGCAACCTTTCCCCTTGGACTACGTAATCATGCTATATTGTTAAAATGATTTGTTGAGTAGTCACCTCTGCTATCGCCCCTATGCTTGCTCCCGTTTGGATCGCTTTGACACTCTAGCTTCATATACCACTTAACCATCTTTTTTAGTTTACGACTTTTCGTCTTTAGGCAGCACTTCCACCGCTATCTCGGCCCATTTAACAGAGCCATAAGGTGAGCTCATTCCTCCGACAAACACGGACGGACTCATAATATTCACCAAATAGGTCCCGGGCTTATCAATAATGACGGAACCGCTGAATCCATTATCCTGGTCTAGCGAAACTACCGTCCTCTCCCCGATTTTATAATAATCGTCATTCTGAAACATGGACATTTGGAAAGAAACCACATCGCTCTGAATGTACTTATCGGTAACTGTTCCGGCAATAACAATCGGTTCTCCGGATTGAATTCGAAGGTACCCTTGCGTTGGCTTAGTGAAGTGGATACTTCGCTCGTTCTCCGGGTGATTATACAAGATGGGAACCGACGATGGATCCGGGACTTGGCGATGAATGATAATACCTGCGGGTCGCGATACATTGGAGTAGATCTGAATCGGATTCACGCCCGGACGAAGATCAACCGTATATTCCATCCTACGAAACTCCTTACCGTTTACCAGGATTGGGCCGCCAATCATTTTCTCCGTGCCTGTAATCGAACTAATTCCGCCTCCTATCACGCTTGTCATGCCACCGATCCCCATGCTTTGCAGCAGATATACATGACCGTACTCTTTTTGCGCCAATGCGCTGAACGTGATGGTGTCACCTTGTGTTGTGTAGGTCGGGTGCATCACCTTGATTGCCTTATCGTTCCACACCCAGTGCATAACTCCCTTGCTGAAGCTATAATGGACTCCCATTTTGGATAGGAGTGTTATTGGGGCATACAATAGCCCGTCTTTTGCAAATGTTGTGGGAATCGTTTCATCCAGCACTCCCAGTGAGCCGTCGGGCTCTCTGTAATACATCTTCGATCGGTTTGGTATCAAATGAAAGGACGTAAAATATGCCGGGTTATCCGGGTTTAACTGCGCCCGAGCGCTTCCCGTCTTGGCATCCCACTTGACAGTCGCCAAATGAGCTGTCTCCAGCCATTTGAATGGGAAGTACAGATGACCATTCCTCTTGAGCAGTGGGGCAGCCTTCAATGACTTTGAATCCAAGGTTAGGGACGGTTTATTCAATGCTGCAGTTAATTCGTGCGGTACCAGATAGAATACGGCTGCATCCCCCTCCACAAGCGGAAGTTCAGAAATAGGACTCTTCGCATAGCTCAAATTTAATGGGAGTAGGCCCGCAACAAGAAGGGCGGTACAGAGAAGTAGCGTGATAATAATTCGTCTCATAGAAGAAGCACCACTTTCATTTTTTTCCATATAGACGAGAAATGAATGTAAAAGTTGCGGCAGACTATAAATTGGAATTAACAATGGCTTCGCCAAGCTTGGGGAATGGAGCCATAGGAAAGTAACCTGGTAGCCTGAATCCTTCAGCTCATTTAGGAATTTTTCCCTACTCGTATTGTTAATATAAATAGTCCCTATATGTCGTACTGCTAGAGGAACGAATGCGAAGGAATGAATAATTAACAAAAAACACCCTTGCGGGTGTTCGGTGACAGTTAGTTCGGACGCGCCTCCGCGCTGTAACGGTAAAAAAGGGCGTTACAGCGTTACCGCACAGAGAAACGGTTAGCCGTAAAGCCGTTTTATGGCGTTACAGAAGCAGAATGCAGATGGGAGACATGGACTTCGACACTGTAACGGTAGAAAAGGGCGTTACAGCACCTCATCACTGGGGGGTTGCGGTCTGTAACGCCCTTTTTGGGTGTTACAGCGGCGGCAGGCGGGAGAGAGAACCAACACAAGATCTATGGTCTGTTCCCGCGTCTCCTACTGTTTACTTTGGCTTTCAAAAAGCTCCTGTATTTTATCCATCAATTCCTCGTTGTGAATGTAATAATACCCCTCTACGTTACCCGGAGTAAATCTGAATTTGGCTTCCTTATTTTCAAACAAAGAAACCGCATAAAGGAAGCCCGTTCTTCCTACTTGATTGGGATCTGGAACGAATTCCATGTCGCGAACCTCATACATCCAAGCCTGCACCTGCTTCTTGACCCGTTGATCCACTTCGGATCTCGATGTAGTCCACTTTCTTTAGATCGCCAGGGTAGAGTTCATAAAGCTTCTTCGTGGTTAATTGAGGTTCTGGTACATCCGTTTTACTGCACCCGCCTAACACAAGAGCAAATACGAACAGCAATGCCATAGTTTTTATTAGTCGGCTCATCATGGAACACCTCAGCTATAAACGTTCAGTTACTACCACCATCGCATAAAACGTTTATTGATCACTGCGATATTGTTCTGCTTCGCCCATCTCGTGAGCTCATCGATCCCTGTGTGTGCTGCACCAACAAACCGGAAACATAGCTTAAAGGGGACCATTTTCTTGCCGAATGGTTTAATTCCCAGAATCGGTTTAAAATAACCCATCACCATAATCCGCTCAATTTCATTAGCTTCAATCGAACGGCCGCGTATGGATAAGGACTCCGGATGGAAGACCAGAACAGAAGGCTTAATAAATAATTTACAGATTTCAATTGCCAGGAGAATAAGGTATATAAAGATCATACCGATGTAGATATAAATAATAGTCTGCTGATCGTTCCCGTTCTGAATCAATCGGATTAAGACAATCGATTTCATGCCTGCTAAGAAGCTAAACAATATAATTGCAGGAATCCCTGAAGGAGGTTTGATTGTTAATCCTGTGCCGGGGTCTGTCATTCATTGCCTCCTTATGCGGTGCTTCTAATTGCTCATCATTTTCACCTGTATGAATATATCTCTCGAAATATACTGCCACAATTAGGTAATTAATGTTGAAGAGAAGACAAAGCCACTATAAATTAGTTTTAGATATGCTGCCATTATAAATTGACAACAATGAGCAGGCCGCCGCGGCTTGCCTACTCATTGTCCAAGCTCATTTCCTCCCGTACAGAACGGTTAAATCAATCGTTATTTCTTTCATCTTCCATTCCTGAGCTTCCCGCAAACGTTCCTCTGTCGTTCCCCAAGATAGTGGCGTCATATGGAGCAGGGATTGGAGTTGCATCTCATCCAATTGGAAACCATATTGAACCCTTTGGACATCTCTTAGCTCAAAATGATCCTGAAAATGGTCCAGCGCTGCGCTGTCGTTTACATACACCTGTTTGTTCGTTCCTTCGTATAGAACGCTTCTCAATTCCTTCAGATAACCACGTCCGGGAATCACCTTAATAACCATACCATCATCAGTAATCATTCGCTTAAATTCCGAATAGTTGGCCGGCGATAAGATATTAAGAATGGTATTGAACTGTTCATTATCGAACGGGCTATTAGCCAGATCGGCAACACACCAAATCGCATTCGGATATTCCATTGCAGCATGTCTAATACCCGTTTTGGAAATATCCATACCGACCGCCAATAGTGGCACACTCGTGTGAGGCTCAATTCCTTGCTGAATGTTGTGCAGATGCGAGCCTTCACCACATCCTGCATCCAATATCTTGATCGGCTCTCTTTTAGTTACGCGTTCATCTATAATTTTGTTGCAGATCATCGCATACATTGGCTCGAAAAAACCACTTTGATAAATCACTCTTCTCGATTCGAACATACGCTTATCGTACTTCGTTTTCGAGGCAACGGACAATACATTCACGTATCCCTGCTTGGATAGATCAAAACAATGATTTTGGTTACATCGCAAACTTTTATATTGAACCAGTCTCATCTGGCTGAAGCATATTGGACATCTGAAAATCCCCTCAAATTCGGAGATCAGACCCGCTCTTATCATCCTCTTACTCGGTTTGGACACAACAAAGCACCCCATTCATTCGTAATCGGTGAATGAAAAAAGATACAGACAAATAAACCTAACCATTTTCTAATAAAATGGCCCAGGTCAAAATGTTCTGCACCTCACATTACCGTAAACGAATGTAATGGATCATAGAAACATCTCTCCTACAAATGAAATCTGGTTATTATACCACCACTTATTATAACATATTGCCGATAACGGCTCAGTCCGACGTGATAATCCATTTAAGCCTGGCTCCCAAATCTCTCATCAAGTTCCTTCCTAAATACATCAATTGGCTCATTATAGTCTATGGGCTTATAGATAAATCTGTTGTTCCACTTATGCCTTGTATCCTGGTCTTTAAGATCCTCATGATCCCTTTCAAGGCTTTTCATAATCAGCATAATTTCATTGAGTGTTGATCTCACACTTCTACTATCTGTTTTGGTCAAGACAAATTCCTTGCAGTTGTCCAGGTAAGCATTCATTAACACATTCGAAATTTTTTCGACAGCAAAATAATGACGTAAATGGGTGAGAAAAATTTCCTGCACTTTAGTTGAATTACTTCTGATCCCCTTAACCGTTAAAGACAGCCTTGATAAGTCATTCATGAAGACATAATGCTTTTTGCCGTATAGAGTAAAAATATTTACATGCCAACTGAAGAATGGGTCTGTTGATTCAACGGGATGGGGCTTTACATTCAGGTCCTTCAATGTATCTTTTGTTGCTTTTAAAAATAGCATTTCCTTACTCCTCTCATTTCCTCTATTCCGTGTCGCTATTAGTCCTCAGCGATAGCTTGTCCACGAAAGAATAGCACACGAATGGTCTGCCCACAAATTGGAAAGTAACAAACATCCCTCAACTGCGTCTATATAATGGCAAAGAAAACCTAGTAAGGGATTGAATACACATGAAGATTAGATCAAGCTTGGTTACAGGCACCGCGCTTACGCTGCTGACGACAATGATGCTCCATACAGCGCCGGTACACGCCGCGGCGAATCCGTCGCCTTCTATACTTCTGGATGGACAACCTCTGTCCTTTCAGACTTCTCCCGTTGTAGAAAACGGCTACAGTTTCGTTCCAATGCGGCCCATTTTTGAGGCAGAGGGGGCAAAGGTTTCTTGGAACGCGAGCACGCAAACGATTACGGCCAAGAAAGAAGGTACCGTCCTTACATACCGAATTGGTGAAAAGGCGGCTTATAAAAACCAGAAGCGGCTGGACATGCCCGTCCCCGCCAAGGTAATCGACTGGTCTACCCTAGTTCCGCTGCGTTTTATTAGCGAAGCGTTGGGCAATCTCGTCAAATGGCATGGTTACTCCGGCTCGATTACGATTTCTTCCGCCCAGAGCTATGAAACTACGATCGAATACGGTGTTAACCTGCGCGATGCTCCGAAATCAGATGCGAATTCCCGCGTCCTCCGAATGCTGCCGAAGGATGAGAGAATCCACGTAATCCGAGAGGTAGACGAGAACTGGCTGGAGGTGCAGGCCAAAGACGATACAATCGGTTTTATCTCAGCTAAGCCGCTCTATACCGATTACACGAGCTCTGTATTGGCCGAGAAGCAAGCGGACGAGTTGATCGCTTTCGGGTCCAAATTCATAGGAACCCCTTACGAATTCGGTGCCAAATCCGGTCAAACCAACACGTTCGATTGTTCTTCTTTCGTCCAGCATGTGTTTAGCGAAGTGATGTCTATCGATCTGCCTCGCGTCTCCTATGACCAAGCCCTGAAAGGGAAGGAAGTCGGACTCGATGAACTCCGCAAAGGCGACCTGCTATTCTTCAGCGCTCGCGGGCTCGATATCGGGCATGTGGGCATCTACGCAGGAGACGGCCGCATCCTACATACGTTTTCTAAAGATCGCGGCGTTCATATCGCAGACTTCGATGATAAATGGAAGAAGCGTTTCGTCACAGCTAAGAGAGTATTCTAAGTTATCTTTTTTATATCGTACCATTCCCATTAATGATGGATGCAAAAGGGATCCGCTACAGCGGATCCCTTTTGCTATTGGATACTGCTAACGTTGACTTCATCGGTGAGGAATTCTACACCTTACCATGAAACGAATAACCCACCTTAGACTCCTCGGAGCTATCGAAGCTAATGCCCATCTTTACCGGATAGTTGGCGAGGATGTCACTTGCGGTATGTATATCGACTACATCCACTCTTCTCATGAAAACCGCTCCTTCAATCCGCTAATTAGAATCATACTGTCTACGTAAATACTTTCCGCTCGAACTGTTTATCGTACAGCTCCTTGTACAAGCCTTGTTGATCCAAAAGATGTTCATGAGTGCCTTCTTCGATAATGGCTCCATCCTGCAAAACAAGTATTTTGTCCGCCGCCATAATCGTTGAGAGACGGTGGGCAATCACAATACTGGTCTTGTTGTGCAGGAGTTGATGCATAGCCTTCTGGATATAGTATTCCGACACCGTATCGAGCGATGAAGTGGCTTCATCCATAATTATGATTGTCGGATTCTTCAGGAGCACTCTGGCAATCGAAATTCGCTGTTTCTCACCGCCTGACAGCTTAATACCGCGATTGCCGACCACGGTGTCATAACCATCCGGGAACTTCACAATATCATCATGGATATACGCGGCTTGGCAAGCATCGATGATCTCTTGGTCCGATGCATCGCTCTTCGCGTACAATAAATTTTCTTTAATGGTTCCGTTAAATAGGTAGCTGTCCTGCGTCACAAGGCCAATATGAGACCGCAGCGACTCCAAAGTAAAATCGCGAATATCGGTTCCGCCAATTCGGATGCTGCCCGAATTCAAATCGTACAGCCTCGGAATCAAGTTCGTTATCGTCGTTTTTCCTGCTCCGCTTGGTCCGACAAGGGCGGTCATGGTCCCGGAAGCGGCGGTAAAGGAGACCTCCCGCAAGGCCGGTGTATCCTCTTGATAAGAAAAACACACATCCCGAAATTCGATATCCGGCTTGGTTGTATCAATGGAAAGGGTACTGCCTGCATCGGTAATGCGGGGTTTCATATCAAAATACTCAAAAATCCGTTCGAAGAGGGCTACGGATCTTTTTATATTGACATACAGATTGGTCATCTGACCGACAGGGCTATAGAATCGGTTAAGCAGCGCCACGAAGCCGATAATTCCCCCTACCGTGATTTCGCCCTGAATAAACAAGTAACCCCCGAACAAATAGATCAACATCGGACCAATGCTCGTGAAGGTCGTGAGCAGCATCATAAACCAACGGCCAGCCATGGATTCCCGGATTTGAAGCCGGGTCGACTCCGCATTGACGGTCTGAAAGCTGCTGTACTCTTTCGTATCTCTAGTAAACAGCTTCATTAACAGGTAGCCGCTAACACTCAACGTTTCCTGAATGATATGATTTTGCTCGGACATTTTCTCCTGCGTCTGCTTGGCTAGCTTCCAGCGTATATTCCCCATTTTCCTTGTAGGTACAATAAACAACGGCACGACAACCATCCCTAGAATGGCAAGCTTCCAGTTTAAAATAATCAACGTGACGGACGTAGTCACAAGCACGAACAGATTGCTGACAAAATTGACGACATTGGTGTTGAAGACCCCTTGGATTCCCGAAATGTCACTCGTCATTCTGGTAATGACTTCGCCTTGCTTCACGTTAGAGAAGAATTGCAGCGGCATTTTCTGCAGATGAAGATACATTTGATTCTTCATGTCATAGACGATATTTTGGGAAATGAATGAATTCAAATAATTCTGCAGTACGCCCAGTAAGCCTGATGTTACGGTCGTACCTAATGAAGCGAGGACGAGAATAACCAACAGCTGCATATCCTTGTTTGGAAGCGCGCGGTCCACAATGTGCTGAATAAAGAGCGGCGGCAAAAGTCCCAAGACCGAGGTAAGGAGTAGAATGAACATCACCAGAACGGTTTGTTTCCAATAGGGCAAAAAGTATTTCCCGATGCGGATCAGCATCTTCTTGGACATATTCGGTTTCGGCGATCCGTCATCGAACAACATTCTTCCATAACCGTTACCCGACATCCCGGATGGGCCCATCATTCTTGCCATGTGGAATCACCCCCCTTTCAAAAGTCGAAACTAAACCGCCCGCGAATAGGCAGTCCGATCATTCCGATAGTTGGTTTAGCAAATGCTCGTGCATCCGAAGGAGCGAAGCAATCTCTTCCTGTGAGAATTGCTGCAGGGATACGCCAAGCGCTTTATACGAAACAGCCTCCTCGTTATATTGCAGACATAGATCATTGCCTGCCTGCGTTATAAATAGTTTGGTTTCTCTGCGGTCCGTCTCGGAGACTTCCCTGCTGACAAGCCCTTTCTCGACAAGGGATTCAATATGTGTGCTTACCCTGCTCTTCGCGAATACCAGACGTTCCGTAACTTCCTTCTGCGTCAAGCCTGGATCTGTGCGAACGGCATTGAGAATACCTATTTGATGTACCGTAAGCCCTAAGCTGGCGGCGCTTTGGTGATTGAGTTTAATAAGCCGGCGGGCAATCGAGAAGAAGGAATTGTACACTTCAATTGTTTGCTGCGTATTCACCATTGTGGCGTCCCACCTTCTATAGTTATATTTCATAACCGTTCACTTTGTGAACTAATTATAAATCGGATTCCAGAAAAAGTAAATCTTAACTAACGCAAACAAAGGCTGCACATGACAGCCCTTCGGATATTAACTATCAGGTTGGAAAACGTTCATTCATTGTATAACCTTGATAATAAGTTATAGGCCGGGTTTACCTCCCATGTTTCATAGGGAATAAAGCATGTTGATTTCATCGCATCGAGCGTACGGGATCTTTGTTGTGGACGTGTTATGTACTGATCGATATTAGATTCATTGATGTTGATATATTTAGCTTCTATAATTTCTTCCGGTTGAATCGTTATATCTCCACTAACATACTCCGCTCTAAATACAACCGCCAGTACATGCTTCGTCGCATTATAGTACACACCTGTTATGCCGATGGGGCGAATTACAATCCCCGTCTCCTCTAGAAATTCCCTGCAGACCGCCTCATCCAACGGCTCCCCGACCTCAACGTTTCCTCCCGGCATCTCCCATGTATCCGAACGCCAGTGTGTCCTGAGCAGCAAGGCCTCATCTCTTTCGTTCATAACTAATGCGGTAACCGATACGATATGCTTTGGAGGTTCATTATCCATTCGCCATCCCCCTTATTTTCTAGACCAGAACAAAATTATTATTCAGATACTTGTTCTTCATAATGAAATCATTCAACCGTTCGATCGCATTCTCATTTTTGGGAAGATCGGCAATTCTATGGAGTAATAACAATCTCAGGCATGCAATCGCTTCAAACCTTCGTACCTCTTCGATCTGGAAGTCACTCTTTGATAGATAGGCATGCAGGAGTATGGAAGCTAGTTCTTCACCATTGTTGATGCGGATCAAGAAGCTCATCCAAGCTAAGTCATACCTAGCATCTCCCAATTGCACATTGGTCCAGTCGATAATGATGTACTTCCCTTGAGTGACTAGGATATTGCCCAAGTTTAAATCACCATGAATGACCTTGTCTTGTTGCAAATCGGCGTCGTTAACCAATTGTAAGAGTTCCGTTTGGATATCTGGATGCTCCTCGAGTCTCGGAAAGAAATAGGGTATAAAATCATACTTTCTTTGTAATACAGGATCCAGTTCATACAAGGTTACTTGATGGAGCTGCAATAATAAATCTGCGAAATCCTTAGCGTGCTGGTCGGTTACGTTAGTAAGCGGACTGCCGTCATAACTGGTGACCAATGCTTTATGATTGGCAGGCATGTATCCCCACCCATACGCACTTGAGACGGAAACGCCTTTGTCCCGAAGTGCCGCAAGCATGTGATATTGATAATGAACATCTGGATTCGAATCTTTGCTCCATATTTTAAGTACCGCGCTATCTGTATTGGAGCTAAGCTTCCACACATCCGCCTCTAGTCCAGCGGGTAAGTTACTTATGGTTAATTCTTGTTCCAATAATTTATCGATAAAGCTGGTTTTCTCTATCCACACCATCTCGCTAAGACTCTCCATGCCGTGCATTCCCCCTTAGTCTTCTTCTACGTGCATTGTATTTGCCCCCTTATTGGTTAGGCACAGCTAAAGTCGGCACGGATTGGTATAGCTGATCTGAACTTGTGAACGAGCTGTGATTCCATTATGATAATGAACATTATGAATAGCTGCTATGCGGGAATAAATAAGGGGATTGAAACGAATGGATGAGAATAAACGAGCGTTTACAGAGGCAAGTCCTAGCGATCCCAATGATTGGGCAATCTCTGATGCCATACATCGTGACCTGCTGGACACGAAGGAGCTTGTCTATAGCCCTTGCAGATTTGATTGCTCCAAACCCATCCCAGAAGCACAAAATGCTGAATATGGGGCGTATGTGTTTAACCTGAATGGACTGTCCATCAGATTTCGTGCCGCAAAAATCACACCCACGAAGGTTGGGCAATTCGTGACGATATGGGAGAGAAGTGGGGATGGACCGATCCAACCCTATGACGTCCGATCCGGTCGATTTCTATGTGATTAGTACGCGCAGTGATAGTATATTGGGTCAGTTTGTATTTCCAAAAGCGGTTCTATGTGATCGGGATATACTCTCCAATAACGGTCAAGGCGGGAAAAGAGCGATACGTCTATACCCGCCTTGGGATCATCCAACGAGCCGCCAGGCGCAGAAAACTCAGAAATGGCAGCTGGACTATTTCCTTGAGATATCGATGAATACCCCATTGGATGTTGTTCGATCCAGGTTGCTTTATGATCCAACCCGTTAGCAGAAAACCACCTATACAGCGCTCCTATCGGCCGGCGAACCGTTTCAATAGTTTGATCGAATTAAAGTGCATGCCCTCGTGATAGAGTGTGAAGTTTATGAATTCACCTATCGTACTCAGAGTTAAACCACTGCCGGTTGTATAGGGTTCCACTTGTTCGCCTAAGCGATTGTGTAACGATTCCTGGATACGTGTTGGTTGCGCTGCCAGCATCTTAAGTAACCGCTCAAGTGTGGGAGGCTCCTCGTTCCAGTCGGCTGGTTTCGTACCTCTTCCAAACAATCGATCGAAGTTCTCTGGTAATTGCATCGGTTCTCCGGCAAAATGAAAGGCAAACTTCTCTTGAACCAAATAGATATGCCCCAAATTCCATCTCACATTGTTATTAAATCCTTCTGGAATGCAATCTAGCGATTCTTCCGATATTCCCGTAACAGCTTGGGTAGTAACACTACGTACAAATTCAATTTGTTTGAACACGATTTGCTCCATAAGATCCCTCATTCTTTTTATATTTTGTTAGCCGCGCGGCAGCGTATTGTTTATTTTACACACCATATCCTAGACTTGTTCAAATCCATAATCCCGTTCGACCTTACAAATTCTTGTTTTATACGTGAGATACCAATCCGATCGGCCTTGACGTTGGGCAACCAAATGTCGCTCGTTCTGTTTCCATTGCCGGATCGAATCAAGAGACTCCCAATACGATACCGTAATGCCTACCCCTTCTCTGGCACTCTCAACACCTAGAAATCCAGGCTGAACGGATGCAAGCTTAACCATTTCATCTGCCATCTCGGCATATCCGTTATCCCCATCTGTTCGTTCAGATGTAAAAATGACTGCATAATACGGTGGCTGCGGCGTTCTAGCAATTTCACTCATGACCCTGCCTCCCCGGCCCCTGCAAGCTTAAATGAAGTATCGGAAATGGCCTTCTCGAACTGTCTTTCTATTTTTGTGCCGTCCAGCCCAATAAACCCTGTCCGTTCATTATTTTCATTCCATTCCACCCAAATCTCAACTTCTGTTAATGCTCCGCTTTGAATCATGTGATGATAAAATTGAATATCCTTGTCCGTCAAAAATGTGTGGGTGCGACATACGGCTTGATACCAAATATCCACTAATGCATCATGATCATTTTCTTGATAAGGGACAATTTGTTTGCGCATGACTCGTTCTCCAATCCTTTGGCATTCGCCATTATTGTACCATATTTCCTCTTCTAGATTTCTGCCCGTAAGTTGACTGTAAACAGAACTTCTCCAAAGTGGTTTGGGTTATTTTATTTGCGAGAGCATCCATTCGTCGCAAATATCACTTACAAATTTTCAATTGACAACCTGTCTAAAGAGGATATATATTTAGTGAGGATGATAATCATTATCATCATTGTTGATTAAGTAAGCATCTTTTTCCTACATACTTTACACCATCATAATTGATGTGAGTTTACTCAGCAAAGTAATTAACACCAACTAAAATTCATGATAAGGAAGGGTACACACATGAACACAAAACGAAAGTTCTCATTAACCACATTATTCATTTCCGCTTTGCTTGCAATAGCGCTAGTAGGCTGTTCTAGTCAGCAATCCAATTCAACGTCTTCACCTCCGGCTGCGAATAATTCGGCAAATACCGAAGCTCCTCAAACAGAAGCTCCCGCTTCCCAGGACGAAAATTCCCAATATCCGATCGTGATTAAGCATGCTTTTGGCGAAACTACTATTGAAAGCAAGCCTGAACGTGTCGCTACCATACAATGGGCTAATCATGATGTTGCTCTCGCACTCGGCGTTGTACCCGTAGGCTTCTCGGCGGCGAATTACGGTGTTCAGGATGACAGCGGACTGTTGCCTTGGACAGCTAAAAAACTCAAGGAACTTAACGTAAATGAACCTAATATCTTCCAAGATACGGACGGCCTTGATTTCGAGGCTATATCGGATGCGAACCCCGATGTCATTCTTGCGGCTTACTCCGGTATTACGCAGGAAGACTATGATATTCTTAGCCAAATCGCTCCGGTTGTACCCTACCAGTCCAAGCCTTGGGTAACCACATGGCGTGAGCAAGTCATGTTGAACGCAACAGGGATGGGCATGAAAGCGGAAGGCGAACAACTCATTAAGGACACCGAGAACCTAGTTAAGGAAAAGGCAAGCGCATATCCCCAGCTACAAGGCAAAAAAGTAATCTGGGTCAACTTCTCGGCTAAAGATATGTCCAAATTTCACATATATACACCTGCAGACCCTCGCGGCGCGTTTCTGATCGAGCTAGGTATGACTTATCCTGAGAGCATTACGAATCAGATTACGGATCCAACCAACTTCTCATTTAATTTAAGCGCCGAGAATGCTGATGCGCTAAATGATGCTGATATCTTAATCGGATATGGCGATGAAAGCTTATATGAAGCAGTTAAAGCCGATTCCCTGCTCGGCAAAATCCCGGCGATCCAGAGAGGTTCTGTTTTGTTTATTGGCGACGGCACGCCTTTGGCGGCTTCCGGGAACCCCAATCCACTATCGATATCCTATACCATTGATGAATATTTGGAATTAATCGCAGGAGCTATCGACAAGATCAATGAATAGTTCATCGATTTCGAACAACAATCGGCTAAGCTCACAAATCCCGAGGCATTTCACCTTGGTTCTGGTTATTTGCATTGTCTTACTTGGCTTATGTGTGTTTGCCTCGCTGGTCTTTGGCTCTCGGCCGGTTAGATTCCATGAACTGATCGACGGATTATTTCACCAGGAGGTAGACTCCTACGGTGCAGACGTGGTTCGCAAGAGAATTTCCCGAACCATCTTCAGTTTATTCTGCGGTGCGGCACTCGGAGTTTCCGGAGCGCTTATGCAAGCGGTCACTCGTAACCCGATTGCCGACCCGAGTATTCTGGGAGTGAACACAGGTGCATCATTGTTTGTGGTGTGCGGCATTGCGTTCTTGAACATAAGCACAGCCAATCAATATATATGGCTAGCTTTAGCAGGGGCTGCGATTACTGCAGTGTTCGTATTCGGAATCGGCTCAATGGGGCGTGGCGGTGCCACCCCCATTAAGCTTGTTTTGGCCGGAGCAGCCACAAGCGCCGCACTGTCTTCTCTGGTCACCGCCATCATGATTCCACGCTCTTATGTCATGGATCAATTCAGGTTCTGGCAAGTGGGAAGCGTCGGCTCGGCAACCTGGAGCGCCATTGCTACTTTCATCCCGTTTCTGCTCGTCGGACTACTGGTCGGTTTTATTGCCGCTCCGGCACTAAATGCGTTGGCACTGGGAGACGAGGTTGCGACCGGACTGGGCGTTCGTACAGGTACATTGAGGCTCATTGCGGCTCTTGCAGGTGTGCTATTGTGCGGCGCGACTACTGCTCTGGCAGGGCCTATTGGTTTTATTGGGCTGCTGTCCACTCACGTCATTCGACTTATTCTTGGACCCGACTTGCGCTTAATTATACCTATGTCAGCTATTGCTGGAGCCATTATATTAACGATAGCAGATGTAGGCGGCAGGCTCATCGGCAGTCCAGGAGAGCTTGAAGTCGGTGTCGTTACAGCGTTTATAGGAGCCCCAATACTAATCATAGTAGCTATGAGATCGAAAGTGCGTTCATTATGAGAAATCAATCTATTGCATTTATTATGGCGGGCAGACGTCAAAGACGCCAACGATGGATACTGGTTACCAGCCTTCTAGCGGTACTTGCATGCATTCTTTGCTGTGTCATGCTTTTATTGGGGAGCACCATCTATCCGGTTAAAGATGTCATTCGAGCGCTGTTGGGAGAGCAGCTCAAGGGCGTGTCGTTTGCGATTAATACCATACGTCTGCCGAGAATGCTGGCAGGTCTCTTTGCCGGATTTGCTTTCGGTATTGCCGGTTACACCTTCCAGACTATGCTGCGTAATCCTCTTGCGAATCCTAATGTCATTGGTATTACCTCCGGCTCGAGCGCGGCGGCTGTTTTTTGCATCACCGTACTTCAGTCAAGCGGAGCTGTTGTTTCCGTTGCTTCCGTGATTGCGGGTCTGGCTACCGTAATATTGATTTATATATTATCCAGAGGAAAATCATTTTCGATCGGGCGATTAATCCTTGTTGGGATCGGCATCCAGGCTATGCTTGACGCTGTCATTTCCTATCTTCTGCTGGTTAGCTCGGAACAAGATGTTCCCGCAGCGCTCAGATGGCTCACAGGCAGCCTCAACGGCTCTCAAATGCACGAGCTCCCGCCTCTTGTTATAACTATGCTGATCTTTACGCCTATCGTTATCGTGCTGGGAAAACATCTAAGTATCTTGGAACTTGGAGAACAATCGGCTTCTTCTCTCGGCGTGAATACGGACTGGACAAGGATTGCGCTTATTGTGAGTTCGGTCTTCATGATTGCTATTGCTACCGCTACCACAGGTCCAATAGCCTTTGTCTCCTTCCTTTCGGGACCGATCGCGAAAAGACTAGTCGGAGTTGGCTTCTCGAACGTCATTCCGGCAGGACTTGTTGGCGTCAATTTGGTTCTGGCGTCAGATCTAATCGGACAATTTGCTTTTGAGTACAGATTCCCCGTAGGCATCATTACCGGATTACTCGGAGCGCCTTATCTGATCTTCTTGTTAATCCGAATGAATCGAAAGGGAGAATTATAATGAAACCGACACATATTTTTCAAGCCGAACAAATAATAGCGGGCTATGAGAATAAAACGGTGATCCACGGTGTAGACCTTGTTGTACCCAGCAATAAAATAAGCGTTATTATTGGATCAAATGGCTGCGGAAAGTCTACACTTCTTAAAACACTGGCCAGGCTTATAAAACCCACATCGGGAAAAATCACTCTTGACGACAGGCCACTCGGCAAAATCCCATCCAAGCAATTGGCTCGAGTGATCGGATTGCTACCGCAGTCCCCCATTGTTCCGGAAGGGATATCTGTCGCAGATTTGGTTGGACGAGGAAGGTTTCCGCACCAATCCTTGCTCGGTGGATGGACCAAAAAGGATTATGAGGCCGTTGCCGAAGCCATGACCATAATGGATATAACCGAGTTTGCCAATCATAATATTGATGAGCTTTCAGGCGGCCAACGACAGCGCGTCTGGATTGCAATGGCTCTGGCACAACAAACCGACATATTATTTCTCGATGAACCGACAACCTTCTTAGATATCACCTATCAAGTCGAGATTCTTGACCTGCTCACCGATCTTAACCGAAAACACGGAACTACGATCGTAATGGTGCTTCATGATATAAACTTGTCCGCGCGTTATGCAGACCATATTTTCGCGCTTCATAATGGAAAGCTTGTCGCTGAGGGCGAGCCGGCAGAGGTGATTACAAGCACATTAGTTAAAGACATATTCGGGCTTAATTGTACGGTGATAAAAGACCCCATTTCGGGATCTCCTTTGGTTGTACCAAAAGGACGATATCATGTTCTTGAAAGTCCGTATAATAACAGCTAGAGGCTGTCTCGCAATTGCTATGCTCCCGGGGGAAGGGCGCCGGATGAATCAGGACATCCGCTTAGAAGATGCCCTGATTTTCATTGTCGAGTGCAAGTGGTGTCGCGGCGGATAACCTATATTGCGATGCAAAAAATGCCGCAAGAACAGAAACCGGAATTACACTCACAGCGACAACCACGGGAATTGCAGGTATCATAAGCAGCACATAGATCAGCCAACATACCGGTACATACAGCAGCCATATTCCCGCCCCAAGCACAGTCGATGCGATCATTCGGGCAATCGGATACCGATCCAAAATGGCGACAATCAGCATCCCCAGTGCCGGTAACGTAAATAGGTAACTGATTTCATAGAAAAAGATCGTGGTTCCAATCACCAGCAGCAATTGTAATGACAACAAACCCGCAAGCGCTTCGGCAAGCGATTGTTTCCGCATCCGGAAGATCAAGACAGCGAGCGCACCTAAGCCAGACGCTAAGGCGGTCCAGAGAAAAACCGGGTCATTGTTCGTTGTTTTGCCGAGCTGCATCATTTGCGTTAATAACGATACGATGCCCCAACTCAGTAAGCTCGCCGCACCCGTCGTACCCATTAGCCAGCCCGTGCCGATGACGATTTGGCGAAGATGAACCTTGCCGAGCCGAATCTGAACAATCAGCCAGCATAAGGAAGCCAGCACGGCAAGAGCCGACAGGAAATAGGCCATAAAGTCGCTCATTAACACGAGACGGCCGGGAAGGAAGGTAAAAAAAACGCTATTCCGGTTTGAAGGGCTGTCTTGAAATTGCACTTGCGCGCCATAGTCAGCCATTTCCAAGACGGTCTGCAGAAAGTTATAAGCGGTACCGCGATTCAAATTCTCAAAGCTGTCCGTTGGCTGGTGATAATGCTCGACGCCTTCCGCCACTGCGAAATTAAGCCCCGGATATCCGGCATCCAAGAATGTGGTCAAGTCCGTGCCGTTCGGCATTTTGCGATAAAGCCCGGTTAAAAAAGAAAAAGATATCGGGTGTGAACTTGCGGATTGATAATGCCGCAACAGATCAAGGTTTGGTGTTGACGTTTCAAACATCAACAGGCCGCCGCGATTCCCGCGCGCATCGAAGTTCAGGACCAGATCGATCTTGCTTTGCAGCTCAGGATGCGATTTCACAAAGGCCTTCGCGCCCAGCGCGCTTTCTTCCTCCCCATCCGTAAACAAAAAATAGAGGTCCCTTTTCAAATCGGGATTTCTCGCTTGTTCGCGCAATGCCTCTATCAACGCGCTTACGGAAACCATATCGTCAGCCGCGCCTGGGGCGTTGTCTTCGCTGTCGTAATGGGCCATCATCAGGATGCCCCGGTCCGTATCGGGCGCATCGAGCTTCACCCATATATTGCTTAAATCCAATCCATCATTTTCATCGTGGGGAACTTCGGTGCGAATGTCGCCTTCTGAAACGACGGAAGACGATTTCTTTTGAACGTTTCGTTCTTCTATTCGCTTGACGCCTTGATCGCGATTCGCGGCTTCGATGTCCGCAGCGGTGTATATTTCGCGATCGACAGTCGCTTCCAAGCCCATATCGCGGATTTGCGCCAATAGATAGGTCCGCACAGCATCAAGCTCCTTGGAACCGGATGGGTGCGGCGCGACAGTCATGACCTTCAAATTGGCAAGCATTCGTTGATAGGCCGGATAATCGACATTGGATTCAGATGGCGGTGATGGCGGCTGCATTTGTTGAAAACCTGTCCAAATTCCAATTGCAAATACAATAAGCATACATACAAACGATATTTTTCTTAACATTGTTCTTCCTTAGCCCCCTACGAAATGAAATATGCTCTCACTATAATTCAAGGAAGGTTAAGTGAAGGTTAAGAAAACGGCCTGCCGTGAAAATCAGCAGGCCGTTGTATTCTCAGGTTTGGGTAACCGAATGACGATAGTTGTTGAGACATCAGCCACGCTTTGCACTTTGATTTATCCGTCATGCTTTTCGATGACCATCTTCACAATGGCAAGGCCCAGTCCGCTGCCACCAAACTCTCTCGAGCGCGATTTGTCTACGCAATAGAACGGATCGAATATTTTATCGATCTGATCCTCAGGTATGCCGATACCTGTATCAAAGATCGTAACGCGAGTGTTGTCCGCGGTTTCCGCAGCAGCGATGATGATGACGCCGCTCGGCTTGTTATATTTGACCGCGTTATGAATGATGTTGGAAAAAGCCCTGTGCAACAAATGTTTGTCGCCGCATAGCTGCACGTTGTCGGTCCGATTTTCGATGTGAATGTTTCTGCTTTGAATAGGTTCGAGAAGCTCGTCGATGATATTGTCGAACATGATCTTCGCTTCGATTTTCTCGCAAACCACGACATTCTGTTCGGCGTTCAGCTTCAGCAGGTCAATCACTAAACTGCTGAGACGCTGCGCGTTATGAAGCGTGTCCTCCAGCGTTTCCTTATATTGGTCAAGCGTTGGACGATCGTCCAGCTGCAGCACCTCGATGTTGGCGATCATGGCGGCGAGCGGCGTTTTAAGTTCATGCGCGGCATTGGAAGAGAAATTCTTATGCGCGACAAACGCTTTCTCCAATTTATGGATCATGCGATTAAACGATCGGCTTAGCTTGGAAACCTCGTCATTGGACGGAGGTACGCTGACTTGCCGGAACAAGTTGTTCTCGCCGATTTCCTTGATTTCCTTGCTTAGATCCGTTACAGGCTTTAAGGCTCTGCCCGTAATGAGATAGGTCAAACCGGTTCCGATCACAATGACCATAATGGCGCTTATGATGCCGACGGCTGTAAAGTCGTTATTCCTCTCTACTACGATTGCTCTTGGCGGCCGCGGTGCAAGCGGAATTTCCGGTATATATTCAGATGCTTCTACTTTAAACGCCGGAAAGTCTTGGTTATAAATCTGTCGTGCGGCGTAGATCGAGGCCATCATTAGCACGATGGAAGCAATGGTCAATATGAGCGCCATTAATAGGGTCAGCCGCAGCCGCAGGGGAAGATGATTAAACCGATTCATGCTGCACCCCCGCGATGAAATAACCGAGCCCTCTGGTGTTCTTGACGATCTCTTGATCCCCGAGGTGTACGGCAAGCTTCTTCTTGAGCGAATTAATATGAACTTTGAAGGTGTTGGAAAATAAATCGGTTTGACTGTCCCATACATGCTCGATAATCTCTTCGGCGCCTATGACTTTATCCTTGTGCATCATCAGATACTCGAGGATGCCGTATTCCTTCTTGGTTATGTCGATCATTTGATTTCGGACGTAAACCTGTTTTAACGCGGTATCGATTTGTAAATCTCCATGTGCGATTCGCGTATCTCTCAGGATGAATTTTCTGCGAAGTAAAGCGCGAAGCCTCGCTTCAAGTTCCTTGAAGTGAAATGGTTTTGCCATATAGTCGTTGGCACCGACATCGAGCCCCGCGATTTTGTCCTCCACCTCGGAACGTGCGGATAGGATGAGCACTTTGATTTCCTGGTTAAACTTGCGAATTTCTTTCAGAACATCTATGCCATCTATTTTCGGCAGATTCAAATCGAGCACGATCGCATCGTATTCATTGACCTGGGCAAGCTGCAAGGATTCTTCTCCGTCCGAGGCGACATCGACCGCGTAGCCGAATTTTCTCAACCCCGTGCCGATCGCTTTTTGCATCGATAAATCATCCTCGACAACCAATACTTTCAGATCCAACACCTCCCGTATTCAATTAAGGTCATGATAGCCCAAGCTTGGTTAAATTACAGTTAAATTTTCATCCGCTGATCATTCGCCCTATTTATAATACGGTTCACCGTAACGGGGCTATCGTTGAAAAATGCGAAAGCAGCATGCTGCGGCATGCTACTTTTTTGATGTTCTTATGGATTTTTATTTCCATATTCTGCACGACAGGCCGGCGATTCGGTGCCGAGGCACTTCGAAAAGTCAGCCTTTATATTGATTTACCTTGTTGAGTTAGTCGGCACGTTATCATAATCCCCAAATCTCATCTCGTCAAGAGATAATGTGCAAATGAGCGACATATCGTGGAATCTCCCCTTAATGCTTCGAAATAGGAATGAATTTCCGAGTATGAAGAGCGATATCGCTTTTTCCAATTTGTCCAGTTTCAGGTAAAATTTTATTAAGGTCGATGGGGATATACACACAACGGGCAGGTCACAATGAATTCAAAGCCATTACGAAAGACAGAAAAGAGGAACTGCATGAACAGAGTTGACAAAATCAGATTTATACTCCTTTACGGTGAAGCGCCTGAAGCAAAATGTTATGGATACATGGAGTTGAATCGGGATGGCCATATAATTGCGCTCTATAGTAGGTATGGCGAGGAAATAGACATGCACGGTGGACATGAATTTGTCAGGGTACGGACGCTTGGCAAATTCGATGACGAAGACCGCGATAATTTTTATTCCTTGTTAGAAAGTGATGGTGTAGGATAATCTGCACGCAGTTCCCGACTCACAAATCGGGGTAGTTCGCCGGCATTGGAGAGAAATTCCGTCTTGTCGAGCCATTGCCGGCGTCTTGCGCTTGTGCTTACTTTAATATTCTCCTTTAATTACAAAAAACGAGCCCCGAATTGTTCCAGCTAGTTTAGACTTCTGCCTAGCAAACTTAAACTTCCCTTCTAACTCCTGTGGTACCTCCATCCCCTCAGAAAGCTTAAAACCAACTGCCCGCTTCTTAGGGTCATCAACCGTATACATGACATTGACCGCAAGCCCGTCCATATAAAAGACGTATGTAAATTTGATATTTTCCACTTGAAAACGCGATGTTTCTAAAGGTGTGGCCGCAAACTCAATATCGCGTTCTTCTTTCAAAATTCGGTTCACATAATCAAGGATCTCCTGACTTTCGCTAGCCGGTACAACCGTAAATTCATGCTTGTATTTGGTCATAAAGTAACGGGCTTCATTAGCACGTAAACCAGCAAGCGCTTCTACTACAGGTGAAGACTCTAAACCGACCGTAGACACATTTTTAAAATCAACGATATACGACATTTCCATTACTCCTTTTCTCTTCTTATATTCAACATTTAGAAATAACATTTCATCAAAGACTATGCCATTGACTAACCCTCCTATCTACCAACTATAATACCACGATTATGCAATCCGTATTGCCATGACCGCGTTCAGCCGTTTTCGTTCAGCAGGAATCCAACCCGAGAGAATGGCGCCTAGAATGGGAACGCTGCTCTCCGCTCGAATGCGTCGGCAGAGAAACATACGAACTCTTCGCATATTGTGACGGTTTGTTTATGATATTTATTGTGATCATTTGTACGCTTGATTCGAGAGACTCTCATGTTATCCTTCGGATCAGTAGATTTATACAAGGGAGGTTATGGAAAAGTCATGGATAAGCGTCTATCCTTCTATAAGCTGGTTTCGTACTTTTGCGTATTTTACATCCTTTATGCGTTGGCCAACACTTACGTTGTCGATCCGGGCGCTGAGACATTTCTTAGTCACAAGACAGATCTGCCGCGTGAGCTTAAAACTCCAATCTGGTTATTGGTCATGTATTCATATAGCGTTCGCCTGCGTCGCGATGGTAACCAGTGGCAAGGAGAAATAGAAAAGGAGAATATCGGCAGTAAATGGAGTGCGGGCATTAGGAGTGATTCTCTTTGGTGTCATGAACTATAGTATGATTACGAAATTTATTCGCTTCTATGGTTTAAGTAATACAAACTACAAGCGAGTTTAGAGTTTCTCTTTTCATGAAGAACATTTTCACCCCCCATCGCCAAAAAATTTGCCATTACTTATTATACGGTTCACCGTATCACTCTAACGGCGAAAAATTCGAAAGAAGCTGCCGCGACATGCTCCTTAGAGATACCACGTATAACTTATCCATTTGGAACCTGCCTTACTACGACTGACAAGATTGCCTTGGTCATCTTCACAAATCATTATAAAGTCATGAGATTTCTCTTGTTGTCGTCCAAGTTCTTCAACTTGCACTCTTACGGAAACAGTCGTATTGGAAAGAGCAACATCATTTATTGAAACAAATTCATATGAAGTTAGTAACTGACTCTTAAACTGATCTCGTACCTTTAGTGCTGCTGTTTTTGCATCAAAAACCTTATGCGGTAATATCATGGTCATCTTACCGTAATTTTTTTGCATCCAAAACTTTAAAAACCCATTCAACGCATATTCAGGGGTACCTTGCATAAATGACTCGGTATTGATAGAAATCGAGTCCCTTGGTCTCCAGCTTTCAAGCTCTTGCTTGAACCGTTCTGTTTCGTGTACCTTTTCAAGTATATCTATCAGTGACTCTTCTGACTTATCCTCTGGAGCTGTAGTTTCTCCTCGTTCCACCTTTGTTGCCCATTCACCAACAGCAAAAAGAAGCGCCCATGTTTTGGCAGCAACAGTTTCATTATCGTAGCCAAGGTCTGTTCCATGCAAGATTCCATTTCGATACGGAAGACTAATCTGCTCTGCTGTTGTCTTGCGACGACCCTTTCGTAAGATTCTTACTAACTTCCCTAACCCCTGACTATGAGCAGCAATAGAATCCCAAGCCTCTAACTTAGTTGATCCTGCAGAAATTCCCTTATGATCTTCATGAAGTTCATTTACTAGGCCGTCAGTTAAAGCCAGTATAACCGGAACGCATGCGTGATAACGTTTCTCTTCGTAGTCGGTTAATGCTTTTATTGCTAGATCCATTCTCGGTCGAAAGGCTTTAATTGAGTTTAGACGCCTTAACTGGAATTGTACCGTCTCAACATTATAATATCGAATGAGCAGTTCCTGCGCTGCCTTGAAATTACCCATCTCGGCTTTCAGTACTGCTTCTTTCGTCACTTCAAAATTCATCATGCTGTACATTATCCATCCATGATCGGCAAAAAAATTATTAAATCTGTCTGGTATACTAACAAACTCACTTGTTTGTCTGGCCATTCCATCTATATTTTGTAATGCTTCTTCCATCTTATCAACCTCTACCCCGAACTCCTTAAACAGTGGCCCCAAAATCGGCATAGCCTGTTTAAGATGCACCATATTTGTTGCAGTGGTAGATAGCTCTTGCATGCTTGCAATGTCACGAAGACGCTTTTTGCCCTGTTTCTTTGGTCTTTTCTTCGCCATATGCTCGCTCCCTGTCATAGTATTACATACATATGATTAAAACCGTTGTCATCACTTATGGACGGTCCTCCGTATCACTCTATCGGCGAAATCATGGGGTATGAAAAAGAATAAGGCGCGTACCTAAACAAGGTCAACGCCTTACAGTTTCAATGATCGAAACCATCTCAAACCAGATATCTTAAACTTTCCAAGTGATTCTTCAGGCGCGTAATTTCAAACCCGCGCTTCTTAAACCATTCTTGTGACCATATTCTGTATATCTTCCAACCAAGCTCTTCGAGCACTTGCTGTCGCAATCGATCTCTGTCACGGGCTACTTTTGAACTGTGATATGACTTGCCGTCGCATTCGATTCCTAGGATAAACTTATTTTCATTCAATGGATCTACAACTGCCAAATCGATGCGGTATCCCGAACAACCAACTTGGGGTTCTACTTTATACCCGAGATCAATGAGAACAGAATACACATCTTCCTCGAATGGTGAATCAAACTCACGTTCGGATAGCTTCGTCATACTGATTGGCAATTTCCCGTCCATCGCTGTCTGTATGTAATCCTTAAGTAGGCGAAGACCTGTGTTCCCATTAATTTTTGTGTCCGACAGATCCGATGGTTTGAGTGAACTAATTAACTTCATGTGGTATTTTGCACGGGTTACAGCCACGTTCAATCGCCGCTCTCCACGCGCTTTACTTAGTGGACCAAAGTTATAATGCAAAGACTGATCGGCAGCTTTTGCATAGCCGACGCTTAAGAATATAACGTCTCTCTCGTCCCCCTGGACATTCTCCAAACTTTTAACGAAAAACTCTTCATGCGCCCCTTCTTGGAAGAAGCGTTCATATCGCATATTGGAGTTTCTCAAGATCGCAAGCTCTGTTTCAATTGCGGAAGCCTGAGCTTCACTGAATGCAATAGCGCCTAACGACTTACCAGGGTGATCTCTGAAGTGCTCAATTACGAGCTTCGCAGTCATTTCGGCTTCTGCCTTATTGGTCTTGCTTCCGCCGCGGTCGTAAATGCCATCTTCCACGTGAACGAATTCGGTGCCGAGATAGGGTCCGTTATCCGAACTCGGGAAAGTTATCAGATTGTTATGGTAGAACGCCTTGTTGGAGAACGTTATTAATGATTCATGCTTACTACGATAATGCCAGCGTAGGTTAATCGGCGGGAGAACGTGGGCACACTCGTCTAGAATGCTCTCATACGTAACATCTTCTTCCTGCTCATCTTCATCGAAATCTTCATCAATCATGCTGCTGTGGAAGAAGTTCGTCGGAGGGAGCTGTTTTGTATCCCCGACAATAATAACCTGTTTCCCACGGACGATTGCGCCGATCGCATCTTCGGAAAAGATCTGTGATGCTTCATCAAATATCACCAGATCAAATTGAATCACCGATGCATCTAAAAATTGGCTTACGGAAAGAGGGCTCATCAAAAGACATGGTTTGATCTCCATAAACAAAGGAGCAGTTAAATTTAGCAGCTTCCGAATTGGATAGTGCCGCTTTTTCTTACCTATCTCAGCCTGCATAATCTGAAGTTCGCGGCGATACGCCAAGACATTTATCGCGTGATTTCGGTTTGATTCCAGTTTCTCTTTGATACGATGCACGTTTAGTACATTGCTTGTCCGATCCAGTTCTCTAAACGTTGTAACGTCTGTATCCATGACATCCGCGTCAAACTCATAAAGTAGCGGTTCTTGTTTATATATTTGATCTAACCATAGCTTTAAAAATCGCTTTAGGAATAGATCTTTAAACGTATGCTCACCGATCTTTTCTTTTTTAATGGCAAGCATGAATTGGCTTAATCCCATTACTGCGGCTTGCTTTCCAAGACGCTGAAATCTGATCCAATCCTCCAACAAATCAATAGCACCAAGCCTAATGTCAGCAAATTTCACAAATTCATTTAGTGGGATGCTATCAAAATCGGCCCCAAAAATATCTGAGATCGTGAAATGTATGTGGAAATCTTTTTCAAAGCTTTGTATCTTGTCATACTCCCTTTGGGCTTCAGCTAATAATCCCTTCAATTCGTGTTTATCCCGTTCACCTTCGGCGCTGACAAAATCTACAATCTGCGGAGGCATATCAACATCGACAAATAACTCATGCCATTCATCGACCCAAGCCAATGCACCAAAAATCTGTTCCCAGTTCGTTGTGTAACCAGTGAATCTGTCACCAAACACCTTCTTGAGAATCTCCAGTTCACCGTCTAGACGCTCTTTCTTGCGTTTCAGATGAATTGCCTTTTCCAAAGCTATCTTTGAATCATCTAGCGAGAAGCTTCGAATAAAGTAAGGCGCAATTATTAAGAACCATTCTTGCCATTCCGATACTTGTTGCTTGAAATCCTGAAGTTGATCGCTGAAAGCACTGATCGGCCAGTAATGCTCAGGACCTTCATATCCAGAAAACACTTTAGGGAATGCTTCTTTATAAAGTAACAAACCTTTTCCCAAACTACTGATGCACCCGCGGAGTGTTGTGACTTCAATCGGTAATTCCAACCCTCTGTGGAGCATTGCATCCTTGAATTCCTGATTGATTTTTACGCCGTCTTTAAACAGTCTATCGAAGTCATCAATAAAACCGAGGAACTTATCCCAATCCGTGTCCTTCCCCTTGAACGTATCGCCAAGAATTCTGACTGTGTTTAGATAGCTATCTTCGATTTTCCGGTTTTCTTGATTTTGCTCCATTAAACTTTTCAAGTCTTGCTTGAGTCCTGATATGCTAAGGCTCATCGGATTTTGCAATTGGTTTTCGAATTCACCAACAAACGTGAAGTATGATTCAATCTTCTGCCATTCCGCTTGAAAATTAGCATTCAATTCTTCCATGTTTGCCGTCGCTGTATTTCCACCAATTAAATGAACCAAGTTCGGAAAATCAACTTGGAGCAATTTAATGCCCTGCCACAAGTCGTTGCTGATTTTCTTCAGCTGAATTAATGAATCTGATAATTGCTCCACTCTTCCTGCGGGACGGATTAGCAGATCTTTAAGTGACGCTGTAATGTTTCTGCCTTGGTGCCACTCTACGATTTCTCTTGTAACAACCACAGCTTGCTCGATTTCAGACCAATTTGTTTCAGTCTCTTGATAATGCCACCCGAGCAACGTTTTAAAATCACTTTCTTTTTGCCTGATGCTCTTCTTGTAATCCATTACCCGTTTTACATTTCGGACGTACTTGTGAAATGTTTCAAAGTCGAGCTTATCGCTGGACTTCAAGTTGGCCTTTAACCATTTGAGGTCCTTCTTATAGGAGCCATTAAAGATACGCATAAATGATTGGTATTGGCCTTCGCATTTTTCGTAAATATCATATATGCGTTCATCGTAAATCTCTTCTTCAAACAAATTGACCGCTTTATTGTGTTCGCTCAGATACTTACCGAAGAGATCCTTACCTTCGCGAATAGCAGACTGAATATCATGGTAATTATGAAGATTGAACCAACTCTCCTGCGGACGTGGTGACTTCGCAGTACATTCTACAACTCGTTCAAGTGTATCAATGGAAGTACTGTTATTGATTGGGGTTCCGAATATCTCTTCAAACTCAGCTTTGTAAGTATTAAAAAGTTTGACTCCTTTGAACAGGTCGCTAAATGCAGACGTTACTTTTGATTTTTGGTCATACAGAAAGTTGTTGACTGAATCTTGATTTCGTTTAAATGCACCTAGCACGCTTTCTTTCATTTCTAAATCAATCAGCGCTTTTTCTGCGTTGATTTCCAAAAAGGGCTGTTTATACTTGGATAAAAGGTTCTGACGGGTCGCTTCAATCTCATCGTACTTGCTCTTCGTAGCTATGGCATGCTTGGCTATTTCAGCAAACCTTTTTCCATCGAACCATTCCTCAGTAGGAGTGATTGATTTATTCAGCAATGATATATAGACCAGCAATCGTTTGAGTTCTTCCAAATTTTTAAGTTGAAAAATCCCCAATCGAAATGCTGTTTCAGTATAACTTGGAAACTTATCAACGTTCGCTACAAAAGAGGCAATGCTGCTTATAATTTCACTTTGGTTTAGAAGGACTTCTGCTCGTTTTCCCTCAGGGATGACTGAAACAAGCTTTTCATTCTCAATAAACAAATGATTGTAAACTTGTTCCAAATTTACTTCCTCCAGCGCACTCTCTCTTACTTGTTCCATCAACTTCCTTTTATCAACCAAGAAGGAAGAGAAACTTTCCTGGTAACTCCTCGCGTCAGTAATGATCTGTGTAATGTTCATTTTATCAAACCACCCTACGGGGGGCACTGGGGAATGAATAGCCATGTCCAAGATCTCTATGGCTTTTTTCAGGTCGTTCAGTGTAACTACTCTTATACCTGAAGTTTCTTCAACAGAAGAAGCCGCTCTAACAGTATTTTTTGATTGTATTGTGAACTCGGATAAGTAAATTTTGACTCTTGATTTTAACTCAAGGGAGAAGCTCTCATCGTTAAATCCTTCCCAAGGATGGAAATCAGCATTGTATACCGAATTTCTGTAACGCTCAAGATCGGTCAGAAGTCTATAAATAGATTCGATCTCAGTATCGGGCGCAATGTTGAAATCGACCATCAATTCAGGGATATCTTCTAACTTGGCAAGTATCCCATGAACTTCAAAAACCGTTTCTCCATATGGCTCCCTCGTTAAATGGATCTTCTCTGCGTATGTATTTAGTTTTTCTCGGATGACGTTGATCTGGCCGTACACGTCATTTGGGATTCTTATTTTTGAGGGTTGTTTGTTTATGACATGACTTAATTCATCAAGCACCTGTCTCTTGTTTGCTTTTTGACTATGCATTTCAAGACAGAAGTCGCCAAGTCCTTCATTTTCCAGGCGGGTCTTTACGACGTTTAATGCAGCCATCTTTTCGCTGACAAAAAGCACTTTCTTGTTATTTGCCAGGTTCTCGGCGATGATGTTCGAGATGGTTTGGCTTTTACCCGTTCCTGGGGGGCCTTGTAGTACAAAGCTCATTCTGTTCTTTGCCGCCAGAATTGCTTGCTGCTGGCTTGAGTCAGCGTCTAATATATTGAAAATTTCTTGTGATGGTACCTCGCGGTCCATAGTGGTCTCATCTGGCACAAGGGTATGATCGAATGTCTGCTTTTTGCTTTCTTCATCGGAAACACCCGCAATTTCCCTAATCAACGGATGACTTTCAATAAGGTCTTTATAGGTTTCCATGTCCTTGTACATAACCAGCTTGTTGAAGGAAAACAACGACAAATAAACGTCTTCATCTACGCTCCAATCATCTAGGTTAGCTATAAGATCAAGCACCTCTGCCCATAGGTCCTTAACGTTAAGATCCGATGGATCTTCACCCAGTGCAGGTAAATTAATGCCGTGCTGCTCACGCAGCATATGCGCAAGAAACGGATTAATCACGATTTCGTCTTCAAACTGACCTAAAGTAAACGGGTCATTAGCACTGGTTCTTTTTAAAGTCGCAGGCACCAGCAATAACGGCGCCGAAAAGAAATCAGATGCGGCGGCCGATTGTGTTTCTTTCCACCTCAAAAGACCGAACGAAAGGTAGGAAATGTTAATCCCTTGTTCATTCATCCGGGTTTTTGCCGCTGTTCTTAGTTTATTTAGGATCTTCTTATAGTTCTGCATTTCTTCTGCAATACGCTTTTTCTTTTCATGTTCTTCAATTGTCATCAATTGAATCTGTGATATTTGCACAGAGAAAATGGTCGATAACTTCTCGCAGTTTAATTGTTCTTCATCATTAACTAATAGTTTGTACAAATTGATGGGATCATCCAGGAACTTAACGCTATTGGTTCTCTTTGGTTTAAAATTCAGCAAGGTGTTTCTCTTGCTCATATCAATGAGATTCTTTTTCCAATTAGCAATTCTGTTATTCAATGGGTTTTCAAGTTGCCTCGACATATTTTCACCTTCGAGCTTAGATTTAGTCCCTTACCATCGGACTGTCTATATAGGAAAATTGTACCACGTATTACCGAAGTTTGATACCATCTAACCGAATAGTTAAATTTCCTAAATTCGCTATTATTTGTGATACGGTTCACCTCGATTAATCCGAAACGCCTGGTACCTGCTCCAGAAGAAGAACCCGCATCATCTGATGCGGGTCCGATTCGAAAATGAGATCAAGTGATAGTGAAATTGACCCCATACCAGAACAAAGCTGATTTCCCCGCCACACGTTGAGATGCGCGATTATCCCACGAAGTACTATATAAAGGGACAACCCCCGTCTGGCGTACCGCCGCGGCCCAGCCGGCAATGACAGCAGCGGCATATCCTCTTCCGCGAAACTCTTCCAAGGTCTCAAGCCCTGCTTCGTGTGCCTTCGGTGTGATCCGAACGCTGCGGCAGATTGAGACGGCGCGGCCTTCGCAGATCAGCGCTGTACAGGGCTGCACATAGTTGATTTCTGAGGTCAGCCATTCAAATCCGCCGCGTAAATACTCGGTCATATTTTCCTTGGTTATGCTTACCGTCTGCAAGGCTGTCGCTGCCTCAGCAGGAATAAGAAAACAAGGTCCCATCGTGAACCGTTCCCCTTGGAGAAGGTCCATATAGGACTCAACATGTTTCGGTTTGGTCTGGAAATCCCTAACAACCGGTTCGTCCGCACATAATCGCTCCACTTCCTCGATTAACATCTCCGGGACATCGTGCCGGAACCGACAAAGAGTCGTTCCCTCTATCGTCCGTCCCAAGAAAAACCGGGGAGCAGGAGCCTCTCCGGGCCAGGGCTCGTTGATAATACGAAGCCGCTTGTTCTGGTCATGCGTGAACAGTGCCTCAACATGGAGCTCCATCAGATCATGGTCGGTCGGTTTGATCTCATCCCGATGCTCACTCATGCTTCCATCCCTCCTATCCTCTTATACGAACCGATCTCGCGGCCTGCCACAGGCCCGGCCAGTCCTATCATGCGTTCATAATGGATTCTGCAAAAGCCACATCTCTTAGAAGACCCGGATATTCCTCAGGGGTGGAGCCGTCTTCTACACTCCAGCACATTCCCATTGCCGTTTCCACATAGAGGCACTGCCGGAGCACCTCGTTTGGAATCATAAGTTTTCCTTCCAAGATGTCGATGATTCCGTTTATTTTCTTATAGGCTTCCGAATCTTTTTCATCGTCAAATTCATTTAATATAAAGCGCGGCACATCAAATACAGGATCGCCTATTACGCCCTTAGGATCGATAATCCTATATTCGCCATTGTTACCGAGCAGTATATTATCATGATGAAAGTCGCCATGAAGCAGCATCTCTTGAGGATACAGCGCAGCAACCGATGAGCATATCTCTTTTGCCTTGTTCATATGCCCATATAATTCCTTACAATCTTGCCGCTTGCTCATGTACGCTGTGATCTTATTGACCCACTTTGTGTATGTCGGATATCGTTCTGCTTTAGCTGGCGCTATATGCAACCCATTATATAAGGAACAGAAGACAGAGAGTCTTTTATCAAGAGAGCTCTCATCCCTTAAAGGAGTCCCCGGCTGCACACCCTCTTCAAGTATAACGTTGTTCTCTATATCAGCGTGGAAGACTCTGCAGAATCGTCTGCCATTATATTCAGACAATGTATGATATTCTGTCACTACTCCTCCGAAAGAATCATTACCTATCTTCAGCACGACGCTTCCATAAGTTTCAGAGCAGCATCTAAAAACCAAGTTTGCAGAATAGGAAGGAATCAATTGAAAAGAGGATAAGGTCCATCTATCCGCATATGCGTCAATATCCCTTAACACTTTCGCATAAAAATCTTGACCGAAACGATTAATGATTTGTTCGATTTCTCCTGGATTGAAACCATAATGCTTGTTCATCCTTAGGATCTACCTCCACTTCTCGACTCGTTTGAAGTGACGACTTCCGTCAATAAACGTCTTAGCCAATTCATTTAAGCCCCTGCAATCCTAGGCATCCACAATGGCTCTTTCCCCAGCTCCGCCCAAATATATTTGAGCATCAGCTCGCCTTTCAACAAGGCGCTGGCCGGATCATTCCACAAATTGTTTATCTCCTGCGGATCTTCCTGCAGGTCGAACAGCTCGCCATAGGTCTGATTATAGTAAACCGTCAACTTGTATCGTGAATCAACATACGTCTTCTGATGGATGGCTGTCGGTTGGTGGCGGAATTCACAGATGATATGATCGCGCACGGCCTCTTCCTTGCCTAACCACACCTGACTTTGATCCAGTCCCGCCATGGTCGAAGGTACCGGAAGCCCTGCCAGCGACAGGAAGGTAGGAGCCAGATCCACTAGGGACTGCATAGACGAGGACTCCGCGCCAGCCTTCACTTTCCCGGGATAACGAATAATAAACGGAAGCTTCAACAAATCCTCATAATGAAAGCCGCCCTTGTCCTGCAGCCCATGCTGCCCAAAGAAATGCCCGTGATCCGTTGTGAAAACAACTAGCGTGTCCTCGTTGAGCTCAAGCTTATCCAACTGATCCAATATACGGCCGATGTATTTATCCATCAGACTGATCATGCCGTAATAGACGCCAACCAGCTTCTTCCGGTCATATTCACTCAGGTTAACATGCGAGAAGAGGCCCAGACTGCCGATCCCGGTTTCCTTCAAATACGTGAAATCCGGCTCCTTCTGCTGGGTTAAAGCAAAGTGAGGCGGGTTACGGTCATGCTCGCCAGGCACAGCGGCCGGGATCGTCAGCTTGTCCGGATCATACATCGTATCCCATGGCTCAGGCGCCAAATATTCCGGATGCGGATCGAAGAAGCTTGCCCATAGGAAGAAGCTTTCTCCGCTCTGTTTGTATTCCTCCATCAAGCTGTTCGTCCGCTCGGCAATCCATGTATTATAATGAAATTCCTCTGGAATCGGCCATGTGTACTTGATCTGCGGGTCCATACTGCCGGTAGGCGCAAGGAAATAATCTCGCCAATTCTCGCAGCCCTTCTCTTCCAGCCACAGCGCATAATGCTGTCCGACATGAGCCTCGTTCGTATGATTCCGGGCAAGCTCAACATGATTGAATCCGTAGAACGGCCCGTTGAACTTCTTCCAGAACGCTAAATCTTGAAGCAAGGGATAGGCCTCTATAGAAGGATATTCTTCCGTTGATTTCAATGGCTGAAAATGCGCCTTGCCCACCAATGCGGTGTGATAGCCAGCTTCCGACAAAATCCCGCCCACCGTAAGCTCGCTCTCCGGCAGCTTCGTCCCGATAGACCAGGCCCCATGCTGGCTGGGGTATCTTCCCGTTATGATCGAGGAACGAGAAGGCGTACATGTCGGGTTGGGGCAATAAGCCCGCGTATAGGTCGTTCCTTCTTGTACCAAGCGGTCCAAGGCGGGCGTCTGCACTTCATCATTAAAGGCGCCAATTGTATTCCAATGCTGTTGGTCGCTTGTAATGAGCAAAATGTTAGGCTTCTTCATAAAGAACTCCTCTCTATTAAAACCTCCACTCTATACTACCATAATCAGGAAATCAGGCTAGTTATTCATATACCAACGTAGTGCTTTACTCTCCAGTTCCTTTACAAACCTATCTTTACCGTCCATATAAGCTTCAATGTCCTTCGGATATTGATTGGCAAGGTCTTCTTTTAAATTTCCATACTGCTTAGCTTCGTTGGAATGGGCTCGAAGGTAGTCTCTCACAGCCAAATGGCGAGTAAGATCATCCTTGTTATCCGCCTGAAATACATGAACTTGATGTGTTCTATTGTCTCCGCCTTTTCTGAAATATCTTCTTCCTATCATCCCTAGCTCGCCCATACATTCGTAACCGAGCTCTATCATTTGTTCATTGAACGAATCAATTTTTTCGATATCTTTTACGACGGGCATGATATCAATGATCGGTTTGGCTTTTAAGCCCGGAACAGAAGTGCTGCCAATATGATGAATCTCAATTAACTCATCGTCAAAAATTTCTTTCATTTTTTGAGATTCTTCTCTGAACCTTTGATTCCAATTATCGTTATATTCCGTAACAACCACATTCATTAAACTAACCTCCAGCTAATGTTATCCGATCGTCCTAAGAGAAAGACAGCCGATCACCAGGCTGTCTTTCTAATCATGTATTCATTCCGATGTTGAAACTACCCTTCCACAATATCCGCCCCTAATTCACTCGCAACCTCAATCATGATGGGGATCACGGCTTCATTGGTACCGGATACATATAGATCTCCCTGATAATGTCGGAAGGGAATTTTCGTATCATTGCAGCTCCACATGAAAAAATCTCCCTCAATGGACATGCTTGTTGAGCCTGTCACCGTAAACACGGATGTATAGGAAAAGTCAGGCTTGGTCGTGAAATACTGCATGCACTCTTCCAGTGATATTGTTGATGAGGAATCGCCATTTTCCTGAAATGCTCTTGTAATTCGATAACGCTTACTCATGATTATGCCTCCACTAATGTTCTGATGTGCGAATTATGGCCTTGCTCAAGCCTGCTCATGGTTTATTGTGTTGTATATTATACCACTTCTATAGCGCCTGTTTCCGGTTTTGTCTTTGACGTTTCTACTGAACCTGATTGACCCGTTCTTTAATTGCCATAGAACGAAAATTTAAACCATATAGATAAACACGGTACCACACCTTCACTCCAGATGGTAAAATTATACTTACAATACAGTCATAGTCACATAGAAGCGGCAGCGATCGGAGCTATTTAGTGATACGTACTTGAGACCGACTTCAAATCACCACACGACTTAAGTGAGGGAGGATAACCATGATCGTCGATTTGCACATGCATTCCCATCATTCCCGCTGCGCGCAAAGGGAAAATAACGTTCAGACCATGGTGGATGCAGCAATTGCTGCCGGGCTAGAAGGTATTGCGATTACCGATCATCTCCACCCGCATATCGATCCCGCGATATTGGCAGACAACCGCAATCAGTTAGCCCAACTGAAAGAAACGAAGCTTGAGGTTTGGATCGGTGTTGAATTGGATGTGCTTAATTGGGAAGGGGATTTGACTGGCGATCCGGAGTTATATAAATCTCTGGATTACGTGATGGCCGGGATCCATCATTACCACGTGAATTGGGTCGACGGTCCGGATTTGTCCCAATCGCCGGTTGAAATCTTGGCGTTTGCCCAGCAAAACTTGATGAATACGATACCCAACCCATGGCTGGATGCAATTGGACATCCTTGGACGGGCGTAGTCAAAGTATTGAATTTCAACTTTTATAATCTCATAAAACCGGAATGGATCGAGGAAGCAGGTTACGCCGCCCGGAATCACCAGACAGCGCTGGAAATACCGGCATGGGCCATGTTTAAAGATGATGCAATTAACGAGGATTACTTGCAGCATGTCGTCCGTCCTTTGATCAAGACGGGCTGCCCCCTTGTAACCGCTACAGACGCCCACAGCCTTTCGAACATCGGCAAGAATATCAATCGATTAACCAAGCTGCTGCTTGAGGAAGGAGCAACGGAGGAGCAGCTATGGTCACCCGCCAAGCGGGTCAAGACCAGGGTATGACCGTCTGGCCTTTCTAAGGACTTGATCCGCTTTCTACTGGAGGTTCTCGATACAACGCCCACCTATTCAGAGTGGGCGTTTTTTTACTTTGCACTATTGCGATTCGTTCGTCCATTTACACGCTAATAAATTCATTTAATTTATGGACAGCTTCCAAAGTTGACAAACAGTTGTCAAGTACAGCTCTCTATACTACAACCATGAGTGCAAAATTCATGTTCAATGACTAGGAGGATGTTCAACTATGGTTAACCCTACTATCGATGCTGCAATCCAACCGTTTCGCATCGCAATTCCACAATCCGATATCGAGGATTTGCATGAACGCTTAGCCCGAACCCGCTGGTCAGCCGAACTGCCCGGCGTAGGCTGGAGCCGCGGCGTTCCGGTTGATTATCTGATGGAGTTGGCCGAATACTGGCGGAACGATTATGACTGGCGCAAGCACGAGGCCAGACTCAATGAATACCCGCAATATACGACCACAATCGACGGGCAGACGATCCACTTCCTGCATGTGAAGTCACCGGAAGCTGGGGCTGTGCCGCTAATGCTCATCCATGGCTGGCCTGGTTCGATCGTGGAGTTCCTGGACGTCATCGAACCGCTGACGAATCCGCGTGCCCATAGCGGGGGCCCTGCCGATGCATTTCACTTAGTCATTCCGTCAATCCCCGGCTTCGGCTTCTCGATGCCGCTGAGTGCTCCCGGGTGGACCACTCAGCGCGTCGCTGGCGCGTTCACTCAGCTAATGGCAAGACTTGGCTACGACCGATATGGTGTTCACGGTGGTGACACAGGTGCGTTCATTGCGCCGGCAATGGGTCAACATGACCCCGACCCTATCATTGGCGTCCACGTTAACTCCTTGTTGACTTTCCCGATTGGTGTCGAAGGCGAGATGGAAGGCTTGTCCGAGGCCGATCAGAATCGCTATGCCATGATGGAGGAATTCAATGACGGTTACCTGCAAATCCAGTCGCTCCGCCCGCAAACACTTGCCTACGGGCTACATGATTCCCCTGTCGGTCAGCTAGCTTGGATCGTCGAGAAATTCAAGGAATTGACTGAACCGGAGGAAGGCATGCCGGAGGATTCCATTGACCGCGATCTCATGCTGACGAACGTCAGTTTGTATTGGTTCAACGGAATTGCCGGATCCTCCGCTCAGATTTACTATGAAGCCAAGCACGATTACGCCGCATGGGAACCGAAAGAGCGCGGAACGGTTCCAACCGGCGTACTGCTCTCCCTCTCCAATGACGTTACGATCCGCCGATTCGCCGAACGGGATCATCATATTGTGCATTGGACGGAGTTTGAACGTGGTGGCCACTTCTTTGCCATGGAACAACCTGCGCTCCTTATCCAAGATGTCCGAGAGTTCTTCCGAAAGATCCAGACATAAGAATAAGACACGGGAGTGCTTCATTGGAAATTGATTGAAATTATGAACGTACTGGAGGTGATATTCGTGAAGCTTGAGCGTCTAATGGCGATCACAATATTGTTACTGAATCGAAAACGGGTGCAAGCTCAAGAACTGGCCGATCGTCTGGAAGTTTCATTGCGCACGATATACCGGGGTTTGGAGACTTTAAGCATGTCTGGCATTCCGATTGTTTCCTATTCAGGAAACGATGGCGGATTTGAAATCATGGAAAGCTTTCGCTTGGATCGCCAGCTGCTATCGTTCGATGAGCTTCATACCCTATTTACTGCATTGAAAAGCTTACATTCAACACTGGCCTTGAAGAAGGATGATATGGATCGTTTGCTCGACAAGGTAGGGGCCTTGCTCTCTAGGACAGAACATAAGCGGATAGCCGATACCGATCAAATAGCCGTTGATTTAACACCTTGGAAGAGCGGTACGGCATCACTCTCATTGTATGAAGCCTTACACGCTGCCGTTCAAGAAAAGAAACTGATCCGATTTACCTATACCGACAGCCATGGAGCGGTAACGGAGCGCTCGATTGAACCGCATATGCTGGTACTGAAAGGATATACGTGGTATGTGCATGGCTATTGTTTGACCCGAGAGGATTACCGGTTGTTTAGACTTACGCGAATGAGGGATATGATTATTCTGCCGGAATCATTCAATCGCCGCTCGATGACGCTCACCGAGGTGAATGAACAATGGGAGAAAGCATGGGATCAGGAAACGGTTAATCTGGTCCTTCGCTTTACGGGTACGGCCATCGTTCCTGCGATGGATCACTTCGATGCGGCCGATACGGACCAGCAGTCCGACGGTTCACTAATCGTACGAACCCAATACTCCTATAAGAGCTATGAGTCCTTAATCGGTTTTTTACTTGGTTTTAAGTCGGATCTTTATATTATTGAACCAGATTATTTAGCAGCAGCTGTTTGCCAGAGCGCGCTAGACGTATACTCACTGTACGCTGGAAGGAACAGATGACGTCCATGAGCTCGGGGGTTGGTTTATTCTCAACAAAATTCTTGTCCGTTAATCATAACCACCCTCTGCTTGGGGTAATTCTTTGTAAGCCTCCTTACCCTTCACAATATTATGAATGAATGTTCGTAATTCTAATAGCTGCTGTGCGTCGCTGGTTACGTTGCAATTCTCCCCAGACCAAGTTAGAGCTTTTGTTTCTCCATCTATACTAATTTCCCAACTGTCTTCCGTATAGGGGGTGCGAGAACAATGATTGCTGGCCGGTATTAATTCTTTCTCTCCCATGATGTTGATCTCTCTCATTTTGTCATAAATGAGGGTCATCTCTTCTAAGGTAAAGGTAATGCTTGCTGTCGCAGTCCCTTTCATAATCAAATCTTTTGTAACCGTATCTTCATAGGTATTAATTTCATTTTTCCTAACCTCTCCATAACCGTAACGAACCGTAAAATCGAAATCGGCCGGCATTGCTTGTGGCATTTCTTTTGGCATTTCTTTTGGCATTTCTTTTGGCATTTCTTTTGGCTGCTTTGTTTCCGTACCACAACCTGTAAGCAGGAGTAGAATACCTAACAATGAAAATAATCGTTTCATTTCATCCCCCCATTATTTTCCGACAACTTATTAATCATAACGAGCCCCCTTATGAGAGTGCCCTCTTCAGTATGAGACGTCTTCGCTGTCATGAAAGTTACAACTTGAGCGTGTCATCAATGCCAAAAAACGGATAAATAAAAATTCAAAGGAAATGCTACTCCTAACTAGAAGGGGGTGGAACATAATGCCAAGCGATAAAATTGATATTGAAACAGATGGTGATCCTAAAACAATTTATGAAGATACCACTGCACATGAGCGATCAGGCTTTATTCTTGACGATACGGAGCAGTCTGGTAAAGATAACAAGAAACCATATGATGAACAGAGCAGCAGTTAATTATATTGTTCAAAAGCAAGAGGGCTGCCCATATGGCAGCCCTCTTGCTGGATTTTAACCGCTAGCTTATAATTGTTTCGCCATCGGCGGGTACTACGATATGCGAAGTGAGGCCCTTCTCTTCAATAAAACCCGTTAACTCTCGTCTGGACAACAAGCAGTGATTGACCGCCTCCATATGGGATACGATAATCGTCGATTGCGGGGCTGCCATGTACGTCCGATAGATGTCTTCCTTGCCCATCGTAATGGGATCGCCTTGCAGGAACTGTGCAGCGCCTCCATTGACAATAATCACTTCCGGATGATGATTGTCTATGGCTTCCTCCACATCAGAGCACCAAATCGTATCGCCTGCGATATATAAGGTCTTCTCGTCCGGATGATGAAAGACAATACCGGAAACATTCCCCATCAATTGCCCAATTTCTCCTGTACCGTGCTTGCCCCTCGTCCGGGTCAAACGAACATCTCCCATTTGGGAAATCCGATCTAATGCTTGTACGTTATGAAACCCCTCTTTCCTGATTGCCTCGGCATCTTCATCTGACTGTGCGATCATGTTCGCATCTTTGGAGAGCGACTTGATCGCCGCCGCATCGAAGTGGTCAGGGTGCAGGTGGGTGACGATGACTGTATCGGCCCGAAGGATATCTTCCACAGAAACCGGCAGCTCCGCTGTCGGATTGTTCACTTGATTAGCCGTATTCATGATGGGAGGATAGGCTCCCTTCGCCCCTAAATACGGATCGATCAAAAAAGTGAAACCGCCGTAATCCAAGACGATCGTTGCATTTCGAATTTGTCTGATCTTCATGGTGTTCATGCCTCCCTTTCATATTTTGCCCTCTTAGGTTAACATTTAGGTAAGGACACTTACATAATAAAAATCACGAATATGGGCAGTAATACTTGAATGTTGAAAGAGGTTGTGATTGGATGCTGGATCATACGGATAAACGTATCCTCGAAGAACTGGTCAAGGATGGCCGGATTTCGATGAAGAAGCTGGGCGAGAAGGTTCATCTGACCGGTCAGGCTGCGGCCAACCGGGTATTAAAGCTGGAGGAAGAAGTAATTGAAGGCTATACCGTTCGTCTAAATTATAAAAAGACCGGATTCGCGGTCCATTCTTTTATTACGATTTTCACGAAAAGCTTCGATCACCAGCCTTTCTTGTCCTTTGTGGAAACGCAGGACGCCTATATAATAAATAATTACAAAACTAGCGGAGAAGGCTGCTACCTCATGGAATGCAGATTCCCTTCCAATGAGGAGCTCGACAAATTTCTTATCGAGTTAACCCGCTACGTGAATTATAAATTATCCGTTGTTATTAGTAAGAGCTAAGCCGTGGAGCGCTGATTGCCCCGTGTACGGCTAAAATGTCTCCCCCTGCATCAGCCACCCATTTTCACCTTGCCATCTCCTTCCCGTATAATGCTGCAGAAACTCCTCGGCCAGAAAGCATATGCGGTTTACAATCTCCCGCGGCTCCAGTACTTTAGCGGCAGGACCCAATCGAATCGTGTTCTCCGTTTTCGTCTTCTAAGGTGTCCTTTGACTATCTTATTAGTCGCTTTTATATTCTAAAATATCGCCAGGCTGACATTCTAAAGCTTTACAAATCGCCTCTAAAGTTGATAATCGAATCGCTTTTGCCTTTCCATTTTTCAATATTGAAAGGTTAGCCATTGTTATTCCAACCCTCTCCGAAAGTTCGGTTACGCTCATTTTTCTTTTAGCCAACATCACATCAATATTGATTATAATCGCCATGTTATTCACCTCAGACCGTCAAATCATTTTCTGATTTTATATCAATAGCCTCTTTTAAAAGCTTTTGGAGAACAGCAGCAAAAACGGCAATCACCATGGAGGCAAATATCATGACCATTCCGATTACTATGATCCCTGGAGCATCGTCTTTCTCCGCTATAAGATAGAAGAGTGGCATGCCTACCACATACAAGCTGCTGATTATGATTGCACAGTATTTGATATTCTTTAGAACTCGTACAGATAATTCCGAGAAAGCTTTGTTCTTGTCAATATAGCTTAAAAGTTTAAAAGCTTGATACAGAGCAAAGTAAAAAGGTATCGCCGTGGCATACAAATCGATTAAAAAGAGATATTTCAAATAAGTATGATCTGGATACAATTCTGCTGCAAAATTCGCTATCTCTGGCACGACAAATATGCACAAAGCAAGAACTGGGATTCCAATAAGAATAACAGCTGCCTTTAAAAATAGTGTTGTTCCTCGTTCCATAAAAGCCCCTCACTTATGATTGAATTTAATATGACTTTAGCACGAAATTTATCGTTTTACAATAAAAACGTTCCTTTATTGAATATATTATTGTTGTTGTGTAGATATCCTTTTTTCAACCAAAAAAAGCAGCAGCTCAGCCCGACTGCCATTTCAACTGTGTATTAAGCTATTATCTGCTGCAACCAATGCGGGATAGCCCCCAAAGAATGCCTGCAGTTCTGGATCGCACACCTCACATGACTGTGCCCTTGCTAGCGAACAACCTATGTGTAAAATAAACTTGACATATGGTCTACTTTTCATTACGTTATGTATAGTTGAGTTTACATTTTGTGAATTATTGGGAGGCCACTATGTCCTATCAAGAAAAAAAAATTTTTGTTTCCATCATCAGCAGTATACTCATCTTCACCCTCTACACGTTATACGCAATAAACAATGCCGAGGAAGGCAGCATCACTTCGGCCAGCAACTTCAGTTTTTGGGGTTCCTTCATTCTGGTGCTGCTCCCGGTGTCGATTGTAGCTAAGATAATCATTCATATCGGGTTTGTCATCTTCAATAAAATCGCCACGAATGAAGATGAGCCTTCTTTTGAAGATGAGTTTGATAAGATCATCGAATTGAAGGCAGACCGGATTTCGCTTTATGTGTTTTTCCTCGGGTTTATATTATCCATGGTTCCGCTCGTTGCGAATCTCCCAACTTACTTAACGTTTCTTGTGTTGATCTTCTTCGGTTTTTTATCCGATCTACTGGGACGTATCGCTCAATTATATTTTTATAGAAAAGGAGTTTAACATGGGAAAGGATGCGATTAGCAATCATATACGGAATCTTCGCTTTCATCATAACGAGATGACCCAGCAGCAATTAGCAGATAAGGCCGGGGTCACCAGACAAACGATTGTCGCTATCGAGAAGGGCAATTATTCACCTTCATTGGAGTTGGCTTTTCGCATCGCGCGTGTTTTCGGAAAGTCCATCGAAGAGGTCTTTCAATATGATGATAAGCCATAAAACGCGGATAAAGCTGGTCCGTGAAATTTGCAACGGCCGAAGTGATTAACGGCAATACCCATTTTAAATGAAGAAATGTCATCATCGCTACTTTTTTGACCTCTTATTTCGCACGTCCCGCAAACATCCGCCAAGGGCAGGAATTATAAGGGGGTTCATTATGTTGAGGAAGAGTACAAATTCAGGCAGAAGGTCTGCAATAATTACTGGGATTTTATTAATAGCCGGGTTGGTTACAGGAATATGTAGTGTTGTTCCTGTTATTGATGGAGCAGACTATCTAGTCAAGGCTTCTACAAATGAAAATCAGGTACTGATAGGAGCATTTTTCCAGCTGTTAATGGTTGTTGCATATGTTGGTATTCCTATTTTGATGTATCCGGTTTTAAGTAAGCATCATAAAGGTTTAGCTCTTGGTTCTGTTGCTTTCGGCATCATTGCGGGTGTGTTCATTATTGTTGGTGTAATCATTCTTCTGTTGCTATTGACAGTAAGCCAAGAATTTACAAAGGTTGGAGCTCTGAATGGTTCGTATTTTCAAACCCTGGGCGGGTTGTTACGGGAAGGACGTGATTTGGTGAATCATGTGGCAACGACACTGGCATTTGTTTGGGCTATGTTCTTATTTAACTGCATATTTTACCAAACAAAATTAGTCCCACGTTGGTTGTCAGTCTCGGGTCTTATTGGGTCTACATTATCCATATTGGCGAGCTTATTATTTATGATTCGCTTCATCGGTCTGGATGCAACCTACATGATGTTGAACATTCCAATAGCCTTTCAACAATTGGTTATGGCTATATGGCTAATCATGAAAGGATTCAACCGGGCGGAACGGGATTCTGTATCCAATTAAGATGAATGCTCTAGAAAAGAAGGGGTATCTGAAATGAATAAATCAGAACGTTTTTGGGACAAAACAGCAAGTAAATATGATCAAATAGAGATGAAGGATGAACAGACTTACATCAATATATTACAAAGAACGAAAACGCATCTCAAACTAAGCGACATGGTTTTGGATTACGGCTGTGGGACTGGATTGATATTCAATGAAATTGCAGAATATGTGAAAGGGATTCATGGGATTGATATATCTTTTAATATGATCGAAATTGCGAAAAAAAAGGCAAAAGAGCGGAACATTGCAAATATAAACTATGCTCATTCGACCATTTTTGATGAAAGGTATAAGAAAAGCTCATTTGATGTCATCCTGGCCTTTCGTGTTCTGCATTTGTTGGAAGATGAACCTATCGTTTTACGAAGAATGAATGAACTGTTGAAACCAGGAGGATTATTGATTTCTGCAACACCATGCGTGGGAGAAAAGATATTTCTAAGAAACTTATTATTCTTTGCAGGTAGAGTTGGTTTAGTGCCGAATATAAGATCATTTAAAATACGCAATTTAGTCGATACAATTGAGGAAGGGAATTTCTCAATTGTCGAATCAGATTGCTTGAAGAAAAGTTCTCAAGAATATTTCATTGTTGCTAGGAAGATTGGATAGGTTACAAAGGAGCCTTTGCAGCCGTTTCATCATATTTCCCCTGATTTGAGGTTAAGTTCAACAATCAAATCTTCAACTTCAACTTCTCCATCTAGTTCCTTCTTATATTCATCCTTACTGAAATGTTCCAGCTTATATTTGGGGAGGGCGTCGGCATGGACAAGAATTCTGTTTATAAAACAAACATTATAGGCGCTGGCGAGGTTGGCTGCGCCATCTCGGTCGACATGGACAAGAATTCTGTTTATAAAACAAACAGCTTCTATTGGGATACAAAAGGAAATGACTTCTTAGGAGCAATCACGCTTCCTTTTTATGGAGCATTTGTCTCAGAAGAACAATGCCAGCTTTTTGGCGATGTCTCAGGGAAAAAGATGCTGGAGATCGGCTGTGGAAACGGTCAATCCTTGCAATATCAGGGGGAACGCAAAGCATCTGAACTATGGGCTGTGGATATATCAGAAAAACAAATCGAAAAGGCAACGCAACATTTGAAGGCATGCGGTCTTTCAGCAAAATTGATCTGTTCTCCCATGGAAGAAGAATGTGGCATACCAGTGGATTATTTTGACTTTGTTTATTCGATTTATGCCATAGGCTGGACCACCGACCTTGAGGGTACTTTTTGCCGGATCGCTTCTTACCTTAAAAGAGACGGTGTATTTATTTTCAGTTGGTCTCACCCGATACACAAATGTGTTGTTGCAGAAAATAATATGCTTGCTTTTAAAAAATGTTATTTCGATGAATCTTGGTATTCGGTATCTCTTGATGAAGGTGCGCTAACATTATCGGACCGTAAACTATCAACCTATGTGAATGCGTTGGCAAAAGCGGGATTTGTCATTGAGCAAATGATTGAGCAATCTGATGATGAAATTATCCAATCTCGGGACGATAACAGCGATTTTGCAAAAAAAGCAAAGATGCTTCCTGTAACTTTTGTAATCAAGGCAAGAAAACTATAATCCGATAGTTCAAGCTTAACTGTTTTATTACAAGGAATAAGACATAAATGAATGCTACAACAAACATTATTGATAACACAAGATAAATAGCCGATGGTAAATGAAAGCTCATGATTTCCTCCCTTTTTTTAATTTCACAAATTTTACCATATAAAGCGTAATCAAGTAATAAAAACTAACCTCCCGTTATTTTGAAAAAGCGGCAGCAGTCTAATTGAGCTGCTGCCGTTTCCTCGTGTTGATATTGAGCTATCGTTTCCGTTAGATTAAGTGTGAGCTACTCGGATCGATGACGGATTGCTGAGAGTAGGCGCTTCATACCAACCACGTGCCCGCCGGTCCCAATGACGGTCCGTCGGTAAAGACCGCCAGCCAGGCCGGGAAAGGCAGCTCGACTTTCGGCGCGTAACCGTGATCGGCCCGTACTGACGTGTTCTAAGCGAAAGATCATGGCGTAGGACGAGAAACGATGGCACCCCTCGAGGACCAACTCACGTCCCGGGACCGCTGCGACTACCCGAAAACCGGGAAACGTCGAGCCCTCGGCAAGGGGGCGTGGCCCAGACGTTGTGCAGTAGGCGGATCGAACCAGTCTCGCGTATCTGGCCATACTAGGACGCGAGAAGGATCGGTCCAGTGTTTGGCCCAGACTACGCCAGATTTCATCGACCCCCGCCGTAATGACAGTCGTATGCTCATCTAGGTACGGCAACGAAGCGATGTGCATCAAAGCCTCTGTGAGGTCCGATCGTTGTTGGCAAGCTTTGGTGTGCCAGGATCTTCGGTCCCGGGAGCTTTGTCCTCTTCCTATGCTCGCAATTAGAAGAATAATTACGGTAGCAAAAATAATGATCAATAACATTGACATATCGAGGCTCCCCTGAAGTCTAAGACTTTTTTCTTCCTCTAAATTTTGCATATATTAACGCTATCCTCCCTCTATGGAGAATCACTTTTCTCTTAAATACTTACGTTTTCTTAGATTTTGACCCAAGT
>NZ_JANHOF010000021.1 GCF_024498075.1 Paenibacillus mendelii
TCAAAACACAAGCAGTGATGGACTTCTTGTGAACATCCAAACCACAAGCGCGTTCGATCAGGACATCCATAACATTCACCTTTCTACGGCAATTGAAATTGAGGACTGGTGCAACAACCAGAAAAGGATTACTCTACCCCGCGTGCTTCCAAAAAGGAGCGACATACCGTGGTGCACCGTGATCGTCGTAGTCAGACTAACGGATGGGTTCGTGACACCATAGCGTAACGACCTTCCTCACCAGCCGTAAGAATAGTATAAAACGCCGCACCAAAATTTTCATTACTCTGTGGTGCCCCGAGAGGGGCATGGGTGGCTAACGGGAGAATAGTTGAATTGATTTGGGATATGATAATCAAAAATTGGATGGGGATGCATCAAGTTCGCAATTGCGGTGCTTGGTTTAGAAAGCCAATAATTATCAACTGGAGATGCGAATACTTATGCCTTATGCAAATATTAACGGTACCAAGCTTTATTATGAGACGTATGGATCGGGGATTCCGATCGTATTCATCCATCCTCCGTTGCTTACAAGCGCCAACTTCAGATATCAACAAGCGCAGCTGTCGGCCGAATATCAGGTCATTACTTTCGATATTCGGGGACATGGGAGCAGCCGTCCGTCGGATGTGCCCATCACCTATAAGCTGATTGTCGAGGATATGAGACAGCTCTTGAATTACCTGAAGATTGACAGGGCATTTGTAGCCGGTTATTCAACGGGAGGGTCTATTGCATTGGAGGCGCTGCTAACTTATCCCGGGCTTTTTATGGGCGGAATATTAATTAGCGCAATGTCTGAGGCAAGTGATTTTGTGCTGAGGAGCCGCATACGAATTGCGATCGGATTGTCAAGCTGGAAGCCGGCGGTTCGGCTGCTTAGGCTTGGGATTACGTGGGGGAATTCGGACAGTTTGAGTACCTTCCGTAATTTGTTGGAGGATTCGAAGCGAGGACATAAACGGAATATTCTCGAGCTTTACAAGTACAGTTTGAAATATAACTGCACCGATCGGCTTTCGGATGTAAAAGCACCTGTTCTGCTGCTTTACGGGGAGAAGGATTGGGGCTTCAAGCGTTATCGCAAAATACTCCAGCAGAACCTTCGTCGATCTAAGCTCGTTCTCCTTAAGGCGGAGAAGCATCAGCTTCCGACGAAAGCGGCGGACGAAATCAATGAAGCGATGAGACACTGGATTGTACAAGCAGTTGTGGACAAACAGACTAAACAGAAGGTCGATGAAATGGAAAACTCCATTCCGGAGGCATTTATTGTCGAGCAGAAAGCAACGGGAGAGCAATCGCAGTACTTGAAATGAAACGGCATGCCAGAACTCCATTGTCCTGCAGCCGACGCTGTTGATGCAATGGAGTTTTACGACATTTTCAGCTATCCGAAATCCGCATCAATAAATTTTGATATTCCTCATATTTGATTTCTCTTCGAGAGTACATGCCATCCAATATTTTTAGACATGGAGCATAGCTTTGCTCCACAGGCTGCTTACGCACAATCTGGAGTTGTATGGCATTATTGATAGGGGGCGGATGGTTATTTATCACTAATAAAATCGGATGAGAAGCGCAATACGAACGGTAGAATATTGCGATGGACAGGATATGGACTTAATATATGGTGTCGAGTGACAAGAACATACTTCCTTAAAAGTCGCGTAGTTGGGGCTTTTTTTATTTTAAGGAAGCAAGTTCTTGTCAAAATGAATTGACAAGAACTTGCTTCCTTAGCCGACTTGTGACAACAACATACCTCTTTAACGCGGTAGCTAATTTCATCGGATGCGGCCATGCAAGGCATGGAGTGCTCAAAGCAGTAAAGGAAACTACCATGGGCATGGCGAACGGACGGCGGATTCGATTTGTTCTGTTCGACAAGCAGCCCGGTCATGTGCACAAAGTGATGATGTTTCGGCGGGCCGCGGGCGGGGAAGAGTTTATGGTTCACTGGACGCATTATTCTTCATGTCGGGTGACATGAATATCTATACAAAGGAAGTCGCATACACTGCGGCTTTTCTATTTTTTGTATATAAGTTCTTGTCGTTTGCTCAAGACAAGAACTTCTATACAAAGCCGAATCAGGACAAGAGCTTCTATACAATCCCGTGAGCCAAAAGGTACACGAGTTATTAAAACTCCCTCGGGACACGATAGCTTAATAAAGAACTAAGACGCGGCTGCTGGTTACGGTGGATCAGACTACTACTAGCGGGATTGCTCCGGCCATATTTCAATTTGCCGAAAGGATTCCTACACTATGGAACCCGAGCAGGTCGTATGGTGATTATCGGACCATTTTATAGGAATGCGAGGATTGCGTATATAGTTGTATCTTGTACTACTACATACTTTGAATAAGGAGGAGTAATAAGTAGAAAAATATTCGATTCTTGCAACGACTCACCTTAACCCTACTTAAAGTGCTGACCATTATCCCAGGTTCAATATTCGCCGGAATGGGTGTTAATCAGGTCGCTAAGTGGTTCGGATATCAAGGGCAAAACTCAATTTATACACCTCTGACCGGTCTAGTCCTCGTCATAGTTCTATTCGTAATCCCTCGTACAGTAACGTACATGATTGCCATTAGAAGAATTCGAAAATACTTTCCCGTGACGAATGATGTCATCAGGGAACATTGAGTATTCTTTCTCGAAAATATCAATCAAGAAATTGTCTATCTCCAGCAAGCTGTGGATGCTTTAAGAAAAAGGGGCATGAAGGATGATAATAACTTCTTCTTCGAGGGTCTACAATCGATGAAAGAAATTAAAGCCAGAATCATCATCCACGACGAGTTGCAAAGGGAACATCTTAATTGCCTCAACCAAGTCTTTAACCGAGGATACCTTATAAAAAAGATGTAACTGGCCAAATCGGAGCGGATAGTCTCGCTCCGATTTTATTCACCCTCCAAAATCAGACACAGGTCGACATGAATTGTTATAATCGTCTTACTTTAGGAATAATCGGAGATCGGCGTCGATGAACAGTACCCAACAAAGGAACTACACAGACCACAACATTTTCAATGTACTCTTTCAGAATTACTCGGAGAAGATATACCGACTAGCTGGTAAATTTTTTGCGAACCAAACCGACCGAGAGGTTGCCGTTCAAGAGACCTTCCTGCGAGTCTACAAGAATATACATAACTTTGATAGAGCTAAGAACACTTCGGCATGGATATATCGGATCGGAACCAACATTTGCATTTGATACAATCTGAAGGAGAAAAACCCGCTATATCTTCAATTCTGGAGGACTGGGAGATCCGAATGAAATCATCGACAGCGTACCTTCCCCAATGATAACACCTAACAGTACGCTGTTAAATTTGAGGGAAACGAAAGTCTAATGCGGGCAATCAAACAGCTACCACAAAAGTGGAAGCCGTTCATTTACCAACGTTACATACAGATGTCACTGGAAGAGATAAGCATTGCGAACCAAATCCCGTTAAACACAGTTAAATCACGTATTCACCGTGCAATCAACCATCTACAGCGAGTTTTAAGAAGCAGTGAATTAAAGGATTGAGGCAAATTCAGTATCTTATCAATGATCTACAGTTCCGCGCTCGAAACTGAGCCAAATGTTTCGAATATCGAAAAAGTAAAATACGGTTGAACGAAGGAAAATGAGGAACTTGCTGTGAACTTGGGTCAAAATCTGAAAACGTGAGTATTTAAGAGAAAAGTGATTCTCCATAAAGGGAGGATAGTTCAGGTACTTCGCGAATAAATTTATGTATGTGTTTTTTACGAAGTTCGTAAATAAGGCGTTATATGAAACCTCCTAGGAGAGGTATCATTGAGAGGAGGCTAGCGACAATGTCATTCATCGCGGGAAGGCTCGTCACCGAGACGCTCGAGTACGATGGTGGTCGGCAAGTTACGGTGTATGTCCCTCCGGACCCGCCCCAGGCATTCGTGTTTGCCGGTGATGGTCAGTTGATCTCGCAGTGGGGCGGAGTCCTCGAGGAGGCCGTCGCACCGTCCACGATGATCATCGGCGTGCACCGACTGGCCGATGAGACACTGCGGCTCCATGAATACTCACCAGGCTTTAGCCCGGAACGATTCGCGGCACACGAGAAGTTCTTCGTCGAGGAAGTTCACCGATGGGCCCAGTCGCGTTTCGGAGTCACGCTAACTACCGAACGCACCGCGGTGTTCGGTGTATCCGCGGGTGGAGAGCTCTCGCTAGCCATTGGCCTTCGGCATCCGGACATCTTCGGTGCGATCTTCTGCGCCTCGCCGGGCGGGGGTTACCGACCACCTGACGTGATGCCGAGTTCGATTCCGCGCGCGTACCTCGTCGCCGGTACGCTGGAGCCGTTTTTCCTCGATAACGCGACCCGATGGGCTGCTGCGCTGCGCGAGGCAGGTGCGGACGTGGAAATGAGAGAGCGGGTCGCGTCACACGACGATGTGATGTGGCGAGAAGAGTTACCACTGATGGTGGCGTGGGCGTTTGGACGATAAAACATCCACCGAGCCCGGGTTAAGAGGGTTTGACTCGCATCCGCCCCGTCTACTCCGACGACATTACTGTTTATATTGCATGATTCACATCATAAAGAACAAGTTGAACGATATCTTACTTCATCATTCCGTTAACGGAGAACGATAGCTCAATAAAACAAATGAAGGATCTAGTAGTTATTGGATACGGTTTAAGAGGTTGTGGAGATGTTATAGACATATTGCAGCCCGTGAAATCGCCGTCGACCTCGTGACGAGGGCTTACTTAATCGACTGCAACTGACATGGTTGCCGCAGCTGACAAAGGAGAACGAAACAATGAAAAAGTACATACTCTTCGATCATGATGGTGTTCTGGTTGATACTGAATTCTGGTATTACAAATCGGGAGAACGCGCTCTGGCTGACATTGGATTTACCTTGGATAAAGATCAATACCTCCGCGACATGACCCAGTCATTGGGCACTTGGTCCCAAGCTAGGGCGGCAGGTATTGATGAACAGACCATCAGCAAGCAGCGTGAGGCCCGCAACGTCTATTATCAGGAATATCTAAGAACAGAAGCCATAGAGATTGAAGGCGTAGTTGAAACTCTAGCCGAACTGTCAAAGTACGTCCGCATGGCCATCGTGACGACTGCAAAACGTGCGGATTTTCAACTTATTCATGAAAAGCGCCAGATTAGACAATTCATGGAATTCGTCCTTGTTCGCGAAGACTACGAGCGCACCAAGCCGCACCCGGAACCATACTTGACCGGCCTAAAGCGCCTCGGAGCTACCAAAGAAGAGACCCTGGTTGTAGAGGATTCAAACAGAGGGTTGAACTCAGCCGTGGCGGCTGGTATCGACTGTGCTATTGTCCATAACGACTTCACAAAAACACATGACTTCTCACAGGCCAGCTATCGAATCAAGACTCTGATTGAACTAAAGGACATTATCCTGAATGTAACCTGAGAGAGCATTCGCCAGCGTGTCCCGTACTCACTTTAAAAGTGAAGAGCATTGCGGGCGGGTTGGGTGTCATCTTCTGGACTGGTGCTCTAAAGGGGAGCCTCCTATACTCTTCAACTATCGAGACCCCCGGGATTCGCTGCTGTCCCTTGTCAACTATCTCCTTCAGCGGGTGTCGAGTGACAAGAACATACTTCCTTAAAAGTCGCGTAGTTGCGACTTTTTTTCATTTAAGGACGCAAGTTCTTGTCAAAATGAATTGACAAGAACTTGCGTCCTTAGCCGATTTGTGACAACAACATACTTCCTTAACCGCGGCATCTTATTTTCTCAACTAACTATATGCGTGAACGGTAGCACAAACGAAATTGAAAATAGCCGTTAGAGCCAGCAGTTATTTGGTAATAAGGTAGTCTAATCACTCATGGTCGCTCAACTAACGGGCAGCATTCCTATAATGGAGAAATACGGGGTTTGAGAAACAGAAAAGCTCCTTGGTATGATGTTAATGGGTCCTGGATGCTAGCCAGCGAAGGGATCCAAAACAAAACCAAGGAGACTACAAAATGCATTCTACTCAAAATGAATGAATCAATCAAATCACTTCTTCTACACTAATTGTCGGTGTAGACTTCGCAAGTTCAATCATGTGGGTCGTGAACAAGACTGCCGCGGAGTCGAATGCGGGAAGCCACGAAAATTCGTAATCACCTGTCGACTGACCTGCGCGTGGTTCAAGGACGTGTCCATAATTTGGAGCAATGCACATCTTTCGCTATAATGAACATGTATGCGTCTTCCGTCATGGAAACTCGTTTTCCGTACGAAACGAGCATGTTCTGGCCCTTGCCGATACTGAAAAAATGCAATAGAGGAGGATTTTCATGGAGATCATCTATCATGGCCATTCTTGTGTCCAATTGAACGCGAATGGCAAATCACTCGTCATCGATCCGTTTTTGCGCGGCAATCCGCAAGCGGTGACAAAACCGGAGGATATACTGGTGAATGCGGTATTGCTTACTCATGCCCATACCGATCATATCCTTGATGCAGAATCGATAGCCCAAGTTAATGCAGCCCCAATCATTGCGATGCATGAGCTGGCTACCTTCTTCAGCTGGAAAGGGCTAGAAGCGAGAGGCATGAACTTGGGAGGAACGATGGATCTCGGCTTTGCGAAGGTTAAGATGATTCAAGCCTTCCACAGCTCAGGCATCATTTTGGACGATGAAAAGCGGATCATTTACGGTGGCATGCCGGCCGGCTATATTGTGACGGCTGAAGGTTTCACAATCTTGCATGCCGGTGATACCTGCTTATATGGAGATATGAAGATGATCGGAGACCGCCACGACATTGACGTTGCGTTCATTCCGATTGGTGACTGCTTCACGATGGATCCAGACGATGCGCTTCAGGCGGCAGAATGGTTCGGTGCCAAAATAGTCGTGCCTATTCACTATGACACGTTCGCGCCGATTAAGCAGGATTCCGTTTTATTCGTCAACCGGCTCGCGGATAAGGGTTTCGCCGGACGCAACATGGCACCGGGAGAACGATTTGTGCTTTAACAGATAGACTGGCAGCAAAGGAGTGTACTTCACTTTTGTTTATTACGTGGAAGGTGTAGTCATTCATCCTAATACGACGGGACACGATAGCTTAATAAACGACTAAGACACGGCTGCTGGCATGGATCGGCAGCCGCGTATTCAGGAGGGTCATATAAATGGGGAAGACATTCTGCAAAAGAACTAAAAAGATAATGGTAAATGGTTAACAATTCCACTGTGTTATTAATGAATTCCCCAGCAATAAATTCGTGAATTTTAAGGTTTATTCATCAAAAAAATCCGTTGTTTTGGAACCGCAGGAAACAGGGTTTGTAAATCCCAGCAACTCTCCATCGACGGAGCGAACTTCCGCACGTGCCCAAACGTAGTCGCGATTCTTCCAATCGAATGTCGCCATGAATGTGCCACCGCCATCACCAATTTCAACCGTTTGTACCCGTTCGCCATTCTCGATCCAATGCAATTGGCCTGCATTCATTCCACTGATGCTCAAATGACAGCGAACAATGCCATCGGCAGAGGCTTTGATACCTTCCGTCAAATCGAAGCCGGGCAACTGTACGCGGGCTACTGATATCCAAGTGGGATAACGCAATCTGCCAAGTGAGTTCCGCTGTGGGCATTCATGCTGCCTTGCAAGGCTAATTCCAGCTCTTTTTTCTTTTCTTCAGTGTCCGCCGTGCAAAGGCCGCCAGCTTTTCTGGATCTACTTCGCCCTCGATCATGTTACCTATCATATCGCAGCTGCTCACGCGTAGAATGGAGTAGATTGCAGCGGCAGACTGCACCCCAGCAACTTTCGTCTCACCATTTAGAATCCAATATCCCTCATGAACATAACTGGCGACACTTTATAGATGTCCCTCATTGCCGTACCGACTCGAACAATACGTCGATGTTGCCGTTGCGCCGAAGCACTTCCATGTCGGCAACGAGCGCGAATTCTAGTTCATTATCCAGCACGCAATAAGCATCTATTCGTTTGCCTTTCCCAATAGTCTTGAGGATAGCTTCTAGCAAACTTACTATATCCTCAGTAAAGAGGACGGCGCGGCGGTTCGGAGCTTTTACACGGGGTTTGAACGAAATGAGGAGCACTGTAAATAAGCCGGTTTTCCTGAGCGCTAAGGTAAACCGGCTTACATCGAACTAATTGATAGACGGTAATCTAGCCGATCAAGCACGAGCCGCGGCCGGTTCTTATATTGGGTACCGTATTTTGAACGGCTGTTCCAATTTCCCATTTTGAGACTGAGGTTTTGGTTGAGATTATTAAGAAAGCTACAGGAAAAACTGTCGCTGAAATCGTTAGCAAACGAGTGTTTAAACTTTTAGGATTTACTCAAACGGAGTGGAGAACAGTAGGGAAAGAAATAAAGATACAGCGTGAGTACTTGCTTTGTGGGGGAACTTGCATCGGAATAAGGGAGCTATATACGGGCTAAACACTCAAATGTATCTTAATGACCAAACAAATGATCAACAATCAAAACTCAAGGCTGCCAATGGACTCGGCGCCCTTTTGGAACGAGGGTAGATCATTTCAAGTCAAATACCGCACGGTAAACATCTGTTGCGGTTTGACGACATTATTTATTAATTGTATACTAAATATAGAAGGGAAATGTTTACAATAGGAGGGTATCATGGCTAAGGTTAAAGCAGCTCATCAGGAAAATGTAAGAGCGCAACAGGTTTATGCGAAACTACTTACGGAGCTGGCGGATTTTCCAATTTCCTTTAAGCTTGCAGGCAAGTCGTATAAGGGGTTTAACGACGAATTCGCTGTAAGTGTAAATCGGAAGCCGCTAGAAGGCTTTAAGGAAACGGCTACTGTCACAGCTGCACACGCATCCGGCTTGGTTGTAACTGTTCACACGGCATTTTACCCACAATATGCTGCTTACGAGTGGACAGCGTGGTTTAAGAATACTTCCTCAGAAAATATCGGGCCGCTTGCAGATGTTAACGGTGCCGATGTGCTGCTGGAAGGTTATAATCCGGTATTAAGATATTTGCTTGGGGATGGAAGCGCAGATGGAGCGGAGGCACCGTTCAAGCCGCATGTTATTACGATGACCTCGCATATGGCGCTCGATTTTACTTGCACGTCAGGACGGGCAACGGAAGGGAACTTCCCGTATTACAATCTAGAGCATGGCGATGGGGGTACATTACTTATCGTAGGCTGGCCTTCACAGTGGAGAGCTCGGTTCTCGTATACGTATGGAAATATGCATTTTACGGCCGGGCAGGAGAAGGTTAATGCGATCTTGTATCCAGGTGAGCAAATTCGTGCGCCGCTTATGGTGTTCATCGTCTATGACGGTCGTGATGATCTGAGAGTATCGAACCTTTGGCGTCGCTGGTATATCGATTGCAATATGCGCAAGATTGATAACAAAATGTTCGAGCCGGTTGTTTCCGGCGGTACGTCATGGATTTATGAAGAAATGATTAAAGCAACGGATGAAAATCAAATCGCAGCCATCAAAACCTATGCGGAAAATGGCATTCAGCTGGATTATTGGTGGATGGATGCGGGCTGGTATTATAAGCGTGATGGAGAAACGCTCGACGTCTGGCTACCGACAGGCTATTGGCATGTAGATAAACACCGTTTTCCAAGCGAGTTTGCCGATATTGCCGATTACGGAGCGACGGTTGGCACGAAGATGTTACTTTGGTTCGAGCCTGAAGTGGTGCGAATGGAGTTAGATGAGCTGACAGAGGGTGCAGTCAAGCGCGAATGGCTCGTTGGCAGTCATCGGGAAGACTTTGGAAAATCCGGCGTTCCCGAGTGGTATTTAGTTGACTTCGGTAATGCGGAGTTCCGGAAGTATTTCTTCGAGCGGACGACTTCCATTATTGATAAGGGGAAAATTGCATTATATCGTCAAGATTATGGGATTTATCCACTGCCGATTTGGGAAAAGGCGGATTCGCCCGATCGGATTGGGATGACAGAGAACTTGTACAATCAAGGTTATTTGGAATTTTGGGATGCACTCATCGAACGTTATCCGAACATGATGATCGATTCCTGCGCTTCGGGTGGCCGCCGCAATGATCTGGAAAGCATGCGCCGCTCGGTTCCGTTGCATAAGACGGATGCGGATTATTCGAATTTCGCCGTAAAACACAGCATGCACCAGTCGTTGTACAATTGGCTTCCGTATTATGGAACACCGGTGACCGGTCCAAACTATGCGAATCCAAACGACAAATATGCGATCCGATCGGCCTTTATTCCGTGGATTGCGTTCGGCTTCGATGTCCGTAAAGATAACGTGGATTGGAATTTCGTTGCCGGTCTCGTAAATGAATGGAAGCAATTTAATCACTTGTTTTATGAAGACTATTACCCGCTTCTTCCGTGGAGCCGTTCCGAGCAGGACTGGGCAGGCTGGCAGTTCATTAATTCGGATACCGGCGAAGGGGTTGTGCAATTGTTCAGACGTGAGGAAAATGAAGAAGCGCAGAAGACGATTAAACTCCATGGCTTAGATGCAAAGGCGAAATACGAGCTGCGAGATTTGGATCGCGGTGTAACGTTTGCGTCGGGTAAAGAACTGATGGAAAAAGGTTACTTGGCCGCTCTTCCCGAACCGAGAAGCAGTGCGGTTGTGTTGATTAGGCAAGTTTAGTGAATAAGGCGAGTGCGCCCGGGGGATCTTTCCCCGAGGCGCAGTTGATCTCTTAGTTAATGACTATTATCAATTCGCCGCCAACTTCGAGCTTGCTTTGACGGACAGCATGGAGCGCAACGGCCGAAGGCTCAACATGTGCACCTTGCTCGTAGAAGATGCTGTCTGAATTTTTGGACCATATTTTCTGTTGCAGCTGCGAAGAATAAGCCTATTGTCACAAATATACGGGAAAGTAAGTCACTTTCTCATATTAGTGTCCCTAAACAGTAATGTCATCTGAGAAATAGCTTCATGTTCACTTCCTAAAGAAATAACAAGGATTAAACTACCACCCATTAATAATTGCCACAAGGTCATTTTCAATTTGTCATGAGATTGTCCATTTTTTTTTGTATACATACTTGCACAAGCCAAGAAGAAGGCAGAAGCTATAATAATAATCTTACCTAACAACGAGTCATTCCAAGATAGATGCATTATCGTTGGGCCCAATATGAATAAAAGACCAATTGCTCCAACAATGAGACCAATAACTTTATTTAGAGTTAAATATTCATTTAAGAAGAATTGTGCTAAAACACTAATAATAATAGGCATCGTATAAACAAGTACAGATGATATGCCTGAATCTACAAATTGCAATCCATAAGTGGATAGAGCATAATAACCAACACACATAGATAAGCTTAGATAAAAAAATGGAAGCCACTCTTTTTTATTTGGTAAGATTTTTTGTCTTTTTGCTAATAAAAGTAAAAATAAGGTTGCTGTTCCTATTAAAAGTCTTGATGCTGAAAATAGAAAAGGAGGGATATCCTCTAGCCCAATTTTAGCTGTAACCCATAATAACCCCATATTCTTAATTCGATCCTTTATAATTTATTATTAGATTCTTTTGATAAACCAACCTTTTCGAAAATGCTCGTCTTTTACTACTATTATTGCTGATTCATGGAGAGAAACGCTTAAGGACGCAAGTTCTTGTCATTTAAACATGTATGTCTGTCGGATGACAAGAACATATATACAAAGGAAGTCGCATACACTGCGGCTTTCTATTTTTTGTATAGAAGTTCTCGTCGCTTGCTCAAGACAAGAACTTCTATACAAAGCCCAATCAGGACAAGAACTTCTATACAATCCCGCGAGTCAAAAAGTATACGAGTTATTAAGCTACCCCGAAAATTACTCTTAGCGCAAACCTAAAAATGGCAGCACGAAACTAAGCCCAGCTTTAATGGTTTTTTTAAAACTGTGCTTCTTAGGAATTTATGAAACATTTGGAAGTTAAGAGGTTTCCGAGGTAGAGAGCGCGACTTGAAAACCAAGATTCTCGAGCTTTCGTACGGTGGGCGTACCAACCGTATCCAATTGAATTGTGCAAATGACAGTCAAACTTTACTTTGAACCGTTGGTGGAGCCAATTTTTCACCCAGATTCGTATAGGTACAGACCAGGAAATCCGCAATTGATGCGGTGAGAGTGACGCGAACACGGTGTTGGCGATATGACAGGGTGCTGGAATTTGACATCAAAGGTCTGTTTGACACATCGACCACGAGCTACTCATGAAAGCAGTAAAGAAGCATACGGACTGCCCGCGAGTCATCCTCTACATCGAAAGATGGTTAAAGCGCCGTTTCAAAGAAGGGTGGGAGTGAAAGAGAGAGGATGTCCGGTACGCTGCAAGGCGGTGTCATCAGATTGCGAATCTGTTCATGCACTGCACGTTCGACTTAAACATTCCTGTTAAGGCTAAGAAATGCCTTTTGCAATAAAGGAGCCCCTCGGTATGATGGGTTTGTCCAAGGGTTAATTAGGGATGAAGTAATCGGGTAATGCTATTCTGCCTTTTGCCGCTAGTTTAGGGTAACCAAATGTAAGGATTGAAAATTGTGACTATTGGCCTAAAAGGGCTGGAGGCACAGCCTTTTTTTTTGAGGAAAGAATGCCAAGTTGCGAAAATGAATTCTAATCGAGCTAAAGTGAATACAATTATTGATAATTTGTATATAATTCTTTATTAAAATCGACATTATACAACCAATTACCAACATATTATAGCGATGTAGACTATAAGTGGTTAATGTTGACAATATCAAGATAATAAATTATAGTATAAATCTCCTGAAGCGCTTACACGAAACGGGGATGACAATATCCCAATTCGTCGAATGCTGCCTATTTTTCATGAAAATCAGGATGGAAGATTAATAAAGTTTGCCTAGATAAGGGGGCTGAGTATGGCGGGAGTATCGTTCAAACACGTGTACAAGCAATATAAATCCGAACCTCGGCCATCGGTAATGGATTTCAATCTGGAGATTGAGGATGGGGAATTTCTCGTCTTGGTAGGTCCCTCAGGCTGCGGCAAGACGACGACGCTGCGCATGCTGTCCGGTCTTGAAGAGATATCCAAGGGCGAGATCTACATCGGCGACAAGTTTATTAATTACGTGTCCCCCAAGGACCGTGATATTGCGATGGTTTTTCAAAACTATGCGCTCTATCCTAATCTGTCCGTCTATGAGAATATGGCGCTGGGGCTGAAGCTGCGGAAGACGGCGAAGCACGAAGTCGAAGCCCGCGTCAAGAAGGCTGCTCGCATACTGAGCATTGCAAGCCTGCTGGAGAAGAAGCCAAGCCAGCTGTCCGGCGGTCAGAAGCAGCGGGTGGCACTCGGCAGGGCGATCGTCCGGGAGCCGGAGGTCTTCCTAATGGATGAACCGCTGTCCAATCTCGATGCGAAGCTGCGCGCCCAAACAAGGGCGGAGTTGATCCATCTCCACCAGGAGCTCCGGACCACGACCGTTTATGTGACGCATGATCAGACGGAGGCGATGACGATGGGGTCGCGAATCGTGGTCATGAAGGATGGCATCATTCAGCAGGCGGATACGCCGAAGGTTATCTACGGCCATCCTCGCAATGCCTTTGTGGCAGGCTTCATAGGCTCGCCCTCCATGAACTTTCTGGAAGGGTCAGTCGTGGCGGAGGATGGCAAATATTATTTTCACAACAAGCGGTTCCGATTGGAAATTCCGGAGAAATTCAACGCATCGCTGAAATCGGCAAGATTAAATAAGATTATACTGGGCATCCGCCCTGAGCATATCTTGACCGAGCCCGAGGCCGTAAGCCGGAGCAGCAACCGGATTTCGGCGACAATCGACATTACGGAGCTGATGGGTTCCGATACATATGTGTACTTGAAGCTGGGGGATGACATGGTTATATCCAGAGTCGTGGAATCCAGTACCCCCTTCGAGGCCGGAGACAAGCTGGAGATTGCCCTGCAGCTGGAGAAAGCCCACTTGTTTGATGCAGGGACCGAGCTCAATGTAATGAATGTTTAATAAATAGCGGGGGTACACGATGAAGTTGCGAAAGCCTATAGTTTATTTGATTCTTTTCGCTTTTATCGTAACGTTCTATGTGATTCGTTCCAATACCGGGACAACGGAGGCCTTTCCTGTTATTCCGGCTGAGGCGATGTCAATTGAACCAGCGGATGGAAACGACGTTGCTTATTATGTTGAGACGTTGCGGTCGATGCAAGAGAAGGCAGTCCCATTCTATTCGGGTCAGGATGTAGAGATTGAGGTGGACCAATTTACGGCAGCCTCGAACGAAGCAAATATCGCGGTCGTAAACGATCCCGAATTGAAGCGCAACACGCTGGCATGGCAGAACGGAATCGGCTGGGTGGAATGGATGGTCGATGCTCCGCAGGAAGGGTTATACGAGATCGAAGTGCTATATCAGGCAGCGGAGAAGAGCAGCAGCTCTGTTCTTTACGATTTGTCGATTGATGGGCATTTGCCTTTCTCAGAAGCAGGGAACATCGAATTTACGAAACGGTGGAAGGACAAGACGGTACCGTATCAGAAGGATGAGATCGGTAATGAGATTCGCTCACTGCAGGAGGATATTCCAGGCTGGGTAACCACAAGACTGATGAATTATTCACTATCCTCCGAGCCACTGCGGTTCCATTTGACCGAAGGGCGCCACACCCTTCGATTTACCAGTTTGAATGAATCCATGTCTTGGGGAGCGATTCGATTAGCTGCACCGGACCGGCTTCCTTCTTATGAGGAATATGAGGCAAACCACTCGACGAAGGCAGGTGGAACAGACGCATCATGGTATTCCCGTATCGAAGCCGAACGTTATGGGTACAAATCGCATCCGGCTATCCAGACGGGAAGCCATAACGAACCGAATGTGTCCCCCGATCCCAAGGGACGGATCGTCTACAATGTCATTGACGGGAACCGGTGGAAGAATCCGGGTGAGTCGATCTCCTGGATGCTTGAGGTGCCCGATAACGGATGGTATGAGCTGGATGTGAAATACTCTCAACGGTTTCAAGGGAAATCCAACGTTTATCGTACCTTGTATATCGATGGTCAAGTTCCATTTCAGGAGATGCAGCATTATGCATTTCCCTATAACGATAAGCTGGAGGTATTCACGATCGGTGACCGTGGTGGTACGCCGTATCGCTTCTATCTGGAGAAAGGCCGGCATGAGCTCCTCATGGTCGTGGATACGTCACTGCTCTACCCGTCCTGGCTGTCGCTGCAAAGCATCGTAGGGGATTTGTATACGCTGGAGCAAAGGCTGCGGAAGCTGACCGGCGCTTACGGCGAGAACAGTGGAGACGTGAACAGGACTTGGGATATGGCCGGTTCCTTTCCTGATCTGGAGAAGCAGCTGACAGATCTTCGCGACCGACTGGAGAAGACTGCCGATTACTTGAACGGGCTGAACCAGAACAGGACGGATGCGACGATTTCACTTCAGATCGGAACCGCGATCTTGGAGGACTTGCTGTCGGACAGCAACCAAGTACCCAACAAATTGGCGAAGTTTTCCGATTTGCAGCAAAGAATCGGCAGCTGGATGGATGCCTTCTCCAAAGGGGCGATGACGGTCGACTACCTTATCGTACGTGCTCCGTCCGCCAAGCCGGAAGTGAAGGAAGCGACGTTCTTAAGCAAAATTCCATACACAGCCGTCAATTTTGTGCGCACCTTCTATTTAAAGTATGATACGCAGCACTTGTCCAAGCAGGATGAGCTGGAAATATGGGTTGGACGGGGCAGAGATTATGTCAATCTGCTGCAGGAGATGATTAATCAGAGCTTCACGCCGACGACCGGAATACGCGTGAAAGTCAATATGATGCCGGATGCCAATGCGCTGACATTAAGCAATGCCGGCGGCGATCAACCGGATGTGGCGCTTGGCTTGCCGCAGGATATGCCGGTCGATTACGCGATGCGCGAGGCCGCACTGGATTTGACCGCCTTTGGAAACTTCCCAGAAGTCGCGGCACGATTCCACCCTGGCGCGATGCGTTCCTATACCTATAAGCAGGGTATTTACGCGCTGCCCGAGACGCAATCGTTCCCGCTGCTCTTCTATCGCAAGAGCGTCATGAAATCGCTTGGCTTGGAGATACCCGATACGTGGGAGGACGTCATCAAGATCATTCCGGCTCTGCAAGAAAACGGGATGAATGTCTACCATAACCCGAAGGATTACATCGGATTTTTCTATCAACACGGCGCTGAGCTGTATTCGCCCGACGGTCGCAGACCGGGCTTCGATACGGAGCAGGCTTACAAGGCCTTCTCTCTCTGGACGGATCTGTACAGCAAGTACGATCTGCCGAAGGAGGTGCCGGCATTCTTCCAGCATTTCAAGCAGGGAGACATCCCCATGGGTGTGGCAGACTTCAATACCTATATTCAATTGCTCGTATCCGCTCCGGAAATTCGAGGCGATTGGGGAATTGCAGCAATGCCTGGCGTGAAGCAAGCCGATGGAACGGTAGCCCGCTGGGCGGCGAATGGCTTGACGTCCGCAATGATTCTGCGGAAGAGCGAACGGAAGGATGAGGCTTGGGCATTCCTGAACTGGTGGACATCCGCTGATACTCAGCAGCAGTACGGAGTCAACATGGAATCCTTCTTTGGTGTGGAATACCGGTGGAACACCGCTAATATGCAGGCTATAGGAAGCATGCCGTGGCCTTCCGGCGATATGCAGGCGATCAAGGAGCAGAATCGGTGGGTCCGGAACGTTCCGTTCTTGCCCGGGGGCTATTTCTTGGGCAGGGAAATGGAATTTGCATGGAACCGTGCCGTCGTGGAGATGGTGCCGCCGAAGGACTCGCTGGACCGAGCCTACACTTCACTGGAGAGGGAAATGCACCGCAAGCAGCAGAATCTGAAGCTCCCGGAAGAGCAGAGTCTGGCCTTCCCATCCGTTGCCGAGCCGTTTGATTGGAGGGGAGCTCAACAATGAAGCCTGAATTGGCGAGAACGCATACTTCGACATTAAAGGCCGGGGCACAGCCGGTCAGGGCATTGAAGCGAATATGGAACGAACGGATGGCTTATCTGTTTATGATGCCGTTCCTGATTAGCTTCATTGCCTTTATCCTGATTCCGGTCATCATGGGAATCCTAATGAGCTTCACCTCCTTCGACGCCTTCCGGTTTCCGGAATTCGTCGGGTTTCAGAATTACATTGCACTGCTGACGCAGGACACTGTGTTCATGAAATATGCCATTCCGAATACGTTGAAATTCGCTTTCTTCGTCGGACCGATCGGCTACCTGCTCAGCTTTGGGGTTGCGTGGCTCATCTACCAGCTTCCCAAGGATGCGCGCGACATCATTACGCTGGCTTTCTACGCGCCTTCGATGGCCGGTGCAGTCGCCTTGACGGTGGTCTGGCAGGCGGCATTCAGCGGGGATTATGTCGGTTATCTGAACAATTACCTGCTTCAGCTTGGACTGATTGAGACGCCGGTATTGTGGCTTCAGGATCCGAAGTTTCTGCTTCATATTATGATCATAGTTACAGTCTGGATGGGGTTCGGGGTCGGATTTCTGGCCCTGCTCGCCGGTTTCGATACGGTCAACAAGGAGCTGTACGAGGCGGGGAAAATCGATGGAATCTCAAACCGTTTGCAAGAGGTGTTCTACATCACAGTCCCTTCCATGAAACCGCAAATGCTATTCAGCGCGGTCATGGCCATCGTGGGAACGTTGAAGGCGGGTGCAATCTCGACTCAACTGACGGGTTTGGCGATTACACCGCAGTATGCGGGGCATCTGGTGTTGAATCATATCGATGATTATGCCTTCATCCGTTTCGAGCTCGGCTATGCCTCCATGGTATCAGTCGTTCTGCTAGTGATCTCATATATCGCGATGAAACTCAGTTACCGGCTGTTCGGCTCGAAGGACGGTGAGTAAGATCGCATTCATAACCAAACTAAGACGGATGACGATGTTCGAAAAGCTGCTGCTGCTTGTTTTGGGGGCCGTTGCGGCATTCCTGTCACTGCCGATCGTTTTCATTCTCAATCATGCGTTCAAACCGTTTCACGAGCTGTTCTTGTTTCCGCCGACGTTTCTGGTCCGGCAGCCGACGCTGACGAACTTCTATGATTTGTTTCTCAGATCGGCCGATTCGATTGTGCCGTTCTCCCGATACTTATTCAATAGTATCATCGTGGCGGCGTTCACGCTGACGGCTGTCATATTGTCCAGCAGCATGGCGGCATACGTGCTGTCCAAGATCCGCTTTGGCCCGAAGAAGATCGTCATGGGCGGCATTATGCTTGCCTTGATGTTCGCACCTGAGACAGTGTCCATTCCGCGGTATCTGATCATTAGCTGGCTGGAGATAAACGATACCTACTTCGGTCATATTCTGCCGTTCATTGCGTCGCCGGTAGCCGTATTTCTCATTAAGCAGTTTATTGACCAAATTCCGAATGATCTGTTGGAGGCCGGCAAGATTGATGGGGCCTCCGAGTTTCAAGTGTTTATTCGGATCGTCGCCCCATTGACGATGCCGGCGCTTGCCACGGTCGCTATCATTACGTTCCAGGGGGTATGGGGAGATACTCAGGCCTCCACCTTATTCATGCAGGATGAGACGATGAAGACACTGCCGTACTTCGTCATGTCGCTGACGAGCGGGATGGCCAATACGGTCGCGGGTCAAGGAATGGCGGCGGCAGCGGGACTGCTCATGTTCCTGCCGAATCTTGTTCTATTTCTCTTCGCCCAGAAGCGGATCATGGAGACGATGGTGCATTCCGGCGTGAAATAATCGGCAAGGAACGAAGCTTGAAAATATATAGAGTGAACAAAGAGCGGAGCAGGATGAAATTGATTTCGGAGTAGCGATGGCAGTCGCCTTGTCAACACAGCATTGCGTCTGCTCAGCGGCATAGGACCGAATCAATCGTTCAATCTATATAGAGAAAGAGGTTGGCTAGCGTATGCAAAGCAACTTTCATATGCGATTTATCGGAATAGCACTTATCGTTCTTCTTCTATTTCCGGCAGCGGCATCCGCAGCACAACCCTATGACACCTTCTATATTTCCCATGGAACCGGGGGTGCGGGAACGCGGACGTATTGGATGCAGGACGTCTACATTCTGGGCCCTACGGCTCCGTTAAGCGGTGAGCAAACGCTGAACAAGCCGAGCGATCTGTTCATTGCCCGCAACGACCATGTCTTCATCGCGGACAAGGGGAATAATCGGATCGTCGAGACGGATGACCAAGGAAGATGGATCCGATCGATCGGCGATCAGGAAGGGAAGGGGATGCTGAAGGGGCCAGAAGGAGTCTTCGTCAGAGACGACGGCACGGTCTATGTCGCCGATACGGGGAATCAGCGCGTTGCTGTATTCGATGAGAAGGGCACCTTCGTGCGCGAGTATGGCACACCCACCAATGATTTGATGCCGAAGGATAACTTCTTCGTGCCTATCAAATTGGCTGTGGATGCCCGCGGTGTCATGTTTGTTGTATCCAAAGGGTCCTATCAGGGGATTGTCCGGCTGAATCCGCAAGGCGAATTTACCGGCTTCTTCGGCGGCAACAAAGCGGCCGCAAGCTTCATAGACCGAATAAAACGACAGCTGTTCACGAAGGAGCAATTGGCGCAGGAGGACTTGAAACGGCCGCCGGAGATTAGCAACATCACGATAGACAAGGACGGCTTCTTCTACACGACCACCTTCGGCTCCGCCAGCGATCAAATCAAAAAATTGAACGCAAGGGGCGTTAACCGGCTCAGCGGTCTAAAGACGGTAACCATGCCCGAATCGGATCAAATTGCGGATATCGCGGCAGATGAAAGCGGATTCTTCTATGTCTTGGATCGCAAGCAGCAGACACGAAGGGACGGCATGATCTCCATCTATGGGCCGGGAGGGACCGAGCTGTTCCGCTTCGGGAAGACCAAGAAGGACCCGCAGCAGCGGGGGGTCTTCTCCTATCCCATCAGCTTCGATATCGACAGCCGCAACCGGATCTGGGTGCTCGATTCGGACCTGAATGTCATGCAATCGTTCGAGAGAACCGTATTCGGCGATGCCGTTCTAACCGCAGCAGCGGACTACTACGTTGGGGATTATAAGAAAAGCAAGGAGAATTGGGCGCTTGTCAGGACGATGAATGAGCTGGTTAGCCTGACTTACCTCGGATTAGGGGAGGCAGCCCAGAAGGAAGGAAATATGGAAAGCGCGATGGCCTATTTCAAGATGTCCTTCGACAATGAAGGTTATTCGGAAGCCTTCTGGACCTACCGAATGGAATGGATTGAAGCTAAATTCGTGTATGTCTTCCTTCTAGCCGTCATCCTTTGGCTCCTGTACCGATACGTGATCAATCGGGTGCTTAAGCGGTTCTCGAACCAGCTTCCATCAAGCATCCAGCGTGTCACCGAGGAGCTGGCGGACGGATGGAGGACGATGTTTCATCCGTATGACGGTTTCTATAGAATGAAGGGCAAGAAATTATCCATCTTCAGCTTGCTGGCCGTGTTAGTGATGGTGATGCTCGGGAAGCTGGCCTCCCTTTATTGGACAGGCTTCATCTTCAACCCGATCAATCTGAGCGAGATTAAGCTTGGAAGAGAAATCGCCTTGTTCTTCGCACCTCTGGCGACATGGGTCGTTGCGAACTATCTGGTTAGTACGGTTAAGGACGGAGAAGGCCGGTTCCGCGACGTACTGCAGGCAAGCATCTTCTCGCTTATGCCTTACGCCGTGTTAATTGGGCCGATTGTCTTGTTCTCCAATATTCTCGTGCTCGAAGAGGGAATTATCGTCTCTTCGCTTACTTCGGTTATGTGGTTATGGACGATGGTTTTGTTTGTTGTAAACGGCCAAGTCATTCACAATTTCGATTTCATGGAGAATATGAAAAATTCGTTCATCACGCTATGTACAATCGGGTTGATCTGGATATTTGTTATTGTCAGCACAGGGCTGACCTTCAACGTGACAGACTTTATTTATCAGCTGTATAAGGAGGTGGCCGTCCTTGGATAAAGCGATGGGACGCCGGCGGGTCATCCTCGTCGCAGCCGGGGCGGTACTCATTCTTGGAAGCGCTGCATGGTTTATCGTATGGCTGCTGACAGATACGGTGTCGCATCGGCTGGATATTCCGGATTATACGGTCTCCTATATGGCCGTAGAAGGAAGCGAGCCTTGGAAGCCGGGCCAGGAGGAGGGACAGGGTTTTGCACGGGCAGCCGAGAACGACCGGTTCCGTCTGTCCGTACATCCGGATAACGGGCAGATGAAGGTGATGGATAAGAAACAGGGCGTCAAATGGTCGAGCAATCCGTCTCCGGAGCAGGTCAAGACGGAGAAGGTAGCCGGAACGCTCCGAACGAACATGGAGTCTCCTTTTATTCTGGAATATTTCGAACAGTCCAAAATCCAGCGCCAGGTTATGAATGGACTGGATCCGAGCGTGAAACGGACGATCACGAAATTGGAGCAAGGCGTTGCCGTTCATTACGATATTGCGAAAGTCAATTTGAGCTTCAGCATGTATTATGTGCTGACGGATGACGGGCTTGAGGTATCGATTCCCGCCAAAAGTATAAAAGAATCGGGACCATACCGAATTTTGTCCATTGAGTCCTTGCCGTTCTTCGGCGCAGCTACCGGCGAGGAGTCCGGCTATCTGTTCGTCCCGGACGGACCAGGCGGCCTCATTCATTTTCCCCTGCAGAAGGAGCTTGTGGGCAAAGGATACAATCAGGAGGTGTATGGACCCGAGATTACGAACCGCATCTCGGATTCGGACAACAGCAATGAGGTGGTGATGCCCGTATTCGGCATGAAGAAGGGCGATCAGGCGTTTCTTGCCGTCATATCGGCGGGCGAGAAGTCATCGATCATCCGGGCACTGCCTGCCGGCATCGTAAGTTCGCTGAATTCGGTTCATGCTAAATTCGTCTATCGGCAGGAGTACGACCGCCGGCTCAGCCTGGGCGGGAGATCGATCCGGGTGTTTCAGGAGGATCCGCTGCTGCAGGACCGCACCGTTCGCTATCTCTTTCTGGAGAAGGAAGATGCAGGCTATGTCGGAATGGCCAAGCGTTACCGCCAATATTTAACCGATACGGGGCAGGTGCCCCAAGGACCGCAGCCATCCGTCGGGGGGCTGGTGCCGCTTGACCTGACGCTGATCGGCGGAGATTCGAATGATTATGGCGACTATCGCTACGAACGCGCAACGACGTTCAAGCAGGCGGAAGAGATAGTAACGGAGCTCAAAAAGGCCGGTATAGACAGCATGCGTATTACATACAAGGGCTGGGAGTCCAAAGGGACGATCAACCCCGACAAACGGTTCTCGCCAGAGTCAAAGCTGGGCGGGGGCAAGGGGCTGCGGGCATTCGTCGAGAAGGCGCATGGCCTCGGCTACGAGGTAGACTTGGCCGTCGATTTGGTCAAAGCAAATCCGACGTTCTCCAAGCTGCCGCCGAAGTCTTACGGCATTCGGGGCGTGGAGGAGGATGTGCTGCTGCGGAATGACCAATATTATTTGAATCCCGGCATCACCTACAATCTGGCAATGGATATGATCCGCGACGCGAAGGAATACGGAATTGACGGGATGCGCTTCAGTGGATTAGGGGGGCTCTTGTTCAATGACTACAATCCTGCATACAACTATACGCGGGAAGACACAGCGTACTTATACGAGAATATCCAGAAGCGTGCACAAGAGGTGCTCGGACATAGCAGTGTCCTTACAGGCAATCTATATTCGCTTAAGTATACAGGCGAGATCCATACCTTAATATCCGACCCTAGTTATTCCTATGCGGTGGATGAGACGGTTCCCTTCTACCCGATTGTTCTGCATGGGAGCATTCCGTATTCGCTAACGCCCGGAAATATGCGTGACGAGGATGGGCGTGAGTTTCTGAAAGCCATCGAATATGGCGCCATTCCATCATTCGTGCTGACCTATGAAAGCAGCCGGTCCTTGATGGATACCTTTACATGGGGGATCTTCAGCAGCAAGTTCGTGGATTGGAAGGATGATGTCATCCGGGAGTATAAATCCTTCAATAAGTTGGCATCTGTTCAAGGGGAGCCGATTACGGATCATTACCGCCGTTCTGAGGGCATTTACGTGACCGTATACGGTAATGGTGTCTCCGTCACTGTAGACTACAACCGTAAAGAGTTTCACGTCGGGAAGGAGGGGGATGGCGCATGAATGACCGTGAACGCAAGAATCGCAGAGCAAGTCTGTTCTACAAATTGAAAAGTCAAGGTGTCGGCCATCTGTTTATGCTACCTTGGACAATCGGCTTCTGCGTCTTCATGGCCATCCCGATTGGCTGGTCGTTATATCTTAGCTTCCAGAAAGTCAGCTTATCGAGCACAGGACTGTTCAAATATGAATTCATAGGCATGCAGAACTTCAAGGATGCCCTGTTCAAGGATAACGAATTTACGGTTCAGATCACATCCTTCTTCGGGCAAATGATTCTGATGATTCCCATCATCATTACCTTCTCGCTGCTGGTCGCCATCATGCTGAATCAGCGTTTCAAGGGGCGGTTCATCTACAGGGCCATCTTCTTCCTGCCCGTCATCTTCTCTACGGGGCAAGTGTTGAATGAATTATTCCAGCAGGGGGCCGGCGATGTGCCTTTCCTGTCGCAATATGGCATCGATGCGCTTGTGAGGGATAATTTCAGCGGAGTCATGGCGGATATTGTGACACAGGTTCTCGGGAAGATCATTCTGATCCTATGGTCGTCAGGCGTACAGATTCTGATCTTTATTGCGGGCTTCCAAACGATTTCCAAATCGATCTATGAAGCGGTTCGGATAGATGGGGCCTCTCCTTGGTCCAGCTTCTGGAAGATCACACTCCCCGGCATCAAGCCCTTCATCGGCTTGAACCTGCTCTACACGACTGTCGATTTCTTTACCTTTCCGTTCAACCCGGTGATGCCCCACATCAGGCGGAATATGTTTAATATTTCGACGGGGTACGGATATGCAAGCGCTCTCGCGTGGTTCTATTTTCTACTTATTATTGTGATGCTGCTGGTGGTTCTGCGGTTCTTGAACGGCTCGAGCAAAGCGGGGAGGGCTTAATATGAAGGTCGAAATCATAATGAAGCAGCGCGTACGACATCTACGATCGTTGTTGAATGGAAGACAAGCCCAACGGGTGAAGCTTCTGGTTCTGGGGAGGAACACCAACGACGGCCTGTTAGCCAAGCTCTTCATCTACTTCATGCTGACGATCGTAGCCTATCTCTATCTGCAGCCCTTTCTCTACATGGTTTCGACGATGGTCAAGACGCTGCCGGATTTGCTGGATCCTACCGTCCAGTGGATTCCGCGGTCAATCGAGTGGGAGAATCTGTCGCGGGCTCTTAAGGGGTTGAAGTATCAAGAGTCCGTCCTATATACCTTAACGCTTGCCGTTATTCCTTCGTTCATTCAGGTACTGATCTGTTCGATTACGGGATACGCGCTGGCCAGGCTTCAATTTTCAGGGAAAAATATATACTTTGCGCTAATTCTGCTCACGTTTCTTATACCGCCGCAGATCATGATTATTCCACTGTATGTTATCTACAGCAAGCTCGGCTGGCTGAATACGCCGTTCGTGTTCATTATTCCGGCGCTTCTGGGCCAAGGTTTGAAGAGTGCACTGTTTATTATTATTTTCCGCCAATTCTTCCAATCACTCCCAAAGGCGATTGAGGAAGCGGCGATGATCGACGGCGCGTCTATATTTCGGCTGTTCTTCCGTGTCATTCTACCCCTGTCGATACCGGCTTGCCTGGTCGTATTCCTGTTCTCCTTCGTCTGGCACTGGAATGAGAGCTATCTGTCTTCGATGTTTCTGTCCCAGGACTTTACACCACTATCGGTTCGGCTGGAGAAGCTGGAAACCGCCATCTTCGGCCGGGAGCCGTCCATTGAGATGCTTGCTGCCAATCCTGTAACAGAGGGGACCAAGATGGCGGGCGCATTCTTGATTATTTTCCCGCCTCTGCTTGTGTATATGATTGCACAAAGATGGTTTGTCGAGGGCATCGAGCGTACCGGTCTTGTGGATTAACCGGCATACCTTGCACCGCGACCACCCTTGGGAAATTCCGATGAGGCGGATAATCTGGAGAGGAGGCGTTGCCATCTTAACTTACGGCGGGAAAGCGAATCATATGTAATAGAGTCATATTCTAATGATTAGGGATGAGGGGGATGTACAATGAAGGCGAATAAGTGGACATCAATTGGAATGATAATCGTATTAATGTTTGTCATGATCATGACGGCTTGCTCCAATAATAAGGATTCCGGTGGCAACAAACCGGCAGACACACCGAAGACGGGAAACAACGCTAATACAGAAGTGGATCCGGCACAAGGCGGATCGGACGATAAGCCCGTTACGTTAAGATTGGTCATGTGGGGGCCGCCGCTATGGACGGAGACCATCCCGGCCAAGTTCAAAGAGAAGTATCCGAACATTACGCTTGAGGTCGTAACGATTGTCGGCGAGACCGGATCCGTCCTCGAGAAAGTGACCGCCATGAACGCGGCTGGAACGCCGGCGGATATGGTATGGATTCAATCCTTTCCGGAGTATGTGAAGGATGATCTGCTCGTCGATCTCAAGCCGTATATGGAATCTGATCCGGTTCTATCGGCCGCAAAGTTCCCGCAATCCGTTCTGGATGCGATGACATGGAAGGGCAAGCTTGTTGCACTGCCAAGGGCAATCGATGCATACATGATGTATGTGAATAAGGACCTGCTGGCAAAGCATGGTGTCGAGATGCCGACGAAGGATTGGTCGTGGGAGGAGTTCCGGGAGATTGCCAAGAAGGTGACCGATCCGGCCGCTGGCGAATACGGCATCTCGCCGTTCGTCTTCAACTTCCAGGTACAATCTCAAGCTTATGCGGTATCCAATGGTCTTGTGCCCAATCTACAATTCATGAACGAAGATTTGAGCCAGAGCATGCTGGAAGATCCGAAGGTGTTCTCCGCCGTTCAATGGATGGCAGATCTGGGATGGGTGGACGGATCGCGTCCAACCGATGAGCAGTCAACCCAAGCCGGAATAGACCCCGTAGGACAAGGAGCCTGGATTACGGGCAAATTTGCCTTTGATATTATGGGGCAATGGGAAGGCGCCAGTCGGAAGGAAGCCGCGAAGTTCAATTGGGATCTGCTGCCGCTGCCGAAGGGCTCGGTGAAGCAGATTGGCTATAATAATATTTCTCCAATGGGTATTCTGAAGAGCTCGCAGAATATAGACGAGGCCGTCAAATTCCTGTCTTGGCTCATTTCGGAGGATGGGCAGCGGGTATTGATGGCGGATGGCAACATTCCACTGACGTCCGATCCGAAGATGTGGGAGGAATTGGCACAAATCGAAACGTGGCAGGGTAAAGCCATCAACGATGCCATCGTTCAGGAATGCTGCTGGGAGCCTGCACTTGTCGGATGGGATAAATACATCAGCTGGTTCGATGGGGAATTGGGCAGCATCATTAAGAATGGCGGCGATCTGAGCATCTTCCAGAGGAAGGCTGCCGAATTTAATCCACATACGAAGCAGCTTCGCAAGGAACTGGGCTTGGAATAGCCTTGGCGGAGTTCGATTGAATCGAGTAGGTGGGGGTGGCAAGCCCCCGACCTCTCACACCACCGTACATGCGGGTCCGCATACGGCGGTTCCAAAAGGTTAACAAAGCTCCACATAACGAGAAAGCAGACTTTTCAGCCCTTTCGCTTCCCAATAGGATGTCGGAAGGGCATTGTTTGTGTTTCGAGACATTTCCCATGCGCCTCGCCTGGAATTAGCCATGATGAAACAGGCCCATTCGGGAACACCAAGCTCTCGAAGCTCTCGCATTCGGGTGCGCACCCGTTTCCACTGCTTCCATAAGCATATGCGGAGCTTTAGGCGAATCCACTGGTCGAATTTCTCACAGTTCTTCTTCGCGGCGGCCAGCCGAAAATAGCCCAGCCACCCCATGAGATACTTGTATAGTTTTGCTATGCGGCTCTCCATAGACATTGAATGCGTTCGGTTCGTTAGCTCACGGATCTGCTCTTTAAATCGTGAGAGGGTCTGAGGCGCCAGACGAATCGTTGCTTTCTTGTCCATTAAGAAACTAAAGCCAAGAAACTTACGCTTCCATGGCCGGTCTACCGCACTTTTCTCTCGATTCACCTTCATTGTCAACTTTCCTTCTACGAATCGCGTCACCGACTCCATCACGCGCTGTCCTGCGCGTTTGCTGGCCACGAAGATGTTGCAATCGTCAGCATAACGGACGAACCGCAAGCCTCTTTGTGCCGAGAGTTAAGCAAAGCGATAAGAATATCTCTACACACGCGGCACAATCTCTACTAGCAGAACTGGAGCATCTGCGGAAGGAGAAGAAGGGTAGCGGTCACTAATGCCCCTGTTCTTACTCCTTCACTTCTGGCTCTGAGCAGCTGCACGACACAAGCCGTGGGGGGGGGTGAACGCTCGCGGTTTTTTCTATTTCAATGGACAATTTATTGATTCGAATGGATATTCGATGCCATCATTGACCAACTGCCATATCTTCATGCATAGAATGGGATTTTGATATTTGTATCAGCTCCTGATGGATTTCCATTCGGTAATCTTTCCATCGCGTTCAAGTTGTCGAAAATGGATACAAACAAGATAAAAGGTGTCATATACAGTGAATCGAGTAACATTGTAAAATATTCTATAATTATTATATATCTCGACACTTGCAGCTTGCGATTTACCATGCTCCACACGAAAATAACAGCTCGCAACGTCGGGATTTTCTTTTACAATGCTGGCGTTCAAACCTCATTGCACTCAGGGTTTTCCTGTCAAGGAGCTGGCCACTCCTTAACAGTGTTTTTTAGTCCAAACACTAGCGTTGCACTCATGTTATGGATGATTTAACTCTGGACAACAGGAGAGCGCGGAAATCAATTGAATCGGAGGTTTATAATGACAATATTCAAGAAAGCGGTTCTGCCAATCATCTGTCTGACGCTGATGTGGATGGTTCCGATTGTTTCGGTGCCGGCCGCCGACGCAGCAGAGAGCGGGACAAGCCCGTACCTGATTTTGCCGGATAACAGCAGGCTGCCGATCGAGGCAATTAATGCCGAGCGCGTTCCGGAGGGGATTACGTTGTATACCGGAAGCAATGAAATGGACTATACGGCTCCATTCGGAGAGGGGACGGCGGAATATATCGTATCGGAGGGAATCGTGCTGGAAATCAACCGGACAGGCGATCAAGGGACCTATATTCCATTCAACAATTATGTCATCTCCGCTTCGGGAACGGCCGAAGAGAAGCTGCGGGCACTAGCGGCGGGAGACGCCGTTGCGCTGGAGAATGTCGCGATCGACCGGGAGCCAAGCCGGTATGCAGTCGTTGACGGTGAACGAATTGCGATCACCAAGACGAACGCCTTCCGGGATGAAGGAGACGTTGTGCTCTTCGACTCCGCCTTCGGCCCGTACACGAATACGAATCCGTGGGGGCTGGAGCTCGTCATCGAGGGAGGCTTCATAACCGGCATTGCGCGGTTCGATACGAAGACGCCTAATAATTCGGCCATTCCGGAAGGGGGAGCCGTGCTCTCCGTACAAGCCGGCTCGCCATCCTTTGCCGGGCTGAATGCCAAGATCGGGAACGGGACGATCCGTCAAGGGGATGCCGTCCGGCTTGTGGTCAGACAGGAGACGCATCTGGCGAGCAAGACAGGATACGACGCTTTGGATCCGAAGGTAAAGGCGGATAATCCGGGCGGTTGGGACGAGGCCAACGATAGGCCCTACGACGGGTTCCGCGGCGCGGATCAGCTGATCGTGTATACCTCTTCATACGGTAATGCGATGACGGGCACCAATCCTTGGGGGTATGAAGTCGTCGTGGACGAGAATAATCAGATCGTCGCGGCAGGCGGCAACAATTCGGCGATTCCGGAGAACGGATTTGTGCTTTCTGGACATGGCATCAAGGCGGAATGGCTGAAGATCTACGCCAAATTTAGCGCTACCGTGACGCTCGACCGAAGCGGCAACGAATTGATCATCGCGCTTACACCGCAATCTTATCTCAAGCGTGCCGATTTCCGGATCGGCAACGTCAAACGGATGCTGGCAGAGTCAAAAGCGTCTTTCCTGGACGTCCCCTATGCCGAGATTGAACGGAAGATCGGACAGGCGGAAGGGAACAGAGAAACGATTAAGGCGCTGATCGAGAGCCGGTCTTACGATGAAATGGCTGTTAAGACCGCCGAGCTGGATGCGTTAATCGATGAGATCGGGAATTTGAATCTGGAATCCCGCAAAGTGGAGCATCGCGCCATCTGGATTCGTCCGCTCGAGACAAGTGTCGAAGAAGTCCGGGAGCATCTGACGAAGATCGCGGATGCGAATCTGAATCAGGTCTATGTGGAAGCCTGGTGGAACGGGTATACCATCTATCCGTCGGATAATCCGCTTGCTCCTCATAATCCGATTTATAACGGCTTCGACGTGCTTGACGCTTATCTTGATGTCGCCGAAGAGCTCGGCCTGGAGGTACACGCCTGGGTCGAAAACGCCTTTCTGGAAGGCAACAAGCTGGAGGAAAAGCCGGAATGGTCGATGATCCGCCGCGATGGCGCGGACTACTGGCAAGTCGACGGCCATACGTTTTATTGGATCAATCCCGCTCTGCCGGAAGTGCGGCAGTTTATTACGGAGCTTTATACGGACATGGTCAGCCGCTACCCGGTCGACGGCTTGCACCTGGATTACATCCGGTATCCGGACAACTATGGGACCGACATCGACTATGGCTACGACGAATATACCCGTACGCAGTTCATGGATGCGTATAAGACGAATAGCGATCCGCTCGGCCTGTATCCGGGCGATGAACTGTGGCCGGAATGGCAGCAATTCCGAATGGATATTATAACGGGTTTTGTCGGTAAGCTCGTTCCGGATTTGAAAGCGGTCCGTCCGGAGCTGGCGATCAGCGCGGCGGTGTACTCGGATTTCTACAAGCAGCCGGAATTTAAGCTGCAGGAAGCCGGTCTGTGGCTTCAGCGCGGCTATCTGGATAATGTTTTCCCGATGTCGTACAAGCTGGACGCACCCGCCGTTGTTCACGACGCCGAGGAAACATTGAAGCTGGCCGGCAATAAATCGTATGTCACGATGGGCTTGGGACCGCAAGCCAGGGTCGCGAAGCCGGTCGTCGTGCAGCAGGCCGCTCTGACCCAGAAGCTAGGCACTTCAGGCAGCGCTTACTTCGAATTCATATCGTATTTCGGCGACCGGTACGACGAGCCGCTCAAGCAGGGGTTATACCGCGATAAGGCGATCGTGCCCTTCAGCCAGCCAGGCTTGTCCGTCAAGACACTGCTTGCAGATCTCGTACGCAAAATCGACGCAATCTATGTGCCGAATGGAGGTATGTCGGACGGTAGATCATACGAGAAAATGTTGAAACCGCTAATCAACCGACTTCAGGAAAACAATACGATCGACCAGCGGGCGGCCAAGCTCGACCGCGAGCTGGCACAGATTGCGTCGGCACTGGATGGCGATTCTTCCGTCAACACACAGGTAAAATCGCGTATGAAGACCGATTTGGAGTATGCGCAGCATATCATTCGTATCTATAATAGCAAACGCGGCGAATAGGTGTTCTGGCAATGAGGGGCCGTCTCTCACATCATAGCGCCGGGCTGATACTATCGTATTTCCTCGAGCATAATGTTTTTGGAAGGATGGGGTAGCCGCACTATTAATCCATAACAGGTTGATCTTGCCGTACTGCCTCAGAATTGGGACTACTTGGCGTTTACATGAACCACTATCTCGCTATTTGGGATGGTGGTTTTTCAACGCAATAAGTATCGAAATCAGGAGGGGTCTCACTAACCAATTAACGGTTCTATCTGAAACCCGCGTCATACAAGTGTTTGAGTACATTGAGTTCGAGATAAGCCTGCTTGATTTCTTTAGATAGTTGATCTTGTGACAAGCGTTGTTCTATCATCTTTTTGCTAAGGGTTCCTCCACTTTTCTGTAATTGTTTAATTTGATTAAAAATCTCATCCGCACTCATGTTCACTTCCATTTTCAGCCTCCAAGGGGTTCATGTATAGTTTTTCCCGTGATGCAGGGTGGATAGAAATATTTCAAATTTCTACCTATTTCTGCCCACAACAATTTACACAGGAAATTACCGAGCTGCCGTAATGCGAGAAGGGGCTCTCCATCAGGCCTAAGACCTGTGGAGGGCCTTCTTCTAATGTCACCATATCATTCCATATTCGTACAAAAATTTGTCATAGGAGCAATATAAAAATATATTCTAATTGATATTGATAATTATTATCAGTTATAGTATTATCAATCACAGAATAAATAACAAGGAGTGTTCTTTGATGACAACCATTCAAGTAAAGGATATAAAAGAAGTTTTGACCTTGCAATTTTCAGAGCTGCGCAATTACCACGGCAGTTTGGCACTTATGGCTATTGGAGTAGGTTTTCGTGTCTTGCAGGCGGCTTTCAAGGAACTATATGGCAATGAAGCGCCAGACAGAAAGAGCCTTTCCGTTCGCTCGGGTCATGCCGGTCCGGGGTTTCGCGATGCCTTCGAATATGTAACGAGAGCTGTTACGAGAGGCGCATATACAGTGGATATTGACTATCCGGTTGCGCAATATGATCCATACCGCGTGCAATCCTATGCTTATGTTATTTCTGATGATAAAGGTGTTTCTGTAGAAGTTTCACTGAAGGAAGACTTTTTGCCGGCAAAATTTTATGAGTATCTGAAAAAAGGCAGAGAAGAAACGATGACTCTTGAGGAGCTCGAGGATAATGAGAAGTTGAAAGGCATTCTGTGTGAACGCGCACTTGCACTCCCTCAGGATGAGCTGCTCGAGGTTAAACGTTTGTCATGAGTCCATTCACGCAGCAATCAGCTGATTACCTGCTGTTAGATTCAGGGGCAGCCTTTAGTGGAACTTCTGTACATAGCGGCCAGGCAGATTCAATGACGAAGGTGCTCGACCAATATGATCTTGTCAGCTATGACTTGGAGAATGCGAATCATAAAATTCTTGTCATTGATGAGTTTATTGATCAGGAGCTTATGGTCGAGCAGAAGGACAAAATCAAAGCATTCCTGGATCGAGGAAACATTGTGTTTTTCGCTGGACATTTGTTCAGAGAGTGGATACCGGGTGCTTCGATGTTTGTACCGAAAACCGTGACGAGCTATCTCGATTATGTGGTGACGATTCTGGATCATCCCATCTTTGATGGTGTGAAATCGGAAGATATTACGTACAACCGGGGCGTTGCAGGATTTTTCAGCAGAGGCCATCATCCGATGCCGGAGGGAGCTGAAGTATTGTTGGAGCTGCCTGGTGGAGTTCCAATCACGTATATTGACCGAACCAGCACGAGAGGAACGATACTGCTGCACGCGGGACGTAATCTGTTGAAAAGTCGCGAGACCGGCAATTCATCAGGCAGAATCAGGGAGCAGCTCTACAAGTGGTTGATTGAAGAGCATGCGGCGATTCGAATGAGAGAGGTGCGAGCATGAGGAAGATTGCAGTCCTATATTCCGGAAGCGCCCATCAGCATCGTTCATTCACAGATCCGAGATTCGCACCTTATATTGTAGATCTGATCTATTTGCCGCGAATGACCGAGTATGATTTGGATGCTTATGATGTGCTTATTGTTCCTTCTCAGTTACATCAAGGACAAGTCACGGCCCATAATAAGCGGCTCCATGATTTTCTAGCTCAAGGGAAGACAATTGTCGCCCTTGGCGCTCAGAATCAGAGCTGGTTTCCAGCCCATAACTGGGAAGCCCGTCCAGTCAATTTCTGGTGGTGGAGAGAGAAGGATGCGAGAAGCGGTCTTGAGCTTCACCAGCCCGATCATGATTTGTTCCGCTACATTACGCTAGAAGATGCAACCTGGCATTACCACGGTGTTTTCTTTCCGGATGGAGACGTTGAGACACTCATTAAACTAGAGAATGACGGTGCAATTTTATATATCGATAAGGTAAATACACCTGGCACATTAATCATGACAACACTCGATCCGGAATACCATTACGGCTCCTACTTTATGCCGGCTACGGAACGGTTTCTTAACGGCTTTATTCCCTGGTTGGCCACAGGAACGCTATAAAGTAACAGAGGACATACCTTCAGCAATAGGAGTGAAAGTAGATGCGTACACCAAGTATTATGATTGCTATGCTATGTTTGGTGATGGCGGTAACTGCTTGCTCAAGCGGCAGCAGCAATACGACCGATAAGAAGAATGGCGCGGTGTCGACATCTTCCAATGATGCAGCCAAAAAGGCAGAGCAAGCGGCTGAAGGAACGGCTAAGACGGTCGATATGGTGAGAGTTGCTGGAAGTGATGTTGGTTACCCGTCCCCATTCGCATTCAGTCCTTCCGGTCCATTCGGTTATTTAAGAAACTCGCTGATCTTCGATACGTTAACGTGGAAGGATGATTCAGGTGTCATTCCATGGCTGGCGAAATCTTGGGAAATCTCCACCGATGGCCTGACCTATACGTTTAAGCTGGAGGATGGCGTCAAGTGGCATGATGGCGAAGCCTTCACAGCGGATGATGTTGTCTTCAGCTTTAACTACTACAAGACCTACCCGTTTAACTGGAACGGGGATATTGCTCAAATTAAATCGGTCGAGAAAATTGACGATTTGACCGTCGTGTTTCATATGAACAATTCATATGCACCGATGTTGAGCGATCTTGTAGGTATTGTGCCGATCATACCGCAGCATATTTGGGAGCAGGTTACGAATCCGATTGAATATCGGGATGAGAAGGCTTTGGTTGGGACAGGTCCCTATCAACTGGCGGAATATGATGCTGCTGCAGGTCAATATTTGTTTAAAGCCAATGAGAACTTCTTCAAAGGCCAAGTCATCGTGAAGGAGCTTGCCTTCGTCTCGGCATCCGACAAATTACTTGCCCTGCAAAATGGCGAAATCGACGCTGCCTATACAACGAACTATGGCGATGTTCAAACCATGGTGGATGGCGGATACAAATCGATTAAGAGTGAGCCGGCCGGTAGTATCGTGAGGCTTTCCTTTAACCTGGAGCATCCTCAATTAAGTGATAAACGATTGCGCCAAGCCCTTGCTTACGCCATGGATCGTGCTGAAATATCCAGCAAAGTTTCCGGTGCGGAGCCAATGGTCGGCAATGCCGGCGTCGTGCCTACAGATTCACCATGGTACAACAAGAATGTGAAGCAGTATGAGTACAACCTTCAGGAAAGTGAACGTATTCTTGATGAGCTTGGTTATGTAAAGAATGAGAAAGGGATTCGTGATGGATTGAAGCTCAGCTTGATGACCTCATCCAATAAGCAGGATTCCATTATGATTCAAGAAATGCTGAAGAAGGCTGGGATCGAGTTGAACCTGGTTCACCTGGATTCGGCTGCCTTCACTGTGGCGCTTGGCGAGAATAAATATGATATGGTGCTCTCCGGTCATGTCGGAGCAAGCGGCGATCCGGATTTCTTACGACTGTGGTTCTCAGGTAAGGCAAGCAATATGTGGTCTGCACGTGGCAAGAGTCTTGATCTGGAGCAATTCCATGAGATTGCCAACCTGCAAATGAAAGAAATGGACGAAACGAAGCGTCATGAGTATATCAACCAGCTGCAAGATATATTGGCCGAGGAGCTGCCTACTTTAGCCCTCTATCACCGTCCGTTCTACCACATCCATAATCCGAAAGTATTCGATTATTGGAAAAACACCTACGGCGGTATAGCAGATGGGATGCCGCTTTGGGAGAATAAGGTGTTTCTGATCGATGTCAAACAATAATAAGTACTGGTCCTACTTCCTCGTACTATTATTCGTAATCATATTGAATTTTTGGCTTCCCCGGTTTTTACCGGGGGGGCCAGTTGAATATATTGCGGGCGGCGGTGAAGAAGGCGCTGTTTTTTTGACGGAAGCTCAGAAGGCTGCCATGCTTGAATACTACAATTTGAATGATTCTTTAGGCGAGCAGTTTGTTAAATATGTGAAGGGCATATTTACCTTTGATTTCGGCTTATCGATTAGTCATAAAGCTCCTGTATTTGATGTTATTATGGAGCGTCTGCCATGGACCTTGCTTATTGTTGGCTTAGCGACTCTATTCTCGATTGTGATTGGGCTGCTGCTCGGATTATATTCGGCATGGCGTCATCCAAGCCGAGTCGATCGCAGTTTATTCCTTTCTATGCTTTGTCTAAGCTCGATTCCAGAATTTCTGCTCGGGATGATCCTGCTCATTACGTGTGCTGTCAAGTTAAAGTGGTTCCCGCTAAGCGGTGCGAAGACGGCTTTTCTTCGTTCTGACGGCTGGCTGGCTTCGGTGCTGGATATTGCCAATCACGCTGTTCTACCGGCATTGACGTTAACGATCGGAAGTGTAGCGAGTCTGTATTTGCTCATGCGCAATGAATCGATCAGAGTGAAACAGGAGTCCTTCATTGAGTTCTCTTCAGCGAAGGGGATCGGGCCAAGAGCGATTGTAATGAAGCATATTGCGCGTAATGCTGCCTTACCACTGGTAACATTGATCATTATTCGGATGAGCGGATTACTTGCCGGCTCTATTCTGGTCGAGACGGTTTTTGCCTATCCGGGTGTTGGGAAGCTGCTTCAAGAGGCGATATTGGGCAGAGACTATCCGCTGTTGCATGGATTGTTCTTGCTCATGACGTTATTCGTGCTGCTGCTGAATTTATTCGCCGATCTTATCTACCCTCGACTTGATCCGCGAATTAGACATGATGTGAATCGAGGTGAGGTAGCATGAAGCTGACAGGATCGCAGCGTATCGGTATTGCACTATTTGGATTATTCGTCCTGATCGCCATCTTCGCACCGATGCTGACACCCTATTCGCCATCACAGATCGATAGTGAGCGATTGCTGCCTCCGTCTAAGGAGCATTGGCTTGGCACGAACAGTATCGGTCAGGACTTATTCAGTCAGCTGCTATACGGTGCTCGAACGACGATGTTTATCGGACTTATGGTTACGTTGATCAGTACAGCTCTTAGTGTTTCTCTAGGACTGCTTGCCGGTTATTCGAAGCGGCTTGATCCGATACTTAACGGGATTGCGAATATGATTCTGGTTCTTCCTTCACTGCTGCTTATACTTGTGGTAGCCTCCTTCTCGGGCGGAGGAACGTGGCAGTTAATTCTAACGCTTGGCTTGCTCTCATGGCCAGGCTATATGAAGCTGATTCGCGCATCCATATTGTCCCTTAAGGAAAGGGAGTTTGTTAAGGCGGCACAGCTGTACAACGGGGGGACTTGGCATATACTGACGAAGCATTTATTACCCTTTATCGGACCGCTCGTTCGTACCAAGCTCGTCATCGCCTTTCAATCGGCGGTTGCGATGGAGACAAGTCTTTCTTTTCTAGGTATCGGTGATCCGAGCTCTGTTACATGGGGCAAAATGCTGCAGGAGGCGTTCTCGCGTACACAGACTTTCATAACGGACGCTTGGCAATGGATGATTGTGCCGCCCGCGTTAGCCATTATGCTTGTGACCGTTGCACTTGCTCTAATGGGTGAAGGCAGAACGTCAGCGGGCCGCTTCGCTGCTGCATTCCGACCAGTGCAAAGCCGCCTGGTTGATGTTAAGGAGATGAAGGATTCTACGGGTTGTGAGGAGCCGTGCACCTTAGATATGGCCATCGGCTGTCATCTGGCTTCTAAGGATACGCCTGCTGCTATTTCGGTGCGGAATTTGGCTGTCCGGTATGGCGAGACAACGATTATTCATCCTGTTTCCTTCGATGTCCGGCAGGGCCATATTACTGCATTAATTGGTGAATCCGGATCCGGAAAAACGACGATGGCCCGTACGATATATGGTCTAGTTCCAGAACAGGCTGTAACAGGCGACGTACTGATCAATGGACATCCGATTTACCGGGATGGGAAAGCTTGTACGATGCAGCGCTGGGTAGATGCGGCCTATATTTTTCAAGATCCGAGGAGCAGCTTCAATCCGATCTTGACGATCGGCGAGCAGTTCTATGAGACGATGCAACTGCAGACGAAGAAGGAAGACAAGCGGCTTGCTGCGATTGCAACGTTGAATGAAGTGCAGCTTGACGAAAGAGTGCTTTCCTGCTACCCGCATGAACTTAGCGGTGGCATGCTGAGCCGGGCGTTAATTGCGCTGGCATTAGTGAATAAGCCTAAAGTGCTTATTGCCGATGAGCCGACGAGCGCACTTGATCCGATCGTGAAGCGTGAGCTATTTGATTTGCTTGTCCGTAAAGTGCGGGAACATCAGATGACCCTGCTGCTCATAACTCACGACATTGCTGCTGCAGCACATATTGCTGAAGCCGTCATTGCACTCGAGGAAGGAACGATGCTGCTGGAAGAGCAGCAGCGCGCCTACATCCAGAAGAGCAGGAATGTGTACAAAGATATCGCCATATAAGGTGAACGACCGGGAGTGAATGAATTTTGCTTAGCCTAAATCAAGTTTCCAAGCATTATGACAACAAGAAAATGAGGCGCGGGAAGCCGGTTAAAGCCGTTCATGAAGTGAGCTTCGAGCTGCAGCCGAATGAAATTTTCGCGCTTATAGGTGAGAGCGGGTCGGGTAAATCTACATTAGCCGAAATGATCGTCGGACTGCAGAAGCCAACATCGGGCTCGATCATTCGAAGTGAACCATCCGCCTCCATTCAAATGGTGTTCCAGAACCCGGACCGTTCTATGAATCCATACTGGAGAATAAAGGATATTATTGCAGAGCCGCTCATTCTCAGCAAGCGCAAGAAGCAGGCTGCACTAGAGCAGGTGAGTCAGCTTGCTGAGAAAGTTAAGCTGCCGCTGGATATTCTAGATCGCTATCCGACGGAATGCTCCGGTGGACAGAAGCAGCGGATCGCAATAGCCAGAGCGCTAACGATGTCACCTAAGCTGCTTGTAGCCGATGAAATTACTTCAGCGCTTGACCCTTCCATTGAAGCAGAAATCATGCAACTGCTGCTTTCCTTGAAGGATGCAGAAGGGATGTCCATTCTCTATATTACGCATCGCATAGAGACGATCTCAAGGTTTGCAGATCGTGTTGCTGTCATGAGAAACGGGGAAATCGAAGCGTTGGGTGGTACGAATGAGGTATTGTTTCATTCTTCATCGGCCTATACGAAAGCTTTAATGTATGCTTGCTCGTATGAGGACAATAGTAGGGATACCAGCAGCTCGGAGTGAGGTATGTTATGGATTTACTTTGAATCCATTGGATGGTAGCTCGACTATTCGTTCATATACTGAAATCACATCTGTCATATCCTCTTGTTGTGCAGTGAGATTTACAACAATTGATCTATGAGGAACTAGAAAAACTTCGGGAACGCATCATCAATGCCAGTAAGGAGCCGACCTATGGTCTACACCGGAAGAAGCAAATGCTGCTGTTCCGAAGCTTTAAACGCGAAGATTTCGGTGAAAAGGATATCAATGAAGATGAGATCTCTTTGCTTGTTAATCTAACACAACAGACCTTTTTAGTCATCGAGCGTGAACTGAAGCTTACGGGGTTCTGGGGGAGCATACCTGCGCGCAACAAATTGAAAGCAGAGCTTCAGAAGATACTGCTTTCACCGGTGTTTGTAATGCTTCCTGGTCTCGTAAAAAACCGTGCTCATATTATAAGTTGTATTAAATCGCAGAGAAGAATAACGATACCATTCTGTATGCGGAGTGATTGCATTGAACTGAAATATACGATTGAAAGATCTGCCAAGAGGCGCAAGCTGACCATCACCGTTGAAAGTGACCACAGTGTTGTTGTACATGCACCGGAAGGCACATCTGACGAGAAAATTGAACAGGTGGTGGCACCGAAGCGTCAATGGATTTATGAAAAATTGGCCATCCTCAGAAATATCAGGATTTGCTTCATGCGCCGGGGAAAGAACTCGTCAGTGGAGAATCTGCACTTTATTTGGGTCGCCAATACCGCATCGAGATCGTCAAAACAGGGTTATCGAAAATTGAATTTGCTCAACGGGAATGGTATATCGGTAAGGCAAAACAAAAGATTGTCTCACGAGTGAAAACATCACGCCCGACAACTCGGTGTCGATGTTGCCTTGGTCAAGATCGTTGACAACCGCTACCGGTGGGGCTCTTGTACCTTGAATGATAATGTCAATTTTAACTGGTGATTAATTAAAGCACCTATGTTTGTCATTGACTATATCATTGTCCATGAACTTGCTCACCTCAACAGGGCGAATCACACACCAAGTGCTAAAAAGGCTTTGGATGCGATGGAAAAGTATATAGAACAGCACGGAATGTCCGGCGCAGGCGATGTGCTTCGCGCAGCTGCACCTGAAATCTGGGAGGATATCTACTGGCGTGATAACAATGATTCAAGAACAAGAATGGATGTTTTGTAATCACAAATTCCGTTTATGCGGAGATCAATCAACTTGGGGTAAACCGACTACCCCTGATGAGGAGCCCGGTTGCGTATACACAAAACACCGGTTTCCGCTTTTTGATCGGAGTGGAATTGCGTTTGCTTATTGACAGCCGCTTTTTCGCTCCACTAACGGGTACGATAGCCCGGCAATGAAACTCGCCCAACAAATTGGGCAGACGCATGGGGAACTTCATCGTTATGGGGCCCTTTATGAGAAGTATATTCATGCTGGCAATGGACAACGCTTAAGGTTAAATATTATCTTATGCGGGAGGTCATCGCTTCTTGAAATTTGAACTAGGACGTTGCTTACTAAATGAACGATTGATGGAATCCGGAAAGTCAGCGGAATGGCTGGCAAAAGACTTGCTTTTTAAACCGGAACGAGTTTACGACTTTATTGAAAACAAAAGAGTGATGCCACTCAAAATTGCCATATCGATCGCCGATTCCATCGGTTGTGATGTTCGTGCCTTGTATGAATTAATTCCGAACGATAATGAAGTAAAGGGAGATTAATGGAATAAGTGGTAGGTTGCATTAAGACTACAACTGTGATCCATTAAGCTCCCTCAGTACGATTTAGTTTTCTCACGAATGCTCGCTTATTCGCAGGATTTCACCCTTGCCAGAAATGTGGAAAGATAGCTAGTGAAACCTAGTTGAAGACCAGGACAACATGAAGGCATGAGGAAATAGAGGGGGAGGTTGCAAACCCCATATCCTTCCATATACTGCACGCATTCTCCACGCCGGCCCTGGAGGTCTTCACTCCCATGTCTCAACGGGTCTGTGCCCTCTCATTCCTTCGTTACGCCTGTCCAAGGGTGCGGCGTGCGCCGTAAAACCATGCTGATCCCAAACTATAACGTATACTTTATTAAGTATATATATCCAAAACGTTCGATATATGGTGAATTCCGAAGAAAGATTATACTTTACAAAAGTGACAAGATTTAAGTATATTATGAAATGTAACCGCTTTACGAAAATATGCGAGAAGGGGGCGGATAATTAGGAAGACGCGACGGGAAACAGGGCTGCATCCGTCGAAATGTAAGCGCATCCATTTTAGTGGCGCCTGAAAGTTGCTTAGGGTTGTTAACCCATCCCAACAATACCTGTGGAGGTTCTCTCATGAAACGTTTGAAACAAACGATGGCGATTATTCTTTCTACCCTCCTCGCTGCCGGGTTCGTGACCGGCATCGATCCGGGTCGGCATGCTTTCGCCGATCCGGATCCCGCCCCGACCGCGAATACCCGAACGGTAGAGACGTTCCGTGCGGCGACGGTCATCGACGATTTTGAAACGGAGCAATCGGTTGCCGGATGGCATGCGGGCGACAACGTGTCCGCCATCTCCGCGGCAAGCAGCGCGCCGAACACGGGCTCGGCCTTCCAAGGGTCGAAAATGTTGAATGCGAAAAGCGTGCTCAATTTGCAAAATAATGTATGGCGTACCGTATTCCGTGAATTCTCGACTCCGGTCGATTGGAGCGCATCGCGTTATGTCATGATGGCCTTCAATCATTACGGCTATTTGCCGAATAACGATCCGTACCTCGTCCGGATCAAGCTTTACAGCGGCAGCGACGCCATCGAAGGCATTGTCGCGACGGATGAAAATCAATGGAACAAAATCGGCCTGTTTATCGGCGACTGGGCAGGCCGCAATGCGGTTGACAAAATCGAGGTCAGCTGGCAGCACGCTTACGACCGCGCCAATTATCCGGACGATCCGCACCCGTATTGGCCGGATCCGCAATTCCAGATCGATTACCTGCATCTGGCAAACGATCTTGGCTGGCAGTTCTCGTACGCGGGCGATGCCGAAGGCTGGACGTTCAACAGCGGCATCGTGGGTCCGGTCGTTGCCGACAGCAAGCTGACTTTCGATATTATCGGCAACGACCCGAATATGACGTCGGCGCCGATGCAATTGAACGCGGATACGAATAATGTAATCACGATAAAATTGCGTAACGGGACGGCGAATACGGTCGGTAAAATATATTGGACGACGGATACCGAGACGGGCTTAAGCGAATCGAAATCGCGTACTTTCGCGCTGCGCCCGAACGATGCCGGCTTTACCGAGTACAAAGTTTATATGATCGGACAACCGAATTGGACAGGTTCGATTACTCACCTGCGAATCGATCCGGCGGAGAACCCGACGGCGGCGGGCACGATACAGATCGACGGCATCAGCACAGGCCAAGAGGAGTATACGCCCGTCGAGCATATCGGCGTCGTCAGCAATGTCAAAGCTGCGGATACGGACATTCAAGTCGAAGGCTTCGTACCGGAAACGGTCGATGTGACGGGGAAAAGCTGGGCCCTGTATGAAGTGGCCCCTTATCAATATGAAGCGGACACCGCGCAGATGACACCTGTCGCCACCGCAGCCGGACCGCTTGCCGACAGGCAGTTCCGGTTCCAAATCCCGCGCTTCGACGGCGCGCGGGATCGCTATTACTCCAAGTTCGTCGTCGCGCTGGCCGATGACAACGGCGGCGATCCGCAATATGTCGATGCACCGCAGTACGTCAAGGAAATCGCGTTTGCAGCGGAGAATCGGTTCCCGTTTCCGACGGCCCGCTCCAAGAAGGGGCTGCAGGTGCAGATGGTTGACGATGCCGAAGAGCTCGGACTCAGCCACGCGGCGATCAACGTCTCTTACAACAGCTTGATGTACAAAACGGGCAGCAATCCGGCGGATACGATCGAGTATGTCGTGGACGGGGAAACGTTCTTTTTCCGCAAAGGCGCCGTCGAAGGGCTTGATCGGCAAATCAAACCGCTGTCGGACAACGACATCATCGTCAATTTGATCCTTCTTATGTACGACGTGGTAGATCCCGATTCGCCGAACGATTATTTGATCCATCCGGATGCGGCGCGCGGAAGCGGGATCGTATACGCCTTCAACACGACGAATGCGATGGGCGTCAAATATTTCAAAGCCGCGACTGAATTTTTGGTCGACCGCTATACGCGCGTGGACGAGAAATACGGCCGCGCCGTCGGTTACATCGTCGGCAACGAAGTCGATGCGCAGTGGGACTGGGCGAACATGGGCGAAAAGACGGTCGACCAGTTCATGGAGCAGTATGAACGTACAGTACGTATCGTGTATCAGGCAGCGCGCAAGAAATACGACAATCCGCGCGTATATATTTCCTTGACGCAAAGCTGGACCCAGCCGATCGGATCGCCGGCTACCCGATACTACAAGAGCCGCGACGTCATCGACAAGATGAATGCGCTGTCCAAGAAGTACGGCGACTTCCCTTGGCACGTGGCTTACCATCCGTACCCGGAAAACTTGTTCAATCCGGCGACGTGGAACGATCAGTCGGCGATCGACAGCGTCGATTCGCCGAAGGTGACGTTCAAAAACCTGCACATTCTCAGCCAGTACATGGGAAGACCGGAGCTTGCTTACGGTGGGGATCGCCGCCGTATTATTTTGTCGGAGCAAGGCTTTCATTCAAGCGACTACTCGGAAGAGGCAATGAATTTACAAGCGGCGGCCTATGCCTACGCTTACTACAAAACATTGTTCCTGGACGGAATCGACTCGTTTATTTTGCACCGTCATGTCGACCATAAGGGCGAGTTTGGCTTGCGCCTCGGTTTGTGGACATGGGATGACGGCCGGGCGGGCGCGAATTGGCCGGGCGAGAAGAAGGCGATTTACAACGTGTTCCGTGACATCGATACCGATAAGTCGCTGCAAGCAACCGAATTTGCCAAGCCGATCATCGGCATTGCCGACTGGAGCGAGATCGTCCCGGGCTTCGACCCGAACGTGCTGGCGCAGCGCACGGCGCCGGTACCGCAGCCGATCGAAATCAATAAGAAGGAAATTAAAAATCAAGACTTGGTCACGCGAGACGATTTCGAAACGGGCACCGACGGTTGGCAGATTGCAGACAATACGTATGCGCTCGATGCCGTTTCGACCGAAGACGCCTATAGCGGCAGCGGGGCGCTCGAAGTGAAATTCGCGGCGGAAGCCAAGCAGTGGCGCGGCGCTTTCAAGCCGTTAGCCGCTCCAATCGATGCTACGGCATCGCCTTATTTGAACGTCGCTGTAAAGCTGAATAACACGAATGCCGGCGATCCGTATTACATTAAGATCAAAGCCTACAGCGGGTTGGAGGTAGCCGAAGGCATCGCTTTGGTCGATCCTGCCAAGGGCTGGGCGAACTTATCCCTCGATTTGAGCGTATGGCCGCGCAAGAATGCGATCGATAAAATCAAAGTGTGGGCCCAATCGCCGACCAATCGCGACTGGAACGGTTCCATGCTGATCGATGACGTTATTTTCAGCAGCAAAAACAATGCCATGGGCGGATTGAAAAATATCGATATCTCGGCTTCGATGGATACGGCGACATTGGCGGTAGGCAGCAAGATCACAGTCGACGTAACGAATCGGGATTCGGCTGCGATGCATGGCGAGATCGGGTTGACCCCGATTGGCGACATTGCCTTTTCCACGAGCGCATTGCCCGTCGAAGGCTTGAATTTCGGACAGTCGAAACGGTTTGCGTTTACGGTGACGAGCTATACTCCAGGTGCTATTCAAGGGGTTACCGGGGTCCGTTTCGAATACCGGGATTCGGGGCATACCGTTCGGTTAGCCGTGCAAAAATATACCGGCGAAGATCAAGTCCCTGCCAATGTGAAGTTGCTGTACAACTTCGAGAACTCGACGAACGGCTGGACAGCCGGCGAAAATTCCGCGGGCGTGAGCAGCGTCGAATCGTTCGCGAATGGCCCGACAACGCCTTCGCTTGGTTCCTATGTCTTGGAAGTAGGCAATGCGCCGGTAGAAGCGAACAAATGGCACGCAGCAACCGTCACGCCGGCGACGGCGCTGAATATGTCGGACGCGCAATCGTTTATTTACGACATCAACGGCTACGGCGGCGTAGGCTCCGCTTATGAAACCCGCCTTCGCTTGTACAGCGGTACGGAAGTGTTCGAGCAAGTATTTTCAATGCAAGCCGACCGATGGAATCGTATCACGGCCGACATTTCCGGTTGGGCATTCAAAAACAATGTAACCAAAATCGAAATTGCGTTCCGGGCGCCTCAAAGCACGCTCATCTGGGGCGGACGGTTCCAGCTCGACTATATCGGTTATGTAAAGCCGTAAACCGATAGCAACCGATACCAAATCGAAAACACCTCCATCCATCATCGGCAGGATTCATGCCATGGGCGGGGGTGTTTCCGATCGACTTTGGGATGAAAAATGAGGGGAAAGCTGCCGCACGGCAGCTTTGTTGTGATGCAAACGGGCAGGAATGATCCGGTATCAGCCGCTGAAAGCGACGGAAATAATGCCGAAGGTAATGATGGTGGACATGGCGATGCGGCGCAGCCCTTGCCGTTCCTTCAGAAGGAAGACGCCGAGCAGCGTTCCGAACACGGTTCCGATCTCGCGGATGGGGGCACAAGCGAGGCCAGCGGCGCGAGCTTCATGGCGAACAGGAACAGCAGATAGGAACCCGGGGCGAAGAACGGTCCGATCAGAATCGTCTTCCAGTTGGCCTGCCATTCCCGCTTAATCTGCTTGGATTCGAGCACTGTATGTTCTTGTCATCCGACAATGAAAACGGCAATCAGACTAAGATGCCAGAGGAATTTCTAAATACCATAACCGAATACACCGATATTACAGTCAGGCCTACAAAAGGTTTTGAAGAATCCGGTTTGTACAAGCCCATGATCCTTACCTATACAGATGAGTTAGGCATAGACTACAGTAACGACAATGACGTCATGAAAGCTGAGATCCTGTAAGGAGCTATCACGTCAGGTGTTATGGTTGGGTCCGATGGGAAGTTCCGTCCAAACGCTAAGGTCACTCGGGCGGAAGCCGTTACTATCTTGCACAGGGTTTACACCGACATAGTAAATAATTAAGCAGACACTTAAAAGTTTAGTAGCAAGATTAAAAGCATCTATAAATAATAATAATAGGATCGGTCACTGCGACCGATCCTATTATTATGTCGGGTGACAAGGCATACATCTTCTAACCGGTGAAAGTCTGGTCACGGCAGGGGCCAAGCCCCTGTGTAGCTAGGGTACTTGCGTATGACGAAATCTGTGCGTAAACGCGTATCAACGAATGTACCTGCCAGAGACAGAACAGTAACATACCATGACGTAACTTGATGAGAATCAAGCCGCATCGTACAAAAAGACCTCGCTAGAGGATGGTGTTGTTTCACCGGTTCTGGCGAATATCTATCTGAGCTAATTCGACATTCTGTGGGGTAACGATATGGGAGCGGAATCAGGGAACTCACGCGCTACGTGGATGACCTCGTCTTTGTAAGCAAGTCAACTCAGGGTTGGTGGAACTATTTCTATACGGCCTACAGCCAGCAGAAAATGGTGAAGTTGGATAGGTATATTTGGCGAAGAAGCGGCAACTCTCACACATGGATGAATGCATTTTGCGAGGTTAGGTTCTTGGCTACACAATATAGACCAAAACGCTCTTGTAATCTTCATGTACATGAATGATGAACATCGGAAAGACCGCATAAGGGAAAATCTCACGTACGGTTTGATGAGGAGGGGCAGAATTTATCTGCCCATTACTCTAGAGCGAAAGGAATGGGTTAACGGCTAAGTGGTAGGCGGAGGAGTGGCTCAACTTCTGCTTTGTAACCAGGTTTTTTCGGCTACAGGTGGTTGTTGCCTCTCGAACTACTGCGCGACTCGAAGCTTCGGAAGTTCGTGCTACGCGCGATGCCGCTGCTCTGCATGCCGGCATTAAATATTAAACCGTAGGCCGGTTGATTTCCCGATGTTGAAGTCAGTAATTCGTTAGCGATGAAGGCCACACATGCACTGTTAACAATCAGGATATGTTGCGGATAAAAGTCTTTAATACTTTTGTACTTGACTATGAGGTGGTACGTACTTCGGCACCGGCTTGGATACACTTAAGCGGCGGCTTGCAGATGACAAAAATTAGGATACGTTCGAGATCTGCGTCATGGTTCACGGTAAGGATGCTGAACAAATCTGGGAACAATAACTTAAAAGCCGAGACAGTACCCAATCGATATTCGCAAAATATCAGAAAGTGAAAAAAATCTGTTTCCAACTGAATGGAAAACCAGCTAGCCTTAAACGAGAAATGCAAATCTGTAATTGATTCGAAGGAGTAATCGGATTTCAATTATTTAAATAGATATCGACCATATGTAGGCAAGGAATACATTAACATCTCAAATTGGGACGCGGAATAAAAGGGCCCGAGCGTCCTGTCGTTGGACTTTCGGGCCTTGGCGTCGACGGCGAGATCGGCTTTGATCGAAAATCTAGTGGGGGGAAATCTTTATTTTTAACAGCGCTTTCGTGCCCCTTCCCGGCTCCGAGGTCAGCGTGACTCCCGCGCCGTTGTCACGAGAAAACAAGCGAAGGCGTTCGTTCACGTTGAATAGACCATAGCTCTCGGCAAATTCACCCGGAGGAGGAGGTACGAGCAATCGTTCGAGACGTTCCGGAGGCATGCCTACGCCGTCGTCCTCGATGCCGATCAGCAGCCACGCTCCCTCAACTCTGGTGGATATTGCGATCGTGCCACGTTTCGGCCGTTTTCGGTGAATGCCGTGCAGGACCGCATTTTCGACGATCGGCTGGAGAGTCAGCTTCGGCAGGCGGCAGGCGAGAAGCGATTCCTCGATATCGTAGACCATCTCAATGCCTCCGTCGTCCCGCGTGTTATGAATGTGCATGTACGACCGGATCAATTGAAGCTCCTCGGCGAGGGTGACGACGTCGCGGCCTTTGTTCAAGCTTAGCCGGAAGTAGGTGGAGAGCGCCTCTATCAGATCGCTGATTTCTCCGGCTCCGCGACGGATGGCCATCCAGTTCATGCTGTCCAGTGTATTATACAGGAAATGCGGATCGATCTGGGCTTGGAGCGCCTTCAGTTGAGCGTCCCGTTCGTGCAGCTTGGACAAGTACGATTCCGCCGTCAGGTCGTGCACGGTCCGAACCATGCGGGAGATCGCGCTCTCGAGCTGCCGTAGGTCCCCTTTCGGCTTCGGCAGGCTGCCGTCGAAATGTGCAGAGCCTTCGGCTTTTAGGCTGCGGATCATTTCCCGAATTCGTTTGCTGAGACTTTCGGCCGCCGCCGCGAACGCGAGCACGAGGAAAAAGATAAAGACGATGGAGCCGATCCCGAGCAGCAGCACAGCGGAGATTTTCGTCAGGACGACGCTCTTACCGGATAGCTCTGACGTCGGTAGCTTGGCGACAATCGTCCAATCTGTACCCGGAATCCGGCGGAACAGGAAGGAGTACGTCCCCTGATCGTCCTGGAAGATGCCTTCCGGCGATTCCGCCAGCAGCTCCATCTGGCCGACGGTCAGATCGGCGGGTTTGCCAAACCGTTCCTCGTCCGGGTGGGAGACGAGCCGGCGATCGCTGTCCACGACGAACACTTCTTGAGAAGGAGAGAGGGAAACCCGGTTCAAAATCGCCCTGATGTCGTCCGCCTTGCTATCCACAGACAGCACCCCGATAATCGTCTTGTAGTGTAGCGGATCGTGAAGCATGCGCACGGCGGATACGACGTCGGCGTCGGGTTCTCCCAGATAAGACTGGCGGTACGTTCCCCGCCAGATGTTCACCCCATTCCGCGAAGTCATGTCGCGATACCAGGAGGCCCCGCGATCCAAGTCTTCCAGCGAAAAGAAACGAACCCCTTCTCGCGAGTACGTCAGCTTCGGGTCGACGAACAGGCGGAACCGGTGGATGCCCCGGTTCCGCTCCGCGCTGGTCACCAGCTTCTCAAGCGCTTGAAAATGCCAGTACTGCTCGAACGCGGGTTCATTTGTGCCGCTCAAATAGTCGACGATATCCTGGTTGGCGAGCAAACTGTCCGAGACGCTCGCGACGTTGTCCAGTCCGTTCGAGATATTATACTCTGCCTGGTTCAGCGTCTGTAGCATCGAATCGCTCATCTCCCGTTCGATGATGCCGGATGTCTACCAGTAATAGAGATAAAACAGCAGACAGCCCGGCAATAAGACAACACCGACGTAGATCGCGATCGCTTTTTTCGTGACGCTCGCGCCGGAGAACGCCCGCAAGTACCCCTTCAGCCATCTCCAACCGTTCATAAGCCGCGCTCCCGGAACTCGCCCGGCGTATAGCCCGTTTGCCTCTTGAACAGCTTTCCGAAATACCCTGGATCCTTGTACCCGACCGCGTAACAGACGTCGTAAGGCTTGTTCGCGGGATCGGCCAGCAGCCGTTTCGCCACGGCTATCCGCGTCTCGACGACGTATTCGTTCAACGTCAAACCCGTCTCTTGCTTAAACAAGAGGCAGACGTAGGTCGTAGTCAAGTAGACGGAGGAAGCGATCCGGGCGTTCGTCAAATCTTCCGCGTAATGCCTCTCGATATATCGCCTGATATGCGCCACGACGTTGTGCGTCTTTTTCTCGCGCTTGTCCGAGATTTCGGCGTACGTCAAACTCAGATGACGAACGGCCTCTACGCTCAGCTCACCGACCGTCTCGGCCGAAGCAATTGCTTGCCACAACCGCAACTCGCTCTCTTCCAGCCATTTGAAACGTGTTGTCGTCTATGATCCGGATCTCGTCAGATCCGTCAATTTGCCTGAGAAGGTAGAGGCATGCTTGCTTAAGGAAGGGATTCCTCTTATCGAGCCTGCGGATGCCGTCTTAGGCGTTCGCTTCCAATCGTTCGCGGATATGGGACTTCTGCACGCTGGCGAACGCAAGCTGCTGCCCATCGGATACGAATGGGAGCCGGAAAGCGCCATTCTGGGGCTGGCTCAAGGTTCGGGACATCTATGTTCCTTCCACCCGGCCTCCGGGCAATCAGGATTCGTTAACTCGGATATTCGTCTTTTTCTGTTGTTCTTATCCTGCGTCCGATCGTTTACAGCAAGTCACTCCGAAGGTGATCAAGTGACGATATGGACGGCGGAGGAAATGCGTGAATGACTGGCCGCCTTCCGCCGCGGTGAGATCGTCCCGCAGCGTCCGAAACGGCTGGCCTTCGACCGCAAGGCGGAGTTGACCCGGATGCGGGCTTTGTTTGAAGAGAAGGACGTGGCCAGCCTGGCAGACGAAAACCATTGGTGGAGCTGCGTGCTTGAGCAACTGGAAGACGGCTTGTTATAGGACTTCGCAGACGGGACCTTCCGTCCGAGTAGGAGTGGCCTTGATTACAGTTGCCAGCGGTATTATGAAATTGACTATTTCTTATACAATTATAAAAGGAGCTGACTCCCGCGATCGATTCATCGATAAGCGCTGAGTCAGCTCCTGCTCAATTACTTCTAATTTGAAGGCTCTTGCTTACGACAACCATCATAGTGGTCAATACCAGAAAATAGACAGGCATCGTCAGCAACGATTCGTTATGCAAAAAGCTCATACCGCTCGTAATTAAGCTAACGAGCAGGTAGTAGCCCAATCCGAATACTGCTCCGGCAGTTCCGAGCACATCTCCATAGCGGACAAGCGCGAGACTGAGACAGTTCGGAATTGCCATACCTACTCCGAGCAATAATATGAAAATGCCAATCACCATTAGTGCCATATGAACCAAAGTCGGCTGCAGGCCATTTAGCGCCAGACCAACCAAGAATAGAGCGCCAACTGCTGCAATCAGACAGCCGATCATAATGATTTTTTCCGCGGCATAGCTCTGAAGCATTCTCTTCGATGCCATCGCCCCGATGATCGAGGACAATGCCACAAAAATACCGAAAAAACCAAACCAGCCAGGACTCATCTGAAAAAAATCAATAAATATAAACGGTGCTTCTGCGTAATAGCTGAACAAAATGCCATTCGTCACACCGATTAGAATGCCGAATGCCCAAACGCAGCCGTCTGTAAGCATCCGTTTGGCAACTGCCAGTGTGCTGATCTTCGTTATCGCAGATGCCGCACTAGTCTCAGGTAGCGAGCGCCATGTGTAGGCGAAGATCGCAATACTCATCACGACCAATGTCATAAATACGGCGCGGAAGCCAAGCCATTGATCCATCCAGCCGCCAATTAGCGGCCCGATTGCAGGCGTAAAGGCTAGCGCCGCAGAAATTTGTGCAAACATGCCATGGCGTTTATCAGTAGCAATGCTTTCTCGCAATATCGTCTGTGTGACGACTGAGCCGGTGCTAGCACCGAAGGCTTGAATAAAACGGCTAACGAGCAGCCATTCGACAGAAGGGGAGAGGTAACATCCAATACTCCCGATGCCATAGACAACGATGCCCCATAACAGTGAAGGCCTGCGGCCAATTGCATCCGACAATCTGCCCCAACAAAACACACCTACTGCAAATCCGAAAAAATAGATGCTTAGCGTCAACTGAATGCTATTGCCGCTGGCATGCAGCTGCTCTGCGATATCTGGTAATGACGGCGTATAGATCGTTTCGCTAATTTGCGGGAATCCTACAAGAATAATAAACAACAGCAATGATGGTGTTGAGATTTTTTGTGCCATATTGTTCGCCCCCTATAATTCCAAAATCTCAATATCAGGCTAAGCCTAAAGAGAAATTGGCGAAATTACGGGATCGGGGGCTTGCACTTGCTTAATCTGGAAAATGATAACATGTTCGTTCACCTTGGCTTTTATTTATAGGGGGGACTACATAACCTAGAAGTATAGCAATTATTCGAAGCGATAACAACAGAGAAAACAGCGCAATCCTCACTTCGGCAAATGAATATCGACAAACTCGCTAACATCATGCTCTTTTTTGAGTGCGGTGCGCAAATAGTTTCCCTTGTCGTCTTCGGCTGTATGACCTAGCGTATCGGCTATAAAGCCGATCGGAGCGCCATGCTTCTTGTCTGTTTAATGATTATGATTTTGGCTGTTGTTATAATTGTCCTCGCCGTAGGCGGATAAGTAGTATTTTTTGCCTTCATTTGTGTGAAGGCATATTTTTTGAGGTGAAGCCTTTGTATAGTGCGTTGAGCCACATAGACAGTTTCTCTGAGTTATTTTTTGCAGTTGTATTTATTGCAGTGAATGTATTTTTTAAATTAAGAAGAACAGACGACGATTGATATTGATTCAATGAAAAACATGACTAAACTAAGGGTTTACGATAGTTCAACACCAAAACGGCTGCCACAGGGCAGCCGTCATTGCGCTAACGGCAGTTTAGTTAAACAAGAAATAGAGAATGAACAGCACGGAATGTCTGGCGCAGGCGATGTGCTTCGCGCAGCTGCACCTGAAATCTGGGAGGATATCTACTGGCGTGATAACAATGATTCAAGACGCATAACTACAACGTTCTGTTTGAACTTTTTCCATGAATGGCTGATGTTATCGATGAAAGAGAATCCAAAAGTTGCATGAGCTGATGTTGTACATATGAAAGTTGAAACAGACCGTATTCAGCACGAGAAGCTCAAAGTGTAAGGTTTGAATTGGTTATAATTTCGAAGAAAACCGTCATCTTATTAGGTGGCGTTTTTTTGTTTTTAATAACTAATTGCGTAATGCAATAATTATTCCTATAATATGATAATAGATATTGTAAAATGGTGGTGATTAAGTGAAGGATAGTGGAATCCAAGCGCCGACACAAAGTGTAGTACGAGCATTAACTATTTTATCTTGTTTTTCAGATGAGCAACCAGAGGTGAGAGTGAGTGATGTTGCTAAACAGTTGGATTTAACCATTAGTAATGTTTCGCGACTGTTAGCGACGATGGAAGCGATGGGATACGTTGAGAAGGATGAACTCTCTGGATTCTATCGATTAGGGACGAAAATTGTCACCTTGGGTGGAATAGCTTTGAATAATTACGACATTCGTAAGCAGGCACTACCGGAATTGCACGCATTAGAGCAGCAGCTCGGATTGGGTGCGAATCTCGCTATGTTAAAAGAAAACCAAATTTTCTATTTAGCTCACGTCGATAGTCATCATTCACCGCGAATGTACACGTTGATCGGCAGAAGCAATCCATTGCATTGTACAGGAATTGGCAAAGTACTGTTAGCGCACATGGGTAGTGACCAACTTGAGAAGGCGTTATCTTCGGATCAGTTATTCGCTTATACAAGCAAGACCTTAACGAGCAAGGAACAGCTTATGGAACAGCTTCAGTGGATTCGCGAACGCGGATATGCGATGGAAGATGAAGAATTGGCATTAGGCAGAGCGTGTCTTGCAGCGCCTGTTCGGAATCGTATGGGAGATGTGATTGCGGGCATCAGTATTTCAGGTTCATTATCTGAGATCCGCCTGGAGCAAAGAGAGCAGGAGCTGAGTCGAATTTTAATCGAGGTGTCTGATCATATTTCGATGAAGATGGGCTATATTACAAGCTCTTCTCATTCGAATCGTCTACTCAACCCCTAAGTGACAACACGAGAGGAGTAATGCCATTATGAAATTGTTATTAGTCATTGATTCTGGTACAACGAATAGCCGTATCCGTTTAACCGATGGCACTAATGTCTTGGCTACCGTTAGCCGTCCTGTTGGTGCGAAAGATGTTGCTGTCACCGGAAGTACACAAGTATTGGAGGCTGCCTTACGAGAAGCGATTGAGGAACTTCTCACAGCGCAGCAGCTTACGATGGATGAGATCGAATCGATTATTGCCTCTGGCATGATTACATCCAATATGGGATTGTTAGAAATTCCTCATCTCCCTGCACCTGCGGGAATCGACGAAATGAAAGCAGGAATGATTAGTCGGACCTATCCATCCGTTACAGATCGTCCGATTTTGTTTGTTCCCGGGATAAAAACAGGATTTCAAGCAGATGCGAATCTCATGGAGAAAGATATGATGCGCGGAGAAGAGGCGGAGATTATCGGTTATTTGCATGAAATTGGCGAAGCGGCTCAGGAGCCGATGCTATTCATGCACTATGGTTCTCACCATAAAGGCATTTTGCTTGAAAATGGTCGAATCGTAGGCTGTGCAACCTCGGTTACGGGTGAATTGATGATGGCGATTCAGCAGCAGACGATATTGAAGAATAGCCTTGTGTCACCATCTGACGTATTGCCTGATCTAGCGATTGTAAAGCAAGGACTTGCGATCGCCAGAGCATCTGGCTTCGGACATGCTTTGTTCCGTTCTCGGATTATGCATGTCATGGATGGTGAAGATAAGCAAGCTGCTACAAGCTTGTTTCTGGGTGCTCTAATCGCTTTGGATATGGCGATGCTTGAGCAAATGATGACGGCAGAGACGAAGCACATTGTTTTGTATGGTAAAGAGCTTTTTCCTTCACTATTCCGTATCCTTCTGAATGAGCAGTACCCGCATATGAGGGTGACTGTCATTTCGGAAGCTTTGTCAGATCAATTGAGCGCCAAAGGCGCTGTTCAATTATATCAAGCTTACAAGGAGGGACTAAACTAATGGTGACATCATCTTTATTACTTCCATTAGAACAGCATAAAGTCGTTGTTATTATTCGAGGCATTGCACCAGCTTACATGAGCGATTTGTTCCAAGCTTTGTATGACGGCGGTATCCGCATGGCAGAAATCACTTTGAATTCAGAGCACGCATTGGAATCGATCAGCATGATGCGCAAAGCATATGACGGACGAATGATGGTCGGAGCGGGTACAGTGCTGAATGAAGCTAGTGCCAAAGATGCGATTGCTGCTGGTGCACAATTTCTTGTTTCGCCGAACGTGGATGAAGGCATGATTCGTTATGCTGTTGCGAATGGTGTTCTTCCTTTGCCAGGAGCGATGACGGCAACTGAAGTGGTTCAAGCTGTGCGCTTCGGTTCGCCGGTAGTCAAAATCTTCCCTTGCTCCAGTCTTGGCCCTAACTATATAAAAGAATTGAAGGGACCACTGAACGATATTCCTATGCTTGCTGTTGGTGGGATCAATGAAGATAACGTTGCTGCATACATGAAGGCGGGAGCCATCGGTGTAGGAATTGGCGGCAGCATGGTTAACAAAGAATGGATCCATTCAGGACGCTTTGATTTGATACGAGACTATGCGACTATGCTTAGAGCGAGTATGGGAATAATGGAAACAATAATCGACACTCACACATAGTCATCATTCTAACTTAAGATCGGAATGTCAGGAGGAAAGTAGAATGGGTCGATTGATCGATCATATATTGCCTACTACGTTAAAGCTTCGCTTGTTCGTAGCTTTTATTGTGCTAATCCTCCTGCCTTTCTCACTATTAATGCTGCATCACTTCAGCAATGTGGAATCTGTGTTGCAGCGTACTTTTAGTGAGCAGAGCATGGAGCAAATGCAAAAGATTAACCAATCCTTTGATGAGATGATTAACGATGCTTATCGTACGTCTGTTTTGTTAAATCAAGATTCATTAGTGCGGCGCGTGCTGCAAAAACCCGATCAATTCAATGAGATTGAACGCGTTTCACTCATCGAGGAACGTTTTCGAGCCATTAATAATAGTTTATTTCTCACAACCCCACAAGTGTTTTATACAATCGTAGATTTGAAAGGTCATGTGTATTCCTCCTACATGCCAGCAGAACCTTTTTCATCTCAAACTCAATTACAACAATCGCCGAGATTTCAAGAAGCATTGAAAGGCATACTGCCTTATACGTTAGCCATTGAACCGAATTATGTTCACGCTGAAGTTTCTCGCAGTTCGGATGTTCTCTCTATTCACGTAGCTTTGCTTGATGGAAGCTATAAGCCTTATGCTGTCGCACGGATCAGCATTGATTATTATCAGTGGTATCAGAACCTTACACATGCTTATCCATCAGAACATATTTATGCGATTGTACAACCAGATGGCATTATACAATCATCGACAACCAACCCTGTACAAGCTATTTCTTTCGAACAGTTGGATGCATTCGGAACAGCGCAGGGACACTATGAATCAGATGGTTCCATAATTAACTACAGCTTTATGCCCTCCATGGGATGGTATCTGGTGAAGCAGGTGCCAACCGATATTGTATTTGCTGAAGTGAAGCACTTGAAACGCTCCTTTTTTATTACGTTCTTTCTGTTTACGGCGGCTTTTATTGGCATGACCTTCTTAATTGCTTCTGCGGTCACACGTCCGTTGAAACGATTCCAGGAAAGCATGTCGCAAGTAGCGCAATCGCAGTTGAAAATTCATTTGCCAGAAGAACAATATCGTGGTGAAGTGCTGCAGTTGGCTACGTCCTTCAACCAGATGGTAAGTGATATTCAAAAGCTGGTGAAGCAACTGAACCAAGAAGAGCGGATGAAAGAAGCCGTTCATTTTCGCATGCTGCATTCTCAGACGAATCCTCATTTTTTGCTAAACACATTAAATACAATCAAATGGATCGCGATGAATGATCACAATCAACGCATCGTAGACATCTGTTTGGCGCTGGGTCGATTGCTGGAGGCTGGGCTGAATTCGGAAAGCGAACTGATTCATTTGAAGGATGAAATTGAACTTGTGAATGCCTTTATCCAGATTCAGTGCTTCCGTTATAACAAGCAGTATGAGATAAACTGGGAATATGATGAAATGGTATCTTTTGCCCTGGTGCCTAAGCTTAGCTTGCAGCCGCTAGTGGATAATGCCATTATCCATGGATTCGCAGGGAAAAGTACAGGGATCATTCAAATTCGCATTACGGCAGATGATAAGTTTTTGGACGTTGCTGTGCTTGATAATGGGATTGGACCTGAAGCCTCCAAGAAACATAGCAGTAAAACATCCAAACATAGCGGCATTGGTTTGAACAATTTACGAGAGCGCTTGCACTTGTTATTCAAAGACCAAGCGAGTTTAGAGATGACATCGACGAATGAGGGGACACTCGTATATTTTCGCATGCCGCTGCTTATTTCAGAACCCTATGAATAGGAGGATATCGAATGTTAACCGTTCTACTGGTGGAAGATGAAATTTTAGTTCGTGAATCTGTGAAACGGATCATCCCTTGGGAGTCGTTAGGGTTTCAAGTCGTTGCAGAAGCCGATCATGGTGAAGAGGCGATGACTTGTATTCGTCAATTCAATCCGGACCTTGTTATTACAGATATTATTATGCCGATTATGAATGGAGTCGACTTATTGAAAGAGGCACGAAAAGAAGGCTATGAAAGCCGTTTTATCGTTTTGTCTTGCATGAGTGATTTTGAATATGTGAGAGAAGCGATGGAGTACGGTGCTTCCAATTACATTTTGAAATTATCGATGAACATTGAGTCGCTGACCGAGGCTTTGCAGAAAGTAAAGTTGGAGATGCTGAAGGATTCTAGTCAACAGGTAACTTCACTGCAGCCATTCTATGAACACATATGGGGACAGATTGGTGAGCAGGTGATTGTTCAGAAGTCAGATATTCGCGAGCGTTTTCCCTTGACGGGTTTTGAGGGGTTGCATTTGATCGTGTTGGTTTCCACCCATGGTTCAGAAACGTTCGATAAAAATAAGCTGCTGCGTATGGAGCTCTGGTCACATGTCCAGCCTCAAACGATTCATACCTTTTCGAAATGGGGCCAGACGGCTTTTTTTTGTTGGTTTACTGCTGAGAAAGATGCGGAGCATGTATTAGAAAACCTACGTAAAACACAGCTTATGCGATACCGAATCGAATATAGCTCTGTCGTTCGTTTGGAGCAGCTTTATGAGGCTTGGGGTCAAGCATTATCTCGCTCAGATCGATACTGGTATGAGGAAAAAAGGGACAATGCTCTGTTAGAAGATCCTTCTACCTTTGCGGGAGAACAGGATTTGTGGAAAATGGAACGCATCATCATTCTTGTATTCGAACAAATGAAAGCCGATCGCTGCTGTGAACGACTGATTCAATTGTTTGACCACATGAGAATACAGCAAAAATCGATGTATCGTGTGAAAGAAACGGCAAGGCGATTAAGTCAAACGTTCAGTCGTATTATGAACCAACCGTTAGAGCTGCAAAGTGAGATTGCCTTATGCGGAAGTCATGAGCAGCTTTGCTCCATGTTGATAGGGATGGTACAGACGAAGCTGCAACAGTGGGAGCGCAACTTCCCAATTCTTACGGATCATCCTGAAATCAATAAGGTCGTCGATTATATTCGAATGAACTACCATCAAGAGATAACAGTAAAAAGTATGGCGAAGCTGGTTGCGATGGATGAGAAATATTTGAGCGGTTTATTCAAGAAGAAAACGGGTGATACCTTAATTCATTTTCTTCAACGCGTTCGAATCCGGAGAGCAGAAAATTACTTGCATACAACGGATTTAAGTGTGAATGAAATTGGAGCAATGGTCGGGTATCCGAATGATAATTACTTCATCAAGGTTTTCGTTCGGTGGACGAAGCAGACGCCGAGTCAATATCGGAAAAGTGCGATGACCTAATATATGGGTAGAAAAAGCGGGGAATCGTACGATTGTCTAGGGTTTTGTTCTATTCGATCAAGGTGTGAAAGCTGCAAACTGCTAAGAACACGAATCTGCATGATGAATGAAGGAGTTTGTACGTGACAAGACATGAATGAAAGCTGTTACAATCAGGAGGAATTCAACACAACAAGGGGGGTCATATCCAATGAAAAGCAAAAAGATCTTAACAACGGTACTTGCATTCGCGATGGTGGCAACATTAGCACTGGGTTGTTCTTCCAAAGAAACGGACAAGTCTAATGAAGGCGAAGACCAGAAGAAGTCAGTGAAGCTGGTCTTTTGGGGTGGTGTACCTGCAGATGCGGGACCGCAAAATGTCGTTGATACGTGGAATAAAGCAAATCCGGATGTACAGGTTGAATATAATCGTTTCGTTAACGATGACGAAGGGAACTTGAAATTGGACACCGCATTGATCACGAATCAGGCAGTGGACGTTTATTTCAGCTACAATGTTCCTCGTTTACAAAAAAGAGTGGATGCGGGTACCGCTTTGAATTTGAAAGATTTTAAAGACTATGACATCGAGGACAAAATGGGGCCGTCTGCGTTGGACTGGAAAATTGGCGAAGATTATTATGCGATCCCAACAACTAAAAATGTCTATATGATTTGGTTGAATGACAATTTGCTCAAAGAGCATAATTTGGCAGTACCTACCGCATGGACTTGGTCAGAAATGCAAGAATACGCGAATAAGTTGAAAACGGATAAGCGATACGGATTAGTGCAATTTTTGGAATCATATGCCGATCCGATGGATTCTATCTTGAGTCAATTCGGAGAAACAAAAGCAGACGGTACATCCAATCTGGACCATCCAGGAATTGCGACTTGGTTAACAACGTTGAATGAAATGATGGGCACTGGTGCAACAGCACCACTTGGAGAGCAGTTGACCTCCAAAATGCCGGTTGAAACGATGTTCTTAAAAGGCGAAGCTGCGATGTTGAACGCAGGTCCTTATATTTTCCGCTCCTCGAACAACTTAACTGAAAATCCACGTGAGTTCAAAATTGCTTTTGCACCTGTTCCTCGAATCACAGAAGATCCAGCAGAGCATAAGCAAAGAAATGGACTGGGTGATGGACTAACGATTAATCCAAAATCCAAACATGTGGATGAAGCATGGGCTTTTTCCAGGTGGTATGCAGATGAAGGGGTTATGTTAATGGCAGCGGGTGGAAGAGTTCCTTCCTCCAAGGACGTTGATCGTGAAGCAGCAGTGAAATTGATGATTGAAGGCGTTGAAGATTTGTACGATGTGGATTCCTTACAGAATGTATTGTTCGAGCAAGAGAATACATTCACGAGAAAGACGCCACAGCAGGTGCTTGATTTACGCAGAGAAGAGTATGAGAAGTTCTTTATTGGCAGCCAACAACTAGAACAGACTATTAACAATATGGTGAAACGTCATAATGATTATCTTAAACAATAAAGCAAGTATTCATGTTCTAATCCATCAAGGAGGGGGCTGGTGAAATGAAGAACAATTGGATAAAACGGCAAAGGCTGACCGGATATGTATTCGTCGCCCCTAATATGATTGGTGTGCTTGTCTTCTTCATATTACCTGCATTATTCTCGTTAGTGCTTGTCTTTACGAATTGGCAGTTCGGCAGTCAATCGATGAACTTCATCGGAGTTAAGAACATTACCCGTTTGTTCAAAGATCCGGTGTTCTATATCTCTTTGAAAAATACGCTCATTTTCTTGGCTTCTGTACCAATTTCATTAATGTTGGCCTTTATTGTCGCAGTTGTGTTGAATAAAAGTGTTTATTTTAAAGGCTTGCTCCGAGTGTTATATTTCATGCCGTATATTACGAGCGGCGTAGCAACGGCATTCGTATGGATGCTATTGTTCCAGCCAAGTCAGGGGCCAATCAACGGTTTCCTTAGAAGCATTGGAATTGAAAACCCGCCAGGCTGGTTAGCTACAACTACGACATCGATGTTTGCAATTGATATTATTTGGATTTGGTTTATGCTTGGTTACTTTATGATTATTTATTTGGCGGCTTTACAAGAAGTTCCTGCGGAACTGCAAGAAGCAGCCAAAATGGACGGAGCAGGCACCTATAAAACGATCCGTCACGTAATGCTGCCAATGGTTAGTCCAACTACGTTTATGTTGCTCATTAGCGGACTCATCATGACCATTAAAACATTTGGAATCATTCAAGCGATCACGCAAGGCGGTCCCGGGAATAGTACAACGATCCTTTCACTCTTTGTCTATAAAACAGCATTCAGTTACTACGAGATGGGTTATGCTTCGACAATTTCATGGGCACTATTTATTATCATTGTCTTGATCACAGCAGTTCAGTGGATCGGTCAGAAAAAATGGGTTCATTATTAAAGGGAGGTCATCTAGCATGATATGGAAAAAAGCAGGGCTTACCGCATTAATGCTGCTTTGCGCCGGATTGATGATCTTGCCTTTCATATGGATGTTCAGTACATCATTGAAATCGCCCCTCGATGTTTTTCAGTATCCGATTCGTTGGATTCCAGATAAAATTGTGTGGGATCATCACATTAAAGTATGGACAGGTGAAGAGAGCTTCGTGCTTTACTATGCCAACTCATTAAAAATCGCCCTTATCGCAATGGCGGGGGCAACCTTCTTATCTGCATTCGCGGCATACGGCTTTGCAAGAACGCAGTTTAAAGGAAGGGAATTGATGTTCTTCATTTATTTATCCATGATGATGGTTCCGCCGCAAGTATTATTCGTACCGAAATTTATCATGTTCGAATGGTTAGGAATTTATAATACGCATTGGGCAATCATTCTTCCTGGTTTATTCACGATCTTCGGTGTATTCATGTTAAGACAATTTTTCATGAAAATACCGATGGAAATATCAGAGTCAGCTTTCATCGACGGTGCAGGACATTTCCGTATTTTCTTCCAACTGATGCTGCCGCTAGCCAAACCTGCCTTGGCCACGCTCGCAATCATTGATTTTTCATGGCATTGGAACGATTACGAGAATGCACTCGTCTTCCTCATTGATCCGAAGCTGTATACGGTTCCGCTCGGATTGAAGAATTTTATATTGGAGCACAGCATTGATTATAACGGCATGATGGCTGCAGCTACAGCGGGGATCATCCCGATGTTGATCATATTCCTACTCGGGCAGCGGTTCATTATCGAGGGTATATCTAGTTCGGCAGTAAAAGGCTAATTTATCAAAAAGGAGAAGATCATTTTGTCACACACACATCAGGTTTTGGAAGGCGTGTATCCGATACTGGCTACTCCCTTTACCTCAAGCGGGGAAGTCGATGAAGCGAGTTTGCGTGAGCTGGTTCGCTTTCAATTAGCAGCTAAAGTTAATGGCATTGCGTTGTTCGGTAATGCTAGTGAAATGTATACATTGCTTGATAAAGAACGTGAAATGATTGCTTCTGTCGTTATGGAAGAAATAAACGGGCAAGTTCCTGTCGTTTTCGGCAGTGGTCATACGGGGCTTGAAGGGGCGGTTCAATTAAGCAAGTGGGCGCAAAAAGCAGGTGCGGATGCGTTGATGGTACTGCCTCCATACATGGTAAAGCCAGACGGTAAACGAATGGTTGAATACTTTGGAGCGATTGCCAAAGCTGTGGATATTCCCATCATGCTGCAAGATGCACCCATTGCGAGCGGAATTAGTATTCCAGTTCCTGTGATGGTGAATTTGGCTAAAGAATATGAGAACATCGTATATGCGAAAGTGGAAGCCCCACCTACTACAGTCAAAATTACTGAAGTGATCGAGCAATCGGAGGGACGTTTGGCGGTATTCGGTGGATTGAACGGCAACTATTATTATGAAGAGCTATGCCGCGGAATTGTTGGCACTATGCCGGCTTGTGAATTCCCTGATGTTTGTGTGAAAATATTCCAATTATTCCGTTCTGGAGAACGGGATGCTGCGAGAAGATTGTTCTATCAGTATATGCCTTTCATTCGCATTGGAACGATTCCGGGCTATGCAATGGCGGTTCATAAAGAGATTTTGAAAGAGGGCGGCGTAATCGAGTCTGCCTACGTGCGTAATCCGAATGCTCCGATAGATGAAACTTTACGTCAAGAAGCATTGGATACTTTGCTTGATCTGGATCCTCTTGTTTTGAACTGGAAGAAGTAGTGATCCTATGTGAACAACGATTTATAACTGAACAAAGTTGAAAGTAGAACAGAGGAGTGGAACCAACACGGAATTAGTGTCGGTTCCACTCCTCTATTATTTAGCTGCACTAGTTGACTACAGTAGACATTTTAGGTTTTGAAGTGACGTGCTTATATCCATAATAAGCGCCTAATCCAATCATCATTAACGGGATTTGTATGGACACGTCGTATCAGCCATTTCAGTATAATCGGAAGTTGAATTTCGGAAAAAAACTCCAACCATTTCTAACAATTGGAGGGAGACAAACGGTTAGAGGGAGTTGTTTCCAAGTATGGAGTATGATAAATTTAATTTAATCAGTAATGAAAGGGTGTTCATAAGCCGATGATCTACTAATCCTATCCACAAATGAAAATCTATTTTTCCAGGTTTTCGGGATAGGAGTAGTGTGGGCTTTTATACATTAACATTAAGTACGACTGCTTTATTTGTATAGCACGTCTTTTTGTTTGTATGTGTCCCTCCTATCCGTTAACCGGAAAGGAGGTTTTTTTGTGGTTAAAAAATCGATTGATGGCAGATAAATTATGATGAAAGGGATGATGTGAAAATGACAGGACCGAATCCAAATGAGAAATATCCTATAACCGGGAATAAAAATCTACAACTCATCAAAAACATGAAGGCCGCAGCAGAAAAATCTGGCTGTTGGCTTTCATTTGCGGCACTATTCTCGATTTGGTCACTGGGATTATGGGGGTGCGATTTTTATAAGCAAAGAGTTGTCCGTTTAACTCAAACTGAAAGCGTAAAGCAATCTCGATAGATACCAAGAGGCACCCGGCCAAGCGCACGGTTGCTGTCCGGCGGAAATAAAGTGTTAGTCTGGGAAGTAAAGTACTAGTCCGAGAAAATAAAGTGGTAGATTGACATCGGACGTTAAGCACTTAATGGCGGATTTCACTAAATTTAAATATTTCTTTAATGAAAAATTTCCATTATCATATATTCCTGTTAAGTAATATTAATTAAACACTATGAGGAATGTTGAATGAGAAAATTAAAGTATTTCATGCACATGCCGCTTCAGGGGTGAATGATTGGACATCAACTGGATTGCCTACGACGGAGAAATTGAGCAATACGATAATGAGACCAGCGTAGCTGACACTACCCGCAAACACATGGATAAAAGTGCAAGAACCCTCCGCTTCTGGAGAGTTCTTTTTATAAGCGATTGTACCAATTGCAGCCTGTTCGTTCCACTATCGCCTCCGTTAGAATGACCAACAACTGAGAACTAGCTGTTAATTACCTAACACAGATGAAGACAACACTATACGGGTGATCAGATACCAACCCAGTAAATCACAATCAGTCCGGATCAGCGGACTAGAACATATAGTCCTTAGACTGTTGTTAGTGTGGCTGCAGCAATATTGAGCTAACCGAATCAAACTCGGACAAGTGGACTTTTACCTGCCCCTCTATTACAGGGTTGCGCCGGAGTTGTCGATTTTTTTAAATTTCATTGCCTTTAGGTAGATATACGGTAAATATAGTACCTTCATCAGGCTGACTCGCAGCGCGAATGAAGCCCCCGTGGGCTCTTATAAAATGATGGACGATGGATAATCCGAGCCCCGTACCGCCTGTATGCCGCGAGCGCGCTTCTTCTACGCGGTAAAATCGATCGAATAGGTGGGGCAACTCCTCCTCCGGTATTCCGATGCCGGTGTCAATCACCGAGACACACGCAAAGAGAGCATTCCGGTCAACGACCCGGTCTTCGATTTTAACCGTAATCTTCCCTCCACGAGGCGTATAACGAATCGCATTGGCCAGCAAATTAATGAAAACCTGCGTGATCCGTCTCGCATCGACCATCAGGGTAACCTGTCTTGAATTCGTACAGAGGCGAATATCCAATCCGTTTTCTTCCGCTTCGTATCTCACGTCATCTACGATTCGTTCCAGGTGTGCAATCAGATCGAGCGGTTTGCGATCGAGCGACAACCGGCCCGCTTCGGCGAGCGATAAGACATGAAGGTCGTCCACAAGCTGGTTGAGCCGGATGACCTCGTCATGAAGCCGAAGCAGCATTTCCGGCGAGATATGATGACCGGCCTGCTGATAATTTTCCAGTTTAAGCTGCATAATGGACAGCGGCGTGCGAAGCTCGTGAGCGACATCAGCCACCAACCGTCTTCGGGCATCTTCGGCTTCACGCAGACGAAACATCATATCATTGAACGTTTGGGCGACTTTTCCATACTCATCTTTCGTGTCTACAGGTACTTTGACGTTCAGGTCACCCTGCGCCACGCGCTCTATGGCGGCTATTAGCTTTTTGAGCGGGTGGGTCAGAATCCCCGATAACCAAAAACTGAAGATCAACCCGATCGCGCCAAAAAAGAGCAACCGCGCGCCATGCGTGACTTGAAGCAGTGCGTCCAGCCGCGTGTTGCCAAGGAAATAAGATTTAAAGATTTCGAATTGCTCTTCGGGCGCGGCGCTCAAATAGTCGGCATGGATTTGTTCCCTTTGAAATTGATCGATCAAGTCGGCAGTGTAGACTTGCGTTGTCAGAGAGAAAGTGAAGCTTATAATGAGCACAAGCAGTACCATATAGGCAAATATTTTCATGCGGACCGTCATCCTCATGAACGTTCACCGAATCGGTAACCGAAACCGTATACCGTTTGAATATAACGGGGATTGGCTGTATCATCTTCCAGCTTGCGGCGAAGATTCCGGATATGGGAATCCATCGTTCTTTCGTATCCCATGTAGTCATCCTCCAAAGCAGCCTTTAACAATTGCAAACGGCTGAAGACGATACCGGGACGAGCTGCCAGCGTAAACAGAATTTTGAACTCGGTCGGCGTCAATTGGACTTCTTGACCGTCTTTGAACACCTGACATTTGGCCTCGGAAATGATCAAGTTGTCTCTTTCCAAGAACATCAGCCTGTCTTCAGGTCCGCGTAGGCGACGTAGTAGCGCCCGGATGCGAGAAGTGAGCTCGCGCAAGCTGAACGGCTTCGTTAAATAATCATCCGCGCCGATTTCCAGACCGACGATTTTATCCGATTCATCCGATCGGGCCGTAACCATAATAATGCCGCAATGTGACGTTTGCCTTATTTCGCGGCAAACGTCGATTCCGCTTTTCCCGGGGAGCATCCAATCCAGCACGACGAGATCAGGCCGCTCAGACTGGGCAATTAGGAGCGCTTCCTTGCCGGTACAGGCGGTCAATACCCGGAACCCTTCACGCTGCAAATAAGTTTGCATCTCCTCCAGCATGCCCGGTTCGTCCTCCACAAGCAACAATTTCGTTTCCATTCCCACCACATCCTTCCCCTTTAGTCTGCTTCCATCGACGAAAGTGATATCGCTTACCGAAATTATACTGTGATTTGGCAGGTTCTTAAAGGAATGCACGCAAAGAGAGGAAGATCTGCATAAATTCTCGACATTTGTTGTGTAAACTGGCTGTGAAAGGAGAGAAATAATCATGAAAGTCAAACTCGTTTCATTCGCAATTTTTTTTGTATTTCTACTTGTGCCGACGATTGCCTTTGCTGAAGGGACTGGTGTTGGTTATGGTAGTATCACCCCCGGGCGGCTCTTGACTTTCGCGGCTGGGTTGATTGGGCTAAGCAGCGCGGTTGTTGCTGGGATCGCTCGCGCCCGTCCAACCAGTCGTTTTGCCACTGGTCAATGGCCTGTTATGTCCATCGTGTTGAGTCTGTTTTGTGTGCTTCTCTCTGCTTTTCATCTAGCCGTTACCCCTAATGGTTTCAACACTGGCAACGGACGTGCTGGAGCGATCCTAGCGATCGTGATTGGGCTGATCGGCTTGGTGCTTGCTGGAATGGCTTGGACCCGCTCTCTTCGTAACAAATAATTCGACTATTTTTTCTGTTCCTCTTGAGAACGTGCTTTTTGGAGGGCGCAAGAGAAGTTTTTGTAATGACAGCGAAAGGAGAATAAGCGTGAAAATAAAACTTGTTTCATTCGTAATCCTTTGTGCACTTTTATTTGTGCCAACAATTGCCTCAGCTGAACAGGTCTACGGTTTTACTTCCGCACGAATCAATATTCTCGTGACCGTGCTGATGGGGTTGGGCAGTGTGGTCATCAGTTGGTGGTCTTTGGCTCGTGCCTCTGATCGTTCCGGCAAAGGTAGTTGGCGAATTGGGACCATCGTGGCCGTCGTATTGGGATTGATTGTCTATTTCATCGCTGGGCCGCATTTTGGTCACACTCCTGGCGATATTGGTTCCGGTAACGGGCGCGGCGGTGCCGCCTTTGCCGTCATACTGTCGATCATCACAATCGTCCTCTCTGGAATGGCTTGGTTCGCCTCCCGATATCGCACTAGCTGAACCGAAATACAAGCCATTTCATAAACCAAATATGGCGAATAAACAGAGTGACGAGGCGATGTTCGGTGGTAAGTGTGGTGAAACTTGTTTCTGAACGAAGCGATTTTTTCACACAAAGTATACGAGTTTCGCTATGGCGCTAAAGCGCCTCACTATGGTGCACCGTCCACCGAACAGCGACAAAAATAGACATGCTATCATTAAAATGACCATTATAATGATAGTGAGGTGATCAGGTGTGGAAGGGAAATTTGATGTCTCCGTCATCGGCGGGGGGGGGTTAACTGGTTTATCAGCTTCAATTCTAATGGCCAAAGCCGGTTTGTCCGTTGTATTGTTGGAAAAGTCCAATAAACTAGGAGGACTGGCGGAGGAAGCCGTCCGTACCGGTGTAACGATCTGTCACAATAAGAACGTTAGCAAAATTAGTCATAATGGGGCCATCCGGCATATTCTCTTCAACAATGGAGACAAGTTGGAGATTCCGACGGTCCTTGTTGCTGCCGGACCAAGCGAAGCATGCCGTATCATTCCCAATGCTACCTTGGAAAGATGGAGAACTCAAGCTCGTCCTCTGTATGTGCCTGTCTGGACTTGGCATTGACAAGATTGCCTCAGCCCAAACCGTTCCGAACGTCCGTCCGGGACATCCTGTCGCAGGTCCTCTTACATGGGCAATATCACCGGGGACAGATCAACCGGGCACTTCGGACCGAATCGGCAGAGCCCGTCCAAGTCGATTACATCACATTCGCGAGGCTCTAACGGGGCCTAATAATCACCATCACTCGGAATGGGATTGGCATCGACCTAAGAACGAAACAAGGAACAGTTTGCCGCGGCAGCTGTTCCTTGTTTTTAAGTGTGGCAAGTAGAGGGCACCGGACATTTTCCGTTATTACAAATAAGTGAGAACCTCCGTAGGGAGTGTTCTCATTAGGGTGGTACCTCGGCTCCTCGTCCCTTTCTGGATGAGGGGCTTTTTGTGTTTTCTTACACAATTGACATGTCCAAAGGGGAACTTATCGATAGATGACCCTAAGAAGCGGGCCGTTGGAGCTTTCTGAGGGGATGGAGGTACCAAAGGAGTTGGAAGAGAAGTTTAAGTTTGCTAAACAGAAGTCTAAACTAGCTGGAACAATTCGGGGCTCGTTTTTTGTAATTAAAGGACAATATTAAAGTAAGCAAAAGAGCTTAATTAAAACAAGGAACGGAACAGCTACCGCGGCAAACTGTTCCTTGTAAATGTCGGAGGACAAGACATTGTCCGAATGAAGTCCCTAATATGCGGCTTTTTTCTTTGAAGTAAATAATTTCTTGTCGGAGTTCAATGTGGGCTGCACTATTCGGGTTGCTCTTTTTCTACATCGCATTTTCACTTTGTCACATTTTCCGCTTCCTTCCTGTCTTGTTTAATGACAGCGTATGAAGGAGGTTTCTTCGAATGATTGCAAAGTTTGATGTGGCCGTTGTTGGTGGAGGTATTGCCGGACTGACCGCAGCTCTTTATTTAGCAAGAGGAGGAAAACGCGTCGTCGTTTTGGAAAGTCAGAATCAGATGGGGGGAAGGGCTATCACAAACAAGAAGGACGGAATACGCTTCAATTTGGGTTCGCATGCACTCTATGCCGGGGATGCGTACGACATTTTCCGGGAATTGAACGTAAATCCGGATATTTTTCGCAAAGTCGACGAGTTCATCCCGTACGGAATCTGGAAAGAGCAGGTACACCCTTTTCCGGCTGCGGTCCGTACGCTGCTTAAGACTCCCTTGTTATCGGCTGCGGACAAATACAGGTTCGGAGCGATCCTCATGAAGATCCTCAAGCTTGACACGGACGCGATTCCACACATGAGTCTGCGAGATTGGATGGAGGAGCACGTGGGAAGCCCGATGGTACGTCATCTTCTGTATGTACTGGCTCGTGGAGGAACATACGTGCAAGCTCCGGATTTACAAGTGGCGGGACCCTTGTTCAGACAGATGCAGCGTTCCATCACTGGGGTGTATTATTTGAAGAAAGGCTGGGGATCCCTGATCGAGGAAATGTGCTCGGAAGCACGTCGGCTCGGCGTGATCTTGATTACAGGCAGGAAAGTCAACTCCGTTGAGCATGATGACGGACGGGTGCAGCGAGTTCGATGTGAGAATGGCGAAACGATTGAGACTCCTTACGTAATCCTGACGACATCGCCGCAGATATCAAGCAGGCTGGTGCCATCAGCCGAACTGACTTCGCTGCGGACGTGGGAGCAGCAGGCCATTCCGATCACGGCCGCTTGCTTGGATATTGGGCTCCGTCGACTTCCCGCGCCGCAGCACCAATTCGTCTACGGCATCGATCAGCCGGTCCTTATGATCAACTCATCACGAATCCAAGGGTTAGAACTCAGCGAGAACGATGACGTTCAAGTGTTTCAAATGATCAAGTTCCAAGTGCAGGGAAGCAATGCGCAAGAAGACCGCAGACAACTTGAGCAAGCAATGGATCTCGTTCATCCCGGTTGGAGACGGGAAGTGGTGGCGGAGCAGTATTTGCCCAAGATGACGGTCGTTCATGACTTTCCACATATGAAGCGGGTCGAGAATCCGGGTCCTGCCGTCCCTCAGATCAAGGGCTTATACGTGGCTGGAGATTGGGTGTCACACGGTGAATATTTGGCAGGCGGGGCGGCAGCAAGCGCGAAGCGAGCTTCACTCCATATTCTCGCGCACTAAACGGACGATATCGAAAAGGAGGTTTGTATGGACACGGAACAACTATATGAAACTTATCGGCCATTATTGTTCTCACTGGCGTATCGAATGTTGGGAAGCGTCATGGATGCGGAAGACATCGTACAGGATGCTTTCCTGGCGATGAACCAATTGCCTTCGGACGCAAATATCCGGAACGTAAAGGCATACTTGTGCAAAATCGTAACGAATCGTTGCCTGAACCTGTTGCAATCGTCCGCGAAACAACGGGAGGTTTACGTGGGGACTTGGTTGCCAGAGCCGCTCGTGCAACTTGAAGACGTAAGCTTGGACCCTTCTGAAATTTATCAACTAAGGGAAACGATCTCAACAGCCTATTTGATGCTTCTGCAACAGCTAAGCGCGGTCGAGCGGGCAGTGTTTCTCCTGCGGGAAATATTTCAATATCCGTACGACGAGATTGCCAACATGGTGGGGAAAAGCAGCTTCAATTGCAGGCAAATTTTCCATCGGGCCAAGAAAGGTATCCGCCATGAACCGCCGGACATCGCAACGAGCACCGTTACGGAGACGCAAGTGCGGCAATTCATCCAAAGCGTGATCGCGGGGGACGCGAACCGCCTGTTGCAATTGCTGTCTCCTGACGCCGTCCATTATACAGATGGAGGTGGCAAGGCGCCGGCCGCGCAGCATCCCGTCGTCGGAGCGACGCGAGTCATTCCATTTTATATGCAATGGATGGATTGGTTCGGGCGTCCTGACAGCCATTATTCCTATATCATCACTACGGTGAACAGAAGCCCGGGAATCGTAATGATGATCAGTGGACGCGTTGCTTACGTTTACTCGTTCGAGGGTTCGGACAGTCGGATTCAATCCATCTATGCAGTTGCAAATCCTGACAAACTCAAGTATCTGGAGGAGGTAGTAAGATGAGAATCATCGAGTTGGAACTGAGAACCGCCCGGTTAGCTGAAATGAAGGTGTTCTACACAGAAAGACTTGGATTAGCTTTAGCAGATATAACGGAACATTCAATCACGATCGTTGCCGGGGAAACGCGATTGACTTTCGTTCACGAGGAGGAGGGAAGGATACTGCCGTCCTATCATTTGGCAATGAATATCCCCGAGAACCAAATTCGCGAAGCGAAAAGCTGGCTTCTGGCCAAAGGCTGTCAGGTGCTTTCCGCTAAGCCCCTTCCGTACGCAGGGATTCAGGCGAACGAAGATATCGCATATTTCGAAGGAACGGATGCGCATGCCTTCTATTTCGAAGATCCTTCGGGGAATCTAGTGGAGTTCATCGCACGGCATCGAATGGACAATACCTCAACTGAGCCTTTCGATCATGAATCCATTCTGAATGTCAGCGAGATCGGTTTTCCGGTTCGCGGCAGCGTATCGGAGGCCATTCAGCGCCTAGATTCTCGATTTGACGTCACGCGTTATATCGGGGACGGAAAGACGTTTCAGATGCTCGGTGACGAGCACGGAATGTTCGTTCTGGGGGATATGACCATTGGGTGGTATCCTTCGATGAAGATTCCGGAAATTCACCCTATTCGAATGACGACTCTCGATCCTAACGAAGGGGAGTTTCAATTGGTCCCGTACCCCTACTTCATTCAGGCGGTTTCCGAAACAGTCTAAGGGAGGAATTCAATGATGGAAGTACGGAAATTGACCGCAACCCGCTCTTTGCTACCGGCAGACGCTCAATACGCGCGGCTAGGTTTTAGCATATTAAACGTGCTTTTTTCGATCTGCATCGCAGTACAGGTGTTCTTGGCTGGATTCGCGCTCTTCGTAGATTCGACTCAATGGGGGACGCACGGTAATTTCGCCATGTATTTCGCGCCTATCCCCGTATTGTTGTTTATATTGTCTTTTCCGGCGAGACTGCCCAATGGCATTAAAATTAAGAGCTTGATGCTGATCGGACTAATCCTTTTGATCTTCGCGACGGCTGTCTTCTCGGAAGAAATCGGATTCGCGGCAGCGGCACTTCCCGTCATCTCACTTGGCTTGTTCTTGAACGCGATGTTGATGATGAGGGAGATGACGAAAGGATAGATGAGCGGAGACAGCATCTGTAATTATAATTCATTAGATTAAGCAAATTTATAGGCGACCCTGTAGGGATAGCCAATAAATTTGCCATAAACAATGATAAAGCAAAAGCTGAAAAACATTAAATCACGTATATATTCCAGTTTCCCAATCGTCTTCATGAAATAGAGCGAATTTCGATTTTATATATAATTGCATAAAAAGTAATCTATGGTATTTTGAGAGCATAAGGACTTAGATTGTTCCTCGAACGGGACCATTGTTGAGTAAAAATTTGATATCAAAACTTTAGGAGGATGAAAAATGAAGATTAAACGAATTGTTGCAAATGTTGAGACGCAGGACATTTCTAAAGCTGCGTATTTTTACGGGGAAGTACTGGGACTTGATCAACTAATGGATATGGGATTTATTGCAACATACGGTTCGCATGAGAAAATGGGCACTCAGGTTAGTTTCCTATTAGAGGGAGGCTCTGGGACACCTGTGCCTGATCTGTCAATTGAGGTTGATGATCTTGATGACGCGTTAACTCGTATAAAAGAAGCAGGAATTCCAATTGAGTATGGACCAACTGAGGAGCCATGGGGAGTTCGGCGTTTTTTTGTAAGAGACCCATTCGGGAAACTTATCAATATTCTTATCCATCTTTAAATAATAAATCGAGCAAATAGTTGCATTTCAAAATCTTCCACAGATGAGTTCGAGTGAGTGACAAATGGAATAAGGAAGCAATATAAACGTGTCGGAGGACAAAAACATTGTTCCATTGAAAGTTGCTATTTTTTTAGCGGCTTTTTCGTATTATCAGGTTAGCCAGAATCTTCTGGTTGGCCTTTTTTTTGTGGTCGTTTTACGATGGAGGAGCCGGGAGAAGATTCGATACTTTCAACATAGGCGTACGACCTGCGCAGCAGCGCTTTTATTTTGGCCACCAACACATCAGTAAAGAAAGGCTTCTGTATAAAATCGTCGCCGCCCATATTCATGGACATCACCATATCCATCGGCGTGTTTCGTGAAGAAAGAAAGATAATCGGCACTTTTGACACTTCTCTTATTTTATTGCACCAGTAAAATCCGTCAAATGAAGGCAAGTTGATATCCATTAAAACGAGATGAGGATTTTCACGCAGAAAATCTTGCAGCACCTGCTCAAAGTCTTCGACTTGAACGGTTTCAAATCCCCATTTCCCCAGCGCTTCCGCCACCATATTTGCAATGGTTTGATCGTCCTCTACAATCATGATTTTCATTCCCATTCCCCCAGAGCCTTCTATACCATGCAACATACCATTATGCTATAAACGAATCAATATAATGAGCAAATGTGACAAGATTGTAAGGTCTGACACAGAAGTTGTAAGCTTATACAATGGTTGTTCCTTGTAGAATAGAACTCGTAAGAACGATATCATTCTTAGGAGGAATCAAATAAGTATGAAAGCCAATGTAGAAGCTAACCAAAAGAAAAAATACCCTGTCAGAAAACTCATGACAAGTATATTTCTTAGTACCGCTATTGCAGGTGGTTCGATTTTATCCGCACCAACCACCCTTGCTGAATCGGCTTTGGCCGATCAGACACAGAAGAACGCCGCACTTGTCCGGTTCAACCTGCCGGAGCCGACCGGCCCATACAAAGTCGGCACCACCGAACTGCATCTTGTCGACCGCGGCCGTCCCGACCCCTGGGTGCAAGGAAAGACGCGTGAGCTCATGGTCAGCGTATGGTATCCGGCCCGTCACAAAAGCAATCAGCTCGCGTTATATATGCAGCCGGAAGCTGCAGCACATTATGATCGAAAGGTTGTCTCGACTTTCGGATTGAAAGAAGGACAGATTGACTGGCCGGGAATCAAGACACATGGGTGGGTCGGGACTCCCGTCGCAAGCCGTAATGGCAGTTACCCGGTCGTCTTGTATTCACCGGGTCTCGGGGTACCGCGTACCTTCGGCACGATTTTGGTTGAGGAGTTGGCCAGCCGCGGGTATGTAGTGGTCACGATCGACCATACGTATGAGACGTCTGAGGTCGAATTCCCTGGAGGTCGTGTCGAAATCCAGGCAGAAGCGCTGACGGTACCTGGTGCCGATCGTGTTGAGTTACTGAAGAAGATGATGGCCGTTCGCGAGTTGGACGTCAGATTCGTGCTCGACCAGCTCGCGGTTCTCAGTACGGGCGGGAATCCGGATACCGAGCAGCGAGAGCTGCCCTGCGGACTTGGCGATGCTATCGACCTCTCACGTATTGGCATGTTTGGCCATTCAGCCGGCGGCGCGACAGCTGTTCAGACGATGTATAGCGACCGGCGCATCGACGCCGGCATCAATATGGATGGAACCCTCGGATACTTGCCGGATTACTTGTTACCGGTCGTGCAGCACGGCTTGAACCGGCCTTTTATGCTTCTCGGTATGGGCACAAATGAAGACGGTCAGCCGGATTCCCACCTTACAAGAGCGGACTGGAAATATTTCTGGGAGCATTCGACCGGCTGGAAGCTCGACTTGAACGTACCACAAGGGATGCATTTCACCTTCACCGATTATCCGGCCATATTGCCGCAGCTTCAAGAGAAACTTGGACTGTCAGACGCATTTCTTGAACGTGCGATCGGTACGGTTGATCCAACACAGATTATTGCAACCGCACGAGCTTATTTCGAGGCATTCTTCGACCTGCATCTACGGCACCGGTCCGGTTCCCTGCTGGATGCCCCATCGCCAATCTACCCTGACATCGACTTCGTTGAGTAGGAAATCGAACAAACGCGACCACAATGGAGGAATCATTATATGAGAACGGTAGTAGAAGCCAAACAACTCAGAAAAATATACGGTTCGAAGGGAAATGTGTTCACCGCATTGGATGAAATCGACTTGACCGTACAAGAGGGCGAATTCGTCGGCATTATGGGTCCTTCCGGTTCCGGCAAATCCACCCTGCTGAATATGCTGGCGACCATTGATCAGCCCACGTCCGGCGACATCGTTATTGACGGGACAAGTGTCTTGAAGATGAATGAAGAGCAATTATCGGTCTTTCGCCGCAGCAAGCTCGGCTTCATCTTTCAGGATTTCAATCTGTTGGATACGTTGACCGTAAAGGAGAATATATTGCTGCCGCTTGCTTTGGCGGGAATGAAGGTGAGCGAATTGGAGCGAAGGGTCGATGAAATTGTCGACAAGTTCGGCATTCGACCTCTTCTGAATAAGTACCCTTATCACATTTCCGGTGGACAGAAGCAGCGTACCGCCGCTTCCCGCGCCATTGTATCAAGGCCCAGTCTGATTTTAGCTGACGAACCGACCGGCTCGCTCGACTCCAAGTCGGCGACCGATTTGCTGGAAAGCCTGAAAGACTTGAACGAACAAGACCAAACGACGATTCTGATGGTGACGCATGACGCCTTTGCCGCAAGCTACTGCAAGCGTGTGTTGTTTATTAAAGACGGACGCATGTTCACGGAGCTTGTGAAAGGCAATACGTCCCGCAAAGATTTCTTCAACAAAGCGCTCGATGTGTTGTCGGTGCTAGGGGGTAGCGTAAGTGACGTTATTTAGCTTGGCGAAGAAAAATGTCAAAGGTAACGTTAAAAGCTATCTTATTTATTTTATTTCGATGATTTTCAGTGTGGTCATCTATTACACGTTCGTTTCTTTGCAGTATAGTACGGAGATCCAGGAAAGCATGCAGCTGTCGCAAGCGATGAGCTCAGTCTTTACGGGGGGATCCATTGTCTTAGTATTGTTCGTGGCCGTATTTATCTGGTACTCGAATTCATTTTTCACTAAGAAACGGAAGAAGGAGGTCGGACTCTATTCGCTTCTCGGTTTACGCAAGAAAACAATCGGTCGAATGCTTTTTTATGAGAACCTGATTATGGGGACTGTGGGCTTAGCGGCCGGAGTCGCGCTGGGAACATTATTATCCAAATTGTTCACCATGATTTTTTTGAAGCTGCTGGATTCGGCAGTCGATATAAGCTTCAGCGTCTCGGTAGAAGCGATCTTAAATACGATTCTTGTATTTGCCGTGCTTATCTTATTCACATCGGTACAGGCGTATCGTCTGATCTATCGTTTCAAATTAATCGAGCTGTTCCAGGCTGAGAAAGAAGGCGAGCAAGCCCCGAAGGCTTCCTTCGCAGCAGCGGTGATTGCCGTTATACTGCTCGCAGGCAGTTATTGGCTTGTCTTTCAGCCGATGACTACAAATGAACAGATGGGGAGAAATATATTGCTTTTCACAGGCGGGATGATAATTGGAACCTATATGTTATTCCGCTCCGCAATCGTGCGGCTGTTGAGCGCATCCAAGGCAAATAAATCCCGCTATTACAGAGGGATGAATGTAATCGCCACCTCTCAATTGCTATTCCGCATTAAAGGAAATACGCGTACGCTCACCATGATTTCCTTACTAAGCGCGGTGACGTTAAGCTCTATCAGCGTAGGATACAGCATGTATTACAGCAATGGAAATAATGCCGATGAATCCGCGCCTTTCAGCTATAGTTATATTTCTCAAGGCGAAGCGCTGGACCAACAAGTCCAGGGTATTCTTGAGAACGATACGGAGCATCCCATTACGGCTCATCTGGATATTCCGGTTATCATGCTGAAAGGCGATATTTCAGCTTTGGAATATGTTCCATCCGGTTTCCCGGCGCATGAGTCTCCCCTGAAATTGATCTCTGCAAATGCGTACAATCAAGCTTCCAAAGCATTAAACCGGGAGGGAAATCTGCAGCTTTCGGGGAATGAGGCGGCAGCTATCCTGCCGCGATTTACGTCGGACCTCAGTTTGTCCGATTATGAAGGGCGCTCCATTTCATTGCAAACTCCCCGGGAAAACCGGAAAGTGTCGCTTGTGAATCTGTTGGAAGGAAGAGTTTTAAGATGGAGTTATCCGGACGTGGCATTCGTCGTCAGCGATACCGCATTTAACGACTTGGCTGCACAAATCCCCCCGGTCATTTATAAGGTGTATAAGGTGGAAAATCAGCAAACGACAAAGTCGGCCTCCGATCAGCTGGCGAACCTGGCGGCGGAAGATATGCAGATGTCTTCATACTACACGGTGTACCGGGAGGGATTGGAAAACGCGGGGCTGAATATTTTTATTTTAGGATTCTTGGGTCTCGTCTTTCTTGCCGCAACCGGTAGCATTATTTATTTCAAGCAGCTGACCGAAGCCCATGCGGACAAAGGGCGTTATGACATTCTCCGCAAGATCGGAGTAAGCAGGAAGGAAATACGCGCATCTGTAGCGAAACAGACGTTCTTTGTCTTTGTGCTGCCATTGGCGGTTGGAATAATGCATAGTACGATGATCTTAAAGGCGTTATCCGCTATCAATCTTATCGTGGGCAGTTTAGCCGTTCCCATCATCAGCTCCATGGCAGCGTATATCGTCATCTATCTCGGATATTATGTTCTGTGCGCGAATTCCTTTAACCGAATCGTGAATAATAAATGAGATGATGACAGCTCAAATAAGGTCCATTCCTAACCAGGCGAACAATAGTCCAAAAACAATAGAAAAGACCACATATGTCAAGGCATAACCGATCTTCTTTTTCTCAAAGAGTTAATCCAGAATCTGTCGCTGGAAGAGAGCGGTTCACTTTTCAAACCCATTCTAGATTTGCTTGAGAAGGGAAAACAAGAGAACTTGCTGAAGCCGCTGAACACGAGGCTGCTGCTTACCTATTCATGCGCACCAATTGTTCAACTGGCCAAAGAGTATCACAAAGGAAATTTTCAATTTAATGATGAGAATATCACTGAAATCATTCGTATGAGTTGGGACTCTATAAAAGAGTGATCAACTTGCAGCAATTATTAAATGTTCGTTCGTTTATTTATGGTCATTTGACTCATGAAGAATGACTATTTTAACCATTTGGGAGGAACGTATATGACGTATTCTATTAACAAACTGTTTATTGATGGACATTGGGTATCGAGTGATAATGACGAAGGACTTCAAGTTATCAATCCGGCTAATGGCGAAGCTTTTGCTACGGCTCCTATGGCTTCTGCAAGAGATGCAGTGAAGGCTGTAGAGGCTGCACGACGGGCTTTCGACAATGGAATTTGGCCAAGATTATCACCGAAAGAACGGGGTGATTATCTTCGTCGCCTCGGAGAGGTAATTGAGCGGCGGCGGTCAGAACTGGTTGATCTTGTGGTGATTGAGTCGGGCTTTCCGCGGGCTATGGTTGACCGGGTTCATGTCCAATCCCCAATTGATGTCCTTTCTGATATAGCAGATCGCATACTTCCTGCTTTTTCCTTCATGGATCCGGTGAATCCGAACTTTGGAACATCTCTAACGGGGCAGCCGCAGGTAAATCAAGGCGTCGTTGTTCGCGAACCAGTTGGTGTTGCTTCGTTAATCATACCGTATAACGCTCCTATAGCTGCTGCTATTCATAAGCTTTCATGGGCGCTGGCTGCGGGCTGTACCATCATTATTAAGCCATCGCCTTATACGCCACTATCGGTTCTCATTCTGGGGGAACTTGTCGAAGAGGTCGGTTTTCCACCTGGCGTAATCAACATTATTACCGGCGATTTGGACGCAAGCATTGAGCTGACAACGAATCCCGGAGTTGATATTATCAGCTTTACCGGTTCGGATGCGGTTGGAGCACTGGTGATGGCGCAAGCTGCTCCTACTCTCAAGAAAGTGGTTCTGGAGCTCGGAGGCAAGTCGGCAAACATTATTTTCGAAGATGCAGATCTTGATCGAGCAGCACTTGAAGTGATGTCGAATATGGTAGTTAACTGCGGCCAAGGCTGCTTATTACTTAACCGAACGCTCGCACACGTATCCATCCATGATGAATTGATTGCCAGAGTAGTGACCCTGCTGTCGTCCGTAAAGATCGGTGATCCGAATGATTCAACTACATTAATAGGACCATTGATCAGCGAAAAGGAGCGAAGCCGCATTGAAGGCATGATTCGCAGCGGCGAAGAGGAAGGTGCGACTATTGCTTTTGGCGGCAAACGCCCTACTGATCTTATCGATGGTTACTATTTGGAGCCAACTCTGTTTGTTAATGTTAACAACTCTATGTCGATTGCACAGAAAGAGTTCTTTGGACCTGTCGGTGTCATTATCCCGTTCAAAGACGAGGAAGATGCAATCAGAATCGCCAATGACAGCCCTTATGGTTTGAATGCGGGCATTTTCACTACTGATACGGTGAAAGCTTTCAATGTAGCTAAACAAATTCGCTGCGGCAATGTTAACATTAATTCCTCGTGGGGAATTAACGCGGATGCTCCATTTGGTGGCTACAAACGAAGTGGTATGGGCCGCGAGGGTGGTGGTTATGGCATCTCTGAGTTTCTAGAGTATAAGTTCATTTCGTGGCCGACTGGGAAGATCTGAAAGTCAACAGATTTCTCTAATTTTAAAATAAAGGATGGCTCAAATCCAAGCCAGTTCTTCCGCAGAGACCCGCAGGTGTATTATCGGACACTGCTGTCGCTATGCATAGGACTAATCGTCTGCTATGTGACCTGCTACTTCTACCAGACGATGGTCATTCATCCGGAGATCAAGGGCAGCGGCTGGCTGGAACTCATGGTCCAGGTCATCTACAACAGCGATATGCCCTACAACTGCCTGCCCAGCATTCATGTGCTCACCAGTTATCTGATGTTCAGAAGCGCGTACGTCTTCCAGCCGGTCGCTCGCCATGTCATTCGTTGCTTGGCCGTTCTCATCATCGTATCCACCTTGTTCGTCAAGCAGCATGTGGTTGTGGATGTCTTCGCCGGATGGCTGGCAGCCGAGATTACATACTGGGTGGCAGGCTTCAGTCTGCCTGTGATGGCGCAGTATCGGATGACCTTCAGGAAGAGGAGGCAGGAACACCTGTGACGAACAGCAAAGCATTATTTCTCCGCAAGTTTCTGGATCAGCCGAAGCAGGTTGGCAGCGTCCTGCCAAGCTCAGGGTTTTTGGCGCGGTCGATGATTGGAGCCGTTCCATGGCATGAAGTGCGCAGCGTTGCCGAGCTTGGTGCCGGACCAGGCGCAATTACCCGTTACCTCATGAAGGCTATGAATGACGGCACCCATGCATTTCTGTTTGAAAAGGATCCTGTTATGCTCGCCATGCTGAAGCAGTCATACGGCGGCTGCATCTGCAGCGCGAATGCAGAACAGCTCCGGCGGGTCATTCAGCAGCTTGGCGTTTCAGAGCTGGATGCTGTCGTAAGTGGTCTGCCTTTCTACAACTTCTCGCAGCCCATCCGCGATCAGCTGCTGCATCAGATCGAATGCGCGTTGAAGCCGGGTGGCCGGTTCGTGGCCTTCCAGTACTCCCTTCAGATGCGCAAGCAGCTCGCGAGGCGGTTTGTCATTGAACAGGTGAGAGTCGTTCCGCTTAATTTTCCGCCCGCCGTTGTCTATGTGTGCGGCAAGAAGGAGGACCTCAGGTGACGGTAGATATGCTCTTACAGTCCATTGAACAATATGGGTATTTATCCTCAAGCGCTTCATACGTCAAAGATGAAAACATGCGAAACAGCGAGAAAAACGAAGAAAACATTAATTTAGTGAGGGAGGGTCTTCAAATATGAAACATACCGTACTGGTATTTATGAAGTGGGCGTTTGTGTTGATCTTAAGTATCCTTGGCGTCGCATTGCTCATCGCGGGAAAGATTGGCGCCGGAGCCATGCTTATATGTGCGGCTGCAATCATCATACTGCCGTTGGGCCGGCTCATAAAAAATGCCCGAATTTTACGATGGGCGCGCATCGTCGTGGTAGCAGTTCTTTGTATGCTTGCGATTCTGAGTGTAGCTAGCACTGACATCCCGCTCAAGGACGAAACGTCCGGATATGTTTTTATCGACCAAATTTCCTCTATCGCTCAGGATGTGCGAGACAAGCTTTTCGGGAGTGGCGAGCCCATGCAAAAGCCGCCTAATATTACGAAAGAAGCCGCAATTACATATACCAAATGTATGCGCAACCATGGCATAACCGATTTTCCCGAACCAGATTTCAGCAACGGGGGAACTTCGTTTGAAGGCATATCCAAGCTTAGCGCATCAGTAGAAGATATAAAGAAAGCGGGCGCCTCCTGCGCACACATTCTTAAAGGGAGCGAATAATACGGCTGCAACTTCCAGTTCAACTAATTCTTGATTATCTTATGAGGTGGTGAACGGGGATATTGGGGTCGTCTGTTTACATGCCGAAAACCTCGATGCCAGGAAAATAATGCAATTGAACCATTCAGAAGTCCGATGAAAATCGACTGGATACGAATTTTGAAAAAAAAATCCCGGCCACAGAAAGAAAAGATCAGAGCCGCTATTCAGTATTTCGAACAGCACGGTTCTTTCGCTGTGCCCATCCTATTTGAACAGAAGGAGCAAGGATGGATTTTGAAGGACGGGTACGCCCAGTATTTGGCTGCCAGAAAGCTGCATCTGGAGGAAATGGAGGTGGCTTTGTACGAGGGTGATGATGATCGTCATGAAATAAATGAGTTCCAGGATTATAATTAACTGAAAAATGTTTGTCGACTACAGCTTTGGAAATAGATCACCCCCAACAAATTTTTGACAAACACTCTCTCATGTTATAAGACTTCATCTTTCGTTAAAATGTTTCATAAAAATTGAACTTTTTGGTAATTTAGTCTAATAGTGTGATTCGTACCTGCTTTCGAGTGGGGGAAGTAGTGAAGATAAACGCTGAAGATCTGAATTGGAAGAACTGCTCTGCAATTGTCCAATGTCAAGGACTCAAAGTAGAGGGAGGTTTAATTCACGACCTAGTGCAAAGTGTGGTTGAAGAAGTATCTGACCAACCGTGAGGACTCCTGATAAGCCCAATTGGTAACCGATACATTATTCAACTAGACGAACGGCCACGGCCATACCAACCATTAGGTAGGCTTTGAGACGTCTTGCAGATCGGGGAGAACTCGAAACAAATAGCTTTCATCAAAGCTATGGGTGCAAGCTCCTTGATAAAAGAGCCCAGTTAGCATAATAAAAGCAACGGCAGTCTAGGAGTTTGGGATTCCTAGTCTGTCACTGCTTTTTTTAAAACGTGTCAGTCTTATAATTGGAATATGATTCTCAACTTATCGAGTGAGTGTACCGTTTCAGATTAGAGTAAGAATAACTCCAAATCGGACACATTCCAGGGCTTAGCGTATATTTTCGTTAAAATGTTGGTGGGACCCCCAATATAGCTGTATTTAGTTTTCTTTACCGCGTAATTCAAACATGTTCCAAGAGACAGTTTCCCCGGAAGTTGGTGGACCTGCACATTTTTGTATTTTTTGGTCATTTCTTTTCTTCTCCAACTATGTATTCATGGAAAAAGTACACGGTAAGCAAGGTGACGACGTTAATCAACCGTTGTCACCTTATTTCATTTCACTGATATGCTACTTCTAGAAGGGAACCTGAATTCGCCGTTAGAGCGATACGGGGAATTACGAAGGGACTCCACTCTAAACAGTGGAGTCTTTTTCGTTTGTTACACAGTTTTAGGTCATGCTGTCCGAAAGAATAGTTCTAAACTCGCCGTTACAGACAGCACGGAGAATACTACCATAAGTGACTGAAAAGTCGTTTTTGTCAAATAAGGTAAACGGTGTGTGAAGTGTAGGGATGGTTATTAGCTATCCTTATATCCTTATCATGTAGGCGGCGTTCTTCCTTACCCAGAAAATGAAGGAGGTTCATCGATTTATAGACATATGTATAAAATATGATTGTTATCCTTCAGATAACAGGGGTTACATACATGTTCTTGTTGTAAAATAGCAAAAGCTCGTCTAAACTAATACATAGATATACAATGCATAGAAAAACAATGCAAAAAGGAGATCCGAATGAGAATTAACAAGGAGCTTATGAAGGGCAGTACGGTCATCTTAATTTTGACGCTGCTCGACAGTAAGGACATGTACGGGTATGAAATGACGAAGGAAATTGAGCGGAGGTCGGATGGCGTGTTTACGTTTAAGGAAGGAACACTTTATCCGATCTTGCATACGCTTGAGGTCGAGCGGCTTGTGGAGGCGTATTGGAACGAGGAGAGTGGTCGTAAGCGGAAGTATTATCGGATTACGAAAGACGGACACAAGCAGCTCGGCGAGAAGCAGCAGGAATGGTCGTTGTTTCGGGCGACGGTTGACCGTGTCATCGGGGAGGGTCATGCATGATCCAAAGCATGGAACGCTATCCTGCTGTCATTGCTTACCTCGATCGGGTATGCGCACAGGTAAAGGCTAAAGAAGTGCATGAGGGCATTAGGCTTGAGATGCTCAGCCATTTGGAGGAGCTAGCAGTGGAAAAGGCTGCACAAGGTGAAACGACCGAGGAGGAGGCGATTGCTGAGGCCCTGCGGCATATGGGCGATCCGGAGCAGGTCGGCAAGCAACTGCATGCTGCCCATAAGCCGAAACCGGAATGGAGCGTTATCGCATTAGTTGCAGGTATGATCATTATTGGGCTTGTCTCGTTATATGCCTTGCAGCTTTCACTAAACGGAAATCTGCTGCTTGGTCGCAAGCTTGTGTTCGGCTTCACGGGAGTCGTGGCCATGATCGTGCTGTATTTTATCGATTATCGCAGGCTGCTACGCTTTTCCTGGCCTTTATACGGAGCGACACTGCTGCTCATGGCAGCGGCTCAGTTTCAAGGCGTCCAAAAATACGGCGTCGTTCAGTGGATTTCAGTCGGCTCATTCGGCTTTAATGTGTATGCAGCGTCTCCTTATTTGCTCATTATCGCTATTGCCGGCATACTGCAGAGAGAGAAGCCAGTTGCAAAAAGCATACGTCAGAAAGCCCAATCGCTAGCGAAGGACGCCGCTTTCTATATGCTGATTCCCGCATTTTTTTATGTGACGGCTCCCGCACTCGTCTATTTCGTGATATATGGCTTCGGTTTAGCCATACTTCTACTAGTCGCTGGGAGGAGAAAGCTGCTGTTTGGTGGATTCGGTGTACTCGCACTCATGCTTAGCCCGTTACTTTCTAGCCGGTCATTTGATTATTTATGGCAGCGGTATATCGCCTTTCTTAATCCGGAAGAGTCCGCAAACACCGGAGGCTTCTATACAATACACTCCGTGGAAGCTATTCGGTCGGGGGGACTGTGGGGGCAGGGCTTCGGCATAGCAAACGACAGGCTGCCTTTTGTGACGAGCGATCTAATCTATTCGTATATGGTTTACAGCCTTGGTTGGGTGTTCGGCATCGCCGTCGCCACCATTACGTTGTTATTCATCGTAAGAATCGCCCGTATGGGCATCAAGCTTCAAGATAGCTATGCCAAAGGCATGATTGTGGGCTTAACCGCAATATTGGGCTTTCAATTAGTCTGGAATTTGCTGATGTGCGTAGGCCTGCTGCCTATCAATGGGATGACGCTTCCGATTATGAATTGGAACTCCGGCACAATAATTGAGCTGGCGGCCGTCGGATTAATGCTCGGCGCTTACAGACGCAAGAATATGCTGGGAAGCCATCATGGATCTCAAGCGGCTAAGGTTTAAAATGGAGAACTCATAATAAACAGGAAAAAGATCCGCCGCGGCGGATCCTTTTTGCTTCTGCACAAAATAGGTGGATTTTGTACAGATGTATGGCTGGGTGGCGTTGAGCTAACGGGCAGTATAGCGCAACTAAAATTTCCCTTTTTCGTCTAATAATTTAATAAGAAAGGGGGGGGGCTAATGTACCAATCTTTTAGCAAGATGATTCTGTCAGTAATCCTATTGTTCTCGCTCACTCTGCTTGTTTTGATGGCATCAGGTTGTATGAAAAAGGAAGAGCTGGAAACGAGCACTGGAATTGAACCGCCGAATCCCAAGATAATGTTAGACGGGAAAAACGTGCCTTTCCTGCAAGGATCTTACCAATGGAAGGGTGCTATCGCCGATGCACCTCAGCCGTTGGAATTAGCCGAGCATGTCAAACCAGTTAACGCTTCGCCGTCATCACTGCTAAAGGTGGAATTTGACTACAAACCTGATGAGTTGAAGCTCACCGCCTGGGCAACCGACGGAAAACTAAATTATAGCGAACCTATTGATGGCTATGAAGCCATGCTTCCCGCTGAAAAAGGGCGTTGCATCTACACTTTATCGGGTGTTTGGAAGGAAGGGCACGGGGTTTACGTGTTTGTTATAGATATAAAATAATGATTGTGTTCGATATCTGCCCAAGAAATGCAGGAAGAAAATCGATTGAACTCCCTCAGTACGATTTAGTTTTCTCACGAATGCTCGCTTATTCGCAGGATTTCACCCTTGCC
>NZ_JANHOF010000022.1 GCF_024498075.1 Paenibacillus mendelii
ATGCGCCGCAGGTCCATCTACAAGTGGCAGATTGCTCCGCCTTTCCCAATTCCCTCATGCGAGAAAATTGCGTATCCGGTATTAGCATTCGTTTCCGAATGTTATCCCAGTCTTGTAGGCAGGTTACCTACGTGTTACTCACCCGTCCGCCGCTAACTCCATTGAAAGCAAGCTTTCAATGAAATTCGCTCGACTTGCATGTATTAGGCACGCCGCCAGCGTTCGTCCTGAGCCAGGATCAAACTCTCCATAAAAGTGCGATCCGAAGACCGACTATATTGATAAGCTTGTTAGCTCATTACTTGATAAATATTTGCTTGACAGGTCGCTCATTGTTCAGTTTTCAAGGAACAAACATTCACTTGTTTCGTTCGTCGTTCGCTGTGTTTTCTCTCAGCGGCGACTTTTATAATATATCACATCTGCCCACATGATTGCAAGCACTTTTTTTAATTTACTGAAATTAAAAATCTGTGTTATACAATCCCGCCTAAAAGCAGCAAGGAGTAATATAACACAGATCCTTAAACAGAGTCAACGTTTATTTATTTGTTTCTATATTAGTTACAATCTCTTCTATATACAGCTGACGCTCATTGACTAGATTAACGATATTTCCGTTTACGGAAACCCACGGTCTTGTCGGATGGTTCCGATCCGAGAATACGATTTCGCCTATTCGTTCATCGTTAAGCTTAACGACCGTTCCGTTATGGAACTGCGTTACTCTTTCAATAAACGTCTGTACATAAGCCGGTTCCAGCTTACCGAATGAATCCTTCAGAATCTGCTCAAGCACCAGATAAGGCGAATTTGCTTTCCGATACGTGCGTTTCATGGTCATTGCGTTAAAGATGTCGGAGATCGCCACCAGCTTAGCGTATGGATGGATTTTGTCCGATACAACTCCAAGCGGATAACCGCTCCCGTCAACACGCTCGTGATGCTGCAGTGCAGCCAGCTTGACCCCTTCATTAATCGCTGTCACATTCTTCAGAACCTGATAGCCAAGTACGGTGTGACGCTTCATCTCTTCCGATTCCACCTGGGTTAGCGTAGTCGGTTTATTCAAAATCGCTTTATCGATTTTGGCATTGCCGATATCATGCAATAACCCGGCCAGCGCTGCTTGCATCCAGTCCTTCTTGGGAAGCCCGATCCATTGTGCAAGCATAAAACAGCTCATAGCAGACATAACGCTCTTATGATGCAAATACTCGTCATTATGAATGGTGTTTGGCGAGAACGTCAATATCTTGTACTCATTGATATGCTGCAGGAGTGCTTCGAGTTGTGTCCGAATATCCAGGATGGGAATGTTCGAGCCGCTAACGACGTCATTGAATACCCGCTTCAACAGCTGAACGGTCCGATCATACTGTTCACTTAAAGCCGACTTCACGTTCGATTCTTTGAGGTCAGACGACTTCTCCGCAACAGCTTCACTCTCTTCTCGCTTATCACCGGAGTCAATGACGACGGTAGGGACAAGAAACGCCATAAGAATTTCTAGCTCACGCGGCGTAATGACCTTTCCCTTATGAAACAGTACGCTGCCAAGCGGGGTAAGTACATCTTGATAGAGCTTGTCACCGAGTTTCACTTGCGATACCGCTACCGTTGCCATTTGTTCTCCTCCACTTCATATAGCCCAACTATTATGCTCTATTCCTCGGTTGGAAGATCTTCCAATCCTTCCTCACCTTCAACTTGATCATCAGCAGGTTCCTCACTGCGAGCTACACGGGTGACAGTTGCCACTGAGTCATCCTCACGGATATGAATCAGCTTCACGCCTTGCGTGTTGCGCCCCATTGTGGAGATCCCGTCCATACTGGTGCGGATCATAGTTCCTAGGGACGTCATGATCATGAGATCCTCATCGTCTTGAACAACCTTGAGTCCAACGATAGGTCCGTTCTTATCGGTCACGTTCAATGTCTTAATGCCTTTGCCGCCACGGCTCTGTATCCGGTATTCCGCGATTGGAGTACGTTTGCCGTAACCTTTGGAAGTAACGATAAGAACTTCGTTCTCCGGTACCACTACGTCCATGGCAATGACGTCATCACCTTCATCGGTATTGATACCTTTGACACCTGTTGCAGCCCGGCCCATCGGTCTGACGTCTTGTTCAGGGAAACGGATGGACATGCCTTGACTTGTGCCCATAATAATCTCTTGTTCCCCATCCGTCAGCTTCACTCCCACTAGATCATCGTCTTCGCGGAGATTAATCGCGATTAGACCGATTTTTCGAATGTTGCCGTAATCGTCCAGCGGAGTCTTCTTCACAATCCCTTGACGAGTGGCAAAGAACAGGTAACGGTCCGGATCAAATGATTCAACCGGGATAACCGCGTTAACCGTCTCGCCCTGCTCGATCTGAAGCAGGTTGATGATCGGCGTCCCACGGGCTGTTCGGCTCAAATCTGGAATCTCGTAGGCCTTCAGCCGGTATACCTTGCCTTTGTTCGTAAAGAACAGCAAGAAATGATGCGTATTGGAGACGAATAGATGCTCAACAAAATCTTCATTCTTCGTATCCATTCCGATGACCCCTTTGCCGCCCCGTTTCTGACTGCGGTAGGTCGTGACCGGAAGACGCTTCACATAACCGGAGTGCGTAATCGAAATAATGACGTCTTCCCTTGGAATCAGGTCCTCGTCCATAATTTCTTCTTCACTCATCATCAATTCTGTGCGGCGCTCGTCTCCGAATCTTTCTTTCACTTCGTTCAGCTCTTCGCTGATGATTTGCAGGACGAGCTGCTCATCAGCCAGAATCGCTTCGTATTCCGCAATTTTCTTCAGAAGCTCTGCATACTCAGCTTCGATCTTATCGCGTTCCAGGCCAGTAAGACGCTGCAGGCGCATATCCAATATCGCCTGTGCTTGATCATAGCTTAGTGTGAACCGCGAAATAAGTCCCTCACGCGCTTGATCCGCAGTCTGGGAAGAACGAATGAGCGCAATAACCTCATCAAGATGGTCAAGTGCAATTCGCAGTCCTTCGAGAATGTGAGCTCTCGCTTGGGCTTTCTTCAGGTCAAACTCGGTACGGCGACGAATGACCTCGATTTGATGCTGCAGATAGTAATACAGAATGTCTCTCAAATTTAACAAACGCGGCTCTTGATTAACGAGTGCCAGCATGTTAAACCCGAAATTCATTTGCATCTGGGTCTGCTTGTATAGGTTATTGAGTACGACGCTTGGCGTTACGTCGCGGCGCAGCTCGATAACGACACGCATACCGTTACGGTCGGATTCGTCTCTCAAGTCGGTGATGCCATCGATCTTCTTCTCACGGACCAATTCCGCAATCTTCTCCACGAGGCGTGCCTTAATGACTTGATATGGCAGCTCATGCACGATGATGCGCGCTTTGCCTCCGTTATCTTCAATCGTCGCCCGGGCCCTCATCGTAACGGATCCGCGCCCCGTCGTGTACGCTTGGCGGATTCCTTCCCGACCCATTACAAAGCCTGCTGTAGGGAAGTCCGGACCTTTAATATATTCCATCAATTCGATCGGCGTAATATCAGGATTGATAATCATCGCCTGCAAACCATCGATGACCTCGGTTAAGTTATGCGGCGGGATATTGGTCGCCATACCGACAGCGATACCCGTTACACCGTTTACGAGCAAGTTTGGAAAACGTGCCGGCAGGACAGCCGGTTCTTGCTCTTCACCATCATAGTTTGGCACGAAATCGACTGTTTCTTTGTTAAGGTCGCGCAGCATTTCCATAGCGATCTTCGAAAGACGTGCTTCGGTATAACGCATCGCAGCAGCCATATCGCCGTCGATCGATCCGAAGTTTCCGTGTCCTTCGACCAGCATGTATCTCAGCGAAAAATCTTGTGCCATCCGCACCATCGCCTCATAAACAGAACTATCACCGTGAGGATGGTACTTACCGAGCACTTCGCCTACGATCCTGGCAGATTTCTTAAAGGGCTTGTCCGAAGCCATGCCTAGTTCCGCCATGGCATACAAAATGCGGCGATGCACCGGCTTAAGGCCGTCCCTTACATCGGGAAGTGCGCGGCTGACAATGATGCTCATCGCATAATCAATAAACGATTCTCGCATCTCGGTGCCAATATCGCGATCTCGTAGTTGCGAACTTTGTTCTTCCGCCATTGTTGACCTCCTATAAGTGAACGCCCGGCTTCTTGCCGGCCGGCAGGACCGGCTTCGAAGCGTGGACTATCGTAAAACGAATACTAGAAACATTATAGTATTTTCACAAACACGTACTGCTTAAACGTTGCCGCCGATTTACTTTCCATTGAGGTTTGGGCTAACGTTCCCGATCACGGATGGGCAATTGCCCGTGCCACTTGATTAACTCCGCCATAAACTAATCAGAGGAGTGCGGTAAAGTGAACGCAAAATAGGCATTATCCCTATTATAACATCGTTTTCCACCTCTGTCTTGCTTGCATTACATTCCTTGATTGAATCCTATAACTGAAAGGCGGAGCCCCTTTGGCGATCCAACGCGTGCATAGCAAGTGGGCGAAGACGAACGTCCTGCTGCAATCCGACTTGCTTAGCGGATCCATCCCCACAACCCGAAGATGGAGCAGAGAGACGTTAAGAGAAATGTTGAATGAGTGTGCCATGGTTTATGTTAAACCCGACGCAGGCACGTATGGCATTGGGGTTATTCGGGTGGAGAAGCGCACCCGCGGCGTATACACCTTCCAAAGCGGAACCCGCCTCCGGACGTTTACATCGTTCGATACGATGGCCGACCGTCTTGAGCGACTCATTGGCAGGCGAACCTATCTCATTCAGCGCGGCATACACCTGCTCCGGCATTCGAAACGCAGATTCGATATACGGGTCATGGTTCAGAAAAATTTAATGGATCGCTGGGAAACGACCGGTATTATCGGCCGCCTTGGCAATCCCGCCAAGATTGTCACGAATTATCACAGCGGCGGCACACCGATGTCCATCGAACGGCTGATGGGGTCTCATCTAGCAGCTGCCGATATGTCAGCTTATAAGAACAAACTCCGTAAGCTGGGTACAGATGTTGCCCATCAGCTGGAAAGCCGGTATCCCCGATTGAAAGAGATCGGGATCGATGTTGCTATTGATACCTCCTTAAAGCCTTGGATCCTGGAAGTGAACACCCTTCCCGACCCCTATATATTCCGAAAATTAAGTGATCGATCTATCTTTCGTCGGGTGTATCGTTACTGTGTAGGATATGGTCGCTTCAAGGCAAAACGACGCTGATCCTCATCTACAATTGTCGACTTTAGGCCGCATGCTCATCCGTTAGGCAAAAGCAAAGCCGCCCGGGTACCGGACGGCTTTGCGGATTGCGGTATGTTCCACAATCTATGCATCCAAGTTCTTAACGAACTTGGCAAACTGTTGAATAAAGTCGCGCCGCGGCTCTACATTGTCGCCCATAAGGGTTTCGAACACGTCATCAGCCTCAATGGCATCCTCGATAGTCACTTGAAGCATGGAACGGCTCTCCGGATCCATCGTTGTTTCCCATAGCTGGGAAGCATTCATCTCACCGAGACCTTTGTACCGCTGAACGTTCACTTTAACGCCTTCGCCGAATTCCGCAATAATTTCATCGCGTTCCTTCTCGCTTTGCGCATAACGGATCACTTTGTTGCGCTCAATCTTAAACAACGGCGGCTGAGCAATGTACACATAGCCGGCCTCAATGATTTTACGCATGTAGCGGTATAAGAAGGTGAGCAGCAATGTCCGGATATGCGCGCCATCGACGTCAGCATCGGTCATGAGTATGATTTTGTGATACCGGGCCTTTGTTATATCAAAATCTTCACTAATGCCAGTACCGAGTGCCGTAATGATGGCCCGAATCTCGGCGTTGCCAAGTATCCGGTCAAGCCTTGCTCTCTCTACGTTCAGAATTTTGCCCCGAAGCGGAAGAATCGCTTGATAGTGCCGATCGCGGCCTTGCTTAGCCGATCCGCCTGCGGAGTCACCTTCGACGATGTAGAGCTCGCTAAGCGAAGCATCCTTAGAGGAGCAATCCGCCAGTTTACCTGGAAGTGCGCTCACTTCTAGCGCGCTCTTACGGCGCGTTAATTCCCTAGCCTTGCGCGCGGCTTCGCGGGCACGAGTTGCCTGAAGTCCCTTGTCCACGATTTTACGTGATACGCCAGGATTCTCTTCCAGGAATTCCTGGAATTTCTCGGCAAAGAAGGATTCAACAATCCCACGGACCTCACTGTTGCCAAGCTTCGTCTTCGTCTGGCCTTCGAACTGCGGCTCAGGAATCTTAACGGATATAATCGCCGTCAGCCCTTCGCGCACATCGTCCCCCGACAGGTTGGAATCATTCTCTTTGATCGCATTCATCTTGCGTGCATAGTCGTTAATAATGCGAGTCAATGCACTCTTGAAGCCGGATTCATGCGTGCCGCCCTCATGCGTATTGATGTTATTCGCGAATGAGTAAATATTCTCGCTGTAGCTGTCGTTATATTGCAGGGCAACTTCGACTTGAATATTATCCTTCTGCCCTTCAACGTAAATGGGCTGCTCATGCAGCGCTTCACGGTTACGATTCAAATATTTGACGTACTCGATGATACCGCCGTCATATTTATAGGCATTCGATGTATCCGTCCGCTCGTCGATCAGTACAATTTCGATACCTTTATTCAAAAATGCAAGCTCGCGTATGCGAGACTGCAATATTTCGTATTCATACACGGTCGTTTCCGTGAAAATTTCGGGATCCGGCTTAAATCGCACAGTCGTTCCCGTCTCGTCCGTATCGCCGATTATTTTCACGTCGTATTGCGGCGCTCCACGGCGGTACTCCTGCTGGTGAATCTTCCCATGTAGCTTGACCGTTACGATCACATGCTCGGACAGTGCATTCACGACGGAAACGCCGACGCCGTGCAAGCCGCCGGATACTTTATACCCTTCGCCGCCGAATTTGCCGCCTGCATGCAGGACGGTCATGACGACTTCGAGCGTCGATTTCTTCAGCTTCGTATTCTCGCCAACCGGAATCCCCCGGCCGTTATCAATGACCGTTATGCTATTGTCTTCATGAATCCGTACTTCGATCCGGGAACAATAGCCGGCCAGCGCCTCGTCAATACTGTTATCGACGACCTCCCAAACGAGATGGTGAAGGCCTCTGCCGCTGGTGGAACCGATATACATCCCGGGACGCTTGCGTACGGCTTCTAATCCTTCAAGAACCTGTATCTGACTTTCATCGTACGAATTATGATTCAACGACATGCTCGATTTCACTGCTCCTCTCGACTGATCTGCTTAATCGCTTCACGGGTGTCGGGTTTACGTAGTCGCAAAATGATGCGATCGTTTTTTCAGCGTGGAGGATGATATCGGCGAATAGTAGATTTTGTGCTCCGTCACAACAATCGATTTCGCTTCTTCTTCTCCTATCACTTCAACGTCCTTCCGCTTCCGGGCTTGCGCGACAAATTGTTTGGAAAGCTTGGAGGATTGCTCGATGGAAATATCAAATATCGCCACTAATTCCGCGGCGCGAATAATCTTTTCTCCGCCCAAATGAATATACATAGCCTCCAACTCCTCACTGGTACCTTGATTTGCGCCATCAACGCGCTACTTGTCCGTCTCTTACGTGGTAGATACGGGCATCCTGCAGCTTACTGATGTTGACGCTCTCTAGCCCGGTCGTCGTTATGAACGTTTGTACTTTGTTTTGAAATGTCTCGATCAACTGTGTCTGCCGGTTCTGATCAAGCTCTGATAATACGTCATCAAGCAGCAGCAGGGGGTATTCCCCGATTTCTTCATGGATGAGTTCGAGTTCGGCTAGCTTGAGTGATAGGGCAGTCGTCCGCTGCTGACCTTGTGAACCGTAGACCTGCGCTTCTTTTCCGTTGATGAAAAAGGAGATATCGTCCCTATGAGGGCCGGCTAACGTCATCCCTCGGCGCAGTTCCTGATCTTTGACTTGATTTAACCTTATCATAAATTGCTCAAATAAAACAGATTCTTCTTCGAGCACTCCCGTTTCGAAGGACGGACGATAGAGGATGGTGAGCTCCTCCGTCCCTGCGGTGATGCCGGCATGAATCTGCTCCGCCCATCTTTGCAGTTTATGAATAAAGCTTTGCCTTTTTTTCATAATTTTAACACCATAATCGGCTAATTGCGTATTCCACACGTCCAGCATGGCTTGTTGGACTCCGGCTGGGTACGCCGATTTCAGGTAATTGTTGCGCTGAACGAGCACTTTGCCGTATTGACCGAGCGTATGCAAATAGCCGGGCTGGACTTGGCCGATCTCCATATCGAGGAACCGCCTTCGTATGCCCGGTGTGCCTTTTACGATTTCCAGATCCTCCGGGGCGAACATCACGACGTTAAGCGCCCCGACAAAATCACTCAGTTTTCGCTGCTCTAGTCCGTTTATTCTCGCCTTCTTCCCCTGCGAGGCCAACGTTAGATCAAGTGTTACCGGGCCATACTTCTTCTCAACCTCACCGCGGATTCTAGCATCCGTCGATTGCCAGCCGATCAATTCCTTGTCCTTGCTCGTCCGGTGCGATTTGGTTAACGCCAGAACGAATATCGCTTCAAGTAAATTCGTCTTGCCTTGAGCATTCGGTCCGACAAGCAGGTTGACTTGACTGTCGGTTTGAAGCTCCAGCTGCTCGTAATTGCGATAATTCTGCAGTTGGATCGATTTTAAATGCACGCTGCCGCCTCCCGGTTGTACCCGCCATTACAAGCGGATCGTCATAAACGTCATTGTTTGACAACCGTAAAGACATCGAAACCTTCTATTTCGACGCGATCACCGTGGTATAGCTTGCGACCGCGCCGATTGTCAGGTTCCCCGTTAATGAGAATCTTCGTCTCCTGCAAAAAGAACTTCGCAGCGCCGCCGGTATCGATACAGCCGGCGAGCTTGAGAAATTGGCCAAGCGCAATATATTCGGTCTTAATGTTCACTTCGTTCATGGTCCTTAACTCCTCGCCCTTGGCTTAGCCTGTTGTACGGTACGGCAATATGAGATGCAGGCTGTAGGGGTGATCGATCGGCTTAATGATGATCGGGCTCATGGCTCCCTTGAAGCCAATGAATAAATATTCACTGTCGATGACCTTTAGCGCATCCAGCATGTACTTTGAATTGAACGCAATCCGGAGTGGTTCACCTGTCAGTTCTTTAACTTCCAGATGCTCCGTTACCCGGCCCAATTCCGTGGAGCTCGACGATATTTCAATGGTCCCGTCTTCCTGTGTTGCCAGCCGGACAATATTAGTCTTCTCCTCGCGCGACATTAAATAAGCGCGGTCGATCGCATCTGTCAATTTTTTTGTATGAAGAACGAGTTCTGTTTGGAACTCTTGCGGAATAATCTTAGAAGTGTCGGGATAGGTCCCGTCCAATATACGCGAATAGAAGAGAACCTGGTTCACTTTGAACAGCACTTGATTATCAGCAACGACGATTTCGACCTGGCTGCTATCGTCGGATATAAGTCTCGACAGCTCCACGAGTGTTTTCCCAGCGATGACGACATTAGAGAAGCGATACCCGGGTTCTGTCACGACAGATGCAGTGCGGCTTGCTAACCGGTGACGATCCGTTGCGACAAATTTCAACTGACCCTCTTGCAGGTTCCATAAGGCTCCAGTCAATATAGGCGTTTGTTCGCTTGTCGAAGCAGCGAATACCGTTTGACGAATCATCGCCTTTAGCAAATCGCCTGGCACGGAGATACTTTCGCTTTCCTCGATAGAGGGCAATACCGGAAATTCTTCAGGATCCAAACCGACCATCTGAATGTCGCTCGAGCCGGAACGAATAGAGGTTTGGTGATGTTCCTTCACTTCGATCTCCAATTCGTCGGAAGGCAGCTTCTTTACGATTTCTACAAAAAATTTGGCAGGGAGCACGACACTTCCGGGTTTTTCGACCTTTGCAATAATAAATTCACTGTTTTCGACAGGAATAAAGCTCTGAATGGAAATATCCGTGTCACTGGCCGTTAAGGTCACGCCTTGATGGGTCACATCAATTTTGATTCCGCCGAGAATGGGAATGGCTGGTCTGGTGGATGAAGCTTTGGAAACCTGTTGAATCGCTTCGTTGAGTTCATCTTTACGTATCGTCAGTTTCATGGTTTCACTCCTAAGGCTTGATGGCGGGAATTGCCGAATTTTGAGACGATTTTGTCACTTATTATTGATGATGATTATTTAAAAAAAAGAGTAGTAGCAGTAGTAGGGGCCCTGAATATGTGGATAACAGGGTGAAACGCTGATAAATCAAGCCTATCCACATGTGTATAGCGTGTGCATAGGCTTTGGCGATTTTTTATGCCCAGGTGTATAACTTTTTGAAGGCATATGAATTAAATTGTGAATAACTTTTTAAGTGTGATTTTTGACTTTTTCCGCGAGCGTTTGGACGATTTTATATAAATCCGGATCAACCTTGAGCTGCTGTGTTATTTTCTCGTGGGCATGAATGACGGTCGTATGGTCGCGGCCGCCGAATGCCTCCCCGATCTTTGGAAGGGAGAAGTCGGTTAACTCACGGGATAAATACATCGCAACTTGCCTTGGAAAAGCAACAGCCTTCGTCCGTTTACGCGCCTTGAATTCCTCCATGCGCAGGCCATAAAATTCCCCGACCTTCTGCTGGATATCCTGCATCGTAATCATCTTCGGCCGGCTCGAAGGAATAATATCCTTGAGTGCTTCCGCAGCCAAATGCGAGCTTATATCCTCATTGATTAACGATGAGTAGGCCACTACGCGGATGAGTGCCCCTTCGAGCTCTCTAATGTTGGTATCGATTTGATTCGCGATGTAAACCATAGCTTCGTTAGGGATGTCCAAATTCTCAGCTTTGGCTTTCTTTCTTAAAATTGCAATGCGCGTTTCCAGGTCAGGCGGCTGTATATCGGTTTGAAGGCCCCATTCAAACCGGGAGCGAAGCCGTTCTTCCAATGTCGGAATTTCTTTGGGCGGACGGTCACTGGAGATGACGATTTGCTTACGCTCTTCATGGAGCGCGTTAAACGTATGGAAAAATTCCTCCTGCGTGCCGTCCTTACCTGCGAGAAACTGAATATCATCGATCAGAAGCACATCGATGTTGCGGTATTTATTGCGAAAATTCTCGCCGCGGTCGTCGCGGATCGAATTGATGAATTCGTTCGTAAATTTCTCGGAAGACAAGTAAAGCACGCGGGTACTCGGATTATGCTCCAAAATATAATGTCCGATGGCGTGCATCAGGTGAGTTTTTCCAAGGCCAACGCCGCCATACAGGAACAGCGGATTATAGGCTTTGGCCGGCGCTTCAGCTACAGCCAATGATGCTGCATGTGCGAACCGGTTATTGGCACCGATGACGAATGTATCGAAGGTATATTTAGGGTTAAGCATATATGGAGCCGTTTCTTCCGGAGCAGAATGAACGGCCGCAATCAGAGGCGGGGGCTGGACAGCCGGCTCCGGCGGCTTATTTTCTTCGATGACAAACTTAATATCGAACTGGCGCCCCATGAACTCCTGGAGCGTTGTTCGAACTAATTTTGTATATCGGCTTTCCAGCCATTCAACGGCAAATGTCGTAGGCGCTGTTACAACAACCATCGATTCGCCGTGAAAGGAGGCTTTCGTCGCTTTGAACCATGTGTCAAAGCTCGGTTTGCTCAACTTCGTCTGAATGATCGACAGCACCTGTTGCCACATTTCGTGCGTATGGCTATCCACAGATTGTCACTCCTTATCAATTTCGCCCGAAAAGCGGCGCAGCCATGCATGAGATGTCGGATTATCGGGTATTCTTGACAGGTCCATCCACATAATTAAGGATGAATGGGTGAAAATTATCAGAAGGGGATGAATGTTGTTCACATTGTTATCCACAGGATGTTAATAAGTCTGAGGAAAGATTCGAGTCATCCACACCGAAAACAAATCTATCATAGCAAAATAACCCTTGTATTTCAACGATTTGCTCGATTTTATCCACAAATTCAATAGGTTGTGTATAAAAGTTATGGACAACACTATATATTGTTTACATCCTGTTAAGATTCAACATAAATCGTGGAATTCAAATAATTTTCATCCACATGTTATTAATTTTCGACGGAATGGTGCTTATTTTGACTCTTATCCACAGTGTTGATGAATCTCTTCCTATAAGGGGGACGGCCCCAAGTGATCGGGCTGCGTTAGCGTTCCTTAGATAGAAGGGCTTTCAGTTGACATTTTGCTGTCATCATGGTTAAATAGAAAAAGCGTTTTTAAATGAGAAGTGGTCCGTTGTACTAGCGACGAGAAATAGCATTTCGCCAGGCGAGGGAATATGGACACGGGAGGTGCAAGCAATTGAGACCGACATTTAGACCGAATGTAAGCAAACGTAAAAAGGTTCACGGGTTCCGCAAACGGATGGCGTCGAAAAACGGACGTAAAGTATTGAGCGCCCGCCGCCAAAAGGGCAGAAAAGTACTGAGCGCGTAAGCAGAAGACCACATCCCGTGGTCTTTTTTTTATGAATAAAGAAGGAGCTCTACGTTTTTGAAACGAACTCAAGAGTAACGGCTCGCGCCGTCCTTGAAGGCGAGTTCGTCTATAAGGGGAAAAAGTGAGCTTCTGGAATGATGCACCGTTTATGCCGGACGCATTGGGCAATAATTGATAAAGTGAAGGTTCGGTGAAGAGCAGACGTGCAAAGAAAATTACGATTACGCAACCGTGAAGATTTCAGCCGCATCTATCGGAACGGCAAGTCTTTTGCGAACGGCCAGTTCGTTATCTATTGGTCGCGTCAACCGAAAGCCGAACCTTTCCGGTTAGGGGTATCGGCCAGCAAAAAAATTGGCAACGCCGTGGTCCGAAACCGAATGCGCCGGCAGGTCAAGGAAATCGCCCGTCACCAGGTCGATCGCCTAACGGAGCATGTCGATATTATCGTCATCGTGCGTAAACCAGCCGTCGGGATGAAGATGAAGGAATTAGAGCGCAGTATGCTGCATGTCCTTAAGCGGGCAGGACTGTTGAAAGCGCCTAAATAACAGGCTCTTTTCTGCTGGTTTTCCAGCGTGAGGGCTTGTTTCCTTGTTCTATAAAATATGCTATAGTTTTAAATGGATGAATAAGGGCCGAGGGCGCTTCCAAAGAAGCACTTTTCGCTTGAATGCAATGGTACTCTAGAGAGGAGTTTTCATGTTGTCCCGGATTTCAAAACGTACATGGTTTACCGTGTTAGCGCTCGTCCTAATCACCCTCGTTCTATCGGGTTGCGCACCCTCAACGACCCACACGGTAAAGACAGAAGATTTGCTGCAAGGCAACTTCTGGGAAAAGAATGTCGTGTATTGGTTCGCGCTAATGCTCGATACATTTGCAACATGGTTCGGCGGCGAATACGGATTGGCTATTTTGCTGCTGACGATTATCGTTCGTACCTTAATTTTGCCTCTTACGTTGAAGCAGTACCGCAGTTCTAAAGCTATGCAGGCACTGCAGCCTGAGCTTGCCAAGATTAAAGAGAAACATAAAGACAACCCGCAGAAGCAGCAGGAAGAAACGATGAAGCTGTTCCAACAGCATCAAGTCAATCCGCTCGCTGGATGTTTGCCGCTTATTGTGCAAATGCCGATTTTCATTGCGTTGTATAACTCGATCTATTGGAATCCGCTCATTCGAGAGCATTCGTTCCTCGGTATTAAGATGGGCGTGCCCGTCAATGAGCAGGATTGGTATGCGTATATTTTGCCGGTACTAGCGGCATTGACGACTTTCGTCCAATCAAAAATGATGGCTTCTCAACAAAAGACGATGCCGATGATGCAGGGAATTATGCTCATATTCCCGGTCTTGATCTTCGTCATGGCGCTGTCCTTCCCGGCTGCGCTGCCGTTGTACTGGATATTCAGTAACCTGTATACGATCGTTCAAAACTATTTCCTATACGTACGTTCCTCATCCAAGGGTAAGGAGAGTGTCCCTGCGAAATGAAGAAAATCGTAGCATCGGGAAAAACAATTGAAGATGCTGTACGAAACGGATTAAAGGAATTGCAAGTAGCGGAGGATCGTGTTGAGGTCAGGGTTATGGAGCAGCCCTCCAAAGGGCTGTTCGGCCTGATCGGTGTGAAGGAAGCGAAGGTGGAGCTCACGCTGATCCCTGAGCCTGAACCGGCAGCTGCGGATCCGGTAGCCGAAGTGGAACACTTTGTAATCGAGGTTGCCCGTACGATGGGCCTTGAATTGAACATCACCCGAACTCAGACGAAAGAGGGGTTGATGTTTGCGCTCTCTGGAAGCGGTGATCTCGGCATGCTTATCGGTCGCCGCGGGCAAACGTTAGACGCCTTGCAATACTTGGTCAATATTGTGGCCAACCGTTATTCCGACAGTCATCTACGTATTATTCTCGATGCGGAAGATTTTCGCGAGCGTCGTCGAAAGACATTGGAGGATTTGTCAGATCGTCTTGCAGGCCGGGTCATCCGAACGAGGAAAGAAGTCGTTCTGGAACCTATGTCGCCTCAAGAGAGAAAAATCATTCATTCGCAGCTGCAGGACCACGATAAAGTTAAAACATACAGTAAAGGCGACGAGCCCAATCGGCGCGTTGTTATTTCATTGAAGCAATGATCGCATAACGAGATGTAGCAATGGCTTGCAACACGGTCATTGCTCATTTTTTTAATTAGTGGAAGGTGAAGCTAGCCTTAGCTTTACTAAAGGGAGTTTAACTGAAATGATGACACTTGATACGATTGCCGCCATCTCAACCGCCGTTGGGGAAGGCGGCATTGCCGTTATTCGGGTAAGCGGTCCAGATGCTGTAACCGAATCGGCGAAATTGTTTCGCTCCAAATCGAATATTGTCGAAGCGCCTTCGCATACGGTACATTACGGCCATATCGTAGATCCGGATAATGGTGAAGTAGTGGAGGAAATATTGCTCACCATTATGCGCGGCCCCCGTTCGTTCACGGCAGAGGATGTCGTCGAGCTCAGCACGCATGGCGGTGTAATTGCGGTGAAGCGTGTTCTCGCGCTGCTGCTGCGCCAGGGCGGCGTTCGGATTGCAGAGCCTGGCGAATTCTCGAAGCGGGCGTTTCTTAACGGGCGGATTGATCTCACCCAAGCCGAGGCTGTGATTGATCTCATCCGCTCGAAGTCTGACCGGGCCTTCTCCGTCGCCATGAAGCAGGCGGAAGGGGCGTTATCCCGTAAAGTTAAAGTGCTGCGCCATCAGCTTGTCGAGCTGCTTGCTCATATTGAGGTGAATATTGATTATCCGGAGCATGATGTTACAGAGATGACCAATCAATTCATCCATGAGAAATCTCAGCATGCTTGTATGGAAATCGACCGATTGCTAAAAACAGCGGAGGAAGGCAAAATATTACGAGAAGGCATTGTGACGGCTATTGTAGGACGTCCGAATGTCGGTAAATCTTCGCTGCTTAATGCGCTTGTTCAAGAGAACAAGGCAATCGTTACTGACATTCCTGGCACAACTAGAGATGTCATCGAGGAGTACATTACATTAGGTGGAATTCCGCTGCGACTATTAGATACGGCAGGGATCCGTGAAACGATGGATGTCGTCGAACGAATTGGTGTGGAGCGTTCTCGCAGTGCCCTGGAGCAGGCCGATTTAATCCTGTTCGTTCTGAACGCGAATGAACCGCTGCATGAGGATGACCGTCAATTGATGGAGCAGTTGCAAGGACGGCCTGTTATCGTTCTATTGAACAAATCGGATCTCCCCTCCAATTTGGATCCTTCTGAGCTCGGACATTTCTTCTCCGAGGAGTCGATCGTCAAGTTGTCCGTTCTAGAAGAGATCGGACTGGACCGATTGGAACGGGTGATTCGCGACATGTTCTTCGGAGGGGAGCTGGAAAGTGCCGATTTGACCTATGTCAGCAATGTTCGCCATATTACGCTTCTGCATGAAGCACGCAAATCGTTAACGGACGCAATGGAAGCGATCGACATCGGAATTCCGATTGATATTGTGCAAATTGATGTTCGGACAGCTTGGGAGCAACTTGGCGAAATGATTGGTGATTCGGTATCTGAATCGCTCATTGATCAGATCTTCTCTCAGTTCTGTTTAGGTAAATAACAAACAATACTAATTTCCAATTTTGATGGGGATTGTTATCATAACAAAAAGAGGTTGAAAGCAAAGCTCGTGATGGAGGGATTATAGATGAAATACGATGCAGGACAATATGATGTCATCGTAATTGGCGCTGGACATGCCGGCTGTGAGTCGGCATTGGCCGCTGCCCGAATGGGCTGCGAGACGCTGCTGATTACGATTAATTTGGATATGGTCGCATTCATGCCATGCAATCCATCGATCGGTGGACCAGCAAAGGGTCATGTCGTGCGGGAAGTCGATGCGCTTGGCGGCGAGATGGGGCGTAATATCGACAAGACTTTTATTCAGATGAGAATGCTTAATACAGGTAAGGGACCTGCTGTTCACGCTTTGCGCGCGCAGGCTGATAAGTTCCTTTACCAGCATACAATGAAGAAAACGATTGAAGAGACTGAGCACTTGACGCTTCGTCAAGGCATGGTGGAAGAACTGATTGTGGAGAATGGCGAATGTGTGGGTGTCATAACGAAAACCGGTGCCGAATATCGCTCGAAAACGGTCGTGTTAACCACTGGAACCTATTTGCGCGGCAAAATCATTATGGGTGAATTGATCTATGAGAGCGGCCCGAATAACCAGCAGCCTTCTGTAAATTTATCCGCGAATTTGAAGGAACTCGGTCTCAAGCTGGTTCGGTTCAAGACGGGAACTCCGCCGCGTGTTCACAAGGATACGATCGATTTCGATAAAACCGAAATTCAACCGGGAGACGAGAATCCTAAATTCTTCTCTTATGAAACGGAATATTCGGATAACGAGCAGCTGCCTTGTTGGTTGACATATACTTCTGAGGAAACACATCGCATTATTAATGACAACCTCCACCGAGCCCCTATGTTCTCCGGCGCGATCGAAGGCACGGGTCCTCGCTATTGCCCTTCGATTGAAGATAAAATTGTACGGTTTGCCGATAAGCCGAAGCATCAGATCTTTCTGGAGCCGGAAGGAAAGCATACCTCGGAGTATTACGTACAAGGCCTATCGACTAGCATGCCAGAAGATGTACAGTTAAACATATTGCGTTCCATTCCGGGACTAGAACGTGTTGAGATGATGAGAACCGGCTATGCCATCGAATACGATGCGGTCGTTCCGACCCAGCTATGGCCGTCGCTGGAAACGAAGGTAGTGCCGAATTTATTTACAGCAGGGCAGATCAACGGAACGTCAGGATACGAAGAAGCAGCAGGCCAAGGTATTATGGCGGGTATCAATGCGGCGCGCAAAGCGCAAGGGAAAGAAGCGGTTGTTATCGACCGTTCCCAAGGATATATTGGTGTGCTCATCGATGATCTGGTAACGAAAGGAACGAGCGAACCGTATCGGTTGCTGACATCTCGTGCCGAATACCGTCTTCTTCTGCGGCATGACAATGCTGATTTGCGATTAACTCCGCTAGGCTTTGAAATCGGACTTGTTCCAGAAGCGCGTCACAATAAGTTCCTTCGCAAAAAACAGTTGGTCGATCAAGAAATCGAACGGTTGAAATCTGCGAAGATTCGTCCTGAGCAGGATGTTTTAGAAATGCTTACTAGCATTGGTTCTGCTCCGATTACTAATACGGTGGATGCTCTTTCGCTTCTGCGTCGTCCGGAAGTAACGTATGCGCACTTGGAGCCTTTCGCACCGTCGCCTGAAGCGCTGACCGATGAAATGAAAGAACAGGTTGAAATTCAAATTAAATATTCCGGGTATATCGAAAAACAACTTTTGCAGGTAGAACGGCTTAAAAAAATGGAGAAAAAGCGGATTCCGGCAGATATCGAATACGCTGAAGTGCATGGACTTGCGAATGAAGCGAAGACAAATTTGGCTAAAATTCGCCCATTGTCGATCGGTCAGGCATCCCGTATCGGAGGCGTAACGCCGGCTGACATTTCCATTCTTCTCGTGTATTTGGAACACTATAACCGAGTTGTGGCTGCACGGGGGTCATGATGAATCACACAGAATCATGGTTTGTAGATTTGCTGCATAAGGAAGGCGTATCATTAACAGATCAACAGCTGCAGCAATTTGACCTTTATTATCAACTGTTAGTCGAATGGAACGAGAAAATGAACCTAACAGGAATAACGGAAAGGGAAGCGGTGTACGAGAAGCATTTCTACGACTCCGTTTCGCTTTCTTTCTTTCTCGACTTGAATAAAGCGATAAGGTTTGCCGATATTGGATCGGGTGCTGGATTCCCCAGCATTCCGCTCAAAATCTGTTTTCCTCATTTAGAGGTTACAATGGTTGACTCATTGAATAAACGCCTTCATTTTCTGAAGCATGTAATTGAAGCATTGGGCCTGCAGCAAATGAATTGTGTTCATGGACGGGCTGAAGATATGGCTAGATTGAAGGAGCATCGTGATCAATACGACGTGGTAACAGCACGGGCTGTAGCGCGACTTAACATCCTGAACGAACTATGTTTGCCGTTTGTCAGAATAGGTGGTAAGTTTGCGGCGATGAAGGGTGCCGATCCGGCATCAGAAGTAAATGAAGCACAGAATAGTTTGATTGAATTGAAGGCAGACGTTCAGAACGTCCATCATTTAACTTTGCCTCATGAGCAATCGGATCGTCACATCGTTATCGTTAACAAGACAGGGGCGACACCGAAGAAATACCCGCGCAAAGCGGGATTGCCCGGAAAACAACCGATAGTTTGATACCAACCAAGGGAGAATGTTCCACGTGAAACATTTTTCTTAGTTAAAACATTTAAACTCTCCTTGTCAAGCAGGAAAACGTTTTATAGCCGACGAATTTATATATCGACAATCCTCGGCATTTTGAATTCGGGTGGTAGTTGACGCGATGAAAGAACAGTTTTCACGATTATTCGGCCTGAGCGACCAGAAAAGCAATCAGGATGAAGTAAAACAGCTCGCGACAGGCGAAATTGACACAAGTCCGTATCAGCCTCGCACCGTGTTTGATGATGATCGAATTGATGAGTTATGCCAAACAATTAAGACACATGGGGTCATACAGCCAATTGTCGTACGTGTTCGGAACGGACGATATGAGATTATTGCAGGCGAACGGCGTTGGCGCGCAGTTAAAAAGTTAGGTTTAGATACTGTCCCTGCAATTGTGAGGGAATTCAACGACTCCCAAGCGGCTTCCATAGCACTCATCGAAAATCTTCAACGTGAAGGTTTAACTGCGATCGAAGAGGCTGTAGCTTATCAGAAACTCATTGATTTACATCAATTGACGCAAGAAAGTTTGGCTCAGCGTCTAGGTAAAAGTCAATCGACGATTGCCAATAAAATTCGTTTGCTTGGACTTAGCGAACCCGTAAAAAATGCGTTAATCGAACGCAAAATTACGGAGCGGCATGCAAGAGCGTTGCTTACGCTCGATACGGATGAGCTCCAGTTGAAAGTATTAGAAGATGTTATGACGAAGGAACTGAATGTGAAGCAGACCGAGGCTCGCGTCGCGTTCTATAAAGAAGTTGCTTCAGTAAAAAAGTCGCGCCGTATTTCATTTACGAAAGACGTACGACTTGCCTTAAATACAATTCGGCAGTCCATTGATATGGTATCAGGCTCTGGATTGCAGATCAAAACAGACGAGAAGGACCATGAGGACCATTACGAAATTGTCATTCGTATTCCGAAGCGGTAGATGACTTCCGTAGACGATTGCGATCGTCGAATTATTCGTTTCTATTAATATTCTTTCATTAATTGGCGAATGTCGCTTGAACGTGAGAAGATAGATGCGTAATGCTATTGATTTACATCATATGTCCTTTTGACGAAACTTCGAGCCGTCCGTAACCGGGACGGCATCGCCTTTTTCTAGAAAACATGTGCTAATTACTATAAATAGATTCAGATTAGTATGGCTTATTCGGATCTCAAGTTACAAGCTAATCTTACTTTGGTGAACGCAAAACAAGGTATGTTCAAGATCTCGCTTTACTCGCCGTTACATAAAGCACGTCAGACGTACTTTTTCGAGCGGAGTTCAACAAGCTATCTACATTAGAGGTGAACGGGTTTGTCTAAAACGATTGCGATAACGAACCAGAAGGGCGGCGTTGGCAAAACAACAACGTCTGTCAATCTCGGTGCTTGCCTCGCGTCTCTCGGTAAAAAAGTGCTTCTCGTCGATATAGACCCTCAAGGGAATACGACGAGCGGAATCGGCATTAATAAAGCAGATGTGGCGCATTGTATCTACGATGTGCTCATTAATGACGTTCACCCGAAGGATGCGACAGTGCCGACCAATATAGAGGGACTCTATATGATTCCGGCTACGATTCAACTCGCCGGGGCGGAAATCGAGCTCGTACCCACGATTTCTCGTGAACAAAGACTGAAGAAGTCGCTCCAGCTCGTTAAAAGTCAATATGATTACATCCTGATCGATTGTCCGCCATCCCTGGGCATTCTGACGATTAACTCCCTGACAGCTTCCGATTCCGTAATTATACCGATTCAATGCGAGTATTACGCACTAGAAGGTTTGAGCCAACTGCTTAACACAGTGCGTCTCGTTCAGAAGCATTTAAACACGAGTCTTCAAATTGAAGGCGTGCTCTTAACGATGTTCGATGCACGTACCAATTTGGGTATTCAAGTTATAGAAGAGGTTAAAAAGTATTTCCAACAAAAAGTATATCAAACGATAATACCGCGCAATGTTCGGTTGAGCGAAGCGCCATCCCATGGACAATCCATTATTACGTACGATCCAAGATCTAAAGGAGCCGAGGTTTATCTCGAGCTCGCAAAGGAAGTGATCACATATGAGCAAGCGGCTAGGTAGAGGACTTGATGCGCTTATTCCGTCGCTTTCTGTAAATGAAGATGATAAGGTGGTTGAAGTATCTCTCAGCCAGCTCCGCCCGAACCCGTATCAACCGCGTAAATCGTTCGATGATGATGCCATTCGTGAACTCGCTGAATCCATTAAGCAGCATGGCGTCATTCAACCGATTATCGTTAGAACGGTATTGAAGGGGTTTGAAATTATAGCGGGTGAACGCCGATTCCGTGCCTCCCAGCTATGTGGCAACCCGACTATACCGGCTGTTGTTCGTAATTTCTCGGATCAGCAAGTCATGGAAATTGCGTTGATCGAGAATCTGCAGCGTGAAGATTTGAATGCAATTGAGCTTGCGTTTGCATATCAAGCATTAATGGATAAATTTGATCTGACGCAAGAGGAATTATCGATGAAGGTGGGTAAGTCGAGATCCCACATTGCGAACTTCCTGCGGCTTCTATCATTGCCGGAACAGATTAAGGAAAATGTTTCACGTGGAACATTATCGATGGGGCATGCCAGAGCCCTAGTCGGTGTAAAAGAAGATTCGCGTAAAAAAGAACTAGCCGAGCAGACCATGGTAAACGAGTGGAGTGTGCGGGATCTAGAAGAAGCGATTCAGAAGCTGGATCAGAAGCTACCTCTCAAAACAAAGCCATCTGCCAAGAAACGCGATCCATATATGGAGCAAGTAGAGGAAACGCTGCGTGATAAGTTCAAAACAACTGTGAAAATTAAACAGCAGAAAGATAAAGGTCGAATTGAACTTCTTTATTATAATAAGCAGGACTTGGAACGACTGTTGGAGCTGCTACAGCAAATGGCCTAATTAAATAGAAGAGATAAACAATATAGCATACCCGAGCGTCATCGTTAAGGTGAAGATGACGCTCGGGTATGCTATTATTGAGATAACGGCAAATGAGACTTTTTAGGAAAAACAAAGGAAAGGGGGGAGTCGCTTGGAACGGGTTCATGATACACCGAGTGTCATTTATTTGGATCATGCTGCGACATCTTGGCCCAAGCCGCCGAGTGTCATGGAAGCGGTGGTGAACGCGATGGAACATGATGCGGCTAACCCTGGGCGAGGCAGCCATCAAATGGCGGTGCGTGCCAGTCGGATTCTATTCGATACAAGGAAACAGCTGGGCAAACTGTTTCGTATCTCTAATCCGAATGATATAGCTTTCACATTAAACACAACAATGGGTTTGAATATGGCCATCAAAGGCATTCTGCTGCCTGGCGATCACGTGATAGCGACAGCGGTGGAGCACAATTCAGTGCGGCGGCCGTTGGAATATCTGAAACAATCAGCGGGAATTGAGGTTACTTATCTGGATACGGATGAACAGGGTCACCTTGACTCCAAACGGGTGGAAGAGGCCATTCAGCCTAATACAAAGCTGGTCGTTGTTAATCACAGTTCCAATCTTCTTGGCTCAATCCTTCCTATAGCGGACATCGGTTCTATTACAAGGAAACACGGCATAAAGCTGCTGGTGGACGCAGCCCAGTCGGCAGGAGTTTCTGAGATAGACGTGGAGGCCATGGGGATTGATCTGCTGGCTTTTCCGGGGCACAAAGGTCTTCTGGGTTCGCAGGGGACAGGAGGGCTTTATATCCACCCTCAGATCGATCTGGTTCCGCTGCTCCATGGTGGAACAGGGAGTCAATCGGAATCTGCAGAACAACCAAATGTACGTCCAGATCGTTATGAAGCAGGGACGCAAAATACGCCGGGTCTAGCTGGATTGAAAGCCGGTGTTCAATACGTCCTGCATGAGACACCTCGAAAAATCCATACTAAGGAGTGGGGACTCACGCAGCGGTTGATGGAAGGCTTGCTAGCGGTTGACGGCGTGCGCATACTAGGTCCGAGCCTAGGTCGGGATCGAACAGGTATTGTTTCATTTATCATTCAAGGTGTAGATCCTTCGGAGGCAGCCTTTATCTTGGATCAGCACTACCACATCGCTGTCCGATCTGGATTTCATTGTACACCTTTAGCGCATGGGATGGTCGGAACGCTTGAAACTGGAGCAATACGTGCCAGTGTAGGTTGCTTTACGGTGGATAAGGAAGTGGACGCTCTTATTGAAGCAGTCAAAGAAATTAAACGACATTATAGCTAACGGGCTTTAATGGGGGAGAGAAACGAACAAAATGAATCAAATCGACCTGCGGCCAATGGACTTGGTGACCATTGCCTTACTCCTTGTTACACTATTATTGTTAATTCGCACTTTTGTTCTCGGCGGGAAATTGAAGCGGCTTCGAAAAAGCTACACGCGATTCATGAGTGGAACGGAAGTTGAGGATTTGGAGCATATTATTGTAGGATTGAAGGAACGCCTCCATACTCAGGAACAAAACTATGCCGTGCTGATGGAGGGCATGGAACAAATCGCGCGAACGCTTCGAACGAAAAAAGGAAACATCGGCATTCACCGCTATAACCCGTTCGCGGATAGTGGGAGTGACTTAAGCTTCTCACTTGCGATCGTGAATGATGTTGAGGACGGTTTAGTGCTTAGCGGTCTTCACAGCAGGGATCAAACGTACGTCTACGCCAAACCGGTAAAGAAGGGCGAGTCGGAGTATGCGCTAACCCAGGAAGAACGCAAGGCGATTAGTCTTGCGTCGCAGCGGGAATAGCGGGTCTGAGACTTTTCGCAACGGCAGAGAACAAGCTATGCGCAATAATGTCGGCCATACGGATAACCAGATGGAGTCGAGTATTCTGCAGCACGAAATATTCCATAAAACCGCCGACATTGACGATTCCCGTAATATGTATATCGCCTACGGGAGGGAGTTCCTTGTTAACACCGGCGCCGGGTTTGACAGGACCGGAACCGACTTGAATGCTTCCTACGCTCGCGACTTGACCTAGGCATGCGTCGATCCCGATTACGAAGGGCTTCCGGATATGCTTGCTTATATGCTGAAGCGTTTCATCCAAGTTCATGGCATGGACGGGTTCCTCCAGCGTTCCGTAAAGCTCGAAGAAGGGACTGCGGTATTTACTCAAATTAGTGCCGACAAGGGGACCAAGCGCATCGCCTGTAGAACGATCCGTACCGACACAAACAATGACTAGCCTGGCATCTGCAGGGATATTGCTTAACAGGTAGGTAAGGCGATTAATGAGCAAACCAGTCACATTGGGTTCCGTGTAGGGTACTTTCAAGGGCGTTTCTTTCGCTCCAGCTAATCTCATTAAATCCCCTCCCGCCTTGGTTACAAAAGGCAATGCTTTCTCTCAGAAATAAGATGTTCTCATGAATCTCTCATTTGTTAGGGCTGCCATGCTGGAATAGGTTTCGTTACTAGCTAGTATATGGATCGGACAACCATTTTATACTTGCCGGTACCGTAATAAAACGATTAATGATGATGAAGGAGGAGCGGCGGTGTTGATAGCATTCGATTCGACGCAGCAAGCCCTCCGGGCAGAAATGCTGCTAGAGTATGCGGATATTGAGATAGATATATGTCCAACCCCAAAGGAAATAACAGCTGGGTGTGCACTCTCTATCCATTTTCCAGAGGAAGATTTACAAACGGTCCAGGAAGTGATCGTGAATGAAAAGGTGGAAGTCCGCGGCATTTTTCAGCTCCGTGATGGTGGGGGTTACGAGCTTGTAGAGGGATAAAACTGTAGGAGAGGAGAGGATCGGTGTGGAACGCAAGCAGTTTGAGCTAGGGGACATCGTACAGATGAAGAAACCCCATCCATGCGGGGCGAATGAAATGGAGATCATCCGAATGGGGATGGACATAAGAATCAAATGTGTTGGTTGCAAGCATAGCGTGCTCATACCGAGAGCGAAATTCGAGAAAAACATGAAAAAAGTGCTCCGATCTAATGCGTCAAATCTGGATGCAGCTGAGGGCAATATGGAAGCTTAAATTTTTTTGAAAAATGCTTGCATTCTGACAAGCTGCATGATAAGATAATTTTTGCTGACGGAATGGAAAGGTACCCAAGAGGCCCAAGGGGGCTGACTCGAAATCAGCTAGGCGTGTCACAGCGTGCGTGGGTTCGAATCCCACCCTTTCCGCCATACATACAATTCAAGCGACTCCATTGGAGTCGCTTTTTTGATGTAGATTTCTACAATCACAGGGTAAGATGTAGACTGACGGGCAGGGTTGTTAGTGGGAAAATAATGAGGTGCAGGCAGTTAGACAGATAGATGGGTGAGCCAATACGGCACGAGCAACTTTTTCTTTGTAACCAAGATCTATAATTCGATGATAACCTTCGAGTTCGTTCGCGGCGGTGCTGAAACAACCTTGGTCGGCGGCGATCCAGGGACTGTGGCCGAGCGGATGCCGTTGTCTGTATGCCACTCTGAACGGAAGCCGGCTATCCGCCTTCCTTCATCTGAGGAGAGTGTGTAGTACTTACGGAGGACATAAGAAAAGGGCTCTTGCGAGCCCCCTCTGACGGTGGATGATCGAATTTGTAATCAGTCTTCACTGCTGCTCGTAAGAAATGTCGGTTCATCGCTTTTACCCGATGTGCGTGTGTTGCAGACACTAGTCTTTGGCACAACCCCTCGCTTCTTCTTTATGCTTTAGTGGACAAAATCACCATTGCGGCCCTTGCTCCATACGGTTCAATGGAACCACACCTCTCTTCACACCGTCACGAAATATAATGCTCATGGATCCAGAGGATTATTCATGGACCATCAAATTAATTCAGCTTCTTCCATTTGCGGTCACTATTTGATGTGCGAGGGAAACGCTCGCCCTTACTTAAATGCACTTTCTTGGGATTATTAATACCCATATGAAAAGAAGCTTCGCCGATCTCGATGTAGGTGCCATCATTCGGCGCGCGGTCGCCAGGTCTGAATTCTGTCCATTCGCCCACATTCTCCACCTCCTTCGCGTTCCTGTAAGGTCCGACCATCCATGATTATAAGGTGATGGTCACATCCGATGTATAGTGTGTGTCCATTGAAACCGAATCATGAACGCCAGAATGAGGATGAACCACACAGACATTGCACTTGTCAGAGCCTATTCACTTTGGTATAGTAATATGGTATGCGAGAATTAAACTCGCTCCTTGCTCCCTTTTTTCAGGGGGCCGCTAGTCCAAGAGGAGGTGAATCAGAATGCGCAAATATGAAGTGATGTACATTATTCGTCCGGACGTGGAACAAGAAACGGTGCAAGCCGTAACTGATAAGTTCCAAGGCATCATCTCCAACGGCGGAGAAGTCACGAAGCATGACGTGATCGGTAAACGCCGCCTTGCGTATGAGATCAACAAGCATCGCGACGGTCATTACGTACTCGTTCATTTCAACGCTACGCCAGAAGTTGTAGCTGAACTTGATCGCGTAATGAAGATTACGGATGAAATTATCCGTTTCTTAGTCGTTAAAGACGTTGCTTAGTTCTACGTAAGGATCGATTGGAGGCGATAAACGATGTTGAACCGTGTTATTCTGATCGGCAGATTAACGAGGGATCCAGAAATGCGCTATACACCGGCGGGCGTTGCGGTAACGCAATTTACGTTAGCCGTGGACCGTCCGTTCACAAGCGGACAAGGCGAGCGGGAAGCTGATTTTATCCCGGTCGTTACATGGCGTCAGCTAGCGGAAACATGCGCCAATTACTTGCGCAAAGGTCGCTTAACAGCGGTCGAAGGCCGAATTCAGGTTCGAAACTACGAGAACAACGAAGGCAAGCGCGTCTATGTGACGGAAGTTATTGCCGACAACGTTCGTTTCTTGGAGTCTGGAAACCGTGAAGGCGGCTCGCGTGAAGAGGGTGGCAATTCCGGTGGCGGAGGCGGCTATGGCGGACAAGGTGGCCAGGGCAGCCAAGGCGGCGGTTCCCAAGGTGGAGGAAACTCCTCTGGTGGCGGTGGCCGATCCGGTGGCTCATCCAGGAATGACAATCGTGATCCGTTCTCAGACGACGGACGCCCGATCGATATATCGGAAGATGACTTGCCATTTTAACAGAAAGGACGGATGACAATGAGCTTCAAACAAAGAGAAGACGGCGGAGAGCGCCCAGAGCGTAAATTCGGCGGTCGTAAAGGCCGTAACAAACGTCGTAAAGTTTGCTATTTCACGGCTAACAAAATCACGCACATTGACTATAAAGACACGGATCTGCTCCGTAAATTTATTAGTGAGCGCGGAAAAATTTTGCCGCGTCGTGTAACAGGAACAAGCGCAAAATACCAACGTTTGCTGACAATTTCCATCAAACGTTCGCGTCAAATCGCGCTTCTGCCTTACACTACGGAATAGTATCATGTCCAACAAAAGGCGCCATCGGTTCATACCGGTTGGCGCCTTTTGTGTATCCGAATTAATGGAATGGTCATGATACTGGTTCAGAATTGGGGACAGGCAATGAATAATTGTTGCCAGAATCGTATTGCCGCGCAAGGAAATATGACGGATAATGATTCATAGATGCTGGGATTGACGTTCTGCGAATTCGCCGAGAATGGGTACTTTATACCATCGGCCCTGAAGGGCGAGAATCATTAAGGCAATCCAGAGAATGAAACTAACCGGTCCCAGAATTAGGCCGACTAACCAGCCGATAATCGGCAGGATGCCGAGCACAATATTAATAACCATGAAAGCAACCGACACCACGACGGATTGCATCGCATGAAACTTGACGAAGCGACTCTGTCTTTCAAGCACAAGAAACAACAATCCGGTAACAAAGAGCCCCAGATAACATAATAAGCCGACGACACGCGGGTCTAAGCCGGTTGATGAGCGATCCGGCATGTAAGGCTGCATGAAGGAAGTCACCCTTTCTGGAATTTGTCCTAATCATCCTTATTCCGATTCGCTTCAAACTATGCCCGGAACCCGCTCGCCAATATAACCCAATCTTAAATTTACAAAAATTACTTTCCTATCCAACACAAAAACGTAATGGTTTTGTAACTTTCGAACCTTATCAATCGTTTAAAATAAAGACTAAAGGTTTATATAGTTAAAGGAGATAGGAGAGTCCTTGTCAAAATGAAATCAGACAAACGATTATCGCGTAAATGGAAGTGGATTATTTCACTGCTCGCCGTGGTCTTGCTTGTCGGTACTGCAGGGTATTATAACCGTGGTATGCTTGCTACATGGGGCTTTGATGTATTCCTAAAAGATAAAGTGAAAGAAAAGCTCGGCCAATCATACAAACCGCTGCCAAACCGTGAAACGAAACCGGTCGTCTATAAGAAAGAGGATCCGTTCTCGCTTCTTCTGCTCGGCGTGGACCAAAGGGATAAAGAAATCGGACGGTCGGATACGATGATCTATACCGTCGTTCGTCCTGTGGACGGCTCGATTCTCATGATATCGATCCCCCGGGATACGTATACCGAAATTGCAGGCAAAACCAAGAAGAACGGCGATCCGTGGGAGGATAAAATAACCCATGCGTATGCCTTTGGCGGCGCTGAAATGTCAGTTGGAACGGTGGAGCACTTATTTGATTCCCGCGTGGATCATTATACGACCATTAATTTTAAAGGGTTCCGTGATGTCATTGACGCGATGGGCGGGATCTCCCTGCCCATAACCGAGGACTTGGTCAATGACGACAAGGACCATGAGAAGTTTATCGTTAAAGCCGGTCAAGATGTGTATAATGGCCAGGATGCGTTAAATTATGTTCGTTTCCGTGAAGATGCGGGTGGAGATATGAGCCGGACGGGAAGACATCAGGTCTTTCTCAATGCTATTATGAATAAAGCATCGGAAGTCCAACAGTGGACCAAGATTCCGGAGCTAATGGACATTATGGGTGATAATTTCACCACAGATCTTACCCCTGACCACATCATTGACTTAGCCAAGAGCATGCTGTCCACCAGCAACCGCACGATCTACAGCCATACTTTGAAGGGCGAAGGCGGGCGGAAGACATCGGGTGGAACATGGTATTATTTTGCCGATGATGAGGATTTGGAGAAAGTTAAAGTTCTAATTAAAGGGTGGCTTGATCCCAAACTGACAAAGGCACAATTGCCGCTGCCGGACCAATATAAGCAGAAGCCACAAACGCCGGTCAAATCGTTGTCGGCTGGATCAACTGAAGAAGAGTAGATTCACGACATAGGTAAGTTTGCAATCTCCATCCGATGATTAGCGCAATAAATCGAGGAAGTAGGAGAATGAATCATGAATATTGCTTTTTTCTTATTGCCTAAGCAAGAAGTCGTCTGCCTGACGCTGGAGGCGACGCTCAGACAAACGCTGGAGCGGATGGAGCATCACCGTTATACATCCGTTCCGATTCTGGATCGTGAAGGCTGCTATGCCGGTACGGTAACCGAAGGCGATTTGTTGTGGTACATGAAGAACAACCCGGAAGTGACCTTCGATCATACACATAAGGTCAAGCTCTCGGACGTGCAGCTGCGGCTTGCTCATCGTCCTGTGCGGATCGACGCCAATATGGTGGATCTCGTTTCATTGGCGAAGCTGCAGAACTTCGTACCGGTTATTGACGATATGAATCGGTTTATTGGAATTGTCCGCCGCAGTGACATTATCGATTATTGTGAGAAAATGATCGTGAATGGAGCCGTATCATCCGCTTCCGAAGAAGAAATGGCGACAGGTTAGCCGTTTGCGATTTGTCCGTTGACATAGTAGGATGATAGGTAAGTGTTGGAAATAAGGCGGAAAATGCATTGCAAAGATTGCCGCCCTCCTGCGAGGGCGGTTCTTTTATGTTTAACGGGGCAGGAGGATATTGGATGAATAGGAATCAAAGAAGGAAGAGCGGCAAGGGGCCGATGCGCGCATTCATGGCGATTGCTGCCGTTCTGGTTGTCATATTGGTGGGGTATTGGGCTTACACGTACTTTCAAGGTGAGGATCAGCCTGGCAAAGGTTCTGGCATGACGACTGAAGAGAATGGCGGGAAAGATACAGCACCGGGGGATAAAGGACAAGCCGGTGGCAAGGATGGTAACAAGGATGACAACAAGGATGACGGCAAGGGTGAAGAAGGCACGGACCAAGATCCGCTTGCTCTGCTGGAGGCCGGCGTAACCGAAGAGGACCTCAATAAGGAGTATGATATCGTCATTGCCGGCGGACGCGTCGTTAATCCGGAGACGAAGCTGGATCACGAGGGACTGAATGTCGGGATTAGCAAGGGGACGATAGGTGTCGTCACAGCAAAACCTCTCAAGGGGAAGCGGGTTATCGATGCGAAGGGGCAGGTGGTTTCGCCTGGCTTCATCGACAATCTATCTTATGATCCCAATCCGCTTGGTGTATGGCAGAAGATCGGCGACGGTGTGACTTCGAATATTGCGATGCACGGCGGCACTTCAACGCCCAAGCAATGGTATGCGCATTATGAACGTGATATGCCGCCAGTAAGCTTCGGCGCATCGTTCTTCTATACACAAGCCCGCAATCAATTCAAGCTAGGCCGCTACGACGCAGCCCAGCAAAGTCAGATCGACAAGCTGACGAAGGATGCGGAGAAGGCGCTGAATGACGGAGCGTTGGGCATCTCGTTCAGCTTGGAATACGTACCAGGGATATCGGCAGAAGAAATCATCCCGCTGATGGAGCTGGCACAGGAATATAACGTCCCCGTTTACTTCCATGGCCGTTACTCCGATGCTTCGGAACCCGGAACTGAAATTGAAGGAACGAAGGAATTGATCGCGTACGGGGAAAAGACGGGTGCGGCGGTTCATATCGATCATATCAACAGCACGGGCGGTACGTTCTCGATGAAGGAAGCACTCGCGCTGATCGACGAAGCGCGTGCGAAAGGTTATGATATCACGGCCTGCACATATCCTTACGACTATTGGGGGACGTATCTGAATTCGGCCCGTTTCGACAAGGGCTGGCAGGAACGGTTCCGCATCTCCTATAACGACCTGCAAATTGCAGGAACGACCGAACGTTTGACGCAGGAGAGCTTCGCCAAGTATCAAAAGCAGGGCAAGCTGGCTGTCGCATACGCGATTCCGCCAGAGGCCGTCGTGGAAGCATTCCAGGCCCCATATGTGATGATCGGCAGCGATGCCATTCTGGAGCCCGGCCATAACAACCATCCGCGTGCTTCAGGCACATTTGCGCGTGCGATCGGTTTATACGTCCGGGAGCAGCAGGTCATGTCGCTGATGGACGGAATTGCCAAGCTGAGCCTCATGCCGGCGCAACGTCTGGAGAAGCAGGCACCGGCGCTGCGCAAGAAGGGCCGTATTGCCAAAGGGATGGATGCGGACATCGTGATTTTCAACTATGACACGATCCGTGACCGCTCTACAGTCGAGCAGCCAGATCTCATGTCAGAGGGCATCAACTATGTGTTGGTATCGGGTCAAGTGGCGCTGGATAATGGCAAGATGAATAAGAAGGTTCGTCTCGGCCAGCCGCTGCGGAGCCACTTCGAGCGGGTGAGTGCGGCCTCTTCCGGAGGCACACTGCAATGGGAAGGCAAAAGCTATCCGCTGGTCACATATAACCAAGCGACCTACGTCGATCTGGCTGCATTTGGCGAACAAGGCTATGGAGTTACATGGGATAATGTGAACCATTCGTTTACCCTTGAGAAGGGTGGATCGGGCAGCAGCGAGGCAGCAGTGAGCCCTTCAGAAGCACTGAAGACAGGTGAGCTGATGCTTGAGCGGGACTACCGCGTACAGGCGGGCGATGCTTCGGAGAAGCTCTTGTCCATTGGCAAACGCGCTTTCGTTCCGATCTCATTCCTACAGCAGATGGGCCTGAAGGCCGAGAATGATGGAGATATATGGACGGTAGAGTCCTAATACGGGCAAAGGCGTTTCCGGATACGCGGGAGCGCCTTTCTTAAAACGTAAGAAAACCTGTGTTTTCGTCAGGCGGGAGAAGTCCGTGGAAGGCTTTACCGAGCAGGAGCCGGACAACTCCATTCTCTGTTGCTTCGTGTTATGTGTTATAATGGGGAGTAAAGCTTCATGGAGTAAAACCTTAAATATGCTAGAGGTGAACTGTTTGAAAAACGGCTTGAAATCTGTTTTATGGAGTGCCGCTGCTCTTGTGCTGCTGCTGTTGCTCTCCGTTCCATTGCTCAATGCATTGGTTATATCCGTCATGATGATTCCAACCGTCATTCTGTACGCGACGCTGCCCAAACGATTATTTGGGCTTCATATGCTCGTCGTATTCGGTCTTGCCTTTGCCGTGATCGGCCCGGTGGCGCTTATCATAGGCCTGTTCTTCCTCGTTCCATCAATTGTGATGGGGCATATGTACCGCAAGCAATTTCCCGCGCGCAAGGTCATTACAGTTACTCTTCTGGTACTGCTGGCAGAGCTGCTGCTGGAAATGGTGATCTTCAATGCGCTGCTGGATATCTCCTTGCTTGAGGAGATGAGCGATATGATCCGCTCGGTGACGGACAACTTGGGTGCGCAGGGGCTGCTTCCAGCCGGTTGGTCGGCGGAGGCCACTGATCTATTCATCCAGACATTGATTCATTCCATACCGATGGCGCTCATTACGGTATCCTTCATGTATGCGGTCATTACGCATGCCGTTGTAAGACCCGTATTGCGGGCTGCCGGCTTACAAGTTCCCGGCCTCCAGCCGGCGAAGGATTGGATGCTGCCGCGCATCTTTGTTCTCTATTACTTGATCATTCTTATTATGGATCTTTCGGTTTCGGATAATGGCAGTTCATTCCTGACAGTGGCACTATTGAACTTGGTTCCGCTTATGCGGCTCGCTTTCTCGATTCAGGCGATCGGCTTTTTCTTCTTTATTGCAGATCAACGGAAATGGAACAAGGTGGTTCCCATCCTTCTATCTGTCCTCGTCGTCGTGTTCCCGCCGCTGAGCTTAATTGGCGTACTCGATGCCGGTTTTCCGATCCGAAGAGCGTTTAAGAAACCTTGACTACAGGGGCGAATGAAGAATGCCGAAGTTTTTAGTTAAACGATGGCACGGAATGCACCATTTATGGGCGTTCGTGCTCATGATACTGCTGACCGTTACGGTGGCTTGGTTCGAATGGAAGCTCGGTCTAGTCGGTCTTGTGCTGGCAGGTGCTGTAGGGGTCTACTCGGTCTTAGCGGAACGGGCGTTCAGACGCGATTTGAAGGCTTATTTAGGAACGCTGTCTTACCGGGTCAAGAAGGCCGGGAATGAGGTCATTAGCGAACTGCCTTTCGGCATTATTTTGTACAATGAAGATAAGACCGTCGAATGGCATAATACGTTCGTCACCCAGATGCTGGAGCGGGAATCGGTCGTGGGAGAATCGCTAATTGAGCTGTTTCCCACGCTGTCGCAAGCGAAGGATCGGGAAGGCACAGTCGAAGCGACCATTAATGGCTCGATCTATGAGCTGCTGTTCCGTTTCGATGAGCGGCTGCTCTATATCCGCGATATTACGCGCCGGTGGCATCTAGCCCGGCGTTATGAGGAAGAGAAGATAGCGCTGGGTATCGTCACCATGGATAATTTGGAAGAAGTGACGCAGGGGATGGACGATCAGCAGCGCAGTCTGCTGTTATCCAAGGTGACAGCGGAAATTACCGAGTGGGCACAGAAATTTCAGCTCTATCTGAAGCGCCTGACCTCTGACCGTTATCTGCTCATCACCGATCAAAAGACGCTCAAACAGCTGGAGCTGTCCCGTTTCGTCATTCTGGACGAGGTGCGGGAGATGACGCTGGAGCAGAAAATTCCGATGACGCTGAGCATTGGCTTCGCCGCTGGAGCGGACAGCATCGTAGAGCTCGGGCAATGGGCACAGATGAGCTTGGATATCGCCCTCGGAAGAGGCGGCGACCAGGCGGCTGTAAAGAGCGGGCAGAGACAGTCCTTCTATGGCGGCAAGTCGAATGCCGTAGAGAAACGTACCCGCGTACGTGCCCGCGTCGTCGCGCATGCGCTGCGCGATCTCATCAAGGAGAGCGACAATGTCGTCATAATGGGGCATAAGATGCCCGATATGGACGCAATTGGCGCAGCGGTAGGGGTTCTGAAGGCAGCTTCGCAATTCGGTAAGGAAGCCTTCATCGTGCTGGAGGGGATTAATCCCGCGATCCAGAAGATGATGGAGATGCTCAAGGAAGAAGAGAAGCTGTTCAAACGGTTCATAACCCCCGATCAAGCGCATAGTCTGATTGATAGCGGCACGCTCGTCGTCGTTGTCGACACGCACAAAGCTTCCATGGTGAAGGAACCACGGCTAATTGCGCAGGCAGAGAAGGTCGTTGTCATCGATCATCACCGGCGCGGCGAAGAGTTTATCAATAATGCGATTCTCGTTTATATGGAGCCATATGCTTCATCAACGTGTGAGCTGGTTACGGAGCTTCTGCAATACATTCATGACCGAATCGTACTGGATGTGCGGGAATCAACGGCGCTGCTGGCGGGTATTACAGTCGACACCAAGAGCTTCTCACTAAGGACGGGCTCGCGTACGTTTGAAGCGGCATCGTTCCTGAGACGGAACGGTGCAGACTCCACAATGATTCAACGGATGCTGAAAGAGGATTTGGCGGAGTACATCAAGAAAGCCGAGATGATCCGCCATGCAGAAATCGTCTATGAGCATATAGCAATTGCTGTAACTGAGACAGGGCGGCAGTATTCGCAGCTGCTTATTGCGCAGTCCGCGGATACGCTGCTCAACATGACCGATGTGCTGGCCTCCTTCGTCATAGGAGAGCGCCAGGATGGGCTTATTGGCATCAGCGCTCGCTCGCTGGGCCATATGAACGTTCAGGTGGTTATGGAACGTATGGGCGGCGGCGGGCACTTGACGAACGCGGCGGCTCAGCAGGAAGGCACTGTAGCTGAAGTGGCGCAGCGCCTCAAGCAGGTGCTGCACGATATTGAAACGGAAGAGGGGTTATTTGAATGAAAGTAATCTTTTTGCAGGACGTTAAAGGGCAAGGGAAAAAGGGCGATGTGAAGGAAATGTCCGAAGGGTACGTACGCAACTTTCTGCTGCCGAAGGGATTGGTTAAACCGGCATCAGACGGTAACATCAAGACGCTGGAAAATCAGAATGCCGCCGAACAGAAGCGTAAGGACAAGGAAAGAGAAGATGCGAAGGCACTAGCGGCCAAGCTTGAGGCGATGACGGTGGTCGTGAAGACGAAGGCAGGCGAAGGCGGCCGGTTGTTCGGCTCCATCACGAGCAAGCAAATCGCGGAGTCATTGGAGAAGATGGGATACCGCGTTGATAAACGGAAGATTGAGCTGGAAGAGCCTATTCGCGCGCTAGGAATGACGCATGTGCCGGTGAAGCTGCATCCAGAAGTGAAAGCCAGACTGAACGTGCAGACGGTGGAGGAGTAATAAAGGGTAAAGGAGATAACCGAGCGTAATGACTAATGAGCAGCTGATGTTTGACCGTGTACCCCCTCAGAATACCGAGGCCGAACAGGCGGTGCTCGGCGCCGTTTTACTACAGACGGAGGCGCTGGTCACGGCTATGGAACGGCTGCGCAGCGAAGACTTCTACACGCCGTCGCACCAGTTGATCTTTGAAGCGATGATTGAGCTGGGTGAAGCGAATCAGCCGATCGACCTCGTCACGCTCACCTCTTACCTGCAGGATCGTCAGCAGCTGGAGGAAATCGGCGGAGTCAGCTATCTCGCAAGGCTGGCCAATTCGGTACCGACCGCTGCGAACGTGGATTACTACGCCCAGCTCGTGGAAGAGAAATCGATCCTGCGGCGGCTGATTCGAACGGCGACCCAAATCGTCTCGAATGGCTATGCAGCTGCCGATGATATCGGATTGATGCTCAATGAAGCGGAGCAGCGCATTCTCGAAATCTCCAATCGCCGCGCCAGCGGGGGGTTCATCTCCATTCGCGACGTACTCATGGAGGTATTCGAGAAGGTTGAGCATCTCTATACAAACAAGGGCGGAACCACCGGTATTCCATCAGGTTTCACCGATCTGGATAAGATGACGGCCGGTTTCCAGCGCAATGACCTTATTATTGTTGCGGCACGTCCTTCTGTTGGTAAAACGGCATTCGCACTTAATATCGCACAAAATGTAGGCGTTCGCTCCAAGGAAACCGTCGCGATCTTCTCCCTTGAGATGTCGGCCGCCCAGCTGGTTCAGCGGATGATCTGCGCGGAATCGAATGTGGATGCGGGACGTATGCGGACCGGGTATTTAGAAGGCGATGATTGGGAAAAGCTAACGATGGCGATCGGATCGTTGTCTGAGGCGCAAATCTATATTGATGATACGCCGGGCATTACCGTCGCGGATATACGGGCGAAGTGCCGGAGGCTGAAGAAAGAACGCGGACTTGGCATGATTCTAATCGATTACCTGCAGCTCATTCAAGGCCGGGGTAAGGCGGGCGAGAACCGGCAGCAGGAAGTATCTGAAATTTCCCGTACGCTCAAACAGATCGCGCGTGAGCTGGAAGTGCCCGTTATCGCACTGTCGCAGCTCAGCCGGGGCGTTGAGCAGCGGCAGGACAAGCGGCCGATGATGTCCGACCTTCGGGAATCCGGCTCTATCGAGCAGGATGCCGATATCGTGGCGTTCTTGTATCGGGATGATTACTACAATCAAGACACCGAGAAGAAGAACATTATCGAGATCATCATTGCCAAACAGCGTAACGGTCCGGTCGGGACAGTCGAGCTCGTCTTCCTGAAGAGCTTCAATAAGTTCGTCGGGCTGGATCGATCGCATCAGGAGCCGGGACAGGCCTCCTAGATAGGCATTTCACATAACAAGAATAATTCCGAACAATTGTGTGGGGGACTGTGCAATTGTTCGCTTTTTTATTGACTTTACTCGTTTACACTGCTAAACTAATACTGCTGTCTCATGAAAGGCAGTAAATTTCGGTGTGTGCGAATCATCGAGTGGGGGTATGTGCATGTCAACGGTAGTTGTTGTCGGAACGCAGTGGGGAGACGAAGGTAAGGGAAAGATTACCGACTTTCTGGCGGAAGGCGCAGACGTCGTTGCCCGTTATCAAGGGGGAAATAACGCCGGCCACACGATTCTGATCGGCAACAAGAAGTATAAGCTGACTATGATTCCATCGGGCATTTTTAATCAAAATAAAGTATGCGTCATCGGAAACGGGATGGTTATTAACCCATCCGCCCTTATTGACGAAATCAACTATATACATGAAAATGAGTTTTCAACGGATAACTTGAAAATTAGTGACCGCGCCCATGTTATTATGCCTTACCATCTCGTTATGGATGGTCTTGAAGAAGAGCGTAAGGGTGACAATAAGATCGGTACGACCCGCAAAGGAATCGGTCCGTGTTATATGGATAAAGCGGCTCGTAACGGCATTCGTATTGCCGATTTGATGGATGCGGAGGAATTCGAGCCGAAGGTCCGTCGAATGGTTGCAGAGAAGAACCAAGTGATTGAACAGGTATATGGTGGCCAACCGCTGGATGCAGACACCATCATCTCCGAATATCTGGGCTTCGCCGAGATTCTTCGTCCTTATGTGACGGACACGTCCGTTGTCTTGAACGACGCAATCGATGCCGGCCAGAAAATCCTGTTCGAAGGCGCGCAAGGCGTTATGCTCGACATCGACCAAGGTACCTATCCATTCGTAACGTCGTCTAACCCAACTGCAGGCGGAGTCTGCATCGGTTCAGGCGTGGGCCCGTCGAAGATTCAGCAAGTTATCGGCGTTGCTAAGGCGTACACGACCCGCGTCGGCGATGGTCCGTTCCCAACGGAACTGAACAATGAGACGGGCGATTGGATCCGCGAGAAAGGCCATGAGTACGGCACCGTTACAGGCCGTCCGCGCCGTGTAGGCTGGTTCGACAGCGTCGTTGTCCGCCATGCCCGTCGTGTCAGCGGAATTACGGGCCTGTCGCTTAACTCGCTTGACGTATTGACAGGACTGGAAACGGTCAAAATTTGTACGGGCTACAAGTATCGCGGCGAAGTTATTGAGTACTACCCAGCCAGCTTGAAGATGCTGGCTGAGTGTGAAGCCGTGTACGAGGAAATGCCAGGCTGGAGCGAAGATATTACGAACACGAAGACGCTGGAGGATCTGCCGGCAACGACTCGCCGTTATGTAGAGCGGGTATCCGAGCTGACAGGGATCCCGATCGCGATCTTCTCGGTTGGACGTAATCGCGAACAGACCAACCCGGTCGTTAAGATCTATCCATAACCAACCCATAAGCCTGACTGGAACGAGCGGCGCAGCCTGCACCCCTCGTTCCAGTCAGGCTTTTTTTTAATTGATGATAGGCTTATAGCGCGCGTTACCCCGTACGGATTTCACCATAACGAATATGAAATTTCCAAGTAGAGGACCAAATAGAGAATGATAGCCTTATCACCTGACCATACTGAATGATAGGACCTTCATAGAGAGGCATGGTATGGGATAGGAGTGAGGCGTGTGTGGAAATGGACGGGATGGTTTGCGAAGACGGTTGCGGCAGGGCTGATTATTAGTTTCTTGTCGATCTGGACGACCGGCTATATCGTAAACAGTTATGTGGAAACGCTGCTGAAGCAATTTAAGCTGCCATTAGAGCAGAAACCCTTCGCGTTAGACGGCGTATGGGGCTCGTTATGGGGGGCGGATCCAGAGTTGAAATCCGATCAACGAGAAACCGCTTCGAATAACAGCAATCATAGTGCGGATGACAGCAAGGCAGAAGATAAGACCAAGTCAGAGGATGAAACCAAGCAGGAGCAGGCCGAAGCGGATCCGAAGGGCAGCGAGGGAGAGAATCCGCCTTCGGCCGATGCGTTCGGCGAATTGCCGCCGGGATCGCTTACCGACATCGGCGGAGGCAACGGCACAAAGGCCGGAAGCGGCGCCTCTTCGGAGGGGGCCCTTGAGGAAGCGGAGAAAGAGGGTGTCGCCATGACGGAGGATCAATTAAGCGATGCCAAGAACCGGATGAGTGATGCCGACAAGGAGCAGCTGTTCGAAGTCATGATGACCAAATTGCCGCAGGAAGCGTGGCAGCAAATCTCGGGTTGGATGGAAGATGGGATTACATCCAGCGAAATGACGGATATTCAGCAGCTTGTCGCGCAGCATCTAAGCCGCGAGGAATATGACAAAATGATGGAGATCTTGAAGAAATATTGAGGTGAGCCCCTCATGGGGGAGGATGCTTGCCATCGATGGTCTTGAATAGCGTACTGGACGGCAGCTGCGCTTTCGGCCAGCTTTTCGGTTATGACAACTAAGCTGTCATAACCGATTAGACTTAAACATGAAATAAGGCAGTGCGGAACAGGCGGGCGTAATCCCATTGTTCTGCTCTGCCTTTTCATTGTCTTACCTCTTCCATGCTGGCAGCTACCAATACAATCAATAGGGAATTGCTTGATCCCCTATGCTCAGCGGATATTTCGAACCATACATTCTGAAGAAATATTAATCTTGCGTAAAGGCGGTTTTGTTGATCGGGCTTGTTGCGTTGTGTTAAAGTATAAACGGGCAATACGACGTAGAAATTTTATGTCGAATTCGTACTAAAGAAGGTTGTTAAACGCGAAAAGGAGACGATCATGACCGTTTTTAAGGACAAGGGTCGGATCCGGAAGGTATGGAATACAATTACCTTTCGGCGGGACCGATCGCAGCCAGAGAAAAAAATGAGTAACGTTTCGTTCACTCGGATGAAGCGGAGAAAGCCTGTTATTCTAGCCGGTGCGGCATTGGCCGTTCTCATTATTGCCGGTTTTGGCGGCAGCCACTATGTTAAAGCAAACACAGTCGATTTCTACCACCTATATATGAATGGCAAACTGGTCGGCGAGGTGCAATCGTCCGGGCAGGTACAGCAGCTAATTAGCCGGAAGCAGCAAGAAGTAAGTGAAGCCAATCCTGATGTGAACATGGTTCTTAAGACAGGTAGCCTTACATACGAGCGTAAGAGCGCTTACAAGGCCGTTCCGGATAGTGAAGCTACGTTGAAGAAGCTGGAAACCATGCTTACAGCGCAGGCACAGGGTGTCGAGCTTCTAGTTGACGGCAAAGTGGTCGGTATCGTCAAGGACAAGGAGACGGCGGACAGGATTCTGAAGAGCGTCAAAACCCGCTATGCGCCCGAGCCGGAAGTGAAGAACAAAGCCTTAGAAGTATCGGCGCTCGCATACTCCGCTGTTAAGACATCGGAAACAACGAAGCCATCGACAACGATGAAATCGATGCAGATCGTCGAGAAGGTCACAACAAGCGAGGCGGAGGTTAAGCCTGAAGAAATTGCGGATCCTGCGGATATGTATCTCAAACTTATCAAGGGCAGTGTTAAACCTACTAAGTATACGGTGCAGGAAGGCGATTGCGTCGGCTGCATCGCGCAGAAATTCGACATTTCTCCACAAGTCATCTATGAGAATAATGATTGGATCCAGGATGATATGATCAAAGTCGGCGATGTGCTGGATCTCACTGTTCTGCAGCCTGAGGTGACGGTAGAGACGGTCGAGCATGTTACGGAAACCGAGTTGATCGAGCCGATCACCGTGATACAGAAGAACAGCGCTATGCGTGCCGGCGAATCGAAGACGATCCGGATAGGCAAGAGCGGCAAGAAAAAGATGGTTTATAAGCTCGTCAAACAAAATGGCTATCTCATGAGTGAAGAGCTCTTGGGCGAACAGGTATTAGAGCCCTCCGTCCCCGCCATCGTGATGAAAGGGACGAAGGTCATCGGTGAAGGATCTGGCCGATTCTCTTGGCCGGTATCGGGCGCTAAGCTCACGAGCAGCTTCGGCAAACGTTGGGGGCGTCAGCACAAAGGCATCGATCTGGTCGGGAACAAGACCATCATGGCAGCCGATAACGGCGTTGTTGAGTTTGCCGGCGAGAAGAACGGTTTGGGCCGTTGTGTAATTATTAACCATAAAAACGGATATAAAACCGTTTACGGCCATATGAGCAAGCTTTCCGTCAAAAAAGGACAAACGCTGGAGAAGGGCGAGAGCATCGGTATTATGGGGAATACGGGTCACTCGTTCGGGACACACCTGCATTTTGAAATTCACAAAGACGGAAGTGTTCAAAACCCACTCAAGTATTTATAGGTTATGTAACCCAAGCACCGTTAGCCGAGCGTATGGCTGACGGTGCTTTTTGCATCTATGTGCAGGTAAAATCGAATGGGCAAGTAAGCCATTTGTCATACCAAAACGTCTATATAAAGGGGCATGTTTGCGGGTGGGCAGAATGCCTGCAAAATTGTGTAAAAGTGCTTAATGATGAGGGAACTTTCATTGGGACATCCGCCCTAACTATGTTAGAATAAAATAAGGTTTGGCATTTTGGTTATCGGGCCAATTTATGGCTTTGCATAGGTGATGTGTCTGGCCTCATGGAGCAAGACGATGGGCGGTGATGAGGGTGTTCGGAAAAATATTAGTCGTTGACGATGAACAGCCGATTGCGGATATTCTAAAGTTTAATTTGGAGAAGGAAGGCTATCAGGTCATCTGTGCTTTCGATGGCGGAGAAGCCGTTCGTCTTGCATTCGAAGAGCTGCCTGACTTGATCCTTCTTGATTTGATGCTGCCCGTGAAAGACGGTATGGATGTGTGCCGCGAGGTGCGTTCTCGCCTTCAAACCCCGATTATTATGTTGACGGCCAAGGACACCGAGCTCGATAAGGTGCTGGGGCTTGAGCTAGGCGCAGACGATTATGTGACGAAGCCGTTCAGCACGCGTGAGCTGCTGGCCCGTGTGAAGGCTCACTTGCGCCGTCAGAAGACGGAGGCCGCGCAAGCTATCGCTGGCGGAGCGGGATCGGGTGCGATGCAGCAAGATACGCAAGGACTGCGCATCTTCAATCTTTTCATCGATACGGATATGTACGTGGTTTACAAGGATAACGACCCCCTGGATTTGACGCATCGCGAGTATGAGCTAGTCTACTATCTGGCCCGCAATTGCGGCAAGGTCATGACGAGAGAGCATCTGCTGCAGGCAGTATGGGGATTTGAATATTTCGGCGATGTGCGGACTGTGGACGTGACGATCCGCAGGCTCCGGGAGAAGATCGAGGACGACCCGAGCCGGCCGGAATACATTCTGACGCGCAGAGGCCTCGGTTATATGATGCGAAATCCTAAATCGGGGGGCTTTGGCTCCGGATGAACGGCGGGATTCGATTCTTCCGTACGATTCAGGTCAAGCTGATCATCATTTATGTGCTGCTCATTCTTTTTGCGATGCAGCTCATTGGCGTTTATTTTATTAGCACGATGAAGACGTCACTCACGTCGACGTTCTCGACCAACATGAACAATCAGGCCGACGTATTGGCCAGACTAGCCGCAGAGACGTTAAACAGCAAGCCGGATAAGCCGGCTGCGGACGGACGGACGACGGAAGAATATTTGAGCTCACTGGTGCGGGATCTGTTCAGCATTAACGAAGCTGAAATCCAATTGCTCGACGCTAGCGGGCGAATACTCGCCACCTCGCTGTCGAGCCCCCAAGAATATGTCGGCAAGAAGAATACCTCATTAGCTGTCAGCCGTGCGCTGCAGGGCATTCGCGATAATGAGGAGGATGTGATCGACGAGGACAACGTCCGCAAGAAGATCATTGCCAAGCCCGTCATGTACGGCAGCAAAACCGTCGGAGCGGTTTATTTGGTTGCTTCGATGAAGGAGCTCTATCAGACGGTGAATGGCGTCAACCGGATCTTCGTGTCGGGGATGCTCATCGCGCTCGGCCTAACCGGTCTGCTCTGTATCCTGCTTGCCCACACCATTACGAACCCGATCAAAGGGTTGACCCGGCAGGCGGCGGCAGTGGCGGAAGGGCGGTTCGACCAGCAGGTGCCGGTGCTGGGGAACGATGAAATCGGCCGGCTCAGCGAGGTATTCAATGATATGACTTCCCGTCTTCGGGATGCCTTGTCGGTGAACGAAGAGGAGAAGGAGAAGCTGTCCTCGATTCTAGCGAATATGAGTGATGGCGTCGTTGCGGCCGACGAACATGGCGTTGTCATGATTACCAACCGCCGCGCGAAGGAAATGCTGCGCGAGGAAGCCTGCGAAGGCTGTCGATTGACCGATTTGTTCGGGATGGATGAGACGCAGATGGCTAATCTGATGAGCGGACGGGATTCTACGGCGGTCATCCGGCACGTCAATCAGGGCGGAGATGTAGACGAGATGATGCGTGTCACATTGAGTCCGATCCACCGCAGAGACAAGGGAATCTCCGGTACGATTGCGGTGCTGCAGGACGTGACGGAGCAGGAACGGCTCGAGCAATCCCGCCGGGAGTTCGTCGCGAACGTATCGCATGAGCTGCGTACGCCGCTGACGACGATCAAGAGCTACGCCGAGGCGCTCGATGACGGAGCTCTGAGCGAGCCCGAGCTAGGCCAGCGATTCGTCGGTGTGATCCGCAACGAGACGGAACGGATGATCCGGCTCGTGACGGACCTGCTGCACTTGTCGCGGCTCGACTCCAATCAGGCGCCGCTGAGGCGGCTTGCCACAAGCGTGCCGGACATGCTGGAGGAGGTCGCAGACCGGTTCTCCTTCCAGATGCGCAAGAAGCAAATACGGGCGGCGATACGTGTCGAAGACGGGATCACGTCCGTATGGCTGGATCGGGATCAGATCGATCAGGTCTTGGATAACCTGGTGTCGAACGCGATCAAATATACGCTGGATGGCGGGCGCATCGAAATTACGGCACATAAGCCGGGTTCGACATCAATTGCGATCAGCGTGAAGGATACGGGGATCGGTATCCCGCGGAAGGATCTAAGCCGTATATTCGACCGATTCTACCGGGTCGATAAGGCGCGGTCGCGCAATATGGGCGGCACGGGACTGGGACTTTCCATTGCCCGGGAAATTGTGAAGGCGCATGGAGGCACGGTGACTCTGGATTCTGAGCTGAATGAAGGAACCACGGTGACGGTCATTCTGCCTATGCTGCAAGACGGAGGCGATCCGTCATGATCGAGAAGACGAAGACATGGATGCTTGCCGCGTTGGTTCTGCTCAGCTTGCTGCAGAGCTATCTGCTTGCTTACAGCATTCCGGGACTTGGCGCAACGTTCTCGCCGCGCCAGGACTATATTAAGACCGAACAGATGGGTAAGGAAGAGCAGGTCGATAACGTTATTTTCCCCGAGGACATGGTGCTGCACTTCGGCGAGAACAAGCATACGGTGCTGTATCCCGACATGAACTTCTATAATCTGATCTATGACCGGATGAAGGGGCGCGAATTCAAAGGCTTTCAGCGCAATAACATTTATGTGGTTGATTGGGATACGGTGCGCGAGCGGGATATCGGCGTAGAGCTTCGTTTCGGCGGAGGCGTGCCTGTCGAGCTGCTGGGCGAGGCGTTCAAGCTAGATGGCGACCTTACGTTCCTGAATGATGTGATCAACCGGATATGGATCTATAAGAATGATGACCGCGATGAGGTGCGCACCTACTTCTTCAGCGCGGATGGCAGCACGGTGTATGAATCGGTGCGTGCCGACCTGACGGTGAATGATGTGCAGAATTACGTCGGTTTCGGAGAGTTCTGGACGCCGTATCAATTTGTCGATGATGGACTGTATATCCCGACAGAGCCGCTTCAAGCTGTCGAATCGGTGGTGGGATACGAGACCTATACGCCCGAGCAGATGCAGCGGAATTTGTTCTTAGACCCGAGTGAGACGAGGGCTATTAACGATCGAAATGGTTCACAAATATACACGGATGGCAAGCGCGGCCTTCAGGTGGAGCTTGACGGCAAGTGGATCAGCTACACGGATCCAGTAGCCGGGCAAGGCAATGAAGATAATTTGAGCGCGAACGTGTATGCCTCCATTCAGTTTATTAACCAGCATGGCGGATGGGACGGACTTCATCGTTACCTGCAGCCAGGACCACTAACGGAGGGACAAGCCGTGCGTTCGATCCGTTATCAGCAGTACTACGGATCGTATCCGGTTGTTCCGGCTAAGCCGTTCTTGTTCGGCCAGATGCAGCTGCGTCTGCAGCAGGGCGTTGTATCGGAATACGAGCGTTCTCTGATTACGCTGAATGAGAAAGCTGATTCCAAAGAGGTCCGCTGGCTTCCGGGCGGCGATTCGCTTCATGTGACGCTAAGTAATTATTCGCGCAGAAGCGAGGTCGCTGCTATCTATCCGGCGGCACTCGTATCGCAGCTCAAGGAATCGAAGCTGCGCTTCAAACCGGTCTGGGTTGTCCGTCTGATGGATGGGACACAGGACGTATTAATGCCTGCGCTGCCCGATACGTATCAGCCGCCTGCCAAGGATACGAATGCCACCCCGGCTACCCCGAGTACTCCGGGAGCGGGCGGAGACGCCAACGGCAGCACAGGCTCCGGCGGCAAGGCGGCAGGCGGTTCGGAAGGCGGTACATCGGCGAAGGCCGGACGAGCACTTGAAGCGAGCGGATTAATCCCTGGTTCGCAAGTCGTATTGAACACGGACGAGCGGAGGTGACGGGCAGATGGAATGGGGAAGAGCGAAGAGTGTACTGATTTTCGCGTTTCTGGTATTGAACATCGTGCTCGGTTACCAGCTGTGGTCGAATATCCAGGAAGGGCCAAGCTCCAGCGGGGATGTGAAAGATTTGTCGGCGGGTACCCTTGCGGTCATGCGGGATAAAGGCATTAAGCTGGACGCAAGAAGCATTCCGACCGAGACACCCAAGCTGCGCGAATTAACGTACCGCGTGACCGAGAAGCTGGGCGAAGGTAAGCGGCATACGCTGCAGGTGCCCGTTGACAGTAAAATCGTCTTCAATGAAAAAGAACTGCAGAATGAACTCGGATCCGTTATTCCAGATTTGAAGGAATATACGTATGATCCGGCGTTGAATGAAGACGAAGCCTTCATTCTGCACCGGGAAGCACAGGATCGGCCCATGTTCGACATCAGGCTGAAGCTCTACTTCAGCAATCAGAAAATTGTCGCCTACAGCCAGGATCGCGTGGAGCTGATAACAGGCGATGAGGCTGCTGAGCAAACGGTGCTGCCTGCGACGAAGGCGTTGGAGAGCTTGATCTACAACCATTTCAAGCCTGGTGCGGTTATCAAGGATATTAAGCTGGGCTATCACGGACAGGATTTCAATTCCGATACGCAGTTCTCTGCTCCCTCCTGGCGCGTGCTGCTGGAGGATGGGCTTGTGTACTATGTTCATGCCATTAGCGCAGAGGTATTTACAGAAAAAGAAGAAGCGCCTCACAATGGCGATTCGACAGAGTAATGCAACATTAATTGGGCCGCGGATAGGTTTCTTGGGGAGCGGCTGAGGCTGTTGGCTGCAGTCGCTTCGCATGAATGGAGCCGCCGCTAATAGAGCGTCATGGGAGCTCTGGGAAAAGGTAGGTTTGAAGGGACATGGGATTACGATTTACGGTACTTGCCAGTGGATCGACGGGGAACGCGACGATCGTGCAGGGCGATGACGCTACGGTGCTTGTAGATGCCGGATTAAGTGTAAAGAAAATAGAGGAGCTCATGCGGGAACGCGGCGTGGCAGGCCACCATGTGGATGCTATCCTCGTCACGCATGAGCATTCCGATCATATAAAGGGGCTGGGCGCGTTCGCTCGCAAGTTCGATTTGCCGATCTATGCGAACGAAGCGACCTGGGGCGCATTGGAACGCCATGTCGGTCAGATCACGGCGGATAAGCGTGTCATTATGGAAACAGGCGAGACGGTCAATTTTGGCGGTATCCAGGCGACATCATACGCGATATCGCATGATGCAGCTGAGCCGGTCGGGTATGTTTTTGACGATGACGACGTGAAGCTCAGTCTGGCGACTGACCTTGGTTACGTAAGCGACAAGGTAAGGCTTATGATTGAGGATTCCGATGTGCTCGTCCTGGAATCGAATCACGATGTCGACATGCTTCGCATGGGCCGGTATCCATGGAATATCAAACGCCGCATCTTGAGCGATATCGGACATTTGTCGAATGAAGCGGCCGGTGAAGCCTTATGCCAGCTGATGACGGATCGGACGAAACGGGTTTATTTGGCCCATCTCAGCTTGGATCATAATTTGATGGACTTGGCGAAGCTGACGGTGAATAATGTATTAGAGAGCAACGGCTTCTTCTTCCGCAAGGACGAGTTCCCGCTGCGGGACACATATCATGACCGGCCTACGCCATGGGATGAAGTGAAGAAGCGATGAGCGAATCAAGCTCTTGATCGAGTGTAAGTGCTTTGAGCTCCAGCTCTTCCCGGGTAAGGAGGCCTTTCTCAATAAGCAGCTCGGTCATGGCACTAACGGTTAGCAGTATACGGTAATGATCATCTTTTAAATCAGCGATTTTACCGGCTAGAACGACTTGCTCCATCGCAGTGGAGTGATTTCGTGTCATTGGAATGCTCCTTTATGATTAGTTTGTGAGACAAGCGATTTCATCGGGTAAAAATTTTTTTGGCGGATGCGCTACTGCAGTGCATGGACTCTATTATTATTGTAGACGATTCTTCCGATATCATTCCTAGATTTGAGAAAAAAGGATCTTGATGTCCGGGACATCGAGAGGAGCGATTATAGATGAGCTTGTTCGATGACGAGTTTTACTCCACACGGGTCTCGCGCCGCGCCCGATGGGCAAAAAGTGATGGCAAGACAGGAACATTCTCGGCAGGGCCGCTTCGCAGCCGGAACTGGTCCAAAGTGCGAATCGCTGCGATTTCATCGGTAGCCAGCTCTATGGTAGTGGTGCTTGTGTTCGGCTTGGTCGCGGGCTTCGACCGGGGCGGCGGCGGATCAGGCGGCTCGCTTCTAGCGGTTTCCCCTGTACAGACGAACAATGATCCGTACGAGCGGACGATCCAAGCGGCGGACAAGGTCCGTCCTGCGGTCGTGAGCATTATTAACGAGCAGAAGCTGCCATCTGTGAAAGGCGAAGAAACCTTAGATGAGAGCGATGAAGCGGAGCTAGCCCAGGCTGCCGTCGGCTCAGGGGTTATATTCGAGAAGGTGAAGGGCAAGGCGCACATCATTACGAACGCGCATGTCGTCGCAGGGGCCGAAGCGGTCAAAGCGGTACTTAGCAACGGAGAGATGCTTGAAGCCGAGCTGATCGGGGTCGACGAGATTACGGATCTCGCCGTTCTAGAAGTCAATGGAGACGGCATTAAGACGGTCGCTGAAATCGGCGACTCCAGTGAGCTGCGCGCCGGCCAATGGGTGATGGCGATCGGGAACCCGCTCGGTCTTAGCGATTCTCTGACCATGGGGATCGTCAGTAAGACGCACCGGATCATCCCCGTGTCGCTCAGCCAGGACGGCGTGTACGATTGGGAGCAGGAGGTCATTCAAGTAGATGCCTCCATAAACCAAGGCAACAGCGGCGGACCCTTGATCGATCTCAATGGAAAGGTCGTCGGCATTAACAGCATGAAGGTGGCCGATTTTGGCGTAGAAGGGGTCGGATTTGCAATCCCTTCACAGGTTGCCATGCCAATCGTGCAGAGTCTGCTTGAGTATGGGAAGGTTAAGCGCCCTTACCTGGGCGTGTATACGATGGACCTTGAGCAATATATGGCACAACAGTCTATAGGGGCTGGCGGTGACGAACCGGAGGATTTGGAGATTCTTCCTGAGGATGGCGCGGAGTCGCCAGGCATAGGAGAGGACGGCTTGGGAGATCTGCCTGAGTCCGATCTGAAGCTCCCTAAGGATGTTGAAGAAGGTGTTATCGTCCTCGAAGCGGTTGGTCCATCAGCCGAAGCGGGATTGGCCTTCAATGATGTAATCGTGAAGCTAGATAAACAGTCGATCACGAGCACGATGGAGCTTCGCAAATATTTGTACGGAAAGAAATCCATCGGCGACGATATTCTCGTCACCTACTACCGCGGCGGGGAGAAGCACACGGTGACATTCACCCTTGAAGAAAAGACTGACGAATAAGTCAGCCTCTCTGGTAGGCAGTATGGCGAATTATGGTAGAAGTTGAAGTGTGCCGGATGGCTAAGGGCAGCCGGTTTGGACAATGCTAGATAGTAATGGACAAAAGAAGAGGGATACGTGAAGCATGTATTGTGTGTGTAAAGAACATATTGAACTCGCGATCGACAAGTTTGTCGATGATTACGAGGACGCGCCGGATATTGTCGATCTGGCGACGACAACCTTCACGGATTGGGATGCGCCTGCAGCATGCGACATGTGTGACAGCATCGCGGCTTATCTAATCGTGTAGATCGCGGAGTGACCTAAAGTTTAAGAAAAAAGCATTACCTTCGGGAGCGGGGTGATGCTTTTTTGTGTGCGTGGCGGAGATATGAGTTGAAGAATGAAAAAAAAAATTAATTTGACTGATAATAATTATCATTCTTGGTTAATATATAAGTGTAGACAAGAAGGAACGGCAATCGGCGCCCGTGGAGCAGAGCTGTTCTCAAGAAAAAGGACAGCCGATTGGCTGCCCGCACACGTTAGATCTTCGGTTCGAATGTCTTGCAGTCGGTTTCCTCCGAATTGCTCGCCTTCTTCCCGCGATGGCTGACAACGTAAATGGAGGATGCATTGCAGTGATTGCCTGCAGCCCAATACTTGCAGGAGTTCACTTCACAGAGTACATCTTTGGCCATGGATCTCACCTCCTTGGCATTAGGATGGGCGAAGTGTGTACCTTTTTATACCTCGGCCGGCCCGCTTTGAATCTCTTTATGGGAGGATGAGCGGGTTTGTTGGCATGGAGAGCGCCAGGTGGCTGAGATGTACCGGACAGTGTTGTCATTTTTATGACACAATGGAACAGTCTTTTTGTCGAAATATGGAATATCACGTCTTGCACCCTATGGTTCCGTGTACTATATTGAGAGAAACGAGTAAAGCTCGTTATCTTCTTACGCCAAACCAAACCTAAAGGGATCCGCTCATGAATTCCACTGTGGAACTTGTTTTTATGATTGCTTCCGTGATCATGACGGGCATCATTTTATTCTTTGTATACGGGTTTAGAAGAGAGCGCGGAATCAGTTATCTCATCGGCTTGATCGTATGCAGGATGATATACTCAAGCAGTATCATTATGGAGAAAAGCAGCTATCTATTCATGGAAAAGCTGTTTTTTCGCAATATCCAGAGTACGGCACTTAATTTAATCGTACCTTTCTTGATCCTGTTCGTGGTTCAGTTAACCGGTCGTGACAGATTATTAAAACCTCGATGGAAGATCATGCTGTTTACGGTATTCGCGCTGTGGTCGCTGCTGTCGTGGCTGGATCCCAAGCTTCATATGATCTATCGCATGATTGAGCTCTTTAACGGCCATTTGGTCACGACGAGGACCGTCTATTCAGCTGCTTTCTCGATCGTTTGTTACTGTCTTGTGGTTGTATGTCTTTATTTTCTATTTCAGTACGTACGGAGTATCCGTAACGATTTTCGTAAGCCGGGGATGTGGGTACTGTTTCTGAGTTCATTCCCGCTTATTCTGGAGATTGTCAAATTTGTGAATCCCGAATGGTCATCCTGGATGCTTCCGTTATCAGTTTACTGCGGATTTATAGGAACGATTATGCTGATCATTACACTGCGGATTAAGTTTTTCTCTACCGTCCCCATCGCTAGGAATATTGTGCTCGATACGCTTCAAGAAAGCATCGTAATCGCGAATGCTTCAGGCAAGATTATCGACAGCAATAAGCGGGCTTCCCGATGGTTTTCTGAGATGGGCTATGCCGTTATTAATGGTCGGAATATGTCGGATCTATTGGCACCTTGGCCGGAGTGGCTGGAGTTGTGCAAGTCTATGCAGCAGGGACGTGTGGAGGTTGACACCCGGCTGGATGGCGAAAGGAAAATATACAGTGTGAGCGTAAATCCGTTACATATCCTGCGTAAGCAGGGGCAGGGCAGCATTTCCCTTATCGTTGATATTACGGAGAAGGAGCGGCATCTGGAGCAGATTGCACAGCTCAACCAGTTGAAGGATCAGCTGATTACGATCGTGTCGCATGATATTCGCAGTCCACTGGCGCTGCAGTTTCAACTCATTGAATTATTAGAAGAAGACAGAGGCCGTTTCGATCCCGATCACCGGGAAATCATTGAGACGCTAGGCGACCAGATTCGCCATACACTCGGAATGGCTAATAATTTGTTAGAGTGGTTTCGCAGTCAACGGGAAGACACGGCACTTCGTCCACAGGTATTGGAGTTGTCTGAGGTTGTAGAGGAATGCTGCGATGTGCTTCGTATTAGCAGTGAAGCTAAGCATATCAACGTGAATAATACGGTTGCCTCAGGCACTCGGGTGTATGCTGATCGGGAAGCGCTTGGATTAATTATTCGTAATTTGTTATCCAATGCCATTAAATTTACTGGTGTGGGCGGTTCCATCCACGTGTATGCCCAGTTATCCGGGGACATGGTGATCGTTTCAATCCGTGATAATGGGGTAGGGATGGAAGCTGAGCAGGTTCGTCAGCTATTCGGTCAGAAGCAGCAGCTTCATTCATTAGCGGGCACCTTGGGAGAGAAGGGGTCGGGACTTGGACTACTCGTCAGCCAGCAGTTCGTGCAGCTAAGCGGCGGGAGTCTATGGGTGCAAAGCCAAGCAGGACAAGGGAGCGTATTTCACTTCACCGTGAGAGGCGGAACAGAGCATGAAAGTTCTCATAGTTGACGATGAGCCTGGCATGCTGCTCGCGATGAAGCGGCTGCTGTCGAATATGGAAGGGGTGGAGCTTGTTGGAAGCTTCCAGAATGCGGCAGAAGTATTGGACTTCGTACGGGACAGGTCTGTGGATCTTGCATTCCTGGACATTATGATCGCTGCGGACGATGGATTAGAGCTGGCCCGCAGTTTGCGTTCGGTTCGTGCTGATCTTGACATCGTGTTTACCACTTCCCATTCAGAATTTGCAATGAATGCTTACGATGTGTATCCATTGGACTATATGGTTAAGCCGATTTCCAGAAAGCGGCTGGCCCAGACGATCACTAGAGCGGCTAGCAGACGGAGCGCTTCTACCTCTGATGTTGAAGGCCTGACACCTAATCGGTTGACGGTACAGGGACTGGGTTGCTTTGGGGCCAGCAGCAAGCAAGCGGGAACACTAAAATGGATTTCCAAGAAAAGTATGGAGCTATTCGCCTATTTGCTCGTTAATCGAGGCCGAAGTGTAGCGAAACCCCGGATATTGGAGGATATTTTCCCGGAAATGCCTCTTAAGAATGCGGAGGCCTACCTGAATACGGCGGTTTATCAGCTTAGGAAAGCGTTGGCGCCGCACGGATTCAAGGAGATGGTCATATCTGCGCATGAACAGTACCGTGTAGATTTAGATCATGCCGATGTTGACTTTATTCAATTTGAGCAGGGTGTGGAGACATTATCGGAAATTCATGAAGCTAATGAAGCAGCGGCAATCGTTCTGGAGAAACAGTTTACAGGCGAGTTATTTGAGGATAATTCATTTGTGTGGGCTGCTGTGGAGCGTGAGCGGCTCGGGATCATGTACGATTCCTTTGCCAAGCGTCTCGCAAGCTGGCTGCTGATTCAGAAGCGATATCGGGAAGCAGCGCATATTGCGAGAAGAGTTGTATCCCGCAATGAATTTGAAGAAGAGTCCAATCTCCTGCTCCTAAATATCGTTGGGGCTATGGGAGACTATCAGTCCCTTCATCACTATTATGAGCGTTATACACAATTGTTGCTGCAAGAACTCGGTGTGCAGCCTTCGCCGCTTATTGACCGGCTGTATAAACAATATCAGTGATTGCCTCCTCGTATATTCTCAAGTAAAAGCAAATAGTTGTCGTTGCCGGAAGCCCATGAATCCACCGCGAATGTAGAGAGTATGTTTAATTTTGATCCTATGATACATAAGGAGGCATACCGTATTGAGCATCCATATGTCAGAGTCAGAGCGGTCAGAGACCCATATCGCCCCGTGGCTTTCCGTGAATAATGCGGCGAAAGCTGTAGATTATTACAAGGCAGCATTCGGTGCGGTAGAGCTGTACCGACTTGAGGATGATAACGGCAAGCTTGCCGTCACACAGCTTTCCATCAACGGGGCGGATTTCTGGATTCAAGATGACCCTGACTGCAGCCCGGAGCTGGTAGGCCGAGGAACGGCTCGAATGATCATGACCGTCAATGATCCGGATTGGGCATTCGAGCAAGCTCTCGCCGCTGGTGGAACCGTAATCGCGCCCGTAAGTGAAGGACACGGCTGGCGCATAGGACGCTTCGTTGATCCATTCGGATACCATTGGGAGATCGGCAAGCGGCTCAATTAATGATCGTAGTATCCTACGAAGGAACAAGCCCCTATTGAATCCTTACACCGTCTGATCCAGATCCAAAGGTAAAAAAGCGTATTCTCCATTCCTAATGATCTCACCTCTGCGAACGGGAATAGGACGTTTGAACAGGGGCCCGTCTATGACTGTAGTATGGAATTCGCCACCTTCCCCACAGGGATCAATCCCACGGGCTACTAGCTCCTTCACATATTCATGGGTTAACGTTCGCCCCAGATCGTCTTCCCGCATTCCTAAGGATAGGTTCACCGTCACAAGGATTGTTACAAAGCCTAGATGGATGAACTCTTCGACGGCCTCTCGATGATCCATTTCCCAAAGTGGCATTCCAAGCTTCAATCCAGCAAGTTTCGTAACCTTGTCGTGCCAGCAGCCATGAGCAGGCATATCCAAGTCTCCCGTTACTAATAGTTCTGCTCCTTGATTTTTAGCCTTTGCCAAAAGGCGCAAAAACACTTCTTCATAATCAGCCCAGCTTGCAGCCGCCGTATATACGGGCAATCCAATCGATTCAGCCTGGGCGCATATGAGCTCCGGAGGCATTCCATGTGATCGGGAACGTTTCCCTTCCTCCTCCAGCATGACGATCAGTCCGACCGCTTCACCAACCTTCATGGCTTTATATAGAGCTAGGACGCTATCCTTTCCTCCACTAAAAGAAGCGATAAATTTATGCCCGCGTGCGCTATTCTTCCAATCTATGTGTTCTGTCATTCCTATCGTCCCCTTTGTTGTATGGCTTTCGCAGGATCCCTATAGCTTAATTTATAAGTGATTATTGTATGCGTCAAGGCTGTGGGGCAGCGACATTCAAAGTGGGTTCGGCTTGATGAGACCCTGAATGGACCGATCGTTGATGGTGGTAGTAAAAGCCGTACATATCGCTTATGATGATAGGAAAGTTTCCAGTTCCATGAATCAGGAGAGATCTTGTGAATTCTCATTATCCCATACCTTCTTATAATAACTCGTGTTCGTCATGATGACATGGGATCTGGCAGGGGCGTTAGTCACGGCCGCCGCGCTGGCGTGCACGCTGATTTATCCGCTGTTTTGCATGATGTGAAGCGGGGCATGATGGGAATGGGATCGATTATTGCTGGAGGTTCGTAGTTATCGACCGTTGCCGGTCGTAAGAATAGAAGAAAAATTGCACCAGGAGGAACTTACAGATGCAGATACAGGTTGTGTGCGTAGGGAAGCTGAAGGAGAAATATTGGTCGGACGGCGTAGCGGAATACGTTAAACGATTGAGCGCGTATGCGCGGCTCGATATTCGCGAGCTGCCGGATGAGAAGACGCCGGACTCGATGAGTCCGGCGGAGGAGGAGCAGGTTCGCACCCGCGAGGGGGAGCGGATCCTCGCCGCACTGAAGCCCGACGCCCATGTCGTGGCACTGGCCATCGAGGGCGAGATGTGGACGAGCGAGCAGCTCGCCGCTCATCTGGACAAGCAAGCTGTCTACGGCGGCGGGGCCGTCGCGTTCGTCATCGGCGGCTCGCTCGGCCTCTCGCCCGCCGTACTCTCCCGGGCCGACAAGAAGCTCAGCTTCGGACGTATGACCTATCCGCACCAGCTCATGCGCGTGCTGCTGCTGGAGCAGGTGTATCGGGCGTTTCGGATTAATCGGGGGGAACCGTACCACAAATAGGGCGAAAATTTTGTTTTCAATTTTACTAAACTATCCCAATCAGGTTGTAATTTAGATCGCAGAACATACAGCATGATGGCCCCAACAAGGAACGCGTAGTGCGGGTCTTTTTTTTGTGAGGAAGAATCCCATTCATCTATTGGCTATTTAACGCCTAATCAGCATGAATGTACGTACAGTAAAGCAGTGTAACTTTCTTGTATTTTAATTCCATAAGTTTACATTATTCATAATAATCCATTAATATTCAAGCAAGAATTCTCTAGTACAGTATGGAGTGGTGCAATCGAATAATAATAGAAGAGGGTGCAACAGCCGTATGATGCAATGGAGTTTGTTGGAAATAAGGAAGTTGATGATTTGTCTACTCAAGCTAGCTTTGATTACGCTAGGCTCGTGGACAGGAGGTATTATTCAGGAGGCGAAGGCGGCAGGAGATTTTGAATACATAGAAAGTAGCTAAGAAGTAATCATTACAGGATATAATGGAACGGCCAAAATGGTTGATATTCCCGATACAATAAACGGAAAAAAGTAACGAATATAGGGGATTTTTCATTTTTAAATAAACAATTAACGAGTGTGACGATCCCAAGCAGTGTGAGGATCATTATGTATGCTGCATTTTGGGAATGCTTATTAGAGAGTGTGACGATCTCGAAAGGGGTAACAAGCATAGGGGAGTATGCATTTCAGGATAACAAATTAGTGGGTGTGTCGATCCCGGACAGTGTAACGTGGATAGGGCATGGTGCATTTTATCATAACCCCCCATTAACGAGTGTCATTGTTGAAGGGGATGCATCCACAATTGCAGATGATGCGTTTGAATCACTGATTACGATGATAGCTTTTGATCCTTCTCCAGCAAAGACGTATGCTTCTGGGAATGGGTATGAATTCCTCAATATTTTGTCTTTACGGAGTCAGCTATTCTCCAAACGGCGTATCAGAGGGAAAGCAAGCTCATTCAACAAAGGTAACGGTAGCTGTTCCTGATTTTGTAGGATCACCCAAAACGTATTACCGATGGTCAGAAGTGAAAACGGTACCCGACTGGCCGAATGTGAAGTGGTTAGAGTTCACGAGCGAAGAGTCCATTTCTACGCCTCCTGCTTTAGGTGAGTGGTATTTGCACGTTCGTGTTAACGATCAGAATGACAGTCATGTAGCAGGATATTCTTATTCAAATGCGTTTAAAGTTGCTGCTGTACCGGATGCACCAAGGAATGTGACAGCTACAGCAGGGAATGGACAAGCGACGGTCAGCTTCGACGCCCCATTGAGTAATGGTGAAGTGAGATCACGGGCTATACAGTTACGTCTAGTCCAGGAGGATTTACAGGAATGAGCACAACCGCGAGTCCGGTCACGGTCACGGGGTTGACGAACGGAATTGAATACACGTTCACGGTGGTTGCAACGAATGTCGTGGGATCAAGCCCAGCTTCCTCCCCATCCAACCCCGTTTCGCCAAGCAACAGCTCAAGCGGAAGTTCAAGCAGTAGCAATAGTTCAATCAGCAACCCAATCTACTCAACGAATGGGAAACTAACGCTTCCGGTAGGAAGCACCGGCGAAATGAGCTTGGATCAAGCGATCTTTATTAGCGACCAGCAAACCTTTGGAAATTAACATCGAGAAGGTATCGAATACGCAAAATCTATTTGCTCACAATGAAGTTCCGGCAAGCTCGGTGTTCGACGTCCATAAGAATATGTCTGAAACTCTCAACAAGCCAGCTATGGTGGCTATGGTATTCGACCCAATTAAAGTGAATAGCAACCAAACAGTAGCGATTTTCTATTATAATGAAGCTACGAAAACATGGGTGAAAATCGAGAACCGCGTAGAGTCGCCGCTATGGTCGGAAAAAGCGACTATAATTAGTCGACAATTCCGATTAATTCCCTGATGTTGAGCTATTTGCAGTAGAATTAGTGGACGATATAAACGTTGCATCGCTATTACCAAGGATGGAAATAGCCGTTTGTACTTGTAAGACTATCAAGAGATCTTTGAAAGCGCTTTATAATAGTAAGGAAACATTAATCTACTAGTGTAGATCCTAACAAAATTACAACAGGTATCGTAGTCGAATCAGATGGGACCGTCCGCCACGTACCGACTAAAATCGTTATAATCGACGGTAAGCATTACGCGAAAGTGAATAGCTTGACGAACAGCACGTACTCCATAGTCTGGCACCCGATTGAATATAAGGATGTAGTTTTACCTGGATTCAATCAGCATTCATTCCGATAAAGATCTCGCTGCCGCCAAAGAGCCGAAGAAAGAAAAACCGGCTAAAGAAGCTTCGAGCGGAGATGCTGCGGAGGCTTCAGCCAATCCGGATACAGGTGATCAAGGAATTACAGGGTATGTGATGCTGGCATTCCTCGCGGCGATTGCCGCAACGGGTTTAATCGTCTATAGGAAAAGATCCGTTCGTTAATACGGATATATCTTATGAGGTTGTAGCGAAACGACTTCGACGCACACAAGTGTGTTGAAGTTGTTTTGTATTCAAAACACAAATAGCAGCGCAAAAAAGACGCAAAAAATTGTGCAATTTTTGCGAAGGTGATTGTATGCGCGTATTAACTATGGTAAATTGAGTTTGCTGAGCCTGCATTAAGAAGGGATATATCATTTACTAAGAAAGTGGATGAAACGATGCTGAAACTCAAAGATATAGCGGAGCGTACTAATGTTTCCGTTAGTACAGTCTCAAGGATATTAAGCAACAAGGGCAACTTTAGCGAAGAGACTAAACAGAAGGTGCTTGAAGTCGCGAAAGAGTATTTGTATACACCGGGAATTACTCTGCAAAAAATTAATGAAATGTCCTATACGGTAGGCATCTTTGTAACCAACTCCAATGATTTCCTAGACGACGATCCCTCATCATCCATTGAATTGAACAATTTAAAGGATGAGCTTGAGGCGATGGGGCACAAAATTATTTTGACGACGAATACAGGGAAGCTCGATAAAAATTCGACTTGTTATAAGCTTTTGCAGGAGCGGGCCATTGATGGGGCCGTCGTTTTTGATCCGTTCGTCAGCGATGAAATTATGGATGAACTGAACAGACTGGATATTCCCTACATTGTCACGAATGGCAGAGATTACAACAAGCCATGGAATTATATTGACTATGACAACTACGGCGGTACTTATAAAGTGATTGAATATTTGTATGAGTTGGGACATCGTGATATTGCGATTTTGGCTGGTCCTTCAGATCACTGGGTCAACCAAAATCGAATGGAGGGATGCCGGGCGGCGATTAGAGATTTTGGTTTAAGCATCGACGAGAACCATGTAATATTTGGCTCGTTCAGCATGGCTCACGGGCATCAGGCCGTGGAGCAGCTGATCTCTTACGGCACGAAATTTACTGCCATATGCGCCCTTGCCGACACCATTGCGCTTGGGGCGAACAAAGCATTGCGAAGCAAAGGCTTGCGCGTTCCTGAGGATGTATCCATCGTAGGATTCGATGATTGGAAAGTATCTGAATATATGTCCCCGCCTCTAACCTCCGTGAGACGATTTAAGTACGATATTAATCAACTTATTGCCAGCATGATGTCCCAAATCATCAGCAACAAGTACATTTCCCAATTTAACATTACATTAAAAACGGAATTGATCATTCGTGAATCCTGCAAAAATATAAACGAAGGATCCATGCGTCGCGGTTGATGAATTTGTTCTGAATTGAGCTGGTAAAATACAAGGAATCACGAATTGGAATGATCGTCGGTTCCTTGTATTTTCCGAAAACATACAGGAAAATTATTTGCGCAATTATTTGCTCAAATTTCGTATTCGTGTTACAGTATATTTGGAAGCGCTTTACTGAGGAGTGGTGGATATACAAGAGAAGAATGACAAGGGAGGGATCTTCATGAAGAAAATGAGATTACTGGCGATTCTGCCGATTATCATCCTGTATATATTCGTCGGTCGTTACTTTGTAGAGAGTGTGGAGCGGACTGGCATCGTTGGCCAATGAGGCCTATTTTTGGAAGACATCCTATTAAAAGAGGGAGCATGGTTATGAATAAGATGGAATCAGCGGCCGTTGCCGCAAATAGCAAAAATCGATTGGTACCTACTCCGCCGATGGGATGGAATAGCTGGGACTGCTATGGAGCGAGTGTCAATGAAGAAGAGGTGATCGGCAACGCGAATTATGTAGCCGAGCATCTTAAGTCATATGGGTGGGAATATATTGTTGTCGATGCCCAATGGTATGAACCAACCGCTAACTGCTCGATATTTCACCCCTTTGTCCCCCTTGAAATGGATGAGTATTCCCGACTGATTCCTGCTGTCAATCGCTTTCCTTCTGCGGCGGATGGCAGAGGATTCCGGTCGTTAGCGGATCGGATCCACGCCATGGGACTCAAGTTCGGTATTCATATTCTACGCGGTATTCCCAGACAGGCCGTTCATTCCAACACACCGATTCTGGGCTCAAGCAAGGGGGCGAGGGAAATTGCGCACACGTATTCGATCTGCAACTGGATTACGGATATGTACGGCATACAGTCTCAGAAGGAAGGCGCACAAGCCTACTATAATTCGATTTTTCAGCTCTATGCCGAATGGGAAATCGATTATGTGAAGGTGGACGACATCTCGCATCCGTATTCAAAGGGAGAGATAGAATTGATCCGCGGTGCAATCGACCGCTGTGGCCGGGATATCGTATTGAGCTTATCTCCGGGCCCAGCACCGCTGCAGCTGGCAGAGCATTTGAAGGAACAGGCCAATCTTTGGCGAGTGAGTGCTGATTTTTGGGATGATTGGAAATATTTATATAAATCATTTGAATACAGCAGCCAATGGATTCAGTATGGCGGACCGGGAAGCTGGCCTGATCTGGATATGCTGCCGCTTGGTCATCTGGCAATCCGCTCCAAAGACGATGGGGTAGGCGAGCGAATGACCCGTTTTACGCGGGACGAACAACGAACGATGGTGTCGTTGTGGTGTCTATGCCAATCACCGCTTATATTCGGCGGCGAGCTAAGAAGCAATGACGAATGGACATTATCGTTGCTGACGAATCGGGAAGTGCTTGCGATGCACAGAAACGGACACTCCATCCGCGAGCTCTACCGTGAGCAAGATCGGGTTGTATGGATGTCCCGCGGCCAGTCCGATGAAGTGTACTTGGGATTCTTCAACATAGGCGATGATGAACAGAACGTTGCAGTTGAATTATATTCAATAGATTTATTTGGCACTTATAAGGTTACCGATTTGTGGACAGGTGAACAGCATGATCCTGCAAGCGCACTGCTGCAGTTTGCAGTCGTGCCGCATGGCGTTCGCTTGGTTCGTCTTGATTCGATTTAATGGGTAAAATAAAGCTGATTCCAGGAAGAGGAAGACGGAGGTAGAGGTGTGAACAAGAAAAGGATCACCACCACGGTGGGGTTACTGGCGGTAATAGGGTTGGCCGTATTGATATACGTTCAATTTAGTCAAGGAGGAAGTCAAATGGCAGGAGAATCTGCAGAAACGATCGATGCGAATGGGACGAACGATACCCCGTTGGCAAGCGAATTGCTGACCGTCGAATTGCAGGGAACGGAGGAAGCCTTCAAAAACCCGTTGAAAGGATTTAGGCCGACTCGATTCATGTCGGAATCCGAATTTAAGCCCCATGAATATGGTACTCTTTACAAGCACTACATTCCTTATACAGAGTTGGAGGCTGTTGCTTCCGACTCCGTGCAACAAATTATAGATTGGAGCAATTTGGCATGGAAGGATATTGAACAAAAAAATATTAAAGTTGTGCCGAGAGTAATTATTCGCTATCCGGAAGTAGGTGACTACTGGCCGGATGGAATACCGCATGGCGATCCGTTTACAGAATGGACTACAGAGGAATTGAAGGATCGTTTAGTTTCCTTTATTGCTAAATTGGGAGAGGCCTGGAATAACGATCCGCGTGTAGCCTTTATCGAATCCTCATTGTGGGGCGATTGGGGCGAGCACCATATTCATCCGATTAAGCTGGCGGATGGAACGAGCTTCATTCCTAAGGACTTCCAGAAGGCAATTGGAGATGCGTATGTGAAGGCATTTCCTAACAAGAAGGTAACGATCCGCTATCCGTATACGTTCATCGATTATGACTTTGGTTTCTATTGGGATTCATTCGCACACGCTGACGACCATTCCAGTGGCAATGGCATTATTGAACGGGATGATTGGAGAACTCAAGTGATTAGTGGTGAGGTCGCCTACAACTGGGGTAACTATCGGGAGCAGCCTGGTGGTAGTCCGGATGAATCACTAAGCATTAAGAAGCACAGGGATCATATCATAGACTGGATTAGAGAAACGCATACGTCGGGTCTAGGCTGGATCGATATGTATAAAAATCCGTTGAATAGGGAGGTTGCAGCCGGAGCAACCGAGATGCAGCAGGCATTCGGCTACCGTTATGTGATCCATGAAGCAAGCTTCACCGACAGTGTCGAACCTGGAGGTACGCTTCAGGTCAACTTTGATGTGGTCAATGAAGGGTCAGCGCCGTTCTATTACGATTGGCCAGTGGAAGCCAGCCTGCTGGATGAGAATCGCAAGGTGGTTTGGAAAGGCGAATTCGTTGCCGATATCCGGGCATGGCTGCCGGGGGAGGATTGGGATACGGAAGCGAGAAAATATTCCAAACCAGCTCTCGTGAATAAGGTAACCGGCGACTTTAAGCTTCCCTCTGAGCTGGCAAAGGGCGATTATACACTAGCATTAGCGATTCTGGATCCGGCTGGTGGTGAGCCCAGCATTAAATTCGCGGTTGCCAACTATTACACAGGAGGAAGACATCCTGTTGGGAAAGTGGGCATTGGACAGAAACCACAGGATCAGGATTTAGGTCCATTCGATTCACTTAAATTTGATAGTACGTTGTCCTATGCCCTTAATCAATGATGGAATAATGGAACGTCGGACGGGTCCTACTTAAATGCCGACCGCTGGCCGGATATTATCGATAACGAATGGAAGGCCAACTTTGCAGCAACCTTTGGTTATGAAGTCCACGGCGATTTGATTTCGTCCGTATTCGCGGCGAATCGCAAGCTGCTCCCGGACAACGCGGTACTTTTGCAGTCCAATACGCTTTATGATGAGCTGCTGTTCGACTTTGAAAAGGATCTGAATGGTGACGTTTCGGACGATGGCGAATATGTGCATCGCTGGTCGGCCCGCATGCTGCAATCTGCCGGAGAGCTAACTGAAGTATTGCCAGGCTACTATTATTACATCACTGATTACGGTCTTAACGAGAAGACGGGCAGGACACCACATACACTCTCCCCATTAAATCATTTCTACAAAGCCGAACAGGACGGGGTGAAGCTGATGAAGTGGCTGGACGATGCCGTGAATAAGGATGAATATTACTCCGTGGGGCGGCATTTTGTAGAGAAAGTCCGTCGGTTTGTTGAGGAGAACCATAGATGAGGGGTCTGAGTAGGAGGACATTACAGAAGAGTCTCAGGAACAGCTAGCGGAGATTAGCGATTGCTGGACTATGTTACTGACCTGCGCTAATATAGCTGAGCTTTATTTACGAAACATTGAGGTCCAGTATGTGCAAGACATCTTGCAACACTCTGTAATTCAGGAATTATATTGGGAAGAGGAGGAGAATGACGGGTTCTGGGACGGCTCAAAATATTACAGCTTCCGTGAAGCGTATGCGGACGAGGATGGAGACTACCTACATGCTCGGATTGAAATCAAGACTCTGGATGAAGCGTATTATTTTTATACATTGGACAATGGAACTTATGTTTCCCGGCATTATCAGCCGCCCAATCAATATGGCAAGCAGGACATGTCCTTTTTGGACCTTAGGCGCTGGGAGGCATCAGAGCGGTATTTTGCAAGATTACAATTTATTGCTCAGAAGATAGAGGCAGGCGTGAATAGTTAGATTTATGCCGATTATTGCGAAAAAAGGGTTATGGTCGAAGAAAACACTTGCCGAAATGACTTGATATGTTTTAGAAGAAAGGATAATAGAAATGCCAAATGATAACCAAGCTCGTCCTTCTGCTGGTTCTGTTAGAGAAGTTGGTCGTTATCCTATCGACCTGACAGGTCCTCGCAGTCACACTCTTGTCATTCAGCCCGGTGTGGGCAGTCTATCCATTGGACCATCGCAATTGGGGAAGAAGGCGGACCTTCATGTCGCGCCTGATGCGCGTATCGATTGGACCGTATTCGATGCCTTTGCTACGCCGGCGGGCTCGCCTTGGCCGCGATTTCTGCACTATACAGGCAGTGACGCGGGCTTCTTGGAATGGGCGCAGAAACGTCCCATTGAAGAGATGACGTGGGCTCCGGTCCTGTCTGCCGATACGGTGGTGGACGCCAGCCAGTCCATTTTGCATGGCTTGCATATCGAGTTGGACCAGTCAAGAGGGCCTCTGAGCCTGAAGCTTCCGAAGCGGCCTTTCCGCCTGAGTATGTCCGGCGATCTATCACGCTTTTCGGCCACTGGTGATATGCCATCTTCTCTGACTCTAGCGCCGCGCACCAGCCGACGCAAGAATGATACTCCTTTCTTGCTGCCCGACCTGGGTGAGTTGCACCAGGTAACGAGCCTGACGCTGCAAAACTCGCCGCTGGGACAACCCATCTCGCTGGACGGTCTGGACCGGTTCCCAAAACTTGACTCACTGAGTTTGTGGGGGAACTTCTGCGACATGGACTCGTTGGCTCGCCATGCCCGGTTAACGAATCTGGAGCTGCGCTTCATGCCTGATTTGGAGGACTTACCCTCCTTGGACACGTGGCCGTTACTTGACAGATTTATCGCCTACAACGTGGAAGAGAGCACGGGTAAGCGCCTAAGGCAGCAAATGAAAACACGCGCCAAAACCCGCCTGTGGGCCGGCCATGCTTCAGTGAGCCAATTACGAAAGCCTGAGTGGTGGACGACCGAGTTCGGCCGCCCGTTCTCGTCCTGGCCTAAACGTCTGGCCAAGCTGGCTAACGAAGCTTACAATGTTGCAAAGGCAACCTTGGCCGAGGCCCGCAGCTTTGCCGATGCCGAGGCAGCGATTACCGCTTTCACCGTGCGCTTCAACACCCTCAAAGGCATCGAAACCACCGAACGAGAAGACCTTGGTGAAGCGGTATGGCAACTCAGCCAGTCTGACCACCTGATTGGCCGGCCTATAACAGAGGAGATGGCTCAACGCTGGTTCGATGCAGCGCGCGATTACTGAATGAAATAAGAAAATGAACATAAGACTTTGAGTAGGAGCGGGTAATGGATGATCAATCTAAAAGGTATCGGGAGGTTCGAGGAGCTGCCGGAAATCGCGATGTACATTTACAAAGGAAATATTCCGGCATTGCAGGCTGCATTTGCAGCAGGCTGGGATATTGAAGATGGCATTGTACTTAGCAAGCATACCACGTTAAGTCCGCTCGACCTGGCGCTTATATCGCAGAGAATGGATGTTGTAAAGCTGCTGGTAGAGCTCGGCGTCAACCTGAATGTCAAGCATAATCCGGCCTTTTTGCGAGCAGTTCGCTATTGCAAGGAAGACATCATTCGCTACATAGCAGCGCAAGGAGCCAAGCTGGTCAAGCTCAATCAAATCGGGTCAGGCGCATATTCACAGGCCTACTATGGTAACAAAAACAATATCCCGCTCGTTCATGAGCTGGGATTAGATATGAAGTTGCATGGCGGTGCTGTATTGCGTCAAGCCGTATCGGATCATGACTATAAGACACTCACGTATTTGCTCGATCATGGGGTGGACATCAATTACAGTAAACCGGATATGGTCTATCCTTATCAAGCGACTCCGTTAACCGTTGCCGCGCGAATGGGTAATCTGGCCATGGTCAAATTTTTGATTGAACGCGGTGCGGACGTGACTTTTGCGGAAAAGGACGGCGAGCGGCCGTATACGATTGCGGTCAGCAATAAGGATACAATCTTAGCTGACTATTTGAAATCGCTGGAGCCGGCTGAGCTTCATAATATAGAAAATAAAAAGTATGAGTTAAAAAAATATAAACTGACCGATGAACTGGTCAGCTTTCTTACTGGAGACAAGCTGCGCCTTGAGCTAGCGCAAAATGAATATGGAATCGGGTATATAGACTTTTTCACATTGGCCGATACGATTGAGATGAAAGTCGGCAGGCAAAAGCTGCTGCGTCTGTCAGCTGATATCGATAATTCCTCCGATCTGCAGCTAGTTTGGAACCCGAAGAAAAAAGGCCTGATAGGCTGTTATGACGTGGAGCATCAGGTTTATGCGGATTTATGTAGCTTTACAGAGTTCCTCGTGCAGCCTGAAATGTACCTCATTAAGTTTCTTGAAGGAGAGTTGTAAATGAAGAACCGCTATTTGTCACACCCGTAGAGGAGCAAATGTACATTAGTGGTTTTTTTCGCATGTTTGGATCATTATTAGTGTGGAAAGCAGCTCTTATGATTTTTCGCCGATAGATCCGTTACGGCGAACCGTATCATAAGTGAGAGGAAATTTTTGAGTATTACACGGACATCGAACTTAAACTTCTATGAGGGAATCCCCGATGAGAGAACGAACCTTATCACGCCTCTTCATAGCATTCCCATCAGCCAGATCATTCGACTCATAGCAACGATTCGAGCGAGGTATCGAATTGGGCTGTCGGAGCTGTACAGCAAATGCTTTCCAGCGGCATCGTGATAGGCGACAATGAAGGCAATTTCAGACCGCATCAAACCGCAACCCGCGCAGAAATGGCGATTATGCTGAGCCGTCTGCTCGGCAAGCTTGGATATACGTAAAAAAGTTGCTGGCGGCCTGTATTCAACAGTCGCCAGTTTTTTTTGTGTTCTAAAGTAGGGAGAGCCTCCGAAAGGGCGCTCCTACTTTGTTTTGAATCAAAATATGAGGATATTGAGCACAATTCGTTTGGTGATTATTCCCCATACCCACGATGCATCTCATTGCACAAAAAAAGCACCACCTTCAGCCTCGAAGGTGATACTCTTCCTTTACGCCGCTCCAGCAGCTGCTGTAACATCCGATGCCACACACATTAAAATTTCCGCCCAATGAAAATCTCATTAGGATTTCTATTTACTCGTTAATGTACGTGTTGACTCGGTTTTGAATCAGCTTGCTGACATCTTCAACTGATTTCTGACCGCTCATATAGGAATCAAATTCTTCAATCGCAATTGAAATGACCTTGAAATCGCTAGATAAATTCGTACTCGCTCCATCAATGAGCTGATGCAATTCTTTAATCTTGCTTTCTACTGTATTAGTATCAAACTTCTGTCCAGTAAGTGTACCCGCTACTGCCTGCTGTTTGGCATCACCCAGCTGTTTCTCTACAACTCCCTTATGCATCGCAAAGCCTCCTACCATTGGTGAAGATTGCATTTCCTCGGAAAGCATGAACTTAATAAATTTCCATGCTTCATCTTGAACCTTAGATTTGCTGTTCATGCCTAAAGTGAAATACGACTTAAATGGAGTTCCGCTATATTGTCCATTTACTGTTGGCTTTTGATAGATAGTAAACTTTGGATCAAGGACTTGAGCCAGGCCTGTTATTGGATCGAGAAGGTTAGCATTGTTGAACAAGGATTCGGAATATTCCATAAATTCGGCATTAAGCACACCTTCATCATACATCGATTTGATTTGCTTCATCATATCTCGAAATAAATCGGAATCGAAATTTGCCTGACCTTGGTCTATGAGCTTATTATAATTAGCCTCTATATACTCCGATAACAGTTGAACTGGGAATAGATTACCAAATGTGACATGATCATCACCAACTTGTTCCTTCAGCTTCTTTGAGATCGTTTTAAAGTCATCCCATGTCCAAGTTTGATCATTAATTTCAATATTACCTTGCTTTAACAAGTCTTTATTGCCAGTAAACGCGTCAAGGGCAAATGAGAATGGCATTGCATACAAACCATCTCCATTCTGTGAGTTTTTAAAGATATTCTGATAGTACTGATTTCGATCAAAGTCAGCATCTTTGTCCATCAGATCATAGAAATTAACCAGCATGTTCTTGGCTACATATTTGTCCTTCGGCAATTCATTCATTACGATAATGTCTGCCCCTTTGCCAGACATTAGCTGTGTGCTGACCGATTGTACATATTTCTCGATATCGCCCTTTGTTAATGGTTCACTCGATGTATTTTCCTCGATTTGAGGTGTAGCTTTATACTCTTTGGTTTCAATGTGGACATCTGGACGAATTTTTTTATATTGCTTAATTGCTTCATCCAAATAAGGATTTGCTGACATCAGTGCAATCTCAATCGTTGTGCCATTTGTACCTGATTGTTCATCAGATGCTCCACCTCCACCTGATCCCACATTGCTGCTAGAGCATCCCGATAATACGACTATCATTGCCAATAAGGCCAATACCCATCTTCTATTCAAATTCATTCATTCCCTTCAATAAATTCGGATTCGATTACCTTCCTGCAGCGGTTCACTTGATTCAATAATGATCTCATCAAGTCGACTTAACCCGCTCACTGCTACGACTTCATCCTCGGTTGAATCACCTGTTACAATATAAGCCTTGCGTGCATTGAACGTATTGCCGAGTGAGCTTTTCTTCTCCTCAACTACATAGACATAGCTTCCTGTTGCATCTTTATGAACCCATTTCTTTGGTAACACAAAACCTTTCTCATTCGATTCCTTCTTTATATCTAGACTTACTTGTTCGCCGCCTTGAAGACCATCATCGGTGACGGAAACGACAACCTGATAACTGGATTCATCGGGTGATTCTTCACTATTTTCTTTAGATACAGTTTTAATCTCTTGAATGGTACCGTTAACCAATTTATTGTCTTTCACCAATCGAACAGAAACCTTTGACCCAATCTCGAATAATGCCGTATTCCCCGAATCGACAGCAAATAAAAATTCGAAGCCCTTGCCACTATCCATAAGTGTCAGAATAGCCCCGCCTTGTGAGGCGTTCATGCTATCCTCTGCTGTAACCTTTGTAATTTTGCCGTCAAAGGGGGCACTCAGCGATTGTTTGTCCGCCTTTTCTTTACGCAGCTTATTCAATTTTCTTTGTGCCATTTCAAGATCCATATTATCCAGTTCTAAATCTCGCTCAGCTTTGACAATTGCTTGCTCATCACCGTCGCGCACCGCATTCATTAAGTTCTCCTTCAACACCTCCCGATTCAGCTTTTGCTTTTTAAGCGCCATTTCCTCTTGGTATAGCTGCTCACCCAATTCAGAGCTGTCGAATGTCACCAGCTTTTGACCCTTCTTAACCTTTTCATTCTCTTTTACATGAACCTTCAAAATTTTAGAGCCACTCTCATTCACCAAATCCACCTGTTTTCGAGGCGTTAAGACTCCACTCCCGTTAACATCATGAACTAATGCTTTAGAAACAAGCTTCTCCGTAATCACTTTGGGCAGCATCATCGTTTCGAGTGTGCTGCTAAAGAAAGTCAAGCCAGCCAATATCGCAAAGAACAATATAAACAAAGCAGCCGTTAAACGTTGTCGCTTAGATATGCTTGTCATCTCATTCCACCTATCCTTTAATTCCAGAAAGCTCTATGCCCTCAATAAAATACCGTTCTGCAAAAAGAAACAAGAGAATCATGGGCATCATATACAAGACCGCAGCAGCAAAGGATACCCCAAACGCATCGTCCTGCAAGCGGGATAGAAAGATGGACAAGGGCTGTAAAGCGGCATCCTGCAGAAAGATCAGTGGCTGCTCCACCATATTCCAGTAATCTGCAAACAGCAGAACAACAAGCGCTGCCATGCCAGGTTTCACCATAGGCAAGGCGATCGTGACAAAGGAACGGAAATAGCCCGCCCCATCCATCTTGGCAGCTTCCATATATGCAGTTGGAATCTGGAGCATAAATTGTCTGAGCAGGAACACACCAAACGCTGCAAATATGCCCGGTAAAATAATGGAGCCCGGACTATTAATAAGCCCCAATCGATCAGACATGATGTAATTCGGTACAAGTGTGACCTGGAACGGCATGAGCATGGTTATCAGATACACAATGAATAATGGCTCTCTGCCAGGAAATCGCAGCTTGGCTAATGCAAATGCCGCTAATGTTGCCACCACGACCTGACCTGTAATGATTGGAACCACCATAAATACAGAATTCCAAAACATACGAAGAAATTGCGAGGTTGAAATAAGCACCTTGAAAAATTGCTCGAACGAAACCCAATCTGGAATCAGCTTCAAATTCACAAAATCATTCGTCTGCGTATTACCCAACATGCTGTAATTCAGCATAATTTCCTTCTCCGTCATCAAGGAGCTTACAATTGTCAGTACAACAGGAAACAGCATTACAAGCGCGATTACCGTTAGGAAGATAGTGAGTAGCAGTGTTCTAATCTGTTTTTTGTTCATCTACACACCTCCCTTTACTCCATAAATGAACGGAACTTTCGTTCAACTCGGAAGAGCATCAGCACAATGACTAGAATGCAGAGCACCATCAAGCATGCTGCTGCTGACAGCTTCTGAATATCGAGCGCTAGGAACATGTTGTTCATATAGTGCTGAAGCATATAGATGCTGTCATGTGGATAGTCACCCGCAACTAAATAGATTTCCCGAAATACCTTGAATGAGTTCAGAATCGACATCAGAATAACTAAAAATCCTGTCGGTATTAAATAAATCAAGGTGATCTGGAGCTTACGAGCCCAGCTTGCTCCTTCCAGGCTTGCAATCTCATAATATTGATCAGGGATATTTTGCAAACCGGCCAAGAACAGAACTACGTTATAGCCCATGTTTTTCCATACATAGATAACGATAATGACTCCTTGCGCCCATTCTGATTTCATCCAATCGATCCGATCGATTCCAAGCCACTCCAATACATGATTAAAAAAGCCATTCCAATCAAACAGGATCTGCCATACGAGGACAATCGAAGCTACTGGAACAACCAGTGGCAGCACATAAGAGGTGCGCAGCCAGTTTCGAAGGAAGACTCGTTTGTTAAGCAGCATGGCAAGAGCCAGTGATAATAGAATAAGGATTGGAACGCCAATAATAGTGAACCAGAATGTATTCCCAGCTGCCTTTTGAAAGGACGAACTGGCTAACAGGCTCTGATAATTGGCAAGCGACAATCCTGCTTCTCCGCTTGGATTCTCGAAAGAGAAAACAATACTTTGACCAAACGGAATTAAATAAAATAGAGCAAAACCAATCAAGCTCGGAGCGAGAAAGCAGAAGGCCACAAGAACCTCCTTGCGAGCCAAATTCGATATTCTCACAGCTTCACCCTCCATTTGGTTTTTTTAGAATATACATTGTTGTTCCTCCTAAACTTGATGCAACCATCGTATAACAAACGATGTTAAATCCCTGTTAAGTGATTTTTTTGTGTTGAATCAAATGCTTAACATAGATTTAACCTATACTTAGGTACAATAGTAAAAGAGGTGATTTGCGTATGAGGATACTTATTGTAGAGGACGAGCTTGATTTGCAAGAGGCGATTGCAGATGGGCTTAGAATAGATGGTTATGCCGTTGATACTTGTGACAACGGTGAAACTGCTTACGAGCTTTTATATGAAGTGAATTACGACTTGGTTGTACTTGACTTAAACCTCCCGATAATGGATGGGCTTGAGGTCTTAGCTAAGATACGAGATGAGAAGCCTGAATTAAAGGTACTTATTCTCAGTGCAAGAAGTAGTGTTAATGACAAAGTAAAGGGCCTGGACATAGGGGCAAATGATTATTTGGCGAAGCCATTTGATTTTGCCGAGTTGGAAGCAAGGATACGAAATTTGTTAAGGCGAAGGTTTGTGCAAGAAAGTAGTATGCTTTCCTGCGGAGCAATTAAGGTGGATTTATCAAAACGTATTGCGGTTGTTAATGAAAATGAACTATCACTTACAAAAAAAGAATTCGCATTGCTTGAATATTTCTTGCTTAACAAGGATAGAGTGGTTAGCCAAGAAGAATTGATTGAACATATCTGGGATCAGAATGCGGATAGCTTTAGTGGTGCTATACGGGTTCATATTGCAGCTCTCCGAAAGAAGCTGAAAGCCATATTAAACTATGACCCCATTGGAACGAAAATTGGCGAGGGGTACGTGTTATCAGATAAGGAACGTGATGCTAATGCTTAAAAAAATGCCAATTCGATTGCGACTTACGGTTATGACCGTTGCACTTTTGACTGTTTGTTGTGTAGGTCTTACCTTAGTACTTAATTTATCTGCGGATACAATGGCTGCAAGGATTGATGCAGCTTTGGTATTACCGGCAAAAGAAGTCGGCGATGATGGGCAGGGTGATGGAAACCCTCCATCACCGTCAAGCAGCATAATCACTCCCGTTCCATCTGATGATTCCCAGCAAGCAAGAATGGATTTTAGAATGAATAGTATTATTTATATGATTTTAGTTATTGTTGGCGGCGGATTCTTAACCTACTATATTTCGGGCAAGGCATTAAAACCTCTTCATACACTAAATGGTCAAGTGAAGAACATAAATGTGCATAATCTATCTGAAACATTATCTGTGCCGCCTACAAAGGATGAAATTGCAGAGCTTACTGTCACATTCAATGAAATGACGGATAAGCTGGATAATGCTTTTATGATGCAAGGAAGATTTTCCGCAAGTGCCGCCCACGAGCTTAGAACCCCTCTTGCTGTGTTACAAACAAAGATTGATGTATTTAAGAAGAGAAAGGATCATACAAACGAGGAATATGATGCCCTTATTTCCGTTATTGAAAAGCAAACCCATCGCTTGAGAGGACTCGTCGGTAACCTGTTAGATATGACGAATATGGACGATAACGGTGAGCAAAGCAGCATTTGTTTGAAGGATGTTTTTGAGGATATTACTTCCGAGCTTTCTCACATAGCTAAAGATAAAAATGTTGCGCTGATCTTAGATTGTGATAATAGCACTGTTACTGGAAGCACCGACTTATTGTATCGTGCTTTTTATAACCTTGTGGAAAACGGTATTAAGTACAATATTGACGGTGGCACGGTTAAAGTTATTGTAAACAGATTATGTAAGGAACAGGTTTCAATCAAAATTATAGATACAGGCATCGGTATTCCCGAAATAAACAAAAAGCATATATTTGAGCCTTTTTATCGTGTTGACAAATCACGCTCCCGCCAATTGGCCGGTGCGGGCTTAGGGCTTTCGATTGTTGAAAGTATTATCAAAAAACATAATGGTATGCTTACCGTTACTGATAATGAAGTTGGCGGAACTTGCTTTAATGTAATCTTAACGATATAGCCGCTCGTTCTCGACCGATATTGCCCAGTTGGCCTGAGAACATTTTACGAGAAGCTGGCTGAATTGGAAAAAGCGAAATCGCTCTTCATACTCGGAAATTCATTCATATTTCGAAACCATTAGGGGGGATACCCCTCTATGTCGCTCATTCGCACATTATCTCTTGACAGGATGAGCTTTGGGGATTAGGATAACGTCCCGGTTACTCAACATGGCAAATAATTTAAAAAGGCCGACTTTTCGTAGCGCCTCGGCACCGAATCGTCAGCCTGTCGTGCAGATTATGAAAATAAAATCCATAAGAACATCAACGAAGGAGCATGCCGCGGCAGCTCCTTTTCGCATTTTTCACCGATAGACCCGTTAAGCTGAAACCGTATCACAAGTAAGGCGAATGGTGATGATGAGAATCCCTATGTGGTTCGGACTAATGGACCGCCCTGATTGTGTCTATTAATAATAACGATGCCTTGCCCAAGAAGAAACAACGAAGCAGGAGATCCGTCATTTCCCTCTCGGAGGCTGAGAATTAATTCACAACGATGACAAAAGCTGTCACCATTAGCGATTAAGATGGGGTTGAGAGAGATTAGAGTTGAACAAAGAGGAGTGACATTAAGATGTCGAACACCGGTTATAATAGCTCGGCAATAAGGAAATTCTTTTACGTGGGGAATCTTTGGCTTTCTTACCTTGATTATGGCGGAGATAGCGAACGAGTGCTCGTTATGTTGCATGGGTATATGGCTAATGCAAGATCATTCTCGGAGCTGGCCGTGTGTTTCAAAGATTGGCGGGTTATTGCAATGGATCAACGCGGACACGGTAGGAGTGGACGGTTATTATCAGGCTGTTAATGATTTTCTAATGGAACAAAAATAAGGGGATGAGACGATGTACCGTACGGTCGAAGATTTTATAGCCGAATGGAAGAACGAAGCCGTATTAACTCAGAAGATGCTGGACGGCTTGACCGATGAATCGCTCTTGCAGCAGGTTTATCCTGAAGGACGCACGTTGGGGAGGATCGCGTGGCATTTCGTTACGAATATTCCGGATTATTTAACTGAGTTTGGTGTCACGGTTGCGAAAGTGCCAAATCAGAACGAAGTGTCGTTCGCAAAGGAGATCGCGGATACCTTTCATGCGGTAAGCATAGAGGTAGCGGAAGCACTTCACGAGCAGTGGACAGACGATACGTTGAAGCAAATCCAGAATGCGTTCGGAAGAATGGAGTCCAACGCGACGATCTTCATGGGACTGATCAAGCACATCGTACATCATCGAGGCCAAGTTACGGTTCTGATGCGCCAAGCGGGGTTGCCGATACCTGCGGTATACGGTCCTTCGAAGGAAGGTTGGACCCGGTTGGGGGTAATGCCTCCGCTTTGAGTGTGCGTCATATCATAGGTATTCTGCATAATTGCAGGATCTCTTATTCGAAAGTCCAAGGCACCCGACCGGTGACTTGGACTTTCGCTCTATAAACGTGAACCATTCCATAAATGACGGCGAAAAATTTGTTGTGGAGGGTTGAGAGAGTGTTGTTGGTCATGAGGGGAGTGGTACCGTCAATATCAATATAAAGAAGTAGACAGTACAGGAAGAAGCAAAATAAAAATAGATCAGAATCCGTGAAATGCAGCCGATTTGGGCTGCTTTTTTTATAGACCTATGATCATTAAGAATTCATTAAGAATTGAGAGAGGACTATCTTCTACAATAGAGTAGATCAAGCCTACTGATCCAACGCGGACCGGCTACACGTTCGCAGGCTGGTACACGGACGCAGCGTTTACAGCTCCTAGTCCATTAGACTCCAATCCAACTCAAGTGGATCCGCGGCTGCAGCTGTTGATCGACGACCAAACCTATGACAAGGTGGCGAAGGGTACAATGGCAGGGAAGAACGAGCTGATGATCACGCTAGATGCTGCCCGAATGCAGGATCTTCTGGAGAAAACAGAACTGATATCGGTCGTCAGTATGCTAATCTCATCCGATGCGGACTACATATCCGTCCTTCTGTCAGGGGATATAGTCAAAGGGATGGAAGAAAAGCATGCCGCATGGGAAATTCGCACGCCGAATGGAAATTACAGCTTGCCTTCATCCGAGATCGGAATCGACCGTATAGCAGCTCATTTTGGAACAGAGGCCTTACAGGATATTATCGTGCAGGTGCGAATCGGGAGGAATAGTTTTGACGCGGAAGAATGGTATGAACATGGAGCGGTCAATCGTCAGGTTACCATTGTGGGGCAGCCGATTGAATTCCTGATAACCGCTACTTATAAAGGAAGTACCGAACAAGTAAGAACGTTCGCTTCGTATATAAAGCGGGAAATCCCGCTGCCCGACGGGATAGAGCCGAATGAGATTGCAACGGCTGTTGTGTTGAATGAGGATGGAACGATCCATCATGTGCCTACTTACGTGAGGTTAAAAGACGGGAAACACTTCGCGATTATCCATAGCTTAACGAATAGTGTTTATGCGCTGATTAAGAATCGAATGACGTTCACGGATGTGGAAGAGCATTGGTCAAAAAATGCGGTGAATGATTTGGCTTCGCGTTTGATCGTGAACGGAACGGATGAAACGCATTATAACCCGAATGGAGCGGTGACACGTGCGGAGTTCGCGGTAATTATCGTGAGAGCATTGGGGTTATCAGACAAAGGAGGCTCATCTGTATTTACAGATGTGCAATCGGGCGACTGGTATGCCGGGGCGGTATCGAAGGCACAGGAATACGGCATTCTCAATGGGTATGAGGATGGAACGTTCCGTCCGACAACTACCATCACCCGCGTGGAAGCGATGTCTATTGTCTTGCGGGCCATGAAGCTGACAGGACTGGATACGGCAGCGAGCACGGCGGATATCGAAGCGGCATTATCGATGTTCTCGGATGGCGAAGCAGTAAGCGAGGGGGCTAAACCTGCTGTTGCGATGGCAATAAAGAGTGGAATTGTCAGCGGCACCGAAGCGGGATTGATGCCTGCGAGCGAAATCACAAGGGCCGAAACGGCCGTCATCGTACAGCGGATGCTGAGGATAGCAAAGCTAACGGAATAATGGAATGATCATAAGAAACAGAGCCCAGAGTGTGAGTGTCGTCGGGCTCTGTCTTTTTCATTCTCCAGATGCATAGTGAGCGTTGTCATCAATTTGTCATGTTGGACGGCGAACGCAGACCTCCTCCTGTTTCACCGCAGTAAATAATGGGATAAAATGAGATTGAATCAGCACGAGATTGGTGGAGAGCGAGGTTGCGAGGTTGCCACGATTGGTGGACCGATCGGCGGGTTCATCAAACTTGACCGTGTAGATTCTTCATACCGGTTCGATTAGACGAAGGCGGACGATGTTTGCCGAGGGGGTGCGATCGATTTCACTGGCATTTGAGAATGCCCAGACACTTTCAACTGACCTAACACAGTGTAAGCTAAATTAAGTTCATTCATCATTGGCGGTGAGAGAAAAGAAATGGATAAATTAAAGAACAGCGGATTTTATAAGCTTAAATTCTTCATAACGCCGGAAGAGTTTAAAGGCGTTTTGAAGCTTTTTGAACATAAGCAAGTGCAATTCCATCTCACCAATTATGCCCAGACGAAGCATGATCTGAATCAGGTATATGAGGCGTATCAAACCTTTTATCAGTATTTTACAAGGCAAGAAAAGCCCGAGTACCACCCCTTCTTTGTTTATTCCATTTCGGTTACGTCTGATCAGGAAAGCTCCGGATTTTTTGCAAGAAATGAAGGAGTCTCTTTTCCATATGGCGGACAATGGGCAGAGGATGAACTGCCGTGTATCTTGCTTTCCTTTCCTAAAGGCTTACAAATTAATTTGGAGGATGACAAGGGGAAGTATTATATCTATGAGGACATTCGGGAACATCAGCCGTTAACATATACGTTTTTCGAAGAAATAACGGGCTATATCAAAAAAATAACAAAGCCGCTTCGCTTCTCAGCGCTTGACGCAGATGCTATGAAGGAGCAAAAGCCTTCTGTTCGTATAAGCCGTGATGCGATTCAAGACATGAGCATATCGTGGATTTTCAATACATATGGACTTGTGATCAGCGGCAAGTAGGAGGCTTTACGAATGAGCATGAAATGGAAAAGAAAGATTCTGATTGATAATCCTGCTGCGTTGGACCCGGTTCAGATCGAGCAGGACTTGCGCAGCGGTAACCATGTTATTGTCCAGTTCTCTCACCCGTCGTATTACGAATCGATACCGATCCTGGAGGAAGTGGATGAGTTATGTGCGCGGTATGATGAAAATTTCGGCATGCGTTTCTACGCCCACTATTCCCTGTCGTTTGATTGTGATACTCTGTTGCGGATTCCCCATGTCAAAATGCTGCTGCTCAATAGTCTCACCCGGGCACATAACACCGAAGCGTTGGCCAAGCTGGGCACCCTGCACAGTTTGAGTCTGGGTATATACGAGCAGGAGAATTCGGATATTCTGGGAATAGGCACGCTGAGGTCCCTAAGAATTCTAAACATTGTCTCGGGGAAGAAGATCCTCAACCTGCAATATTTTAAAGAGTTCTATCATCTGGAGCATTTGCATGTAGGCGGCAAGGTTAAAAACCTTGATGCCGTAGGCCATCTGGAGGACCTGAATTATCTCGCCCTGGACTCGATCAGCAAAATCCCGTTACACTTTATTAACCGGCTGAGGAAGCTGAAGAACCTTCGCATTTTGCTTGGAGGCCGGGAGCACATTCAGGAGATTGAAGAGAATGAAATCGAGAATCTGGAGATCATCCGAGTCCGCGGCTTTCATGACCTGACCCATATTGCGGTCTTCCGTGCGTTAAAGAGGCTTGTGATTGAGGATCAAATTCAGCTGCAAGAAATTAGCTTTGACCCGAAGATGAAGGCACTAGAGGAGCTATCGATTAGGAACTGCAAAGGCTTGACTCGTTTGACGGGATTGGAGAAACTGCCTGTGCTGCGCAAGCTGCGTATTCGAAAAACGGCAATCGACTTTGACTCCTTTATCAATCAGAAGCTTCCCTGTTCTTTATCGGCGGTGGAGTTTGAAACGTTCAAAAGTAAAGTGGACCAGGACATACAACAATCTTTATTAACGTTAGGCTTTCAACCATGGAGCAGTCTAGATGAAGGGAGAGGATGATACCTATGTACGAGCGTTTAGCCGAAAAGCTGAAGAACACCACGGCCTTGAAATGGCATCCCGGTCGAGGAGCGGAGGAGAGCTGGATAGCGGAGGCCGAAGAGGAATTGGGCTTTCGTCTGCCCCCGTCGTACCGTTGGTGGTTGACCCATTACGGGAACGCCCGATTGGAGGGCGCGAATATTTTATCGCTCGCCCCTCCGGAACACAGAGAATACGCCGACAGCGACATTCTGTATATACACAGGCTGAATCAAGCCGATGAGGAGTGGAAAGCGCAGTTTCCCCATAGAGTGGATTTGTTTGTTCCGGATAGCGACGAGCTTTATTTTTGGGATACGTCTACCATAGATGAACGAGGCGAAATTCAGATCATGTGTTACGATCTCATGAATGGCATAATCGATACATATGCGTTTACCTTTGCGGAGTTTTTGGAACAGTTGATCGATGAACGCAGTGGGGGCCATTGATGTAGGAATAACAATCAGTCAGAAAGACCGCCGATGGGGACTGTTGACAAAGTGAGGCTAGGGGATCATTTCCCCTAGCCTCACTTCAGTCTTTGCGTATTTTCTCTTAAATTACAGCAGCTTTAGGTGGCTCTCC
>NZ_JANHOF010000023.1 GCF_024498075.1 Paenibacillus mendelii
GAAATCCTGCGAATGAGTGAGTATATGTGAGATAAAGACCTAAAAACGAGGGACGGAGAACGTAAGTTGAACGAAACAAGGAGCAGTTTGCCGCGGCATCTGCTATCGTTGAGGGGGCGACTTTTACATTAAATATACTATAATTAACAAATAATACTGTTTGAAGGAGAGGGCATCATGGTGCATTCCTACGAAATACCGTCTTTGCTAGAAGAGATCATGACATGGGAGAAGGAGATTAAGCAGAAAGTCCCTTACTTGGAGACACCGACAGGCTATTTTCTGCAATTTGACCCAACCGAAAACGGCGGGTACAGAAGTTCTCCAGCTGATGCGATAATGTTCGCGGGTACAGGCATGGATGGTATTCATTTTTCCTTCCTAACGGAGTTCGGTTCCGTGACTGATTTAAGTTTGGCGCCTATTATTCGCGTTGATCCTATGGATTTTGGAAATTGTGCAAAAATAGTCGCCAAAAATATCAGAGATTTTTTCACCCTTCATTTTTCAGATCATGAAGGTCTTTTGCTGAACGATTTTGAATCCAAAGAACACTATCTGACCTATTTGAAAGATCAGGAAGGAGACGACGAGGAGAGCGAGTATTTCGACAAGAAGAAATGGCAATGGCAGAAGAATGAGGTACGTGACTTCGCTATGCTGCGATTCGGATTTCAGCCCATCCTTGATGGATATGCCTATATGCAAGAGGTACGACAAGCGCGATGGAACGAACTGATCGTGACCACTTCTGATGGTTTGGGGGTCATAGTACGGAGCACATCAGTTGATGGCCAAAATAAACCGGTCCCTCACCCGTGGCACATGAAAGAAATTCCGGACCGGGAATTAGAACAGTTAAAGTCCTATATTGTTAGCGCGGAGCAAGCAGGGCTATTTGGCTTTATCCGCGACTGTCAGGTCCAAGGAGTGGATGATTACGAAGTTATCCAGGCGATCTGCGACCAGCTTATTTCGCTCGGTTTGCCTCTGGAAGCCAAAAGGCTGGCGTACTGTATGGACATGTCATCATTGATCTAATTCAAAGAAACAATAAATAATCGAAGCATTAAATCTACTAATTGTGTTGGATGGAGAGATGCATTTGCTATTCCAATGTACATTGAATTCTTCACGGTACCGAGGACAAAGTTTGTGTATCCTTACAGAAGGAACTTTATTGAGAAGTTAAGAAAATGGAAACAGCGGGAAGGCAAATGCACTTTTTAAGGAAACAAACAATTTATTACAGACACATGGTTGGTATACCTTTGATATGGGATAAATATACCTAGGCAGGCGATCGTTCTGATCGGCTGCCTTTTCTCAAGTAAAGGGCAGAGATCCATCAACAGAGTGATGGTTATGATAAAATTATGCTGAAAAGTATTATAGGCCAAATACAAATCTTTGGTAGTGTGAACAATGTCTCCTATAAAATTATCTCTAACAATGGTAGTCGTTACTACCCTTGTTTTTGGATGTAAGTCACAACCAGTCAGACCAGATGATAAAGAGATTGAGGCCTTTATCAGTTAGAATAAAATACATGTAATTGAGTTGGTGAAGTACAAGCAATACACAGCAATTGCATATAAGATCGATACAGAGGTAGGTTTCTACTTGGACCAAACAGGTGACGGGACGTTTTCAAAACATTGGGAGAATATAGAGGGAACAAAGATTCCGAAGCGATTTATAGGTGGATTTTCTGACAAATATTTAGTTGAATATATCATCGATGAAAGTATGTTAAATCGAATACACACGTATACAACCAGAGCAGGTACCAGAGCAGGTACCTTTACTAAAGAACCAAATCAGAAGTGTTTTGTATTCCCTACAGGACAGGGCGGTATTCAGTATTTTGACCGAAATAATAAATTGATTGAGTTTTAGGTGCTAAAATTGTAGCTAAAAAGAGGAGGTGAGCCGCTAACCGATGCCTTTTACCTTTGCGCACCCGACGTTTGCTTTCCCCTTAAAATTCATCAGCCCGCGATGGTTGAGTGTAACCGGCCTCGTGCTGGGGAGTATGGCTTCTGATTTTGAATATTTTCTTGCTTTGGAGCCGCATCGGACAGTTGGTCATTCGTTCTTAGGCTTGGTCGTTCAGGTGATTCCGCTATGTATCCTGTTCGCCTATCTTATTCACACTTTTGTTAAGGAATCACTCGTCCTGCACCTGCCATCCGCCTTTGGCTTGAATCGGAGGGCGTACAGCCTTTTATGCACATGGAGCCTGCGAACGCTTCGCGACTGGATTATCTACATCGTGTCTGTCTCTATCGGCTTTCTCTCGCATGTTGCGGTCGACGCCTTCACGCATGAAAGCGGTTATATGGTTCAGCAGCTTACCTTGCTGCAGTCTATCGTCTTATTGGACCTGCCGGTGTACAAAATTTTACAGCACAGTCTGTCGATGACCGGGATGATGGTTATAGTCGGCACAGTAGGAGTCGCGCTTTACAGAACGGATCCCTATACGAAAGAGATCCCATTCATCACGTACAAACAAAAACTGTTGTACTGGGGCTTCGCGGTGATGGTCGCAGTCTTCATGACAGGATGTAAACTGCTGCTAACCTCGGGCGGCAACATCATCGGAATGTTGGTCGTAGCGCCAATCACTGGCTTCTGGGCAGGGATACTGCTCGCCTCCTTGCTCTGGAGAAGAACCAGGCATAGAAACAAATAGGGGCACACAGGTGAATTATCTAATCCTGACAGACTCTTGTCAACAATGAAAGTTTATTATGTAAGTAAGAACCCTATTTACCCGCAGGAGTTAAGGCAACGTGTTCGTGGAAGTGAAACATTTTATTAATTAGTTACCTTGAAAATGAAACTGTAACAAGATTTTTTGAATTAGGGGGAAAACAGTGAAACTTGAGCGACTTATGGCCATTACGATCCTTCTATTAAACCGCAAACGCGTACAGGCCCAAGAATTGGCTGATCGTCTGGAAGTGTCATTGCGTACGATTTATCGCGATTTGGAATCATTGAATCTTGCAGGAATTCCTATTGTTTCGTACACGGGAGCGGAAGGCGGATTCGAAATCATGGAAAACTTTCGATTGGATCGGCAAATGCTTTCATTTGATGAGCTTATTGCCCTCTCTACAGCTTTGCGAGGGCTTCAATCTACACAGGCATTTAGCAACCAAAATTTGGACGGGCTGCTCGATAAAGTTGGCGCATTGGTCTCGAAGGCAGAACAAGGTCGTATGGCTGGTGCTGATCAGGTCATCGTAGATTTAAATCCGTGGAAAAGCAGCTCTTCAGAACGAAACAAGTATGACACGCTGCATAAAGCCGTAAGCGATAAAAGGCTGATCCGTTTTACATATACCAACGGACAAGGGGGAGAAACAGAACGTTGTATTGAACCTATGGGGCTGGTGCTCAAAGGCTATACGTGGTATCTTCACGGCTATTGCTTAAACCGAAATGATTACCGCATGTTCAGGCTCTCACGGATCCGGAATCTACTCATTCTTGAGGATACGTTCCAGCGTCGAATGGTGACGCTGTCTGAGTTGAATGCAAATTGGGATCCGCAGCGCGATTCCAAGATGGTCGATCTGGTGCTTAGATTTACAGGGCCGGCTAAGGTTCCAGCAGAAGATCATTTTGATTCGGATGAAATTGAACGGCAGCCCGATGGTACGCTTATCGTTCGGGTCCGATACCCGGATAACGACTGGTTAATCGGTTTTTTACTTCAATTTAGAACGGATTTGTTCATTCTTGAACCCCCGCATATTGCTGAAGCGGTACGGAAAAGTGCTTTGGAGATATCTAAACTTTATATCGCTCGTTGACACACAGTTGTCAACAAGCTTGGTTTATTATGAGTTTAAATAGAGTGAACACATTAATCAGTCACAAGAAGATACAGAGAATTTTGAGGAGGATTTCCAAAAAAAAATGGCTCATTCAGAACAACAAAGTGTACGCAATGGCCACCAGAGCAATGATATCAAGCCTTTCCGCATCGATGTTCCGCAGGCTGACCTTGATGAATTACGAGACCGTTTAACCCGCACCCGTTGGCCGGATGCTTTGGCCGGTGTAGGCTGGGACTATGGTATCCCTGTTGATTACCTCAAGGAACTGGCGGAATATTGGAGATCCAAATATGACTGGCGCAAACACGAGAAATCTCTTAACAAATTCCCGCAGTTCACCACCACCATAGACGGACAGAACATCCACTTTCTACATGTTCGTTCACCGGAACCTGGAGCAATGCCGCTAATCATCACACATGGTTGGCCAGGTTCGATCGTAGAGTTCATGAACATTATAGGACCGCTCACCGATCCCCGCGCTCATGGCGGTAACCCGGAAGATGCTTTCCATGTCGTTATCCCTTCGCTACCCGGCTTTGGCTTTTCTGGACCGACAACCGAGGTAGGGTGGAACATTAATCGAGTAGCCAGAACTTGGGCTGAACTGATGCGTCGACTAAGTTATGAACGTTACGGCGCACAAGGTGGTGACACCGGGGCAATGGTCTCTCCGGAGCTTGGACGATTTGCTCCAGACTCTGTCATTGGGATTCATGCAAACGGGCTTACAACATTCCCGTCCGGAGATCCCGCAGAATCACTTGATTTAACTGAAATTGAGCGAGCGCGCTACGATAAGTTGACTCAACAAAGCTATGAGACAACGGGTTATGCGATTATACAATCTACACGACCTCAGACGCTTGCCTATGGTCTAACTGACTCGCCTATCGGGCAGCTTGCTTGGATCGTTGAGAAGTTCAAGGAATGGACAGACCCTATAGCAAATCTTCCGGAGGATGCCGTTAATCTCGACCACTTGCTCACAAATGTGTCATTGTATTGGCTGACTGGAACGGCGGGGTCATCGGCACGGATTTATAAAGAGGAGGCGAAATCCTGGGGCATGCCTGCTCAGCGCTCTACGGTTCCTACCGGAGTCGCAGTTTTTCCGAAAGACATCTCGATCCGAGGTATTGTCGAACGCGAGCATAATGTCGTGCACTGGTCGGAATTCGATCGCGGTGGTCACTTTGCGGCAATGGAAGCTCCTGATCTATTAGTTAATGACATTCGAAAGTTCTTTGGTCAGCTTCGCTAAGACTACCCGGAATGTTGTTATGAAGCTCGAATCTAAAGTTTGAACATTCGAAATTAAATAGTAGGATGAAAGGAAGATGACTATGAATCTGCAGGGGAAAGTTGTTATCGTTACCGGAGGCGCAAGAGGAATTGGAAGTGCTGCATCAAAATCATTGGCCCAGCGGGGTGCGAAAGTCGTCGTTAATTATTTAAAAAATCAAGATGCTGCTGAAGCAGTGGTCTCCGATATTCGATCCAGCGGCGGAGAAGCCATTGCTCTCCGGGCGGATGTTCGTGATTCAGACCAATTTGCAAAGCTCGTAGACGCTGTTTTAGATGCTTTTGGGAAAATTGATATATTGGTCTGCAACGCGAATATGAGTTTCACTGCGAAGCCCTTTGCCGAAATGAATTGGGAGGAGTTCTCTCAGAAATTAAACGATGAACTAAAAGCGGCATTCGTGACGACTAAATCCGTTATTCCGTCCATGATCAAGCAAAAGTTCGGACGTATCATTTATGTATCCAGCAGCTTAGGTAAGGATCCCTCGCCTTACATGATCGCTCATGGGACGGCAAAAGGAGGGGTGAATACTTTTTCCGACTATATTGCCCAAGAATTCGGACCACAAGGAATTTCAGCCAACGTGGTTGCACCCGGATTAGTGCAAACCGATGCGACCGCCTTTTTATCAGAGGAAGAGAAACAAACCATTAGTAGCTTTACACCACTGAGGCGTGTGGCGGAACCTGATGATATTGCAGGTGTTATTTCGTTCCTGGCAAGCGACGATTCGCGTTTTATTACCGGATCGTATACCCCTGTTACTGGGGGGCTGTAACTGGAGTCCAGTGTCATCGATATTTGAATCTACACACCGCAGCAGCTGGCCATACGAGTGCAAATCTTAAGAACGCAAGATAACCTGCTTGAATACCTGGCCTCCAATTGATTTGGAGGTCTTTTTGAATTCGACGAAAAAATTCATTGCGCTAACGGGGACTATAGTTCAATAAACAGCAAGGCTGCCGGCTGATCCAAGCGCCAACCGGCGTCCTATCCATTCATTTGATATCAGAGTTACTTCGATTTCTTCTTAGCTGCGGATCTGCCTTGCTTCTTCGGATCGTCCGATGGCGGTGCGGCATGCTGTGAACCGTTGGGCTTAATCGAATCGGCCATGTTCTAATGCTCCTTTCCTGAGATTTGTAATTAGTTATATGCATATTTTTCTATCTCATCCAAAGACGCTCATCACAATGTTTTCCGAATACCTATCTCCAAGGGCAAGAAGTAATAAAATCGAATTCGTTATCAGGCGACCTGAAGCTCGGATGTGATTATTAGTTATAGGGAATCAATCCTACCGAAACGATGCCAATCCAGCCAGCTCCCATAAGAAAAAACAGGCGTTCCGTCAATCCGAAATAAAGAGGGGCTCCGCTCGAGGCGAAGATCGAGACGATGGAGAGCATGAGCAGGAGAAACGAAGCAGCCGTTAACACTGCCATCCAGACCATTCCCCTTTTCACCGGCATCCATCGCGAGTCTTTACTGAGCTCCCGTGCCAGGATAAGGGCGGCTATGGTGAGGGAGACAAAGGCAAGGTTTGCGGCCATAAAGTGAATCATTCCGCTTGTGGACGGGGGCTGGTCCCAGCTACCCTTGGGATCGGTCGGGAAGACAGCCGAAACGAGCAGGCAGACGCCCCAGAGCGCCAGGCACGAGATTCCGGCGATGGCGCGCGTTCCGCGCACCCTACGGGCCAACCCAAGAGACAACGTCAGTGAGCCGAGCCCTAAGCTAACAAGGCTTGCCGGGAGTAGCCACCCACCCGATCCAAATACATAGTAGCTCATGGCATCGTAAAGAAATGTGATATCCGGCTGCAGAACGTGCAGCAGCAAGATGGAGACGGCAAACAAAGTGAGGCCAATTCGGGTTGCAGAGACGAGTGGATTGTTTTTTATCATGCTTTATTCCTCCAGTGAATGAACTATTACTTATCATCATAGGGGAGAGATGTTTAGAACTTATGGAGGTGATCTGTTCTTTTCGTGTCTCTTGGGCGATGATATTTCTGAAAACTCGGCACAGCCGTGACTGTACAGTATAAATAAAATCCAGCCCGGGAGTCGTCTTCAGCCGTCTGACAAGGTAAGCGGCTTTCAATGAGAATAGCCGCGTTGCGTCAATACCATTTTTGACGTATAATGACCACAGTCATATATGACTGTGGTCATTATTAGAGGGGGTGCACTCAATGCTAAGAGAAGTCCGAAAAAAGAAAATTAATGAAACGATCACTCAAGTTGCAATTGAGTTATTCAAACAAAAGGGCTATGAAAATGTAACTGTAGAGGAGATAGCACTCAAAAGTGGCATCGCCAAAGGCACTTTTTTCAACTATTTTCAGAAAAAAGAACATCTATTATTGCATATAGTGAATTCTTATATGCAGCTAATGGATCAAATTGTTCATAGACATCATGAAGGAACGGTTAAGGAGCGTCTGCTGCGTATTCTACGGGATATATTATCTATTTATTTCCGACATCCCGGTTTGTTACGCCTAGCCTTAGTAGAAACGATAAAATCAACAATCGAAACAAAAGATGCATCAACCAACATTACGATGTTCAGAGAAACATTGGGTACCATCATTACAGAAGCTAAACAAAGCGGTGCCCTCCGAAGTAGTTGGGATCCAAACATGAGCGCCTCCGTTATAGTCGGTGTATTTATAAACACATTAATAAATGGGTCTTCGAGCTTGAATGAAGAAGAACTTTTTGAACTATTACAACGGCAGTTGGATGTGGTATGGGAGGGAATTGCCGATGAATAGATTGAAAAAAATATTTAAAAACAAGATCGTAATTTTTCTCGTAGTGCTTATTGTCTTCATTTATTTGAATAACAGCTCTCTTCTCACGAAACAAGACAGTGGAGACCCCCTACTTCTAGCTCATCGGGGATTGGGACAAACCTTCACGATGGAAGGCATCACGAACGAAACCTGTACGGCCGAACGGATTTATGAACCAGAGCATCCTTTCTTGGAAAATACGATTCCATCCATGGAAGCGGCATTTCAAGCAGGGGCAGACGTCGTTGAATTTGATATACATATTACCAAAGATGAGCAATTTGCCGTTTTTCATGATTGGACACTGGACTGCCGTACGAATGCAGAAGGCACGACCAAGGACTATACAATGGCTGAGTTGAAAAAAATGGATATTGGGTACGGATATACGGCCGATCATGGGCAGACCTTTCCGTTCCGTGGCAAAGGGATAGATTTGATGCCGTCTTTAACAGAAGTTCTAAGCCATTTTCCTGACAAATCCTTTTTAATTGATATAAAAAGCAACGATCCCTATGAGGGAGAACTACTCGCTGAATATCTGTCCGCGCTGCCGGAAAACCAACAAAGCTTGCTAGCAGTATATGGAGGAGATAAACCCATTGCCGCTTTGAAAGAAAGGATGCCTGATATGCGAGTGATGTCAAAGGCAACAATGAAAAGCTGTTTGTTACCCTATCTGGCAGTCGGGTGGACCGGATATGTGCCCAACGCATGTGAACATACAGAATTACACATTCCCGAGAAAATTGCGCCCTGGTTATGGGGATGGCCTAATCGATTTCTAAATCGGATGGAAAGCAACAATACCCGTGTGATCGTTGTCGGTGGGGATGGTAGTGATTTCTCAAGCGGGTTGGATACTCCTGAGGACATTGAACGTCTGCCATCAAATTATAGTGGCGGTATTTGGACGAATCGGATTGATAAAATCGGGCCTCTGTATGAGTAAACTAGTGGCAGCATAATTCTAAACGAATAAGTTGATAGTCTGGATGGAGTGAATTGACCATCCGTGATAATAATGGTTAAGGCATCGCTTTCGGTGCATAAACAAAGTCTGGTCTTCAACTAAAGGGACGTTAGTTGAACGAAATAAGAAGCAGTTTGCTGCGGCAGCTGCTTCTTGTTTTAATATCTTATTGTTAAATTCGGTTCTTTTGCTTAAACAGAATCTGCCGCAGGCCTTTCGAAATAACTATCGTTAAATATCGAGTTTACGGGTACCAATCCATTTCACCATTTCAGGATCGTTATGTGAAAAGAACAGGCTCTGTTTTGTGTCTAACGCAGTAATCAGCTTCATATCCTCTTGAATTAATTCAAAATCAAAGATATTGTAGTTTTCGATAATTCTTTCTTTACGAACAGACTTTGGAATCACAACGACTTCTCTTTGTGTTAGCCAACGTAAAGCCACCTGAGCAACGGATTTATTATACTTTTCAGCTATCGAGACCAATATCTCATTCTGGAACAGGTTATTTTTTCCTTCAGCAAAAGGCGCCCAGGATTGGATCTGAACATTGTTCTCCTTCATGAAATTTGCACTTTCGATTTGCTGATTGAAAGGGTGCGTTTCAACCTGGTTTACGGCAGGAACGACTTCATTATGAATAATCAAATCGATCAGACGATCCGGCTGGAAGTTACTAACCCCAATTGCACGGACCTTGCCTGCTATCGCGCACCCAGGACGCACAGATGCAGATGGTGGACATTACTGTCGGACTAACTGTGCTAAGTGGGGGTTAGAAGACGGTGAATATCACAAGCATGATGGTAGTAGCGCGGCCACCGAGAAGGAGCCGGTGAAAACAGAAGAGCCGAAGAATTCTACTCCAGCATCCTTAAAAGTGGAGAAATTGACCGCACCGACAAAAGGTAAATTGTCCGTTTATTATCTTAACGTAGGTCAGGGGGATGCAACGTACATTAAGACTGCCGCTGGTGACGATATACTAATCGATGGCGGTAATAATAACGCTGGCGATACGGTTGTTGCGTATCTTAAGCAACTCGGCGTGGACGACATCGAAGTAATGATTTCCACGCATCCGGACGCTGACCATGTTGGAGGGCTAGATTCGGTGTTCAAGGCCTTTAAAGTAGAGAATGTGTACGCTCCGAAAGTTTCGCATACAACGCAGACTTTTAAAGACTTTCTCAATGCGGTAAAAGCTGAGAAACTTACGATCAAGGAAGCTAAAGCCGGCGTAACACTTCCGCTAAAAGGTGTTACTGCTAAATTCGTAGGACCGATTAAGGCATACGCAGCTAGTGAGTTAAACGACTGGAGTGCTGTGCTACATCTTACTTACGGCACAAACACGTTCCTATTTACCGGTGATGCGGAGTCTAAGTCGCTATCGGATATGATGAAGGCAAAAGCAACGTTAAAAGCTGACGTCTTAAAAGTTGGCCATCATGGATCAAATACGTCCACTTCAGCGGCATTTCTAAAAGTTGTATCTCCGAAATATGCAGTGATAAGCGTCGGGAAAAATAGCTACGGCCATCCGACTAAATCGGTTTTGGATGCCTTAAAAGCCGCTAAAGCGACTATTTATCGTACGGATCTGAACGGGACTGTTACAGCTGTCAGCGATGGCAAGATGATTACTATCAAGAAGGTGAAGTAATGCGGCGTGGAGTGATAGATCGATTTGAAGGTGATATCGCAGTCATTGAAACGGACGAGGCGACGATTGACGTTCCAAAGTCTAAGCTGCCGCGCGGTGCCAAATCGGGTGATACCGTCATCATCGAAGGCGATACGTTCCGGATTGATGCAGATGACACGAAAAAACGGAAACGTGAGATCGAATCTTTAATGGACGAATTATTCGAATAAATAAAAGTCGCTTACCGGTTTCCATGTTCGGTAAAGCGACTTTTATACGAGGTGTTCTAGTTTTAGTATCTTACGTTTATTCGAGGAGGAAATATATACATTGACACAACAACCTGGAGTGCGTCAGCACATAATTCCTGCCAGTCATATTGGAAGCTTCTCAAATTCCGACATCACACCAAAACGGAAGAGACCTGTTTGGTATCGACGTGATGGTATGAAAAATGCATCGGATCTCAAGGCAGAAACGCTTGGGATCCGTAAACATATTTACACGTTGTACGGTGAAAATTTGGAAGAACGATATGTGGACAAAACTTGGAAATATGTTGAAGAGAATTTACCATCTGCAGTCCAGACACTTGAAGAGCATAATAAAACACTTTTATTTAATGGAACTATTTGGTCGACCATTTTAGTTCCATTCATTGCGCAGCTCTTTGTACGTGGGGAAGATTATGGAGAGCTTTTGTTGGCCCGGGCTCCTGCTTTAGAAAAATTGGATGAACACTTTGGCCCACATGGGGTCAGTGATAATACCAACTTCAACCGGCTTATCGACTTTCAGATTAATTGCGGCTTGTTATGTAATGCGGAGTGGAGATTGTTACACAATCAGAGTAAAACTCCTTTTGTCCTAAGTGACCTGGGATATGCTACGTTTAACGCGCAACGTTACGGTTACGGTTTGGGTAAAGGATATCTTATTCCGATGTCCAAAACCCTCATGTTGGTTATTACCAGGCGAAATCCAAAACAAGAAGCCATTCATATATACGGTCCTAATATTATGCTGCTACAGGGCTCTTTAACTGACAGCAACAAGGCAAGGTATTTCAACCAGAGAATTGTGAAGTGCGCTTACTCTGAAGCATATGGTCCAACAGAGGAAGTATTGAATCAATCCTGGGGGAATCGGGAAATAAGGAGAAAAGACCCTATAATCGGACCGGCATTAATACAATACCCCTTAAAGGATAAGTACAAGTTAGATATCCATCAGCAATACATGGATAAATTCAAAGTGCCAGATTTGATCATAAAAGAGATGTACGGTGGCAGAATTATTGAGGTAGTTGAAGAAACACGTGGGAATAGTACTTACATGCTACGATATAAGGAACTATAGCCGTTCTCATTGGTTTATAGATCCGGGGTGTTAAAAGCCAGCGCAGCTTGTAGGACTTCAATCGATCTTGAATACAACGACCGAATTGAAATCATTCGCCATACTTGAGAGGCGATCCCAAGGCAATTGTCCACTCATGCAACATGAGCTGCTGCCGAACACGAACGGCAGACGACTGTTCAGCTAACGGGCAGGGGGAGATCATGCACGATATAAAGTTTCTATTGGCCCCAGAGTGTCCAAGCGATCGAAAAATAGGAGAGTCCGGACGGCCACATCTTATCTGTCGTTACGCTAACGATAGCTCAAAATTAAACAACAGGCTGCCGCGGCGGCCTGTTGTAATGTTTTTATTAACGGGCAGAATGGGAAAGAAGAGTATTTAGCATTATAACATCTTTTTCATAATCATAACATCCACAAACTGGTCATCGATCCTCCCTTATTTCTCAAACATGCCAACTGTTCGGTAACCCATTTTGTCAAAGAAATTTCATGGTCTCATATGGTAATATAACAACTTATTGGTATAATCTATGAGGTTTCATAAAAAGGAGGAGCTCATATGAGAAAGAGATTACTATCGTTCATCGCTACAATTATTGTCGTCTTTATGCTTATCCCGTTACAGGCCTACGCCCATTCGGGAAGGACGGACAGCAGTGGGGGGCACAATTGTTCAGAAAAATCGCAGCGTAAAGGATTGTGCACTGGTTATCATTATCATAATGGGGGAAGTGCCGGAAGTTCAAATGTGAGCTTGAGCACAAGTTCTAATTCGGAAAACACAAATTCATACAAATCGACTAAGGTGAAGAAGACAAAAGTTGTACTCAATGAATATCCACCATATCCTCACTGCAAAAAAGTAAAAGATACGTCATCATCTAGTAATTCTTACACTCTGTTTTATGAAAGAACATGGGATTGTAATTACTATACCGATAACGGTATGAAGTACGATACGCTGTTCTCAACTTTAACTATTGACGGGATGTATCACAGTTTAGATAAATCGATGATATCCGCACAAAATAGCACATATTTATATATCAAGGATTTTGCCAATATCTTCGGTTTTGCGATCGAATTCGATAAGTCTAAAAATATCGTATTGAAAAAGGGTAATCTATCTTTAAAAATATTTAATGATACGAACAAAATCTTTATTAATGGCAATTTCTCTGGTTTTAAGACCCTTAGAATTGACGGATACTCCTATATTCCACTCCGCTTTGCCGTAAAATTAGCGGGAGGGACCATTGACTCATCAGATTCTTATACCTTTAACATTACAACTTAATTAGTGAAGCAACCGCCTCTTGTAGGCGGTTTTTTCTAATTCTATTCAGTAGTATTGGGGTCCCGCCACATAGCCATCAAGCTAAGAAATTAATAACCCCCCAAAACGAAAAAAGCTATTCTTTTTGTAAATAAAGGATAGCTTTTTTCGTTTTGGGGTATTCGAAAATTTTAGCTTGATGGGCATGTGGTACTACCCCATATTGGCGTAATTCGGATCATTGTCTTCATTCGTTAAGCCTAAAGGATAATTGGGTTGTGGGAAGGCTAAATAATCACATCTTGATTCACCGAGATGGGATTATTTTTGGTGTTACCGATTCCGCCTAGAACAACGGCTAGAGCAACCGGTCAAAACTTCTTTCATTTAGTAGAGGCCGTTTTTCGAACTCCGATAGCAAAATCTACTCGCTTACGCCAAGATCCCTGTATTAATTTTGTACCAGGCGGTCAACGTCCAAAAAGACCACATTGATTTCGAATTGGCTGCAAAAACTGTGCATATCCATATTTGCGCTGATATTATACTGATAAGCATATATAAAATTTCTGTAGAATATTGGCGTAATTAATCGGACACTTTAAGAGTATACATGCGTAAACTTGCGCATGTTATTGGATAACAAAGGAGGAAATTCAGTTGTTGTGGATTATTTGGTTGTATCTAATCAATACACTCTTGATGTTAATCATAGCGATCCGCGAGGTGCGTAGACCGGCCAAGGCTTTGAATTGGCTAGCCATTTGCCTCGTTTTTCCTGTCATCGGTTTCGTATTCTATCTCAGTATAACAAATCCCATGCGCATTTCTCGAGAAAGACTGACTTCTCCGCAAAATGAGTCGGACACGTTGCCTGATTCATTCAGCCGATCTGCTTCGGTAATCGCTCATTCTTTACGGCATTTGTCCGTATATGGACTTCGAACCGGCAGAGTACAGGTGCTTAAGAACGGCAATGAAACCTATGAGAGACTGATGGAATCAATAAAGAGTGCACTAAACTCGATTGATTTGGAATACTACGTCTATCGGGATGACCAAATTGGCAGACGTATCACGGATTTATTGATTGAAAGGGCAAAGGCTGGTGTACGAGTCCGCTTTGTGAGAGACGGTTTAGGGAGCAGACAATTTCCGCGAGCGCAGATCATACGGATGATGGATGCTGGGATTGAATGCCGTACGGTATTTCCAATACGCTTCCCTTGGATATTGTCCAATTGGAATTACCGGGATCATTGTAAGATCGTCGTGATCGACGGAAAGGAAACTTTCACTGGTGGTATCAATATTGGGTATGAGTATACTGGCCTAAAGCCGAACGTAGGGTTCTGGCGCGACACCCATCTGCGAATCATAGGTGAAGCTGCTGTCGACCTGCACACTATATTTAACGTCCACTGGGATATTGCTTCACCGGAACAGCTAAAGGTGAGCGCACGTAAGAACACCGTTGAAAACACAGAAAAGCCCATTGAGTTGCCCAGTCATCCATTACGTAGCATGACTCCACAATGGGGTGCTGTTTCCGGACAAGTGGCAGAATATGCGGCAGAATTGGGCATCCTAAGCAGCAACATTGCTGACAACTCCACGAATACAGAAGTATTGCAAAATGCGTTTATGCAGACGTTTGAAGGTAATCCTGGCATTCCTACTCAAGTGATCCGGGAAGTCTTTTTCATTTGCCTGACACAAGCGGTAAAGACTCTTGACATCACAAACCCCTATTTTGTTCCCGATGCAGATATCATCATGGCGATAAAGACAGCTGTGGCGCGCGGGGTGCGTGTGAGATTGTTGGTCCCTTACCATTCGGACCAAAAAATTGTAGATCTTGCAAGCCGTACCTATTTTGGAGAACTATTGGAATCCGGGGTCCAGATTTATCAGTACAATAAAGGAATGTTGCACGCTAAAGTAATGGTCATCGATGGGGAGATCGCCGAGGTTGGTGCAGCGAACTATGATATGAGAAGTTTTCGTTTGAATTACGAGGTGTGCCAGGTTATTTTCAGCACCGATATAGCCAGGGAACTCATAGAGCAATTCGAGCGGGATCTCATTGATTCAGTCCAGTTACACATCCAAGATTTGCAGCATCGCTCAATTCCACAGCGCATAATGGAGCAAGGAGCGCGACTACTATCACCGATGATATAACCTGCAATATAAAACGCTCATTTTTGCAATCCTTCGTATCCGGCTATAGAAAGGGATGAAATCTTGTTTCTCCAATTAACGATTAAACTGTTATCGGGCTTTGTGGGCTTGTTCATCATTACCAAGATGTTAGGAAAAACACAATTTAGTCAGGTAACACCGTTTGATTTTATTTCTGCTATTTTTTAGGAGAGGTCGTGGGAAGTGCTCTATATGATGAAAAAGCAACCGTCTTCACGATGCTGTATTGTTTATTTTTGTGGGGGTTGCTCAAAACTCTAAGTGGGTGACAAACTCCATAAGGCTGACGGAAGCAATCTGACGAGTGATAAGGTTGAGTTTGTAAAACTTGATGGAAAGGTTATGGTGTATGCATAATACGAAATGTGGTCCAAGTGTTTATACATCTTAATGTAGAACTTCCCGAAGTCAAATTACCTAATCCCGTTAGGTTAAAAGATGTATCGAACAAGTGGGATGAGTTTTTAGGTCCAGTATTCAGGCTGGTAAATTATATATATCATGATGTAATATAGTTACTTATTTTATGTAATTTTATATTTTTTTTGCATTAACATCTTTTTTTTAAGTGATAGTTCCCCTCATTGTTCAGCCATGAAAGTGTTACGCTCGGTGAAAGGTATGTTAATACCGTCTCGGTTGACGTGTGTTACGCGCATGTTATATGAGGTACTATGGTTACCAGTGACAGCGTATGCTTGGATGAAATCACCTGCAAACGTTCATAATAACCACGTTGTGCCAAATACATGTTCAGGTGATGGTAACCATGGTATGGAACAAGGTAACGAACGTGCTTGACCGCGGCAACGAGGATTCCCCTGAAAAGGATGAAATCCCATTAACAATGGACGCCCTCAGACAGATATTGGTCAATATGTCCGATGCGGAAGTCATTGAACGTACGGCTCTTGACGAGCGGACAATTACTCTCCTTTATATAAAAACTTTAATCGATCTCGAGCGGCTGAATGAATCCGTCATCGGGCCGCTTAGTGTCCTTTCCGATAATACGGTTTGCGAATGCATCACCGCGTCCAGCATTTCGGAAGTTACCGGTCAGCAGAAAGCGAAGCTGCTTCTTATGCAGGGCTCCGTGCTGGTGCACGACGACAGAATTGACCGGTGGTGGGCGGTGTCTCTGCCGAGTTCCTTGGGTCGCAGCATCGAGTCTTCCGATACGGAAACCATTATCTTAGGGCCTAAAGACAGCTTCAGCGAAAAAATCGATGAAAACATCACGCTCATTCGCAGGCGGCTACCGACGCCCGATCTGAAAACCGAACAATTCTCAGTTGGTTCCCTCAGCAAAACCACGATCGTGATCATGTACATGGAAGGCATCACCAATCCGAAGCATGTCGCCATAGCCAGAGAGAAAATCGAGGCTATTGATTATGATATGATTCTGGAAGCGTCCCATCTCGGTTTTTTTATGGAAGACCATGTCCACAGCGTTTTTCCGCAGTTTATGCAGACCGACCGGCCGGATGCGTCAGCATACTACCTCGGTACGGGCAAGCTTGTCATAATGGTGGGAGGCACGCCCTTTGTTCTGATCGCTCCCATGACGTTCTTCCATTTGTTCCATTCCCCCGAGGATTATATTAACCGCTGGCTCGTGGCCAGCTTCCTTCGGCTAGTCCGCTATCTAAGCTTCATGCTTTCCATCACGTTAATTCCGCTATATGTGGCATTAACGACCCACCATTATCAGATGGTTCCGCTGCAGATCCTGTTCGTGCTTCTTGATTCCAGGAGCAAGCTTCCATTTACGCCTTTCTGGGAAGCCTGCTGCATGCTGATTACGCTGGAAATCATGAAAGAAGCCAGCCTACGGATGCCCGCCAAGTCGGGACAAACGCTGGGGGTCATCGGGGGGATCGTGATCGGCCAAGCAGCAGTCGAAGCAGGCTTTGCCAGCAAGGTGCTGATCGTGCTTGTCGGAATCTCGGCCATCGCTTCATTCCTGGTGCCTAACTATATGATCACGAAAGCCAATACGATGGTTCAATTCGCTTTGCTCATTCTAGCCTCTTACCTAGGACTTCTGGGTGTCGTGCTGGGTATTATTCTGCTGCTCATCCACCTGAATGGGCTATCTTCCCTCAAACAGCCTTATTTTGCGCCGGTCGCCCCTTTTTTCTGGAGAGATTGGAAGGATCTATTCATCCGGGCTCCTCTGCCATCTTTAAGAAGCCGGCCATTATTTTTGAACCCCCTGAAAAAGTGGATTTGTGCTGCTTATGCCCCAGTATCTGGTTCATCCCAATATGGTCTGGGCCATCATCGCCGTTGGCATTATATCCAACATTAATCTGATGCTGCTTGCCAAATGGTTCGCTTCGCCCTATTCCGGCAAAGGCTATGCCGGCTTTGTCGAGCTTTTCGGCGAAAGGAAGGTTCGTTTGTTCTCCTTCATCGGAATGCTGTTCATCTTTGTCAAGATTACGGTGATTACGCTCGGCTATACCGAAATCATACATCAATTCGTGCTGCCGTCCATCCAGAGGGAATGGCTGCTTGCTTTCCTATTTGCTGTTGGCTGCTATCTGGCCGTGAAAGGCATGGAGAAGACGATTCGTTTCATCTTCATCGCCTATTTATGCTCGTTCTGGTTGATCCTGCTGTACATTCCTTTCTTCTTGCCTCCTATCGCCTCGATACATGATCTGTACCCGATCATTTCGATGGAACGTGACGACGGGATTTGGCAGGGCATGCTGCTGATCTGGGCATCGCTGTCTGGACCAGAATACCTCATATGCATCGGTGCCTGGTTCAGCCCCCGGGACAAGCTGCTTAGGCCGATGGCGATCGGGAACGCATTGACGATTGTGGAATACCTGGCACTGTTTATCGCCTCGACGTTGTATTTTGGGCCGGAATATTTGAGAAAAAGCAGCTACCCGGTCATCAACATGGTACGCTATTTGCAATCGCCGATCTTCGAACGTCTGGATATCATGATGATTTGCATCCATATTTTCCACTATGTGTTTGCCATTGCGCTGCTCATTCTGCTGTTCTACGGTTCTCTCCGGATCATTGCGGGAAAAGCCATGAAACCAGCCAGCAGATCCGGCTTCATTGCGAGTTTCATGGTACTGTTTCTATGCATGCTCATCGTCTACCACTGGTTCTGGAAATCCGGTACGCAGGGACATTTCTGGCCGGTGCTTCAGGTCTGTTTCGCTGCGGTATCCTTCTTGGCGGTACCCGCCTTTATGATAGCCGCAGTAAGAATAAAGGGGCGTGCCTAACATGAGTTGGAGAACGAAAGCCGCATTATGGGCTATGGCGGGTATTCTATTTGTAACTCCAGGATGCTCGAGCCGGGATTACAATATTATTGAAGAAATCGCGCCTATCATTCTCTGGACCATCGATCAGGGTCAGGACGGCATGCTGGAAATAAGCTTGCTGGTGCCTCCTCTAGGCAGAGAAGAGAAGAAGATGATAACACTTCATACCGATCTTCTAAAGGAGGGCAAAAAAGAATTTAACCGAAGCTATCATCGGGAGCTGAAGACCGGCCAGAAACGGGTCCTGTTCATCAGCGAGGAGTTCGCAAGGCAAGGGATGCGGCCCATTATTGACACCATACTAGCGGATCCCAAATTGTCACTGCGTCTTTATTTGGCCGTTTATCGGGGAGATCTACAGGGGTACTTGCAAAAGCAGATTAAGAAGGATCCGCTTATCGATTATTATATATATCGCAAATTCAAGCATTATGAAAGCAGAAGCCCTGGGGAAATGACCGTCGTCAATCTGCATCAATATATAAAAAATCTCTATTCACCGCTTGCGGATCCGGTTCTGCCCGTATTTCAGGCGGATCAGAATGACTTAACCTATGAGGGAACCGGTCTATTCCGTAAAGATAAGCTGGTTTCCGTATTGAGCCGAACCGAAGAACAAATGTTCCAGCTTCAGTACAAAAATCATCGCCTTCAGGATCTTTCTCTGCCCGAATTGTCGGTCAACGTCAGCGATGTCCATGTCAAGCCCGACTGGAAGGTGGACCGCAGACAGGCGAGAGTAACAATTAACATGGAAATCCGATGCCGAATCGAGGAGTACCACGGAAATAAAGATTTACTGGACCCTGCCCAGTTAGATGAGCTTAACCGGAACATCGGAGCCTATATGGATAAACAAACCGTATCGCTTTTCAAAAAAATGCAGGAGCTGAAAGTGGATCCTTTGAACATGGGATCATACGCTTCAGGGGCTTTTCAGAGTCGGATCGAAAGAAAGGATTGGCAAAAAGAATGGCCGCAAATGAAGGTCGCGGTACATTACAAGACATTTATGGAGCCGCTGACCAATTCGCTCAGCGGAAGCCGGTAATGGATAAAAATAATCTGGCAGTGCCAAAACTGCACAAAGCTAAACATGAACGAATAAGACGTCCGATCCGCGATATTCCCCATTACAATATTTCCAAGGACAACACCCAGATCCGACATGGCGATAAACAGGCCAATCAATAGGTTGCGGGTGGCACTGACACGACGAAGGTCAAGTAAGTAACTAGAATCGGATAGATTAACGCCATCCCTAAAGCGATCAGCCGCGAAGCAGCATACATCAAGGCTTCCGGGCCGATTACTGCCAGCGATAATAGATCAATATCGGCAGCCATGTAAACCAGAAGGCCGCTTGTCAGCAGAGGATGCCATTGGCCGTCGGAAGGGATTCTGGTCCGAAGCGCAAAGCGGGCTGCGACCATCACTCCTGCTTGCAGCATGAAGAACAAGCCTGGATTGCCGGACCAGAATACCTCTGCATATTTCAGGTAAAAATAGCTGTGTCTCACAAAAAAGGAGTGACCAGCAATGACCACATTGGCTCCACACGAAGCGTTGGAAATTCACGAGGCGATTAACTTCAAGACACTCTGCCTGGCCAAATCGAAGCTGATGCAAGGTCTCGTTTTTGACCAAGAATTGAAGGATTTGATGCAAAAGGACGTGGAACAGTCGCTCCAAGGCTTGACCGACTTGCAGGCATTATATAAGCGGGCGCCGTTCAGCGCCCCGGTACCGGAAAAACGGCCCACTCCCATTCTGAATTGAGGTGACTGCTTACAATGACAATGGATTATCTGGATCCGGCGGAAGCGCTAAACATGCCGGAGAAGGCGGACATGACGTTCGCGATGGATTTCCTGATCCGCACGAAGGACGGTGTTCGCAACACCGCGTTCGCGATCACGGAGACGGCCTCGCCCGAGGCCAGGGCTCTGCTGCGCGCGCAGCTGCATCAAGGCATCGCGCTGCACCAGGAGATCTCTGAGCTGATGATCCGCAAGAAATGGTTTCACCCTTACGAGCTGCAGGAGCAGTTCCAGCTGGACATGCTCGGAGCGACGCAGACGATGGACATTGCGAAGCTGCGGTTGTTCCCGGACGATACTAGACGCAAAGGCATGTTCGACCGCACGCCGGACGAGCATATGGGAGGGCACCAAGCATGAAGGCGGTAACGTATCAAGGCATTAAAAACGTTCAGGTCAAAGAGGTGCCCGATGCGAAAATCGAGAAGCCGGACGACATGATCGTCCGGATTACGGCAAGCGCCATCTGCGGCTCGGACCTCCATCTGTTTCACGGCATGATTCCGAATATGCAGGAGGATTTCGTGGTCGGACATGAGCCTATGGGGATCGTCGAGGAGGTCGGTCCCGGCGTGACCAAGCTGAAGAAAGGGGATCGCGTGATCATCCCGTTCAATATCGCATGCGGGCAGTGCTGGTATTGCCAGAACCACCTGGAGAGCCAGTGCGACAACTCGAACGAGCATGGCGATATGGGCGCCTACTTCGGCTATTCCGGCACGACCGGAGGCATTCCCGGCGGACAGGCCGAGTATCTAAGGGTTCCGTTCGCGGATTTCACCCATTTCAAAATCCCTGAAAGCTGCGAGCAGCCCGACGAGAAGCTGACAGTGATCGCCGACGCGATGACAACAGCTTTCTGGAGCGTTGACAACGCGGGCGTCAAGGACGGCGATACGGTCATCGTGATCGGCTGCGGTCCGGTCGGCCTGTTCGCGCAAAAGTTTTGCTGGATGAAGGGCGCGAAGCGCGTCATCGCGCTGGACTTCCTCGATTACCGGCTGCAGCACGCCAAACGGATCAACAACGTGGAAATCGTCAACATCGAGCAGTACAAGAATGTCGGTAACGAGCTGAAGGAGATGACGCAGGGCGGCGCGGATGTCGTGATCGACTGCTCGGGCATGAGCGGCAAGATGTCTCCGCTCGAGCAGCTCGCCTCGGGCCTCAAGCTGCACGGCGGCGCAATGGGCGGGCTCGTGATCGCTTCCCAATGCGTGCGCAAGGGCGGCACGATTCAGGTGACCGGCGTCTACGGAGGCCGGTACAACGCGTTCCCGATGGGCGATATTTTTCAGCGCAACATTACGGTGAAGACGGGCCAAGCGCCGGTCATTCACTACATGCCTTACATGTATGAGCTTGTCGATACCGGCAAGATCGACCCCGGCGATATCGTTACGCATGTCATTCCGCTCAGCGAAGCGAAGCGCGGGTACGAAATGTTCGATACGCGGCAGGACAACTGCATCAAGGTTGTACTTAAGCCTTAGAAGGGGGCAATGTTTATGGGATATGCGTTGCACGAAACGCTGGAGGTTCACGAGATGGCGGCGTTCAAGACGGTCTGCCTGACGAAGTCGAAAACGATGCAGGCGCTGGTCTCGGACCCGGCGCTCAAGCAGATTTTGCAGCGGGATGTGGAGCTCACGACGCGGCAGCTGCAGGAGCTTGGCGGGATTATGAACAAAGCGATGCAATAGGAGTGTGGACAAATGAACACAATATTGGAGCATATAACCGGCATGCATGTGATGACGGACCAGGTGATCGCGATGGATTACCTGACGACAACCAAATCGGCCGTACGCAATTATGCCGCGGCGGTGACGGAGTCGGGCACGCCGGAGGTGAAGGCGACGCTGCTGCGTCATCTCGACGAAGCGATCGACATGCACAAGGCGATTACGATGTACATGATGCAAAAGGGGCTGTATCATCCCTGGAACACCCAGGAGCAGCTGCAGCTGGATCTGCAGAGCATGCAGACAGCGCTCAGCCTGCCGTCCATGTAACGAGCCCCGCGAAGCTATCTTCCTGTTCGGAGCGTTCCGGCTCCGCGGGAGGGTAGCTTTTTTCGCTCGGCGCTGGCGCGTCTACGATGGAATGAGACTTCTATACCCCTTACATTGCGGCGATCCGATTATGTTTGAGCTTGGCAGCCTATTTTTTCCCAGCCAATCTGGAGCTTGATACGGAGTGGTATGTTGCTTTTGGAGGCGTGAAGTTCTGGCTCCATCCCAAAACCAAATACCGTGTTTTGCCTCTAAATTGACCTGCCAATGGCGGGTCTTTTCCTTTGTCCGTCATTCCGCAAGCCTAAATCTAATCGCCAAATGCTTGTCGGTTCCTAATTCACCGACCATTAAAGTGGCTGATGACAACTACGGAAACTCACAGAAGAAAAGGACTGGCTACTAATCTGCAACTAACTGAATGTGTAAACGGTAGCACAATCGAAATTGAGTATTGCCGTTAGAACAAGCAGTTGTATGGCAATAAGGTAGTCTAACTTTCACTCATGGTCGCTCAAACTATGGATGGGCGGCACGGCCGGCGTAGCGCGTTCAACTCCCGAAGGACACCGATAAGAGGACGCGTATCTTTCTGCATTTCTGGCAAGGTTGAAATCCTGCGAATAAGCGAGCATTCGTGAGAAAACTGAATCGTACTGAGGGAGTTTAATAAATTCTCTGCACCTATTGTTGTCTATACCCCTCACCAGTGTGCTTTAAAGACCTCAATGGGACGCATCATTTCGTGATCTTCATGCTCCAGCATGTGACAATGCCACACATAACGTCCGGTGAAGGGTCCAAAACGGGCTATAATAGATGTAATGTAACCAAAGGGGGTCTGAACTGTATCTTTTAATCCCGTTTCAAAGGGATCAGGAGGAGAGGGAGGTCCCGTAAAAATAAGGTTTCCGTTTTTTGAAAAAGAGAAACATCAAAAGGTTGACGATCAAGAATTTGAAAGTCAACCAAATGGAGATGGATGGGGTGAGGATCATCATCGATTATATTGATGATTCGCCAAATTTCAATGGTACCTGCTTCAATTCTTTCGGATATTCGATCTATCCACATTTTACCATCCAATAAATTTGAGGATCGACCATATTGATCCTTGATTCTAATGAGTGTTAAATCTCTTGTTCTCTTTGCCATATTCCTTGTGAGTCGTTTGAATTCCCCTAAATAAAAAGGAAGGGAGCTGGTATCTGTAATTAACGGTAGGGTTACTCTGAATTGCATGACTTCTGTTGTTTCAGGGGATGTATTTGATGTATTTGAGGTCACGATATAACTCCTCCATAGCGCGCCAAGAGCCATACACATCGCCAAATGGCTGATGAATTAAATACAAATCCAAATAATCTAATTGCAATCTTTCCAGTGATTTTTCAAATGCTTTTTTCGTCCGCTCATAGCCAGCATCCTGAACCCAAAGTTTCGTAGTAATAAATAATTCCTCTCTTGTTATGCCACACCGTTTGATCGCTCTGCCAACGGCTTCTTCATTGAGATAAGAGGCAGCTGTATCAATCAGTCGATAGCCCGCCATAATAGCGTCATAAACGCTTTGTTCACACTCATTTTGATCTGCAATCTGAAAAACACCAAAACCGAGTATAGGCATCTCAACACCATTATTCAAAATTACTTTTTGCATATAAAATCCTCCAATTTTTTAGGATTATTTGTAAATCGGTTTGATCTTATCCATTACATCCATAACAGACTTACTCCGTCGCCGCAATTCGTGATCGTACGGGTAAACCCCATGAAACGGACGCCATGACTACTTCCATCGCGATAACAGTAGTACCTATGTGGCATGACTTTATTATGCATTCCTGAACATAGAAGTGATATCTAATTTATCTTAATTGATTGCCTAATCCTCTCAATGCCGTTCCTTATAAGCAAACTACTGCTATATAATCATACAAAGTAACATTAATGGAATCGGCTTGCATATCGGGTTGGTTATGAAAGTGCGTTGAGGGGGTCATTATGGAAGATATCTTTGATTATTTGCAAACAGTGGAAATTCTAAACCGTATAAAGTAGGAATGCCAGTTTTTTGTGAGGTTGAAACCCGCATTCTGATGGCTGGGCATCGGTATCCCCCGTATACGTAAAAAGGCTGGTAAATGACCAGCCTTACAGTAAGGAGTATCCCCGCGTCATTCTTTCCTTTTACACTCGAAGCACTTTTACCATCAACCGTTTTATTACACCTATAATCCGGGGTTTTGTCCATGAAGGAGAAACAAAAATCGTATACATTCCTAATCGATTTCCACCCCATAAATCAGTAATAATTCCATTGCCGACAACCGCTGTCTCATTCTTTCGGGTTCCGAGTATATCCAAAGCAGCCATAAATGCTTTTTTCTTCGGTTTACTCGCTTCGAATAAAGCCGGAATCTCATTAACCAGCTCGTTTCCTTGCGAAGGAGGTTTACTGTTCGAGACGATAATCAGCTTAATCGCATATCGGGATTTAAAGTCTTTCAGCCATTCCTTCATAGAATCCGATGCAGACGGAGAATTTTTCGGAATTAATGTATTACTCCAGTTAAATATTATTCCTTTAATTCCTGCCCGTTGCAGCGCGTCTCCGTCTATGTCATAAATTGATCGCACAATTTGTGAAGGTTTGAAAATAGGCATATGCTTCCTCCGTTACATTTTGTTTATAAAGCTGGTCATAAGTCGTATATAGTTTTCCATTACCTTCATTTTTAATACCCTTATCCGTCAGCACACAGAAGAAAGGAGAATATGACCGGGTTACATTCAGTGACCGTGCCTAGGCTGTACATATTCAAGCAGAATAAAAAATAATCGGGAAAAAGATGACGATTAGGCCAACGGAGAACGATAGTTCAATCATTTATAAATGAAAAGGATATTTATATAACAACATTAATATAATGAAAAACAATAACTATTTATTGAAAAACGATAAAACGTGTGTTACAGTCAAATTGGCAATAAATAGTGAGGTGCTTTTTATGAAACAAGGTTCAACATTCTTTTTAAAGATAGCTGTTTTTATTGCCGGAACTCCAGTTCTTGCTTTGTGTATATTTGGGTTGCCATGGATAGCCGCTAAAGATGCAGCAGCGCATCCAGAGACTGCCTACTTGCAGTATCCCTTTTTGATAGGTGCATATATAACGGTAACACCGTTTTTCGTTGCCTTGTATCAAGCTTTAGCCATCGATATAAAATCAGAGAATGACTTAATAGTCTGAGGTGGATAATCGTGGCAATTATAATCAATATTGATGTGATGCTGGCTAAAAGGAAAATGAGCGTAACAGACCTTTCGGAAAGGGTTGGAATAACAATGGCTAACCTTTCTATATTGAAAAATGGAAAGGCAAAAGCAATTAGGCTTTCAACTTTAGAGGCAATTTGCAAAGCATTAGAATGCCATCCTGGAGACATTTTAGAATACAAAAGTGATGAAGACACCCAAGAATAATAGACAACAAACTTCCTCAAAATCACGGATACAGGGGAGCGGGAAGCCCATACATACGGCGAAGTGATGCGGCACGTGATCGCCCACGAGATTCACCACATCGGTCAATTGTCTATATGGTCTCGAGAGCTAGAAAAAAAGCCGGTTACTGCAAACTTAATTGGCAGAGGGCTATTCGATAGTTAGCGTGTGAGCTAACGGGCACGATCGTTCAACACTCAAACTAAGACGAGGCTGCCGACACGGATCGGCAGCCTCGTTGCGCGAATGGGCAGGATACCAAGGAAGCTATCTTCGAAAGGAGTAAGAGATATAAGCCTCATTATGACAAGCGGCGGGTTACTCCCCAGAACAGCAGCGCTAAAGCACTTACGGCGGCCCCAAGCAGGCATACCCCGTTCCAACCGGCATATTTGTAAATACTCGTTGAAGCAATGGAACCAGTAGCGCTTCCTATGGAATAAAAAATCATATAGGTTGCGGTGAGACGACTACGTGCCTCTGGGCGTACACTCAAGATCATGCTTTGGTTCGTCACATGTACGGCTTGTACCGCTAGGTCGAGGAGAATGATTCCCGTGACAAGAGCCGTCAACGAGCGCTCTGTGTAGCTGATAGGCAGCCATGAGATCAATAACAGCAATAGAGCAATTCCTGTTGTCTTTTGTCCCAGACCACGGTCGGCTAGCCTCCCGGCTCGAGTTGCCGCCAATGCTCCCGCGACTCCTGCCAGACCGAATGCTCCGATGATTGAGTGTGAGAGGGATAGCGGTGGCATGCTGAGTGGCAGAACGAGCGATGTCCACAAGATGCTGAAAGCAGTGAAGATTAGTAAACCAAGCACGGAGCGGATACGAAGAATGCGTTCCTCTCTAAATAATACGAGCACCGAACGAAGCAATTGAAAATAGGAAATCGGAACATTTCGTTGTACATCAAGAGGTAAAGTCCGTATTAGTGTGAATGAAATAACGAGCATGCATGCTGCTGAAAAAAGATATACGGACCGCCAGCCGGCGAGATCCGTTAATACTCCAGCGGTTGTTCTCGCAAGCAAAATGCCAATTACCACGCCGCTGGTCACCAGGCCTACCGTACGCCCCCGGTCGGTTGGTGCGGCCAAATTCGCTGCATATGCAACCATAGTTTGCGTGACGACAGCCAATAAACCCACGATAGCCAATCCCGTGAACAACATCCCGGCTGTCGGGGCGAGACCGATTCCAACTAGCGCCAGTACGGATAATAACATTTGCCCTGGAATCAGCCAACGCCTGTTAAGTATATCACCAAGTGGTACGAGCAAAAGAAGGCCCAGCGCATAACAGATCTGCGTAATCGTAATAACGATACCAATGGAGGAATGCGCGATTCCGAATTCGTCCGCTATAGTGTCCAGAAGCGGCTGGGCGTAATAAATGTTTGCAACGGATAGTCCACAGGAAACGGCAAATAGTAATGCCATATTACGAGACATAGAAGCCGGTTGTTGAACGTCATGCGAGTCTCTTTTAAAAGTTTCCATCTGTGGCATTTCATCGGTTTCAAATTTCTTCATGATTGTTTTTCTCCTGTGAATTATTAATCATATTATACCGTTCGATACAAAATGATTATAAATAAAATATCCTTTAAAATCGAAGAAGTCAAGTGAAAGTCCAATCATATTTGACAGCTTTTTATTCAGAGTTTATTATTTATACTATACCATTCGGTAAAATTGGGAGGGGTAGGAATGGTTCGACACCGGGAGTTTGATGAGGAGAAAGCTTTGAACGCTGCGATGCGTTTGTTCTGGGAGAAAGGCTTTGAGGCTACTTCATTAAACGATCTGACATCGGCAATGGAAATTCAGCGACCTAGCCTTTACTTAGCCTTTGGTGATAAAAAACAGTTATTCGAAACAGCTCTACGCAAGTATACACAAGTGCATGCCTCTAACATTCGAGCGCAACTCCAAAGTAAAACGTCTGTCAGGGATGCATTTCATGCGTTTTTTAAAAGCTTGGTCGATGAGGAATATAAGGGAGAGGGTAGTCCGGGATGCTTCTGTATTAATACAATGGTTGAACTTGCACCTCATGATGAGAAATTTGAAATTATTACGAGAGAACATCAAATGTACCTCGCTGTCCTGTTCCAGGAAACAATTGAACGAGGATTACAATCGGGCGAGCTAAAAGCCGATACGAATCCGAAAGCTTTAGCGCATGCTTTAGTTGTGTCGTTAATCGGTTTAACCGTAATCATGAAGTCTCGACCCGAACGAATAATCATTGATAATGCTGTTGAAGTAACATTATCGCTTCTCTAATAGTTTACTGAGCCGGCATGCCGGAACGATAATGGCCGCGGAAACGAATAGCATGCAGTTTTACCCCGAAGCGTCCCGGTACGAAGGCCGCCGTCCATCCCAGCCTGTATACGCGTACGAACGGAGTTGTCAAGCTGGACAACATGAGCGGCGGGTACGGCTTCGGCTATAAAGTGGACGCGATCGTCCGACCGCTACCGGAGCCCGTTGCTGATTACGGGGGTGGCTAATCCCTGTTGAAACGGTGGGCGTACGTTTGCTCGGCATCCATACCGTCGGACCATTCCGAACGACCGAACGTCTAACGACCGAGACATTCCTTTCCTCTCTACTGGAATTTATAGTATGCTAAACCATAAGGGAGGAGAGGGATTTATGGTCAAACAACTGATCTTCGGCGACGCAATGCATGAACTGGCTACTACGCGCCGCATTCTGGAACGCTTGCCAGAGGAGCATATGGCATGGAAGCCGCACGAGAAATCGATGACGCTTGGCGGGCTGGCCACGCATCTGATCAACCTGCTGAACTGGCAAATCGCAATTTTTCAGTACCCGGAGTTCGATCTTTCGACCGTGCCGCTGCGGCGAGACGCTTTGGAAAGACGGACAGATGTTCTCGAGGAGTTCGACGCGAACGTCGGCAAGCTGGAAAAGCTGATCGCCGAATGCGATGAGAAAACGCTCAGCGAGGAATGGACGTTGCGCCACGGCGACCATATCATCCTCCGCGAGCCGCGGGCGATTGCGCTCCGCACCTTCGGATTAAGCCACATGGTCCACCACCGGGCGCAGCTCGGGGTATACTTGCGGCTTCTCGATATTCCGGTGCCGGGCATCTACGGCCCCTCGGCCGACGAGGAAGCTCAATGAACTAAGTTTCTACGCGCCAAACAGTCGCAGGGGCACCGGCATGACCGCCGGCACTCTGCGACTGTTTTTACTAGACGCCCGCGATCTTCAAAGACGAAAGACGATATGGTGTGACGAATGACAAGAACGGAGGAATCAAGAGGCTGATGAATATAGCAGGTATCCGATACGAACACTTCAGTGAAAAAGATGATCATGCAGCAAGAGAATTATTAAGCTTTGACTTCGAGGCGGGTGAAGACATCCTTCGGGTGCTTGCTGAAGAACCGGAATTGTTTATTACCGCGTTTATCGAGGATAAGCTGGTTGCACTGGCTCAAGTGAACGAGCCTGCATCCCAGTCCTATTTAACTGTGTTTGTCGCGCCACAGTTTCGCAGGCAAGGAATCGGTTCTGCTATGGTAAAGTATGCTGAAACCGAATTGAGGACGGGCGGAACCCATAAAGTCAGAAGTTCCTTTCGTGCCGGCCATCAATCTTCTCTTGCGTTTGCACGCAAGCTCGGTTATGACAAATACTTTTCATCGGCTTTAATGCAGCGAACCGGCGATCCCTTTCCCTTGGAGGAGCTTCCCGTGAGGCTGTATACGGATGAAGACTATCTTGCCAGTCAGTCGCTGTATGCCACAGCATTTCATGAAATGCGCTTTAGTGTAGGGTGTTTTCCCGATTCTGTAATTGCAACGCCCAGCGAAAAAGAACGAAGAGCATGGAAAGAGGATGCGGAAGACCGTTTTGTCTTCGAAATAAATGGGGAGATCGTCGCCTATAGCCACATTTCTGGTCATGAACTCAGCAGTATTTCCGTCCGTACAGACTTTCAGGGGCTTGGGATCGGAAGAAAGTTTGTTATGTATTTATGCAACGAGATCTATCAGCGTGGCAATGCGAAAGTCGACCTTTGGTGTGTTGTCGGGAATTATGCCAGAAATCTGTATGACAGCCTTGGCTTTAAAGAAAAGTATATTAAAGAATTTATACGGAAAACGCTGTAATTTATTGGGCAGTTGCTCCCATTATCGGAACCGCCTTTGGAGGGGATGGTGTGACAGGAGCTCCTGTTACAGAGCTAGAGTATAAGCATTCCAAGGGGGGGCCGTACTTAAAGAGGCTGATAGGGTGACCTATCGGCGAACCTGGGTGGTGCCACGAGGAGTTTAAATCTCGTCCCTGAGACTATGTTCTTGGGGGTGGGATTTTTTTGTTTTGTGACATCAAGTCAAGAGTTAACGATCGTATAAATCGATGACAGTTAGGAGGGGTTACATGGACAGCATTGAAATCGTAAGAAAATTCTATGATGAGACTGTTAACTACGAGTGGAAGCGGCTCGATCGCCACCAAGTCGAATACGAGCTTAGCAAACGCTATATAACCCGTTATGTCAAACCAAATGACAAGGTGTGCGACCTCGGTGGAGGGCCGGGAAAGTATTCACTATACCTTTCGCAAATTGGTTGCCAAGTGACCTTGGCAGATCTTTCCCAAAACAACGTAGATTTTGCGCTGAATAAGGCACGGGAGCTCGGACTGCCGCTAAACGGTTTACGTGCGGATTGTCGTCATTTACCAGCAATTGAAGATGAACAATACGATCATGTGCTCTGCATGGGCCCTATGTATCATCTAAAAGACGAATGCGACAGGATCACCACAATTAATGAATGCTTGAGGATATTAAAGCCGAACGGGACGCTTTTCGTAGCCTTTGTTTCTTCTTATTCTTTTGTGTGGGATTATCTGATCCAGGATCCAAGCATGATTCTGAATGAGGAGAAACGATCTCAGCTCAATGCTATAGTAGACGATGCGAACTTTACCGGACATGGATTTTCGGAAAATTTCTTTATCCGCCCGCGAGATGTGCTTCCCTTTTTCCAACCGTTTCATCTGGAAAAGCTGCATTTGCTCAATTGCGAAAGCTTCTTATATTTGCGTGAGGCGGAACTGCTTAGTCAATCGCATGAAGTTGTATCCGCTTGGCTGGACTTGGCAGAGCAAGTGTGTGAGCGCGAGGATTTGCTGAGTTTAGCGGAACATCTCATGTATATTGGACGTAAACAGGAATAGCATTCTTACGCTTTTACTGTTAGACACAAAAGAACGCATTGTCTGCGACCGCGACAGTGCGTTCTTTTGTGTTTTTAAGTCCTATTTTAGTGTGGCTATAGCTTTTTGACTCGCAACCTATCAATCGTTCAAAACTGCCAAGTCGAGCTGGCGAAGACGTGCCTGATCGGCAATCATTTCGATTTCGGTAATCTTGCCTTCCGCAACGGTGAGTTCGAGTACGAAGAGTATTTGACCAAGAGGAGCCACGACGACGCCCACAGATCCGTTTGCGGTTTGTCCTGATGGAGACAACGAAGCACCTCGGCCGTCACTTCCATTCCGAATGCCGGGGCCATGGCTTGGATACACGACAGATAGGCTGCGTGCTGGTCCGTATAAATACGGTAGTCATTTGATGATCGTTCAGCTGGAGGTATTAGGCCTTTAGCCTCGTAATTCCTTATAGTACTGGCGCTAATCATGAATTTCGCCGCCATTTTTTTTGGGCGCATCGTCAACTCGTCATCTCTCCTCATTACAATAGATCATAATTAAACTTGCTTATAAGGTTTTCTATAAAAATTGTTGACATTCCTTCTCTTTTTTTGCTTAACCTTCGAATTGGCTTGCAAGTTGTACAATGGAATTGAAATGAAGAGAAGGAGGCGTTTGTTTGTGAAGAAAGGAATCCCGATTTTCCGGCAAGACATGGCGATCGAAGAAATAAGTGAGGTGGCCAACAGTTATATCGAGTCCGAGTGGAGGTCCATGTACGAATCCATGCATGAACAATTGACGGCTGCTTTTGTTGAAATCGAAGATGCGGCCTATGGTCTTTATTTGGATCAGCTTATGCCGTTCATATTCGAACAGTTGGAAGATGCCGGTTTCAGCGCTATGGAGAAGCTCGAAGAGAATGATTTCGTTATCGCCAAGCGCTTGATTTTCCGAAACTCCCTTGAAAAATGGGGTACGGAAGATAACAGATCGAGAATATTTTGGAACGTAATCCATGACAAGCAAGGCAATCCGATCGGCACCATACTCACGGAAATTCCCCACTCCCATCTGAAATTCGACATCCCTTCGGCACCGGTCATTTACTCGCTGCGGGAGAGTCTCAAGGAGCGGATCGTGCAAGGAATCCGGCGAATTAAGGAATCCGGCTGAGTTCATTAGAATTGAGATGTATATCTCCGAAGGATGGAATCGATATGATAGGTCCAAACCCAACGGAAAAGTTATTTGTTAAGCTAAACGGGACACTATAGTGAAGGGGCTTCTTTGTAGCTTCTAATGGGCAAAAGGAAATATTCAGGAGGAATTTGTGATTAGAAAGATTCAAACATAAAAGAAGGCTGCTTTAGGCAGCCTTCTTTTCAGTTATACGATTCTTGTTGCAATAAATTTGACAAAAGTAAGTAATTCTTCTTCATCGGCATTTAACAATTCTGTATCACAATTTGATTGCCACCATAGGTTATGACTATCTTTAATATATTCCACTTGATTGATTGTGACTGTTTTTGTTTTTGACCAATGATTTCCCCACCACTCTGCAGTATGAAAAGTATAAAGATCGTCGGTCCATAGTTCCCTTAATTTATAAGGGAGATCTTGTTCATTTGATACTTCTCGCTTTACACCCGGCACTACGATTCCGATTTCAGAGCCCTTCTTCACTAACTTTTTCAAATACCATGATAAAAACAACTCATCTGTTCCGAAATAATGATAAGCATCAATACTAATTATGCAATCAAAAAATTCATCTGGAAAAGGCATGGAATGTGCCTCTGCTTTTATAGGATAGACGAGACTCTCTACCCCCGCGGTCCTAATACGAGATAAGTTCTCTGTGGGATCTATCCACAAATCACTCGCCCATACCTGAACTCCAAACTCTTTTGCTAGAAATATAGATGTTAATCCTTTACCACAACCAAGATCAAGAACTTTCATACCTGGGGTGAGGTTCATTTCCCTAACTAGTTCTTCAACTAACCAAAGAGGATTGGGTCCCATCTTGTTCTCATTAATCCAGCTTGGATCATAATTTGCAGTTAACGGGAATCTTTGATTCAAAGCTACTCATCTCCTAGAATTAATTTGCGTACATCACCACTTTGTATGTTGCAAGCATTAGCTCTATTCATAAGACAACTCCCTTAGTAAATTTTTGATTTTTTCGGCTACTTTCCCAATTACCACTATTTAACAAATAAATAACATTTCCTTCTAAAATAGCAAATAATCAATCTCGTTTTAGAACTATAGCTCAATACTAACAAGGACGAGGCTGCCGATAAGATCGGTGACCTGTTCAGCTAACGGGCAGATTAACTTAACAGGGCATTTCTACTTACTTGAATATCATGCAACATTAAGGATATAGTTTTTTCATCCCTTCTAACTTACACTTTATATACGTTATGGCTTCCATAGGTTCAGCAATTTTTGCTTCTTGTCCCAGCTCCCATATCATGTCCGTATAAAACTCCAATTTGTTAGCTGGTATGAGCATTCGAATAATTCCTCCTCCATCGTCCTGACTTTCGATGAAATCTCTCAACCTTCCGTTCTCCTCTAATTTTCTCTTTCCTTTTTGTGTTAAGTGAACACAAAATAATGTTTTTTCTTGACGCTCTAACTCCTCCGCATCCCAGTTGAACACTGACTTCCTATCTACATCTTCAAGACAAGAAACGTTATCATTCAGACTTGCGGTCAAAATTCGATCCACTCGAAATAGTCTGTACGCTTGTCTGGTAAAACAATAAGCCGGACAGTACCAATAACCACGGTCAGAATAAAGTCCAATGGGCTGAATTTTTCTGGTATCCAGTCCGTTTTCGCTTGAATTGTACTCAATCGTAACGGCAGATTTTATCATGATTGCTTGTAATAAAACGGTGAGGCATGTGGCCGACATACTCCGGTTGGGGGACCAAATTGCTACTTTATCCTGTAATCGGTTAATTTGTTCTCTCACATCAGTCGGCAAATAGTGATAGAACTTATCTAGTGCAGATTCCGCTTGATCACCGAACGGAAGTGCACCAAAGTATCGTAGAGACTGGACGGCGAAAAAAATCGCAATAGCCTCGCTTTCAGTAAACGCTATTGGTGGAAGTATACGTTCATTTAGAAGCCTGTAGCCGCCGCCACGCCCTTGAATGGAATAAAGGGGTACCCCTAGTTCTCCCAGATCGGTTAAATCCCTAGAAATCGTTCGTGGTGAAACACCTAAATCCATCGCAAGCTCCGGAATGGTAAATGATTTTTTTGCATTAATGATCATCATCAATCGCAATAATCGTTGAGATTTATACATAAGCCCGCATCCCTTATTTTTTTTTATCATATCACATAAACATGTAAGTACCTGTCATGTTTATAGGATATTCTTGTTTTGTCAGGAGAAAAGATTATCGTTTCAGGAGGGAATCAAAAAGTGATCGAGGTAAACAAGTTCGTTGAAAAGTATGTAGCGGTTTGGAATGAATCAGATGAAAGTACCCGGCGTAAGGTTATTGCCGAACTCTGGACCCGGGATGGTAACCATTTCGCTGAAGGGATTGAGGCAAGGGGATACGATGAGATCGAAAAAAGAATCGCTAGTGCTCACGATGAGTTTGTTAGAAAAGGTGGTTATATATTCGTCCGTGCAAATCTCTCTAAAGCACTCCAAAATGCTGTCGTGTATAGCTGGGATATGCTTCCGTCACAAGGTGGAGAGGTCGTTGCAAGTGGGATCGTTTTTCTTATTTTAGATGACAATGGCCAAATTCGTACAGAATATCAATTTTGAGCAAAAGAGGAGTTTACCACAATGATGAAGGATAATTATACAGGCCAGCCAAATGGAAGAGATGTGAAAACTTCGCCATGCAGTCGAGCCTTTCAGGCTTTTCGTTCCGCATTTGAAGATGGGGACACGACTGATTTCCTCGCCCTTGCTACAGAGGAATTTCATTTCTCGATCCCTTTACCATACGATGATTGGAAAGATAAACAGGTTGGTAAGCAACGGTTTAAAGAACTGGTCAGCTTTGAAAGGGAAGTGCTGCGCGTAAAGCTTACTCCCCTTATTGTACTTTACGATCTCCATTTTGAAGTCGTAGTTTTTCAGGCTGAGGGGACATTGAATAAACAACCTTATCGCAATGAACTTACGGTAGTTTTCGAATTTGAGGGCGATCAAATCAAGTCATTCAAAGAATTTGTTGGTATGCCACTAAAAAGTTACGAGAATTAGACAAAATTCCGTCAGTAGCATCGGTAATGTTGTTGCGCTAAGAGGGAACGTTAGTTGAAGGAACCAAGGAGCAGTTTGCCGCGGCAGCTGCTCCTGTTTTTATTAAGGGCTGGATAACGTAGTGATGTACTTTCAGTGGAGGTGTTTGTATTGTTATACGATGACCTCTCTTTCTCTTGTGAAAAAGCCCGATAACTGCAACTCTGGTATAAAACAATCTCTCGGAAAAGGGTGGAGTGCATGAACAAAGAAAGCAATTCAAAAGAAACTTAGAAACATTGATTGTACTATTATTGAAATGATAATGACGATCGTCCGTCAGGACGCAGAGGAGGCTTAGGCATGAGTGATACAAAAAGCGGTTACAAGAATGTCAATGGATTGAATATGTATTATGAAATCCATGGAAGAGGCGAACCGTTAGTTTTGCTCCATGGTCAGTTTACGACTACCGGTATGTTCGATCCGATATTGCCGGAGTTGGCCGATCGCCGTCAGGTAGTATTAATTGAACAGCAAGGTCATGGTCATACGGCAGACATTGACCGCCCCTTAAGTTTTGCTCAAATGAGCCGTGATACCGCTGAATTATTGAATCAATTGCAAATCGCTGAAGCGGATGTGTTCGGATACAGTGCTGGCGGAACAGTCGCATTGCAGCTGGCCAAGTCGAATCCCCGCCTGATCCGCAAACTGGCACTAGCCTCAACCGTATATAGTATGGATGGCTATTATCCCTCTATTGTCGAAGGACTTAAACATGCTTCCGCCGAAGCTTTTCCATCCCAGATGAAGCATGAATACGAACGTGTAGCTCCACATCCTGAAAACTGGTCCAAACTGATCGCCAAAGGTGCAGAGATGGCTAATAACGTGAATAAACAGGATTTTCTGGAGCCGGAGCAGCTGCAATCCATTACTGTGCCTGTCCTGCTCGTAATCGGAGATAATGATATTATACGTCCGGATTACGCTCGTGAGATGGCAAAGTTGCTTCACACAAAACTAGTCGTCGTGACTGGAGATCATGCTTCGTATATTTCTACTCAACCCCAGTCATTGCTCGGTCATCTAAATAAATTTTTCGAGCTATCCGTGAACCAGTAATGCCTGGTAGTGTGATGGATGCTAACATGAGCTAAACATGTTTCTGATGAAAACAATAAACAAAATAGATTGGAGTTGGAGTCATTGTGGCAAAAGTTATCTTTGGTATGACGATGTCACTCGATGGATTCATTAATGATGGGAATGGCAGTGTCGCCTTGCTCTATCCTGACCTGAAGGAGCTTGAGCAAACCGACCTGATGCAAGAGTCGATCCGCACAACCGGAGCGGTAGTTATGGGCCGTAGAACCTTTGAAATGGCAAGTGATCCTGATGCCTACGCCGATGCCTATGAATTTCAGGTTCCAATTTATGTCATCACTGAGCAAGCGCCAGAGAGAAAACCAAAAGAAAATGGCCGTATAAGTTTTACGTTCGTAGATACTGTCGAAGCTGCTATTCAGCAAGCCAAACAAGCCGCTGGAGAAAAAGACGTCACAGTAGTGGGTGGTTTAATTGGAAAGTTGTCCAAATGAGAACGAATGAACCAGCAATGCATTTTTGACGAGATATAATCAACCGTGTGGTTCGCGATCAAAATGGGTTAAGCTAAAGGGTAGAGTGATTTCATAACATTATTATTGCGGAGGCTGACTCAGCATGAGTGAATTCAGTGAAAGTTTTCATCTTAAGACTTTGGATCAAACAAAAGCAGTAACTCTGCTGCGCGATTCTGAAATGACGGGTTATGTTTATGGGGAAAAGCAGGGGTGGGTTACCTTTGTAGTTGATTACAGAGGGGCAAATGTAGACGAGATAATAAGCGAATTAAATCCTGGAATTCTAGTCCATTACGTCTATCTTGAAGATCATATGTGGACATTAAAGATATACAATAAAGATGAGCTTGTGTTTGATTATGAAGCTGACTGGGCAGGAGAAGATCTAGTCATTGAGAAGAAGCTATTTGATCTCGAGTTCTTGGAAGAATTGGTTTTGCAGCAAGGTAACTCCATAGTTGGTCTTGAGCAAATTTTCGACTTTAAGGATAGCAAAATAAACTTTGAAAATCAGCCAGCATATTTAATAGCTCAACGAATGGGTTTAACTAATTATGAGTGGGTTTCCTCAGATATTTTAAGTGAGTTTGATCATAATCAATTAGAAGAGATGGAAATCATATTTGTTGAATCAGAATAGAATAGTCTGCTAGCGGGACACGCTAGTCAATGAAACAAGGGAGCAGTTTGCCGCGGCAGCTTGCTCCTTGTTTTTAAGTTAAAGGGCAGTAGAGTGTGGCGGAGGACGTTGCTACTGCGTGATTTGTTTGATTTGTTGGATACAATCCTTGATCGTATCTATGACGACTTTTGGCTCTGAGAATTGAGGGAAATGTCCACTTTTTTCAGCGGGGATATGTTTGTTGTATCTAGATAATGAAAGTAGTTCCAACTGATGCTCGATCCGTTTTTTACGAACCTTCTCTGGCATCATACGATTTTCTTTCATACCTGTAATCACATATACGGGTATGTCGGGAAAATGATCAATTGCATGGATTTGTTCCACCGTTTTTTTTACAAAATGAACCTCGCTGAATTGTTTATGGGAAGAGAAGGAATCGAACGTAGATAATAGCTTGTTCATTCGTTTTACTACCGTACCTTGATATTCATCAAGGCTTATATCTTTCGGATGGCTGGATTCTAAAAAGACGATGCCAGCTACATCATTTGGGTAACGCCGGGCATACAAATTTGCATATAATCCCCCTAATGAATGCCCAACAAGCAAGAATGGAGGTTCGAATCCTACTATCTTTAATGCCTCCTGTAAGGTTTCGACAATTGTTAGTCCATCTTGGGGTTCTTTAGGCTTATCACTACCCGCCACACCCAAACGATTATAGGAAAACACAGAGGACGACTCCGAAATTTCAGGCAATATTTTCATCCAGCCTTCTATGGGGCCAGACCCGCCGTTAATTAAAACAATATGGGGTTTGCCGTTTCCTCTAATATTAAATTGTAACTTCCCTCTTGATGTAACCAATTTAGAAATCTCTATTGCCAATACACGACACCTCACTTGGTTATGGCTTCATTTTACACTAGCAATACGTTCTTGACGTATGGCGGTTCCGCACCATTCCGTTGAACGGCAGGAGCAGTTTGCCGCGGGCAGCTCTCCTTGTATTTAATTTATATAATAGCAATTGAAAAGAAATCTAGCTGCCGCTTCATGCTATAATTGGTTTAGGTAAATTGTGTATCTTAACCACCAAGGAGGTTATGTAATGGGAACAGGTAATCAAGTAACGATAACAGTGGAAACAATTGTTCATTCACCCGTTGAAAGCGTATGGAAATATTGGACGGATCCGAAGCATATCATGCAATGGAATAAGGCTTCCGATGATTGGCACACGCCATATGCCGAGAATGATCTGAAGGTCGGCGGTAAATTCGTCTCCAGAATGGAAGCCAAAGACGGCAGCTTTGGATTTGATTTCGGCGGAGTATATGACGAGGTGAGCATTAACGAGAGCATCTCCTATACAATCGCCGATGGTAGGAAAGTGAAGATCGCATTTATTCGCCAAGACAACGACACGCGAATCACCGAATCGTTCGACGCGGAAGAGACCAATGCCGTCGAGATGCAGCAAGCCGGATGGCAGGCGATTTTAGACAATTTTAAAAAATATGCGGAAACGGCTAAAGAAGAATAACTTTCGCCGAGTCGGAGTTTCAAGGAGCAGTTTGCCACGGCAGCTGCTCCTTGTTTTTTTGTAAGCCATAGAACAGTTGTCGAAATGAATAATGAAAATGATTTACACGGGGAAAGGTATGGGATAGTCTATTGTTGAGGTAAATTATGGTAATTGGAGGCGAGCGGAAGAATGAGCAATAACTTAGAAGAGCAAGTCGTTATAACAGAGAACATACAAACGGTACCAAAAAGATTATTGAAAAAGGTGTCTTGTATCTATATTCCGTCCTCCAATCCAGATCGGACATCGAAGTGGTTCGCTGAACATTTTCAATTATCAAGTACGGAAGGACCATGGCTTACCTTAGATGATGGGTCAGATCTTATGTTCATTGAAGTGAAAGATGGGACAACAATGAAGTATAAAACAGACGCATGGTCGGGTCAAAATTTTGACATGAACATGTTGTCTTTTCAAGTTGAGGACATAGAAAATCTACATCGCTCATTGAAACAAAGCGGCGCTCAGGTTGAAGAGCTTCGAGATAACGGTGGCTGCGGAATGGAGTTTTATTTTTATGATCCGGATGGGAATAAATATGGTGCATGGGAAATGCAAACCATGGTTACAAGAAAACAGGGGATATCCAACACGGCGGATATCGAAGAAAAATTTATCTTTGGGAACTGTTATTTTGAAGGGAACATCAGTTCATTTTTAACGGAAGCAGCTGCTCATTCTCGCGGCTCATCAAGAAGAGTCCATATCCTTGATTGTGAAAAATTAAGGGAGGAGGATTCAGAGGGCTATAAGGAGGTCATCAATCGTCTAAACGAATTTAATTCAAAAAATCATAATCCATATCTGACATTGGTTTATAGCGAATAGATGTTTCTAGTGGAAGAGCAGGTGCCTACGGCAGCCTGCTCTTATATTTGTGAAATAGTCGTTCTAAGCGGGTTTAACGTAATATACTATGCTCGATTCAATTTACAAGCTAAGTAATCGACATGCTGTTTGACCTCCATCCAATTGGATGCCCGATATACGAATTCATTCGTCACGGACAAATTATAGGGTTGTTCATAGAGAATAACAGGCTTATTGGCAAGGGCAAACTCCTCAGCATAGTGAGGACCGTCATCAATCAATACATCTACCTTAGAATGAACGCATGCTTGGAGTTTGTTTTCAATTAGCGTAATCGTATGATAGTTAATATTATGGTACTTGAGCCATTCAGTAGTAACATCAAGAAAAAGTAAGGGACGGGCCGTAATAATGGAAATTAGATGCTGCTCAAATAGCTGCTGTAAGATTTCTACAGCCATTGGAAAGGGGGCTGAGTTCCAATGAATATCATGTCCGTATTGGCTATAAATAGCATCACGCTCTGCCCTGTCCCACCCATACAAACGATATAAATAGAAATCATTCACATCATCAGGTGTAAACGATAATCCAGACGCTATATTATAGTATTGTAGATGTGCAGATGTTGCATCAAGAATGGTATTGTCCAAATCTATCCCAATGTGCACAGACCATCAACTCCTAGCATCACGCATTTAATCCAATATACCATATATTGGGGGTCACGAGTTCTCTTCACAAACTAGTTGATGAATCCGGAGGTAATCATCCATGTCTTTTATAAAGGGTATTGAATTGTGCCGTCGATTTCATACGGAAGTCGTTGAACCGCTCATGATGGAAGACTATCACCACTTGTCCTATTCATCGGCGCTGGTTGGTCCCGGCAGTGAAGTGCTCGGATATGATACGGAAATGTCAACGGATCACGACTGGGGACCCCGTGTGTATCTGTTTCTTGACCAACAGATTATCGACGAGTATGCCGAACAAATTCAAGCTTCTTTGCAAGAACGGGCTCCGGAACGGTTGTATGGATTCCAGCTGGATATCAGGAGGATTGTGATCACAACGGTGCCGGGGTTCATCGAAAGTATCCTGGCGATTAGCAGGGCTGAACCTATCGAGCCGTTGGATTGGCTGACATTTCCTTCGCAGTCCCTTCTGGAGATAACCAGGGGAGCCGTCTATAGGGACGATCATGGTCAACTAGCCAAGATGCGTGAAAAATTTGAGTATTACCCTCATGATATATGGCTGTACCTGATGGCATCCTGTTGGCAGCGAATCGGGCAAGAAGAGCATCTCATGCTCCGATCGGGTTTTATGGGAGATGAGCTTGGATCAGCACTTATTGCTTCGCGCCTTGTCCGCGATATCATGAATCTTGGCTTCTTAATGGAGCGACATTATGCCCCTTATCCAAAATGGTTCGGTACCGCGTTCAAGCATCTGAAATGCTCCGGTGAATTAATGCCTCATCTGTGGAAGGCCCAAACGGCCTCCGCTTGGAGAGAGCGCGAGCATGCATTCCATAAAGTTTATGAACATTTATCAAGAATGCACAACGAATTGAACATCACTGAAAATATCGCTAAAGATGTTTCGTACTTTTACGACCGCCCCTTCAAGGTCATGAATGGGGAAGGAATCGCTAGACGTCTTGCAGATCAAATTATAAATACAGATCTTCACCAGTTAGCCGGACAACGCTTGATCGGCAGCATCGACCTGATTACGGATAATACGGATTTCAGGACAATGAAATACGCAAGAAATGAATTGAAAGCATTATTCAAGTCTGCAATAAGGGACTAGTAAAGCTAGAACGGGGAGGGTTTGTCTATAGCAGTAGATGGGAGGAATTGCAATGGATCGTAAAGTGATAGACAATCTAATCGGATTGTTAGTCGGAACAGTCTTTCTATTCATTAATTGGCCGGAATTCCCTTTGATTACGGAGTGGACTAGGGACATCACGGGAGGAAACGCCATTTTTGAAGCAGTAGAAATGATAATGAATGATATCGGCCTTATCCTCGTGCTTTGGTTTGGAGCAAGATTACTTGCAGGAGTGCTAAGAAATCAGAGGGAAGACAAGTAATCATTCATTGTGGCGATGCTGTGTGTATGGAGGAGTCCGATCAGGGAGCTCCTCTTTTCTATTTGCAGAATTTCTCTTGTTACGAGAACGATTCGTTTGATATAATTTGGCATCCGTACTCCAAACTGTGAGTATGGGTGGAGGAAACGCAGTCTTCGACAGCGAACCCTATCAAATAAGCAAACATTTTACGATCTTTAAGCCTATGGACATTCAATAGCATGATAACCGGCTTACTTCAGTGGGGCTGCGGGAGGGTGAAGGATGGTTTCGATGAAACGGTTGGTTCCCTATTCGCTCAAAAATAGGTTGACCATCATGCTGATTGTGGCAACCATGTTTCCGCTTGTACTCGTTGGCGCCATATCTTATGCGTCGATTTACTCGGTTCTGGAGAACAAAGCCGAACGGGGCGTACGGAGTAATCTTCACCAGGTCATGCTGTCGCTGGAGAGTACGCTCGATCAGCTCAATCATGCTTCCCAGCAGCTGGCCTTGGACGGCCGGATCGGCAAGAGCCTCGACCGCTATCTGAAGGCCGCTGTGTATGAGAGAAAGCTGCTGCACGATGAAATCAAGAACGAGATCAGCCTGGTTGCCTTTACGAACCCTTCCATGGGTCTCGCGTTTTATTATTTTGCGGATTCCGGGAAGGTCATGTTTGAAAATTACAGCATCGAGAAGGATGTCGATATTCGTAAGCTCCCCGTGCTGTCCAGGTTCAGCACGATATCGTACAATGGACCGCACCGCTCTCTAAATCCGTGGGACGGACATCAGGTATTCTCCATCGTCCGCAACGTGAGTTTGATTGACGAGAAGAATGTGTATGTGTATATCGAAACGAGCTTTAAGCTGGCTGAATCGCTCTTGAGCATGGATCGGTCGGCGGCCGATACCGCTCATCTCATCGTGAACGATGAAGGACGGATCCTATTCAGCGAAGATGAGAAAGCGTTTCCTTCGGGGAGCCTGTATGGATCCAGCGAGGGAAGTCCGAACCGCTACGCGGGCCACTATTTCTTCGAAGAAACGAACGAAAAGCAGAACTGGAAATTGGTTGGCGCCATTCCCAGGGCCTCCTATGACAGCGAGCTTCGAAGCTGGCTGCTGCAATTTGGCGTACTGACGGTCCTGTCGCTTGCTGTCGGTATTCTGGTGGCATGGATCCTATGGCGCTCTGTGTATGAACCGCTGAAGAGACTTTCGCAGGATATGCGGCAGGTTCCGTATTCGAAGCCTTCAAGCAGCGGGAAATCTATCTCTATTATGGAATTCGACCACATCCACAATGGGTTCGAATCCATGCGCTCCCGGATTGAGGAGCTTCTGCAGGAGGCAGAGCACAGAGAGCAGCGCAAAGCGCGGCTGGAAGTGGAGAAGCTGCTGCATCAGATCAATCCTCATTTTCTCCACAATGCGCTCGATACGATCCGCTGGCTGGCCAGAATGCGGGGGCAGAAGGAGATTGACAAGCTCGTCTCGACATTAAATAAAATTCTTCATTACAATCTCGACAAGGGTGAAACGGCGCAAATACGCGATGAGTTGGAAGCGCTCCATAACTATATGTCGGTACAATCCGTCCGGTATCATTTTCATTACGAGATCGAGTTTCAGGCGGAGGAAAGCATGCTGGACTGGGTCATCCCCCGGTTTATTCTGCAGCCATTGGTCGAGAACGCACTTCTTCATGGTCTGAGGGAGGACGGGCGGATTTCCGTCCGCATTGCTGCGGAAGGGGAGGATGCGCTGATCGAGGTTAGAGATGACGGAACCGGGATGACGGAGGAGCAGCTGCGGAAGCTCAAGGATCCCGAAGCGGACCGTGGTTCAAGCGCCGGATTTGGCATTGGATTGAATTACGTAAGGAAAGTCGTCAATCTTCAATTCGGAGATCGTGCCAAGCTGGAAATCGAAAGTAAGCCGGATACGGGGACGGTCATCACGCTCCGGCTGCCTATCATAACGGGGGTGGAAGGCGATGCTTAATGTGCTTGTGGTAGATGACGACCATTTGGTGCGTACCGGATTTATCACGATGATGCCTTGGAGCCGGCATGGGCTGCGGGTCGTGGGAGATGTGGGCAACGGGGAAAAGGCGCTGTCCTTTCTGCGCAATAATCCGGTTGATCTCCTAATTACAGATTTGGCCATGCCCATCATGTCGGGAATCGAGCTCATGCGGCAAGCGAAACAGCAACTCCCGAGGCTTCATATGGTGGTGCTGACGTTTCACCACGAATTTGAATATGCGCAGGAAGCAATCCGCCTTGGCGCACTCGACTATATTACGAAGGTGGAGCTGGAAGAGGATCGCATGGATGAGGTGCTGCGGCGCATTGCGATCCGGATTGCGGAGGACGAGCAGGTTAGCGCGGCAGCAATCCCGGCTGCAGACGATTTCTACGAAGGGCCGGTGTATTCGGTAAGGAGCGGATCGGCGGAAACGGGGAAGAAGGAGCTGCAGTTGCTCAAGGAACGATGGTGTTCATTCGATTGGATGGTTGACGACGAACGGTTCGCGGCGCTGATGGAGGAGATGTCGGTGCGGCGCCTTACTCCCGAGCGCATCGAGATGCTGTTCGAAGCGGCTGTGCCTCAATGGGAACGGATCCTGCCGGAGCTTCGTCCTTACATGGAGACGGACGGATTGCACACCTGGCGGCAATGGACGGAATGGCTGGAAGGGCTGCGGCTTGCGGTTAGTGAGTTGACACGGACGCTGCCCTACTCCTCCGAAGTGCTCAATTGCATCGTGAAAGCGCAGGATTATATCCGGAACCATCTGGAAGAGGAGCTGCAGATGCCGCAAATCGCGAGGATGGTCGGCATGAGCCGAAGCTATTTTAGCCGCTGCTTCCATGATATCTCGGGGTTTACCTGTAATGATTATATCCGGGATCTGCGGATCGAACGGGCCAAGACGCTGCTTCGGCAATCGGACAAATCGATCAGCTGGGTGGCGGTCCAATCGGGATACCCGAACGTCAAATATTTTGCCAAAGTGTTTCGCAGCGCAACCGGACTGCTGCCGAGCGTCTATCGCCAGAACGGGGCAGGTCACAAATGATACGAAAACAGGTGCAATCTTATCTACTGGATTGCACCTGTTTTGCAATAAAGACGAAAATGGTGGAAAAAAGAGACCGATGTGGACCCCTGAAGGGGATGTCTGCCCTATACTAAATGTAAGTTCACATCCATCACATTTGAAGCGAGGCTTTGTAATGAAGAGGAGCAAATGGTGGGAACGAATAGGCATTATCATGGCCATCCTGCTTATTGTCATGCTGGCGGGATGCAGTTGGAGCAAAGAGACCGGCAATCGGCCGGGTGCTCCGAAGGACGGGAACGATCATTCCCTGCAGGAGGATAAGCAGGCCGAAGAAGCATTCGATTATTTTAAGTACAAGGAACCGGTCGAAATTACGATCATTAAGGACGTTCCGCCAGGTTTAAAGCTGCCTGAGGGGGAAACGATCGAGGATAATTCATTCTCGCGTTTTGTTAAGAAGCATACGAACATCGATTTTAAAGTGGCTTGGTACGCGACGGGGCAGGATTTCGTGCGAAAGCAGCAGCTTGCGATCGCCAGCAACGACATCCCGGATGTCATGCTGGTCGATGAAACGGCCTTCCGCCAACTGGCTGCGGCAGGACAGCTCGAGGATCTGACCGAAGTGTACAACAAATATGCACAGCCGGAACTGAAGAGCAAGTATGAAGCCACTCAAGGCGTGGCGTTAGCCAAGGCGACCTATGAAGGCAAATTGATGGCAATCCCTAATTTGAGCGGGCTTGCAGAATCCATTAGCCTGCTGTGGGTAAGGCAGGATTGGCTGGATAAGCTTAACATCCCGGCACCTCGAACGGTGGAGGATGTGGAAGCGATTGCAAAGGCGTTCGTCGGGCAGGATCCCGATGGGGACAACCAAGCGGATACGATCGGTTTGACTGGATCGGGTTCGTCACTGTACGCGAATGGCTATGCAGGCATTCATGATTTCACGGGACTCTTCGCAAGCCATAATGCGTACCCTGGCCTCTGGCTCAAAGGAGAGGACGGTTCGATTGTATATGGTTCAACGACCGTTGAGACAAGGGAAGCCATCGCCAAGCTGCGCACCATGTATGCGGAGGGTCTGATCGACAAGGAATTCGCGCTGCGCAAAGACCCGAATCAGCTTCTGACGAGCGGAGAAGCAGGCTTGTTCTTCGGTGCTTGGTGGTCGCCATGGCACTTGTCCGAATCTGTCGCGAATGATCCATCGGCGAATTGGAAGCCCTATTGGATTGCAGATAGGGAAGGGAAGCTGAACACACATATGGTGCCGATCAGCTCTCGCTTTGTCGTCGTGAGGAAAGGGTTCAAGCATCCGGATGCGGTGATGACCTACATTAACTGGTATACGGGCGGCGACGATTTGAAGAGCGAGGACGAGAAGGAACGGGCCCGTGCTCAGGTGCGGTTCGATGATTACAAGAAGCTAGATCCGACACTAATCACGGCGCTATATCCTCTATACACGACTTACGTGGACACGGATGTCGTGGAGAAGACCAATATGAAGCTGAAGCAGGCAATCAGCGGCGAAGTGAAGCCCGAGGACATGTTATCCGGCGATCTGGTATTATTCGAGCAATGGCAGCGCGATAACGCCAATCCAAAGAGCAACGCGGCGGATTGGTCCCCGCCCTACGCATTTCTCAGCGGAGGGGATGCCGTCATGCAGCCGGCGGACCGGAAAGTATTCAACGAATACACGGCGATGACCAAGACCATGGAGCGCAAATGGGAGAACCTGCAGATGCTGGAGACGGAAACGCTGTACAAGATCATTATGGGCGAAGAACCTCTAGAAGCGTTCGATGCCTTCGTAGCGAAATGGAAGAGCCAGGGCGGAAGCGAAATTATCGCGGAAATCGAAGACGAGCTGAGCAAGCAGCACTAGCGAACCATAAGTCGGGTCAGTGCCGGCATAGGATTGGGCTGACCCCCAACCCTATGCTTCTGCCCGCACGTTATTCACATTTAGTTAGTTAAATAGTGTATTTAACTAAACGATCGATAAGCAGAACAGGAGGCTGAACATGAGAATTGGTATTATTGGTTACGGATTACGGGCGGGCTACGTCTACGCCCAGATGAAGCAGCTCTTCCCGGAAACGAAGCTTGCCGCCATATGCGATCCGCGCAAGGAAGAACTGGCGCAAACGGTGGGGGAAGAAACACGATTCTATGATACGCCCGAGCAGATGCTCAACGGGGAGAAGCTGGATGCCATCATGATCGGCACGCGATGCAACCTGCATACTGAGCTGGCGGTTCGCCTGCTTCCTACGGGTATTCCATTGTTTCTTGAGAAGCCGGTAGCAACAACGCTTGAAGATCTGAAGCGCCTCAAGCATGTCTATGAGAACTCGCGTTCAGAGGTTGTCGTATCGTTCCCGCTGCGCAACACGCCGTTAATCAAGCGTGTGAAGGAAGAGATTGACGCAGGCAAGATTGGGAAAATCGAACATGTGCAGGCAGTTAACAATGTGTATTACGGCGGCGTGTACTTTCACAATTGGTACCGGGACGAAACCCTTACGGGCGGGTTGTTCTTACAGAAAGCGACGCATGACTTTGACTACATCAACTATATAACTGGCGAGAAGGCGCAGTGGATTACAGCGATGAAGTCCAAGCAAATATTCAAGGGCACAAAGCAAGCCGGCCTTGAATGTCCGAACTGCGAGGAGTATGAGACTTGCCCGGAAAGCTCTCTGGTACAGCCGTATGGGACGAAGTGCTGCTTCGCGGAGGATACCGGGAATGAAGATTCCGGGAGCGCGCTCATTGAGTATGAGAGCGGAATGCATGCCGTATACACCCAGAATTTCTTCGCCCGCAAGGCAGCTGGCAAGCGGGGAGCGAGGTTGCTCGGGTTCAAGGGTACGTTGGAATTTGACTGGTATACAAGCGACATCGTCATTTATCCCCATCATGAAGATAAGGAGCCGGAACGGATCGCTGTAACGCTGGCGGCTGAGGATGCACACAGTGGGGGAGATACGGCATTAATCCGAAACTTCGTTGGAATTATCCGGGGTGAGGAGCAGTCCAAGACTCCGCTTGAGGAAGGCCTGTTCAGTGCCTTGATGTGCTTGAAGGCGACTGCTTCAGCGGAAGCGAGAACATTCCAGTCGATTACGTACGAATAACAAACAGAGAGGAAGGAAGCAATATGATAAAAGGTGTAAATCAATGGTGTTTCCCTGAAGGAACATCGCTTGAAACTGTTTTTTCGGTCAGTCAAGCAGCTGGATTGAAAGCGGTTGAATTAAATGTTAATCCGGATGGAGGCGTAGGGCTTACTCGCCTCACAACGGCAGAGCAAGCCAAGGACATCGTTGACCAGGCAGCCGGCTACGGCCTGCAGCTGCGAAGCTTGTCCACGATTCTGCTGTGGGATTATCCCCTGTCTTCACAGGACGAAGCGATTCGCCAAGAAGGAATAGCAGTTGTACGCAAGCAGGTGGAATTAGCTGAGGCTATGGGGATCGACACCGTGCTCGTCGTGCCCGGCGTGGTGAATGAGGATACCACCTACCAGCAATGTTATGACACGAGCAGCCGTTCGATTCGCGAGCTTGTGCCCTATGCGGCAAGCAAAGGCGTATGTCTGGCAATCGAGAACGTGTGGAATAAATTTCTATACTCACCGATTGAGATGGCGGCCTTCATCGATCAGTTCCAATCGCCTTTCGTTCAGTCGTACTTTGACGTAGGAAACGTGCTTGCAGTTGGCTACCCCGACCAGTGGATACAGGTACTTGGCCATCGAATCCGTCGTGTGCATGTCAAGGATTACAATCCACAAGTTGGAACACTGGACGGTTTCGTGCCGCTGCTGTCTGGCAAGGTAAATTGGAAGAAGGTGCGTGAAGCACTGAAGGACATCGGCTATACGGATACGGTAACGGCTGAATTAACGCCATATGACCATAATCCGCTGCAGTTGATTCACGATACATCCCAGCATCTGGAACGCATTCTATTTGAAAGCGTTTACGATTGAGCGGGCGGATCATAGAGCTCTCCCGGACTTCATCACGAAACCGGTCTGAGCCAGAGAGGGGAGAGGGCAATTGGCTAGTGTACGACTATCTAATCTGAGCAAAAGATACGAAGGAAACGGAACGAATGTCGTCGATCGGATCAATTTATCGATTGAGGACGGTGAGTTCATGGTGCTTGTTGGCCCTTCGGGATGCGGCAAGTCGACAACATTGCGGATGGTTGCCGGACTGGAGAGCGTGTCGGACGGTGATATCTATATTGGTCCCACGATTGTCAACGACATGCCTCCCAAGCAGCGTGATATCTCCATGGTGTTCCAGAATTACGCGTTGTACCCGAATATGTCGGTGTATGAGAACATGGCGTTCGGAATGCGGCTAAGAAAGACGGAGAAACACATCATGGATTCCTCGGTTAAGCAAAGCTCCCGGGTGCTGGAGATCGAGCACCTGCTGGAACGCAAGCCGCGCCAGCTCTCAGGGGGACAACGCCAGCGTGTAGCGCTTGGACGGGCGCTCGTACGCCAGCCCCAGGTATTCCTGCTCGACGAGCCGCTGTCGAATCTGGATGCGCGGCTGCGTGTCCAGATGCGGGCCGAAATCGTGGAGCTCCACCGCCAATTGGCAACGACGACGATCTACGTTACACATGATCAGATCGAAGCTATGACAATGGGGACACGAATTTGCATTATGAAGAACGGGAAGATTCAGCAGGTAGGTACACCAGAAGACGTGTATACACGCCCTTCGAATTTATTTGTAGCGGGATTCATTGGCACGCCTCCCATTAATATTATGCAGGGGACCGTGGTTGAACTGGGGGAGAAGGGCTTTGCCTTTACGACGAAGCGATTCACGCTTCGCCTGCCGAAGCGGTATGAAGCGACAATCCGAAGCCAGAGCCTGATGAATCGGAATGTCTTCCTGGGTGTTCGGCCTGAATTCGCGTCGCTGCCCGCCTATTACGGGGGTAAATCGGATGGGCTGGAGATCAGGGGCGAGGTATTCTTCAGCGAGCTGGTAGGCGCAGATCGTTATATCCATGTTCATATTGGCGCAGACGCCTTCGTATTTCGTGCACCGGCTTATGAACGCGTGCCCATCGGGGAACTGGTGGACATTGTGCTTCATCCGGAGGCGCTCCTGTTGTTCCATGCGGATACGGAAGAGCGGCTGCCGGATGAACGGGATTGAGGCCGAAGATGAGAAGATGGATACGAGGTTTATTACTGCCGCTTCTTCTATTGATTGCTGTTATCTATGGCGTTCGAACGATATATAGTGATACGCCGTCTTCCTTCTCCATTGCCGAGCTGGAAGGGGAGGATATTCCCTTGCCGGCAGCTATTGGGGAACGATTGACTGGGACGTACACCGCTCTGCTTACGCAGTGGAAGAACGAGAATTACAAGCTGGCGACTGGTCAACATATTGCATTAACGGCTGCTGCCCCATCCGGCACATCGGAGCACGTGCAGCCTGGAGCAGAAGGCGATTCCATCGAGCTGCAGGAGCCGCAAAGCTGGGTCGAATACGATTTCGATGTCACGAGCAGCGGGCTGTATGAATTAGAAATCGGCTACATGCCGCTGAAAGGAACATTCGCTCCGGTCCAAATCGCCGTAGAGCTGGACGGAGCTTCACCTTATAAGGAAGCGGAATATCTCACGCTTGAACGCGTATTCCGCGATGCGGTATATCCGCCTCTTACCAATGAGCGGGGCGATCATCTGCGGCCGCTTCAGGAAGAAATACCGTACTGGCGTATTGTAACTTTAAGCGATGGCAAGCTATCGCATCGTGAACCGCTGCGCTGGATGCTCACAGAAGGCAAGCATACGGTTCGGATCCGGCTGATCAGGGAGCAGGTGGCATTAAAGTCCATCGCATTTGTCCCTCCACACACCGTAGACGCGTACAACGCATCCAGCGTCGAGCTGCCCAAAGGCTCTGATGCAGCTTGGCAGACGGTCATTGAAGCGGAGCAGATGGCCGCGAAATCCGATCCGTCTGTGCAGAGTCAGGCGAGCAACGATGATCTGGCCTTCCCTCCTTCCGAAGGACGTACCATTCTCAATACGCTGGGAGGCGAGCGTTGGTACAGGGGTGGCCAGTGGGCGGAATGGGCGTTCGAGGTGCCGAAGGACGGCTGGTATGACATTCATCTGAAATATTTGCAAAACCTCAATCGGGATGTGACCTCCTATCGTATGATCACGATTGATGGGAAAACGCCATACGAGGAGTGGCAGCATGCAGCGTTCCCATATAACCGGGATTGGTCCATTCAGGCGATCGCGGATGCGAACGGGAAGGCGTACTCGGTGTTTCTGCCTGAAGGGCAGCATACCTTACGCATGTCTGTTCAGACAGCGGAGACATCCGGAATCCGGGAGCGGCTCGCAGCGCTGCAAGCGGAGCTGCAGCAGGTCAGCTATCAGATTAAGCTGGTCAGCGGCGTACATGATTCGAATATGATTGATCCCAACCGGGATTGGGATATCACGAAGAACGCGCCTGAATTGGCGGGAGATTTTCGGGGGTACGCAAAACTGCTCTATGAGCAAATTGGCGAGCTCCAGCAGCTGCTTGGCAATGATAATGGGAGCGCTGCACTGCGTTCGGCACTATATGATTTGCTTGACATCGCCAAGGATCCGAATCTGATTCCGCGCAAGCCGCAATTATTGGGGACGATTCAAGATGCATTAGCGTCGTATGTCGATACGCTTACGTACCAGCCGTTGTCGCTGGACCAGATTTATATTACGGCTGCCGGAACAAAGCCGGATGTGCAGATGCCGGGCTGGAAAGAGAAGCTCGGTAATGATGTCAGCGGCTTTATGCGCTCGTTCTCGCCCAATTACATGTATAACGGGCGAAGCGATGAAGAAGCATTAACCATCTGGGTGAATCGGGGCCGCGATTATGTGTCCTTACTCCAGCAGCTGGTGGATGAGACATTCACGCCGGCGACGGGCATCCCTGTCAATATTAACTTGATGCCCAACGAGCAGCTGCTTATCCTAAGCAGTTCGTCGGATCGGCAGCCTGATGCTGCGCTTGGTGTCAGCCAAAGCTTGCCGGCCGATCTCGCGATGCGTAATTCATTGGCGGATTTAAGCCAGTTTCCGGATTTCCAGCAAGCCATCGAGCCGTTTCACCCGGGCTCACTGATGCCATTTCAATATGATGGTGGCGTATATGGACTGCCGGAGACGATTATGCTGCCTATGATGTTCTACCGCAAAGATATATTTGAAGCCTTGAAGCTCCCGCTCCCGAACACTTGGGACGAAGTCGTCGAGCTGCTGCCGTCCTTGCAGCAGCGGGGGATGAACTTCTTTTACTCACCTCTCGGATACTTGCCTTTCTTCCTGCAGAATGGCGCTGAGGTCTACAAGCCCGGCGGACTGAGCAGCGGGCTCGATACGCCTGAGGCGTTCCAGTCCTTCAAGCAGTGGACGGATTGGTTCAATGTATACGGCTTTCCGAAGGAAGTGCCGAACTTCTACATGCATTTTCGCAACGGCAGCCTTCCAATCGGCATTGCGGATGTGAATACCTATCTGCAGCTGCTGGTAGCAGCGCCGGAACTGACAGGCTCGTGGGCGATTGCGCCACTGCCTGGAACGAAGGACGACCAAGGAGAGATTAACAGGTGGGCAGGGGGATCCCTGCAGAGCGGGGTCATCTTCCGCTCCAGCAAGCGCCAGCAGGATGCATGGTCGTTTCTGAAATGGTGGCTCTCGGAGGAGACGCAGACGCGATTCGGTACAGACATGGAGCTCATTAACGGCGTGGAATTCCGCTGGAATACAGCCAATTTTGACGCATTCGAGAAGCTTCCATGGCCCGAGGAGGATAAGCAAGCCATGGCTAAGCAATGGCAGTGGTTTCAGGAGCTGCCTAATGTGCCGGGCGGCTACTTCACGCAGCGGGAACTGAGCTTCGCTTGGAACAGAACCGTGCTGTACAAAGAGAATCCGCGCGAGAGCCTGGAGAAGGCTGTCTTCGAAATGAACCGGGAGCTTGCGAGAAAGCAGCGGGAATTCAATTTAATCGACACTACCGGGCACGTACTGAAACCGCTGCAGGTTCCCGTACTCGACAAGCCTTGGAGAAGAGGAGGACAAGAATGATGGCTAGGCCGGAACTATCGACTGCGTTGCCGGTTGCGCCACCGCAGAGAGCGAGCTTAGGCATGCGGTTCGTACAGGAGTTAAGAAGGAGTGCTTTGTCCTATGCGTTCATTGCACCGTTCTTCATCGTCTTTCTCTTGTTCATCGCGATTCCTACACTGGCAGCGGCAATCCTGTCCTTCACCACCTTTAATGCGGTTGAGCAGCCCAGATTCATCGGCTGGACGAACTATATTAATCTATTGACGCAGGATCTCGTGTTCTGGAAGCATGCCATACCCAACACGTTTAAATTTGCGATTATCGTAGGCCCGGTCGGCTATTTCATGTCCTTTGCCCTGGCCTGGTTCATCTGTAAGCTGCCGCAGCGGCTTCGCACCTATTACACGCTGGCGATGTATGCCCCTTCACTGACAGCTGGTGTAGCGATGGCGGTTGTCTGGCTGATTGTCTTCAGCGGTGACCGGCTCGGTTACTTGAATGGCTTGCTGATCCGTCTCAATCTCATTGATTCGCCGCAATTGTGGACACAAGACCCCAGATACCTGCTGACGATCATGATGATCGTATCGATCTGGTCCAGTATGGGGATCGGATTCCTGGCGATGATTGCCGGTATTCAGAATGTGGACACACAGCTGTATGAGGCTGGAAAAATCGATGGCATTAAATCGGCTCTCCAGGAAATTTGGTATATTACGATTCCAGCGATGAAGCCTCAGATGCTGTTTGGCGCAATTATGGCGGTCGTGGGCACGCTGAAGGCAGGGGCGATCTCGATGGAATTGTCAGGCGTCAATCCAACGCCGGGCTACTCCGGTCATCTCATCATTAATCACATCGACGACTTTGGCTTCATTCGCTTTGAAATGGGCTACGCTGCGACATTATCGGTCTTCTTGCTCGTACTCGTCTATGCGACTAGCAAGATTTGCATGAAGCTGTTCGGATCACGAGGGGAGTGAATGCTTATATGCGCCTTTGGCCGCGAAAGAGCCGGTTGAATCGTCTCTCGCCATATCAGCTGCTGCTGGTCCTGCTAATGACCTTGCTTGCCGTCTTTATGCTCATGCCAATCGTCTTTTTGTTCAACCATGCCTTTAAGCCGATGCATGAATTATTTCTCTACCCGCCCACCTTTCTTGTACGGGATGCAACATGGGTGAATTTTCTTGATTTGCTTACGGTATCGAAATCGACGATTGTGCCGGCTTCCAGATATTTATTCAACAGCCTTCTTACATCCGTACTCACGGTTGTTGCTGCAACGTTTATTAGCATCTTGTGCGCCTTTCCCTTATCGAAGCATCAATTCAAAGGAAAGACGCTGTTGTTCTCATCGATCCTGGTCAGCCTGATGTTTGCACCGGAGACGGTTCAAATTCCGCGTTATTACGTGATCAGCAGCCTCGGTATCGTGAACACGTACTTTGCGCATATTTTGCCGATGGTCGCTCTTCCTGTCATCGTGTTTCTGTTCAAGCAGTTTATTGATCAGATTCCCAACGATTTGCTCGAATCAGCACGGATGGAAGGGGCAAGCGAATTTCGCGTTTTTATGAACATCATCGTACCGCTTTGTATTCCTGTTGTCGCAACGGCTGCAATCCTGTCGTTTCAGAGCGCTTGGAACAACCTGGAGGCCTCGCAGTTGTTTATGGAGGATGAAACGATGAAGACTCTTCCATTCTATGTCAGCACCTTAACGAGCGGACTTGCCAACAGCGTGGCCCGGCAAGGGGTCGCTGCGGCTGCAGCACTGTTAATGTTCTTGCCAAACTTCATCATCTTCCTGCTGCTGCAGAGCAGGGTCATATCCACGATGGCTCATTCGGGCATCAAATAGGAGGGCGCGCCATGAAGAAACAGCTAACCTATCGTTGGCTTGCCTCTCTGCTGGCAGGTATCGTCATTGCCGCAGGGATCGCGTCGTTCCCGGTCCGTGCCAGTGCGGAGCTTCCATATCGAACCTATACATCGGACGACAAGGGCAAGCTTGTCGACGTCCAGGCGGCTTATGTACCGGACACGTACTTGTACGTGTTCCTGGAAGGTGATATTCCTGGGTGGGCGGCCGATGCGCCGCCAACGCTGAACCAGCCGGATGATCTGTTCCTCGATCAACGCAATCATCTCTATATTGCCGATACGGGCAATAACCGCATTATTGAACTAGGTGCGGACAGACAGCCGGTTCGGGTCTACGGCACGGAGGAGGGGGAGGGCTCGCTGTCGGCCCCACGGGGCATATTCGTCACGGAAGACGGAATGCTCTATGTTGCAGATTCCAAAAACATGCGCATAGCCGTCTTTGATCAAGGCGGCCGGTTTATCAAGCAATATAACAAACCGGAGACGGACTTCCTGCCGGAGAGCTTCCTGTTTGAGCCGATTAAGCTGGTTGTAGACAAGCGGGGATTTATATACGTTGCGACTCATAACGGCTATCAGGGCTTGCTGCTGCTCGATGATATTGGAGTCTTTCAGGGCTTCTATGGGGCTAATCGGACGGAACGGACTTTTACGGAAACGCTGAAGCGCATGTTTTACACCGAGCAGCAGCTCAGCAAGGAAATTATGAAAATTCCGGGATCTGTCTCCAATGTGACGTTAGGGCCGGATGGCTTCTTATACACGACAAGCGTCTCGGTCAAACAAGGCCAAGTGAAGAAGCTTGATTTCTTCGGACGGGATATGCTGGGAGAGCGTATTGCTTCATTGGCAATTGACACGATGAATCTCGATGTGGCCGTAGGCCAAACCGGCAGTATGAGCGTTCTGGATGCCGGCATGGGGGAGATCAGGCAGTATAATGCGCTTGGCGAATTGTTGTTTGTATTCTCCAGCAAGGATAACGGCTACAACAAGGTTGGCTTGTTGAAGCAGCCGGCTGCCATTGCGATCGAACCTAGCGGCACCCTCAACGTGCTCGAGAAGACGCTGGGCGTTATTCAGCGCTTCCGGCCAACGGAATTCGCGGGCCTCGTCCATGAGGCGAATGAGAAGTTCATGGCCGGGGAATATGAGAGCAGTGCCGGTCCGTGGAAGGAAGTCTTGCATTTGAACACCAAGTTCAATATGGCCCAGTTGGGGCTGGCGAAGGCTTCGTTCAAGCAGCGGGATTGGGAGCAAGCGCGTTATCATTATCGCAGCGCAGGCGATAAAGTCGGTTACTCGGATTCGTTCTGGTATGTGCGGCTGGAGTGGATGAATGCCAATGCTTCGGGGCTACTCACGACTGCGTCGGCCCTGCTTGCGCTAGGCTTGGCGGGGCGGTTCATCTGGATCAGGCGTAAGGAAGGGAGGAAGCGGGATGCCGGCGGTGACAGTATTGAAACAGGAGCAGGGAAGTAAAGCAGCGGGAATGCGATATGGGAGTGCTGTCGCAGGGCAATTACGCAAGGCATTGCGCGTGCTGCGCCATCCATTCGACGTGTTCTGGGAAATCCGCTATCAATCTCGCGGAGCGGTTGCGGCTTCCATCATGCTGCTGGCGCTTGCCCTCATCGTATTACTGCTGTCCAAGCTCTGCGCTTCCTATCTATTCGGAGGAGCAGTGCTGGACGATCTTAACCCGACAGCCTTCATTCTTCGTTATGCGATCCCATGGGGAACATGGGTGTTCGCCAATTACTTGGTCGGTTCCATCATGAAAGGCCAAGGAAGGTTAGTCGAAGTATTCGTCGGCAGCACCTATGCGCTTATGCCGGTGATCTTGTTCTCGCTGCCCCTTGCGCTTCTATCGAATTTGCTGACGTTTAGTGAAGGATCGATCTATGATTTTGCCCAAATGGCGGTTAACGGCTGGTCGCTGGTGCTGCTGTTTATCATGGCCAAGGAAATTCATAACTACGAAATCGGGGAAACGGTGCGGAATATCGTCGTTTCCGTGCTGCTGATGCTGGCAATCTGGCTGCTTTGCTTCATTTTTGCCGGCTTGACCTATCAATTATATGATTTTGTTGCCCAAATTTATAAGGAGGTGGCGGCCAGATGAAGAAGGAATGGCTTCCAGTTGCGTTCGTTCTGGTGCTAGTCGCCGCTTTCCTGCTCGTAACGAGGCCGTATTTGCCCCCGGATAAGACAGGTCTTGCGGCTGGCGGGAAGAAAGCTGCAGCTGCAGCTTCGCCCACTCGCTCCGAGAACGGCGAACGACCCTATCAACTGGCAGCTGAGAATGAACGTCTGCGGCTGGAAGTGAATGAGATTGGACAATTCATGGTGACGGATCTGCGTAATGGCCATCAGTGGAGGAGCAATCCGGCGGCTAGTGCGATGGAGCAGGAATCCGTACAGGGACTGTGGCGACAGCATCTGCTATCCCCCTTTATCATCGAAACGGTCGAGCGGGGAAAAGCGAAGCCCGAGCAGAGCAACTGGCTGGCTTCCGGGACGGAAACGTCCGTGCAAGCGATTCCAGGCGGCGTTCGGGTGAAGCATGATTTGGCCAGAGAGGGGATCCGGCTTACCTATTCGCTCCTGCTGCATGAGGAATACGTGGCGTTCAGCATGGATGAGAATGCCATTGAGGAATATGGCAGCCGTGCGCTTGTCATGCTGCGCATGTTTCCGTTTCTCGGAGCGATGCAGGATGGCAGCAGCAGAGGAGGGTTATTCGTTCCGGAAGGCATGGGAGCGGTAATCCCGATCGACGGCAAGCCGAAGCTGCCTTATGCCTATTCCGGAAGGGTATATGGCAGTGACATCTCGGTCGTATCCGAGAAAGAAAAGCCTGCCGTATCCAATTCTCCGATGCCGGTATTCGGCGTTATAGGCGGGAATAATTCCTATCTCGGCGTTGTGGAGAAAGGGGATTTCCTTACGCAAATTACGGCTTATCCCAGCGGACTTATCACGAGCTTCAACTGGGTGGCCGCAGACTTTATCCTGCGTGAAACCTACTTTACGAAGACAAGCAGCTTCGGTCAGGGTTTCTATCAATACGAAGAGAAGCTGCGCCGGGAACCAATCGAGATGCGCTATTACTTTCAGCAAGGCGAGGAAGCCGGATACGTGGGCATGGCGCAAGATTATCGGGCTTACCTCATCGAAGAGCAGGGCGCGCAGCGCATCCCGCCAGTGAAGCAAATGCCGCTGGACCTGGTCCTGTATGGCGGTGCTGAGAAAGAGGGCTTCTTCGGTGATACGACGGTTACGGCGACATCATTCCAGGCTGCGAAGCAAATCGTGTCGGAGCTGGGAGATGCCGGCATATCCGCACTGAGGGTTACGTACGAGGGATGGTCCGAGGGCGGCGAAGGAGGTCCGCTGCCGACGAAGAAGGCATCAGATGCGCTTGGAGGATCCGGCGGCTTGCGTCATTTAGCGGAACACCTTCAAGAGACAGGCGGGGAGTTGTATGTGAATGCCCTATGGCATGCGATACGCTCCTCACGAGGATTTCTGGCCTCCCGTGACGGCCTGCGTGATTTGAGCGGGAATACGATCGTGAGCGGCCTTGAAGGCGCGAAGACGTATTATTATCCTCCCCGTCGCGTAGAGGAAATTGGGCAGGAGATGGCCTCATATCTGCAGGAACTAGGTGTTTCGGGTGTTGCGTTTGACGGGATCGGTGCTTCACTGTTCACCGGCTATGAGGGAGATACGCTGGTTACGCGGCAAGCCGCAGCCCAATCTTATCTAGCCGCCTTGGATGGCATACGTGCGAAGCTGGGAGGAGCATCGGCAGCATTCGGCAATGCCTATACGATCGGCCACGTCGATCATATTCGGGAATTTCCCTTGGGGGCAAGCTACGATCTGATCGCAACTAAGAGCGTTCCTTTCTACCCGATTGCGGTACATGGACTGGCAACCTACACGGCTATTCCGCAAAACTTGCAGAATGAAGCGGAGAGAGGCTTCCTGCAGTCGATTGAATTTGGGGCGATGCCTACCTTCACATTGACCCATGAAGATCCCATTATTCTAAAGGATACCCTTGGCGTGGCCTTGTTCAGCTCCAGGTTCTCCGAGTGGAAGTCATCCCTATTGGCGAACTACACGAAGACGGCTGAATGGACGGCGGCTACCGCCCATCGATTCATCGTCGGTCACAGCCGTATTGGCGAGGACGTGTATCGGACGGATTACGAAGGAGGCCTGTCTGTCATTGTAAACTACGGATCTAAGGTGTATGCAGCGGAAGGGCTGCGCGTTCCTGCCGGTGATTTTGTCACGATTGGAAAGGCGGTCGGAGAAAATGGATAATCGCTTGCCGGAGCAGGAGGGTATGCTTCAACCGGAGAGGAAGAAGCGGGCTTGGGCGATTACAATGGAAGGCCGCACGGCGATCGGCGGTTACTTGTTTCTGCTGCCGTGGTTGGTTGGCCTAGTGCTCTTCGTGCTGTATCCGCTCTTCTATTCCATGTACATGAGCTTTCATCGGGTGCGCTTCACCGGCGAGGGGATGGTGCTTGAACGGCCCGGCTGGGACAATTATACGTACGCCTTCTTCAGTGATAATGTGTTCGTGGCCGCCATTCTTGGGACGCTCAAGAACAGCCTGTTTATTATTCCAATCATCGTCGTCTTCGCGTTCTTCGTTGCGATCCTGCTCAACCTGAAATTTCCGGGGCGATTCTTCTTCCGGGGGATCTTCTTCCTACCGGTCATCTTCGGGACGGGGCAGGTCATTATGCAGATCTTCGGCGTAGCCAGCGCGGGCCGGCTCGAAATGCTGGACCGCTACAATGTAGCGATATTCATAACTAATAATTTGCCGGAGGTGTGGGCAGAGCCGGTCTTGTCTGTGCTTAATTCCTTCGTGCTCATCTTGTGGTATTCGGGCGTACAAATCCTGATCTTCATATCCGGCTTGCAGACGATCGGCATATCGGTCTATGAGGCAGCTAAGATCGATGGAGCAACGCCATGGGAGACGTTCTGGAAAATCACATTGCCGGCGATGACGCCGTTCATCCTGCTCAATCTAATTTACACGATTGTAGATATGTTCACGCTGCCGTTAATCAATCCGATTATGGAGATGATTGTCGAGAATATGAGCAAGCCGCAGCTTGGTTACGGCTATGCAAGCGCGCAGGGCTGGATCTATTTTATCTTCATGTTTGCACTGCTTCTGCTTGTTCTATTGATTTCAAGAAGATGGGTCTATTATGCCGGAAAAAGGTAGGTGAAACCGCATGAATGCAGCTGCATGGAAGAGGCGTGCCAAGGTGCTGCTGCTTGGCAATGGGGATAAGAGCGGCTGGCTGGCCCGCCTATTGATTTATTTGATTCTACTGGATATCTCCGTCATTTATTTGAATCCGTTCTTCTACATGATTTCGACGATGTTCAAGAATGGGGTCGACCTCGTCGACCCGACGATCCGCTGGATTCCACGCGCAGCGGAGCTGGAGAACTTGAGGCTGGCTTGGGAAGGCCTCCGCTACATGACTTCACTGTCGCACAGCCTGCTTATCGTATCCATGGGGGCGATCTTCCAGGTCGCATTTTGCTCCTTGGCCGGGTATGCCTTTGCGCGAATCGCTTTTCCGGGGAAGGCAATTCTATTCGGTCTGCTGCTATTCAGCTTTCTCATTCCCCCACAGACCATCATTATCCCGCTCTACATTCTGTTCGGCAAGCTGGGCTGGCTGGGGACACCGCTTGCTATTGTCGGTCCGGCGATCTTCGGCCATGGCATTAAAGGCGCATTGTTCGTGATTATATTCCGGCAGTTCTTCCTGACGCTTCCCAAGGAGCTGGAAGAAGCGGCCAAGATCGACGGCGCTGGCTTGTTCCGCGTATACTGGCGCGTTATATTGCCGCTGGCTACGCCTGCACTGCTTGTTGTATTCCTGTTTTCCTTCATCTGGCACTGGAATGATACGACCTTCTCGCAGCTCATGCTGAGAGGGGAGCTTACGCCATTGTCGATCAGCCTCAACGGGCTGGATCAAGTGCTTAATGGCACATACGGACAGGAGAAGGAAGTTAAGCTGAATGAAACGATCCGGATGGCAGCGAGCTTTCTCGTTATTTTCCCACCGCTAATTGTGTACTACATCGCGCAGCGTTGGTTTGTCGAAGGGGTGGAACGGACGGGACTCGTCGAATAGGGATCGATGCCGTTTATACATGTTCATGAAGAGAGAGGAGCAGTCGGATGGAGAAGATCAGAATCGGGCTGATTGGACTAGGATTTATGGGGCGCATGCATTTGGAGAATTACAGGCGCCTGGAGCAAGAGGGGGCTGCGATCCAGCTTAAGGCTGTTTTCGATATGGAACCAGGCACGTTTGCCGACAAGGCTGGAAGCGGCGGCAATGTTGAAATGAAAGGAGAGCGGATTGATTTCTCGCAGTATGCCTGTTACACGGATTTGCAGCAGATGCTGGAGGAGCAGGAGCTGGATGCCGTCGATATTACCGTCCCAACCTACCTGCATGCTGATCTCAGCATCATGGCAATGAAGAAAGGTCTGCACGTACTGTGTGAGAAGCCGATGGCGTTGAATGCGGGCGAATGTCAGCAGATGCTGGAGGTTGCCAGGGAGACAGGGCGTCAGCTCATGATTGGGCAATGTCTCCGTTTCTGGCCGGCTTATGAATTTGCCAAGCAGACCGTTGAAGATCATGTGCTTGGGGAGGTGACATCGGCTTATTTCTATCGCGGATCGGGTACGCCGGACTGGTCTCATCAGAATTGGCTGATGGAAGGAAGCCGCAGCGGAGGCTGTCTGCTGGATATGCATGTGCATGATGTAGACATCGTGAACTGGCTGTTCGGCAAGCCGCTTCATGTGTCGACGGCGGCAAAGCAGGTCATAAGCCGCAATGCTTACGATATCGTATCCACCAACTACTACTATGAGGACGGCAAGGTTGTGAATGCCCAGGCGGACTGGACGCTAAACGGCGATTCAGGCTTGCAGATGGAATACCGCATTAACTTCACGGGCGGTTTCATCATGTTCGACGGGGCATCGGTAACGGTTCATCAGCCTGGCCAGGCAAGCCGCAAGCCTGAGCTGAGTACGGAAGATGGGTACTATCGCGAGTTGAAGTATTTCTATGAATGCTTGTTGTACAACCGTCCGATCCTCACGGCTGATCCGGAGCACATCATGGGCACGATTCAGATCGTGGAGGCTGAGCAGCAATCCGCTGATCGGCAAGGAGTAACGGTAACGGTTGCGTAAGGCCAACCATGTTGAAGGGTGGATTCATAATGAGAAGAATTCCTTCTTTTGTCTTAACTGTTGCGCTCTTAACCTCGCTTTTCTTTTTTTCTCCGGCGCCGGAACGCGCGTTTGCCTCCTATCCGTTGCTGAGTGTAGACGGCAATCCGAGCGACTGGCGTGATCTTAGTCCGCTGGCCAAGAGCTATACGATGAGTCATACGATGCACGCAGCCAATGACGCAACGAATCTGTATTTGCTTATTGAAGGCGGAGGCTTAAGTGCGATGGTTTCCCAAATATTTATTGATGCGGATCATGATGAGCTGACCGGCTGTAATGCTCCAGGGTGGACGAATCCAAGCGGAGCCGACATTTTACTGCAAAGTGAGATCGAAATCGTACTGACCGAGGTCACGGCTGGCGGAAGCACTGTTACTCGAAACATCAAGCACGAAAGACTGGTTCGTTACGCGTATACGGGTACTGGCGGTGAATGTGAATGGAGCCGTGAAGAGGAATATGAGGGTAACGGTATATTCTCCAAAGGAGAGTACGTGATTGAAGCCCGAATTCCTCTCGCTGATCTTGGACTGCTGCCTGAAACACCTGGGAGCTCTGAAATACTTGGGAATCAGGATAAGACTGAAAAAAACGAAAAGCCTGAAAAACCTGAAAAACCTGAGAAACCTGAGAAGCCTAAGAAACTCAAGAAGCAGCAGCAAAGTTCGATTCGCCTTGGATTTGTTAATTATTATTCGGATATCGACCGGCTCCCGCTGGCGCATGAACCGCTTGTGACGTATACCTTGCACGACGGTACAAGCGAATCTAATGCACCGACGGCTCCGCTTAATCTGGCGGTAAGCCGGGTCGAGAGCACGAAGCTGGAGCTTACCTGGGACGCTGCCACGGATGATACGGAGGTTACAGGCTATAAGGTATATCGCACGCCTACAGGCGGGACCGAAGCATTCATTGGCTGGGCGGTATCCCCACGATACCTGGATCGATGGCTGGAGCCTTCAACCTCGTACACATACCGGGTCGTGGCCTATGATGCATCCGGGAATGCCTCACCTCCAAGCGCTTCAGCATCGGGTACGACCGCTTCTTATCCGGCCGTTCCCGCACCAACAGGTGACTGGGATGAGGCGACCAAGCTGTTGTTTAATTACACCATTGACGAAGCGATAGATGCCGAAGTCTTTGCGCAGTATGATCTGCTTGCTCTGTCAGGTGCGGTGTCACCGGAGAAAATGATCGAGATCAAGACGTTGAACCCGGATGCCTTTATCGTGGGCTATATCTCGGTCGGGCAGGACTCTCCAATTGGCAACAGCATGGATATCTTCTTCAAGGATGCTAACGGAAACCCGGAGTGCGACGCGAACTGGCCGTCCTGCTACATTGATCCGACCCATCCGGATTGGCAGGACAAAGTCATCGAGCAGTTGCTTCCCGCGATGGTAGACAGAGGCTTCGACGGCTTCTACCTGGATACGGTGGACGTGACCGAGACGCTCCATCCGGAGAAAGCCTGGGGGATGGGACAGCTCATTCAGCGCATTAAGCAGGAGTTCCCGGACAAAATCGTGTTCTCCGGCGGCGGTGCCCATCTGCTGACAGGGGATACCTATGACATCGGGGATTCGATCGATGCGATGCTGTTTGAGAGCTATACGTCAACCTGGGTAGGCAAAGACATGTGGAACTCGGACGGTTCGGTGTTCCTCGGCAACGACGAGAAATACGATGTGTACACCCCTTACGATCATTATCGCAAGATGGACTATATGGCCAAACGGGATCATGTGAATAAGGTTCGCTTCATTCATCATGCTGACGGAACGTTATCCCGCGATCTGGCGGGAGCGCCGATCATGAATCCGCAGGCAGACTTTCGGGTATTCACGCTGGATTACGCGGAGCCCAATCAAACCTGGCTTATCCAATATGCAGCCGACCGGGCATGGGCCGATGGCTTCTACCCCTCAATGGGCATGAAGCTGCTGTATGTGCCGCCTGCCTATGAGTGGATGGACAAAGCAGACTATACCCCAGGTGCAGCGGGTTCACCGTACACGCTGGAAAACTTCGGGCATGGCATCGAACTGCTGAAATACGCTGCTATGACCGTGGATGGCGATGATGCCGACTGGTCCGGACTGAAGGCGGAGACGGTACACGGAAGCGGGTCTATTGCGAGCATGAGTTTAAGGTCTGATGGGGCCAATCTCCATATTCTGGTGAAGGGGACTGGGCTGGACGATCCGGGGCAGCGGGTCATTCTGAATACGGACCGCTTCCCTACTTCGGGCTATCAGTTCCCGGAGTGGTCGGGAAGTGCATACACGGGAACGGACTTCATGATCGAGAACGGTACGCTGTTTCGTCATCTAGGCGATCCGTGGAGCAGCTCGGGATGGACGAACTGGTCGTGGGAGGAGGTTGAGAATGTGCTGGAATACGCCGTGAGCAGCGATGGCACGATTGCGGAGATGTCTGTGCCGTTAACCTCGCTATTCTCCAGCGGCTTGCAGAAGACGTATGCTTTTACGAGAATTGATGCCGCTTATATGAAATTTAGCGGAGCAGCGACAACCGAGACCTTGCCTGCTGCGCCTGGCTTATTGCAAGCTGATCTTCGCCTCAAGCTGGTATCCGCTGACGGCAATGCAGTCGATTGGTCGGGACTTAGTCCGGTTACTTCAACAGCCTCTGGCGTGCTCACCTCGATGAAGGCGGCGAATGATGCCTACCATCTCTACATGCTGGTAGAAGGAACGGGTATGAACCTATCCTCGGGAAGAATGCTGCTCAATACGGATAATAACGAGCAGACCGGCTATCAGTCCGCGCCTTGGAAGCCGCTCTCATTGACTGGGGCGGATTACATGGTCGAGCAGGGGCAGCTGTACAAATATACGGGTACAGGAGAAGGCTGGAGCTGGGCTCCGATCGTGAACTATCCGGATGTTCCGGTCCCGGCGACAGGCTATGCGGCAAGCGCAGCCGCACTCGAAATGGCGATTCCATTAGATGCCGTCGGTCTTACTCCGATCAGCCGGTTCAAAGCGGCATTCGTACAATACAGCGGCAGTTCGATAACGAACAGTTATCCGTCTATTGTCGAGATTGATTTGACGAACGATTGAAGAAGACAGACTGGCCGTGGAGGGGCGGTGAGGCTTATTGCCATGCTGGCAGCGTGTATGGCCGAGGGATATTTACCAGAGCGAACAATTGGGAGGTTACGGGGGATATGAGAAGGTTATCTTATATGGCAGCAATGATTGCGTTAATAGCGGTAATGGCTATTGTAAGTGGATGCAGCGGCAATAATTCACCTGCGAATAAGCCGGCGAATGCAGAGAAGAACAGCGGTAACGCGGAGCAGAAGACAGGGAATAACGAGCAGGGCTCGTCGGAGGGCAATGCAGCGCCGGTAGATCCGGCAAGCTTGAGCGGCGAAATCGTATGGAATACGCCGTGGTCGCAATATTTTCCCGAGCAGCATAAGAGCTTGTTAGCCGACTTCAATAAGACGTATCCAAACATTAAAGTAACCCTGAATATTGAACCGCTGGAGGTACTGCTTGCGGCTAATACACCTCCGGATCTGGCACTTAATTTCGCGCTTAGTGTCCAGCAGGTGGAGGATAAATTGCTGGAGGACCTGACCCCTTATCTGGAGTCGGATCCACAAGCGAACGCCGATGTGTTCATGGAGGGCCCGCTTAACTCCTATCGGTTTAATAATGGGGTATATGGATTGCCTTGGTTCGCCGATGGTTATTTCCCGCTGATCTATAATAAGAAAATACTTGAGCAGATGGGCATTACCGAAATTCCGGAAATTAAGAACTTGAATGATCTTGGTGAATTCTTCAAGCAATTCTGGGTGCTGAAGGACGGAAGCTATGAGTTCGTCGGAGAAGATCCGGCTATTGGCACGTTCGGCATGATTAGCGCGTTATACACCTACGCATTCCTCAATGGCGCCGACAGCACGACCTTCTATAATCCGGAAACGCGGAAAGTCGGCTTCAACGACCCGACTATTGTCGGCGCACTGGAATGGATGATCGACTTTAACCGGCAGTATGTCAATAAGGAAGCGCGTGACGCCCTGTTCGCTAAGGTGCCGGAGGGCGTACATCCATTCAAGACCGGCAAGCAGGCCGTGGGCTTCTTCGTTATGAGCACGGCAGCTGACTTTGCCCAATCGCCAGATGTGGATCTTGGCCTTGCGCCAATGCCGACCGAAATGCTTCGTTCAGGGGGAATTGGCGTATCGATGCTTAGCACGAGCAAGAACAAGGATTTGGCTTGGGTATTCTTGAAATGGTTGACGGCGACGGAGGAAGGTGCTAACTCCATGAGTACGCATTTCAACTTCATCTCGGCCAAGAAAGAATACAGCTGGCTGAAAGACACGGCGTCTGCCGACCCGGTCGCGAATTCGTACCTGGATGCCCTTGCCCGCGCAGGCAAACCGTCGCCTACCATGCCTGTTAACAGCACACCGGTGCTTGCAGAAAATGAGGCGAAAGTGTTGAGCGGAGAAATGACGCCGAAGCAATATTTGGATCATGTCACGCAAGTGCTGCAAGGTCAAATCGACGAGTATTATGCACAAAAGTAAAAAGGCTTAGCGGCGAGGCCCGTCCAGGAAGCTTGCTTCCGGCGGGCCTTTTGCATGTGTGGGGACGGGATGCTGCGGGGTATGATCGTATGACAGAGCGCTTAGGATACGGGGGAGGATAATGTGAGAGCTGACAACAACCAAGTGATTCATATGCAGGTGAAGAGCCCGCAAGCGCATCGCGTGTATCAGCGGAATGACGAGAATGCTGCGGATATTGCCATTGAACTGGCGTTCTCCAGATGCGTTCATGGCCGAATCGAGACCCGGATAGCTTGGGATGACCGCATCAGTGCATGGCGGGATATGGGGAGAGTAGAAGGAAGCAAGGCGTTTCGAGGCGTTCAAGAAGCCGTTCCTACCGGTTCATTCCGGCTGGATATTCGTTTTATTGACGATGGGGAGCAGGCGGTCTGCGGCGGGGAAGCGTGGGTTGGACCCGTCTATGTCGGTGATCTATGGATCCTGGCCGGGCAATCGAATATGGAAGGCTGCGGCAAGCTTGTCGATATCGAAATCCCGCAGGCGGGGATTAGCTGTTTCTATATGAATGAGCAGTGGGGAATGGCCGAGGAGCCGTTGTGCTGGCTGAATGAATCGCCTGATCCGGCCTATTGGCTTGTTCCGGAGGCGGAGCTCGAACAGGCCATCCTTGCGGCTCGGCACTTCCGGACGGAGGCTGCCGGTCTGGGGCTTCCCTTCGCGAAGGAGTTGTACCGGCATACGGGCGTTCCGATCGGGTTGATCCCTTGCGCTCGCGGAGCTACAGATATGACATGGTGGGATCCTGCCTTAGCGGACTCCAATGATCATTCGTTATACCGGGCTATGCTGAGGAGAGTCAGGCATGCGGGCGGGGACGTCAAAGGGATTCTCTGGTACCAGGGAGAGAGTGACGCGATTACCCAGGCTTCCTCTCTGTACAAGTCGCGGACCTTGAATCTCATACAGAGCCTTCGCCGTGACCTCGGGCAGCCGCAGCTGCCGTTTATATTTGCGCAGCTGTCGGTGTTTCATATCTGGCAATTCGATGGAGTCAGCCACTGGAATCATGTGCAGCAGGAGCAGCTTGATCTGGAAGATATGCTGGAGCATGCGGCCCTCGTACCGACGATCGATGCGTCATTGGCGAACCCGATTCATCTCGATGCGCCTTCGCTGTGTAAGGTCGGGCAGCGGATGGCTTGGCAGGCGATGCGGCTTGCCTATGGGCATTCTGTATGCGAACCGGGGCCAAGACCGTCCGTATTCCTATGGAATGAGGAACGGACTGAGCTGAGCGTTATGCTGACCGGCTTGAACGGAGAACTGGGGTCTGTACCCCGGGTGTACGGGTTCAGAGTAGAAGCAGATGGGGCAGCCCTTCCGTTAATGGGGGAGATAGGCGGAGATGGCCGTCATGTGGTACTCCGGTTCGAGCAGCCTGTGCCGGTAGACAGTGTGCTGTGGCAGGGAGCGGGAGTGAGTCCCACGGTGAATGTGAAGGATGGCAAGGGATTGCCGCTTGTCGTGTTCGGTCCGGTTACGGTATAGCTGAGCAGTGAATTCGTGAAAACAGCAGTGCAGCGCTTCATAGGAATGGTAGATTTAGAAGGAGCCGTTGCGTAGAATGGAGATAACCGTTTGTTGACTAGACGTGCCCGGAAATAGACGGGTTTAATCATAGTGACTATGGAGTAATAGAATCAGAATAGCTATACAAGGAGGTCTTACCTTGCTGCCCCAAACATTGCGCACGACGGATATACGATTAAATAACAAATTAACTGTTCTGCAATTTGTGCGACAGCGTGGAGAAGTGACAAAGCCCGAAATTGAAAAGCAATTAGGCTTCAGCGCACCAACCGTATCTACTCTGATCGACGAGCTGGTCAGGGAGGGCTTCATCAGGAATAAGGGGGTGGGCTCATCCACCGAGCAAGGAGGCAAACGCCCTCAAATTTTTGCCTATTATCCGGAAGGAAGAGGCATTATCGGGCTGCATATCGGCGTACGCAGCCTTCAGGCAGCCTTAATGGATTTGGAAGCGAATATTATACATAGGGTGGATGCCCAACTGAAGCCCCATGATCAGATCGATACGATCATGTCACTGCTTGACCGCCTTATTCGGGAATGTGTTCTCCAGGCACGGCAGCGCCAAATATTCCTGCTTGGGATCGGGCTAGGCTGCCCGGGTGTTGTTGACTTCAAAACAGGACGGGTGCTGCGGTCGATTAATTTGCCTGCGTTAGAGCAGCAGGCGTTCGGAGATGAATGGCTGCAGAAATATGATATCCGCGTGTGGATCGATAATGAATGCAATAACCTGGCGCTGGCGGAGAAATGGTTCGGAATGGCAGAAACCTATGGGACAACGCTCAACCTGCTAACGGAAGCGGGAATTGGGGCCGGCATTATTATTGATGGCCAGTTGATTCGAGGGTCGGATAATAGCTTTGGGGAAGTCGGCCATATGGTCGTTGACCACGAGGGCGAGTTCTGCCATTGCGGCAGGCGCGGATGCTGGGAGATGCAGTCTTCTACATCTGCACTGCTTGCTCTGCTGGAGAAGCATGCGGAGGCGTCTCCCTATATGGCAGGGGTGTTGGAGAAGAACGGCGAGCTGTCTATGCAAGATGTTACGGCTGCCCTGCATGCGGGCGATGGGATAACCACGCGCATCGCGGTCTCCGAGCTATCCGCATCACTAGCAATCGGGTTGACCAACCTCGTTAATATCTTTAATCCCGATGCGGTCATTCTGCACGGGGAAATGACGATGCTCGGGAAGCCCTTATTGGAACAATTGCGGCGAATGGTTAAGGAACAGGCGCTGCCGATTCCGGCTGAGCAGGTCCACATCGCTTTCTCGGAGCTGGGCGACAATGCCCATTTGATTGGTGCCGGGGCGCTTTGCATCAAGGAGCTGTTTGAACTGCCGGAGGCTTTGTTTCGTAATGACAAGATGAATTAACGTGTGACAATAATATAGATTCTATTAAATGGTTCTTTCGAACAAAAGGGGCTGCATCGTGGCAGCCCTTTGTATCATTATTCCTGTGGTGCAGCAGACCCTTTATTTGAGCGCATCGGTTCGTTTCTCGCCGGGTTTTAGAAGCTGAAGTGTTCCTCTCTCCGTATCCACACTGCCGAATCCATAATGCATGTAGCCTATCTCGGTAATGGTTCCCGACTTATCGATGTAGCTGTATTCTTCCCAGCCGGTCTCGCCGAATATGCCTGAGTTGGTGTAGACGTAGACATCGGCCAGCTTAGGCGTCACGCCCACCTCATCGGTCCATTCCTGTTTGACGAAGCTGGGTACAGATTCTGTTTTTCCAGGCTTGATGTGCGCCTGCCACGTAACCAGGGCGAAGTCATCCTTCACTTCAACCTGGGAGATGACATCTCCCTCGACAACATAGTAGAGAAGGGCAACCCCTTCAGGAAACAGGATGGTTCGGCCGTCTACTTCTCCCATATAACCAATCTCAAGCGGCTTCATTGGATAATGGAGTGGAAGACTCTTGGCAATTTCGCGGGCTTTCACCAGATCTCCCCGATACAGCACATCCTGTGCCGCGTTCCCAAGCGGGGTCTCAATGGCTACTTTGTTATTCGCCCATGTGATGCGATAGCCGTATTGCTCGGAAATAAAACGCAGAGGGACATAGACCCGGTTGTGTAGGACTTTTACCGAAACGTCCAGCTTCACGGGGTACATCTCGCTTCCGCCCTCACTATTAATCAAGGCCGACTTCTCGCCCTGCTTCAGCTTCACGATCTCCGACCATTTCTGAATCGTCGCCGTCTTGGTCTTGGCATCCCACTGCACTTTTGCCCCGAGCGCTTCTGTTACCGCGCGAGCTGGAACGAGTACGCGGCCTTGGTCCACGATCGGGGCGGCGTCGGTCTTAATGACCTGTCCCATGAATGTGATGGGAATTGCAGGCGAAGATGAATCCGTACCCGCATAGGCTGCCGTTCCTAGAGAGCCTGCAAGTAAGACTGCAACGATAGAAGATATAACCTTTTTCATAACCTATGTGCCTCCTCTGAAATAGTCCAATCCTACATGACATGTTAATCAGACGAACAGAACGTGATGAATGTTCCAATGTCTTACATTCTTTTTAACCAGTGGGAATAATTCTGCCTCATAGTTGGGGATATAAAATTTATCATTTACGTGCAGACGAATAGTACGATATGATTATAATGGTTAATATTACCATTACTTCAAGGAGGAGAAGGAGAATGGCGATTCAACACATTGGCAGCTTGTTCATTCCTGTAAGTGAATTGGAACGGTCGATCACTTTCTATACCGAAGTTCTTGGACTCGTCTGCCGTGGGATTGAAGATTGGGGAGACGGCAGCAGAGGAGCGACGCTATTCTGCGATCCTCATCCCGAACAGGCAGCATTATTAAGCTTGGCAGAGGTGAAGGAAAAAGAAAAGGTCACCGCGAATCCGCGTCCGCTATTGAATTTTAAGTGTATCCAAGTACCGGAGATGCATGCAAGGTTAAAAGCGCTGGGCTGCCGTGTGACGGATCTGGAGTCGTGGGATTCTCCTTGGAATCACCATGTCTTGTTCGATGTGTTCGATCCGGACGGACATAGGATCAATCTGATTGAGATGGTTCCTGTTGCAGATGCTCAGACAACTTAACCTTCTATCCTGTTTATAAATTAGACTAGATCATGTTTACCTGTTAATCCCTATTCTAACGAGTAGGGTTTTTTTGTCTTTCGAAATTCATTCCACGTACACACAGTGGACACAAGAGTCCTCTATACTCGGTCTTGAACGTACCGATGGAGGTGTAATATACCATGATGGAGAAAGAAGCAGCGGCGTATAAACTTGTGATAACATAGTTGTTTACGAGAATTCATGCCTACGCTTAGATGAAGAAATCTAAGAGAATGTGGTCAGATGCGGGGTGCACGGCAATGAAACGAAGGATATTATTAGTCGAAGATGATGTGCTGATGCGTGAATTTATAACGGATTACTTCAAGAAGGAACAATGGGAAGTGGCTGAAGCGGACAATGGAAGACTCGCGCTCGAGATTGTCGAACAGACCTCCGTTGATTTGATTGTACTCGACATTATGATGCCGGAAATGGACGGATGGACGGTATGCAGACGCATTCGCGAAAAGTCGGACGTCCCGATTATAATCATCACAGCCAGAGTGGAAGACGATGATCAAATCATGGGGTTCGAGCTTGGGGCCGATGAATATGTGACGAAGCCCTTCAGTCCAAGGGTGCTGGTCGCTCGCGCTACCGCATTGTTGAAGCGAACGGAAGGGACTATTGGACGCGAGGGAGAGCTGCTTGTCTATGGCCAGCTAATTGTGAACAGAAAGGCGCATACGGTATCGGTGGCAGATGATGCGGTTAATCTGTCGCCGAAGGAGTACGATTTACTCCTCTTCCTCATCAAGCACTATGGCAAGGTCTTGCCTCGTGGATATATTCTGGATGCGGTATGGGGGTATGATTACTTGGGAGACTTGCGCACCGTCGACACCCACATCAAGAAACTAAGAGCCAAGCTCGGAGACGAAGGCCGATATATAGGCACTGTCATTCGTTCGGGCTATAAATTCGAGTTGGAAGCATGAGAAAGCGCGGTGTCGTTCTTAAACTTTTCGTTGTTACGACTGTTCTGATTCTGCTTGTCTTCTCCCTCGTAATGCTTGCAGAAGGATTATTCTTCGAACGGTTCTACCGGACGTCCAAGATCCATGCGCTGGAACGGAACATGAATCAATTCGCGGAACAATTCAAGTCAGCAGAAGCGGATGAGCAAGAGACGTCGCGGCTGCTTGGGGCATTCATGAATCATAATGATGCCAATACGTCCATCTTGAATAAGCGGTTTGACCGAATAACCGTACACCCGTATTTTCTGGAGCTGCAAGCGGGCAGCAAGACCATTACCATCCGAATTCCCATGAATGGAGTCACGATGGAGGCTATCCCGCAAGGACTGCAAATCGGCGATCAGCTGGTGGTGGATGGGATTTTCATGGACGAGGAGGACACCATCCTGCATCCTGCGGCCATCCGGCAGCAGCACAACAACACAGCCCTCGAAGAGGGTTTGGTGCGAGTGAAAGGGAAGATCACGGATCTGATGCTGCCCGAGCAGCGGTCGTTCAACCCGCTGTATCAAGATGTCCTCATCGATGATGCGCTTCGGGACTGGGTTCCAAGGTCTGAACCTTATGAGTCCCGCCTGCAGAGCGGCTCGCCTGTTCAGCTAGAATGGACGGACGAGTGGAGCGGTGTCCGTTATGCGGTTCTGATCCGGTCACTTCCAGAAGGTAAGAACGGGGATCGTTATCTATTCGTCATGACCTCGCTGCAGCCTGTCGGGGAAGCCGTTGAGATTCTCAAGAAATATGTTGTATATATGGCACCGGTCATTCTTGTGCTTGTGCTCCTGCTGTCCTTGATTTATTCCAGGATTGTCTCCCGTCCGTTAGTCATGTTAAACCGCTCGGCAGCGCGTCTTGCCAAGCTGGACTTTACCGTGGAGCCTGAAATCCGTTCGAAGGATGAATTCGGGGAGCTGTCGCGGCATATGATCGCGATGTCCCGGAATTTGGATTCAGCCTTACGAGAGCTTACCCAGGCGAATGAGCAGCTGCAGGAGGATATGAAAGAAAAGCAGCGTTCCGAGCAGCTTCGCAAGGAACTGATCGCTAACATCTCCCATGAGTTGAAGACGCCGCTGGGCATTGTGAAAGGCTTCGCGGAAGGGCTGCAGGACGAGGTGGCGAGCGATAAAAGAGACCGTTACCTGGCCTTCATCGTCAATGAGACGGATCGGATGAATGCACTAATTATGGATATGCTGGAGCTGTCCAAATTCGAGGTCAAGGCTGTTCGGCTGGAGATGAGAAGCATGTCGATGACAGACCTCTTGCAGCGGGTGCTTGATTCCTTCTCGCAGCAGCTGGAGAGCAAGCAGCTCCAAGTCAGGTTGAACCATGACGAAGAAGATGAACCGTTCGTACAAGCCGATCCGAGACGGATCGAACAGGTAGTTCTGAATTTATTGAGCAATGCCATCCGGCATGCCGTGGAGGACAGCGTCATTACGATTGGCGTTAAGCGAACATCTCCCGGCAAGGTATGCACCATAATTGAAAACACCGGACCGCCTATCGCTGAAGAGGATCTGAGCCGGATATGGGATCACTTCTACCGGGCCGAGCGTTCACGGGATCGGAAATCCGGTGGGACCGGTCTGGGCCTTGCGATCGTCAAGCATATTTTGGAGCTTCATGAGAGCGGGTTTGGCGCGATGAACACGCCTCAGGGCGTTGCTTTTACCTTTACCTTAAATGAAAGCAGAGGAGATCTTCATGAATAACAAGACATCCATCTATCTCATGTCAGCGCTGATCGTACTGCTTTTGACCAGCGCGTGCGGCGCACAATCAAACGCCGGCTCACCGGCGGATACCGTGAATACGAAGCCAGCTGAAACCAGCCAAGGGAATACAGCTGTGAACGAGGATGACTCCACGGGCGAAGACAAGAAAATATTAATTATTATTGATCAGACTCCCAAACCGATTGAAGGCAATAGCTTCGATTTCGCCGTGAACCAGCTCCCGGAAGGATATGCGCTGACTGAAATGCAGTGGATTTCCGAGAAAAGCAAGGTTGCCAATACGGTTCAAGAAGCCATTGAACACGGAGCAAACGGTGAAGATGGATTTTATATCAGCGGTGACGGGCAATTCTCCGGTTTCTTCTATCCCGATTCGATGAAAGGCGAGGAAGGCCAGGTTATCTTTCTATTCAAGGACGATCAGGGCAATGAATTAAGCTGGAAAAAGAAAATAACATTGAAGTAGCATGAGTGAAGACTCATGAAAAAGATCATTTTCGCCTGTTTGATCTGTGTGCTATTCGTTGTGGGATGCAGCAGCAATAAGGAGGCGAATTCCGATAAAACGATTCCGTATGCTAACCCTAAGGCGAGCGCGCGCGGAGCTTCCGAGGAGAAGCTTCGAACTGTGTTAGAGCGATATGTTTAGGCCATCACCCAGCGGGATGCGGCGAAGCTGGTGGAGTTGTATGGCGGAAGTTACCAGGGTCTTATGAATGTATCTCCTGAGACGGACCAGGCGGACAAGAAACAATTATTCGACGAGTATCTGAAGCTAATGCCTACGATTTCTCTCCAGGAAGTGCTGGAGGAGACCGAAGCAAGCAAGGACGTATACAAATTCGTGATTACGTTCAAGCATGAAGACGGAACCTGGTTTCAGACCAGGGAGCTCGATACAATTACCGAGAAGTTTACCTACACCGTTATGAGAATCGATGGCAAACTGAAGGTCACGGAGCTGCCTCCATACCAAGCTTAGTCTTATGTATCGATAGAAAGCAGCCGGTTATGGCTGCTTTCTTTGGTTTGTTATAAGCGCTGCCTGATGTCCGCGGCTGTAAGGCCTAAAAAGGGCGTTACAGCTCCTTTTTCCGCTGACCTGCTGCAGTTAACGCCGCTTTTTACCGTTACAGCATCGGAATAATGGTTATTCATCTGCTTTCCGCGGCTGTAAGACCTAAAAAGGGCGTTACAGCTCCTTTTTTCGTTGGCCTGGTGCAGGTAAGTCCGCTTTTTACCGTTACAGCAACGGAACAATGGTTACTCATCTGCTTTCCGCGGCTGTAAGACCTAAAAAGGGCGTTACAGCTCCTTTTTTCGTTGGCCTGGTGCAGGTAAGTCCGCTTTTTACCGTTACAGCAACGGAACAATGGTTACTCATCTGCTTTCCGCGGCTGTAAGACCTAAAAAGGGCGTTACAGCTCCTTTTTTCGTTGGCCTGGTGCAGGTAAGTCCGCTTTTTACCGTTACAGCAACGGAACAATGGTTACTCATCTGCTTTCCGCAGCTGTAAGGCCTAAAACGGTTTAACCCCCTAATTTTGGACACTAACCACGCTCATACTACCGAAATTACATCATAGCGC
>NZ_JANHOF010000024.1 GCF_024498075.1 Paenibacillus mendelii
GCTCGCACCGCAGCGGGCGCCGCGCAGCCTGCTGCGCCGGCGGGCTTCGCCCGGCGCCCGGCCGCCCGAAGGGCGGCTCCGCTGCCTGCGCTGCGGCAGCGGCGAGGCGCACATGCGCCGCACGCGATGCGCGGCGTGCGGGCGCATGTGCGCCTATTGCGAGGCGTGCCTCGCCATGGGCCGCAGCCGCGAGTGCGGGCTGCTCATCCTCGGCACGCCTGCGGCTGCGCAAGCGCCGGGGCAAGCTCCGGCGCAGGGCGACCGCGCCCCCAGCACGCCGCGAAACCTCGGCGTGCCGGCAATGGAAGCAAGGCTGGCGCCGTGGAAGCTCAGCCCCGCACAGGCGGCCGCAGCTGCGGAAGCGCTTCGCTATATCGAAGCGGGTGAGGTAAGAGCGGACGAACGACCGTTTTTCAAGAGGTGGAAGAGCTCCTGGGTCAACCAACTGATGCGCCGACTTTGTGGCAGCATTGCCGCCCCCAAACATATGCATTCGAAACATGAGCTTGACTCATCACGCATCGTGAGTACAGCTTCTCCCTTCACTTCAGACTATTCGGCGGTTCCGCCAAGATCATTTCTCTTATGGGCGGTGACTGGTGCGGGGAAGACGGAGATGATCTTCCCGCTCGTTGAAGCGTGCTTGCAGCGGGGCGGACATGCGCTCATCGCTACGCCGCGGCGCGACGTCGTGCTTGAGCTGGATCCGCGGCTGCGCCGAGCTTTTCCACAGGAGACGATCGTTACGTTGTACGGCGGCAGTCCGCAGCGGTGGGAGAACGGCGGAATTACGCTGGCCACGACGCATCAGCTGTTTCGCTTCCAGCATGCATTCGAACTCGTTGTGATCGATGAGCTCGATGCATTTCCTTATCATGGAGATCCCCTGCTTCATTATGCGGCTGCTAAAGTATGCAAGCCTGAGGGCGTTACCGTGCTGTTGTCGGCTACTCCTCCGGCTGAGCTCCAGCTTGCCGCTAGACGCGGGCGCCTTCCGCATGTACGGGTGCCGGTCCGGTTTCACCGGCATCCGCTCCCTGTGCCGGTTTATATTCCGCTGCCGCCCGTCAGACAGCTGGTTCAGATGAGCAGACTGCCAAGGCGGCTGGAGAAGGCGATCCATGCCTCCGTCGATCGAGGGGCTCAGCTGTTCATCTTCGTGCAGCAGATCCGTCATATCGAGCCGTTCGTCAAGCAGCTTCGCCACGCATTTCCAACCATCGTTATCGACGGCACGTCTTCCAAGGATGAAGCTCGCGGAGATAAGGTGCGTCAATTCCGCGAGTGTCACATCCGCCTTTTGGTGACGACGACGATTCTGGAGCGGGGTGTTACGGTACCCAGGAGCGATGTGTTTATTATGGATGCAGACGGGAAGCTGTTCGATGACGCATCGCTCGTTCAGATGGCTGGACGTGCTGGAAGATCGAAGGATGATCCCGCGGGAAAAGTGTATTTCTTCGCTCCGGCCCGCAACCGTGCACAGCAGCTGGCCATTCGGCAAATCGTCAGCATGAATAGGCTGGCTAGACGGAAAGGCTATCTGATCCAGGATGCAGGTGCTATTCATGAGCCGTCTGACAAGAAAAGGAGGCTTAATCCGTGAATCCACTCCTGCGCTATATGCGTCAGTTCATTCCGTCAGCCATACGCACTTCCATCTCCATGCTGTCGCCATTACCTTCGGCGTGCTTAACCTGCAATCGCACATATAGCGAAAACCACAGACCCGTCAGAAGCGGGCTGCACGATTCCTCGGAGTTTCGCAGCTTGTGCCCGGACTGCCGGATCGCCATTCCTTGGATAACGCGTATTGTTTGCCAGGTTTGCGGCCGTCCGGGCCCATGCGGGGATTGTGCGCGCAGAACCGATTCCGCTTTTGTATGCAACCGCAGCGCGGTTAGCTACGACGAGGTTATCCGCGGCTGGCTTGCTCTATATAAATATCGGGGCCACGAGGGGCTGGGTTTGTTACTGGGCGAGATGATGCAGGCTGCTTATTGCAGCATGCATCGGGATCTGAAGCAGCGGCTAAGTGCATTCCACTTCGACGCCGTCATCCCCGTGCCTCTAAGTGAGGCAAGGCTTGTTGAACGCGGATTCAATCAAGCGGAGCAGCTGGCCTCGGCCGTGGCGGTTCGCAATCAGCTGCCGCTTGTCCAAGCCTTGAGGCGTACCCGCCATAGTGACAAGCAGAGCTATAAGACGCGCGGCGCACGTTTAAGGGATACCCGTAATCTATTTGCAGCCGAGGAAGCGGGATTCGCGACCCTTGTCCGTCTAGTAGACGGAAGAACCAACGAATCTTCCTTATCGAACCCAGTGCTCCGTCTTCTGCTCGTCGACGACATCTACACGACCGGCAGCACCGTGGATGCCTGCTCAAGGGCTATTCTCGATTCGATGCAGCGAAGCTTTCCAGAGATCCATACAGAGGTCTATGTCCTTACGCTTGCTCGCTCTTAGCGATTCACTGTCCAGACTAGTAAAAAAAAGATGAATTTTGTCGATATAACTGGTAGAATATGAACATCTACATGCTGCCTGAAGGGGGGCAAGGGCGTTGAATCTTGATAACTGTCCTAAGTGCGGAAAACTATTTGCCAAAAATTTTCGTGAAATCTGTCCGGCTTGTATCAAGGAAATGGATATGAATTATACGATATGCGCGGAATATTTACGTAAAAACAAAGGTGCTACCATTCATGAGTTATCTGAAGCGACGGAGGTCTCTGTCCCGCAAATAACCAAATTTATTCGCGAAGGCCGGATTTCGTTGATCGGTGTCCCGAATTTAGGCTATCCGTGCGAAGTATGCGGAACACCCATTCGTGAGAACAATATGTGCGCGAACTGCCGGGCGCGTTTATTGCAGGATGTGAACAAGAACAAAGGAAAGCTTTCCAAAGAATCGGACGATACACCTACTTCCTCGACGGCTTCTTATCGCATTATGGATAGGCTTAGAGACCGAAATTGACGGTTCTATCACATTTTCTATAAATTTTCATTTCATTATGCCGATAATACTCTTATAGAGTTTATCGGCTTTTTATTGTCGTCATCAGGTTGGAGGGATTAGCGATGAAAATTAACGAACCACAGCGAATTGGCGCGGTGAACCCATACCAGAAGCAAAACGAGCAAAGAGTGACAGAAGCTGGCCGGAAGAAACAGCGTGACAATCTACAAATCTCGTCGGAAGCTATGGAGATGCTCCAGTCGCAGAACATACAATCAACTGACAGGCAGGAGCAGATTGACAACCTGAAGCGGCAGGTACAGACAGGAACCTACCATGTAGAAGCAGGCAGAATCGCTGAGAAGCTGCTGCCGTTCTTGAAGAAATATACAGACTGAAGCAGGCGGTGAAACGACGTTGTCCGTTCAACCTATTATCGAGATTCTGCAGCAGCAGGAGGAAGTTTATCGACAGCTGATTACAACTGCCGAACAGAAGACCCCGGTGCTGGTTAATAATGATCTAAAGCAACTTAACATAATTATGAAGCAGGAACGCGCCCTCGTGAAGAAGGCTGAGGAGCTTGAGAAGCTTCGATATCAAATGACGTATAGCTATTTCGCAAAATTGGGGACGCGCTATAGATACAAGCTGGTCGACCTGATTCAGGTTGTTTATGTCGTTGAAGAAAAAAAGAGTTTAATGCGGTTTCACACGGATCTCAATGCACTGCTTTCCACGCTGCAGACAAAGAATGAGTTGAATCAACAGCTGATCCAGCAATCTTTATCCTTTTTGGACTACTCGCTTGATTTGCTTGTGGACTATCCGAATGAGGAATATACGTATCAGCACCCGCAGCAGGCAGGCTATGGGAAGCAGGTTCAGGGCAAGTTTGATAAAAAAAGTTGATAGGGGTTGAACGCCGATGACTTCGACGTTTCACGGCATTGAAACAGCCAAGCGGAGCTTATATGCACAACGGGTTGGGCTGAATACGCTCGGACACAATATCACTAATGCAAATACAGAGGGTTTTTCCCGCCAGCGGGTAACTCTTACGACTGCTAGGCCCATAGAAGCCTTTGGCATGAACCGTTCCACGGCGGCTGGTCAGCTCGGAACCGGTGTGGAGGCTTCGGCCATCAACCGCATCCGTTCTGCGTTCTTGGACGAGCAGTTCCGCGGCGAGAATAAGTATCTGGGAAATTGGCAAATACGTGCTGAAACGTTGAGTAAGCTGGAAACCGTTGTAAACGAGCCGTCTGACACGGGGATTCGCACGGTATTGGAGAAGTTCTGGTCATCTTGGTCCGACTTAAGCAAAGATCCAGCCAGTGCAACAAATCGGGAAATCGTCAAGCAGACCGCGCTTTCGCTCGTCGATGCGTTCAATCAAACTAGCACCCAGCTGCAAAATCTGAGCAATGATTTAACCAATACGATCGACACGAAAGCACAGCAAGCGAATACGATGCTGCAGTCCATCGCCGACCTGAACATGCAGATCAAAAAGTTGGAAGGCTTGGGTGACAACGCCAACGATTTGCGTGATCAGCGCGATTTATATACCGATCAGCTGTCCAAGCTTCTCAATGTAACGGTGACGGAGACTGAGGACGGATACTCGCTTATGATGGGTGGTACGAATCTGGTCGAAGGAACGGAAGTCACAGAGCTAACAGCCGCTGCCCTGACTGGAGCTTATGCATCCGGGGATTTAAACAATGGCGAACTGTTTGGCACATTCGTGGCACGCGACGTGAACGTCAATTCCTATATGAATCAGCTGGACACGATAGCGAGGACGATGGCGGAAGGCAACTTGCAGGTCACTTTGCCAGCGGGATCCATGTATAACGGCACGGAATTGACGGTGGATCAGGTTGTCACGGTGAAGGGGATTAACGGTCTGCATAAGCTGGGCTATACGATGGAGACACCAGCCACAATGGGTTTAGATTTCTTCACGTTTGATACGAATTCAGGGGCTACAGGCATTACGGCAGCTAGTATTCGATTAAACCCGGCAATCGTGAGCGACAGCAATAAAGTTGCTTCCTCGATGAGAACCGCGCCCAATGGAACGGGTATCTCGGTCGTGCAGGGCAACAATACACTTGCTCTTCTCATGTCCCAGCTGAAGGATACCAATTTCAGCTTCGACGAGACTGCTGCTGGCGGTGCGGTCACGGAAACCACACTTGGATCGTTCTACAATGCTATGGTTGGTGAAATCGGCATTCAGGCGCAGGAAGCGAATCGCCAGTATTACAATGCGAACACATTGGTTACCCAGGTTGGCAACAGCCGGCAGTCGGTGAGCGGAGTATCGTTGGATGAGGAAATGTCGGACATGATTATGTTCCAAAATGCTTACAATGCCGCCGCCCGCTTTATGACAACAGTTGACGAGCTGCTGGAAAAACTCATAAACGGCACGGGAACAGTCGGGCGTTAAGAATCTAGGAGGCTTATAATATGGTGATGCGCGTAACGCAAGGAATGACAAGTGCCCAGCTTATTCAGAACTTGAATACGAATATGCGGAAAATGGCGATGCAGCAGGATCAGACGTCTACAGGACGTAAAATCAACAAACCGTCCGATGATCCGGTAGGTATGACTTATGGTTTGCGTTACAGGTCGGATTTGGCTGCTAATTCACAGTATCAGAATAATGTGTCTGCGACGGTGTCCTGGCTCGAGTTTTACGACTCTCAGCTTGATCAGGCCACTCAAGTGCTACAGCGCGTGAATGATTTGGCTGTTCAGGGATCGACGGGAACGAATACGCCGGAATCATTGGAGAGCATTAATAAAGAGATCCTTGAACTGAAAAAGCAAATGACCGATATCGCAAACAGCAGTTTTAACGGCAAATATGTATTCAATGGGCAATTATATGACCAGCAGCCTTACCCTGCAGGTGCCGACGCGAAGGCGGTAACGACTGATAACCGGACTGTCGTCTATGAGATCGGTCAAGGCATTACCATGGATGTCAATCTTTCCGCCGAGAAAGTATTCGGAGCGACAGATGCGGCAGGTACGACGGATAATGTATTTGCGGTCTTCGACCGCTTGTCCGCCGCTCTTGGGTCGGCGAGCTACACAGGTGTAAACGCCGAGATAGCCAAAGTAAAGTCCCGGATGGATAAGATCAGTACGGCCCGCGCCGAGAATGGGGCGAAGACGAACCGCGCTGAGCTGATGCAGAATCGGTTAGACGAAATGAACGTGGGTCTTACCACCCTGCAAGCGAAGACGGAGGACGCGGATATCGAGAAGCTGTACATTGATTCCACGATCAGCCAGAATATTTATCAGGCGTCGCTATCGGTCGGAGCCAAAATCATTACCCCTTCGCTCGTTAACTTCCTGAACTAATATGCGGCTGCCACAGATCCAGATCAGCAGTCAGACAGCTAAAATCGGTATCGAGACCATAGCTGGAGTTCGTACCATCGAGCAGCGCCGTGCAGAAGTCAGGATACAGACAGAGCAACCTAAGATGGAGGTCGTCAATCACCGGCCGATTCTCCAGATCGACAGCTCGGCGACTTGGGATGCGATCAACGGAGGACGACCGGAGGGGTTCACGAAGCGGATCTATTCGCAGAGCGCCCAGTTCGTGCAGCAGCATATAATGACAACCAATGAAAAATGGAGGCGTATCGGAGATTTGGCCGCCGGCGGTGATAACCCGATCCCAGATATGGCCTTCGCTGAGATGGGCCGCGAGCGTCCGGCCCTGCCGGTCTTCGGCCCAGCATCGCGATTCAATACGAAGATCGAATTCTCGGTACAGAGGCCAGACATCGAGATTATGCCGGGGGGCATTCAGATCGACGTCGAATCGAACCAGAAGCCCCGTATCGATTATGAACCGGGCAGGGTCCGCCATTATATGGAGCGTTATCCGTCCGTGACTGTCACACCGCCGCCAATAGTTGATTTAATGGCTTAAATCCTATACGTTTGTATGAAGAGCTATAGCGGCGTTTCGGCGGGCTATAGCTTTTGCATTCGCAAAAAGGCCCTTTCACATGACGATATACGGAAATCGAGGTGCATGAGAATGAAGATGGTGATTCAGACGACGCGTTTCGGGGAGCTGGAATTTGACGAGCAGGAAATCATTCGTTTCCCGCAAGGGTTACCGGGATTCAAGCAGTATGAGAAGTATACGGTCATTCCCATCGAGGACAGCCCTTTCTATTACATTCAATCGGTGGACGAGGGTGGATTGGCGTTCGTAGCGGTATCGCCGTTCGACTTTTATCCGGAGTATGAGTTCGAGCTGCGTGAGGATGCCCTGCAGGATCTCGGCTTTCCCTCCATCGAGGAGGTTCGCGTGTTGAATATCGTGACCGTCAAGGACGAGCTGGAAAAAGCGACCGTGAACTTGATCGCACCGATCGTCTGGAATGCAGTGACGCGTACCGCCCTTCAGGTGATTCTGCAGGATTCGGATTACAAAACCAAGCATCCCTTAATGAAAGTCTCACCGGATCGACAGAAGGGGGCGTTATAATGCTTGTTCTGAGCCGTAAGAAGGGTGAGGCGATCATGATCGGCAGCGAGATCGAATTGACTGTCCTAGAAGTAACGGCAGACGGAGTCAAGCTGGGCATTTCAGCGCCCAAAGAGGTAGGCATTCTTCGCAAGGAATTGTTCATAGCCATTGCGGATACGAATAAGGAAGCGCGGATGCCGGCACTATCCTTAACCGAGCTGAAGAAGCAATTCCAGGATCCAAGGCGCAACGGTTAGCGCCGTTTTGGCACCCAAAGCCGGTTTCTTCCTATTGAACGTTAACGGCGTAAAGGTTACATGCTGTTAATCGTTTATTTTTAAAAAAAATAATGCGAAATCTCTAAAGTTTCCTCCCTGGATACCGATATAGTTTATAGAGCTAATCAAGGGCGGCCGACCTTTCATTAGCTTTACCGCAAGGATGCGGGACAGAACTTACATTCAGGGAGGAAACAAATCATGATTATCAACCACAACCTTAGCGCGGTTAACACTCACCGCAACATGGGTCTGAACAACGTAGCTGCAAGCAAAGGCATGGAGAAACTCTCCTCGGGTCTGCGCATTAACCGCGCTGCCGACGACGCTGCAGGACTTTCGATCTCCGAGAATATGCGTGGACAAATCCGTGGTCTTGAGCAAGCTCAACGTAACACGCAAGACGGTATCTCCTTCGTACAAACAGCTGAGGGCGCGTTGAACGAAGTTTCGGCTATGTTGGTTCGTGTGAAAGAACTGACGGTTCAAAGCCTGAACGAAACGTACCAAACGACCGACAAAACGAACATTTCAAGCGAAATTCAAGCGCTGTCTTCACAAATCGATAACATCTTGACGAAAACTACGTTCAACGGTAAATCGATCACTGCTGGCGCAGGTATCGCAACGGACGATAAAGGCACGATGATCAGCATTGGCTCGATCACTACGACTAGCTTTAACACAACAGTTCTTGTTTCGAACATCACTCTTACGGCTGTCAATTCAGCGATTGAGGCTGTCGCTACAGAGCGTGGTAAACTGGGTGCGGTACAAAACCGTCTGGAATACACTTCGAACAACCTCGGAACGACCACTGAGAACCTGACCGCTTCCGAATCCCGTATCCGTGACACGGATATGGCGAAAGAAATGGTTAATCTTACGAAAAACAATATCTTGCTGCAAGCTTCGCAATCGATGCTGGCACAAGCCAACTCGGCGCCGCAAGGCGTACTGTCGCTGCTTCGTTAATTTGCAGATCAACGACAGCTTTACAAGGGGCCTTAGATTATTGTCTAAGGCCTCTTTTTTGTTAATTAATAAAGGTTAGGTGAATAAAAGTGAAACATAACAAACTGGCGCTGGTTATGATTGTGCGAAATGAAGAGATTAAACTCCCCCGATGTCTGCAGAGCGCAGCTCCGTATGTGGATGAGATTATTGTTGTGGATACAGGCTCCAATGATGGAACGAAGGCATTGGCTGAAGGCTTCGGCGCACGAGTGTTTGACTATGAATGGAACAATCATTTTGGCGATGCCCGAAACTATGCGTTGGATCAATCGACGGCGGACTGGAATTTGATTCTGGATGCGGATGAATGGATCACCGAGATCGATATGCAGGTATTGAAGCGGTTCATGCTTGAAGGGGATGCCCTTGGCCGCATTCAGATTTTGAGTGAAACGGAGGAACAGGGCGAGAAGGGGATATCTCGAGGCTTCATCACAAGGCTTCTGACTTCCGACGTAAGATTCAAGGGACGCATCCACGAGCAGGCCGATACTGACTTGAAGCGCGTCAATGTGCCGATCACGGTTCATCATGATGGATATAGGAATACGGATAAATCGGGGCGCAATATTCCTCTGCTGCTTTCTGAGGTGGAGCAGTCACCGGACGACAGCTATACGAACTATCAGTTAGGCAAGGAATATCAAGGGATCGGCCAATTCGATACAGCCTGCATCTACTATGAGCGGGCTTATACCTGTTTGCATGGTCTGGAGCGCTATGCTCCGAACGTTACAGTCCAGTATCTCTATGCACTCAAAGAAACTAAACGGTTTGAGGAAGCCTTGCGGATTATCGGGGCGCGGCACGATTGGCTTGAACGCTTTCCCGACTATCATTTTGCCTGCGGCATTTTCTACCTGGATCTCATTCTGAGTAATCCCGATGCATATGCAGCTTTGCTGCCGGAAATTGAAGCCGCCTATAGGCGGTGTCTCGCAATCGGTGAGACGGATCAGTACGACAGCTCAGCCGGGATGGGCTCCTATATGGCGCAATATAATTTGGGTGTTTATTACGAAATTTCCGGAAGAACGAAGGAGGCAGCCGCCTGCTATAACGAAGCTTCGCTGCATGGCTATGGCAAAGCAAAGGAAAGATTGCGGAATCTGCAAATTTAAGGGATTGATATTAAGTAACGATCCATGTATTCCGATATATAGAGTAATGAATCATTTGTTTGGGGGGTACACGGGATGTCAATGAATCTTTCTTCAGTCGGCGGCAATAGAATGCCCATTGCGGATTCTGGCGCAGGCGAGATCGAGAAGGCCGTCAGAGTAAGCGGAAGAGATATGTCAATCATTAATACAATGGAAGCGATGCGGCTTGCGGAACTGAGGGGCGTCAAGCTTTCGGTCGGCGAAGAGCAGAAGATCAAAATGCTGGATCAAGCCATTAAAGCCGTGGATGGACCGAATACGACGATTCAGCTCTCCGTGCATAAGGAGACGAACACGATCATGATTAAAGTCATGAACAAGGATACGGGGGAGATGATCCGCGAAGTTCCGCCTGAGAAGACGCTGGATGTGGCTGCCAGCTTAATGGAGATCGCGGGTATACTGATCGATCAAAAAGTATAGGTAGGAGGAACGAACATGAGCAGTATGCTTCGAATTTCGGGGTTTAATTCTGGGCTTGATATCGACACGATGGTCAAGACGATGATGAAGGCGGAACGGGCGAAGCTGGACAAGCTCGTGAAGAATCAAACTTCTATTACATGGAAGCAAGAGGCGTATCGGGATGTCAGCACGTCCCTGGTCGACTTTCGGAATAACAAGCTCGACAAGTACAATAAGATACCGGAGATGACCGCAAAGAAAGCGGAAGTGTCCGGCAATACGGCGGCCGTATCGATTACATCGGCGAACAGTACGGCAACAGGATCGATGTCCGTAACGGTTGAGAAATTGGCTTCTGCAGCAAGAGGAGTCTTTCAACTTGACGGTACACAAACAATGGGTGAACAGGGGTTATATGACACCGGAAAATTCACAATAAACGATATAGAAGTAAGCTATGAAAGCACCGACAAGATAGCGGATATCGTTAATAAGATTAATGCAAACAAAGGTCTTAATGTCACGGCAATGTACTCAGGCGGTATACTTTCTATTACGAACAATAAGACCGGGGCAGGTACTATTGAACTCGGCGGGGACTTTGAGATTAAACCAGCTGATAGCATCCCCCCTCCACGTATCTCAGTTGTGGAGAGTATCGCAGGTAATAAGGCCATGTACACCGTAAACGGGTTGGCAATGACATCCGACTCCAACAATGTATCCGTTAACGGCGTAAACCTTCAGCTAAAAGCTAAATCTACTGAGGCTTCCGTCATTACCACTTCCGTCGATACGGATAAAATCATGAACACCATCAAGTCGTTCATCACGGATTATAATGCTATTCTCGATCAGGTGAACGGCAAGCTGGAAGAGAAACGCTATCGTTCCTATTTGCCGCTCACAACAGAAGAGAAAACGGATATGAGTGACAAGCAGGTGGAGCTGTGGGAGGAGAAGGCAAGGAGCGGACTCCTGGGCAGGGATTCGATTCTTTCTTCCATGGTCAATGATTTACGCACCGCGGTGATAACGGATATCGATCTCGGAGGCGGCAAGAAGATTAATATTACGCAGCTGGGGATCGGCACGGGTAAGTGGACAGACCGCGGTAAGCTGGTCATCGAGAACGAGGACAAGCTGCGTGCGGCGATCGAGAACGACCTGGATTCGGTCGTCAAGCTGTTCACGCAGAACGGCGCGGGCAAACCGGAGCCGACGAGCACCGATACTGGAATATTCAACAAGATGAGCGCAACGGTGATGACTTCCCTGCAGATGATCAGCGATAAGGCGGGCACATCCTCTTTCAGCACCGACAAGAAAGGGACCTTCATGGCCAGCTCGATGCTCGGTGAGGAATTGCAGGGAATTGAGAAACGGATTAATGCCATGAATGATCTCTTGCAGCGGAAAGAAAACCAATACTATGCCAAGTTTACGGCGATGGAAACGGCGATGAACCGATACAGCTCGCAATCGTCAGCCTTCTCCATGTACTCTTAATTTAGGAGGGATACGGCATGTTACAAACACCACATCAGAAGTATCAACAGTTGTCCGCACAGACGGCGACGCCGATCCAATTGGTTCTTATGCTATATGATGGAGCAATTCGATTTACCAAGCAAGGCATTGATGGGATCGAAGAGGTTCGTTATGAGTATGCGAATGAATACTTCTGCAAAGCAGAAGCGATTATTCACGAGCTTGTAGCGGCCCTAGACTTTAATTATCCAATCTCAGCGGAGTTGGCGCGCATCTATGAGTATGTTCTGTTCCAGCTCATTCAAGCGAATGTTAAGAAGCAGCGCTCTTTTGCCGATGAAGCGCTCGTTCAACTGCAGGAGCTGCGTGATGCTTGGAGACAAATATCCAAGACAGCTGTAGCTGTCGGGAATTAAGTACAGACCGTTGAGTATTCCTTCCCTACACCAACTCTACGACGAAACAGTCTCTTTGGCAGAGGAGATCTCCCGCGTTCCGTATGAACGTCTGGTTCAGCTGATCGAGCAGCGTGACAGGGTGCTGGCTGATTTGCAGGATGCATCCATCGTCGAGGAAGCCGATAAAGTCGTTATTCGGAAATTGGCGGCGTATGACGAGCTATTGACGCGACGGATGGCAGAACTAAAAACGGAAGCATCTGAAGCCCTTCATAAGATGTATGCATCGAGGCAGCAGAAGCGGGCATATGAATCCGAGATGGAGAATAGCTATTTTTACGATAAAAAACGATAAAGAAGGAGTTCCCATCGGCAGGGAAACTCCTTCTTTTTTTGATTTTCATGATTTTTCGCTCTGGCTGACAAGTTGAGCAAGTGCGGGGATTTTACGATACTGCGGAAATTTGAATGTGAAATCCTTGAGAAACTTCCGTTTCTTCTCACCCCTAGGACAATGCTGGAGGTACAGTACGTACAGATGCATCTGGGCAGGACGCTTAGCGATTGTCATCTCAAGGAAGTCGAGTCCGTCATCGATATACTGGTGATTAAGATGGTAGATAGCCAGATTCTCGCAGCTCATGGCATTCAGCTCTTCGCTGCGCAGCAGGATGGAGTAATAATTCAAGGCGACTTCATACTGCTTTTTGGAATAGAAGAAGTTGGCTAGCGAGTTGATTAACTCGCCGTCGCTGTACGTATTGACCAGCTGGTCGTACATCTCGTAGAACTTGTACAAATAGCATCTCGTTAATAACGGATAGATGGCGCCTGTTTTCTCAGGAGCTTCCCCGCCCACGAACTTGCGATAAGCCTCGTATGTCTTGTGTAGCTCATGCTCTTTGGGAACCTTTAGTCTGTCACAGTAATCGGCCTTCCAGACCAGCGCACCGATTGCCAGGTAGATAAGCGATTCCTCGCTCGGGACCCAGTCCTCCTCCATCGTCAGAAGCTGTTCCTCAAACATCACCTGATTATGTGTAATCAGGGCAAAGCCCAGCCGGTCCTGTATTTCAAGGTCGACGGTTACATCCTTCAGCTGCTCGTAATAATGTACGGCCAGCTCTTCCGAGCCGACAGATAAACTCACTTTCAGCATAAAGATCTCGTGTTTACGGTTATGTTGTTCATAGATATTATTTAATAACGGCACAATGGCATCCGGCGATTGTGTGATTGAGCTGTAGTCGATAAGTTGAGAGATCGCCCGGTAATCGTAAGGATTCTGCATGAGAAGCTTGGTCAGGTAATAGATGGACTTCTCCGTATCGAATTCCAGATCTGCAATATCGGCAAGGAGCCTAAGCGGAATGGAGGATGCGTAGTTGGCACTGTCCAGCCAGAATACATGGGTAGTTTCTGCTAGCTTCTCGGCTGATTGAAAAGCATCCAAGTAGGATACTTTGGCTTGCTCGAAGAAACCGAGATGAAAGTAGATCAACCCCTTCATGCAGTGATACTCTGGGTATTGGCTCCAGTTCACTAGGTTAGTTTCAATAAGAGTCCAAGCATCGTGAAGCCGGTTTTGTTTAAAATAGCATTGCAATAAAGATACGACACAGCGAGGATACCAAGCTACGCTTTTTTGGCTGGCAGCTTTTTTTAAGCTTCGTTCATAGTAATAGATCGCGTTTGCCGTATCGCCCTTTACTCCGTTCTCATTCCCGATCGTATAATAATCGTATGCACTAAATCCGGTTTTCTTCTTAAGCTCGGTAAATATATTCGCATTACGGTTCAGTTTGTCCTTGGCTTCGATGGTTTCTTGGAGATAACCGGTATGAAAGAGTGAACTGGGGGCCAAACGAAACATTAGATTCGTTCCATCTATTGCGTGCAATTGCTCATGAATGGGACGCGTATAATAAATATTATAATAGTTAGGGAATAGACGCGGGATTTCACCCGTAGTTAATGTACTCTGTTCTTGGCTGGCTCCGACGAAGTTAACGACGCTAATCGCGAATACAGTATCTTTTCTGGGGGCTTCATTCTCCAAAAACGCCCTAAGCCTCTCTGCTTCGACAGGTGGAAAGTACTCATCGGCATCCATGACCAGAATCCAGCGAGAAGTCGCTCTCCGTATGCCTTCGTTACGAGCGGCTGCGAAGTCATTCGTCCACACATAGTCATATACATGCTCTGTGTATGTATAGGCTATTTCTTTTGTATGGTCAGTTGAACCTGTATCAATAATTATAATTTCATCAACAATGGCTTTCACGCTATCCAAACAACGTGCCAATACGTCTTGTTCATTCTTTACGATCATGCAAAGAGATAACAACATTAATAAGCCCCCAAACCTTGTAGTAAGTAAACAGTATTTCTCTTATGTAGTAGATAGAGCCCATAAATCGACTAAATGAAACTTGAATAATGCTGCGTGTTAACAGCGTCTTGAATTTTAAAAGTGACAACATGAATTTGTATTTCTTATATATTCTATATCGGAATAAAGTGCGTGTGGTATTAATAAATCAATGCTATCGTCTATAGATCGACAAATTCCGTCAAAGTTCATAGTGTGGTGTCGAAATTATGCTCACATATTCATTTTTCGGCTGATTATGTCGATTAAGAGAGTAGGCTCTTTTAATAAAAAGAACTCGAAAATATTCTCGAGGGGTTGGCATAACGTGACGGGGACAAACGAGTTTGAGCAGCATAAAAGACAAATAAAAGATGAAATTAAGCAATGGATTCAAGAGGGAGAACTCGATCAAGCGAGTTTATTAATCAATGAATATGAAGCAATCGTCAAGGATGATAGTGAGATTGCCAATATGAAAGCAATCATTTGTATTTCTCAGGGGAATTTAGTGGATGCAGGTGATGTGCTGATACAGGCTCTCGATCTAGATCCTGCCAATGCCGATGCCTATTATAACATGGCTTATTTGAAACAAGCCCAGGGGGATTATGATTCCGCCTATCGTTTTTATAAACTTGCGGAGAAATATGCAGGGGATATGGACTATCTTGAGGGTTTGAAAGAGACAATCCAGCAAATAAGGTCTGAATTGGAAACCCCCGAAGAACAAGAAGTGAAGCGGTTTATCATTTTATCCTCTTGTAATTGGAGGAATATGCTGCAAAGGCCGCATCATATAGCAAAGGCGCTGGCTCAGGCAGGACATCTTGTCGAATTTGTTGAGCCCGGAAGACAAAAAATAGCTGTAGATAGTCGGGATCTAGCTGTTGATGATATCGTCCAACTGAGTATAAGCAATGCTAATAGCTCTGGTTTGGCTCATATATATAGTACGGTTACCATTTACGAAGATGATCAGCCTGTAATGGATTCATATTCAAGTTTAATTCAACATCTGATAGATAGTGCAATTGAGGATGTTGTCGTAATTTGTTATTTACCGGATAGTATTCATACATTGAACCGGCTCAATGGAGATTTTAAAGTCATTTACGAATGTGTAGATGACCACACTGATCTAGAGTATTCATTTTGGAACAAGAAGCAGGATTACGAATATGAGATTCGCCTTCTTGAAAGGGCTGATTTCATTACAGCCACGAGTATGGCGCTATTTTTAACTCGTGGTATCAACCGCAGCAATATCTTCCTATCAAAAAACGCTGTGAATCGCAGCGATTTTCAGATCGAAGATGAAGCGCCGATCCCGGACGATTTAGCGGCGATTCCTGGGCCGAGAGTCTGCTATATGGGAGTGGTCTATAAGCGGTTTGACGAAGATCTATTTTATCGGCTCGTAAGAGAAAATAGAGATTTGTCATTCGTCGTTATTGGTTCGGTATTAGAGGGAATGCTTGTTGAGAAAGAGGAGAACCTCTATATTTTGGGGCCGAAGAGTCATGCCGAACTTAAATATTATCTTACACATATGGATGTAGGAATCATTCCATCCCGGGATGAGGCGGACATTAATGTCAGCTGTGATCCGATTAAAGGCTATGAGTATGTTAGCTGCGGATTGCCGGTTATTGCAACTAATATGCCAGAGCTAGCGACAGGAAATAAGTGTATTCAAATATCAGGAAGCTTTGATGAATTTAACCGTCTCATGCGAGAAGGACTCAAGGCTAAGCTAAGCAAGGAACAGATTAACGATGTTCTGGAGGGGAATAGCTGGGAAGCCAGAGGACGCCTGATCCTTGATATATTAAACGACAAGGCACAGAAGCATCGAAAAGATCTCATATTAGAAGACAAGAGGAAAGTGTGGAGAGACATTCTTGAGGATAGCCCGAATTATCTGTTGGAATCCCTCTATTCCTTCACCTTTGCCGAGACGAGCATTGATTTATTTTATGAACACGCACGTCGTGCATACGACAATTATAAAACATCTTTTACCTTGAAAACTTATGCATACGCTGCTTTTTTGACTGATAAAACGGAATCGTGCATTTCCTATATTCTGGACGACCCTTCTCTAAGGGATATTGATAAGGCGGAATTGTTATTCCTCCGAAGCTATAACAAATATGATGTTCTACGTCTTAAACTCTTATTTCATGCTAAGTTGTACGATGTATGGCAGCAAGAAATCTTAACGCTAGAATATAACGAAGATCAACTAGTTGAACAGGCGCATTACTATTTTGAAACTGGCAATAACGCAAGTGCCGAGGAGTTGTACGCGAAAGTACTGCAAACGAAGTCCGTTTATTTAACCAGCCCTGTTTTCAACAGAAACCTCTCTGAACATTTAATCAGAATGGGTGCTTTTCAAGAAGGTAAAGCATTTAAAGAGAATGAGAGAAAGTTTACGGAAGAACATTTAGGCCGTTACCGGCAAGAGATGGTGAAAACCGTTGGTGCGGACATCAAGAAGAAAAAGAAAAGATTCAGCATCGTCATACCGACGAGAAACAGTCCCAATACGCTTGAATTCACGTTGAAAACGTGCTTGAATCAATCATTTAGTGATTATGAAATCGTTGTTTGCGATAACAGCAGTGATAATATGACGGAGCAGCTGATCAAGCGGCTGGATGATTCGAAAATCAGGATCGTGAAGCCGGAGCAAGAGTTGGCGATGACTGATAATTTTAACTTTGCGGTGTCACAAATAGAAGGCGAGTACGTCATTGTTCTAGGATCTGATGACGGATTATTATTACATGCACTGGATACGTTGGACGTGCTGTTGGATGCATTCCAGACCAAACTGCTGACTTGGAACCTGCTGGCATACGGCTGGCCTGACGTTCAGCTTGAAGGCTATCAAAACTACTTTGCCATCCCTAATGTTGCTACAGGGCGAGTTGGCCATCAATATATGGAAGGCAAAGAGGTGATCCGCGCAGTAGCACAGTATGAGGTCACTTATAACGTGCTGCCGATGTTATATTGCAACTCAGTTGTTCATAGCGATTTGCTTTCCGAGCTCGTAGAGAAGACCGGAAGTGTATACAAAAGCATATCTCCGGACGCGTATTCGGGATTCACGCTTGCTTATTTACAAAAAAGATACATTTCAATAAACATTCCTATGTCTATTGGAGGTAACTCAGGGAACAGCACCGGTATGTCGTATGCATTTGGTAAAGATAAGAAGTCGGAAAAAATCACGAACGATTACCTCAGGCTGAATCGTAAAACCGGTTTGAACGTTCATAAGCAGATTCCGGATGTAAAGACCGTGGAAGCTGTGATCGGAGAAGCATTCATGAGGGCTAAGGACACACTGTTTCCAAATGATCAGTATCTTGAACTGAATCGAAAGAGAATGATTGAAAAAAGCGTGCAAGCCTTAGCGAATTCGGAAGGTCAGCTCACCGAAATTTTGTACAATTTATATAACGCGCTAAGTGACGACGAGCATCTCCAGCAATGGTTTTACGAAACCTATCTGGAAAGCGAGATTATTCCAGTAACCAAAGGCGAGCATCGCTTCAAGTACAAAAAGGGCTTTATCGATAATGGCGGAGGCTTGATTGTCGATGCCACAGAGTTCGGGGTTACGGATGTCAATGGTGCGGCAGAGCTGTTCCGCAAAGTTACGGGATGGTAGAGACAATATAAGGTGTGATCATAGATGAAAGCCGTTATTTTAGCCGGAGGTTTCGGTACGAGAATTAGCGAAGAAACCAGTTTAATTCCGAAACCGATGATTCAAATCGGAGGGAAACCGATTTTATGGCACATAATGAAAACCTATTCGTATTATGGCATTCAGGATTTCATTATTTGTCTGGGTTATAAAGGATACATGATCAAGGAGTACTTCGCCAATTATTATCTTCATACATCGGATATCACGTTCGATATGCGGACCAATGAAATGCAGGTCCACCAGAATAGTGCCGAACCATGGAGGGTAACGCTTGTTGATACAGGGGAATCAACGATGACGGGTGGACGATTGAAACGCATTCAGCCATACGTTGGCGACGAATCGTTCTGCTTTACATATGGTGACGGCTTAAGCAGCGTTAATATCGGCGAACTGATACAATTCCATAAGGAAAAGGGGCGGCTGGCGACGGTAACGGCGGTTCAGCCACCGGGGCGATTCGGAGCAATCGATCTGCAAGAGGATCGGATTGTTGGGTTCAAAGAAAAGCCACAAGGAGACGGGAATTGGATTAATGGCGGCTTTTTTGTACTTGACTCTGGAGTGTTTCCGTACATCAGCGGAGACGAAACGTCATGGGAAGCAGAACCGCTTGAAGAACTGGCAAGTATAGGCCAGCTTTCAGCGTTTCGTCATACAGAGTTCTGGCAGCCGATGGACACTTTGCGCGACAAAGTGAAGCTGGAGGAACTGTGGCAGTCAGGCAAGCCTCCGTGGAAGGTATGGATATGACAAACACTTTGTTTTGGGGAAATAAGAAGGTATTTATTACGGGGCATACCGGATTCAAAGGAAGTTGGTTATCTTTGTGGCTGCAAGCATTAGGCGCTGACGTATACGGCTATTCGCTCGCACCGGAAGACGGACCAAATTTGTTCGAACAAGGCCGGGTAGCGGATGGTATGACCTCCCTATTCGGCAATGTTGTTGACGCCGACCGTCTTCAGGCGGTGATGAGCGACATTCAACCGGATATAGTCTTTCACATGGCCGCTCAGCCGTTAGTAAGGTACTCCTACTCACACCCGATCGAAACCTTTCAAACCAATATTATGGGAACCGTCTGCTTATTGGAGGCGATCCGATCAACAAACTCCGTTAAAACGGTTATCAATATTACCAGCGACAAATGCTACGATAATTCGGGCAGCTCCCGTAAAGATTTTGTCGAAGAGGATTCGATGGGCGGATTGGATCCCTACAGTTCCAGCAAAGGCTGCGCGGAGTTGATTACGAGTGCTTACCGCAGCTCCTTCTATCGGGAGGCCGGCATCAGGCTTGCATCGGCTAGAGCGGGTAACGTGATCGGGGGCGGTGACTGGGCGGCGGATCGGATCCTTCCCGACTTCATCCGTGCCGCTTTGGCGCGCCGACCATTAGTCGTCCGTTATCCCGCAGCCGTTCGTCCATGGCAGCATGTACTCGATTGTTTGAATGGATACATAACATTGGCTGAAAAGATGTGGGAAAGTGATTCGTTCGAAGGGGGCTGGAATTTTGGCCCGGATCACCAATCGTTAGTTACGGTGGAGCAGATGATCGATATCGCCGCCACCGCATGGCCGGGTGAAACAACGGTTCAGTACGAACGAAGTAACCAGCCTTATGAAGCGAACTGGTTAATGCTCGACAGCACGCAGGCCGCGCAGCGGTTGAATTGGAACACCCGATTATCCATTCAGGATACGGTCCAGTGGACGCTTGAATGGTACCAGCAGTACGCTGGCAATGGGGATATGAAGCAGGTTACGTTGGATCAGATTCAGCGGTACCAACAACTCAAGGAGCTGTAAAAGATGCTAACAAGAAATTGTCGCCTTTGCGGGCATACGTTATCGCATATATTCATCGATTTGGGAATTTCGCCGCTGGCGAATTCTTACGTCAGCCAGGCGAGGCTGCATCAGATGGAGCCGATGTATCCGCTTCGTACATTTGTATGCGAGGAATGCTTTCTGGTTCAAGCCGAAGATTTTGAGTCGCCGCAGCACATCTTCAGCGACTATGCTTACTTTAGCAGCTATTCGGACAGCTGGCTCGCCCATTGCAAGCGATATGCAGATATGATTACGGAACGCTGTGCGTTGACACCGGATCGGCAAGTTATCGAGATTGCCAGTAATGATGGCTATCTGCTTCAGTATTTTAAGGAAAAGGGCATTCCTGTACTGGGCATCGAGCCAGCGGCAAACGTTGCAGAGCGCGCGAATGAGAGAGGCATTCCTACTTCTGTGGAATTTTTCGGCCAAGAAGCGGCCGCCTCTCTGCTCGAACAGGGTAAACGTGCCGATTTGCTAATCGGTAACAACGTACTTGCTCATGTTCCGGATTTAAATGACTTCGTAGCGGGCATGAAATTACTACTTGCCGACAGCGGTGTCATCACGATGGAATTTCCTCATTTGATGCGATTAATTCAAGAAATCCAGTTCGATACGATCTATCATGAGCATTATTCCTATTTTTCATTAACGGCAGTAGAACGATTGTTTGCCAAGCATGATTTAATCGTGTTCGATGTGGAGCAGCTTGAAACCCATGGCGGCTCGCTTCGCATCTATGCCGCTCATCGAAGCCGAATGGGCGGAGCTGTCTCATCATCGGTTATCGAACTGCTTAGCCAGGAAGAGACTTTCGGCATGACAAGAATTCAAACCTATGCCGATTTCAAAGAGAAGGCAGTAAAAGTAAAGCGTCAATTACTTCGGTTCTTGATTTCGTTAAAGGAGTCGGGTAAGAGTGTAGTCGGTTACGGTGCGCCGGCCAAAGGTAACACGCTGCTGAATTATTGCGGAATCGATAGGGACTATTTGGACTATACGGTGGACCGAAGTCCGCATAAACAAGGTCTCTTTCTGCCAGGCTCCCGTATACCGATCTGTGAACCTGATCGTTTAAAAGAAACCCGCCCGGACTACGTCCTGATTCTACCTTGGAACTTGAAGCAGGAGATTATGGCGCAAACCGAATATATTCGCGAGTGGGGCGGCTGCTGGATCATTCCCGTTCCCGAAGTGGAAGTGATCGAATGATCTTTGCGGAAGCCGCGCTGCAAGGCGTGTATACCATTGATCTTCAGCCGATAGATGACGATCGGGGTTTTTTTGCAAGAACATTTTGCAAGAAGGAATTTGAAGCGTACGGACTTCATACTGACTTGGTCCAATGCAACCTATCCAATAACCGAAAAAGCGGAACCGTTCGGGGGATGCACTATCAATTGGCTCCCTATGAGGAAGTAAAGCTGGTTCAATGTGTACGTGGCGCCATTTATGATGTTGTGATAGACCTTCGTCCGTCCTCGGCAACATATTTACAATGGAACGCATTCGAGCTGAACGAGTTCAATCGAAGAATGCTATATATTCCGGAAGGCTTCGCACATGGCTTTCAGACATTGCAGGATGAGACGGAAGTTTTCTATCAGATGGGAAATTATTATTATCCGGAAGCCTCCCGGGGGATTAGATGGAATGATCCGCAATTCGGAATTGAATGGCCGCTTGCATGCGAAGTAATTTCCGACAAGGATCAAAGCTATCCGGAGTTCAACCTATGAATCGCGTTATGGTTACGGGCGCAAGCGGATTTCTAGGCAGGCATGTACTTCAAGCTCTGCATGAACACGGCTATGAAGTACACGCAGTAAGTCGCCTCCCGAAGGCAGCCCCAGACACGGATTTGAACTGGCATCAGGCTGATTTGTTCAACGTTAATCAAGTGTCGGATCTCATGGAAGCTGTAAGACCCAGTCACTGTTTGCATCTGGCTTGGGAGGCAACGCCAGGCGTATATTGGAATTCATATGAGAATTTTCGTTGGGTGGAAGCGACGGCAGCGCTCACCCGACTGTTTCAAGCTTATGGAGGGAAGCGGTTTGTCGCTGCTGGAACTTGTGCCGAGTATGTCTGGCAGGAGGATAAGTTAAAGGAGAATGAAACCCCCTTATCGTTTCATTCTCCTTATGCGGCATGCAAGAATGATGCCTATTTATTGACTTCCCGCTTTGCGAAATTTACGGATTTAAGCATGGCGTGGTGCCGTTTGTTTTTTCTTTATGGTCCATATGAATCGTCCAGCAGGCTGGTGCCATCCGTCATTCGCTCGCTTCATAGCGGTTCAATGGCAAACTGCTCGGAAGGAACTCAAAAAAGAGACTACTTGTATGTTGAAGATGCTGCAGAAGCAATGGTTGCTGTTCTTGATAGCGACATCAACGGTCCGGTTAACATTGCATCGGGTCTAGCGGTACCAGTAAAGGACTTAGTCGGACAGATTGCGGCACTTATGAATCAACCGCACTTGATCCAGCTTGGAGCTGCGGGAAGTGCGAGTAAGGAGGAGCCCCTTGTTCTGGCTGACATTGAACGGTTGAGGTCGCTTCGTTGGCAGCCAAAGCATAACTTAGAACAAGGGTTATCCAAAACGATTCGTTGGTGGAATGAGTTCTTGAGAGGTGAAATGTAATGGTCGAATATGCAGCATGTCCCGTCTGCCAAAGTAGAGAAACGAGTCTATTCCTATCAAGAAATAATGTACCGGTCCATCAAAATAGGGTATTCAACTCGAGAGAGGATGCCTTGGCGATGACCAGGGGGCAGCTTGAGCTCCGTCATTGCAGTTCTTGCGGATTTATTCATAATGCCAGTTTTGAGCCCGATAAATTAAGCTATGGCGAGTCTTATAATAACAGTCAAAATCACTCTGAGTATTTCCATGAATATACGAAAGAGCTGTCCCGATCCATTGTGCATGACGGTGAGTTGAAAAGTGGTACGGTCATTGAGGTTGGGTGTGGAAAAGCGGATTTTCTCAAGCAAATATTCGAGCTTAGCGATCAACTGACAGGATACGGGTTTGATCCAAGCTATGAGGGACCTGAAGAAGCCTACGATGGGAGGCTGAACTTCAAACGAGAGTTTTATGGGCCGGCTTTTGAATATATCCAAGCGGACGTTATCGTCTGCCGACATGTTATTGAGCACATCCCTGACCCCGTGGAAATGCTTGTCACAATCCGGAATGCACTGGTCCATTCGCCCAAAGCTAAGGTTTATTTTGAGACGCCTTGTGTAGAGTGGATCCTTAATAATAATGTGGTGTGGGACTTTTTCTACGAACATTGCTCCTACTTCTCGAAATCTTCGCTTACCACTGCATTTAAGAAGGCTGGATTTAAAGTTGAAGCTGTACGACATGTATTTAATGGACAGTATTTATGGCTAGAAGCAGTTCTTGACCATGAAGCGGCCGGGGAACATCAGGATAGGGATTCCATGTTAGCCGTTACTCAACGCTATACGGACTATGAACCGATGCTGCTGGCTCGTTGGGAAGAGCAAATCGCTTCATATATGGATGATGGTGTGTTGGCAATATGGGGGGCAGGAGCGAAAGGTGTAACCTTTGTAAATTTATTCGACCCCCATCGTCAAAAAATCAGTTGTGTTGTCGATGTGAATCCGAGCAAACAAGGCGGATATTTACCCGGAACCGGGCATCCGATTGTGGATGTTAAGGAACTCGGTAATTTAAAAGCGGCAAACGTCATATTGATGAATCCTAATTATAAGGACGAGATTGTCAGGCTATTGAAGACTAATCATATAGATACGAAAGTAGTCGAGCTGTCGATCTGATGGGCTGTAGCATGAAGATATTGAGAGAGGAGGCACTTTCGTGAGAACATCGCTGTCAACAGCCGAACTCAACGCGTATGTGGGCAAACAAGTAAACGCATTTTTTCCTGACGGTCGAAACATCGGGCCAGCGATGGAGCGAACAATTTTCAATGAGGCACTCGAGCGTACGGAGCGTTGTTTTCGCGACGTGACTCTCCGTGCATATCGTCAAGATGGTGAGCCGTATTTTAATCATCTTTATTCCGACCAGTATGCAGTATTTATATGGATGCTTTCAAGCAGCGTTTGGAATCGCACGCAAGACAGGGCGGTGGCAGACAAATTATTTTATCTGAATAAAGCGCTCCATGGTTTTAGCTGCATGTATGATACCAGGCTTCCAGAAGTGTTTCTGTTGTTTCATACGGTCGGCACGGTTCTGGGAAAAGCGGAGTACGAAAACTATTTTGTTGCAGCCCAAGGAACGACGATTGGCGCTCAAAACGGTCATTATCCAATCATAGGACAAGGAGTTGCATTACTGCCTAACTCTTCTGTGATTGGCCGATGTACGATCGGAAATCGGGTTTCCATTGGAATCGACACATCCGTATACGAGCAGGATATCCCTTCATGCTCTGTCGTATTTACGAGCCGGACCGATGGAAGTCAACAAATTAAACAAAAAGCAAATTGCTGGGCACAAAAATTCTTCTCAGTAACCGTATAGATGTTGGATTTATCGTTATGTATTCGCTTACAAAATATCATTGACAATTATGTGACGGCGATGGTATATTCGAAATGTGGTTCACTTAATGTGATTTCCAGCAATTTAAGAATGAAGGGAATGTTCTGAATGCAAGGTAAAGTGAAATGGTTCAACGCTGAGAAGGGTTATGGATTTATCGAGACTGAGCAAGGCGGCGACGTATTTGTTCATTTCTCCGCAATCCAATCCGAAGGTTTCAAGACGCTTGAAGAAGGCCAATCGGTTGAATTCGACATCGTTGAAGGTGCTCGCGGACCACAAGCAGCTAACGTAATCAAACTGTAATTATCCGGCTGTTAAGCCGAACCTATAGATGGTACGCGCTTAACCAAAGTAAAGTAGCAGACAGTAGCCCTGGGATCCCAGGGCTTTTTTTTATGTCATCATAGTCAGTGGCCATTGAGAGTCCGATATCGTGAGCATATAGAAGGATTAGAAAGATCGAATACGGCATAGACTTCAAGATGAGAGCCCATGGCAAAGGTCCATTAACAGCCTTTAACATCAATGGTGTCAAATTATCAAAATATTCTAAAAAAACAGAAAATAGCTTTGTGTCCCCTCTATCGCCTATGGTATAATAAGAACATGTAAAGGAGGAGTGCCCCATGAAATACAACATTCGAGGTCAACACATTCAGGTGACAGACGCAATGCGTGATTTTGTCGAAAAGAAGCTCACCCGCCTGGAAAAGTATTTTGAAGCGCCGATCACCTCCGAGTTTAATGTAACGATGTCTGTAACCAAAGGTAAACATGCTGTAGAGGTTACCATTCCGCTGCCCGGCTTAATGCTAAGAGCGGAAGAGAAGAGCGAGGACATGTACGCTTCCGTCGACCTTGTGGTGGACAAACTGGAGCGTCAGATCCGCAAACACAAGACGAGAGTCAACCGCAAAGTGCGTCAAGAGAGCGGGATCCGAACCCTCTTCAAGGATGATAGCGCCCCGGTACGGGTGCTTGATGAAGAAGACGAGATGGAGCTTGTGCGGACGAAGCGCTTCACGATGAAACCAATGGATGTTGAGGAAGCGATACTCCAGATGAACATGGTGGGCCACTCCTTCTTCGTATTTGCCAATTCCAACACACGGGAAGTCAATGTGGTATATCGACGCAGTGACGGCAAATACGGGCTAATTGAACAAGAATAACGATAACGATGAATATACCAGGGCGGCATTTCTTCCAAGAAGTGCTGCCCTTTCCATATGCCCATAATGGGCCTGTCCACATTGCGATAAGTGCCGCAAACTGTTACAATTTATGCAAACAGGCTTTTGCAGCGAAAGGGGAAGACCATGCTCGGACTTGTGAAAAAGATATTCGGAGACGCTAACGAACGGGAGATTAAGCGTCTGCTGCGCACCGTAGAGCAAATTAATGCGATGGAACCACAAATCTCGCAGCTTTCGGACGAGGGACTTCGGGCTAAGACGGAAGAATTCAAGTCCCGCATCGAGAAAGACGAGGATCTGATTACTCTGCTTCCAGAAGCGTTTGCTGTCGTCCGCGAAGCTTCCAAGCGGGTAATGGACAAGCGCCACTATGACGTTCAATTAATTGGCGGCATGGTGCTCCACGAGGGTAAAATTGCGGAGATGAAAACAGGCGAAGGTAAGACGCTTGTTGCTACTCTATCCGTATATTTAAATGCCCTTCTAGGAAAAGGCGTTCATGTCGTGACGGTCAATGATTATTTGGCTATGCGCGACAGCCAGCAGATGGGAGTGCTGTACAACTTCCTCGGGCTGACCGTCGGCTGCAATATGAACGGATTAACGCACGGTCAGAAGCAGGAGGCATATGCCTGCGACATCACATATGGCACGAACAATGAGTTCGGGTTCGATTATTTGCGCGACAACATGGTCCTGTATAAGGAACAGATGGTTCAACGTCCGCTTTATTATGCCATCATCGATGAAGTGGACTCTATTCTGGTAGACGAAGCGCGGACGCCGCTGATTATTTCCGGACAAGCTGCGAAATCGACGGAAATGTATTTTGCCGCTGACCGCTTTATCGGCCGTTTGAAGCATGAAGAGGATTACACGGTCGACGTGAAGCTGCGCAGCGTTACGCTGACCGAAGCCGGCGTGGAGAAGACGGAGCGCGCGTTTGCCGTTGAGAATCTATTCGACCATGCGAACGTAACGTTGAACCACCATATTCAACAAGCCTTGAAGGCGCATGTCATTATGAAGCGCGATGTCGATTATGTCGTACAAGAAGATGAAGTCGTCATCGTTGATGAATTTACGGGCCGTCTCATGGCAGGTCGCCGTTATAGCGATGGACTACACCAAGCTATTGAAGCGAAGGAACAAATTAAAGTTCAGAACGAGAGCATGACGCTCGCGACCATTACGTTCCAGAACTACTTCCGTATGTACCGCAAGCTGTCCGGTATGACCGGTACGGCGAAGACGGAGGAAGAAGAATTCAAGAAAATTTACGGACTCGATGTCATTCAAGTACCGACAAACCGTCCGAACATACGTCAAGATACCGCGGATGTCGTGTACAAGACGCAGAATGGCAAGTTTACAGCGGTTGTGGAAGAGATCGTGGAGCGCCACAAGAAGAACCAGCCGGTTCTTGTCGGTACGGTATCCATCGAGAACTCCGAGAAGCTCTCCGACATGCTGAAGAAGCGCGGCGTTACACATAAGGTACTCAACGCTAAGTTTCATGCCGAAGAGGCGGAGATCGTCTCTCGCGCCGGACAGCCGGGAGCGGTAACGATTGCTACCAATATGGCGGGTCGCGGAACGGATATTTTGCTCGGCGATGGCGTTCCCGAGGTTGGCGGTCTTCATATTATGGGGACGGAACGGCATGAAAGCCGCCGGATCGATAATCAGCTGCGTGGTCGTGCGGGCCGTCAAGGTGACCCGGGATCGTCACAGTTTTATTTGTCGCTCGATGATGAGCTGATGAGAAGGTTCGGTTCCGAGAATATTATGGGCATGATGGAGCGTCTGGGCTTCGAAGAAGATCAGCCGATCGAGAGCAGGCTGATCTCCAGAGCGGTCGAATCTGCGCAGAAGCGGGTAGAAGGCAACAACTTCGATCTGAGAAAGATCGTCCTTCAGTATGATGACGTGATGAACCAGCAGCGCGAAATCATTTATAAGCAGCGTCGTGAGGTATTGTTCTCGGAGAACATTCGCGAGGTTGTTGTGGATATGATCAAGCCAGTTATCGAACGTACTGTTGAGGCGCATTGCCCGGATAGCGAAGTGCCGGAGAACTGGGAATATCAAGAGATCATCGATTATGCCCAAGGTACTTTCCTTCAGGAAGGCTCGCTTACAAGGGACGACCTATGGGGCAAAGAGAAGGATGAGATCGTTGAGTATCTGAACGACCGTCTGCTGACGCTGTATGATCAGCGAGAAGAAGAAATCGGCGCAGAAACGATGCGTGAATTTGAGAAGGTCGTCGTACTCCGTGCGGTTGACAGCAAATGGATGGATCACATCGATGCCATGGATCAGCTTCGTCAAGGGATTCACCTTCGTGCCTACGGCGGTACGGATCCGCTGCGCGAATACCAATTCGAAGGCTTCGAGATGTTCAAGGAAATGATCGATAACATCCAAGAAGAAGTAACCAAATATATTATGAAAGCCCAAGTGGAGAGCAACCTGGAGCGTCAGGAAGTGGCCAAGGGTCAGACAGAGTCCGGCGGCGGAAGCGGCGAACCGCAAACGAAGCGTCCCGTGAAGCGTGATGACCGTATCGGCCGCAACGATCCATGCCCATGCGGCAGCGGCAAGAAATTTAAACAGTGCCACGGCGCGGAGCAATAATTGCCCGCTGGCATACAGTAAGGTAAAGATGAATGTTGAGGTGAAGCATTGCCATGATAGACATAACGGTGAAGCAAGACCTGCGTGAGATGGCAAAGCGGCTCCAAGAGCTCAGGGGGTCTCTTTGACTTAGATCTCAAGCAGGAACTGATTGAGAACTTTGAAGTGAAGATGACCGCTCCTGATTTCTGGGACGACAATGACCGTGCGCAAGGCGTAATTGCCGAGCTCAACGCGGTCAAGTCGGTCGTTGAGCTGTACGAGCGCTTGAATGTAGAGCAGGACGACCTGCAGACGATGCTGGAGCTTGCAGAAGAAGAAGGCGACGAATCGCTGGAAGCCGATATCGCAGCCGGCGTGCAGGAGCTGGTCCGCAAAGTCAATGAATTCGAGCTGCAATTGCTGTTGAATCAGCCTTACGATAAGCTGAATGCCATTCTCGAGCTGCATCCTGGCGCGGGCGGCACGGAGTCGCAGGACTGGGCGCAGATGCTGTATCGGATGTATACGCGCTGGGCGGAGAAGAAGGGCTTTAAGGTCGAGCTGCTCGACTATCTCCCAGGGGACGAGGCGGGCATCAAGAGCGTTACGCTACTGGTGAAGGGGTATAACGCCTACGGCTACCTCAAGGCGGAGAAAGGGGTTCACCGTCTTGTGCGGATTTCGCCTTTCGACGCTTCTGGGCGCCGGCATACCTCGTTCGCTTCCTGCGACACTATGCCGGAGATTGCCGATGATATCGAGATTGAGATCCGTTCAGAGGACCTGAAGGTCGATACGTACCGGGCAAGCGGCGCGGGCGGCCAGCATATCAATAAGACGGAATCCGCAATCCGGATTACGCACATCCCGTCAGGCATTGTCGTGTCCTGCCAGACGCAGCGTTCGCAAATCCAGAACCGCGAGAGTGCGATGACGATGCTCCGATCCAAGCTGTATGAGCGCAAGATCGAAGAGCAGCAGAAGCAGCTTGCGGAAATTCGCGGCGAGCAGTCAGATATCGCTTGGGGCAGTCAGATCCGTTCGTATGTGTTTCACCCGTACAGCATGGTCAAGGATCACCGCACAGCGGTGGAAACGGGCAATGTCGGCGCGGTGATGGACGGCGATCTGGATGCCTTTATCGACGGTTATCTGCGCGGCCAAATCAAACAAGACTAGGCGGTAAGGACGACGGTGTACCGATCGTGAAGGGTGCATGACATCGTTTCCGCTATTCATGCATAGGCGAGGGAAAGAGTTCCTACACTGATATGGTGTGGGAACTTTTTTTATTTTATAGCATGCATAGGGTTTGAAAAGGTGAATGTCGTTTAGGCTAAGGGGAGTAACGAACTCCGCCGCTATGGAAAGCATGAGCATTTTCTTATCCCCGTTAGGGGAGATTGGTGGATGAATCGAGTCGGAATAGATCGGGAGGTTCGAAAACGATGCAAAAAAGGCAGCTTCGGCAGCAGTACGCAGGAGATGAAGCAGCAGTGCGAGAGAAGCTGTCCCGTCTAACAGGGGAACGGTTCAGCGAGAGCGAGAATTCAGCATCACAGGAGGAGACGAGGCGGGGAATGTCAGGGGGTGATTTGCAGCCAGTGCGGAAACGGAAACGGCCGGATCATATCATGGCAAATCCTAAATTCGAAACGGTGACCAGCATACTGCTCCTGCTGATCGGTTCGTTCATTATTGCGGTCAGCTTCAATATATTCCTTGTTCCGCTCGGTATTGCTTCCGGCGGGGTATCGGGTCTATCCATCCTGGTGAAACGAATGACGGATATTCCCCCGGCATATACACAGTGGGCACTGAATGTGCCGCTTTTCCTTGTGGGGTGGTGGCTGCTGGGTAAACGGTTTGCGCTCAAGACGGCACTCGGCTCGTTCGTCCTGCCGTTTTTCGTCTTGCTGACCTCCCACTGGTCACCGCCAACAACGAATGCGCTGCTTGCTGCGATTTACGGCGGGATCGGCGTGGGGGTAGGTCTGGGCCTTGTGTTTCGCGGACGCGGATCTACAGGGGGGCTGGATCTTGCTGCGCAGCTGCTGCATCGTTACACGGGCATTCGGCTCGGGCTTGCGGTCGCCTGCTTTGATGGTCTCGTTATTGCTGCTGCAGGCATCCTTATCGCCCCTGAGAATGCGCTTTATGCGCTTATTGGCTTGTTCGCCACGAGCAAGACGATTGATTTTGTCCAGACGGGCTTGGCACTTTCGAAAGTGGCGTTTATCGTCTCGGATCGTCCGGATGATATCACGGAGGTCATCTTATCCGATTTGGATCGTGGATTGACGATGCTGGATGGGCGGGGCGGCTACACGAAGCAGCAGCGGACCATTCTCATGGTTGTCGTCGGACGTGGTGAAGTATCCAAGCTGAAGCAGCTTGTGCGATCCGCAGATCCGCATGCTTTTGTCATCATTAGCGATACGGCGGAGGTGCTTGGAGAAGGTTTCAGCCTGCCTTAAACGAGGGAAACCGGACGTGCGGATAGGGATATTTTTTCGTTGAATTAATATAAATTGAAATGTATAATAATACATAACACTAGCTATTTTCTCTGCTTCCCGGTTCGTGTAGAATGGATAGTTAGATAGTTCATGGATGGGAGAGAGACGGGTATGAGTGAGAACGTGAAGGTAGCAATCATCGGGTCCACAGGATACGGCGGCGTAGAGCTTATTCGGCTGCTGGCCAGCCACCCGCAGGCGGTAGTGACCTCGGTCACCTCGTCGTCGAGCGCTGGCGCTCCGATTGCAGAGGGTTTCCCGCATCTGAGCGAAATTCGAACGGATATGCTGGATGACGTAGATCCTGCGTTGATTAAGAGCAAGGCGGATCTCGTATTTCTGGCAACGCCGGCAGGCGTTGCTGCGAAGCTGGTTCCCTCGCTGCTCGAAGCAGGGCTGAAGGTAATTGATATTTCCGGTGACTTCCGGTTGAAGTCGCGTGATTCATATGAGAAGTGGTATAAGAAAGAGGCTGCCGACCAGCATTACATCGATCAGGCGGAGTATGGGCTGTCCGAAGTGTATGGAGACCGCGTGCTGGGTAAGGATTTCATCTCCAATCCAGGCTGCTTCCCTACGGCAACGCTGCTGGGATTGGTTCCGGCCGTTCAGGCGGGATACATTGATCCGGCAACCATAATTATCGATGCCAAATCGGGAGTATCCGGTGCAGGGCGCGGAGCAAGTCTCGGAACGCACTACTCGGAGCTGAATGAAAACTTCAAAGCCTATAAGGTGAATAAGCATCAGCATATTCCCGAGATCGAGCAAGTGTTGTCGGATGTCGCGGGCCGCCCGGTCATTACGACATTCACGACGCATTTGGTCCCTATGACACGCGGGATCATGAGCACGATGTATGCCTCGATTCAAGGCGAACGTTCGCTGGAGGACTTCATTTCTTTATACAATAACTATTACGAAGGACGCCGCTTCGTCCGTATTCGCCAAGCGGGCTCGTGGCCGGCTACGAAGGAAGTATGGGGCTCGAACTACTGCGATATCGGCTTTTCCGTCGATGAACGTACGGGCCGAGTGACGATCGTGTCCGTCATTGACAACCTGGTCAAGGGTGCGGCGGGGCAGGCGATACAAAACTTGAATCTCATGATGGGATGGGACGAGACGCTGGGGCTTCAATTCGTTCCAGCGTATCCTTAAGCCGCTGCTGGACAGCGTATAGCTCAATTAATGAAGGAGAAACGATGCGATAATGGGACAAGGCGTGAAATCATCTTATACGGTTATGCCTGAAGGCTCGATTACAACCCCGAAGGGTTTTAAAGCGGGGGGCTTGCATTGCGGTTTGAAAAAGACGACGCGCCATGATCTCGGTGCGATTGTATGCGAAGTGCCGGCGACTGCTGCAGGCGTTTATACGATGAATGTATTCCAGGCAGCACCGATTAAAGTAACGAAAGAAAGCATTCAAGCAGGCGGTCTGCTGCGCGCTGTCATCGTGAACAGCGGCAATGCTAATGCATGTACAGGCAAGCAGGGCGAAGCCGACGCGTATGAGATGCGCGGGAAATTCGCGGATGCGATCGGGGTTCCGGCCGAGCAAGTTGCGGTTGCTTCCACAGGCGTGATCGGAGAATTGCTGAAGATGGACCGGGTATTGGGAGGCATCGAGGAGCTTCCTGCGAGACTGGCGGCAACCTATGAAGCAGGAGATGACTTCTGCCAGGCAATTCTGACGACGGACTTAACGAAGAAGGAAGTTTGCGTGTCCGTCATCATTGACGGCAAGGAAGTTCATATTGCCGGGGCATCCAAGGGTTCAGGTATGATTCACCCGAATATGGCGACGATGCTCGGATTCGTTACAACCGATGCGGCTATCGGCGGCGAGGCGCTGCAGCAGCTGCTCCGTCAGGTAACCGACCTGACGTTTAATATGATTACAGTAGACGGCGATACGAGCACGAATGACATGCTTGTTGCTATGGCAAGCGGACTTGCGGGCAACAGCGAGCTGACGCAGGCACATCCCGATTGGGCTGCTTTCGCGGACGCTCTCCGGTATGTATGCGAAGTGCTGGCTAAGGCCATCGCCCGCGATGGCGAGGGTGCAACGAAGCTGGTTGAAGTTCAAGTGCGCGGAGCGGTATCCGATGATTCGGCGCAAGCCATTGCGAAGACGGTTATTGGCTCGTCGCTCGTGAAATCCGCGGTATTCGGAGCGGACGCGAACTGGGGCCGGATCATTGCGGCCGTCGGCCGGGCAGGCCAGCCTGTTAACCCGGAGACCGTAGATATTCGGCTTGGCGACATCGTAACTTTAGAGCAATCGCGGCCGGTCGGATTCGATGAGGACGCCGCGCTGGAATATTTGAAGGGCGATACGGTCGTCATTCATGTCGATCTTCACGGCGGGGATGGGACCGCAACCGCATGGGGCTGCGATCTTACGTATGATTATGTGCGGATCAACGCAGCTTATCGGACATAGGCGGACGGGCGGCGAATGGTTCACCATGCCGTATTATGAATTTGCATGCTAATACAAGGATGTTATGGGCTATTAGCTGGGGGCAGCGGATATTAGTGCGCTCTTCTTAGGTTAAGCCATAATGGACTTTGAAAGGAACAGACGATACATGGATCAACGGTTTGTGATGAAATGCGGCGGCAGCACGCTAGCCGCACTGCCGGATTCGTTCTTTGCCGATTTGCGCGGTCTTCAGGAAAACGGCGTCAAGCCGGTCATCGTGCATGGCGGAGGCCCGGCAATCTCCGAGACGCTTGCGAAGCTCGGCATCGAAAGCGAATTTGTAAACGGCCTGCGCAAGACCAGCGACGAGGTGCTGGACGTTGTAGAGATGGTCCTCGCGGGGCGTATCAACAAAGAAATCGTCAGGCGAATGCTGCAGAACGGTGCGAAGTCACTCGGTCTCTCAGGCGTTGATGGCCGTCTGATTACGGCGAAGCCGGTAGCGAATGCAAGTGAAGTCGGCTTTGTCGGCGATGTGACGGAGGTCAATGCAGCTGTTATCGAAGGCGTCATGGCGATGGGCTACATTCCCGTCATTGCCCCGATCGGTATCGACGAAGCGGGCCAGCGCTATAACATTAATGCGGACACGGCAGCAGGCGCGGTCGCATCCCATCTTGGGGTAGAGCGGATGATCGTGGTGACCGACGTGCCCGGGATCATGAAAACGGTGGACGGCGAGAAACGCGTACTGTCTTCCATCAGCGTTGCCGAGATTGAAGCCATGATTGCGAGCGGTGAAATCTACGGGGGCATGATTCCGAAGGTCCGCGCGGCCATTCAATGCATTCAAGGGGATGTTCGCGAAGTCGTTATCGTAAGTGGAGATGAGCCGAATGTATTGAGCAAGGCCATCGGCGACGGCGGTATTGGTACGAGGATTGTCCGGGATTAATTGATCCACTAAATAGTGTATATTGTTCAGCTATAATGAGAGAGGTGAACCGAAGATGAGTGAGGCGAACAAAGGCGGAAGCTCACTTTTTCCGACTTATGCGAGATATCCGATCACGCCAGTCAAAGGGCAAGGCAGCTGGCTGTGGGACGACAAGGGCAATAAATATTTGGACTTCGTGAGCGGAATTGCAGTAACGAATCTGGGACATGCGCCGGAGCGGATCAAGGAAGCGCTGGTCAAGCAGCTTGACGAGCTGTGGCACGTATCGAATTTATATCATATTCCCAGCCAGGAAGCCGCAGCTAAGCTATTGACCGACAACAGCTGCGCAGATGCCGTGTTCTTCTGCAATTCAGGGGCGGAGGCGAACGAAGCGGCTATCAAGCTGGCACGCCGCTATCAGCAGAAGGTGGCCGGAACGGGGCGTTACGAAGTCATTACGTTCAACCAATCGTTCCACGGGCGTACGCTGGCAACTCTAACGGCTACGGGGCAGGATAAAGTCAAGGAAGGCTTCACTCCGCTGCCGGAAGGGTTCCGCCATGTACCTTTGCATGATGTGCAGGCGCTTGATGCCGCGGTCAACGACAAAACGGCAGCGATCATGATCGAGATGGTACAGGCGGAGGGCGGCGTCCACCCTGTAGAGCCGGCGTTCGTTCAGCATCTTGCAAAGCTGTGTAAGGATAATGGAATCCTGCTTATTGTCGATGAGATTCAAACGGGGATGGGCCGTACCGGCAAGCTGTTCGCCTTCGAACATTACGGTATCGAGCCGGACATCTTCACGTTAGCCAAAGGGATCGGGAGCGGCTTCCCGGTAGGCGCCATGCTGGGCAAGGGATATCTTGCCGAGGCGTTCAGCGCCGGAAGCCACGGATCCACATTCGGCGGCACGCCGATCGCGACGGCCGTCGTGAAGGCGACGATCGAGACCATTGTCGGCGACAAGCTGGCGGATCGTGCGGCGGAGATGGGTGAATATCTGGCCGGACAGCTGCGTGAGAAGCTTGCTCATCATCCACTGGTGGTCGAGATACGCGGCAAAGGTCTTATTGTGGGCATCGAATGCACGGAGCCGGTTGGCGGCTTCGTTAGTGAAGGACAACAACGCGGCCTGCTTATCATCACGGCGGGGCCGAATGTAATTCGCCTGCTTCCCAATCTCCTTGTCACACGGGAGGAAATCGATCAAGCGGTCGGTATTTTGGCTGGCATGTTTGCAGAGCGGACATCAGCTGTTCAGAACTAGATTGAAAGGAGCGTGACATAGTATGCAGCCATCAGTAAAGGAAGAACTGGCGTTAAACCTGAAAAGCCGCGACTTCATCGCGCTGGCTGATTTTTCGCCGGAAGAGGTTCGTTACCTGATTGATCTGGCGATCGATTTGAAGGGCAAACAGAAGGCCGGTGAGATCTATCACCCGCTCAAAGGGAAAACGCTTGGCATGATTTTCGAGAAATCGTCGACACGTACCCGTGTTTCCTTCGAGGTGGGCATGTACCAGCTAGGCGGACAGGGACTTTTCTTAAGCAGCAACGACCTGCAGATCGGACGCGGGGAGACCATATGGGATACGGCGCAGACGCTGTCCCGTTATCTGGACGGAATTATGATTCGCACCTATGCACACCGCAAAGTGATCGAGCTGGCTCGCGGAGCGACGGTGCCGGTTATTAACGGCTTGACGGATACGAACCACCCGTGTCAGGCGCTATGCGATTATCAGACGATTCTGGAGCATAAGGGACGCCTGGAAGGGCTCAAGGTTGCTTATATTGGCGATGGCAATAACATGGTGCATTCTCTCATCATGGGTGCGGCTAAGCTGGGTGTACATATGTCCGTGGCAACGCCTGAAGGCTATGCGCCCGATGAGGACATTGTCCGTCAGACGATTGACATTGCTGCGGCAACTGGCTCGACGATATCGGTACACCACGATCCGAAGGAAGCCATTGCAGACGCCGACGTCGTATATACCGATGTATGGGCAAGCATGGGCTTCGAGCAGGAGCAGAAGGAGCGCGAGATCGCTTTCGCGAACTATCAGGTGAACGAAGAGCTGGCGAAATATGCGAAGAGCGACTACTTGTTCATGCACTGCCTGCCTGCACACCGCGGCGAAGAAGTGAGTGAAGGTGTTATCGACGGGAAGCACTCGATCATTTTCGATCAGGCGGAGAACCGTCTGCATGCTCAGAAAGCGATTATGGCAGCAATTATGTAAGTAGCCGGTCCATACGAGGGCCGACGATCATAGATGAGGAGCGATTGAGAAACCATGGCGAAGGAAAAAATCGTACTGGCCTACTCGGGCGGTCTGGATACGTCCGTTATTTTGAAATGGCTGAAAGAAACTTATGACGCAGAAATCATTGCATTCACGGCGGATATCGGGCAGAAGGATGAGCTTGACGGCCTGGAAGCCAAGGCGCTGGCCACTGGCGCTTCGAAGGTGTACATTGATGATCTGCGGGATGAATTCGCGAAGGACTTCATCTATCCGATGTTCCAAGCGGGAGCGCTGTATGAAGGGCAGTATTTGCTCGGTACGTCGATTGCCCGTCCGCTCATCGCGAAGCGTATGGTTGACATTGCACGCGCCGAGGGCGCTACGGCAATTGCACATGGCGCAACCGGCAAAGGCAATGACCAAGTGCGCTTCGAGCTGACAGCTGCTGCGCTGGCACCGGATATTGCCGTCATCGCCCCATGGCGCAGCGAGGAGTTCCGCGAGCAGTTCCCAGGCCGCGCGGAGATGATCGCCTATGCGGAGAAGCACAACATTCCGGTTCAAGCATCAGCGGCCAAGCCGTATTCGATGGACCGGAACCTGCTGCACATCAGCTTCGAGAGCGGCATGCTGGAAGACCCTTGGTTCGATCCAAGCGCGGACGAGAACAAGGGAATGTACGTCCTCAGCGTATCTCCTGAAGATGCGCCGGATCAGGCGGAATACGTCGAATTGGCATTCGAAGCCGGCGATTGCGTGGCGATCAACGGAGAGAAGCTAAGTCCGCTTGAAGTCATGGAGAAGCTCAATGAGCTTGGCGGCAAGCACGGCATCGGCCGTGTCGATATGGTGGAGAACCGTTTCGTCGGCATGAAGAGCCGCGGCGTCTATGAGACACCGGGCGGATCGATGCTGTTCACGGCACACCGCAAAATGGAGTCGCTCACGATGGACCGTGACGTGATGCATCTGCGTGACTCGCTCATTTCCAAATACGCGACACTCGTTTATAATGGCTTCTGGTTCGCACCAGAACGTCTTGCGCTGCAGGCGCTTGTGAAGGAGAGCCAGAACAACGTAACTGGCGTCGTCCGTCTGAAGCTGTACAAAGGCAACATCATCGGTGCCGGCGTTAAAAGCCCGGTAAGCCTGTACAACCCGGATATCGCGACGATGGAAGCCGATCCTTCCAAGGCTTACGATCAAGGCGATGCGACTGGCTTTATCCGCTTGAACGCCCTGCGCCTTAAAGTATCGTCCGGCGTGGAGCAAAGCAAGAAATCATAAAGGCAGGTGGGCCCCGGCTTTATCCGCCGGGGCCCACCGCCTGTGAAGACAAGCAGTTCGGCCCGGAACGCGTAGGATGCGCGGGGTATATTTTGGCTATAAAGGAGCGGGAAACGTACAGTGAGTAAACTTTGGGGCGGCCGATTTACGAAGAAAACCGACCAACTGGTTGAAGAATATACCGCATCGATCATGTTCGATAAAGAGCTGGCCGAGGAAGATATTCAAGGCAGCTTGGCGCATGTGACGATGCTTGGCAAGCAGGGCATTCTGCCTGCGGACGATGTGGATACGATCAAAGAAGGTTTGCTGAAAGTTCTGCAGAAAATCAGGCGGGGTGAGATCGAATTCTCGGTCTCCGACGAAGATATTCATATGAATATCGAGAAGACGCTAATCGACGAAATCGGGCCGGTGGGCGGCAAGCTGCATACGGGTCGGAGCCGCAACGATCAAGTGGCGACGGACATGCATCTATACCTTCGCAAACGGGTAGTCGAATTCGTCGATCTGCTGTCGAAGCTGCAAACCGCACTCGTCGAGCAGGCGAAAGCAAACCTCGATACGATTCTGCCGGGCTACACGCACCTGCAGCGGGCGCAGCCGATTCTGTTCGCGCATCATTTGATGGCGTATGTCTCGATGTTCGGACGTGATATGGAGCGGCTGCAGGACAGCTACAAACGCATTAATATGCTGCCGCTTGGAGCGGGTGCCTTGGCCGGAACAACGTTCCCGATCGATCGCCATTTTGTAGCGAGCCAATTGAATTTCGACCGCGTTTATGAGAACAGCCTGGATGCGGTAAGCGACCGCGACTTCATTCTGGAGTTTCTGTCCCATGCGTCCATTATTATGGCGCATCTGTCCCGTCTGAGTGAGGAGCTTATTCTGTGGTCGAGCACGGAATTCCATTTTGTCGAGCTCGATGACGCTTTCTGTACGGGCAGCAGCATTATGCCGCAGAAGAAGAACCCCGACGTGCCTGAGCTGGTCCGCGGCAAGACGGGTCGCGTATACGGCAATCTGATCGGCCTGTTGACTGTGCTGAAATCACTGCCGCTCGCGTACAACAAGGACATGCAGGAAGACAAGGAAGGTATGTTCGATACCGTTCGTACGCTGCAGGGGGCGCTTCAACTGTTTGCGCCGATGATCGCGACGATGAAGGTCAACAAAGACCGGATGCGCCAAGCGGTCAATCAAGATTTCTCGAACGCGACGGACATCGCCGACTTCCTCGTTGGCAAAGGATTGCCGTTCCGACAAGCGCATGAGGTAATCGGCAAGACCGTATTGTACTGCATCCAGCAAGGGAAGTATTTGCTTGACCTGTCGCTGGACGAGTTCAAGCAGTTCTCACAGCTGTTCGATGACCGGATCTACGAGGTGCTGCAGCCGGAGCAGGTTGTTAATGCGCGCAACGTATATGGCGGAACAGCCCGTTCGCAGGTGGCCGATGCAATCGCCCGTGCGGAACAGGAGCTCGAGAAGACGGCAGCTTGGACGGAAGAGTACGCCAAGCGCAGCAGTCTGTAACTATAGTCCAAGTAGAAGAGCCTGCTGTGATCATCCGGTGAAGGATGGTCGCAGCAGGCTCTTTATTTTTTCTTATGGGTGCAGCATCAGGGGCTATTCATTCACACCGTCCTCGATCAGCTGCTTCTGTGTTTGGGGACCTTCCAGACCTGCACCAGGTCCGCTATTCTCGGGAGCAACGCCATATACAACGGGCTGAGCTTTGTAGGTATCTCGCGAAATCCGCTTGCGTGATGCAACCTTGCCGTCCCGGTACATCGTCCGGTAAGTCTCGACGACATAGCCGGCTTTACCGGCGTCCATTAACAGGCGCCCTCCCGGCTGAACCGCTGCAGAAGCGACTAATTTCACCGGCGGGTTGATGACCTTCACCGTTTTGGAATCGATGGCATAGCGGACGTCTTTGGGCAAGGTGCCGAACAGCTTGACGGTCAGCTTGCGGTCCTTGACCTCGGTGCGGATGATCAAATGCTTGCCGGTCGTGTTTTTGAACTTAAAATTGATAGCCCCTTCCGCGAAAGTAGCATCCTGCCCTTTGGGCAAGTAGGATACCGGCAGGGAATGATTGCGCCGTTCGGTCATGTCGAGCCCGATCAGCAGCGCAGCATTGTACAAGGTACTGGATACTTGGCAGATCCCGCCGCCGATCCCGGGTACGAGCTCCCCGTTCAGAATGACGGGCGCTTCCCGGAACCCGTATTTCACTCTCGTCGCTTCAATGACTTTACGGTAATCGAACACCTCGCCTGGTGCCAGCACCCAGTCTTGAAGCGTATTGGCCGTCACGGTTACATTGTGAACACGGCCTGCTCCACTTGCCTTGAAGTCGGTTGTGAAGGAAATGATCATCCGTTCAATGCCTTCCGCCTTTAACCGTTCAAGGGTTACGTTCGGGCGGACGACGGATATGGCAATCGGCAGCGAGAGCGGCTTGGCATTCATTCCCCAGCCATCGTCAAGCTCGGCCTTCACCGCTTGTACGACGTTGGCGAACAGTGCTTTCGTATCCAGCCGGTAGGCATCCTGATGCGGTTGATAGATGACTTTGTCTTCCGAAGTAATCTTCCGGACCGCGTTGACCGGCTCGCTGGCATCCAGATATCCCCACTCGCTGCGTACCGTCTTTTCAAAAATGCGATAATCCCAAGTGATACTGACGGTAAGCTGCTTAGGAAAGCGCAAGCGGTAGTTGGCCTTGTCCCATAAGCGGCCTACCTTCAACCCTGCGATCATATCGCGGGCATTCTTCATGTCTATTCGCAAGCCGAGCTGTTCGAGCGTCCAGGTCTTATTCTGAACCTTGGTGCCGTTAGCCTCCAGGGTGAGGGAAAGGCCTCTGAGAGAATCGGATCTTTGATTCAGTTCTTGAAGCGCCGCATCAACGGTGACGCCGCCAAGGGGGATGGAGGTGCTGCTTGTTAGCCTATATTCTCCACCCGCAGCCGCATGTTTGCCTCCACCATCTCCTGCGGCGATTGTGCCGTCTGGAACGGTATCCCTATGTGCATAGACCCATAACAGTCCCCAGCCAACAGAGAATGCGAGCAGGGCGGCGATTAGAATGATCCATGCCATATGAAATCGTTTCATGATTCTCGACCACCTTATCTAAGAGCGATTCCTTCATGTATATGCGTATGAAGAGGGATATTTGCCCCTGAAATCATTTGGTTCTTATTCGACAAGCGTGGTTTGGGGAACATGTCGAAAATAAGGCTGAATCTCGTCGAAAGTGACGGAATGTAGCAAGATGAAAATTATGAAAAATGACAGATTTCGGGTCTTAGGTAGAGGATTTATCGAATGCCTGTCGAATACATAAAAGCTGACTATCTACAGGATGTGATAATGTGATTGAAATGCAAGACGTCTGGAAAACGTACGCGGACGGCACTCATGCCTTGAGCGGCGTCTCCGTTCTAATAGAACGCAACGAATTTGTATATCTTGTTGGACCGTCGGGTGCCGGCAAGTCCACTTTCATGAAGCTGATCTACCGTGAAGAAGTTCCGACCAAGGGTCAAATTTCGGTCAACGGATTTAATATCGGCAAGCTCAAGCCGCGCAAAATTCCTTATGTCCGACGTAACATCGGCGTTATCTTTCAAGACTTCCGGCTGCTGCCCAAGATGACGGCTTACGAGAATGTGGCGTTCGCGATGGAGGTCATTGAAGCTCCCCGCCGCATCATCAAGAAGCGAACAATGGAGGTTCTCGACCTTGTCGGCCTGAAGGATCGATTCAATAGCTTGCCGGCCCAATTGTCCGGAGGCGAGCAGCAGCGTATCGCGATCGCACGGGCGATCGTCAACAGCCCGGCCGTCATCGTTGCAGATGAACCTACCGGCAACCTTGATCCCGAAACATCATGGGGCATTATGAATCTGCTTGAGGAGATTAACTTCCGGGGAACGACGATTGTAATGGCAACCCATAACCGGGAAATCGTCAACACGCTCCGCAAACGCGTCATCGCCATTGAATCCGGCACCATCGCCCGCGATGAAGCAAGAGGGGAGTACGGTTATGAAGCTTAGAACGATTCTGCGCCATTTGCGCGAAGGCGTGAGGAACGTCCTGCGCAACGGCTGGATGTCATTCGCGTCCATAAGCTCGATCGTGATCTCACTCTTCATTCTCGGGGGGTTTCTGCTGCTGGCGCTGAACGTGAACAATCTTGCCGATCAGATCGAGAGCCAGGTGGAGATACGGGTGTTTCTGCAGCTGGACACCGATCAAACGAAGATCGATCAGCTCCGCAACGAAATCGGCAACATCAAGGAAGTCAAGCAGGTGAAGTTCGTATCGAAGGATGAGGGGCTTGAGCTGCTCCGCAAAAATTTGGGTGAGAGCGGCGAGGATTTGCTGCAAGGGTACGAGAAAGACAAGAATCCGCTGCCGGATTCCTTCACTGTGGAGGTGTACGAGCCGCAGACGATCGCCTTCGCGGCCAAGAAGATCGAGCTGATCAACAAGGCCGATCAAACCAACCCGATCACAAGCGTGAAGTACGGCAAGGGCAAGGTCGAGACGCTGTTCAAGCTGACGAATGCTGTGCGCAATATCGGGCTCGTCATCGTAGCCGGTCTTGCAATAACGGCCATGTTTCTTATTTCAACGACCATCAAGATCACCATTCTGGCTCGACGGCGCGAAATCGGCATCATGAAGCTGGTGGGCGCGACCAATCATTTTATACGCTGGCCTTTCTTTATTGAAGGCGCTCTAATCGGCATCATTGGATCCGTTATTACGACGGCAATTCTGCTCTATGGGTATTCGAGGCTCATTTATGTATCGCAATTTGAACTTGGCTTGCTGATGATCAAGCTGGTCACGTTGAAGGAAATTGGCTTTTTCGTCTCAGTGCTGATTATTGGACTCGGCACGTTGATTGGCATTTGGGGCAGCACCTTGTCGGTGCGCAAGTACTTGAAAGTGTAGGTGGTGGAAACGTGAAAAAATGGCTCGCCATCCTAGCCGTAACCGTGCTCGCAGTATATATCTTTCAACCGTTCGGCGGGGAAGCTGCATCGCAGGTAGACAAGATTAATAAAGAGCTGGATCAGGTCAGGAAAGAGATCGCCGCGGCGGCTCATAACCGCAATCAAGCGGATAAGGATAGAGAGGCTGTCATTCAGCAGAAGACTGTGACGGCGCAGTCCGTTGCGGAGATTATGAAGCAAATCGATGAAGTAGGCACGCAGCTGATGGGTGTTCAAGCTCAGCTCGATGCTACGAAGGATAAGCTGCTATTGACCGGCGAAGAGCTGCAGGAAGCGGAAGAGCGGATCGCTTCGCGGGACGAGCTGCTGCAGTCGCGGATTCGCCTCATGTATACCAACGGCTCCGTATCCTATATGGATGTGCTGTTGAATGCCACGAGCTTCAGCGATTTCCTCGACCGGTTCGATTCCCTGCAGTCCATTCTGGGACAAGACCGCGACATTCTTGCGAGCCACAAGCAGGACCGTGCGCTCATCGCACAGAAGAAGCAGGAAGTGGAGAAGGCGCTTGCGGAAGTGAAGGTCATGTACGGCAAGCTCAATAATTACCAATCGCTTCTCTTCTCGAAGGAGAAAGAGAAGGAAGTGATGGTGCTTAGCTTTAACGAGCAGGCCGAGGAGCTGGAGGAAATCAGTGAGGAGCAGGAGAAGCTTCTCATGAGCCTAGCGAAGAAAGTATCCGTTCTGGAAGAGAAGAAGCGGATAGAAGCGGCGAAGAAAAAGAAGAAGAAGGCCGTCACCTCCTACTACACCGGCGGCAAGTTCGCAGTTCCGCTGCATGATAGCTATCGTCTATCCTCGCCGTTCGGCTATAGAACGCATCCGATCTCGGGCAAGAAGAAGCTGCACGCGGGTATCGACATGGCGGCACCGTCGGGAACACCGATTTATGCAGCGGAAGGCGGTACCGTTCTGGTTGCGCAGTGGTGGAACGGGTACGGGAACTGTGTCATCATCGATCATGGTAACGGTCTGTGGACGATATACGGCCATATTCGCAATAATGGCATTAAGGTCGAGAAAGGCGAGACCGTCAAGCGCGGTCAAAAAATTGCTGAAGTCGGCAGCACCGGCCAATCCACCGGTCCTCACCTTCATTTTGAAGTTCGCAAGAACGAGGAACCTGTCAATCCAAGCCAATATCTTAAATAGGGGCAGGACAAGTAGTAGTCGTTTCTGCCAAAAAAAACAAGATGCCGTACCCGTGACAAATAATCGGGTGCGGCTTGTCATATACTAGGAATGTTGTGGATGTGCTGATATAGAAAGCAGGTGATAATCATGCAGTTTAAGGGACGTACTGTCGCAGCCTTCATTTCACTGACGATCGTGGCCTCGGTATTAGTGACGCTAATGGTGACCGACCGCTGGATCGCGCTGGAGAGCGGAGGCACTACAAGCGGAGCTGTAGCATCGGATACGAAAGAGAAGGCTGGATTGAGCTCACGGGAAATAAGTAAGCTGAACGCGATCGTTCAGTTGATTGAAACGAAATATTTCCGTGAAGTGGACCGTTCCAAAGTCGTAGACGGGGCGATCAACGGCATGATGCTTGCCTTGGGTGATCCGTATTCCGTCTATATGGAGAAGGAAACGGCGAAGCACTTCTCGGAATCCATCGAAGGCTCGTTCACGGGCATCGGTGCCGAGGTAACGCTGCAGAACGGCAGCATTACGGTTATCTCGCCTATCAAAGGATCTCCGGCAGAAAAAGCGGGCGTGCTTGCCAAAGACGTGCTGCTGTCGGTAAACGGTGAAAAGCTGGACGGCGTCACCCTTAATGACGCTGTAGCCAAAATACGCGGGCCCAAGGGGACGAAGGTCAAGCTGAGTATTAAACGTGCCGGCGTATCCGACCCGATCCATCTCGTGCTTGTCCGCGATGACATTGATTTCGAGACGGTGTATGCGAACTTGCGCAGTGACGGAGTCGGCGTGATCGAGATCCGCCAATTCTCTCTTAATACCGGCGAGCGATTCACTGAAGAGCTTGAGCGGCTGGAGAAGCAGGGGATGAAGGGGCTCGTTATCGATGTACGGAACAATCCGGGAGGTGTGCTTCCGATTGTGGTATCCGTAGCGCAGCCGTTCATTGCAGAAGGGCAGCCGATTGTACAGGTTGAAGACCGGACGGGACAGCGAGAAAAAACGATGTCCAAGGGCAAAGGGAAGTCATATCCGGTTGCTGTGCTGATGAATAAAGGAAGCGCGAGCGCTTCGGAAGTTCTGGCAGGCGCTCTTAAGGAAGCGGGACATGCCGTACTGGTCGGCGAGACAACATTCGGCAAAGGCACGGTTCAGGTCAGCTACGACAAAGTGACTGGAGACGGAAGCCTGGTCAAGATGACGATCGCCAAATGGTTGACCCCGCTTGGTAATTGGGTGCATGAGAAAGGGCTCAAGCCGGACGTTGAAGTGCTGCCGCCGGATTATTATACGGTTGCCCGCTTGTCGAAGGCGAAGACGCTTGAGCGTGACACGATATCCGAGGATACCCGCAGCTTGCAGGTGATGCTGGTTGCGTTGGGATATGAGGTAGATCGGAAAGATGGTTATTTCAGTGCCAAGACGGAGAGCAGCGTTCGCGCGTTCCAGACCAAGGAAAAGCTTCCGGTCACGGGCAAAGTAGACAAAGCGACTGCAGAGAAAATCGAGGAACAGCTTATCGTTCGCATACGCGATCAGGATAGCGATGAGCAGCTCATTAAAGCGGTCAGCGTTGTCCGTGAAAAGATAAAGCCCTAAAACGGCCGGTTAGATGGATGGTGCAGAGGCTAAGGCGGGTTCTGCGGCAGGATTTTTCATTCCAATGTCGAATGAGTAGAAGGTTGGCTCCGTACGTTTACGGTGTCGGCCTTCTTTTTTTGGTATATCCGTGCTGTGCGCAGGGACTTGGGCGTGTATTCGAACCGTAGTGGATGATTGCAAAGCAAGTAGATGTCCAGTGGGGACTGAATAATATCGGCGTTGTCTAATGGATTGTAAGGCTGGTGATCGGAAGGGAATATATCGAATCTTGGAATAATGAAGGAGTGAACGCGTTGGACATGGCTTGGGAAGTGATCCGGCAAGCTGGAGGGGCGGCGCTGCAGCTGCTGCTGACACCGTATTATTACGTGGCTATTCTACTGATTATGCTGCAATACATGCGCCAAACTCGAATGATGCGCAAGCTCTTCCATGTTCGTCTGCATGCTTGGCCCCAGCTGCTCATGAGGACGGTACTCTCCGGTATCGTGGTCGGATTCTTTATTTCCTGCGCGGGGTTGTTCCTTGGCGTGTCTGTAACGGGCGAGGCTGTGCTCTGGATGTGGGGAACAGCAGCGGTCTTGGCCGCAGCGTCTGTGCGTTATTTATGCTTTGCCTATAGCGTGGGGATACTTGGGGTGCTGCAGTGGCTGCTGTTGTGGATACCGCTGGCGGAGCGAGGGGATTGGATCGGAACGGCGGCAGCTTCGCTGGGCCGGCTGGACATTCCGGGCCTGCTCGTGCTCGTGGCGCTCATGCATCTCGCGGAAGCGCTGCTGGTACGTATGCAGGGAGCCCGTTTTGCAAACCCCTTATTCCTTGAGGGCAAGCGGGGCAAGCTGATCGGCGGTTATATGCTGCAAGGCTATTGGCCGGTACCGCTGCTTATGCTTGTTCCAGGTACAGCTTCCGGAAGTGGCGTCGACGTCGGTCTGCCCTGGACGACGCTGCTGGACAGCAGCTTTCTCGGGAGCGGAGGCTGGACAATGGTCGGGTTTCCGATGATGATCGGCTTCACCGAAATGACCCGCACGATGCTGCCTAAGGCAAAGGCGCGGGCGGCTTCGTCAGCGCTGCTGTTGTATGCGCTCCTTGTAGGAGCAGTTGCCGTAGGAGCGGCATTCTGGTCGCCGCTCACCGTTGTTGCCGCGCTGTGTGCGCTTCTGCTGCATGAGATGCTCGTCCTGATGAGCAGGCTGCGGGAAACGACGAACAGCCCCTTTTATGTACATAATGAGCAGGGACTTCGCGTGCTGGCTGTTATTCCGGGCACGCCTGCGGAGGCGATGGGTATTCTAGCGGGCGAAGTCTTGCACAAGGTCAATGGCTTGAAGGTTCGGACCATTGAAGAGCTGTATGCCGCGCTGCATGTCCATTCCGCTTTCTGCAAGCTGGAGGTCTTCAATCTGGAAGGCCAATTGAAGTTTGTACAGCGTGCCCGGTATGCGAATGAGCATCATCAGCTCGGCGTGATACTGGCCCCGGACGAGAAGGCGGACTTCTATGCCGCTCCAGGTGCCGCGTCGCTTCTGGACCTCTTCCGTGGAGGGCGAACGGCGCGTCAGCGCGAAACGACGACGTCGATTTGATAAGTAAGCTGGACGGCAACAGAAAACATATACCGCTTAAACGAATACGCCCCATGGTCAACTTGACCATGGGGCATATTCGGCTTTACTCTACGATCCGCATGACGGTGATTTCCACGCGGCGGTTTTTTTGACGGTTGGCTTCCGTCGTATTAGGAGCGACAGGGCGAGTATCGCCGTAACCGGCGATTTCAAATTTTGTCGGATCGATCTTGGCTCCGTCTACGAAATACCTCAATACAGACAATGAACGGCCGGCCGATAGTCCCCAGTTGTCCTGGAATTCGCCGCCTTCCTGAATGGGCAAATTATCGGTATGGCCTTCGATGCTAATGGTATTATCGAGCTGCTTGAACAAGCTGGCGAGCTTATTGAGCACAGGCTTGGAATTGGTTTTCAAATCGGCTTTGCCTAGATCGAACAGAAATTGATCGGAGAGCCGAATCGCGATTCCTTTTGGCGTATCTGCAACAAAAACAAGACTTTCCAGATGGTTATCCTTGATGTAGCTTTGTATGACACGCAGCAGATCCTGCAGTTCCCGCTCCATCTGAACCTTCTCCGCCTTACGCCGTTCCTCATCCGGGTCGGTGACCTTCCCGGACGTATCGGCAGGCTTCGGCTGCTGAGCCTTATCGAGCGCTCCAGTCAAACCGGAGCCCTCTTCGAGAATCGAGTCCGCCTTGCGGAATTCAAACGTAAGCGATTGTGCAAGCACTTCATACTTTTTCATATCCAGCTGACTCATCGCGTACAGAATGACGAAAAAAATCATCAGCAGCGTAATCAGATCCGCATAGGTAATCAGCCAACGATCATGGCTTTCCGGAGCTTCGCTCCGACCGGAACGCCTTCTACTCCGCCGCATTCGTTCCCACCTTCTTCGCTAGGGGATTGTCCTGCTCCAGCAGCATGAAGGAGGTTAGCTTCTTGCAGATTAATTGCGGGTTTTCGCCGGCTTGCAGCGCTAGAATACCCTCCAGCTTGAGCTCCAGCATTTGCACCTGCTCCATGCTGGATGTTTTGATTTTGGAGGCAAGCGGCAAATAAATGACATTCGCGCTGGCAACCCCGTATAGGGTTGCGGTGAAGGCGACAGCGATCGAAGGGCCGAGTGAGCCTGGATCAGATAGATTGCTAAGGACGTGGATCAGACCCATAACGGTGCCGATGATACCCATGGTAGGCGCATACCCGCCGGCGGCTTCGAAAATTTTCGCCTGCTGCTCCCGTTTGCGTTCCAGCGCATCGATCTCAAGCTCCAGAATTTGTCTGGTGAGCTCCGGGTCGGTTCCGTCTACCACCATGAGAAGACCATTGCGTAAGAAAGGGTCCTTCAGTTCATTGGCTTCGGTCTCCAAGGCGAGCACGCCTTCCCGCCGGGCAATCGTAGCCATGTCCACGAGCTTGTCGATCATCTCATGCGGCTCGGAATCCGTCTTGCGGAAGGCATGCCGGAGCGCATCGGGAATTTGCTTGAGCTTGGAGGAAGGGAAGCTGACCACAACTGCCGCGAACGTGCCCCCGATAACGATCAGCAAGGCCGTTTTTTCAAAAAGACTTTCCGGGTGACCGCCTTCCCACAAAAAACCTAGAAATAATGCCAGAATCCCTGCGATAATACCAATGATCGTTGTAATGTCCATCTTTCTCTTTCACGCCCCGTCTTATGATTTATAATGTACCGTTCACAGGCCGCTATCTATCTTGTTGTCAACATCCACCGATTGCATCGGACCACGAAAATCGGTATAATAAACGAATGGGAACACATATTCTTATGTTGTCCGGGGCTTTGAGCTTGCTTACAGAACTGGAAGAAGCTCGGAGATATGCGAAATGACCGTGCAGACACAATGAACCCTTTACCTCAAGGCAAACGGGCAACAAATTTATGCACTTTTTTAATAGGATGCTGTCTAATTTATCGGGATTTATGGGTAACCTTTTAATAGGCCTTTTTTCATAGAAGCCATAGAATCGAGGTGTGAATGCATGGACGTGCACGAAACGCGGCAAAGGAAGCCGTTCGAGCTGAAATCGGAATACACGCCGCAGGGCGATCAGCCGGTAGCCATTCAGAAATTGGTGGAGGGTGTTGAAGCGGGCGAGCGGTATCAGACGCTGCTTGGCGCTACCGGTACAGGCAAGACGTACACCATCGCGAACACGATCGCGAAGCTGAACCGGCCAACGTTGGTCATTGCACATAACAAGACACTGGCTGCGCAGCTGTGCAGCGAGTTCAAGGAATTTTTTCCGGATAATGCCGTTTCTTACTTCGTCAGTTACTACGATTACTTTCAGCCGGAAGCGTATATTCCATCGTCGGATACGTATATCGAGAAGGATTCGAGCATCAATGACGAGATCGACAAGCTCCGGCACTCCGCCACGAGCTCCTTATTCGAGCGTACCGACGTCATCATCGTTGCCAGTGTATCCTGCATTTACGGTCTCGGTTCGCCTACGGAGTATGGCGGGCTTGTATTGAGTCTGCGCAAAGGCATGGAGAAGTCGCGCGATCAGATTCTGCATAAGCTCGTCGACATTCAATATCAGCGCAACGATATTAACTTTATTCGCGGAACCTTCCGCGTTCGCGGCGATATTATTGAAATTTTCCCGGTTGCGAACAACGAGCGGGCCATGCGCATCGAGCTGTTCGGTGACGAGATCGAGCGGATTACCGAGATTGATGTTCTGACCGGCGAGATCGTCGGCGAGCGCGACCATGTTGCGATATTCCCGGCATCTCACTTCGTTACCCATGAGGATACGATGCGCGTGGCATTGAAGAATATCGAAGCAGAGCTCGAAGAGCGTCTTGCCGAGATGAGGGAGCAAGGGAAGCTGCTGGAAGCCCAGCGCTTGGAGCAGCGCACCCGTTATGACATCGAGATGATGCAGGAGATGGGGTTCTGTTCCGGCATCGAGAACTACTCGGGGCCGCTGACGTTCCGCGAGCGGGGGGCGACGCCTTATACGCTCATGGATTATTTTCCGGACGATATGCTCGTCGTGGTCGATGAATCGCATGTGACGCTTCCGCAAATCCGGGCTATGTACAACGGGGACCGCGCCCGCAAGGAAGTCCTGGTCGATCATGGATTCCGGCTGCCGTCGGCAATGGACAACAGACCGCTTCGCTTCGAAGAGTTCGAGGAGAAGATGAAGCAGATCATCTACGTATCGGCCACGCCGGGTCCTTATGAGCTCGAGCATTGTCCGACGATGGTTGAGCAGATCATCCGTCCTACCGGCTTGGTCGATCCCATTATCGAAGTGCGTCCAACCAAAGGCCAAATCGATGACCTGCTTGTCGAAATCCGCGATCGTATCGCCAAAGACGAGCGCGTACTCGTCACGACGCTAACGAAGAAGATGTCGGAGGATCTAACCGATTATATGAAGGAAGTCGGCATTAAGGTGCGTTACCTCCATTCGGATATTAAGACGCTGGAGCGGCTTGCTATATTACGAGATTTACGTATGGGTACCTTCCATGTACTTGTCGGTATTAACCTGCTGAGGGAGGGGCTTGACCTGCCGGAGGTGACACTCGTCGCCATTCTCGACGCAGACAAAGAAGGCTTCCTGCGGTCGGAGCGTTCGCTCATCCAAACGATCGGACGTGCAGCCAGGAACTCAGACGGACGCGTCATCATGTATGGTGACAAAATCACAGACTCCATGGAGAAAGCACTCAAGGAGACGGAACGCCGCCGAACGATCCAAACCTCATACAATGTCAAACACGGCATCACGCCGCAGACGATTCGCAAGAAAATACATGAAGTTATTGAAGCAACGAAGGTAGCTGAGCAGAAGAGCGATTACTTGACCGGTGTCGGCGTCAACAAAATGTCGAAGAAAGAGCGTCAAGCGCTTGTTGGACGTCTCGAAGCCGAGATGAAAGATGCAGCTAAGAACCTGCAGTTCGAACGTGCGGCTGAGCTGCGCGATGCGCTGCTGGAGCTGAAGGCGGAAGTGGGCTGAGACAGCCAATCATATTGAAACATCAGCGATGAACGCCCTTAGCGGCGTCGCCGCATTGTATATCTCACCGTTGAAGGGCGGTTAGGCCGCTCGGACTTCAACTGAACCTAAGACACGGCTGCCAGGTTCGCACGGATGTGCACCTAAGGTTGTACGTACAGGAGGAGAGAAAGTAAGTGGCCAGCGATTCTATCGTAATTAAAGGGGCTAGAGCCCACAATTTAAAAAATATCGACGTCACGATCCCGCGCGACAAATTCATCGTGCTTACCGGCCTTAGCGGCTCGGGTAAATCATCGCTTGCGTTCGATACGATCTATGCGGAAGGGCAGCGGCGATACGTCGAATCGCTATCCGCTTATGCGCGTCAGTTTCTTGGCCAGATGGAGAAGCCGGATGTGGATTCTATCGACGGTTTGTCTCCGGCAATTTCGATCGACCAGAAGACGACGAGCCGCAACCCGCGCTCGACCGTCGGAACGGTGACGGAGATCTATGATTATCTACGACTGTTGTTTGCCAGGGTCGGAAAGCCGCACTGCCCGGAGCATGGCATTGAGATAACCGCTCAAACCGTGGAGCAGATTGTGGACCGCATCATGGAATATCCGGAACGGACCCGGCTGCAAATCATGGCGCCGATCGTCTCGGGCCGAAAGGGGGAGCATACGAAGCTGCTGGCAGATGTCTCGAAGCAGGGCTTCGTGCGTGTCCGGATTAACGGCGAGCTGCGCGATCTGAGTGAGAAGATCGAGCTCGAGAAGAACAAGAAGCATAATATCGAAGTGGTGGTTGACCGGATCGTTATTAAAGAGGAGATTCATACCCGCCTTGCCGATTCGATTGAAACCGCGCTTAAGCTGTCCGACGGCCAAGTATTGGTTGACGTGATGGATAAGGAAGAGCTGATGTTCAGCTCCAAGCTCGCGTGCCCGCAGTGCGGCTTCAGTATCGATGAGCTGGCACCGCGGATGTTTTCCTTCAACAGCCCCTTCGGTGCTTGTCCGGATTGCGACGGTTTAGGTGCCAAAATGATCGTCGATCCCGACTTGCTCGTACCGGATAACCGGAAGTCTATCGAGGGTGGAGCTTTTGAGGCGTGGGCGGGAAGCACATCCAACTACTATCCTCAATTCCTTCAAGCCGTGAGCCAGCATTATGGCATTCCAATGGATGTCCCGGTAAGCGAACTGTCGGATGAACATATGAAGAAGCTGATGTACGGAACCGGCGGGGAGCGTGTTCGATTCCGGTATGAGAATGATTTTGGCCACGCCAAGGAAGCTTATGTACCGTTTGAAGGTATCGTGCATAATTTGGAGCGCCGCTATCGGGAAACAGGCTCTGATGGCATCCGCGAGCATATTGAACAGTATATGAGCGCCAAGCCTTGCGGCGGCTGCAAAGGGAATCGTCTACGCAAGGAAAGCCTGGCTGTCACGATCGGTGCGCAGAATATTGCCTATGTGACTTCACTCTCAATTGGCGATGCGCAGCAGTTCTTCGACGGGTTAGAGCTTAGTGAGAAAGAGCGCACCATTGCGCAATTGATTCTGAAAGAAATCAACAGCCGATTGGGCTTTCTTGTCAACGTCGGGCTTGAATATTTGACGCTCAATCGGGCGGCAGGCACACTGTCTGGCGGTGAAGGACAGCGTATTCGTCTGGCGACTCAAATCGGTTCCAGCCTAATGGGTGTACTGTATATCCTGGATGAGCCGAGCATTGGGCTTCATCAGCGGGATAACGATAAACTGATTGGAACCTTGGAGCATATGCGTAACCTGGGCAATACGCTCATAGTCGTCGAGCACGACGAGGATACCATGCTGGCTGCGGATTACATTATTGATATCGGACCGGGTGCGGGTGTCCACGGCGGCAATATTGTCGCGCAAGGAACGCCAACAGAAGTGATGGCAAGCGAGAAGTCGCTGACAGGCGCATATTTAAGCGGCCGCAAGTTCATTCCGGTTCCTCTGAAACGCCGTCCGACTGGCGAGAAGTGGTTGGAGATACGGGGAGCGAAGGAGAACAACCTGCGCGGCATTAATGTGAAGGTGCCGCTTGGCGTATTCACAGCTGTCACCGGTGTTTCCGGGTCAGGCAAGTCCACGCTTGTGAACGAGATCCTCTACAAGACGTTGGCAAGAGACTTGAACCGTGCGAAAGTCCGCCCGGGCCAGCATAAAGAAATTCGCGGCCTGGAGCATATTGATAAGGTGATTGAAATCGATCAATCTCCGATCGGACGTACACCGCGCTCGAATCCGGCCACGTATACCGGTGTATTCGATGATATTCGGGATTTGTATGCGACGACAACCGAGTCTAAAGTACGCGGTTATAAGAAGGGACGCTTCAGCTTTAACGTCAAAGGCGGTCGCTGTGAAGCTTGCCGCGGGGACGGTATTATTAAGATCGAGATGCATTTCCTTCCGGATGTCTATGTACCTTGCGAAATTTGTAAGGGTAAACGATACAACCGGGAGACGCTGGACATTAAATACAAAGGCAAGAATATCGCAGACCTGCTGCAGATGACCATTGAACATGCCTGTGACTTCTTTACGAACGTGCCGCGTATTCATCGCAAGCTGCAGACGCTATTGGATGTAGGTCTGGGCTATATGACGCTGGGTCAACCGGCGACCACGATGTCCGGCGGTGAAGCACAGCGGGTTAAATTAGCGGCGGAGCTGTATCGCCGCAGCACGGGCAAGACGATGTATATTCTTGATGAGCCTACGACAGGACTGCACGTGGATGATATTGATCGGCTGCTTGTCATATTGCACCGCCTTGTTGATTCCGGCGAAACGGTATTGGTCATCGAGCATAATCTGGATGTCATTAAGACGGCCGATTACTTGATCGACCTGGGTCCGGAGGGCGGAAGCGGCGGCGGTGCGATCGTGGCGACGGGTTCGCCTGAGCAGGTAGTCAAAGTCGATGGATCCTATACAGGCCGTTACCTGAAGCCGATATTGGAGCGGGACAGCCAGCGGACGAAGGATGCGAATCTCGCATCGGAGGGCGTAGCCGCGGGTCGTGCGGATTAACGGCGAAGGCGAGCAACTGTAAGATTTGTTAAGCAAGTTATGGTCGTGCTCTCTCCAAACAAAGCCCTCCGGGATGCGGCGCGTAATGCGTTGTCCCGGAGGGTTTTGTGTTTATTATCGCGCGAATACACGTTAGAAGGGCAAACTTCGATAAAGTCTATCGGGCATACGCCAGTTCTGCCGCAGGGGTTGGTATTAAAAAACCTCCACAAGTACCGGAAGGCCCCTGTGGAGGTTTTGTTCGTATCTGCTTGAGATGATCAAGCGAATGAGAGCTATTGAGTTTTGGCAGCAAGAAGCTCGTTCAACTTTTCTTGGAAAGCCGAAGCGCCGACCCGATTCACGTAATGATGGAAGGATTCTCCCGTTTCGCGATTCTCTTTATAGAACAGAACAAGCTTTGCCAGGACACTGCCAATTTCGGTGCTTTTGACGCGGCCTTTGAGCGTGTGGTTGAACTTCGCGCCTGGGCCGAGTATGCCGCCGACTGCGATGTCGAAGGCATCGACCGTACCGTCTGGGGTACGGATCAGGGCGCCCTGCAAACCGATGTCAGCAATATGCTTCTGTCCGCAAGCGTTGGGGCAGCCGATGATGTGAATGCGGATTTTTTCATCTAATTCAACATGAGCATCCAGATATTCGGCAACATGGCGTGCGAGCTCTTTCGTCTCGACAACGGCGAGGTTGCAGAACTCATTGCCTGTGCACGATACGGTACGGCTCATGAATGGCTTCGCATGAGGCGACAGGCGGACGAGAACAGGCGATTGCAGCACTTCCTCGAGCTTCTCGGTTGGGATTCCGCTCAGAATGATGTTTTGGGACATCGTAGTGCGGATCTTACCGTCGCCGTATTTCTCAGCGATATCAGCCAGTTGTTCGAACTCGGCAGCCTCTGTACGGCCGACAGGTACATTCAAGCCGATAAAATGGAGACCATCCTGCTTCTGCTCGTAAGTGCCATCATAGTACACAGCATTCCAGCCCACCGTTTTGTTCTCGCCCTTGGAAGGCATATCGCCGATCAGCTCAATTAGCTTGTCTTTGAATTTCTCTACGCCCCAATCGGCAACAAGAAACTTGAGCCGGGCGTGGTGACGTTTCTCGCGGTAACCGTAATCGCGGAAGATCGTGGTAACGCCGATCGCTACCTTCAATACTTCTTCCGGGTGAATGAAGATATCCAGCTCTTGGGCCAGATGCGGTTTAGCTGAAAGGCCGCCGCCAACAAATGCGTGGAAGCCGATCGTTTCTTGGCCGTCAATTACTTTAGTGGCCGGCACGAATGCAAGGTCATTAATCTCTGCATTCGCATTGTTATAAATGTTGCCAGTGATGGACATTTTATATTTACGAGGCAAGTTTGAGAAATCGCGGTTCAGAAGGAAGAACTCATTCACTTCTTCGACAATGTCGACCGTGTCGATTAACTCATCCTTGTCGATTCCTGCCAGGGGGTTGCCGACAATTGTGCGCGGGCAGTCACCACAAGCCTCATAGGAGTAAAGACCGACTTCTTCGAGGCGGTTGAAGATGTCCGGCAGGTTCTCAACGCGCAGCCAGTGATACTGGATCGCTTGGCGTGTTGTCACGTCGATCAGATTGCGGCCATAATCGCGAGCGATCGAAGCAAGCGCACGTGCTTGCGGTGCCGTGATGATCCCGGTGTTGATGCGGACACGCATCATGAAATGGCCGTCACGGGGCTTCTGCTCATAAACACCAGCCCATTTGAACCGATTCATGTCGTCCTCTGGAATGGCGTCGTAGCCTTCCTTGGCATACTGATCAATAATGGTGCGGATGACGTCCAAGCCGTCCTTTTCCATTTTGATCAATTCGAATTTATTCAGTTTGGATGGGTCCTTCATCCATATAGGCTCATAAGTCATGGGGTGATTCCTCCTAGTTGCAATATCATCCTTCATTCAAATCCGACATTTCTGGTATGAATATTCTTCAGAAATGGTATCATATTTTACATAAAGCGACAATAACGGTGTGCTTCATCTATATAAGTTTTTATGATACGAAATATTGATACAGGTTATAATGAAGGAAAAGAAAATAAATGGTGACAAAGTTGTTACGATTCGCATTTCGGACTTGCAACAAAGCCCAGTTACGGATAACATAAACTAAGATAGGTAACGTGTGATAAGAAGGAGGTCCCCCCCATGTTTCTCGCAGAAGAAGCTGCGCAAGCGGCAAGTACGTTCGAACCGTTTGATATCATGATGCTGCTGTTCACATTGGTCATCTTCATCGGCTGGGTGCGTCTTTTGATGGCACGTCCGAAGAAGAACATCTTTGCAATCGGATTTACGACCGTTGCACTCCTCGTATTCCTGTTTGCTAACTATGTGATGGTTGTAAAAGTGTGGATGGGCTAATTCAAACGGGAAATCCCGTGTGAAAGCATAATAAGCCGCTGGGGTCTTGTGCGACAAGACTCTGGCGGCTTTTTTCGTTGCTGGAAGTGGATGAGGATGGCCGGAATTAATGCTCCAATTTCACGTGGTTTTTGAAGATGGAGGAATTGAGTTCGATAGTTGTTAATATGCAATTAAATCGAATTATTATATAGGTTTTTTTGATCTGAATTTATATAACTATCAATAGTGTTCGAGAAGGAAAACACAGATATTTATTATGTGTAATTATGCAATAATTACAGTGTCGTCTATTGCATAAGGTTAATCGGTTTTGCAAATTGTCTCACTTTTCAGCAGCCTGACTATGTTAAGATCCGCTCGCAGAACGTTCAACGTAAAAACAGTCCAACACGTTAGCAAGTGTTGGACTGTTTTGTGTTTGTGGTTTATATACGGTCAGACAAGCCGAAGCTTATACCCACCACATTTCTCCCAGCGGCTCGTTAATGAGCACCTGCTGAAGGTTTTGGACCGCTTTGGTGAAGCCTTCGTCCACTGACATGAGGCCGTCCTCATGCTCAATGCTGACGACATAGTCGTAACCGACAAGACGGAGCGCGCTCATGATATCCGCCCATACCTTCATGTCATGTCCATAGCCAACGGTACGGAACTGCCATGCGCGGTCAAGCATCAGCGCATAGGATTGCATATCCGTCACACCATGGTGGTTGATATTCACGGGATCGATCGATGTATCCTTCGCGTGGAAGTGGTGAATGGCGCCAGCGCGTCCAAGAATTTGGATCGCTTGCACCGGATCGATCCCTTGCCACCACATGTGGCTCGGGTCAAGGTTCGCGCCGATCGCGTCACCGGTAGCTTCGCGCAGGCGAAGCAGCGTTGCCGGGCTATGTACGGAGAAACCGCCGTGAAGCTCGAGACCGATTTTGATATTATGCTCAGTCGCTAATTTGGCAATTTCGGTCCAATACGGAATAACCTTCTCTTCCCACTGCCATTTCAGAATATCCTGGAAGTCGTTTGGCCATGGCGCTACCGGCCAGTTCGGATATTTCGCGTCTTCGTGGTCGCCAGGACAGCCTGAGAACGTGTTAACAACCGGTACGCCAAGCTTAGCGGCGAGTGCGATTGTTTTGCGGATAATCGCATCATGCTCGCTTGCAATCGCCTTTTGCGGATGCAGCGGATTGCCATGGCAGCTCAGGGCGCTGATCGTTAGGCCGCGAGAGGAGATGGCTTCTTTGAATGCTTGCAGCTTGCTCTCGTCCGCGAGCAGCACGTCGGGATCGCAATGCGCGTTGCCTGGGTAGCCGCCTGTACCGATCTCGATCGCTTGCAGCCCTTTGGAAGCGATGTAATCGAGTGCTTCCTCGAATGGTTTCTGGGCAAATAGAACGGAAAATACACCGAGTTTCATAGTTTAAAAAACCTCCCGTTTAATCATAAGTGTTAATGTATGGTTTTATTATAGCATGACCATTTGAAGAGAAAAGCTCCTTATGATCAAATAACAAAATCACATAATTAAATAGCAAACATGAGAATGTATTCCCTGCTTTGCTATTATTCGCATGGAATCGATTATTTTCGACAGGTCGTATCCATTGGATGGCAAAATAGAATTTATTTTGCCGACGGCGGGAATCTCATAATAACTAACAGCTGAAACGCTGTGGAATCACGGGCCAGGCTCTGTTACACTTAAGAGACTAGTAAGTATATAAAGGATGGCGGTAAGACATGAGTAAGTTGAAACGCGGAGATGTAGAGCTGCTGGCACCGGCCGGCGACTGGGATTGCATGAGAGCGGCCGTAGCAAACGGCGCCGATGCGATATTTTTTGGAGTGGAGAAATTTAATGCGCGGGCACGGGCGAATAATTTTCAAACGGACGAGCTGCCGGAAATTATGGCTTTTCTGCATAGCTATGGTGTGAAAGGGTTCCTTACATTTAATATATTGGTGTTCGAGAATGAGCTGGAGGATGCGAAGCGCTTAATCGAAGCATGTATTGATGCCGGCGTCGACGCGGTTATTGTACAGGATCTTGGACTTGTTAAGCTGATCCGCGAGCTTTCACCGGATTTCCCGATCCATGGTTCGACCCAGATGACAATTACGTCACCGGAAGCTGTGGAATTCACGAAGCCGTTCGATATTGAGCGTGTTGTTCTTGGCCGGGAGAATAATCTGAAGCAAATCAAAAAGATCGGCGAACAAGCGAAATTGCCGATGGAAGTATTCGTACACGGGGCACTGTGTGTATCGTACTCCGGGCAATGCTTGACATCGGAGATGTGGGGCGGACGTTCTGCGAATCGCGGAGAATGCGCACAAGCCTGCCGGTTGCCGTACGACCTTATGGTAGATGGCGAGCGGATGCCGATGGGCGATGTTACTTATCTGTTATCACCGAAGGATTTAGCTGCAATCGATTTAATGCCGGAGCTCATTGAAGCCGGCGTTACATCGTTTAAGATCGAAGGACGGTTGAAGACGCCGGAGTATGTGGCGAATGTCGTCAGCAAGTATCGCGCCGCGATAGACCGTTATTTCGACGGTGACCGGTCAGCTCCTTCCAAAGAAGAGATGCGCGAGCTGCAGCAGAGCTTCTCACGCGGCTTCACACATGGATTTCTGAGCGGAACGAACAACAAGCAGCTCGTTGAAGGAACGTTCCCTAAGAGCCGCGGCGTCTACCTGGGTCGCGTGGAGCGTGTGCTGCGGGATGCGGTTGTCTGCAAGCTCGAAGCGCCGCTGAAGCGCGGAGACGGAATTGTATTCGACGCGGGAGACCCGACCAAGAAGGAAGAAGGCGGGCGCGTCTACGATTTACGGCGCCAGGGAGTCAAGCTGGAGGGCGAGGCTCAGGAAGGCACGGTTCTGGAGCTGGTGCCGGGCCGCAATGATATCGATTTGCGCAGGGTGCATGTGGGTGATCGGGTGTGGAAGACGAATGATCCCGCACTCGACCGTCGTCTTCGAGCTACGTTCGAGACCGAGAAGCCCTATCGGACTTTCCCGCTTCATGTGAAGGTGCTAGGCGTTCTGGGTCAACCGCTCCGTACGTGGTGGACGGATGTGCAGAAAGAAACGACTGTTGAGGTCGTCTCCGAGCTGGAGCTGGAGCAAGCGCAGAAGCGGCCGATGGATCAGGCGCTTCTCGAAGAGCAGCTAGGCCGTCTTGGCGGCACTGTCTATCAGCTCGAGGCGTTGGACGCGGAGCTGAAGGGCGACTTGATTGTGCCGATCCGTGAATTGAACCGGATGAGGCGTGAAGCTGTAGAGCAGCTCGCCGGTGAACGGCCAAAACCGCCAGTGTATGTAAAGCGTCCGGTGGATACGTACTCGGATGTGCGAGTAAGGGACACAGCGGACGTTTCTACTAATAATAGCAATCGTCCTGCTGCCGCTCGGCTCACGGCGCTATGCCGCAGCTTGCCGCAAGTAGAGGCGGCGGTGCGCACCGGCGTAGGGATGGTTATAGCGGACTTTGAATTCGTTAAGCAGTTCCCGGCAGCGATGGAAATTGCCCGGAATGCCGGTAAACCGATCGCTTTGGCTACACCCCGCATTCATATGCCGGGCGAGAACGGCTACCACGCAAGTATCTTGAGAATGCAGCCGGATGCCGTACTCGTACGCAACACGGGAGCGCTATATTATTATTTGCGAGCGCGTGCCGAACGCACGGTGGAGCCGTTCCCGCAGCTGATCGGTGATTTCTCCTTGAACATCGCCAATCATAAAGCGGCGGATTTGTTCGTTGATGCAGGCTGCAGCTTGATTACGCCATCCTATGACCTGAACGTCCAGCAGATGTTTGATTTACTGCGCCGCACGGACACGTCGAAGATGGAAGTCGTCATTCACCAGCATTTGCCGATGTTCCATACGGAGCATTGCGTGTATTGCACCTTCCTTAGTGAAGGGACCGACTTTACAAACTGTGGCCGGCCGTGCGAAGAGCGCCGTGTTTCGCTGCAGGACCGAATCGGCATGTCCCACCCGGTGCGAGTGGATGAAGGCTGCCGTAATACCGTCTATAACGCGATCGAGCAATCCGGCGCCGAGTACTTGAGACAATTTGCCGATCTGGGCGTCGCCTCGTTCCGTATCGAATTTCTCGAGGAAACAGCTGATAAAGTGGAGGAAGTCATCGACCTTTATAGTGATGCTCTTGCAGGCCGTATTAATGGTACTCAAGTATGGCGCAGTCTGAAGGCCATAAATCAACTAGGTGTGACGCGTGGACAGCTGGTAAAATAAGATATTGAAATAGAGAGAGAGTAATCGGATGCGAACATCTGCAAGCTCTCTTTCTTTTTAACAATATTTATGAATATCAAGTAATTTATGAATCAACCGATAATCAATTAGGGTAACTAAATGGAGAATAATGCCTGAGGCTGTTATACATATCCACATTTCGAGTAATATCGTCAATTGTGGCAAGGATTTTAGCAAATAAACGCGAATAGTAACATTATATTACTTTGATAAAGAACGTGGGGACATGCGAATGGGACAACGGAACGATTCAGGTAGACAAAAGGACGCATGGGTGAATGAACTGCTGTCCCTAGAGCAGGCGATTCTAGATGGACAGAACTTGTCTGCGGATGAGCTTCGCGTCATACCGGCTGAAGTGCGGAAGCGATCACCGCTCTTGCTTCAGGCTGAATGTGAAGATGGTCTGCTTCAGGGAAGGCTGATCGAGACGAAGCACTTGCTCGAAACCGCACTTAAGGGGTTTGCCGCTCAGGCCAATGAGTCGGCGATGCTTGCCATGATGGGAATGCTTGGTTTGCTATATGAGCAGGTGGGTGACCGGAATGAATCGGTGCCGATCGTGACGCTGCTTCTACAGGAATGGAATCGGACACCGGAGGTGTGCAGCGGGTTTGTGCCCTGGGCATTAGCCCGTGCTTCAGCGAATGGCGGGCTTCCGGAAGGTACGGACAAGTACGAGCCTGAAGCGCTGTTCTGGCATGCGGCAGAACAGTTTGGCAATGAAGGCAAGCCGCTCTGGACGGCATTTGTTATGCTCGACCGCTTGTTGTACGATCCCTCGGCCGCCGCGTACGATCGCCCGGAATGGCGATTGCGGATACAGTGGTTGAATCGGCACTTGGATAAGGACAATCTTGGTATGGCGCTTATCGCAACGTTGACCGATGGCAATCCCAGCAGCAGGGACATTGCATGGCTGCCTGAGAGGTACGCCTACTTGGTCAAAGCGGTACTTCTGCAGACTGAGGATGAGAAGAAGCCGAGGCAATCGCTTGCATGCGATAACGAAATACAGTTTTATGTAACGGCGGCAGAGACGGAGCGCCTTCTTGAGCAGGGGGAGTATTCCGGTGCCCAGTCAGAGTACGACATGATGCTCCGCCTGCAGAAGCTGGTTACGACACCTGCTATCAATCGCAGATTGAATGCTGTTTCGGCAATGATGGGGCAATTAATCTCTAAAGACGATGAAGAGCCTGAAGCAGTCGAGGAGCCGTCACTCTCGGAAGTTGTCGAACAGGTAGATAATAGCCATCTTGTCGATATGTTCATTCCCCGGCATGCTTCGGTTCAGACGGATAGTCCGGATGAGAAGTGGCGTATTAAGCTGATGGGCGGCATACGCTTCAGTACAACAGACGGCACGTATGCCGAGCCAGCTTGGAAACGGCGCCGAGCTGGCGAGCTTCTTGTTTTTCTGCTGCTGCAGCCTGGATATAAAGCGAATCGAGAGCAGATCATTGATCGTGTGTTCGGTGAAGGCGAAACGGCCAAACGTTCGAACCAGCTCTATGTAACGCTCCATGATTTGAGACACACGCTGAAAGAAATGGGCATGTCCGATACCGTTTATGCCAAACGCGGCGTGATCGGGCTGGAGGAGCATGTGATCGAACAAATCGATGTAGAGACCTATGTGGCGCTCTCGCGAGTTGGCGATCAATTATGGATGGATGATAGAGAAGCAGCCTGCAGGCTTTACGATGAAGCGCTTCCTCTCTACGGCCAGCTTGCCACGGAGCTTCCTTCTGCGGAATGGCTGGAACGTCTCCGCGAGCAATTGCTTGACCGCCAGACCAACATGCTGAAGCGGATTGCGATATATTACTCAGAGCTGCAGGATGATGTGAGGGCCGAACAACGGTTGAACGAATGGATAGCCCTGCGGCCCGAGCAGGAGGAGGCCTACGAGACGATGATCCGACATTGCTTGGATAAAGGTCATCGAGCGGAAGCAATCAGCTGGTATAAACGCCTTGAGCGGATTTGCAAAGAGGAACTCGGAATTGAGCTGCTCGAGAAGACGAAGCGTCTGATATGGGAATAAAGAGCCCTTTCACGGAGGCATCCTCAATGAGATATGAGGGGGAACGGTTCCACGGCGTTGAGCGTGTGCGCGAACTGGAAACGCCTGTTGGTGCTGCGATGCCAACACGCGGGCAATTAAGACTTCGTCTGTTCGGGGTGTACGTATGCTCCTTCCTGGCCGGTATTCTCATATTACTCGGGGAACAACTACTCGTGCTGGATATTCCGTTTAAGAAGCTGCTAACGTTCTCGCTACCTGCTTCGCTGATCGGTGCGGTTGCTTTAGCATTCTTTCTTGCCATGCTGTCTATATGGAGATTGAAGCCGGTCTTCCGTATGAACTCAGATGTACCGTCAAGCGAAGGGGACGCAAGTGAAGCAGCCAAAGCGCTTAACCGATTGCTGACCCACCCCGGCGAGCTGTTATGCGGCATGGTTGGCTTAGGTTTTGTATACACGGTCGTGTTTTATTGGTTAGAAAGTCAGTATGCGGCGATCCGTCATGATTCGCTGCCTCCCATCGATTGGGGGGTCCTGATCGGTACGATAGCTGGCGAGATTAGCTTATTCATTACCATCGGGATCTTCATCTTCACGACAATTCGGCGGCTGCTGCTGCCGCTCGTTCTGCGCGTCCAGCCGCAGCCAGGACAATGGGATGGCAGAGCCTCCATTGCGTCGCCGCTCATCGTGACCTATACCAGCACCTTTCTGATAACCGTCTTGAACCTGTTTCAGCTGGCGGTTATTGCGAAGGGATCAGGCGAACCGCAAAGTCCACTGCTGATCGGTGGAATAGCCTTGTTTTATTTCATGCTCGGTACAAGCCTGTTCGGTTACGTTACGCTTCAGTTCAGGCAGGAGCTCCGCTCGCTGGTTCGAAATATTCAAGAGCTTAGCGGAGGCGGCCAGAAGCTTGGCAGCAGAATGCCGGTCGTTTCCTATGACGAGGCAGGCGAGCTGGCTTCAGCCTTCAACGAAATGCAATCCCGGATAGACCGGGAATACGATTCCCTGGAGAAAGAGCTGAAGCTGGCTTACAACGTACAGCAAAAGCTGCTTCCGCCCGGTGATTTGACGATAGGCTCCTATCGAATCGCCGCCAGATGCCAGCCTTACAGCAATGTGGGCGGCGACTTTTTCGATGTGGTGATGCTTGGGCCCAAGAGCTTTGCGATTATGATTGGCGATGTCTCGGGCAAAGGCGTGCCAGCAGCGCTCATCATGTCAGCACTCCTTCTGCTCTTTCGTGCAGAAATAAGGCGAAACGGAAATCCCGCGGAAGTTCTGGCGCGTATGAACCGCCAGTTATGCGAGGCGATGGGGGATGATGGCGCGGTCACGATCGGCGTAGGTGTGATTGATACGACGAGCGATACCGTCCGGTATGCAAGCGCGGGTCACTTATCTCCTTACATCGTAGCTCCGAACGGTTCGGTTATTACAGTCGATTGCAGCTCGCTGCCGATTGGTTTCGATACGGAAGTGGTCTATCAAGAAACGCTCCTGCAGCTCAACCCGGGAGACCGGTTTGTTCTATATACAGACGGCATAATCGAATCGATGGATGGGAGCGGGCATATGTACGGCTTTGATGGGTTGGAGAAGGAAATTTCGTCATGGAAGCCATGCGACGATCTGCCTCAACTGGTTGATGAATGGCTGGCGCGGATGGACGCACACTCCGCAGAGGGGAAGGATGATCGGACAATCGTGGTACTAGAACTTGTCCAGGCCTACAGGAGCCAGGCCGTCCAGCGCGAGGCAATTAGCAGCGGGCATTTGTCTGAGCTCATGCCGAGCAGCTTCTTCTCGAATGAATGGTCGCTGCGCAGCCGAATGGGCGATGAACGGGGGATTGCCGAGCAAATCGGCAGCTTTATTACCGAATTCTGGCCGGAGACGAACTTGCACGAGGATGTTCAAAGCGCTGTAGCCGAAGCTATCATGAATGCCATGGAGCATGGTAACAAGCTTGATCCGCTGGCTCAGGTTACCGTCCAGGCGCAAATCGGCAGCTTGCTTGCGGTCATCCGGGTTTATGACGAAGGGGGCGGGTACTTCCCGCATGTCTCCCGGGATGAGACGGAAATGGCCAAGAAAAGGGAGTCGGATGATCCGCGAGGCTGGGGGCTTGTCATTATTGATTCATTATCCGATTACTGGGCAACCGGCAGAGATGAACGCGGTTTCTATATGGAATTGTACTTTATGCGTATTATGAATAAATAACGAGAATAACAAGGGGTGTGAATGCAGTGGAACTGCCTTTAGTCATCGAGCGGCGCCAATTTCCAAGTGGCAGCGTGCTGCAGCTGAGAGGCGATCTGACGAAAATGTCCGAGAACGAGCTGTTAGACGGGTTAGCAGGCGGGCTTGACGAGAGTGTTCGATTCTTAGCGCTTGATCTGACGGGTGTATCTTATATCAACAGCGGCGGCATGGCCGTTCTGATCCGCTTGGCGCGGATTGCGCGGAGAGCTGGCGTTCACACGTTCGCTTGGGGCGTTACGCCGCATTACGAGAAGCTCTTCCGTATGGTCGGGCTTACGGAGTGGCTGATGCTGTATCCGAATGAGTTTGCTGTTATGCAGCGGATCGAAGCATTGGATTTGTAAAAAGAAAGGCAAGTGGAGGCTACCATGCAATCGGCAATTTACGAAACATGGCGACATGTGTTTAAGCTTGATCCCGAACGGGAAATATCCGATGAGACGCTGGACGCGGTATGTATGTCGGGTACGGATGCGGTCATCGTTGGCGGAACGACCGGCGTGACCTATGATAACACGGTTGATTTGCTATCGCGGATTCGCCGATACGAAGTGCCCTGTGCACTCGAAGTGTCGGGCGAGGCTTCGGCCGTTCCCGGCTTCGACTATTATTTTATTCCAATGGTTCTCAATACGGATCGAGCGGAATGGCTGATTGGACATCAGGTTGAAGCGCTGCGCAGGCTGGGTGCCTTTATCCCGTGGGACCAAACGGCGGCAGAGGGCTACCTTATTCTGAATCCGGATGCCAAGGCTGCCCAGCTGACGGGTGCGAGAACGGATTTGGATGCGGAGAGTCTTGCGGCATATGTCTATATGGCTGACAGGTTGATGCGGCTGCCCATCGTATACATTGAATACAGCGGTACTTATGGGGATATGTCGCTCGTCAAGCGGGCGTGCAAATCGGTGACCGGCGCCAGAGTGTTCTATGGAGGCGGCATTGACAGTGCGGACAAAGCCCGCCAGGCGGCGGAAGCGGCGCACACGGTTATTGTCGGCAATGCCATATATGATGATCGGTTAGAAGCGGCGCTCTCCACCGTGCAGGCGGTACGGGAGACCGTGTGCGGGCTGCGCGGCTAATGGGCCGCTGGAAAGTCCAATGGTGAGCTATCACCGGCTTTAGGCCGAATCGACCGTTTGCGGTGGGTTCGGCTTGAGAGCCGGTTTCTTTTTTTTCTAAAAAATGTATCGCGAAACAGGTCCATATCCTGCAGAATCAAATTGACACTCATGGCCTTGTTGTCTAGACTGAAGATAGGCGAACAAATGCGAACAAAAGGAGTTTTATTCCTCATATGTTAAATGAATTTGGAATCGATCAGGCGGTTCAGAAGCTGAATCCGCCGCAGCGGGAAGCGGTTCAGGCCACGGAAGGCCCTTTACTCATAATGGCGGGAGCGGGCAGTGGCAAGACGCGCGTGTTGACGCACCGTATCGCATATTTAATTGAAAAACGGCGTGTGGCGCCATGGAGCATTCTAGCCATTACATTTACGAATAAAGCATCTCGCGAAATGCAGCAGCGGGTAGCTTCGTTAGTCGGACCGTCGGGTCAGGATATTTGGGTATCGACCTTTCACTCGATGTGCGTACGCATATTGCGCAAAGACATCAGCCGCATCGGCTTCACGTCCAGCTTCTCCATCCTGGACTCGGCCGATCAGCTGTCCGTCATCCGAAATTGCATGAAGGACATGAACATCGATACGAAGAAGTTTGAGCCCAAAGCCGTTCAGGCCAAAATCGGCGGTGCCAAGAACGAATTGCTTACACCCGAGCGATTCGAGAACAAAATCGGCGATTATTTCGATGATATTGTGGCTAAAGTGTACAAAGCCTACCAGCGGAGACTGAAGAGTAACAATTCACTCGACTTCGACGACTTGATTATGACCACGATTCAACTGTTCAAGGAAGTGCCGGAAGTTCTCGATTTCTACCAGAACAAGTTTCGTTATATCCATGTCGACGAATATCAAGATACCAATAAAGCGCAGTACATGCTGTGCCGCATGCTAGCCGACAAGCATCACAATATTTGCGTCGTCGGGGACAGCGACCAGTCGATTTATCGCTGGCGCGGAGCCGACATCTCAAACATTTTGAATTTCGAAGAGGATTATCCGGAAGCCCGGACGATTATGCTCGAGCAAAACTACCGGTCGTCTGCGAATATTCTGAACGCTGCGAATGCCGTAATTAAGCTGAATACCGGCCGCAAACCGAAGAAGCTGTGGACCGACCAAGGCGAAGGTGATGCCATCACTGTCTATCAGGCGGATTCGGAGCATGAAGAAGGGTACTACGTCACCTCCGAGATCCAGAGCGGTGTTGCAAAAGGTCATAAATACGGCGATCATGCGATATTGTACCGGACGAACGCCCAGTCGCGGGTCATTGAGGAAACGCTCATCAAATCCGATATTCCGTATCAAATTGTCGGCGGAATCAAATTCTATGACCGTAAAGAGATTAAAGACTTGCTTGCGTTCCTTCGTCTCATCTCAAACCCGGATGATGATCTCAGCTTGCAGCGGATCGTCAATGTCCCTAAGCGGGGAATCGGGGATACAACGATTGCAAAGCTATCCGAGCTTGCCGTTGAACGCGGAATTTCGATCTTCGCTCTGCTGGATGAGCTCGATTGGATCGACGTGACAGGCAGGGCGCGCACATCCTTGAAGGAATTCCACGATATGATGCTTCACTTGAAGCGGATGGAAGAGGAACTGTCCGTGACGGAGCTGACGGAGAAGCTGCTCGAGATGAGCGGGTACCGTGAGGAGCTCCGCCGGGAGAATACCTTGGAATCCACGGCGCGGCTTGAGAATATCGACGAGTTTCTGTCTGTAACGCTGGAGTTCGAGAAACGCAATGACGACAAGACGCTTGTCGCCTTCTTAACCGATTTGGCCCTGATAGCAGATATCGATTCGATGGATAAGGATGAACCGGAAAGCGGTATTAAGGATGCAGTCGTTCTCATGACCATGCACAGCGCCAAAGGCCTGGAATTTCCTGTTGTCTTTATTATTGGGATGGAGGAAGGCGTCTTCCCGCACAGCCGTGCGTTGATGGATAACGATGAGCTGGAGGAAGAACGGCGGCTCGCCTATGTGGGGATCACCCGGGCGGAGAAACGTCTATTCTTGACCTGCGCACGGATGCGGACGTTGTTCGGGCGCACGAATTCGAACATGCCTTCCCGTTTCTTGCGGGAAGTGCCGGATGAAGTGAAGGAAGAGGCTGCGGTCACCGGACGCATAGGCGGCCGTTCAATAGGGGGTATTGGAGCGGGAAGCCGGTATGCAGGCAGTTCCTCAGGGGCTGGCGGTACGTCCGGTTTCGGATACCGCGGACAGACGGGCGGCGGTTCTGCCGGAGCCGCAGCCGGCAATCCTCGAGGCGGCGTGCGCGTAAGTACGCCGCTGGATGATGCCAGAGCGGCTTCCGGCCAAGGGGCAGCGGCCGGTGGGGGAGCGCGCGACTTCAAAGTTAGCGACAAGGTATCACACGGCAAATGGGGAGTCGGTACCGTTGTCTCGGTGAAGGGATCGGGGAACGATACGGAGCTGCAGATTGCATTCCCTGCGCCGGTTGGAATAAAGAAACTGCTTGCCAGCTTTGCGCCGATTACAAAAGTAGATTAAGGAACGCAGCCAGATTGCATACGTATCATATCGTCCATTAAGAGAGGGAGAGTGCCCGATGTCGACGGCCATGGAACCTGGCAAGGAAGCGCAGCCGCATAAACTCGCACGCATGAGAGAGCTGGCGGACTTAATTGAACAGTACAACCATAGTTACTACACGCTGGATCAACCTACGATCAGCGACAAAGAGTATGATGCGCTTTATGACGAATTAGTTCATTTGGAACAGGAGACCGGCGTTGCGCTGCCTGAATCGCCTACACTTCGCGTTGGCGGGGATATTTTAAAGGGCTTTGAACCGCATCGCCATCGTTCCAGACTCTGGAGTCTCGATAAAGCTCAAGACGGAGAGGATTTGCTGGCGTGGAACGCTCGGGTTATCAAGGCCATTAACGATTTCAACACCAAGAACCCTGATGAAGAGCCGCTGCCGGAGCCCAGTTATGTCATCGAACAGAAATTTGACGGACTAACCCTTAACTTAACGTATGAAGACGGACGTCTTGTGCAGGCGGCGACCCGCGGCAATGGCGTAGTTGGCGAAGGTATTCTGGCTCAAGTGAAGACGATGAAGTCCATTCCGCTTAAAATTCCTTTCGACGAGGGGATTATCGAGGTGCAGGGCGAAGGGATTATGCATCTCTCCACACTGGAAGCCTATAATCGCACGGCTGCAGAACCGCTCAAGAATGCCCGCAATGCGGCTGCCGGAGCGCTGCGCAACCAGAATCCGCGTATTACGGCAGAAAGAAAGCTCAGTGCTTTCTTCTATAATATTGGTTATGCGGACGGGGTGGGCTTCGATACCCATCAGCAAATGCTGCAGTTTTTACGCGATAACCGATTCAAAGTAAATCCGTATGCTACTTATTGGAGTACGATCGAAGAAGTGCGGGCGGAGCTTGAACGAATAGCGGAGATTCGCGGAACCCTTGATTATTTGATAGACGGTGCTGTCGTGAAGCTGACAGACATGCGTACGCGCGAGGTATTAGGGTATACCGATAAATTTCCGCGTTGGGCCGTCGCCTTCAAATTCGAAGCAGAAGAAACGACCACCGTACTGGAGTCGGTATCCTGGGAGGTAGGGCGCACAGGCAAGATTACGCCGGTTGCCCGCGTGGAAGCCGTTGAACTTGCAGGGGTAACCGTTCAGAATTGTACGCTTAACAATATTGGCGATATCGAAAGGAAGAATCTGAAGCATGCGCTGGGTGCGCGTGTCTTTATCCGTCGATCGAACGACGTAATTCCTGAGATTCTGGGAAGGGCGGATGACGAGGAAGGCGCGGAAATTATTTTTCCGGAGATTTGTCCATCCTGCGGGACGACGCTTGAGCAGCGCGGGGCTCATCTGTTCTGCAACAACAAGCTGGGGTGCAGGCCTCAGACAATCGCTCGCATCACGCACTTCTCATCACGGGACGCCATGGATATTGAATCTTTCAGTATTATGACGGCGGAACAGCTGTTTGATGAATGCGGCGTACGCGATCCAGCGGATCTGTATGCGTTAACCTATGAGAATCTCATTGGCCTCGATCGGTTTGGCGACAAGAAGGCGCGTAAGCTGCTCGAAGCAATCGATAAGTCCAAGCAGCGCGATCTAGCAGCCTTTTTGTTTGCACTGGGCATTCCTAATACGGGTAAAGCGACGACAAAGATGCTTGCCGATCATTTTGGAAGTCTTGCCTCTATCCGTGGGGCCACTGTGGAAGAGCTGATTGGTCTGCCCGATGTCGGAGGTATTGTTGCGGACAGCATCTGGATGTATTTCCGCGACCCTGTTGCGGTGGATAGCATTGACCGCATGCTGGCGCTAGGCGTGAAGGCGGAAGCGGAGTTGACAGTGGAAGTGCGCACAGACAGTTTATTTAGCGGGAAGACTGTCGTGCTGACGGGAACGTTAACAGCCATGACCCGGGATGAGGCAGCGCGTAAGCTGGAAGCATTAGGAGCCAAAATTAGCGGCAGTGTATCGAAGAAGACCGACTTCGTCATTGCGGGCGAGAGCGCCGGAAGCAAGCTGACGAAAGCTCGCGATCTAGGTGTTACCGTCATTGAGGATGAGAACGAGCTGCTTCGGCTGCTCGGCGAATAAGCAAGCTCTACGCCAGCTGCAGAGGGGCATTAAACCTTCTGCAGCTTTTGTCATTTATTACAAGTTGTATTCCTCCTGTGGATGTGTTAAATTATTTCTTGTCGCTTTCGAAGCGCTGCTAACAACCGATTATCACCGATAATAAATAAGTGAAACAAGTTGTTGACAACGGATTTGAAAGCTGGTATTATAAACAACTGTCACGACAGAAAGTGACAGCAAGTTCTTTGAAAACTGAACATATGGATCACGTCAATCCGACAAGATTTAACAAGTAATGAGCTAACAAGCTTATCAATATAGTCGGCCTTCGGGCCGCACTTTTATGGAGAGTTTGATCCTGGCTCAGGACGAACGCTGGCGGCGTGCCTAATACATGCAAGTCGAGCGAATTTCATTGAAAGCTTGCTTTCAATGGAGTTAGCGGCGGACGGGTGAGTAACACGTAGGTAACCTGCCTGCAAGACTGGGATAACATTCGGAAACGAATGCTAATACCGGATACGCAATTCTCTCGCATGAGGGAATTGGGAAAGGCGGAGCAATCTGCCACTTGTAGATGGACCTGCGGCGCAT
>NZ_JANHOF010000025.1 GCF_024498075.1 Paenibacillus mendelii
CGAGGTGGAAGTGCAGCAATGCATGCAGCTGACGAATACTAATCGGTCGAGGGCTTATCCTAAAAGATACCCCACAAAGTGACGAACAGCTTCGAAGCTGATTCCGAATACTTTGCGGGGACCCCGATACTCATTCGGGAAACACAGCTATAGAGTTGCGCAAACTCGTATCCAGTTTTGAAGGTGTAACCACACCTGAAACGTTTGGTGGTAATGGCGAAGGGGAACCACGCGTACCCATCTCGAACACGACCGTTAAGCCCTTCAGCGCCGATGGTACTTGGACCGCAGGGTCCTGGAAGAGTAGGACGTCGCCAAGCACGAGGAACCGACCGCGAACCGCGGTCGGTTTTTTGTTGGCTGAAGATGTACCCTTTTCTGCCATGAAAATTGATTTGTAGGTTGCAGTAGAGCCGATCATATACGTATGATCGGTTTTTTTGTCATATAGGTAATTAATCATGACACTAACGATCTGACAAGTGAAATTTGATGCATTTTTTTCCTTTTACAACCGATTTTATGTTATAATAACTGACATTATAATCACAGTATAAATAGACGAGAAACTGGGTGATCATGATGTTCGATTGGTTGGGGTGGAGAAAGGGACTGCCCTTGTGGTGGTCCACGCGGTTGAATCGTGGATTGAAAGATGAAGTCGCAGAGATTTTTGAGGGCATCGCGGATACGCGAATTCAGCTGCTGCAAGCATGGACGAACGAATATTGGGGTCATCTTGAGCGTCTGTCCGTGCAGCTGGCAGAGCTCCATCATCTCGACGACAGCAAGGACGCAGGTATACAAGCGGATGTGAAACGATTGTTCGCATCCAGCCGCTTACGCGCTTCTGACTTTTCGGAATTATTTTTGCTGGATGCAAGTGACCGTGTTCTCTATTCGACCTATGATCCACATTGTGATAAGGAGTACGGCACTGCGAGTATTATTGCGGAAGGTCTGCGATATGCGAAGGAAGTTCCGGGAGGCCGCAGCTGTTTATTCGGACCCTATCGTGATCCGTATACGGAGGAAATCGGTCCGAGCACGTCTACATTTCATGATGAGATGACGCTATTGTTTATTGCGCCGATCGTACAGAATGGAAATTGGATGGGGGCGGTATGCGGCAGGGTACCCAATGATGTGATCGGCGATTTGATTCAGCGTGAATCTGGTCATGTTTATCCGGATTCAGGCGATAATTATATTTTTATGGCTAAGCCCATGCTTAACAAGCATATTGCACCGGGAACGGCATTATCACGCAGTCGATTCGAAGACCATACATTCACGCATGGCGAAAATCTGAAGGATGGGGTTACAACGGATTGGGGGAGTGTTTCGGTAAAGCAGCATACGGAACTGGAGCTCATATTTACCGATCCGGCGACAGGCGAGCTTCATCCTGGCGTATTTAATACAATTAAGAACGGCAGCAATTTATTTGTAGAATTCCCAGGTTACTCTGACTACCGACATATACAGGTTATCGGCAAAGGGGTCACGTTTCAATTGCCACATTGTCCCGATCTATGGGGGATGATGTGCGAAGGGGATCTGGAAGAGGTATACCGCATACGAAGCATGAGATGGTCACAAACCCGCTTCTTGCTAAAATGGGCAGCGGTGTATGGAGTTGCAGGCGGTTTACTTAGTTACATGGCCTCATCCTTTCTTCAACCTTGGGCAGGAGCGGTTGTATTCGGACTTTTTAATATCTTACTGGGTCTATACATGATTTTGGCATTGGATCGGAAAGTGAATCGGCGGATTGTAAGTGATCTGAGGCGTTTAACAGGGTTTATTCGCATAAATGCCGAAGGTAAAGGCGACTTAACCCAGCGGCTCGACGCAGGCTCTTTTGGCAATGATGAAACCCGCGAGTTGGCCAAATGGATTAATAACATGATTGACTCTCTTGAAGGCATTATGCTGCAGGTGAAGCTTGCTTCGGTCGACGTATGGAGCAGTCAGCGTCTAATGAAAGAGTCGACGGCCATTACCGCAGGTACCACGGAGAAGGTAAACGTTAAAATTAATGACATGCTCCAAGGTATCCGAAATCAGCTGCAAGATATCGAAGTCGCGAAGGAAGTCGCGGATGAAATGAGGCAGGCGCTGCGGAAGCTTGAGGAAAAGGCCTCCGAGCAGATTGAACTGACCCAGGGCGAGCTGCGTCTAATCGGCGGCAAGATGGAGCATATATCAGAGCGTGTAACCGAGACGAACAGAACGATTCATGCTTTTATGGAGACGACGAATGAAATACGGAGCATCCTTAGTGTGATTGAAGAAGTATCTGCCCAAACGAATTTGCTTGCGCTTAACGCTTCGATTGAGGCGGCTCGCGTTGGTGAACAGGGCAGAGGGTTTGCCGTCGTTGCGACAGAGATCCGCAAGCTGGCCGATTTGACCCAAACCTCTACCGATCAGGTCCATCAGATCGTCAGGCGTATTTACGATAATGCTCAGCATGCAACAGTCTCTATGGAGGAAGGTACACGGGTCGTACAAGAAGGAAAGGAATTGGTTGCGGCAGCCTCTGATACGCTCAGAAGTGCGAATGCGGACGATTCCTTGAAATCTCAGGTCATTGATCGAGTGGTGGAGCTTATGGAAAATATCGCCCAGGTTAGCATGCTCAATCGAACGATCTCCACGGAGGTCGAGAGCAAGGTTCAAGAACTGATGAATGACTTTATAAACGTTCGTTATCAATCCGGCCACGTAGAGGCAATAACCGCCTTCCTGCAGCATTTGGTCGGACAATTCCAATTGACGGAAGCGCGCAGGAGATAGTGATTAGGTCAAGTAGTGAAGTTACATGAAAAAGGAGGCTCTTATCGCACGGTGTAATAACCGGCTGCGAGGAGCCTCTTTTTGACTGTCTTAGGATGATACTGAGCTTATAGAGCTGAACGTGTTGTTAAGCGGCGCTATCCATTGCAGCTGCATATCATCTGTCTGAAGGAGTCGTTTGAGCAGCGTTATACTAATAAATATCCGATTATCATAATTACGCATATCCTTCTCGTCTATCGTCACCACTTGATCACGGTATGTAAGCTTGTATGACTGTACGGGTGGCTCACCAATCGGTTCAGAAGATAACGTTAATCCGAGTTCAGCCATAACCGAAGATAGGGGGATGAAATTATTAATGCCGCTGACTATTGCCATTGCTAATGGATATCTGGCTCCATTCACGATAAGATCGGCTTCGTTCATGCTAATGAACTGAGGCTCCAATTCTGGAAGGGAGCGAACATCCAGATCGACCGGCGGTGTGACGGTATTCTCCATGGGTGAGGGTGCAGCGGCGAAGAGTGTATTTTCCTCTACAACGCCTTTAGATAGTCGCTTAACGCCTGTATTCATATCGTAGATCCATACTTTACGTTTGGTTGTGTTGTCCAAGTATAGAATCTGATTGGTCTTCGGATTGATCCGCCAGAGCTGTCCGTCCAGCAGATGCTTGAACGTTCCGATGGAGGGATCATATTGGGTAATTTCCACGGTTCTTGTTGTCTGATTATAGCGCTGGGATAGGAGCTGGTCGTCGTTCGTCCAATGAAAACGGTACTCTCCACGCTGATTGCTCCGCCAAATTTCACGAATGACGCCCGTTTTACGGTCTTTTAACCAGATACTGAACAGCCGCTGCGATCCATTGCCTGTGGAGACATAATCCTCCTGCTGCCGAATGCCGTAACCACGGCCGGGGGAGATGATATACGGCTTGCTATAAACCAGCGTGTTATCGGTATGGTCATACAGCAATGTCCCAAAAAGCGGGGGCGAAACCGGTTTGAATGGTTCCAGCACAGAATGGGATAATTCAATGCGAGCAAGTGACTCGTTACCGTTTTTCCATGCAAAATGATAACCTTTGGGAAGCTTGTGCCACGAACCATCCTTCTCCTTGAAGATGATATACAGTTCACCTTCATCATTGAAGGCATTGAAAAATAGTTTGCCTGTCCAGGGATCCTTAAAGGCGAATGAGAAATTAAATTTCCAAGCGGCAAGCTGCTGATAGGAGTCACTCGATGTGGCTGTGGCTGATGCTGCAGCAGGAATGGTTATGGGTACAGAAGAAGACAATATTGCAAAAGAGGCAGCAAGCAGAAACCGTTTCTTGAATGATGCGCCTTTCATGAATCGGACACGACCTTTCCCTAAAATAGATAATCGAAGATTCCCTCATGTACTTACCCGTATTAACCTTACTTGATCCACTCGACGGCTGGATTACTGACTCCAAGTTTTTGAAGGTGATCCGTAGTTATGAATAAACGATCGCTATAGATACGCACCTCTGTACTAGTTAACGTTAAAGCCGCGTTGCCCCGTCTGAGCGTGTAGCTGCTCGTCTGCTGCGTCTTCGTTGTGGTTAGTTCAATTCCTAAATCACTTAATAAAGGCCGGACTGGTATGAAAACGCTGGTGCCGCTTATAAACGCATAAGGAAGTGTATATTGCTGTCCATTGACCTTCAGTACAGCCTCATTCTCATATTCAAAGGCGGGCTTGTACTCAGGTAGTTGATCGACATCCGGCAGGGTCAGCTTGCCGGGAGGCTTCGGATCGGCCTGGATAGATTCAGGAAACAATGAGCTCTTCTCGGACTCGCTACTTAGCTTACGCTCTTTACCTGTCGTTAGATCGTGAACATACCAGATCCGTTCAGGTTCATTCTTCACATAGGCAAGAAGGTTTGTTTCGGCATTGACGCGACGAATGGTGCCCAGCATTAAGCGTTGAATCGTTCCGGTGTCAGGATTTCCGATGACAATTTCGTTTTCTTTGGCTTCTTCATTGAAACGGTAGGTAATGAATGTGCCATCCTGTAACCATTGTAAATGTCTGTAGTCGAATCGCGTTACATCCATCTCCCGGATAACGCCGGAGTGATTATTTTTGATGAGCATGGCGCTATTGGGCGGGAAAGTATAAGGACTCTCTTTACGAGTGCCGTAAGCATAACCTGGTGACGTCATATACAGACCGCCGCTTACGATAGCTTTCCGCTCAAAGTCAAAGTACAGAGTGTCGAATTCCATGCGAGCTATATTATAGGAAGGATTAATTGCGATCCTGGACAAACCGGTTACATACCACATCTGATTATAGTGGGAGGGCAGCTTCGACCAGACTCCATCCGCGTCCAGCATAAGAATACGATTGGCTCCCATGTTATAGACATTGACCAATGTTATACCGGTGTCTGGATCTTGATAAGCATTCGAATAGCTCCACGATGAGGAAATGCTGTCCGATTGACCTGCAGCTTCTACTTGAACGGGATTCACGATTAAGGCAATAGTAATACTAATGAGCAGAATGGGTGATATCACTGCAGTGGATATCCATCGTTTTGCATGCTGGTTGACCCATTGAAAGTTCATATTCATCGCGAGCGCTCCCCTTAGGACATGTTTTGTTTCGATCTCCACCAGGCAAGGTAATCATTTTTTAAAGCGCTAGGTGAGTGACTATTAGACGAAGAATGGAATATAAAGGTTGCACAGGCCACAGAGGTATAAATGCTCGCCATCCGCTAAAGCTAAAAAGGAAGGCATGATATGACAGTAATGCTCTTGACCTTTTGGTAAAAACGCGTATAATAAAGTTAAAGTCAAAGAAAGTCAAAGTCAATGAAATCTGATTAATTAGACTTTTTCGGCTTTGAAGAGCTAAATGTTGTTTCTGTCAGCTTTAAGGAGGTTGTTGAAATGCGCAACATTTCCGATCTCATCGAGCAGTATTTGAAGCACATGCTGCAGGATAGCCCTGAAGGCGCGGTCGAAATTCAGCGAAACGATTTAGCAGATCGCTTCTCCTGTGTTCCGTCGCAAATCAATTACGTGATCAGCACTCGCTTTACGATGGAGAAGGGTTACCTCGTCGAGAGTAAACGCGGCGGCGGCGGCTATATCCGTATCCAGCGCGTTGAACTGCCCACGTTAAAGATGATTCAAGGGCATATCGCACAGACGATTGGAAACGAGGTTGATCAAGCGGCAGCGGAAGGGCTTATTTATCAGCTGGAAGAGGCAGAGCTTATTTCTAAACGGGAAGCAAAACTGCTGCGGGCGGCGGTATCGCGTGAAGCAATAGCGTTAATATTGCCGACGCGTGACGAGGTCCGGGCAAGGCTGCTTAAGGCGATGCTTATCACACTGCTTGTGAAGTAATGTTGTTTTACTTCGCAAAACTTGAGGGTAATGATCTTACAATGTAAGTTTTGGCTGTGCAAAATGTGAGTGAATGCTTACGAAGAGAGTTTTGCTTCGCAAAACTTAAGTTCATGCTTACGAAGAGAGTTTTGCTCCGCAAAACTTTAAAGCGTATGATTTTCAAATTGAGTTTTGCCATGCAAAACTTTAGGAGGGATTACGCGACAATGGTTTGTCAGGAATGCGTGAAGAGACCGGCGACGCTGCATTTTATAAAGAACGTCAACGGGGAAAAAACGGAGTTTCACTTTTGTGAATCATGCGCTAGAGAGAAGGGTGAAGGCCTCTCCAGCCCAGTAAACGGGTTTTCCATTCATAGCCTTCTATCCGGCCTGCTCGACTTGGAGCCTCATGGAGGTGTGGGCGGCTTGAGCGCCAAACCGCAAGCGCTGCGCTGCGATAATTGCGGGTTGACCTACGGACAGTTTAGCAAAATGGGACGATTCGGCTGCAGCAATTGCTACGCACAGTTCGGTGATAAGTTGGATCCGATTCTGAAACGGGTACACGGCAATACCGTGCATATCGGTAAAATACCGAAGCGTTCAGGCGGACAAATACAACTGAAGCGCGAAATCGAGCAGCTTAGACATGAGCTTCACGACCTGATCAGTCGAGAGGAATTCGAGAATGCGGCAAACATCCGTGACCGAATCCGCGAGTTAGAGCGAAGCGTCGCCGATACGTAACGCGGCGCCAGTGAAGGAAGGAGGAATCGCCTTGTCGAAACGTTCATTTGCACAGCATGCGCTTAGTGATTGGATGCAGGGCACCGGACCCGATGCCGATATTGTAATCAGCAGTCGCGTTCGCGTCGCTCGTAACCTGCGCGGTCATCCATTCCCCATGCTTGCGACCAATCAACAGTCGCAGGATGTGATGGAACGGCTGACGTCAGTCGGAGAATCGGGGCGATTAAATGACATCGGCCGATTTGAGACGATCGAGTTATCCGACCTTAACGAGCTGGAGCGAAGGGTACTGGTCGAGAAGCATCTCATCAGTCCGAACCTTGCGAATGAGTCAAGGTGCGGCGCACTCGTTCTGAGCGATAACGAATCGGTGAGCATCATGGTGAATGAAGAGGATCATTTGCGGATTCAATGCTTGTATCCCGGCTTTCAAATTAATGAAGCATGGGAGCTTGCCAGCCGCATTGACGATATATTTGAAGAAGAGGCCGATTACGCGTTTGATGAACGCCGCGGGTATCTAACGAGCTGTCCGACGAACGTCGGAACAGGTATACGGGCATCTGTCATGATGCATCTGCCGGCGCTCGTGATGACGCAGCAAATTAACCGTATTTTGTCGGCAATCACACAAGTCGGGCTTGCTGTTCGCGGGATATACGGCGAAGGCAGCGAGGTGCTCGGCAATTTATTTCAAATTTCGAATCAAATTACACTCGGGCAGTCCGAACACGAGATAATCGATAATTTACACGGTGTTGCCAAGCAAATTATCGAGCATGAGCGTGCGGCGCGCGAGCGGATGATGCAGCAGGAGTCGCGGGTGCGGCTGGAGGATCGGGTATTTCGTTCCTACGGTATTCTGTCGCATGCGTCCATCATGGATTCGAAGGAAGCCGCTCAGCGGCTATCCGATGTTCGGCTGGGCATTGACCTTGGTTTGATCTCGGATGTGTCACCGCAGGTGATGAATGAATTAATGGTATTAACACAGCCGGGTTTTCTCCAACAAACGTTCAACGAGAAGTTGAGTACGGAACAGCGGGATATCCGGCGTGCAGAATTGATACGCCAGCAATTAGGACGTAAATCCGATCATGGGGGTGTGTGAACATGATGTTTGGAAGATTCACCGAACGTGCGCAGAAGGTACTGGCGCTAGCACAGGAAGAAGCGGTTCGTCTCGGTCATAACAATATTGGTACAGAGCATATTTTGCTTGGATTGAATCGAGAAGGGGAAGGCATCGCCGCTAAGGCGCTGATCGGTCTCGGTTTAAGCTTAGAGAAAATTCAAGACGAAGTCGAAACATTGATTGGCCGCGGTCAGGAGCAGCCTACGAATATTGCCTACACGCCGCGGGCTAAGAAAGTGATTGAGTTGTCCATGGATGAAGCCCGCAAGCTGGGCCATACCTACGTGGGCACGGAGCATATCCTGCTCGGCCTGATCCGCGAAGGCGAAGGTGTAGCTGCGCGGGTGCTCAACAATCTGGGGATCAGCTTAAACAAAGCACGTCAGCAAGTGCTGCAGCTGCTGGGCAGCAGCGAAGCGGTATCAAGCAATCACGGCTCGCCGTCGAATGTGAGTACGCCGACGCTGGACGGTCTTGCCCGCGATTTGACGGCTTACGCGAAGGAAGGCAACCTTGACCCTGTCATTGGACGGAGCAAGGAAATCGAACGCGTAATTCAGGTTCTCAGCCGCCGGACGAAAAACAACCCCGTGCTTATCGGCGAACCCGGCGTGGGTAAAACAGCCATAGCTGAAGGTCTGGCACAAAAAATCATTGCGGGTGAAATTCCTGAAACGCTGCGTGACAAGCGTGTGATGACGCTGGACATGGGGTCGGTTGTCGCGGGTACGAAGTATCGCGGTGAATTCGAAGACCGTCTCAAAAAAATTATGGACGAAATTCGTCAAGCCGGGAACATCATCTTGTTCATCGATGAGCTGCATACGCTGATCGGAGCAGGCGGCGCCGAGGGTGCTATCGATGCTTCCAATATCCTGAAGCCGGCGCTTGCCCGCGGCGAGCTGCAGTGCATCGGGGCGACCACGCTTGACGAATATCGCAAATATATCGAGAAAGACGCGGCACTTGAGCGCCGCTTCCAGCCGATCACGGTCGATCAACCGTCACCGGAAGAAGCCATTCAAATCTTGCACGGGCTGCGCGACCGTTATGAAGCGCATCACCGTGTGAAAATTACGGATGAAGCGATCGAGCAAGCCGTTAAGCTGTCCGACCGCTACATTACAGACCGCTTCCTGCCGGATAAGGCAATCGATCTGATCGATGAGGCTTCCTCCAAAGTACGGCTCAAATCGTACACGGTACCGCCTAACTTGAAGCAGCTTGAAAACCGTCTGGATGATATCCGCAAGGAAAAGGATTCGGCCGTACAAAGCCAAGAGTTCGAGAAGGCTGCAGCTCTGCGCGATACGGAGCAAAAAATCCGCGAAGAGCTCGACTTGACGAAGAACCAATGGAAAGAAAAACAGGGTCGTACAGACTCCGAGGTTACGACGGAGGATATTGCCCAAGTCGTTGCAAGCTGGACGGGGATCCCGGTCAGCAAGCTGGCCGAAGAAGAGACCCAGCGGCTCTTGAAAATGGAAGAAATCCTGCATGATCGCGTTATCGGACAAACCGAAGCGGTCAAATCGGTATCGCGTGCTATTCGCCGCGCGCGTGCGGGTCTGAAGGATCCGAAACGTCCGATCGGTTCATTCATCTTCCTCGGCCCTACCGGCGTCGGGAAGACGGAATTGGCCAGAGCGCTTGCTGAAGCGATGTTCGGCGATGAGAATGCCGTTATTCGTATCGATATGTCGGAGTATATGGAGAAGCATTCGACATCTCGACTGGTCGGTGCACCTCCGGGATATGTCGGGTACGAGGAAGGCGGCCAGCTTACAGAGAAGGTTCGCCGCAAACCGTATTCGGTCGTACTGCTCGATGAAATCGAGAAGGCGCATCCTGAAGTATTCAATATCCTGCTTCAAGTGCTGGAGGATGGTCGTCTGACGGATTCCAAGGGCAGGGTGGTCGATTTCCGCAACACGTTGATCATTATGACATCGAACGTTGGCGCTGACCAAATTAAGCGTAATTCTTCGCTCGGCTTCACTGCCGTACAAAACGCAGGGCATGACTTCAATGTAATGAAGGATAAAGTGCTGGCAGAGCTGAAGAAGAGCTTCCGTCCGGAGTTCCTGAACCGGATCGACGAGACCATTGTGTTCCATGCCCTGGAGCAGGAGCATATCGCGCAAATCGTGACACTGATGTCCGAGGAGCTGCGCAAGCGTCTGCGTGAGCAGGAAGTGGATTTCACGCTTACTGAAGCGGCGAAGAACTTCCTGGCGAAGGAAGGCTTCGATCCGCAGTATGGGGCACGTCCGCTGCGCCGGGCGATTCAGAAGCACATCGAGGATCGGCTATCCGAAGATCTGCTGCTCGGTCAAATCAACAAAGGCGATACGCTCGTGATTGATGAAAAGGATGGCGGATTGACGGTCACTCATAAAGAACCGGCCTCAGGCGAAGCTGCTGAAAGCGAGCATGCGACAAAATAAGAGCACTGTTAAACATAAGGTGTCCCCTGAATGGGGGACACCTTTGTTTATTGCACGGACGGCTCCATTTGTTTCTGCTAAGAAGGATTGGTAAACTAAGAGAGACAAGTAAAAGCAGGGAGGGACAATCCATGATCATTGTCATGAATACGATTAAGGTGAAGAAGGGCCATGGGGAAGAAGTGGCGCAGCGGTTCCAGCGGTCGAAGGGCGTCCAACTGCAGCCGGGTTTCGTACGCATGGAAGTATTATTCACAGAAGGCTTGGAAGAGAACGATGAGCTTAAGGTATGTACGACGTGGGAAGACAAAGCCTCTTTCGAGGCTTGGGTGAACAGCGATAACTTCAAACAAGCCCATGCACAGCGGGCTGCGTCCGATCCAGGCGGTCCGCAAGGGGCAGGGCATGGTGCCTCAACGGGCGCGCCGCAAGGTGAAAGTGTAATGCTGGGTGCGAAAATGACGACCCACACCGTACTTATGACTCGTTTGGCAGGAGAAGATGTTTAACCCTAATGCTCTCTTGCATATCCAAAGAGTTTCTTCTAAGCCGATGGTGAAGAAGGAGCTCTTTTGTCGTTTGTAAAAGGTTCATCGGGGCTTTGTGAGTTTGTAATTGCATGACTTGTAAGGAATCTTACATAAACATTTCTGGAATCGAACATTTATTCCTGTTTATCGCGTTAGAGGGTTTAACCGGGCAGGAATAAATGGTAAACTTTGAAGGTAGCATTATTCGCTAAAAGGAGCCGTCGATGGCAAAACTTAAAACAAAATTCGCATGTACCGATTGCGGCACAGAATCTCCCAAATGGCTGGGCAAATGCCCCGGCTGCGGCGCATGGAACACAATGGTAGAAGAGAAGGAAACGGTCGTCAAGACCCAGGGATTGGGCTCATCACTCATTCAGACGAAAGAAAAGCCGCTTTCCATCATACACATAGATAGTGGTCAGGAGCCGCGTATTGAAACAACCTTACAGGAGCTCAACCGGGTGCTCGGCGGTGGGGTAGTACCCGGATCGCTCATTCTGGTCGGAGGCGACCCAGGTATCGGAAAGTCAACGCTGCTCTTACAAACTTCGCATGCGCTGGCTGTCAAGGGGTTAACCGTCTTATATATTTCCGGCGAGGAATCAGTCAAGCAAACCAGGCTGAGGGCCGACCGGCTCGGAGCGCTTACGGATACACTGTATGTATTATGTGAGACGAATATGGAGCAAATTAATGATGCGATCGAATCGGTTCAACCTGATTTTCTCGTCATTGACTCCATTCAGACCGTCTATGAGCCAAGTGTGGCATCAGCGCCAGGGAGCGTCTCTCAGGTGAGAGAATGCACGGCTCACTTCATGAGGGTAGCAAAGGTTCGAGGCATCGCGACGGTACTGGTCGGGCATGTGACCAAGGAGGGTGCAATCGCGGGTCCGCGGCTGCTCGAGCATATGGTCGACTGCGTGCTCTACTTTGAAGGTGAGCGGCATCATTCGTATCGACTGCTGCGCGCCGTTAAGAACCGTTTCGGTTCGACGAATGAAATCGGTATTTTCGAGATGGGCGAGTCCGGACTGCGGGAGGTCAGCAATCCTTCCGAGCTGTTTTTGTCCGAGAGACCGCTCGGCGTTTCAGGTTCAACGGTCGTTGCGAGCATGGAGGGCACGCGCCCGGTACTCGTAGAGCTGCAGGCGCTTGTAGCCACAACGAATTTCCCGTCGCCACGCCGTATGTCTACAGGCATTGATCATAACCGATTGTCACTGATTATCGCGGTTCTGGAGAAGCGGATGGGGATGTTTCTGCAGACGCAGGATGCCTACTTGAACGTAGCCGGCGGGGTCAAGCTGGATGAACCGGCCGTCGATTTGGCGGTGGCTGTCTGCATTGCTTCAAGCTTTCGGGATGCGCCGACCAGACCCTTCGATGTCGTATTCGGGGAGATTGGCCTGACCGGTGAAGTGCGGGCCGTCTCCCGGGCTGAACAACGGGTGAAGGAAGCACAGAAGCTTGGATTCAAACGGATCATTATGCCAGAGAAGAGCTTGAAGGGCTGGAGCCCACCTTCCGGCATTGAGATTATAGGCGTGGAGACGGTTTCGCAGGCGCTTGCGGCAGCACTCGGATAAGGGGGCAGATGATGAAAGAGCCTAATCAACTAGAAATTATGAACCAGCTGTTGCAGATGGTCGCGCCCGGAACGGCATTTCGAGATGGACTGGAGAATGTCCTGCGGGCAAAGACCGGTGCGCTTATCGTGGTGGGATATAGCCCGGAAGTGATGGAAGTCGTCGATGGCGGCTTCTCCATCAATTGCGATTTTTCCCCCAATTACTTATATGAACTTGCAAAGATGGACGGTGCCATCATCCTGAGCGAAGACCGCAGGCGCATTCTGTATGCCAATACCCAGTTGATTCCGGATAGCTCGATTTCATCCAGTGAGACAGGGATCAGGCACAGAACGGCGGAGCGGGTTGCCAAACAAACGGGTAAGCTGGTGGTATCCATTTCCCAGCGGCGTAATATTATTACATTATACCAAGGGCAGCTCAGGTACTCTCTGAAGGATATGGCCGTCATTCTGACGAAGGCGAATCAAGCGATTCAGACGCTGGAGAAATATAAAGCGGTTCTTGGCCAGTCGTTTACCAATCTATCCGCTTCCGAATTTGAGGAGCTTGTTACTCTTCAAGAGGTTGTACATGTCATAAAACGGGTAGAAATGGTTATACGAGTGAAGATGGAGATCAAACGTTACGTGAACGAGCTAGGTACGGAAGGCCGTCTGATCAGCATGCAGATGGAAGAGCTGGTTGGCGGAGTCGAAGAGGAGCTGTGGTTCCTTCTCAAGGATTATGCGAAGGATTCGAGTGAGGAGCGAATTCGCGAAATTCGGGCGGCTCTGCGAAAACTATCTTCAGATGAATTACTCGACATGCCGCCAATCATCAAGCTGCTCGGTTATGCCGGCATCGGAGCAGTGGCGGAAGAGATGGTCGCACCGCGCGGATACCGGCTCCTGAGTAAGATACCGCGTCTGCCGGCGACGATCATGCATAACTTAGTGGAGCAGTTCGATCATTTTCCACATATTCTCATGGCTACCATTGAAGAGCTCGATGCGGTGGACGGAATTGGTGAAGTCAGGGCGCGTGCAATTAAGGAAGGGCTTAAGCGGATTCAAGAACAGATGTTCATTGACAGACAAATCTAAATCCCATACAATGTTAGAATGCGGACAGCGGCTGGTTTCAATTTACAATTTTATTCCGCTTCTGAAGATGCTTTTGGGGTATAGTAAAGATGAGGTGGAGCATAATGTTTACGAAATCGATACCGAGTCTTTTTACAGTGGCGAACTTGTTTTTGGGTATCGTCGCCATCATTCTCGTTTTCCCAGAAAATGCGAAGCCAGAAATTGCAGCCATGATGGTGATCATTGCCATGCTCATGGACGGCGTGGACGGGCGTGTAGCTCGCGCTCTGAATGCGCAAAGTGAATTTGGGAAAGAGCTTGATTCGCTTTCTGACGTCATTTCGTTCGGCGTTGCGCCGGCTTTTATTATGTATAGCGTAGCATTCCAGCAATTGAATCCGGCGCCAGCTTGGATTATTACAGCGCTGTTTCCGATTTGCGGTGCGCTGCGGCTTGCCCGTTTCAACGTGGTATCGGGTATGCCGGGATACTTTATCGGTTTGCCGATTCCGGCGGCCGGCGGCGTCGTTGCAACGCTTGCACTGTTTCATAAGGAAATCCCGATCTCCGTGCTCCTTACGAGCACGCTCGTTTTGTCTCTGCTTATGGTGAGTACCATTAAATATCCCAACTTCAAAAAAATCGGTATTCCCAAGAATGCGATTTGGGTGGTACCGCTCATTGTTGTGATTTCAGTGGTCCTTGGGATTGTGTTCCCCGACCAATTATCCAAAATCCTGTTCATTCCGCTCGTTCTCTACGCGCTGTATGGCTTAAAAAAAAACGTTGATCGCCGTCTCCCAGGCAGGAAGAAGCGGAAACGGCGTAAAGAGCTTCAAGAAGAAGGCGTCCAGTCGGAGCATAGTGCCTAGCTTCTCTCAAGATAGACCCGAACAAACAACGAACCGCCTTGCTCATCTCCGGATGAGCAAGGCGGTTTTTTTCTGCATATCGAAATGTCTGCGTCTACGTAAGGTTGAATAAACCGAGGGTGGAGCACTTTCCGGATTCTTGAGCGACTACATCGTCCAACTGAATATCGAGCAAATTGCACATGGCGGATATATAGAACAAATTGCGGCCGAGCTCGTTCTTAATGGCGTCTCGGCAATGCTCGCATAGCTCACCGTTAATGTGATGATGAAGCTTCGTCTTGGCCTGCTCCAAGTTGGCATCGTCCGGGTATTCCTGCTTGCGCGCATTGAGTTCAATACATCCGCATTCCGTCACGGATTTGGCCACGGCACGATTAACGGACGCGCCGGACTGGCTGTATTTCGATAAAACATCCAGCAAGCTTCGGTGTCTTAGCAGCAGTTCCGAAACCTGCTGTTGAAATTGTTCCAGCGTCGGGGTGCTCATCAATTCCACCTCATTTCAGGATTAGCAGTGCTATCTTCTATTATAAGCCCCCTTGCCAACCATTTCAAAATACTTTTCGTGTGCTTTCTTAAGGAAATTGGTTTCCCCCACGGTTAACCGTCGAAAGATTGGCACATAATTGTAATGGAGGTGGATTTATGTGATGAAACGAATCATTCAAACCATGGGATTACTTTTTGGAGGCGTCGTCGGCGCACAGCTCTACAGCTGGATGCATGTCGGTGCACTCTGGACAGATTCGACTTACAGAACGATGCAGCAATCAAGCGGCTATTACATGAATGTTGGGATTGGCGCGCTTTGCGGTGTTGTTCTGGCTTCAATGCTGGCAGGCCCCATTATACGCGGGCTGGAACAAGGAGCACAGCGCATATCGGCGCTTCCGACCAGTGAACTGTTGTCTGGCTTGGGCGGACTTCTTGGTGGTCTTGCGCTTTCGGCCTTGCTTTATCCGGCTGTATCTGGCTTTACCGGTGCAGGTCTTTTTATTCCGGTATGCATGACGCTATTTTTCGGGTATTTCGGACTTAGAATCGGGTTGAGCAAGCAGGAAGTGCTCTCAGAACAGTTCGCCAGCTTTATGCAGCAGCGGACAAAACCGATTGCTGTTGACGAAGAAAGCAGCTATGAGGAGCATAAGATTCTCGATACGAGTGTCATTATCGATGGCCGGATCGCCGATATTTGCAAGACGGGGTTTATCGAGGGAACGCTGGTCATTCCTGAGTTCGTGCTGGAGGAGCTGCAGCATATCGCGGATTCGTCTGATCTGCTCAAGCGCAACCGCGGCCGGCGCGGGCTGGACATCCTGAACAAAATCCAGAAGGAGCTCGACGTAAAGGTACTTATTTACGAGGGTGACATGGAGGATGGGGAAGTCGACAGCAAGCTTGTGAAGCTGGCTAAGGTGCTAAAAGGCAAAGTGGTTACGAACGATTTTAACCTGAACAAGGTTTGTGAGCTGCAGGGCGTCTCGGTCTTGAATATTAATGATCTCGCCAATGCCGTGAAGCCGGTCGTGCTGCCTGGTGAGGAAATCGTCGTCCAGGTGATCAAGGATGGCAAGGAGCATGGACAAGGCGTAGCTTACTTGGACGACGGCACGATGATCGTAGTCGAAGGCGGCCGCGACTATATCGGAACGACCATGGAGGTGCTGGTCACGAGTGTCCTGCAGACTTCTGCGGGCCGAATGATCTTTGCCAAGCCGAAGCTGTTGGAAAAAGCGCTGTAACACGGTATGATAGTACTCGTGTGATGTCTCCGCGCGAGACGTCTAGTTTACGGCGAGGCGGTTGAGGGCAATGGCAGGGATAAAGGCTGAATGGGGCGTCGTCGTCGTAGCGGCAGGACGCGGAACACGTATGGGCAGCGCAGAGAGCAAGCAATATTTGCTTCTTCAGGACAAGCCCATCGTTGTTCATGCGATTGAACGCTTCGAAGCGATGGACGAAGTAGCTGAGATTGTAGTTGTCGTCGGCACACAGGATATGGAGAGAAGCAAGGCGCTTGTGAACGAATACGGACTATGCAAGGTGAAGGCGGTTGTAGCCGGTGGCAGTGAACGGCAGCACTCGGTATGTCAAGGTCTTCTGGCTTTGAGCAGCGAGTGGGTTATGGTACATGATGGTGTGCGCCCGCTCGTCACGAGCGAAGCGGTTCGGGCCTGCATGACAGAGGCGAAGCGCTCGCAAGCTGCGGTACTGGCTGTGCCTGTGAAAGATACGATTAAACAAGTAGATGAGAACGGCGTCATCGTGGCAACACCGGACCGGCGAAGCTTGTGGGCGATTCAAACGCCGCAGGCTTTTCGTCGTTCCCTGCTGCTTGAGTCGCACGAGCGGGCTGCGGCTGAAGGCTTCCTGGGTACGGACGATGCCGTTGTCGTCGAACGTTTCGGCGGTGTGCCGGTAACCGTATCCGAAGGCGAGTACACGAACATTAAAATTACAACGCCGGATGATCTGCCTTATGCAGCATTTTTGCTCGCTCAGCGGGCAGTCGAGTAACGGAGGCTCATGCCTCCAAAAGCAGCCTCTCGATTCTGGAGGGGCGGGTACGGGTAAACAAGAGGGGAGAGAACGGAAATGATTCGCGTTGGACAAGGTTTTGATGTACATCAGTTAGTAGAAGGACGGCCGTGTACTATCGGTGGGGTTACGCTACCATATGAGAAGGGCTTGCTCGGACACTCCGATGCTGACGTCTTGCTGCATGCTGTGACCGATGCGGTTCTGGGAGCGCTGGGACTTGGAGATATCGGCAAGCATTTTCCGGATACCGACCCTCAGCATAAGGATGCGGACAGCTTGAAGCTGCTGCTTCAGGTGTGGGAGCTGGTCAAGGAGCGGGGCTACAAGCTCGGTAATATTGATTCGACAATCATTGCGCAGAAGCCAAAGATGGCGCCTTACATACCGCAAATGGTGGAGGTCATCGCGCGTGCGCTGGAAGCGGAGGAGCTGTCCCAAGTCAATGTGAAGGCGACTACGACGGAGCAGCTCGGTTTCACCGGCCGGGGTGAAGGGATTGCGGCCCAATCGGTTGTCTGTCTCGTAAAGGTTATGCTATGATCGTTGGATAATGAAGGAACAATAAAGGGAGCTTGAGGAATATGTCAGATCAAATACGGGTCCGCTATGCACCTTCCCCGACGGGACATCTGCATATCGGTAATGCAAGAACGGCTTTATTCAACTATTTATTTGCCCGCAGCCGCGGCGGCAAATTCATTATACGGATCGAAGATACAGACGTGAAGCGCAATATCGAGGGCGGCGAGGAAAGCCAGCTTACTTACTTGAAGTGGCTCGGGATCGACTGGGATGAGAGTGTTGACATCGGCGGCGGATACGGTCCATATCGGCAAATGGAGAGGCTTGATATCTACCGCGAATATTGGCAGGATCTGCTTGACCGCGGGTTAGCTTATAAGTGCTATTGTACCGAGCAGGAGCTCGAGCAGGAGCGGGAAGAGCAAACGGCCCGCGGAGAGATGCCTCAATACTCCGGCAAGCATCGTGATCTGACGCCTGAGCAGCAGCAGGCGTTTGAAGCTGAAGGCCGCATTCCGAGCATACGCTTCCGCGTGCCCGACGGTAAGACCTACACGTTCAACGACATGGTTAAAGGCGCGATCAGCTTCGAGTCGGAAGGCTTCGGCGACTTTGTCATCGTGAAGAAGGATGGCATTCCAACGTATAACTATGCAGTGGCTGTAGACGATCATTTGATGGCGATCAGCCACGTTCTGCGCGGAGAAGATCATATATCGAACACGCCCCGCCAGCTTATGATATATGAAGCATTCGGATGGGAGCCGCCGCAGTTCGGCCACATGACGCTGATCGTGAATGAAAACCGCAAAAAGCTCAGCAAACGCGATGAATCGATCATTCAATTTATAGAGCAGTATGATGCGCTCGGGTATTTGCCCGAAGCGATGTTTAATTTCATTACATTGCTCGGCTGGTCGCCGGAGGGCGAGCAGGAAATCTTCACACGCGAAGAGCTGATCGAGGTATTCGATCCGGCCCGTTTGAGCAAAAGTCCGGCCGTCTTCGATGCGAACAAGCTAAGCTGGATGAACAACGAATACATGAAGAAGCTCGAGCTGCCGCGTTTGCTGGACCTTTGCTTGCCGCATCTGCAGAAGGCTGGCCGGTTGCCCGAAGCGCTTGACGAGAACGGCCGCGCATGGGCAGGAGCGCTCGCGGCTCTGTATCAGGATAAATTGCGTTCTGCTTCGGACATCGTTCCTCTGACGGACCTCTTCTTCCAAGCCGAAGTGACCGAAGAAGAGGATGAAGCGAAGGTTGTGCTTGCCGAGGAGCAAGTGCCGGCTGTGCTTCGTACCTTCGCAGAGCTTGTAGGCGCTATGGAAACCTTCGAGGTTGATGGCATCAAGGCTGCGATCAAAGCGGTTCAGCAAGCGACAGGCTTTAAAGGAAAACAGCTGTTTATGCCTATTCGCGCTGCATTGACAGGTCAAACGCATGGTCCGGACCTCAACCAAACGATCGTGCTTCTAGGCAAAAACAAAGTATTGGAGCGTCTTCAGGCACGTTTAGGCTAGGAAGCGCCCTTCGAATAGGCTTTTGAAACACTTGTCAGTTGTGCTGACGTCCGCTATACTTGATGTACGTTAATTTATCGGTCTAAAGGCTTAGAACAGGAACGTTCATTTCACAACAGGAATTGACAGAGAGGGCGACCTTTCGAAACGGAGCCGCTGTTAACCTCGTTCATATTGATGCGGGGATGCGGATTGTGTCGAATGGGTGGGAGTCGCCTAAGTCCTCGAAATGCAACATTGCGCCTGGGAGCCGTGCTTTCCGATCCGACTGTAGAATGGGGCTTTTCTTTCTAGTTGAAAGAGGGTGTTCACTGCTGACGGGGTAGGGGGTGCCGAAGGTCCGCGTTAAGGACACTTTGAGAGGGCGAATGCCAGGCATTCGAATCCCGAACAAGCAGAGTGGAACCGCGTGTTAACGCCTCTGCAGCCATAGGGCTGTAGAGGCGTTTTTTATTTTCCAGGCACACATTTTTCGGATTTGATAGCAAGGCAAACAGCCGATGCTGTTACTACTGGCAGTCCCTACGTTGGAAGGAGTCTTGACCATGTTTGGCCATATGAAGTCCGATATCGAGACCGTGTTTGACAATGATCCCGCGGCCAGGAGCAAGTTTGAAGTCGTTTTTACGTATTCGGGTCTTCATGCGATCTGGGCCCATCGTGTCGCTCATTGGTTTTATCGGCATCGATGGTTTACGATTGCGCGAGTGATCTCGCAGATAAGCCGGTTTTTCACGGGCATTGAAATTCACCCCGGAGCTACAATCGGCCAGCGGCTGTTCATCGATCATGGGATGGGGGTCGTCATAGGCGAAACATGCGAAATCGGTAACAATGTTGTGATCTATCAAGGCGTTACGCTAGGCGGAACGGGAAAAGAGAAGGGCAAGCGCCACCCGACGATCGGCGATAATGTTGTCATTGGTTCGGGTTCCAAGGTGCTTGGATCCTTCACAGTGGGGGACAATGTGAATATTGGGTCGAACGCTGTGGTCCTTCGCGAAGTGCCTTCGAACAGTACGGTTGTTGGCAACCCTGGCCGGGTTGTCAAGCGGAACGGCGAACGCGTAAACGATCGGTTGGATCATACGCAGCTGCCTGACCCGGTTATTGATCTGCTGCGCGAGATGCAGCAGCAGCTTGACGATTTGAAGAAGGAATTAAGAAGAGAACGTAGCAAAGAGCCTATTGCTGGGGGAGAACCGAGAATATGACCTTGCACATTTATAATACGATGTCCCGGGAGAAAGAAACGTTTGTTCCGCTTGAGCCGGGGAAAGTAAAGATGTATGTTTGCGGACCGACGGTATACGACTATATTCATATCGGCAATGCGCGGCCGGTCATCTTCTTCGATGTGGTGCGCCGTTACCTGGAATCGACCGGTTATGACGTGAATTACATTGTCAATTTCACAGATGTCGACGATAAGCTGATCCGCAAGGCCGAACAGCTTGATACGACCGTTCCGGAGGTTGCAGAACGCTTTATTGCCGCGTTCAATGAGAATATCGAAGGGCTTGGCGTGCACAAGGCGACCTTGAATCCGCGGGTAACTGATCATATCCCGGAGATTATCTCGTTTATCGAAGCGCTTGTAGAGAAGGATTATGCCTATGCCAGCGGTGGTGATGTCTATTTCCGTACCAATAAATTCGAGGACTACGGCAAGCTGTCTCACCAGAACATGGATGAGCTGCAGCTCGGGATCCGGATCGAAGTGGATGAACGCAAGGAGAATGGTCAAGACTTCGTGCTGTGGAAAGCGGCTAAGCCCGGTGAGATCTATTGGGAGAGCCCTTGGGGAGCGGGACGCCCGGGCTGGCATATTGAATGCTCGGCAATGGCGCGCAAATATTTGGGCGACACGCTGGACATCCACGGCGGAGGCCACGACCTTCAATTTCCGCATCATGAATGCGAAGTGGCACAATCCGAGTCGTTAAGCGGGAAGCCGCTTGCGCGTTATTGGATGCATAATGGGTATATTCATATTAACAACGAAAAAATGTCCAAGTCGCTCGGGAACGGCATCACGGTTAACGAGCTGTTGAAGCGTGCAAAGCCGTCAGCAATCCGATACTTCATGCTGTCATCGCATTATCGCAGTCCGCTGAACTTCAACGATGACACGATTGCACAGGCGGAGAGCAGCGTTGTTCGCATGGCTAACTGCTTGGGGAACCTGAAGCATCGCTTATCAGCTGCAGGGGTTGCCGCTGACGAGGACTTTAATGCCATTCAGGAAAGAATTACCGAAATTAAATCTCAGTTTGGTGCCAAGATGGACGACGACTTCAATACGCCAGACGCGATTACGGCGCTATTCGAATTGGTCAGCGAAGCCAATCAGTATCTGCAGCGCCCGATCGTGACGAAGCAGGGACTGCAACAATTCATCGATGGGCTTGAAGCGATTGACGCTGTTCTTGGTCTGCTGCCGGTTGTCCAGGAAGCGGGACTGCCTGACGCGGATATCGACGCCCTTATCGTGGAGCGCGTTGAAGCGCGTAAAGCAAAAAACTGGGCGCGTGCGGATGAAATTCGCGATCTATTGGCTGAACAAGGGATCGTGCTTGAGGATACGCCTCAAGGGCTGCGTTGGAAACGCAAATGACCATGAAACCAACCGAACAACCGTTACAATCGAATATAGACGATCAGCCCAATAACGACGTTACGAATAGCTCCGCGGAGGATATGGCAGCCGGCTTATGGTTTCATACGCCGGCTAAGCTGCCTCATCTGTTGAATCCGGTCGTCCTTGCCTACATCGGTGATGCTGTATTTGAGCTGATGGTGAGACAGTTTTTGGTCTCGCTTCCGAATCACAAACCGCATCATTTGCATAAAGAAGCGACGTTATTCGTATCGGCCAAAGCCCAGAAGAGTTTGTTGGAAAAATGGATGCCGCTGCTCTCCGAGGAAGAGGCGGATATGGTAAGACGCGGCCGCAACACGAAGTCGGGAACGCCCCCGAAGAATGCCGACCCAGGGGATTACCGCCATGCGACGGCATTGGAATGCTTGGTCGGATACTTGTACTATACGAAACGAAACAGCAGGCTGCAGCAATTAATGGAGGTTGCCTTTGAAGACCGGATGTAGGCAATCGGAATAGCGGCAATAACGAGGAGGACACGGGAATGACTGAGCAGGGCGAGCAAGAATGGGTTGCCGGCAAACATCCTGTCATGGAAGCACTGCGCTCCGGACGGGAAATCAACAAAATATGGATTGCGGAACAGGCGCAAAAAAGCCTGGTGCCGATTCTTGCGGAAGCGAAAAAAGCGGGTATTATCGTGCAGGTCGTCGATAAACGCAAGCTGGATCAGATGGTTGAAGGAGCGACCCACCAAGGGATAGTGGCACAAGCCGCCGCATACCGCTACTTCGAATTGGACGAGCTGCTGGAGCGGGCACGGGAGAGCGGAGAAATGCCATTCCTGATCCTGCTTGATGAAATCGAGGATCCGCATAATCTGGGGTCGATTCTCAGGACGGCTGAATGTACGGGTGTGCACGGGGTGGTCATTCCTAAGCGAAGGTCCGCGTCGTTAACGACAACCGTATCGAAGACATCGGCAGGAGCGGTGGAATATGTGCCTGTTGCGCGAGTAACGAACCTGGCCCAGACGATTGATAAGCTGAAAGAAGAAGGAATCTGGATCGCGGGTGCCGATGTTGCAGCTGAGCAGGATGTGTATGCATCTTCGACGAACTTCGATATGCCGCTGGCGGTTGTGATCGGTAACGAGAGCAAGGGGATCGGCAGATTGATTCGCGAAAAGTGTGATTTTCTGGTGAAGCTGCCGATGCATGGCCAATTGAACTCGCTCAATGCTTCTGTTGCGGCAGGTGTGTTGATGTACGAAGTGGTGCGGCAGCGGCGGAGTCGTTAAGATGCGCCGTCGTGAAGACGCCCTGCTGGTTGACGGGTACAACATGATCGGCGCTTGGCCTGAATTAGCGCGGCTGAAGGCGAAGAGTTTGGAGGAAGCCCGGGACCGGCTTCTCGAGCTGCTGGCTGATTATCAAGGCTTCTCCGGGATGCAGATCGTCGTGGTCTTCGATGCTCATCAAGTGCCCGGAGTGGGGTCAAGCTTCAGTCAGTACCGGGTCAGCGTCGTCTTCACGAAGGAGAAAGAGACGGCAGATGCTTGCATCGAGCGGCTATCATCAGAAATGGCAATGAGGAGCCGGAATTTATATGTGGCGACCTCCGATCAAGTTGAGCAGCGTGTCGCGTTCGGCAAAGGAGCGCTGCGCATTTCGGCACGCGAGCTATTAATAGACGTCGGCCAGAATCGCAAGGAAATTGAGAAGGTGCTGGATCGGCCGAAGCATAAACGCAATGAGCTGGATAACAATTTAAGCTTGGATGTGAGGATGAAGCTGGAGAAATGGCGCCGGGGCGAGAATTAATGCGATATGACGTATAGAAGTAAGATATTCTGACAAAATGGCGCATATAAATCACCGTGAACTTCCAAATCTTCTAGATTATAATGAACATTCGACATGATCGTCATTGACGATGGGAGGTTACATAATGTATACTGGGTCTATGTCTTTATGGACAGGAACCAGGGAGCTGTAAGCTCCGCCTCAAAATACTAGAAGCGATTAAACGGCTGCACTCACTTGGCGTGATGGAGAACGTTTGCGCTCGGAAACACTTTAGAAGTGCACGCCTTTCGAGCCGGAGGGATTGTTCGTGAGCATCGACCTCAAAGAGTGGAAAATGCTGGACTATGACTGCAGAACGGACGAAGACATAGTTGAAGCGGTTCGCGAAGGTGACGGCGAAGCGCTGGAGTATTTAATTAATAAGTATAAGAACTTTGTCCGTGCTAAAGCTCGTTCCTATTTCCTTATCGGGGCCGATCGCGAAGATATTGTACAGGAAGGTATGATAGGCCTGTACAAGTCGATACGGGATTTTAAAGGAGACAAGCTTGCTTCGTTCAAAGCGTTCGCTGAGCTGTGTATAACCCGCCAGATCATAACGGCGATTAAGACGGCGACAAGGCAGAAGCATATCCCCCTTAATTCATATGTATCTCTGGACAAGCCCATCTACGATGAGGACTCCGATCGCACGCTGTTAGACGTTATTTGCGGTACACGGGTGTCGGATCCTGAAGAGTTGATTATTAATCAAGAAGAGTTTGTTGGTCTGGAAGACAAGATGTCAGAGATCTTGAGTGATTTGGAACGTAAAGTACTTATGCTCTACTTGGATGGGCGCTCTTATCAAGAGATCGCTGTTGATTTGGATCGTCATGTGAAGTCTATTGATAATGCGCTTCAACGTGTGAAGCGTAAGCTGGAACGCTATTTGGAAGTGCGCAATATAACGGGCTGACACAAACTCGGTTTGTCGTCAGCGGTTGGTTAGGACGGATGGATAGAGAGCCTCGCAGAAGCGGCTCTTTTTTTGTGAGCGCCCTTTCAGCGGGGTTTGCAATGGTTGAATTTGGTCGATACTGTTTGATGCCAAGATGGAGAAGCTCGATTGATCAAGAACGCCAGGGGTGGCGGGAGATTGCGGTTTGTGACGGCTTATGTTTTGACGCGATAGCGGTGAAGTGGGACGGCTAGTTTTCCGTTGACACTGACTATTGCATGTGATAAAGTGTTTTGGTAGCCCTAAATAGGCGTTTTTTATTATGGGTTCTGAATCACGCTGCTTAAACATACAACGGTTCAAGCTTTTTTTATTTGGTTAGCCCGGGAGGTGTACGGCAATGCGGGTTATTATTACGTTGGCTTGCACGAGTTGCAAACAAAGAAACTACGCGAGCAGCAAGAACAAACGCAATCACCCCGACCGCATCGAGATGAAGAAGTTTTGCAAGTTTTGTAACGAGCATACTCCTCATCGCGAGACGAGATAGGACTTGGAGGTGTGGACGTGGCATTTCTAGCTAAGTTGAAGCAAAGCTTCGGAACGACGTTTTCCTTTTTCTCCGACAGCTTCGCGGAATTAAAGAAAGTCCGCTGGCCAAGCCGTAAAGAGTTGACAAGCTACACGCTCGTCGTCCTGTTCACGATCGTGCTTGTGACTGTTTACTTTTGGGTTCTTGACATCGGGATCTCCGAATTGGTCGAACTGATCGTTTAAGAAGGGTCCAAGGGTGGCTTGTTATGGAAAAAAGATGGTACGTTGTGCATACTTACTCTGGGTATGAGAACAAGGTGAAAGCCAACCTGGAAAAGCGGGTTGAATCTATGGGCATGGAAGATAAGATCTTCCGCGTTCTAGTCCCGATGGAAGAAGAAGTGGTGAACAAAGACGGGAAGAAGAAAACCGTCATGCGTAAAGTTTACCCCGGCTACGTCCTCGTGGAGATGGTTCAGACCGATGATTCCTGGTATGTTGTTCGCAATACACCAGGCGTGACTGGATTCGTGGGATCAACTGGCTCAGGCTCGAAACCGACTGCGTTATTGCCCGATGAAGTGGAGCAAATCCTCAAGCATATGGGTATGGAGGAACCGAAGCCGAAGATCGAGTTCGATTTGAAAGAAACGGTTCGCGTAAAAGTAGGTCCGTTTGCTAACTTTGTCGGTACGGTAGAAGAAATTCTGCTAGACAAGAGCAAACTCAAAGTTCATGTCAATATGTTTGGCAGGGAAACCCCTCTTGAGTTGGACTATACTCAAGTGGAGAAGATTTAATTCCGGTTTCCGGGCTGCCCGTCTGGGCGGCTGACAGGGATAGATCTGTCTATTCCGAGGTTTGGATTATTACGGCAAGGAGGTGTGCAACATGGCAAAGAAGGTCATCAAGCTAGTAAAACTGCAAGTTCCAGCAGGTAAAGCGAACCCGGCTCCGCCGATCGGTCCTGCTCTTGGTCAAGCGGGTGTGAACATTATGGCATTCTGTAAAGAGTTTAACGCTCGTACAGCAGACCAAGCCGGATTGATTATTCCGGTTGTGATCACCGTATTTGAAGACCGTTCCTTCACGTTCGAGACAAAAACGCCACCGGCTGCTGTTCTCCTTCGCGTCGCTGCGAAGATTGACAAGGGGTCAGGCGAACCGAACAAGAAGAAGGTCGCTACTGTGAAACGTGACAAGGTTCGCGAAATCGCAGAAACCAAAATGCCTGACCTGAACGCTGCATCCGTGGAAGCGGCAATGCGCATGGTCGAAGGTACTGCTCGCAGCATGGGCGTTGTCATCGAAGACTAATTCGAGGGCAATCGTCACATGTTAGAGATACGCCAGTAGGCGTTGCTTTAACGGACGGGACGATTCGCGTTCCGCGCCGGTGGGAGGGTCTCCGGGTAGGAGGAATTTCCGTTAGAACCACATAAGGAGGAGAATATCAATGGCTAAACACGGCAAGAAGTATCAAGAAGCTGCGAAGCTGATCAGCCCTGAAGCGACATACGAAGCTGCAGAAGCGATTGAGCTCGTGAAGAAAGCCGCTTCGGCGAAATTCGACGAAACTGTTGAAGTTGCTGTCCGTCTCGGCGTAGATCCAAAGAAACAAGACCAAGCAGTGCGCGGGGTTGTAGTACTCCCACACGGCACAGGTAAAACAAAGCGCGTTCTCGTTTTTGCAAAAGGCGAGAAAGCGAAAGAAGCAGAAGCAGCTGGCGCAGATTATGTCGGCGATGCTGATGTTATCAACAAAATCCAACAAGGCTGGTTCGAATTCGACGTTTGCGTCGCTACTCCGGACATGATGGCTGAGGTTGGTAAACTAGGACGTATCCTCGGCGGTAAAGGTCTTATGCCGAACCCTAAAGCGGGTACAGTAACGTTCGACGTTTCCAAAGCGGTTAAAGAAATCAAGGCTGGTAAGATTGAATACCGTCTTGACAGAGCAGGTCAAATTCACGCACCAATTGGTAAAGTATCCTTCAACGCCGAGCAATTGAGCGAGAACCTTCGTTCCCTGGTCGAAGCGCTGAACCGTGCTAAACCAGCTGCTGCTAAAGGGATTTACCTGAAAAACATCGCCGTATCCTCCACAATGGGCCCTAGCGCTCGCGTGAATGTAGTTCCATTCCGCTAAGAGAGATACGATCGACTGACATTCGAATACGCATACCGTAGACAGTAGGTGCCGTGAGGCTTAATTTCCTACCGAGGTGTTATGATAAAGTGTTTGTGACGTTAGGCCTTCGGGCGGACGAACAACGGACCATCATGGCCTTCGCTTCATCTGCGAAGGCCTTTCTCATGCATCGCGGATGAAGGAATTCGTTGCTAGAAACGGGATGTCGAGTAAATACCGGGAGGTGTACAAATTGGCAAACGCAAAGATTATCCAAGGCAAACAAGAAGCCGTTGAAGTAATCACAACGAAATTCCGCGAAAGCTCCTGCACAGTTGTTGCAGACTATCGTGGTTTGAACGTTGCGCAAGTGACGGAACTCCGTAAACAGCTGCGCGAAGCGGGCGTAGATTTTCAAGTACTGAAAAACTCGCTCGTACGCCGTGCGACTGCCAGCGCTGATCTGTCTCAATTGGACGAAGCACTGACGGGCCCGACTGCAATTGCATTCTGCAATACGGACGCAGTTGCTCCAGCTAAAATTCTAAACGAATATGCCAAGAAGAACGAAGCTTTGAAACTTAAAGGCGGCGTTGTCGAAGGTAACGTTTATAATGCAAGTGAGATCAAAGCACTGGCTGAGTTGCCATCACGTGATGGTTTGCTTTCCATGCTCCTCAGCGTCCTGCAAGCGCCTGTGCGTAACTTCGCTCTTGCGGTTAAAGCAGTGGCTGAACAAAAAGAAGCTTAAGTCGTATTTCATTCGAAGCGTAGCCGCTTCACTATAAACCAAAATCTAACAAATTTACTGGAGGTTTAACCATGAGTAAAGAGCAAATCTTGGAAGCCATTAAAGGCATGAACGTTCTTGAACTGAACGATCTCGTAAAAGCAATCGAAGAAGAATTCGGCGTAACAGCTGCAGCACCAGTTGCAGTTGCAGCTGGCGGAGCAGCAGTTGCTGAAGAGCAATCGGAATTTGACGTTATCCTTAACGGCGCTGGCGCATCGAAAATCAACGTTATCAAAGTTGTTCGCGAAATTACAGGTCTTGGCCTGAAAGAAGCGAAAGACCTTGTTGACAATGCACCAAAACCAATTAAAGAAAAAGTAAGCAAAGAAGAAGCAGAAGGCGTAAAAGCTAAACTCGAAGAAGCAGGCGCTTCTGTAGAAGTGAAGTAATTTCACGTCTGAGCATAAAGCAACGAACCCCTTGAAGCCTGATGCTTCAAGGGGTTCGCTTTATGATAAATTGACAAAGTTAACGTCATAAATTGCATCATTCGTAGCTGAAAACGTACGCCGTATAGCTGCATATGAGATACGACGCGGGTTTATTGTTGCGAGATGGAGGAGAATAACGATGGCAGATCATTATTATTCGAAATCACCGGTCGTAAAATCGGATCGTCAAATTCATGAAACAGTGCTTCGAAACTATAAGCTTCGATTCGCAACGGATAAAGGGGTCTTTTCTAAATCGGGGATCGATTATGGCAGCCGCGTATTGGTCGAAGCGCTTGAGCTTGCTCCTGGAGCTAGTGTCCTTGATGTAGGATGCGGATATGGTGCAATCGGAATTACCGCAGCCAAGTTAAACCCGGCAGGGCATATCACAATGATCGACATTAATGAGAGAGCTGTGCAGCTGGCTCAAGACAATGCGGTGCTGAATGAGGTTTCGAATGTAACCGTTCTTCAGAGTGATCTTTATGAGCAGGTGAAGGATCGAACCTATGATGTCATTGTTACCAATCCTCCGATAAGGGCAGGAAAGTCGGTCGTTCATCGAATCTTTGAAGAAGGTGCAGGTCTGCTGCGGCCGGGCGGCTGTATGTGGGTTGTCATTCAGAAGAAACAAGGTGCTCCATCGGCGGAAGCAAAGTTGAATACTTTGTTTGACCGTGTTGATGAAATGACGAAAGACAAGGGATATCGCATCTTTCGTTCAGTGAAGGATGCCTAAGAAGCATCAAAACGATTTGTTGACTTGACATTTCAAATGTGATATCATTATAAAATGTCAGTATTAGAATGGGATCAATCTCTTTAGCCGACTAAAATGTCAAGCGTTATTTTTGCGAATAAGAAATGCGAAATTGACGTATAATGTTTAGTTTTTGGGCAAAAGTACTTAATATGAGATTTTTTGGTCTATTGACGCGAAGCGACAGACAGAAACATGCTCTTTTTTCGAATCTTCGATAAGGGCTTTTCTTTATTGAATCAGACTTTGCATGCTCTACACTCGATCCGTTTTCATGCGTAAAGGAACTTGCGGTTCTTAACTGTGAGTGATTTGCGCCTGCCGGAAAGCGTGCATTGTTCATTTTTCTGTGAAGCAGACATGAGGGGTGAGGTTAAGTTGGCAGGACAACTTGTTCAGTATGGTCGGCGCACGCGCAGAAGCTACGCTCGCATCGAGGAGGTGCTCGATGTTCCGAACCTGATTGAAATCCAACAAAAATCGTATGAGAAGTTTTTGGAGAAGGATTTGCTAGAGCTTTTCCAAGACATCTCGCCGATTCAGGATTTTACAGGTAATTTGATGCTCGAGTTCATTGACTACTCGCTTGGCGAGCCGAAATATTCTGTTGATGATTCGAAAGAGCGTGACGTAACTTATGCGGCACCGCTACGGGTTAAGGTTCGGCTTATCAATAAGGAAACCGGCGAAGTAAAAGAGCAAGAAGTGTTCATGGGCGATTTTCCGCTGATGACCGAGACGGGTACCTTTATTATTAATGGTGCGGAACGGGTTATTGTCAGCCAATTGGTTCGCTCACCTAGCGTGTACTTCAGTACGAAAGTGGATAAGAACGGCAAGAAAAATTATACGGCTACGGTCATTCCGAACCGCGGCGCATGGTTGGAGCTTGAAACCGATGCGAAGGACATTATTTATGTCCGTATTGACCGCACCCGGAAAATCCCCGTGACGGTGCTGCTTCGTGCACTCGGCTTTGGTACCGATGCGGAGATCTTAGATCTGCTCGGCCACGATGAGTATATCCGTAACACGTTAGATAAAGACAACACCGATTCGACGGAAAAAGCGCTCATTGAAATCTATGAACGGCTCCGTCCAGGCGAACCGCCGACACTTGATAATGCGAAGAGCTTGCTGGTTGCCCGTTTCTTCGATCCAAAACGTTATGACCTGGCGAATGTCGGTCGATATAAAATAAACAAAAAGCTTCACATTAAAAATAGGCTGTTCAATCAGAAATTGGCTGAAACGCTTGTTGATCCAGCAACAGGGGAGATTATTGCCGAAGCAGGTCAAATGATCGACCGCCGTTTGCTGGACGAAATTCTGCCTTATCTCGAGAAGAACGTCGGTTTCAAAACGTATCACGTAGCGAACGGCGTACTTGATGCTGATAGTATTCCACTACAGGCGATAAGTGTATTCTCGCCGACAGAAGATGGAAAAGTCATCAAGGTTATTGCCAACGGAGTGATTGATAAAGGTGTTAAGCATATTACACCGGCAGATATCATTTCGTCCATTAACTACTTCATCGATTTGCTGCACGGCGTTGGAAGCACGGATGATATCGACCATTTGGGCAACCGTCGTCTGCGTTCTGTTGGTGAATTGCTTCAGAACCAATTCCGTATTGGTTTGTCGCGTATGGAACGCGTCGTTCGTGAGCGGATGTCGATTCAAGATGCGAATGCCATTACGCCTCAGGCGTTAATCAATATACGTCCCGTTATTGCATCGATCAAGGAGTTCTTTGGTTCCTCACAGCTCTCGCAGTTTATGGACCAAACGAATCCGCTGGCTGAATTGACGCATAAACGTCGTTTATCTGCACTCGGACCCGGTGGTTTGACTCGGGAACGTGCAGGCTTCGAAGTTCGTGACGTCCATCACTCGCACTACGGACGTATGTGCCCGATTGAAACCCCCGAGGGTCCGAACATTGGTTTGATTAACTCCTTGTCGACCTTTGCTCGAATCAACGAATATGGCTTCATTGAAGCGCCATATCGCTGGGTTGATCCGAAGACGGCTATTGTGACGGAGCAAATCGCTTATCTAACAGCAGATGAAGAGGATAACTATGTTATCGCTCAGGCGAATGTGAAGCTCACTGAAGAAGGCAAATTCTTGGAAGATGCCGTTATCGTCCGCTACAACAAACAGGCCGATAACATTCTGACGATGCCTAGCGACCGCGTTGACTATATGGACGTATCGCCTAAGCAGGTCGTATCGGTTGCGACGGCGCTCATTCCGTTCCTCGAGAACGATGACTCCAACCGCGCTCTGATGGGATCGAACATGCAGCGGCAGGCCGTTCCTCTGCTCATACCGAAGGCACCGCTTGTCGGTACAGGGATGGAGCATAAGTCGGCGAAGGATTCCGGTGTATGTATCGTTGCAAGATATGATGGCGTGATTGAGCGGGTGTCCGCGAATGAAATTTGGCTGCGGCGCATTGAGATTATTGACGGAAAGCCGGTTACCGGCGATCTGATTAAGCAAAAGCTTCATAAATTTATGCGTTCCAACCAAGGTACGTGCATCAACCAGCGGCCGTTATGCCGTAAAGGGGATGTCGTCAAGAAGGGTGATATTCTTGCGGATGGACCTTCAACCGAGATGGGTGAATTAGCTCTTGGCCGCAACGTAGTCGTTGCGTTCATGACTTGGGAAGGTTACAACTACGAGGATGCGATCCTGCTCAGCGAGAAGCTTGTTAAAGAAGATGTCTACACCTCGATTCACATTGAGGAATACGAGTCAGAAGCTCGGGACACGAAGCTGGGTCCTGAAGAAATTACAAGAGATATCCCGAACGTCGGGGAGGAAGCCCTCCGCAATCTAGACGAGCGTGGTATTATCCGTGTCGGTGCTGAAATTGGCGCCGGAGATATTCTTGTCGGTAAAGTAACGCCTAAAGGCGTGACGGAGCTGACGGCTGAAGAACGCTTGCTGCACGCCATTTTCGGCGAAAAAGCGCGTGAAGTGCGTGACACCTCTTTGCGGGTTCCTCACGGTACAGACGGTATCGTCGTTGATGTGAAGGTATTTACACGTGAGAATGGCGATGAGCTGCCTCCAGGCGTAAATCAGCTCGTACGTGCTTATATCGCTCAGAAACGTAAGATTTCCGAAGGCGACAAAATGGCCGGACGTCACGGTAACAAAGGGGTTATCGCGAGAATTCTTCCGGAAGAGGATATGCCGTTCCTGCCGGATGGCACACCTGTAGAAGTTGTCCTCAATCCGCTGGGCGTTCCTTCACGGATGAATATCGGCCAGGTTCTCGAGGTTCACCTTGGTATGGCCTGTAAACATCTAGGTATTCATGCAGCTACCCCTGTATTTGACGGAGCGCGTGAGTATGACGTGTTTGACACCATGGAAGAAGCAGGCATGCAGCGCAATGGTAAGACCGTGCTATATGACGGACGGACGGGTGAAGAGTTTGAACGCGAAGTAACCGTAGGCGTCATGTACATGATCAAACTGGCGCATATGGTCGACGACAAAATCCATGCTCGTTCCACGGGTCCTTACTCGCTTGTCACTCAGCAGCCGCTGGGCGGTAAAGCGCAGTTCGGCGGGCAGCGCTTCGGGGAAATGGAAGTTTGGGCGCTCGAGGCCTATGGCGCAGCATACACCCTGCAAGAAATTCTCACCGTTAAGTCTGATGATGTCGTCGGTCGCGTGAAAACGTACGAGTCGATCGTCAAGGGTGAGAATGTTCCGGAGCCAGGCGTTCCAGAGTCGTTCAAAGTTTTGATCAAAGAGCTTCAGAGCTTGGGCATGGATGTCAAAATCCTGACCGAGAACGAGGAAGAGATCGAAATGAAAGAGATGGACGACGAAGACGATGGTCAGAGCGATAAGCTGAACCTCAACCTTGAAGGTTCTGAGGTTGGCGTCGAGTAACATATAGCGCACGGTTGTACAATGCAGCAGATGATATATTCAGCTTGACACAAGTGAACCATAAGCGAAGGAGGGTTGCTCCTTGTTGGACGTGAACAACTTCGAGTACATGAAGATTGGATTAGCATCTCCGGATAAAATCCGTTCCTGGTCCCGCGGTGAGGTAAAGAAACCGGAGACGATCAACTACAGGACGCTAAAGCCGGAGAAAGAAGGTTTATTCTGCGAAAAGATCTTCGGGCCGACGAAGGACTGGGAGTGCCATTGCGGCAAATATAAACGCGTACGTTATAAAGGCGTCGTTTGCGACCGCTGCGGCGTGGAAGTGACGCGTGCGAAGGTTCGCCGCGAACGGATGGGGCACATCGAGCTTGCCGCACCAGTATCGCATATCTGGTATTTCAAAGGAATTCCAAGTCGCATGGGGCTTGCTCTTGACATGTCTCCCCGTTCACTGGAAGAGATTATATACTTTGCATCTTATGTTGTAACTGATCCCGGGGATACGCCGCTTGAGAAGAAGCAGCTATTGTCCGAGAAGGAATACCGCAGCTACCGCGAGAAGTATGGCTATGGCTTCCAAGCGGGGATGGGTGCAGAAGCTGTCAAGAAGCTTCTGCAGGACATCGACGTCGAGCGTGAGCTCGAGACGTTGAGAGAAGAACTGAGGACAGCTCAAGGGCAGCGCCGTAACCGTGCTATCAAGCGGTTAGAGGTTATTGAAGCATTCCGCAATTCAGGCAATTTGCCTGGATGGATGATTCTAGATGTTCTGCCGGTCATTCCTCCAGAACTTCGCCCGATGGTACAGCTGGATGGAGGACGCTTTGCGACCTCTGACTTGAATGACCTGTACCGTCGCGTCATTAACCGGAATAACCGTCTGAAGCGCCTGCTTGATCTGGGTGCTCCTGACATCATCGTTCAGAATGAGAAGCGGATGCTGCAAGAAGCCGTCGATGCTCTCATCGATAACGGCCGCCGCGGCCGCCCGGTAACGGGTCCGGGCAATCGTCCGCTGAAATCGCTGAGCCATATGCTGAAAGGGAAACAAGGCCGTTTCCGTCAAAACTTGCTGGGTAAACGTGTTGACTACTCCGGCCGTTCCGTTATCGTTGTTGGTCCGAGCTTGAAAATGTATCAGTGCGGACTACCTAAAGAAATGGCGCTCGAGTTGTTCAAGCCTTTCGTCATGAAAGAGCTCGTCAACAAGGGTCTGGCACACAACATTAAGAGTGCGAAGCGCAAGGTCGAACGCGTTAGCCCTGAAGTGTGGGACGTTCTAGAAGAAGTCATTAAGGAGCATCCGGTATTACTTAACCGTGCCCCTACGCTTCACCGTCTTGGTATTCAAGCGTTTGAACCGATTCTGGTAGAAGGTCGCGCAATTAAACTGCATCCGCTCGTTTGTACCGCTTATAACGCGGACTTCGACGGTGACCAGATGGCGGTCCACGTACCATTGTCTGCCGAAGCACAAGCGGAAGCACGTTTGCTTATGCTCGCTTCCGGGAACATCTTGAACCCGAAAGACGGCAAGCCAGTCGTAACGCCTTCTCAGGATATGGTATTGGGAAGCTACTACTTGACGATGGACAACAAGGAAGCGAAGGGCAGCGGGTCTGTATTCGCAACGGTTAACGAAGCGATTTCCTCTTACCAACGTGGAGTTGTCTCCCTGCATGCGCGTGTATTTATTCCAGTCAAAGTACTGAAGAAAGTTACTTTTACGGAAGAGCAGCAGAAATCGTTGATGCTGACGACAGTTGGTAAAATTATTTTCAATGAAATTTTCCCGGAAACATTCCCTTACATTAACGAAGCGAGTAAAACCAACTTGCTTCATGGAACTCCGGCTAAATATTTTGTCACGGAAAAAGGGGCAAACCTGCAAGAGTTTATGCAGGGGCTGCCGATTGCAGGCGGAGTGGGCAAGGAATATCTGGGCTATATCATTGCCGAGGTTTTCCGCATCTACGAAACGACGCAAACGTCAGTTACGCTCGACCGTATCAAGCAGCTCGGATTTACGTACTCGACACGTGCAGGTATCACGATTGCCGTATCGGACGTTATCGTACCGCAGGAGAAGCAAGAGATTCTTCAAGAGTCCGAAGACAAAGTCAAAGTCGTTACCAATCAATATCGTCGTGGCTTGATCACGAACGAAGAACGGTATGACCGCGTCATTGACATTTGGGGTCAAACGAAAGACAAAATTACGGAAGTACTCATGAAGTCCATGGATCGTTACAATTCGATCATGCTCATGGTGGATTCCAAGGCACGGGGTAATAAATCGCAGATTACACAGCTTGGTGGTATGCGTGGTCTCATGGCCAACCCGTCCGGTCGAATTATCGAGTTGCCGATTAAGTCGAACTTCCGTGAAGGCCTAACCGTACTCGAGTACTTCATTTCGACGCATGGTGCCCGTAAAGGTCTTGCCGATACAGCACTACGTACAGCTGACTCCGGTTACCTGACACGGCGTCTGGTCGACGTTGCTCAAGATGTTATTGTACGTGAGGACGATTGCGGTACGGATAAAGGCTTTATGGTTAGTAAAATCCAAGATGGCAAAGAAGTCATTGAGGATCTGTACGACCGTATTGAAGGCCGTTATTCCTTCGAGACGATCCGTCATCCAAAAACAGGTGAAGTTATCGTTCACCGCAGTGAGCTGATTGACTCGAGCAAAGCGGAAGCCATTATCAACGCGGATGTTCAGAAGCTTCAAATTCGTTCCGTTCTGAGCTGCCGTGCGAGACATGGTGTATGTAAAATTTGTTACGGACGTAATCTTGCTACTGGTAAGCATGTTGAGATTGGGGAAGCAGTCGGTATTATTGCTGCACAATCAATCGGTGAGCCAGGAACACAGCTTACGATGCGTACCTTCCATACCGGCGGTGTAGCCGGAGACGATATCACGCAAGGTTTGCCGCGTATTCAGGAGCTCTTCGAAGCGCGTAATCCGAAAGGTCAAGCGATTATTACCGAGCTTGACGGCGTTATTAAAGATATTCGGGAAGCCAAAGATCGTCGTGAAATCGAAGTTCAGGGCGAAGCGGAGAGCAAAGTGTATCCGGTCAGCTACGGCTCTAGAATTCGCGTCATCAAAGGCCAGCATATCGAAGCAGGCGACGAGCTTACGGATGGTTCCATCGATCCGAAGGATATGCTGCGCATCAAAGGGATCCGCGGCGTACAGAACTACATCTTGCAAGAAGTTCAACGCGTATACCGGAACCAGGGCGTAGAAATCAATGATAAGCACGTCGAAGTCATGATCAAGCAGATGCTGCGTAAAATCCGCATCGTAGATGCGGGAGATACGACATTGCTGCCAGGAGCGTTCGTGGACATTCACGAATACGAAGCAGCGAACCGTGAAGCAATTCTGTCAGGTCTTGAGCCTGCGGTAGCCAAACCGGTATTGCTTGGTATTACAAAAGCATCACTGGAAACAGACTCCTTCTTGTCTGCAGCCTCTTTCCAAGAGACGACTCGCGTCCTTACGGATGCAGCTATCAAAGGAAAAGTGGATCAACTGCTAGGCTTGAAAGAGAATGTTATCATTGGTAAACTCATCCCGGCAGGTACAGGGATGAACCGTTACCGGAGTATTCGACTCGTAGGCATGGAAGAAGAAGTTGAGGCTGTACAAGAAGCCGAGACAGTGCCGGTAGAGTCATAAGGAAATGAGAATGGCCGATCATCCTAGGATGTAAGCCTGGAGCGACACGGCCCTCAATGAGGGCCGTTGTCCTGCTCTCTCCTAGAACCAACTGCTTTTTATACGAATCAGATATGAAAACATGCTTGACATGTAGTTAGACGAAGTGCTACTATATCGAAGTGTGCCTAATAGCATGACCCCTAAGCTTGTACAAATCAGAACAGAATAGCATCGTTCTTGACTTGAGAGGGTGGGATATCATGCACTTTATGATTGGTAGTAAACAGACGACCAAGATGGTGGAGCAGAATAAAGCCATTGAAGTCTACGTTGCACAAGATGCAGATCCGCGTATGAAGGACGATATCGTCCGGCTTTGCGAAACGGCGGGCGTGCCGGTCAAATGGATTGATACGATGAAGAGTCTCGGGGAAACCTGCGGCATTGAAGTCGGAGCTGCCATGGCCGCGGTCATACCGGAAATCAAATAAAGAGCTGTGGTTTTTACCGGGGAAGAAGCGGTAGAAACATTCGTTTGTTTCTTTATGAACCGCCTGGATCTGTGGGCTTATAATCAGCCTGATATTTTGTAACAGCCGTTTTTCATTAAAGGAAGGAGGTGGCAGTATGCCAACAATTAACCAGCTAGTACGCAAAGGCCGTGAAGCGAAAGTCGTTAAATCGAAATCGCCGGCGTTGCAAAGAGGATTTAACGCACTGAAACGCGAAGCAACTGACATTAGCGCTCCACAAAAGCGCGGTGTGTGCACGCGTGTAGGTACGATGACTCCGAAAAAACCGAACTCCGCATTGCGTAAATATGCAAGGGTTCGTCTTACGAACAAAGTTGAGGTTACAGCTTACATCCCAGGTATCGGACACAACTTGCAGGAGCACAGTGTTGTCTTGATCCGTGGAGGCCGGGTAAAAGACCTTCCGGGTGTACGTTACCATATCGTTCGCGGCGCGCTCGATACGGCAGGCGTAAACAACCGTAAGCAATCCCGTTCGAAATACGGTACGAAACGCGCTAAAGTTAAGAAATAAGACATAGCAGCCTATTATAGGTATTGCCATGATCATCAAAGAGAATAATTGAGAAAGGGGGACACCCTCATGCCACGCAAAGGTCCAGTACCAAAACGCGATGTGCTTCCGGATCCGTTGTACAACAGCAAGCTTGTAACACGTTTGATTAACCGCATCATGATCGACGGAAAACGCGGCGTTGCCCAAACAATTTTGTACGATGCGTTCACGCTTATCAATGAGCGCTCGGGCAAAGATCCAATGGAAGTGTTTGAAGCAGCTATCAAGAACATTATGCCCGTACTCGAGGTTAAAGCTCGTCGTGTAGGCGGTTCTAACTACCAAGTACCGATCGAAGTAAAACCAGAGCGCCGTACGGCACTTGGTCTACGTTGGCTCGTGAACTACTCGCGTAACCGCGGGGAGAAAACGATGGAAGAGCGTTTAGCAGCAGAAATTCTAGACGCATCCAACAACACTGGTGCATCGGTTAAGAAACGTGAAGATACACACAAAATGGCGGAAGCTAACAAAGCATTCGCACACTACCGTTGGTAGGATTCGCATAGACGAAAGGAGACGAAATCATGGCAAGAGAGTTCTCCTTGAAAAATACGCGTAATATCGGGATTATGGCGCATATTGACGCGGGTAAAACGACCACTACTGAACGGATTCTGTTTTATACAGGCCGTACCCACAAAATCGGTGAGGTGCACGAAGGTGCAGCTACGATGGACTGGATGGAGCAGGAGCAGGAGCGCGGTATTACGATTACATCGGCCGCGACAACTGCTCAATGGAATGGTCACCGCATCAACATTATCGACACCCCGGGGCACGTTGACTTCACAGTAGAAGTTGAACGTTCCCTGCGTGTATTGGACGGGGCCGTTGGAGTTTTCAGTGCGAAAGAAGGCGTAGAGCCACAGTCCGAGACAGTATGGCGTCAAGCAGACCGTTACGGCGTTCCGCGGATCGCATACGTCAACAAAATGGACATCATCGGTGCAGACTTCCTTAATGTTGTCAAAGACATGCGCGAGCGTCTGCAAGCGAATGCCGTTGCTATCCAACTTCCGATGGGAGCTGAGAGCGACTTTATCGGTATGATCGACATCGTTGAACGTGTCGCTTATAAGTATAAAGACGACCTGGGCAAAGATCCGGAAAAAATCGAGATTCCCGAAGAGTACAAGGAGAAAGTTGAAGAGCTTCGCCTTGAGCTCGTAGAGAAAGTCGCTGAGCTTGATGAAGAGCTTACGATGAAATATCTCGAAGGTGAAGAAATCACGATCCCTGAGCTGAAAGCAGCAATGCGTAAAGGCGTATGTGAAGTGAAAATCTTCCCGGTTGTCTGCGGATCTTCATACCGCAACAAAGGTGTTCAGTCTATGCTTGACGCCGTTGTTGATTATCTGCCAGCGCCTATCGATGTTCCTGATATCAAGGGTCACCTGGAAGACGGTACAGAATCTGTACGTAAATCTTCTGACGAACAGCCATTCGCAGCACTTGCATTCAAAATCATGACAGATCCATACGTTGGCCGTTTGACGTTCTTCCGCGTATACTCCGGTGTTCTTAGCTCCGGTTCTTACGTACTGAACTCTACAAAAGGCAAACGTGAGCGTATCGGTCGGATCCTTCAGATGCATGCGAACAGCCGTCAAGAGATCAACGACGTATATTCAGGCGATATTGCAGCAGCAGTAGGTCTGAAAGATACGACGACTGGCGATACCTTGTGTGATGAGAAAAACCCAGTTATCCTCGAATCGATGAACTTCCCAGAGCCTGTTATCCAACTTGCGGTTGAGCCTAAAACGAAAGCCGACCAAGATAAAATGGGTATCGCTCTCCAGAAGCTGGCGGAAGAAGATCCAACCTTCCGTGCTCATACGGACGAAGAAACTGGCCAAACCATTATTGCTGGTATGGGCGAGCTTCACCTTGAGATCCTAGTAGACCGTATGCTTCGCGAATTCAAAGTCGAAACTAACGTTGGTAAGCCGCAAGTTGCTTATCGTGAGACGTTCCGTACGGCTGCGAGAGTCGAAGGCAAGTTCGTACGCCAATCCGGCGGTCGCGGACAATATGGACACTGCTGGATCGAATTTGAACCGCAAGAGCCAGGAACTGGTTTCATCTTTGAAAACAAAGTTGTCGGCGGTTCGGTTCCACGTGAGTACATCGCACCAGTTCAAGCCGGTATCGAAGAGTCAATGAAGAATGGTGTCATTGCGGGCTTCCCGCTTGTTGACATTAAAGCTACAATCGTCGATGGTTCATACCATGACGTTGACTCCAACGAGATGGCGTTCAAAATCGCTGGTTCAATGGCACTTAAAGCGGCTAAAGACAAATGTAATCCGGTATTGCTTGAGCCAATCATGAAGGTTGAAGTAAGCGTACCTGAAGAGTATATGGGTGACGTTATGGGGATGCTGAGTTCCCGTCGCGGTCGCATCGAAGGTTCGGATTCGCGTCATGGTGCGCTTATTATCCGCGCTAAGGTGCCTCTGGCTGAGATGTTTGGCTACTCTACAACACTTCGTTCCGGTACTCAAGGCCGTGGTGTATTCTCCATGGAGCTTTCGCACTATGAAGAAGTACCGAAGTCGATTTCCGAGGACATTATTTCCAAATCTAAAGGTGCTTAATTAGCGAAATTTAGATTGGAAATCTACTATTATAAGTTGTATATTGGACGGAATTCGGCTAGCATCAATATGTATGCTGGAATCCGGCCGATCACATAAACATTTCTTTATATTAAGGAGGAAGAAGTTCAATGGCAAAGGCTAAATTTGAACGTAATAAACCGCACGTTAATATCGGTACAATCGGTCACGTTGACCATGGTAAAACAACGCTGACGGCTGCCATCACGACTGTTCTTTCCAAAAGATACGGTGGAGCTGCTATAGCATTCGACCAAATCGACAAAGCTCCAGAAGAGCGCGAGCGTGGTATCACGATCTCGACAGCTCACGTAGAGTATGAGACGCCTAACCGTCACTACGCTCACGTTGACTGCCCAGGTCACGCCGACTATGTTAAGAACATGATTACAGGTGCAGCTCAAATGGACGGCGCTATCCTCGTCGTATCCGCAGCTGACGGCCCTATGCCGCAAACGCGCGAGCACATCTTGCTCTCCCGCCAAGTAGGCGTTCCTTACATCGTGGTATTCCTGAACAAATGCGACATGGTTGAAGACGAAGAATTGCTTGAACTAGTTGAAATGGAAGTTCGCGACCTTCTCAACGAGTATGAGTTCCCAGGCGATGACACGCCAATCATTCGTGGTGCAGCTCGTGAAGCTCTTCAAAATCCTGACGGCGACTGGGCTGACAAGATCGTTGAATTGTTCGAACAAGTTGACACTTACATCCCAACTCCAGAGCGCGATGTTGCGAAACCATTCCTTATGCCAGTTGAGGATGTGTTCACAATCACAGGTCGTGGTACAGTTGCTACTGGCCGTGTAGACCGTGGCGTTGTAAAAGTATCGGACGAGGTTGAAATTATCGGCCTTGCTGAAGAAAGCCGCAAATGTGTTGTTACGGGCGTTGAAATGTTCCGTAAATTGCTTGACTCCGCTCAAGCAGGCGACAACATCGGCGCATTGCTTCGTGGCGTAGAGCGTAAAGATATCGAGCGTGGCCAAGTTCTTGCGAAACCGGGTTCGGTTAAGCCGCACACGAACTTCACTGCTCAAATCTACGTTCTTACTAAAGAAGAGGGTGGACGTCACAAGCCTTTCTTCACAGGCTACCGTCCACAGTTCTACTTCCGTACTACGGACGTTACAGGCATCATCAACCTGCCAGAAGGCACAGAGATGGTTATGCCAGGCGACAACATCACAGTAACGGTTGAGCTGATTGCTCCAATCGCACTGGAAGATGGCACGCGCTTCTCCATCCGCGAAGGCGGACGTACTGTAGGCGCTGGCGCAGTTGCTTCGATCCAAAAATAATGAATTGCGGCATTAGCCGCATTCAAAGCCCTCACTTCGGTGGGGGTTTTTTTTATTTAGCTGCACGAAATTTCTATAATTTGAGGTTTGCCTTAGCTGTCTTTCTTCTATAATAATAGAAGGAATGCGTACGAGGACCTTTCATGCAATTGCAGCCGTTAAACGGAACGATGATGAGAGGCTAAGGTGATAGGCACATATCGGAGAACACCGGATCATCCTGTTTGAAGGGTTATTAATGAGGTAAGTGTTTCTTGTGGCTAGATAAGCCATTGCTGAAGCGGATTTGCTGACTGCGGTGATACAAAACATGTTTTTGTAACAAGCCTAAATTACTTGTTGCATTCGCCTTCCATTTTAGATATAATAGTGGACGTTGGTCTGTGACGTTGCGATGATGCGAGAGGTTGTCGACACACCCGGCTCCTTTGCCATGAGGGGCTGTGTCGGGTTTTCTCGTGGAGTATGTCCGATAAATAATTGGGCGATAGAAGGAGGGACTTATATGGCAAAGCAAAAGATTCGTATACGCTTGAAAGCGTACGATCACAGAATTCTTGATCAGTCCGCAGAGAAAATTGTGGAAACTGCGAAACGATCCGGTGCAGGTGTGTCGGGACCGATTCCGCTTCCGACTGAAAAGCAAATCATCACCATTCTGCGCGCTGTACACAAGTACAAGGATTCTCGGGAACAATTCGAAATGCGCACACACAAGCGCTTGATCGATATTGTTAACCCAACGCCGCAAACGGTAGATGCATTAATGCGACTTGATCTGCCATCCGGTGTAGATATCGAAATTAAACTGTAAGGCAAGCATAACGGAGACTGGAAAGGAAAAGAGGTGTCAACATGAAAGGTATCTTAGGGAAAAAACTAGGAATGACGCAAGTGTTCACGGCTGAAGGCAACGTTATACCGGTAACGGTTATCGAAGCAGGCCCGAACGTCGTCCTTCAAAAGAAAGACCAGGAGAATGATGGCTACGAAGCTATTCAACTCGGTTTTTCGGATAAGAAAGAAAAACGCGCAACGAAGCCGGAAATCGGCCATGCGAAAAAAGCTGAAACAGCTCCTAAGCGCTACGTTCGTGAAATTCGCGGTATTAATGTTGGTGAATATGAGGTTGGCCAAGTAGTGAAAGCTGATCTGTTCACAGCAGGCGAATTCGTTGACGTAACAGGTATTTCGAAGGGTAAAGGTTTCCAAGGTAACATTAAACGTTGGAACCAAAGCCGCGGCCCAATGGCTCACGGCTCGCGCTACCATCGTGGTCCTGGTTCTATGGGCTCGATTCAAGCGAACCGCGTACCAAAAGGCAAAAAACTTCCGGGTCACATGGGTAACGAGACTGTAACGATTCAAAACCTTGAGATCGTACGCGTCGATACTGACCGCAATGTACTGCTCGTTAAAGGTGCGATTCCTGGTCCGAAAAACTCTTATGTTAAAGTAAGATTGACTGTTAAGAAATAATTGCTCTCAGAAAGGAGGAACAAGCAATGCCTAAAGTAGCACTTTTTAGCGTGAATGGTTCGCAAGTTGGCGAATTGGAATTGTCCGAAAACGTGTTTGGCATTCAGCCAAACGTTCATGTATTGCATAGCGCAGTACTGCTGCAGCAAGCTGCAGAACGTCAAGGTACGCACAAGACTAAAGGACGCTCTGAGGTTCGTGGCGGCGGCCGTAAGCCTTGGAAACAAAAAGGAACAGGTCGCGCTCGCCAAGGTAGCATCCGCTCCCCGCAATGGGTTGGCGGCGGTACGGTTTTTGGACCGGTACCACGCAGCTATGGTTTCAAGCTTCCTAAGAAAGTTCGCCGTCTGGCGATTAAATCCGCTCTCTCTTCCAAAGTAATCGATAACGATATTATCGTACTCGACCAGTTGGCGTTTGCGGCACCGAAAACAAAAGAATTTGCATCTATTTTGAACAACCTCAAAGTAGGTCGTAAAGCACTTGTTGTTACGGCTAACTACGAAGATAACGTAGCTTTGTCCGCTCGCAATATTCCAGGAATTAAGTTCGTCGCAGCTGACGGCATTAATGTTCTGGATGTCATGGTACATGACAAGCTTATCATTACCAAAGATGCAGTAGAGAAAGTACAGGAGGTGCTTGCGTAATGAAGAACCCACGCGATCTTATCAAGCGCCCGATTATTACGGAACAAACGAGCGATTTCATGGCGAACAAGCGTTATGTGTTCGAAGTGGACATCCGCGCGAATAAAACCGAAATCAAAGACGCCATTCAACAAATCTTTAAAGTAAAAGTTTCGAAAGTAAACACGATGCGTATGCCAGCGAAGCCGAAGCGTTATGGCCGCTATAACGGATATACATCCGAATGGAAAAAGGCGATCGTTCAACTGAGCGATGACAGCAACGAACTAGAATTTTTCGAGACGGTTTAATAACGGTTGAAGTTCTGACCGAGAACCACCGTTAGATAACGGTTAAGGAGGGAATCGAAGTGCCAATTAAGAAGTATAAACCGACTTCCCCGGCCCGCCGTGCAATGTCCGTCTCGACATTCGAGGAAATTACGACAAGCACACCGGAGAAATCGCTTCTTGCGCCGCTTTTCAAAAAAGCAGGCCGCAACAATCAAGGTAAAATCACGGTTCGCCATCATGGTGGCGGCCATAAACGCAAGTATCGGATTATCGACTTCAAACGGAACAAGGATGGCATCGTTGGTAATGTAGCAACGATTGAGTATGATCCGAACCGTACGTCGAATATCGCACTTATCCACTATGTGGATGGTGAAAAACGGTACATCCTTGCACCAAAAGGTTTGAAAGTGGGCGACAAAATCGTATCTGGAGCAGGTTCCGACATTAAAATCGGTAACGCAATGCCTTTGGAAAACATTCCAGTCGGTACGGTTATCCACAACGTCGAGATGAAGCCAGGCAAAGGCGGACAGTTGGTTCGCGCAGCTGGTACTGAAGCTCAACTTCTAGGTAAAGAGGACGACTATGCAGTTATCCGTCTTTCTTCCGGTGAAGTTCGTCGCATTCTGAAAAAATGCCGTGCAACAATTGGTTCTGTAGGCAACGAGGATCACGAACTCGTGAAAATCGGTAAAGCCGGTCGTAACCGTTGGCTCGGCAAGCGTCCTGAAGTCCGCGGTGTCGTCATGAACCCGAACGATCACCCACACGGTGGTGGTGAAGGCCGTGCACCAATCGGTCGTAAATCGCCTATGTCTCCATGGGGCAAACCGACGCTTGGTTACAAAACACGCAAGAAGAAAAAAGCATCAAGCCAATACATTGTTCGTCGTCGTACGAAGTAATAGGCGCATAGACGCCGCCGCGTGACAGCTCGTCACGCGATGTCTCGTGAAGGGAGGATCATCTATGGGTCGCAGTTTGAAGAAAGGGCCGTTTATTGACGGTTACCTGCTGAAAAAAGTTGAAGTTCTGAACGAGTCGAATAAAAAGGTTGTCGTTAAAACCTGGTCCCGCCGTTCAACTATTTTCCCACAATTCATCGGTCACACATTCGCGGTATATGATGGACGCAAACATGTACCGGTGTATGTAACGGAAGATATGGTAGGCCATAAGCTTGGTGAATTCGCACCTACGCGCTCGTACAAAGGCCACGGTGACGATGACAAGAAAACAGGCCGTCGTTAATCGGCCATTCGATAAGTTCTCATGAACGAAAGGAGGTACATCCATGCAACAAGCAAAAGCGAGTGTTAATCACGTGCGCATTGCACCTCGTAAAGCCCAGCTGGTTGTGGACTTGATCCGCGGCAAGCAAGTAGGCGAAGCGATCGCGATCTTGCGCCATACGCCGAAGTCAGCTTCTCCGATCGTTGAGAAATTGCTAAACTCGGCAATTGCAAATGCGGAGCATAATTTCCAGTTGGACGTCAATAAGCTGGTTATCGCTCAGGTATACGTAAACCAAGGTCCTACAATGAAACGTTTCCGTCCTCGTGCGATGGGTCGTGCTAGCCGGATCAATAAAAGAACCAGCCACATCACATTGGTGGTATCCGAAAAATAAGGAGGGAAAACGTGTGGGTCAAAAGGTAAATCCAGTCGGTCTTCGTATTGGTATTATCCGTGATTGGGAATCCAAATGGTACGCAGGCAAAGACTTTGGCGAACTGCTCATGGAAGACGTGAGAATCCGCGAATACTTGAAAAACAAGTTGAAAGACGCGGCTGTGTCCCGTTTCGAAATCGAACGTGCTGCTAATCGCGTGAACGTTACGATTCATACAGCTAAACCGGGGATGGTTATCGGTAAAGGCGGTTCCGAAGTAGAAAACCTGCGCACGGAACTTGCAAAAATCTCCAAAGGCAAAAAGATTCACATCAACATTTCTGAGATCAAAAATCCAGAACTCGATGCAATTCTTGTTGCAGAGAGTATTGCTCAACAACTTGAGCGCCGCGTTTCGTTCCGTCGTGCGATGAAACAATCGATTCAACGGACTACTCGTGCAGGTGCTAAAGGGATTAAAACATCGGTCAGCGGACGTCTGGGCGGTGCGGAGATCGCACGTACGGAGGGTTACAGCGAAGGTACGGTTCCGCTTCATACACTGCGCGCCGATATTGATTACGGCACAGCTGAAGCACATACGACTTACGGCCGCATTGGCGTAAAAGTATGGATCTATCGCGGCGAAATCCTTCCGTCGAAGAAGAAAGTAGCAGCTCCCCAGGAAGGAGGCAACTAATCATGTTGGTACCAAAACGCGTCAAACACCGCAAACAACAACGCGGTAGCATGAGAGGTCGCGCAAAAGGCGGCACGGAAGTGGCCTTCGGCGAATACGGCTTACAAGCAATGGAACCGGGTTGGATCACGAACCGCCAGATCGAATCTGCGCGTATCGCAATGACCCGTTATATCAAACGTGGTGGTAAAGTTTGGATCAAAATTTTCCCACATAAGCCAATCACTCAAAAGCCGCTTGAAGTGCGGATGGGTAGCGGTAAAGGTAACGTGGAGAAATGGGTTTCGGTTGTGAAACCAGGTAAGATCATGTTTGAACTTGCTGGTGTTTCGGAAGAGACCGCTCGCGAAGCGATGCGTCTTGCTGCCCACAAACTCCCAATCAAAACGAAGTTCGTGAAACGCGAAGAAGTGGGTGGTGAAGCAAATGAAAGCTAGTGAATTCCGCAACCTGACTTCTGCTGAGATCGAACAAAAAGTCGCCGGGTTTAAAGAAGAGTTGTTCAACCTTCGTTTTCAATTGGCTACCGGTCAATTGGATAACCCGACTCGAATCCGTGATGTGCGTAAAGAAATAGCTCGTGCCAAAACCATTCTGCGTGAGAGAGAACTGGGAATAAGCAGCTAAACACGGAATATCAGTTAACGATATCAAATGGTTATCGTTGGAAGGAGGAAGAACATGAGCGATCGCAATGCCCGCAAAGTTCAAATCGGTAAAGTCGTGAGCGACAAAATGGACAAAACAATTGTTGTTTCTGTAGAAACCTACAAAAAACACAATTTGTACCATAAACGCATCAAGTACACCAAGAAATTTAAGGCGCATGACGAGAACAACGAAGCGAAAATTGGCGATACCGTCAAAATCATGGAGACTCGTCCGCTTTCGAAGGACAAACGGTTCCGCCTGGTCGAAATCGTAGAAGTAGCAGTCGTATTGTAAAGGATGCTTTCCTTAAGCATTTTTCCGAAAGGAGGACGTTAAAATGATTCAACCATTTACGCGTTTAGCTGTCGCTGACAACTCTGGCGCGAAAGAACTGATGTGCATTCGTGTACTCGGTGGCACAGGACGTCGTGTTGGCCATATCGGCGATTTGATCGTCTGCTCCGTTAAACAAGCAACACCAGGTGGCGTTGTCAAAAAAGGTGATGTTGTTAAAGCGGTAATCGTTCGTACTAAGCGTTCCGTACGCCGTAAAGACGGTTCCTACATCACATTCGATGAGAATGCAGCTGTAATCGTGAAAGAAGACAAAAGCCCACGCGGCACACGTATTTTCGGACCAGTTGCTCGCGAACTTCGCGACCGTGACTTCATGAAGATCGTATCGCTCGCTCCAGAAGTTATCTAAGAACCTTGATCAAATAGCTCGCGCATCAGCGCAAGCATGCAGGAGGTGTAACTCATGCCACGGTTGAAAAAAGTGTTGGAATCCCATAGCAATAAACTGCACGTGAAGAAAGACGACAACGTGATCGTAATCAGCGGTAAAGATAAAGGCAAGAAAGGCCGGATCATTGCTGCTTATCCACGTGAGAACCGCGTACTCGTCGAAGGCGTCAATATGGTGAAGAAGCATTCACGCCCTTCTCAAACGAATCCACAAGGTGGAATCATTGAACAGGAAGCGCCAATTCACGTTTCGAACGTTATGCACATTGATCCGAAGAGCGGACAAGTAACTCGTATCGGATACAAAGTGCTCGATAACGGCAAAAAAGTCCGGATCGCTAAAAAATCCGGTGAAGTGATCGACTAATTCACCGTTCTAAAGAAAGGAGGACCATGAAACATGGCAGCAAGAATGAAGGATCGTTTCCTGAATGATATTACACCTGCTTTGATGCAGAAGTTTAATTATACAACGGTCATGCAAGTGCCGAAGATTGAGAAGATTGTTATCAACATGGGTGTTGGCGAAGCAGTTGCAAACTCCAAAGTGCTTGACACTGCAGTTGAAGATCTTCGCATGATTTCCGGACAAAAACCGGTTGTAACCCGCGCTAAGAAATCGATCGCTGGTTTCAAACTTCGCGAGAACATGCCAATCGGGGTTAAAGTAACACTGCGCGGCGAGCGTATGTATTACTTCCTTGACAAACTGTTCAATGTTTCGCTTCCGCGTGTCCGCGACTTCCGCGGTGTATCGACGAAAGCATTCGACGGCCGCGGTAACTATACGCTTGGCCTGAAAGAACAACTGATCTTCCCGGAGATCGAGTACGATAAAGTAGACAAAGTTCGCGGTATGGACGTCGTCATCGTCACGACGGCAAAAACGGACGAAGAAGCTCGTGAGCTGCTGACCCAAATGGGCATGCCGTTTGCGAAGTAATCCACAGGAGGTGTAGAACCAAGTGGCAAAAACTTCGATGAAGATTAAGCAGCAACGCGATCCTAAATTCAAAGTGCGTGCTTATACGCGCTGCGAACGTTGCGGCCGTCCACATTCCGTTTTGCAAAAGTTCAAAATTTGCCGGATTTGTTTCCGTGAGTTAGCATACAAAGGCCAGATTCCTGGCGTTAAAAAAGCAAGCTGGTAATCAGCCTAGTTCGGGAAGGAGGTTCACACAATGGTTATGTCTGATCCTATCGCAGATATGCTGACGCGTATTCGCAACGCGAATGTTGTGCGTCACGAGAAAGTGGAAATGCCTGCTTCGAAAGTCAAGAAGCAAATCGCTGAGATTTTGAAACGCGAGGGCTTTATCCGCGATGCCGAGTATATCGAAGATAACAAACAAGGGATTATCCGTATTTTCCTAAAATATGGCCCTAACCAAGAGCGCGTCATCACAGGTTTGAAGCGTATTAGCAAACCAGGCCTGCGCGTTTACACGAAAAGCACTGAAGTCCCTCGCGTACTGGGCGGTTTGGGAATGGCGATCATCTCCACGTCCCAAGGGATTATGACCGATAAAGAAGCCCGTCAAGTTAAATCCGGCGGCGAAGTACTCTGCTACGTTTGGTAATAAACTGTCACAACGATTGGAGGTGTAACAAATGTCTCGTATTGGCCGCAAACCGATCCAAGTGCCTGGTGGCGTAAACATTAACTTGGACAGCACTGTAATTACAGTTAAAGGACCGAAGGGCACGCTTAGCCGTGAACTTCACAAAGACATGAAAGTAGTTCTTGAAGAGAACTCACTTACTGTTGAACGTCCATCCGATAATAAATTGCATCGTTCTCTGCACGGTACGACTCGCAGCTTGATCGCGAACATGGTGAATGGCGTAACCGAAGGTTTCTCCAAAAACCTTGAACTCGTAGGCGTAGGTTACCGCGCAAGCAAGAGCGGCGAGAAAGTCGTCTTGAACGTTGGTTACTCGCACCCGGTTGAGATTACACCGGAATCCGGCATTGAGTTCGAACTTCCTTCCAACACGAAAATCATCGTTAAAGGAATCGATAAAGAACTCGTTGGCGCAACAGCTGCGAAAATCCGTTCCGTACGTGAGCCTGAGCCGTATAAAGGTAAAGGGATCAAGTATGAAGGCGAGCGTATTATTCGCAAAGAAGGTAAAGCTGGTAAGAAGAAGTAAGCGTCCTTCACGGCCGCTTAATCGGATAGCTTCATAAGGACCGAAAGAAAGGAGTGTCTTTCGAATGATTACAAAAAGCGACAAAAACAAAGCCCGTTTGAAACGTCACCTGCGCGTTCGTAAGAAAATCAACGGCACAGCACAACGTCCGCGTTTGTCTGTATTCCGTTCTTCCAAACACATCTACGCACAGTTGATTGACGACGTTCAAGGCGTAACGATCGCAGCCGCATCTACACTCGACAAAGAAGTTGGCGAAGTTGGAAATGGTGGTAACGTTGAGGCAGCCCGCAAAATCGGCGAACTCATCGCAAACCGTGCGAAAGCGAAAGGCGTAGAGCAAGTCGTATTCGACCGTGGCGGATACTTGTATCATGGCAGAATTCAAGCACTGGCAGACGCAGCTCGCGAAGCCGGACTTCAATTCTAATCGACATTACTTAATAAGGAGGTAAAACGACTTGCGTATAGATCCGAATGCGTTAGAACTGACTGAAAAAGTAGTTCAAATCAATCGCGTTTCAAAAGTTGTAAAAGGCGGACGCCGTTTCAGCTTTAGTGCGCTTGTAGTTGTCGGCGATGGCAAAGGCAATGTTGGCGCAGGTATCGGCAAAGCGGGAGAAGTTCCCGATGCAATCCGTAAAGGCATTGAAGATGCTAAGAAAAACCTGATCCACGTGCCGTTTGTTAGAACAACAATCCCACACCAAGTACTTGGACATTTTGGCGCAGGACGCGTACTGCTCAAACCGGCATCGGAAGGTACCGGAGTGATCGCTGGCGGCCCTGTTCGTGCTGTTCTTGAGCTAGCTGGTGTAGGCGATATTCTCACGAAATCGCTTGGTTCTTCCAACTCGATGAACATGGTCAATGCAACGTTAGAAGGACTTTCCCGTCTGAAGCGTGCAGAAGATGTGGCCAAACTACGTGGAAAAACCGTTAAAGAGCTTTTGGGTTAAGGAGGGGAATACGATGGCAAAATTGCAAATCACCCTCGTCCGCAGCCTAATCGGCCGTAACGAGAAGCAACGTGCAACGGTAAATACGCTTGGTTTGCGTAAGATCAACCAATCGGTTGTCCATGATGACAGTCCGGCCATTCGCGGCATGGTGAACCATGTTAGCCATTTGGTAAAAGTTGAAGAAGTATAAAGCATATTGCCGGATCTCGGCATATTCAAACTAACGCTTCAAGCAAGTATTTCATCATGCAATAGAGCTCTACTGGAAGCGGCGCAGCATTGCAGCGTATGCTTCCGAAACGGGTTTTTGCTTGAATAATACTCAGCAGGTAGCGATGTAATAACTTAGTTTAACCTTCCGAAGCAAGTTTTGCTTGCATGGAAGTTTAACCTAGGTAGTAGCACAAAAACTTTAAGGAGGTGCAACGAACGATGAAATTGCATGAGCTCACACCAACTGAGGGTTCCCGTCCAGAGGGCTTTCGTAAAGGTCGTGGTATCGGCAGCGGCAACGGTAAAACGGCTGGCCGTGGTCACAAAGGGCAAAACGCTCGCTCCGGCGGCGGTGTCCGTCCAGGTTTCGAAGGCGGTCAAAACCCGTTGTACCGTCGTGTTCCTAAGCGCGGCTTCAACAACCCATTCCGTAAAGAGTATGCGATTGTTAACATCGATGAGCTGAACAGCTTCGCAGCAGGTACGGAAGTAACTCCTGAGCTGCTTATGGAGCAAGGGATCGTCAAAAACCCACAAAGCGGTATCAAAGTTTTGGGTAACGGCGAAATCAGCGTTCAGCTGACGGTGAAAGCAAACAAGTTCTCTCAATCTGCGGTAGAGAAAATCCAGGCTGCCGGCGGTAAAACCGAGGTGATCTAATTGTTCAAGACCGTGTCCAACATTTGGAAAGTGGAAGACCTCCGCAGACGGATTTTGTTCACCCTGTTCATCTTGTTGATTTACCGTATCGGATCTTTTATCCCGGTCCCTGGGGTCAATAAAGATGTATTTAAACAGGTTGACCAAAGCGGTGCAGACCTTTTCGGTCTGCTTAACACGTTCTCCGGTGGTGCGCTATTCCAATTTTCGATCTTCGCAATTGGGATTACGCCGTATATCACGGCGTCCATTATCGTGCAGCTGCTTTCGATGGACGTTATCCCGAAATTCTCCGAATGGGCGAAAGAAGGGGAGAACGGGAAGAAGAAGCTTGCACAAATTACGCGTTATGGCACGATCATACTCGGGCTAATCCAAGGCTTTGGTACGGCGATTGGCTTCAACCGCCAGTATCAGTACGAAATGATTCCCGGTGCGACGTTTACGGATTATCTCACCATTGCGATTATCCTGACAGCGGGCACGGCCTTCCTAATGTGGCTCGGTGAGCAGATTACGGAAAGAGGTATCGGTAACGGAATCTCGATCTTAATCTTTGCCGCAATCGCGGCTTCATTCCCAGGACACATTCGGACGATCTTTACAGATCAATTTGTTGATGTTGGAGACGCATTGTTCCTCAATATCGTCAAAGTGGTTATCATGGTTATCGCGATTATCGCGATTATCGTCGGGGTTATCTTCGTGCAGCAAGGGATTCGCAAAATTCCGGTACAATACGCGAAGCGTGTAGTCGGCCGGAAGATGTATGGCGGTCAATCCACGCACATCCCATTAAAAGTAAACGGAGCAGGTGTAATACCGGTTATCTTTGCCGTATCACTCTTGATGTTCCCAATTACGATCGCACAGTTCTGGTCTACTCATGAATGGGCGCAATGGGTTCAGAATCACATGTATTATGATAAGCCACTCGGTATGGTGCTTTACATCATACTGATTATTGGGTTTACGTTCTTCTATACCTTCGTGCAAATCAATCCTGTGCAAATGGCCGATCAAATGAAAAAGAATGGTGGTTATATTCCGGGAATACGTCCGGGTAAGCCGACTTCCTCTTACATCACTCGTGTCATGTCGCGGATTACGCTAAGCGGTGCACTCTTCCTGGCGGTAATTTCGATTCTACCTGTTGCTTTTGGTTCATTGGCAGGACTAGATCGTTCCGTACAGCTTGGAGGAACTTCATTGCTGATCGTCGTCGGTGTTGCGCTTGATACGATGAAGCAAATCGAGAGCCAATTGATTAAGCGCCATTACAAAGGGTTTATCAATAAATAACGATAGGTTCAAATTCGGGCTTCCGCACTTCCTGTTCTCGTGCTGGAACCCGTTTAGGGCCTATTGTGCTTAAAGCGAGGAACACGCTAATGAACATTTTATTCATGGGTCCTCCCGGCGCTGGGAAAGGCACGCAAGCCGAGCGAATTGTCGATACTTTCGGCATACCGCATATATCGACGGGCGATGCATTCCGCTTGGCTATGAAAGAAGGCACGCCGCTTGGGCAAAAGGCGAAAGAATACGTTGACCAGGGGCTTCTCGTACCGGACGAAATCACTAACGGTATCGTTCGTGAACGTCTGCTGCTGGAAGACTGCAACAAAGGCTTTCTGCTCGACGGTTTCCCGCGGACGCTTCAACAAGCAGAAGCGCTTGATCATATGCTCTCCGATATGGGGCGCAGCATCGATCATGTCGTGAACTTGAGAGTTGACCGCGGTTTGCTGCTTGCGCGGCTGACCGGTCGTCGCATTTGCAAATCATGTGGCTCAACTTACCACGTCATGTTCAATCCTCCGAAACAAGAGGGTGTATGTGATAAATGCGGCGGCGAGCTGTATCAGCGGTCAGACGATACGGAAGCGAAAGTTGGTACACGTCTCGACGAATACATTTCCAAGACAGCTCCACTGCTCAATTACTACACAGGCAAAGGGCTGCTCCGCGAAGTGGACGGCGAGAAGGAAATCGACGAGGTAACGGCAGATATCGTATCTTGTTTGCGAGGTTCTGCAGAATGATTATATGCAAATCCGAAGCGGAGTTGCGATATATGAGGGAAGCTGGCAGGATCGTTGCCGAGACTCATCGTTTGCTCAAGCAGGCGGTTCGTCCAGGCGTTACGACCCGCGAGCTTGACGGCATTGCGGAGACATTCATTCGAAGTCAAAAAGCCGTACCTTCTTTCAAAGGTTACAATCAATTTCCTGGCAGTATTTGCGCTTCTGTAAACGAAGAGCTGGTGCACGGGATTCCGGGTTCACGCAAGCTGAATGACGGCGATATCATCAGTATCGATATCGGTGCCCAATTCGAAGGCTTCCATGGCGACTCCGCCTGGACGTACGGTGTTGGGGATATCAGTGAAGAAACGCAGCGTCTGCTTGATGTGACCGAACAGTCACTCTATGCCGGACTTGCACTAGTGAAACCGGATGTTCGGTTGTTTACGATCTCGCATGCAATTCAAAAAGTGATCGAAGAGGCTAGCTTCTCCGTCGTTCGTGAATATGTTGGTCATGGTATAGGTGCAGACCTCCATGAAGAACCGCAAATTCCGAACTACGGCATACCGGATCGCGGACCGCGTCTGAAACCAGGCATGGTGCTCGCAATCGAACCGATGGTCATCATTGGAGAACGGTACGTTCGTACGCTGGAGGATAATTGGACGGTTGTTACGCAGGACGGTACATGGTGCGCTCATTTTGAGCATACTGTAGCGGTAACTGCGGATGGCTATGAAATTTTAACCCAAAGTGGAGAGCAGGCAGGTTGAGCGCATTGGAAATAATGCCTGAAATCGGCCGCATCGTCAAAGTGCTGCGCGGGAAGGACGAAGGAGACTTTGCCATCATCATCGGTATTGTCGATGATCGTTTCGTACTCATTGCAGACGGCGACAAGCGGCGCTTCGATCAACCGAAGAAGAAGAACGCTATGCATCTTCTGATGCAACCGGTCGTCAGTCATGAAGTGACGGACAGCATGCGGGAAACCGGCCGAGTAACCAACGCCAAGCTGCGTTTTGCGATTCAGAAGTATGTGCAAGGGAAAGGAGAATGACTGTGGCCAAAGAAGACGTCATTGAAGTCGAAGGTACGGTCGTCGAACCGCTGCCCAACGCTATGTTCAAGGTAGAACTGGAAAACGGACATCAAATTCTCGCCCATGTATCGGGCAAGCTCAGAATGCACTTCATCCGCATTCTGACCGGAGATAAAGTGGTCATTCAGTTGTCGCCTTATGATCTGTCTAGAGGACGCATTACCTATCGGAAGTAGACCTTCTTAGAGCGGGTCTTCTGACGAAGAACTCGGGAGGTAATCACAATGAAGGTTAGACCTTCTGTTAAGCCAATTTGCGAGAAATGCAAAGTCATTCGCCGCAAAGGCAACGTTATGGTGATCTGTGAAAATCCGAAACACAAACAAAAACAAGGATAAAGGAGGGATAACGTTACATGGCACGTATTGCTGGTGTAGACTTGCCGCGTGATAAACGCGTAGTTATCGCTTTGACGTACATTTTCGGAATCGGTAAAACGACGGCCGACAAAATCTTGAGCACAACGGGTATCAGTGAACAAACCCGCGTTCGCGATTTGACGGAAGACGAAGTTAGCCGCTTGCGCGAAACAATCGACAAAACGGTAAAAGTTGAAGGCGACCTTCGTCGCGAGATTTCGCTTAATATTAAGCGTCTGATTGAGATCGGCTGCTATCGTGGCGTTCGCCACCGTCGTGGGCTGCCTGTTCGCGGACAACGAACGAAAACAAATGCTCGTACGCGTAAAGGTCCTCGTCGGACTGTAGCGAACAAGAAGAAATAATAAGGGGGGATAACTAAAATGGCTAAACCGAAAAAAGTGGTTCGTACCAAACGTCGTGACCGCAAAAATATCGAGTCGGGCGTAGCGCACATCCGCTCCACGTTCAACAACACGATCGTCACGATTACCGACCCGCACGGCAATGCGATTTCCTGGGCAAGCTCAGGTAACCTCGGGTTCAAAGGTTCCCGCAAAAGCACGCCGTTCGCAGCACAAATGGCAGCAGAATCTGCAGCTAAAGCGGCTATGGAACACGGTATGAAAGCAGTTGAAGTGATGGTTAAAGGTCCAGGCGCTGGCCGTGAAGCGGCAATCCGCTCATTGCAGGCTGCTGGTCTTGAAGTTAACCTCATTAAGGACGTAACACCTGTTCCGCATAACGGATGCCGTCCGCCGAAACGTCGTCGCGTGTAGTCATACACTTGTGGTATCAAATAACAACAACTTGTGAATAATGGTTGTGAAGGTTTGCCATACTACATGATTTGACTACATTAGCGATCATGGTAACGGAGCGACGTTTTGAAGGAGGGTACTATTAGTGATTGAGATCGAAAAGCCGAAAATCGAAACCGTAGAGCTGAACGAGGATGGCACTTACGGACGTTTCGTAGTCGAACCGCTGGAACGCGGATATGGCACGACACTAGGAAATTCGCTGCGCCGAATTCTGTTGTCGTCGCTGCCGGGTGCAGCTGTAACCTCGGTTCAAATCGACGGTGTGCTTCACGAGTTTTCCACGGTTCCGGGAGTGATTGAGGACGTTACCGAAATCATTCTGAACCTGAAAAGTCTTTCGCTCAAAATCCATTCCGACGAAGAGAAGGTATTGGAGATTGATGCGGAAGGCGATGGTAACGTAACGGCGGGCGATATTCGCGCGGACAGCGATGTCGAAATATTGAGCCCTGATCTTCATATCGCGACCCTGGCTTCCGGTGCGCGGCTCCATATGCGGGTATTTGCAAATCGTGGACGCGGCTATGTTCAAGCGGACCGTAATAAGCGTGATGATCAACCAATTGGTGTTATTCCAGTTGATTCGATTTACACCCCAATTACACGCGTGAACTACAGCGTCGAGAATACCCGTGTCGGTCAAGTGACCAACTACGACAAACTAACGCTTGAAGTATGGACCGACGGCAGCATTCGGCCGGAAGAGGCAGTAAGTCTCGGAGCCAAAATTTTAACGGAGCATCTTGATTTATTCGTCGGGTTGACCGATGAAGCGAAAGATGCTGAAATTATGGTTGAGAAAGAAGAAGACAAGAAAGAAAAAGTCCTCGAGATGACGATTGAGGAACTGGATCTTTCGGTACGCTCGTACAATTGTCTGAAACGTGCAGGCATCAATACCGTACAAGAGCTAATCACGAAAACGGAAGAAGACATGATGAAAGTCCGGAACCTCGGACGCAAGTCTTTGGAAGAAGTTCAAGAGAAGCTCGAAGAACTCGGTCTTGGCCTTCGCATGGAGGAGTAACAGCAGGTTGGTTACACTAGCCTAAGTGAATGCTTTCTAGGATCAGATTTGCTGGCAACTGCGCCTCAAAACTTTCTTGGATATCCCACAGCGTTGCTTAGCAAATCTTTAAGGAGGGGAAAATCAATGGCATATTCTAAGTTGAGCCGTGACGCAAGCTCGCGTAAAGCACTGTTCCGCGATCTGGTCACCGACTTGTTCCTGTATGAGCGCATTCAAACGACGGAAGCGAAAGCGAAAGAACTTCGCCCGATCGCTGAGAAGCTGATTACGCTTGCGAAACGTGGCGATCTTCATGCTCGTCGTCAAGTAGCTGCTTTCGTTCGCCGCGAGTCAATCGATGGTGGGCAGGACGCAATCCAAAAACTGTTCTCCGAATTGGCTACCCGTTACTCGGAACGTCCGGGCGGTTACACGCGGATTCTGAAGCTGGGACCACGCCGTGGCGATTCAGCGCCTATGGTATATTTGGAACTAGTGGATCGCGCGTAGATAAGAAAGGGTGGACCTTGCGGCCACCTTTTTTTGTTTGAAAACCGGAAGTCTCTGGGTGCACGATTGGGATCCGTTAATAGTTTGGGACAACTTCTTGAGAGATTGTACAAAGCATCTCCAACCGGCTGTCCGCGATGACGCCTTGTCGGCGGGGAAGGAGCTGCGTCAATGAAGAACATCCGAATGATCGTCAGCTATGATGGGACGCGCTACAATGGCTTTCAGACGCAGCCCAGCGGCAATACGATTCAAGATATCCTTGAGTCTGCCATTAAGGTGCTGACGAAAGAAGAGATTCGAATTATTGGTTCCGGTCGAACGGATGCGGGTGTCCATGCGCGCGGTCAAGTTCTTAACTTTCAGACGAATTCTCGAATTCCCGCTGAACGTTGGACACTAGCCATCAATGCACGCTTGCCTGAAGATATCGTTGTGCTTCGTACTGACGAGGTTTCAGCTGAGTTTCATTCCAGGCATTCAGCGAAGCGCAAGACCTACCAGTATACAATCGATACGAACCAATTTCCGGACGTGTTCACGCGGCGATATCGGGTTCATCATTACGCACCTCTGGATGTATCCGCGATGAGGGATGTGCTGGCTGCGCTGGTGGGGGAGCATGACTTTACATCGTTTGCTTCCCCGCAATCAACGCAGCCGAGTCATATCAGAACAATTTATGAAGCTGAGCTTGTAGTGGGAGATGGCCGATTGGACATCTTTGTGACAGGCAATGGTTTCTTGTACAACATGGTTCGGATCATAGCCGGCACAGCCATTTGGGTTGGCGAAGGGAAAATGGAGGCCAAGGATATTCCCGCTATTTTGGCGTCGAAAGACCGTACGAAAGCAGGTCCTACAGCTCCTCCACAGGGGCTAACCTTGCTGCATGTGGAATACCCGGAATAGTTGCTTATAATCCGAATAAACTGCTTGCACATAGGCGCTGTATATAGTAGAATATAACTTGTGCTTTCTAAGTGGCTCTCCCACAGCCCCGACTTGGTTAGCCGATCGAAACATCCTAACAATTACGAATAAACCGATGGAACGGCAACGTTTCTTCATACATGAGAACGTGTATAACATGAACGGTTGTTACATGAATAAGGAGGATCATCCATGCGCACCACCTATATGGCTAAGCCAAATGAAGTTGAACGCAAATGGTACGTCATCGATGCGGAAGGCAAAACGCTCGGCCGTCTGGCAAGTGAAGCAGCCAGCTTGATTCGCGGTAAACACAAGCCCGAATTTACTCCGCACGTGGACACAGGCGACTTCGTTGTCGTTGTCAATGCTGAGAAAATCGTTCTGACAGGCAAAAAGTTGCAAAACAAAATGTACTACCGTCACTCCCACTATCAAGGTGGTTTGAAAGTGACTTCCGCTCAAAACATGCTCAGTAAAACACCAGAAAGAGTTCTGGAACAAGCTATCCATGGCATGCTTCCTAAGAATCGCCTTGGCGACAAAATGAAGCTTAAACTGAAAGTTTATGCCGGTTCGGAACACCCACATCAAGCTCAAAACCCAGAAGTTTATGAACTTCGCGGATAATTGAAAGGGAGGACAGTTTCATGGCTCAAGTTCAATACTATGGAACCGGTCGTCGTAAACACTCTGTAGCACGCGTACGTCTCGTGCCGGGTGAAGGGCGAATCATTATTAATAAACGTGACCTTAACGACTACTTTGGTCTCGAAACACTCAAGCTGATTGTGAAACAACCACTAACGTTGACTGAAACGGGTAGCAAGTACGACATCCTCGTTATCGCTCACGGTGGAGGCATCTCCGGTCAAGCCGGTGCAATCCGTCACGGTATTTCCCGTGCACTTCTCAAAGCCGACCCAGAATTCCGTCCGGCTCTGAAACGCGCTGGATTCTTGACTCGTGACCCACGTATGAAAGAACGTAAGAAATACGGCTTGAAAGCGGCACGCCGCGCGCCACAGTTCTCGAAACGTTAATTTCTCAACATACAAACCCTTTTCTGCTCAGCAGAGAAGGGTTTTTTTGTAATTTCATTGCAATTAGGTGATTGAACAAAACGATCTCTCGACGTATAATATAAAGTAGATCAAATTACTTGGAATTCACATAATGACGGAGGTACTTGCGATGAACCTTTTCGAGAAGGAAGCGCTAGTGAAACAAAAAGCAGAGGAGCTTGAGGGTGCAACGCCTGAAGCGATCTTGCAGTATGCCATTGAAACCTTCCCTAACATCACGTTCGCATGCAGCTTTGGTGCGGAAGATGTTGTAATCGTTGATATGCTGCAGAAGATCAGTCCGAAGACAGATATATTCTACTTAGATACGGACTTTCATTTTAAAGAAACCTATGAAACACGCGATAAAATGATGGAGATCTACGGGATGAAGTTTGTTGAAGTTAAACCAGCTATGACCCCGGAGGAGCAAAACGAGCAGTTTGGACCGGAGCTTTGGAAAAGCGATGCCAACCAGTGCTGCAACATTCGTAAAGTAGAGCCGCTCACCCAAATTTTATCGAAGTATGATGCATGGATTACCGGGATTCGTCGTGATCAAGCGCCAACTCGCGCAAACGCGAAGAAAATCGAGTATGACACGAAATTCGGACTCATTAAATTTAATCCCATTGCGAACTGGACTAGTGATGACGTATGGAGCTATATTAGAGAGAACAATGTATACTATAATCCACTGCATGATAACAACTACCCAAGCATAGGCTGTGAGCAATGTACACGCCAAGTCATGCCGGGAGAAGATCCTCGTGCAGGCCGCTGGGCTGGGCAAGTGAAAACGGAATGTGGTTTGCATAAATAGGAGGCTAAAGACGAACATGAGCAGCATACAGCCGCATGGCGGCGTATTAATTAACCGAATTGCAACAGGAGCAGAACGCGAATCACTTCTGGCTGAGGCGGCATCATTCCCTTCCATTCTTGTTAATACGTGGACCATTTCAGATCTGGATCTGATTGGCGTCGGAGCATTCTCACCATTGACTGGTTTTATGAACGAAGCTGATTATCATTCCGTTGTGGAACGTATGCGCCTGGCGGACGGTACCGTATGGAGCATACCCATTACACTGGCTGTTGAAGAAGATGCAGCATCAGAGCTTTCACCAGGACAGCAGGCGTCTCTCATCGGTGAAGACGGCATCATTTATGCCGTTATTGATATCGAGAGCATTTATAAAGTGGATCAGAAACGGGAAGCCGTTCATATTTTCAAAACAGATGATGAAGAGCATCCCGGTGTGGCGAAGCTATTCGAGCGTCCTTCCACTTATGTGGGCGGCTCAATAACCGTATTGAATCGTCCGGTACCGGAGAAATTCAATGAGTTCTATTTTGACCCGGCTGAAACGCGCCGTATCTTTGCTGAGAAAGGCTGGAAGACGATCGTCGGTTTCCAGACCCGTAATCCCGTTCACCGGGCGCATGAATATATTCAGAAGTGTGCCATGGAGATTGTAGATGCTTTGTTCTTGAATCCGCTTGTCGGCGAGACCAAATCAGATGATGTACCTGCGAATGTGAGAATGAAAAGCTATATCGCGCTGCTCGAGAATTATTATCCGGAAGACCGCGTGTTCCTTGGCGTATTCCCTGCGGCTATGCGTTATGCAGGCCCTCGTGAGGCGATATTCCACGCTATGGTACGCAAGAACTATGGCTGTACGCATTTCATCGTTGGGCGCGATCATGCCGGCGTAGGTGACTACTACGGAACTTATGAAGCGCAGGATCTCTTGAAGTCCTTCCCAATCGAAGAGCTGGGCATCACGCCACTGTACTTCGAGCATAGCTTCTTCTGCACGAAGTGCGGCAACATGGCTTCGAGCAAAACCTGCCCGCATGACAAAGCCGATCATTTGACACTGTCCGGAACGAAAGTTCGCGCCTTGCTGCGTGATGGCGTATGTCCGCCGCCTGAGTTTTCCCGTCCGGAAGTAGCAAAGATTCTGATCGAAGGCATGTCAGAGCAACCGGTGAGTTAAACAAGCCTGTTTATTCGCATAACCGACCACCTCGTCCCATATGATGATAAAGAGCGCACTGGCCATGGAGGCTTGCGAATATTTATCGCTGTGGAATTGGGGTGGTTTTTTGTGAGGCGAGGATTACGTAAACGGGTGGTCGTCTGGATTACATATCGAGGCGTATTTAGAGTTGGTTTGGGTATGGCGGCTGTACTGTTGACGGTGTTTCTATTATCGCAGGATGTTCCATCGACGCGGACTTGGACCTATTGGACGCTTCCCCTATCGGGAAAGACGATTGCCATTGACGCGGGGCATGGGGGAGCGGACGGCGGTGCAGTAAGTAAGCAAGGAGCCATCGAGAAGGATCTCAATTTAGCCATTGCTTTACAACTGCGCGATTATTTGCAGCAAGCAGGTGCCATCGTCGTGATGACGCGTGAAGGTGATTATGACCTTGCTCAGGAAGGAACTCGGAAGTTAAGTAAGAGGAAGACGGAGGATTTAGTGCAGCGGGTTCAATATGTGAAGGATCAGAACGCCCACCTATTTATCAGCATTCATATGAATAGCATTCCTTCGCCGCGCTGGTCGGGGGCCCAGACATTCTTCTATCCGAACCATCCGGATAATTCCATATTGGCTTCTTTCATTCAAGATGAGATTCGCAGAAACTTGGAAAATACAGAACGGCTCGCAGCCAAAAAGAACGATGTTTACGTCCTGAAAGCGATGGAGAACATTCCGACGACATTAGTGGAAGTCGGATTCTTATCCAATCCTGGAGAAGCAGAGCAGCTGGTTGACTCTGACTATCAGAAGAAGGTGGCGGCATCCATATATCAAGGTATTCTCCGATACACCGCAGGGGAGAAATGGGGCGTGAAACCGGGCGAAGTCGGTAATTAAAGCAAGCGCTATTGGAGCTGCAGCATGTCTTGGATATGGGTCAATCTATGGTATACTATACACAGTACATAACGGTGCAGCGACAATGTGTGACATTTCTCCGCTGCCTGCCATTGATAGAGGAGATGAACGACAATGTTGACCCGTGAGGACGTATTAACGGCTGCTGAAGCAATTGTGGCCGATTATAATAAAACGGCGGATTCGACGATAACCTTCCGGGATATAGTCGTCAAGGAAGGGCAAGTAGCTATGACGATTGCGGGGGTACAAGAAGCAGCACAGCCTTCATTCGAGGCTGCGCTTCGGCAGGTATTCACCGAATTGGGTATCGAGACCGTGCACTGCAGGTTCAGGCCCGCTGAAGGTCAAGCATCTGCCGCAGGCCATACTCAGCAGCCGCAAGGCGGAGGCGCTCAAGGAGAAGGCTCAGGAGGCGCTATACGCGGTCATGGAGCCGGACTGGAGGAACACCCTCTGCTAAGAGCCGGAAGCGGCGTCCAATTTATTGCTGTTGCCAGCGGTAAGGGTGGGGTGGGCAAATCGACTGTAACCGTCAATCTGGCGGTTGCCTTGGCTCGCAAGGGCAAGCGTGTCGGGATTATCGATGCAGACATATACGGCTTCAGTGTACCTGATATGATGGGTATTGAAGAGAGGCCGGAGGTCGTGAACGAACGAGTTATCCCCATTAAGAAATTTGGTGTTAGTGTCATGTCGATGGGCTTCTTCGTAGATGATAACGCTCCGATCGTGTGGCGTGGACCTATGCTGGGCAAGATGCTGCGTAATTTTTTTGCGGAAATCGAATGGGGCGAGCTGGATTATCTGCTGCTTGATCTCCCGCCGGGCACAGGTGATATCGCGATGGACGTTCACCAGCTCATCCCGCAAAGTAAAGAGATCATCGTCACAACGCCGCATGCTACAGCGGCTTTCGTAGCCGCAAGAGCTGGTGCGATGGCCATTAAGACGGAGCATGAAATTATCGGCGTTGTCGAGAATATGTCCTATTATGTATGCAGCAAGTGTGGTGAACCGGAATATATCTTCGGCCGGGGCGGCGGCGGTAAATTAGCCGAATCGTTAAACACGGAGATGCTGGCACAAATTCCGCTTGGTGCGCCGGACAATCATCCGTCGGAACCGGATTTTACGCCATCGGTATATAAAGCGGACCATCCTGTGGGACGGATCTATCTGGATATGGCCGACAAAATCATCGCAAACTGCGGTGTATAAAGAGGAATAGCGCATAAACAAATAACCCGCTAGAAGTTGGCTTCCAGGATGCCGTAACTTCTAGCGGGTTTATTGATGGTTATTCTCCTTCGCTCATACCCTCGGAATCCTCGCCGCCGCCTTCTTCTCCGCCACCGCCCTGCTGTTCACCGGACTTTTGGGGTTTTTGATCCGTCTTAGGCTTAAGCTCTTCCTGAACGGCCTTCTTCAACAACTCCAGAATTTCCAGCCGATAAAGAGGACTTTGCATGGATTCCTGCATAATGGTTGAGATTTGCTTGCGATATTGAGTGCTGTCGAGCACCTCAAGGATGATCTTCTCCATTTCTGGATTTTTCAAAACTTTTATGAGGTCGCTTTGATAAGTGGGATCTTTAATTAAATCTTTATGCAGCTGCTTATTCTCTTTGCTGACCGATTTGGCGAATTCCCCGGCGAACTTGGGATCGGTCATCAGCTTTTCAATTACTTTATGGTAATCAGGTGAGACAAGCGTATCTTTTACCGCCAAGCGAACCTGTTCTTGATCCTGTACAGACATGATCTTTGAACCTAATCCACTGCTTCCGCTCATAGACGATTCCTGCAGCGCCTTTTGGGCATCTTCCGTCTTCAGTATGTCAATGACCATCGTTTTAATATCCTTATAACTGATCGCTTCACTTTGTCCGCTTGATGGCTCCGAGCCGCAGCCCGTCAGCACGACAGCCAACATTGCTGAAGCAGCCACTAGTAAGCTGCGTTTGAACATAATCCATGCGTCTCCTCTCGATACGATATGGTGCAACGTTTTGTTTATCCTGTAGTATGTGACAATGTTCATGGGATTATCATGGACGTGTCGTGGCTTTTTATTGTGAACGTGGTAAAATAAAGGCTGATTATGCACACGTAGAAAACCTTTAGGAGTGGACCTTAAGTGAATTTACGCAAATTGTTTTTCTTGTTTTGGAGTACTGCAGCCATAGGTGCGGCTGTGACCATTGTAATTGGGACGATTATGCAGTGGACGGATGCTTCCTTCGGTTTTATGGGTCTCGAAGCTGCCGGCTTTAATGCGCTGATGATGGCGCTTGTTGGGTTAATGTTTGGGGTGTTTAGTCAAATGGGGTTCTTTGCCTACCTGACCCTTAATTATATCGCCCTGAGTGTACTCCGCAAAAAATACCTTTGGAACGCCTTACAAGCTTATTCAACCATTTTTGCCGTTGGCGGGCTGGGTTACATTCTGTACCAGAATCGGGAAGCATTTCAAAACAACTGGCTGTTTTGGGTTCTGCCGCTCGCGCTTGCAGCAGCCTCCTGGTTAGTTTCGTACCTTAAAGTCAAACAAACCAACAACGGTGCATTCATTCCAACCCTATTTCTGCTGTATGTCGGAACCATGCTGGAAGCGTGGCCGACGCTATCTAGTGAGAGTAACCCTACGGCCATTGTCTTTATGATGATCCCGTTATTCGCCTGCAATGCTTACCAAATCATGTGGCTTCATCGTCTGCTGCGCAAAGAAACAACAGAAACGACCGACTCCGCAGCGAATGCGAAGCCGGCCGTATAGTTCTTTTATTTAATTTAAAAACCCGCCGAAGCGTCTAACTGCTGATACATGGCCGTTTTATCCTGTACCGTCTTGCCCTGAACCTCGGTTTGGGCAATTAACTCGGATACGGTAACGAACTCATAACCTTTAGCGCGGAGCTGGTCGATAATAGCGGGCAGAGCCTCGTGGGTCTGCTTGCTGGAATCGCTGGCATGGAGGAGGATAATGTCACCGGGATGCGCTTTTTCCACAACGCGGTTGACGATTTTGTCCGTGCCGATGTTCATCCAATCGAGTGAATCTGTATCCCATTGGATGACCTTGTAGTGAAGCTCTTCAGCGATCCGAAGGACTCTTTTGTCAAAATCGCCATTGGGCAGTCGAATCAAATTCGGTGCCTTACCCGTTACCTGCGATAGAATGGAATGGGCCGTTGTGATTTGCTGACGGATCTCCTCATCGCTGAACGTGCTGTAATTATCGTGTTTGTGTCCATGGCTGCCGACCTCATAACCGTCATCGACGATTTTCTTTACGATATCGGGATGGGTCTGACTCCAAGGTGCCGATAAGAAGAAGGTAGCTTTACTTACTTGCTTTTCTTTTAGTACATTAAGAATGGGTAAAGCTCTCTTTTCCCCCCAGCTAATGTCGAACGTAAGAGCAACAATTTTCTTGTCTGTGGGGATACTGTAAATCGCGGCAGGCTGTTGAGGGGCAAAAACCGTTATGTTGTCCTTCTCGGCATAAATTACCCCGCATGCGAACACGATTCCGACACAGATGAGAAAATAGCGCTTTAATTTGCGGCCGTTCACGACATAAAACATGTTCATAGGGCCTAGCTCTCCTCTCTCGGGCTTGTATTAGTACAATCTATGCTCGTACAACTCACTTATTCGTCCCACATCAAAAATAGAAGCATAAAGAGGTGATTTACGTGTTTGCGTGGCGTGAATTGACTAGCCATATGAAGTCCATGAAGCATTATCTGGCGTTCAGTACGATCGTACTGCTTGCAGGCATGGTTGTCGGCGGGACTAATCCGGTGCTGGACACATTTATCCGCGGGCAAATCGATGGGCTGCGCCAAGTGGCGGAAACGATAGATTCGAGCGCGAATCCGACGATCGGCTTTATGGTTTTTATTTTCTTCAATAATGTTATTAAGTCGATCCTGGTGATGTACTTGGGAGCATTATTTGGAATCATCCCGATTCTGTTTCTGGCGGTCAATGGTATGATCCTTGGATACTTTGTGAGTCAGGCGGCCGCGCAGGGAGGAGACGTGCTCTTTACAATTGTCGTGAAAGGATTGCTTCCTCACGGGATATTAGAAATACCGGCGATTTTAATTGCTTGTGCATACGGCATGCGATTCGGGAAAATAATCTTCCAAGGAATAGGTGCCGCTTTCGGGAGGCGCCCAGGCTGGGGAAAAGAAGTGGAACGATTCATCATACGCACCGTTCCCATTATGGTATTGCTCGTAGTCATGCTGCTGGCGGCAGCTGTTATTGAAAGTACTTTTACAGTATGGTTGCTGTCGAAGTAATAAAATTACCAGAATCTGAGCATAACAGTAAGGCGGCGTCCTACGCGACAAGCGCGGGCGTCGTTTTTTTTGGCCGCAGAAGGCAGGATAGGTGAAATTGACCGAGTCCATGCGTGCCAATTACTCGAAGGAGGCAGCTTATGGTTATGCTCGGAATACTATTCAACGACAAAGAATGCAAAGAACTCGATTACGTCCTACGCAAAGAGCTAGACGAGATGCTGCTTGATCTGAATGATTCCCGGCTTGATGGGGATATCAAAACCGCGATTGCCAAACGATATAAAATCATTTTCCGCATGTACGCTCGAATCGCTTCCCCTAAAGAGCTCTCAAGATACGCATTAAATATGCGCACCTACCGCTAATACATTGGGTTATAAAAAAATATGCATAAAAAATATAAAAAAACTATTGCAATGTGTATATCGCCTATGGTATCTTATAAAAGTCGCCGCTGAGAACAACACAGCAAACGACAAAAGAAATAAACGAGTATTTGTTCCTTGAAAACTGAACAATGAGCGACCTGTCAAGCAAAGATTTAACAAGTATTGAGCTAACAAGCTTATCAATATAGTCGGTCTTCGGATCGCACTTTTATGGAGAGTTTGATCCTGGCTCAGGACGAACGCTGGCGGCGTGCCTAATACATGCAAGTCGAGCGAATTTCATTGAAAGCTTGCTTTCAATGGAGTTAGCGGCGGACGGGTGAGTAACACGTAGGTAACCTGCCTACAAGACTGGGATAACATTCGGAAACGAATGCTAATACCGGATACGCAATTTCCTCGCATGAGGGAATTGGGAAAGGCGGAGCAATCTGCCACTTGTAGATGGACCTGCGGCGCAT
>NZ_JANHOF010000026.1 GCF_024498075.1 Paenibacillus mendelii
ATGCGCCGCAGGTCCATCTACAAGTGGCAGATTGCTCCGCCTTTCCCAATTCCCTCATGCGAGGAAATTGCGTATCCGGTATTAGCATTCGTTTCCGAATGTTATCCCAGTCTTGTAGGCAGGTTACCTACGTGTTACTCACCCGTCCGCCGCTAACTCCATTGAAAGCAAGCTTTCAATGAAATTCGCTCGACTTGCATGTATTAGGCACGCCGCCAGCGTTCGTCCTGAGCCAGGATCAAACTCTCCATAAAAGTGCGATCCGAAAATCGACTATTGAGATAAGCTTGTTAGCTCATTACTTGTTAAATCTTTGCTTGACAGGTCGCTCATTGTTCAGTTTTCAAAGAACAAATACTCGTTTGTTTCTTTCGTTTGTCGTGCCTCTCAGCGGCGACTTAAATAAGATACCATATATGAAACTAGTATTGCAAGCTTTTTTTATATATTTGTTTCAACTTAATTTTTACACATAAATCACTATGGTTTAAACAGCTTGTTTATCGGCTTATTGGCATCTCTACAAGGATGCTATTTATAAAGCGTGACTGCTCTTATATGTGCTGCACATTATACCCTTAGACTCGCATGTAATAAAAAGAACCGTTATGGAGCGAGCGCCCCTTAACGGTTCTTGCCTTCTTATTCTCCTCCACGATCCCGCATGTGTGGGAACAAAAGCACGTCGCGAATCGATGGCTGATTCGTAAGCAGCATGACCAGACGGTCGATACCGATACCCAGACCGCCTGTAGGCGGCATTCCGTATTCAAGAGCGCGGATGAAGTCCTCGTCCATCTCATGGGCCTCATCATTGCCCTGCTCACGTTCCAATAGCTGGGACTCGAAACGCTGACGCTGGTCGATCGGATCATTGAGCTCCGTAAATGCGTTCGCATGCTCACGGGCAACGATAAACAGCTCAAACCGGTCCGTAAACCGCGGATCGCTGTCATTCTTCTTGGCCAGCGGCGAAATCTCAACCGGATGTCCCGTCACGAACGTCGGCTGGATCAGCTTCTCTTCCACAAACTCTTCGAAGAAAGCGTTGAGGATATGACCGAATGTCATATGCGGCTCAACCTTCACATTATGTTCTTTGGCGATGCGATGGGCCTCTTCGTTGCTCATTTGCACACCAAAGTCTACACCTGTCGTTTCTTTGACCACATCTACCATCGAGACACGGCGCCATGCCGGAGTTAAATCCACCTCTTGCCCCTGGTATTCGATCTTCGTGCTTCCAAGCACTTCCAGCGCAATATGTGCAACTAATGATTCTGTGAGTGCCATAATATCTTTATAGTCGGCATACGCCTCGTACAACTCAATCATCGTAAATTCCGGGTTATGCCGCGTGGAGATGCCTTCATTCCGATATACGCGCCCGATCTCGTATACTTTCTCCATCCCGCCGACGATTAACCGCTTCAAGTGAAGCTCGATGGCAATCCGCATATGAAGCTGCATATCCAGTGCATTGTGATGCGTAATGAAAGGACGTGCGGCTGCACCTCCAGCTATGGAATGCAGTGTTGGGGTTTCCACCTCCAAATAGCCTAGTGAATCCAGGTGACGTCTCATGGATTGAATAATCCGCGAACGCAGAATGAAGGTTTGCTGTACGTCCGGATTAACGATCAGATCGACGTACCGCTGACGGTAACGAAGCTCGACATCTTTAAGTCCATGATATTTATCAGGAAGCGGCAGCAGCGATTTGGAAAGTACCATTATTTCTTCTGCCTTAATGGAGGTCTCGCCGGTATTCGTCTTAAACACCACACCGCGCACCCCGATGATGTCCCCGATGTCGAGTAAATCGAATGCCTCGTATTGTGTCTCAGGTACCGTGTCTTTACGTGCGTAGATTTGAATTTTGCCGGTCAAATCCTGGATATGGGCAAAGCTCGCCTTGCCCATGCCGCGTTTTTGCATAATCCGGCCTGCGACTGCGACCTGAACATTCTGTTCATGCAGATCTTCCTTCGACGTATTCTCGAAGGCATCCACGATTTGTTTGGCCGAATGCGACCGCTCGAACTTCCCTCCGAAGGGATCAATGCCCAGTCCGCGCAGCTCGTCCAGCTTGTCCCTGCGAATTTTTAGCAACTCACTTAATTCTTGTTCTTGCGACTGATGCTCCACAACCGTCAACTCCTAAAGGTTTTCTGTATGATCCACGATTATCCCCCTATACTGCCGAGACTCCCGTTTTAGAAACACACATCTATTGGATAACTAAAGTGACATACGTGCGTCTAGTCTTCACGCGGCTATTCCCTTGCAATAAGGTTGCCCAAGGACCTTAAATGATGAAAAAGCTTCCAGAGGGAAGCTTTCGCAAAGGCAGGTCTGGGTCTTACTTTCTGATGTCGACAATTTTATATTGGATAATGCCGGCAGGTACATTGACTTCGACAACCGTGCCTTTCTTCTTGCCGAGAATCGCTTTGCCAACCGGACTTTCATTCGAAATCTTGTTTTGCAGCGGATCAGATTCAGCCGTACCTACGATCGCATATTCCATCGTATCGCCATACTCTAAATCTTCAACGACTACAATTGCACCGATACTCACTGTATCCGTGTCGATATCATCATTGTTGATGATTCGCGCGTTGCGCAGCATTTTTTCCAGCGTAATGACACGGCCTTCGATGAATGCCTGCTCATTCTTAGCATCCTCATACTCCGAGTTCTCGCTAATATCGCCATAACCAATTGCAACCTTAATCCGTTCGGCTACCTCGCGGCGCTTAACGGACTTCAAATTCTCCAGCTCATCTTCAAGCTTTCTGAGCCCTTCCTGCGTCAGAATAATCTCTTTATCGCCCATCTTTCCTAATCTCCTGTCGTGTGATATTTTTTCATACCACGTATGAATTCACTGTTACTTTATCTATTGCGTTCAACAGCATTGATGACATACCGCGCAGATCCAGTTGTATAGAAGGTGTAAAGTCTAGATGGTTCAATCATCATATTCTGATTATTGAAAGATTATATTTCAAATTTGCCCCAAATGTCAACGAAGCGGTCATCTGCTGAAAACGCTTTACCCGTTCTTACGACAGGAGCGACCTGCAAAGCAAGTCGCAACCTTGTTAACCGTAGGCCACTTCTTCCGGCTCCGATGCCTGCGCCGCTACCGGCACTTCGCTCTCTTCACCGAGGGAGGCAATATATTGTTCCAAAATATCGACCATGTTGTCGCGGCTCGTTTCTTCCATGATGACGTCTTTAATGCGCGCTGCTCCGGGCAGGCCTTTGAGATACCAGGCAAGATGCTTGCGCATTTCACGTACGGCGACCGCTTCGCCTTTGAGCTTGGCAAGCCGATCCATATGGAGAATGGCAACTTCCATCTTCTTGCGCGGCGTCGGATCCGACAGGAGCTCACCATGTGTAAGGTAGTGAACCGTGCGGAACAGCACCCACGGATTGCCTAACGCACCGCGGCCGATCATCACGCCGTCACAACCGGTATGGTCGAGCATACGCTGGGCATCTTCTGGCGCAATGACGTCGCCGTTGCCGATGACTGGAATTTTTACTGCTTGTTTAACATCCCTTATAATATCCCAATTCGCCTTACCGGTATACAATTGTTCCCGCGTCCGTCCATGAACACTGACCGCACTGCCGCCCGCGCGCTCAACGGCCTGGGCGTTCTCTACCGCGTACACATGCTCGCTGTCCCAACCAATCCGCATCTTTACTGTTACAGGCTTGTCGACAGCCTCAACGACGGCAGAAACCATCTCGTAAATTTTGTTCGGATCGAGCAGCCATCTCGCACCTGCGTCGCATTTAATGATTTTGGGCGCCGGACAACCCATATTGATGTCGATAATGTCAGCATTTGTCTGTTTATCGACAACTTTCGCCGCTTCCACTAGCGATTCTCGGTCACCGCCGAAAATTTGCAGACTGAGCGGTTTTTCCCGTTCATCCACGTACAGCATCTCGAGAGTCCGTTTATTTCCGTGCAGGATTGCTTTGTCACTAACCATTTCTGCGCATACGAGTCCGCAGCCAAATTCTTTGGCTATCAGCCGAAAAGCCGGGTTGCACACACCTGCCATGGGGGCAAGCACAACCCTATTTTTCATCTCAATGTTACCAATCTTGAGCATGACGCTCCTCACTTCCTTCCGATTCCTATGCGAGGGCGTCCGCTAATATGCGTTGATCTGGCGGTCTAGCACGCCACGCCCCTGCTTTCTTGTATCGTTATTTGTTTAGTTTCGTTTATAGGTTTCCGTCAGTTCTTCATAGCTGATACCAAGCGTCTCCGAGATGCGTTCCAGCAGCTTAGGGTCCGGTTTTCGTGTTCCCCGCTCCAAGGAGCCGAGGACGGCTACGGAAATCTCCAGCCGCTCCGCCAACTGCTGCTGCGTGTAGCCCTTCAGCTTTCTGAAGGCGCGGACGCGTCCTGCCAATTGATCGTATTCCATAACGCGATGCCTTCCCCTCCATCCTGTAACGCACGGTTCGCCGCTTGCGAGGCCTGTTCCTGAAGTGAATGCTTAGGATGCAGTACGTCACGAAGCGGAACAAGCACAAATGCACGCTCCATCATACGCGGATGGGGCAGTATCAATTCATCCTCTTCCATTCGCACATCTTCGTAGAGCAGCAAATCCAAATCAATCGTACGGGGACCGAAGCGAACATCCCGCTTCCGACCGAGCTGCTGCTCGATCAGGAGCATCGCACGCAATAAAGGCATCGGCTCCAAAGTCGTCTCCAGTGCCGCGGCCATATTCAAAAAAGAGGATTGGTCCGTATATCCGACTGGATCGGTCTCATACACGTTCGATACACGAAGCACATCGATCGACGCATGCTCCTGAAGCAAACGGAGTGCTTCTCGCAGCATCTGTTCCCGGTCTCCCATGTTGGATCCGAGCGCGATGTAAGCCTGCGAAGTTGTCTGCGGTGAAGCTTCCATTCCGCTACTCATCTATGCTTCCCGCTTTCTGCTAAGTTCCACCGTGACCCCGTCAAAATGAATATCGAACGGCGGGTTAGGCTTCGTTACGCGGACCGTCACTTCGTTTACACTAGTATAAGCGTCGAACAGCCGTGATGCAATATGACCGGCTAAAGCCTCAATCAGTTTGAATGGCGGCCCTTCAACGATGAATTTAACGAGCGCATGAACCTCCGCATAATTGATGGTTGCTTCAAGTTCATCATTCTCCGCGGCTTGCGTCAAATCTAGACGCAAATCGACATCGACTATAAATTTCTGCCCTAGCTTGTTTTCTTCTGGAAATACCCCATGGTAACCGAAGAAGCTCATCCCTTTGAGCATCATTAAATCCATACTCTAACTCCTCCTCACTTGGTTTTATATAGACTTAAGGATGAATCTCATCGATAAATAATGGCATCTGCCACTAAAGCATTCTGTTTCATCTCTTGTATGTCGTGGACGCGGACAATCTGGCAGCCTTGTGCAATACCGAGCGTAACGGTCGCAGCCGTACCGTAAGTGATTTGATCAACAGGCAGCTGCAGCGTATCGCGAATGAACTTCTTGCGGGATGTCCCCAGCAGCACGGGGTAGCCCATCTCGGCGATTTGATTCAAGTGGGCCATTAAGTGCCTGTTGTCTTCCGTAGTCTTGGCAAAGCCAATACCCGGATCAAGCCAGATGGATGCATCCGCAATGCCAGCCTCTTGTGCGATTCGGATACTTTCCTCAAGGTCCGCAATTACATCCGGCACAAGCTCGTTATAATTCCGGGCAGGTCGATTGTGGCTGAGAATGACCGGACAGCCAAATTGCGCGGCGATGGCCGCCATCTGGACATCCCCCTTCAATCCCCATATATCGTTTATGATGTGTGCGCCCGCTTCCAAGGCTTGCCGCGCTGTCTCTGCTTTGTAGGTGTCAATAGACAGCGGTACATGAGGCAGCGCCTCGCGAACGGCACGGATAACCGGTATTACGCGCTGCAATTCTTCTTCGAGTGGAACAGCCTCACTGCCGGGCCGCGTCGATTCGCCTCCAATGTCAATGATGTCTGCGCCTGCATTCACCATTTCACGGGCGTGTTCGACGGCAGACGCGATAGTGCGATTGCGTCCCCCATCTGAGAAGGAATCCGGCGTCGTATTCAAAATTCCCATAATGAGCGTATGTTGACCCAGCTCGAGCGTAACGCCCTCAGCTAAATTGTAATAACGCTGATACGGTGCGTTCTTCATATTTGATGCTAACATAACTGTGCCCCCTTCCTTAGTGGTAGTTATTGTCGCCGTTCTTCATCTATTCGTCCGGGAAGCTGGAGGCGATCCCCGCTTGATCTCGGTAAGCCGCTAACAGACGCAAGGTAACAGGCCCTGCAGTGCCGTTCCCAACCATGATTGTTTGCCCATTGACACTGCGGAGCGACGTCACGGGCACAAGCTCCTGTATCGAATTCGTTACCCAGGCTTCCTCTGCTTGAATCAAGTCCTCCCAGCCGTAGAAATCCTCAATGACAGGCATGGTTAGATCAGCCGACCGTGCAAGCTCCATGACATACTGGCGGGTAATTCCAGGCAAAATCCCCGTCTCCAGCGACGGCGTACAGACGATGCCATTACGCACAAAAAACAGGTTGCTGACAATTCCCTCAGCCAGCCAGCCCTCACGGGTGAGCATAAGCCCTTCTGCTCCCGGAGCCGCACCACTTCCCAGTAATTCACGCTTGGCCATAATATTATTCATGTAATGAAGGGATTTGAACCGGGTATTCCCCTCTGGGGTGTTGCGGCATGTCTTTAAGAGCACCAGCTCTTTGCCTTCACGGTACAGCCGCTCGCTTGGCTCTGGGAGCGCCTTGATGAGAAGCACGACGTTGGGTTCAGCGTAATCCTCCTGCGGCAATCCCAGTCCGGCCTCGCCTGCTGTCACCGTCAGTCGTACATAAGCCTCCCGGAGACCATTGGCTTCCATCAGCCGGGCAAGCCATTCATGAATGGCATCCGCATCTGCTTGATAGCCGATTCCCAGCTCAAGACAGCCTGCCCTAAGCCGTTCCAGATGGCGCTCCAACAGCCAAGGCTTGCCGCCATACGTGCGGAATGTCTCGAATAATCCCATTCCATATAAAAAACCGTGATCGTAGACTGAGATCACGGTTTCCTCCGCTCGTTTGATTAATCCATTCCAGCCAACGAAGGTCATTGTGCCGCTCCTACCCGTTTAGCCAAGAAATTACGAAGCAGCGTCAAACCATGCTCGGTGATAATCGATTCCGGATGAAATTGTACGCCCTCGATCAAGTATTCCTTGTGCCGCAAACCCATAATCTCGCCTTCCGCTGTCTCCGCGCTTATTTCCAAGCAATCCGGCAGCGTCTCTCTCTTCACAATTAGTGAATGATAGCGAGTGGCCGTAAATGGGGATGGAATGCCCGCAAAGATCGATTTGCCGTCATGAAAAATCTCAGAGGTCTTCCCATGCATCAGCTTCTCAGCTCGAACAACATCACCGCCGAAAGCTTGTCCGATCGATTGATGCCCCAAGCACACGCCGAAGATCGGAATTTCCCCTTTGAAGCGTTCGATCAACGATAGGCTGATTCCCGCTTCATTCGGGCTGCACGGGCCTGGAGAGATTAGAATATGGTCAGGAGCGAGCGCTGCAATCCCTTCGAGGTCAATTTCATCGTTGCGTTTGACGATGATTTGTTCGCCAAGCTCACCTAAGTACTGTACTAAGTTATACGTGAACGAATCATAATTATCAATGACCAGAATCATGTAAAACCCTCCTAAAAGTTTTGTGGAATCATCGCTTCCGAAGAAGCGAAATGGAACAAAACTTACTTCGAAAGCATAAGCTTAGTTTTTGCGCGGCTTCGCCCGACTTTCTCGAGCATAAACTAGACTTCCTAAGCATCCGTTCCGTATAGCCGTACTTTTAGTTCCGAAGATATGAACCGGGTTGCTATCCCAGCTGCGGCTTGCGGCCGGTAGCTCCCGCCGACTGCTCGCTATATTGAATGGCCTTCCACAACGCCTTCGCTTTATTCAGCGATTCGTAGTATTCACGTTCCGGATCAGAGTCGATGACGATTCCCGCTCCCGCTTGAATGTGAACCATCCCGTCTTTAACGGTCATCGTTCTAATAATAATATTAAATTCCATATCCCCGTTATAGTCAATCCAACCAAGCGACCCTGTGTAGGTTCCCCGCCTTACCGGCTCTAGTTCTTCGATGATCTCCATGGTCCGCACTTTGGGCGCGCCGGTTATCGTCCCTCCCGGAAACTTCGCTGCGATAACATCATAGGCATCCTTGTCTTCCGCCAGAATGCCTTCTACCTGCGAAACGAGATGCATGACATGGCTGTAATACTCCACGACCATGAGCTCCTTCACATTCACCGAGCCATAGGCCGCGATTCGGCCGAGGTCATTGCGTTCGAGATCGACGAGCATAATGTGCTCCGCCCGCTCCTTCTCATTGGACAGCAGCTCCTCAGCCAAGCTGCGATCCTCCTCCTCCGTCCGGCCTCTTCGCCGTGTGCCTGCAATCGGCCTCGCTGCAAGCTTACCATCACGAAGCTCGACCAGCAGCTCCGGCGATGCGGACACCAGCTGAAAATCAGGACAACGCAGAAAACCCATGTACGGTGAAGGATTGAACAGCCTCAGCCATTCATAAAGCTCCTCCGGCGGCGTTACAACCTCGCGGCTCTGACGGAGCGACAAATTCACCTGAAAGACATCGCCCTGCGTGATATATTCACGAATCCGTTGAACCGCATCCATAAACGCTTGCTTCGAGAAAGGGGAGGATATCCCGTCTATCGCTTCAACATCAATATGAAGCGATCCATTCTGGATAAATCCCGCTCGATCTATGGAGCTCACTTGCACATCGTCGCCAGCAAGTTTCCCGGTAAACGCCGTCCACGCTCGCATCATTCGTTCGGCGCGTTTGTATGCCTTACCGTATTCGTCCTTCAGCAATGCTTCTGCAGCGTCCGGCGATATCGGCATATGAACCGCACAATACAGCTCCTGCTCCTTATGATCAATGATCCACAGCTCGTCCATGCGGAGAAACAAATAATCAGGCAGGTCCAGATCGTCGCTCGCCATCTCTGGAATCCGTTCAATAGACCGGATAACATCGTAGCTCCAGTAGCCCGCACATCCTCCTGTGAACTTGGGCGCACCTGGTACATGCGGTGATCTTTGGTTCCCCATCCAAGCACGTACCGTGTCGAGCGGGCTCCCGTTATAGGATGTGCTCTTCCCCGTTCTGCAGTCCGTACTCTCGGCATCCGCCCCTTTACCCCTGATGATGCTCTCCGGTTCCAATCCCAAATACGTATACTGTCCATCCTTACCGCTCTCGAGAACGAAAGCATAGGGCGAGGCTTCTTGCCATGCTCTCTCCCAGGTATCCGGCCGGCCTTCTCCGCTTGCGAGCTTACGCTTAAGAAGCAGAGGTAACGTCGTATATCCTTGTTCCTGCCATTGCAGCCATTCCTTAAAGGCTGTCTGAGCCATGTTCAGCCCTCCGCTTGTCCACCCGACTTCTTCCACACGATAAGAAGCAGATCCGACGCTCCATTTTTCAAGCTAGTATACCGAATCGTCGGCAAAAAGAAAAGAGCTGTCTTGCACGCTTTCATCTCACCCATTCGACAGGCTCCGGCACGCTTGAGGAAAGAAAAGTAAGAAGGGACTCCCTCGCTTAAGAGGAAGTCCCGGTCAGCCGCCTTAGGCAGGCAGCATCGCTATATTAGTTATCGAAATTGAACAGCGGCGTGGACAGGTAGCGCTCACCGTTGGAAGGAACGATCACTACGATACGCTTTCCTTTACCGAGCTCTTTGGCCACTTTCAATGCGGCATAAATCGCAGCGCCTGAAGAAATCCCGCACAGGATGCCTTCTTCTTTGGCTGCTTGACGAGCCGTTTCGAATGCTTCTTCATTCTCAATCGTGATGACGCCGTCATAAATTTCACGGTTCAAGATATCCGGGATGAAGTTTGCGCCGATACCTTGAATTTTATGAGGGCCTGGGCCGCCGCCTGACAGCAATGGAGATGCTGCAGGTTCTACCGCATAGATTTTAATACCCGGGAAGTTCTCTTTCAGCACTTCGCCTGCACCGCTAATCGTGCCGCCCGTACCGATCCCTGCAATGAATGCATCCAGCTTGCCATCGAGCGAGTTGATCGCTTCCACGATTTCCGGTCCAGTCGTCTCGCGGTGTACCTTCACGTTCGCTTCATTCTTAAATTGCTGTGGAATAAAGTAGGACGGGTTTTCCTTCTGCAGCTCTTCCGCACGTCGAACCGCACCGTTCATGCCTTCCGATCCCGGTGTCAACACAAGCTCAGCACCGTATGCACGAAGCAAGTTGCGGCGCTCGATACTCATCGTTTCCGGCATAACCAGAATCGCTTTGTAGCCTTTTGCGGCAGCTACCATGGCAAGACCAATTCCCGTGTTGCCGCTCGTTGGTTCAACAATGGTATCGCCTGGCTTAATACGGCCTTCCTGCTCTGCAACTTCAATCATGCTGATGGCAATCCGGTCTTTTACGCTTGCACCTGGATTTTGGTATTCCAGTTTCAAGTAAATTTCAGCGCTATCTTCCGGCACGAGGCGGTTCAAACGAACAAGCGGCGTATCGCCGATAAGTTCAGTTACATTTTGGACAATTTTAGCCATGAAAAAGCAAGCCCCCTTATTCCGACTAATTCAGTTGGTATTGTATATATCTTAACAATGTCCACCAGTCGTTGTCAATAGATAGTTTTGGCTCCTGTAAAGATTTTCATGACGTCGGCGTTATCGTTGCATTATATTTCTTAAGCAGCGCGTCCTCAATGCTCTGAAGGGAGTCCGCCTTCGACAGTGCCAGCTGTTTACGCGCAATTTCTCGTATCTGACTAGCGTCCAATAGCTTCGATTCCTGCTTTTCCAGCAGTTGTATGACAGCCTGTCCGTCTTGAACGGGAACGGGTCCGGCCATCTCGCCGATATCCAGCTCCTCCGCCGCTGACAGCACGTCACTCTCGAAGAAAGGATCATCGGCGTCGACTAAGCCCAGATCGCCTCCGTCATCAGCTGTATCCTGATCGATCGAATACGTTCTGGCCATCAGCGCAAAGTCTTCCCCTGCAGTCAGCTTCTTCAATACATCATTTGCCTCCCGCTTGTTCTCGGATACGATCCATGCCAGCCGGTATCGGGTTTGCGGGGCAAACTCGGCTTTGTTGGCTTCTATATAGTCATCCACCTCAGCATCTGTAACATGAATCGGACGTATGGCGATTTTCTCCAGAAGGAGGCGATATTCCGTATCTGCACGAATGGCCTCCGGGGTCAGACCAAGCTGGTCCTTCATTGCAGTATAATAATGCTCTTGATCCTCATAACCAGCCATCATGGCATCAAGCTCCTCTTGCAGCTCGGCTGGCTCGATCACAAGCCCGGAAGCCGCGGCTTCCAGCCGTATGGCGGCACGTACCATTAAAGTACGCAGCATGGCATCGCCATATTGGAGCCGAAGCTGCTCCTCGAGATCCGCTGTTAGAACCGGATCTCCACCAACGGTAGCCGCAACTAACCGAGCATGACTGCCCGGCTCACCGCCATCGTCTTTATCGTTATCTGCTGGCGGGCTGTCGGCGGGGGACAGCACCCTTGTTATGACAACGACGGTTAATACGATCATACAAACGGCCTGAAGCATCACAACGCTTCTCAATACCCGGTCCTTCTTCATTATGCCAACCTCCGACTATCGCATCGGTTTCGGCTTCGCTTGATCGAGCAGCAGTTCTAGCTGTGGGCGGTCAAACACATACGTTTCGTTGCAGAAATGGCATACAACCTCAGCGCGTCCGTCATCTTCGATTAACTGGTTTAATTCATGCTCCCCCATGCTGATGAGCGTCTTCTCGACCCGTTCGTGCGAGCATTTGCATTGAAATACAATGTCTAGTGTATCCATTAGCTGTAAATCATCGCCGACAAGCCGTCTAAGCACTCCCTCCGGCGTTTCACCTTGACCGAGCAGCGTAGTCACGGACGGCATGACTGCTACGGCTTGCTCCAGCCTTGTAATTTCTTCATCGGTTACACCAGGCATTAGCTGAACAATGAAACCGCCAGCATGAAGGACCGATCCATCCGTATCGACAAGCACACCTAGTCCGACAACGGAAGGCGTCTGCTCCGATGTGGCAAAATAGTACGTAAAGTCCTCGGCAAGCTCTCCTGAAATAATCGGAATACTGCCCCGATAGGGTTCCTTCAGACCAAGGTCTTTAATGATGTGGATGTAGCCGCTGCGTCCAACTGCGCCCGCAACATCAAGCTTTCCCTGCGCATTGCTGGACAGCTGTACCTCTGGGTTATCCACATAGCCTCGCACTTCGCCGTGTGCATTCGCGTCGATGACGATTTGCCCGGCTGGCCCATCGCCTTTAACCTGAATCGTTATTTTCTCTTCACCCTTCAGCATAGCTCCCATCATAGCTCCTGCCGCTGCCGTTCGCCCAAGCGCAGCGGTCGTAGTCGGGTACGTGTCATGACGACGACGGAGCTCATCGACAAGCTGCGTGCTCCGGACAGCGAATACACGGATTTTTCCACCCCATGCCGTTCCGCGCACCAGTATATCCTTATCCAATGTTAATTCCCTCCTTATGATTAAACAGCTTCGGCTGTCTAACAGAAATCAGACAGCCGGTCAGCTAGTTCGATATTAATTTCGTCGTATATCCGACTACTCTTGATTGCGTTCGTATATAATACGAAGCCCTTCGAGCGTAATCAAAGGATCCACCAGCTCAATCGTCTCCGATTCGCTGGCGATCAGCTCCGCTAGCCCGCCGGTCGCAACGACACGCGGCGTTACCTTAAACTCGCGGCGTATTCGGCCTACGATGCCATCAACCTGCCCGGCATAACCGAATATAATGCCCGCTTGCATCGATGTCACCGGATTACGCCCGATAACGCTCTTGGGCTTCACGAGCTCAATGCGCGGCAGCTTCGCCGCCCGCTGGTATAACGCTTCCGTCGAAATGCCGATGCCCGGTACGATAGCCCCGCCCATATAATTGCTGCCCGCATCAATATAGTCGAAGGTCGTCGCTGTACCAAAATCGACGATAATAAGCGGTGAGCCGTATTTCTCAATACCGGCCACGGAATTGACAATCCGGTCGGCCCCGACTTCCCGCGGATTCTCATACCGGATGTTCAAGCCTGTCTTAATTCCAGGCCCGACGATAAGCGGCGCTTTGCCTAGATACTGGTGGCATAGCTGCTCCAAGGTCCGCATTAATGGAGGAACGACGGAGGAGATCACAACACCCTCCATCTGATTAAGCGTAACGCCGGCTATGTGAAACAGATTGTGAATCATAATACCGTACTCGTCCACCGTAGCGGACCGGTTCGTGCTCAGCCGCCAATGATGCAGCAGCGTCCGCTGCTTATAGATGCCGAGAACAATATTGGTATTGCCCACATCCACGACTAGAATCACGCCGTCGGTCCTCCCTTTTTCTCGTTCAAGTCCAGGCTGATATCCAGCGATTGAAACGAATAGGTAAGTCCGCCTACGGAGATCACATCCACGCCGCATTCTGCAATTGAGCGAACCGTATCGAGCCGGACGCCGCCCGATGCCTCTACGATGACATGAGGAGCGCGCGATTTGATCCGATCCACAGCTTCTTTCATTTGCGCAAGCGACATGTTGTCGAGCATAATAATGTCTGCCCCGCAAGCTAATGCTTCGTCCACCTGCGCGAATGACTCCGTTTCCACCTCGATTTTCATCGTATGGGGAATTTGCCTGCGGGCACCTTGTACAGCTTGCGTAATGCCACCCGAGCCTTTAATATGGTTGTCTTTAATCATGACCGCATCATATAGGCCGAATCGATGATTGGATCCCCCGCCTATGCGCACAGCATACTTCTCGAGAATCCGGTGTCCTGGCGTCGTCTTCCTTGTGTCCGCCAGCCTTACGGGCAGTCCGCCGAGAGCGTCGATGAAGCTGCGCGTTTTCGTAGCGATACCGGACAACCGTTGAAGCAGGTTCAGCGCCAGACGCTCGCCTGTCAGCAGACTGTGCGTGCTGCCTTCCACCTCTGCAATGACGGTTCCCTTCGATACCTTCGTACCATCCGATACAAGCTCATGGAAAGTAAGCGCTGGATCAACGACGTCGAAGACAAGTCTGGCAATAGGCATACCCGCTAAGACGCCGCTCTCTTTCACATGGATGACTGCTTTGGAACGGCTGCCCGCCTGTATTGTCGTCCAGCTCGTTATATCGCCTGTCCCAATATCTTCAGCAAGCCAAGCCCGTATTTGTTCACGGAGCGCGCTCTCGGTACCTCCGACTGCGCTAATTCCCGCCTTGTCCAGAACCATTCTCGATCAGCTCCTCCGTTACCCCATACTCCCGGTGCAATACTGTATGCTTCCGCCATTCAACATCATTGCGAAGGGGAAAGTCTTCCCGGTAATGCGCTCCCCGACTTTCCATCCGCGAAAGCGCCGCCTGCGTCGTGAGCATCGCACATGTAAGCAGATTGGCAAATTCATATTCTTCCCGCTGTTTCAGTACCGACTGGAAAATCGGAAGCTGGCGCTTAAGCTCCTCAAGCCCCTTCTCCAGTCCTTTTCCATCACGCCGTAAACCCGCATAGCGCAGCATAACCTTCTGCAGCTTCAAGCGTTTCTCCACGACAGCCTGCATAGGTGCGCTGCTTCTTGCGCGCTCGCGGGAATCGCCCCAATTTCGCGGCTTCAGAGCCAGTGGTTCGAGCTCGTGAATTCGCTCTACGATACGGCGGCCGAATACGATCGCTTCCGACAAGGAGTTACTCGCCAGCCGATTTGCCCCATGGACACCTGTAGATGAGCACTCGCCGCACGCAAACAATCTGGCAATATTCGTCTCGCCGCTCAAGTCGGTTTTTACGCCACCCATCATATAATGCGCAGCAGGCGCTACTGGAATCCAGTCCGAAGTCAGATCAAGACCATAATTCAGACAGAACTCATATATATTCGGAAAGCGGTGCTTGACCATATCTGCGGATTCATGCGTAATGTCTAAATAAATGAAAGTGGAACGCGTTTCCTCCATCTCGCTTACAATCGCTCTGGCCACGACATCACGCGGTGCCAGCTCCAGCTGCTCATGATACCGCTCCATGAACCGCTCACCCTTAATATTGCGCAATACCGCACCTTCTCCACGCACGGCCTCCGAAATGAGGAAGCGCGGCGCACCAGGGTAACAGAGCGATGTCGGATGAAATTGGATGAACTCCACATCCTGAATATACGCCCCTGCGCGATATGCCATCGCGATTCCATCGCCTGTGGCGACATCAGGGTTCGTCGTGTACCGATACAATTGACCGGCGCCGCCCGAACATAGAATCGTTGCCTTGCCTCTTACGAATAAACGCTGCCCGTCCGGCTTCTGTACGATTGCACCGCAGCACTCTCCCTCTTCCGTGACCAGATCGATCACAAAGTGGTCATCCCACACTTCAATCCGCGGATCGGCCTTCGCTCTCTCGGACAATGCACGAACGATTTCAAAGCCCGTAGCATCCCCATTCGCATGCAAAATACGACGCTGGCTGTGCGCGCCTTCCTTCGTCAGCGCGTATGCACCGTTCTCTTGATCGAACTGGGTGCCCATATGCACCAAATCCTGTACCCCTGCCGTCCCTTCATGCACAAGGACGTCAACGGCCTCGAACGAGCAAAGTCCAGCACCGGCTACCAGCGTATCCTGACGATGATAGGCAGGAGAATCGTCTTCGGAGACGACCGCGGCAATACCGCCCTGGGCGTAGCGCGTGTTGCTGTCGAGCAGCGATTTCTTGGTAATCATGAGGACATTATCTGTAGCGCTTACTTTCAGCGCCGTAAAAAGACCGGCAATGCCGGCCCCGATAACGATGACATCCTTCTCAATGACTGGAAGATCATCTATCGCAACATCTATTAAATATCGAGGAATCATCGCGTCGACTTTCCTTTCTTCGGAAAGAGAGTAGCGCATGCTACTTCACCTGTAACATGCGCTCCAAGGATAAACGGGCTTGATCAGCAACCTGCTGTGGAACATAAATTTGTGGCTGCATCGTTTCCAAACACTTGACGAGCTTCTTCAAGTTGTTCACTTTCATATTCGGGCAGACCAAATATTTGGTGGCAAAATGGAATGTCTTGTCTGGGCTGTCCTTACGCAGCTGGAAACCGGTGCCGTCTTCCGTGCCGACGATAAACTCTTTACCTTCCGATTCCTTACAATATTTGATGATGGCGGTTGTGCTGCCGACGAAATCGCCAAGTGCGACGACTTCTGGACGGCACTCTGGATGGACGACGAACTCCGCATTGGGATATTTCGCTTTCATCTCTTCTACATCTTTGACGGTTAACATGTCGTGGGTGTTGCAGTAACCTTCCCAAATAATCATTTTTTTGTCGGTATTCTGCTGCACGTAGTGCCCCAGATTCTTATCCGGTACCCAAATGATTTCGTCCGAATCGACCGAGTTCACAACGCGAACGGCATTCGCCGATGTGCAGCAAATATCGGTCTCCGCTTTAATTTCAGCCGAGGAGTTGATATACGTAACCACTTTAGCATTCGGATGCTGTGCCTTCAATTTACGCAGGCCATCCACGTTAACCATGTCCGCCATCGGGCAGCCGGCACGCTCATCAGGAATAATGACGGTCTTGTTCGGCGCCAGAATCTTCGCGCTCTCCCCCATGAAATGGACACCGCAAAATACGATTACATCCGCATCCGTCTGTGCCGCTTTCTGGGCGAGCAGGAATGAATCCCCGCGGAAATCAGCCACCTCTTGAATTTCATCACGCTGGTAATAATGAGCAAGAATAATGGCATTGCGTTCTTTCTTCAATTGCATCAGGCGATCGCGCAGCTCGCGGTTTTGCTCCGCTTTACGCTCCATTGCCAATGCTTCCATGGACAAATCTCTCCTCTTGTTTACGTAATAAACATGACTTTGTGAACAGAAGCACAATCTTGTCGATACAGGTACTTATAGTGTGGACCATAGGTTGTGAATTCATTAATTAAGAATAAATTTACACGGGTGCCGGGTACCTGTCAATAAAGACGGCGAAAGAAAAACCGCCATACACCACGGAAAGGGTAGCATGAGGGGGCACAACGCGCAGAATGGACCAATTTGAGCTGTTTTGATCTTCATACGCATATAGCAGGAAAGCGCCCACTTATTCGTGCATTATTCTATATTTCTACAGGAGAATGTCCTGCCGCTTCGACATAAAAAAGCTGCTCCCATCTCCTTATACACGGCTGCATATAAGGAGGTGTGAACAGCTTTGCTCATCTATTGCGTTTCATTAACTCTTATTATTATTTGACCCATCGTCATCATTGCCGCTATCCGGATCAACCGGAGGTGTCGCTTCACCTGGCTCGCGGGTTTGGATGCGAACCTTTACTCCGCCGATCGTATCTACAATCGGTTCTGTCGTAGGCTCTTCCGGCGTTTCTCCGTCAGAGGAGTCGCCGCCTTCCAGTGTACCATGATCGATCAAGCGCTTGATTTGTTCAAGCTCAAGCGTTTCTTCAGCAAGCAAGGTTTGCGCGATGAGATGAACTTCCTTGCTCTTCTCCGTCAGCAAGTTCTTCGCACGCTCATAACATTGATTAATGAAATTTTGCATTTCTTGATCAATCTCATACGCAATGGCGTCGGAATAGTTCTGCTCATGCCCGATATCGCGGCCCAGGAAAACCTGCCCCTGTGAGCTTCCGAACTGCATCGGTCCAAGCTTGTCGCTCATGCCGTATTCCATAATCATGCTGCGTACGATGCTCGTCGCGGACTTGAAGTCACTGTAAGCGCCTGTGCCGATTTCACCGATAAACAGTTCCTCGGCGACACGTCCCCCCAGCAGCCCGGTCACTTTATCGAGCAGCTCTTGCTTGGTTGTCAGCATGCTGTCTTCTTTTGGAAGCATGATGACATATCCGCCTGCGCGTCCGCGCGGGATAATGGTTACCTTATGAACCGCATCCGCATGCTCCAGGAAGTAGCCGATAATGGTGTGTCCTGCTTCGTGATAAGCGACGATGCGCTTCTCACGGTCGCTGATGACACGACTGCGTTTCTCGGTTCCGACGATGACACGATCGATCGCTTCATCAACCTCGCGCATCGCGATGTCCTTCTTGTTGCGGCGTGCCGCCAGCAATGCAGCTTCGTTCAGCAGGTTCTCGAGATCGGCACCGGTAAAGCCGGTCGTCCGCTTCGCAATAACATCCAGCTTCACATCCTTCGCCAGCGGTTTGTTGCGGGCATGAACCTTCAATACGGCTTCGCGGCCTTTCACATCTGGACGGTCAACCGTAATTTGACGGTCGAAACGGCCTGGACGCAGAAGCGCCGGGTCAAGAATATCCGGACGGTTGGTTGCCGCCACAATGATAATACCTTCATTCGCACCGAAGCCGTCCATCTCAACGAGGAGCTGATTGAGCGTTTGCTCCCGTTCGTCATGACCGCCGCCGAGTCCGGCGCCGCGCTGACGTCCCACAGCATCGATTTCATCGATAAAGATAATACATGGAGCATTCTTCTTCGCGTTCTCAAACAAATCGCGTACGCGAGAGGCACCGACGCCGACAAACATCTCGACAAAATCGGAACCGGATATACTAAAGAAAGGCACGCCTGCTTCACCTGCAACTGCACGTGCAAGGAGCGTCTTACCGGTACCTGGAGGTCCGACAAGCAGAACGCCTTTAGGAATGCGCGCGCCTACAGCTGCGAATTTACGCGGGTCTTTCAAAAACTCGACTACCTCGACGAGCTCCTGCTTCTCTTCATCTGCGCCTGCCACGTCCTCGAATGTGATCCGTTTCTTCTCTTCGTTATACAAGCGTGCCCGGCTCTTGCCAAAGTTCATGACTTTGCCGCCGCCGCCCTGCGCTTGATTCATAAGGAAGAAGAACAGAACGAAGATGATCACGAAAGGGATGATCGACGTTAAGAACGTCAGCCAGATGCTTGGCTCTTTCATTGGCTTGTTGGTAAGTTTGACCTGGTTCTTCTCTGCGAGATCGTGAATTTCTTTAACGACGAATTCTTCTACGTTGGTGTGTGTGTAGAAGCTAGTCGATTTCTCATTCTCGGGATTTGTTTTATATTCACCAGTGACCAAGTAGGAATAGCCGTCAAATTGATAATTCAGCTCGTTGACATTGTTGTCAACAAGTGCCTGCTTCAGCTGGTCGTATCGAATTTCGACGGTTGTATCATTTTGGCTGCTGATAAATTGGAAGATCCCGACGGTCACTAAAAAAATGATCAAATAAAATCCAGTGTTGCGGATGATCCGATTCATCCCCTACCTCCTCTCAAGACGCTTAAGATATTTTACCATAGCATGATTCCCCACTACAAACGGTTTGATGAGGGAGGTACATCTACAGTGAATCGCATCCTTCATGTATTGTATGGCTTAGCCAGGGCGGACAATTCCGCTACTTCTCGTAGACCTCCGGCTTCAAAATGCCGATGAATGGCAGGTTGCGGTATTTCTCCGCGAAGTCTAGACCAAATCCGACGACGAAGGCATCCGGTAGAACAAACCCTTTGTAATCCGCCTCCAATTCGACCTTGCGTCCAGCCGGCTTGTCAAACAACGTCACGAGTGTGACCGATTTGGCATTGCGGCGCTCCAATACATCAATCAGGTAGCTAAGCGTCAATCCGCTGTCTATAATATCTTCGACAATGAGTATGTCCCGTCCTTGAACAGGTGTGTCCAAATCTTTAATAATTTTGACAACGCCTGACGTCTTCGTGGACTGACCATAGCTCGAAACCGCCATAAAGTCGATTTCAAGCGGGATTGTGATTGTTTTAACCAAATCAGACATGAAAATAAACGCGCCTTTCAAGACGCAAATGACGAGCGGATTCCGCCCTTCAAACTCTTGGCTGATGGTCTCGCCAAGTTCTTTCACTTTCTGCTGAATCTGGTCGCTGTCGTACAGAATTTCTTGAATATCATTCAGCAATGCCGGGCCCTCCTACGTTTTTACCTATACTATGAATAGATGAGTGCGTCTTATTCGAGCCAATATCGTCCTCCGACGTGAATTCCGCCCGAATGCGCAGAACGCGTCGTGTGGAGCTGGAAATTTGCGCGGACGCTCCTCTCCTTACACCGGGAATCCACAGAATATGTCCGTTCGCATCAATCAGAAGCGGAATACGCTCCCGTCTCGATGGGGCGATTCGATCGTCAACGAACATATCTTGCACTTTTTTTGCGCCGTTTAAACCAAATACTCGCATCCGGTCGCCAGGACAGCGGTTGCGCACGGTGAGCGGAAACGCCAGCTCATCTGCATCAAACACCGCTTCCATACGTCCGGATCGCATGCTGCCGTCTTCAGGAGCTTCGAGGGTAAACGTTAAGATGGCATCCGCTTCCGGAACGGCCAGCCGTTTCGTCATCTCCTCTACGCCACAGGCTTCATACTCGTACCTGACCGGCTGAGCGTCATTCACTTCGGTACCGGTGTGCAAAAAGCGCATGGTATCGTATTCCCTTAAGCATCGGATCCCCCCGCCTACATCAGCGCTCCACGTCGAAGCGGCACCATCACCAGCAGCCGTTCGTATCGTTTCTACCCCGTCAAAAGAGGTGGTTTCCGTTTCCAATCCCATATAATTTAATATTAGTTTAATCAATCTCCTTTGTAAAGCGACATGCAGGTCAAGCATCGCTTTGCGGTCGATTTGGCATCCGCCCTGTACAAGCTTGACGTGGCGGCCATATGACGCGCGCGTCTCGGCATTCATCCATTCATCCTCAGCAGAGGCAAGCTCTGCCAAACGAACTAACGAATCCGATAGCTGCGGATTGTACTTCGTCAGCGCCGGCAGCACATCAAGACGAATTGAATTACGAAAATAATGGCGCTTCGCATTGCTGCTGTCTTCGCTGTATGTCAGATCCCGTTCTTCGCAGTAGCGCAGGATGTCTGATTTGTTCATACGAAGCAGGGGACGGATTAGTTCCACGTTTTTTTCAGTCCGTCGAAGCGAAATGCCGGCCAAGCCGCTCGGGCTTGTCCCCCGTATGATGCGCATTAGCACGGTTTCCGCCTGATCATCCGCATGATGGGCGAGTGCGATGCGCGATGCAGCGTATTTCTGGGCGATTTCGTGAAGAAATAAATAGCGCTTCTCACGAGCCGCCGCTTGCGCGTTCATACGCGTTTCTTCTATAAAAGCAGGTATATCAATAAATGCAGCCTCGAATCGGACACCTAGCCCCTCGGCAAACCTTCGGACAGACTCCGCTTCCAGCGCCGATTCTTCACCTCGAAAGCCATGATCGACATGCGCGGCGACAAGCGAAAGGCGCTGTGCCTGGGAAAGACGTTGCAAGATATCGAGCAGCGCCGTCGAATCCGGGCCGCCCGATACCGCAACGACGATCGTATCACCCGGCTCCCAAAGCCTCTCCCGGGCCGCGGTATCCGCGACCTCTTTCATCAGATCCCCCATATGCTTCCTTCTCTCTTCGCTTGGCTATGAATTAAGCAGCCAATATATCGTTGTTGCCAGAAGCGCAGCAGATGCTACGAACAGCCCTTTCATCCAGCTTGGTGCGGGAGTCGCATGCCGCTGCCCAGGCCGATGCATCCATTGCCGCCAGCTGCCGGCTGCTTCCCGGGCATCCTTGAACTCGCCGTTCAACGCTTGCCGCAGCCAGCCTGTCAGCGGTTTAAGCCGCGGATTCGCATGGGCAAGCTTCAGCAGCTCCTCGGGCATCCGATTCTGCGGCAGCAGCGAGGCGGTCAGCTGTGCAAGCCGCTGGCTTTCATGCAGCTGAATACAAAGCACCCCGAACGAAAACAGATCATAACGGGCGTCTGCGGTCCGGGAGCCCGCGTTCCAGTAGCCGCGATCGTAAATCTCGGTAAACTGCCGGACGCTCTTGCCCATCGCGGTTACCCCGCCGTAATCGACCAGCTCTACGCGCCCGTAATCGGCGACCATGACGTTCTCCACCTTCACGTCACTGAATGTCCAGCCGCCGTCATGCAGCTCGGCAAGCTTGCCGAGCAGGCTGTAGCCCACCACAGGAAACCAATCCATCCCCTGCTTCATCAAATAGTCGGATAAGGTGGCACCCCGTATGTAACGCATAATATAGAATGGATATTCCTTCCCATCCAATGCCCGCATATCGTCGACTTCAACCAAGTACGGTTCTGCGCGAGACCCCTTGCGCTGCTTCGCGATCGACTGCAGGACGTTCACTTCGGACTGCAAATCGACGGTATCTGCACCTATTTTCATCGCGTACCAGCTGCGCTGGCGCTCCACTAAAAATACTTTGCCATTGGCCCCTTCACCGAGAAGCCGCTCCACGCGGTAGCTATTCCGCTTCCACTTTCCTTTAATAACCGTGCCCCGCGGAAGGGTCCATTCAAACGACGTAATCACTCATCATCCCGTCCGTTTCGTCATTCTTCCTATTACCATAATCGGCTTTTCGGTAAAAATCAATGACATGCATGAGCGCCGGCCCTGTCGGCGTCGTTCCTTTCATCTGCAGCCGAGGCAAGAATTGCGTCATTCCGCCCACATTCGTCGTCCAGTCGAGATCGAGCGTGCAATCATCACCATATGCCGATCCGGGAAAATGAAACACGGCTATCTCGCTTTGGCCTTGTCTGGCTTGGAGACTAAGCGCCAGGTCGCGAATGGCTTCCTCCACGGCATGGAGCTTAGGCTTCATACTGGCACTTCCGTCGATAAGCAGCGCCACCCGCAGCTTGCTCGTCTCACCGAGCTCATCGATCACACGCACCACTTCGCCGCGCTTGTCCGGCGGCAGCGACTCGATCGACGAAGTTCCAAGCACCTGCTGCAGCTCCCGATGAACGGCTTGTTGAATGGTTTGCGCAACCGTCTTGCGGGTCAGCATCTGAACCGTCTGAGCCAGCTGCCTCGTATTTACAAGCCGGCTGAGTCCGCCGCCCGCACGAGCCACTTCCTCGATTTCAGCCGATCCGAACTCGCCTAGATCGCCTTGGTCGAGCACGCCGACCACATTAACCGTAATACCTTCCGCCAATGCCTGCGCTGCGGCTACAACCGGACTTACGCCCACGTTCGAGCAACCGTCTGTGATAAGCAAAATTTGTTTCACGCTTCATTCCCCCAAATTATGGAATCTATCGCTAGTGTCCCTACCAGCGTGCCCAGATTCAAGAGAATTTAACCGTTTCAAGCGAACAACTCGCTTGTACATTAACCAATCCCGGCCCTTCCGAATCGATGCAACAGCCCCGGCTCAATAGACTCTAGTACGCTAACGGCCCGTTCATGGACAAAATTTCGTCTTCCACGTTTTCTAACTGCCTTGGGCCTGATAGGGCCGCGGGACAAAAAAAAGCCTGCCAACCGGCAGACTTCGACACCTCACATCCCCTAAAAAAGAAACCGCCATAACAGCCAGCTCAGCAGTGCGCAGGCCCATGACACCATGCCGAACACGATCACGATCGTATTCTCGCTCCATCCGTACTTCAATCGAAAATGATAATGGATCGGAGCCATTCGAAACAGACGCAGCTTGGTCTTCTTGTAATACCATACTTGTAAAATAACCGACAGCTGTTCAGCAAAATAAATCAGGAACAAGAGCGGTATAAAGATCTCGACCTTCTCGAGAATGGCCAGAAAGGATAAGGAGCCTCCAATGGCTAAGGAGCCGGTATCGCCCATGAAGGCTCTTGCCGGAAAAATGTTATATATAAACAATCCGAGCAGACACGCAATCATGACCAGGGAGAACGTCTTGACCTCGGGTCGTTCCGATATCATAAAGAAGAAGAAATAGGTCGGAATCGCTACATTGATGAGCAAGCCATCCAATCCATCGGTAAAATTAATCGCATTGGCCGATCCGACAATAAATAGCATCATCAGAACGACATACAACGAAAGCGGAAGGGCGGCTGAATAGCCTTTGAAAACCGTAATGACCGGAGATAATGAGAACTGGTCTATTAGAATGAATAAGAGGATGCCCGTAAACCCAAATTGAAGAACAAGCTTCATCTTGCCCGAGATGCCGGACGGATCTTGATGCGCCGCTTTCTTATAATCATCCAGAAACCCGACCACGCTGAAGAGAACGAACGTCGAGCTCAGAAACAAGGCAAGGGGGTCCGGACGGAACAGGGTCGAGGTAAGCGCGCCGATAAGCAGAATCAATCCCGCCATCAACGGCGTTCCCCGCTTGGCCTGGTGATCAGGAGGCAGCTCCACCCGGATCGGCTGCGTCAGCTTCAGGGTCCGCAGCGTGCGTATGAGCACGGGAGTTAGTGCTGCCACAAGAAAGAAGGATAATAGGGTTATACTCCATAATGAATTCATCCATGGACTCTCCATTCAACATGAATATTAGCTGCCATCATGCCATCATCATCACAGCCCGCCATTGGACAGGCCGATCGTTCATAGTCTATCACATGGACTGGATGTATGTTCTAAAACTTTACTTAAAAGGGAATAAGAGCGCCCTCCTGACCCTTGTCATGGAAGGCGCTCCTTGATTGTACGTTATGATGCCAGGAATCAGCTCACCGTCCTTGGGCGTTCAACCTTAGAGAGGCCCGGCCACCGAAAGGTCGCCCATTCAGGCTGATGCTTCTCCACGCGGGCGACGACGACCGTCATATCGTCGAGGATTTCGCCTTTGTGATAGCGCACCACGGTCTCCAGGAGAGAGTCGGCAATCTCTTGCGGACTATCCGATTTGATTTCTTGAATGACCCGCTTCATCCACAGCTCCTTATTGACGGCATGTCCGGGGGCATCGTAAATACCGTCGGTCATCATGATCAACGTATCGCCAGGCATCAGCTGGACCCGAATGAGATCGACATCGATTTCCTTCAGAATGCCAACTGGCAGGTTATTCGCCGAGATGGGAATCACCTCGCTGCCCCGCTTGATGAAGCTGGGCGTCGAGCCAATTTTGAGAAACGTCGTCTTTGCGGTATACATATCGATTAACGCCACATCCACCGTCGCGAACACCTCGTCCGACGACCGCAGCAGCAGCACGGAATTAACAGACTTGATGGCAAGCTTCTCATCCATGCCCGATTGAAGCAGCTGCTGCAATATCGTTAGCGCAGTGCTGCTCTCCTGCTTGGCCCTCTCGCCGTTGCCCATCCCGTCACTGATGGCCACCGCAAATTTGCCATTGCCGAGTTCAACCGTGCTGAAGCTGTCTCCCGACAGCAGGTCTCCTCCCTTGGCCACACCGGCAATGCCGGTCTCGACCTCATACGCCTTCGCCGAGCCGAATATCACGAGCGCCGGCTCACCGGGTTTATCCGGGAACTGCTCGGACATCACGGCAATCGATTCGCCTAAAATATCTGTCAGCAGTGGAGCAATTATTTTTCGGCATTCATCATACCCCTTTCCGAATCTGTGATACACTTCAATTTCAACATTTCCCTCCTCCAAGTTGACAACATCAATGCCTTGTATGGATAAACCGAGCCCTTCTAGCGCCTCTCGGATCTGCTCTTCTTGTAAATGTAGCTGCTGGCCCTCCCGCCTAATCTCCCGCGCCAAGTCCTCCATCACCTGCGATACGCCGGACAGCTGCTCGGCCACGAGCACACGGGAATCGTTTAATTGCTTGCGCCAATGCTGGTCATGCTGGAACAATTCATACTGCTGCTGCATCACGCCCAGCACCTGCTGCGATTTGGAGCAATGGTTGCTCCATTCCTTCGGCACCTCCCTTGGACTCGGCCGCTTCCCTCCTTCAACGGCGGTCATCATCTCCGTCATCATCTTATACGTCTGATAGAACTTACCGTCCCAGCACAGCTCTTTCTTGTGGCAGGTACTGCATGTCTTCTCACCTGCCGCGTTCATGAAATGCTCCACAACTTCGTTTCTCTTCTCACTCTCGCTTCTTACTCCGCTCACTTGGCCGAAGCTGCGCGAGAGCTGCCTGAACACCTCCGAAAATTGCGCCACACGCTGTGCCGTCACATCACGGACCCGCTTGGCGTACTCATACTGTGATTTCACATGCTCTTGCGTCCCCGGCACGTACTTCGCGATTGTCCGTACAAGGGAGCGTGGTGTAAGCAGAAACAAAGCGACTGCGACAATCGACTCCCAGGTAGATGCCATGACATCCGTCTGATTGCCGATATAAATAGCTAGAATGGAAGTGCCGAGCAGCATTCCGAAAGCGACTGCCATTTTGCCGCCTTCGCGAAGCAGACCGGCCAGCAGACCGGCGAATGCCAGCAGGCTCATCTGGACAATCGCGCTCAAGTCCGCCAGGCTCAGTATAAGTCCTGCGACGACGCCGACCGAGGCTCCAAGAGGCGCCCCTCCGACAAGCGCGAACAGCAGAAGCATATAACGCGACATGATATGTTCAATCGATAAACCATAGACGACCCAACCGACCGCCCCGGTCATCACAGAGGCAAGCATGATCATTAGACAAATAATTTCCTCATTCTTGAGCGCCGATGTCCGCCTCGTCATCGTTAACACCGGTACGGCTTGTACGAATACGAGGGTGAGGACGAAGCCCAGCGCAGCTTCCACCCCGACCATCGTGAGCCGGTACCAGTCTAAGGTGTCCGCGATCACAACACCGAATAACCGGACGACTAAGGTGGATAGAAAGACAAGGAGCGGCGCATATGATAATTCCGCCCGCTCATAGGCCTCTAATCCTTTCATGAGCAGGAAGACGACGGCGAGCTCCATGGCGACCCAGATCGGATCAGGCGCAACGGCCAGCCAGCTGCCCGCCACGATGGACAAGGCTACCGGTAAATAAGCATCTCGCCTTAAGAAATAGACCACTGTAAAGTAAGCAACGGCAAATGGAGTAAGCGACTCCAATATAACCGCTCGTCCTAATAGAAACCCGACCGCCATCAGCGCGAACGTCCATTTCTTTGCTGATATCAGTTGTACCACACGGCGCGCCATCGCCCAGTCTAATCCTTTGCGAACTGCCGTCTGCACGATGCTTGTCTTCTGAACGCCTGGAAACATAACCACATTGTGCTTGTCCATAATATTAAAACACCACCATTCCCGAGTTAGTGTGGTTCTAATTATAGGAGCAGGATTTCATAAAGTTTGTCAGAAGGCGTAACCCGCTCTAAAGTTTTTTCCGACAAACAAGCAAGCGCTTTCGAAGAGTTGTCGCTTGGGCGCGGCCTCATGGCACACATGGCTTTGAGGATGCTGGGGACGGTCTCTCCGACCTATCGTTCAACAAAAACTGTTACAGCTGCAGCGGTCCATTCGGGGCGAAACGCCGTCCGAACCTGTCGGGAATGGTGGAGAAGACAAGAAAAGTTTTTGATTTAGGGGGGAATATTCGAGGTAAATGAGAATATAATTTTACATTCGGGTCCTTTTTAGCCGGTACAAGCAAACCATTCCTATATAAATCATATCCTTCGCATACGAAGTCATCCTATTCATCGACATTCGGATTGTCGTCTTCCGGTGCTGCAAGGCTGGAAGCTCTCGATTGGACATAGAAAAGGCAGAGCCTGCATGGCTCTGCCTGTATATTCTATTCATCAAACGCGCTTCGCGCCGCGTCCGCCTCGTTTACCTTCAGTGTTCTTCTTCAGGGAGGAAATGCGCTCTTCACTATCTTTCAGGAAGCGGGACACTTTATCCTCGAAGGACGGTTTGCCATAGGCCGGTTTACCCGACTGCGATTTGAATGGACGTCCGCCACCACCGCCGCCGCTCGGTCCACGATTGAATCCGCCGCCGCCACCACCACTTGGTCCGCGGTTGAAGCTACCACCACCACCGCCGCTACCGCCGCCGCTTGGTCCACGGTCGCGATTAAAACCGCCGCCGCTTGGTCCGCGATCGCGCTGAGGCGGTGCAGAACCTTCAGGCCGGTCGATGGCTTGCTTAATCGAAAGTCCGATCTTCCCGTCTTTATCAACATTAATGACCTTCACTGTAACGACATCTTCCAGCTTCAAATGGTCTTTAACATCCTTGACGTAATTATCGGCAATTTCTGAGATGTGAACGAGCCCCGTGACACCCCCCGACAAATCGACGAATGCTCCGAAATGCGTAATGCCTGTCACCTTGCCCTCTAACTTGGCGCCCACTTCAATTGCCATAGATAAAAATGTTCCTCCCTAACCGTTATGAGAAGCAGTTCATGCTTCAATGGAAAAGACTCTGAGCGATTATATGACGTGAATGCCTCTAAAATGCGATTCCTATCGTGATTATAACCGAACCAGAGAAGCAAGGTCAACAGACGTATACCCGATTGCGAGCCTATTACTTGACCCGAATCGGCTTCTCGCCCTCTCTAACCAAGTTCAAATCTTTCGTTGCCAATTGCGCAATATATTCAGGATCGTTCAAACGGTCAACCTGCAATTGCAGTTCGTCCATTTGTTTGTTCGCTTCCTCGATTTTCTGTTGGACCTCGGCTAACCGAAGCTCAGCATCTCCCTGTTTTCCCACCTGGGTATATAGCGTATAAAGCGCCCAGCCCATGAATAGCGCGACAATAACAAACCAGATCTTCAGCCGGCGTTTCGTGCCTTCGTATACGTTTGTTTTGTTCGGTTGCGCTGCGGCCATAGCTCATGGACCTCCTGACGTCAAAGTATGATCGTCATTACCCGTCTTTGGATCGTTTGAAAACATACTTCCAACATTTAATTATAAACCGGGTAACTTTATCGCCTCGTTCCTTCAAACGCCATCGCGCGGCAAGCGGTCTCAACCAACTTGTCATCCATCTGCCGACAGGTTGAACGATTGGCCTGGTCATCCATCGGACCAGCACCCAAAGCGGACGAAGCAATTGTAACACAATTCTAATTAGGAATATAGTAAATGCAAGTAAAAATGCAAGAATCACCTTCGCAAGTTTATAAAGGAGCTGCAGCGGCCGAATGATAAGGAGTACGAAAGCCCGTATCATAAATTGAATAATCGCCCGGGTCGCTTGGATGATCCCATGCACCAGCCTGACGACAATCCGGCTAAACAGCCAATAATAACAGCCGATACCAAGCAGCAGCCCCAGAAATACGTATGTCCGCACCTCGCCCTCGTTGCTTGCGGACAGCACTTGAAACACGATGACCGTCGCCGCGATCCAATAAAGCAGATCGAATACGGGAATCCACCAGCGGTTGACCTTCAGCTCGTCCGACACGACACGGTAGCCGTCGAACACGACCCCCATGCCGATGCCCGACAGCAGCATCATCGCCATTGTCAACCACTGCACGCTCAGGCTCACTTAAACAGCTTCCCTAGAAAGCCTTTTGATTTGGCTGCCGTATTCCCGTCCAAGTAGGCGAGCGAATGGACGAGCCCTTCGATGGCGACAAGACCTTGCTCCAAGCTTAAATGCTTCATATGCAAATTTTGCCCGCGAATCGTCAGAAAACCGAGTTCCGTTTCGAGCAAAAATTCTTCGCTGTCAAAGCTCTCCACATTCATAACGCCGGTGACCTCGAGTACCTTGCGGTTGAGCATCTTCACTTCCTGGCGCTTCTGAGCTTTCCCGTTCTCCACCATTGCCCTTGTCCCCTCCTTTTATCACTAGACTATGGGGAGGGGACAGGTTTTAGAACATTTCCGTTCCGGCCCTTATCCGGAAATGCCGGCTGACCCGGAACCCGATTCCGCGGACGGGGCCGACAAGGTATACAGGGCATAAGATACGATGGCGCTCAGCACGACCGCACCGCCCAAAGTCTCAGCCGGCCACCATACCCCTTCCAGCAGAGCCAGCACAATGAAGTAGAACCCCCAGAGCAGGATCGGCAATACAACCGCAAACAGCCTGCGGCGCTTGCCGCCCAGGAGCATAAGGTCGCCGATCAGACCGACGGCAAGGACAAGCGGCAGGATCGCCCAGCCTTCGAATGCACTCAGCATGCCGATAAACACATTGGGCAGCGTACAGAGAACCGCCACGCTGCCGAACGGCAGCTGCCATCTTTTCATCAGCCAATAAATCGGGAACAGCATCACGCCGGTCGTAACCAAAATGTTCATAATGCCGCGAATTTGCAAATCCTGCAGCAGCAGCTCCTCGCCTCCTGAGGATATCGGGATAAACTTCGACAAATACCGGTCATGCCACATTTGGGCCGGTACCATCTCGCGCAGCTCCCAGGAATACATGAGGAAGAAGCCCATCATAGCCGCTGCGAAGCTTGCGGATAACAGCACGGGGATGAAGGAGCGAAACGATGGCTTGGCATAGGGAGAGAGCGTCCAATATTGGCGAAGCGGGCTCGTCACAATCAGCAGAATGCCGACCAGGAGCAGCAGATGGCTCGGGCTGAGGAGCGCGGCGATATCTTGCTCGATGCCGAAAATTTCATGCCACGTCAGATCGCCAATACCTCCAAGCAGGAAGACGGCGACTCCGAGAAGTCCCCCTCCGTAACCAACCGGAATGGCTTGGAGAATGGGCTGCCTGGTGAGCCGAACGTTACGCCACACCAAATAAAGCATCCATGCGGCGGAAGCGCCAAAGCCGGAATACAGCATCGCATGCCATGGGGTGAAGAAGGATTCCAGCACATCGGTCTGATGGTGATAACCGTCGATAAATACTCCCACGATTAGCCAAAGCGCACACAGCATCGTGGTCATGTTCTTGCCGGTGGTAAGCAAGGCGACTCCTCCTCTTCTTGCAGTTGAATGATAGCCATACATATGACGCGTTCTGGGCGACTAGAAGATCTATCGGTTCATCAGGCATTGCCGTAAGCCGCTCTGACGCACAAAAAATCGGCCTCTTCTGTCTATGTCAGAAAAGGCCGATCGGTTTGTATGGCGGTGCTGCCCGAGCATAAGCAGCCATCCGAATGTTTGTTTACCAGCCGAGCTTATCCTCGGACTGGCGGCTTTCTTCCTTAAGCAAAGTATATAAGCCGCTCGCCTCGTCCTTCTTGGTCGTTTCCGCTAGCCGCTCGACGCGGACGGTCACGATCTTCTGGCCGAATTGAATTTTGAGCTCGTCGCCGACTTTGACGGTGCTGCTCGCTTTGGCTTCGCGGTCATTGATCCAGACGCGACCTTGATCGGAGACGTCTTTGGCAACTGTGCGCCGTTTGATCAACCGCGATACTTTAAGGAATTTATCCAGACGCATGGATTACTTAATGGCGTCTTTCAGTTTATTGCCGGCTTTGAATGCAGGAACCTTCGATTCCGCAATCGTAATCGGGTTGCCCGTCTGTGGGTTACGGCCCGTGCGGCCGGAACGTTTGCGCGTTTCGAATGTGCCGAAACCGATCAGTTGTACTTTCTCGCCGCCTGCAAGAGCATCGGTGACTTCACCCATGAAACCGTTCAATACGGCTTCTACGTCACGTTTAGTCAAACCGCTCTTTGTTGCAATGTTGTTGATCAAGTCTGTTTTGTTCATAATTAGTTGGCCTCCTAATATTCCTTATTCATCATAGACGGCATGATGCCGCCAGACTCTGACGCGCCCGTCACTGGACACACAAAGCGGTTAATGCGCTGCATCTGCTGCTTTGCTTTTTGTTGTTGCTTGTGTTGCTGCTTTCGTTCGCTACTACTAATTCTGCCTGTTTCTAAAAAAATCCTGCCCAGTTGGTAAATTTTTTTGCGAAACTTGCATTTTCAAGACGAATTTTGACGGCAGTGAAGAAGAAATAGACAGCTCATCATGTGCGGCTGGCGCCTGTTCATTCCTCAAACAAGTACATCCAGACATCTGACGCACCTTGAATATGAACCTAGCGAATTCGCTTGGCTTCCTCCCAGAAACGATCCATTTCTGTTAAATCAGTCTGGTCAAAGGTTCGCCCACTTATACGGAGCTGGTCCTCAATATATGAAAATCTTTCTTTGAATTTGCGATTCGTCCGCGTAAGCGCCTCTTCCGGATCGGCATGGATGAAGCGCGACGCGTTAACGGCGGCGAATAGGAGATCCCCTAGCTCGCCTGCTTGCTCCTCGGCGTCCTTGGAGGCGATCGCTTCCCGCAACTCATCGAGCTCTTCTTGAATTTTGTCCAGTACCGGACCGATTGCATCCCAATCGAATCCAACCTTCGCGGCCTTCTTCTGAATCTTGTAAGCTTTCATTAGGGCTGGCAGGTCCGGCGGTATGCCATCCAGCACGGATTGACCCGCAGCATCCATCCCTTTGCGAAGCTTCTCTTCCGCTTTCATCCGATCCCAGCTCTGGAGAGCCTCCTCCGCATTGCGGGCCCCTGACTCGCCGAAGACATGCGGATGGCGGAACAACAGCTTCTCGTTCAAGGATTGAATGACGTCATAAACGGAGAACGATCCGACCTCTTCTTCCATCTGGCTGTGCAGCATCACCTGTAGAACGACATCCCCGAACTCCTCGCGCATGCCGTCCGGATCGTCGTTATCCAGCGCTTCCAGCGCCTCATACGTCTCTTCGATAAAGTTCTTGCGGATCGATTGATGGGTCTGCTCGCGGTCCCACGGACAGCCCTCCGGACTGCGTAATATCGCTACGATTTCATGCAGCCGCTCGAATGATCGATTGCGCAGCTCGTCATCATTTGACAGTGGAATCCATATGAGCGACAAATTTCCGAAGCCCTCCATCCGGTCAAGCTCATACAAGGGAACCGTATGAATCTGCTCCTCGCCGGGCACACCGAGCGCATGTCCGATCACAACCGGATGTTCATCCGGATAACGCTCCATAAGCGTTAGCTTTACGTCGGATGCGATAAACGAATCATACACCTGGCCGATTACGGTATGCAGCTCGGGACGAAGCAAGGAAGGCTTTAATTCCGTACCATCCAGCAGCTGGAACCCCTCGATCGGGTCAAACCCCAGCCGCGTGAAGGCTTGGTCCAGAAAGCTTTCCCCGCCGATAATCGTCAGTGTGATGCCTTCCTGAGAGCAGCGCTCACGCAGCAGCTGCACCGTGCGCTCCGCCACCATGGGATGACCCGGAACGGCATATAGAACACCGTGAGCGGGCAAGCCGGCGGTGCTGGCCGATGCGGACACGTTCGGCTCCTCTGCCGCCGGTGCGCTGGACGCCAGCGCCCGGGCTTTATCCATAAGAGAAGCCGCGATGGCTTCATAGACATCCGGGAATGAATCCAGCTGTTCGTACAAGCTGTCGAATGAGGCATAGGTCATGTCATTCTCGGTGAACAGGCGCATCATGGGATGCTTGTCCGTCCGTACATAACGGTGTGCGGCGGATTGGAGCTGACGCCAGACGCCCAAGGTAAGCTGATCAGCGTCACCGGAGCCAAGTCCGACGACCGTAATTGCAGGTTTGTTCATGGGGTTCACCCTTTCCTATGGTGTATTTCTAAGAGCGCTGCCGAAGCCGGCGCTCCTTCGTAGATTGTCGTGTCCGCCCTTCTACGCAAAGCGGCAGGGCGGGATGGCTGCGGAAAGCCGCGGCTAATCGCCGGGCGGAAGCAGCCGCCAGCGGCTTAGGCGGGCGGCAATCGCCCCGCCGCCCGGAAGCACGCGCAGCTCGCGCGCCGTGAGGCCGCCAAGGCGCAGCCCGGCGGCGGCAAACAGCGCTGCGCCGAGGGCGGAGCCCCCGAGCGCGAGCGCCGCAGCTGCCGCCCGTGGCGGCAGCGCCTCGCCGAGCAGCGGGGCGAAGCCGCGCTCGGCCAAGACGAGCGCCGCGGCCATGACCGCGAGCGCGAGTCCCATGCCCGCGGCGCTCCGCGCGGGCATAGCCGCACCGCAGGTGCGGCGGACGGCGCCCGCGGCCAGCAGGGCAGCCGCCGTGAGCGCCGCGATGCCGGCGCAGGCCGCGCCGGCGATGCCCAGCGCCGGCACGAGCGCGGCGTTCAGCGCGGCCTTGAGCGCCGCGGCCGCGAGCATGAACAGCGCCGGCGCCCGAACGGCACCGAGCCCCTGCAGCACTGCGGCGGCGATTGCGTTCACGGTACCGGCCAAGGCCGTGCACCCGATCAAGGCGAACGTGAGGGTGCCCGCATGGTCCGCGTACAGCATCATGTTCATGGGACCCGCGAGCAGCGCGATCCCGACCGCAGCGGCACCGCCGATCCACCAGGCCCCGCGCATCGCGAGCGATGCATGCAATTGCGTGCCCGCTTCATCTCCACGGGCACGCGCGGCTACCAGGGCAGGCACGAGGGCGGCGCCCATTGCTCCGGCAACCATGATAACCAGCTGAACAATTGGCTGACCGCGGCTGTACAAGCCAAATTGCGCCATGGCCTCAGCTTCCCCCAGCCCGTGTCCACGCAGCAAGCGAGGTACCGTGAAAGCATCTACGACACCCAATGCAGGAACGACAAGCGCGCCCAGTGCCACTGGCAGCGCAATGACTGCCAGACGCCGCACCTGGCGCAGCATGGCGATAGCGGCTTCTGAATTCCCTCGCCGACCCGGTCTACGGTCGCGCAGCCAAATAAACAACATTACAGCAAGCCCTGCCAATCCGCCGACGGCTGATCCTGCGGTCGCTCCTGCGGCGAGCTTCTCATCCGCCCATCCCAGCCTCCAGCCAATGGCAAGCAGCGCAAGCATGGCCGCGACGCGTATCACCTGCTCGGACAACTGAGAGACAGCGGTTGGCAGCATCCTGCCGAGACCTTGATAATAGCCGCGCAGCGCGGCAAGTATGGGCATGGACCACAGCGCCAGCGATGCCATCTTGATTGCCGGTGCGGCAGCCGCATCCCCGATCCAGCCCGCCGTCAGCTCTGCACTGAACCACATGAGCAGAAATCCGGCAGCTCCTGTAATCGCAAGCAGCAGCGTGCTCGCGCCAAGCACCCGCCGTGCACCATCACGATCGTCTTCTGCGATCCGTTCCGCAACGAGCAAGGATACCGCGACCGGAAATCCAGCCGTAGCCAGCACGAGAAACAGCTGGTAGAACGGATACACCGCATTATAGATCCCGAATACGCGGTCGCCGGCTATATTTTGTAACGGAATTTTCTGAAGCGTGCCGATCACTTTGCTTATGATAACTGCGGCCCCCATCAGAGCCATGCCCTTCCAGACCGCCGATGATGGGGACTTCCCGATCTTAGGCGCCTGAGGGACCCCGTCCAGCCGTTCCTGCGATGTATCGCCTAACCCGCTCCCTAGCGGCTGGCGTGGATCCGATCCCCTCAACAAATTGCTTACACCTGCCCATCCTTACTCATGCTCCCATTATACCCCAAAGCGCGGTCATGTGAATGTTGGCGGTTGTACGCGCGAATAGAAAAAAAGCTTCCTGCAGAGCATACGCTCCAAGGAAGCTGTTGATCAACCTTACTGCTCCATTTGTTTGGCTAGGAAGCCGGCAGCGGTTTCTGCCATCTTCACTTCCATTTGCGCCATCTTGACGGACTCCTCTTTGCTGAGCAGCACGACCGTTCCAATGGGATCTCCGCCAGCGACAATCGGTGCTGCGACGAAGGAGCTGAAGCTCTCCTCGGTATCCTTCACCACTTCGAAGGATCCGCCACCCGACTCCATTACGGTCTTCCGGTTCTCCATGCAAGCCTCCAGTATGGAGCCGATTTGCTTCTCCATATAGTCTTTCTTGGATGCGCCGGCAACCGCAATGATATTATCACGGTCGGAAATCAGCGTAATATGGCTTGTACTCTCAGAGAGCGACTCCGCATATTCTTTGGCAAAATCACCGAGCTCACCAATTGGCGAGTATTTCTTCAAAATGACTTCGCCGTCCCGGTCGACGAAAATTTCCAGCGGATCGCCTTCGCGGATACGCAGCGTTCGACGAATTTCCTTAGGGATAACAACCCGGCCAAGATCATCGATACGACGAACAATTCCAGTTGCTTTCATGTTCTAGTTGCCCCACTTTCAATTAAAGGTTTTGAATTGGACTGGATGGGTTTTGCAGCTTGTCTATGCTCAAGAGGAGTGAATCCTTGGCAAGAAGTGATTTCGAATCTGACCATAGTATTCATCCCCTCCCATTTTCTTATGCACGCGACTAACGTCATATCCTGACGCATTTCGGGTGCCTGGAATCAACTGCCGTTCGCAGACTTCTCGCGGTGGCAGAAAAGGACCTATCCGATTCTAAATCGGACAGGTCCTCAAGCACCGTGGAATCCACGTTATTTGGTTTCTTCCTTCTTATCGTCTGTTGGCGCCTCATTCGTTTTGCCATTGTTGGTTGCGCCACCGTTTGTTGTACCGCCATTGGTCGCTCCGTCATTAGCGGCTCCGCCATTCGTTGCTCCATCACCAGCCGGCGCTTCTTCCTGCGGCAGGTCGATCTTCGTAATGAGACCAGGCAGCTCCGTGGTCATGAAAGCATTCAGATTCTCGGAAGCAACGGTTTGTTTAAGCGTCAGCTTCTTCTCATCGGTCAGCTTATCGAACGCAGTCGATTCGCGCTTCTCAACCTTGATGACGTGATAGCCATAGTCGGTTTTGACCGGTTCTCCAATTTTGTTGATTTCCTGCTTGTTGGCTGCGTCTTTAAATTCAGGAACCCATGCCTTGGCTTCTTGACTCTCGTACAAGCCGCCCTTTTCCTTCGAGCCGCCGTCATCGGAGAATTCCTTGGCAAGGGCATTCCAATCGCCGCCTGCGTCGAGCTTCGCCTTGACATTTTTCGCGCGCTTGAGCGCTTCCTCTTCCGTGCGCAGCTCTTCACCTGTCGAAGCATCGGCCGTTGCAACAAGGATATGTCTTGCCGTTATGACATTATAGTCGTCTTTCGTTTTCTCGAAATACGTCTTCACTTGGTCATCCGTTACTTTGCTTTCTTCGCTCTTCATGATCGCCATGATCATGTTGTAGAAGTATTTGATATCGGCCTCGGTCAGCTTGGCATCGTCCAGCGTCTTCTTCAATTCCGGATTCTGCTCCATGGCTGTCTTGACTTGGGTATAGAACGCATCGGTTTCTTCCTGCGTTTTCTTCTTCTCTTCATCTGTCGGAGTCAGGCGTGAGCTTAAAACTTTGTAACCGATATATTCCCGCAGAAATTGTTCCTTCAGCTGTGGAATGGAAAGGTACATCGCGGTTTGTGGATTCACAATTCCGAAGAACGACGTATACTTGTTGAATTCACCGTCCGTAATCGTGCCGTCCTTGTAGGTCGCAATCACTTTGCCTTCTCCTTCGCCCGGTGCCTTCGTCTGCCCGGTTGCGGGCTTCTCTCCGTTAGTGCCTCCGTTATTAGGCGTCTCTTCCTTCTTGCCGCAGCCTGCCGCCAGTACAATGACGAGGACAGCCGTTAGCGCGAGCAATATCCCTTTTTTCAATAGTTTAGTGCGCAACATCTTGTAGTTCCCCTTTCGATTGAATGGTGTCCTTGTATTGCATCAAAAAACGCTCCAGCAGCTCCAGCTTTTGTTCGATCTCCAATCCCTTACCCTTCAGTTGAATGAACGGATACGATTCCTGACCGGTCGAACGCATAAAGCGGTTCTCGAATTGTAAGCAGAGCAAATCGATTTTCTTCGTCTCGAATCGCTTCTTCTCACGTTCTGCAAATTTCAGGATGAGATCGTCACCCCGCTGGCTAATCTGTTCGATCCCGCATGCCGCACCGAACACTTTCAATCTCGCCACTGCGAGTAAGTTGTCTACTGCCTGAGGCAAATCGCCGAAACGGTCGATAAGCTCCTCACGCAAATCTTCAGCTTCTTCCAATGAACGTGTAACCGCCACTTTTTTATAAATCTCTATCTTCTGTATGCTATCGTAAATATACGCCGAGGGCAAGTACGCGTCTATGCTCATGTCGATCACGGTGCTTACTTCCTTCAGCGGCGCCACCTCGGCACCTTCCATGCCCGCTTTGCGCTGGGCAATCTCATCGGCCAGCATTTGGGAATAAAGATCAAATCCCACCGAGGCAATAAAGCCGTGCTGCTCCGCTCCAAGCAGATTGCCCGCACCGCGGATGGCCAAGTCCCTCATTGCGATTTTGAAGCCCGACCCCAGCTCCGTAAATTCTTTAATCGACTGCAGCCGTTTCTCCGCAACCTCAGTGAGCACTTTGTCCCGCTGATAGGTGAAATACGCATAAGCGATGCGATTCGAGCGTCCGACACGTCCACGAAGCTGGTACAGCTGCGACAAGCCCATCTTATCCGCATCGTGCACGATCAGCGTGTTTACGTTCGGAATATCAACGCCTGTCTCAATAATGCTCGTGCTGACGAGCACATCCGACTCCCCATCGAGAAAGTCCAGAATCGTCTTCTCCAGCTCCTGCTCCGACATTTGCCCATGTCCGACCGCAACGCGGGCCTCCGGCACAAGCATATTAATCTGCTCCGCCATCTGGTAGATACCCTGCACGCGATTGTACAGGTAATAAACCTGACCGCCGCGCGCCAGCTCCCGCTCGATCGATTCACGGACAAGCGCGGGACTATACTCGACCACATACGTCTGCACCGGGAAGCGGTTCTCCGGCGGAGTCTCGATGACCGACAGATCGCGCACGCCGAGCATCGACATATGGAGCGTACGCGGAATTGGCGTTGCCGTAAGAGTCAGCACGTCCACATTCGTCTTCAAGCGCTTCAGCTTCTCTTTATGAGAAACGCCGAAACGCTGCTCTTCGTCAACGATGAGCAATCCCAGGTCTTTGAAAATAACATCCTGCGACAACAGCCGGTGTGTCCCGATGACGACATCGACCGTCCCCGCCTTCAGCCCCTTCATCGTATCATTCTGCTCCTTCTTGGAGCGGAAACGGCTGAGCACTTGAATATTGAACGGAAAGCCTGAGTAGCGCTCACGGAATGTCTCATAGTGCTGCTGCGCGAGAATGGTCGTCGGAACCAGAATCGCGACCTGCTTCCCTTCGATTGCAGCCTTGAAGGCAGCGCGCACCGCAACCTCCGTCTTGCCGTAACCGACGTCGCCGCACAGCAGACGGTCCATCGGCCGGCCTGTCTGCATATCCTGCTTAATTTCGGTAATCGCACGGAGCTGGTCGCGCGTCTCGTCATACGGGAACATGGCTTCGAATTCCTGCTGATAGGACGTGTCCGGACCGAATGCAAATCCGGTCGTCGACTGCCGGTCCGCATACAGCTTAATAAGCTCGTCGGCAATGTCCTTCACGGAGGTACGCACTTTGTTCTTGACGCGCGTCCATTCGCTGCCGCCCAGCTTATAGACCTTCGGTTCCTTCTCTTCGGAGCCTACATACTTCTGAATCAAGTCAATTTGCTCGATTGGCACGGACAGCTTATCGCCGCCCGCATACAGAATATGAATATAGTCCTTGTGAATACCGGCGATCTCCAATGTGCCAATACCGACATATTTGCCGATCCCATGATTCTGGTGAACGACGTAATCGCCGACCTTCAGCTCGGTGTAACTCTTGATCCGCTCGGCATTATCAACTTTCTTGTCGACGCGCCGCGCCTTCCGCTGCTTCTGCGAGAACATCTCGCCTTCGGTGATTACAATCAGATGGATGGACGGCAGCTCGAAGCCCGACTGAAGATTGCCCTCGATGAGCTGAGGCGGCTCAATGCCGTAGTCCTGCAGGACGCGGCGCATCCGGTCCATCCGCTCGGCGTTGCCCGCCAGCATGAGTACCTGCGCCCCTGCCTTCTTCCACCTCTCCATCTCGGCCTTCAGAACATTCATTTGACCATGAAAGTTTTGCATGGCCCGGCTCACGACATTCAGAATGTTCTGCGGCTGCGTATGCGGGATTTGTCTTAAGAAAAGCGATAGAAACAAGGTCGGATAAGGACGGTGGTACAGCACGTCCTCCGATGGTCTGGCAAGTGAGAAGCCCGGAAGCGATTTGCCATTCTGGAGCAGATGCGTTGCCCATTCGGCCTCGTCCCGCTCCAGCTGGCGGCCCGTCTCGATGAGTCTCGTAGGCTCGTCATAGATGAGCAGCGTATCCTGGGGCACATAGTCGAAGAGCGTCTGGCGCTCAGGGTAGAGCAATGCAATATATTTATAGATTTCAGGAAAGTAGGTGTGCTGACGCAGCTTCTCGATCTCTGCGCCCATCTCCGTGCGAAGCCGGTCCTTGGCCGTGCGGTCCGTCATCTTCTCCAGCTGCTGTTCCAGCAGTACGGATGCCTGCTGGGCCGCATTGTCAAACCGCTGGGAATCCGCCAGTATCTCCTGGCATGGCGGTACAACGTAGCTGTCCAGCTTATCGATGGAGCGTTGATCCACCGGATCGAAAGTACGGATAGAGTCTACTTCGTCATCGAACCATTCGATTCGGTATGGATGAACAGACGTAAGCGGGTAAACATCGACAATGCCGCCGCGTACACTCATTTCTCCCTTACCCTCGACTTTGTCCACACGCGTATAGCCCAGCTCTACCAACTGCCGTAAGAACGCTTCCAACGGCGTTGTTTCACCGACCTTCAGCCGGGCGTGGGCTGTTGCCATCACTTCCGGGATCGGCAAATAGCGCCGGACGCCTGAGAACGGCACGACAATGATCCCGCGATACCCTTGCGATAGGCGGATTAATACATCCATCCGCTGGGCAAGCGTCTCGGGGCTCGATATGGCTGCTTCCGCAGCGACTAATTCATTGGCTGGATATAACAGCACATCATTTGGCGACAAACATTCAACTAAGTCCTCGGCAATCTTCTGCGCCGCGAACATATTGTGGGTGACAACAACCATCGGCCGGTTCAGCTCTTGCCCGAGTGCCGCGATCATAACTTGACGCGACGAACCCGCAAGACCGGAGATGAGCTGCTCGCGCATCCCTTTCTGTATTCCGGACACGACGGTTTGAAAATCCGTATCCGCAGCATAAGCCGCTAGTAATGCTTTCAACGTACAGGCACCTCGTTTCAATTCCACAGACGAACGATCAGATAGGGAGAGTTACACAGAAAGAAGAAAAAAGCATAGCGACATCCTATACTTTGTTGCAAATGCCACTTTCACGCATTACTAAAACTAAATTTTGATCCTGCACTCACAAAAGGAGCCTCGGACTTACGCCAAGACTCCTGCGTTTGTTCCACAGGCACCCTTATTGCAGCGGATTGGCCACCAGAGACAGCTCTGGATTCGCTTCAAGCGCCTCGCGACAATAGTCGCAGATCACTTTAACTGTGACGTCCCCGTTTGGGTTATACGCTATTATATCGCTGCGTTCATCGGGGGTCAAGAAATGGAAACCCAGCTGTAATTCAGATACCTGCGCGTTTTCAATCGACCCGATTGCCGTCTTGCAGTGACGACAAATGTAGTTTACAGCCATAGTATGCCTCCTGAAGGTACGTTATACCCTCAGTATGCCCGGTTTTACCGAAATCTAACGGTTATACCGGGCCATCGTCTGGTCAAACGGATGCTTGAGCGCGTATTCAATGGCATCACAGGTCTGGTCAATCATAGAAGCGACCTGATCCGTCTCGCTCTTGGGAAAGTTGGATAACACATAGTCTGCGATTTTCATGCCAGGTTGCGGCCTTGATATCCCCATTCGTACCCGATTGAATATTTGCGTCCCCGTATGTTGAATGATGGATTTGATGCCATTATGTCCGCCCGCGCTTCCTTGGTAACGGAGCCTGATCTTACCGATCTCGGTATCCAGGTCGTCGTAGACGACAATAAGATCGGCAAGATCTGCCTTGTAATAATCCATGAACCCCCGAACCGATTCGCCTGACAAATTCATAAAGGTCATCGGCTTGAGGAGCACCACCTTCGTGCCTGCTATATTGCCTTCCCCGAGCAGCCCCTTGCTCTTGCTCTGCGTTACGCTGATGCCAAACCGTTTGGCCAGGGCATCCACGGCCATAAAACCGACATTATGACGGGTATTCGCATATGCCGTGCCGGGGTTGCCTAATCCGACAATCCATTTCATGCGGCTATCTTCACTCCTAAACGGCCGATCGGCCCCCCTTATTGTGGGAAAATCCGAGCAGCGGCCTTTTTTATTTTGTAAGGTGATGGATGTTAAACCCAAAAAACTTGTAAACTTTTTGTAATTATGCAACGAATCATCTTCGCCGATTGTCATATGTATAGAAACGGCTGAGTGCCATTAATCTTTAAGGTAAAGGAGCGTCATCGAATGTATGCGAACGGTCAATTGATATTTGCCGATTTACACTTCAAGGATCATCACGAGCATCAAGTCCCTATTCAAATTTATTACGGCAGAGAGCATAGTGACATCGGCTACGTAGAGCAGTATTCGGAAGGCTTCATCAAGGTTAATAATGTGTTCTACAACCGTATGCAATTTACCTTTGTTTCCCGCCCCGGTTATTAACTATAATATTACCTATTCTTACAACGAACGCAAGGCTGCCCCTAGGGGAAATCTTTCTGCGAGCAATTGAAAAGGGAAGTACTGCTAGCTTAGCAGCACTTCCCTTATTCTTCTTACTCTTTGTCGACTTCATCCCTCTGAGCTTCCTCGGCGCGCTCACTGGCTTCGTTGGCCTCGACAGCAGCATCCTCGGCTTCCTCTTCGGACAGCTCCTTCTGCGGCGCCAGGACGGCTACCACAACGTTTTCTCCGTCCACTCTGGAGGTTACACCCTCCGGCAGCTTCAAATCGCCCACCAGAACATTCTCCCCGACGGCAAGGCTCGAAATATCCACGTCTACCGATTCCGGAATTTTATTCGGCAAGCATTGTACTTCCAGCTCGTGAAGCATCACCTGCAGGATGCCGCCTTCCTTCACGCCCGGCGACTCGCCTGTTACGTCGAGACGAACGGCCGTTTTTACTTCTTCGTTCATATTAATTTGATGAAAATCGATATGGAGCACGGTCCGGGACAGCGGATCGCGCTGTACCTCGGTCATCATAACCGGTTGTTTACCCCCGCCCGTGACATCAAGCTCAATAACTGCGTTTGGATGGGAACGAAGCATATGAAGCAGTTCCTTCTCTTCCACTGCAATACTGAGTGGTTTTGTTAAGTTTTTTCCGTACACGACACCAGGAATGCTGCCTTGCTTGCGTAATTGGTTTAGTTCTCCCCGCGTACCTGTAGTCCGTTCTGTGGCCTTAATCGCTAATGCCATAATGGAGACCTCCTCAAAATTTTCAGCGAATCCTCGATGAAGCCTCAGCAAAAAGGCGACATGCTAGTGAAGCATTCGCTTCCACTTCATAAATTGATATCCATATATTCTTACCCCTTTGTCCGCCTTATTAAACAACAAAGTCCGGCCAGCGGATGGTAACTACCCGCTGGCCGGACTGCCGGACTCTTCATAAACTACACGCTTGCGCTGCGCTTAGCTTGGATTAATTTTTCTTCGCATTCTCTTTCTTCGCCTTCGCCCGGCCGCGAATTTTTTCTGCGTAACCGGTTTTATTCACCTGGCGTTCGCGAGCAATTGCCATATCGCCTGCGGGAACATCCTTGGTGATGGTTGAGCCTGCAACGATATAGGCACCTTCGCCGACCTTCACAGGGGCGATTAGATTGACGTTACTGCCGACGAATGCGTCATCGCCAATCTCCGTTAAGGACTTGTTAAACCCGTCATAATTCACCGTAATTGCGCCGCAGCCGATATTCACATCTTTGCCTACCTTGGCGTCACCAACATAGCTCAGATGCGACACCTTGCTGCCATCGCCAAGCTCCGTATTCTTCAGCTCCACGAAGTCCCCGATTTTACAGCCTGCGCCAAGCTTAGAGCCGGGACGGAGGTTGGCAAACGGGCCTACTGCGCTCGTATCACCGATTTCGGATTCTGCGATGACAGAATGCTTCACGGTAACCCCGCTGCCGATCGTGGTGTCGGTAATATCCGCATTCGGACCGATTACACAGTCTTCGCCAACTTTCGTCACGCCGCGCAGGTAAGTACCCGGATGCAGGACCGTATCCGCTCCAATAACAACATCTGCCTCGATGTAAGTAGACAACGGATCAATGACCGTTACACCTTCCACTTGATGCCGGCGCACGATACGCTCACGCATTAGCTGCTCGGCCTCAGCTAGACCTACGCGGTCATTGACGCCAATCCCCTCGGCAAAGTCCGGTGCACAGTAGGCCTCGACAGTCTCGCCTGTTTGGTTCAATATTTCCAAGACGTCCGTCAAATAATATTCGCCCTGTGCATTATCATTGGTCACCAGCTTGAGTGCTTCGAACAGCTTACGATTATCGAAGCAATACATGCCTGTGTTGATTTCGTTGATGGCCGTCTGCTCTGGTGTGCAATCCTTCTGCTCCACAATACGTTGGACACGGCCTGCTTCGTCACGAATAATACGACCAAGTCCATGCGGATTTGGCATGATCGCCGTTAATACGGTCGCAGCCGCTTTCGTACGCGCGTGAATGTCCAGCAGCGCTTGAATCGTACCGGACGTGACGAGCGGCGTATCGCCGTATAGAAGAACCGTTGTACCGTCCTCCCCTGCGAGCAGCTCTTCGGTCTGCATTACGGCATGGCCGGTCCCCAGCTGCTTCTCTTGCAGCACGAATTCGGCACTGCCGCCAACATATGCCTTCACGGCTTCTGCTCCATGGCCGACTACAACGACAGTCCGCTCACATTCCGCTTCACGAACGGTTTGCAGTACATGGCCCAGCATGGGCTTGCCGCATACCTGATGGAGTACCTTATATAATTTCGATTTCATCCGCTTGCCCTGTCCCGCAGCGAGGACGATTGCCATAACTTTCATGATTCATATCCCTCCTGGGTAGACCAACAATAGGCCTGTGTATCCTAGAACCAACTACGCCCTCAAATGATAGCATGAGCCGTTTCTTCTTGGGAAATTCTCTACAAACTATAGCGTATTCGTACACAAAAGAAAAGAGAGCCTAAAGGCTCCCTTTTCCTCAAGCGCAATACCAGTCTGGGCTTAGCCCTTTCTCAGCATCGCTTTGTAACCGCATAAACATACTCGCACGCCTAGGGCGTTCGGACTGTTTATGGTACCCCACTTCCATCACTTACGCTCCTTCTTCGATCACTTCTTCCTCCGTGGCGGCGCGCTCGTATTCTGCGAGTACGGCTGCTTGAATCTTCTCACGGGTAGTTGAAGAAATCGGATGCGCGATATCGCGGAATTCCCCATCCGGAGTACGCTTGCTTGGCATTGCTACGAACATTCCATTGTTACCGTCGATCACGCGTATATCGTGAACGACAAATTCGTTGTCAATGGTAATCGAAGCAATAGCCTTCATGCGTCCTTCGGAATTTACACGGCGGAGTCTGACATCGGTAATTTGCACTTGTGTTCACCACCTTTGCCTCATCGAAGACTTGGTGTATAATTCCACATTGCAATGCAAATCCCTTCATGTTTTTGGAAAATAAGTCGCTTCTTTTAAAAAAAATTTTTTGTGTTAATATCTTTCGATTTTATTCGACTTTTATCGATGCAATTAGCTCAATTTCGACAAGAACATCCTTCGGTAAGCGAGCAACCTCTACCGTTGATCGTGCCGGTTTATGGTCTCCGAAGTAGGAAGCGTAGATCGCATTGATCGCTGCGAACTGATTCATATCTTTAATAAATACCGTTGCTTTCGCCACATCAGCGAACTTCGCGCCCGCTTCAGCCAGAACCGCTTCAAGGTTGCGGAACACCTGATGCGTCTGCTCCTCTACGCCGCCCTCGACGAGTACGCCTTCGGCCGTCAGCGGAATTTGCCCCGAGGTAAACAACAGGTTACCGAGCTTCATTGCTTGCGAGTATGGTCCGATAGCGGCAGGAGCCTGATCGGTGGACACGATTTGGAGTTGATGCTTCATGGGTGTAACCCTCCTATTTAGTCAAAGAAATTACCAGGTACGATCGTCATCTGTTTCGTTCTCAGATCGACGGAGGTCAGCTTAGCAAGCGATACATAATCCTCCAGAAGACGCTCTTCCGTTCCAAGCTCTCCGGATTCCACGAATACGCCGACACCAGCCACCTTCGCATTGAACTCAAATAATAAATCCATCATGCCTTGGACCGTTCCCCCGGCTTTCATGAAATCGTCGATAATCAGAACCCGGGATTGCTCCTTCAGCGCGCGGCGGGCAAGTGACATCGTCTGAATCCGCTTCGTGGACCCTGATACGTAGTTGATGCTTACGGCCGAACCTTCCGTTACTTTATTATCCCGCCGAACGATAACGACTGGTAAGTTCATACAGGAGGCCGTGGCATAAGCCAGCGGGATCCCCTTCGTCTCAACCGTCATAATGACATCGATATCGCGACCAGCGAAAGCGGTTGCGAACATTCGTCCCACATCCGCCAGAAGGCCTGGCTGTCCAAGCAGATCAGTAAGATACAAATAACCGCCGGGCAGCACTCTCTCAGGCTGTTCCAATTGATGGCAGACACGCTCAATAATGGTCTTGGCTTCGTTCTTATCCATCTTGGGCATGTACTTTACCCCGCCAGCCGCACCCGCCAGCGTATGAAGCTCGCCGAGGCCCTCTTCTTCGAATACCTCTTTAATAATAGCAAGATCCTCACTGATGGACGACTTGGCCGATTGGTAACGGTCGGCAAACGCTGTTAGCGAAATTAACGTATGGGGGCGCATAAGCAGGTACTGTGTCATCTCCACTAACCTTGCACTTCGTTTCAATTTTTTCAAGGCGCTACTCCCCTACCTAAATCCGAATATTATAATGATAATATATCATTTTTATACGGATTTAATCAAGAACAACGTTGGGTTCATGTCAGCATTCTTACCACATACACTTCTTTGCAGTATCCTCTTAATCCATTATAGATGCGGGATACCTTCGCTTCCTTGCTTACGAGGCCGAACACGGTTGGGCCGCTGCCTGACATCAACACGCCATCGGCGCCGAGCCGTTCCATGCTTTCTTTCAGCTGCAGCACCTCCGGATAGAGCTGTAGGGTAACCGTTTCCAGTACATTTCCGAGGTTTTCGCATATGTCCGTGAACGATCCGTGTGAGATCGCATTAAGCATATTCGCTTTGGAAGGATGCTGCTTCAACTCGTTAGCGCGAAATTTACCATATACGTCCGCGGTCGATACGTTGATTGGCGGTTTGGCGAGCACAACCCAGCACTGCGGCGGGTTGCTGATTCTTTCCAGCTTCTCTCCGCGTCCCGTAGCGATGGCTGTACCTCCTGTCACACAGAACGGTACGTCAGATCCTAGCTCTGCGCCAAGCACGCACAGTTCAGCCTCGGAGATTCCCAGGCCCCACAGCCGGTTCAATCCCCTCAGCGTAGCCGCCGCATCGCTGCTGCCGCCAGCAAGACCGGCAGCCACGGGAATCTTCTTATCCAAATGAATGTACACGCCTTTGCGCACATCGTACCGATCTTTAATAAGCTTGGCCGCCTGGAATGCCAAGTTCTTCTCATCCAGCGGAATATATCCGGCTTGGCTTGATATCATAATGCTGTCCCGGGGCAATTCTTCCATCTCCAGGCGATCCGCCAAATCGACCATGGTCATAATCATTTCCACTTCGTGAAACCCGTCTTCGCGTTTACGCAGAACGTCGAGGAGCAGATTGATTTTGGCCGGGGCTTTCTCATAAATTTTCATTTGTCGTCTTCACCCGTTCGTTAACGTTGACTTATCCATATAGACTAACCCCTATTTTAACAAAAGGCCATAAGAAAAGCTAAGACGCATTCGAAGCATATGCAAAATGCCTCGCTTGACGTCTTAGCTTATTGTCTGTCTTATCCGGTTTTGGCAGCTGAACGCTCCAATTTAGAATGACCTTCGTCCGGTGTTAGGACTAGGTATGCCGTTAGAGGACGCTGGTACGTATTGGCTCTGCTGCGGCTGCACATAGGTCGATTGCATAGACTGCTGTGTCTGCGGCACATAGGCAGCCTGTTGGCCAGGCTGAGCCGTCTGCTTCGCTGCTGCTTGCTCAGCCATCTGAATCGCCCGCTTCACCATATTTCCAGCATCCTTGGCACGAATACCGCCCCAGCCCTCTTTTTGAACGGTATCATAGAACCCTAGATCTTTGGCCAGTTCGTATTTTAACTGTTCGCTCATGATACTGCGACGTCTCCGACTCATTGTGAGAAGGCCTCCTTCACGCTATAGATTATAGTTAGTATGCGTGAATTCCATTTCCTCATGCGGCTTGTCCAATGGCAAAAAAAAGAACACGGTCGTACGTTAAGCGTTATCTCCTGCCAGCGTTACAACCCTGGTTGGTTAACGTTTAATGCACCCGCGCTCGGTTATTTCGTCTATTGCAAATAAGTAATGCGAACCTGTCCGTCATCGCTATCCACGGTCACTTCAACCGATTCGGTTAAGATGTCCGCATAGCTGTAGGAGACACGCTTGAACGCATGCTGTTCCTGATCAAGTTTCACAATAAAAACAGAAGGGTAGATTTCTTCCAGTACACCTGTTCGTTCGATGGTCTTTCGGCGGCCTCCGTTAGCTCGAAGACGTATCTTGGAGCCAACATGGGCCTCCAAACTGCGTTTGATCTCCAACAGCGCATTTTTTGCCATTGTCCACTACCACCTCTTTCCTTGTCCATTATAACGCGAGTGAGGTGGTTTGTCAAAATTTTATATTATAACAGCGAAGTAAACAAATTGTCAACATCCAATTAACTATTTTTATTCGAATTATGCATATTTCATTTCTTTTGCCGCATATTAAACAGTTGGCTTCACACTCGTCAGCGTTTTAGGCTTCGGTAGACCGACTCGATATTTACCCAATGTCTCGATTCCACCCATTCCATCGATCCCGCTAATCGTGCCGTTAATGACATCCGAAAGGTTGATTGTATCGCGAATGGACGTGTAACTTGCTTTGATTGCGACGTAAACCGGGTCCAGCGCGTGGATCAATACACGCCCTGGAGAACTCGCGAAATTCGACCCTGACTGTAGCAGCGCTTCAAAGTGTGACTGGCAGGCGCCAGCCACCACAATGAGCCCGTCACGGCTCTTCTCGTAATCACGGGCGATTCTTACCGCATTGACGAAGTTTTGTGAATTCTTGTAGCTGGCCAAGCTGTATAAATCGCTCGGTTCACGGCTCTTGAGCACTCCATCATGCCCAGTTATCACAATAATATCGGGTTTCACTTGCGGCAGAAGACGGTACACCAGATCAGGCATTTGTGATTCGTGGGCATAAATACCATGCGCGGGCACTCTCATCTGCGTATACAGCTGCATGCTTTTTTTCAAATAGTTGGCATCCCCGTCCAAATGCAGCACTTTGCCGGGTACTTCAAAATAAGGCGCGCCCTGATTCAATGCACGCCTAAGCTCCTCTTCATCCTTCTGCACCTGCTGTTGCCGCTGCTCATGCATTCGCCGCATCGATTCATTCACTTTGATTCTCACTTGCTTGGCCGCACCCGTAAACTCGGGATCACGCACGACGGACAAGTCGGGAATCGGCGCGTCTGCAAGCAGCCGGTAATCCGTGCCCTTTAGCGTAGCGAATTGTTGGTTCATGATGGCAATACGAAATAGCACGTCCCCGCCATACGATTTGCGGACGACCAGGTCCCCCTGCTTCATGGGCAAATCACCTCTTCGTCTATCCTATGGGCGGACATGGCTGTTGGTGCCCCCAAGGTACGCCCAAAACCCTTAGAGGGCAAATATGGAGCTATGGTCCCTATGTAATCGGGTATTCCTGCTATCTGATCTATATAGTGAAAAAGAGCCAATCCCCATGGCTGGAGATTGACTCATCGTCAAAGCTTGCATTTAGAAGCCTGCTTGCTGCAGCGCATGACTAACTGCAGCGAATTCCACAATCGATAACGTCTCGCCGCGGCGGGCCGGATCAATTCCGCAGCCCTCAAGCAGCGGAACCACCTTGTCGCGATTGGCTTTGCCAATGAAGGCCGACAGGTTATTGGCGATGGTCTTCCGCCGTTGAGCGAAGCTCGCCTGCACAGTACGGAAGAAATGATCCTCATCCGCTACTTCAACAGGCGGCTTGTCCCTCAGCTTAAGCTTAATCACCGCCGAGTCGACGTTCGGCTGTGGGATAAACACCGTATGCGGCACCGTACAGACCAGCTCAGGCACGCAATAATACTGAACAGCGACGCTCAGGCTGCCATACTCTTTGCCGCCTGGCTTTGCAGCCATCCTTACTGCCACTTCCTTCTGGATCATAACGACGATATTCTCAAGAGGCAGCTTCTCCTCCAGCAGCTTCATCAGAATAGGTGTCGTGACGTAATAAGGCAGGTTCGCCACAACGCTCACTCCGGTCAGTCCTACGAATTGCTGCTCCAGCAGCCCACGCAAGTCCAGCTTGAGCACGTCGCCATGCTCCACGTGAACATTCTCTGTCCCTTGGAATACATCATGTAGAATCGGGATGAGCCGCTGATCGATTTCTACCGCAGTCACACGGCCGGCCGTCTCGGCCAGATGCTGTGTGAGCGCACCGATTCCCGGACCAATCTCAAGTGCACCCTTCGTCTTGTCGAGCTCCGCTGCTTCAACAATATTCCGCAGAACATTTTGATCGATCAAGAAGTTCTGTCCCAGACTTTTCTTAAACGAGAAGCCATACTTTGCGATAATATCCCGTGTTCGTTTAGGCGTCGCTACATCTGCCTGTGTCATGACCCGCTCCCCCCGATCTCCTGCTCCATTCGCGATAACGCTAATTGGAATTCTTCGCGCGTTATCCGGAACATGGTACAGCGCTTATAGAACTGCTTCCCATTCGCATATCCGATACCGAGTAAGTTGCCCATTCTGAGCCGCCGGTCCGATGCTTGAGCGTTCACAAGCAGACCGGCCTTCATCAAGTCATCCCAAGTAATCTCGGGTATTACTTCCGCTTGCCCTTCAGCGATTTCTGTGCGCACATTCGCGAGCGCCCGTCTTATCGCTTCCGGCGAAGCATTCTCTACCCCGATGTCCCCTTTATAGAGCGCCTCTTCCTGTGGCAGAAACGCATGCTTGCAGCCCGGCACCCGCTGTGCGACGATTTTACGGATTCGTTCTCCTGCATGATCAGGGTCCGTAAAGATGATGACGCCTCTGCGCTGCTGAGCGAGCGCAACTCTTCTCAATACGTCCTCACCGACCGCAGAACCGCCTGTCTCAATCGTCTCTGCTTCAAGTGCGCGCTTAATGGCAACTGTATCGTCTTTGCCCTCCACGACAATGATTTCCTTGATCATGCCGTTCCTTCATCCCCTCTAGACAAACATACAAAAAGAAGAGGCATCGCCTCTCCCTTATGATGGCATATTTCCTTTTGAAATACGATAAAATTTAATCACAGCTGCGAAAGTTAGATCGCTTCCGGCTTCTTCGGACCCAGTACATACACCGTGAAGCCCTTCTTCCGTCCGAATCGATCGGCATACTTCTCGCTGTCAAAATAAACGTCGATCTTATTGCCTTTGATCGCGCTGCCGGTGTCTTCCGCACGGCGGAAGCCGATCCCTTCGATATAGACCCACCAGCCAATTGGAATTACCTTCGGATCGACCGCAATGGTACGTCCTTCCTGAACGCGTGCGCCAGAGGCTGTAATTCCATACTGTGGATGTGTCTTACTCTTGCCGGTTGATTCTACTCCCGCTGTATAAGCGGTTAACGTCACATTCTTTAAGACTTTCTTCGACTTAAACGTAACGCCCTTCTTCGTCATCGTCGCCATAGTCGGCGACTTTGCGGACAGCACCGTAACCTTCGGCTCCGGTTTCTTCGTTCCAACGGCCACGACCTGATTGATAGCCGTCGCTTGCGTCATCTTCGAAACGAGCGTATGCGAAACTAACTTCCCGTCCGCAAACACCTTCTCGTAACGCTTTACAACGGTACCCTCTTTGCCGACCTGCATTAACTTCTGTTTTCCTTGCGGCAAGGCAGGGTCTTCCTTCTTGACGACCGTGAACGGCACTGTGTACGCATTCTGCGCGAGGTGCTTATCGATCCGAACGACCGTAACGGTCATATTCGGCTTGATCGTCATATCCAAGGAAGGGAGCACCTTGTCTTGACTGCGAATCGATATGTTAGCCTGATCGATCGCTTCCTGTACTGTTCTTTCTGTCGTGTACAACGTTCTTACCTTGCCGTCAGCCTTCACGGTAAGCGGCACCGCATGATCAATAACAATACGGTCGCCGTCCCTTACGCCTGCATTCATAGGCATGGACACTTTATCGTTCGGTCCAATCGTGATGGCTTGTTCATCCAGTAGGCGTTGAAGGACCCATTGTTTAGTTTCAACAATGTTTTCTTGTCCATTCACTACTACGGACACGCGCTTGTCAGCCGTCCCGTACAACAACACCAGAAACATGAAAGTCATAGCGATTGAGATCATAGCGCTTAGAATGATTAAACGCAAGTTCTCATGCTTCCATCGCAATGCGAAAGACATGCTGGATGATCGTTTCCCATGGGTGTCCTTAAGCTGGAGTTGGCCCACTTCATCGGTCCTCCTTACATAGCCCCGCCGTCGAATTATGCATGATTAAATTTGACGCGACTAGTTAGATTTAGCGTGCACGCACGCTCTTCCCTATGCCCACCTCCATGATACACCCTATGTCGTCAGTTTACGCATTATTCAAAATAAAAAGAAGCCGACGACAGAGGATCTGTTTCGTGGCTTCCCCAAAATACAGGTAGCATGGAATGGATGCACGAGGTTGATCTCTCTATTTACGCTTGCGAGGTTAGCTGTCGGGTTCGGGCAAGAGAGTCGCCCTATTCGCACTTCGGCACTTCACACCACAAACGCGCCGCTGCAAAAATTCACCCCAAGAAGAATTCAACAGACATACGCTAAAAAATAACCTTGAGCGTACGCACTTGGTTCCCCCGCTCTCCATACTGGAGACTAAGCGTTATTGGAAAAGGAATACAATGTTTCAAAAGCTCTGAGATGAATGATACCGTCTTTTGCTCCAAATTGTAAAGAAGCGATTAATGACGATTTTAACGAATTTTATGGATAAACTCATGAAAAACTGGCGATTTCTTGATCGAAAATTAGTTTTTTCGCAAGATTAGTCCCAAATCCTTACTCTCAGAGCTCTTTTCACCTGATGTTAAAACATCTTAATGCATTCTCAGTCGTAATTTTGGATATTTCTTCCAAAGATTTCCCTGTTATTTCCGCTGCGGCCTCGGCAACCAACCGTACATATGCCGATTCATTCCGCTTTCCACGATAGGGATGAGGTGCCAAATATGGGGAATCCGTTTCGATGAGAAGACGGTCCAGCGGCACGCGTGCGAGCACCTCTTTGGGGACCCGTGCATTCTGAAAAGTGACCGGTCCCCCGAACGAAATATAGAAGTTCATATCCAGGCATTGCTTGGCCGTTTCCCAGCTGCCGGAGTAACAATGCATGACGCCGCCGACCTCTGCGGCACCCTCTTCTTTCAAAATACGAACGACATCTTCATGAGCATCGCGGTTATGAATCACGATTGGCAGCTTCTTCTGCTTGGCCAACTCAATCTGCTGCCGGAAAACCCGCTGCTGAACATCCTTCGGAGACGTATCCCAGTGGTAATCAAGGCCGATTTCGCCGATCGCCACGACCTTCTTATGCTCGCAGAGCGAGGCGATCCAATCTAGATCCTCAGGAAGCATATCAATGCTGTCCACGGGATGCCAGCCGACGACGGCATAGATAAAATCATAACGTTCAGCCAGCTCCATCGTTGTCGGAATCGTTTCGCGATTGAATCCAATATTTATCAATTTCTCAATCCCGGCGGCTCGAGCTCTTTCGATGACCTCTGTGCGGTCTTCGTCGAATTTATAGGAATCCAAATGGGTGTGTGTGTCGATTAACATCAATTGTAACAAGCTCCTTTCTACATTAAAGACCAAATACATCACGGACAGTTTGCGATAAATCCGCCGCTGTTCCACGCAGTTTTTCCTCCGGGAAATACAGGTGATATTTCCCCCGGTGAAGGCCGGTAATGGAGCGAATTATATCGGATTTTGCCGATATTTCGGACAGCCGCTCCTCCTGATCGAGAAGCAGAATCGGCGGTTTTTCGTCTTTTTCTGAAATGGCCGCGCCTGGCCGATAGACATCGTAAGGCAAATCGAACGGGAAGTCGATTTCAAGATCGTACGCGGGATGGAGACCGACCGATTGCAATTCCTCACGAATCTGCTGCCACAACGTTTCATTCGCCTCGTCCATGGTGACATACTTATATAGTTTACGGTTTAAGAACCGGCGACACAAGTCGGCGAGTATCGGATCGGCTTCCTTCTGCCACTGGACGAATGCGGTTTGGACAAGCGCTTCATCAAGTGATAGATACCCATCCACATTTATTGTACCGTTAAACAACTGCTCGAGGGGTCCAATCATCCAAGCAAAGCCGTAGCTGCTTCCATAAAGCTCCTTGGCTCTGCGAAAGATTTGCCTGAGAATGATTTCGGAGCTGCGGGTAACCGGGTGAAAATAAACCTGCCAATACATCTGGTAACGGGACATTAAATAATCTTCTACGGCATGCATTCCGCTTTCCTTGACGACGATTTGCCCCTTATGAGGGCGAAGCACGCGAAGGATCCGCTCCAGATCGAAAGTGCCGTAATTAACGCCTGTAAAATAAGCGTCCCGCAGCAGATAATCCATCCGGTCGGCATCCATCTGACTGGAGACAAGACTCATGACAATGGGTCGCTCGTAGGACTTGCAAATAACCGCTGCAACCTGCTCCGGAAAGGACGGATCGACCCTTCGCAGCACTTCGTTGATTTCCGTTTCTTCTAATAATATACGACATGTCCATTCCTCGTGATGGGTATCGAATAACTCCTCGATGGAATGAGAGAACGGGCCATGACCAACGTCATGCAGCAGAGCGGCGCAAAGAGAAACAAGTTTCTCATCTTGGGGCCAATCGGAATAACCCCCCCGCTCAAACTGAGAAATAATCTTTCGTGTAATTTCATACACGCCAAGCGAATGAGAGAACCGGCTATGCTCGGCACCATGAAAAGTCAGATAGGAGGTACCTAGCTGGCGTATGCGCCGAAGTCGTTGGAATTCCCGGGTGTTGATAAGGCTCCAAATGGTTTCATCCTGGACGTAGATATATTTGTGAACCGGATCTTTGAACACTTTTTCTTCTGCCAGCGGATGCATCTTTGCATACATGACTAATCCCTCCCTACTCTAGTTAAACCTATGGAATTCCTTTATATTTTCTTTAATTGTTAGTACTTTCTACGTTCCAATAGACAAATTTTCGACACAAATTCATATTAAATGTCGAACAATGTCGTAATTTTATTTCCAAAATCAAGCTTGATGTTGTACGATAAGTATAGCTTAATAACCTTATCTCTATCACGATTGTAGCAAAGTAGAGCTCTTCCGAACGCATTTCGGTATTGACTATTTTGGGAAACGTTGGTACTATAGAGAAAAGAAATGATAGAATTTTGTCGAATTATGACGAATTATTTATGAGAGGGGACACGAATAGATTATGATGAAATCGACAGGAATTGTACGGAAAGTTGATGAGCTTGGACGTGTTGTTATCCCAATTGAGCTGCGCCGCACACTCGGCATTGGCGAGAAAGACGCGCTTGAGATATATGTAGATGGTGAACGGATCATGTTGAAGAAATACGAGCCTGCTTGTATCTTCTGCGGCAATGCAGAGAACGTTACATATTTCAAAGGAAAAATCGTTTGCAACGTTTGTTTGACGGAATTACCAACTCCCGTTACAAAATAAGAGACAAATCCGGAATTATCGGTTATAATACAATTAATGAACTTGTTAATTCTAACCTTTTTTATACTCCTTACTGCCTTCCTGAGACAAGAACCCGTCAGGAAGGCCCTTTTTTTGTCCAAACCCTCTTACTTCTGGATCAGTTCATTATATACATCCCGCTTAGGACGTCCTAGATCTATAGCCGCTTTTTTTATCGCTTCTCTGCGATCCCCCGTTTGCTCCTCATACCGCTTAACATGCTCGGCTAGCTCCATTCCGTCCCACCATGGCTTTTCCTCATCTTCATCCTGTCCTTCTCCCGCTTCCGAACGATTGAAGCCCGCAATCACTAAACAATATTCACCCAGTGCCGGATGCTCCTCCAACCATTGTAAGCATTCTGTAATTGTTCCTCTTACCGCTTCTTCATGCCGTTTCGTCAGCTCCCGAACCATTGCAATAGGACGATCGCCCCAATGTTCCCGTACAGCTGCCAACGTCTTACCTACCCGATGCGGCGATTCATAGCAAATAATCGTGCCCTCTTGCTTACGATGCTTCTGCAGCCATTGCGATAACGGCTTGCGGTCACGTGGGGGGAATCCAAGGAAGCTGAAGCGGTCCGTTGGCAAGCCCGATATAATCAATGCCGATAATGCCGCGTTCGCCCCAGGAACCGGAACGACACATATATCTTGTTCTACTGCAGAAGCAACCAAGTCCGCGCCAGGATCGGATATAGCCGGGAGCCCCGCATCACTTACAAGCGCAATTGACTGCCCCTCCTTCAACAAGCGGATCAGTTCGATACCGCTAGCTTGCTTATTGTGTTCATGATAGCTGACAAGGCGTGTCGCTATTTCATAGTGAGTAAGTAATTTACGCGTTTGCCGCGTATCTTCAGCTGCGATAATATCGACTTCCTTCAAGATGCGTATCGCTCGAAACGTCATGTCCTCCAAATTGCCTATCGGTGTTCCGACCAAATACAGCGTCCCGCTCCATCCCGTCGTTCCACCTTCACTGCCTCGTGTAAAGCTTTTTTGCACATTCATGATGGCTATTATCCCTCACTTAAGGACGCTCGTCCCCCATAGTAAATTTCCATAATTTCTTTGTTATATTGTTTTTCTTCATTATATACGATGAGTGGAGGAAGCAGCTTAACGTCAGGCTTGGCATCTCGCATGGCTTCAATAAGCACGATGTTAGCTTCTGCTTCGACACGCGGGTGAACGAAGCGGACCCGTTTCGGTTCAAGCTTATAGCGGCGCATCGTATCCACGATTTCTACAAATCGGGATGGTCGATGCACCATGGACACGCGGCCTCCGGTGCGGACAAGCTTTGCGCATGCCGCTACAATTTCCTCCAAGGAGCCATTTAATTCATGACGTGCCATCGCGTAGTGCGTATTCTCATTCTTATCTCCATTGTGGGCCGGCAAGTAAGGCGGATTCACCGTTATCGCATCATATCCCCCATGACCGCTCTGTTTGTAATATTCTCGTAAATCTGCCTCATGAATATGGATTCGATCTTGAAGTCCATTCATCGCCACACTTCGCTTGGCCATATCTGCAAGCCTCGGTTGAATTTCAACGGCATCAATACTGGCTTGTGTACGAGTTGTAAGCAATAAGGGAACGACTCCGTTGCCCGTACAGAGATCGAGTACCCGCCCCCGCATCGGGACGCCAGCGAACCTTGCAAGCAATACCGCGTCCATCGAGAAACTAAATACGTCCCGGCTCTGGATAATGGTTAGCTGATGTGTTAATAAATCGTCTATACGTTCCCCTGGTTGAAGAAGACTTTCTTTATACACGCTCTGTATACCCCCACTTTCCCCGTTTCAAACCATTCATTAGAAAAGTATAAAAGATAAAGCCGCCCTTATACAAGGACGGCTACGGTGCTTCCGAATTATCGTCGCTCTTTGGGCTGACGATAAACCCTATTTATTAAGAAAGGACAGACAGAACAGACAGTCGCCTTCCGTACGCAAATGTCCATAATAGACATTACAAATGTGAAATCCTTCATGATACAGGCGAGCCAAGTTGTCATAGCCTTCGCCGACAGCAGCCTGATCGTTCGAATCCGGCGGTTGTTCCAACAACGGTTCCTCAGACGCGTCTACCGTTTCCGATTTCGGCGTTTGCGGATTCGTATGAATAGCCGTTTCACGCTTGAAAATTTTGCGCAGCTGTTGGTTCTCAATACTCAGCCGCTTGTTCTCCTCTAGAAGCGCCTTCACACGTTGTTTCAGTGTTCCCAGCTCTTGATACAAGTTACCTGTTCTCGATTCCAATTCATCCATCTTATTGAATATATCGTTCTTGTTCAATATCCCACCTCAAAGACGCTCGGCTTCGGACTTATCGCCAACGAGATCTTACTTGATCACGACATCATCCAGCGGCAGTTCCTTCGGCTTGCCGCCGTCAAACAGCTGAACATGCACGGTCTTAGCACGGGCGTTAATCCCCGTTACCTTACCTTCACCATACGATGTGACGACGATTTTGCCAACCGCCGGCAGCTCTTCTCTGACGCTTTCATAATTATCATGCTCATATTTCAAGCAGCACATCAAACGGCCGCATAAGCCGGAAATTTTCGTCGGATTAAGCGAGAGATTCTGATCCTTCGCCATCTTGATCGATACCGGCTCAAAATCACCCAGCCAAGAGGAGCAGCATAATACACGGCCGCAAGGACCGATACCGCCCAACATCTTCGCTTCGTCGCGCACGCCGATCTGTCTAAGCTCGATACGGGTGCGGAACACACTAGCCAAATCTTTGACTAACTCACGAAAATCGACTCTGCCCTCGGCAGTAAAATAAAAAATGATTTTATTGCGGTCGAAGGTGAATTCCACATCAACCAGCTTCATTTTTAATTGATGATCTCTAATCTTGTCGAGGCACGTAGCAAAGGCGTTCTTTGCTGCCGCTTTGTTCTCCTCTACAATTTTGGCGTCGTTGTCACCGGCGATGCGTATTACTTTTTTTAGCGGAAGGACTACATCCGATTCACCGACTTGCTTCTGTCCAACCACAACCTTGCCATATTCAACCCCTCGTGCTGTCTCGACAATGACATGCTGCTCTTTGTCGACCGGGAGCTCAATTGGATCAAAGTAATATATTTTGCCCGCCTTCTTAAAGCGGACGCCAACGACGTTATACAACCAATCACCCCTCCTGTACGCGAATTAGCAGCTGCTCAATGGCCAGCTGCGGCGATACATTGGCTCTCATTCGTTTGCCGGCCTCGAGTGTATGCTCCATGCATCTGATCCAGCCCTCAGCTGAACGTGCGAATGCATGCTTGCTAAGCCAATCTATCTGATCTATAAAAACGACCTCATCTTGTCTTCCTGCTTGAATATGAATCATATCTTTATACCATAAAACGAGTAACGACAACAGCAGTTGAGGCTGATCGCCGAGCTCGGTCTTGAATACGTGTTGCTGGGCAGTCAACATGGCCGCGGTGAATCGGAGTAGACTATCCTTGCCTAATTGTATCACTACATTTCTCATTTCTGCAAACCCATTCTGCTGGACGAGTGCCCGGCAAGCATCCAGTCCGGAAGCCAGATGAACGGCAGCCCGAGCCAGCAGCACGGGAACCCCTTCTAAGCTCAGGGTTTGCAGCATATCGATCGGTGCAAGCGGCAAAAAAGGAACCCATTGGGTCCGGGAGCGAACAGTTGGGAGTACCGCTTGTCCATTGTCGGCCAGTAATATAGCGACTACTGACGCCTGCGGCTCCTCCAGAAACTTCAGCAGACTATTCGCCGCCTGAAGCGTCATCGATTCGGCTCGCTTCATTATATATATCTTACGTTCCGTTCCGCTGTTGCGGTAGGCAAGCTCCCGCTGCAGCTCGCGGATTTGATCAATTTTTATCGAATTTCCATCCGGCTCTACAACATGCAGATCCGGTTGGTTGCCATGCTCAAATTTCCGGCATTCAATGCATGTCCCGCAAGCATCGCCGGTACCGCTGGCACAGAACAACGCTTTGGCAAATGCGAGCGCCATAGCCATTCTTCCGCTCCCCGGCGGGCCGGTAAACAAATAAGCATGCGACACTTTTCCGCTCTTCAGCGCATGCTGCAAAATCCGTTTCGCCTTCTGCTGACCGGCTAGTTGTTCGATGCTCATGTGTTTATGTCTTCCCTTTCTTAAAAAAGCAAATTAATGAGAATGCCGCGAATGTCTCCGATCTTCTGCAGCAATTCGATTCGGCCTTCCTCGCTGTCAAGCAGCTCCTCACCCATCGTCACGAGAGCCGCATCGAGCTCATCCAGAAGCTTATAGCGCTTCGTACGGCCACGGCGGTCGAAACCTCGTGTTTCCTTCATCCCGATACCGCGGCGCACCGTATCTTCGAGAAATTGTTTCACCATCTGACGATAAAGCTTCAGCTCTCGTACCGTCATCGAGCGCGAGAGCCGTTCGCCTTGAAGATGAATATCCTGAAGCTTCTGCTGCAGCTGTTCCATTGAGCGCTGCTCATCCTGATGCTGCATAATGTCGGAGAAATTCTTCGGCTGCAGCGGCTTATTGCCGAGTTCCGTCCGCGTCCGGTCCTGACCGAGAGGACGCCAACCCGGATTGATTTTCATCTTACGTCACGTCCATTCAGAAATGTTCAAATCGTTCGACCGGTACGACAAAGACCGCTGCCCCGCCCACTTGTACTTCAACTGGAAATGGAATATAAGCATCTGTCGTACTTCCCATCGGCGATACCGGAGAAACAAGTTGATCGCGCACTTTACAATTGGAACGAATCACGTTTAGAACCTCATGAACGCGTTCATCTTCAATACCGATCATAAAGGTTGTGTTGCCAGCACGCAGAAAGCCGCCTGTACTCGCGAGCTTTGTCGCTCTGAAGCCTTCACGGACGAGCGCATTCGACAACCGGTTACTATCCTTATCCTGTACAATGGCGACGACTAATTTCATCCATATCCCTCCCAAGATCCTTAGATTCGCAAGCAGCATAAAAACTCGTACCCTACTAATTTGACATCGCTTGCAAAAAATCCTTTAATTCCAGCCAAATCGTTCTTTTATGACCGATATTGCGGCTTTGAGCACTTTATCGGGCTCTTGATCGGCATCCACCTGGATCACACGCTTAGGCTCCTGCTCTTGAAGCATTAAATATCCCTCGCGAACCCGTTGATGAAAGGAAAGGCCTTCAAGATCGAGCCGGTTCACTTCACGGCCCGTTCCTTGCTGAATCCGCTCCAAGCCACGCTCGGGCATTATATCCATATAGAGCGTCAAGTCCGGCATCGTCGTGCCGATTGCAAAGCGGTTGATAGAACGGATTTCGTCGATACCCAATCCCCGGGCATGTCCTTGGTAGGCAAGACTACTATCGATAAAACGGTCACAGATGACAACATACCCTTGCTCCAGCGCGGGAACAACTTTTTCCGACAAATGCTGACGCCTTGCCGCAGCGTACAGCAGCGCTTCTGTTCGAGCATCCATCATCGTATTGCTCCGGTCCAGAATGATTTCCCTAATTTGCTCCGCAATCGGTATACCGCCAGGCTCCCGGGTTATCATCACTCGGTGCCCTTCTTCTGTTAGTGTATGTGCGAGTGCCTGGATGAGTGTCGTTTTACCGGCACCTTCTCCACCTTCGATGGTTATGAATCTTCCTATATTCAATGAAAGAACTCCTCTATCTTGTTATACCCTTATCATAACAAAGGCAACCCAGACACGTAAACGGCTACCTGTCCTTAAGTACAGCAATCGTACGCAGCGTTGGATCGACAGCTCCTTGAAATTTGGCGCCGTGCTTCGCCAAAGCAGCCAAATATTGAACAGAGCCTGCAGTAATACGTTCTCCTGCATATAGAATAGGTATTCCCGGCGGGTAGGGGATAACAGATTCTGCAGCAATTCGACCAGCTGCATCATCTAACCCGATCTGTTCTAGCCGATCGGCTTGAAACGGGCGTCTTGAGAATGAGACCGGTTCCGATATCCATTGACCTTCGCTCTTCGGATACTGCCCTCCGCTATCTTTATCTGACTGCATCCAGAACTCTGTTTCAGCCTGACGGGCATATTCAAGATCACACTCTGCGTTTCCGGACCAAGATTCGTTTTCAATTGTAAGTATTTGCTCCTGCAGCCTGACCATATCCTCCAATACCGCAGGCGCTGCGCATAACAGAACGATTCGTTCTGAATCCGCCATCTCTACCCAGCAACCTTTATCGGCTAGCATCCGCTGCAGCTCGTATCCCGAATGATTACCTGTCGCATCCTTTAATACAACACGAAGCGGATCCATACGAACATGGGAACTAGTGCTTTCGACAATTTCTAACCGTTTGCACGTTTCCTTGACCCATTGTCGAAACGCCCTTGCCGCATCTATCCCGCTAATAAACATTTCGTGCCCGAATGTGTCGACCATTGCCCGGGCAATATCGAGTGAAGCCATAATCGGATAGGAGGGGCTTGAGCTTTGTATCATCGTCAAGGCCTGTCTTACTGCCTTGCGGTCCATTCTATACCCTTGTATGTGAAGCATAGCCCCCATCGTCAGCGCGGATAATGTTTTATGCGTCGACTGTACGACCGCATCGGCTCCAGCTTGCAGGGCTGAAGTTGGCAATAGCGGATCAAGCCCATAGTGTGCGCCATGCGCTTCGTCTACTAGCAGCAGCTTATCATGCCGATGAATGGTATCGGCATAAGGTCGTAAATCAACGCTGACTCCGTAATAACTTGGATTGGTTAGCAAGACAGCCTTAGCTTGCGGATACTTATTCAGCGCTTCTTCAATATGCTGTACCGATGGGGCGATGGCCAGACCAGTTGTCACGTCTTTATCAGGCATTAAGAACACCGCTTGTCCCCCGGCTAATGCTAACCCGTTCAATATAGACTTATGTGCGCTGCGCTGCACCAGTATGAGATCTCCAGGTTCACAGCAGGCAAGCAGCATGGCCAGATTACCGGCTGTGCTTCCACCCACAAGGAAATAGGTTTCTTCCGCCCCGAAGCAAGCGGCAGCCAGGTTTTGTGCTTCTTCAATTACACCAGTTGGATCATGCAGATCATCCGTTACGGAAAGCTCTGTTACATCCATTTTCATCATCGATCTTACTTGTTGTAAGGCTTCGTTATGAGATGATTCCATCATAGCTATGGTTTGTCCGAATTTATGTCCAGGCACATGAAAGCTAGACGGATCAGAGAGATGATGCTCGTACAGCATTTCTAATAGAGGTGCCCTCCAGTTTGTTAACCCGTTCATGATCCTGCTCCTTCTCTTATGCTTCCCTCCATCATATCGGATATCCGTCTCTATAGGTACTTTAAATGACAATAAATGACCCCAGCAATCTCATCTGCATGAGCACCGGGGTGATGAATACAATCTTATGGATCAATATAGGTTAAGAGGATACCTGCTATTACAGATGTCGATTATGCGTTCTTCTGCATCCAGATCCGTCTAAGCTGATGGATGAAAAAAGGATACTTCGCATCCTGGACGTCCGTTTCAACCATTTCCGTTTCGCAGGCTTCACAAATAAATTCATCAATGATTCGTATCCCGTCCGTTTTGTCATGGCCGCAAATGATACAGAAGTTGCGGGCAGCCATATTCTCTTCCATCATTGTCGAACACCTCACCTTGTATTTCTTCATTGCTACTATTATGCCACATAGTCTATCAAGTTATACTTGTTTCATAGCCCATTTCAAATAGTAATACATTTTATGTGCGCGAGGGTGAATTGGTGAACGATAGCCCTGTACTTGTTTTAAAAGGAAGTCTTCATAATCGGTTCTGTTATTCCGATACATATAGTCGTATGATACAGAAAGGGCGTTGAGGCTATGAGGGGTACGCTTGCCGAACAAATGAAAGCAACCATATATCAGTACCAGCTTATCCGAAAAATCAATTTACGAAAAGAGTCCAAATGGAGCCATCTGGTTATCGCGCTTATATTGAGCGTATTTCAACTTTTAATGTACCGCATGGAGGGAGCAATCGCAATCGCGGTCGGAATACTGCTCACGCAAGTCATCCATTTTATTATTATTCACTTAACCTTAATAAGAGTCGATGTCCCTGATTACCGCAGATGGAGCTGGCTTATTCAACCGCCGTGGATTGGATACATTCCCATCTCACACATTGAGCTTGCCCTATTTAGAAGGCTGCACCGTCATTTACTCTGGCTGGGTCTATGTGCGATCGGCATCGCATATCCATGGGCCAATGAAGCTCAAATGATTAGTTTAATTAGCTGGCATCTTTGGTTTCTCGCTCCACGGATCGTTGTGCTTCGCAAACTCAAGAAAATGAGAGCTGACGGGATCTTGAAGCTGCATACAACGGATGTTAGTTATTATCATCGATAATATATCATAAGAAAGGTGCAGCTTATATGCGAGCTGCACCTTTCTTATGATATTCCTTAGCCAACCAACAAAAAACCGACCGCGGTTCGCGGTCGGTTCCTCGTGCTTGGCGACGTCCTACTCTTCCAGGACCCTGCGGTCCAAGTACCATCGGCGCTGAAGGGCTTAACGGTCGTGTTCGAGATGGGTACGCGTGGTTCCCCTTCGCCATTACCACCAAACGTTTCAGGTGTGGTTACACCCTGAAAACTGGATACGAGTTTGCGCAACTCTAAAGCTGTGTTTCCCGAATGAGTATCGGGGTCCTCGCAAAGTATTCGGAATCAGCTTCGAAGCTGTTCGTCACTTTGTGGGGTATCTTTTAGGATAAGCCCTCGACCGATTAGTATTCGTCAGCTGCATGCATTGCTGCACTTCCACCTCG
>NZ_JANHOF010000027.1 GCF_024498075.1 Paenibacillus mendelii
ACGGGGCACCGAAACCGTCTCTTCATGAACCTTCACCTTCTTATCTATTAGTGTATCTGAAGTTGGTGAAGTGTCCAAGTGGATTAGGGGGCTATATAGAAAAAGGGCGTTACAGCTCCTTTTTTCGTTGGCCTAGTGCAGGTAAGTCCGCTTTTTACCGTTACAATGAGAAGTCCCGATAATTTCGGCACTGACGAGTGATCAATGTTCGTGGTCACCTCCCACATATACGCGGATCTAGAGATGGCTGCGGCAGCTTGGTATTGAATTCGGGTATGATTAGCGACATAATACAACATGAGGTAAATAATTCCAGAACAGCAAGCAGGGAGTGGAAAAGATGGATAATGATCTATCCATGCTGCGCGAGGCCATTCAATTCTATGATCTGGACCCAGCAACACTTCAAATTGAGGATCGGCTGCATGGCATGTATCACAGTGATTATCATTATAAAATACGAGTTGAAGAAAAGTGTTACTCGGCACGATTCATCGGCAAACGTCGATATGAGCATGATGTTTTCTTCGAATTAACCGATCAGGTGTTAGCGGAACAGCTGGATTTTATCGATCATTTGAATCGTCACGGCATTCCCTTCATGCGCCTCCAACCGGCTTCAACGTCCAAGTTTGTGACAGTGAGCTGGAAGAATGTTGATTACCGCTTCCTATTATTTGAGTGGATCGAGGGCAGGCATATTACGCACTGTACCGAAAGCGTATCCTTCAAGTTCGGTGAGATGGCGAGGAAGTTTCATGAAGTCGCTCTCCATTACAGATGTTCGCTACCGAAACAATCTCAATTTGTAGGCACCAAGCAGCTGCTCGCTCTTCTCGAGTGTGCATGCTCAGCGGCAAGCTTGACGACAGAGAATTGGGATTTACTTCAGAATTATATTCATCTGGCCAATAAGCATATCAATCGCGCGTATGCAGGTGAACTTGAATTTACGATGCAATCCGATATGAACCCGCTTAATATACTATGGGATGAAGATGAGAATATCGTTGGTATCATTGATTTTGAACATATTGGATATTGCGATCGAGTTGAGGGATTGGCTTGGTTAATAAAATGGTATTCGCGAACAAAGGGGTTGAAATCGCATGAGGTCTCGCCTGCACTCACAGAAAGTCTTCTCTTGGGGTACAGGGCACAGGACTTTCTAAGACAAGAAGACCGACAACGGCTGTCATCTCTATTATGGCTTACAGGCTGCTTAAACTGGGGATTTGTGGATAAAACCAAGAAGATTCTAGAAAGTAAGGACCATAGTCAACTACATGAGCATCTAGCAAAATTTCGAGATCGCGGTTTGAATCTTTCTGCATTGATTTCAATATAATGGGAGATCTGAATGCTTGCCATACAGCGTGAAATTGATTTTAATAGGGAAGAAATTGAAGTGCGGTTGAAAAAGAAATGCATTCGCGGAGAATGAGGAGACGTCATATGAACAAGAGAACAACAGGTGTCGTATTTATATGTATTGCTGCATTTTTATATGGAATAAGGTACTTGAGCGCGGCGATATTTGCTTCCAATGTGTCATCGTGGAATGCCAACCTCTTCAGAGATATGTTAGGGTACGTAGGCAAAGGTCCGCTGATCTTAAGCATCCTATCTCTGGTTGTTGGAATTATCTACATCCTGATTGCTGAGTTTGGTCAATCGATGAAGGGAGCTTCCAGTCCACTCACCGATAAAATCAGGGAAAACTGGAATAAAGAGAAGTAGCTCTCATTAATGAGCTTAGGTCAAGTGATAAGCACTAACCCACAGAGAGAATGCCTCTGTGGGTTCTTGGACCTGCATGCATCATCGGGCTAACCTTAGTAAGCTAATTTCGAGGCGCCCAAAGCATGATGGAGACGCCAACCACGCAAACGGCTGCTCCGATCCAATCGTACATGTCGGGTGTTTTCTTATCGATCCCCCATCCCCACAGCACAGCCAGAACAATAAACACACCTCCATAGGCGGCATAGACGCGGCCAAAGGTTGGAAAGCTTTGCATCGTTGGAATGATCCCGTACAGCACTAGGATTAAACTGCCTATAAGGCCATACCATAGGGGCTTGGACTCCCGAAGCCAGAGCCAGACCAGGTAGCCTCCGCCGATTTCAGCGAGTCCGGCAATGACGAAGATGAATATAGACAACAGCACAGGTAAAGTGCTCCTTTCCGAAGGGGAGAAGTTGATTCCTTTAAGTGGATTTTGCATGATATGATGGTAATAATCAACATAAGGATAGTCTATTACAAAGTGAAATCAGCATTTCATTAGAATGAAGATGAACGAGGAGGGGATGAATACGATGACTCAACCTGCGCGAACCATCATGGACAACCTTCGATCGCAAGACCGGACGGTACAGAACGAAGCTTATTATACCATTCTAGAGCAGACGGATCAGAACGTGGATTGGGCATATGAGATCTGGGATGAACTTGTACAGGATTTGAGCCATGCCGATAATCATAGCCGCTCAATCGCTGCGCAGATTTTGTGTAATTTGGCCAAGAGCGACCCTGAGGGAAGGATATTCGATGACTTTGCTGCTTTGATGGAAGTGACCAAGGACAAGCGTTTCGTCACGGCAAGACATTGCCTTCAATCGCTTTGGAAAATCGGAATGGCCGGCCAGCCTCAGAAAGAATTGGTGATGAAGGGTCTAGCGGAGCGATACCGGAATTGCATCGAAGAAAAGAACAGCACCTTAATCCGGTTCGATATCATCCAAGGTTTATGGAATCTATATCAATATGAACCCGACGAGACCATTAAGCAGCTAGCGCAAGATTTGATTGATAGGGAGGAGGATGTGAAGTACCGCAAGAAGTATGCGGGCGTATGGAAAAAGAAATAAAGGGAAGAAAACGGAATTTCACAAAGGACAAGCTGCTGCAGACCTGTAAGGAGGATTGAGGGTCGATGAAAATTGATTCATTCCTGATTCCAAATGAGTTGTCCGCTCTGATTCGTGAGGGTTGGGAGAAGATTCATGCCCCATACTCCGGTGCAGCAACCTATCGTGTTGAACAAGTTTCAGGGATTACGGGATATCTCAAGATTCTACCGGTCCCGCATCGCGAGCCTCTTGAGCAGTACAGCCAGAAATTACAATGGCTCGAGACAAGGCTGCCCGTTCCAGCCGTGTTACATTATTCGAAGGATGAGCGGTTTGAATACCTGTTGATGTCAGAGATAGAGGGAATCGATGGATCAGACTCCGTGTTCAAAGAGGATCCGGCGTTCATAATACGGAAGCTTGCCGAGGCCTTAAAGCAGGTCCACGCAGTCGAAATTAACGATTGTCCCTTTGACTACACGCTGAGTAAGCGCCTGGATGAAATCAAACATAAGATCGAAGCAGGATCAATCGATAAGAAGAAGTTAGAAGAGGAGTTCGGGGATCGGTTCGACAATTTGTATCAGTGGTTGATACAAAGCCCTTATTCATCATCTGAAGAACTTGTGTTTACGCATGGCGATTATTCGGTACCGAATATCATTATCCGCGGCAAGGACATTAGTGGATTGATTGATCTGGCCGATGCAGGGGTAGCGGATAAGTATAGGGATCTTGCGGCCATGCATTATAGCATTATCCGCAATCACGGTGAACAATGGACCGGCTTATTGTATGAGGAGTATGGGATATCCAATGTTGATTTAGAAAAAATCCGATATTATGAGCTATTGGAAGCCTTCAGTTGTTATGGATAGAACGGCAGTAGGAAAACAATAGATATGCGAAAAATCAAGCGGAAATCACCCGTAAGGGCGAATTCCGCTCTTCACTATATGCTGGGAGTTGCCGGCTGTACAGGGAGCAGGATATGGCTGGGGTAACGCTCCGAATGATAGATTCGGTTCAACGCCGGCATCATGTCTGCCGCTCCTTCTTCGGCGATTACGCCTCCGGTGTGGGTATTCGGCTCGAATCGCGGGAAGCTGCTGCTTGATATCTCCACGCGAATACGGTGCCCGGGCAAGAATACATTTGCCGTCGCCCAGAGGTCGATAGGAAACTCGTAAACTTGCTCCGGCTCCAGCAGCTCTTGCTTCTCGAATGAATGTCGATACCTCGACCGCACAATGCCTTCCGTGAGGATGAGGGCACGGCCGTCTGGATACACATCGATGAGCTTCATGATCCAATCCGTGTCCTTCGCCGAAGAAGAGGCATATAACGTTGCGGTAATAGGACCGGCCACTTCCAGTGGTTCTGCCATAGGCTCTGACGTGTAGCACAGGACGTCGAGCCGTGATTCGATCTGTTGTTGATCCAGCGGCCCGGAATTCTCCGATTCTCCGTCCGGGGGTAGCAGCGTCTGTCCGCCTCTGGTAGGAACGGGGAGGCGCGGATCGCAGAGATATCGGTCCTCAAGCTCCTCTCCAGGGCATACCCAATTCAATGTCCCATCGCCGTGCAAGGTGTTCGCCTTCCCTCCGCTGTGCAAATACATAGCTGTCATTAGCGTCTCGGCAGGCGGCCACTTCTCAGTCGTCTTCCACACATTGTCGCCCATTAAGAAATACTGGACATTAGGTTCAACCGCCCAGCCGTTATCGATGTTCCTCAGCCAATAATCGAAGAACCGCAGCATGATCCCATCGCTGTCAATCGCCAGCATAGATGAGCGTTCACCAAACTGAATGTCCGGAAATACCCCTGTAAATGAAGAATGAGACCACGGTCCGATGATCAGCCGGTTGTCTCCCGTCATCTGCTTTCCTCTTGTTTTGCCCAGATCATTATAGCTATCGACGGTCATGCCGAGAAATAAATCAAACCAACCGACGAGATGAAGAATCGGGAGGTCTAGATCTGGAAGAGTCTCACTTGCGGAAATTTGTTTCCAGTAGTCATCATAATCGGGATGACGCAGCATCTCCAGCAACCAAGGCGTATATCGCTTTATCAATGGATGTGCAATCGCCGGCCGATAGCTCAAGGCATCCCGATAGTTTTCGACAAACGTAGTGAAGACATCTTTATCCTCCGCGGGTGCGCTTCCGGCTTGGATGTGCCGATCCATCACATCCACACTAAGCCCTAAACTCCATAACGTTATGGCGGACTGAAAGCCGCCGCCCTGCCTTGCTACAGGATAAAAGTTGGGCGTCGTGAAGAAAGGCGCGATTGCCTTCAGATGAGGCGGTTTCTCCATCGCTGCCAGCCACTGGGTCATCCCGACATAGGAACTGCCGAACATGCCGACAACACCGCTTGACCACTGCTGGGCAGCAGCCCATTCAATCGTATCGTAGCCATCGTCCCGTTCATCGGTCAGCATATTCGTGCTTCCGTCCGAATCATAGCGTCCTCTCGTATCTTGAATCACGACCACATAGCCATGCGCGGCGGCGCGGTGTGCAAATTCGCCTGCCGATATGTTTTTACTGTAAGGTGTTCTAGCCAACAGTACCGGTGATGGCGGAGCATCCTGCTTCCGATATAGATCGGCGCGTAGAATCGTTCCGTCTCTCATCGGTATTTCTACATTGTGTTCTGTAAGTATGGGAATCGTCGTCATGCGGCAGCACGCCCTTCCTGAGCACCTATATGTATGTTCTTGATCATATTAGCAGCGTAAGTTCAATAGTGGGGGAAATCACAGCAGGATGGATAGATTCGTTATAAACGTACTCTACCATAAGCGGCATGGTAAAATATACAAATAAAAACGCCAAATGGCCCCCACCTCTACGGTGGGAGCAGGAGCTTGTTTGCCAGTTATTTCGGCATCTGTTCGCAGCCCTTATCCCGCTGCCGCTGCCGAATCTTCATGTTTTTGCTGTCGTTCCTACTTCACCCTCACGCTCTGTCTCGGGCTTGGCAACCGGTTTGCCCGCTTCCACTAACGATTTGTTGCCCAACAGGAAGAACGCTTGGATAAATAATAGCGCGCCTGACACGATCAGCAGCCATTCGATATCCACTACATCCGCCAGCGGCCCGAAGACGAGCATGCCCATCGGCATCGTTACGCTGGAGATCATCCCCATTACGCCGAATACCCGGCCCATATAATCCACTTCTACCTTCTCTTGCAGCAGCACGGTCGCGGGCGTGTTGAACAGGGGCATCGAAACGCCGGCCAAGCCCATAAACGCAATGTAAATCCAAAAATTCGGCACGACCCCCAAGGCAACCGTGCATAGCCCGAACATCAGACAGGACAGAGTCATCGTATGGATTTTGTTGCTGAAGCCGCCCCAGGAAGCGATCAGGGCGCCGCCCAGCATCATGCCGATGGAGAAGGCTATCTCAATCGCCGTCAATCGCCACACATCTTCACCGAATGTCCGGGTAACCTGAAGCGGCGTCAAGAATGCGGCGGGCGCTACCAACAGCATGAAGAAGGTCATGAACAAAAAGAACTTTTTTACATAACTGTGCTCTTTCACGTAGTCGAAGCCTTTGCGCATGTCGGCAAAATAGCTTGTCGTCTGCTGCTCGGCTGCTTTGGCATGTGTCTTGACCCGCACGAATAGTAGCAGGATCGCAACAGCAATCGCAGCCGTAACGACATCAATCAGGAAGATGATCTCGATGGAAGCCATCGTAAGCAAGGCTGCACTGAGCATCGGTGCTGTAAGCATGACCAGAGCCTGAATGCTGCCGTTGACTCCGTTCACTTTCGTAAGCTTATCCTCCGGGACAAGCAGGGGCAGGATCGCCCCGACAGCCGGTGTCTGTACCGCTGTGCCGAGTGCCCGAATCGCCGATGTGACAAAAAGCAGCCAAAGCGCATCATAACCGTTCATAAAGAGAATGGCTAATATTAACGTAGACAAGGCAATGAAAGAATCTGACAGGATGATGAGTTTTTTGCGATTGTAGCGATCAGCCCACACACCCGCAAATGGCGAGAGAAAAAAGGTAGGAAGGAAGCCGCAAACGATCGAAATCGTCATCATCACGCCCGATTGGGTTGTCAGCGTAATATGCCACATGATCGCGTATTGAACGAGCGCCGTCCCAAAAAGCGAGATCGTCTGGCCGGATAAGAAGAGGATGATATTCTTTTTCCAATTGTGGTCCACGATTATTAATTCTCCCTCTGGTTATGTTCATTGCTAACCTTTACCATTATAAACGATTTCACGACCTATATATCGTATTTCGTCAATAATAGCAATCCAAAAGAAACTTTTCCTACAGTCTCTTTCGCCTGCAGAGGCGTGGGCGGGGAGGTTGCAGCTTCGCTATTCGAACGGTTTCCCGGGACATGGGAGATACGAATGCTTATACGTTCTGGAAACATGTAATCTCCACGTACAAGCGGCAAGGCGCCTACGAAGAGAAGCTGATCCAAAACGAACATTGGAATGGACCTGTGTTTGTGCTCCAAGCCTAAGCTGTCATAAGGTAGGCAGGCAGCTTTCCGGATAAAATGCAGCATTCCTAGAAAGGCGAAAGCACTGCTCAGACACTGTTGACGATATTTCGACAACTGGACAAAAGCATCAAAAATAGCTTTACTCTAGCATGAATGTTTGGTAATCTGGTTCCAATATTCAAATGCGATGATGAGAAAAGTAAGTAAAGAAATCTTTCACAGAGAGCTCCGGCCGTTGAGATGGAGCAAAGACGTTCTTTACTGAAGAAAGCCTCTGAGCAGTGCAAAGGAACCGTAAATGGGGATGGTGCAACAGGAGCTCCTGTTACAGAGCTAGAGTATACGTATCTGCAGGATGGCAGATGCCGTACTTGAAGAGGCGGATATGGCGACATATTTGCGAATTTAGGGTGGTACCACGAGCATACAAATCTCGTCCCTGAGACTAACGTCTTGGGGGTGGGATTTTTTTATTTGCCTATATTTATGAATTCAACGTGTAACTGACGGCGCCATATTGCAATATTTTATTAGTGACTATAGAAGGAGTGAGTGATATGTCTCGGTTAAAAGCGGCAATTGTTGGAGCAACAGGAATGGCCGGACAGCAATTTGTTCAGGCCTTATCCAATCATCCGAGTTTTGATGTGGTTACGATGGTGACATCCAGAACGGTAACAAACTACGAAGAAGCGTTACGGGACCCAAGCGGATCGTCACGCTGGACTCAGAGTACGCCGGTTCCAGATGATATGCTGGGCGTTCCGGTCGTTTCGTCGAAGGAATTCCGTCCGGACGCAGTGGATGTGATCTTCACCGCGATTGAATCCGATCTTGCCCAGGAGCTGGAGCCTTGGTTCGCTCAGACGACCCCGACCTTCTCGACGGCATCTGCATTTCGTTACTTCGACGATACGCCGCTGCTCATTACCGGTGTCAATGACGATCATTCGGAATTAATCCGCAAGCAGCAGCAGGCTCGCGGCTGGCAAGGCTTTGTCCTGCCTGTACCGAATTGCACGGTTACCGGCTTGGCGATTACGTTAAAACCGCTGCATGAGCATTTTGGCATTAACAATGTTCTAATGGTCTCCATGCAATCGGTCAGCGGCGCAGGAAGAAGCCCGGGCGTCCGCACGCTGGACATTCTGGATAATATCATTCCCTACATTCCGAACGAGGAAGGGAAGGTTAGAAAAGAGCTTCTGAAGATACTCGGTCAATATTCAGACGAAGGAATCGAGCCTGCGGACATTAACATCAACTGTATCTGTACAAGAGCCAATGTGCTGGACGGGCATACCGAATCCGTGTTTGTCGGGTTAGATAAGCAGGCGGATTTGTCCGAAATTAGAGAGGTCATCGACCGCTATAATCCGTTCCAAGGTAAAAATCTGCACTCGGCTCCCGAGCAGATGATCCATATCTTTGACGATCCTTACCGTCCGCAGCCGCGCCTGGACCGCGAGCTCGGCGGCGGGATGACGACAAGCATGGGGAGACTGGAAGAGGAACCGGTCCTAGGCGGCGTTAAATATGTGCTGGTTTCGCATAATACGAAGATGGGCGCAGGCAAAGGCGCCGTTCTGCTCGCGGAATCGATGCTGGAACGGGGTTTGCTGAACAAGGGTACGAATTAGGAGCGATCATGGAGGGGCTGCCGGGAGGCAGCTCCTCTTGTCTATTAGGCCTCGCATTGGATGAGAATTACTTCAAGATGTGTGGGAAGTTCTGGAACATTAGAAGCTATAATCCCGTCTATGGATTGAGGTGAGATAGATGTGGATGAAGCGGATGAGGCTGGCTTCGTTGGCTCTAATTATTGTGGCTGCCACGAGTTGTGGTTCGGTGGAAAACAGAGAAGAATCCTCGCAATCGCGTACGGAAACCTGTAAGGAGATCGTCGAGTGGGTCGATTTTCTCATGATCAATAACGTGAAGTACAGCTATAATTATGATGGAACGAAGGAAGTCACAGAAGAACAGCTTGGGGAGAAGGTGGGTGAAGTCTCCTACATGCTGAATGAGCATGCTTGTTCGGGTCATGTGTCGAAGAATGGGGATGCGGCTTACTTGCCCGTCGGGACGGAGATCTATGCCTTGAAGGGATATAAGCCGGAATTCCGGGTTGCGGCAGGTAATAAGATTTATCAAGCGGGGGATAACCCGAATGCGGCCACGATGAAGGATTTATTAGACATTGACGGGAAAGTGGACAAAGTCAGTCTGGTAAGCGGTATGGATGGCAGTCTGTTAGGCGATTTCAGCGCTGAAGCATCATCTGCATTTATTCGCGAGCTCTTGCCGCTTCCTTACGAGGGTTTCGATGCGATCTACGAGAAAACCAAGCATGAATCAGGCATATTCCTGCGCATCCATCTGAAGGATGGGACCTCCTTCCGGATGGTTTACTATGCGAAGGGGAACGGATTTACGGCAGGCGCCTTCGGAACGGACCGACTGCAGGAATTAATTCTGTCTGAGCGGCAGCGAATTAAATCGGCCGTGGCAGGGTAATCGGCGTAGAGGTGAAACTTTGACGACGTCCATTCGTTCGTTTAGAAAGGGGAATGTGTTATTGAAGAAAAACCGTATCTTCTACATTTGCGCAGCTGCTATATTGACTGCCATATTCGTGTTGAGCTTCTCGGATCGCACCCGTCCGACATATGGTGACGATAGAGAATCCATAGAAAAAGTCATCCAATCGATTGACGGCTACGAGAATGAATCCATTCAGATCCTGGAGATGAAAGACATTGACGATGTGAGGGTGGTCGGATTTTTAGCGAATAATAATCCGGCTTACATTCAATTTACTAAGAATAAAGAAGGTCATTATGAATGGAGGCATGCAGAACGAAGTAACGGGCAATCCTTTGCAACCTACCTTATCCATGTATCGAAGGAAGAATCTGCAGCTGCCAAATTCATGATTGTTACGAATCAAGAGAATGATATCGCATCCATGGAATTGGGTGTGAATGAACAAGTCATCGAGCAAGAGTTCCCTGTGAATCAGAATTCGGTTACGTTGATGGATTTACCTGAATCAAACGATGGAAGCTACCGCTTCCACTACAAGTATTATGATGCGGGTGGTACTCTGATCGGTGAACCGGGATCAGGATAGAAGAGATTGGCCCGACAATAGTGAACCTTCAGCAGCGAAGACTCGCGGGTGTGAAAGCGCCGCGGACTTCGCTTCTTTGGGTTCCGGGTTTACTTGATGCTCATCACTTGCCCGCTTGTCATCGCGACTAATTCATCGGGCGTTAATTCGAATACGGCTTTCGGATGTCCTGCCGCAGCCCGTAGGGTTGGGAAGGAAAGCAGGTCTTCGTCAATGATCGTCACGCGTTGTGCGCTATCTTTCAACTGATTCATTGCGGCTTCCTCTCCTTAGGCATCCAGCAGGGCTGCATTAATACCGTTCAGGAATGCCGTTGCGCTTGCCTTGATGATATCCGTGTCCATCGCGCGTCCGGAGTATATTTTGCCTTCGTACTCGAGCCGAATGTTGACGCGTCCGATCGCTTCTTTGCCTCTGGACAGGCTGTTGATTTTATAATCCTTCAATTGAATGTCCAGACCCACCAGCGATTTGATGACGCTGTACAAGGCGTCGATCGGGCCGTCGCCAACCGCGCTGTCGCGGATCGTCTCGGAGCCTTTCCTCAACTCGACGGTTGCGGTAGGGTGGAGGTCGTTGCTGACCACCTGGAAGGACACAAGCTCATAGAGATTCTTGCTGCTGTCATCCAGAGTGCGGTGATTTGTCACCAGGTAGAACACGTCATGGTCATAGACTTCTTTCTTCGCGTCGGCTAATGTAAGGAATTTCTCAAACAGTTGTTCGAAATCCGCACCGTCGCCCGTGTCAAAGCCCATTTTCTCGACGGCGTTCTTGAACGCGTGCCTGCCGGAGCGGGCGGTCAGGATCAATTCCATACTGTCGGCGCCGACATCCTCGGGCGACATGATTTCATAAACCTGCTTATCCTTGAGCAGCCCGTCTTGATGAATGCCGGAAGAATGCGCGAAGGCGTTCTCGCCGGTAATCGCTTTGTTCACCTGTACATCCAGTCCCGTCATGTGACTCACCAGCCGTGAGGTTCTAAGCAGCTCGTTCGTACGGATATCGGTATGGCAGTTATAGTAGTTTTCCCTTACTTTGAGGCCCATAACGACTTCCTCTAGGGATGCGTTCCCGGCCCGTTCGCCGAGACCGTTGATGGTGCACTCGATTTTCTCGGCTCCATTCTTGATTGCGCTCAGCGTGTTGGCAGCCGCCAGCCCCAGATCGTTGTGGCAATGGACGCTTAGAATGACGCGATCGTTCAGATTTTTAAGCCGTTCGTTGATCCTGCGAATGAGATCGCCGAATTCCTCCGGAACGGCATAGCCCACGGTATCGGGCACGTTAATCATAGTAGCCCCGGCCTTAACGACGCCCTCGATCGTTTTCCACAAGTATTCGAAATCCGATCTCGATGCATCCTCCGTCGAGTATTGCACATCGGGCAGCAAGGTTTTGGCATACTTGACGGCGTCAATCCCCATCTGCATGACGGCTTCCTTGGAGCGGTTGAACTTCTTCTCGACATGGATGTTCGAGGTGCCCAGAACGATATGAATGAGCGGATTTTGCGCTAATTTGATGCTTTCATACACGGCATCGATGTCGTTCTTGACCGCACGGGCAAGCGCTGTGATCGAGACGGAGTCTCCGACGCTACGGGCAATTTCCTGTACCGCTTGAAAGTCGCCTTGTGAAGAGGCGGGAAAACCTGCTTCGATGATATCTACATTAAGCCGCTTAAGTTGCTGAGCGATCTCTATTTTCTGATGCAAATTCAGCTTGGCGCCTGGTACCTGCTCTCCGTCGCGCAGCGTTGTGTCAAATACGATAATTTTCCGATTCATATTCATTTCCTCCTAATTGCTTCGTATTTATATGTGAAGCGGGGTTGGTTAAATCCGGTTTTTAACCAACAAAAAAACCCCGTCTCTATGTATAGAGACGAGGTTGAACCCGCGGTACCACTCTAATTCATTTCCGTAAGGAAATGAGCTCATTCGATGGCCATCACCATCTATCCCTGTAACGGTGGAATTCCGGCATACCCTACATTATCAGGCAGCTGTTCATAGACGAGTTCGAGATGAACGACGATACCGTTTCGCACCAACCAACGGCTCTCTGAAAGGTCATTTCACTTCTACTATTTCTAATCATAACATTTGCGTATCAAATTATTGTATAGTATATGGCACCTAAATGGGTTTTGTCAACACTCGTTAAGGGGCAGATTCATCGATCGTAATCGCTTCTGGTATTTGCAAGGCTTCCCGGCGTTCGATAATTAAGGACTCTTCGTCGAAGCCATGCGTTTGGATCCATTCTTTCCGCTTTGCCTCAGCCTCGGCCTCGGATTTGTAGTAACCGGCTTCCACGAAGAAGGTGTCCTGCTTGTCTTTCATGATGCGGAGTCCTTCAATATTCACATGTTTCTACAAGCAGAGGCGAACAAGCAGCAATCGAGAAGAAACAACATCAAATGTCGTGTGTTACAATCAGGGGGAATTTGAAACCATTAGGAAGCAAATTTTAGACGAAAGCATGAAAGGAAGAGAAATTTGAAAAGACATATACTTTTCATCCAGGGTGGCGGGCAAGGGGCATACGAAGCGGACGAAAAATTGGCTATGCATCTGCAGGATTCACTGGGTTCGGATTACGATGTATTGTATCCGAGGATGCCTGACGAGGAAAAGCCGGTGTATGAGGCATGGAGAGATGTAATTGCCGAGGATCTCGCTGGACAAGATGGAGAAGTAATTGTCGTCGGACATTCGTTGGGCGCTTCATTTTTACTCAAATACCTTTCAGAAGAAGAATTCACGACACCTATTGCAGGAGTGTTCCTTATCGCGTCTCCGTATTGGGGGGCTGAGGATTGGGAAGTCGGTGAGTATATGCTTTCTGAAGATTTTGCATGGAAGCTCTCCGGAATTCAACGAATATTCTTTTATCATAGTCGCGACGATGTATGGGTGCCATTTGCCCACCTTGCAATGTACGCAGAGAAGCTCCCCAAGGCAGTCCTTCGCGAGTTTGATGGACGCGGACATCAGTTTAACAACGATATGACTGAGGTTGCTCAAGATATTAAAAGTCTTTAGTTTGTACGAAGTGTATGAATCACCCAAAACAATGGAACTCCCACTCTGAAAAACAAATATTGCGGGCAGCTCCATTCATACTCTCGTCACACAAAACAGCCTTAGTCTGGTACATGGTACAGTTCTAAGGCTGTTTGTGCGGTATTCATCTTCGCATCTCTCTATACGGAGGCGCCGTGTTTTCGTAAAATTTCGAACACTTCGTGATTTCCAGACGCTTTGCTTGGTAGAGCTGCCCCCGCTTGAATTAATGCTTCGACAACAGCACCGTGATGTTTGGCATGAGATACGTTACAGTGCACCGAGCCGTGAAGTGCGCTTTCTAGAGGAGTTCCACCATAAGCATTCTTGACAGATAATGAAGCGCCTCTGTCGAGCAGAACGCGCACCGTTGTAAGATGACCAAACCAGGATGCGATGTGCAGCGCTGTGCCATTTGCCCGACTAACTTCCTTGTCGAAACCGACTTCAAGCATGAGGCCGACGGCATCCGCCTGCCCGCGTTCGGCTAATTCAAGCAGCATTTCATGATCTTCGTCTGTCAGGGAGGAAAGCAGGGACGGGTTTTCTGAGAGCATGGCATGCACTCGTCCTGCATCTGCCGCAGCGCAAGCACCGATGAACAGGTCGGTTTGGCGGGTATCGATTGTTGCACCATGACGGATTAGCAGATCGGCAACGTCGGTTTGCCCGAATCGCACGGCTAGCATGTAAGGCGTTTTTCCGTCTGTTCTTCTGGCATTGATCTCGGTCCCATGCTTCAGAAGAAGTTCAATGATGGATAGGGATCTTCCCCGATAGACGGCCCAATGGAGCGGCGTATTTTGTTCTTTGCCTAACGTAAGACTCAGATCGGCCCCGTGTTCTAGAAACCAGCGTACACCTGCTTCATCGTCGTAATCGAGCTTCCGAAACATAGCAGGTGTTGCATTCACATCTACCCCATATATATTCAACAGATCGAGGCAATCAATACGGGGCAACTCGGCTGTATGATAAAGCGTCTCCCCATCATTTGGATCGGCGCCGGCTTCGAGGAATATTTTGCCTACTTCAACATTGCCCGCCTGCCCTAACACTCCAAATAATACAGGCAGTTTGCGTTCATAAGGATCGTCCGGGTCTATCGTATAAGCGTTCGGATTCGCACCACTTTCGAGCAACAGCAGCGCTGTTTCCACGAAATTTGCGGTTTGTGCAGAATCTCTTAAGAAACAGGAAAACGCCAAATAAAGAAGTGGCTCTGCTTTAATTGGACCTCCGCGCTCCGTGGCTGAGTCAGGATTACTTTCGATCATCCGCTGAAGGGCATTTGCATCACCTAGGGCTGCAGCCGCATGAATGCTAGTATTGGCCAGACCGGGATTGGCCGTTAGAATTGTTTTAGCGGTCGCTTCATTTCCCTCTATAACTGCTTCCAATAATTCATCCAACCAGTTTCGGTTTATTTGCATCTCCATCACCCCAATTATTTGTTGTAGTGTTTCCAAGCTATTACCTATTCCTTCTTCTACTGCTCTTTCGGTCTCCCGAATAGCCAGAACGGCCAGCTGTAGGCTCCCAATCTTCCGTTCTATCCATTCACGCTGCATGGAGAGGAGATCCGATATATGAATATCCTTCCTGTCAATGATCCTATGGATTTGCTTCAGTGAAAAGCCGACGAACTTCAAGGTCACGATTTGTTGCAACCGGATGAAGTCGTCATTTGTATAAAAACGTTGTCCCGATTCCGACCTGTGCCTGGGAGTCAATAATCCGAGACGTTCATAATGTCTCAATGCTCGTGTGGTCACACCCGCAAGTTCAGCAAACGTTCCGGTGCGATACAAAACTTCTTCTTCGCTCATTCCCATCTCCTTCCCTTCGTATCAATTCGAATCCGATTCTTCGTCATCAATGTAACATGTGACCTAACGTCAGAGGCAAGACCGGATTTATCAATGAATTAATTGGCGAATTAAGACGCGAATATGGGGATGAAGTGATTGCGTATAAACGGGCATACCTGGGGCATGTACTTAACCTCTCGTTTTCACTAGCTACAAAAAAAGAAAGCACTGATTTTTGATCAGTGCCTCCTTAATTCGAATTAATTCAGATAACGGCGAAGCTTAATAATTATTCTCCCATCTACTTCAAAAACATAGGTAAGCTTCAAATTCTCTATTAATTTTTCGATTATAACCAACGCATGAGTATATGCATTGTACAAAGCACCTTTGTCTAGAGTAGAGGATATTAAAGAATAATCTTTATATCCTTCCTCATTTAAATCATTCTCTAAATTCTTCGTACTATTTAGCCACCGTTCTACATTCTGTTCCTTAACTCGTAATAAATGCAATATATGCTTTTGCACATGCGTAAGAACTTCTAAAGAACGAGCCAGTTCTCCTCTTTTTAGAACATTGATGCCCATCAACCAAGCATTCACAAAATTATTAAAAGCGAAATTCACATTCTCACTTGTCATTCGCTCAGGACCATCCCCAGCTAAATAATCCAGACATGGCTTCAACCTTCCAGTTGGGGAGAATACAATTAAAAAGAATATTTACCGCGAGGGTCGCTCTCGTGACTGTTACAATGAGGAAAGAACGGCCAACAAAGGGGAATTTACCATGAACAGCGGTTTTCAGATTGATACCGAGATCAACCGCCGCCAGACGCTGAAGCAAACGAAGCAAGCGGCGCTAATTGCCTTGCAGGAATATGATACAGATTGGAGCTCCATTCATTTCATTCAAATATCCGAGCATGTCACCTTCCGCATAGCGGCCGAAGGAGAACAGTTTCTGCTCCGCATTCATCCAGCGGGCAAACCGCGCGAGGAAACCATCTCCGAGCTGGAATGGTTGGCTGCGCTTAGAGGGAAGGGGCTTATCGTGCCCGAAGGCGTCCCGAATCGGGATGGATTTCTAGTCACGGATGCGGCGACGAGAGTCGGACCGTCTTATACGACCTTGTTGAGATGGGTCGAGGGAGAAATTCTGGATCGAGAGGCGCTAACCGAGGAGGCATTTCGAAGAATAGGAGCGATGATGGCGAACCTTCACGAGGCAAGCGCCGATTTTATTCCATCCGCAGGCTTTGCTCGCCCTTCCTGGGGAAGCCAAAGCTTTCAACGGGACTGGGCTCACCTGCAGCTGCATTACAGCCATTTCATTACGGATGCAGACTTTGAGCTGTACAGCATGGCCGCAGCACAAGTGGCGGATCGTCTCCGTATGTTGACAAGTCATGAGCGAAACTATGGGATGATTCATGCGGATTTACATCGTGGCAATATCGTTATTCGGGACGATCAACCGTATCCCATCGATTTCGGCAGGTGCGGCTTCGGCTATCATCTCTACGATATGGCCCAGTCGATCATGGGACTTCATCCGCCACAGAGAGCTCTCTTTCTTGAAGGGTATGAGCGGATCAGGACAATGGACGACGATGCTATTCCAATACTGGAGAGCTTCTTCATTATGGCGATTATCGAGGCATACAGCTTCCATGCGGAGAATCCGCTTGAGACGGAGGGCTTGATGGAAGAGCAGCCCTATGCGCAAGCGATATTGAAAGCCTACTTAAACGGGGAGCCGTTCTTGTTTCAGCCGCTTGAAGTCACTTAGTGCAAACCCAAAGTTCCTCCAACTCGCCGGGGAGCTTTTTTTTTGCGGGCTAGTCAGCTTGCGTTCATTATCAGAAAAATCACTTGATCTCCGTATTCTCTTCTGTTATCTTTGATACTAACAAATTGTTATTATCAATTTGTGACGAAGAAAACACCGGATCTCGACTGTGCGGGGTTCGGCCGAAAGAGGCGGAGGGGATGCAAGTGAGAAAATCTTTGGGCAATTGGAACTTATTCGAAATCGCTTGGCTGGGCCTGTTCTCCGGAATCGCTATCGTGTTGACGGTGATTATGAAGGATACTTTATTCGGTTTCACGGTCTTCCTTACGGGCGTGTTATGCGTGGTCCTCGCGGCCAAGGGGAACCTGATGACTTATGTGTTCGGTATGTACAATACGTTCGGTTACGCCTACTTGTCTTACGTCAACGGATTGTTCGGGGAGGTCATGCTGAATTTGCTCTTCTTCGTTCCTATGAACGTGATCGGCTTCTTCATGTGGAAGAAGCACCGGCATGGCGGCCAGCTGGCTATGCGGCAGATGGATCAGAGAGGCTTGTTTCTCGTAGCGGTTGTTTGTGCGATAGGCAGTCTGTCGCTCGGTTTCGGACTATCGTTCATTCCGGCGCAGAATTCGCCCTATATCGATGCCCTTACGACCGTGTTGTCGGTCGTGGCGACCTTTTTGATGGTCAGAAGATTTAAAGAGCAATGGCTGGTCTATATGATTCTTAATATTTTTACGGTGCTGCTGTGGGTCATACGAACACTGGACGGGAGTCCGGACGGCGTGCTGATGATCGTCATGTGGAGCGCGTATTTGATCAACGCGATATACGGTTATTACACCTGGAACAAGGGAGCTAAGGGGGTTCTGCAATGAAAACATTGGGTTTAACATTGGGAAAGTTCGCGCCGCTGCATAAGGGTCATCAGTTCATGTTCGAAACGGCCCTGCAAGAGGTCGATGAGTTGATCGTCGTCATCTACGAGACGGAGGTCATGACGATTCCGCTTCATATTCGGGCGAACTGGATCCGGAAGCTCTATCCAGCCGTGAGGGTTATCGAGGCTTGGGACGGTCCGGACGGATATTCGAATGACCGGGAGCATGAGATTCGGGAAGAGCAGTATATTCTGGGCTTGCTGCAAGGCGAGCAGGTGACTCATTTTTACTCCAGTGAATTTTACGGCGAGCATATGAGCATAGCTCTGAGCGCGGTGGATCGACGGGTGGATGAAGACCGCAAGCTTGTTCCGATCTCAGCGACTATGATCCGCTCCGATCCCTATAAGCATCGGGAATTTATAAGTGATATCGTGTACCGCGACCTCATTACGAAAGTCGTGTTCGTGGGTGCGATGTCGACCGGCAAATCGACGATAACCGAAGCGATGGCGCAGCGGCATCGGACGACATTCGCAAGTGAGTACGGACGGGATTATTGGACCGAGCATCATGTGGACAGAAGAATCGGTCTAGCGGCTTTCGACGAGATCGCAGTCGGGCATCTCGAGCAGGAGGAGCAGGCTTTACTTGAAGCGAACCGGTATCTCTTCGTCGATACCAATGCGATTACTACCTACATGTACGCATTGGATTATCACGGCCTAGCACCGGAGCTGTTAACCCGAATTGCGCTGGAGAACGCGCAGCGATACGACTTGTTCTTCTTGTGCGACGACGATATTCCCTATGATGATACGTGGGATCGCAGCGGGGACCAGAAGCGGCACATTTTTCATAAACAGATTATCGCGGATTTGAAGGAGCGCCGGATTCCATATGTCACCTTAAGGGGGAGTCTGGAGGAGCGGATGCGGAAGGTAGATGAAGTATTGGCAAGGTTCAAGCCGTACGACAATTATTTTGGAGAGCGTTAATAACTAGAATAAACGAACGGGTGGCGAAAAGCGTGGATATGCTGGATCGTGACGGACTGACGGAACGTGAATTCTTGGAACAGTATCGGGTAGGAGATTACGAGCGCCCTTCGGTGGCGGCGGACATGGTCATCTTCACGGTCACGGACGCGGACGAGGACAATTACCGCAAGCTTCCGGAGAAGGAACTCAGGGTTCTGCTCATTCAGCGGGGAGGGCATCCCTTCCTGGGCAAGTGGGCGCTGCCGGGCGGCTTCGTCCGGCCGGATGAGACGACGGAACAGGCCGCGGCTAGGGAACTGCGGGAAGAAACCGGCGTGGATAACGTCTATCTGGAGCAGCTGTATACGTTCAGCGATATCGGACGCGATCCCCGAGCTTGGGTCATGAGCTGCAGCTATATGGCGCTGATCGACAGCGGCCAAGTGCAGCTGAAGGCGGGAGACGACGCCGTAAGCGCCGCGTGGTTCAAGGCTTCCTATCGGCTTCTGCGGGAGCGGAAGGAGCTGATCGAGGGCGGATACGTTAAGAAGCTGCTGCACGAGCTAAAGCTGAGCTCCGATCACGGGGAGTTGGTCGCCACAGTGGAATGGACCATGACGGCAACGGAAACCTCGACGGCTTCGTCTTACGCTATCGTATCCAATGACGGGCTGGCTTTCGATCATGCGAAGATTATCGCCTATGCCATCGAACGCTTGCGGGGCAAGGTGAATTATACCGATATTGCGCTTCACTTGATGCCGAAGCTGTTCACCTTGACGGAGCTGCAGCAGGTGTACGAGGTGATCTTGGATAAAGAGCTGCTGAAGGCTGCATTCCGGCGTAAAGTGGCGGACCTCGTTACGGAAACCGATCACTATACCGAGAATGCGGGCCACCGTCCATCCCGCTTGTTTCGTAGAAGGCTGGAGGAAATTCGATGATTTACGGAATTGAAAAATTACGCGGCGCGTATCGCGCAGGAAAGACGTTCAGGTTTCTGTTCTTCTGGGGACATACGCCGCCGAGTGACGGAAGTGTAGATAAAAGCTGCTTCAGCCAGTGGTGGATGAGTCCGTTCGTTGTCGAGGGTACGGAGTATTCTTGTGCCGAGCAGTACATGATGGCTGAGAAGGCTCGGCTATTCGGAGATAACGAGATGCTGGCCGCCATCATGCAGGCAAAGCATCCCAAAGAAATGAAGGCTTTCGGGCGTGCAGTGAGCAGCTTCGACCAGGATCTCTGGGAGAGTCAATGCTATGAGATCGTCAAGCGGGCCAGCTTGGCCAAATTCTCGCAGAATCCGCAGCTCGGCGATTATCTGAAATCGACGAAAAACCGCATTCTGGTCGAAGCCAGCCCGCAGGACCGCGTATGGGGCATTGGGTTGTCGCAAGCTGATCCGGGTGTGGAGAATCCAATGAAATGGAGGGGAAGAAACCTGCTGGGTTTCGTGCTGAGCCAGGTACGGGACGAGTTATTGTTGAAAGAAGGGGAAGGCAATGAATCGAAAGGAAATTGCACAGGAGACCTTGCGAATTCAGCAGCAAGGGTTCTATGAATATGATGGGCGCCGGGTGGACTTTGCGAAGGCGCAGAGACATTCGGAGGATAACAGCCAACTGATCGATCCTAATCAGGGGGCGGCGATTGTAGGAGAACGGCATTCGGTGTCCTCGTCCCGGCAAGGAGCCGTATATACCGTCGCCAACGAAGCGACCGTGAAGGCGGTGGTAGATTATGCGGAAGCGGGGAGCGAGCGGGTCGGCGTTCTCAACTTCGCCAGCGCCAAAAATCCGGGCGGCGGATTTCTGAACGGAGCTATGGCGCAGGAGGAGAGCCTGGCGGCATCCAGCGGATTATATGGAACGCTGCTGCGCAATGAAGGCTACTATACGGCCAATCGGGCATACCGATCCATGATGTATACCGATCATGCCATTTATTCGCCGGATGTGGTCTTCTTCCGGGACGAGCGGTTTAACCTTATGGAACGGCCGGTCACAGCTTCGGTATTGACGCTGCCTGCCGTGAACTATGGTCAGGTCCTGCTTAAGGGTGAGGATTCCTGGGAAGCGGAACGCGTGATGAAAGACCGCATGCGGCTGGCGTTGGCCATATTCGCACACAAGGGAGACAGGAGCCTCGTCCTGGGAGCGTATGGCTGCGGCGTATTTCGGAACGATCCGGAGAAGGTGGCCGGTTGGTGGCATGAACTATTGAATGATGACGGCTTCGGCTCGCTGTTCTCGGAAATCAAGTTCGCCGTACTGGATACGTCGAAGAACGGCAGATGCATACGCGCATTCGAGAATGCGTTTCAATAAATGGGAGTTGTGAAAGATTATGAAGCAGAGTAAACAGGATATTGAATTAGGCCGGTTCCTCAGCCTGGTTCTGCGCCACCAGCCTTCGGCTGCGGGAATCAAGCTGGATGCCCAGGGCTGGGCGGATGTGCGGCAGTTGCTGGCGGGATGTAATCGCGTTGGCAAACAGATCGATAGGGTAACGCTGGAACGTATCGTGAAGGACAATAGCAAGCAGCGGTACCGTTTCAACGATGATCGGACCAAGATTCGCGCCAACCAAGGGCATTCCTTGGCGGTGGATGTGGAGCTCCAGGAGACCACGCCGCCAGATGTGCTGTATCATGGAACCGCTTCGCGCTTCGTGGAGAGTATCCGTGCCGAGGGCATCAAGAAGGGATCGCGGCAGCATGTGCATCTATCGAAGGATATCGAGACGGCTATTCAAGTAGGCGGACGCCATGGGAAGCCGGTCTTGCTTCCTGTGGATGCCGCGGCTATGTACCGGAGCGGGCACAAATTTTATCTTTCGGAAAACGGGGTCTGGCTGTGCGACTATGTCCCACGTGAGTATGTGCTGAATGAAGAAGCATAACTTTGACCTATGCGGCTGAGTGTCTCTTCGGTGGATCTTGTTCCGGTCGTTCAGTGGCAATCGGTGGCTGTAAGACCGAAAAAGGGCGTTACAGCATATGTTCCCGTGGAAGATAGGAGCTGTAACGCCGTTTTCTACCGTTACAGCAGTCATCAGTCGCCTCGTGACGACAATCGGTGGCTGTAAGACCGAAAAAGGGCGTTACAGCATATGTTCCTGCGGAAGAGAGGAGCTGTAACGCCGTTTTCTACCGTTTCAGCGAGTGCTCTTCAGCCCGAGGCGCGGCGGTGGAATGGTGTGATGTTGGGATCATTAGTCCATTGTATTCCAGAAGGTCACTTCTTCGATCGGCAGCCGAGTCGTCGGGCGGCCTTCTTGTGCGGCTTTGCCAAGTGCAATCACCATGATCGGCATATATTGATCCGAAATACCGAACAGCTCTTTTAGCTTGACGGGATCGTAGCCGCCCATCGGCAGCGTGTCATAGCCTTTTGCCCGCGCTGCCAGCATAAGCTGCATTGAGACTAGTCCGCCGTCGACCAGAACGATCTCCTTGAGTTTGTCTTGAGGGATCGACCTGTATAAGTTGAGCGAACTTTTCACGAACTGAGTTTTGTTTTCCTCGGTCATGTAGCCTGCCTTCACGGCCTGGTCATAGATCTTTTCCGCCTTCTCATAGCCCTTCAGATCTCCGAGGAGGACGATGCCGACCGATGCTTCGGCCACACGCTGCTTATTGAAGTCGAGAACGGCTGACTCCAGCTTGCTCTTGCTCTCCTTATCATGCGCGACCAAGAAGCGCCAAGGCTGCATATTGGACGAGGATGGCGCCAGTGTCGCCGTCTCCAATATTTCTTGCACGTCTTCCTTCGAAATTTCAGTCGGTTCATAAGAACGGACCGAACGGCGCCCCTTCGCGACCTTCATAAAATCTTGTGTATCTTGTACTTGAACTGTCATTATAAGTAACCTCCCATTGTGAATTCATAGGTCACAAAAGATTAACTGTAATCCGTATGAGTACAGTATATTCGTTAACTGTACTCAAGTCAATTACAGTATTATAAGAGTAGCGGTGATGCAACGGCCCTGTAAGCACACCTATTTGACCTTTATACATCAAGAAGCCTCCGGTACATGCGATAAGTTCCTGAGGCTTTTCCTTGTAACCAACGCAACTTCACACAGATCATGGCGTATAAACTGGATAATATTTCAATATGTAAAAGGTGGAGGTAAATCATGCGTAAGTTGATTCCATTTACTTGTCTAATTATGATCCTCTTTCTTCTCACAGGTACCGCATTATCTCAACCTGCAAGCAACGGCGGTGTACAACCGATGCCGCTGTTAATTAAGAATCATTTTGTATTATTCCCTGGGGAATCGGCGCCTTTCATTAAGAATAACCGGCTTATGGTGCCACTGCAGCCGCTCGCTGACATTATCGGGGCCAGCGTCGATTCCTATACGTCAAAGAAAGGGACTTCTTACACTATTATGGCTCAATCCAATTATGAATCGGTAACGGGTCTGCGCGAAGGAGTGGATTGGGCTGTCTATGAAACGGACCTGGGTTATTATTTCGAAGCAGCCCCGGAGATGCGGGCAGGATCATTATTTATTCCTCTGACATCGGTACTGCAGAAGCTTTACTCCTACAGCTATGAAGTGCGTACGGAAAACGGCAGGAAGGTGCTCGCCATTATAGATCGGGAGCAGGGGAGCAGACCGCTGAGAGATATCATCAAAGATAAACCGATCGAGTATCCCCATCTGCTGGCGGATCCGGCTTACCCTTTCATTCCGCTCTCGCTCGAGCAGGAAATTGTGCAGCCGGAGCACAACAAGAATCCATACGAGCTGACGCTAACACTTGAACGGACGAAGGATCAATACGGTCAGCCGATTCAGCAAGATTTCATAATAATTGCCGTGGACAGCAGCGGCAAGGTGATGGAGCGCGTCATTCCATGGACAATGGGAACCGGCCAAGGCACATCGGACTCCATCATTACCGTGAATTTTAGCTTACCCGCCAAAGCAGCGTATGTCCTGTTCCGTGCAGCCCCGGGCGTTGAGAGTGAAGTCATTTACCCGTCGGGACTCAATCTCGAGCTTACGATGGGCCGTATGCTGGATAGGTTATTCGATACGGAACAGCTTTTCGAAGATCTGGATATTCAGGTGATGACTAGTTCCATCGAGAATGGCGAGATGAAGCTTGTCGTACGCCGGCTGTGGATTCATGATCAAGCACTTCCAGCAGAGGAGGTTAATCGGATCAAGCAAACCTTGTATGAGTTTGCAGGCAGAAGCTTTCCGATACAGATTGAACAAGTGGTCATATCCCCAGAGCCAAACATGACGGGGGTTATCCAATCGATTAACAAAGACGGCACCATACTTATCGAGAATCCTAACAAGTTGATGGAAGACGGTAAGCCGGAAGTAATGCTGATTATGTTGGAACAGGATGCGCTTATTGAGCGCAAAGATAGAGACATCCGCCTAAGAATCGACCAATTGAAGGTTGGCATGGAGGTCGATGCTTGGACCCAGGGATCGTTAATGACGAGTAACCAGACAATCGGCAAGGTCGTTAAGATGCAGGTTAACGCAAAATAAGATAATAGAAACGCAGCCCCTCTGGCTTAATCAGCTGGAGGGGTTAAATACCTTACAGCTGCATGGCCTGAGGAGCCGATCTGCGGCGGGCAGTTGTGCATTGACAGCGAATGCGAGCCGGCGTGCAAAGGAAAATGTATAATAGGTCTAAAAAGTGTTAGAGGGAGTGGGGAGCTTCAAATGCAAAGAATTGCCATTGATATGGACGAAGTCGTAGCTGATTTTAACCTGAAGCATCTGCGGGTGTTTAATCTGGATTACAATGAGAATCTCACGATCGAGGACTTGATGGGAACACGTCTTAGGGAATTGCGTCCTCATTTGAAGAATGAGATTCGAGCCTACTTGAACGACCCTGTATTTTTCCGTGATTTAGATGTCGTGAAAGATAGCCAGCAGGTCATTCAAGAATTAAGCGATAGGTATGAAATTTTCATTACGACAGCGGCAATGGAGGTTCCAAGTTCCTTCACCGCCAAGTATGATTGGTTGAAAGAGCATTTTGGGTTTTTGAATGAGATGAATTTTGTTTTTTGCGGGGACAAGAGCATTATCCGCGCGGATTATCTGATCGATGACAATGTCCGGCAATTCAAGCGCTTTGCAGGTCAAGGGATACTGTTCACATCGCCGCACAATATCAACGAAACCGGCTATGTCCGGGTTAACAACTGGCTCGAGGTAAGGGATTTTTTTGGGTTAATGGTGGGAATGGGTACATGTAGTTAATGTAGGCCATCTCTTCTGCGCCAGAACCATGGGAATATGGCCTAACTTTTCGTAATGAACAATGAATGTGGCAGGTGAGCTTGATGCTTCAATCGTATTTATTTCCGATTTCAATCGCGTTCCTGACTTTTCCGGTCGCGGCTCTGTTCTTTACATTGCCCTTCTTGATCGTTCAATACCGTAAGCATGGATACATTAATAAGTATCGGGCTATCCTGCTCTATTTGTTTCTTTTATATATGATGAACGCATTATATCTTGTGATTCTTCCGCTTCCGGCAACAATACACAACAAGCCTCTCCATGTTTCGTCCTATATGCAGTTGATCCCCTTCCATTTCATTCAGGATATTATACGGGAAACCAATGTTATGATCGATCGTCCCGCTACGTATATTCGATTGCTTAAGGAACGGGCCTTCTTGCAAGTCATGTTTAATGTTATGCTTCTGGTGCCGTTCGGCGTCTTCTTGCGTTATTACTTTCAGGTAACATGGGTAAAATGTCTCTTTGCCTCCCTGGGTTTGTCGCTTTTCTTTGAAATAACGCAGGTGACGGGCATTTTTGGTATATACGATTATCCTTATCGATTATTAGACGTGGATGATCTGATAACCAATACAGCCGGCGGCATGACCGGTTTTATGGCAAGTGAATGGATTTCAAGACATCTGCCCCGCGTAGACAAACTGGATGAGAATTTGGATCTAACGAAGAAAAGGGTGTCTTATACCCGCCGGGCATTGGCTTTTCTCATTGATTGGTTCATTTTACTGCCGATTCTGATCGTACTTATACTATTGAACTCTCCGTACCCTTATGTGTCGATTATCGTCATCTACTTCTTCGGTATCACGTATGTAACCAATGGTCTCACTGCCGGTAAATGGGTCGTCCGCATACGGTTGAAGGGAAGCAGCGAGCGCATCAAATTAAGCGAGCTCGTCACACGATACGGACTTCTTTATCTTCTTGTGGGAGGAATGAATATCTTCTACATCTGGGCCGGGATAAACCAGCTTTCACCCCTTTTCCTGATCGTGCTCACGTTGGGCATGTTTGGTTTCAATTTGATGAGTGCCATTCATCTGCTACGTTGTGTATTTAATCCGAAGCGGACTTTGTTTTACGAAGCGAAGAGCGGGACATCTCATGTTATTATCTAACGACTGGAATGGAACAGATTGCACGAGCATCTGAAGTCGATCCGGAAGTGCGGTTAATTCGGAAATCTACAGGCATCAAGGAACGGAGAATAAGGAGTGTGAATTCAGTGGACCTTTTGCCATCAGCAGAGCTTGAAAGAATATTGAAAAAACTAGGGAAATCTGATTTGATAACCCTCCTGACTGAACAAATCTCGGGAAGCGATTTAAATACGCTTCTTTTGAAGCTGTTTCAAGAAAAGGTTCATAAGTCTTCTCCGGGTGACCTGCTGAAAAGATACAGAGAAAATCGTTTTGTACAACCGGCAGCGGTGGATGCGCTTCAGCTCAAACAACTGGAGATGGACGTCCTGAAGATTGCAAGGAATCATGGCGTTTCTCCTATTCAATTGTCGCCTGTCGCACCTCTAGGCAGCACCTCCGTAGTGGGTACAGTTGATCAAAATAAGGTCATATCCGCATTAAGAGGAACGGAAGTTGTATCCGATGCAACCAATCTCTTAGCCTTGCATATCAGTGATTTAATCAAGAAAAATAAGAATAAGAGAGAAGAATTTATTCGCTTCTGTACGACTCATAGACATGTCCGCGCGCAATTTTTTGGAGATACCCCGGGGATGCTGCCGCATTTCCATTTGTTTTGTATGGTGACTTCGGGAATAGACCGAGGTTCCTACAGCTTCGAGAAACAATCGTTTTGGGAACATATACAGGTTTACCGAAGCATCTTCAAGACTCTTTTCGAATCTGAAATCGAGTTGATTGTTAGCGAACGTGACGGGTACAAAGATCCTGCAGGACTGTTGTCCAGGATTATAGAACATGGGGCTGAGAACTCCATGAATGTGTCGATACGTACAGGTGAGCCCAATAAGGAAAACCAGTATTACAAAGGACTCCAATTTACCATTAAGACGGTTATCGACGGAAAGGAATATTACATTGGTGATGGCGGTTTTGTAGATTGGACACAAACCATGCTGGGAAACAAGAAAGAGCGGCTATTCATCAGCGCAATCGGACTGGATAGACTTATTTAACGAGCAAGCGCGGCAGCCGCTCCAATTATTGAACTAGTCCTGTGAGATTCATCACATAAGCCTCCTTCCGATTCTGATAAGCTAATCGTAGTAGCAATAATAGCGAATCAACGAATGGAGGATGGATCATGTTCTGTTACCAGTGTGAACAAACATCTAAGGGCGGCTGCAAGATTATCGGGGTGTGCGGTAAAGACGAGACGATCGCAAGCCTGCAGGATACGATCATTTTTGCATTGAAGGGAATTGCCGCTTATGCAACGCATGCCCGGCAGCTTGGTTATTCCGACCCGGAAGTTGATCGAATCACGCACGAAGCACTTTATCTGACATTGACCAACTCCAATTTCAATCTGCAGGAGCACCTGGATATGGCCATGAAGGTCGGCAATGCCGCAGTGCGGATCATGGATGTGCTCGATCGTGCGCATACGACGCACTTTGGTATTCCGCAGCCGGTAACGGTGCCGCAGAATAAGATCGAGGGCAAATGCATCGTCGTAACGGGGCATAATCTGTTTGCGCTGGAAGAGCTGCTGAAGCAGACGGAAGGCAAAGGCATCCATATCTATACCCACTCCGAAATGCTGCCGGCCCACGGGTATCCGAAGCTGAAGCAATATGCACACTTGAAAGGAAACATCGGGAAAGCCTGGTACGACCAGCGCCGGCTGTTCGAGCAGTTCCCGGGGGCGATTCTGGCGACGACCAACTGCGTTATGCCGATCCGGGGCACGTATGCGGATCGATTCTTCTCCTATGAAGTAGCCGGACTTGAGAACGTCACGAAAATCGTCGGCGAGGATTTCTCGCCGTTGATCGAGCGGGCACTCGAGCTGCCGGAGGCGGATATTGACTCCGAGCAGGTGCTCACCACCGGCTATCACCACGAAACCGTCATTGGGCTTGCGCCGGAAATCATTCAAGCGGTCAAAGATGGCCTGATCATGCGCTTCTTCGTCATCGCCGGCTGCGATGCTCCGGGTAAGGGCGGCGAATATTACCGTGAGCTGGCGACCTCGCTTCCGAACGATACGGTCATTCTGACGACGTCCTGCGGCAAGTTCCGCTTTAATGATGTGGATTACGGTACGGTTGCCGGCACGGATATCCCGAGGTATATCGATTTGGGCCAATGCAATAACTCCGGATCCACGGTCAAAATCGCGCTGGCGCTCGCCGATGCCTTTGGCTGCAGTGTTAACGAACTACCGGTCAGCATCGTGCTGTCGTGGTTCGAACAGAAGGCCGTCGCTATTCTGTTAGGCTTGTTCAGCCTCGGAATTCAGGATATCCGGATCGGCCCGAAGGCGCCGGAGTTCATTAACGAAGGTGTCATGAACGTACTCGTTGAGAAATTCGGCCTGAAGCTGATCGGCGATGCGCAAGAAGACATGAAAGACATGCTTTCGCTGAACTAATCTGGTCATTGACGTGATCCAGACGATGATCCCCTGTTTCGGCAACTGCGTGCTGAAACGGGGGCGTATCCGGCAGCGAAACGGGATGGAATAATAATGGAGTAAATGAGGCTGCCAGGGTGAACTGGCAGCCTCAATACGTTAACGGGAAGTTTACACGAACGAGGATTTGTTCTTGTAGTGATTAATATATCACATTGAAAAGTTACCGGTGAACTTGGACAGGCAGGCAGGTCAGCGTTTGTCCGGCCGCAGACGGAGTCAGGTTATCTTCCAGTCTGAAGCCGGGAACAGGTTCGATTCGAGGGAAGCGATCCATAAACATGCTTATACCCATGTTTGCCTCTAGTCGGGCTAATGGAGCACCCAAACAGAAGTGAGGACCATTTCCGAACGTTAAATGCTTTTTGTTGTTGTGTCGATGGATACTCAAGGTGAAAGGGTCTTCAAATACCTCTTCATCCATATTGGCTGCACTCATCCATGCGACTACGACGTCGCCTATTTTTAATTCAACGCCAAGCAGATTATTGTCTTTTTTTACGGTCCGATCCATTTTTGCAATGTTAAACCGATAGCGGAGCATTTCTTCTACCGTATTAGGAAGCAGCTCCCGGTTAGCCTGAACCTCCGCGTAAATCTGGTCGTTATCGTATAAGAACGAGTAGAATGTACTGGATAATAGATGACTCGTCGTTTCAATACCGGCACCGAGAATAAACATCGTCGTTCTGACAATCTCATCATCCGATAATTTGTCCCCGTCAACCTCTACCCGAATCAGGTCTGAGATGATATCGTCGGCCAAATTCAACCGTTTCTGTACAATGTGAGGATAAAGGTAGTTGTAGTATTCCTTGGCGGCGTGTCGTTTCCGTTCATTGACGTCTTCCGCGTTATTCTTGGGCAGCGGAAGAAATAAATCGTCTACCCATCCTTTAAACAAAAGCCGGTCCTGAGAAGGAACGCCCAGCAGGTCGGCTATGACGATCGTGGGCAGAGCGCCGGCAAAGTCCTTGACGATATCGATGACGGAAGCGTTTCCGATATCATGTAGAAGCTGGTTGATAATCTCTTGAATGCGCGGTTCCCACAGTCTTAAGCTGCGCGGAGTAAATGCGGCGGAGATCAGGGAACGGCTTTTTAGGTGTTCCGGTGGATCGGATGCAAGATTAATTTTGCTCATATGTTGGCCTTCCTCGTTATCGGCACCAACGCTAATGGTCGTACGCTTCCTTACGTTGGAGAAATGCTCATGATCGCTTAGCACTCTTTTGACATCATGATAACGGAATACATTCCAGGTATTGGTTGCTTTATTGTAACTGACAGGCTCATTCTGCAATTTGTGCTTATACCAGGCATACGGGTTGAATTCTTCGATTGGCGATTGAAATTGAGTAATTTCTTCTAAGGAAATGATTTCATTGTTCATAACTTTCCCTCCAATTCAAAGTTGTATTAGATTAACATATGTTAATTTAACATAAAAAGTGGATTGGAGACACTTTCCAATGACCTATGTCCAAAGATATAGCTGCAGCGCCCATTCTTGTAGGAAGTTGGTTGAAGAGATAACCTGGAGTTGTTATGCTAGGAATTCAGGAGAGACAAAAATAGACGACGAGAGGGCAGAGGGTTCATGTATATCGATCTACTCATTCTACTTCAGATTGAGAAAGCCCCAAAACATGGTTATGAGATAAAAAAAGAAATACAAAAGGAACTCGGTTATATGATGGATGTCAATCACAATCTATTATATCCGACGCTGCGCCGGTTCACAGAAGAAGGGGTTATTACTAAAAAAAAGAATGAGCAGGAAGGTAAACCGAATCAGTATGTGTATGAAATAACAGAAGCAGGGGAAAAGAAAATTGTTAATCTTATTAATGAATTCACCGAGAAAGACGCAAAGCATCAAATTGATTTTATGATTCGAGTATCGCTATTTGATCATATATCCCAGCATAGTCGGCTTCGTATATTGAACATGAGAAAAATAGATCTTGAAGGCCTGTTAGTCGATATTGAGAAGAGACAGGAAAACTGCGCTAATGACATATACCGAAGAGAAGTTCTCCAATACTCGATGTCTCAGGCGAGGGGAGAACTTATTTGGATCGATGAGCTAATCCGGAAGACAGAAGGTTAGATATGTTAGGGTAGCAACTGGCTAGAAGTACGAAGTTATTTTCTGAGTGAGTTGAAGTAGAACACGGGACACGATAGCCTAATAAGAACAGAAGGAACAGCCGCGGCTGTTCCTTTATTTGTAGTGGGGCAAACCGATGTATCGCCGCACTTCATATTACAATCCGTCATAACAAAAAATGCAAAGGCAGCCAGCTCAAATGGCTGCTTTGCTCAATGAAAGGGCAACGCTCTAATATTAATTTGACAATGTAGTGGGATCAATCCCTTTCGGGAATGTTTCTTCAAAGCGATTCTTCTCCTCGTATATGTTATACCATGCTTCTGCAATGACATCGGGATCTCCTGCTGTACCTGCTTGTATGAAAGTTCCGATTGAAAGATGTCCTACAAATATCCCTTTTTCTTGCAGCTCATTATGCAGGTTTGTCGCATAGTTACGAAGACCGGACATCACGATTCCACCATTCCCGACACTAGGCAAAGGGAACATGGAAGATAAGCCTGTTGTAAACAGAATCGCCCCTGAACCATTGTTTAGCATGCCTGGCAATACTTCATTGACAGATAGAACCGCAGGAAGCAAATAGCTGTTGACTTGTTCCATGACGCTCTCAGGTGTTGTTTCTAAGACGTTTGTGAATGTAGTCCATCCCGCATAAGGGCTAAATTCGAGTACATCAATATGGCCAAAATCTTTTTTAACAGCCAGTAAAGCTTGTTTTAATGCGGTCGAATCAGTAACATCCGCGACATAAGACCGTGCCTCAATATTCAGCGTTATTAGCTCATTCACGATAATTTCCAATTTCCCAGGGTTACGAGAAAATCACAGCTACCTTAAATCCGTTCTCCCCGAACTTTTTCGCGAGAGACAATCCTAATCCAGGTCCTGCACCAATTATTGCAATGGTTTTCATCTTAATTTAGCCCCTTATTTGTGGTATAGTTTAAAGCAACATATGTTGTTTTAATAAGCATAAAACCAATAAGGAAGCAGAGCAACCAACAATGTTCAAAGAATGTTGCTATAGCAACAATATGAAAGAATTGTCAGGTGGGGAGAAGGAAATGGGGACAAAAGTAAGGAACATACGAATGACACCGACAAAGCAATCATTGATTCATGCCTTTGTTAACTTAGTGAATATTAAGGATTTCGACAAAATATCAATAGCAGATATCACAACTGGAGCTCAGGTGAATCGTGCTACTTTTTATGCACATTTCAATGACAAGTACGAATTGTTGGATTACATGATTAATGATTCTGCTTCTGCTGTGATTGAAAAACGCACATTAGGAGTGGTGAAGTTCGATGAGAACAACATCATTCAACTCGTTCTAGCTGTATGCGACTTTCATCAACAGCCGAATATTCAATGTCGCCGCAGCTACTTAAGCCTCGCACCTCTATTGAAAGAAAAAATGTTAACTGAGTTGAAAAAATATTTGCTGCGAAGTTTAGATAAGCTATTAACAGATGCAGAGAAGAGTTTTTACGTATCGATTTATGCCAATATCATACACGAGGCTGGCTATTTATGGGCCTCTGGGAATACACCGTTTGACAAAGATGAACTAGCCAAGAAAGCCTCGTTATTAATAGCAGGAGATCAGCGATTTTTTGAAACCTTTGAGAATCATATTGCGTCTGATTTTCAAAGGAGTTGAGAAGCATGAGAAAACAACAATGGTTTCTTTATCTCGCTTTGATTTGTAGTGCTTTGCTATTGGCATCTTGCGGCCAGCGAAGCAATTCTGGGGACATAACAAGTCCGGTAACCGAACAGGAGACGAAAGCGGTCAAGGTAATTGACAAGGGGAACATTATACACAAGGAAGGGAACCGTTGGTTAATCACAGCTTATGTTGAAAAGAATGGCGATCCCTATATCGATGCCTATTGGTTCACGGTGAACGAGCAGACGGTGCTGCAAAACAGCGGCGGCCAGGATGTTCAGCCCGAGAAAGTGGCAATCGGCACACAAGTGGAAGCATGGCATTCAGGGGCAGTCCAAGAATCGTACCCGGCACAAACCACTGCCGCTAAACTCATCATGCAAGATATTTCGCAGGAGGCGCCGGCAGATATGATCGGCCAAGCGGATGCCGTCCAAGCCGCACTTCAATCGCAATCCGGGGCGACCTCCGCAAAGGCTGTCAAATTAGCCTCACTAGATGAGGAGAACGGTTATTGGAATATAGAACTCGTCCGGCACGAAACCATCAATCAATCAGTTGCCATCAAAATTGACGCCCGCTCCGGACAAATCATCCCGGCACCCGTGGCGGAAAATGATGCTTTCCGCGTATTTTCACCACAGTCTGGGACAGAAGCCGGCCCTACCTTCACAGTCGAGGGAGAAGCTCGCGTATTCGAAGCCGCCTTTAGCTGGACGTTGGAAGACGGACACACCATACTAGCCGAAGGGCACGAGATGGCTGAGGCGGGGGCGCCGGAATGGGGCCGTTTCCGCTTCGACGTCAGTTATGACAAAGCTTCGCAGTCTAATTTAATGCTAATCCTATTCATTCATAGCCCTAAGGATGGAAGCGTCGAGCATGAGCTGATCATTCCGCTGAAGGCTCCCCAGGATCGCGTCAAAGCCACAGTTGAGTGACCTTATTCCAGCTCCGCACAAGTAACATTCCAATCCTAAAGAATTAGGGTCAAGGCTTTAAACAGTCGGTGGAATTCTAATTCGATCACCGGATACTTCGTACGATTAGGTCAGCCAGAGGTCTCTGGTTGGCCTATTTTTATAACGATATTAGGATGGCGGTGGCAAGGAGAACATGCGGATCCTACCCCCACTTATCTTACAGGCCGATAATATAAATTTAAAGCTTGAAAGTGACGCAGCGTCATTTTGTATAATTGATGAGTAACCCTTACTCAAGGGGGATAAATCACGAAGGGGATGCTGGCTGTGAAAAAAGGAGATATCCTCATATATGGATGTGTGATTGTCGGAGCAGGATCTAACCTTACTTTCTCCTGCCGACGGAATTAAATCCAAGAAACGAAACTTATTTTAAATATTCCTTTACAGGAATATTCCCACTATGGTATATTGATTTCAGGAAGAGAATACACACGCCAAACACTAACGAAGGACGCATACAACTACAAGCAAGTGAACGGATGATGACCATGAATATTAACGTCATGAGTGCCTTGGCAGAGCCTAACCGCATGCAGATTGTTGAGCTTTTGCGCGAACGTCCGCTCACCGTAGGGGAAATCGCTGAACGGCTGCAGCTGCGCCAGCCTCAAGCATCCAAGCATTTGCGTGTTCTAAGTGAGTCTGGCATCGTGGAGGCACAGGTGGATGCGAATCGCCGAATCTACAGGCTGCGTCCGGAACCATTCCGGGAGCTGGACGATTGGCTAAAGAGCTACCGCGACATCTGGGAGGAGCGGTTCGACCGCCTGGATGACTATTTGCAGAAGCTGCAGAACAAGGAAATACGAACAGAGCAGCATGACTGAGCTTAGGATCATGGATGAGTGATGTAAACGATTTGGCAGGACGATAGGTACGGTAGGAACAAATTCGAGGAGGAAGATGAAAATGACAAATCAAATGCTATCCAAGGTAGAGGGAAATGTTCTTATTCTGGAGCGTGAATTCAAAGCTCCTCGCGAGCTGGTGTTCCAGGCCTTCACGCAGGCGGAGCATCTGAAGCATTGGTGGGGACCAAGAGGCTGGACGCTTCCGGTTTGCCATCTTGATTTCCGCGTAGGCGGGGTTTGGCATTATTGCATGAAGTGCGAGGACAAGAACCTAGGCGATTTCTATGGCATGGAATCATGGGGCAAAGGTGTGTACCGTGAAATCGTCGAGCCGGAGAAGATTGTATATGTGGATTATTTCTCCGATGCAGAGGGCAACGTGGCGGATAATATGCCGGCAACGGACGTGACGCTGACCTTCATCGAGACGGATAGCGGTACAAAGATCATTAACCGCGCGGAATATGCCTCGGCTGAAGGACTGAAGCAGGTCATGGATATGGGGATGCTGGAGGGCATCACCGAAACCTGGAACAGACTGGTGGAGCATCTGGAGTCGATTCAGAAGAACGGGTAAGGGTAGAGCGGCGGCAGAATCGCGAAGCTGCAAGCATCAAGGAACTGAGAAAAAGGTCAATCCTCTTCGGGGGATTGATCTTTTTCTCCATGAGGGCTGCCGCGGCCCCTATCTACACTATATTAGATGGAATCATTCCGGATCCATGAGCTCGTTCGTATTTTGATGCAAACGGAATAGAAGAGAAAGCTGCTTGGCGAGAAAAAGCGGCGTGTAGGGTAAATCATTGCGAAGCCAGCAGACAATTGTACCGATGAAGGCCGAGGACCCGTACCAGATTGCAATATCTCTCGGAACGATCACAGCCGAGTCAGACGAGGAAGCGTCCCGCTGCTCGGCTCTGTTCGTGATGAGATCAACAATCAGCTTCGTAAGGCGATCATTGAATACCGGTATGCGTTTGGACGAGAGCAGCACCTTGTAAAAATTCGAATTTTCCGCAATATGCTCCAGCATCTTGACCAGTATGGACCAATCCGTTTCCTTAGTACGGGACTGATCCGGAACATCCCCCAAGGCAGCATGAATCTCATTAATCATATCATCCGCCATTCTTTCCAGCATATCCGGAATATCCCGATAATGAAGATAGAAGGTGACACGATTGATGGTTGCGCGTTCCGCAATACGGTTCACGGTTATTTTCTCGAGCTCCATCTCCTGAAGCAAATCGATTAATGCTACTCGAATCAATAGACGCGTACGAAGCACACGTGGATCCGTACGCGGTGATGTTGTTGACATGGTACTCATTTCCTCCCCCTATATTGATTGCACTTCAATTTCATCCTAATTCGTAAATAATGTTTCCGTTGTACGACACAATAAGCAAAAATGTCTACTAACATACATTTTTCAAAAAGGTGTAGCTTGTGATGTATTAGTGAGTTGACTATAATCTTTACATTGAGTTTATTATACTACAAAGTGTTTATTAGTTTCACGAAATTTGAAAGGATTGAGCATGATGAGTACAATTTCATCTTTTGACAGTAGTTCCATTAAGAAAGGTCCCCTGTTGTTTGTTATGATTCTAGGGGCGTTCATCGCCGTTTTGAATCAGACGATTATGAGCGTTGCGACGCCGGAGCTGATGGTCGACTTTGGCATTGCAGCGTCTACGGCTCAATGGCTGACTACGGGCTATATGTTGGTAAACGGGGTTCTTATTCCGATCACCGCTTATCTCATGCAGCGCTTTACGACCCGCGAGCTTTTTCAAGCTTCCATGGTTATTTTTCTAGGCGGAACAGTTGTTTCGGCTTTGGCGGATAACTTCGAGCTTCTGCTGGTAGGCCGCCTGATTCAAGCAGCCGGAGCGGGTATTATTATGCCGCTGCTGATGACTGTCGTCCTGACCATTTTCCCTCCCGACAAGCGAGGGGCCGCAATGGGGATGGTCGGTTTCGCCATAATTTTTGCTCCCGCTATTGGGCCAACGCTCGCCGGTTATATCATGGAGCATTATTCCTGGCGTACGATGTTTTATGGAATGATACCATTCGTCGTTATTGTTATTGCGATTGCCTTTATGTATTTGAAAAACGTCTCCGAACGCAGCTACCCTAAGTTCGACGCGTGGAGCGTCATTCTTTCGACGATCGGATTCGGCGCAATCCTCTACGGTTTCAGCAGCGCGGGAGGCAAAGGCTGGTCGAGCGCGGAAGTGCTAGTATCCATTGCCGCGGGAGTTGTCTCCCTGATCCTGTTCTCCTGGCGTCAATTGGTCTCCAAGAGCCCGCTTCTTGATCTCAGGGCGTTCAAATACAGCATGTTCTCCCTGACGACCATTATTAATATTGTGGTTACGATGGTCATGTATGCGGATATGATGCTTCTCCCTTTGTATTTGCAGAATGCGCGTGGATATACTGCTATAGAGTCTGGACTGCTGATGCTTCCTGGTGCGCTTCTTATGGGATTTATGATGCCGGTAACCGGAAAGCTGTTCGACAAGTTTGGAGCAAAGTGGCTGTCTATTATCGGTTTGGTCATCACGATCTTGACGACGATCGGTTTCGTCAATCTAACCGATTCCACGAGTTATACGTATTTGGTTCTGATGTCAACGGGACGACGCTTCGGTATGGCCATGTTTCTGATGCCGATCACGACGGCGGGACTGAACCAACTGCCCGCAAGACTGAATGCGCACGGTACGGCCATCTCCAACACCATTAAACAGGTGGCCGGCGGGATAGGTACCGCTCTGCTTGTCACGGTTATGACGACCAGTACCAAGACTCATCTTCAGGATATGGTTACTGCAGGCGGATCAGGGAATCTGTCCAAGGAGCAAATGATGACAGAGGCGACGATTCAAGGTATTAACGATGCGTATCTTGTCATTATTGGAATCGGACTTATCGGTCTGCTGCTCTCCTTCTTCATTAAGCGTACGGGGCAAGCCAAGGAAACCGGAGTCGCCTTGAGCCGGGAGACAGCTGCTGAAGCATAGGAAGAGGATGGGATGCAACACAATGCGAAAGAGTTTCCTGCTTCGTAAAGCTGGAGAAACTCTTTCGTTTCGCCTTACAGATGATACCGCTGAATCCTCATATGTTCATACAGGCGTTCCCAGCATGCGTTTCATATGTGTGCTCGGGAACGTCTTTTTTCGCATTCAACAGCTTCTCCTAACCGCATTTTCTATGCGTGTTCGAGATCACTGGATGCGCTAGGCGGACAATTCCCTTGGCTTACGAAAATGCCATCTGTTGCATCATTATTATCCATAATGTGGTAATATATGGTATAGTTCGATGTTTGCTAGTGAACAGAGATTTAAATCGGTGAGTCACCAAAATCAATATATAACGGAGGCATGGATGATCATGAATATCCCAAATGAAAAGCTTTATACAGGAGACCTAGCAAACTCGATTTTTGAAAATGCTAACCTGAATGAAACAACGATTAAATTTGCAAACATGCAAAAGGCACAGATCATTCATGTGGATCTAACGGGTTCTACGATCCGGGCAAGCAATTTATCAGATATGCAGGTTGAAGGAAATGCATGGTGGGACATGAATATGGTGGACTGTGATGTGTTTGGATTAACTTTTGGCGAGGGTACCTTTAAGGATTTGACCATCACGAATTCGAATTTGGTCAATGTCGAGTTAGACAATTGCAATATTGAAGGATTACGCATAAACGGCGTCTCTATTAAAGAACTGATTGAAAACCACCCTGATTATAAGATGAACACTGCAATTCAATGCCGGTCATATGACAGCAATCGAAAAAGAGTAACGGAATAGAAGCGGGAATGTTCTTAGAAGGGGCTGCCTTACTGCTAGCCGCACTAATAATGCGAATCATTGCTCTTTGACAGTCGGGTCGTCGGCTGTCTTTTTCACATTAACGGGCGTACCATAATTTTATGGGGATATGTACATTTGATTTGAATGAAGTTTTGAGAATTTCAAGTCTTATACTATGATTTTAGAGAACAGTATACCTAAGGAGTGGTAGCAATGGCGCGTGTTTTATTTATTAATGGTGGATCAGAGGGACATATCAATCCAACTATTAGAGTTGTGCAGGAGCTTATTTCGCGTGGAGAAGAGGTCGTGTACTTTACTATAGAAGCTTTTAGGGAGCGCATTGAGAAGACGGGAGCTTCAGTACGAACATTTGACGATCACAAATTTATAAAAGCCTTTATCTCAGGTGGAAGAGATTATTTACTCGAAAGAATCAACGGTCTGTTACTTACGGCAGATATCGTCATACCAAGCGTTCTTGATCAGATCAAAGGAGAGCATTTTGATTACATCATCCATGATTCTATGTTTGGTTGTGGACGTCTACTTGCTCAAATTCTCAAGCTTCCTGCAATCAACTCTTGTACTTCTTTTGCGCAGACAAAAGAATCATTCGATAAAATATTGGAACAATTTTCTATAGAAGTCCCAACAGAAATAGTTAAACCGATATACGATAAATTTCAAAGTCTGACGGTAATGGTGAAGGAAAAATATGATGTGGAGATCCATTCACCGTACGAAGTGTTTTGTAATCCTGCACCACTTACAATCGTTTATACAACAAGGGAGTTTCAACCTTATGGAGAAGCATTCGACCAAACTTATAAATTTGTAGGTCCATCCATCTCTTCACGATGCACTCAGGAAAACTTCGATCTTACTGCAATCAAGGGGAAAAACCCAATTTACATTTCACTGGGTACGGTCTTTAATCAAGCAATTGATTTCTATCAAATATGTTTTGAGGCATTTGGGAAAACGGATCATACTATTGTTATGTCTGTAGGGAATAACACCCAAATTTCTGAATTAGGGGAAATTCCTAAAAACTTCTTCGTGAAAAATTATGTTCCACAAACGGATGTACTGCAATACACGAAATTATTTATTACACATGGTGGAATGAACAGTACCCATGAAGGTCTCTATTACGGGGTTCCGCTAATTGTAATCCCACAAAGCGCGGATCAGCCGATAATTGCAGGGCAAGTCGCCAATATCGGAGCAGGCATTACATTACAAATGCGAAGCTTGACAGCAAATCAACTACGTGAAGCCGTAGATCATGTGTTAAGCCACTCGTCTTACAAGAAAGCTGTTGCAAATATTAGGGAATCCTTTCGAAAATCAGGTGGGTATCATCAAGCTGTTGATGAGATTTTCGAATTTAAAAGTCAATATCATAACTAAGTTAATAGGTTGTCACCGCCGTTACAAGGTCGGTTGTTCGCGTTTGGAAAATAGGTTAAACCAGGTTCAATCAATTGCCTTAACAAACAATACCCTATCTTGATTTATACCATCATAGTCAGAAAAAACGGATACTCCATCTACCTCTTTGTCACCATTTTCGATCATAAATCCCATCTTGGTATGATAAGCGATTGAAACCTTGTTGGATGGTGAAGTTACTGCACGTACAATATTTCGATTATTCTTCTTAACCACGTTGAAAAATTCATTATACAGACGCTTCCCAACATGATGTTCACGGTACTCAGGGTGAACGCCAACAAAATGTATGTAGGCAACGTTCGAATTTGATTGAGACAAAAAACCAACTAAAAAGCCGACTGTTACACCATCTTTTTCAGCAATGAAACTTGTATCGTGAAAATGAACAAAAAATAACTTAGGCAACATGTCCGACATTTGTCTGCCGCCCCACCATTCATTTATCAAAGGCGATATAACGCTAAAATCGGAACTTTTCACATTGCGTATTTTCACATTTAACACCCTTTCACAGTTTATTATGAAATTTTTATGATAAGAGGAACCTCTAACGATCATTAGCTTCATATAGTCGTATTGTACCGTTGTCTTGGAAATGTTTTCAATGAGTTGATTTTGCTTGTCCTGTACCTTAAACTTCATAGTAGAGCGACCTCCTGATGGGCTTTTTGAGGCAATGACCTCGTGCGTAACCCCATCGTACAGAGGCGCTCGTTTTTGTTCAAAACGCCAAATTATTCATTTTACAGGAATATCATTTCAGCCGCAGCCTCGGCAGGAAGTATTCTTGCCAATATCCATAAAAAGATTAGGTATTAGTCGCCCGAATGTAATATAGAAGAAGTGGATTGGGGAATCCTAATTTATTCAAGGAGATGGAGATATGACGGAATTCTGGGAATCAAGTTTTATAGAAAAACAAACGATGTGGGGATTTGAACCTACAGACTCCGCAATCGTAACAAAGGACTTTTTCCTTGAAAGGAATGTTAAGGACATACTGGTACCAGGTATTGGATATGGCAGAAATGCAAAGGTTTTTATTGACAATGGAATAAATGTAACAGGTATTGAGATTTCAAAAACAGCGATTGATTTGGCGAGGCAAAACGGGCTTGATGTTAGTATTTTTCATGGTTCAGTAACTGACATGCCTTTTGATAACAAACTCTATGACGGTATATTTTGCCATGCACTTATTCACTTATTGAATAATCGTGAGAGAGATAAGTTTATTAAAGATTGTTATAATCAGTTAAAGCCAAATGGATATATGATTTTTACAACGGTTTCGAAAAAAGCCCCAATGTTTGGAAAGGGCAAACAATTGGATAAAGACTATTTCGAGATAATGGAAGGCATAAAAATGTTTTTTTATGATTCTGACTCCATAAAACAAGAATTTGAAAAATATGGGCTGGTAGAGTTTTCAGAAATTGACGAGCCAAGTAAGGACATGAAAAATAAACCTCCCATAAAATTTATAATTGTAAAATGTAAGAAAAAAATATAAAGATAATCAGATAGCTTAATAAAGACACGGCGGCAGCTGGTCAGACGATTCGGCCGCCTTTCCATAGGAGAATAAGTAACCAACAGATCACAAGGAGCAGTTTAGGCAACTGCTCCTTGTTTTTATTGTGCTACAGTTTTTTGCAACTATCATGCTTGTACGTTCGTTCTGATCATTAATGGGGGTGGCAAAATGAACCTGGCGCATCCGGTGAGGTGGAAGGAGACGGCCCGAATTCCATTCCTGCCATTCTGACCCGAGCCATGAACACGGAATTGACGGGAATGCTTAAACAAGCGCTTGAGCGTTCGGATACCGTAGTTGCCACCGTCTGCGGGGGTTCTCTGGTACTGGCCATGGGAGGGCTGCTGGAAGGAAGGCTGGCGGTGACAAACCGCTTAGGGATGGATCTGCTTGGGGCGACGGGGGCCATCCCTGTTATGGCTCGTGTAGTCGACGACGGAAACCTCGTTACCGGAGGCGGTGTAACCTCAGGGCTCGATGTCGCGATCCATCTGGTGGAGCGTGAGCTCGGGCCGCGTATTGCGCATGCGGTAGAGCAATTGTTCGAATTTGAACGAAGAGGAACGGTCTGGCGTAACACCGGTATTACCCCGGTCGTGTATCAGGGGGCGGCGGTCAGTATCCCGAATACCGCGACGGTTCTTGACGGCCTTCAAGGCACATCGGTGAATGTCACGCTGGGGTCGGCCTTCGACGGGGATTGGGATACGACGATCGCTACTCCGGTTGGAAAGCTGGCGGTTAAGCTTCACATCGCAACCGTTAATGGCATCATTCAAGGTACGGCAGCACAAGGGGAAGAGGTTAGTGCATTTATCGATCCTGAACTTCAAGGCAACAGGCTTCGCTGGTCGCTACGAATTACGAAGCCGATGCGTCTGAATCTGAAATTTGAAGCTGCTGTTGATGGTAACCAGATGATCGGTATCGCCAAAGCCGGCGTATTGCCGGCCTCCAAATTAACAGGGAAGCGGATATAAGCGGGGTAACCGATGGAGAAACGACAATCCTTCTACAAGCTGATCGCGTGCGTCAGTCTGATTTACATTTTGTATGCCTTGGTTAACAATTACATTATAGATCCTGGAGCCGAGGCGTTTCTAAGCTATAAAACGGATCTCAAGCATGAGCTTAAGACCCGGGTCTGGATAACGGTCATGTACATTCATGTGGGATTTGCCTGCGTTGCCATGGCAGCGGGGCTCATCAATTTCTCTGCTCGCAGCTATGAGAAGCACCGCCGTTTTCATCGAGTGAATGGCTACGTGTATATAACATCCGTGCTTGTTGTAGTGCTGACCTCCGGATACATGGCGCCTTACGCCACGGGAGGGAAAATAAACAGCATGGGCTTCAATCTGCTTAATATTCTTTGGCTCGTCTTGACGACGACAGCTCTTGTCCACATCTATAAGCAACGGATACTCCAGCACCGTCGGTGGATGGTCCGGAGCTATACCTTTTGCTATTCGAATATGCTGATCCATCTGTTCACCTTCATACTTCACCAGATGATCGGCGTCGCTTACATAACCAGCTACACGATTGGACTATATGGCTCGATTGTAATACTGTTGGTTGCTCCGGAAGTGTTTTTTCGAGTGGAGAAGTATGTTGGGGTATCTCTCCATAAAAGAAAATAGCAGCGGCCGCCATTATTCAAATAGGACTGGTGTGCGCAACAAATCCCAAACTTTGCGTGAAGATACAAATAAAAAAATGGAGTTTACAAGAAGCTATTTTATAAAGGGGAGCTTGTGCGGCAGATAGAAGAGGATTATGAGGATCATGTCCACCGTGAAGGATGGAGAGTTGATCTTCATACCCAACGGCGGTCAGATGCTCCGGGTGTTGAACACCTCTAGTCTTACGATGTTCGAAATCCTCCTTGTAAAAGAATTCGCATAAGGCATAGGCTTCAATGGCAGTTCCGTTCATCTAAAAATGGAGTTATAACAATTTCCAAAATGGTTATCATTTTCTTGACTTACATGTAATGAATTTTTTTTAATCTTTGTGGAAAAATATATAAGAATAATATGTCTTACAACCAAGGAGGGCTAAATGTGATGATGGAAAACGGTGATGTTCTCACGTTGGTGGACGATGAGGGTTCTGAACAAGAGGTCGAGGTGTTGGGTTCTCTAGATTTGGAGAACCAACATTATATAGCAGTTGCATACTTGGACGAGCTTGAGCTTGAGGATGGGGAGAAGGAAAAAGAAGATCTAAATATATTCTTTCTGCAAGTCAATGAGAGTGATGAGCTTTCGGTGATCGAAAATGATGAAGAATTTGAAAAAGTTTCTTCGGCTTTTGAAGCAGCTTTAGAGCAAAGATAAGGGAAGAATATTTTCGTGGATTACGAATATGCAAGTCCAAAAAACACTAAGATGAGTTTACTTGTATATTGTGGTGACAGAGAACGATAGTGTAATGATAACAGGCTGCCGATAATATCGGCAGCCTGTTCCAGTTTAAAAGTATTCCTTTAATTCCTGCCCGTTGCAGCGCGTCTCCGTCTATGTCATAAATTAATCGCACATTGTGAAGGTTTGAAAATAGGCATAAGCTTCCTCCGTTACATTTGATCACGAAGCTAGTCATAAGTCTTAGATACTTTTCCTCCTTCCTTTTTAATACCCTTAACCGTCAGCACACAGCCTTGAATGTATGCCAAAAGAAAGTACAGATCAAGTAGTATCGATCCATGTTGAAGATAAACCGTAAAAAATACACCTATTCTGAGACGTTAACTCCCCTTATAACTCCTGTTACCAACGAATGAATAAATAGAAAGGTATATTCGTACATGGGGGTCTGACGCTGAAATGAGAAAACGTAGCTGTGTTATTTTACTGTGCTTGCTTGCCTTTGGTTTACTAACGAATCATGTATTTGCCGCTGAGCCCACAAATGAAAATAAGCTCGTTCCTGAAGAAGGGGAGTATGGATTTTTTGTTTTTGAAATCGGCAGTCCAACGATGATTTTCAATGGGAAGACAGAGGAAATTGATCCTGATTTTAAAACAGCGCCGCTGCTGATAAAAGGGACTACCTTACTGCCTATAAGAATCATTATTGAAAAGCTGGGGGGTACCTTGAAGTGGGACGAAGCTATGAATACTATTGACATCAAGTACAACGGAAAAAGCATAACTCTACAAATCGGCCATAAAACGGCCCTTGTGGATAACGAAGAAAAAATGCTTCATGTAGAAGCGGTCATCTTGAAGAACAGAACAATGATACCGCTGCGGTTTGTGGCTGAAAGCCTCGGTCTGAAGGTTTATTGGCACGGGGATCATAAAATATCTATAAGCACAAACGCCTTGAAGGATACGTTTTCCTCTGATCGTTTCAGCACAGAGGATTTGTCCATATATGATGCGGTCTTGAAAAAGCAAATTCGTCTTGGCATGGCGAAAAAAGAGATCGATAATTGGTTTGGATTTCAGCCGGAAAAGGATTACATGGGCACATATAATTATGAGGGTCTCGAAGTGTATTACAGGGATGGCAAAGCAGCGGGGCTAATGGTCAGCTCGGGAAATAACTTATCTACAAGGTTTTCTACGGTCCGAAATGTTAACCTGCTCACCACCAAGAAAGAGGTCCAGCAAAAATATGGGGTGAGTGTTGAAAAGGACAGTGGGGACAGTGATCTATATGCCACCTTCATCTTTTTGAAAGAGGATCAAGGCGTTGACGGCTCATTAGTCAAGCTGGAATCCTTGCCTTTGCCTAATGAGCCGATGAAGAACAAGTATTATATATCGTTTTTGTTCAACGGCAACAAGCAAAAAACGATCTCGCACCTACTTATTAGCGACTTTGAGTTTGCCATGTATTCGAAGTAGTATAAATAAAGAACGAGGCGTTGTGAATTGAATATAGACAAAGACAATCATTCTCTATGTCTGAGATGATTGTCTTTTTAAGACGTCAAATCCTCAAGCTAAAATCCATTACAGCGTGACGCGCTTCAGCTTCCATACATCCAATTGCTTGAGCTTGACGGTACCCTTCGAGGCATACACATCCAGGCCTTGACTGTTCGGGTGGGGGTAGATCCGATTCGAGCTGACAAGCCGCCCTTCATTCATGAAGATCTCCACGGAAGAGCGGTCCATAATAATGTGCAGCTTAATCCGACCACCCGACATCGGAAGCAATGAACATGATTTGCTCCCCGTGAAGCCACTTCCCGACTTGTCACGATTGAAGGTCAAGGTTTCCGTCTCGCTGCTGTAGGTGATAATTGTTTCCTGGTCATGTAGCTCGGAACGGCGCAATGAAATCGAGAACTCGGCATCTGGTTCCGCATCGCCTAGCTCGAATTCGGCGATGATCTCAAGGCAATCGCCGACGATATCTCCCCAAGCTCCACGTATCCCTTCCTGAAGGTTTACCTCTTCGAAATGCTGATGTCCCTCACGCAATTGCTGCAGCTCCGGTGCCGGTGTGAACTGGACGCTCCCATCGGGGAGTAAGGTCATGATTCGCGGCACGGTCAACGAGCCGAACCAGTTGCTGACCGCTTCAATGCGCGGTGCGGCATGCCAGTCCATCCAGCCGATCAATATGCGCCGGCCTAGACCGTCGTGGAATGTTTGGGCAGCGTAGAAGTCTAACCCGCAATCCGTCTCGCCTACGAATGTGCTGTTGAATTTACCTTGCTCATAGTTCAATGACCCGACCATATACAGGTTCTTACCACCTGTAATGGCTTCATTCTCGATGATAAGCGAGGAGGTGAGGAATACATGTGTATCCCGCTCGAATGGGAACATGTCCGGACACTCCCATACCTGTCCCATGGATCCGTCGCTTTCCGCCGCTACCCCGATGTAATCCCATTGACGCAGATTCTCGGAACGGTACATGAGCGTCTTTCCGTAGCCGAATTTGGAACTTCCGACAACCATGTACCACGTATCTTCATGTCTCCATACCTTCGGATCGCGAAAATCCGCCAATGATCCATCCTCGGGAGGATCGCTTATGACCGGATTGTTCTCATACTTATGAAATACAATACCATCCTCGCTGAACGCTAGATTTTGCATCTGAATGGCCGTCCGGTCTCCTTCCCGCTCAATATAACCGGTATAGATCAGCGTCAGTATACCGTTATCGTCAACCGCGCTCCCCGAGTAACAGCCGTTCCGGTCATATGACTGGCTTGGCGCTATTGCCACCGGAAGGTATTCCCAATGTACCAAGTCTTTGCTCTTTACATGCCCCCATACCTTCTCGCCATCGTGGACGCTGAACGGAAGGTGCTGGAAGAAGGCGTGGTATTCACCCTTGTAGTAGACAAGCCCATTGGGATCATTCATAAAATAAGCCTGTGGCATGATGTGAAAGCCTTGGCGGTAATAATCCTTGGATACGCTTTCATGTGCTTGCGCAGCAGAAGCGGTCGCTTGCTGGATCAGGATCTGGTGCTGCCTATCGTGTTCGTTCATCGAATCACCCATCTCATTGGAATTGAGTTTCAAAGCTAGTTTACGGTATTTTGTGGATATACGCTACGATTGTCTTCATAGCGCCGCACAGGAATATGAGGATCGGCCTACGCTTGAGGGGGGTCATAGGAAAATGCAGCGTAAACGGGCACGGCTCTGCAACAATACAAGGCTAGATTCGTCTAGTTAGATGTGGGAATTCCCTCCAAACTGATGAGGTGATGATAATGTGGAAGAGAACAACAACGGTTATACTAGGTTTTCTGCTCGTGTTCGGTATGTGGGTTGCGGTCGTGCCTGTAACTGTCCATGCATGCTCTTGCGCACAAGTCCCAAACATAGAAGACCAGTTGAATCGAAAAACGGCCATCTTTACGGGGAAAGTAGTGAGCTTGACCAAACCTGTTCAAGGGGAGATACAGTCTTCCGCAGATCCTGTTGAAGCTCAATTCGAAGTGAAAACGGTATGGAAAGGTGAAGTGGGTTCTCAGACAGCGGTTTACACCGCATTGAGTTCGGTAAGTTGTGGATATGAGGGATTCGAAGTGAATAAGGAATACATCGTTTATGCTTATGGTGGTCCCGATCGGCTCGAAACCGGGTTCTGTGAAGGAACGAAGACCCTTACATCCGCGCAAAATGATCTTAAAGCATTAGGAACAGGATATGAACCCGCTAAGATCAACGCTAAGATAATGATTCCTCAAGAGGCGCCGTTAGAACTATCAACGATGGATACAGAACCAGATAACCGATTGGCATCAAACGGCATCGTTCTTGCAATTTCTCTATCCTTGTTAATCTTGCTGGTTATCTTCATAAGAAGGCGAGCCCGATGATAGCAGCTGTAGACCCTTTATACATTTACACACTACAAGCGCGATAGGGTCTATTTATCAACGCTGAGCCCGGTTAAGCCCACTCGAAGCCGACTTCACCGTTTCCCCCCAGAAGAAGGTACCGGCGAGACGTACATGCTCGAACGGAAGCCGGGGATTGGCGATTCTGCGGAGCATCAATTCCGCGGCGCGTTCCGCGGCTTCACGAATAAGCAAGATCGGTCTTGATATACCTGGATACAAGGGATGGCTGTCGTGGTCAGTTGTGATCAATGAAATGGAATCGGGTACCGAAAGCCCGAGCAAATGTAAAACCTCCAATAACAAATTGACGTCCTCATTATTCCTGCATAGTACGGCTGTGTAGTCTCCTGACAGCAGCTTGGATCTTAAACGCTCCAGCCTCTCCGCTTGGGGTACGGTGACCTCCGTCATATGCGCTGCCGGATCAATCGGCAGCTTCAGTCTTGCGCAAGCGGCTTGGAACGCTTCCCAGCGAAGCCGGAAGCCTCGCTGATCATGGATGTCGCCGATAAATAGGATACGTCTGTGCCCGTAATCGTACAATGCGTTTACGGATTGGTGTACCGCATGCTGGACATCCCAAATTACGCTGTCGGCTTCGGCGCTGTCGGGAGGATAATTGATCATTACTTTCGGGAGCGGCAGCCGCAGAAGTATGGCTTCGATCCAATAAGGCAATGCAGGCGGTGTGAACAGTCCATCCATATACAGAACCCCGCTGCGCTCCAGCCACTCCATAACCTCTTTTTCACTCGTGAAATGATTCGGCAGCACCATGGCCGACAATACATGTCCCAGTTCATTCATTCTTTGCTGCAATCCCTGGACCTGCATATGGTAGAAGCTCTGATCCGCTGCCATCAGCATGGCAAACCTTCGCGGCTTGCCCGCACCAACCCAGGGGATTTGCTCCGCGGATAACCCCGCCGTCTGCGCCTTTGTCAGATAACCGAGCTGCCTGGCTGTTTGGCATATTTCCCGGCGGGTGGATTCCGACATCCCGGGCAAGCCTCGCAGCGCCTTCGATACCGTATGAACCGTAACACCGAGCTGGTCGGCGATAACTTGCAGTGTGACGACTTTCTTCCGGGGCATCCATTATCCTCCTTGATCCCTTTCCTATGTACTCATAATGTAACAAAAATGAAACTTTAATGTAACTCGTTTCACACGTATACTGAAACCACTTTCAGTATCGGGAGGTTGAGGCATGAGTAAGGTTTCATTACAGCGTAATGTCGAGATCTATGATGACGCGGACATCGTCGTCATTGGCGGAGGTCCTGCAGGAACGGCTGCTGCGATCAGTGGGGCAAGAAGCGGCAAGAAAGTCGTGCTTCTGGAACATTCGGGTCAATTGGGCGGTATGGGAACGCTCGGTAATGTAAGTATTTTCATGGGGGTAGGCAACGTGACCGGGATCTATCGGGAGCTCGTGTCTGAGGTCATGCCGAACTATTTGCCGCAATCGCACCAAGGCTCCATCTGGCCGCAATACTCCCCTTTTAACGTACGTCATTATTTGAATGCCAAGCTGGAGAGGGAAGGAGTTAAGGTTTATTATCATACAAGCTTTGTTGCGGCAATCCAAGAAGGCGATACGGTTACAGGGGTAATCGCCAATACGCGGGAAGGGCTGAGAGCGTTCCTTGGCCGATCGATCATTGACTGTACCGGGGATGCGCGGGTGGCTCAGGATACGGGTGTTCCAACGCATTCCGGACGAGAGGGCGACGGTCTTACCCAACCGATGACATTGATGTTCATGATGCAGAATACCGGCAAGCCGGTTAAACCCTATTTGCCGGATGACTGCTATTATTACGAATCAATAAACGATTTGCCGCAGGGTCGGCACCTGTATTGGGAGTATAACAATGATGGTATGCTGCTCGTCAACATGACGCGGGTGAAGGGGAACGGCGCCAAGATTGAAGACATCAATCACGCCGAGAAGGAAGGTCTTCGTCAAGTGTTCTCCGTCGCGCATTATTTGCAGCGAAACGGATTTGAGACGTACACTCTATCGCATATTCCCGGCCAAATCGGCGTTCGGGAAACGAATCAAATCGAAGGAATGTATACGTTAACGGAGAATGATCTGACAAGCGGCCGACGCTTCGAAGACGTTGTGGCCCAGACGAACTATGAAATCGACATTCACAGCCCGGACGGCAAAAAGACGTGCGACGAGCGTCAGCTCAGCGGTTACGATATCCCTTACCGCTGTATGATTCCCATTCAGGTTAAGGGCCTTCTCGTGGCCGGAAGGTGTATCTCCGCCACTCATGTAGCCATGTCCTCCATGCGCGTGCAAGCTACCTGCTATGCGCTCGGACAAGCGGCAGGCATAGCGGCGGCGTGTGCGGTCGAGGGAAATATTCATCTTGATCAAGTCTCCATTCCGAAGCTGCATCAACGATTGGCTGACCAAGGCGTCGTTTTTTTGAAATAAGACCTATATCGAAACATAGCCCGTTACTTGATTAACGGGTGCTTGGGTTGAACGAAACAAGGAGCAGTTTGCCTCGCCCGGCAGCTGCTCCTTGTTTTGTATGGCTCTTCGGAAAATATAGTTGAAGGACGCTCAATAACATTGTATATATCTCATCATTTCTGTTATGCCATTCATTTGCTTTTCCAACTGCTCATTCAGCTTCTGAAGAGCCACTTTGAAGGAGCGTTCAATCGTAGTTAGATCATGTGTCTCTAAAGCTTCAAGCAACTGTTTCATGCTTTCAATGAAAAAGAAGGTTTTCCTTAAACTGCTTAGCACAATAATCTTTTTTAATTCCCGCGATGTAAAGACTCTATATCCGTTTTCCGGATTCCGCTTAGCGCGAATAAGCCCCTCCTTTTCCCAGTGTCGAATAGCGGATGGGTTTACCCCAGCGATAACGGCGACCTCTCCGATTTTCATTTCATCCGTGACCTGAATATTCCTATACATGGAGAAATCAGTTTGATGAATGAGGCTCATGACCTCCTCGACTCGTTGCTTCTCTACCTGAATGTTGTACTGTTGTAAATTGATCATCCAAAGTGCTTGTTCAACGCGACCTTTTTTTAATAAGTTCATGACATCGTAGGCGATAGGCAGATCGAATCCTTTGATCAAGGACCGTAAAGCAAGGAAAGCTTGAGCATGCAACGGAGTATAATATCTTCTATTACTGGCTGTCCGAGGTACGTCAGGCACCAAATCGAGATTTTCATATCTTCGCAAGGTTGTGGTGCTGACATGAAGTCTCTTGGCCATCTGCTTCGGCGTAAAGGTTTTGTCCACCTGCGACACCTTCCTTAAAGTCAAACTCTAAAGTACGGCAACAATATTATAAGAGACAATGGCCGTCCACACAAGGATTCTTGGTATATCAAATGAAATCTTGCATGAATGTTATATGATCGAAGTTAGAATGAAAAATCGAGGAGGAAAGCTAAATGGAAAAGGGTCATTTTGCTTTAACTTACCGGAACCTAAAGCCCGGCGAATTCATTGCGTTCGGCACGTATCCGCAGTCTGTAGACGGTAAAGAACTGGCGATTAAATGGCGTGTTCTTCAAAATTCAGGAAGCGAGCTGTTTGTTTTGAGTGAGTATATTTTGGACTGTAAGAGGTATCACGGCAAGAGCGCGGATCTGAAGTGGCGTGATTGCATGGAAATTACGTGGCATGACTGCGATTTGCGCGAGTGGCTGAATGATGAATTCTATAACGCCGCATTCAATGCCACCGAGAAGCAATTCATAAAGACGACTCATTGCACGGACAACGGAGAGGGCTGCCCGGATACGGAGGACAAGGTCTTTCTACTTAGCGTTGCTGAGACAAATGATTTATCTGAGATCCACGGCAAGGAGTTGAGGCGCGCTGTTGGAACCGATTTTGCCAAGACGAAAAAGCCCGATGGATGCAGCTTATATGTATATGATAAAACGAACAAAGATAACTATATCATCAGAGACGGCGAAGAAATGGGCTGTTCCTGGTGGTGGCTGCGAACACAAGGAAACAAGCCTTCACGTGCATTTTTTGCAGGTACAGGTTGCAGTATTCGCAGCTACGGGAATAACAATATAGACGGTTATGGTGTGCGTCCTGCTTTAAATATAAATCTTCCATGATAAAGATGGAAAACGAAAAAGCCAACTTTGAATGTAAAGTGAAGGAGTTTTTAATATGGGTAAACGAATGATTTTCAGCGAGATCCGAGACTCTAGGTTCGTCACTATGCGTCGCGGCGGTACCTTGCAGGATACGGACCATCATCTTCTTGCAATATGGGCGGCCGATTTTCAAGGAGGTAAGACATGGATTACATTTCTCCGAAAGAAGCGGCGTTAAAGGTGAAACGCTTGCCTAAAGATACCATAGCGGCGGGTCGTCGTCATACCGTTGGGCTTAAATCTGACGGCACGGTGACGGCTGTGGGTGATAATAAATATGGCCAATGTGATGTAAGCGGCTGGCGCGATATTGTGGCGGTCGCGGCTGGTAATGTTCATATGGCGACAAACACGGGTAATGCCCATACAATCGGTCTTAAATCGGACGGCACGGTGGCGGCTGTGGGGGGGAATAAGCATGACCAATGCGATGTAAGCGGCTGGCGCGATATTGTAGCGGTTGCGGCGGGCTGGTGTCGTACCATTGGGCTTAAATCGGATGGCGCGGTGGTAGCAGTGGGCCGAAATAATGAAGGTGAATGCAATGTAAGCGGCTGGTATGATATTGTGGCGGTCGCGGCGGGTGACTGGCATACCATCGGTCTTAAATTGGACGGCACGGTGACGGCTGTGGGTAATAATCGGTATCGCCAATGCAATGTAAGCGGCTGGTGCGATATTGTGGCGGTCACGGCGGGTTATCTTCATACAATCGGTCTTAAATCGGACGGAACGGTGACGGCTGTGGGACTGAATAAACATGACCAATGCGATGTTAGCGGCTGGCGCGGTATTGTGGCGATAGCGGCGGGCAGTAATCATACCATCGGCCTTAAATCGGACGGTACTGTGGCGGCTGTGGGTTGGAATGAGCATGGCCAATGCAATGTAAGTGGCTGGCGCGATATTGTGGCGGTTGCGGCGGGTTGCACTCATACCGTCGGGCTTAAATCGGACGGCACGGTGGTTGCTGTGGGTGATAATGAATATGGCCAATGCGATGTAAACGGGTTACGCGACATTGAATAAGCTGGTTGACATCACTCGGAGTATCCGATCTCGCAGGGGGGGCGGGAAATATGTTTCTAATCAGTCGTTACACTAACGGACACGATAGTTGAATCGAGCACAAACGAGCAGGCGCCGCGGTAGCCTGCTCGTTTTATTGAGCTAGAGAGAGATTAGCTTAAATAAAAACCTACATCAAAAATAATAAAATTAGAAAAAAGATTTAGGAAATTTTCTCTTTTTAGAATAATATAATACGTTTATCATAAGCAGGGTAAGTTCCTTATTCTTTCCTACAACTATTCTCAAGCGAACAACCAAAATCATATTAAGAAGGTGGGGTATCAGAATGGCTACAATAATACCAGAAGTTGTTGATAAATCTATGCGAAAGTTATGCGAATCGCTACAATTCCGCATCCCAAATACCGTCGTATCTGTTTATGTTTATGGCTCGACTGCTCTAAATGCTTTTATTGAGGGCTCAAGCGATATAGATTTTCTCGTATTTGTTAATCGAACGTTAACTCCATCTGACATCCGATTGATTTCGGAAGCGCACAAGGATGTTGAACAAACGCTTTCTGGATTAGATATTATGGGGGCCTATATCCGACAAGAGGATTTGGGGAAGTCCGTCGGAGAAATCCCACTCGTTCCCACCTATTTCGATAAAAAAATACAATCTGATGGAAACGGGGATTTAAATCCGGTCACATGGTGGATCCTTAAGAGATACGGCATCTGTGTGTATGGCCAGCAAATGTCCTTCAATTATGAGATATCATCTAACGAACTTATCAAATACGTTATTAATAATATGAATT
>NZ_JANHOF010000028.1 GCF_024498075.1 Paenibacillus mendelii
TTTGTTTTTGGGATCCGTCAGCCCGCCAGCGTCGTGGACCCATTAACATCATACCAAGGAGTCTTTTTCTTTCTCAAACCTCGTATTTCTTCATAATAGGAATGCTGCCCGTTAGCTTAATAAAACAAGGAACAGCTGCCGCGGCAAACTGTTCCTTGTTGCGTTCAACTAACGTTCCCCGTTAGCGTAATGACCTGGCGTTTTCTATGACCGGTTAATTCAACATTTGCGTAACGTTACGTTTTCAAAAAACGCATTAAGTAGTCCGCATTCGGTAACCCGTACTCCTCCATCGCAACTTCCTCCATAATAAGACAATTGATAATGGAAAAATACCAAGCCAATAATTTCCGTGGATCTCCCGGGGAGAATTCTCCAGCTTCCTGCCCTTGAATAAATATTGAAATCAGCCTCTCGAGTATAACATCCTCTGAATGTTGTTCAAGAATCCGTGCGGCCTCTTCTGGAATTTCATCCGTCTTGCGTGCTCTTAGAATTAGCATAAATGCATATTTGCTGCTCTCATCAAGCATACCTGTGGTTAAGGCTTTGATTTGTTCAAATGGAGAGCCAGGCAAGTATTGAAGGTTCTCGGTTTCCAACTTCGCTTCTTCGATTAACTCCTGAACGAGCGTTGTGAAAAGCACGTCTTTGGATTTGAAATATCGGAAAATAAGACCTTCGCTGATGCCGGCTTCCGCAGCGATCATGCTCGTTTTCGTTCCCAAGTATCCGTGCCGAGCAAATCGTATTAGCGCCGCTTGCTTAATCTGTTCTCTGCGTTCGTCGCGGATCTGATTCAGTTGGTGTTTATTTAATGGAGACAATGATCCTCAAACTCCAATCTTATGAAAGAGTTATCCTTATCGTAACATGAAATCGCTAAATTATCCCCTTTGCAATTTCGTTCTCTGTAGCGGTGGCTAGAGGATGTACCCGGTTAATAAGTTCCTCCAGGAATTGCTCCGGACGGGCAAAACAAGCAAGATGACCGGCATTACGAATCAGTACATATTCTTTGAAAGGAGCTTCAATTTTGTCGAAGTATGCTTTTGCCGTTGCAATCGGCGTAATGATATCTTTATCGCCATGCATAATAAAGAACGGCAATTTAAGGCACAGTCCAACCTCATCGAAGTCAAAAGCCACTAACTCGTTATAAAGGTGGTCAAGGGAGAATTTCATCCCTTTGAAAAAATCGATGAGATCGCTGAACTTGTGTTCTGGGGAAGAAAGCATAGACGGCAAAATAAGGTCCATAATCATATTTGGCACGTCGTTGATCACTTTAACGAGGTATTGATTCCTCCGTTCGAAATCTTCACGGCTCCATCGTGTTGGATCCGGCCCCATTTTCTCGACCAATTGAACCCCCTTCGCATGGCCTGCATTGCGGAGAGAGTCCATCGTCAATTGGTGCGTGAGATACTGGGGATCCGGAGAATTTTGATCGGTACCGACATAGGCATAAAATAGGTCGGGACGTCTTTTCGCCATCATAATTCCGATCAGGCTGCCTACCGAACTGCCGATGAGAATCACTTTCTGCTGTTGGATTTTGTTGCACAGGTACTCTACCAACTCGATCCCGTCCTGAGCAAGGCGGCTAAAGGTGATGGGGCCGCTTCCGTCTTTTCCGTTCCTCGTAAACGTTTTGCCAGCGCCTCGCTGATCCCATTGCACGATGGTGAAATGTTTCTCCCAAGAACGCAGCAATGGGCTGAAAATGGAGTATGGGGAAGCCGGTCCGCCATGAATGAACAATACAACAGGATTATGATAATCCTCTCCCCGTATTGTTACCCACTGGTCGATGCCGCCGATTTTAACGTAATGGCCTTCAATGATACGATTCGGCGTATGAATCTCAAGTAGCTTTGTGTTTTTGCGTCGGTTGCGGTTTCGGAGTAATAAATCAGGCAGGATGTTCGTTTTACTCATTTTTTTCATCTCCTTCTAAAGTGAATGGGGAAATTTTATGAGTGAGTAACTCACTCAATTTAAAGTATATCATTTTCCGCATATTGTCAATCGTGTGAAATAACTGCGCTGCCCTTTAGCTTAATAAAAACAAGGAACAGCTGCCGCGGCAAACTGCTCCTTGTTTCGTTGAACTATCGTGTCCCGTTAGCGTAATGAACTCATTGACTTCGCCAGCTTATACCTAGCACAAAAACGCGTCCCATTTGCCCATGGTTTGAATACCGCATTAACTTCCTTAATTTTAACCATGTCACCTTTTGTATCAAATTTGAAAACTTTATCCCAGTATAAAAATGGCCCCCCTTATAAATAAAGTTATCGGCCACATTGTACGCAACTGGCTCTGGTTTGCTGCTGATAGCCCCAGGTGGCTCCACCAAGTGCGATACCTAACAACATCCACCCTCCGTACACCATGGATACCATCAATCCGTTGCCATCAAAACGCACAGGACCATCAGCCAGACCTAGTGCTTGCATAAAAGTCCCAAATATCGCCAGCAGCCCCATAGGAGCTGTCATACAGGCAGCAATCCAACCTCCAATGATAAAAATCCTGCGAGGAACTTTTTTGCCAGCAAAAAACGGGACCCAACGGGGGAATAAGCGCCCCCATCTTTGGACAAGAGCGAGGGAAAGCAATGCACTAGCACCAAAAACCAGAATTTCACCAAACGCAGAATGATGGCCGAAATTTTGACCGCCCCCTAAGGTCCCACCAAGTGTCCAGTAGATTTTCAGCAAAGGATATGGAAATGAAAGGATGAAAGCGGCATAGCCAAGCCACGCATTCGAGCGAATCTTCCTCTTGATCAAGGGCCCTTGGCCACACGCAACACATGCACCGCGGGATACGCGCTGAAAAGAGATGGTGACCATTGCCAGTAACGTTGCCCCTGTGAGGCTTATAGCCCGGGACACAAAGCCTGACCAGTCAACGACAGGTGGCAAACCGGGTATTCCAATCACAGCGGCCGTGCGGAGTGCGTCAAAGACGATACCAGCTGATGACCAGATTAGCAGAATAGAAGCGCTCCATGCGCTGATTAGCACGAGTAGACGTGGTACAAGTCTTACTCGCGTCCAACCCATTGACAGCAGCAAAGCGATCACTCCAATTATTGCGGCGAATGCCGTAACCCACATTGGAGCAAATCCCTTTGTATAGTCTGGACTGTCTGGAAAAAGGGGTTTCAATATAACGGCTAGCAGGGTTACGGCGCAGGCCCCGAGTGCAGCCCACACTTGAAAATAAGATTGGACGGTCGAGTCTTTATCAACCGATCTCGCAATATTGGCACCATCCATCTTAGCCATTGTTTCTCCAATGTGATTTTGGTTATTTGAAGACATTGATGGGACCAGCTCCCTAAAGTTTTAATCTCTGAAGGTCTACTTCCCCGCAGCTTGCTGCGGGGAAGTTTATTTTCGATCTCAGTTATAAATTTTACAGAAACATTTCTTTGCCGAAAATAAACTAAGGTCTATTTTCCAGCTAGACCTTAGTCTTAAATATGATTGATCAAACGCTTAAAAGGAAGGAACTCTAAAGCGAGTTAATAACGTGGCAAACACATGTAAAGAGCCGATAAGATTATTATGTTAGTCTGAATCCATTAGCGTAATCTGCCCGTTAGCTCAATCGACGAGGGAGACGTGAAAAGGATCCGCCGTGGCGGATCCTTGTGTGTTTTATTGAACTATCGTGTCCCGTTAGTTGAACGATACATGCCGGGAACTTCAGATCCTCACTTGTTTGTGGTTAGTTCCGCTATTGATCCCCAAGAGTTTATACGTTTTGGGGCGTTTTTCAGCTAAACGACTTTCGTCAACTTGATATCCATCCAAGGTTCCCAACTCTCGCCATCGCCTGACAACTCCCACCTGCCAGTTAAGGTGTTGCTGTCATCGCTAAACATACCCGTGAAGCGCTCAGATTTTCCTGCAATTGTCCAGACGGCGTCGAGTAGATTCGCTTGATACTTACCGACGCTGCCTCGATTGTCATAAGAGTGCGTAAAGTACGTCTCGCTAGAAGTATCATAACCTATGATCTCGATAGTCTTAACCTCTTCGTCACCCATATAGCCACCCACGTGGTGAATAAGGAAAAATCCGCCAGGTAGCCATTCGTAAGTATCAATTGCCTTCAACCTGGCAGTCGGCCCGGACGGACTCGCCTTAATCAGTCCTTCCGTATTCCATTTGCCTATGAACACATTCAAGCGTGTGAGCGCAAGATCTGGCTTGGGCGGATCGTGTGGAGCAAGGGAATTATCTTTCTTTGTCACTAATATGTTCCTCCTTCATAGTTAGGGCGGTTGCCACTCTTTATAAATGAATTTTAAAATCTCCTTTTATTCTACAAGTTTACAGATAATGCGGTTTCTTATCGATTGCTATTTCGGAAGTTGAAGAAACTACTGGAGCCTGCTTGTATCCTGCCAGTTAGCTTAATAAAATGAGCAGGCCACCACAGCGCCTGCTCATCCATGTTTCTTATTCAACTATCGTACCCGTTAGCGTAACAGAAAGGATCTAATTGTTTCAATAACTGGAAGGATATTACACGATGTTTTAAGTAGAACATGATGGCGGCACAGTCGATGTTAATAAATTGCAACGGATTATTTTGTATCCGTTCTGCCAGTTCGTCTATGGTGACCCAGCGGGGGTTATGTGTGTGTTCGCCTTCTTTGAGTAATTCACCCTCCGCCCTGCAAACAAAGTAGTAACCGACCGAATCGACTTCGTACCATACAATAATAAGTTGATTCGAGTGATTTCCGTCAAACAATATAAAAAAATCGACCCTGTTCGCATCTGCAAAAGGTCGGTTTTTTTTGCGTTAGAACTCGTTACCGTGTCCTGTTATTAGCTTAATAAATAGTACAAAATGCATCAATTCCCGACTCGGTAACTAATGCCCTAGTAGTCGCCCATTGCCTGAAACTTTCAGGAATTACAAATGTTTGGTTAATTTTGTCATTTACCCCCAAAAAAGAGTATTCAATACGAATATATTGTAGTATGTTGTTATTCAAATTGAATAACCTTCCTCATTCTTACCGAAAGAAACAACATAGACATGACTTCCCGTAAGGGCCTCAGATAATGATCTTTCGGTGATTCTGCTGAATGTTATTTTTTCAGACCCTGCCTTCTCAACTACACCATGTTTTACTGTCAATTCGACACAACAAGGGGGTGTTTAATCAAAACAAGTTTAAAACGAAATACCGATGGATAGTCAACAAAAATAAGTTTATAGGTGAGGTGCATTAATGAAACGAGGATTTATACCTTTCGTTTGGGCATTTACGCTGTTGGTGCTGATTCTGCTTCCGCCGTTGCAGGCATCGGCCGCTGATGATTGGAGTTCCGAGGTGCTCCTTAACGAATTCAACGGAACCATCCTTGGCTTTGACGAAAGCCGTATTATTTGGAAAGAAACCGGTAATAAGGTGCTCTGGTTGCATAACCGTACGGATGGAAGCCAAGTAAAGGTGTACGATGCCACCGGGTCTGACCATACGATCTATTCGGCAAAGTTATCCACTGAAGGTGTAGTCTTTACTTTATCTATTACAGACTCTAGCGGATGGCCTACTTATCATTCTGTTTATTATTGGAACGACGGAAACGTTCGAAATCTGATCGATGGCAATTATCCATATGGGGATGTTTATGATGTGAAAGGGAATTTTGCGGTATTTACCAATAGAGTGCTGGATTTAGCTACGGGACAGTCCCGTACCTTACCGAATTCGGGTTTTCAAGGTACAAATCGCTTTGATCTGTCGGCTGACGGAACCGTGGTTTATACGGATCCAACTTATCATTCGAACCTCTACAAGTCGCTTCCCGACGGTACGTTGATGACATATGTGCTGCCTGCCGGCTACCAAACCTACAGCGGACCTTTGATGGACGGGAAAAACATGATCTACCAGGTTAAAAGGAACAGTAGCGAAAAGTGGTTGCTCCGATTGCGTGACGCCGATGACAATATTACCACATTAGCCCTAAATCCTTGGTATGGCTTTTTTCCCAACCCGAGACCATCCTATCAGATCAATAACGGCTGGATTGCCTATCAGGAGTATAATAAAGAAAAAGATAATTGGGCCTTGTATGTCCGGTCGCCGGAAGGCGAAACCAAACCGATCTTTGAAACCCCTTCACAGACGTGGAAACAGTCGTGGTACTCAAGAGACGGCATCTCCATCAATCAGTTGGGCGCGGACGGCTCGGTTGTATACACGGTGTACTACGGGAAGTTGAAATACTCCAAAACGTACCTTTATTCCTCTCAAACGGATACACATGTGCGTGTGTCCAGCGGTATGAAGTTCCAATACCAGAATGGCGCCTGGTACCGGATGACTAGCAATTCGTTGTTCGCCATTCAAAGCTAATACTTCATTACTACCGCCCCCGTATGGCCGACGGAGACTTTAAGCGGACCCGCCCTTTCAATCGGTCAGCAGGGGAACGGAAAACCGAAGATTTTTGAGCATATGTCCCAGAACTAGTCCCGTAAAATCCCCAATGGAACCTGCATCCAGATTCCATTGGTTATAGGGACGGTCACGGGGGATCAAGCCCTCAATGACTAGTATTCGTTGAAAATAAAGTCCAGACTGCTGCCACTATTCTGCCCGTTAGCGTGGAAAAGTCAGCCGTTCATTCTCATTCGAGCCGGCTGCCTCTTGTCTTTATTAAGCTATCGTATCCGTTTAGTTGAACAAACATTAATTATATCGTTCTAAATACGTCACTTAACTCCTGTAACTGCGACCGTATTGAAAACCCTAGAGTCAGGTCCTATGATTTGATTAGTATTCGAGAATCCAACTCGAAGCATACACGGAATAATTTGCTGATCTATCATATTCTGAATGTGGTTATATACCACCCCTCCCTTTCCATATGAAAGGGTTATTATTACTGAGCCACCAGGTTTAAGCACTCGGAATATTTCATTTATGCTTCTAGGCAAGTCATCCCAAAAATAGATTGAATGAATGCTAAAGACCTTATCGAAGCTGCTATTTGGGTAGGGGATTTCTTCCGCACTCCCATATCTTATCTCTGCTCTGCCACTTTTTATTGCTTTTTTATTACGGATAGTTGCTGAACGGACCATAGTTTTAGATAGATCAATACCAATGACGTGTCCATCCGTTAATTGATTTTGAAGCAGTTGAATGGCAAACCCTGCGCCACACCCAAGCTCCAATACTTTATCGTTGGGTTGTAATTTTATCAGATCTATTGTCCAGAATGTCTCAGGTTGATGCTGTTTCACCATTTTTTCACCTATCCACAAACCAAAGATACCTTTCGGGTTTCCGTAATAAGCTTCAATAAATCGTGTGAGACGGATTTTCATTGTAAGATTCACCTTCTTAAGCTTAGTATTTTTTCATCGGCTTCCTAGCCTTACGCTGGGATCAATGAGGAGCGACAGAATTATGATAGTTGCTTTCTGAATCGGTAAAATAAATAAACAGCTCGCACAAATAAATCGATCGTAATGGAAAGCCATATTCCTGCAATACCCATACCTAATTGGATGCCCAGTACATAAACGCCAACCACCCGGATTACCCACATACCAATAGCCGTAGAATACATTGGACTTTTCGTGTCACCAGCTCCTTGCAGTGCTCCTGTCAGCACCAAACCAACAGCGAGGAAAGGCTGCGCAAAAGCATCAATTTTAAGTGCAGTCGAAACCATCTTGATTACGGTAGGTTCTGATGTAAACCAAGCAGCAAACCAAGAAGAAAAGAAGAACAGGAGTGCGCCTACAAAGGACATAAACGCAACCGCGACCCCAGTAGTCAGCATTCCGTACGCGTAGGCTTCCTTTTTTTGATTTGCGCCGAGGTTTTGTCCCACCAATATTGTAGCGGCAACTGCTAATCCGTAGCCTGGCATATAAGAAAATATTTCGATGTTCCCTGCGACCGTATGTGCGGCAAATGTATTTGTACCGATATGAACAATAAGTCCGAAATATAAAACCTGACCTAACCGCATAATTAAGCGTTCAATTGCTGCTGGCGTTGATAATTTTAGTAACGCTTTTGTATGTTCATTCAAAACGATTCCCGTGAACATTGGAAAGGACAGCTTAGATTTTTTTATATAACGATAAAGAGCTATGCTACCAATAATCCTTACGATGACTGTTGCCCAGGCTGCTCCCGCAATCCCCCAACCTTCAAACTTCCAAACCCCAAATATAAGCACATAGTCCAAAACAACATGTACAATATTGATCCAAATACTGATTTTCATCGGCGTCTTCGTGTCTCCAGCCGCCCGTAGAATGCTACCAAAAACGAACATAAGGGAAATAAAGACTGATGGAACCGCGACGATTGTAAAGTATGTAACAGCTGCCTCTAATACATTTGTTTCTGCCCCCATAATCTGGAGTAATGGCCTTGCAAACAGCAATGAAATGAGTCCAAATAACAAGCCGGTGATTGTAGCGATCCATGTGGACTGTTTGGCAATCAATTTCGCCTTAGCGTAATCGTTTGCCCCAACACTTCTTGCGATGAGTGAAGATGCTCCTGTTCCAAGTGCCATGAAAATTGCTATGTATATGGCAATTATTGCGTTAGAAATGCCGACCGCCGTCACTTCAACAAGACCGATTTTGGATACAAATAAGGTGTCTATAAAACCCACAACCGTCTGTAAAAGGTTCTCAATCATAGCTGGAACGGCAAGGGCAAGAATGATATATAGTTTTTGCTTCCTTGTTGTGTGTTGCCTTAACATATTTTCCGAATCCATAGCCAGCATTCCCCCTACTTCAAATAATGGTCAAGTGCCTTATGAAGATCAGAAAGAACCTCTTTTTCATTACCTTTGTGAACGGCCTCTACAACGCAGCCCTCTAGATGATCTTTTAGTAGCAATTTGGCGGTATTGTCTAAGGCTTTGCGCACTGCTGCAATCTGTAAGAGAACCTCCGAACAATCTCTTCCGTTCCTAGTCATATCCTTTATGGACCGCACATGTCCTTCAATTCTTGCTAATCGGTTCACAACTTTTTGTGTATGCTTGTGTGGATGATTATGGTTATGCTCATGTTTTTCGCTCATAATTGTGCCCCCCTTGTCGTCCTCATTTTATCCCCCCGGGGGGGATAATGTAAATAAAAAATCTCATTATTACATCAAAAATTCGAAGTATGTGACTGTTGCGTCCGTTAGCAAAACGAGGCTTCCGATCCTTGTCGGCAGCCTCGTTTTAGTTGTTTATTAAGCTATCGCACCCGTTAGTTGAGCGAAGTCTTGTTAAGAAGACTGCTTATTTTGTGGCTTTCACTGAGAATAATAAAGGTATTTTAACTTCATCTTTAATCTTCCACCAACCATCGTTTTCATATATCATCTTTCCTTCAAATTTTTCATATGCAGAATACGGATACTCATCAAATTTCAAAATATATAATCCATTTTTAATTAATGAATTTAATATCTCTCCCACACTATGATCCCATTGATAAAACTCTTCGTTTTCCATTAAAACACTGCGATCCCCATATGTAGTATTTGAACGACATAATATGGGATCTGTAAAAAAATAATTATATTCTACTTCAAATTTTTGAGTTATCGTATTATATTCAAGAATGTTTCCTATTGGGTGACCCTCAACCATAAAAAAAATTCCTTCTGGTTTTAAGTATTTAGCTATAATGCTCCCCCAAAGATTTAAGTCAGAAATCCAACATAAAACTCCGTAAGAAGTATAAACAATATCGTATTGTCGATCTAAAACATCAGGAAGTTGCAAAATATCTGCACAAATAAAATCAGCATGAACTCCTGTTTCATTGCTTAATTTTTTGGCCAACTCTATTGCTTCATCGGACAAATCAACTCCAGTTACTTTTGCCCCCATTCTCGCCAAAGAGAGAGAATCTAATCCAAAATGGCACTGTAAATGCAGAATAGATTTTCCTTCTAAATCACCTAACTCTACTAATTCAATTGATTTTAACGTTGATTTCCCTGCTTTAAACCCTTCGACATCATAAAAATCTGACTTTTCGTGAATTGAAGTTGCTTCATTCCAGCGCAAACGATTGATTTTTGTGTTTTTATCCATCTAATTTCTCCTCATTTAAAAGTGATTTCTAAAATAATCCAACTTTTACTTTACTATACATTAAACAGCATAACCCATGACAGCCCTTTAATTCTCCGTTGTTCAGCTATCACCTAAACGTAAACGTGAAAATGGATCCGTCGCGGCGGATCCTTCTGCTGTTTTATTGTACGTATCTTTTTTTGTATCCGAAATGATCCGTCAGTGTCAGTTGCCGCGGCTTCTCTCAGCCGAAACCCCAAAGTAGATAGGCAGCCATCCCGCAAACATCCACGGGCTGCTCTCTATATATTGAATAGAGGTAAAGCCTGCATTCTCAAGTTTCTGCTTCAACGAACCGAAGGTGAGAAATTTTAACGCACTTACCCCGCCGGCGCCTCTTGAGCGCTGCGTAATCTTACCCAATTGCTTTCTAGCTAGGAAATAGTCGGGAAGATAACCTAAGCCATGTACGACCAGAAACACCTTCCCTCCATGCTGCAGCAGTCGATACATCTCTGCAATAGCAGAAGGAATATGCAAGTATTGAAGCGAAGTCCTGCAAACGATGAAATCCAGCGTCCGATCCTTCAGCTCAACATGGTGGGCGTCGCCATCTTGTACAACAACCTGTCCGCCCTGCTCATACCGAGATGGCAACGTGCTGCGCAGAAGGGATAAATAGAACGGATTATGGTCTACAGCGTAGACGATTCGCTCAGAATCACTTCTTAACAAAGCATGCACAGTCGCCCCCGGACCGCAGCATAGGTCTAAGACTTTTTCCCTTCCTTCCGCTTCCTGCAATAATAGGCTGTCAAACTCATCGGGAGCAACGCTTTGTCTATAATACTCGTAGCATGCATATCCTAACTCCCGGTTTACAACCTGATCGGCGGTCCCGTTCAATATCCCCTCTCGCCGTAAATATTGAATAGACTCCAGCTGAGGCTCGTCAATCGCGTATCGTTTGCCTAAACCCGCGTCCCTGCAAAAATAATATGCGGCACAGGATAGCAGCTGTTCATTGAGGAGAATGCGCGAATAGTTGTCCATCTTCTTCATATTGCGTTTCCCATTTCCTATTATTTTGTTGTTGCAGTAGAGGATAATATTCCACGATCGACTTGCATTCGAACTGGCCGATTAGTCTCTCAAGCTTATTACGGGTAGATTTCAAGCCATAATAGCGCCGCAGCCTGTTCAGCCTGGAATAGTCCGTTCGCCTTGGTTGTTCGGGGTCTAAGTCATAAGGGTGGATATAGAAGATATACGGATTTCCAGAGGAAATCCATTTGCGTACTCCATATATAAATAGGGGATACGGGTAGAAACGAAAGTAACCCCCTCCACCCCAAGGGATTTGAAGGGGTCCGATAGACAACGTTGGCAGGGATACTTCCCAGAACTGTTCTATAATTTCGAAGAAGGGGTTCTCCACGCTCTCATAGAGCCTCGAATAGAGGTCATGATAGGTTCTTGGAACAATGCTGGAATCATAGATGAACCCTTCTTCCTTCAGAATGTCGAGCCCCCATCGAGTCATAGAAAAGCAGGGGGCACGGTAGCCGATTACTTCCGCCCCAATTATATCCTCTAACGTTAGCTTGGATCTTCTAACGTCAGTTCTAAATTTCTCTTCGGATAACGTATACACGAGCTCGTGGGCGTATCCATGGGAGGCAACCTCATGTCTCATTGCATGTATTTCTTGAATAAGACGAGGTTTCTTGTAAGCGATCCAGCCTAATATAAAAAAAGTCGCCTTCGCATTATGCTTCGCTAACAGGGACAATATGGCATACACATTGGTCTCTATCATCAGTTCATAATTGTCCCAGCTCTCAACTTGGATCTGTCTCCCGTCTGTGAACCAATCCTCAAGGTCGACAGTAAATATAATCGACTTCCCCAAAACGCTGTCCCCTTCCACTGATACCTGCAATTCTAGGTTCTCGGCATCCCGTTTTCAAAAAATCAAACGGATTCCGGAGCGACCCAGGTATTCGGGTGTGCATGTAAACGGTCGGAGCCGAACTCTTTCTTCGAAAGATACAATTTGTATCATAAACTAAAATTCCTAGAATTGGAATACCTGATTGAGTATAGGCCGTTTACAAAGCTGAAGGGGATGGAATCCGGCAGACTTAAACGAATCGGCAATATTTATAAAATCGAATAGAGTAAAGGGCTAGGGTTTCCACCCCGTATCGAATATCCGCCCAATAAATTTACTAATTTTAATAGTTAGTAATGATCTGCACGAAAGGAAAAAGTTGCGGTTTCTTTGAGTTATTCATCCCGTTACTTCAAACGGATAGATATCACTCTTCCTATTGGGTTAACAACGGAATGTGTTCGTTTCCGACAGAAAAAAGCCTCAATCCTCCATTAAATAGAGAATCAAGGCCTTGCTTAGTTGAAATCCGTCAATCCATTCAAGTCTATTCATACACAGTCATGACAATGCGGGCCGCATTATACACGATCCGAAACCACGCAGCGGAAGCCGGTATTCCCCGATGAGCTGTCCGGCGTATTGCGGCTTCTGGCTGCAACCCGATACCGGTTGCAGTAGGATTTGTGACACAAGTAGGAGCCGCCGCGCATCGACCTCGTGCCGCTGTTCCCCCGCCCAATGGGATTGTCCGTTTCACCGGTCAAGTGATACGCCGGATCGAACACGTCTGAGCACCATTCCCACACGTTACCCGCCATATTATACAAGCCATAACCATTGGGTGAGTAAGATCGGACGGGTGCGGTTCCCGCGTAACCGTCACTAGCATGGTTGACCTGCGGGAATTTGCCCTGCCAAATATTGCATCGGTGCTCTCCGCCCTGCTTCAGCTCATCGCCCCATGGATACCTCTTCTGAACCAAGCCTCCACGTGCGGCATATTCCCATTCAGCTTCTGTCGGCAGTCGCTTGCCCGCCCATCGGCAATAGGCGGCCGCATCGTTCCAAGTTACATGAACGACGGGATGGTCTCCACGCTCCTCCACATCCGAGTTTAATCCCTCAGGATGAGACCAATCCGATCCCTCAACAGCCCACCACCAAGGCGCACGAGGAGCTGCGCGGTATGCCTTCTGCTCTTGCGACTGCGGTGTCACGAACAGATGAAAGACGTACGACCAGCCAAACCTCTCAGCCTCCGTCCGATAACCGGTTGCCGCAATAAACTGCCCGAACTGCTCATTCGTAACCGCGGTTTCATCCATATAGAAGGAAGGAACGTGCACCTTTCTCACAGGGCCCTCGCCATCCTCGGCAAATCCCTCCCGATCATTGCTCCCCATCAGGAAGGTACCACCCTCTATGAATACCATGCCTTCATAACGGTCAGCGGCCAGTCCCGAATCAGGCGGAGCTCCCGATTCCACCCTAGCCGGCGAGACGTCCCCGTGCGGCTCCGTTTGATGGGCAGGTTTATTCGGTTGCATGGCATCGCGGCTTGCGGAGCAGCAAGACGAAGTTTCCTTGTGGTCAGACATGACACAACCTCCTCATCTGAAGAACATGTTCCCACCTCTCGGATAAGGGTAAACAACCGCCGGAGCGGTCGTTTACCCTTACTCTATTCAAGCAGTCAAGCCTAATCCTGCAGCCCCAATCGCTCTAATTGTTCGCTGGGCGCTTGAAGCTTCACTAACGTTTGTTTCAATGCCTGCTGCAGTTCAGCAGCCTTCTTCTGCTCCTGATCCGCTAAATTAACGAGCTCGCTGGGATCTGTGCTCTTATCGCTTAACCAGGTTGGCGTCGGCCACGAGGCACAGTCACTCACCAATCGCTTCCCGTCCACGTAAGGACCCAGATCATACGGAATGAATTTGGCCACGGCAGTTCCATACCAATATAGCGGCTGATTCTCAGCGTTCGGCGATTGATGCAGCGTCCAGCGGCCGTCGGTGATCGTTACGCTTCGGCCAAACATGCCGCTGATCGCATAATCCCGCAGCGGCGCTGTGCCTGACTCCAGCACGGGAGTCAGGTCAAGCCCGTGCCTGTCAGGAGGACAAGGCTTGCCTGCCGCCCTCAGCACGGTCGGATAAATATCGACCAATTGAACCAATTGATCTCTTCTTACTCCTTGTTCCCCGCCCGGGTAAGCCACGATGAAAGGAATATGGGCAACGGCATCGTACTGGTGGGTTTGGAGCTTGCCAGTACGTCCGTGATCCCCGTTATAAGTGCCATGGTCTGTGGTAAAAATAAGCATGGTATTACTCCATAAATCCAGCTCATCCATCTTATCGAGCAGCTTGCCCAGCCATTTGTCCACCAGCACGACATTGGCCGCATAGCAGGCCTGCACATGATTCTTTTGCTGCTCCGTCATGTGTTTGTTCCATTCATCATAAGGAGCCTGCGGAATAAAGCGGTCCACGTCATACCCTCGCGGGTCGAACATCTTCACATATTCCTCCGGCGGATCCCACGGTTCATGCGGATCGAAGCAATCCAGGTGCAGATAGAAATCGTCGTGCGTATGATTCGCTTCCAGCCAATCCGCTGCCTTGCTGAAGATCTGCGCGCAGAAGTAGTCTTCCTCGGATTTGCGCGTCAGATGTACGTTACGGAAATGCCGTTCCAATTTCGTATTCTTCTCCGATTCGGGGCAAGGGAATTCGACCGGATCCGTTCTCCAAGCATCCGCTTCGTGACCGCGGATAAACTCGAAGCCCGTGTAGCCCATATGATAGTTGCCTGCGCCTTGCTCCCACATATGAAAGTGATCGGTAATGAAATAGCTGACCGGATTTCCGTTGTCCAGCTGCTTGTTTAAGGAAGAATTCGGCGGTCCCGAGATCTGCCTAGGCAGATCCAGGTCGTCATCCTCCAGCGGACCCCAGCCTCGCTCCAGAAACTCATAACGTCCCGTATAAATGTCTCTGCGTGCCGGCATGCAAGGCGTCGATCCGCAATAGGCATTATCGAATACGATGCCTCTCTGTGCCAGACGGTCCATGTTCGGCGTCGGAATAACCCAGTCCGGCTGCTCCGCGCTGACCACTTGATTAAGCGGCCGCCCATTGTGATAGGGACCGCAATGGTCCCTCCTTAACGTATCGCATACGATAACAATACTGTTCAAGTCGCTTCACCTTCCGTCCAGGCATTTTTATTATTGTTCGCTTAGCTCGATAATCGTGTGAATATGGACCTTGGGAACCGTGAACACGATTCCTTCCTCGGTCTGCTCGGTCGCCAACGGTTCGTTGTCGGGACGAGTGGTAGCCGATTGAATCCGTTTATCGTTAATGTACACTTGAATGCCGTATACAGGCGTAATGTTCTCGATCGGATCATAGAACGAGCTGGCTTTCTCACCCGTATGAATGTTTTGAAAATTGATCAGGTGCAAATATTTCTTGCCGTCCTTCTCCATCATGTTCGCCTCAACATGAACGGGAGCTTCCACCTCGTAATCCTTCTCTGTGCTGTATTGATCCAGCAGATTCGTCATAATGCGCCGCACCCAGAAGTGATTGCTGTTCCAATACGTTCGGAATACGGGAGCAGCCACATAGATTGCCGTTCCTTTGCCATAACGGTTTACGCTGATGCCCGGAAAATCGCTGATCGTGCCGGCAGGCGGCATCGGATGCCTGAAGGCGCGGTTAACCGCCGGAACCGTCAATGGCCATTGAATCTGACTTAATGGTTCTGCCGTTGTCGGAATCGTCTTGATGAATTCCCCTTCTACCAGTTGAGGGATTCGGGCAACCCCCTGCCACAGCTCCTCATTATCCGTGAAGTAAGCGAACGGGTACGGCGTGCGCTCCAAGTAATGCAGGCCAAGCACATTCGCAAGCTGGAAATCCTTCGTTTCCTTGGAATAGGTCGCCGCACCTTCGGCCAACAGCAAACCGCCGCTCGCGACAAACGAGTCCAGCCGTTGAATCGATTCGGAGGATAGCTTGACGTTCTCCGTCACCACCACGACTTTATATCCTTCCAGATCCGGGAAATCGCCGTTATAGTAAATATCGAATTGCTGATGGCCTTCAATCAGCATCTTGGCCGCCCCGAACGTGGCTGCATCATCCTTGTCGTGGTACCAGTTGTTCGTATTATTAGCGATCAACGCCGTATGACGAACGCTCTTGCTTCCAATACAATAAGCCTCGCGCGCTTCCACGAAACGGAAGGCTTCGCCGATAATATCATACACACCGGCCTGCAGCGTTCCGTCCGGCATCACCTGATCGCCGATATTGATGATTCCGCCGTTCGCCATGATGCTTGCGAATTCGAACTTGAGCTGCTCGGCCGTCTTGCAGGACATCAATCCCCAGCCTTCGGTGAATCGAACGGTCATAATTTGCACCGGAACATCCAGCGTGCGAATGTGACGAGCCCGAATGGAATGGCCGAGGAATGAGCCCGTAGCGGATGGCTGGGACTCCCATAATCCATAGTCGCTTGTTGCATTCACCTCCGCTGGTTCTCCCATGCGCCAAGCTCCGTTGCAATTGATCAGTACTTCCGGACGAATCTTCTTGATGACATCTTGGATTTCCTTCATACAACGTGCAGCCGAATCGATCCCGAAGCTGATGACCAGCTCCCGGTTCGTTTGCAGAAGCTCCGGTGTCAGCGCTTGCCCGTGCTCCTCCAGAAACTTCTTCTTGCAATAATTACAGAAACAGTAATGGTTATGAATGTACGGAATATCGAACAGATAGCCGTCCATTTCATATTTCTCGGTAATTTCCTTCACCTGCGGAATGACGAGCTCTTCCCGGTAAGGACTGTTGATGCAAGGCAATTCCCATACTGTGCCTTCACTGCCGCGAACCTTCCCATGCTCATCCACTTGGTACCAATCCGGATTATGAAGCACCGCATGCGCATCGGTTCCCAGCGAATAATAGGCAATGACCTTAATGTCATGCTTCTTAGCCTCCGTTATTACCTCTCCGAAGAAGTCTCCTTTTAATCCGCTATGCTTATGGCCTACTGTATTATCATAAAACGCATTGCCGAAGTGGCACTTGGTGAACACACCAATCACGTTTGCTTTCGCTCTGACAAAATGGGAAACAAACTCTTCCGCATTGAAGTTTGTAATCGCATCGCGGGGAAATTCCGGCATGTGAAAATCAATATGAACCTGCCTGATATTCTCGCGAATCCAGCTCGTACTCATCGTAATCGCACTCCTTTTCTATCCACTTCAGTCATAGGGTAAGGAGGAACAACCCGCTCGGGGCGCTCCTCCTCTTGAAGCTAGCCGCAGCCTTGACTATGGCAGCACACTGCTATTCCTTCGTTCCGTAACCGTTTTCCTTCGTCCAATTGTTCGTTTTCAATACGGTTTCCATGTCTTTCTTAAGCGTTTTTTGCATTTCTGACTTGTACTTCTCTTCCGTTACCGATCCTTCCAAATAAAGCTGTCCGATTTTCACCAGGTCTTCATTCAGCCTCTTATCGATGTGTGCCGCATAGAAGTTAACCAGGATCCGCTGCCCAACGAATTGGAAGCCGCTCAGATTAACCGGCAAATCGACATTGGCAAGCGTCGTCGTCACATACATTTTATTGCCCATAAGCGTTGCTACTTCAGGCGAAGACAGGTATTTCAAGAAATCGACAGCCGTCTCCAGTTTGTCTCCGGTTACTTTCTTCGGAATGGCGAATACAAGGTCCGGATAACCGCCAAGCTCATAGTTGGTTTCGGCTGCATTCGGATTTTGCTGCTTGGTCAGGTAAGGCAATGCAAACGTGCCGAATTCAAACTTCCGTGCTTTCGAATCTTGAATCGTTTTTAATTCAAAGTTGCCTGCGAGTACCATCGCAGCATCGCCGCGCAAGAACATTTCCTTCGCTGCATCGCCGCTCATCGCATTGTAGCCCTTGGCCCAATATTGCGACCAATCCTTGATAATCGGCATAAAGCCTGTCCAATCCGCCGATTCTAAATTAACAGCGCCTTCATTAACCGATGCCGCGATTTCATTGAGCTCCAGCTGTTTATTGTCATTGAAATCATAGCTTCTCACTTTTTCAGCCGCAATTTGATTCGTCATCATGTTAACAGCCCACAGGAGATGGTTATCACCCGGCTTGGAATTCGCGAAGGCAAACGGCGTTACGCCAGCCTCTTTCAGCTTAGCTTGTACATCAAGAAATTCTGTCCATGTCTTCGGAATTTCAAGATTGTTCTTCTGGAACAGTTCTTGATTATAGAAGACGCGGATGGATAAGGTTTGCAGCGTAATGCCTGCAAGCTTCTCCGAAATCGGATTCTTCATCTCATTCAAGATGGATTGCGTGAAGGTTTCTTTCCAAATCCGATCGCCCGCATACGGATTGGGCTTGTCATATTCCGCCGTTAAATCCGTAAGCAAATCTTTATTCAGATCTTCATGAGTCCATGTATAACGGCTAGGGATAATGTCAGGGGATGTGCCGCCGATGAGTCCTGTCGTCAACCACGTCCGGAACGAATCTCCATCGCTGGGCGCATAGTCCAGCTTAATACTCACGTTCTGATGCTTGCTTGTGTAACCGTCAATAATTTCTTGCCACACTTGCTTCGTCTCTTCGTCCTTAGGCGTCTCCACCGCAAACGTCAGATCGACCGATTCGGCTCCAGTTCCTGCTGATGCCGGATCATTGTTTGTGCCCGAGTTGTTACCCGATGAGCATCCCGCCAACACCAACGATAAGATCAGTGTCATGGAAAGCAAAGCACTCTTTCTCTTAAACATACGAACCACCTCTTTTTTTAAAATTATCTATCCTAGCCCTTAACAGCACCGGAAGTTACGCCGGCGATAAAAGGTTTGGTAGCGACCATAAATAGCAGCAATAACGGGAGGGAAGAAATAATATAACCGGCGAGCTGAACGCCCATGCCTTGATCCATATTACCTGTGATCGTACTTAACGCAAGAATAACCGGCTTGACGGCATCGCCGTTCGTCGCGACGAGCGGCCATATATAGTTGTTCCAGCCAGCCAGGAAGTTAATGATCGCAACGGTTGAAATAATCGGAAGCGACAGCGGAATGACGATCTTAAAGAAGATTTGCCCCTCACCCGCACCTTCCATGTCAGCCGCTTCAATCAAGCTTTTCGGGATCCCTTCGAAGAAGGTTTTCATGAGAAAGGTAGCCATCGCGGCACCAAACGCCATTGGCGGGAATATCTGACCTTGGTACGTGTTGAGCATGCCCAGCTTCTGAACCAGCAGGAACTGGGGAATGAGGATCAAGTAGCCCGGGATCATCATTAACGATAGGATGAGCACGAACAAGATCTGTTTGCCCGGATAATTGAACCGAACAAAGGAATAGGCTGCGAGCGAAGAAATCAGCACGACTCCAACGACGATTGCAGATGAAATCAGCAAGGTATTCCCGATAAACGGCCAAATTTGCCGGAACGCCGTCGAGTAGTTGTCCAATCGCAGCGGGAATGAAATCCCCCAGAAATTATGAATCGATTGCTCCGTATACTTCAGCGAGCTCACAATGAGCATATAGAAAGGAAAGAGCGTCAAGATCAGCAGCGTAAATAGGGATCCGTAATGCGGAACCGCCATTAGATTTTTTCTCATAATAGAGTTCCCTCCCTAGTCGATTTTCTCGGTATTCTTGATGAATTTATTATTGATGAATGTCAGCAGCAGCAGAATGATGAACAGCGAGAGACCAATGGCCGAGGAGTATCCCATCTCGTTATAGGAGAAACCTGTCGTATAGAGATACAAGGCCGGCGTAAGGGTAGTATCCCCTGGTCCGCCATTCGTTAACACGAGAACGTTTTCAAAGCTTTGAATTTGTCCGATGATCGTCAATACCATTACGAGCTTGATTTGACTGCGTACGAGCGGAAGCTCCAGCCGGAGAAATCGCTGCCATGGATTCATGCCATCCAGCTTGGATACTTCGAATAACTCACTTGAAATCGACATAAGGCCTGCTAAGTAAAGCAGAAAATTGATGCCGCCGATCCACGGGAAATTCACGAATATTACCGACCAAATTGCGGTTTTGCTTTCACCCAGCCAAGCGTGTGTCCAAGATTCCAGCCCCACTAACTCAAGAAACTGGTTCAGTACGCCATACTCGCCTGCGTAAATCCACTGCCAGGTAAGAAATATAACGATGCTTGGAATAACCAATGGAATAACGAACCAAACTTTAAGGGCGTTCTGCAGCTTGGCACTCGTCACATGAAAGACGAGAACGGCGGCAATCAGCGGCAAGGTTAACTGAATGACAACTCCGCTTAGCGTAAACATGCCGATATTTTTCAAAGCGACGTGCAGCGTATCATCACTAAACAGGCGCACAAAGTTATCGAAGCCGATAAACTCCTTCACATTCGCCCCATTCCAATTGTAAAACGACATCTTCACCGCATTAAAAAATGGTATATATTTGAATGTTCCAAGGACTAGAAAGATGGGGATAAGGAATGCATATCCTTTCCAATGCTTTCGAAAAAAGCTTGCTGTGTTCGTCATATGTTGTCCTCCAATCGATAGTCTAAACTTTACGTGAAAACGCTTTATGCGTATAGGAGGCATTCTTTGATCCTGATGGGGGGCATTTTTTGCAGTACGGATTCCCATCTTTTCTGGGCAGAGGATTGTGATATACTATTCCACAAGTAAAACGGCTTCGTCGTCCTGGGGACGGCGGTACAGGTTACCCAGAGATAAAGGGGTGAGACGTAAGATGCGAGTTTTAGTAGTGGACGACCAACGATTGTCGCGTGCGGGCATCATCAAGATGATCGCCTGGGACAAGCTGGATCTGCAATTAGCCGGGGAATGCGCCAATGGGCATGAGGCGCTTGAGATGATCGCCGATCATGAGGTGGACATCGTCATTACGGATGTACGGATGCCCATATTAGGCGGATTAGAGCTGATTGAGCAGGCCAAGGAATTATATCCGCATATGGCGTTCCTCGTGATCAGTGGGTTCGACGACTATGCCTATGTACGCAAATCGATCCATCTGGCTGTAACGGATTATTTGCTGAAACCGGTCGATCAATCGGAGCTGAATGATATCTTGGAGAAGCTCATCGCCAAAACGGAGGAAGGCCGCCAGAAAGCGGCGGCACAGCTGAAGAAAACAAGGGAACAGTTCTTCTACCTTCTGCTTGAAGGCGCATACGATCAGAATGAACAATTAGTCACGGATTGGGAAGATATCCGGCTCTCCGAGCATGAGGATCACTTTATTGTGGCGATGTTCGACAGCGCGGAGGACAGAGGCAAGATTTACGGGCATTTCCAACATCTTGAGAGTCGCTGCGAAATCTTTCTTATGCGCATGAGGGAGAATTATTACGCATTCGTAGCTGCAGGATCGGCAGATGCAATGGCCCCGGTATGGTCCGACCTCCGTTCCGATCTGGGACAGCGGGGCTTATTTCAGCTTGCCGGTATAGGTTCGCTGGTCAGCGGAATCGAGAATTTGAAAGAATCGGCTGCTAAGGCCCACGATGCTTATACGCTTCAAGCAAGCCTGCCTGAGACATCGGATAACCGCGTTCCCATGGCGAAAGCAGTGGATTCCGTACCCGTATCCTCCCTCTCCTTAAGCTCCACTTGGGAACGGGAATGGTTCATTATTATCAAGCAAGGGAATCGTGCCGCGATCTTGAATAAGCTCGAAGAGCTGCACAGCAATACAAGCGAGCCGGTGTTAAATCCCGACTTCATGGAAAGCATCTATCCCTATGTGCTGCTGCGGGGTGCACGTGCCATGTACGAAGCCGGTAACCTGACCGAGCAGACTTACATGCAAGCGTTTCAAATTGCCAAGAAGCTTCCGTACATCGTCGAGCTGGAGGCTAAGCGGGATGTCGTCGCCGACTTTTTCATCCGGCATCTGGGTACCGAATCCCAATTCCCTGCCCAGAAGGCGAAAGAATCGGTGGAGAAAGCCAAGTCCTTCATTGATGCCAACTTTAGCCAGCCGATTAACTTGACTGATCTTGCCCAAGCTTATTATATGAATCCCGGTTACTTCAGCACGTTATTTCGGCAGTATACCGGACACAATTTCCTGGAATATTTAACTCAATTACGAATGGAGCATGCCAAATCGCTGATCGCCAGCAACCCGAGCGTCAAGATTAGCGATGTTGCCGTCTTATGCGGGTATCAGGACTTGAAGCATTTTCGCAAGCTGTTCAAACGCTATAGCGGTGTAACCCCTCTCCAATACAAGGAGGATGCGAAAATTGATTAGGAGCCGAATAGCCCGCTTCAAGAGCAGCCTGCAAAATAAACTGCTATTCTCCTATTCGCTCGTTATTATGATCCCGCTGCTGATCCTCGGCAGTATCTTGTACGTATCGACCATAAGCATGACCCAAACACAGACGAAGGAAAACCGCTTGCTGGAGATGCAGCTGCTCTCGGAACAGCTGCAGGAATATTTCAATTCACTCGAGCTGTACAGCCGGGCGATCTATACGGGGGAAATTCAACAGCTGCTCAACAACGGCTTGCCTGGAGATATCATTGAGCAAACCCGCTGGAAAAGCAGCCTGTTCCAACAGTTCTCGGAATGGTACGGATACATGGGCATTCGAGCGGACATTCACAATGTCACGATTGTCACTTCGAATGGAACGATGATTCAGCGAGACCCGCTTTATGTCAGGGAAGAGAACTTTGCGGAGGAGCTGTGGTACCGAGAGGCGCTAAAGCTCAATGGGAAGGTTTATGTCGCAGGGCCCTTCGAGCGTTCCTATCTGCTCCCTACTTCCAAGGCATCCCCCTATGTCTTCTCGGTGGTTCGGAAGATCAATAACACCACCGGGAGATCCGATCTCGGCGGCATCGTGATCGATGTGAGCGTCATGGATATCTACAGGCTGTTGAACGAGCTTAAGCTGCAAGACATGATCATTCTGAATGCCGATAATCAGATCGTGTACAGCAGTGCGATTGACAAGATCGGCCAGCAATGGGCGGACGGGGAGAAAATAAAGGGCAGCACTTCGACGTGGATGGATATCGACGGTCAGCGCATGCTCGTCAGCTCCACTTATTCGGATGCTACGGGCTGGCGCTTCGTTTCGTTGGATCCGCTTAGCAGCATTCAGAGCAATTCCAACAAATACCGGAATCTAACGATCGGCATCGGCTTATTGGCCTTGATCATTGCCCTGATCATTTCGACGTTTGTTTCTAGGCGTATCACCAAGCCCATACGAACGCTGCAGCAAAAGATGAAGAAGGTTCAGAACGGCGATTTTAACATTCAATTGGATGTTCAAAGCACAGACGAGGTTGGGCAGCTCACCCAAAGCTTCAACAGAATGACCGAAGAAATTCACACGCTCGTCAATCATGTATACAAATCGGATATCATTCAGAAGGAAGCGCAGCTTAAGGCGCTTCATTCCCAGATCAATCCGCATTTCCTGTACAACACGCTGGATTCGATCAACGCGATCGCCGTGATCGAGGAGGTTCCGGTACTCGCGCAAATGACCAAAATGCTGTCGGATATGTTCCGTTACAGTATCTCGACCGGCGAGCAAATTGTTCCTCTGCAGGAGGAATTAAAGCAGGTTGTCCGCTATGTGGAGATTCAGCAGATTCGTTATGATGATAAATTCAAGCTAGTGGTGAACATACCGGATCATCTGCTAAGCTACCCGATTCCGAAGCTAACGCTGCAGCCGATTGTGGAGAATGCGATCTATCATGGACTCGAGATGCTGCCTGGCGAAGGGCAAATCCAGATTACCGGTTATGAATCGAGCTCCCATATGATCTTGGAAGTAAGCGACAATGGCCCTGGTATTCCTGCACCAACGCTATTGAGCATCCAGAACAATCTGCAAGGGAAGGCCCCTGACACCGAGCATATTGGACTCGCCAATGTACAAGAAAGAATTCAACTGCACTTTGGCCCCGATTGCGGGATAACGCTGCAGAGCAAGTTAGGGGAAGGAACGACCGTAACTTACAAGCTGCCGCTGGCCGATTATAAAGGGCCTGTCATCTGAATAGACGACACGGCAACCCCGATAATCGTCTCAAAACCACATTCCCCGGGATGTGGTTTTTCTGGCATGAAAAAGACTGCCTTGCGGCAGCCTTAAGAAATATCGAACGATCGTTTAGAGTCTATATTTGAACCCGTAATGAGCACAGCCCGCTGCGCAGGCAGAATGTTCTTACGATCACTGTTGTTCCCGGTTTTCTTTGAATCAGTGTTAAAGGTTAAAATCCAGGAACAAAGGCGAACGCTAGCGCTTCTCCAGAATCATTCTTCCTGGTCTACTCTTTGTTCTTGTTTAGGTTCAACTTATATAAGTGCTGCGACACCTCAGGTTTGAAACCTCTGCTTGGCTCGCTCGAGCAAGCGGCTTACGTATTCCGCCTTGTCATCGGAATAGGCGAGAAGTGTCGTCATTCCTTTATTGATCGTGCTCTGCTTGCGCTCGGAGTACTGTCTCGCTGCGTCCGGATCTGCCCTTAAGAAATCCCGGATGAGAAGGTTGTTGATCCATTGCTCTCCGTTCCATATCACGACGGCAAGATTGAATGCTTGTTCTTGTTCCGGTCGCAATCGGAAATACAATCTCCCCTTCACGCCAGACTCCCCGAATCCCTCATATCCCCGCTTGGCTAAGGCTTCCAAGATGGAATGACCGATCTCCAGCGTCCGGACACCGACTAGTATATCGATAATCGGTTTCGCCAGCATCCCAGGCACCGAAGTGCTGCCGAAGTGTTGAATCTCTATAGCCGCTTCCCCAAATTCACGCGAAAGAATTGTTTTCTCTTGCTCGAATAAAGCAGTCCATTGCTCATGGTATGGAACCACAGTGATAGATTCGTCAATTTCCAACGTTCTCACCTCGTAACGGGAGTGCTCGCCAAAGGCTTATTTTCCTAACTTAAGGAGCTCCGTTATGGCTGATAAATTCTCTGCAAAGCCAACAAACACCTTTTCATCGATTACAATCGTGGGAACGACCTGCTTCCCTGTCAGATGAAACACTTCCTCCGCATATTTGATGTCACTTTCACAATTATATTCGACGTAAGCAATATTATTGTCGGTGAAGTATCGTTTGGCATAGTTACAGTCACTGCAAGTCGGGATGGTATATATCTTTACGGATTCAGACATGATTATCACTCCCTTGTTCTTAATAGTCCGTTATGACGTTTAAGCAGCAATTTCCTGCAGGCGTTCAAGTGTCATCCGATCAACGAATTTACTGAATTTCTCTTTCCCCTTGGCATGTTCTTTATAGAAATCGATGATCGTGATAATAACATGTACGAGTTGCTCCTTCGTTACCCCTGTACATAGGAGCTTAGCCAGGCTAGCCTTAATGCCTTTCGGTTCTCCGCCAACATAGATATCGAAGGTATCCCGCATTTTGACAACGCCGATATCTTTCACCAGCGGCTCACTCGTACCGAGGGCACAGCCTGCATAGCCGATCTTCATCGGCGTAGGGGTCTCGATTCCCGCAATCGCTTCATTCAGAACAAGTGCCGTCTCCAGCCCCGCCGTTTCTTCCCCTTTGCAGAAATTGCAGGCGATCAGCGCTTTGGTGACGAAGCCCGCCGGATTCACTTCCAATCCCGCAATCTCAAGCTCCTCCTTGATCGCATCTTGCCGATCGACCGGCACTTGTACGTAGAGCTGCTTGAACGAGGTCATCTCGATCTTCGCATTGGAATCGGTTAGGGTTCCGATCTTCGCAAGCTGTTCGGCTGTAAAGAGGCTGCCCCCAACTTGAATAACAGGCGAAACCGCCATCTTTATGAATTCACCCATGATCTGCTCCTCTCCTCGTTCTCCGTTATTGGATGTCGACGACAAACGGGACGGTAAAGACCTCGCCGTTCTGCTGAAATTGCCCCCAGACCTTATACGTTCCGCTATGCGGGAAAGAGGTCGCGAACTTCGCTTCCGGTCCCGTTGCTTTCTCATCGATCGGATGAACATGGAGATACTGCTCCGCGTCGTCCGATAGGATCACGACATGCCCCACGGCTCCCAAATATTGCTCCAGATTATCGATGTCCTTGTTCGTCTTCGCGTCGCGAATATTGTACGTCAACGTCACGTCCTCGTTTGCCTTCTTGCTGCTTAAATTAAGCTCAACTGCTTTGCCGTCGACTTCTATGGCCAGCTTGGCATCGGCCTTAACAGCAGTGTGCTGCGCTTCTTCTCCATCCACCTTCACCCACTCACTAAGCGTCACACCTGACCCGCCGGTTGGAATGAAATCTGCAAATAGTTTATAATCCCCGCCCGCCGGGAAGGAAGTGGTCACGTTGAATTTGCCGTCTCCTTGGAATTCAGGATGGATATGGTTGAAGTACGACAGATCGTGATTGACGACGATCAGATGCAGCAGCTTCTCATGATTCTCGTCAAACTCGTTAATTGGTGCACCATCTTCCCCCGTGATTTGGATCGTTAATTCCGTGTCTTCCTTGGCTTTGGCCGTGCCGGCCTCGAAGGAGAACGCCGCTTTCAACGGATTGTCAGACTTATCTGACGCAGCACCGTGTCCGCTATGATCGTCCGTCTTCTTCTCTGCACCATGTCCGCTGTGATCCTCTGCTTTCGTGTCCGTTTTCCCGCATGCGGTCAACAAACTGAAGGTCAGGACCACTGCGACAAGAATGAGTTTCTTATTCATGGCTAACAACTCCGATCATCTTATCTACTGGGCGGAAGGACGTACTTTCACGCGCTGCAGCCGCAGCGCATTAAGAACAACCGATACCGAGCTTAATGCCATCGCTGCGCCTGCTACCCATGGAGCCAACAGTCCGATCGCAGCAATCGGAATGCCAAGCGTATTGTATCCGAGCGCCCAGAACAGATTTTGCTTAATATTGCTCATCGTCTTGCGGCTCATATAGATCGCATCCGGGATGCTTGACAGGTCTCCGCGCATAAGGGTCACATCCGCAGCTTCCATTGCGACATCTGTTCCCGTACCGATTGCCATCCCAACATCCGCTGTTGCTAGGGCCGGCGCATCGTTGATGCCATCCCCAACCATGGCGACCTTCTTGCCTTGCGCCTGGAGCTTCTTCACTTCTTCCGCTTTCCCTTCGGGAAGAACCTCTGCCAATACATGCTCGATGCCGACTTGGGCTGCAATAGCTCTCGCTGTCCGTTCATTGTCGCCTGTAATCATGATGACTTGGATGCCCATCTCTTTCAGTCGGCTCACAGCGGCTTTCGAGGTTTCTTTGATCGTATCGGCTACCGCCACGATCCCCGCGTACTGTCCATCGATGGCGGCAAGCATCGCTGTTTTCCCGTCCTCTTCCAGCTTCGCCATCGTATCGTAAGCAGACTTCGCGTCCACTTCGAATTTCTCCATCAAGCGGCGCGTACCGACCAGCACCTCTTTCCCTTCAACGACAGCCTTGATTCCATAACCCGGAATCGCTTCGAATGCTTCCGTTCCCGGCAGTGAGATGCTGCGTTCCTGAATCCCTGTAACGATAGCTTCCGCAAGCGGGTGCTCCGAATTCTTCTCTGCCGCGCCGACGAGCCGGAGAAAGTCCGCTTCGTCAGCATTCGTCTGTACATCCGTTAACTCCGGTTTCCCTTTCGTAACGGTGCCTGTTTTATCGAGAATAATCGCATTGATCTTATGCGTTTGCTCCAGATGCTCGCCGCCCTTGAACAAGATACCCAGCTCTGCTGCGCGACCTGAACCTGCCATAATGGAAGTCGGGGTTGCCAACCCGAGTGCGCAAGGGCAAGCGATGACGAGAATGGCAATGGCGATCTCAAGCGATTCGGCAAAGTTGCCAGGTGTTACGAAGAAATACCAGACTAGAAATGCGATAACCGCAATCCCAACGACGATCGGGACGAAGATGCCGGAGATAACGTCCGCTACCCGTTGAATCGGCGCTTTGGAGCCCTGCGCTTCTTCGACGACTTTAATGATCTGCGCAAGCGCCGTTTCTTTGCCAACCTTCGTAGCTTGAATGCGGAGCATGCCATTCTTATTGATTGTCGCTCCGATTACCGCATCGCCGGCTGTCTTCTCAACCGGGAGGCTTTCCCCAGTCAGCATCGATTCATCTACCGACGATGTCCCTTCGATCACCTCGCCGTCAACGGGAATTTTATCCCCGGGACGGACAAGCACGATGTCCCCAGTGAGGACTTCATCCACGGGAATGGAGAGCTCTTGACCGTCTCTGATTACGAGCGCGGTCTTCGCTTGCAAGCCCATCAAGGATTTGATCGCTTCCGATGTACGGCCCTTGGCAAGAGATTCGAACAGTTTTCCCATTAATACCAGCGTAATCAGCACTGCACTTGTCTCATAATAGAGAGAAGGTCCATGATGCGCTGCAGCACCGGCGAGATACCAATCGATTGTGAGATACAGGCTGTAGAAGTAGGCGGCCGAGGTGCCGAGCGAGACCAATACGTCCATGTTTGCACTGCCGTTACGAAGCGCTTTGTAAGCACCGATATAGAACTGTCTGCCGATATAGAATTGAACCGGCGTCGCCAGAATCAGCTGCATCCATGGATTCATGAATAGGTCCGGTACATAAATCCACGAGGTGAAGGAGAAGTGACCGACCATGCTCCAAAGCAGCGGGAGCGAGAGTATGGCCGAAATAAGCAAATTCAGTTTGTAGCGGCGCACCTCTTTCACCCGGTGATCGCCAGCATTTGCGCTGTCCTGTTTGGTGACCGCTTTATAGCCGAGCTGCTGCACCTTGTTCTGCATATCCTTGATCGATATATCGCCAGAAGTGAATTCCACATGAGCCGTCTCCATTGCAAAATTGACGGTTGCGTTCGTAACGCCAGGTAATTTATTCAGGCCCTTCTCGATCCGATTCGCGCAAGCTGCACAGGTCATGCCTTCCAATGTGAAATCAACGGTTTCCTTGGCCGTACCGTACCCCAGCTTCTTGACCGTTTCTTCCATCCGATCCCGGTTCACGATTGCCGGATCATAGGTCACGCTTGCTTTCTCCAGAGCAAAATTAACATTGGCGTTAACGACGCCCTCCAATTTGCTGAGGCCCTTCTCTATTCGATTCGCACAAGCAGCACAAGTCATACCGGTGAGCTGCAGCGTCGTTTGTTTGCTCTCATTCGTTGTCGTTTCGTTGGCTTCCATAATCTATCGCTCCTTATCGCATTCCCCGTTAGTTAGACGACTTCATATCCTTGCTCTTCAATGGCCTCTTTCACGGCTTCGATCGTTAGCCCGTTCTCATCGTACGAGACATCTACCGTATTGCTTGCAAGATCAACCTTGCCTTTCGCTCCGATACCTTGAAGTGCGCCTTCAATTGAAATCACGCAGTGGTTGCAGCTCATACCTTCAACTTGTAAGGTTTGGTTTGTCATCTTAAACATCTCCCTTAATTGGTTATATTTATTCAAATGATCCGATTGAGCAAAATTCATCTAGTAGTAGTTCTCGGACGATTCCATGAATCCGTTGGATTTCGTATCCATCGCCTTCCGTGTTTTTAGTATACCCCCCTACCCTATAATAAGTCAAACGTTATTTTACAATACCCCCCTATGCTATATGTGATTCGAAATAAAAAGCAGCATCTCTGCTGCTGTTACGAACCTTACCTTTTACCAATCCACCTTCTGGTTCTGCTCACCTTCCTATAACCGTAAACGATTCTTAGTAAACAGCCCTTTCTCAAAAATGTGGTGTGCACTCCGCTTAACTAGTCGGCTGCCGCGGGATCGACTTCACAGGGCTTGTCCCTCCACCGAGTTTGGGATAGGTGAAGATTTGTTCTCATGTCAATTATTATTCGGATCCGGTTTGAAATCAGAAAAGGACGCTGGCTAGCCGCCAACCTCCTTCCATACCCGCATCCTCACACCTAAGAGGACGTCTTGGACTTCAACACAATCGGGTCCATGCCCGCTTTATAGACGAATGTGACCGGATCCGGCCTCTCCTTCCACTCAGCTGGTTTATCTGGTGTACTTCCAACTGGATTGAATTGTAATTGTAATCTAACTACCTCAATTTTATAAGTCTCCCCTTCCTTCAATCTTCCAGTACCATAATAACCGTAGTTTACTAGTGTTGTAGGCATGGGATTTCCGCTTGCATCCGTTACATGGATCGTTAACATATAAGAAGAATCTACGATAATATCGGCCGTTTTTATTTTTAATTGAACGCCATATAATGTCCGTTCCGGCAAGCTGGTTATGCCTTCATTATATATAAATTTGTTGCCTCTTCCATATAAGAGGTGCCTATCTGGACTCCACGGATACGGTTCAAGAAATTGAACATATTCCCTGCCCTCACGGAGACCGCTTATACTGACCTTGCCGCTGCCGTCTGTTGGAAAGAGCTTTTCTTGGGAACTTGCTTGATCAATAATTCGAACGCGTGCATGAGCTATCGGATTGCCCTGCTCATCGACAATGGTATCCGTGAATTGCACGCGGGTATCCGTGAACTGTACAGTACCTTTCAACGTTAACTTAACAAGCAGCGGTTCCTTCACAGAAGGATCGAACGTGAACGAATAGGGGGCGGGATTCTCGTAGTTGCTGTTCTCGTCCCGAAATTGTATGTCAACGACATAACGATCCCCAGGCTTTAGTCCGCTATATATATAAGCTTCAGGCGTAAGGGTTGGCTTAATATTCGGGTCAAATTGATTCTGTCCCTTACGGATTAGCATGGAATACAGGTTTGTATCGATTGGCTTCCCGTCTTGATTCACAGCCATGAGGCTTGCAAAGTTTTGTTTCACCACGATGACCGGTTTCGGGTCGACAGCTCCGTACTTAAAGACATACGGCTCCGGCATCAAATCGATAGGATCCACGAATGCAAGGATCCGGTATCGCTTTCCTATCGACAGTCCGCCAATACGAAATTGACCATTTGCATCCGTTATAAACGTCAGATCAGAGGTTGGTGATTCCCCCTCAAAGAGAACCACCTCCTGATTGGCAACCGGTTTGCCCTCTTCATCGACAACGCTTCCCGTTACATCCACTTTCTGCAGCGTGATATTGACCGGATGAACACGATCAGAACTCAGCACTTTTATTTCTTTGGAAACCATGTAATCTCTGCTGTTCAACGGCGGTTCGGCATGTACATACATCGTATTTTCCTTGCTTACTCCGCTTATTTCATATCGCCCATTCGAATCTGTCGTTACATCAACAGTGACAGCCCCGTTCAAGCCTGAATAGATGGCTATAACTTTAGCTCCAGCGACGGGTTCGCCCAATGGGCTTAATACGCTGCCGGTCAATTGGTCGGCAGCGATTGCTGGAGGTTCTTTACCGTTCTTCGGGGGTGTTACGGTTGGACTCGTCTTTCCTCCGCCAATCGTAATAACACCAGTTAGCCGATCCCATCTCACATCCCGGCTCACAGCTTCGCTAACGAAACGAAGCGGTACGTAAGCAACACCACTTTGTGTGAACGGAGCCGCGCTCAGCTTCAGTGCTTTTCCATTCACTTGAGCTTCGAGACTGCCTAACCGCACCTCAATAGCTGCTGTTGTTGATTTACCCGTTATCTGTTTCGTCTTCGCATCCCAACCGACACGGAGGCCCAATCCCTCGAACAAGCCTCGGAAGGGTACCCATGTCATCCCTTTTAATTGTATAGGCGGATTCGAGAGAACCAGCTCCCGTCCATCAATTACAATCTTACTGCCAGCGGCGGCGGTCAGGGTGTACGCTCCCATCATCGCCCACACCATAAGCACGGCCATTATTGCTGCTATTCGTCTCACAGTCTAGTCCCCTTCATCTCTCTATCCTATTCCACCTTCCTAAAATAACAATATTTTCATAATTAGAAAAGAACAAGTTTTCAATTATTCCAAGATAGCGCTCATTTGAAGGCTCCCTTTGGATTCTTCCGATTCTCTGCTTTTATCTGAAGCGGCGGAAGAACGTTTGCAGGTCAGGGGCCAGAAGATCCGGCGCGTCCATAGCTGCGAAATGGGTGCCGCGTTCAAATTCCGACCACTGCACGATGTTGGTGTTATCGCGTTCTGCGAAGCGCTTCATGGATTTGAAGTCATTGCCAAATACAGCCACACCCGTCGGAGTTGTATTCGGACCTTGCTCTGTCTGTTCGCTATGCGCATTCTCGTAATATAAGCGAGTGGAGGATTCGGCGGTATTGGTCAGCCAATATAACATAACATTCGTCAGTAAAGCCTCGGGTTCTACGAAGTCCACATGGTCTCCGAACCCATTGAACAGTTCAGCAATCCAAGCGAGCTGGCCTACGGGAGAGTCGGTGAGCCCATAACTCAATGTCTGCGGCCGAGTCTGCTGAATCGCGTTGAACCCTGCCCGTTCATGGAAGTTTGCAAGAAATTGAAGGCGTGACTGGTCGTCTTCGGACAAATCTACCATCTCTGCCGGATCGCCAGAAGGGAAGGAGAACAATTGCAGCACATGGATGCCGAGAAGACCTTCAGGCTTCTGAATGCCCATTTCACGGGAAACAAGCGCGCCGCAGTCGCTCCCATGAGCACCGTACTTCTCATAACCAAGACGATCCATTAATTCTGCCCAGGCTTTAGCGATGCGCGATATATTCCAGCCCGCTTCGAGGGACGAGCCTGAGAATCCAAAGCCAGGCACGGATGGGATCACGAGATGGAAGGCGTTCGCCGGATCGCCCCCATGCGCCCGAGGATCTGTCAGCGGACCAATTAAATCCAAGAACTCCACGATCGAGCTCGGCCAAGCATGCGTAAGAATTAGCGGAAGTGCGTCAGGCTCAGGAGAACGGACATGCAGGAAATGAATGTGAGCCCCGTCTATCATTGTCGTGAACTGGGGGAATTCATTCAGGCGCGCTTCGTGCTTGCGCCAGTCATATTTAATCTGCCAATAGGCAGCCAGCTCTTTCACATACGGGAGCGAAACGCCGTATTTCCATTCAGTGCCCGATAAAGCATCAGGCCAACGTGTATGGGACAAGCGGTATTGCAGGTCATCCAAATCCGCTTGCGGAATTGCTATGCGAAAAGGGTGAATTTCAGTGTTTGCTGCGTTTGAAAATGGAGTAGACGTTGTCATTAGAATTGCCTCCTCGAATTTGAATTGAACATTTTTTCTTCCTTACACTTCTTATAATAAAGCACTGACCCTGACAGCTTTATGTCAGGGTCAGTAGCACGAATAAAAAATAATTTGAGTATTTGATCGCCATATCATTAAGCAGATACTTGAAATTACACCATAATAAGCTGCTCTGTTTCGTATATCAGATCATGCAGCATTTTCAACGACTTTTCTAAATTATTCGGGTCATCTGTGACTAAAGTTAGTAATTCATTTACTCGATTAGAATATTGGCTTGGAGCCACGCGGAATGAATCAGCAATGGCAACCGCTCCTTTTTCGTTCATCCAATAGCATTCATTAATTGCAAACAAGACCTGATTCAAGCAGGATAATGACCGAAAACAGCATCCCGTGATATACGCTAAATCGGTTTTATGAATGCCCTTCTTTCCGGTTTCAAGAGCAAAGGTTGCTTCCCACATAAACTTTTCAATCATGGCCTTTTTTAATACAAGCGGATATGGAATCGTTCTTGTCTTCAGCTCTCCAATAATACCGGAAGGATCCCATAGCACTTTGCACAACGCGATTTCCGAGAAATAAATCAAATTGAGAAATCCGTGCGGGTGCCCAGGCTGATAGTCGATGGTAATTTCCCCGGAAAGACATTGCTCCATCACTGATGTCACTTTATTCAGATCGCGATACAGAAAATCGACCGGATAATGGTTTACTTGCAGCCACCCACCGCCGTTAATCCATGGTCCCCAACCACCGATTTCCGTAACGAGGTTATTTCTCCGGGCATCATCCATGTCTGCAGCAACCTGCTGCAGTTCAGAAATATATAATTCGCTGTTGGAATCGTAATAGATGCCAATATCAATATCGGAGTGGAGAGTATGAGTCCCTCTGGCTCTTGATCCCCCCAGAACCAAAGCCTTTACGCCCCTTATTTGCTTTAACGAGTCAACGATCTGTGTAATTGTTTGTTGAACTTCCATATAAATCCTCCGTTCTTTCACGTTGTAGAACTCATGTCGAGGAAACCATGTTTCCTAAGTTCAGCTACTGATTCGACTAATGACTCACTGGTTTTCACCTCAATAACGACGGACAAATCATTCTTCTGGGCAAAGTCCAAACTTTCATTGATCTGAACAATACCCGTATATAAAGGTTGATGATCCGACTTCCCATTGTAATCGTGGAGATGCATGTGCCTGATTCGATTCTTGTAATGCGTGAAGGTGGGCTCATCTTGAAAATCCGCTCTCGCATCATGACCCACATCCCACGTTAAATAGAAGTTATGAAAATCACTTAGTTTATCCAGAGCTTTGCGAATATAAGGAATATGAAAATTTCCCGTATTCTCAATGCATAATTGAACTTCATACATTTCAGCAAATCGATATAGCTCTTCATACGATTCACTGAGCAACTCCAAAAAGGTTGATTCATACTGTTCATTGATCCAGACCTTAGTCTGCGGTAAGGTGAAGTATATCCCATTGTTCAGATGCATGTTCAGCGTTGTAATACCCGATAAAAGAGCCCATTCCATCGTTTGTCTGCAGCGTTCTAAGTGCCCGTTCCTTATTGAAGGGTGATAAGAGGATACATCCAATTCTTCAGGGAGATGTATGGTGAAATCAATTCCGTATTGATCTTTGTAGTATCTTATTTCCTTATAACTTAAATTTTCCGGTATGCAGATCGGGAGGTTCATATTTAATTCAATAAAGTTCAACCCAAGTGTGTGACACAACTGAACATTGTCCGTTATCGATGTATATTCGACCAAGGTAGGCATTCCAAGCTTCATAGGGCATCCTCGATTCCTGCTACCATGCTCTCACCGTTTTCCCATGTTCAAATCGATCCATAAGAAAAGCAAGTATTCTCTCCGCCGCGTACTCTGATGTCTTCAGCATCTTCTTATTTGCAGTGGCAGCATGCATATCCGTATCAATCGCCTCCTCTCAACTTCCCAAGCAACTGTGCTAAATGTCCTTTTTAAGATAATAATGTGTATGGGTGCCGGCATTGGGAATAACTCCGAATACTTCAAAGCCTTGCTTAACGTAAAAATCTAAGGCTTGAAAGCTTAAGGTTTCGAGTTTAATAAAGTCGCATTTCTTCTCTTTAGCTATTTGTTCCACTTCAGATAAAAGTTTTGAGCCATAACCTGATTTACGATACTCTTCATTCACGAATAGGTAATGGACCTCTAACCAGTTCCAGCATATTTCGCCCACGATTCCACCATATATTTGTCCTTGAGCATTCTTGAGGAACAGGTTTACCTCTTGATATCTGCCCTTCAGATCATCGGGGAAATGCTTTAAATTAAACTCAATCATCTTATTTCTTACATAGACTTTGTCTTCACTATTGGATTCGTTTGAAATATGCAATTCCATCTTATTATTCCGCTCCCATTCTCATATGCATCACAAGCTATGAACCGAGTTATCTACCCTATAACTTACCACATTACCCTTTTGTATAGATGAGATAGATTGCTTATAAGAAAATATTACTTCCCCATTAATAAATGGCAGCTTTATGAAAATGAAAAGACCGCTAAATTCAGCGGTCTTGAGGGGCAATGCCCTCTGGTAAAGGAGAGTTAAGTGATTGCGGAAGCAAGGTTAGGTGCCTTTAAATCCACCAAGCAAGGCGACAATGATTAGTACAAGACCTAGACAAACGGAAAAATATCCGCTTATTTTGAATCTTTTAATCGCAGATTTCGATGGTGTCTTGGGGTATACGTATCTTGCAGATGTCTTGTACATAAGCTCTGGTTTTAAGATCGAAAGTACGCCAGGGACCACTACGATGACTACTAGAAATAATGAAATTATAACTCTATCTCCCATAGAATACCACCTTCTGTTAGATTGTGTTCGTTCTTCTTGTTCGAGCTTAGGCAGAGAAAGATGCTCGGGGAACCATATGTTAAAGAGCAGGTGCTTTGTCATCCCGCTCTTAACTGTGTATTCGATTCACCTATTGTTGGCTTTCGATTGCCCAGAAACGATTTCCATAAGGATCGCAGAACCTCATCCCGCGATCGCCACCGCCGAGATCGGGAATAATCTCGCCAACCGACACGCCGCTGCTGATTAAATTGGATCGCAGCTCCTCGATGTTTCCTGTCGTGAATTGTATCGAGTAATGTGGATTCTGTTTAACATCCCCTGTGTACCACAGGCTGTTTTCATCCTCTTCCTCTCCGAAAAGCAAAATTTCTTGTCCATTTGCTAGTTTAAGGCTTGCAATTCCCATCTTCCAGATAAGCTCGAAGCCTAGAACGCTAACATACCATTCAATAGCCTTTTCATACTCGATGAAGTTCCCCGACTTAGTAACTGGAATTCCGAGTACGAGTTCTTTTACCCCCATAACTGCTTTCCTCCCATTGTTATTGAATCGTAAATCACAACCGTTTATTTCATACATGTTCTAAGTTACTGTCTTTACATTCCTTTTCATCTTGTCCATGTCTATACACGACCTAATGATACCATATATATACATTTCCTGATCGGTTTCCCGCTTGCATATTCTTCGTCATTTCTTGTAGTCGGGCTCACCTTGTACGTTCTCATTTCAAACGATGATTATTTTTTATAAAGAAACAGAAACACTGACAGATAGGTGTCAGTAGTGGCCGCTTATAATAGCAATAGAAAACCAAATAATAATAATTATCTTAGGAGGAAATAGAATATGAGCACACTGCAAACATTACGAGGATTTGCGACCATCAGTTACTGGGCGGATGATATGGAGGCGGCAAAGGCGTGGTATTCGGAGCTGCTGGGCATTGCGCCTTACTTCGAACGCTCAGGACCCGATGGTCAACTCGCTTATGCCGAGTTCCGTCTGGGAGACTATCAGCATGAACTGGGTCTGATCGATCGTCGTTTCGCTCCTCCCCGTGCAGAGGGTGGCCCCGGTGGTGCCGTTATGTACTGGCATGTGGATGATATTGAAGCCACGCTTCAGCAATTGAAGACCATGGGGGCTGAAGAGTACGAGCCGCTCATTCACCGTGGCGATTCGGGATTCATCACAGCTTCCGTAACGGATCCATTCGGCAATGTACTGGGTATTATGTACAATCCGCACTATTTGGAGATATTGAATTTTAGAAAATAGGGGTGACCAGCGTAGTGGTAATCGATAAAATCGTGCAAGCTCACACGCGACAAGAATGGCGAAAGTGGCTCAGTGATCATCACCATATTGAAGATTACTGTTGGTTAATCACGACTAAGAATCATTCCTTACGTTACCTGGATTATGTTGAAGAAGCGCTGTGTTTTGGCTGGATTGACAGCACACGCAAGAAAATGGATGGCCTTCAAACAGGACAACGATTCTCACCGCGGAAAAAGAACAGCAGCTGGACAGAGCTCAATAAAGAACGCGTCCGACGGCTAGATAAATTAGGCTTCATGACGGAAGCAGGAGCTAAAGTATTGCCCGATATGAGCGCTGAATCCTTTATCATTCATGAAGACATCTTAACGCAATTGCGTCAGGATGAAGCGCTCTATCAGCATTTTCGAGCCTTGCCGGAACTATATGTTCGAATCAAGATCGATAATATTCAGTCCGTGCGGAACGATGAAGCGCTGTATCAGAATCGGTTGGCAAAGTTTATAGAACATACCCGTATCAACAAAATGTACGGACAATGGAATGATGATGGCCGTCTTCTAGAGTATTAAACCCACGGTGCAGCGGGTATGTCTAGTTGATGCGCAATGATGAGCTCGTTAGCCATCCGCTTATTGATTGAATTTGGATTTGTCTCTTGCCTTAGTAAAGCTAGCTGTGAAGCAGTAGCGGGTTGAGACTCAATAATTTCCAGAAAGTTTAGTCTCCCTATGCGCTCTCCAATGCTAACATCCTCACATAAGTCGATGACTTCGTACATGGCATTGATGGCCTTCTCGTAGTTGACATTTTGGGCAGTCGCAGAGTCTGTGCTTAATAAGAATCGCTTAGAATATTTCTTGATTAAAGGAATGTAGTCTTCAAGAGGGTAGGTATTGCTGGGATCATAAGCGGTGAAGCCTGCGAAGAAGTCCATGTACAAATTCGTATATCGGCTTAGGATACTCTCCATATTCTCAGGAGGATTAAAGACATTCGCGTGACCAAATATAAATATAGTGTCTGGAAATTCACGAAGTGCTTCCTCTAACTTGATTATCGGCTCTCCGAAAGGCGGATCAATATGTAATAGAATCGGTACTCGATAGGAAGCACAAAGTTCATATATGGCAGGCAGATTCCCATCCATTGGATGATCTGCTTTCCACTTTAATTGTGAGGTTAATGGGGAATAAGTCGAAGCCGCGACGGTCTCTCCGATCCCGTAATACCCTTTCTCGAGCTTTGCTTAACGATTTCCACTGCCGCTTCATCATACATGGAGAATCCGGAAAAGAAAGGGTAGAACTTATTGGGGTATTTCGTGTACGCCTCCCACGATAATCGATCGCTCACCATCGCGGCGGGTTCCGATATGGCTCCGAACAGGACCGTTTTATCGACATGGTACTTGTCCCATATCGCAATCGACCCTTTGTCGGCGTAATAATCCGCATCATGATTGTGTACATCGATAAGCCCTAGATGCTTGTACTTATCGAACAGCTCAGGTCTCACTGTCCTCACGATCACCCCACCTTTCCCATTCTACAGGATTCATTACTCGTTTAAACTTTTCGTGAGCATGATCTCTAATGGCTCATGATCAAGTAATAGACATCCCGAATCTTTATAGCCTAACTTCCTATAAAAATGCTGTGCTTCTTCATTGGCTAAGGTTGAGGTCATCACCAGCTTACAACCCTTTTGTTTCATTTCATTTTCCCAGAAGAGAACCACTTGTTTTCCTATTCCGCTGCCTCGATAGCCTTCTTCAATCCATATCATATTCATGAAAGGTGTATTATCCCAAAAGTAACCATATCGCATCCAGCCGATATTCCTATCTTCCTGATCGCGAATCATGAAGATTTCATTTGCTTTTATTTTCGTTCGTATTAAACTCTCTAAAATATGTTTGTCACGATCCACAATATACGTGTAATCCGATTCCGTTGCATACTCAATCTTCATTCGCAGTCTCTCCCTTGTTGGTATTCGAGTTATATCATTTAACTTACCATACCGCTCCTGATAAATGGCGGGATAGATTGCTTATACCACAATATTACCTTCCCCTAATAAATAAAGAAGCAGGTGCCGCGGCATCCTGCTCTAATGATTATTGCTCAGTTTACACCCGTTCTACTGTCTATACTCGTCTTAATATCCTTAACCAGCTGTATGGAGGCTTCGATTTCAACTTTTCTGGTGGATACACTTTCAACGCTGCAGCCGATCGGAATACCCTTCTCGATCCCGAAATCCAATAATTCATCAAAAATTTTCTTAGATAAGCTTACCGACTTATCCAAGATATCATTTGAATTGATCAGATCATTCTCCAGCCATTTCGGAATACTAATCCCTAACCATTTCATAAACTCCAACGTCTTTTGAGAGCCGCAGGGTGCAAGATTGATTAAGATGGGGACCATCTCTATTTCTTGCTCTCGGCAATAATAATAGTAATCCGACAAGAAGTTTTTTGAAGCCTCCACATTATAGGTGGCCTGGGACACGAAAAATCGACAGCCCTTCTTTATTTTATTCGCAACCCGTATATGTTCATCGTTATTTTTCGCATGTCGCTCAGGAATGACAACTCCGCCAAACATCAAATTTTCGTTGCATTGCTTGCTTATTTGATAGGCTTCCGAAAGACCGATTTGAACTTCTTGCTTACTCGAAGAAGCGCCTACATAGACGGAGAATCGATCTTGCTCGGCGTCAGCCGTGATCCATTCCGATAATTCAGCCTCCGTATACTTCCCGACGCACCGATAAATAATTTTCGGAACGGTTAATTGATTTAAATACGCCTTGCTGTACGTGGTTGGATCAACCGTTCGCAAATACGGGAAGGGCCGGTCCTGTTCAAGTCTGTCGGTTTCCTCCTGAACATCGTATAGAATTAAACCGTCTATATCGAGATCCTTCAGTCGTTCACATTGTCTTTGTGCGATTTCAGCTAGCTTGTCTGGGGCATGGGTTTCCTTCGGCGGTGTCATGCCATATGTGATAATACCCGTCTCTTTATGGACTATTTTATCTTTTAACAAACGTATACATCCCCGTTCCTTCGAATTCCAAACCAAAAACCCCTCGGTACTGGCTGTTATACCAATACGACAAAGGGGCTTCATTTCCTTCCTTATTCGTTACTTCAACATTTCCCAGACCGCTGTGAATGCCGCATCATCCAGCTTAAAGAATACGTCGGCCGGTGCATATCGAACGTAACCTCCCTGATGCAAATCCAGGCGAACCTCACTCTGGTCCTTCAGTGTAAACAACAGAAACTTCCGGGATTGGCCTTCCTCGCTGTAAATCCCCTGATCAATCAGCTGCTTCGCCTCGATCGGCTTAGCTGCGTTTAGTGCCTCAAGGAATTTCTGAAGCGTTTCGTTCAAAGGGACTTGCTGATACTGCTTCTTGTCATAATTCCAGCTATCAAAACTCTCCCATTTCACAGCTTGCTCATTCCCTATAATGTTGAGCTTCTGCAGCACATCCGCTCCGCTGGAAATTGAAATCCCATTCAGACATTCATAGAATTCCGTCCAGATTTGGCCATCGGCAACTTGATACGTCATTAGGCGAAAATTACTGTCGTAGCCCTTGACCGTGAAAATGTCCTGCTCGCCAATCGAGGAGGCCAGCTCCTTCGCATAATCCTTCTGGCTGCTCCATTCATCGATATTCCCTTTGGTACGGCCGACCTTCTCCCCCAGTACGGCTTGGGCAGCTTCAGGCGAAATATGCGAGGACGTCTGGGTATAGATCCGCCCTTGATAGATGAATAATCCGACCATGTCCATCGCTGCATTGGTTTTCTTGGGCAGCTCGATCTTCGGAATGAACACCGAACCGTCAGCAACCGTTTGCTCAGGAGGAACGGAAGGTGTGGATCCGCCGCCAAAATCAGCGATCACGAGCATCCAGGCACATGCAGCAACCACCAAGCTTACGGATACGGATAGAATGACCGTTCGTTTACGTCCGAATGAGTTAGGCTGCCTTGTCCCCGCCAGATTCTGAGCTATTCGCTGCCCGAGATGGGCGTCCGGCTCTATGGTGTCGAAGGCCCGCTTATAATCGCTCTTATTCATTAATCTTCCTCCATTTCAATTCTCAGCATCTCGCGCCCGCGCTGCAATCGCATCTTGACGGCGGATTCGCTGATTCGCAGCGCTTCGGCGATTTGTTTGACCGAATAATCCTCATAGTAGAATAAATGGATCGCCGCTTTGTACTTGAAGGGCAGCCGAAGCACACTCTCCACAAGCTCCGCATCTGCGGCCGAACTGCAGTACGCTTCGATCTGCTCCATATGCACCACGCGTTTTCTCCACAAGCTTCCGGTCAGGTTTTTGCAAATATTGATGATTACCCGAATCACCCAAGCCTTCTCATGCTCGAGATCAACGAAGCTCGGGGCCTTATATAGCAGCTTGATAAAAGCTTCCTGAACCGCTTCTTCCGCATCACTCTTATTGCCCAGATGGACCATGGCAATCTTGAACAGCATGCTGCCGTACAGACTATACTTACTGGAGAAGACATCATTCGGAAGCGAATGGGTCTGCATGTGTTGTTACCCTCCTTTCACCTCTAACACCATGCAACAGGCCGATCGGTCACATCTGAACCAAATATTTATTCCGTATATTTCACAACCCATTCCTTTCTCCACTCCTGAAAGGATTTAGGTTGCAGCTCTTCTAGCGTATGGCCATCCAAGGACCAGTAACCACCGTATGATGGATCGCCATGTGGCTGTGAAGTTCCTCCTATAGGTTGACCCTCAACTTCAAATACAGCAACATCAACCTCTCCTTCGCTAAGGGGATGATTCGTCACAATGAATTGTTCTATGTTGATGGTCTTGCCGAAATAATCGGAGGGATCCACAGACTGTAATCCCCAGTACATCATGTAAGGCAGCTCTATAATTTTTTGTTTTGTCAGTTCGTAACGATATCCACGCCCTTCATAAGAAATAACTTGATAGCCTTTGCTCTCCAGATAGCTTTGCAATACCGACTGCTCTTTCGGTATTTCATTACGCTCATTACACCCCAGTGAAAAAATTAATAACAGAAGGGAGATCCATATCTTCATGTCATTCACCTCTATTCACATCTTTACTTCATAAATGACGAATCCCTCTTTAGTAAGGTTTCAAATATTTGGAAGTCGTTCATGCTGCGCAGGCGCAGCCGGTTATTCAACGCTTCCCGCTTCCAGCGTCTAACCTAGAGTGAAGGGCAGATAATTTTCTGCCCCTCCTCATCAAACCGTACGTGAGGTTTTCCCTCATACGGCTTTCCGATGTTCGTCATTCATGTGCATGCAGATTACAATAGCGTTTTGAGTCCACATTGTATGGACAATGATTTCACTTCGCGTAACGAGCTCATCCATCGAGCACGTTGACGCTTCTTGGCATACCATCTTGTAAGTCGCTGAAGGATGTACCAGTCCAGCTTTGCCATCTTCTTCTGGCTATAGGCCGTGTAATAGTAGTTACGCCACCCCTGTATTTTCGGGTTTAAATATTCCAAGTGTTCTTGGAATGATTTGTGGCGCATACTCGGCGGAGCTAGCCGCTCCTTCACGACCTCTCTAATCCTCTCTTCGGCCTTTCGGCACAACCATTGTTGGGTTGTGTAATAGACGCGGCCTTTGGATGTTTCGGCTTTCGTCTTTCGATGATGCATACCGAGGAAGTCGAAACCTTCTTCTCCTGTCCATAATCCGACGATGCGCGTCTTGGTTGGATGTAGCGTTAGCTCTAGGCTTTCCATGATCGCTTGAATAAGCTCGAACGCCCGATCCGCATCCTTCTTCGTCTTGCAGATCACCACGAGGTCATCTGCATATCGCGTCAGTTCCCCAACCTTACTGCCATGTCGCTCCCACAGGAGATCGAAGTAATTTAAGTAAATGTTCGCAAGCAATGGAGAGATGACCCCACCTTGCGGTGTACCTAAATCTGAACGTCTGACGTTTCCTTCCTCCATGACTCCCGCACCTAACCACTTCCTCACCAGCTTCAGAATTCTTCTATCGCTGATTCGCATTTCCACCAGCTTCATGAGCTTCTCTTGATTGATGTTGTCGAAGTAGCCTTGGATGTCGACGTCGACCACCCAATTCCCCTTGCGGTTGCATGCTTTTCGGATACGTTCCAGCGCTTGCTTCGCACTTCTCTTTGGCCGAAATCCGTAAGATGTTTCTTGAAAATCCGCCTCGTAGATGGGTTCAATGACGAGTTTGGTTGCCATTTGAATGACACGATCTCTGACCGTGGGTATCCCCAACGGCCGCTGCTTTCCGTCCTTCTTCGGGATGTAATGGCGTTTTACGGGTTGCGGATGGTAATTCCCTTCTTTAAGAAGTCGCTGACATTCGTACACGAAGAACACTTCTCCTTGCTTCTCAATGTCCGCTAACGTCTCCCCGTCAAATCCAGCCGAGCCCTTATTCGCTCGTACTCTCCGCCATGCCTCCCACAGGATGTCTAGCCGGTAAACCTTGTCATACAGTGCGTGAAATCTACGCTTCTTGCTTTCCTTGGCCGCATGACCTAGTTTCTCTTGGAGTTGTTGAACGTTTTCCTTTGGTGTCGTTAGCCGCTTGGCATTCACTGACTCGTACCTCCTCGAGAAACTTGAACAAAGCAGGGCCCCTTCCCTCCCGTAGGTTGTGTTGTCCTCCGGTTCCTTGGTACTATGAGCCCCTCGGACTCCCTTCCTGCAAACCGCTCATTTCACCGTGCTAGCTTATAGAGGGCCTCTTTACGGTTCTGAAAAAAAAAAAACCGTGCAGGGGAGGGTCTCCCCAGTCCACTGCATCTTCTTTCATACCATGCCGATCCCCGTACGCCGGAGGATTCTTCGCTGTCGCTCCAAGTTCTAAACAGCTTCCTTGGCCTTCATCCAGTTAAGCGAGATTCGGCTTCCTCTTTTCCCTCTTGCGAGGCCTTTTTGACGACGCGGCAGGATTCACTTCATGTTACGGCCTGGCATGTCGCTCGCCCTGTCTCCGACAGGTACTTCCGTCGATACGCTTCTACCCACAGATTTCGCCATGCGCAGGTATCCTAGCTACGCGGGAGCTTGACCCCTCCCGCGACCGGACTTTCACCGGTTAGAAGATGCGTGCTTTGCTGGGCACGCCTTAACAAAAAAAGGCCGCATCCATGCGACCTTTCATAAAACGTATACACCGGTCCTCTTTCTAATAGGAATTGCACCATACAAACATAGGGCTCTAGAGGGATAGATATCGTATAGCTTAAACAACCGTATTGCTGATAACAGTCAGAAAACCGTTTATTGAGGTCGTATTAATTAACTGATTAATGGAATCTCTTGCCGTAACGTTGAACAAATACCATTGCTCCTCAGAAGCGTCATAAATCAAAACATCCGGGTCACCGAAGCGCACTAAGGTATAGATATCAAACCGTTTTACACTGTTTCCTTTTTCATCCAAAAAATCAAATTGTCCACCTTTATAATACGACCCAGGTTCGCTGTCGTGAACGCTCCACGAGTATTTAGCAGGGGCATCGACCTTGATACCTTTGTTTTCAATAAAGCTATTATAAATGGCTTCGTTATATGCATTCCCGTTGATTTGTTGGACTACGCCGCCCATCGTCATATGGTATTCGTGCTGCAATGCTTTCACTTGCACATTATCTATGACCAATGGCGAGGTTTCGACAGTTACAGTGGAATTGCTATAATTGACCTTACAGCCAAACGTTTCTGCAATAAAGCGAAGCGGAACGATTACGCGATTATTTTTGACGTACGGTTTTACATCAAGCTGCACCTTTTCACCGTTTTTCACCGCAGTACTGCTGTTCGGTTTTAAAGTTACTTTCATCTTGTTTTTAGTAAGAGTCACTTCCGAATTCGACCACTCGACCTTAGCCCCCAAATTCTTACTGATCGTACGTAAAGGCACCATTGTTCGATTGTTCTTCATTTCAGGCTTCACGTCAGATGCAATAGCTACACCGTCAATTTTGATTTGATTGTTGGCTGCATAAGCAGCAGGTGAGGATGTAATGATTAGAATCAATGCAAGGATAATACCCGGGAAAACCTTCCTCATGATTAATCGCTCCTTCTGTATTTTCTATTTAAGATCAAATCAACAATTGTTCTACAAGGATAACCGGTAACCGAATCAAATACCGCCCCCTTATCTAATAAATTTGACGCGAAAAGCATATGAGTTGTTGCGGGAACCTGCCCGCTAGTTCAACAAAAATGGCGCCCCATTAGGTCGCCATTTTGTGAATATGATTTAAACAACTTGCCAAACCTCTGCAATCAAGGTGTCCATCACCTTTTTAACCTGACGCGAGGAGACCACTGTAAGGCAGTAATCCGGCCGCCGCTGACGACGTTTACCGGCATCTGCTGCCTGATATCGACAATCCAGAGCTGACTTGCGCTTTCTACACCTGTGCATCCCGATAAATATGCGATTTTCATACCGTTCGGCGACCAGCCGACGGGAGTGGCGAAACAGTCGGAAGCCGCCAACGTCCGTTGATTCTGACCGGTGCGGCTGTCGATCTGGATGAGAGAATAATAATTGGGCTCCTTATAGGCGGTTGCGCTGTAGGCGATGCTCCGGGAATCAGGGGACCATGCCGGAAAATAGTTTTTAGCGAGTGGTCCTCCTTCCAGCGTATAGATGGCACCGGTAGCCAAATCCACCGTCGAAATAATGGAGATGCTTGCACCAGGGAACGTATAAAGTGCGAAGGTTCCGTCCGGGGAAAGCCGAACGTCATGGAGCGGTCCGTCCGTATTTTGTGTGATTTGTCTCCGATCTGTGCTATCGGCCCGGATGCGGAAGAGCTGAGTGATGCCGGTGGAATCCGGAGCAGCAAATAGAAGCTCCGTACCCGAAGGGAACCACTGGACATCGCTTGCTCCCGGCTCTGGGATGGAATAGCTCCTATGTGAGAAAGTATCATAGACAACGATTCGCTCGTTTTTGACATACGCCAGAGACCGGCTATCCGGGGACCAGTCCAGCAGCGTGTAGGGTTCAATTTGGTCGATCCTGGCTACGGCAAGCGTGACGGTATCCAGCAGGTGGACCACGTTGCCAATACCGATGAAAGCGATTCTCCTGCTGTCGGGAGACCAATAGGGAACGGAAAATTCCTCACCAAGCCCCTGTGTAAGTTGAAAATTAAGTCCGTCCTGCGGTCGGTACAGCCAAATGTCGAACGATCCACCGCGGTTGGAGGTATAGGCAATCCATCCTTGAACGCGATCATGAGAAACAGCTTGCACGGCCAACATCCTCTCTTGAAGCATCTTATACTTCAGATATATTCATTGGAGGGCGGTTAGGCGACCGTCCCGGACACGGTTAGTGCACGGAAAGCACAGATTTCGTCAACCCGACCTATACGCGGACCCATACGGGTTCAGGACCTTACAAAAGGAATTAACGCCCAATAACTTCCAACATTATAGCAGCTGCGCGGCAAACTGCTCCTTGTTTCGTTCAACTATAAGTCTCCGTTTAGCGGAAGACTTGGAGCGTCTTCCTCAGCTTACCGTTTTTGCAGCTGCCGCGTTAAGGAGTTTTGAACATACCGCATCGCTTCGATATATTCACTTTGCTTCGCTCGGCCCGCCATCTCCTCGAAATCGATTTCTTCTACCCTTTGCTGTATCCACCAAATGTTACACAATGGATTAAGCACACGTCCGACGCGGTCACCAAAAGAAAGCTTTGTCTTTTCTGTTACTGAACTAGGGCGATCTGCTCCCTGGTTGTTTGAACTTACATGTCTCCCGTTAGCGTAACAAGCTCAGAAGAGTAAATTGGGAACCTCACGACCTGTTATACGTAGTAAAAACTAAAGCCAAAGGAGGAATGAAGAAATGCTCAAGCGTTTTCTCCAAAAAATATTAGCGTCTGTCCAACATTCCAAGCATGGACGTAATCGCTACAGCTCCAGCGGTCGGAAGCAGCTTTACGGTCGCCGGAATTCGTCCGACCAAGGTTACGGGCACAAAAACCAAGGCCACGGTTACTACAAAAATAAATATAAAAGCTCTAGCTAATCAAAAAAGCCGCGTACAGGGACTGTTGACAAAGTGAGGCTAGGGGATCATTTCCCCTAGCCTCACTTCAGTCTTTGCGTATTTTCTCTTAAATTACAGCAGCTTTAGGTGGCTCTCC
>NZ_JANHOF010000029.1 GCF_024498075.1 Paenibacillus mendelii
CGAGGCGCTCCTTTTTTTACAAAGCTCATTTCTTAAGCTCTACAGGATTGTTTAGTTCAATAAACGTACTTGGAACCAAGCCCCCAGAATGTATAATTATAGGTGTTTGGATACTGTATAAGATGCTTAGAACGATTAATCCAATCTTTTAGTTTTTCCGATTGAGCTGAAATTTCTACCTTATCTAACAACATCGATAACTTGACTATTTCATCAATTTCTCCTGACCTAACGATGTCTCCTATGAAAACGTAGAGACTGCTGAGAAAAAATGAAATGTGTCTGCAGTTTTCGTCCTCGATATTTTGTGAGCATGTAAAAAGGATCCGCCGCGGCGGATCTTTCTGCTGTTTTATTGAGCTATCGTGTCCCGTTAGTTGAATGATTTTCTGAATTAATCACTGAAATTTTTAAACAGAGACTCCAACTCTTTAACATCGTAAAAGTTTCCATCGTTGATAAATTTTTCAACCTCTACTGTACAATCTTCCAAAAATTCTATCTCCCACCGTTGACCTGGAATAGCTACCTCAACCATGATAGCTTCATTTCGGACTTTGTTTAGTTTATAAAATATATTATTATCCTCTAATTTGTTCAGAAAAGTAATTAACTCTTTTAGACCAGCCACATCTTCACCCCACAGTAAGCATGTTACAAATTATATTATAAACCCTTGTGGCATTATCCTGCCAGTTAGCTTACTGCCGCGGCAAACTGCTCCTTGTTTCGTTCAACTATAGTGTCCCGTTAGCGTAGCGATTGGTTAGAAAAATATCTGATCCATTATCATTTTTCGAAAAAGGTTCTGACAACACGTACTATTATGGTAATACCGCATGCTGCAAAAATAATAAAACCTAAATATCGGAATATACTTTCAACATGATCTAAAACACCACTCCAAAAAAAGAAACTCGGTATAGGCATTAGCAGTAGAACGGTACCGACAACAAAGCCATAGAAAAATATCCGAGTGTTGTCTTTGCTCATTAATAAAGCCACCTTTCAAAACCTAGACTGCCGCTGCTGTTATTGAGCTATCGTTTCTCTTTAGCTCAATGATTTGGTCGAACTTATTAAGAGATTTTGCTGGTCTAAGCCCATTAATGAATCTTGACAACTTCATTTGAAAAATTCCTCACAATTATTTGATACTCAATTAAATATACATTACCGTCCATATTTCGCTCTAAATAATCCAATAGTCCCGTTTTCGTACATATTGAACACCACCTCTTCTGTCCATCATTAAATATAATGGAGATCTCGATATGTTCTAATGAATTCGCACTTGAATCCTTAACTACATCGTCAAACTTCCAGCTAACTATTACGGGGACACTAATCCCAGGACTTACGAAATAATACTTCTTAAACCACCTTGATCGGTTGTTATCACCCTTGATTTTAAACTGTTCTTTTACTTCATCCTCAGCTATCACTTCATATTCCTTGCCACGAGTCAAAGCTTCTAAATAAGGACCAACGTCATTACAAACTACAATTTTGCTAGACATTTTTTACACCCTCATCATTCTAGACCATTTATTAGTGCTCGAAAATAAGTATACATCAGTTGTCCCATGCTGCGTTAAACTGCCCGTTAGCATTCGTGAGAAAACTAAATCGTACTGAGGGAGTTTAATAAAAGGTCGTCTAATCATCTTTATTTGCCGATGTCGATGACTTCATATCGGTAATGTAACAATGTTCTTGTCATCAGTCGGGAATGTTATCAAGTTCTTGTCATTGTGTTTTGACAAGAACTTGATAACATAAATATAAAAAGCCGCATAATCAGCGGCTTCTAATGTTACAATGTTTTTGTCACCCGACATTTTACAATGTCGTGGATGACAAGAACACGTCCTTAAGCGTTTCTCTTGCGTCTCCTTATGCCGCGGCAAACTGCAAATCAACACGGTGTAACTTTAATGTCTCAAACGCATATTGCAATACGAGTTGTGTCATCTCTGTTCCAAGACCGCTACCCCATAAAGACGGGTCAAATATCCCCGTAGCATACCTTGCTCTGTGGTCAGTTTCATCCACCGTGAGACGAGCGAGACCAATGCAGCGCCCCTCAAATTCTACGGACCAACATAATTTACGCGAAATCATGTCTTGATAAAAAGCTTCTACGTCCTCCATAGTGAAGACTAAGCCCACTATACTAATCACAAGTACAATCCATGCCCAAGAAGAAGCATTTCCGCTCCCAAGCCCTAACAAAGTGCCTAGTAGTATTACTGAAAAAGCTACAATTACGATCTTTCCCATCTGTCTCCTCCTGAGCCTCTTGACCTATTGTTTTACTATAACAAACATATCCTAATTTCCACCACTAAACAACACTTAGCACAAAGACGGCTCTCTCGATGGTGTTTCTATTTGATTAACATCGTGGTTCTCATATATATGAACGATGATGTAATTGACGAGATTCATAATATAGCATTAAAGAACGTGAACGATTTGTACACATGATGCTGACCACTCTCAGGCTTCATGTTAGTTGGTGGACCAAGGCACATGATACAGCGATATCAAACCCTAAATTGACTCTTGCTGTAAATAATGATTCACGAAATTGCATGGTGACAAGTGCTGAAGGTTCAACCCATCCAATGCTATAAATAAAGCGGAAAACAAAGCTCTTATTAAGGAATAATCTATTAAACACCTTCAATTTATGATATACTTTGAGAAAGCCCTTTTTTAACTGTGGTGGTTTTGGAAGGGTCCGTTGAAACTGTCCTGCATTGGACAGTTTCTATTTGTTTACCGGCATATAGGGGTCCCGCCAACATTTTAACGAAAATATACGCTAAGCCCTCGGACGTGATCGACTTGGCGTTTTTTCTTACACTCTAAGCTGGTCCGAGTCGTACTACCCGGAGCATCGCTGTTTAATCTCCTTAACTTAATGAACGAAAAATATTTGTAGATCCCGCCGTCGGATGGCAAGAATTATTATCCGTGTATAACCAATGAGTCACTCAAAATTCCTCCATTAAAATAACACCAGGAAACCCCGGTGTTATTTTATCTTAATGTTTCAAAAGGATGCGACCTCTTTCAAGATTGGCAATACAATATGTCAAATCTAAGGTTGAACATATCACCCCAATGAACCAATTAGCTCATCGGTCCCTGGATCTTAGTCACGCAAACAATTACAATGCCTTACTGCTACTCATGCCTCTATTCTGCAATGAAACGTTTGCTAAATAAAGCATAAAGTGCACAGGCAACCACCATGATCCCAGCAAATATGAGTATACTCTCCACCCGCACAATATCCCCCAACGGACCAAACAAGACCATCCCTAACGGCAAGGCGCAGGAGTTTGAAACTTGTACAAGACTAAATATTCTGCCATGCATGGAAGACTCAACTTTTTCCTGCAATAATACTGTAATTGGCGCGTTGAAACAGGGCATTGTAATTCCAATTAAAAAGTTAAACAATAAATACATTACAAACACCGGAGCGACACCCAGCCCTACCATCAGCAAGCCATAGAAAGCGCACGCTAATATAGTGGTATGCATGCGGTTTCGGAAACCTCCCCAAGTTGCAATCACAATGCCTCCGGCTATTGCTCCAGCGCTAAAGGTCATCTCACTTGCTGTCAGCCTCCACACTTCCCCACCGAAGGAACGGCTCACCATGAGGGGCGTTAAAAAGGCAGCAGGACTTATCAAAATCATTACGATAAACAGAAAAAGGAGCAATCGTTTTAATAAGGTGTGATTTTTCAAATATACAAACCCTTGTTTAATGTCTAGCAAATTAGATTTGTGCCGACTAGTCATATTTGCATGAGAGGGTACGGCAATGGTCAGCATGATACTAATCCCGATGACTGCGGTAATAACATCAATAAAAAACGTCGCTTCCATTGTCGTTATGGAGAGAATCGCCCCGCTTGCCGCCGGTGAAAGAAACATCATCAAGGACGATATACTGCTGTTTACTCCATTTACTTTCATAAGCTTATCTTTTGGGACAATCTGGGGAATAACAGCATTATAAGCCGGGATTTGTATTCCGGTTCCTGCCGATCGAATAAGCAATAGAATAAAGAGCAGCCAGATAGATTGATAACCCGTTAAAAACAATACCGCCATGATAAGCGTCGCGGATGCAATCATCCCATCAGCCAGCATAATCATTTTTTTGCGATTGTAACGGTCGATCCATACGCCGGCAAACAGGGATATGACAATCTGCGGCAGAAAACCGCAGACAGTGGAAATCGTCATCATAACTCCTGATGTTGTCGTAAGGGTAATATGCCAAATAATCGCATATTGAACCAATGATGAACCGAATAATGATATTGTTTGTGCAGTCAGGAACAGGATAATTTTCCTTTTCCACTCGTTGTCGTTGTTACACATAAATCTATTTACACTCCTCGTTTTTTACGTAAATCATTAAAAGCGTGATTTATGAAGGCGTTACAGGCCTTAGTCATAATACCGTTACCTTCAAATTTGGCCCCTAACCAATAACCTATTTCAGTTCTTTTAGAATCCCAATCAATCCATAAATAACCTATTGATCCTACGATTTTCCCTTTATGCCAGATACCAGACCAGTATCCATTATCATTTGCAAATCTACTTAAAGACCGATGAATAAAGGCCTTTGTATCATCAACTGTATTTGTTTTATCAGGAAACTCAAGCCAATTTCTTAAAGAATCACGACTACCATCGATTAAATTTGTTTTAACCTTAAATTTTTTGTTTCTCATCAAGATTTTCGCTAAGAGCAGACGCACTGCAGCAAGTAGGCGTTTGTCCTATCATTTAACCGACTGCAGAGCGTTCTCGACTTGGGCGATATGCTTCACCATCGTCGAGACCGCCGTCTTCGGATCTCCGTCGCGGATCGCTTCGAACATCCTCTTGTGCTCCTCGAACAGCTTGCCGGCCGCACCCTTCCCGCTATAGAGCCAAAGTCTGCGGCTATCCTTAGCGGTGCGGTACATCGCCGCGGAAATGTGCGTCATGATCGTTTCCAGAATCGCGTTGCCGGATGCCTTAGCGACAGCGAGGTGAAAGTTCGTATCGTAGATCTGGCTGATCTCCTCGTTGCCAACGGCGCCCCGCATTTGTCCGATGATTTTGCCGAGCTCTTCGATGTCTTCGGCGGTGCGGTGTTTGGCGGCAAGCTCCGCCGCACCGACCTCAAGGATCTTGCGCACCTGAAGCAGCTGCGACAGCTCGGCGTTCGACGTTTCCAGCGATTCCAGCACCGCCTTCGGCTCTAGCCTGGGCCTCTTGACGTAGGTGCCGCCGCCTTGCCTCGATTCGACGAGACCGAGCGCCTTCAGATGGCTGAGCGCCTCGCGCACCGTCGACCGTCCGACGCGGTACTGCGCCGCCAATTGATCGATCGTATCGAGCTTCTCGTCCGGCTTGATCAGTCCCGCTTCGATGATGCGACGGAGCTCGTCCGCAATGATTTCGTAATTTTTCTTTTGTAAGTTCATGGCCAATCTCTCCGTCCCGCAGCTTGTATCGATAATTCTACTCTCTGACAGCCATTGTCGGTGACGCTCATTAGCTAAATACGCCGAATGAATTGAATGCGTACGTACGATGCGAATCCGATTTTCCAATCGATGCCGGACGCGATGCTGCTGCCGGGGACGACCCAAGAGGAGGCGGACATACTACGCGGCTCGGGTACGAATTTGGCGGGCGGCACCATACTAGTGCGCGGTGGCATTGTGCTGAACATGAACAAGCTTATTTAGAAAATCAGGAGTTTTCGCTATAAAACAGGGAAATCAAAATAGCTATTGGGGTATGGTTCGTTTCTTAGTACATAGTGCCACCATTCGAAGCTATATGCTTCAATCCCACTGATTTCCATGATGGGACGCAAAAGTCTGCGATTTTGCGCTTCGCTTGCAATCCCATTTGCCGCATGGTGTGAACGCTCATCCATAAAATCGAAGCTGCTTCCCATGGAAACAGGCGCACCCGTATCTAAGTGGTAAGCGTAAGATCAATAGCACTTCCGCGACTATGACTTGATTGTGACGCAATATATCCCTTTGCAAACATCTCGGTTCTCTCGATATTCAGATAGTATCTTTCTTTTGTAAGGTTGTCTTCCGGTTGTTCGGACCAATGCAGGAAGCAATCTACCGCACGTGTCCAGTAACAGTTAAATATGAACTCGTATAACATTGTTCTTCGAACTACATTAGGCGGTTCAAATGGTTTCCTATTGCTTAGTTGTCACGATCTATACTTCACGAAATAATCATCATAAACCCTGCGGCTTCACCGGATGTCTGTCACGGTTATGGTGTAATTTATGTACGATGACGATGGTCGATCAGCCGCAAGATGGCGTCGGTTCCGTTGAGACGAGTTGCGGACGCCATTCTTTGCCTCAGTTCCTCGCCACTCTTCATTGTCTCCAGCACTTCGCGCAAAAGCGACTCGGGCGTCAAATCTTCCTCGAACAAAACCCGCGCAAACCCTTGCTTGCGGAACGACTCCGCATTCAATAGCTGGTCGCCCCGGCTCGTCTGGAGCGTCAGAGGAATGAGCAGCATCGGTTTGCAAAGCGCCAGCAGCTCGAAGATCGACGTAGAGCCGGCGCGGGAAACGACCGCATCGCTGGCAGCGAACAAGTCGGGAAGCTGCTCATACACAAACTCGAACTGCTTGTAGCCGCGACGTCCTTCATGCTCCGCGCTGACGTTCCCTTTTCCGCAAATATGAATAATCTGGAACTTCCCTAGCAGCATGTCGAGCGATGCCCGCACTGCTTCGTTGATCTTCTGCGCGCCAAGACTGCCTCCGACAACGAGCAGGACCGGCTTCTGCTTATGGAAATCGCACAGCGATAACCCGTTCAATGCTTTCCCCCGCACGATTTGCTCGCGGATCGGCAAGCCGGTGCAAACCGCCTTATTCCTTCTTACGTGCCGCATCGTTTCCGGAAACGTCACGCACACGCGCGTTGCTAGCGGCATCGCAATTTTGTTGGCCAATCCGGGAGTATAATCGGACTCATGAATGATGACGGGGATGCGATTCAGCCAACTGCCGATAATGACAGGAACGGAGACGAAGCCGCCCTTAGAGAACACGATGTCGGGCTTCAGACGCCGCAGCAGCCGATACGATTGGCCGACGCCTTTCAGGACGTTCAGCGGGTCCTTGAAGTTTTTGACGTCAAAGTAACGGCGAAGCTTGCCAGAAGCGATCGGATGAAACGGTACTCCCGCATGTTCCACGATTTCTTTCTCAATGCCGTCTTTGGAGCCTATATAGGCGGTATCCCAGCCCGCAGCTTTGAGCCTGGCCATGAGCGCCAGATTCGGCGTCACATGGCCAGCCGAGCCTCCGCCGGTAAAGACGATTTTTTTCATAAAAAGTTCACCTCGAATATCGGGAAATGTTGAGCAATATGCCGACCGAGGCCCGGCGTCATCGAACGGGCCGGGAATTATGGGACTCCGTAATGATCCCGTAATTTCTCTTATGCAAATTCATGATAAGAGTCTTCGTCCCGTTGCGAATAAATCGATAATTCTACCCTCGCCGCTAAACCAAGTACGAGGCTTACAACAAACGCCTCTGCCCAATATGACATTGGTGTTCCAAAATATTGATGAGTTTTCCGCTGCCAAACACTCCCTCTACCATAGCAAGAGAAGTGAAGTTGAAGTCAATGAACGGCCATAACAAAGCTCTGACGTTGCCGAGATCATCGCCCATAGTGCGTGTGATTACACCAACCAGATAGCATTATATAGATTGCCCGTGCAACAGTTAATATCTTATTTAGAAAATCAGGAGTTTTCGCTATAAAACAGGGAAATCAAAATAGCTATTGGGGTATGGTTCGTTTCTTAATACATAGTGCCACCATTCGAAGCTATAGGGTTCAAACCCACTGTTTTCCATAATGGAACGCAAGCGTCTGCGATTTTGCGCTTCCATGCTTGTAACCCCTTTTGCTGCATGGTGTGAACGCTCATCCATAAAATCGAAGCTGCCTCCCATGGAAACAAGCGCCCCCGTATCCAAGTGGTAAAGCGTAAGATCAATAGCACTTCCGCGACTATGACTTGATTGTGACGCAATATATCCCTTTGCAAACATCTCGGTCCGCTCGATATTCGGATAGAATCTTTCTTTTGTGAGGTTGTCTTCCGGTTGTTCTGACCACCGCAGGAAGCAATCCACCGCACGTTTGGGCCGATACCCGTCCCATAACAGCAAACCGTACCCCAGATCCGCCGCTTGTTTTTGCGTCTCCAGCAGCGCAAGGGCTAAGGCATGTGTTCCCACGATGCGATTGACCTCGTATCCGTCTACCGGTTTCCCTGTGAAATTGTCCCATGTGGCATATTTGGCGTCCCAGCGAGCACCGTGCAATATTTCATCTAAAAAAACGAATCCCTTTTCCATGCGTATCACCCCTTTAACGCAAGTACGATCAGGCGGTCAATCAGTTCGGGAAGCGTTATGCCTGCAGCTGCCATCATCCGGGGATAACGGCTGTATGACGTGAACCCGGGCAACGTATTGACTTCGTTAAGCACGATGCGGCCGTTATCTTGTAAAAACATATCAATGCGGGAAAGACCTCTACAGCCGAGCGCCTTATAGATTTGTTTTGCCAACTCCCGTATCCGTCCTCGCTCCTCTGCCGACAGGTGTGCGGGAACGGTTATAACCGCGTTTTCGGAGCCTTTTTCCGGCTCGGTCTCCTGATGAATGCGAAAGAGACCGTGCGTTAGCCTAATTTGGTCCACCTCGCCGGCAATCAACTCGGAACGGTTGCCCATCACGGCACAACCGACCTCACAGCCGACAACAGCCTGCTCGATTAAGATTTTGCTATCATATTGACTGGCCTCTTCAATCGCGGCCTCCAATTCGTCAGCACCACCCACTTTTGTCACGCCAAAGGATGAACCTGAACGCGCCGGCTTAACAAAAACAGGATAGGTAAACGCATCTGTTGCTGCCCTGTCGTCTTCATGAATAACCCAAAATTCGGGAGTCGCGATGCCGGCGTTTTTCGCCATGATGTAGGCCATCGACTTGTCCATACAAATCGCGGAGCTTTGAATATCGCAGCCCACATAGGGGATACCGGACAATTCAAACAGACCTTGTATCGCTCCATCTTCACCCGACTTGCCGTGCAAAACCGGAAATGCGACATCAACATGGTGGATTTCATATGAATTGTTTTTTAGAACAAGCAATCCGTGCGTTTTTTTATCTGGAGAGAGCACGGCTGAATAACCATTGCCGTTTTCCCATTCCGGGCCAGGTTTTTCGCACATTTTCCAAACACCGAATTTCGTAATGCCGATGTATAACGGCTCGTATTTTTCGGTGTCCAGGTTAGCGGCGATCTCCATTGCGGATTTGACCGACACATCATGCTCTTCCGAGCAACCGCCAAACAGGATTGCAACTTTTACTTTATCCATGCGCTAGGCTCCTTTCAAAGTCCAAACAGTTTTTAATTGTATTTTCAACGGTATCACGCAACGCCTGTTCGGTATAATAAGCCGTATGCGGCGTAATGATCACGTTCGGCATCCTTTGAAGTTTCAGTAAAAATTGATTATCAATTGATTTTTGTGTGCAATCAAAGTAGAAAAGCCCTTCCTCTCCCTCCAATACATCTAATGCGGCCCCGCCTAGTTTTCCGTTTTCTAATGCTTTAATAAGCGCATCGGTATCTATAAGCGCTCCACGTCCTGTATTGATAATAAACGCGCCTTGCTTCATTCCCCTCATTTGTTCGTGACCGATGATATGATGCGTATCCGCACCCAGCGGCACATGAAGTGTAACAATATCGCTGTTTCGCAGTAACTCGTCAAGCGGAACATAGTCTGCCGTTATTTTCTGGCCGCGATCATAAGCCAGCACACGACATCCAAATGCCCGCAGCCGCTCAATAACCGCTTGGCCTATTTGACCGGTTCCCAGCACGCCGACTGTCATGTCGCGCAGTACCTTGCCGCGGACGCTATCCAGCCTGAAATCATGTTTTTCCACAGAGCGTACAATGGACTTCGCGTTGCGTATCGCCATAAGCATCAGCATTAGGGTAAAATCAGCAACGCTATCCGGCGAATACGTCACATTGCCGATAGCGATGCCCATTCTCTTAGCAGCAGTTGTATCTATATGATTGCAGCCGATGCTTCGGGTAGAGATATATTTCACTCCGCCTCTCTTCAGCGCAAGAAGAAGAGAGGCGGAAACCTCGGATTTGTGGCTCACACTGATACATTGATTGCAGGGGGCTGATATAGCATTGGTTTCTGATACGGCGTCGCTAATAATAGTAGGCATGACGCCAAAGCGAGGTGACAGTCTGCGGAACACGTCCGCCTCATCTTGCTCGCAACCATAAACGGTAATGCCAGTGTTGTTCATCAATTTTTCGCCCCCTTGATTTCTACGTCATCCAGCAGAGGGTAGCAGATTTTACATTTGTTGGTGTAAAGCAGCTTTTGCCCTGTTATTTCACTGGTGTCCGCGTTAATTTCCGCTCTCTCAACCTTGACGTATTCATAAATCTCGCCGCTTTCGCGGAAATACTCGGTGCTGCCGTTTGTGACTTTGTACAGCACTTGGGGTCGTTTGTCTACGAACACAGTTCCTATGATGTTTTCATCATCGAACGCCACTGAAATTTGATATGTGCAATCGGTATCGTTTCGCGCCTTTAAGTCAATCCATCCCTCGGAGATTGTTGCGTCCACTCCTTTGATCTCGTCACTGTTTGGTTCGGGAAACTCCTTGACATTGTGGCCGCTCCGCTCGGTGACCATCAGCGGCGTGTGCAGGAACATCCAAAATAGCAGATTGCTCATTTGACACATACCGCCACCAGACATGGTGGTGAGTTTTCCATTTACCACTGTAAGACCGTCTTTATAGGAAATATGCTTATCCGCATGGCGAACAAGCCGCCAAAAGGAAAAGGTTTCACCCGGTCTTATCAAAAGACCGTTCAGTGTCTTTGCCGCCAGCTTCAGGTTAAACACTTTATTTTCCTGATACATCATATCGAAGCCGGTATTGCTATTGTATAATGCGCAGCCCGCTTCAAAGATCTTGTAAGGAAGCTGCGACTCGTCAATGGTTCCCGCATAGCGAAGGCCATCAAGCCGCATACCGGCATAAAAACACATCTTCCGTTGCATTACCCTGACCGGTAGCAGGAATGGGAATAATTGCGTTAGTCTTTTTCTTCTCATGGTTACACCAGTCTTTCCATTTCATTAAAAGTCACCATTCAACGCCTCCTCAGTCCGCTGGGAGCAGCAGAAGGGGTAGCATTGTTTTCTTGGGGCAGGGATATTGTCGGGTCTATTGCACTAAAAACAGTTAGGCAGTCCGAAAATCTGATACCCGCAGAGGAACCCATGACAACACAAATATATGTTTGTCCATTTATGTCAGCCGCTGAAACAAGGCAGGAACCAGCATCCCCGGTAGTGCCGGTTTTAAGTCCGATAGCCTTGGAATAATAGTATTGGCTATCAGGGTTTATCAACTCGTTAGTATTGCGATAAGTAACTTCCCGCCCATTCATCCATGTATCATATATCTTGTAACTGCCCATAATTTCAGACAGAGCATTATTGCCTAAACACACTTTTGCTATCTGCGCGAGTTCAAAAGCGGTTGTGTACTGCCCGTCCGCATCGTAGCCGTCAGGGGCTATAAAATTGGAAGAAGTTGCTCCAACTTTTTTTGCTTTTTGATTCATCGCATCGACAAACACTTTAACAGCCTGCTGCGCTCCAAGGCCATCTTCACCGGCTATCCTTTTCCCCGCATTAACAGCAAGTGTGTACGCAGCGTCATTGCCGGAGGGAAGCAACAAAGCGACTAAAAGTTGTCTGACCGTCAGCGTATCCCCATTACTAAGCCATGCTCTGGAAGAATCAGAGGCAATCAGGTCTATCTCCGAGCCAACTGTAATCGTATCATCAAGGGAGCAATAATCTAAGGCTGTTAAAGCTGTAAGCATTTTGGCTGTGCTTGCCGGAGCGATATGCTTATCGCTGTTTTTCTGATAGAGAACAGAATTGGTATCAACATTTAGTACATAGGCGTTTGTTGCCATAATATCTACCGAAATGTTTTCAATGTCCTCTGAATAAGCGGAATTTACATTTTTTTGCTGTGAATTAGTATTTGCCTCAGAAGTCTGCTCAAAAGACTGCTCATCGTCCTCTGTGTGGGTGGAACCTGCATCTCCTTGTAGCGAATTAGCAGGCAGTTCTGTGTTCGTCGGCGAAATGGCTGCTGCCGACGAGGGCGGCGTGGTCGTGCTGCTGTTGCAAGCAGCGAGGGAAAGCACGAGAAAAAGCGCTAAAACGAGTGCGATTAGCTTTTTCATTTTCACTATAGTAGTCCTCATATGGCATAAAACAGGTATTTGCGTGTTGTCATGCTGATATTATTGCAAAGCAATCTGTATTTTCCCTGTAGCCAACCTGTAGTTTGTCTGTAGCGGAGAGAAATAAAAAAGACCGGCAGGAATAACCCTGTCGGTCAAAGTGAAAAGGTATGATCGCTAACATCAGGGATGCAGACGCTTCATGACAAAATGGCTGAGGTAAAACAGATGGGCGAAACGTGCTACTACGCAAACTGTTACTACCAAAGCAAGTATATTTACAATCCTAAAAGTCCTGTTTTTGAAAATTCTGAACAATAAAGCATAAATGCCAATGCCGATTACCCCTCCAAGCGTGTTGCCGAGTACATCAGTAATATCACTTCTTCCAATCGCAAAAATGAATTGTATGACTTCAAACACTAAAGTTAAGCTGATAATTGGAAGGACTTTTTTCATGAAAGGCCATTCGTTTTTTAGCATACAGATATAGATGCCGAGCGGCATAAAAAGAAGTATATTATCAATAATTTCACGCAAGATTAAAACTCCGTTTTCATCGAAAGACCCCTGAAATGGAATCAGGTTAATTACTCGTATTCCGTCTGATAATTTTTCGGAATAAAACGGCAGTTTAAAGAGGATAATTCCTACTTGCAGCAGTATATATACTACGAACAACGCGATTGTAAGTGTGTTTCGCTTTTCTGGTTTCATTATTTATCTCCTCGTCGCTTTTACGCCTTCGGCAAGTTCATCCAAAACAGAACGCCGTCAGGGGCGTTTTCGAAAGCGAAATCAACATTTATTGACTCCAGCATTTTCCTCACAATGGTCAGTCCCAAGCCGCTTCGCCTGTCTTTCCGGCTCCGCGCCTTATCTACACGGTAGAATGGGTCAAACAGCTTCGGCAACACCGCATCGTCAATCCTTGCCCCTGTGTTTAGTATGCAAAGGCGGTATTGATTTGCCACAGGCTCACTCCATATCCGAATCTCACCGCCATTGGGCGTGTTCTGCACCGCATTCAAAATGATGTTGGAAAGCGCCTTTTGGAGCATTTTATGGTCGGCAAGGCAGGCCTCTCCGTCAGGAATGTCCGTAACAATACGCTGACCGTTTGCCTCAGCCAATATCTGAAAGTCAGGAAGTATGTCAGCAACTATATGTCTTATGTCCAGCCTTTCAGGAACGGGTACGATTTTCCCTTTGTTCAGATTAACAATTTCCAGTATTTCAGAAATAATTTTGCTCTGCGCGTCCATCATCTTCACGCATTCGCGCAGGTATTTGGGGTGGTCTTTGTAATCGCCTACATTTTCAAGCATTCCCTCCAACAAGACGCTTGTGGCTGCGATAGGCGTTTTGAGTTCATGGGAAGCCGCCGAGAAAAAATATCGCTGTGTTGCTTCCAACTCACGCTCCCGTAGGATTTCGTCCTCTAATTTGGATATGGTTTCTTTCAACTTGCCGTACATAGAATGAACATCTCGGGCTAATGCACCAAGTTCATCATTACGCTCCGGCAACGGCGGGACTGCTTCGAGATTAGCCATCTTATTCGTAGCATCCGCCAGAGTTTTGATTGGTCTTGTCATCTGCCTAGCAAAGACAAACGCGCTTATGACGCAGACAGCAAGCATAGCAGACAACACTACGAGGGCTTGCGCATTCCACTTATCGTAGTCTAACGCGAAAAGATCACTTTTTAGCACATAAAGTAAATAATCATTGTCCATACGCAACAATATTGTGCTACTGTAAGGTGGTGCGCCGCTTTCGATGCCGGATGTTTCGGCTTCGGGTGTTGCGTAAACAATGTGTCCTTCCATGTCCTTGATGTAGAATTGCATGGACTGGTTCTTTTCGTAGAACTGCCTCGCCACTTCTGTGATGTTATTTTCGCCTTTCGACTGGATAACGATTCTCTGATAGGTGCTGGTGATTTCCTGCAATCGAACACGTGAGAAATAGGAGATAATCTGTGTCGATAGCAGGGCTGCCGTCACGCCAACCAACAGTATCGAGAGAATTATTGTATAAATGAATACCTTGAAGAAGATTCCTCTTTTTTTCATGTCATTTCTTCCTCCACTCGGTAACCTACGCCACGAACAGTCTTGATAATATTATCCGGTAATTTCGCTCGCAGGTTTTTGATGTGGGTATGTACTGTGCTGACATCACCATCAAAGTCATAGCCCCATATGCGGGATAAGATAATTTCATGAGATAACGTCCTGCCCCTGTTCTGAACCAATAGCATAAGGATTTCAAATTCTTTGATTGTCAAGGGCAACTCCCTGTTTTCATAAACCGCCTTGAAATCCTCCGGCAAAAGCGTCAGCTTGCCGCAGCAGACTTCCTTTGCCAACGCGCCGCTTCGCCGGAGCAGGGCTTCCACACGTTTCAGTAGAAGCTGGATTTTGAACGGCTTTGTCACATAATCGTCCGCTCCGCCATCAAACGCCCGGATTTGATTATCGTCGTCTGAAAGGGCGGTCATCATCAAAATAGGCGTATTATTCAGCTTGCGAAACTCCCGTAAAAGCTCGTGACCGCTTATACCAGGCAGCATGATGTCGAGAATGACAACCTGGTATATATTATCATAATATTTTTTAAGCGCTTCGCTACCATCTAGGCAGGTGTCTACTTTATATCCGGCTTCGCTTAAAAAGACTTTGACGGTATTACATATATGCTCGTCATCCTCGACAAGCAGAATTCGTATGCCCATAAATATCCCTCCTGAAAAAGATAGCATTGTAATCTGTAGTTTCACTGTAGATTTAAGATTTTTTTCGTTCTGATTTAAATCGTCCATCAAATGGCTTTTCCGCATCCTTGGGCATTGCCCAAGAGCGCCCAAAGCGTACCACGCCGGGGATACGGTCTTCTTCACAGAGTTTTTGAACGCGACGCTCTGAGATACCCCATCTTTCTGAGGCCTCTTTCACTGACATTGCATCCATAATCGGCCTCCTACGAGTTTTCGTCCATTATATACGGATATACGAATAATATAAAGTTGATTTGCCCTGTGTCTACAGTTAGTTATCATTCACACAAATGAAACAACCGCCACTCACTGGTATGATATCCAGGGGGTGGCGGGCTTTGGATATGTTTCTCATGCAGACAAACAATTTCACGATACCTCGATGAAACGTAGAACCACAATAAGTTGCATCCCTAATCAGTCCAGCAAATTGGCATCTCATTTCAAGTTTGCTGACAATTCGGGTAGACTCAAATAATTCTTGGGAATGTGACTGCTGGAGAATAGGTATGTCTTATCATCAATTATTGCTTTGTACATAGACTAATCCCCCTTATAAGATCAACCAAAATTTGGATAGAGCTATCGTAACAAAATACATTTATTTTAGCTACCTTAAGATCAAGGGAGTATCACGTTAAACTGCCCGTTAGCTTAATAAAAACAAGGAACAGCTGCCACGGCAAACAGTTCCTTGTTTCGTTCAACTAACGTTCTAAGTTTAGCCCTCTCCTTAGTATTTGTTTGTCACTACCGATAATTGATCTGTTTGACCACCTAGCTTGTTGTCGACGGTCACATGGCCGACAGGGTAGGCAACTATAGTAATCTCGTCACCAACTGCAATATCACCGCTTGGGACAAGTCCAACAACGTCGATGATCGTACCATCTTCGGTAGTTCCGACAACCTCGGAAAGCATACCAATCTTACCTGTTTCACTATCTGGTGGGTAGTCTTGGACAATAGCGACATATAAAGTAAACTTGACTGGCTTTCCGTAATAATTCCATGGTGTCTTAAATACCGAACCAGCGGTGGCTTGAATGGGAGTGACTGGCTCGTTCTTAATGGCCTTCAACATGTCTATGGCTAGATGTATGTTGCCATTCTCCAAGGCATCTAACTCAGCGGTATTCCATTCGGGATTCTTACTTCTAGCAAGTGCCGCCTCTGCTTCAGCTTTTGCTTTTGCTTCTTCTTCAGCTTTCTTCTTGGCTGTCGCCTCTGCTTCAGCTTTTGCTTTTGCTTCTTCCTTCGCCTTTTTTTCAGCTTCCTTCTTTGCTTTTTCGTCCGCCGCTGCCTTAGCATCAGCTGCATCGTTTGCATCGTTTGCATCCGATTCTGCTACGGTAGTGGTGCTCTTGCCATCTTCGATACCTTTTGTCGTTTCATCAGGTGCCGCTGCAGTTATGGTTGCTATGAACAGAACGAATGAGATGAAAGCAAAAAGTGCCGTCTTACCGCGAGAAAACTGCATCTTCGTGAACTTGAGGAATGTGGATGGTTTGAAGATTGCAATAAGCAGATAGATGAATAAGAAAAACAAAATAATTGCAATAAAATTTAACAAGTTTGACCCCTCCGGTTATGTTTAGGAACTTTTCCCATTATATAATCAGTTTCCTTAGATTGGTAGAATTCTTTTAGGGAAAAAGTCACATGTATCTCTGATACCCATATAATAGAATTTTATCTGGAGGGATGTAAACAGCTAAAAGGTTTAATAGTGTTCTATGCGAATATGGTATAATTTAAATAAGTACATAGTAGGGCTTGAAAGGCGGTCGGCTAATCTCCCGAAGGGAGGTGATGCCTTGGAGGTTAAGGACGTATTGACGCTCATGATCGGGTTCGGTTCGATGCTAATCGCGCTGATTTCGCTGATTGTGACAATTGTCATTACACTAACCAACAAAAAGAAATAGACCGCCTTGGACAAGGTAACGGTCTATTTCTCGATCGACTTACTATCCGATAGCCTACCGCTCTTCAAGCGGCGTGTACCCGAACCGTAGATGTTTGCCGCATCTGCGGTTCTTTTCTTTAGTCTTAGCATATCATATCCATTTAAACCGTTCAATGGCTTCAAGATACCCCCTTACTCAATTTTACCCATCTCTCTGAGCTTCATTGTGCTAGGACTCATGTCCTGCAGAACGAACCCCCGGAAAACAGCATCTCGTAAATGCCCGGATTCTGTATGCTCCAAAAATTCAATCCAACAAGAGAAACCTGGCATTAACCACTGAACAGATCCGATCCGATCCTTATGCAGTTGCTTCGCAACATTCATCAAAGCTCGCTTTTCTTCCGGATTAAATCCATACTCCACCATTGTTACAGGCCCTTTACTCTCTGTAACGAAGATCCGGAACGGGCGGATCGCATAACCAACAATGCTACATTGAATTTGCTTCCGGTGTTTCCACTTAATCCATGACGTCGATCGGTGGCCAACTATGTATCGAGACTGGCTACCCTTCACTACTTTCGCAACAATTCCCTCCCAGTGGTTCTCTTTAGTCCAATCAAACAGCCCTCGCCCATCTCCGATCGTATAAGGTGAAACTTGTATATGAGCATTAACATTAATCAGGTTAGTAAGCAGCTGCTTTCGTTCAAGTAATGTCCGAGAAGCAACAGATTCACCCGATGCGTAAAGAATATCAAAGCACATAAAAGACACCGGCGATTGTTTCGCCTTCGCCATTATCCGGAATGGTTGCCGCAGCTGCGCCCTGGCGCTAAAACGTTCTAGAACGGGCCTATTACCAGAAGCGTCAAGGCATATACCCTCTCCATCCAATATTGCCGTTCTCGCTTGTATTTGAGGGGCTAACGATTGAAACTCAGGGAATGCCCTTGTCACGTTCATACCGCCGCGTGTAAACACATCAATTCGTTCATCCTCTTTGTGAATCAAAATCCTCCAGCCATCATATTTGGCCTCGTATAGCATTCTTTGATCAGTCAACGATATTGGAATTACCTTATGACTTGTTAGCAGCATCGGTTCAATAGCCCTAAATAGCATATCTACACCCCCTACTATATTGTGCCGTAAGCGACAATCAAAGCGCATTAGGGAATGGCTGGGTTGAGAAGGAATATCTGCAGAAAAAACGCGGGGCTGGAAAGGAAATACTGTGCTTGTCTCTTACTATTGGATGATATATAATGAATGGAATAACAACCGTTTCACGGAAGGTACTGGAGCTTGCTTCAACTACCAGAACAACATAACAATTAATGAAGGTATTATAACAGCAAAACCTAACTCAATCATACCTACATAAGTGAGGTATAGGCGAGGCGAGTGACCCCCATTCCAAGCGGAATGGGGGTTTTTATTTCATACTTCCATCCCTACTGTATCCACTCCTGCAGCGTTCGTTTTACCTTTTTCCCTTCTTGAACACACTTATCAATCGCATGGGCCAACATAACAGGAATGGTTATGAAATCATCTGGACTTCGAGCATCCAGGAATCTGCAAAGCTCTCGCAGCTGCTTAGTTCGTTTGATATCCAAGTCTTTTCGGATCTGATCGCCAAGAATCGGATACATGATGTCTTTCCTTTTTATCGCCGTCCGGATCAACAACGATGTGGCCATGGCCACAGAGCAATCAAGCGCATAAGCAAGCGCGGCAAATCTTTGATGTTCGAATTCGTAAAACTTCATAAATAGACGCTGCGAACCAATATCTTCAATCCGGAACGGATCCTTAGTCGAGTCACCGAAACAATAATGATTATCTTCGTAAACAAGATCCCGTCTGAAATAAACTCGGATTTCCTCAAGCATTTTTCGAGATTGAAAACCATCACGACACAGCAGCTCGCCAACAGACTTCATTGGCAAGTCGCAGATATAACTTATTCGTGAAACCATCTCATAGGTGTCCGTATCCAGGAAGGGCGCTACTGCCCTCTTCTTATCACTTCTGACTTTCCGTTCTCTCCCCTCACTCATATGAAGCCCCTCTTTCCTGCATCTAGGCTGGCAACAGTGTTGATATGTTGCGAGCTTATTTATTTTATATGCTAGGGGAGAGTGGATGTATGACAGGATCCAATCTTGTACATAATGATTAATGGGGGTGGAAATTATGTCCATGAGTGAAAAGAAAGCTGAAGCGTTGGTAAAGGATATCCTTCAATCCGTTTCACAAAACGGAATTAAAATACGAAAGAAGCCGAAGCATAAATAACACTGCTTCGACTTCTTATTTTTTGCGTGCGGGACTGCACCCGTTCCCTCAGTCTAATCCAAAGGGAAACAGTGCTTCATCCACAACTTTACGGAGCTTCCCTTTATGTACGTCGGATAAGGTTCTCAGTTGATCATAAATCACTAAGGGCATAACATACAGTCTGACGTTACTATAGCTGGTAGTCTCTTTTACCTCCAACAACCCTCGTTCTGCCAAGTTCAGAACAACTTCGTTGTAAGCATCAGACAAGTCACTACCACCCAAATAATTCCTCTTTTCCCAAGCTTGTATCGAGGGTAGAGTTTGATTGGCCATCCACCGGTATCCGAATTGCCTGTTTCCAGTATCAAGAGTATATGCCAAAAGTAAAATTTCATTTGAAGTCAATTTACCCGACTCCAATAAATCTTTCAAGGGTTCCACAATATCATGTCCGGAGTTGCCGGTCGGTACATTTTCTTGTTCGTCTGCTCGTTTTTTCTTGTATTGCATGACCTTCTTATAGAGATGGTCAATGATTTTCTGTCTATCATACGCGGAATAAATACCCTTATAGCCATATTCTTTTTTGAATTCGTCAACCTTAGCAAGTTGGCTGAAATCGGCATTTCTTTGAACGGCTTTGTCTACAAAGTAAAGCATGACCTCCTTTCCTTTTTCAATAAAGATACTGACTTCTTCTAACGTTCCAGATGAATGCGTCATAGTAGGCGTCCCTAATTTAGTCCAGAACACGCCAATGAGAATATCGCACTTATTGACTAATTGCTCATTTATAATTTGCTGTGGGTCGCTTCCTCGGTAAGTCGGAACAACATCCTCTTCCCAACGACCCGGGAGTAGGATCGTTTCTAATTCCTCCGCAAACCGACTATTCCACATAAAAATGACCTCTTCTATTTCGTTACGTTCCTGATTCACATCAGAGGGAGAAGCAATCAAAACACGTAATACTTCCGCTCTAAAGCTCAACCACTATCCCTCCAAATAACTGTAGTAGACACATTTTTGTTGTTCGATAAACTTACTACCTATTTTACCACTAATAGGATAGTGAGTATAACTGCTGCCCGTTAGTCATCCATGCCCCTTCCAGGGCACCACAAAGTAACGACGTTGGCCATTCTTCTTTTCTTCAACCTTCCCTTTTTTCCCAGCCCAGCGTTAAATGTTGAAGACTGCGGTCAATTTAGACCCGCAGCCTCCCCCATTCCAACGTAAGCGTCAAACTCTTCCCACCTTCAACTACTACGCTCGCTATGAGATCATGAGTTTAACCTGAGTCTGGAGGATAGCTCATGAATGCTAGAGAACAACGCAGACAAGATTGGCAAGTACGCATCGCAGCTTATCGGGCAAGTGGCCTCACAATGAAAGCTTGGTGCAACGCAAATCAATGCTCTATCGAACAATTGAAATATTGGCTTTACAAAATAAAACGTGGATCATCCCAGACTACTCCAGACCCAAAGACTTCTCCCGTACAATTTGTACCTCTTACTGCTGTTGATCCACCGGGCAGCGTTTCTTCTGATCCTTCTCTAATCCTTCATATCGGTGAGATCCGTGTTGAGCTCCATTCCGGCTTTGACCCGAAGCTTCTGCGCGAAGTGATTCACGTGCTTACTTCATCATGCTGACCTTTTCAAGCAATCAGCGTGTGTTTCTTGCCTGTGGTTCTACCGATCTGCGCAAGTCGATCGACGGACTTGCTGCCATCGTCCAGGAAAGCTTCGGTTTAGATCCCTTTTCTTCCGGCTTGTTCGTATTCTGTAACCGAGCATGCAACAAACTCAAAATTCTTTACTGGGATTATAATGGATTCTGGCTTTACTACCGCCGCCTGGAACGGGGCAGATTTCAATGGCCTACTGGCAAGGAGGAAGTTGTGGCTATTTCAAGCAGAGAGCTCCGCTGGCTGCTGGATGGTCTTTCACTCAGCCAACGGCAAGCTCATCCCAAGGTCAATGCCGTTTCCGTCATTTAGTCACATCTTTGTAATCATTTCGCCATAGGTGCTTACAGGGATTAGGTGTTTATTATCTAATGAGTAAAGTATGGAAAAACATGCAGATACGCCAACCATTGAATCTCTACAACAACAAATCATTGAACTATCGGCCAAGCTCAAATGGTACGAAGAGCAGTTCCGCTTAGCGCAGAAATAGCGGTTTGGTGCTTCCAGTGAGCAGACGCATCCGGATCAATTAGAGCTCTCATTGTTCAATGAAGCCGAAATGCTGGCATCACCTGTTGGTGAAGAACCGCGGTCTGAAGAGATTACCTACGAGCGTCGCAAGTCATCCGGTAAGCGAATAGAGGATCTCTCCAAGCTTCCAGTAGAAACCATTACCTATTCACTGGAGGAAGGCGAGCAAGTATGTACGTGCTGCGGTGGTTCTCTTCACGAGATGAGTACAGAGACGCGCAATGAAATTGCCGTTGTACCGCCACAAGTGAAGGTCATTCGTCACGTACGGAATGTGTATGCCTGCCGCCAATGTGAACGTGAAGATATTCAGACCTCCATCGTAACAGCTGCAATGCCTAAACCTGTTTATCCGGGAAGTTTGGCATCACCGTCGAGCATGGCTTACGTCATGAGCCAGAAATACGTCGACAGTCTGCCGTTATACCGGCAAGAGCAGCATTTCGCGCGTCTTGGATATACGTTATCTCGTCAGACGATGGCGAATTGGATAATCTATGGTGCCGAGAAATGGCTTACGCCATTGGTCTCTGTGATAAAAGCTTTTCTGTTAAAGCAGGATGTGCTTCATGCAGATGAGACAACGCTGCAGGTACTGCGTGAGCCCGGGAAGTCTGCGCAATCGTCCTCGTATCTGTGGCTTTATCGCACCGGACGTGGCGTAACGCCGGCTGTCATCTATGATTACCAGAAGACTCGAAGCGGTGAGCATCCGCAAAGCTTCCTATCTGGGTTCAAAGGTTACCTGCATGTGGATGGATATGCGGGCTACCATAAGGTTAAGGATGTGACTCTTGTGGGATGCTGGGCACATGCGAGGCGCAAATATGACGAAGCGCTGAAAGTTGCTCCGCCAGCGACGAGAGGGAACAAGGATTCAGTAGCTAATCAAGGACTGGCTTACTGTAATGCGCTATTCCAAATGGAGCGCGAGCTGAAGGATGCTTCGCCAGAAGAGCGATATGCCGAGCGAAAGAAGCGAAGCCTTTCCATCCTAGAGGATTATTCGGTGTGGCTCAAGCAACAGCGCTCTCAATCCTTGCCGAAGAGTCTGGCTGGACAAGCGATTACTTACAGCCTGAATCAATGGAAGAAATTGACCTCATTTCTGAAAGATGGCCGGCTCGAGATCGATAACAACCGAAGTGAGCGATCTATCAAGCCATTCGTGATCGGGAGAAAGAATTGGTTATTCGCGAACACGCCCCGTGGCGCGAAGGCTAGTGCGACGATCTACAGCGTCATCGAGACGGCGAAGGAAAACGGACTTCTTCCGTTCCAATATCTAAAGTACCTGTTCGAGCAGCTTCCACAGCTTCCGGATCCACAAAATCCAGAGGCACTCGGGCCTTATTTGCCATGGTCATCTTCGATTCCGATTACTTGTCGTGTGATGGGATAGGCATGATCTAGTTGGAGGTTATGTGACGCTTACCTCGATTCCGTTCCTCCGTTCGCTCGACCTTCTCCTTTAACCCTTCATAAAACATTAGTCGATCATTCACCCGTATACACACTCCTATATAACTTATATTAACACATATTGGAAGTATCCTGCCCGTTACTTGAGACAGAAAAATATTGAACTTACTTTTTTGTATGGTAAAATAGTTTTATACGTTAGGTCGGCTTTTAAGCAAAGGCGTTACGAATTTATATTTCTAACGGAGGCAATATAGGTGGAATTATTAACAGAAAGATTAATTATACGAACTCTAGAAAACATAGATTATCCTAATTGTGTTATAAATAATGTGGAATCTTTTGCGAATGACACAAAAGGGCTTTTTAATTGGATAGTTTCCCAATATGCCAACATGGATATTGTTAATGACATAATTTCTCTTGGCGTTTTTCAAAGGGAAACGGGAGACTACTGTGGATATGTGGGTGCAGGAAAACACGTAGAGTTGCACGAACCTGAAATCTTTTACGAGATATTACCTGAAAAAAGAGGGTTTGGATATGCTAGCGAAGCTGCTATAGCAGTTACAAAGTGGGTTTTTGAATACTACAAAATACCATATTTAATCGGAACTGTTGGGGTGGATAACATTAAATCACAAAAAGTCTTGGAACGAAGTGGTTATCAATTTATCGACTATAGAACATCTTTATTGCAACAACCTGAGGGTAAGCATTCTGACTATAAATATTATAGATTTTACCCTACAGTATAAGCATTGAATGCCAAAGACAGCTAAACAACCGCTATTCGTAATAATCAAGATTATCAACCAAAACTAAATACAGATACACTCAATCCCCTAAACGGCAGGCAGTTCACACCGTTTGGGGGATTTTTGTATACAACAAAAACTCAAGGAGTGATTACAAATGCAAGGAATTAAATCATTATCCGTCATAGACGGTAAAAGCCTGTTGGCTCTTGATGTTGAGCCACCAAAGTTTATCATATTACGGTTTCTTCCAGTCGGACTGCACATCCTTTCGGGGAGTGCTAAAATCGGTAAGTCGTGGCTATCATTATGGATATGTCAGCAGGTTTCTGGTGGTGAAATGGTTTGGGAGTTTGAAACGCTGAAATGTGGTACACTTTACCTTGCTCTGGAAGATACCGTTGACCGCTTACATTAGTAACAGGAGCGGGCGCTTCTGGTGTGCTTTGACGCTTTCATTCCAACTATTTAATTGTGTGTTGTCTCCAGTATTCGTCATCGACGATCCGGACTTTCACAAGCGCACTTTCCTTCTTGTAGCCGGTATCGGTTGTCAGAACGAATTTGAAATACAGATCTTGATCATCCCAATCAATCATTTCCTTACTCCACATGCTGCCATTCCAAACGTCAGGGCTTCCAGGTAAGTTACTGGAATATGACGTCGCTGCTTTGTTGCTGTCCAGCATATAGGCATCTACGCGTACTACATGATCCCCTACTGTATTACCACGAAGCATAAAACGTTCGCCTGGGAAGAAATACCATGATGGTCTTTGTGCTCTTCCTGCCTTCGCAGCTGCTGCATTGTATTTCTCCAGATTCTTTGTCCATGTTTCCGTGTGATACACAGTACCGGTAATGCTAATCGGCAGTACCTCAATGTCTTTCACCTTTGGAGCTATATTACATAACCCCTTAACATCGCAGACATTCAAGGTTACTCGGTATGTTCCAGCTTGGGCAAAGTTAATAACTGGCTCAAACTCGGTACTCGTCGTCTCTGTGTTCTTATCAAGATGGCGGATCGACCACGAATAGGTCATAGCATCCCCATCCGGATCAGTTGACAGGTTAATTAAGTAAATATGGTCGCCTTCCCATATCGGCTTAACCTTCCAATCAAAGTCCGGTACTGGTGGCCGATTTGTTTCTATAAAGAAGAACTTGGGATTGCTCCACTCTCCCCAATCATATCCATCATAAGCGCGTACCATGATGTACATGTGCACCTTTTCCGGTAAATCAGTATCAGGTTCCCAAGTGAGAGCCGCGCCACTCAAAATTCCGGATTCTTGCTCCAAAATCCCACCATAGCGATAAATACGGACTTGATACTTCTTCATCGTATCACCGTCGCCGTCCGCATAGGTCCATTTAAAGGTTGGTTTCGCTACGGTTATTTTCTCCGGATTGAGCTGGTCCGTGCTACTTGGATATGTCACCTGTACAACCGGCAGACGATTAATGATGTCAATCGTATCAATAAACTGATCGAATTGACCAAGTTTGTCCTCGACGACTTGCCGGATTTGAAAAGTGCCCATCGTGTTAAACGACTTTTTCCAGCTCGTTCGGACCGTACTTTGCAGCGTTTCAAAGCCGCCCTCCGTCAAATTGCGAATATAATATTGATGAGGAAGGTTTTCCCTAGCGCCATCTTCTTTGTCCTTGGCCGTTGAATTAATTGTGACTTCAACGTTCCGATAGGTCGTCTTGTGGCTGAGTGTAAATCCAGCTTTAGGCGGCTCGTCTGGCTGCGGAATCTGAAACACGTTAATCTTTTTCACCAAATAAGGACTCCAGGCGTCGTACTCATCTTTCACGGCTAGACCAACCGTATATTCGCCTTTCTCTTCAGGGGTAACAAGCTTCTGCTCCACCGTTAAACCCGAAGGTGTAATATAGTAGAACTTTTTCTGGAGGATCCCCTTTGTCGCTAGATAATCGATACCGGTATCTTCCTTTGAGTAGTTGGTCGCAGTAAGGTATCGATCTAAATCGCGGCTCCGATCCGTCCATTTGATTGTGTAGTCCGGATTGAATCCAAGATCATAATCTGCGATTGGTGCGCGGTGAACGATAAGCTGCCGCGCTGCACGATTGGAATCTTTCCGGTACGAATCAAATTCCAATGACGGGTATGGATAGTCTGGATTAGCATCATCTTGCGTATCATAGTTCACTTGATACAATCCAACTTTATCCATGATCATAATAGGCTCTCGATACGTCTTCCCATCATGGCTTGAAATTCCTGATTTACCGTCCCCGGCATCCAAGAATTTTTGAGACAAATGATCATAACGCCAATTTGTTTTATCTTTGATCATTGGATCATTTGCGGTATCACTATTTAGGATGGAGTAAATCATATCCTGTCCTACTATCGCGATTCCTTGAAGCTTCGCAGAAGAACTGATTGGTGTTAGATCCGAATAGGCCATGTTTTTAAATTCTGCCCACGGTATTTCTGAGTAAGGCCCGAATCTTCCTTTCTCATACGTGCTATCTGTAACATCAATAAGGGGAACATTGTTGATGTAAACTTTAATCTGTTCATCCAGCACCTGAATTTTGATAGCGTACTCCGTTTTTGTTTTCACGGCATACGGAGCATTTTTTAGTACCGTACGAACCCCATTAACGACCTTCACCAACTGTATCCCTTTGGTACTCATCTCAACTCTATACATGTTTCTATTATCTTGCGCATGGAATGAGAATCCAGAATACCTATCTACGCCATAATAAGGATAGAAATTAAGTTTCAGCTTATAATTTAGCTGTATATTCTTAAAGTCCTTACCATTTAGTAACTGTTGGGGTGTTGCTAATTTATCCGGTTGATTTTCTACGCTTCCCTTAACAAACAGGGAGCCTCCCCCTCTACTAGCAACACTACCGTCACTATAGTAGCTAGTATATGTGTGAGATAATTGTAGATACCCATCAGTAACGCTCAAGTAATAGTTAACGCTACGTCCAGAGTTTGTGTCCATCCAAGAGTCAGTCATGTTTCAATGTCCGTGTATCACCGCCGTACATACGTACAGCCTCTTTTGACTTTCCACATGCAAGGCGATCGTACTTATCTTGTTCGATAGGTTTTCGCAGAATGATGCGGTTTCCGTAAATGGTTGGCGATTCATTCATATAAAAGTCCTCCCTTAGAATCCATTCTAAAAAATAAAAAATCCCGTCTCCGAAGAGACGAGAAATTTATCTCGTGGTACCACTCTAATTCGATCAGGCCTACTGATCCTCTGCGTTGATAACGGGGACAGCCCCGATAAACCCTAATATTAGTTCAGGTATATGTCTCTGAAGTGCGCTTCATTAAAGACGTCACATCGGGCTCTCACCAATTCCCGACTCGCTAGGCGGCCATCTAAAACTACTCTCTTCGTCGTCGACTTCGCCTGGACCGTGAAGCGGGAGCCGGATACGCATTCGCAGTGAATCGACCAACGGTTACCAAGTTCGTCACCGCGGCACAGACCGCGCCGGTACACCTGCTGATTCAAAAGCACAATATTCTTTTTCAAGAAGGGCTCACTCTCGTTTTATACGTACGTTCAGCTTAACTCCTTGCAGACACACGATACTCGTCTCTGCGATACCGTAAAAAAAGAAACGTCCGCCCTTTACAGGCAGCCGTTTCTTTCTCAATGCACCTTCTTAGCCGTTTCAGTTCGCTCCGGCCCAGCGGTCGTAGGCAGCCTGATACACTTCGAGCAGCTTGTCCACGCGCATATCCTCAATCGTCTTCAGAAAGGTATCCCATTTCTCCAGTGGAGCTTCGCCTGTCACGAGCTTGGCTTCCATGCTTTCCAGATACGTATTGAGGTCGGTTTCAATGCCCTGGATCTGCTGTCGTTCCTCCGGCAGCAAGTAGATTTCGGGGAACACGGGCTCGCCGTAAGGCGCAAGTTTCTCGTCTACCTCTTTAATCCGGTATTGATGCATGGTATCTTTCCAGTTTGCTTCCACCTCATTGGGAGTAAACATCGGCACCGCTACGCCGACGGCCGGTGTGATGCTGCCGCCGCGATATTCTTCAAGATTCATGCCTTCGGGAGGTTTCCTGTATTTGCGCAGCTTCTTCTCTGCATCGGCCCATTCCCACAGATCGCCTTCCTTGCCATAGTGGACCAGTATTTCCCCTTCCGGACTGTACAAGTAATCAACCCATCGGATCAATGCTTCCGGATCTTTGCTTTTGTTCGTAATGGCGAACGTCCCTCTGGACATGCCCGAGCCTTCGGTAATCATCGGCTTACGATCGGCAGAGCTTGTAAGGGCGGGAAGCACTGGATGAATGATGGAGCTCTCGGCATCCCCGCCCAAGGTGAGGTAGGGGACCGAATCCCTGAACATACCGATCTGTCCCGCATTGCCTTTAGCGGATTTCTGTTCCATCGTCTGAGAGAACGTGCCTTGGTCGAGCAGCTTCTCTTTCCACAACCTGTTCATAAACGTCACATACTCTTTGTATTCAGGCTGAACGGCTCCATAAATCACTTTGCCATCCTTTACGATATGGGCTCTCCCCACAATGCCGAAGGCAGGCAGAAGGACGCTGCGGACATCGTCGAGATTAATGGACGTAAGCGGGATTTCGTCCTGCTTGCCATTGCCGTTAGGGTCCTTCTCTTTAAATGCGGTCAGCAGCTCATACAGTTCATCCGTCGTATGGGGGAGCTCCGTTATCCCCAGCTTTTTCAGCCAATTTCCGTTAATCCAGGTGGCCGGAAGTTTGGCGATCGGTGCCATGTTAATGGAGGGCAGCGCGTAGATATGACCGTCCGGCGCGGTGACTGACTTTTTAATTTCGGGATGCTCATCAAACATCTTTTGGATATTCGGCGCGTATTTCTCCACTAGACCTTCAAGCGGAATAAGAACACCCTGCTTGCCGTACGTAATTTCATCATCCGGAGTTAGCTGGCCGCCGAAGAAGACGTCGGGAAGCTCGCCACTGGCGAAAGCCAGGTTCTTCTTCTCGGCATAATTTGCCGCCGGAGGCGTGTTGAAATCAAACTGAATGTTGGTCATCGTCTCCATTTCTTTAAAGAAAGACAGGCTCTTCCACTCGCCGACAAGCGCATGCCGGGCACCCATCATCGATACCTTGATCGGGTCTTTCACAATGGGATACCCCGTCTGATTGAAATTACTGCTTGGTTCCTGATTTCCTTGCCCCGTCTCCGGTTTATCGCCCCCTCTATTCGAGCATCCGCTCAGCAGCATCGACCCGGCAATCATACAAGTAAGACCATAGGTTAGCCATTTTTTCATAGATTCCAATCCCCTTTTACCGAATATATTATTCTTTAATGGAACCGACCAGTGCGCCCTTCAGAAAGAACCGCTGAAGGAAAGGGTAAGCGATAAGCAGCGGGAGCGTAGACACGATAATGACGCCGTATTTCAGGATAGACGCGATACGCGCTTGCGCAGCCAAGGCTTCTCCCTGAATGGTACTGCTGGATAAATTCTCGGAACTCATCTCCTGGGCGACGAGAATTTTGCGCAGCACCATTTGTAGCGGGTACATGCTGTCGTCGTTCAAATAGATCAGCGCATTGAAATATTGATTCCACAAGCCAACCCCGTGAAAGAGTGACATGACCGCAATGATGGGCAAGGAAAGGGGCAGCGCGACACGTAGAAACGTATAGAAATAGGACGCTCCGTCCACCTTGGCCGCCTCCACAAGCGGGTCGGGCACATTTTGCTGGAAAAATGTCTTGGCCACCAGGATGTCCCACGCTCCCACCACCCCGGGAATGACCATCGCCCATACCGTGTTGAGCATACCTAATTGCTTCACCAGCAAATAAGTCGGTATCAGCCCTCCGCCAATCATCATGGTCAAGAGAAAGTACCACAGGATCAGCTTTTTACCCATCAATTCTTTTCTCGAAAGCGCATAGGCGCAAGGTAGCAGCACGATCAGATGCAGCAGAGTCCCAAGAATCGTATACAAAATACTGTTTAAGTACCCCATCCATATTTCGTTGTTATGCAGAATGCGTTGGTAGCCTTCAAAAGTGATACCCCTTGGCCATATCCATACCTGCCCGCTGTTCACAAGAAGAGGATCGCTAATGGATGCGGACACGACGAACAGGAGGGGGAATACTATAATTCCGATGACAATCAGTAGCAATCCACTGTTGATCCAATCAAATACCCGGTCAGAGGATAGATTCCGATTCATGATGTTGGCTCCCCTCCTTTACCATAGGCTGTTGTCTGTCGTTCTTCTGGCAATCAGATTGGCCAGGACCAGCAAGGTGACATTAATAAGCGAATCGAATAGTCCCACTGCGGCTGAGAAACTGTACTGCGACTGCAGCAGACCGCTGCGGTATACGAATGTCTGAATGACGTCGGACGATGACATATTCAACGGGTTCTGAAGCAGCAATACCTTCTCGAAGCCGATTGACATGAAGCTGCCCATCGTCAAAATAAACAAAATGATAACAGTCGGCATAATGGCGGGAATGTTGATATGCCATATGCGGCGCATCCGCGATGCACCGTCAACCGATGCAGCATCATGCTGATCCGGATTTACACCAGCCAGCGCCGCCAAATAAATGATCGCTCCCCATCCAAGACCCTGCCATTGGCCCGACCATACGAAGATGTGTTTAAACCATTGCGGCATGATCAGAAATGGGATCGGGCTGCCTCCGAAAACCTTAATGATGCTGTTGATCAAGCCGGTCTCGGGGTCCAAAAAAGCGATAACCATACCCGCCATAACAACCGTCGAAATAAAATGTGGGGCGTATGTAATCGTCTGCGCCCATTTCTTGAAGGTTGCATTCTTTACCTCATTGAATGAAAGCGCCAAGATAATCGGCAATGGGAACAACAGCAGCCCATACACATTGAGAACGAGCGTATTTCGAATGAGGTCTTTGAAATAATAGGAGTTGAAAAACCGCTGAAAGTGATCCAGGCCGATCCACGGGCTTCCCCAGATCCCCTTGGTGGCAATGTAATCCTTGAAGGCAATTTGCACACCGTAAAGTGGAATATAATGCAGGATGAAAAAATAAAGCAGCGCGGGAAGAAGCAGTACGTACAGCTGCCAGGTTTTTCCCAAATTTCTCAGAAACGTGCCGATCGCTGAGTGCGATGCTCTGTCGGTGGCCCGACCGGCTTGATCCAAGGCTTCCTCCGCATTGAGCAAATGGATCTCCTCCCTCAAATTCATGATGTTGCATACCAATAACCACCGGTGTTGGATACGCTTTCATTGTGTTTCATTTTCCTATCTCCGTAAATATGTCATTCTTACTGATGACAATGCAGGGAGCCGAATTGTTGGCGGAGGCAAGGGCTTACCGGTATAGGCGATATGTTATTTTTGACCTTCAAAAAGGTCTTGTATGCCAAATGACAACGTCCGCAGCGACCTAAGAAAAACGCCTGACGGTGTACTTCACGTTCGCGAGTTCAAGTTCGTCCAAGCTCCGGATGGCAAACCTTAGTCATCCTAGCAGATGGCCCGTTCGAAGGACAACGTAAACGCTAAAGGACCTCGCACATGCTAGAGGAACTTCGAAACGCTAACGGACACAGCAGATGCTAAAGAAGCAAAATCCAACCGGTTCCGATTCTTAGGGTCACCACCGTCGCTAAAACCGATCAGGGGCTTATTCCTCTAACAAGGGCTCCTATGACCGTTAAATTCCAGACCGGGCTGGAAAAATATCGTCCGTGGTGTCCGTTAGCCCCGAACTGAGCCGCCTTGGCGGGGCGACAGCTAGTGTTGTAGACCACCCTTCGGCCTTGGTGGAGTGCAGCATTTATACATGCTTGCACGCCGGGAAAAAGCGGCTAACACCGTACATAACGCTGACGCAAGTTTCTTCCTTTCGAATGTGATCGAAAATAATTTAAAAAAAGAGCATCTCCGCCATGGAAAATGCCCTCCCATTTTCAATGCTTGATTAGTTTGTTCTTTGCTTTCGGTATTCGCCCGGCGTCAATCCCATCGCTTTCTTGAATTTGCGGATGAAATTCGGCGTATCGAAATAACCAACCTCCTGAACAATGGTTCTGATCGGTTTGTCCGTCAGCTCCAGCTCCCTCTTGACCGCATTCAACCGGAGCTCCCACAAGTACTGCATGAACGTAATATCCGTTTTCTCCTTAATAAACCGGCTGAGATAGGAGTCGGACAATTTGAAGTGGGCTGCCGTCCCTTCCAGGCTGCAATCGCTCTCACGGAAATGCTCCTGGATGTAGAGGATGATCTGCTCGCTCAGCTGCAGCGTCTCCATCTCTTTATTCAGCGCTGCCTGCCGGCAGATTCCTTCAGTCCATTGGTACAGCAGCTTCTCCAATTCTTCAATGGATGTAAAGTTGACGATCTGCTCTTCAAGCTCTATATTCGCATATTCCACGCTTGCCGCCGCCCGGAAGACGATATTGATGACATCGAAGCAATAGCAGCGAAGCAAATCAATCGGCACACGCAGCGTTCTGAGCTCATGCAGCATCATTCCGAGCGTTTCAGCCGTTGCCTGCTTATTGCCCTTTTTTAAACCCTGCGTAAGCTTCAGGTGAAGATCGCTCTGATACCAGCCGCTTGTCCCTACCCGGTCTCCTGACGGCTTGAAATAAACGACTGCATCGGTCCTGCTGCTGCCGGCAAGCTTGTAATCCGTTGCCGCCGAGGCCTCGATATACGAGTTATGTACACGGGTAAGATCGTCGTAAATCCCCCCTACCCCCATCGTTAATCCCCGCTCCTGATTCCGCTTCTGCTGTCCCAAGCTGCGAACCATATTCTCGACAGACGACGTGTCGTTAGACAGGCAATTAATCACGACGGCGACCGCATGGTCATGAATGAGCTCCACGCCAAAGCCAATCGCATCCTGCAGCTCCCAGCCTTCCAGCTTCAGCAGCAGCGAACTCCGCATCTTCGTTTCATGCGATACCATGCCATCGTCGGAAATGTAAACCACAAAAAAATACGGGTAAGGAAAAACAATACCGGACATGGCGCAAATCTCGCGGATATTATCCGGGTCTTCCCAGCTTCCGCCCAGCAGCTTCAATAGACATTGATCCCGAACATACGGCTTCTGTACCGACATCCTCTCCTGCATCCGGTTAACCGGGCGGTATTGGCGTACGGCAAAAACCAGTGCCAGGATCAATCCCGTGAGCACTAGCCAAACAGCGATAAACAGCAGCAGCATCGGAAAATGGAACGCTTTTTTAAAAAACTGAGCAGTTGGCATAGCCGTCACGAATGTCCAGCCGGTTTCGTCCGAGCGGACCGTGACGATTGAATATTTTGTATAATGAATGGTGGCTTGAGTGACATCCGTCCGGGACAGATCAACGGAGGCCAGATCTTCGAATTGAAGCTTCCCGCCATTATCCTGCGATAAGATCATCTCGTTATTGTCGTTTGTAATATAAACATTGCCCTCGAAGTCGCCAAGCGTACTCTGGATCATTTTCTGAAAAACGTAGTCTTTGACAAAATAGATAACCGTCCCGTGTTTGTTTGTATCATGCGGCGGAATAGGACATAGAAACAGCATCGTGCCCTGCCTTTTATTCCCTGCCGATTGGAAATAGTCCGCAGGCAGAACCGTGGTCGTCTTAAGCCCTTTGACCAAATTGAGGAAGCGCTCCTTCTGCGCATCGTCCGCCCCCAGAACCCGCTTCAGCAGGGTATCGACGGAGTAGTAACCCCGGTCCGAATATATATTTTGCGAATCCCGGTAGAAAAGCAAGACTTCATCGATAATCGCCGTCGATGACTTGTAAATCCCCAATCTCTCGATCGCATTCCGGCTGCTGTACGGATGACTGACCATATAAGGCGTAAGATCCGAGTCATAGGTGATCCGGGCAGCGATCTGGTTCATTTCATTGATCCGGTTATAGGTCAGCTCGCTGGCTTGCAGCAATTTATTTTTGTTGGCCTGTTCAACCTCACTATTCCACCTCTCTTCGGTTTGATGATAAATAAATAAGATCATAACGATAAACGGGACGAAAAAAATAATCAGATAAGAGTAGACATACCGTTGAAACACCTTGGACTTAATAAATGATTTGAACAGCGGTTACACCCCCTAACGTGACACTGAACCTCTTATCCGATTGGTTACATAGAATTGCTCGATATTGCTGCAATATTACGATAGATTCATACCTTTATTTCTTTTGGCTTCACGACTCCTAGCGAGATAGCATCTATCCGTATGGTGAAATGCCGTAGATGCTACCGAGGATCCGATTATGATTGTAATGATGAATAAAGAGACTCACGATATCAAACGCCTGTTGATAGCTTTCAAATTCGTGACGCTGATAGCACTCCGACTCCAGAATAGCATGGTACGACTCGATATGAGCGTTCTTATTGGGTTGGCGTATACGCTCATGAGTAATACAGAACTGTTCACAGGCCTCTGCAAACCGATGACTGATGAATTGCGGACCATTGTCAGATCGGATTACAGGCTTATTCTCCTTGTCAAAAAGCCGGCGCTTCATCAGTGCTTTCTGCGTGATTTGAATCAAGTCTCTGGCCTCGCAGGATAGTCCATGGTGATACGTGACAATGGCCCGATCAAACACATCAATGATGCTTAGCAGGAAGAAGAAGCGCTGCTCATTTTCTATCCAACCATACTTAATATCTGTTTCCCACAGCTGATTGGAATCGGTGATGAGCCGATTATTTACAAGTTTTTTGGGATGCTTGATCTTTAGCTTGCGCTGTGGACGCAGCACATTCATTTGCTTGCACAAGTGATATACTTTCTTTTTGTTAATCACCAGTTTAGGATTGCGTTGCAAGATTTTCGTCAACTTACGGTATCCATAATTGGAGATGTACTCGTCGGCTAGCAGTTCCATAATCCATTCAGATCTGCTCGTCGCTTATTCGCTTGCCATCTTTTGTATAGGAGTAACCAGGCGCGGGGCGACCGCACCTATGGTTTTTTTCAGGTTCATGCTTGCTTCTATTCACATATGCATAGTACGTTGAGCTCTCCACTTCCAGGACGCGCAGCACGTAAGAGATGGAATGCCCTAACTCAATATATTTTTGGACAATGCCTATTTTATCCTCAAGTGAGGGTTCGTTTTTTTAGTATGTCTTTGAGAATGTCCCTCTCTATGGCTTGCTCAGCAAAGAACTTCTTCAGCTTCTCATTTTCTTTCTCCAATTGTGCATAATCCTCTGCAGTAGGCACGAATTTTGCTTGATGGTTGTCCCATCCAGTCACTCAATATCCTTACGATCCAACTCTCTTGCCCATCTGACCATCTTCGGATCCAGCTCATGTTGTCTTGCTACAGCGGTCATGTTTCCAATTTCCTTTCCCTTGGTAACCACCGTTTTCTTGAAATTTAATTCATACTGTTTTTTCTTCATTTCGTTCCCCTCCGCCTCAATATTATTGTATCCGAGTAAGGGGTGTTCTGTCCCAGTCTCCTCGGGGGCTAAAAAGACAGCATCCATCCTCAAACCGATATACAGCGCTTTCAATTCGATAATATGCAAACGCATTGAAACGTGCGGAAGGATACTCTTTCGGTTTGTTCCTTAAAATCTCCTTCTTGCAATCGAAGAAATGTATCATTTCGAACTGGTTTTCCATTGAAATACGAAACGGACGTCTGCAGCAAAAAACCAGGCTGTCCTGACTCCGTATATACGTGAGCGTCAAATAGCCCCCACCTAGCAGTCAGATGGGAGCGAGTGTAAGATGAACTATCTGAGACGGCAGCTGTCCGGTAGTTGCGGTGACATGGCATACACGACTCTAACGCTTGGCTCCTGCAAATCGGCAAGCTGCGGCAACTGCTCAAAGATATACGTGAGATACCAGAATGGGTGCAGCCCATTCTCTTTAGCCGTTTCGGTCACGCTGTAGATGGCTGCGATGGCCTTAGCTCCGCGCGGCGTATTCGCAAACAACCAGTTCTTGCGCCCGATTACAAACGGCTTGATCGAGCGCTCCCCCCGATTGTTAACGATCTCCAGCGCCCGTCCTTCATGAAGACCGTCAGCTTGTCCCGCTGGTTTAAGCTGTAGCCGATTCACAATCAAACGTTTTTTTGTTCATTTTTTTTTCACTTCCACCCTTGGCTCAGTTACTTTGTGCTACATCTGCTTCTCGTTTGCTGGTGGAATGCTTTGTGAAACTGGATCCTTTAAAAAGGAGCAGTTGCCGCGGTGATATGCCCCCTGGATCGTTCAACTATCGTGTCCCGTTAGCTTAACCTCTTGTTGCAAACTACAGGACCTTAACTGTAGCAACCTCTCTGCCAGCCCATAGTCTAAAGGTGTATCCTCTGACAAGATCTTGCCAAGGCGCATCATCTACTATAAATCGTACATCAGCGTATGTATCCCATGTGCCTTCAATCAGACCTGTAATTCTAACTAGTACGGTCCAAGCCTCACCGGTAAACTGTTTACCCTCAAGGCTTCCGTAGTTTATGATTAGATCTCGCAGCCAAGTATTACAGGGATACTTGCTTGGATCACTGTCCCATGTAATAAGTGCTTTGACGGAACGTATTGTTTCCATACAGACCTCCCTTGTTCAGCAGAAGCTGATAAGTTGAACTAACGTGTCCCGTCAGCTCAATAATAACTAGGTTCAGGAAACTATTTTGCGAAGATGATCTTATGTTTCGATGACTGTTTCCCCTTCTCCAGAAGGGGTCTCAAAACCGCTTAAATACTGGGTTAGAATGTCCTCGGTGATCGGAAATGCCGCATTGGCGTCAAAACGCTCGCTCCGAATAAGAAGCCTCTGACGCAATTCTTCCGGCTGAACCTTTAAGTGAATCAGCTCCCACACGCCTCCATGCCGCTCGATCAGTTGCTTGTATTCATTCCGTCTTTGACGCCGCCAAAAGCTAAAATCGATGACAGCATGGTGCTTTGCCCGGATCAAATTGACCAGTTCCTTTCGCAACTTTATTTCCGATTCTTTTTGATAGGACTCATAATTTTGCTCCGGATAATCAACACCAAAACGTCCATGTGTGGTCCAAATATCCTCGTCTATCGAAAGCCGGAGGAATCCCTCTTTCTCCAGCTTTTGCGCAAAGGTCGTTTTACCCGATCCTGCCACGCCGCACATCATAACAATGAAGGGAGCTGCGCTCATACGCTTTTGCTGTACCAAATTTTCGATAACAAACTTTTCACTTATCACAATACATCATCTTCTTTCTATTACTGTACATTGTTAGGGTATTATACATGACTACAACACAACACTTCATTATCCTGCCTCTATGGAGAATCACTTTTCTCTTAAATGCTCACGTTTTCTTAGATTTTGACCCAAGTTCACTTCTTAGCAGATAACATTTCAGTGGAACGAAGTTGAAGAAGAAGAAATTTATGGGGCGGTTGAAGTGCAAAAAAACCTCCACCTAGACCACTCACTTTAATAAGTGGATGTTATGGTAAAGTATGGTTGCACCTTTGGATCTCCACATGAGCTCATGGCGGTCAACCCTCCCACATCTCGCAGAGTCTACGCTCCCACATTCCTTCATTCAACCTGTCCATGAGGTG
>NZ_JANHOF010000030.1 GCF_024498075.1 Paenibacillus mendelii
TGACCTAGTTGAACTGCTTCGCTTGATTCATACAGAGAGTAACTTGTTTCTACAAAAACTAAACTAAGTTTCTTTAGACCTGTAAATTCTTGGTTTAGTAGACAGCAATGAAACCGTGACAACACAACAAATATTATTGAACGGGACACGATAGTTCAATAAGACAGATCAGCAGCTAGTTACATTACAACGATCGGCTGCTTTTTCATTAAAGTAACGGGCAGGCTGCTGCTACCCGTGGGTGACGTCGTCTTCTTATTAACCGCTTCACAGCCATTTCCTCCAGCTATACCTTAAGGTGTTTTTGCTGGCGTATCTGCCGGTGGTTCATGATGGTACGGATCAAAAGCGCAAAATATTTTATATTTACAAATCTATAAAAGTAGATATAATAATCTGTATGGAACCTTCATTGATTTATAAAGCTTTGTCTAACGAGACACGTAGTCAAATTATGCAATGGTTAAAGAATCCAGAGGAATTCTTTGATGAAAAGCCTTATCTACAGCAAGGCCTCAATTTTCGAATTGGTGTATGCGTGGGAGATATTCAGGCTAAAACGAGACTTGCACAATCTGTTATTTCGAGTTATTTGTTGACTATGCAAAAAGCTGGTTTGTTGGAATCTGAGCGAATTGGGAAGTGGACGTATTATCGTCGAAACGAAAAGACATTACAGGAATTTTCCGAGTTTATTAAAAACAATCTGTAGACGGAAAGGAGGCCTTTTTTTTAGCAATATATATCTATATTTCTGTATATATAAATATGAATGGGGACTTACATTTACAATGGAAAAGGTTAACCGTTTACTTATCATTATTCTGGCTTTAGGCGTATTTGGCATTATTACAACGGAAATGGGTATTATAGGTGTTCTGCCCCAGGTAACTCAAAAGTTTAATATATCGACTTCACAGGCCGGATGGCTTGTAAGTATATTTTCTTTAGTCGTTGCCGTTTCAGGTCCGTTCCTGACATTACTCGCTTCAGGTATTAACCGAAAAGTCATTCTATTAACCGCTGTGCTTATTTTTGCGATTTCAAATATTGTTTATGCGTATACAACCAAGTTCGATGTGATGCTTGTTTTCCGTATTCTCCCTGCTATTTTTCATCCCGTCTTTTTTTCGGTTGCCCTTGTGACCGCAGCCAAACTTGTCCCTCCTGATAAAAGCAGTAAAGCGGTCACAAAGGTTTTCGCCGGGATAACGGTCGGGTTTGCTTTTGGCGTGCCTTTGACTTCTTATCTCGCGGAACAGATTGCGCTGGAAGTCGCTTTCCTGTTTGGAGCTGTTGTTAGCATGATTGCCTTTGTTGGGATACTAGCTTGGCTTCCTTCCATGCCTGTTAAGGAAAAAATGTCTTATGGCAAGCAGCTTGGTATATTACGCAAACCTCAGTTGTGGTTAAATATCGTGACCGTTATTTTAATCTTTGCTTCTATGTTCTCTGTGTATAGCTACTTTACTGAATATCTTGGACAAGTAACACATATGAACGGGTCATGGATAAGTATCATGTTGATGGCCTTTGGTATCATCATGATTTTTGGGAATTTTTTATTTGGGGGCTTTTTGCATAAAAGCATTACAAAGACCGTCATCATGTTTCCTCTGCTATATGGGGCAATTTACTTATTCGTTTATTATCTGGGTTCTTATTTCATTCCGATGGTTGTTATCGTATTCCTTTGGGGGGCAGTGCATTCCGGTGGGCTTATTGTCAGTCAAGCATGGTTAACGGCTGAGGCGAAAGAAGCTCCCGAATTCGGCAACAGCTTATTTGTCTCATTTTCCAATCTTGGAATTACTGTTGGGGTTTCTATCGGTGGTTGGTTTATTTCTCACTTGGGAATACATCAACTCATCTGGTGCGGAATTCTGTTTGCAGTGCTTGCTTTCTTAGTGATCCTGATAAAAATAAAAATGTGCACATCAAACGCAGAGGAAGTAAACGCATATTAAACTACCCCAAAAATTACTCTTAGCACAAACCCAAAAAAGGCAGCACGAAACTAAGCCAATACTGGTCCGCAGAGTTGCAGCAGATATTATAAGCTTCGAACCGCAAATGGCAGAGATTCGCGTTGAGGATAACGGAGTAGTGAAACCATATATGAATTGCGGCAGCCGTCCATCAGGGCGGCTGTCTTGTTGTTTATACAGGGTGAATAATTATGCCGTAAACTTTAAGAGCAATCATAGGGAGGGCTTGTCTTTACAATTCTTTCACCTGCCAAGTAAAGATTATACAACGGAAGTAAATATGTTGTTCTAGTTGACCCAACTGGACGCCGCTAAACTTAAAGCTAAGAAGAGGCTTTATACGCAAATTATCCGTTAGGGGGAAGATTTAATTGAAGCTGAAGAAGAAAGGCGCAGTATTGCTGGCCGGAACGATGGCGATGGTTGCCGTTCTTAGTGCGTGCTCAAATGGAGGAAATGGTGGTGGCGCAGACCCTGCACAGTTAACTGCTCCACAGAATACGGCAAGTGCGACAAATACGCACAGCAGCCCCGATGCGCCAATTACGGTGACGATGGCGTTATCTCAGGCGGTAAACACAACCTTTCCAGAAGGCGAATCGATGGAAAACAATCTTTGGACCAGAACGCTCCTTGAGGAAAGCAACATTCAAATCAAGAGCGAATGGACCGTTGACGAAAGCCAGTACACCGAGAAGCTGAATGTGGCGATTGCTTCCGGCGATTTGCCTGACGTGTTCCAGGTATCGGGCACTCAGCTTCAGCAGCTGGTCGAAGCCGATATGCTTGCAGATTTAACAGATGTGTATAAGGAGAATATTTCGCCGCTGGCGGATGGGAAATTACGGGAAGACGGCAGCGTTGGCCTGGATGCCGTTACGTTCGACGGCAAATTGCTGGCGCTCCCATATACAACCGCTACGATGGACGGATCCACCATGCTGTGGGTGCGCAAGGACTGGCTGAATCGGTTGGGGCTGCCGGAGCCTAAAACGATAGATGACGTGCTCGCCATTTCCAAGGCGTTCAAAAATGACGATCCTGATGGGGACGGCAAGGATGACACGGTAGGTATTGGATTCCGCAAAGATTTGTTTTCACATTTCGGCGGAATAAAAGGATTCGTGAACGGTTTCCATGCATACAGCACATGGATCGAGGATGAAGAGAGCGGACAGCTTGTGAACGGAGCCATTCAGCCGGAGATGAAAGAGGCGTTGACAAAACTGCAGGAAATGTATAAATCGGGCGAGATTGATCAGGAATTTTCGGTTAAAGGCACGACCCAATTGCAAGAGGATATTGCTTCCGGCCGTGTCGGCATGGTGTTCGGAGCGATGGCTGAGCCGCTCGCCAACCTGAATCCATCGGTTCTTAACGATCCTGAAGCCGTATGGGAATGTTATCCGCTTCCTTCCGTTGACGATCAGCCGGCTAAGCCGCAGACCGATTCGATGCCACCTTTTTATTTCGTAGTCAGCAAGCAAAGCGAGCATCCCGAAGCCATTATTAAAATGATGAATTTGAACGTTGAAAAATGGTTTGGAGAAACCGCAGATGCCAAGTTCGACTATGATAACGGATTCCCTACCCATAAATACTTTACAGTTCGCACGTACGGAGCCCGCAAAAACCTGGATAACTACCTCAAAATTAACGAGGCGCTCAAGACGGGCGACACAAGCGGGCTGAATCCAGGGCAGCTCGGCAATTACAACCAAGTAAAACAGTATTTGGACGGCGATAAATCGATGTGGAACTACGCCAAAATATTTGGGCCGGAAGGGTCGCTTGGCATTGTGAACAAATATGTCAACGAGGATCTGCTTCTGCCTAACTCGTATCAAGGCATTCCGACCAGCACCATAGTCAAGCTGACGAGTACAACAGGTGATATAACCGATCAGGCACTCATGAAGATTATATTGGGAGACCCGATCGAATCCTTTGATACCTTTGTTGAGAACTGGAAGAAGCTTGGCGGAGATGAAATTACAGCTGAAGTAAACGACTGGTACGCCAAGCACAAATCCTAAAAACGAGGTGAGTCACATTTCATCATCCGTTAAAAAAATCCGCGCAGCTGGCCTTGTAGCCGCTGCGCGGCCATTTAAGCGCTGTTCGATGCACGCCAGATGGCCGCTGCATTTGATGTTTTTGCCGGGAGCGTTATTGCTGCTCATTTATCATTACATCCCGACCTTCGGATTTGTCATTGCGTTTCAACATTTTATTCCAGCCAAGGGGATAACGGGGTCTGAATGGGTAGGGTGGGAAAATTTTTCTTATTTGATCAAGCTGCCGAATTTTTATAATGTGATTTGGAATACCTTTTATATTTCGATCATGAAAGTAGCCGCCGGTTTAGTTTTTCCAATTGTGATCGCGTTATTGCTGAATGAATTGAGATCAAGGTTTGTGAAGCGGAGCGTGCAGACGCTCATCTATTTGCCTCATTTTATGTCCTGGATCATTCTAGGGGGCATTATGATCGACATTTTGTCTCCGACGAGAGGTATTATAAACCAGCTGCTGGCCGTTTTTGGGATTGAACCGCTGTTTTTTTTGGGCAGCCCCGACATGTTTCCTTACGTGCTGGTTGGATCGGATTTATGGAAGGATTTTGGCTTTAGCACGATAGTTTATTTGGCCGCACTGACAGGCATTAATCCGAATCTATATGAGGCCGCCGTTATAGACGGAGCGAACCGCTGGAAACAGACTGTGTATATTACACTGCCGGGAATGGCTCCTGTTATTATCCTGATGGCTACGCTTAGCCTGGGACAAATACTGAATGCCGGTTTCGAACAGGTGTTTAATCTATACAACCCGGCCGTTTACGAGACAGGGGATATTATTGATACGCTTGTATACCGGATGGGATTGGTTCAAGCGCAATACAGCCTTGCGACGGCTGTTGGGTTATTTAAATCCTTCGTATCACTCATCCTGATTTCGTTCTCCTATATGCTGGCATACCGGTTTGCCAATTACCGAATCTTCTAGACAAAGGTGGGTTATTTTTGGTCGAGGACAGATCCTGGACAGCGAGAACGTTAAGTACAGTTAACTATACGTTCATGATAATGTTGTCGCTGCTTTGTGTACTCCCCTTAATTCATATATGGGCCATTTCGCTGAGCTCCAACATGGCCGTCTCCTCCGGAGCCGTGACGTTGTGGCCGGCAGATTTTACGTTGGATGCTTACCGATACGTGCTTGGCAAGCCGGATTTCCTGCGATCCCTGGGTGTAACGACTAAGCGGGTGCTGATCGGCGTTCCGATCAATTTGCTGCTTGTTGTGCTGATGGCTTATCCGCTCTCGAAGGAGCGGAATGTCTTTCCATGGCGGACGGTCTATGCCTGGTTCACCGTCTTTACGATGCTCGTTCATGGTGGTCTTATTCCAACCTATATGACGATTCGGGAAACCGGGATCATGAATTCGGTGTGGGCGCTCATTTTACCCGGTGCGGTTCCGGTGTTCAGCGTTGTGCTGCTGCTTAATTTTTTTCGCCAATTGCCAAAAGAGCTGGAGGAGGCGGCTTTTATCGACGGGGCGGGGCATTTTACGCTGCTGTTCCGTATTATCATTCCGCTTTCTCTTCCCGCTCTGGCCACCATTACACTGTTCTCAACGGTCGGGCATTGGAATGCCTGGTTTGACGGAATGATTTTTATGAAATCGCCGGAGCATTATCCGCTGCAAACCTATTTAAGAACAATTATTATTGAGCTTGATCTGACTTCGCTTGGCTCTGAGGACGCCATTCGTCTTGCGGAAAACGTTTCGGAGCGAACGACCCGTGCTGCGCAAATTTTTCTCGGTTCGCTGCCCATTCTGCTGGTCTATCCGTTCCTGCAAAAATATTTCATGAAAGGCATCGTAATGGGGAGCGTTAAGGGATAGCAGTTTAAGGCAATCGGAACTAACTATAAGCGGAGGGGTGTGGAAGGTATAGAAGCTAATGAAGCTATTGAAGTTATGGAAGCGAAGGAAGCAGTTATAATGAGGTGGACGGCAAAATGGATCTGGGGCGGATCGGAGAGCAGCCCCCGCAACGAGTGGAGATGTTTTCGCAAGACGTTTGTCTTGAATTCCGGAGATTGGGAAGAAGGCATGCTCTCGATTTCCGCGGATTCCAGATACGTTCTGTATGTAAACGGAACAAGGGTTGGCCGTGGGCCAAGCCGCAGCTGGCCAAGCGAGCAGTCGTTCGATACGCATGAGGTTGGCCATTTGCTTAAAGCCGGCATGTCGAACACAATTGCCGTCCTGGTTCAGCATTATGGCGTTTCGAATTTTTATTACATTCGCGGCCGGGGAGGACTGCTCGCGCAGCTTGATTTGCGCCTTGGGCAGGAGACGGTGCGGCAGGTGGCGACCGACGATACATGGCGCACTTCCCGCCATGAAGGGCAGGGCAAGCGGGTGCAGCGTATGTCGTCCCAGCAGGGGTTTGTCGAGCGGATCGATGCCAGGCTTTGGGATGAACAATGGATCGAGCCGGACTTTAATGACGGCTGCTGGACGCATGCCTGCATTGTCGGTGAAGTCGGCACGGCTCCGTGGACAGCATTGTTGCTGCGAACGATACCTCCATTGGCGGAGGAAACGGTGTATCCTTCCCGAGTGGAATCCTTAAGCCAGGTTGTTCCCATTCCATGGACCGGGTGCATTGACTTGCGCAATCATATGATTCCGGGAAGCGAAACCGATGCCAATGCAACCCATTACGCAGGTTACGTGGCGACACTCATTCGGACCGGCAAGCCTGCGAAAGCGGTTATCGGGCTGCTATACGCGCTTCCGATCTTACAGGGCGCATTCGTGAACGGCGTTTATTATCCAAAAAAAAAGTTGAAGGCAGTACAAACGCAGCGCTATGTGGAGGTTGACCTGCAGAGCGGAGACAACCTGCTAATGATCGTACTGGCGGGAAGCGATCACAGCCGGGGGTTGTTTATCGGAGTAGATTGCTCGGAGCCATTCGAGCTTGTATCTCCCGTAGGCGTTGCAGGAGACGATGTATCGCCGTTCGTGTCGATCGGCCCGTTCATAAGCTACGAGTATCTCGACCATCAATATGGCCCGGAGGAAAAAGCGAAGCAGCGGGTCATCGAGGCTTGCGCCGCATTTGGCTCTGATCTGCCTGATATGGCGCCGGAAGCCGCCCAGACGATTGAATGGTTCCGCGCTGTCGGGCAGTCGGCTGGCGCCGACGAGCTGGACGCTTATTCGCGCTGGATCAGGCCAATCTCGAATACTTACGTGAGCGAGGAATCCGTCTTCGCGCATGCTATCTGGAAGAAGCAATCGATCGCGATGCCGGTTCCGGCTGCGCTTCAGCATTTGACAGCCGCTCATGCCGTCCCGTCCTTCATCCCTGTTTATGAAGAGCAGGATACGGAGATCATCGTCGATTTCGGGCGTCAAGGTTCCGGTTATATCCAATTCAAGGTCGAGGCGGAAGCGGGTACCGTTCTGGATTTCTATGGTTTTGAGCATATGCATGAGGGCTGGATTCAATACACGACATATTTGGATAACTCGCTGCGCTACATTTGCCGTGAAGGGCACCAACAATATACTTCAAATGTCAGGCGCGGCTTCCGTTATTTAATGGTGACGGTGCGGGGAGCCCGTACTCCGGTGAAAATAACGGGCATTCAGCTTCTGCAAAGCCACTATCCTGTAGCGGAGACCGGCCGGTTCCTGTGCCCGGATCAAACGCTGAACGAGATTTGGCGGATTAGCCGCCATACGGCGAAGCTTTGCATGGAAGACACCTTTGTGGATTGCCCTGCCTACGAGCAGACCTTTTGGGTGGGAGACAGCCGCAACGAGGCGCTGATCAGCTATTATTTGTTCGGCGGCGAGGAGCTGGTGAAGCGCTGCCTGGAATTGGTGCCGGGCTCCGCAAGCCAGACGCCGCTTTATGCGGATCAGGTACCAAGCGGTTTCAGCAGCGTTATCCCGAACTGGACGTTCTTTTGGGTAAACGCTTGCGAGGAGTATTACGAACGAACGGGAGACAGATCGTTTGCCGCCGGCATTTGGCCGCATGTTGCCTATACGCTTGATCATTATTTGAAGCTGTTGAACGAAAACGGGCTTCTGTCGCTGGATGCCTGGAACTTTCTGGATTGGGCTCCTATCGACCAGCCGCGGGAAGGCATTGTAACCCATCAGAATATGTTTCTGGTCAAAGCGCTTCAGAGCGCCGCGGAGCTGGGCGGACTGGCCGGGGACGGGAAGAAGGCGTCACAATACCGGGAAACAGCCGAGCGGCTTTCGGCTGCTATTAACAGGCATCTGTGGCAGGAGGAGAAACAAGCCTATCTCGATTGCATCCATTCGGACGGGCGGCCATCGGATATATTCAGCATGCAGACGCAGGTTGTTGCTATTTTGTGCGGCATCCCGAACGGCGAACGGAAAGAAATGCTTATGCATTACCTGGTATCGCCGCCAAGCGGCTTTGTGCCAATCGGCAGTCCGTTTATGTCTTTCTTTTATTACGAGGCGCTGGCGCAAGCGGATCAGCATCGTTATATGGTAGACGACATGCGCAGGCAGTATGGTCAAATGCTCGATTACGAAGCGACGACCTGCTGGGAAATGTATCCGAAAATGAAGGAGGGCCGTATCGACCCTTACAACCTAACGCGAAGCCATTGCCACGCCTGGTCGGCGGCGCCCGGTTATTTCCTCGGCGCTTATGTGCTTGGAGTGCAAAGCACGGCGCCTGGCATGCGCAAGGTAAAGATTGAGCCGCATCCTTGCGGCCTTGAATGGGCAAGGGGCAGCGTGCCGCTGCCGGGCGAAGGGCGGATTGACGTATCGTGGCGCATGGAGGAAGATTCATGCATGTTGCTACGGGTATGGCTGCCGGCGGCGATCGAAGCGGAAGTGCGTTTGCCTGTTGGCGTGGAGGGCAACGTTGAGATTTACCGCCTGGGAGAGTAAACGGAATCTATTTGAATATTGCGGGATGTCCTTGTTTAAAAAAGGACATTCCTATTTTATTGTGGAATGCCTTTAAAGAAAGGGGGAGCTAATGAAGCGACGCGCCAAATACTCCAAAATCTATACAAATTTGATATTCGCCTTCTTGATCGTCATTGCTCCGATTTATATCGTAAGTTTGAAAATAAACGAATATGGGGAACAGGCAGTAAGGGAAGAGATTGAGCATTCTATGCAATCCCGGGTTCATTTTTATATTCATCTTCTGGAGAACGAATTTTCCAGAATCGTTTATATGCAGAAGGCTTTCATTAATGACCGGGAGCTTCTCCGTTTAGGCACAGCCTCACAGGCTTTGAGCAGCAACGAATTTCGCGAAGCGGTCTATTCGGTCAATTCGAGGTTGAAGTCGATGATGAATTCTAGCGAATACATCGCCGATGCCGATGTGTTCCTTCCGGAAGCGGAACGAATCGTTTCGGTCGTTTCCTTGTTTGACAAGCTGCCGACGGAAGAATACGAAGCACTGAAGTCGACCGATGGCAGCAACCCGTTTGTCTACTGGAACAACCGTCTGTTCGTCAGTTTTCCCTATTCGGAATTGGCGCTCATCAACAACGAAAGTCCCGTGTTTCTCGTTAGCGCTGAAATATCGCAGAAGGAAGTCACGGAAGTGCTGGATCGGCTCAAAATTGACAGCCGTGGAGGGGCTATGATTATCGGCGTCGACGGAGAATGGATCGTGTCGAGCGATGGGGAAAGAAGCATTGAAATGCGAGCCGCCTTACCGGCCATCGCAGGCAAGAAGACGGATCCTGGGGGCACTATTTCCCTATTCGAAATTGAAGGGGAGAGGCATTGGGTCGCTATGGAGCGCTCGGATTCGCTTGGCATCACACTTGCGATGTACATGCCCGAAGAAGCGTTGCTGGGAAAGCATAAACGCTACGAGGGATGGTTCTGGCTGCTGTCGGGTATTTCCGTACTAGTTGTCGCGCTATTTTCCTATTGGATCTTCCGTCAAATTCATCAGCCGATCAAGAGGCTTGTTCGCGCCTTTGAGCAGGTAGAGAAAGGTAATTTGGCTGTCTCCGTTACGGAAAACCGGTCAGACGAGTTCAACTACTTGTATAGACAATTTAATGCGGCGGTCAAAAAGATCGACGAGCTTATTCATGAGGTTTACGAGCAAAAGTATCGGGCCAATCTGTCCGAGCTTCGCCACTTGCAATCGCAAATTAATCCGCATTTTTTATATAATAGCTTTTTTATATTATCCCGGATGACGAAATATGAAGATTACGAGAGCATTAACAAGCTTTCCAATTATTTGGGTGCTTATTTTCGCTTCATTACAAGAACGCATGCGGAAGAGGTTTCGATGGAAGAAGAGGCCGAGCACGCAAAAACCTATGTCCATATCCAGACCTTTCGCTTTGAAGAACGTATTGAAGCCGATTTTGCCGAGCTGCCCGGCGAATATGCGGGAGTGCGGACGCCGCGTCTTATTTTGCAGCCGATTGTAGAAAACGTATATGAGCATGGGCTTAAAAATAAGTAAGGGGCGGATTTCTGCGTGTTAGCTTCTCCGGGTTTGAGGATCATTTGGTTATTGCTATTGAAGATAACGGAGAAGGCATGGCAGAGGACGACTTCAGGCAATTGACCCGCAACCTTGAGCAACTTGGCGATGATATGGAGACGACCGGTCTAGTCAATGTACATCGCAGACTCAAACTGCGCTATGGCGCGGAAGGCGGTTTGCAGCTCACGAATGCTCCGGGGAGCGGATTTAAGGTGGAAATCTTCATTCCGAGGGAAAGGCAGGATGCCGATGTATAACATTATGATTGTCGACGATGAACCGAAGATTGTAGATATGCTGTACGAACATCTGATGGAATGGAGAATGGTCGAGTTAGAAGTGTATCGGGCTTACACGGCATTCGAAGCGCTGGAAACGATCGAGAGAACGAAAATCCATATTGTCCTGACGGATATCAATATGCCCGGCATGAGCGGATTAGAGCTTCAAGCGAAAATTTCAAGACTATGGCCCAGATGCAAGATCATTTTTCTAACGGGGTACAATGATTTCGAATTTATCCAAACCGCGCTTCGAAATGGAGCTTTCGATTTTATATTAAAAATCGAAGACGATGAGGCGATCATCGCTGCCATAAACAAGGCGCTCGCCAAGCTTCAAAGCGATATGGCACTCGAGCAATATATGTTTCAAGCGGAGCAGCAGTTGAAGACCGCTTTGCCATCGCTGCAAAAGGAATTTATATGGAGCCTGCTCCAGGGAGAATTGTCCTCCGGACAAATAACGCAAGAAAGGTTCCGGGAGCTTAGGCTGCCATTGAATCCGGAACTCGGCATTCTGCTGATTGCTGGCCGGGTGGATCGGTGGCCGGACGAAATCAGCCCTTCGGATAAAACGTTGTTCACTTACGCCATTGACAATATTGCTGCCGAATATTTGGGGACCTCGTGTACGGTATATTGCTCGCATCATTTTTCCAATCTCATCTGGCTTATCCAGCCTTCCTCCGAGATGGAAGGTTTGTCGGGTTGGAAGGAATGTGCGATCTTTGTCTACGGCATGCTGTCGGATATTCAGGTGACGCTCGAGAAGCTGACCAAGCTGCCCGTATCTCTCGCTGTCAGCAGCGCTGCACACGATTGGCCGGATGTGCCGGTTCAGTATTTGAAGCTGCAGCAATTATTATGGCAGGGTTTCGGGCTGGACAAAGAAATTATATTGCAGGATCAAAGCCTACCCGCTCAATCGATTGACACCAAGATCGGGGAAGACAAAAGCAAACAGGAAATTGTACTTTTGCTAAGAAAGGCGAAGAGTCTGCAGGATTATTTGGAGAGCGGGCAAAGAGAGCGGTATTTCGAGTTGTATGCCCAAATTTCCTTCATGGCGCATGAACTGTCCAAAACAATGGGCTATAACGGTTATTTGGCGGAGATCCAGCTTGCACTGACCTCCGTCTTATTGTCCTATATCAATCAGGCCGGACTTCTCCATTCCGAGTCTTTGAATATGCAGCTTGAACCGCTGCTTGGCAAAAGCAGCTTTCACTCCTGGAAGGAGGCAGATCTTTATTTTGCACGGCTTGCCGAGCATCTTTTCTCCACGCAAGGAAGCGAGCAAATGGACCGGACGACAAGGATTGTCGCTATCGTAAACCAATATATCGATCAGCATGTAGACACCAGCCTGTCGCTTGATATTTTGGCTGATCAGGTCTATTTGCATCCGGCTTATTTGTCCCGGCTGTATAAGCAAGCGACCGGACGCAGGCTTTCCGATTATATCAAGGATGTCCGAATCCAGAAGGCGAAGGAGCTGCTGGCCGATCAAAAGCTGAAGGTTCATGAGGTAGCCGCGCGAGTCGGCTTTGAGACATCGTATTATTTTTCCAAGGTGTTCAAGAAGGAGATGAATCTTACGCCGCAGGAATACAGGGATCGCTGCGGCAGCATTGACATGAAATCATGATTGTGAGATCAGAAATAGGTTCATAAACGTTACAAACCAAACCGGCACCCTCGGAACATTGTCCTTGCTCGCCGAGCATGGCGTCGAGAAACTAAGCATTGAAATGATCGCTCAACGTGCGTGCACTGTAAGAGGACAAGAACATATATATTGTCTTCTTACAAGTTGTTCCGCGGAGGCAGCAGGGCGGAGGAACGACCTGCCGTCGTTGCATCCACCCAACGATCCGGATCGTCGACTTGGCATCCTGTTCGCAGGATCTATGGACGGAGGCTTTCCCCCTTTTGGGAAGCAAACAGAAACCGGCAATATCCTATTTCCGCAGCATTCTTCATAAGCTCCACATTGAGCCAGGCGGAAAGTTCATAAAACGGCTTGTCGCTGAAGGGCCAATTGGTTCGAGTACGTTCATGGTATTCATTAGGGGTTAGCGTGGCCACTGAAGCTTCCCATTTTTCTTTTAATTGATAAATACGAACGACTGCCTCGCTTGAGCTTCCGGGACAGGGGACAGATTCACGCTGCAGCGTTCCATCTCCGAACGAATGGTCCATGGTCATGGACCACCAAAAGATTATATGCCAGGTCAGCCAAGCGATGCTTGGAGGTCCGATATCATAACTCTCCGATTCGGGCCAATCTGCACGCCAGATTCCCGAATCGTTTCTCACATGAAGTCCTTGTGCTGCCGGTCTCCAGCGATATTCTTCGTCACTAAGCCCGGTTAGATGAATGTCTAGCAGTTGACATGAGATTTGGTACTGGAATTGAATAATACCCTGACCTGTATCATCAGGCGAAAACAATTTTTTTGTGGTTGGTCCCTATCAGAGTAAGATGGAGAACAAGGATGAGCAAAACAACATGCAATGGGCATTAGACCAGTCTTTCAATGGCGGTAACCAAGAAAAGTTGCTTAAGCTAACGGGACACGCTAATTCAAAAGGCAAGCAGATTAAAACCTCAACTTAGAAGCAAACTAGATTTAATAGCTTCTTAAGGGAGGTTTTGTTATGAACTTGAGTGAGTTAAGGCGGTTGTACGACGCTGATAAACGTATTTAAGGATTTAGTCCGAAAACATTAAAAGCTTACGTCCTCCAGCACAAAATGTTGATGTTGGAACTTGGCGATCTCGAAATATCAGAGATAACGTTAACAATGCTGAAGGAGTATTTGGCCAAACAAGCAGATCGGTTAAAGCCTAGCAGCCTAGGGCATCGAATTCGTTTTGTTCGTTCCCTTTTTCGTTAATCTTATGAAGAGACGTATCTGAATTCAAATCCCTCTCTAAAATTAAGAGAGCCAAAATTGGATAAGCGTATTCCTAAGTTTTTGATCGAGGAAGATGTTATTCACTTATAGATCTCTTGTCAGTCACTTAGGGAACGAGCGCTGCTTGAATTTCTCTACTGTACCGGCTGCCGAGTTGGTGAAGTGGAGAAGATAAACATCGAGGATCTCAACTGGGAAAATCGCTTTGCAATAGTTAATGGCAAGGGCTCAAAGCAGAGAGAAGTTTACTTTACGACGGAGTGCAAAGTATGGTTAAAGAAGTACCTGGGTAGCCGTGCTGACTCCTGTAGAGCCTTATTCGTAACCGATACACATCCCACTAAACGAATGGCTATTCCTACGATCAGGTGGGCTATGAAACGGCTTGCAGATCGGGGAGAAATCGAAGCAAATGTATATCCTCATCGCTTTAGACATACCTATGCGTGCCAACTACTTGATAACGGTGCACCACTGGATTTCATCCAAGGTATGCTGGGGCATGAAAAAGCATCAACCACGCAAATCTATGCTCAGCTCCGTGGCGAGCGCCGGAGAGAACTTTATCGGCAATTTTTTAGCACAGAACAGCGGTGGATTCGTCTTTAGAGATCCGCCGCTATTCAACTAAAGAGCAGATTACCGTGGTAGCAACAAAGCCCACCGATATTATTTTCGGGCGGGCTTTTGCTCTTGCTCTTATTTTTAGGCAGTCGGTCCCACGGTGGTGATCATCCACATTACGCCGTATTTGTCTTCGATGTGGCCGTACAAAGCGCCCCAGAATGCCGGCTCCAACGGGCACTTCACCTTGCCGCCTTCAGCTAGCTTATCGAAGGCATCACGGGCTTCGGCGTCTGTTGTGAACTCGAGACTCAGATTTATGGCGTTCCCCCGAATGATCGGCTCAAATACGGAATCGGACATTAAGAAGTTAATTCCTCCGGCCATCAGACTCAAGTTAACGACTTTGTCCTTGAGCTCTTCCTTTGCTTCCGGAAGCTGTCCATGCGTCATAACGGACAGGATCTCTCCGCCGAGAGCATAAGTGTAGAACTCAGCTTGAGCTCTTGCGTCCTCCGACATAATATAAGTTGTTTGTTTTGCCATCTTATAACATCCTTTCATCCCTTGGTTTGGACTGTTCGAACTCAGCCTCTATGAAGACAACGAATGCGAAATAATAAAATCGACAGATTCCAAAAAAAATACTTTATCTTTTTTTAGCATGTCAATTTGGTCTCGAAGATCGGCCTCCATGGCACGTTTTTGGATCTCGCACCGATTCAACATCCCAAAGAACTGGCGGAGCTCAATTTCGTTCTCACCGTAGCCGCCCGGATCCTGCATGTACATCGCCCACTCGATCGCTTCTTCCTCTGATTCGAAGAAATAAAGATGGTCGAGTTGAAGTGTTTCTTGAATGTAATGTTAATGTCCAAGGCTGCCACTGTTTCCTATATTCGAGTCAGTCTATCGTAAAAGAATACTTTATTGCACCTGTCACTCGACCTTGGGCATGGGAGCGTCGAGGAACGGCGGGATGATCGGAAGCAGCAGATCGGTGCGTTCTAGAATGTTAAAATGAGTTGTACCCGGGAGCACAGCGAGCTGTGCATTCGTGAGGCCTCCCATCGAACCGTCCGCCTTGCCACCGCCGAGCAGTCGAAACATTTCCAAAGCGTGATCGGGGCGAACTTTATCGGAATCCCCAAGCAAGATCAACATAGGAGCCTTGATCGCCGAAATGTCCTTCGTCCAGTCGTAATGCTTTGTTTGGAATTGTTTCATTTTGGCGATCAGCGTCGGCCAGTCTTCGGGCTTCGGCGCTGCTTTGATATATACTTCATGTATCGGGGTTCCGACCATAGCTTCGGCATTCATCGACGCCATTCCCGCGAGAACTTCGGGGTACCACCCCTCGCTCTTGTAGGGCGTCGAGGCGACCACCAATTTGCGCACCACATCCGGGTGCCGGATGGCGGTCTGCAGGGCAACGCCTCCGCCCATGGAAAAGCCGAAGACGTCGGCATTATCGAGTCCGAGATGCTTGATCAAGGCAGCGGTGTCGTCCGCCATCTGCTCGTAGCTCAACGGCCGATCAATGTCGGCCGTGTGCCCATGAGCTTGTAGCTCGACTGCAATGACCTGCCGAGTCTTCGCAAGGGCTGGCATAAGTTGTCCGAACAACATGTCGATTGTGCCCAAGCCGCCGTGAAGCAGAATCAGCGGTTCTCCAGTGCCTTGAATCTCGTAATACATTTTGAGGCCGTTCACGGAAGCGTAGCTGCCCGACTTCGTTTGGGCTGTTTGCGACTCCATGAATTGAATTGTATTATGCAACCAAACCGCTGCCTCCCCCCGAGTCATTTCCTGCTTCGGATATGCCAAAGGCTTCCCGTCTGGAGTGGCAATTTTGTACAAATAAATCCTTTGTATGCTGTCTTTATATTTGGCGTCGATTTGATCGGCGTCCTCGAAGATGATTGGCATTTGTTCAACCGGGAACGATCCTTTTGTGTCTAATGCTTTAATCAGCATATCTGCGTATTGTTCCCGGGTAATTATAGCTTTGGGATTAACATTTTTCGGGATGTCAAGCCCGTTCATTTTCGCAATAATAAAGGCTTCCGCATACCATACGTGATTAGGAACGTTCGCGAAATAATCGGTTGCCTCCGGCTTTTTTACAAAACTAGCGTTGTCGATATTCAGATTTATGCCTTTTACGATTAAGCTTACGCTTTGAGCAAAGTTAATTTTGTCGCGCGGAGCAAAATGGTCGCTATCCACTCCGGAAACAATGCCTCGTTCCTTCAGATTAAGAATAGCTCCTTTTTCAGTCTCGTCCAGATCGTTAAACGCAGACACAGAACCACTCAATAATGTACAAGCCAACACGATAGCAGAAATAAAGGTTACCAACTTCTTCACTTTACCCACTCCTTTTCAATTGATTTCTAATCGTTTCTCCTACACAATTTTGCTCGTTGTCATGATGATTTCTCCACAGGCAGATTGGTTACGCGGACCATGCTGCTTACCTGGGCTGGGGATCAGGATTAACTCGCTTTCGGCTCGGTGGTGATCATCCACATTACGCCGTATTTGTCTTCGATGTGGCCGTATAAGGCACCCCAGAATGCCGGCTCCAACGGGCACTTCACCTTGCCGCCTTCAGCTAGCTTATCGAAGGCATCACGGGCTTCGGCGTCTGTTGTGAACTCGAGACTCAGATTTATGGCGTTCCCCCGAATGATCGGCTCAAATACGGAATCGGACATTAAGAAGTTAATTCCTCCGGCCATCAGACTCAAGTTAACGACTTTGTCCTTGAGCTCTTCCTTTGCTTCCGGAAGCTGTCCATGCGTCATAACGGACAGGATCTCTCCGCCGAGAGCATAAGTGTAGAACTCAGCTTGAGCTCTTGCGTCCTCCGACATAATATAAGTTGTTTGTTTTGCCATCTTATAACATCCTTTCATCCCTTGGTTTGGACTGTTCGAACTCAGCCTCTATGAAGACAACGAATGCGAAATAATAAAATCGACAGATTCCAAAAAAATACTTTATCTTTTTTTAGCATGTCAATTTGGTCTCGAAGATCGGCCTCCATAGCACGTGTTTTTGGATCTCCCACCGATTAATACCATTCCCTCATTCGTTCAAGGAAATGGGGCTCAAATAAAACAAGAGAGGCCTATTTGTTTGAATCTTTGCAAAAATAAAGAATGAAGACTAAGGAGTGAAAGTCTCCAATATACCTCGTTGGGTCGCTCTCCCGGAGCCTCTCCTGCGTCAATGTAAATGGTCGTTGAAACCATGAGTTTCCTATGCTAAGCTTTATTTATTCTTTCAGAACGGAGGGCTACGTGTGATAAATTTTTCCCGATTGAGAAAGCAATGCAAATAATTGCAGTTTGCTATTCAGCTCTGTCTGTGCGCAGAGTAATCGGGATTGGTCTGCCTATCCACGGATGCCCTTATTATTTATGTAAGAGAGAGGACTTTCTCTGATGAGATTGGGAATAGTCATCTTTTTTATGTATGAGAGGATAATAGTGCATTCCTTTTTCGATTACGATCACACAGGCATCAATTCGTCTGTGTTTTTTTATTATCTTATAAAAAGGAGTGCTTTTTCCCAATGACAACACTGCATTCAAACGATCATCAAGACGTTATAGATGAAATGTTATCCATCGCTATTCAAAAAATCCTATTTTAAACAGTAGATTTGTAGAAGCTGAAACGCCTTATTGGGAGAAATGTACAGATCGTTCAGTCGAGTTCATATTGTCGGTTCAGAATTGTGAAGATAATGAAAGGGAAGCAGTAATAGAAGCCTATCTTGCGCAGCCGATCGATTGGATTAACGGTCCTATGTTGGAGGTGCGGTTGTTTAGATCCGATCATGATTCCCTGTGCTTGAAAATTTCGCATCTTTGCATGGATGGGGCAGGGGTGAAAGAGTTTATACGGCTCTTGGCTGCGCTATACACGCGGCTATATGAGAGGGAGTCATACCATTCGATCCATCAAGAAATGATGGAAGGCAAACAAGGTTTTCGGGATCAAGCCCCTTTGTTTGCTGCTGCGGGTATAACAGATATTTCGTCAGCCTTCCACCAGCACGTAGAGACCGCTTCCCTCTGGTCTTTCCCATCCTCTTCACAAGATAACCTAACTCCTGTTATAGCTATGAGAAGCATGGAGCCGCATCATACGGAAAAGCTCATTAACCGAACAAAAGCAGTTGGGGCAACGATCAATGATGGATTGCTTGCGGCGTATTTCCGCTCCATCGCCAAGCAAGCGGTCTACATGGAGCCTCGTACCAAGAGAAAGGCCATTGGCATGACAATCGATCTGCGCCGATATTTGCCCAGCCTTACAACCGGAGCATTGTGCAATTTGTCCGGCATGGAGATGCCTGAGATTGAATTGAACGAAGGTGAACTGTTTGAGACAACTTTGGAAAAAGTGAAACGCGCCATGGATACGATTAAGGAGAGTAAGCCCGGCATGTCTTCTGCGGCAGGGATGGAGAAAATGGCGGCAATGCCTTTTTCTACTGCAAGAGCAGTGATGGCCAAGCAGCATGAAATGGCCTGCCAGCAGAAAATGACATTGCCGCTGATGACCAATTTCGGCGTCATATCAGAACATGATATCCAATTTGGAGCTTGCTATGCGGTAAAGGGTTTCATGACTTCGCCGATCATGTATGCCCCGTTTTTCTGTATGGGTGCAAGCTCGTATCGCAATATACTCACATTGTGTGTAGGCTATCATACACCCGCTGTTTCAGAACATGAGGTGAGCAGGCTTCTGGACGATATGATGATGGAGCTGACGAAGTAGACATTCACTACGCCGCAGGGATCCGAAGCGCTCTTATTAGTCGATAATTTTGTAAATGGATTAAATAATTCTTTACTACATTGCATCCAGCAAGAAGTATGCGGAATGGATCTACTACGTTGTGGTGGATTCTTTTTTTTTTACTTATAAAAACGTATTGCATTCAATAAATTACTTATATACACTTAAGTCATGAATTAAATCCTTATCTAGGAGTGCATCAGCGTGTTTCAAGAAGCAAGATTATTGAAAATCCTTGATTATTTAAAACAACATCAATCAATGAGCGTTGCAGAGATATGCTCGATCTTCCAGGTATCCAGAGATACGGCGCGGAGAGATATTGTCAAATTGGTTCAAGAAGGTGTTGTTGCTCGGACGCATGGAGGGGTAGCTCTTCCGGAACTTCAGAAGGAGATCTCTTCCTATCAGGATCGTCTCATTGAGGGGTCTACCAGTAAGAATCATATTGGTAAGCTTGGAGCTAAGCTGATTCACGATCATGAGACGGTATTCTTGGATGTATCGACAACGGTCCAATTTGTCGCAGAACATATTCAGGCGAAACAGATTACCGCTGTTACACATTCGATTGATAATGTAGGCATTCTCTCCAAACGAGATGATTTGAGCATATATGTACTTGGTGGCTATCTACATACCCAGAACCGCCTGTTATATGGTCCTTCCGTCATCGATAAGATTAGTGAAATTCGAGCAGATAAGGCGTATATTGGGGCAACGTCTATCCAGCCAGACGGACTCTACTATCCCTATGAAGAAGATGTTCGAGTGAAGAAGGAAATGGCCAAGCAGTCGGATCAAGTGATTCTAGTTGTGGATCATTCGAAATTCGCGGCAAAATCAAGATTTAAGTTGGATATTGATTATGTGGATATTATCGTGACAGATCAATCCATTTCCAGCGAAATGAGAGAAGTATTAGATCAGAAAAATATCACACTGATTGAATATACAACAACTAATCCTCAGGACGGAGCTGAGTAAAGATGAACAACAAAATCATTCAACATGTCAACGTACTGCTCCCACATCAAATACTACCTTCCGCTGCAGTCTGGGTCACAGACGGGAAGATAGAGCGAATTGCGACACAAGAAGCCCCACCATTTTACGAGGGGTACGAACGGATAGATGGCAATGGGATGTGGCTCATCCCTGGAATGATAGATGTTCATATCCACGGAGCCAATGGCTACGATATGATGGATGGCACAGAGGCTAGTATTCAGGAGGTATCCCAGACATGTGCTGGAACCGGATGCACCTCGTTCTTAGCGACATCCGTAAGTTCTACGATGGATGATCTACTGAACATGATTCGCAGCGTGAAATCGGTGATCGGTCGTGAGCAAGGGGCGAAGATTGCCGGCATTCACTTGGAAGGACCCTATTTGAATCCGAAGCGTAAAGGGATGCAGAATGAGAAGTATCTTCGCCATCCTGATCTCGATGAAATGAAGCTTATTTTTCAGGAAGCCGGTTCACTCATTAAAATGGTGACGATTGCTCCGGAATTACCAGGCGGACTAGAGCTGATTTCTTACTTGAAAGACCAAGGGGTTGTTATTGCTGTTGCGCACTCCGACGCTTCATATGAGGAAGCGAAGGAAGCATTCGGAGCAGGCGCAAGTCATGTGACGCATTGCTTTAACGGAATGAGACCGATCCATCATCGAGACCCCGGTCTAATCGTTGCCGCATTCGAGGAACCTCATGTAAGTCTGCAAGCGATTGTCGACCAAGTACATCTTCATCCTGCAATCATCCGCCTGATGCATCGCATCAAAGGACCCGAAGGGATGGTGCTCATTACAGATGCGCTTCAAGCGATGGGACTGGGCGATGGAGAATACCTGTTTGGCGGCCACCATGTCACTGTTTCCGAGGGAATTGCAAGGTTAGCGGACGGTACTTTGGCATCGAGCACGGTGACGATGAATGAAGCGTTGCGACTAACCGTCGAGAATGGAATATCCTTCACAGATGCTGTACAGATGGCTTCGACATCGCCTGCTCGTATTCTAGGTCTGACGAACAAAGGGAAAATTGAAATTGGCTATGATGCGGATTTTGTCCTCCTCAATGAGAAGTATGAAGTACAATGGACGATGATTGAGGGGCAGCTGGTTTAATTCATTCGCATTCCATTACGGGAACGCATGGTTATCATTATCTTGAGCAAGCGGAGCCCCCTAGGGTTAATATCGCCCCTCTCTATGTGTTAGACAATTAAGTCTAGTGTGGGGAATATGTGCGCCATTTCTATTCTTTGCTATGGTCAGATTTTTGTTCTTACAGGGGCTTAGGCGCTACACGAGTGCAAGTAATTAAAAACTTATATTATTCTTAATTACATGGTGTATAAGCTGCTGAGTCATTTCAGCAGCTTATTATCCTCTTAGCGACCGAGGTGAATGTTATTTGCCAAGACCAGATTATTCGTTTGACAGGAATTCTAACGGAGAACGATAGTAAACAATAAACAACAGGCTGCCGCGGTGGCCTGTTGTTACGCTAAGGGGAGGATAGTTATAAAAAAAACACCTGTGGTCGGTGTTTTTAGATTCGGCTATATCAAATTGTTTATATTTTTAGGTATTCGGCTAACTGATCGAAGGTTCCGGTAAATCCGTTCTGAACGATCTCACTTGAAGAATAGAAGGTTTTGTTCTCTTCCTCGGTCGGGGATACGGGAACAATAATCGTTGTAAGAGTTGTTTTTCCTTTGTCCTCGGTGAACGTCATGGTATTCAAGGTTTCCAGTGGCCAATTTGCGTCAAAGGGTGCACGTACAACGTTACCTTCCTCATCAGAAAAGAAACTGGTATAAACGATCTTCTCCAATGCAACAATTTCACTGTATACAAATTTAACCCACATTATGTCGCCGTCAGAAGGTTTCTGGCTGTAGTGAAAGACACCGCCCGGCCGGAAATCTGCTTTCGCAACATGAAACGCCCACCCTTTTGGCCCCCACCAGTTCCGCAGATGTTGTGATTCGGTGAATGCCTTAAACACAAGTTCTCTTGGAGCATTGAAAGTATACGTGATTTCGATTTGAGTTGACATTGCGATTCCTCCATTTCAGCTGTTATTTTTCTTGCTAAAATCACATAAATAATCGTCCAAGCGCTCCAATCTACCCTCCCAAATGGTTTGAAACGAATGAATCCAATCGTTCAGTTCCAAGTAGGGCTGCGGCAGCAGCTTATAGATACGGCGATTCGCGCTTGGATGCACCTCAACAAGTCCGGAATCACTAAGTGCACGTAGATGTTTAGATACCTGCGGTTGACGGAGCCCAAGTCGTTTAGCTATCTCGTCTACAGTAAGGGCACCGTCACGCAAAAGCTCGACAATTTGTAATCGGTTGGGTTCGGCAAGTGCACTCCATGTTTCTCGCTCATATAAACGTATCTCCTTATGGATAAAATATACCAGCAAGGGAATATTCCTGTCAAGGAATATTAGGGATAAAAAGTATTTGGTTCAAATGATAGCGCTGAGCTCCCTCAGTACGATAGTTGAATCGAGCACAAACGAGCAGGCGCCGCGGTAGCCCGCTCGTTATTGAGCTAACGGGCAGTTGGAAGAACCTGCGTCGATAATTGGGATACCCAAGAATGTACGTTTAGATTAAGAGAATCAAATCTCCTGATGATGCAAAAGCGATACAGTTATTGAAATGAAAAACCCGATTTTCAATCACAATGTAGATTGAAAATCGGGTAGTTGTCTATTAAATTGGAACATTGATGGAAATATAACCATGGGTTTATCCATAAAGATTTATTAGAAATTTTCCAACACAATCTTTCCTATCGATCTTCCCGTTTCCATTTTTTCATGTACTAATCGTAGATTTTTTGCATTTATTGGTTCTATGCGTTCAGTTAAAGTAGTTTTCAATTGTCCATTATCGATTAAATCAGCCAGTTTATTCAGTAGATCGTGTTGTTTGATCATATCCTTGGTTTGGAACAATGATCGGGTAAACATAAGCTCCCATACAAACGTGATACTTTTAGAAAAGAACATGTCCATATCCAAGCTTCCGGCCCAAGAAACCTTATCTGAAGGAACGATAGAACAAATCTTACCTTGGGGGGTTATGACTTCTGCCATATTCGCTAAATGTTGTACTGTGTCATTTAAGCAGAATATATAATCAACGGTCTCAAATCCAATACTCTTGAGCTGTGATGCAAAATGGTTATTGTGGTTGATTGTAAAATCCGCGCCTTGATTTTTAGTCCACTGGATTGACTCTGGGCGTGAAGCGGTACCAATTACAGTTAGACCTGCTAATTTGGCAAGTTGAGTAGTAATTGATCCTACTCCTCCTGCTGCACCTATAATGAGTAAGCTTTTATTTTTGTTATCTTCTACGCTATGACTGATTCCTAAACGATCAAATAAGCCTTCCCAAGCAGTAATCGAGGTGAGTGGTAGAGCGGCTGCTTGTGCGAAATCCAAACTCTTCGGCTTGAATCCCACAATTTGTTCATCTACCAAGTGAAACTCACTATTTCCCCCTGGGCGAGCCACACTCCCTGCATAATATATCTCATCTCCAGGTTTAAACAATTGACATTCAGGTCCAACCTGTGCCACGGTCCCAGCTACATCCCAACCAAGAATTTTGGGTGATTCTTCTTCATAGTTGTTTTTCTCCCGAACACCCAAGTCGGCAGGGTTGACAGAGATGGCTTTTACTTCTACCAGCAGATCACGACCAGTAGGAATCGGTTTTTCTATATACAGATCAACAAGGCTCTCCGGATTGGATAAAGCAAGATATCGGTAAGCACCGACTGCTTTCATTTTTTGGTGATTGCTCATATTTTTCTTCCTTTCAAATTGGTATATCTTACATTTGAATTATATGTTGTATACTTACTATAAGGAAGTACGCATAATTTTATTATATAGTATTAAAAATCATACCTTTGAAAGGGGGCTGAGTAATGGGCGATCGAAGAAACAAATATGGTACTAATCCAGACATGGAAGGATGTCCTGTGGAGACAACTCTTGATGTCATCGGTGGAAAATGGAAAGGGATCATTCTTTATCAACTCTTTGACGGAACGAAAAGATTTAATGAATTCCGGCGTATCAATCCAGGTATTACGCAGTTTATGCTTACACTTCAGTTACGGGAGCTTGAACGGGATGGCATCATTCACAGAGAAGTTTATAAGGAAGTTCCGCCCAAAGTAGAATACTCTCTTACTGATTTTGGAAGGACCTTGGAACCGCTCATATTATCTATGAAAGCATGGGGGGAGACTTACAAAATCAGACTTAACGAAACTAGAACGCCGCAAGGGGAAGAAGCTTGAATTTTCGAACGGGAGAATTTTAGCACAGGACATGGGTACAAATGCCGCGGCCTGGGCATGACTCACGCTAACACCTTAGTCGTCGATCAGGTAGAACGGCCTGTTGTTACACTAACGGGAGGATAACATAGATGTGAGTTTCTTCAAAAAACAGAATTACGATAAACTAACGGTTGAAGTGATCGTGGATGTAACAAAAGAATATATAAACGTGTCAGAAGGTGAAGGGGAATTCCCCATGTTTACAAAAACGTCCGATTCGTTGCTGAGGAATTTATTCATAAGCTGACAGAGTTGAATGACATACGAAAAGAGAATGAACTTCAGACTAATTATGACATTCAAGCCTTTTAATCAAAGCTTGAGCTATTTCTCAATCATACCACAAGGTGTTGAGCTAACGGGGAACAGTAGGTTCAAGTAATCGATGAGACGAAGAGGGGGAAACCGAAATGAAGACGATCAAGCGCATGATGGACCACCTGTACTGGGCGGACGGACGCATATTGGACGCGCTCGAGGAGAGTGAGACGAAGAACAAGAACCTTCTGAAGCTGGTTCGGCACGTCGCGGTCGCGGAACGAGTCTGGCTGTCTCGATTGCAGGGCAAGGGCAGCGCGCAATATTCGTTGTGGGAGGAAGCGGAAGACCTGACGGCAATCCGGACGATGTTCGAAGAAAACGCCGAGCAATATCGCGTCTATATCGAAGGGCTCGAGGAATCCGAGTTGGACGAGATGGTCGACTATGCGAACCAGAGCGGTGTTCCGTTCCGAACGTCCGTCCGGGACATCCTGTCGCAGGTCCTCTTACATGGGCAATATCACCGGGGACAGATCAACCGGGCACTTCGGACCGAATCGGCAGAGCCCGTCCAAGTCGATTACATCACATTCGCGAGGCTCTAACGGGGCCTAATAATCACCATCACTCGGAATGGGATTGGCATTGACCTAACGAGGAACGATAGTTGAATAAGAAACATGGATGAGCAGGCGCTGTGGTGGCCTGCTCATTTTATTAAGCTAACGTGAGAATAATGCAACGAACAGAAGTTGCCTGCGTTTAATAGCTGGTTGGAGAAATATGAAAGGAGTTGAATGAGAAAGATGACAGCATCATTTTCACATAAGCCCGAAGGATACGAATGTCCATTTTGTCGTGTTTCGGGTATCGAGCGACCTAATCAGGGAACAAAACAAAGGGATATCATCTATCAGAATGAAAAGGTAACGGCATTTATAGCGAGCAAATGGTGGCCAAACAATAAAGGACATGTTCTTGTTGTTCCTAATCAACATTTCGAGAACATCTTTGAACTCCCTGCGGATTACGCTGTTGAAATTCACCGCGCGGCTCAACTTACAGCGTTTGCAATGAAAAATACATATGGATGTGATGGGATTTCTACGCGGCAACATAATGAGCCTGCTGGCAATCAAGACGTGTGGCATTATCATCTCCATGTTTACCCTAGATATGTGAATGATCAACTCTATCTGACAAAGGGTTCTCAGTCCGATCCAGATGAACGCTCTTTCTATGCTGATAAGTTGCGTTCTTGGATAAAGGAAAACATTTAAGGTCTAGGAGGAGCGAATGATAACCTAGTAGGAGATGAACCTGGGGAACTATAGTTGAACGAAACAAGGAGCAGTTTGCCGCGGCAACTGTTCCTTGTTTTATTAAGCTAACAGGAGGATGCCAAGAGAAGATTTACAATAGGGTACACACCCCTCTTCCTTGTCCTTCAATATATGCTTCAAAATCAGCTTGATCTAGTTAGCGAATTGAATTAGTCCTTATTTCATCTCAAATTATTTATCCCTATATATTCATTTCCCCAAGTTATCATTGATTTAATAATTAAAGATAAATTTTCACCTTGTTCAGTTAGAGAATATTCCACCTTCTTTGGAATAGACTGCTCTACCTTTCTCTTCACAATTCCATCGGCTTCTAATTCTCTCAATTGCAACGTTAGCATTCTTTGCGTAATACCTGGTATTAATCTTTTAAGTTCATTAAACCTGACAGATTTCTCAGACAAGATATTTATAAGGATGCCTTTCCATTTCCCACCAATTATGTGTAAAGTCATTTCTATAGGACATGCCCTTTTCACCTCTATGCTACAAGTGCCAAATCCATTTAACCGATTCCCCAATGTTGTCACCCCACCAATTAAGTTACAAAAATGTGCGTACTGATATTTACTTAATAATTAGATTACTATAGTTACATCAGAGCTTCCAAACCAAAAACTAAAAGGAGTGTGCTCATCATGAACGTGATTCAAATATCAGAACATGTGTTCAAATGTGAATTTGAAATCGCCGTACCTGTTAAAATACTTGTGAATACTTGGTTAATTAAAGACCAGGATGACGTTTATATAATCGATACTGGTTTAGAAAAATCAGTAAATTTCCAAATTAATGCGGCGAAAGATATTGGTACTCCAAAAGCAATTTTTCTTACTCATGGTCACAGTGATCATATTCAAGGGGCTACAAAATGGTTAGAGCGGTTCAACATTCCTATCTACGCACATCGTTATGAACTCATTTATATCAATGGCGATGCACCCTATCCGAACAAAGAGACTCTTGAAGATACTGGTGTAGCGAATATTGTCCAACCATTAACAGAGCAAACATTTGCTACCCTACCTATACAATATTATTTAACGCCTGGACATTCTCCGGGACATGTTGTGTACCATCATGAAATAGACAATTTACTTATTTCTGGAGATCTCTTTATCACGAGTAAGGAAGATTTACATCCACCCGTCAGAAAATTCAGCGTAGACATGAATGAGAACATAGATAGCGGCGTTATTATTGATGAAATTAAACCAAAACTAATTACTTCTTCTCATGGGCAAGACCTGCTCTATAATGTAGAATTGTACAAAAAATATGTATTAAGATACAGAGACTAGAAAATTGCAAAGTTTAAATGCTTTGCCAAACAATTAACCGTGAAACGTACCAGTACCATTGACGAGAAGCTAGTTCATTACGCTAAACGGGGAACTATAGCTCAATACTAACCAGGACGAGGCTGCCAGCATGGACCGGCAGCCTCGCTGTACTACCTGGCAGTTTAGCTGAGAGAAATTTTATCCCATAATATGAAAAATACTAGTTGACTTTGACACAGTGTCAACCTTTTATGATAAGGGAGAAGGGAGGATGTACATCGAATGAAGGAAAAATTTCAAAGCGAAAATACTTTAAGCCTAGAACGGAACACTGGCGACGATCGCCCGCCGGTGACCGTGCTAGGCCTTGGCCCAATGGGACGCGCCCTGGCCGGGGCTTTCCTAAAGGCCGGACATCCGACGACCGTCTGGAACCGATCGGCCGGCAAAGCCGGCGAGCTTACCGCACAAGGAGCGATCCTCGCGGAGTCCGCTGCCGAAGCCGTCGCGGCTAGCCCGCTGACGATCGTCTGCGTTCTCGATTATGACGCCGTGAATGCGATCGTCGGCCCGATTGGCGACGGTCTGAGAGGACGTACCTTGGTGAATCTGACGGCCGACTCGCCGATTTGCGCTCGCCAAACAGCCGAATGGGCAGCAGCGCACGGGATCCAATACCTCGACGGGGCGATCATGACTCCGACGACGACGATCGGTCAAAGTTCGGCCGTCGTTCTGTATTGCGGGTCGGAGGCCGTCTATCAAACCCATCGAGAGACTTTGGTCAGCATCGGCGGCACTTCAGTGCACCTCGGAGAGGACCCGGGCCGGGCTGCGGCATATGATGTGTCACTTTTGGATATTTTTTGGACGTCCATGAGCGGTTATATACATGCCCTCACCATGGCGAGGGCGGAGAACATAACCGCGAAAGAACTGCTTCCATTCGCCCAAGGTATCAGTAGCATTCTTCCGGATATCATGGCCGGACTGGCCGAGCAAGTCGATAATGGGCAATTCCCGGGATACAGCTCCAACCTTTTTTCGGCAGCCGCGGGTATGAAGCATATTATTGATACCGCGCAAGCGCATGGCATCGATACCAGCGTACTGATTGCAGCAAACGATATTGCCAGGCGTGCAATCGACGCCGGTCACGGCACGGACGGGTATGCCTATCTAACGGAAGTTATTCGAAAGAAGCAAGGTCAAGAAGTCCAGTAGGAAACATCGACTTCTATCCGAACCTGGCGGAAAAGCCCGGTCCATCTTGTGGACCGGGCTTTTCCGTTATAATGTTGATTTGCTTGTTGGCCCGACAGAACCGCTTGCCGTACTCATCAGCGCTCGCCGGACTCTCATCTGTTCAATGCGTTGGTCCAACCGATGCTGAACGGAAGTCAGCGTTTGAATTTGTTGGACTATTTCTTTGCGTTTTTCCTCATATGCCTCGAGCATTTCCTCGCAGAAACCATCACTGTCGTCATAAGAGTCGTACTCGTCATGGCACTTCAAGATTTCAAGAATTTCGTTTGTCGACATCCCGAGCTCCAAATAAATCTGGATTGTGTTGATTCGCTTGACGTCGGCCTCTTCGAATTCCCGATAATCATTATCTAAACGCCTTGCAGTGAGCAGCTTTTTCTTTTCGTAATATCTGATCGAACGGGTGCTGACACCGGTTGCTTTCGAAAGCTGGCTTATTTTCATCGGATTACCCCTTTCATAGAGGTGTTACAAATCCTATTATATAGGTATCATCCCCTTACTTAAATGCTGGCAAGACATTTTTATACTTTTCGTAACTGAGAGGCAGTCCCTTAATTTCATTCAACTTGTTGTTATCAATCATTGAGCTACCCCGAAAATTACTCTTAGGCAAACCTAAAAATGGCAGCACGAAACTAAGCCCAGCTTTAATGGTTTTTTTAAAACTGTGCTTCTTGGGAATTTATGAAACATTTGGAAGTTAAGAGGCCTCCGAATTAGAAAGAGCGACTTGAAAACCAAGATTCTCGAGCTTTCGTACAGCTTGTCGAACAATCGCTTCTTGCTGTCGCTGTTCAAAGTAATGACTGCCTAAATCTTTGTAATCCTCTTT
>NZ_JANHOF010000031.1 GCF_024498075.1 Paenibacillus mendelii
CAGCCCTTCCCCGATCTCGATCGCTTCGATCGTTTGGAGAACCCGGTCAACCGCACAGCCGAACAAGGCGATCTTGGTCCCGGCGATTCGCGCGTCGTCGCCGGCGATCGGCGCGATATCGACATCCGGCAAATTCCATGCGGGGCGCCGGGCCGCGTTCATCCGATTCCTGGCATACGCTTGCAGCATGCTTCCTTCGCTTGTCGGCCAGGCCGCGCAAACATCATATTCGAATTTGTTATCCGAAGGCTGCGTGCTGTCAGGGTCCGGCATCCCGCTGTTCGAATACGTTTGCTGAACATATTCCATCCTATCGAGCTCGAGAGGCCATCCCCCGACGGTTTTTATATTCAACGCCTGCAGGCCGAGGGCGAACGATCCGTTATGCACGACGCCAACCGACTCTCCGATCGAACCGGCAACCGTCGTGACGTAAGGCCCCCAGATGACGGCATCGACTTCACCAACGATGGATTGTACTTCGAATGTCGCATAAAGCCCTTTTTCTTCGGCCAAAACCTCCACTGCCGCCCCGCACTCAGAAAACTTCAATGTCATTATGCCGGATGCCGCTTCATAATCGGCCTGCTCCGGCATCTCGATACGGCCGTTAACGACAACCCGAAGCAGCGGCATAGTATGCTTGTCAGATTCATATCGATTACCGTCAGCGGTATCGGTCAGGCTGGTCACCCTGCCTTGACGATCCAATTGAATGTTCAACTTTCCCGCAGAAATGCTCAACATCGTACTCTCATCTCCTTGCAACATTTCATTTATTCGTTTCAAAGCTGCGCGTTCAGCCCATCCGCTTGATGATTTCCATCGCAGCATTGGGCTGAAGCGTCAGCGTGATGATTGTTCTTTGACGAGCTACACGGAAGGGTACAATACGCAGGGCTCTGTTCGGATCGTCACTTTGGCAGCAATTAACCCGGATGACTCAGCCGTAATGCACAGATCTCCAGCTTGTTTCGTCGATTGGACGATGGCCATGCAAAGTCCGTTAAAAGCTCTTCGTTTCCAAACCGTGCCGCTGCCGATATACTTATCCGGCTCATGGCTGCTCGGGTTTCCATTGCCGACACCGATTAATACGCCCGGCCCGGTTACCGTGAACACAACTTCATTGTCAGCTGTGGGGATGACCCGGCCTAAAGCATCTACAATTTGCACGGCAATGCTCGATACATCTTCGCCGTCGGCATCGATGGCGGAGCGATCCGGCAATAACCGCAGCTCGGCGGGAACGCCTGTTGTTTCTCTGGCAGCGCTCGCGATCTCTTGTCCATTCCTGTATCCTTTGGCAACAAGAGCGCCAGGCTCATAGGGAACCTTCCAGCTCAGATGCCCGAGATGCGGCATTGGTTTCATGCCAAGGCTGCGGCCGTTGAGAATGAGCTCAACTTCCTCGCAATTGCTGAAGCAGCGCACGTCGATGTCCTGCCCTTCCTTACCCTGCCAGTTCCAGTGCGGGAATAGATGCAATACCGTCCGGGCGGTCCACCAAGACTGGTAATAATAATAGTTGTCTTTCGGAAAACCGCACGTATCCATCATGCCGAATTGCGAGCTGATGCACGGCCAACGGTAAGGAAGCGGCTCGCCCCGGTAATCGAATCCTGTCCATACGAAGGCGCCGGCCAAATACGGCCTCTCCGCATAATACTTCATCCATTCCTCGGCACCGGATCCCCAGCCGGGGAAGTTTTCGTCATAAGACGAGACATATCCTCGTTCTTCATCGTTTTCGTAGATGCCTCGCGTACACAGCGTGCTCGCTTCCTCGCTGCCGATCATGGGCGTCTGTGGATGATCGTTGTGGTATACATCCAAATTGGCGCCGATTTTCCAATAGTTCCAGCCACGCACATCCACAACGCCGTTAATCCCCGAGCTTTGTCCGCCGTTATTCCCGCCATAGCTGACAAGGCGTGTCGGATCAAGCTCGTTTACGATCCGTTTCATCGTTCTTGCGGTGCGGGCGCCGGCTTCCGTATCCTGAATCCCGCTCTCTTCGTTTCCGATCGACCAAAGAATGATGCTAGGATGGTTGCGGTCGCGTTTGACCAGGCTGCGCAATTGACCTTCAATTTCCTCGCCGCAGCCTACTTGCCGGTGTTCGTCCATGACCAGCATCCCAAGACGGTCGCAAGCTTCGAGCAGTTCCGGCGTCGGCGGATGATGCGATGTCCGGTAAGCATTAACGCCGAGCTCCTTCAGCTTCTCGATCCTGTAAAATTGCAAGCGGTCGGGCAGCGCCGTTCCTACTCCGGCATGATCCTGATGACAGCAAACGCCTCGGATCGGGACATGCCGCCCGTTCAAGAAAAAGCCTTGATCCGGATCGAAGCGAATACTGCGAATGCCAAATGATGTTACATAAACGTCCGTTTCGGCTTCGCCGTCCTTGACAGTCGTAACGAGACGATAGAGATGGGGCGACTCCAAATCCCAAAGCCACGGCTGCTCCAAACGAATGCGCTGATTGAACTCGCACTCCTTCCACGACCCGATCGGCGTTGGCTCCGACTGAATGGTCGCAACCCGGCTGCCGTTAGCATCATAGATGGCCGATTCGATCGCGATTGCTTTCGCAAGATCGTCTTCGTTGACAACCGTCGTTTGAAGCGTCAGTTCCGCAAATCCGTCGCCAATTTCCGAAACGACGTACGTTCCCCAATGCGCTACATGCACCGGGTTGGTTTTGACCAGCCAGACATGCCGGTAAATGCCGGCCCCTTCGTAAAACCATCCCTCCACTTGGCTTGCGTCGGCCCGCACGACAAGCACATTCGGCCCGTCGAACTTAACGCAGTCGGTAATATCGCGGCGGAAGCTGGTATATCCGCTTTCATGACGCCCCAAGTAATAGCCGTTCAACCATATCATGCTGTCGCGGAATATACCGTCGAACTCAATGGATAGCCTCTTCCCCTCATCTTCCTTCGCTACCTCAAACCGCTTGCGGTACCACCCGATCGATGTCGCCGGGTTCGGTCTTCCGATCGGCTTGTATCCGTGATAATTGATGTCGTTATCGTCGGAATATTGAAAATCAAGCTCCACCGCCCAATCATGCGGCAGCGAGACTTCTCTCCAATCGCTGTCGTCAAATTTGACGTGAATCGCGCCTCTTCCTTCAGCTTGTTTGGCAAACGGCTTGCCTTCCCAATAACCGAAGTCGAGCTTGATGTCCGAAGCGTGCCCCAGGGCGAATCTCCAACCGGAATCCATCAGAAACCGCTCCCGAAGCGGCTCTTTTATCTCTCTATTCATGGTGCGTCTCTCTCCTTTATCTCTGAATGCTCTTTGTAAATTGTCGGTGTTCAAGGAGCTCTGCAGCGTTATTTTTTATTCATCTTCTCTTTCAATTTAATCGCATAATCTTCGTCCATTTTTCTCAAGAACGTAACGACATCTTCTTTGGACGTTATGAATTCGGTAGCCTTATCGGCCACATAGTTCTCGCCGTAGTAAAGGGAATCCGGACCGAACGGGGAGTACGCAGGGTCGGCTTTTGAACCTGTATAAATGCCTTGTAAATTGTATTGCTTATTGCCGCCTGCCATTTGATCTTCGCCAAACTGGACAGCAAGGTCCGGATCGCCTAGCGGAGAAGGTGAACCATGGCGATGCAGCTTTGTTTGATGCTCTTTGGAGGCGAGGAATGCAATCACCTCAAACGCCTCTTTCAGATGCTCGCTGTTCGGATTAACGCTCACTGCAAGAGGCGCGTAGTTTGGCGTAATATCCGGCTGGTCGGCCCAACCCGGAACTCTTACCATATCGAAGCTGAGCCCTTTGGTACCATGCATACCGGCTAGATTCGTAATGGATAAGATCGCCATTGCGGTTGTTTGGTTCTGGAAATTCAAGTCTTCATCCTTTTCTACATCCCAGTTGCCGGAGATACTGCGAAACTTATCAAGCAGATCGAAATATTTCTTGAACCTCGGTTCTTTGGAGAACAGCACCTCGCCCGTCGCGGGATCCGTACCGGTTGCCGAAAGCTCCATAAAAGGCATCGATAAGCCATTTTTCGCTATTCCGTGGTACTTGACTCCGTCTTTTTCTCCAGTCAGTTTCTTGGCCAGGTCGATAACTTCTTCCCATGTAATTCCGTCCTTCGGATAAGGTACGCCGAATTTGTCGAAAATCGATTTGTTATAAAAAAGCGCTACCTGAATATCTTCCATCGGAAATCCCAATAAACGGTTTTCGCCCTCAGGATCCCGCACCCGCATCGATTCGAGCACACCCGGCCGGAATGCCGATAAGTCAACGTTAAATTGGTTCGCCAGATCATCCAGCGGATATAGCAGCTCCATGTCCTTCAGAACTTCAAAGCCGCCGGTGGTCAGCAGAATATCCGGATTTTCCTTCGCGGCAAATGTTTCTTCCAACTCTTGCTTGCCGACCCATTTGCTGATGAGCTCGATCTTGATGTTGGGGAACTTCTCTTCGACAAACGGCTTCACCCGCTCTTCAAATTCCCCTCCCCAAGGCGCCATAAATTTTAGCGTAATCTGCTCTTTGTCCTTGGATTCCGATTCTGTCCCCGCTGGTTTGTCTTGATCCTCCTGTTTCGGAGTATCATCCGCAGCAGCAGAATTTTGCTCTTTATTTGTTGATTGTTCCCCTTCGGAGTTTTTGCTCGAACATGCCGCAATCGATGCTGCGAGTAACATTAAAGTCAGGATCAATGAAAGCATTTTTACCGATTTCATAGTATTCATCCCCTCACTATTCGAATGTTTTGGTCCGCTTATTTATTTTCCAATTCCTTGATTAATGTTCTAGCCATTTCGTCCAATTTTCTTAAATGGGTATTGATATCAACATGGTCATAAATCAAATCTTCCATTTGTTCGATAACGGTTTTGCCGAATAGATCCTCTTCGACCTGAGCTCGATTCGAATGGAAATCCATCTTAAACAAAGCCTCGTAGTTTATGCCTTCGAACTTCGGATCAGGCTTGATTTGCTGCCGTACTTCAGGCGACTGCAGAACCAAGGAAGAAATATCTTTCCCTTGATATCTTTGAATCGTATATTCATCGGACAGCAAATAATCAATAACCTGGAATGCCTCCTCTTTATGTTCGCTGAACGAAGTCACCCCCAGAAAATAAGCCAGCCCGCCCGGAACTTTCCCTGGATTCTCTTCCCAAGTCGGATAATTGACCATATCCCAATTCATCTTGGCATCACTCAACTGTCCGCCATTAAACCAGAGCGGCAGCATCGCAATATTGCGTTCGTCGACAAAGCGGGAATAAATATATTCACGGTATTTCTCGTGGGGAGGCAAATTGCCTGGAATTTCGTATACTTGTTTCACGACTTCAAAGAACGATTTCCAACGGTCATCCGTTAGAAACGTTGGCTCTTTCGTATCCGGATTGATCACGGGAATATGCTGCGACATCGTATTGAAGCTGTCCCATCCCCACTGCAGTCCGTAATATTTGACCCCGCCAATTTCTCCTGTAACTTTTTTGGCCAGATCGACGATTTCATTGTACGTTATGCCGTCTTGCGGATAAGGCACGCCGAATTTATCGAAAATGTCTTTATTGTAATGCAGTGCATAACGGTCGACGATATAAGGCAAAAAGTCTATTCCCCCGCCGGACTCGACTTTGACTCGATCAATCAGTCCGGGATTGAAGCGGTCGAGGTCGTAATTGTACGTTTCGATTAAATCGCTCATGTCATACAAAACTTCCTGTTTTTCGAGTGCTGTTTTATGTCCCATATGCCCAAAGTACAAATCAGGCAGCTTTTTGGCGGCAAAAAGCTCCTGCAAATCCTTTTCCGTTGGCATGATGTTGTATCGTTCCAGTTTGATGTTCGGAAATTTGCTTTCCACAGGTTTTTTCCAATCTTTATCCCATGATTCATCGTCTGCCCAGTTGATCATCGTCAAAGTGACCTGTTTTTGCGCTTCTTGCGGTTTTTGCTGATCTTCCGGCTCTTGCGGCCGATCTTCATCGGTTTTATTAACAGACGGCTCGGCCTGGTTGTTGTCGGCCGCTTTATCCTCGGATTGGCCGCAGCCTGCGAGAAGCGATACGAGAACGGTAAAAATAAGAATAAATAGATAGCCTCTTCTTTTTACAGTTGTCATCTAACGAACTCCTTTGTACATGGATTGGATAGAACCTACTGGGATCATGACCTTCCAACGGCAAAATAGATAGCGTTTACAAAACAACCGTACACGATCGGCATACCGGCATTCGACATCGAATTATATTCACATATCGAATCACCCCCTTAACCGCACAATACTCTGATGACGATTGCACAAATCATAAGCGCGAACCGATCCGGGGCTTCCTAGAAGCCCCGGTTTCATACGTTCCTGTAGAAAAGGCCGGAAGTTGTCCCGTCAGATCACAATAAGTTCTACTGACGGACTTTCTATTAATGAGACTTCTTCCCGCGGCATACCGCGCAGTTCGACGCATTGCATGCTGTCATTGCCTTCGAAGCGGTTTCCGCCGATTTCCGCATCGCTGCAAGCGTGAAGGCGGATAAACGATTGGGCATGATCCTGATCTCCAACTACGATGCGGTTTCGGCTAAACCGTACATGGCGGGTGCTCTTAGCATCCAATACACGATTGCCGATTGTCTCGAACGTGTTGTCTTCAATGACAATATGCTCATGTACGGGCGTTTCATGGGACGTGTCCGTGTTCTCCGGATGAATCCAGATCACGGGATCGGCGGCGCTTCCGCATTGGAGAAACGTATTGCCGCGAATCGTCACATCCTGCGCCCTACCGGATTCGAACCAGCTTCCTGCATCGTTTGCGATCAGAATGCCGCTCATTCGCATACGCTCGAATACGTTGTTTTCAATGGTCACCTTTCTCCGCGTCGTTACTAGAATGCCGCGTGTCGGAATGCGCGCAAAACGATTGCCGCGAATCTCCACCTCCGGCGTCCATGTGACGTTCTCAATGACATCGTTAGTCTCGATATTCTCCGGCGCAGGCCGCTCCAGGGTCAGCAACATTTCCCGCGGATTCAATAACCGGGCCTCCTTGACGGTATTGCTGTCATATGCGAGCAATGAGCTTTCACGCACGAATTCAATCTCGTCACCGGGGAAAAACGCCTCGAAGCCGAACGTTTGGCCATGCATGAACCGGACAACCAACTGAGCCGGCGCAGGCTTACCGATAATTCGCAAATGCGTGCCGTGAACATTGATCGGATCGTCATGGGCTCCCTCGAACAAGCTGTCTTGAATTGTGATTCGCCCACGGCAGCCGGAGAGATGAAGGAAGTCCGCGAATGCCGCTGCCGTACGTCCAGAGTCGGGACGAGGCGCCAATGTCATCCGGTCGAAAACGAGATTTTCGCTGAATTGACCGACGATACCAAGCCCATGCATATAATGCATGCCAACTTGCTTGAAGATCACATTGCTGCTTCGGGAAACGAATGCGCCGACCTGATCCCGGATGCCGTCCCGCATTTGGAACGTCTGCCCGACGGAGGCGTCGGGTCTCCGGTCAAAGTGAAAGCGAAGCCGGTTCGGCGCAAGCTCCTCGACCTTCATGGCGATCGAAACCGGATTCTGTACGCGCCACGTCGAATTGTTCGCCGGATCGTACAGCTGCGCCAGGCCGTTTGTGAACCGCCACCCCAATCCGATCCAAAACAGGCGATCCTTCTCCAATTCGTATCGGCTGTCCGGGTGAACGCGAACGTCCATCGTTCGCTCTTCGACAACCTCAACCGTCATTTCCGCCATCGTCGGATGCGCATAGTCGGTGTTCAAGTTGCGGATTTCGATGTCGCTGCAGCTGATCACGGCGAGCAACGTCATTTTTCCGTGAAACATCAATAACGACCCGTTGCCTTCAATCGTTACGTGGTTCAGTCCTTGCAGAAGCAGCCCCAAGGTTTTCGTATTGTCCGGGTTTTCTTCTTCCGTTGTCGTATTCGATATGCAGCACAGAGCCTGATCGGCATGATCCGGGTACAAATCGTATCGTCCATAAGGAAATTCGATAACAACGGGTTCATTCACTGCGGCAGCCGCTGCAATGGCTAGCCGAATGGACGACACGGCATCCTCCCCGGAGTCGGGCCTTGCGCCGTAATCGGTTACTCGAATGACTTTTGCCTCTCTCAGTTGTTGCATCGATAATCAGTTCCTTTTTTGCGTCAGCTCTTCCTCCGTTATATTGGCGGATGGCACTGACGTGTTTTTGTCATCAGCTTGATCCAAATTCACGTGGGCATCCCAGCTGCTAATGACTTGCGGCGGTTTGGCAGGCGTATGCATGAAAATAATAGCCTTTACTTCTGTTTGGATATAGCGTCTTTGATTTTGGCTTCCGACTCTTCTTTCAGTTTTCGTAAAAATTCCGGAATGTTCATGTCAGACTCAGCGAATTTGGCCAAACTCCCGTTAATATCAACGTATTTGTCATATGGGCTTATTTTGGAAGGCGGAAGAGCCGGTTTTGATGCAAAAAATGCTTTAATATTTTTGCCTTCAAAAAGTTTTTGATCGACGGCGTATTGATCCCTGACTTCCTGGACAATGAGCACCGAAGGGTCGACGCCTTTTTTTGCGATTCTGGACTGGTTTTCAACGGATACGAACTCGGCCATGACCTTAAACGCCGCGTCCTTGTTTTTGCTATATTTGTTCAGAATGATCGGATGTGAATACGAAGTCGGTGAAACGCCCGGAAGCTCCGGCCAAGACGGCAGCGGTGCGGCATCGACATTTTTAACAATGTCCGCGTCGCCGATTCCCCACATCAAGTATTGCGGCCATGTGACGATCATGCCGACATTACCTTTCGGAAACTGGTAGCTTTCTTTGCTGTACATACCGGGGATGCTGTAGATGCGCTTCATCAGCTCCAAATATTTGGTAACCTCCGGCAATTTGTCGATGAGAACTTCTCCGGTGTCCGGATCTGTCAAGTTTACGGAAAATTGCTTGAGCGGTACGAGCGCTTCGCCATAGCCGCCAAACTCAAAACCGCGGTACACCATGCCGTCACGTTCGCCTGTCAGTTTTTTGGACAGGTCGACAATATCGTCCCAAGTCAAATTTCCCTGCGGGTATGGAATACCGAATTTATCGAATACATCCTTATTGTAATACAGTGTGAAGTTGTCGCTGAAAGTAGGCATTCCGATCAGACTGCCATTCGGGTTCATGGCACGATATGTAGCGATGATCGAAGGCTCGATTGTTGATAAATCGAAATTGTTGACTTCGACCAACTCGTCCAACGGCTCGATCATATCGAGCTCCGTGGTCGCTTCAAATGCACCGCCGTCGCCCCAAATCAAGTCCGGAATTGTCTTCGCGGCGTTCAGTTCCTGGAGCGACTCCAGATCGTTTCCTTTTTGCAGCTGCACCAGCTTGATATTTTTCAGCTTCTCACTAATTGTTCCGAATCGAGATTTGAAATTTTCTTCCGGGTGCGGGTATAAAACTGTGATCACAACTTCTTCGTTATCGGCTGGTTTGGCCGTGCCTGCCGAATCGCTTTTCTCTGTATCCGGTTCCGTTTTCTTCTCATTATCGGTATCGTTGGTGCAACCGCCAAGCAAAGATATTACGAGCATGAGGAATACAAGCAACCAAGCTGTGTTCTTTATATTCCATCTCAAACTCATGACCTCCCAATAGTAAAATATGCGGCGCTTACAATGCGATTCTTCTATGCTTCCATGATCGATGTCTCCTCCCCATGCTACTGCTGGCCTTTTGCCTCCTTAATTTTTATCTGCGCTTCTTCTGTCTTCACGCGCAGGAACTCTGGTATATTCATCTCCGATGTTATGAAAGCACCTTGATCCAAATTCACGTGGGCATCCCAGCTGCTAATGACTTGCGGTGGTTTGGCAGGCGTATACATAAAAATCGCTTTCACATTTTTGCCTTGAAAATTCGGAAGATCCGCGCCGAATTGGGCTTGAATGCTCTGATCCGTAAGCGGCGTTACTTCCTCGGCGCCCCGAGTCAACATCGTCTGGATTTCAGGGGAGTAATATGCGGCTAGCACCTGGAATGCCTCATCCTTATGCTCGCTGTACTTATTGATCATATTATGCGAATAGCTGCGGCTTACCATTGTCGTTCCAGGATTATCGGCCCATACGGGAGCGGCTGCAAAATCTATCCGAGCGGCTAAATCCGCCGGCACTGCCCAACGCATATACTGCGCGGAGGTGAGCAGCATCCCGACTCTTCCTTCAAGAAACGGGCCGAAAGGATCCGTGTCCTCTGTCATCCCCGGAATACTGTATATTTTCTTTAATAGCTCGAAATATTTGATCACACGCGGATCTTTCGCAAACAATACATCCCCGGTTGCTGGATCAGTCAGGTTTACGCCAAATTGCTGCAGTCCAAAACCAATTTCCGAACGCATTTCCAATCCGCGATATTTCACGCCATCCCGCTCTGCCGTCATCTGTTTCGCAGCATCAATCACATCGTCCCAAGTCATATTATCGGTCGGGTACGATACCCCAAATTTATCAAACACCGTCTTGTTGTAGTACATAACGACAACATCGTTCGAATTGGGCAGACTCATCAGTCTATTTTCTTTGTCGGATGCCCGCTCGGCTGCAACTAATGAAGAATTCAATGCTTCTAGATCGAATTGATGTTTATTAATCAAATCATCCAGAGGTTCGCTTGACTCCTTTTCATATTGCGAGAACCCCCACCCTGTCACAACGATATCGGGAACAATGTTTTGAGCATGCAGTTCTTCAAGCTTTCCTTCAACTATTTCCAGCTTGATGTTCGGTAATATCTTCTCAATCGGCCGGTATCTTTTTTCGGATAACTCCGCCCCAAATGGCGATAACAATTTGATTGTCACTTGCTCTGCCGGTACCGGCTTCGCTGCATCGCCATCCGCGTCTTGTGTGCTAACGTTCTCGCTTGTGTCCTGCTTTAAGCCCTTCTGGTTGCCGGAATTGGAATCAGAACCATTATTAGAAGAACATCCTGCAATAATCAATACCGTCAAAACGAACGTTAACGCAACCACCGTCGTTCTTTTCATCGATCGATTACCCTCCTCATGAATTCTTTCTCCAAATCATCTTTCCAGACTTATTCCTCCCTCTTACTGGTACCACATCACCTCCTATATCGGGTGAAATAACGCTCCGCTACCAATAAGGCGACACCTTCAAACGCGAGTAGTTAAATCATTCAACAAGGCCGGTTCGCTGAACCAGGCCCTCGAGGAAGCCCCGGTTCAGCAGCAGCTAACGCTTTTGCCTTCTATTCAACCAACCCGGTACGCTCGACACTCTCGACAAAATAGCGCTGCGCGAACAAGTAGATCAGCAGGGGCGGCAAAATAACTAGGAAGCTTGCGCCCATCTTGATCGGTTCGGCCAAAAATTCCGGAAACCCGCCTTCTTGAATAAACGCCGTCAAGTTGCGATCGATATAGGAGATTTTCAGCGCCAGCGGCATATTGTCGCTTGCTCCGAGGAACATTCTCGGATAATACGTATCGTTCCACGTCCATACGAATGAAAACAAGAACACGACAAGGATAGCCGGCTTGGCCAAAGGAAACATCACACGGGCATAAAACTTCAATGCATTGGCGCCGTCAATACGCGCCGCTTCTTCCAATGCCTTCGGCTGCGTCAAGAAAAACTGGCGGAAAATGATGACGAATAACGCACCCTTCACTCCGAAACCGAACACGGAAGGCAAGATTAGCGTCAGCAGATGCCCGTTCAATCCAAGCTCCGTATACGCCATAATTGTCGGCAAAATGATGACTTGCGGTGGAATGATGAATGCCGATATGACAAGGAGAAAAACCGTTTTTTTGAACGGAACGTCAAGTCTTGCGAGCGCATAACCCGCAAGTCCGCACGCGATGCAATGCAGCACGGCCGCCGTTACCGCGATAAACAAACTGACGGCAAGCGACCTCGGATAATCAAGCAGCTTCCATGCTTCGGCGACGTGGCCCAAATAGATGGAAGATGGAATCCACGTCACGGTCGGATCGATCAAATCTTTGATGCTCATAACCATCTTCACGAGCATTTTAATAATCGGGTTCATATAAATGTAAGAAGTTATGATTAATACGGTATACAATGCCAATTTAAAAATAAGACCTTGATTGATTTCTCTGCCAAGCACCATATACCGAATTTTGCTCAAGCTGCGTTTCGTCGTCCATTTTTGTTTGGCGCGCGCTGCTAAATTTACTTTCATCATCCGCTTCCTCCCCCCTTATCCTCGATTTGCTTTGGCATGTTTCCGATTTATTCTGCCATAGAGCAAAATGACGAATCCTAGGAATGCAATAATAATCAAGAAATAAATCCATGCCATCGCGCTGTTATAGCCGTAATTGCCCGTAGTGATGAGCGAAATAACAGGGTTGGACGGGAACGTAAACATATCCACTACCGTATAAATCAGGTTCAGCAAAATAAATGGCGACATCGCCGGAAGCGTTATTTTCCAGAATACTTCCCACGGCGTTGCGCCATCAATGCGAGCAGATTCGTAGGCAGAGCTCGAAATCGTCTGAAGTCCGGCAATAAACAATAAAATTTGCACGCCGGAATACCATAAGACCAGTACAAAATGATTCATGACTTGCTTCACCGGTTTTGCCCATGAATTATCCCCAAGGAACATATCGATATAACCGCCAACATTAAACCGTTCGAGGAAACCGAGGTTACCTTCGCCTTGATTCATAAACGACATTAAGACGGCGCCCGTAGAGAATATAACCGGCAAGAAAAAAATCGCACGGAATACAAATCGTCCCGGAAGCTTCTGATTCAGCATGATCGCGATCATTAAGGCAAAAATAACGATAATCGGCACCATGATGACGACTTCTTGGAAATAAGGAATCAATTGATCGTATAAAGCCGAGCTGTTGAATAAGATTTCCTGATAATATTTCAAGCCGACAAAATCGTAAACGATTCTTTTCGGCAAAATCTTAACTTGATGAAAGCTCATATAAAGCGAGAAGAGAAGCGGAAATCCTAAAAAAGCGATAAATCCGATCAACCACGGAGCCATAAACAGCGTTCCTTCCAGCTTGCGGGACGTCTTGGCGGAAAGGATCCGTTTTCCTGCCATGTTACGCACCTCCCTGGTTGACGATGTAATTTTTCGCCTCGACAACATGGCTGCCGACCGTAACCTTCTTATTGTTATAATTCACAATAATTTGTTTGCCGTTGCTGTATGTCGTTTCATAAACCCCGCTCATCAATTCACGATGCCCCGTAATGAACTTGTCCTGCACATCGCCGAGAGCTTCTTCGTATTTCTTATATTGCGATTCCATCTCTTGAATCCAGTCTCTATAATTTGTGCTGTAATATTGTTGTAAATTTAATGATTTTAGCAATTCCTCGGACCGAGCATAGGTTACGACGAAGGACGGGACAGCGCCGTATTCGATGCCTTTCAAGAAGGCCATCCTGTAGTCATCGCTCAAGTTGGCGTAATTGAACGAATAAGTCGTTAGGCCATGAAGCGCGATTTGCGCAAAAGGGACTACTCGATCGACAAACAAATCATAAGAATAGGTGGATGGCAGGTTGTCCAAATGACTTGTATATTGCAATGTATACTCGTTGCCTTTCGCAACTTGCACATCGCCGAGCATCTCTTTCGTTTGCTCAAACAACCGGGCCTGAATTTGCTTGGATTGCTCTCTGGTCGACAAATAATCTTCGTTATAGTCGGTATTTAAGACACTTCCGATTCCTTGACCGAGGAGGTAGCCGTCAATCCCAAGCGACTTCGCTTCCTCCAAATCGTCTGTAAAAACGTTCTCCATAAATCGGGGACTGACAACCGTATCTCTCGTCTCGATAATAGAGGAGCCCAGATCGCGAAGACCGTCCCTGCTTTTTCGGAATCCATCCTTGCTGCCGCTGTTAAAGGTATAGGAAGACGCGTCAAGGTACACCGAAAGGCCTTTTGAATGCGCATATTCGGTAAACTTCTTCATCCCGTCGCTGCCGCCAAGTTTTTTCGGAACAGGGAACGCGCCGCCGTATTCGCTATAGCCGTCATTTTGCCACCCGAGATAAGAAATCTTCATATCCTTCACGCCAACCGCGAGCAAATCCTGTACGATCTTGGCGGCCTCTTCCGTTGTTGTCAGCGGCAAATAAGAGTCCCATAAAAATCCGTCTTCCGTATCGCCGCCGAGCAGATGAAGCTGGAGCTTCAACTTGGCATTCGTCAGCGGTTTCATCCCGTATTCCTGCATCAAATGCGCACGATAGCGTTCAGCGAGCGTAACGTAATCGATCTCACGGTTATTTTGCTCATCAATGAAATAATAACGAGTCGCCCGATCCGACTTCGTAATCTCTGTACTGTAAGTCAAGTAGCCGTTAAGCTTCTTCGTATCGGTCGGCTGGAAAAACTTAAACCGGTATTGGTACTCGGGCGTCACCCAGTTGTATTGGCTGAACGATCCTGAAGGCGCCGCAACAATGTTTGCATACTCTTCGCCTTCGGCAACGACGCCGAGTACCGCTTGTTTATTCGATTTCATCCCGAAAACCGGCAATGAAACCGGATTGCGGTCGGACATCGTGTTGCGGTTGCTGTATGCCCAGTCATCACCATATATGCGTTCCGAATATAGGTTCTGTGTACCCGTACGATGCTTTTTAAAGTCGAGCAGCGCACCCGGACCGTCCGGAATGAACAAGAAGCCGTCCTCATTGTCCGACGTTTGCGCGCCCAAGAACGGGAATAAACGAATGGACGCCAGTCTGGCCTTCGGATCCTTCTGGTCTTTCGGATACACCTTTTCATCAACCAAGCCGTCCGCCAATATTTTCGTTTCGACGAAATCTTCGCCGAGCTTCACTTCTACCGGAATAATGAAGCCGATATCCGGCATCTCATAACGGATTTTGAAACCGCTGTCCGTTGTTTCAAACTGGGTGACCGCCCCTCCTTGCGCATTAAAGTTCGATTCGATAAGCAAATCTTTGCGTGTATTGAACTCCAAATAACGGAACATAAAAGGAGAGCCAAGATGAACCTTCCACGCATCTGTATTCAGCTTATCCTGCCAATTTGTCGAGTTCGGAAAGGAACGCCATATCTCCCCCGTTTGTTTGCTTGTTACCGTAAAATGTCCGGAGGTTGGGTCGGCTTTAAGCAGCAGCCTCATATTCTCAGCAATGGGCTGGAACCGGGTTTCGTCCGGCAAGCTTCCGCTTGGTTTGGAAGCCGAGGCTATACGAATGCTAGACTTTACCTTTGCGCTCCGATCCGTAGAATCGGAATTTGCATAGATGAAGCTGCTGAGCATCGACGCGGATAAGATGCCGATCACAGCGATTATGGGCAGTTTTCCGGAGCGGAACAAGCGCATCACATCGACACCTCCTGATAAATGGTATAAACGAAGCTGAAAAATTCAGACGACAATCCGATCAAGATGAATATGACGACCCATAAGATAATCATCGTTAAGACCGTAAGCAGAATGTTGACTACCGCTTCTCCGACACCATAGTTTTGCAGCGCCTGGATATTCCAGAAAAATAATAGTCCGCACCACAACATCATTCCTGTCCCGATTGAGCCGTAAATCGACATTTCGCTAAGTGTAAATATATTCGAGAGGGCTGCCAGCGGTAGCCCCAGCAATACGACCGGGACTAACGAATAGGAGCTTCCAACGAATACGTCCTTAAACCGTGCTTCTCCTTGCCGGATGGAACCGATCAAATAATTGCAAACGACCCATGACAGCCACGTTGCCAAGAAGATCGTCAGCGTAGACGTTGAACCTTTGGCATAAACCGGAACCGGATTGAATGTAAAGCTCGTATAATACGACTTCACCAGGATCGTTCCGATCGTTAACAATAAAATGATGATGGCGCTCGTATAACCGCCTTTACTCAGAAAACGCAAATCGCCAAAGCCGTCCAGCGGATGCTTCAATGTATAAAACACATGCTTCGCCTGCTGGTACCATGTCTGGCGTTTCAGCCCGCTCATTGTCGGGATGACGCGGAACTTGAATTTTTTCTTCAATAAAGCGAAGAACCATAACAAGATAACCGCGATAATCACGCTGTTAGCCAATGTGGAGAAGTTTGCCTGGAACCATTGCAACCGAATTTGCCAGAATGAATCGGAGTATCCTTCACCGTCGCCTGCAAGCTTAAACAAATCCCTCGAACGCTCATATTCGCCGCGGAAAAAGGCAGCCTGCGCGAGTCCTTCATAGGCCGGAGAGAAGTGCGCGTTCAACTTCAGCACGTTGTCCCAATGCTTCTCCGCCTCCGAGTATTTCCCTTCCTGCATCAGCCTGTAAGCTTCATGAACGGCTGCGCCAAACTCGGTTGGTTCATACACCTGAATGAGACTAAGCGCTTCGTCCAAAATATAAAGACGACCTTTCGAATTGGTTTCCACCGCAACCGGAGCAGTCGTCAATCCGACAAGCGATTTTCCAACGACGGAGCGTCCATTCCAATAGAACAGCAGCGTTCCGTTTGCATCATATTGGGAAATGATGTTTCGCGATTTATCAATAATCGCCACGTTGCCGTTGCTGTCCACGGAAGCGTCCGTAATCTCTGCAGCCAGTTTGTCATCCTTATTCTCCAGGTCGGAGAAAGATCTCATATTTTTGTTGAACTCGATATCTTTCCATACATTCTCTCCGCGAATGTTCATTTTTTTGATTTGCTCTGTTTTGGAACCGGAAACCGTATAGATGAAGCCTCGCTCATCGATATCGATGTTGCGGATCGAAACGGGCAGCAATCGAACTTGCCGGCTTAACTGTTCCTTCGTATAAAACTGTCTGCGAATGATATCCATTGGAGTGACTTCCGTTTTATTCGTTCCGAAAAATTTATCGAATTTGCCTTCCGGGTTGAATTGGACGACGCCGTTATAGCTTCCTTTGGATACGACGTATATAAATCCGCGTTTGTCGACAACCATATTCGTCGGCTCGTAAACAAACGCTTCATTCACATACCGTGATTCCGGACGGCCTATTTCTCTGATCCATTCGCCATGGATGTTCAATTGGACAACCCGCTTGTTTCCCGTATCGGCGATATAGATATCTCCGTTCTCGGCAACAAATACGCCTTGCGGCTGCTTCAGCGGACTTTCAGGCACGGTGATGATCTTGACGAGCTCGCCTTGCTCATTGAGATGAACAATTCGATTGTTGTCCGTATCGGCAATATACATATCATCGCCAGGCGCAATAAACAGATCCTGCGGTCGCTGCAGCGTTGTATACTCGACCTCGCCCTTATCACCCGCGATTGGAATCTCCTGTGCCAGAACGCCTGCCGGAGAATAGGCGGGCTGAGTCAATATCGTACGTCCGTAGCTGTTTTTCGTAAACGTTCGATAAGGCACATCGGCGATCGCTTCCATCGGGAATAACGTCAAAGAAATTAGACAGACGAGCCAAAGCGAAAATTTCCATTTGCCAAGATGCTTATGCATGGCATAACCTCCGTTCTCCTCTGCTTATTTAATCCCCGAATGTGCCATCGTCGTGATGACTTTCCGCTGGGAAACGATAAATACGACCAGAGGCGGGATAAACATGATCAATGCCCCAGCTGCGGCGGCTCCCTGTCTGGCTACAGAGTTCGCAAGACCGGATGTTAATGTGCTCATATAGAAAGGCAGCGTCTTCATCGCGTCTTCCTGCATGAACAAGGTTGATGTCTCCGTATTTCCCCACGCGGATTGAAAAGCGAGAATGGAAATCGTTGCAATTGCCGGATTGACGAGCGGGATCACAATACGCATAAAAATGGTAAATTCTCGCGCGCCGTCAATTTTGGCTGCTTCCATTAAGTCGTTCGGGATCTGATCCATGAACTGTTTCAACAGGAAAACACCGACCGGCAAGGCGACTAACGGCAGCACGTGGCCAAGGTATGTATTCATGATGCCAAGGCTTTGGATCACGATAAAACGTGGGATCGCAACCGCCTCCGTTGCGAAAAGCAAAGCCAGCATGATGAGACCCAATACGATTTTCGATCCTGGAAACGGATGCTTGGACAGCGGGTAAGCGCACATCGCACCAGTGACGACCATCGCAATGGTAGAAAGAAATGTTACTACAATGCTGTTAAATATATACCGGGATACCGGGACAATGGTAGATTCAGACAAGGCAAGCAATTCCACAAAATTGCCAGTGGTTGGCTCTCTGACAATAAAAGTCGGCGGGAATAGAAACAGCTCATGCAGCGGCTTGAACGCATGATTGAACAGGTATACGAGCGGAAGAAGCATGAATATTGCAAGCGGCAACAGTAAAATGGCGATCCAGATCTGCGCTCGCTCAAGCAATCTTAGCGCAAGCACGAAATCTTCCCACTTGACGGTTAATCTTCGCTTCATCGCAATCAAACGAGATTCCTGCATTATTCATCCTCCTTCGGCGCAAATAAAAAGCCAAAAAATTTACTGAGCACGTAACACAACAGAAGAACGAAGATGGATATGGCACTGGCATAACCAAGCTCGAACCGGATAAATCCATAGTCGCCGATATGATCGAGCAATAACTGACCGGCATAATTCGGCGTCGGATTGCTGCCCGACAATGCAACTCCAATACCGCCGGATTTAATCGTATGAACGATCGCCATGATGGCTGCGAACATCATCTGCGGTTTCATCATCGGTACCGTAATATACCATACTTCCTGCAGACGGCTTGATATCCCGTCAATTTTACCGGCTTCGTACAATTGTTTGTCCACATTGAGAATACCGGCCAAAATGGCCAGGAATCCAATCCCCATCGAGGACCATATCGAGATGACGATCATAATGTTCAGCAAATAATCTTGATCGAGCAATAAATAGACCGGCTTATCGATAATGCCCCACTTGAGCAAAAAGCTGTTAATATAACCGGAGCGATCTCCGGTAAACATGACTGTCCATACGACGGTCATCGCAACACCTGCGGACAACGACGGCGCGTACATCGCAAGCGCATACCAGGTACGCAGCGTACTGGGCAGCTGAGAGATTAGCCAAGCAAGCAAGAAGGCGAGAAGGTAGCCAACCGGACCTACGAATACCGCGAATTTGAACGAGTTCGGCAGCACATGCTGCAAAAATACGACATCTTGCGAGAACAGGTTCTGATAGTTAAGCCAGCCACGCCAAGACGGGAAGTCGAAAGCATTAAAATAGGTGAAACTGAGCAGAACGCCGGCAACAACAGGGATTAGAATAAAGATGATGAACATCGCCATAAAAGGAAATATAAACGCATAGGAGAGACGGTATTTCCACATTTCTATTATCAAACCATGGATTCGCCGCGAAATGCTTGGCTTCGATCCAACTGCCGGAGCGCTGCTTCGCTTCTCGGAAAGGGTCGTTGCATTACCTGTCATTCAGGTTCACTCCTTTCCAAGGTTCAGAAATTGTTTCTAAATCCAGTTTTTTCAACACATGCCCATCCGCATCGATATAATTAAATTCTTGCTGTTTGCGTTTCATCTCACGATTGATTTCTTTAACCGCCTGTTCCAGTGCAATCCGCGGATTTTGCTGATCAATGGCTACTTTGTTCCAGGCAAATCCAATCTCGCGAGTGGTCATATATCCGCCGGGAACGTTCGGATATTCTTTAATCCATTGCCATTGTTCGAGAATGACATCGAGATCTTCCTGCTTCCAAGGCATGTTTGCGAATGCTTGAATATTGGCCGAGTTCCAGCGGAACGTCTCACCGCGATATTGCTCCAGGTTTAGACCAAATTCCGTTTGTATGTCATCGGACATATACCATTTCATGAATTCCCAAGCGAGCTCGCGTTTTTCTGCGGGCGTGTCGTTGAACAAAACGTTTGCCGTTGGCGCTCCGCCTGCAGCCCACCTGGCAATCGTGCCGTCCGATTGTTTCGTCCCGGGAATCGGCGCAATCGCCCACTCGTTCATAATTTCCGGCGCCGCAACAAGCAATTGCATATAAGAGTTGAAATCGCCGATCCCGATCGGCAATGTGCCGTCTCTGAATTGTTGATAGAAACTATTGACTTGACGCTCCAGTCCGAAGACATTGTACAGGTCCGTCCATTGTTTGAACGCTTCAAATGCCTGCGGCTCGCTTAATGCGCTCGAAAGTCCATCCTTCGTGTACAGCTCTACACCCTTCTGGAAGAAAAAGAATGAATAGTTGTCCGGCGGCACATAGAAGTTGGCTTCGTTCTGGAGCAGCGTTGGCAGCATCTTGTACACGTCATCCCAAGTTTGCGGAACGGTCAAACCAAGCTGCTGCAAAATGTCTTTTCGATAGAACATGATATTAAAGTTGTTGGTTTCCGGAATGCCGTAAATCCCTCCGTCATAGCGATAAGGCTGCATAATGCCCGGATGGAATTTATCGATGAGCTGCTTGGAGTCCGGAAACTTCGAAAAATCGTAAATCGCGTCCCGCAATGCATAATCAAAAATCGATCCGCTGGAAATCCCGATCGCGATATCGGGCAGAATGCCCGCCGCCTTGCCAAGAACGACCAAATCGGCAGACTGAATCAAGTTGATCCGAACTTTAATGCCGTGCTCCGGCGTAAATCGTTCATTGGCCAGCTGCTGCAGCTCGTCAACGTAGTCTCGGCCTTTGAACATCCAGATGTTCAGCTCATCGTCAGCTTGCTTATCGAGCTGGTTTTTATTTGTAAACGAATAAAATGTCGTTGTAACCATATTCCACGACTTCTCGAAGAAGTTAGATTTCATTCTGGGCAATTCCGCTTCCGGCTCCGAAACAAAGATCCGATCGATCTGAAACGGCGTATCCATCAAATCTTTGCGCTGCGTCTCGATCTTCTCTTGCAGTGTCCCAATGGTCAATTGACTATATGGAATTTCGTCTGGGTCTTGGAGTAAATCTTCCAAATCCTTTGCGCTCGTTTTAAATACTTGCGATACATTGTCGGTCACCTTATTAATGGCCAGCATTTGATCCGTCAATTGAGCAAATTGCGTCTTCAGTTTGTCCAGCCTTTCCTTCATTCCCGGTATATCTTTATCGATATTCCACACCCGGTAAGGGTCGCTGCTGTTTCCTGTAGCAATGCGCAGCTCTCTGGCAACATCGCGCAGCTCTTTGGAGATTTGATCGATTTGGAGGATAATCGGCACGTAAGGCTCGTACGTCGCCACCATCTTGATCGAATGTTTTCCTTTGGTGAAATAAAATTCATAAGGCTCCCCTTCCGGATTTTCCAGGGTGATTCCTTTCCAATCGCTGCTGTAGGGAAACTGAACGTTTTTCATTTCCTGAAAAGGAATTTTTCCATCGATATAAATATTGCGGAATACGGACAAATTTTTACGCAAGCTTTGTTTTGCGCGCAAGGTCAAATGGTAAACGCCGTCTTTCGGCGCTTCGAATTCCCAAGTTATCGCTTGACCGCCCTTATTCCATCCCGTGCCGCCAATCGTATTGTAACGAACCAGATTGAGCGATGCCGGCTTCGTATGCGGACTGCGATCGTATTGTGTTTGAATGGAAGATGAATTTTTATAACTGAACTGCTCGCCCTCGATTGCAATGATTTCGTTGTTTCCGTTTGCAGAAACGTCAGGATACATTTTTTTCACATCATCGTAGGCAGCCAAGACTTTCGGAGCTTGTAGACGAAATGACTTCACGGCGACCGGCTCACGAACCGCTTCGATACGAATCGTATTCTTCCCTTTATTCAAATGCCATAGCAACGGCTGGCTGTACGCTCCTTCCGAATCGCGAAAAGAAGCCGTTTTCCAGCTTGTCTCCTCACGGATCAAGGAGCGCAGCTGATTGCCGGCATCATCGTATTTCTCCGGTCTCGCTTCAGCAAACTGCCTTTCCAGAGCAATGGAATGAGCTTCACGAAACGGGAAATCTCCATTGATCCGAACACTCATCATAACCGACTGCCGGTGTCCACCATCTTCTTGAATATATGGGAAATATTCGGTTTCTAGTTCATAAATCCCCTCTTTCTCCGCATTTACTTCGTACTCCACCCAACCTTTAGGCTTAGACCATAGAAGAACGTTGTCTTCACCTTGATAGGAGCCGACAGAAACTTCAGCATCAACCGACTTCGCACTGAAAGATCTTGCTTCGATCCGGATTTCTTGGGCTCCAGCCGGAACGTTGTCCATTTTCCATCTGTTCGCCATCGAATAGAAATAGGGCTCGCGTGTCGAAACATCTTGAATGATCCTATTTTCACTGCCCTGATCGGCAGCTTTGGGCTCACCTTGCACATGATCCGATAACACCGGAACACCTATTAGGGCAACAGCTAAGATTAGGAGTAACAATCGTTGAACCGTACGAATTCCCCTCTTCATCATTCGCGCCCCTCCATTACTCTGTTAGTAAAATCCCTGTATCTTTATGGAAAAACAACGTCTTGTTCATGTCCACGGCCACGGAAGCTTTCATTCCGTCGTCAAAGTGATAACGGGGGTGCGCCCTGGCAACCAGATTTTTCTCCATTCCAATGTTCATATGATAATAGCGGTCCGAGCCGACAAATTCGCTCAATTCCATCGTTCCGTTAATGGTGGAATGCGGGGACGCTTCCAACATGATCTGTTCAAAGCTGATATTTTCCGGACGGACACCGAATATGATCCCTTTATCGACCAAATTCAGGCGTCTTAATGTATAAGCTTGTTTCTCGGTTAGCTTCAATGCGAAACGGTTCGTATGGAATTCGAGTCCTCCTCCGTGCTCTTCCAATCTTCCATGAACAAAGTTCATCGGAGGGTTACCGATAAAATTCGCAACGAACAGATTTACCGGTTGATTATATACCTTCTCGGGCGTATCCACTTGCTGCACGATCCCTTTCTCCATCACGACAATGCGATCTCCCATCGTCATCGCTTCAATCTGATCGTGCGTAACATAAATCGTCGTTACGCCGATTTTTTTATGAAGACTAATAATTTCCGAACGCATCTGCACACGCAGCTTCGCATCCAGGTTAGAGAGGGGCTCGTCCATCAGAAACGCCTGAGGCGTGCGGACGATTGCCCTGCCAAGCGCAACCCGCTGGCGCTGACCGCCGGACAGTTCTCGAGGCTTGCGATCCAGGAAGTTCTCGATTTCCAGCACGCGTGCGGCACGTTTGACAGATAGATCAATTTCATGCTTTGGAAGCTTTCTCATCTGTAAGCCAAAAGCAATATTATCGTAGACAGACATATTCGGATACAGCGCATAGTTCTGAAAAACCATCGAAATGTCGCGGTCTTTGGGCGGCATTTCGTTCACAATCGTATCGCCGATATAAATTTCGCCTTCCGAAATATCCTCTAGTCCCGCAAGCATCCGCAAGGTTGTCGACTTCCCGCAGCCTGAAGAACCGACAAAGACGAGAAATTCCCGGTCCTCTACTTCCAGGTTGAAATCTTTCACCGCATATTCTTTAAATTTTCCGTAACGTTTATGAACATGATGAAAACAAATTCTCGACAATGAATGTTCCTCCCTTGCTTTTTTGTATACTCCCATATGGTCATGATCAAAATGTTTGTTTGGTTTGACATAGCTGCTGCATGAAGGCCAGTTGTATTGCACCAATGACAACTGCGCATACCGGTATAACAGCCATGACGGCAACTGGACTCCATACCCAGTGCAGCAATAAGCTAATCGTACCCGATGCGATGAACAATACGATTACGAAACCCAACGTCTTGAAGCTTGAAGCTTGAACATAGCGACGGCTTTGACGAAACGCTGCATCGACATTCAACCGATCGATAACGATACAATATTCCACATAAATATACCTAATCCGAAGAATTACAAATATTAGGAGGGAAAGGAATAAACCGATGGTATTAAATAACGCGACCAGAAGTGTCGTCAAAGCCGTTTTTGCTGCCGTAAAAATCAGAAACAAGAAGATGAAGCGGACCCAGTGACTTTTCCCGTCTCTCATAAATTGTCGTAATGAAATCGGCTGCCCTTCGACAGCATTTCGCAGGGAGGCAACATATCCGCCTTGCGTAAAGACCGTGGCAAGCAGCATCGTCAGCACGGCAATCCATGCGCTTGCCGGAACCGTCCCCCCCATAAACTGCAGCTGGTTAACGAATTGCGGGATATTGCTGACATAACTAACCGATGGAAGCCCCATCTCAAGAATAAGACGATAGGATAATGACGGTGTGCCGATAAAACCAACGATCATTAGTCCCGCGATAAATGAAAGACCATCCAATACGATTGGGTATATCAACAACAGCGGATTTCTGAATAGCAAGCCAAGTAATTGTTTCAATGTGATGATAACCTCCGACACAGCTTTGGATTGCATAATCGTTGCCACAGACCGGTTTTTAATGCGAACGTCTCTTGTGATTGTTTGGACTTCAAGGGCTGCCGGGGGGGGAGGCCGACAGCCCTTATTCCTTATTGCTGCTTCTCAGCGAGCACCTTATTAATTTCCTCTTCCGCTTCTCGCAACGCCGTGTTCAGATCTTTTCCTGCCAAATATTCGTCGAATTTTTGATTTGCTATTCCCATGCCGTCTCCGTTGAATGGAGAAAATACAGGCGCAGGGGCAGGTTTGCTTTTGAAGACGCCTGCGATATTTTTCCCTTTCATATGAGGGTTGTCGGCGCCAAAAGCATTTTGAACTTCCGGACTTGTCAGAGCCGTTACGCGCATTGTCTTCGATGCGCTGAGCTTCTGAACTTCATCGGATGTGATGACGCTGATCGCTTTCATCGCTTCTTCAGGGTGTTCGGACGTGCTGTTGATCGTCAGAATATGCGCGTCAACCATGCCGTATGTGTTCTCATGCCCCGGAAAGCTTGGATATTGGACAACATCCCAGTTCGTAAATCCTTCCGCAGACATTTGCATTAGATTAGGGAATATGTTCATGGCCGCAACCATCGCGCCTGTCTTGTCCAAGAATGCCCATGCCTTATCTTTCTCATTGCCCGGAATTTTGTAAATATTGTACGCCGTTTCGAATGCCAGCTTCCACTGATCGTTATTGATGCTGGCTTTATTCGTCTTCGCATCAATCGTAACGATGCTGAGAGGGAAAGATAACCGCTCCAGATGCTCCGGACTTAGACCGCTAAATTGCGTACCGTCAATTTTTCCCGTCACTTTTTTGGCAAGATCCGTTACTTGCTCCCACGTCATTCCATCTGTTGGATAAGAAACGCCAAATTTATCGAAAATTTCTTTGTTATAATAAAGCGCATTCAATTGCATGGCAAAAGGCAGTCCGTATAACTCGCCGTTATCCGATACGTTCCGAATCGTTTCCAGCACGACCGGTTCGAAACGATTGATATCGACGCCTTCTGCCTCAATATACGGAGTAATGTCCTGGAACATTTCATATTGCTTCGCAGAAGGCATGGCGCCGTTCCAGATCAACATCATGTCCGGCGTATTTTTCGCAGCGATCAGCTCTTCCAGTCCCGCTCCTTCCGGACCTTTGAACAACTCTACGGTAATGTTCGGATACTTCGCTTTGACGGGGTCTGTGAACAGAAGCTTGAAATCTTCTTCGCTAATTCCTACCGACATTGGCATAACTGTAAGTGTAACCGGTTTCGTTTCTTCCGCCGGTTCAGTCCCTTTTTCTGTTCCAGCATCCTTGTCGTCTGTTTGCTCTTTATCGTTTGTATTGCTGGACGGTTGTTTTGAGTCATCTGTACTGGAACAAGCAGTAAGGATTAAGAACATCATGATCAGAAGAATGGATAATGTCTTTTTCACAGGAACACCCCTAGTTTAAATTGGTCATTCACAAGACAACATGCTCAAAACGTGATATCATGCAGAATTGACAACGCTATCAAAATAACGTTAAACTCACCTTCTTTTCGAAGTGGTTTGGAACTATATTGTCAGTATATTCGAAGAATAAATAAAGATAAATTCTATTATCTTGTTTATTATAGAACTATATTGCCCATTAAGGAGCGTCGCCAATGTTGCTTAGACATGCATTTATTCCGATTCTCTCTGAGCACCCCTTTTTTTGTTTGCCTGAATCTGTAGGATGGTATGGTCAGTGGCCGGATCATTTTGTGGGACGCGACAAGGGAACGTGGAATACATTTAGCATTCATGTCGTTGTTGACGGGAAAGGATACGTGGATGTTGATGACCGTCAGTACGCGCTGGTCAAAGGAGATTGCTATCTTTATTTCCCGAACCAGCGCCAATTGTACTATAGCAGCAAAGATGATCCGTGGGAATTGAGGTGGGTGCATTTTTACGGAGGATCTGAGTTAACGCAATTTCTGATTGATCGGGGTTTTCACCGCTCGTCTTTATGGACGCTAAAAGATATGAGCTCATTTGAACAGCTCTATCATGTTCTGCTCACGGAAGCTGAGAAACATGAAGCTCTTCATTATAGCCGATTGTCTTATTTAACCTATGGAATTATTGCGGAGTTTGTGAGCAATGCAATCCCGTTAACAACAAATAAAGGAACAGAGGTATCAGACAGGCTGCTCAAGCTGCTTCCTCAAATCCAGAAACAAGCGCATCTTCCTTTTTTACTTGAGGAATGGGCAGAGAAAGCGGAGATTAGCCAATATTACTTCTGCAGACTGTTTCGCAAATTGACCCAGCTTAGTCCGCTGGAATTCGTTACCTTATGCAGATTGCAAATGGCGAAGCAATTGCTGATCGAGAAAAAGGATTGGTCGATCAAACGTATCGCGATCGAGTCGGGTTATATCAATGCGAATTATTTCAACAAAAAGTTTCTGGCTCATGAAGGGATGACACCGACCCAATACAGGGAGAGTCATTAGACGGACGGCCGGACGGCGCTCAGATATGATGTGCGGGTATCACGAAACAATAGAGCTTGATCTTTCGGGCCTGAGAAGCCCTGAGTCATGAGAAAATGACCGGACCAACCGCAGGTCCCGGTCATTTTTGTTATATGGTCTACAGCACCTCAGGGGTAACGCTTCGGCCTAACTCCGAGCTCTGCGAGGCGGCTTCCAAGATGCTGATGACACGCAGCGCTTGTTCGGGTTTTACGATCAGTTCCTCCCCCATCAGCAAGTGGTCGGCGACATTCCAATAATATTTTTTCCAATCCGCTCCGAACATCCGTTCAATCTTGCTGTGCTGGCGAACGCCTTTCACCATGCTGGTCAAATAAATCTCGTCCTGCGAGTTCATCTCGATGCTGCCTTGGGTACCGAGAATTTGCCATTTCGGCCGGTTGACCGCTGCGATCGATGACATCATGATGTCGACCGTCACTCCGTTTTTGAACTTGACATTGATTTTGCCATGATCTTCGTTCGTTACCGCATGCCAAACTCTTTTCTGGAAATCCCCCATCAGCTGAGTCATTTCAGATGGGATCAAATTCAGAATCCAATCAATGATATGCGCGCCCCAATCATACATAATACCGCCGCTGACGGCTTTGTCGGAGCGCCACTCGAAGCCCGGCTGATGGTAGCCTACGGACGAGTAGTCGATGTGGAACACGTCGCCGATTAATCTTTTGTTCAACAGCTCGCGGATCGTCATATAGTCGTCATCCCAGCGCCGGCAATGAAAGACGGATAGCATGACCCCTTGCTCCCGCGCCTTCTGAATCAAATCTTTTCCTTCGGCAACCGTCAGGCAAAACGGCTTTTCCATTACGACATGCTTACCGGCTTCAAGACATTTCATTGCCATCGGTGCATGCAGATAATGCGGCAAAATGTTGACGACAAGATCCACTTCATCCATAGCCAGCATATCATCAAGATTGGTAAAATACCCCTTCAAACCGGGAAGCTGCTCCTTGGCTGCCGCTATTCTGTCCGGCGAAGCGTCGCAAACCGCAACCACTTCCATGCCTTCGGTTTGACCGATCCAGCTCGCATGCCCGGCACCCATATTACATGTCGGTCCGAACCCGAGCAAACCGCAGCGAATCTTTCCGGACCGTTTCTCTTCCCCGGCGCTCCAACGGATTGCGCGCCTCAGCATTTTCTGAAACTCCGGATGGATCCAAGCTCTTAAATCATGGCCATTCGCCAAATAGGCGACTCGGCCTTGACCGTATGATTTGGTATACGCGAGCGGCAGCTTCCTGCCCTGCCAGTTCGTTTCCGCAAGCACCGTTACTTTGGAAGGATCGTAGCTTTGCAGATGATACATTTCGTCCGTGATCGTAAACGACTCCATCCTTGTCGTGATGGGATGATCGGTGTCGGTGTTCACGATTTCTACCTTAAAGCTGTGATGGTCAGGATGCGTCAAAAACTCGCAGCCCAGCATATCGATATACCGGCGACTGCCTCTGAAGCTGTCCGCTGCGGAATGAACGCCGACAAATCCACCGCCGCTCTCGATGAAATCAAGCAGCCCACGCTCGCGTTCCGGCGTCAGCTCGTCAGCAAACCCGGTCGTGTAAACGACAACGGCGGCGTATTTCCCTTCGGGCAGACGAGCCAGCATATCGAGGTCGGAAGTGGTCTCAAGACAATAACCTTCCCTAGAACCTATCAAATTACTTAGTAGTTCCCCAGCCGCTCTCGTCGGGTGAAATTCAGGACCTCCGTACACATACAATATTTTTCTCATGTTAACAACCTCACTTATCTCAATTTGTTTAGCCCACCGTCTCCGGATCGCTCCACGCAGATATTTTCACGCTGACAGACGGCTTCGGATCCCCTTCGAATTTGCAGCTGAACGATACGGGCT
>NZ_JANHOF010000032.1 GCF_024498075.1 Paenibacillus mendelii
ATGCGCCGCAGGTCCATCTACAAGTGGCAGATTGCTCCGCCTTTCCCAATTCCCTCATGCGAGGAAATTGCGTATCCGGTATTAGCATTCGTTTCCGAATGTTATCCCAGTCTTGTAGGCAGGTTACCTACGTGTTACTCACCCGTCCGCCGCTAACTCCATTGAAAGCAAGCTTTCAATGAAATTCGCTCGACTTGCATGTATTAGGCACGCCGCCAGCGTTCGTCCTGAGCCAGGATCAAACTCTCCATAAAAGTGCGGCCCGAAGGCCGACTATTGAGATAAGCTTGTTAGCTCATTACTTGTTAAATCTTTGCTTGACAGGTCGCTCATTGTTCAGTTTTCAAGGAACAAACATTCACTTATTTCGTTCGTCGTTCGCTGCAGTTTCTCTCAGCGGCGACTTTTATAATATATCACATCCGCCCAGTCGATTGCAAGCACTTTTTTCAGAAAGTTTCTTGTATTCTTGTTTTGAAGCTTGAGGTCTCTATACTGTCGGACGAGATTACTAATGTAGCATACCTGTCCACTCGCGGTCAACTGTTTTTAATTGTTTTCATTAATTCAGAACAATACCCCTTGCAGCCCAAGAACGAGCGCAATCCCCGGTAGGCCCAAAAGAACAACGGTTCCAATTGTAATAAGGTTTAGCGGTACCTCCAGTCCTGAGACGATACCGGAATAGTTCAGTAAATATAACGTAAGTGCGGCCGCGACAAGCTGCAGGGCAAAACGCTTTAACCAACTCCACGAGAGTTTCTGGCGAAACACCACACCAATAAGAAATAGTGACGATACCAGTAAACAAATCAGCCACACTGTCTTCATACCGCTTCACCCTGATACCATTCCGGCCATTTTACATTCATGGCCTTCGCTTTTCGAAGCAGCATCTCATACCGCTTCTCCGCCGCCTCGATTGCAAAGATTGCATAATCGATTTGATCTTTTCCAAGCGCATATTCGAAATACCGTACCGCATTATCCCATTCTTGTTTAGCGGCTTTAATTTCTGCATAAAGCTGCAGCAGCTCCGCCTTCGCGTCTACGCTTACCTCTACTTGTGTTTTATTCGACCTAAACCATTGTACCCATCTCATCTTAATCCGCCTCCCGCTTGTCCGAATTAAACTTGTACACCGTCCAACATGTAGTACAAATCTATGTAGCAAGGGGGACTAAATAGAACGAATTATTAAAGATGTTAACGATGCCTTATCTCAAAAAAAGCCCTGTGAGGCCATCCTCACAGGGCTTACATGTATTAACTTAATTCTCGACGACCTTCCAGCGCCTTGGAGAGCGTCACTTCGTCCGCATACTCCAGATCGCCTCCAACCGGCAGACCGTGTGCAATACGGGTGACCCTTAATCCAAAGGGCTTCACAAGCCGGGATAGGTACATCGCAGTCGCTTCACCTTCAACGTTCGGATTCGTGGCTAGGATCATCTCCTGCACACGCTCGTCACTAAGCCGCTTCAGAAGTTCGGCGATCCGAATATCATCCGGACCAATCCCTTCTATTGGCGAAATAGCGCCTTGCAGGACGTGATACTGCCCCTGGAATTCCTTCATCCGTTCCAAGGCAACCAGATCCTTCGACTCCTGGACGACGCAAATGACAGAACCGTCTCGCGTCTTGTCTTGGCAAATCCGGCAAGGATCAATATCCGTTATATTGCAGCAGACCGAGCAGTAGTGAAGATTGCGCTTGACGCTGACAAGCGCCTTGGCAAAATCAATGACGTCATCCTCTTTCATCCGCAGCACATGAAAAGCTAGCCTCGCCGCTGTCTTCGGTCCGATACCCGGCAAACGGCTGAAAGAATCGATCAGTTTGGCTATCGGTTCAGGATAATACAAAGCGCAGCTCCTCTACTTCGTTCGTTAGAACAAACCCGGGATTTTCATACCGCCGGTGTATTTGCCCATATCTTTGTTCGCGAGCTCGTCAGCTTTGTTCAGGGCATCATTAACCGCGGTCAGCACCAGATCTTGGAGCATCTCTACATCATCCGGATCTACTGCTTCAGGTTTAATAATAATGCTTTGAACGTTTTTGTGGCCGTTGACGACAACCGTTACGACACCGCCGCCTGCGGATCCTTCAATCGATTTCGTTCCGAGCTCTTCTTGCGCTTTCATCATTTGTTCCTGCATCTTTTTCACTTGCTTCATCATTTGGTTCATGTTGTTCATGGCGTTGGCCTCCTGGCGTTCATTTATTTATCTTCAACTACAACAAGATCTTCTCCAAACAACTTAACCGCTTCTTCAATCCACTCCGGTCGCTGCGGTTCACCGCCAGCCTCTTCTTGCTGCAGCGTGAGCGGTTCCGCATCGGGTGCCGGTCCCTTGTCCGCCGCCTGCCATTCTTTCATCATGACGGTTGCAAGCTTCACCGGACGTCCGAATGTTTCCTGAAGGACGCTTTCAATAAGTTCCCGGTTAGCCGGTTTCTCCGTGGTCTCCCGATGCATGGTATTCTTGAATGCCACAAGAACGGAATTGTCCGCAGCAGAAACAGGTTCCCCGTCCACCAGCCAGGCATGTACCGTAATACGCGCTTCCTTCACCCGCTGTAGGATTTCACTCCACTTCATGCGCACTTGTCCGGTTGCTTGGCTCTCGGCCGCGGCCAAATAGGGGCCCAGCTTAACCGTAGCCCGTGCTATGCCGGACGATGCACTGCCACCTCTGAAGCCTCCGTTAGTCCGCCCTGCCTTGTTGGCACTGCTCTCCGATCCCGTAGGGGCAGTCTCTCCAGCAGGACGCACGCCCGAGCGCGACAGCTCTTCAAGCTTACGCTCCAACGTATCAATCCGTTGTTGAAGTCGGGCAACCTCTGCAGGGGCTGCACCGCTCGCTGCCGCTGTGTTGGCCGAGCCGGCCTCGACGCGAGCAGTTGCTCCTTCGTTAGTATCCTGTAAAGTGCAGACCTTCATCAGCGCCACTTCAAATATGGTTTGCGGAAGCGAGGCATGCCGGATCTCACCCATGTATTGATTCAGGATATCTATCATCGAGAATAACCGGTCTGCACTGAACGCTTCGGCCATCGCACGGTAGCGTTCCTGATCCACAATCCGTTCCGTGGCTGTACGCCCGGGCGCCAGCTTGAGCACGAGCAAATCCCTGAAATAATAGACGAGGTTCTCCAAGCATTTGTCCGGGCTCTTGCCCGCCTGCATAAGTCCCTCCACCAGTGGGAGTACCGCACCTGCGTTGCCGTCCCGTATTGCATCCGCAAGCTGGGAAAACTGCTCAGCGGCAAGTCCGCCTGTGACATCAACTGCATCATTGAGCGTTATTCGATCGCCGCCGAAGGCGGAAACCTGCTCCAGCAGGCTGATGGCATCACGCATGCCGCCATCGGATAGCCTGGCGAGATAAGCTAGTGCATCAGCCTCTGCTTGGATTCCCTCTTCTGCGCATATCAGCCGAAGACGCTCCGTCTGCTCCGGTAACGATACTTGGCGGAAATCAAAACGCTGACAACGGGAAATAATCGTTGCCGGCAGCTTGTGAGGCTCCGTCGTCGCCAGAATAAAGATGACATGTCCTGGCGGTTCTTCGAGTGTTTTGAGAAGGGCATTGAATGCTTCCGAGGTAAGCATATGTACCTCGTCAATGATATAAACTTTGAACCGGACCTCTGAGGGCGCATAGCGCACCTTGTCCCGAATGTCGCGAATCTCATCAATGCCCCGGTTGGAGGCCGCATCGATCTCGACGACGTCCATAACCGTACCAGCCGTTATTCCCCGGCAAGCATCGCATTCGTTGCAAGGCTCTGGCGCGGGCCCCCGTTCACAGTTGATGGCCTTCGCCATAATTTTGGCTGCACTGGTCTTCCCTGTTCCCCGCGGACCGTTGAACAAATACGCATGCGAAACACGCTGCTCCCGAATCGCATTTTGCAGCGTCTGAATGATATGCTGTTGGCCAACCATGTCCCCAAACGTCTGCGGGCGCCAGGCTCGGTATAAAGCGATATGTGACATGCGGACCGTTCCTTTCGCCTTCATCGGAATTGCGCGAACGCGGTGCGTAAACCGGGCGCTCGTTTATGCAAGCACCACAGCTTACACACTGTTCCTCTATTATACACGATCGTGTCCAGGAGCAAAACCGTCAGAACGGCAATATGATCATGAATAAAGCGCCTTTTTCCTTACTGACCGCCCGAATCGAGCCTCCAAACTCATGGAGAATACGCTGACACACTGATAACCCCAGTCCCGTACCGCTCGCCTTCGTCGTCACAAAGGGGTCGAAAATTTTGTCGAGCATATTTATCGGTATGCCAGGCCCCGTATCATGAACCTCGATGATAAGTCTGCGTTCGGCCCCCTCCAGCTCAGAATGGCCCTTAACCGTTAATGTCCCCCCAGTCGTCATAGCTTCAATTCCATTCTTGCAAATATTCAGAAAGACTTGCTTTAACATCTCACGGTCGGCCATGACTTGCGGCAGTGTATGCTCCGGCTCCCAACTCACCGCTACATTGTGAAGCAGCGCTTCGCTCGCTACGATCGGCATGATTTCATTCATCACCGCATCCACTTCCACATAGTCGAAGACAACGTTCTTCGGTTTACTAAGCAGCAGGAACTCCCCCACAAGATTGTTGATCCGGTCCAGCTCACTGAGCATAATTTCCGTATAGCCGGCTTCTTTGTCCATACCTTTAATCGCCATCGTTTTGCGAAACATCTGCAAAAAACCGCGTATGGCAGTCAGCGGATTCCGTATTTCATGGGCTGCGCCAGCCGCAATTTGCCCGATCATGGCGAGCCGGTCACTCCGCTGCACCTGCTCCTCCAGTGAACGAAGATTGGTTACGTCTTTGAAAATGACAAATGCGCCCTCCATCCCCCCAGTCGGACTGCGCAGCAAGCCTACGTCCATAAGCAGTTCTGTCCGCACCTCGGCATGAATCCAAGTAATCGGGTGATTGCGAACGGGTGCTCCATTCTCCAACGTGCGGCGAATCAGCTCATATTCGCTCCGCGCATTCGCAAAAAAACGAATCAATGGCTCGTTCATGACGAACGGCTTGGGTACTCCAAGCACCTGACAAGCAAGCGGACTTATGTCCATTACCCGTGAATCCGGCCTAATCAAGATGACGCCCGTATCGGCATCGGTTAACATCGTTTCGCCAAGCCGCTCCAACAAATTGGGATAATGTGCAGGCTCTTGTTCATACAAAAACAAAAGATTACGGCCGCCTTCCTCTGTTTCGGCATATAGAGATTGAACGGTTACACTCAGTTTTTCACCATCCGCTTTAATCAAAAAAACCTGCGGCGGCGGCTCCGTTGATGCTGAGGAATGCCCTTTCCCGAAAACACCGTAATGCTCCAATTGTTGAAATGATTTACTTTCAAAAATGATGCCGACATAACACATGACAAGAGCGGAAGCTGCATAACCTGTCTCGCGCAAAAACACCGGGTTGCATCGATTGATTTCGCCCCATTCGTTCAACACGACAACCATTGTCCTCGGAAGCCGATTTATGTATTCGTCCAATGCCTGCAGGCTTAGCCGGATCAGTGGGGCTGGTGGAAACACGTTCATCATTCATCCCCCTCTTGCAGTCCATTCACACGCCAAACAGCTAAAAACATTCAGTAAATCATTCGTCTTCCAGCCAGCATAATCCTGCAAAATATGCAAAAAACATCCTTTTCGTTTTTTCACAAGCGTGAAATCACGTAAAGGATGTTCGCTTTTGTTGGTAATAAAGGTACCGTGCACCTATCTTCGATATATGCGATCCGGGCGGCATGGTTATTCCCAGCTCGGGACAGGCACTCCTCCGGCACATGAACGAACCTGCTTACGGCTGCTTCCTTCCGGACCTGACCGGGTTCACAGGTGTCCATTGCGGAGGACCCGTCCGTCAACACTGTTCCTAACCGCCAGACCCCACATCGACATAACCTCTAATAGGAATTCAACCTCGCTGTAGCGGATTGCGAGTTACAGGGCACCGCTACCTCCCCATCTAGCACGGCAGAGATAAGTATAGCGCGTTCTGTCCCAAGATGCAACCGCCCAAAATAATCAATGTCTGCTAACGAACCGTATTCACATGAACAATGTAGCGCGGCATATTGTAGCGCAGAACGGACAACGCCTTTTGCCGAAGCTGCAGATCATCGACTCCAGATGCCGGTTTTAACGTAACATACAGATTGGGCCCTTGGAACATAATGTTCATATTGGCGATTCCATTAATCTCCTTCAGTTTTTTCTTCGCAAACTCGCCGTCCTCGCCATAATTCAAATAAGATCCATTCTTATTGAACAGATGAGGATTACTGTTGGAGAGACCCATGTATCCGTCATGTCCGTACGACTTCGTGCTGGGCTTATTGCCGCTGGTGTCGTTATTCGAGCATGCCCCAGCCCCCATGGCCATAACAATAGCTATAACGGCAAGGGAAGAAGCTTTGGTCACGCGATGCTTCGCAAAAGCACACCACTGGCGCTTAAGTATAACAAACATAAAAAAACCTCCTTCAGTCCATAGGATGGCTGTAGGAGGCTCTTGTATTCTGCTAATTTTCGGCAGAAACGGCGTCGATTGCTTAGATGCCGTATTTCTTTTTGAATTTGTCGACGCGGCCGCCGGCATCCAGGAACTTTTGCTTACCCGTGAAGAATGGGTGGCAAGCGGAGCAAATCTCAACGCGCAGGTTCTGTTTAATGGAACCAGACTCGAAACTGTTGCCGCAAGCGCAAGTTACCGTGGTGACGTGGTATGTCGGATGAATACCTTGTTTCATTGCGTTCACCTCTTTCTGCCCTGAGTCTCAGGCGGACCCAGAGTTAAAATACACACACAAGCGGATTATAGCACGTCATGTACCACAACCGCAATCTTTTTCACTTCCAAATACCGGATCCCATAAAAGCTAGGCCGACACTTGATTTATTTGGCAGGGGCTGGTGGGACATGCGTATAGGACCCGATCCCAACGTCCGGAAGTTCTTCCGCAAAGATCTCCAGCATCTGCTTCATCCCATAAATTTCGCCCTGCGGCTTCGGAATGAGCTCGAGATAGCTCTCCGGATCAATATTCAGATTGCGCATCTGAATAAACCTTAGACCCGTCCGCTTCGCAAAGCCGATCATCGCCTCCATCTCTTCCTCCCGGTCGGTCACGCCCGGAAAGATCAAATAGTTAATGGAGGTGTAGACACCTTTATCCGACGCATATTTAAGCGACTTCTCTACATTGGCGAGCGTGTAGCCGCGCGGTTTGTAGTAGGCGTTGTAATGATCGTCCAGCGCACTGATGGTGCTGACTCTCATCAAGCTTAGTCCTGCATCCACAATAGCGCGAATGTGATCAGTCAGACCTGCATTCGTGTTAATGTTGATGTGCCCCATCGGCGTTATGCTGCGTACCTTGCGCATGGCCTCGACGATTATTTTGGCTTGCGTGGACGGCTCTCCCTCGCAGCCTTGGCCAAAGCTGATGATCGACTCCGGCGTTTGCAGATGCTCCAGCATGATCTCCACAACCTCGTCTACCGTCGGCTTGAAATTCATACGCGTCTGCGGGGCGATAAAGCCGCTGTCATCCGGCTGCTCGGAGATGCAGCCATAACAGCCTGCATTGCACGAATAGGAGACGGGGACAGCACCTTCCCACCGCTGCAAAAAAGTGTTGGATGCCGTCAAGCATTCGTACCCTAAAGCACAGTTTGACAAATGCTTGTACAGTCGATTGTCCGGATATTTGGCCAATAGCCGGTCAACCCCGCTCTGCAGCTCCAGAAGATCGCAGTTCAGCGGATTCCATCGCTCCGGGTCGTCACACTGCTGAGCTGCGACATAAAAACCGCCATCCTTCCAAACAACGGCCGAATAGCCGAACAAGGGAAGTCTTTGCGTCTTATCCGTCTTCATATAGCTTGGGATACATAATCGAGTAAAGCCTTGCGGTAGCAGTGCCCCTACCGCTTGAACATTACCCGGCAATGGAAGCATCTTTCCCGTTGCCGATTCGATTCCGATCGGACGAGTATTCGGCAATCCGACCAATGTCGCTCCGTTCGGCAGCGGAATCAGCTCATCTTCCAGCAGTTCCACTACCATATCACCGCTGCGCCCTAGCCCAACCCAATCCGGATGGTCGAACAGGTTGCCTTGTTCATCCGCATATACCAGATTCATCATCGGCTTATGTTACAGGCGTCGACCGTGTCGGACGCCTTCCTCCACCCGTGCCGCTCGTTCCGCCGCTGGAGCTAGAACTGGAGCTTGTGCTAGCACTTTGCGGTCTGGAGGACGGGGCCGGTGTTTGTACCACATTCGAAGTGTCAAGCGAATTCAGAAACTCTTCATTCGTCTTGGTATCTTTCAGCTTCTTCAGGAAGTTGTCAACGAACTCGATAGAATCGTTCATCCCTTTACGGATCGCCCATACTTTATCCAGCTCTTCTTTGGAAAGCAGCATCTCCTCGCGCCTTGTACCGGAGCGGCGAATGTCGAGTGCCGGGAATATACGGCGCTCCGCCAGCCTTCGATCGAGATGGAGCTCCATATTTCCCGTACTCTTAAATTCTTCGTAGATGATATCGTCCATGCGCGAGCCCGTCTCGATCAGGGCCGTAGCCAAGATCGTTAAGCTGCCGCCTTCTTCTACATTGCGGGCCGAACCGAAGAACCGCTTCGGACGATGGAATGCCGCAGGATCGATACCGCCGCTAAGCGTGCGGCCTGACGGCGGCACGACGAGATTATACGCTCGGGCAAGACGTGTAATACTATCTAGCAGAATCACAACATCTTTCTTATGTTCCACAAGCCGAAGCGCGCGTTCAAGCACGAGCTCGACCACTTTAATATGATTCTCCGGAAGCTCGTCGAACGTCGATGCAACCACTTCCCCTTTAACCGAACGCGACATGTCGGTTACTTCCTCTGGACGCTCATCAATAAGCAGCACGAACAGCTCTATCTCCGGATGATTGGATGAAATGCTGTTGGCGATTTCCTTCAGCAGCATCGTCTTGCCTGCTTTCGGAGGGGCAACGATGAGTCCGCGTTGACCTAGACCGACGGGAGCAAGCAAATCCATAATACGGGTCGATAGATTAGTTGGGGAAGCTTCAAGCACCAGTCTCTCTTGCGGATAAAGGGGAGTAAGGGCAGGAAAATGAAGACGCTCGGCGGCTTGTTCGGGGCTTTGTCCATTGACGGCATTGACCTGAAGCAAACCAAAATAACGTTCATTCTCTTTCGGAGCACGGCATTTGCCGGAGACGAGGTCGCCTGTGCGCAGATCGAATTTACGGATTTGCGATGCGGAGATGTAGATGTCCTCCGTACTTGGCAAATAGTTAATCGGACGCAGGAAACCGAAACCTTCAGGTAAAATTTCAAGCACGCCTTGCATGAACATTAGACCGCTCTTCTCGGCTTGCGCACGCAAAATTGCAAATATAAGTTCTTTCTTCTTCAGCTGACCATAATACGGAATTTGATACTGTTTGGCGAGCTTATACAGCTCTGTCAGCTTCAATTCTTCCAGATCGACGATCTGAAGATCGCTCATGTTCTCACCACTTCTTTGTCAATGATCTTGATAAATCCAGTTTGTTCCAGCATTGCCGGAATCTCTCCGGTCTATTCCCCGTGACTGCTCCGGCAATAGCAGGAACTGTTATTCTCCTTCGCGCCAAACATCAGCGCCCAGCATACGCAAATTGTCTACCAAATTGTCGTAGCCCCGGTCGATATATTCCACGCCTGTAATTTCCGTGACACCTTCCGGTACGGTCAAGGCGGCGACGACCAGCGATGCACCCGCTCTTAGATCCGCAGCCCGAACTTTGGCAGCATTAAGCGTACCGCCTTCGATGATGGCCGAACGGCCTTCGACCCGTATGTTTGCACCCATCCGCGTAAGCTCAGGAACATGCTTAAACCGGTTGCTGTACACGTAGTCGCTCAATATGCTAACCCCTTTGGCTTGCGTAAGCAGACTTGTCATCGGAGATTGCAAATCAGTGGCAAAACCGGGGTAAACAAGGGCTTTGACGTCAATCGACTCGTAATGAGGCTGCCCCACGATACGAATGGACTCATCCATCTCGTAGACGTGAACGCCCATCTCTTGCAATTTGGCGGTTACCGCTTCCATATGCTTCGGAATGACATTATCGATCAGTACGTCTCCGCGCGTTGCCGCTGCGGCAATCATATACGTACCTGCTTGAATGCGGTCAGGAATAATAGAATGCCGGCAGCCATGCAGGCTGTCGACTCCTTCGATGCGGATGGTTTCCGTTCCCGCACCTTTAATTTTCGCGCCCATGGCGTTGAGAAGAGTAGCTACATCTATAATTTCAGGCTCTTTCGCCGCATTTTCGATAATCGTATAACCTTTGGCCCGTGAGGCCGCAAGCATAATGTTAATCGTTGCGCCAACGCTGACAACGTCCAGATAAATCTTGGCACCACGCAGCTCCTTCGCTACAATACGCACGGAACCATGGTCATTGGTGACCTGGGCTCCCAATGCTTCAAAACCTTTAATATGCTGCTCGATTGGCCGCGGCTCAAAGTTGCAGCCCCCGGGCAATCCAATCGTAGCTTCTCCAAATCGGCCGAGCATAGCACCCATTAAATAATAAGAAGCACGAAGCAATTTTACATTCCCATTCGGCATCGGCTTGGATTTCATTATGGAAGGGTCGATAACAATCGAATCTCCGTTCCAATTAACCGTACCGCCAAGCTCTTCTAGAATCTCACTATAGACCGCAACGTCGCTGATATGGGGCAAGTTGTCTAGCGTTACCGTTGATTCTGCCAAAATCGATGCAGGCAGAAGGGCTACCGCACTATTCTTAGCACCACTAATCTGTACGGTGCCGCGCAGCGATTGTCCGCCGCGAATCATTAATTTTTCCATCAGCCTCATTATCCTCCCCATTCGGAAGGGAGCATGATTGATCCCTCAAAAGTGAAGTTATCCTTCTCATATTTTTCCGATTTACTTCTGGTTCCAGTGGCCTGCACGATCTATCCCAATAAAAGAAAAACCGCCTTGGGCCGCACAGCCCGCTCCGCAGGATGGCAGGCGAATAGCATATTTGCTGTCGCTGCCACCACATGTGAAAGAGGCGGGTCCCTGTGCCGCAGCGTTTAAAGGCGGCTTCGCTGCTGTCCGAAAATTAAGCTTGGTTGCTGCTTCCGAACAAACGAATTTTTTCTTGAACGACTGCCTTCATTGCATTCTTAGCAGGCGTCAAATATTTGCGTGGATCGATTACCGAAGCGTTCGCACCCAGAACTTCGCGGATCGTGTTCGTGCAAGCCACTTGGTTCTCGGTGTTCACGTTGATTTTGCCAACGCCGGCTTGGATAGACAGACGAATGGCTTCGTCAGGCACACCGGAACCGCCATGCAAAACAACCGGTACCGGAATGGCATCGGATACTTTTTGGATAATATCATAGTGAATCTTCGGCTCGCCTTTGTACATACCATGAGCAGTACCGACTGCGATCGCCAGGCAATCGACGCCAGTTTCTTCGTAGTAACGAATGGCTTCCTCAGCATTTGCGAGGGTTGCATGCTCTTCATCCACGCTAATATCATCCTCAACGCCGCCGATTGTGCCAAGCTCACCTTCAACGGACACGCCCATTGCACGCGCTGCCTTCACAACCTGCTTCGTCAATTCAATGTTTTCTTCGAGACCATAGTGGGATCCGTCGAACATCACAGAGGAGAAGCCTGCACGAATACACTTCATGGCAACTTCGAAGCTGCTGCCGTGGTCGAGGTGCAGTGCGATTGGAAGACCAGATTTCTTCGCAGCCGCCTCTGCAATAGCAACTGTAAATTCTATACCCATATATTTCAATGCGCCTTCACTTACACCGAAAATGAATGGGGATTGTTCTTCCATAGCAGCTTCCACAATCGCTTGTGCAAACTCGAGGTTATTCATATTGAACTGGCCAACCGCAAACTTATTAGCTTTTGCCTTCGGTAGAAATTCATTCATCGATACGAGTGGCATGGTTGCTCTATTCCTCCTATAAGGTATTTATTTATCAAGTCCGAATCTGACTTGTCCTGTGCCATTATACCACAACCCTACCATGTTTGGTACAGCCCTGGTCAAACGCGCAGACCGCCCGGAAACCGCTTCTGGCAGGTGTCCGTTTATGAAAAAAATAGGACCCCTTAGGATCCTATTGCGTACCAGTTGTTCGATTCTCCTCCACGCAGCTGCATGTTGACGGCAACCCGCATTTCATCGATATCGAACGGCTTTGTAAAGTGCATGAGCGCGCCATGATCCGTCGCTTCCTTGATCATGTCCAGTTCCCCGTATGCGGTCATCATAATCACTTTAATGTCTTTGTTAATCGCCTTGACGTGCTTCAAAATCTCCAGACCATCCATGCCAGGTATTTTCATATCTAACAGCACAAGATCAGGCGCTTCGGATTTGACGATTTCGAGCGCCAATTTGCCATTGGAGGCCTGAAAGGTCACATACCCTTCGCTGCTGAACACTTCCATAAGCAAGACACGAATCCCGTTTTGATCATCCACGATCAACACTTTCTTCTTATCCAACTTGAAACCCTCCCAGGAACGCGACGACTTGCGACACGATTTGGTCAACTCTTCCATAATCGTTAATATATTCGCGCGCCGGGATTGATTATCCTGCTTCTGGTTTGAAAAAAAGTGCGAAAAGTTCAATCCGTGATCAATTGTCGCTATTTTGAAGCGCAGCTCGTACAAAACCGCGGAAAAGCGGCTGCGGACGGTTCGGACGAGAGGTGAATTCCGGATGGAATTGCACCGCCAAGAACCATGGATGTCCTGGAAGCTCCACCATCTCGACAAGCCGTCCATCCGGTGAAGTACCCGAGATGAGCAAGCCTGTGGATTCGATCTGCTCGCGGAATTCATTGTTAAATTCGTAGCGGTGGCGATGGCGCTCGTAGACCAGCTCGTCCTCATATTCGCGCTCTGCGAGCGAACCCGGTACCAGCTTGCATGGATATAAACCAAGGCGCATCGTTCCGCCCATGTCTTCGACATCCTTCTGTTCTGGAAGCAGGTCGATAACCGGGTACGGCGTAGAGGGATTAATCTCCGAGCTGTTGGCGTCGCGCAGTCCCGTAATATTGCGTGCATATTCAATAACTGCAACCTGCATACCAAGACAAATACCGAAGAAAGGCACACCTTGCTCCCGCGCATAACGAATGGCCGTAATTTTACCCTCGATGCCCCGGTCGCCGAAGCCGCCCGGTACCAGAATGCCAGCAACGCCCTTCAGATTATCGGCGATGTTATGGTCCGTCAGTTCCTCTGCATTCACCCATCTGATCTTCACTTCCGCGTCTGCATCGAAGCCGGCATGGCTTAACGATTCCACGATGCTAAGATATGCGTCATGAAGCGCAACGTATTTGCCCACGATCGCGATCTCGATCGTACGCTTCAAATTCTTCACGCGGTTCACGAGACTGATCCATTCCGTCATATCCGGTTCATTCGTCGTCAGCTTCAGGTGGTTCACGACAAAGTCGTCCAGCCCTTGCTCGCGAAGATTAAGCGGAACCTCATACAGCGTAGGCGCGTCGATGCATTCGATAACCGCACCTGGATCAATGTCGCAGAACAACGCAATCTTGCGCTTAAGCTCTTCGGCCATCGGATATTCCGTACGGCAAACGATGACATTCGGCTGAATGCCGATGCTGCGGAGTTCTTTTACGCTATGCTGCGTCGGTTTCGTCTTCACTTCGCCCGCCGCTTTGATGAATGGAATGAGCGTCACATGGATGTACATCACGTTCTCGCGTCCGATATCGCTCTTAATTTGGCGGATCGCCTCAAGGAACGGCAAGCTCTCGATATCGCCGACCGTACCACCAATTTCAGTGATGACGACATCCGAGCCGGTTTCTTTGCCCGCACGGAATACACGATCCTTAATTTCGTTCGTGATGTGGGGAATGACTTGTACCGTTCCGCCCAGGTACTCGCCCCGGCGCTCTTTGGTAATGACAGTTGAATAAATTTTGCCCGAGGTTACGTTGCTGTTCTTGGACAGGTTGATGTCGATAAAGCGCTCATAATGCCCTAGATCAAGGTCAGTTTCCGCACCGTCGTCCGTTACGAAAACTTCACCGTGCTGGTAAGGGCTCATCGTTCCCGGGTCCACGTTAATGTACGGGTCGAACTTCTGGATCGTCACTTTCAGACCCCTGTTCTTAAGCAATCGGCCAAGCGAAGCTGCCGTAATGCCTTTACCCAGGGAAGATACGACACCGCCTGTTACAAAAATGTATTTGGTCACTTGATGATACCCTCCACGCTAGTATGTTAAAGTATAGGGTTGCCCATTTTCGCTATAAAAATGGTTCGAAAAAAAGAAAAAAGTGACACCCGTATAGACGGGGCACTTTCTCGATTTGGCATTGTACTTATATCCGAACTAGAAGCCCATGCAATAGTTTACTCTGACGGGCTTCCAGTGTCAAGAGATTAAGACGCGCCTTTATTTCTCATCCTCATCGTCATCGCCATCATCGGAATCGTCTTCGAAGTCGTCGTCTTCATCCTCGTCGTTCTCCGCGTCCTCCGTATCGGCACCTTCTTCGTCGATCTCTTCGTCGTCGTCGATCAGCACTTCCTCGTCGACTTCTTCTTCGCTTTCGGATTCGTCGAAGATCTCTTGATCCTCATCGTACATATCGTAATCTTCGTCATCCGCTGCGTAGGTCTCTTCTTCCTCTTCCGCAAAAATATCATCATCATCGTCTTCGTCGTTGATGATACGCGGACGCTTGGCGTTCGAAACCGGATCTTCAGAGCGCTCTACCGGATACCAGCGCTTCAGTCCCCACATGTTGCTGCCGACGCACGCGAAGCGTCCGTCAATATTAATCTCCGTATATACTTGCGCAATCACCTGGTTGATTTCTTCCTGCGACAATTTTCTAATTTTTGCAATTTCCATCATCAAATCCCTGTAATAGAACGGGGTATTCGCTGCTTTCAGCAGTTCAAATGCCAGATCGACCATTGGCATTTCCTTGATGCGCTCGGGATCGATTTTCAAAGTGATCTCGCTGCTCATATGTACATCTTCCTCTCGTACGAATGCGAATCAGCTTCGCTGCTTGCGTTCCTTTTTCAACCTATAGTAAAACCTATTTCCTTTAAAAAAGCAAGCTTCCCCCTACTGCCAGGCAAAAAGATAAAGCGAAGGGCATACCCTTCGCTTTGACTGTATCCTCCGGAAGCGCGGGTTAACCCTCGATTCCGGTAGTCAGAGCCGGTGTGTAACGGCTCTACATTCATACTATGTCCCCGTACGGCGAATGACACGGTTTTTAAGCCTATTTCTAAGAAAAAAGGTCACTCGCTTATACAGCTTGTTGCACGGCTTCATACAATACTGCAGCATGACCCGCCTGGGAGGGGGACGCCAAAATTGGACAGAACCGCAATTCTCCGTTGGTTGCACAGTGCGACGGCCAGATCCGTACACGGGACGAGGCGGCGGATCGTCCGCTTTCGGCAGCAGAGTGATTATAGGCGTTTTCTTGACATCTGGTCGGAAATGAACGCGCCGCTTGCCTCCCTGCAAACCGTAAGACATTTGCCGCTTATCGAAGCCTTCTCAATTCCCGTATCCTTGGGTGAACCGGACTTTGCTCCAATACTGGGAGAAGGCGCACAGGTGGAAGAAGATACACCCATATGCGTCCACAGCACCGTGTTTAAACCCGCTGCCCGTGATAAGGGCATTCCCTGGGGCGTTCAGCAAATTAAAGCCCCGCAAGTATGGAGCACGACTACCGGCCATCGCATTAAAATCGGCGTCATCGATACCGGCGTCGATTTTAGCCATCCCGATTTGAAACAGTCTCTTGGACGGGGCATTAATTTATTGAACCGAAGCACCATGCCCCATGATGACAATGGTCATGGCACGCACATCGCAGGTACGATTGCTGCTGCCAACCAGCTCCATGGGATGATTGGCGTTGCGCCGCGGTCGACGATTTATCCAGTGAAGGCGTTCGATCACAACGGAAGCGCGTTCGTATCGGACATCATTATGGGCATCGATTGGTGCGTCCGCAATCGCATGGATATCATCAATATGAGCTTCGGCATGAAGACGCGCAGCAAATCGCTGCTCAACGCCGTCAACAATGCTTACAACGCCGGTGTCATTATTATCGCTTCCTCCGGAAACGACGGCAAACGCAAGTCTGTCGATTACCCAGCCCGATACCCCCAGACCATATCCGTCGGTGCCACGAACAAGCTCCGGCGCATCGCACAGTTCAGCAACCGCGGTACCTTCATTGACATCTATGCGCCCGGCGACAAAATATTATCGTCCTGGCTGCGCGGCAAGTACAACGAAATGAGCGGCACTTCCATGGCGACCTCGCACGTCAGCGGAGCAGTGGCGCTGCTGCTCGCCCACCGTCCCGGGCTTTCGCCGGGAGAGATCAAATCCATTCTGAAGCGGTCGATGATGCCGCTTCGGGGCGCAAAGTCTTTCCGATTAACCGGAGAGCTTGATATCACACGAATGCTCCAGGCCGCGGAACGATAATCCGCGGTCTTTCGGCGCTGATCATGGAACGGTTCCGGCATTCCGGCATGTCCGCCGCAGTAGTTGTTTGTTACATGCGTTCCGGTGCGGATACGCCTACAAGGCGCAGCACATTCGCGAGGACCGTGCGGACCGCTGATAGAAGCGCCAAGCGTGCCTTGGTTTGCGCTTCATCTTCCGTAATCACGCGCTCCGCTCTGTAATAGCTATGGAATAGCGAGGCTAGCTCATATACATAGCGGATCAGCCGGTGCGGTGCATATAATTCAGCGGCATCCGCGATTTCCTGCGGCAGTTCGCCCATTTTGCGCAGGATATCGAATTCATGCTCGCTCGTCAGCTTGCTGAAATCGAGGGCTTCGATCTGCCCGGCAGAAATACCTTGCTCTTCCGCTTGCCGGTGAATGCTGCATATACGCGCGTGAGCATATTGCACGTAATAGACAGGATTCTCGTTGGATGTCGAAATCGCCAGATCCATATCAAAATCCAGGTGGGAATCCATGCTGCGCATCGTGAAGAAATAGCGAATCGCGTCGACGCCGACTTCATCCATCAGATCTTCCATCGTGACGGCTTTGCCCGTCCGCTTGGACATCTTCATCTTCTCGCCGTTCTGGAAGAGACTGACCATCTGCGCGATGAGCACGACCAGCTTCTGCGGATCGTTGCCGAGCGCGGCCATGGCCGCTTTGACGCGCGGGATATAGCCGTGGTGATCGGCGCCCCAAATATTGATCATACGATCAAATCCGCGGCCGTATTTGTCACGATGGTATGCGATATCCGGTGTCAGGTACGTGTAAGAGCCGTCATTCTTCACAAGAACACGGTTTTTGTCGTCACCGTACGGCATCGTGGAGAGCCAGGTCGCCCCTTCCTCCTCAAACACTTCGCCGCGCTCGCGCAGCGCTTCCAGCGCTTGCTCAACTTGACCGCTCTCGTAGAGGGAGGTCTCGCTGTACCATACATCGAAGCCGACACGGAAGCGGCCGAGATCGCGTTTGATTTTGTCCATCTCCCGCTCCAGCCCGTACTGACGGAAGAATGTGAAACGCTCCTCCTCTGTCAAGGAAAGGAGGCGATCGCCTTCCGTTTCCACGAGCGCCTTCGCAAAGCCTACGATATCCTCGCCGTGGTAGCCGTCCTCAGGCATCTCCGCTTCCTGGCCGAGTGCCTGCTTGTAGCGCGCATCGATGGATAACGCCAGATTCGCCACCTGCTTGCCGGCATCGTTAATGTAATATTCGCGAGTCACATCGTATCCGGCAAAATCGAGCACATTGCACAGGGCATCGCCGACTGCCGCTCCGCGTGCATGGCCAAGATGGAGACTGCCTGTTGGATTGGCGCTGACATACTCAACCTGTACACGCTGCTTTCCGCCTATGCCAATACGGCCATAATCTGCCCCTTGATCGAGCACGCTGGCGATGACAGGATACAGATAGCCTTTGTCCAGGCGGAAGTTGATAAAGCCCGGACCTGCGATTTCTGCCGATTGAATCGATGCCTTGCCGGTATCCAGATGCGCAACGATCGCCTCCGCAATTTGACGCGGATTCTTCTTCGCCAGCTTCGTCAGCTGCATGGCTGCGTTGGTTGCCAGATCGCCATGCGCCTTCTCCTTCGGTACCTCCAGCACGAAGACCGGAAGCTCCTCCCGGGCAACGAGCCCCGCTGCTACGACCGCGTCGGCGATCGCTTCTTTCACTCTATCGTGCAATTGTTCCAATACATGGGTAGTCATCGTTTCTTGAATCCTCCTGAAATTTAGTTGAACCATCGGCTTCCTCTTATTCACATTCTTCAGCACGAAGCCGGATCTTAAAATCACCCGCAGGCTGTTCATCCACCCACAGGGAATAGTGCCATTCGATGAGCCATGGTAGCATTGGCAGAAGGAGCGCCGGCCCATGGCCCTCCTTCGTCATGTCCCCGCTCTGGACCCAGAGCAGGGATGTCTCCGTCTCCATGGCAAACCGTGCTTGCGGCAAGATGAATTTTCCGTTTATCCGGTTTCCTGCCCGATATGTTAGCTCGGACTCGACGCCTCCATGGCGCTTGACGTGCAATTCACCTTCCCGGAAGCGCACCAGTGTCCGCACCTCGCCATAGTTGTCGTCGTTTTCCACGTACCGCACATAGACGGTCCGTTCCTTACGAAACCATTCCCCGGCATATTGCTGTACCTGCTTCTCGCCGCCCTGCTCGCTCTCCAGCGTAATTCGCACATTTGCCCTGTCCTTCATGTCCGTTACCCCTGTCTGCTTATTCTCATGTTTTCTACTATATACAGGAGGATGGCCTAATACAACGCTTCGCAGTTAAGCATGCGGTCAAATCTGCTCGGGCACCTGCATACCGAGAAGCTCTAGACCTGTGCAGAGTACCTTGTGTACCGCAGCGGCTGCAAGCAGTTTCGCAGAGGTCTCCGGTCCCGATTCCGTCAATATCCGCTCCTGATGATAGAAACGATTGAAGCTCTTCGCGACATCCAGCAGATAGCGCGAGATGACGGCGGGTTCCCGCGAGCGTAATGCGCTCTGCACGGCATCCGGGTAAGCCGCCAACGTTTTGAGGCATTCCCATGCAGAGGCTTGCGACACGTACATTCCCGCATCGCGGGTGGAAGGCAGCGCCGCTCCCCCGCCAAAGCCGCCCGTGTTCAGGAGCTTGTTAATCCGCGCAGCCGTATACTGCAAGTAAGGGCCTGTCTCCCCTTCGAAGCGAAGCGCCTCCTCCAGTGAGAAATCGGCCTCCAGCATGCGGGTATGCTTCAGATCACCAAAAATAATCGCACCGATGCCGACCGCTTCTGCAACTTCGCGTTTATTCGCAATGTCCGCATTCTTCTCCTCGATGATCGCTTCGGCCTTGGCAACGGCTTCATCCAGCACCTCGTCCAGAAAGACGACCTGCCCTTTACGTGTCGACATCTTACGTCCTTCAAACTTCATCAGCCCGAAGGCTACATGCTCGCACTGCTCCGACCATTCATGCTCCATGTGCTTGAGAACGGCAAATACCTGCTTAAAGTGCAGCTGCTGCTCCTTCCCCACCACATACAGGAGCTGGTCTGCGCCCATAACCTGCTTCCGGTAGATCGCCGTCGCCAAATCCCGCGTCGGATAGATCGTCGTGCCATCCGATTTCAAGATGAGACACGGCGGCATTCCTTCCTCGTCCAGCCGGACGACATGAGCTCCGTCGCTCTCCTCGAGAAGCTCGAGCCGTTGCAATTCTTGGACAACCGCATCCATCTTGTCATTGTAGAAGCTCTCTCCGAGCGTGTAGTCAAAGGTCACGCCCAGCCGGGAATACACCCGTTCGAACTCCTCCAGGCTGAACGATACGAAATATCGCCATAGCTCCTGCGCATCGGCCTCGCCCTTCTCGAGCTTCCAGAACCAGCGTCTTGCCTCATCCTCCAATGCCGCGTCTTTCTCCGCTTCCTCATGAAAGCGAACGTAGAGTCGCAAACTTTCACGAATGGGTTCTTCCTTCAGCTTCGCTTCGTCGCCCCACCTTGTATAGGCCGTCATCAGCTTGCCGAACTGCGTCCCCCAATCCCCGATATGATTGACCTTGACGACATCGTATCCACAGGAGCGGTACAAATTGGCCAGCGCATTGCCAATCATCGTCGAACGCAGATGGCCGACGCCGAACGGCTTAGCAATGTTGGGTGACGACAGATCGATGACTACCCGCTTGCCGCTTCCATCCGTCGACCGGGCAAAGCCGGGATCGAGGATGCGGTCGAGAAGCTCGCCCACCCACTGCTCCCGGGTGAAGAATAGATTCACATAAGGACCGGCCGATTCCGCTCGCACGTCTGCATGCATTCCGTTAACTGCAGCTGCGAGCTCGGTCGCGATCATTGCGGGGGGACGTTTCAGCACGCGTGACAAAGGATAACACGGGAATGCGGCGTCCCCCATCTCCGGCTTCGGCGGCAGCTCCATCGCAGCCAGCAGCTCCTCGCGGGTCAAAGAGACATGAGGCAGCAGACGATCTGCCACCCAACCAAACAACAATGCCGTCATAATAGCTCCTCCTCGAATCGAAAAAATGACAAGATGGACCGGCTCTTGCCTTCCTTTGGCGGCGCAGTGAAGTGTATAGCTCTAAAAGGAAAACAAAAAAACTCCGTCTCTGCAAAGAGACGGAGTTATGCTCCGCGGTACCACTCTTATGGCGTCGATTAGCCTGCCCTGCGTGAAAACGCAGAAGCCAAGCATATATTCGAGCCTCTCGAACACGGTAACGGAGTGACCGGGCTGCCCTACAGCATAGGCTTTCAGGCAACCAACTCCAGGGTCCGCTTCCTCCCGCATCCGTACCGGCTTCCACCACCCCGGCTCGCTGTATCGGCTTCTTTAGCGAAAAGTACTCTCCCGATCATCGTCGATTACGATATTGTTATTTATTATAGAGGCCGCGGGAATAAAAAAGCAAGCGGTCCGGCAAAAATGGGCTGCGCCCTTCCGAACCACTTGTCCGATGCCCGGCCATTAAACGTCATTATGATCCGCAAGGGCCGAGACGCGGCCGCCCGCATCGATCTCAGCAGCTCTCGGCCGACGCTGCAGTCCTCTACCCGGCACTTCGGACGGGGTGGAAGCAACAGCGATGACCAAGGAAGCAAGATAATTCCGGAGTTTCATTACGATTCCTCCAATCATTATCGAATTTACTTACCATTACCCATTAATAGGGGGGGCTTGAAACATTTACACCATATAGGGCAGCACCGCTCGCCAAACCTCCAATCGATCGGCGGCACTGCGCATGCGCGGAGTCGGAACCGGACTGGTTGAAGGCAGCTTCAATCGATCAATCGAAGCCAGCGCCCTATCCCCGCCGAACACCTTCAAGAAGGTATCATGCGCCTTGCTTCCATTAAACGCCAGGCAGCGAATGCCCGGATATCGCGCGATCAGCCCTGGTATATCGTTGGGCTGCTCTTCTTTGATATTCACATCCAAGCTGCCTACCCGCTCGCACGTCGCAATTACATCCCACAACGCAAAACGATGTGATTGCGCAAACGCGATCCGCCGGTCATACTCTACATCCGGCTTCTCGTCGAACAGGCCATAAAGCACCGGCCAGAAATAATTGCGGGGATGGCCGTAATACTGGTGTTTCTCAAGTGATGCCGTACCCGGCATACTGCCGAGCACGAGCACGCGGGCTCGCTCATCAATGATGGGCGGAAACGATTGGACCCTCATGGCTAATAGCTCCTCTGTCGGAAATAATGGCCGCCCTCTCCACAGCCGCGGCCTATGTCCCGAGAGTTTATTGCTCACAGGGAGAGCTGCTTCAAGGCTTTGTCCGCCAAGAAGCCGGCGGCAGTCCATTCAATTTCTCTATGCGGCTGCAAAGCTCATGCTGCCACTCCGTATCTGAAGTCATCGAAGCCAGCAGCGAACAATTGTACAGGTGCGCCATCTGACGGCAGTACATGGCATTAGCGGCTAGGCAGTGCTCGTAATCGGCTTCCTCCTCGTCGGTCAATGGACGATTGCTCTTGAGGATCCACAGCTCTGCCAGCCGTTCGTGAATTGGTAGTAGACTCATCACACTTCCCTCCTTCTAAAAGCCATTATGGCCCTAAAAAGAGGAATCCTAGTCACTTGCAGCTTCCGCACCGGACAGCTTCCAGGGAAAAGCAAAAACCGGCCCGCCGCAGCGCAAAGCGCACGGGGCCGGTTTCCAGGTCATGCCTAGCGGCAGCTTACTTAATGAAACCAAGCAGCATCTCGCGAATGACTTTCGCCGCGACGATCTGCGTTTGTTCGGTCGGATCATAGGCAGGTGCAACCTCAACCAAGTCGCAGCCGACGACGTTCACACCGGAACGTGCGATGGCGTGCACAGCATCGAGCAGCTCCTTGCTCGTAATGCCGCCCGCTTCCGCGGTTCCGGTTCCCGGCGCGCATGACGGGTCGAGCACATCGATATCGATGGTCAGATAGACCGGACGGCCCGCAAGCTCCGGCAGCACTTTCTTCAAAGGCTCCAGCACCTCGAACGGATGGAAATTGATATTCTCACGCGCATAGGCCCACTCTTCACGGGAACCGGAGCGAATGCCGAACTGGTAGATATTCTTGCCGCCCATGAGGCCGGCAGCCTTGCGCAGCGGCGTTGAATGGGACAGCGGCTCGCCTTCGTAATGCTCGCGAAGATCCGCATGCGCATCGAAGTGAATGATCGCCAGGTCCGGGTATTTCGCGTACACTTCCTTGAATATTGGCCAGGAAACGAGATGCTCGCCGCCAAGGCCGACCGGCATCTTGCCGTCAGCCAAAACGCCGCGCACATAACTGCCGATAATATCGAGCGAACGCTCCGCATTGCCGAACGGCAGCAGCAGATCGCCGGCATCGAAATATTCGATATCCTCCAGGCTGCGGTCGAGGTAGGGGCTGTATTCCTCCAGCCCGATCGATACTTCCCGAATCCGGGGCGGGCCAAACCGCGAGCCCGGACGGAAGGAAACCGTGAAGTCCATCGGCATGCCATAAATAACGGCTTTGGAAGCTTCGTAATTATCGGAGCTTAAAATGAAGACATTGCCGGAATATTGCTGATCCAGTTTCATGATTGGCTAGTCCTCTCTATTTCACCAAGTCTTCCACAAACTTCGGCAGAACGAAGGCTGCCTTGTGCAGACGCGGAGTGTAATATTTCGTATCGATCTCAGGAATCGAGGACTCATCCACTTGCAGCGGATCATGCTTCTTGCTGCCCATCGTGAAGGTCCATAGACCGCTCGGATACGTCGGCACGTTAGCCCAGTAGACGCGTACGATTGGGAACACTTCCTTCACGTCGCGGTTAACGCTCTCGATCAGGTCTGCTTTGAACCATGGATTATCCGTCTGAGCGACGAAGATGCCATCTTCCTTCAGCGCCTCATAGATCCCTTGGTAGAAGCCCCGTGTGAACAGATTAACGGCAGGACCCACCGGCTCCGTGGAATCCACCATAATAACGTCATAGCTGTTCTTATGGTCATGGATATGCATGAACCCATCGTTCACGATCACTTCGACGCGAGCGTCGTCCAAGCCGCCTGCAATGTTCGGAAGATATTTCTTCGAGTATTCGATAACTTTGCCGTCGATCTCGACGAGCACAGCCTTCTCAACCTGCGGGTGCTTCAGCACTTCGCGGATCACACCGCCGTCGCCGCCGCCCACAACGAGTACATGCTTCGGATTCGGATGCGTGTAGAGCGCAGGATGAGCAACCATCTCATGATAGACGAATTCATCCTTATCCGTTGTCATAACCATGCCATCCAGCACGAGCATCGTGCCGAATTCTTCGGTTTCAATCATATCGAGTTTCTGAAAGTCAGTTTGCTCGCTGACGTAGGTTTCTTTGATCTTGGCCGTGATGCCATAGCTGTCGGTTTGTTTCTCCGTGTACCATAGTTCCATGGGGAGTCCCTTCTTTCCTTGTTGTATGTGATGAAAATATATCATGCGCCGGTCGAACGTCCAACCTGTATTATATTAGAATGCTCGGTTGAATACAAACGGAATTATTGCGCTGCCGCCTAGGCGTATTCGCCTTGGGAACCCCGTTAAACCCTGATAATCATGACGCCCTGGGCATTGCTCGTTAGGTTTGTCAAATTTCATGAAGATTATGAAAATCTGCCGGTGCCCCACGCATCTAATATCCTGAAACCGTCCTTCTTCCATTCATCTCAATGGGAAGCCGCGAAATATTTTACCCTCCTTTCCGATAAACGTGAATAGTCCTCTCTCTCATTTTCCATACTAAGGAAAATAAGACTGTCTACGTAAGGGAGATCACCATGACCAAACCGAACTCCGGGTCACCTGGCAGCAAACGCCGATTACCCTTCCGAATTGCAGCTGAACGGTGGATGCCGCTGTTTCGCCGTATGAAGCGCTGGCTCATCATCGCCGGCTGCGGCATGGCGGTGTTCCTGCTTGCCGCCTTCGCCTTTCTGTTCTATTTGCGCACGCAGACACTGCCGGCCTCTTCCATCAGCCAAACTTCGCAAATACTCGACTTTCAGGGCAATGTGATCGATACCTTTCATGCCGGTGAGAACAGACAATCCGTTCCGCTGAAGCGGATCTCGCCCTATTTATTAGAAGCAACGCTAGCGATCGAGGACCAGCGATTCTACGACCATCTCGGATTCGATATGAAAGGGATGGCCCGCGCAACGCTTATTAATCTCGAACATCTCGAGGCGAAACAGGGAGCAAGCACGCTTACGCAGCAGCTGGCGCGCAATTTATATCTGACGCATGAACGGACATGGAAGCGCAAGCTGAAGGAAGCGATGTACACCGTACAGCTTGAGATGCAGTATTCCAAGGATGACATTCTTGGCCTGTACTTGAACCAAATCTATTATGGCCACGGCGCTTATGGGGTGGAAGCCGCCTCGCAGCTCTATTTCGGCAAGCACGCAGCCGATTTATCGCTCGCGGAGAGTGCAATGCTTGCCGGTATTCCGAAGGGGCCCAAATATTATTCCCCTTATATGGATATGAAGAATGCCAAAGACCGGCAGCGGACCATTCTATCCACGATGGCCGAGCAGGGAATCCTCACTCATGCGCAGGCTGAAGAAGCAGGCAACGAGCTTCTGAAGTTTCAACCGCTGGGTACCCAGCAGCAGGGTGGCATCGCGCCGTATTTTCGCGATTACATCCGCAGTATAGCGGTGGACCAGCTCGGTATTGATGAACATCTGCTGAGCGAGGGCGGCATCCGCATCTTTACAACGCTGGATTCCGAGGCACAGCAGGCTGCAGAGGATGCGGTCACCCAAAGTATCCCGACAGATTCGCAGCAGCAGGCTGCGCTGATCTCGATAGATCCGCGCAACGGCTATATCAAGGCGATGGTCGGCGGACGGAATTACAAGACGAATCAGTTCAATCGCGTCTTCGCGGACACCCGCCAGCCCGGCTCATCATTCAAACCGATCCTATATTTGGCGGCCCTGCAGGAGGGCGCCATGACACCGTTAACCCGGTTCAAGAGCGAGCCGACCGTCTTCACCTATGACGAAGGACGCAAAACCTATGCGCCGCGCAACTACAACGATAAATATGGGAACGGCGAAATCGACATGAGGCAGGCGATCGCCAGCTCCGATAATATCTACGCCGTCAGCACCATCATGGCCGTCGGACCGGAGAAGGTCATTGAGATGGCCCGCCGGCTTGGTATTAGCGACAAGATGAAGCCCGTTCCATCACTTGCCCTCGGCACATCCCCAATCAGCCCCTTCGAGATGGCGTCCGCCTTCGGTACCATCGGCAACGGCGGGGCGCGACTTACGCCAACGGCCATAGTACGCATTGAGGACCGGAAAGGCGAGGTTATTTATCAAGCCAAGCCAGAGGAAAAGCAGGTGGTGAGCGCCGCGCATGCTTACGTGCTGACAAGCCTCATGGAAAGCGTGTTCGAAGCAGGCGGTACCGGCAACCGCGTATCGGCCATGATCAAGCGGCCTGTCGCGGGCAAGACCGGCACGACCGCAACTGATGCTTGGCTCGTGGGCTATACGCCAGAGCTGGCGACCGCGGTATGGGTCGGCTATGACAAGGACCGCAAGCTAACTGCCGCCGAGGCGCACCGGGCCGCTCCGATCTTCGCCGCTTACACAGAGAAAGCGCTGGCTGCGGTGCCTCCGAAGATATTCCCGGTACCGGATGGCGTCGTTAGCGTCTACATCGACCCGGCATCCGGCAAGCTGGCGGCGAACTCGTGCCCGAACAAACGTCTCGTGGCTTTCGTTAGCGGTACCGAGCCGACCGAGGTTTGCGGTGAGCACGGGGACGCGCCTGCTTCAGCGGACGATGCCAAGAGCCAAGCCGAGCAATCCAAATCATGGTGGCAGCAATTGAAACGCTGGTGGAAAGATTAAATTAAAAAGTGCCGCAGCCATCCGGGAATACCGGAAGGCCGCAGCACTTTTTTGCATTGTACGGTAACGATGAGGAATTATGACAGTATGAACGCTGCTGCTTTACTTGAGCATTTGGAACACTTGCTCTACGTCCTTATCTCCACGTCCCGACAGGTTGATGATGATAAGCTGATCCTTGTCCATCGAAGGAGCGATCTTCTTCGCGTGGGCTACCGCATGCGCGCTCTCCAGTGCCGGGATAATCCCCTCTGCGCGAGACAGCTCTTGGAACGCATCCAACACTTCCTCGTTCGTCACGGTTACATATTCACCGCGGCCCGAAACTTTGAGGTAGCTGTGCTCAGGTCCGACTCCCGGGTAATCAAGGCCGGCCGCAATCGAATACGTCGGCTGCGGGTTGCCTTGCTCATCGAGCAGCACCAGACATTTGAACCCGTGAATCACACTCGGTACACCCAAGGTCAATGTAGCCGCTTGATCAGGCTCCACGCCGATCAGCCGGACAGAAGGCTCGTCCAAATAGTGGGCAAACGCTCCGATTGCATTGCTGCCTCCGCCTACACAGGCCAGGACAGCATCGGGAAGGCGTCCTTCCTTCTCGAGAATCTGCCGTTTGGATTCCTCGCTGATAACGGACTGGAAGTGTTTGACCATGAGCGGATACGGGTTTGGGCCAACCGCTGAACCCAGCAAATAGAACGTGTCCCGATAGTTGGCGATCAAATCGTTAAGCGCCTCGTCTACCGCATCCTTCAATCGGCCTTGTCCCTTCTCGACCGGCACTACCTTAGCACCGAGCAGCTCCATCCGGAAAACATTCAGCGCTTGACGGCGCGTATCTTCCAGCCCCATGTAAATTACGCACTCGATACCGAACATCGCACAGACTGTTGCTGTCGCCACACCATGCTGCCCCGCACCGGTTTCGGCGATGACGCGCTTGGCTCCCATTCGCTTCGCGAGCAGAATCTGCCCCATTACGTTATTGATTTTGTGTGCGCCTGTATGATTCAGATCTTCACGCTTCAAATATATTTTAGCGCCTCCCCACATCTCTGTGAGATGTTTGGCGAAGGTTAGCGGGTTCTCACGACCGACATATTCCCGGAGGTAATAACGGAACTCTTCATTGAAATCAGGATCGTCCTTGTATTTGATAAACTGCGCTTCCAGATAGTCCATGACTTCCTGCAGCTCAGGCGGAACAAAGCTTCCACCAAATTCACCAAAATACCCTTTTTCCACAACCTCTTGACTCATCCGAACCAACCTCCATTATTTGTTAATTCGCGCATCATTCATTCTTCATCTTAAAGAAATGCAGCTGCGTTTGTCAAAGACAAATCCGGTTCACTTATCCGCCTTTGAAAGGAACTATTAGATGAAAGGCGAGTGTGAAACGCCAGCGCGATATGCCTGCAGCGAATGTGTATGGCGGCGGTTCGCTGCATGTAGTCTGGGGAGCGGATTTGGGAGTTTAGGACGGTGGCCGGCTCGCCGGACGTGATCCCGAGGTGGATCTGGGAGGATCGGGGATTGTGGATCCGGGAGCTCGGGAGCACGGAGACGTTGGGCCGATCATGCAGCATATTTCTGAGGTAGACCCCGGAGCTCGGGGATGCTGAGCCGATCGCCGAGCATACTCCTGGGATAGACCCGGGAGCTCGGGGTTGGGTTGATCGCCGAAGAAAAATCCAGGAATTCGAGATATTGGACACCTCGCCTCTCGGGTGCTGTAAGGGTAAAATCCTATATAGCCCCCTAATCCACTTGGACACTTCACCCACTTCAGATACACTAATAGATAAGAAGGTGAAGGTTCATGAAGAGACGGTTTCGGTGCCCCGT
>NZ_JANHOF010000033.1 GCF_024498075.1 Paenibacillus mendelii
TTTGTTTTTGGGATCCGTCAGCCCGCCAGCGTCGTGGACCCATTAACATCATACCAAGGAGTCTTTTTCTTTCTCAAATCTCGTATTTCTTCATAATAGGAATGCTGCCCGTTAGCTCAACGAGGCTGCCGTTTCATGCCGGCAGCCTCGTCCTGGTGATTATTGAGCTATCGTGTCCCGTTAGCTCAATGAGCCGATGAGCCTGAATCAATCATTTCATAAAGCACTAAATCTTCATAAACCTCGGACTTTAATATATGCCTAGGAAGTGTTTCTTTAAACTTCATGCCAATTTTACTCATTACTTTGTAAGAAGCCGGGTTTTTTGTCATCGCAGCGGCGTAAATGCGATTTAATTTCAACTCTTCAAAACCGAACTTAACTATTCTTTTGGCGGCTTCTGTAGCAAAACCTAATCCCCAAAATGGGCGGCCTACCCAGTATGCCAACTCTGCTTGATTATCTGATATGGCTACACGTAAACTAGCGCAGCCTATTAATAAGTTATCTTCTTTTTTGATTTATGCAAAAGAAAATATTTCGCCTCTTTGCGCCGCATTACTGGTACGTTCAATCCAGCCCTCTGCGGCTCCGTCTGGATAGGGATGAGGAATAGAAAGGGTAGTTCGTGCAACCTCTTCATCTCCAGCTAATTCTTGTACCGACTTCGCGTCGGTTATCTTAAATAATCGTAGGATTAACCTTTCTGTTACAAAATTGGTTTTTAACACGTTCTTAACCTCCTTCTTTTTGTACCATATGTATTATAAAATACCATATTTATCCTAAAACTATCTATCTCTAAATGCCTATAAACAACAACATATGCGGTAATTAGTAATATTGCGATAGATAAAATCAGTGCTGCTATCCCTCTCAAAGCTGATATCCAGCCTTTAATACCTGACATAAGACGCCCATCTTCCGTTTAGTCAGATTTGTATAGGTAACGTTACGATTCCGTTAACGTAGTTGGAATTAAATGGGTGTAAATATTTCCGAGATCATGAAGCGGACAGATTAAAGACGCGGAAAGACCGCCAAGCTGGCGGTCTTTCCGCACTTCACGCCTTATTTTTGGCTGAAATCGTAATAGAACTTCGGCCGTTCCCCGAGAAGGACCTTGTAGATGTCGTAGTTCGTCTGCATGGCGCCGGACAGGAAGGACTTATACGGACGGTCCGTGATGTTGAGGACGCCCGAATTATAGCGTTCCGCCCATTCGCCGGTTCCCTGCCAATATCGGCCGAGAGGGGCTTGATCCACATAATTAAACCAATGGGCACCCACGACATAGCCGAGACTCACGGCGCCCTCCACGTAATTGCGGTAGCGCATGCCTCTCTGGAACTGGTTCACGGCCGCATTGGGCAGAAGAGGCTGCAGCCCCTGCTCCGCCGTGCCGTAGCCGAATTCGCTTAACAGAATCGGTCTGCCGCCCGATTTCGTATAGACTTCCTTCAGCAGATCGGCCTCGATTTTATAGGAGTAATAGTTAATGCTGATCACGTCGGAATATTTTCCTTCGACCTCCGCCATCACGTCGCGGAACTTCGCATTGTGGAAGGAGGTCGTGATCCAGCGATCCCCGAGCAGCAGGTGGTTCGGATCGTATTTATGGTACAGCCGCGAAACCGTTCCATAGAACGTATCGAGGTAATACCGGAAAAACGTATCCATATCCGCCCAGGACTGCGACGTTTTCACCGGAAGCTCCGCTTCAAGCAGATCGTTAAAGGAGGTAAAGCTTGTGCCCCAGTTCCGGTTGAACATATCGATGGTCTGGTGTTTATCCTTCAGCATTTTGACCAGACGGCCTTTAATGGCGGCGGAGCTGGCCTTCAGCTTCGGCACGTTGGAATAAAATTTGTGAAAATCGTATTCGTTGCCGATGAAATAGCCGATCAGCATCGGGTCGTTCTTGTTCGGCGGCAGCGCTTTTGCAAACGCCTCATCAATCTTGGCCGCGGCGTCAGGCGCGAAAATATCGAAGATCGAAATCCCGTCCAGCTTCGCTGAGTCTATGTCCAGCGGAAGCATTCGCGTGTAAGGGAACTGATTCTCATTGCCGAATTTCTCGGGCGAATAGCCCCCCGCGCTGTTAAAGCCCCATTTCTTCAGCCGCCCGACCGCTTCCGTATAGAAGGAGCTCTCCGTCGGAAACGTTCCCGTTTTCCTGTATTTATTCGCTATATAGAACGAGAAACTGCTGTGATCGGGCGAGATGAAAGCCGGCTTGTACGTTCCCTCGTAGGGAGGGAGCGATTCAAACTGCTGCTCTCGGCCCTTGACCATCGTATAGGTTTCATGGGGGGTGATTCCGTTCATGCCCAGGCTGAAGAAAATGTCGCCGCTTGGCGTCTTCATCACCTTCCGACCGTCGAGCTGCTGAATCGCGAAGTAGCCGGTGCCTTTCAGGCCGTATTTGGCCGCGCTGCCCGCCAGTCCGCCGTAACGGTCCAGATCCGCCAGCGGCTTCAGGCTGTCGTAATAGGAAGCATCAGCCTGGGCATCCGCTTCGAACTCCTGCTCGCTCGTCACCTTTTCCGGAAAATCCGCGGTAACTATCTGACCGAACCTGTCGACCAAAATATCGCTGCTCCCGTTGAGCTTGGTTTTGCGGATGGGACTCGGTTCCAGGCCGTCTTTCACGGCATAGGTTTCGAGCACGCTATACCCCGTAAGCTGGAACGTCCCGGTGTAGAGCTGAAACGCAGGGGCGTTGTCCTTGCGGTAATAGATTCGGGCCCCTTGGGTCGCCGAAGACAGCTCGACCTGAAGCGATTCGGCGTTTCGGGTCGACTTGACGTCGACGGAAGTGGTGCTTCGATTGATCGATACCCTGGAAAGCTGCGGCGACCAGGATTTGGCGGCTCCGTGCTGCTCGATTTTCAAATAGCGCATCCCTGCCGGTAGCGAAGAAGCTTCATAGGCGTACTGCTGCCAATCGCCTGAAGGATTGCCGACCGGATAGGTTTTGAGCGGTATTTCCTGATACGTTTTTCCGTCCGCCGAGGCGAACATCTTGCTCTTTTCCAGCTCAATTCCGGTAAAAAAGTAGCTGTAAAAGAGCACAGAAGCGATATCGTATTTCGTATGGTAAACAATGCTTCCCGGCGCCGTCGACGTTCGCGCCATCCGTTTCGCATCGCTGCCGAAGTAAGCGGGATGGTCCGTAGCGATGTACATATTCGCGCGGCTCGTCATCAGTTTGAAGCTTTCGAGCGGATCGTAAAGGCCTACGGACGGCCCCGGCGGCGATACGGACCCGACCTTATACTCGTAAACGGAAACGCCGCTGACTTCCGTTTTGCCGGAAGAGGGATGGTATACCGCGCACGTCTTCAACTGAAGCCCTCCTAGTACCGGAATGGGCGAAGTATACGGCTTGCGGGTGGACGATGTCCGGGGATCGCTGCCATCCGTCGTGTAGTAGATGGTCGCGCCTGGTTTGGCGGCGCTCAGTATCGCCATGCTTCCGTACGGAACGCTTCCCGAAGGAAGGCCTGATGTAACGTCGCCCGCCGGAACCGCGGGCGGCATGACCGGTGTAGGTATAGCCTCCCCAGTGGCCGGGGGCGCTGCGGGTGCCGGCGCCATCGGCACGGGCGCCGCGGCCGGGGGCGCTGCGGGTGCCGGCGCTATCGGCACGGGCGCCGCGGCCGCCGACAGGCTGCCGGGAACCTCTTTTATCGACAGGTCGATTAAGGCGGCTGCTTCCTCGCGGGTCATCGCGTCCTTCGGTCGGTATGACCACACGCCGGAATCCTGGGTAACGTCCGAACCATACCAGCCGTGAGCAATAATGCCGCTGATTCCTTCCGCCGCCCAGGTATCCGGCTTATCGCTGAAATTCAGCGCGCCGCCCGGAGCGAGACCCTGTTTCTTGGCAAACCGCCATACCATAACCGAGGCTTCTTCGCGTTTGACCGGCTCATTCGGTGAAAAAGTCGTATCGGAAGTGCCGTTAACGATGCCCACCTGATAGGCGGCGCGTATATAGGCGGCTGCCCAGTGATCCCGGATATCCGGGAAGGGCGCCGGTCCTCCTTGGTCCTTCAGCTGAAAAGCGACGGTGACGAATTTGGCAAACTGGGCGCGGGTCAGTGTCTGTTTCGGACCGTAAACCCCTTCGGCGATTCCGTCCGTTATGCCAAGCGTTTTCAAGTCGTGAATATAAGCGAAATAGGGGCTTGTATCCGGCACGTCTTTAAATTCCGCCGTCGTTGCGCTGATTCCCGTGCACTGCAATGAAGCAAGGGCGATCATCGCGGCGGCTGCAATCGAAAATTTTCTCATTCCGGCTCCTCTCTTACTAAATTTTCCTCTTCATTATAAAGATCGGGACTGTCCAAAGATATAAGGGGGGTGAAAAAATGATAATTCACTCAGAAATTTTCCTTTCAAATTCCAGCGCGGTTTCCAGCCGCAAATAAAGAGACCGCCGCGGCGGTCTCCGTGAAAGCCTTCCTCCAATACAAGCGGCACTGATGCCTCCCTAACTGATGTTCCTCGTTTCGCGATAATCTGACGGGGTCGTGCCGGTGAATTTCTTGAACACCATGATAAAATGCTTGAAATCCTTATACCCGACACGCTCCGATATTTCGAACACCCGCTCTTCGTTGCTGCGCAGCAGTTCCTTGGCTCTCACGATCCGTAGCTCGTTCAAAAATTCGTTGAAGTTGCAGCCCGTTCCTGCTTGAACAGCAGGCTGAAATAGTTGGGGTTGATATGGATAGTTTCCGCCACCCCGGCCGCGCGCAAATCCCGGTGATAGTTGCGTTCGATGTAGTTTTTTGCTTTCTCGATCAGGCTGCGGCTGCGGCCTAGGTGAGCTGAAGACTGTCCCCAAAAGCCATTCCGGATGGCTCTTCACCCGGATGGCTTTCAGGAAAGCCCTTTTTCGGGCTTTCGGGCTTATCCCCCGTTCTCGTGAATCGCTTCCAGACCGGTATTGACGGTTTTCATGATTTGGACCATTTCCGTATAGGGTTGATCCTGTTGGTTGACGAGACCGAGATTGAAATTTTCGTTGTCTCTCCGCCCGGTAACGGCTTGATCGTAATAAGAAAACCAACCCGAGCCGACAAATAGCGGGTTCGCCGCCTGACCTTCGACGAAGCTTTCGAATGCAAGCCCTCTCTCCTTGATGCTGGATACGCTGGTCAATGCGTTGACCGGCGATAAGCCGCGCTGCGGCGTGCTGAACGTAAATTCCAAGTTGAGAAGCGGCTTGTTGAACGATTCATACCGGGTGATCCAGTTTGGATCGTTCGTATAGTTATCGACGGAGAACGCATCCACAAAGTCCATCGCCGCGGAGTCCCAGTCGAGGCTGGTCCTCCAGGTCGGCACGACCGACGAGCCGAGAAACAGATGGTTCGAATCGTATTTTTTGATAATGCCTTTAACCGTCGAGAAGTGGGTGCGGGAAGCGAGCCGAATGTAGTCCGACACCTCTTCTGCCGGCACGTTTGCAATATTAATGGACGTATCCTTTAATGCGTCGAACGATTCGGCGCTGGTGCCGAGAACCTCGTTGACGGCGGCGATGTCGTTATTGTATTTGGCGGCGATATGGTCGACAAAAGCGTCTTTCGCCGCGGAGTCCGACCCATAGGTCAAGACGGTCTTGACGATATCGGCATTCCAGCCCGCTTCATTGTCGTACGTATAACCGATCAGCCACCGGTCGTTCTTTTTTTCTTTTAGCCGCGGCGCAAGCGCTTGTTCGATGATGGACGGCGCTTGCGGATCGAATACATCATAGGTCCATTGAATCCGCTTTAAATTTATCGGATCCTGCAGCAGCTCGATATACGGAAAATCGCTTATAAATCTCGGTTTGGTCCATTTGCTGAAGGCATTGAACCCCCAATCGATCAGCCGTTTTTTCGTGATGTTCTCCCATTTCGTCTCGAAGCTGCTGCCGTATTTTTTCATGACGTTAGCTATGAGGAAGCTGACCCTTTTGCCATTGATATCGTTGGCATAGGCCGGAGCATACGTGCCGGGATCGGGAAGCTCCTCGAAAACCTGCCTCGGCGTGCCATCCGCTTTATGATACGGCGTACCGTATCCCCATTCCCATATGCTCGCGGCATCTACCCCCTTCAGGAAAAATTTGTATCCGTCCGGCGTAATGAACCACCATTTTCCGCCGATTTGCTGCAGCCTGAAATAATCGGTGCTTACAAATCGCCCGCCGCTCTTGATCCCGCCGTACTGGTCGTACTTGCTCCGGTCCGGCTTTACATTCGCCAGCGCGCCGGCCTCCGCCGCGTATTCCTGCCGCAGCTGATCATCGGACGTCACCTTGCCGTCCCACGTTTCATAAATCCATTGTCCGTACTTATCCACCATCATGGCGTCCTTCTTCAGCTCGGCCTGCATTTGCTCTACCGTATAGGGGGGACTCGGTAACGTCCCCTCTTCGCCCGTCCCTTTATTAATTTGAACTTCCGTCAGCGGGATATGCTGATAGGAATGCGCACGTCTCATATCGATCATGATAAACCGGGCCGTCTTGTTGCCCAGCGGCAAGTTGATCGAATTATTCAAGGAGGTTCCAATCCTCACATACTTGCCGGCGATATAATAATAGTCCGGCGTCTCTTCGTTCCGATATTTGACCGTAATTTCTTTGAACCCCCAATAGCTGTTAGGCGCGTTCATGACGACGTTGATAGAGTCAATCGGATAATCCTTCAGCAAGTCGATGACGACTTGAACAGTTCCGACGGCGGTCGCGCTCCCAAGCCATCCGGCATAGGTTGTCATTAAACCGTCCATAATGACGCCGTTCTCCGAAGATACGAGCCCCGCGGCTCCTTTATCCGGTAGTTGGCCCGCATCCGGAGCAATGCTGTAGTAATAGTTTCCGGTTTTCAGCAGCTCGGCTACCGCTTTCGCATGTTCCCGTTGAACCGAAACGGCCGGCACCAACATGACGAGCACCACTATCAGCTTTCCTACCCATCCCGCATTCCACTTCTTCCCGCTTCGCATCGCGGACTCCCCCTTTCATGATCCGAGACAAAACAAGACAAAATGATGCGTTAATCTCTCCTTAAATCATATGGATTCCTCCTTTCCCCGCGATCCATGAGCGAATCGGCTTGCGAACGATTGCGCTTCGTCCACCGGATCCAGCACCCGGTGCCGCAGTGACATGATCATTCCCCCCTATCCTTTAACCGCTCCGATCGTTATCCCTTTTATGAAATACCGCTGCAAGAACGGGTACAAAAAGATGATCGGCCCAATCGTAATAACGACTGCCGAAAGCTGCACGCCTGTAGCGGAGACGGGAATGTTCACGTTCGTGTTCAAATAGTCCAGATTTTGCGAATTGGATACGATTCTGCGGAGCATCATCTGCAGCGGTTGGATATGCGGATCGTCGATGAACATGAGCGCGTTAAACCAGTCGTTCCAGTACGAAAGCGCGTAGAACAACGCGATCGTCGCAATAACGGGCATGGAGACCGGCCAAATAATCCGGTAAAAAATATATAGCTCGTGAGCGCCGTCCACCGTTGCCGCTTCATTAAGTTCAAAGGGCAGCGTGCGGAAATACGAGGTCATGAGAAACGAATTGAAGGCGGAGAACAACAACGGCAGCAGCAATGCGAGCAGCGAATCCCGAAGGCCCAGCCAGTTGGAAATAAGCAAATAATAGCCAACCAGGCCTGGCGGGAACAGCATCGTGAAATAGATATAGAATGACAGCACATAGCGGTATTTGACTTTCGGATGAGCGACCACGTAGGCGAACATAGATGTAATGAGCACCGCTCCGGCGGTACCGACAACCGTAATGAAAACCGAGACGAAGCCGCTTTGATATACTTGGCTGCCCTGCAGCAGGAAGCGGTAAGCGTCGAGCGTAAATTTCGTCGGGAGCATTCGGAACCCTTGCACAATTTGGCTTTCCGCCGTGAACGAACCGATATAGACAAGCCAGAACGGAATGAAGCAAAACAAGGCAAACGCGCCGATAAAAACATAAGCGACCAATGAAACGGCAAGCTGGGACGTATCCCGCTGCTTCGCCAGCTTTATTTGCTTCGATCGACTCGCCAGGTTCGTCAGCTTCGTTTGATTTGCAGTCATATGCGGACCTCCTTTTCCGGAACTAAAACAGCTTCGAATCGTTGTCGACCCGGCGGACGACCCAGTTGAAGAACAGAATCGTAATTAAGCCCATAACGGATTGAAACAGCGCGACCGCGGCAGCATTGCTGTAGCTGTTCATATTCGTCGACCGGAGCGAACGGTACGTGTACGTATCGATGACGTCCGTTGAATTGAAGAGCAGCGAGTTGTCGCCGATAATGCCGTAAATCAAGCCGAAATCGCCGTAAAAGATACGTCCCAGCCCCAGCAGCGTCAGCACGATGATCGTTGGCCGCAGCAGCGGGAGCGTAATGTACCATATTTGCTGCAATCGTTTGGCGCCGTCGATTCTGGCGCTTTCAAAGTATTCCTCGGAGAAGCCGGTCAAGGTGGCCAGGTAGATGATCGAGCCCCATCCGGCGCCTTTCCAGATAAATATTATCGTCAGCAGGCAGGGCCAAACAGCCGGCGTCTGAAACCAATAAACCGGCTCGAAACCGAGCTGGCTGAATATCCGATTAATCATGCCGTCTTGGCCGTTGAAGAAATTTATGACCATCAGGTTCACGATCACAATGGAAATGAAATGCGGTAATATAACCAGCGATTGCGATACCTTCTTGAAATAGGCATGACGGATTTCATTCAGCAGCAGCGCAATGCATAAGGAGCAGATCGTGCCGGCTGCAATGAACAGCAGGTTCAGATAGATCGTGTTAACCGTCACACCTAGCCAGTCAGGGCCGGTGAAAAAAAATGTGAGATTGTCGAGTCCTATCCACTCGCTGCCCCACAGCCCTTTTCCCGGGCTAAACTGCTTAAAGGCCAACAGATGGGCTGACATCGGCACATAGGAAAAAGTAAAGACGTATACGACAACGGGAAGCGACATTGCGTAAAGCCATTTGTTTTTGCGGAGCTCTCGCCATATTCTCATGATCGGTTCCCACCTTTCGTTAAGGATGTACCTGAATGTTATGCTTAATCCGCTTCGAATGTACAGTCTTGTTTTTATCAATGAGTATGAACGGCCATACGCTCCGGCGGTATGAATTTTATTAACGGCGGGAGTACGGATTTTACCGCAGAAACTCCGCTCCGTTTGCGCCATGGACCGGTCGCCTTCATCCCCAAATCACTCCTGTAATTGAAATGGATGCAGTCATGTACCCTCAGAGTAAAACCCGGTTTGGGACTCAGAGTGATGATCTACCAAAAAAAGTCTCGGCCTGCGACCTGCAGTTCCTGTATGGAACAAACAGACTCACAGGCCAAGACATTTCCGTTCATGATGGTGACCGTCAGGCCCTGTTAGTACGGGACAGTCCTATGTGACGGTTGATCGTCAAAGAGCGCCGTCTGCACGCCGAGGGATGCGCACGTTGGATGATCGCCTACTTCTTCTTGCTTGCCAGATAAGCGTTCAGTTGCTTCTGAAACTCCGCTTGCACCTTTTTCACATTGTCGTACGCCGCTTTTTTAAACTTCGCGAGCCCTTCGTTCGGTTCCGTCACACCCATTACGAGCGGGTCGTAAAACTCGCTCCCCGCATTGTTCAGCTGCGCCACCTCGTTGGCTACCGGGCTCGGATCGAACGTAAAGCCCGCCAGAATGTCCGGCGTAAAATAGCTCGGATCCCGCTGCCACTGGTTCAGCGCGATAACATCCTTGGGCAAGCTGGCATCGATGCGATCCAGCTTCGGATTCCAGCCCCAAGCGAACGGAATGCCCGCATAAGGATTCGCCTGAATCGGTTTATAGAGCCCTTCGCCTGCATCCTCCCAGTTTTTACCTTTTATCCCGTACGCCAGCAGATCGTAATTATCCTTCTGGTTCAGCCAGTTCAGAAACTGAATGGCGCGCTCCTTGTTTTTACTGACGACCGGTACCGCGATGAAATTGCCCGCTTTGTAGGTCGAATTCAGTTTCATGTCCGGGCTATAAAGCGTGAACGCTTCCGCAGCCGCTCCCGGAACCGACTTTTCAAGCGTGGTGCGGGTGCTGAGATTGACCCCGAAATCATTGAAGGTGGATACCGCCGCCTTGCCTTTAGTGAACTCCGAATTGCGCAGCGTAAGGGCGTCTTTGGCCAATATGCCGTCCTTGTACAGCTTGTAGTTCTGCTCCAAAGTGCTCATGATGAGCGGGTCCATGTCGTCGAAAATATTGTAAACTTTACCGTCGTTCCCTTTCGTGTACAAGCCGGGGTAGTTAAGCACGGCCGCCAGATTGGCCGACGGGTCGAGCATCCCTGCCAGCTTTAAGCCGATATGCTCGCTGCCGTTAGGAATATACGGCGTCAAGCCCGGCTCCTTCTCTTTCACCAAATACATAAAGTCGATCAGTTCGTCATAGCTGGTGATCGGTTTGACGCCAAGCTTCTCCCGAATATCTTTGCGGATAACGAACGTCCACGGACGTATGAAGTTCACCTCTAGCGGAACCGCGTACAGCTTGCCGTTCACTTTGTTCGATTCCATCAGCTCCTTCGAGCGGACGGCCTTCATGTCGGGACCGTATTGATCGATCATTTCGTCCAGCGGCTGGTATAGGCCGGCGGCGATATTTTGCACCGGGTTGTTGTCCCAGATCAGATCGTAGTCCTCCGCGGAGGACAGCGAAACCTGACGCTTCTGGCGGACATCGGACCACGGGATAAACACGACGTTCAGCTTCACGTTCAGCGAGCCGGCCATTCGGTTCTCCGTCTCCGTCTTTACTTCATCCCAGTTCGCTGGCGGATCTCCGGGAAACATGATTTTGAGCGTTACCGGTTTTAAAGTTCCGGCCCCGGAAGCTGACGGATCGCCGCTTTCAGAGGGCCGTGTTGTCCCACCTGTACTGCAGGCGGACAACGCCGCCGCGAGAATAAACGATGCTAGCAAGAACCCTTTTCTACCGAATCTCATAGCCTAGCCCTCCCCATTGATCCACCGGACAGCGGTTACGGCATGCGGCAGATGAAGCTTCATGATCCGCTTGCCCGGCTCATGTGTTCGATCATACCCGGCTGCTAGGCATTCCGTACAGTACGGTATTCATCAAACGGTACAGAAATTGACAATGAAGACAGTAGCGATTTTGCGGATGCATCCGGTACGTCCACTCTCGCTTCGCTAAGTCTGTGTTACAACTTCGCTTTCTCCAGGCGGTATTGGCCTGGCGTCATGCCGGTCGCACGCTTGAATAACGAGAAAAATGTGCTTTTTGTTTGAAATCCGGACTGCTCCGTAATATCCGCTACCGTCCAATCGGTCGTCGTAAGCAGGTGAATCGCATATTTAATTCGCTGATCCGTTATATAATCGGATAGGGAAAGCTGATAATGCTCCTTGAAGATTTGCCGGGCATAGTTGACGGATATGCTCACGTGCTCTGCAATATCGTCTACGGAAAGCATCGGATTGTGCAGATGATTGCGCACGAATTCCATCATTTCGGAGACGAACTCTTCCTTACGGCCTGAGCCGCTTCGCGGACGCTGCTGATCCATCATCTGCAGAAGCTCTTGCAGCAGCCAGACCTTCACTTCGCCTATGGTGGAAAACCGCTCAAGGAAAGCATGGATGCTCTTCATCCCTTGAAACGTCTTGCCGTTTTTGAAGCTTTTCATAAGCGAATAAATGATATGAGTCAGCTGCAGCTTGCATTCTTCGTAGCTTAGCCCCTGCATATGCCGGGTAAGGCTGTCCAGATCGGCGCCTAGCGCGTCTGCGTTCCGAAGGCGGACGGTATGAATGGCTTGCTTCAGCAACTGTTCGTCTGGAACGCTTCCTTCACCTGCCTGATACCGCTCCAAATCGCCCATGGTGAATACCCGATCCTCATCGCAAAGGAAAGCCAGCAGCGTCAGTTCGTAAATACGGTCATAGACCGGTTGGAGATTGGACCCTTCGTCAAGCTCGGGACTGACTGCCGCCTGCAGCTCCAGCTTCAGCCAGCGCCTGATTTGAACGCGCACGTCTTCCATTGCTTCCAGGACGCGGGCCTCCTCATCATCCGAAGCAGAAGAGGAGATTAGCGCCACGATATGATCGGAGCCGAAATCGACCGTTTCCGCGGCGAATTCGTGGTTTGCCAGCACCTCCGCCATCATGTTCCCGAGCGCATATCGCAGCAGCTTGCGCGACGTGAAATCGTAGTATTCCGTGAACCGCCCGTACGATTCCAGACGGATAACCGCGATACGGAACGTTCCCGTCCGAAGGATAACAGTCTGCTTTCTTATAAACTGCTCTGCAGGGCCGGAAGCTTTCGAGCTGAGGATCCATTGCCGCAGCAGATCGTCCTTGATAAGTGCTTTGCTGCTCTTCAGGGACATGTCCAACTGCTCGAGCCTGCCTACCAGCCTATCAAAGCTGGAATCGAGCCAGGCGATCTCGTTGTCGGCATGCGCCGAATCCGCAATCGGCTCCTTGAGCCCAAGCTTGGATTGAAGCCGAGCAGTCAAGTCGCTTATCGGCTTCAAACGTCGATACGATTGCCAGAACAGAAACAACAGCAGCGCAAGGACAAGGACGACGGAAGAGACGATAATGTCGATCCGGATACGATCGATTTTAGCTTGCCATGCCGAGATAGGCGACAAAAGGTAAACCTTCCACCCTTCGATCGGCAACTCTGCCGTCTGAATCGACCAGGTTCCTTCGTCAGTGGCCCATTCCCAGCGCGACGAAGCCGATGCAGGCTTCTCTGCCTTCGCCAGCTCCGACGCCAGCTCCGCATCGGCATTGCCGAGAATGAACGCTTTGTTCGGGTCTTCGACGATCATTTTCTTCTGGTCCTGCCCGGAGATTTGCAGCATATGCTCATTTAGCAGCGGCTTGCTGAAGAGAATCGTCACGTACCCGCTATAGTTCCGGTTCGGCCCGGCTGCCGGCACGACAAGCGCGAGATACGATTTGCCCTGCACGTTATGATCGAAAAATTGCAAGTATGGCGTCGTCCCTTTGCTTTTTATTCCGTTCAACATGGATTGGTCGTAGTAATCTTGCGGTGTATAGAGACCGGCTTCAGAGGAGGAGTAAATTTGATTCATCTTGAAGTTGAACAAACAGATGCTATGGATAAAAGGTTCGCTGTGCACAAATTCCCGCACGCTTGCAGCCGCTTTATACAACGACAACGGGGAGTAATTGTCCCGGTTCATGTTCAGCCACAGCGCAATATTTTCTTCTGAATATACCCTAAGCGCGAACTGGCGTAATTTCTGCAACGTAAATTCCGACGTTTGCACGACCTGCTGCATTTTGTCCTGATTGGATGTATTGATTTCCTCCATGGTGCTTTGCACGAACAGCCGGCTTAAGTACATCGTGAACGCCAAAGTAAGCAAGCATACGGCTATGCAGGAGTATAAAAAAAGGCGGGAATACATCTTCCGTGGCTTAATCCGACTCCACATTCTTTTCTCCCCCGCTTCCCGCGTTCCGTTTTTAATCCGATAGCCTCCTCCGGCTTTTCCAATATGAAATTTATTCCTAAAGTACGGATACTATTACATTGCAACGCTTACGATCATGCGCGGAAAGCACACGGAAACCGGCCCTCCACCTAGAAAGGAGGGCTTCCGAGGAACAAACCGCCCTCCGAAGCCCTGCAGCACAACCGAAAACGAAAAAGAAACCCGATGTTTAAAAAAACGTGGGTTTCTCTACAACCTGACGGGAAGAGCTAGTATAGCCCTTCCCGTAAAGGAGCTTTTGCCGCATGATTAATTCGAATAGACATCTTGACCGGGGTCTGCTCCCAGCCATAACGATTTGAGCGGCACCATCGAATCCTCGGGGACGTAATACTTGAAGCAGTTGCTGCTAATATCGCCAAGCAGCTGGCGCCGGATAGGCGAAGCGTCTTCAAGCATTTTGGCCGAGGCCTTATGATAATCAATCGGCCGCATCCAAATCGGGCTGTAGCCGATAAACAGCTGCCGCCTCGTGAAGCCGGATCGATTCGGAGCGCCGGCATGCCAGAGGTTTTGCGGGAAAATAAATACATCGCCCGATTTGCCGCATACCTGCATTTCCCCTTCGACAGGCACATCCACATTCATTTGTACCGGGGCGAAATCGGCCTTCAGGTGACTTCCGGGAATGATCTTCGTATTCCCGCGATCCGGTTCCGACATATCGCTCAAGATGTAGCCTACTTTAACATAATAGATCGAAGAAAGCCCGTGAATGCGCGGAAACTGCGGATGCGGTCCATCCTGGTGCCAGTTAATGAAGCTTTGAGAATCCGTCCTGATATCCCCGGGATTCGGCTTGCGCACCGTTAAGTGCGAGATGTGCAGCTGGATATTGTACCATAGGATATTGACCATTAACGGCAGCAGAGCCGGTTCATCGATAAGTCCGGCAAATTCCGAATGCCGCTCTACGCTGTTATACCAATTGTAGGATAGCGCTTCGGCTTCGCCGGCCAGCAGCTCATCGACGGCCAGATTAAGCCGTGCTATCCGTTCTTCCGGCAGCACGTTCCGCAGAATTAAATACCCGTCCCGATGAAATTGCCGGACTAGCTCCGGAATATCGAGCTGTTGCATTGTCATCGTGAAGCCTTCCTCCTTCTTATTTGCCGTAACCGAGCTCCTCCAGCTGCTTGGTCGATGCATCCATGTACGTTTTGAAGTTCATGCTCGATTCAAGCGTGCTAAGGAAGCCTTCGTACCCGGTAAGCGGATTTTTCCCATAGATAAATTTGACGAACTCCTCTTCTATGAAACGACCTGCGTCCGCCGGATTATAGCCATCGGGATTGGTCAGGAATCCGTTCAGGATTTGAATTCTCGGCTGACTGTTGGCAAATTCGATATATTTGGTTTGAGGCGCGAATTTCGTTTGCAAGTAGGTCATTTCCGGCCGGCCGGTAAACTGGTACAGCCAAGTGAAGCCTGCTTCCTTGCCCATCAGTTCGGTAGGCACGACCTTATCGCCATCCAGATTGTAGTGCGTTCCGCTGATTCCGAACTGTACCAGCATCGAACCTTCCTGACCGGATACGAAGTTCAGCAGATCAAATACTTTCTGAAGTTTTTCCTTGTTGTTTTCCAGCGCTTTCGGGATCGCGTATATCCCGGAGGTTCCGCCTATGTCGAACGGACCGTCGTATTGTCCGCCCGGTCCTTTCGGAGGCGCGAGCTGGATCCAATCGGCGTTTGGATTCACTTTCTTGATTTGCTCGGTAAATTGATCCTTGCTAAGGTTCGGCCAATCAATCCAGATTATTCCCGCTTGCCCCTTGATCGCCTTCTCTTGATGCTGAAGGCCGGTATTCGCCATAATCTCCGGGTCGACCGCTCCGGTGTCGATCAGTTTCTTGATATAGCCAAGCGCGTCTTTCATCGCCGGGTCATACAAAGAATTGGTCAGCTTCCCGTCCTTGACGTAGAACGTGTTCGGGTCTCCTACGCCGAATGCGCCGAAGATCGGTGCGAACGCGGAAATCTTGCTGCTGGTAAGCCCAAGCGTATCTTTTTTGCCGTTGCCGTCCGGGTCTTGATCGGCGAACGCCTTCACCACGTTCAGAAATTCGTCGGTCGTCGCAGGCGGCTGGAGGCCGAGCTTATCGAGCCAATCCTTACGGATCCAATAGGTATTGTAAGGGATGTTGGGCGCTTTCGGAACGGCATATACTTTGCCGTCCATCGTCGTCTTCTTCAGGCTCTCGTCACCGATAAAATCCTTAACCGGCTGCAGCTTATCCATGTATGGGGTCAAATCGAGCAAAAGCCCCTGCTCCACGAATTGTTTCAGCGAAGCGCGGTCCGGCACTTGGAACAGATCGGGAAAATTACCGGAAGCCAGCCGCACGTTCAACTGGTTTTTATAATCATCCCCTGACGCGTATACGGTTAAATTCAAATCCGACTGAATCGCTTTGTCAATGGCTTGTTTAATAAAGTCCTTGTCCGGAGTCGGCAAGTTGTTGCCGGTTTCGATGATGTCGAGTTTGATCGCGCCTGCTGATTCGCCGGAATTCGCCGTGCTGCCGCCCGGTGCGTTGGAAGACTCTTTGTTTGAGGAATTGCCGGACGAACAGCCTGCAAGCACGCTGCACGAAAGAATGATGACCGCGAGCATGACGGAAACAGCTTTCATTCGCTTCATGATTTAGGTTCCCCTTTCTTTTAGGGCCGGGCGATGAAGCGGCGGAACAGGCGGAAATAATCTCGAGCTGTCTTAACGTTTGTCTCAGCCTACATTCTCGCCGGGCCTTTACAACCCTTATATTGTTTCAACCGGCCTCTCCGCCCTGCAGTAACGGGGTGCCGAGCTTCAACCTTTGACGGAGCCGAGCAGCATGCCTTTCGTAAAGTGCTTCTGCAAAAACGGATAAACCAAAATAATTGGCAGACTGGCCAGAATAACGGAAGCCATTTGCAGCGTTTCGCTCGGCGTCATATTTTCGGCATTTTCGAGCGGCTGCTGCGTTTGGATCAAAATTTCCCGCACGACCACCTGAAGCGGAAACAGCGACCGATCGGTCACAAACATGATCGCTTGAAAAAATTCGTTCCAGTGGCCCACCGTATAGAACAGTCCAATGGTCAGCGTGACCGGCACGGAAAGCGGGGCGACGATCTGCAGCAAGATTCGGAATTCCTTGGCCCCGTCGATTCTTGCGGATTCGAACAGTTCTTCGGGAAGCGACTCGTAGAAGCTTTTCATAATGAGCACGTTGAAGCTCCACACGAGGTTCGGCAAAATCATCGCCCAAATCGAATCCAGCAGCCCGAGCGACTTGACGACCAGGTAGGTCGGTATGATCCCGCCGCTGAACAGAAGGGTAAAGACAACCATCATGAGAAAAAAATTGCGGCCCGGGAGCTGTTTGCGGCTGAGCGGATAGGCCATTAACGCCGTGATCGCCATATTCATAATCGTGCCGATCACCGTTACCAGTACGGTAACCCCGAAGGCGCGGGGAATATTTGACTCCGTGAGCAGCTTATGGTAAGCGTCGAACGTGATCGATCTCGGAACGAGAATGAAGCCTCCGTTTTTGAGCACTTCGCTGAACGGCGTGAGCGAAACGGACAGGACGTACAGAAGCGGGAATACCGCGACAAGCCCGCACGCGAGCAGGATAACAAAGACAACGGCATTTGCGATGCGGTCATTCGTGCTTTTTACCATATGCCTTCCCCCCAACGCTTCGCGAGTTTGTTCGACCCCAGCACCAGGACCAGCCCGATCGCGGCCTTGAATAGTCCTACCGCCGACGCCAGACTGAAGTTAAGCTGCTGCAGACCGGTACGGAATACCCAGGTATCGAGAATGTCGGCGACGGCATACACTTGAATGTTGTACATGATATAAATTTGCTCGAAGCCCGCATCGAGGATATGGCCCAGTTTCAAAATCAGCAGCATGATGATGACGGTCCGGATACCGGGAAGCGTAATGTGCCAGATCATCCGCATTCTTCCCGCGCCGTCCACCCGAGCCGCTTCGTAAAGCGTAGGGTCGATGCCGGAAATGGCCGCCAAATAAATGATCGCGCCCCAGCCAAGATTTTGCCAAATTTCCGAACCGACCAGAATTGAGCGAAAATAAGATGTCGAGGTCAGGAAGGGAATCGCCTCTCCCCCCGCATCTTTCAACCATTGATTCAACAATCCGGAGCTTTGGGACAGCAGCGCCAGCAGAATGCCGTATATGATCACCCACGACAAAAAATGCGGCATATACGTTAAGGTTTGGATCAGCGATTTGAACCATTTGATTCGGCATTCGTTAAGCAGCAGCGCCATGGCGATGGGAGGTATCATGCCGAAAACCAATTTGTAAAAGCTGATCAGAAACGTATTGGTAAGCAGCTGCGAGAAATAAGGCGAATGAAAAAAGGTTAAAAAATGCTTGTTCCATGGGCTTGCCCACGGACTAGACCAGATCCCGTCCATCATGTTGAAATTTTTGAACGCGATGATGACGCCGTACATCGGGATATATTTGAAGACGATATAATAAATGAGTCCCGGCAAAAGCATCAGGTAGAAGGCCTTGTAGCGCCAAATGTTTCTGCCGAATTCGGAGACTAAGACCGGTTTCGGTGCGGTTTCTTGAACGGGATGGACTGCAGTCCGCTGGTTCATAGGATCACCTCGCTTTTTTGTAAGCGCATTCAGTTTGAATGGCCAAACCCAGTATATCAAGGCGAGCCTTGCTTTAACTATGCAGTAATCTTGCGAAATGAAGAACAAAACCGACAATTTTTCAGCATGGTTCCGGTTCAGGATCTTAGATGAATGCTGGGTTGACCATAGGTCAACTCAAACCAATCATCTCTAGATGAATGCTGCGTTGACCATAGGTCAACTCAAACCAATCATCTTCGCTCGACGGGAATCGTAATGCAGACGACCGTTCCCATATTCGGCCGACTGCCGATCCTTAGCCCGTAAGAATCGCCATAGCGGAGCCGCAGACGGTGGTGGACGTTGGCCATTCCGATGCCGGAGAAGCGTTCGGCGTTATATTCCGCCGGCTGCTCGTCAAGCGCTTTGCGGAGCTTCGACTTCTCCATGCCAGCCCCGTTGTCGCGGATAAAAAAACGCAATTTCCCTTTGCGCACGGATCCCCGGACGCGAATGAGCCCGTCTCCGCGGTGGGTAGGCACAATTCCATGGAAGACCGCATTCTCCAAGATCGGCTGCAACGTCAGCTTGAGTATGCAGCAGGACAACGCTTCAGGATCGATTTCTTGAACATACCTGAATTTGTCTCCATACCGGATTTTTTGGATTTGCATATACATGTTCAGTCCTTCCAGCTCTTCTTCCACCGTTAAGAATTCTGACGTTGTATCGAAGCTGAACGATAGTACGCCGACCAGAGCTCTGATCGTTTCTTTGACCTCTTTCGTCCGGTGCTGCTTGGCCAAACTTCCGATGCAGGCCAGCGTGTTATACAGAAAGTGAGGGGCGATTTGGCTTTGCAGCACCTTCAGTTCGAGCTGCTTCTTCCGCTCTTCCATTTGCTTCGTTTCCTGCAGCAGATTGCGGATCCGCTCCATCATGGCGTTAAAGCTTTGGGCAAGCCGCCCGATCTCGTCCTCCCTTTTCACGACAAGGCTCGGGATCACGCCCATATCATGAACCCGGTCCATCTTGACTGCAAGCATCCGGATCGATTTGGTCATATAGCGGGACATGCCGAACGCCATGAACAGCAGGACCCCGAACCAAATGCCGGCGGCCGTCTTGTAATTATCGAACAAGCGGATGACGTTCTGATAGAAATAACGGTCTTTGATCAGCACGAGCAGCGTCCAGCCAAGCCGGTTCTGTCCGCTTTTGACGACGACGAGCTTGCCGGTCGGCCCGCTCATTTCGCTTGCCGTTACCGGGAGCTCGGCCAGCTTGCCGACGAACGGCTCGGGGAGGTCCTCGTGATACGTGCCCGGTTTTTGCGGCAGCATGCCGTTATCCCGGTCGAACGTGACCACCCTGTCCTTATCGGACATGATGACGAACGTCTGATAGGTGCCGGAGGTTAATTCGCTTATTTTCCGGTTCAGTTTATCCAAATCGAGCTCGATGACCGCGACCCCTATAATGTCGCCGTTGTCGGCGCTGACAGGACGGGAGATGGCCACCGTCTCGCCGGAGAGCGGAGATACGTAGGGCTGACTCACGACCGCCGCTCCATAGGTTTGCTGCGACTTGTGATAAATCGAGCTCAGCTTCGGATTGCCGATAATATCGTAATTGACCTGGGAGCTGGAAAACACTTTGCCGTCCTTGCGGATGATATACAGCGTTTTCACGAGCGCGCTGTTGTTTTCGGCAATGAACCGGAGCGATTCGGATAGTTTGCCGCTGTCCCCTTCCCGAAGCAGTCTAGCGTCCGTCGATAACAGCAGCAGCACATTCCGGCTATTGTCCAGATACGTATCAAGAAACTGGTTCGTGCGCGCGATCAAGACCACGGAGTCCGATAGCATCTGATTTTTAAACAAGTCGGCCGCCTTGTAGTAGTTGTTACAAGCTAGCAGGATAAAAAACGCGAACGTTACGATAAATAAAAACAGAAACTGTCTGGTCGCGAGGCTCCAACTTCTGTACCAGCGATAGATTCGGTTCATTCGCTATCACTCTCTTCCATCTTGGTCAGCCATCCTTAGCTCGGTTGGAGCCGCTCCTGTCCATTCGCGAAATATGGCGGAGAAATAACGGTAGCTTGGAATGCCTACCTGCTGCGCAATCTCATATACCCGAAGCGAGGTATGCTGCAGCAGATCGGTCGCCTTCCTGATTCTTTTTCCGGTCACGAAGTCGTTGAACGGAACGCCCGTTTCTTCCCGAAACAGCCGGCTCAAATAATGCGGGCTCAGCCCGACCTCCCGGGAAACGGTGTTAAGCGTGATCGGCTTCTCCAGGTTCGCCTCGATAAACGCCTTCGCATCCCTGATTTCCCTGCGGCATTTCTTGATCCTGACCGACGATTCGATTTCCTGAACGAAAGCTTCCGCCAGCTCATTGATGGTACCGGCATTGGCGATTCGACTTGACGCCCTTCGCCTATTGCCGCCTTGAGCCGCTTGTTCCCGGTGCCAGCCGCGCAGCCAATCGGCTACGAACGTCCGCAGCTCCTCCGGAACGATGCGTCCGTTCATCGCCCAATGCACGAAATCGTCGCGAATGACCTTCACCAGCTGTTCCCGGTTCCATTGCGCCTTGCTCAGCTTGTCCGACATTTCCTTCGCCGATTGTTCGTCAAGCGAAGCCGGCCCGGTCGACGGCATCCTAAATACCCGGCAAGCGCTGTCATAAAAAACCGCATCCGGCCTCTCGCAGACTCCGCGGTACATTTCCATAAAATCCGCGCTCCTTCGAATGGGTTCGCTTATGACGCCATACAGCCTGTACGCATCGCTCAGAAAGGGCAGCCTGCGGTCGAGCGAGTGATACAGCTCTCCCGTTATCGTCTGCATTTCGCTGCGCATTTCCGTCGGATTGCCGTCCTCCGCTCGAAACACCAGCACATAGATTCCGCTATCGGCTGGAATCCAGGAAAACGGCATTCGTGCTTCCAGAGTCGTTAGCGAATCTTCGAATGCTTGATGAACGAATAAACGGCCTTCCTTTCTCGACTCCACATGAAGCGCGGCAAGCTGCAACGGAAGCTTGGTCCGGAAAGAAGCTTGCAGCCAGGCCGCGAGCTCGCCGTCCTCGGCCGTCTGCCGAGTCAACTCCATCAGATGCTCGGTCACTTTCCGGCGTTGGCGCTCCGCCTCGCCGCGCTGCAGCGATTTCTCGCGATAAACGATCTCCCTCGCCCGTTGCATGGCCTGCGCGAGATCGCTGTCATCCATCGTGACTTTCACCAAGTACTCTACCGCACCGAGCTTGACCGCTTCTTTCGCATAAGCAAATTCCGAATGGCAGGTAAGCAGGATCACCTGGACATGCGGGAATTCCGACTTCAAGCTTCGAAACAGCTCGAGTCCGTTCATGACCGGCATCGTAATGTCGGTTATGACGATATCCGGCGTGAGGCAACGGCAAAACCGCAGCGCCTCCTCGCCGTTCTCCGCTTCTCCAACCCATTCGGCATGATGTTTCTCCCAGGAAAACAAACGAAGTTCCTGACGGATCGGCAGTTCGTCATCGACAACCAATACCGTTAACAGATCGTCATCCATTCGGCACCCCTCCCGAAAGAAAGTTTCACATTCGGCGAACAACAAGTAGATGGCCTGCACAACAGCTGCAGAACCATCTTATTTTTCGCGCCTATCTATTATGCGTACACCCTGACCTCGACGATTTCGGCACACAGGCTCCCGTTTGTCGCGTAAGCCGCGATTCGGATCCTGTCGGCGACGACCGCCGTATCCAGCGTGTGGACGCGCTTGCGCTTATGATTGTTTTGTCCTTCCGCTACAGTAGTCCATTCGCCATTCGCGTATACCTCAACAGCATAATTTCGAATCAATTCCGGCAAGATTGCAAACGGCGTGTGATGGTGATGAAGGTTGATCAAGTCCTCGTTCACGTCGTCATTGAATGTAATGTGGACCGACTTGACGTTCACCTGCTTCACCCAGCTCAGTTCCAGCCATTCCGGCGAGTCATCCCGCATGGCGGCGGACGACCACAGATGCGGACCTGCAAACGGACGGTGAAAGCCGTCGACGGCTTTCGCCGGGGAGAACGCATGTGTCCGCGAAAGCAGACGGAAGCAGAATGGCTTGCGCACGAAAGACCGCATGCTCCATTGGATAACAGGCTGCGACGGCTGATGGTCCTCTAGGTCCGCGGATACGATCGGCGTCGGTCCTTTGACGAATGCAAGGACTCCCGTTTGCGGCTGACCGGACACGTGCAGCGAAAGCCGCTCGTCGGCTTTAATCATGAGGAAGGCGTTCTGCGGGGCAGCCGGTTGCCAATGCACGTCCAACTTCACCCATTGCTTGACGCCTTTGCCGACCTGCGCCGATGCGGACACTTGCAGCGTATGCGGGACGTAATTCTCGCCGCGGCCCGTGCTCCACAGCTCGACAGCAAGCGTCGCGGCTTCCGCAGCATCCACCAACAGCTCGATGCCGCCAATGTCCGGGTCCGCCGGCAGCAGCAAGCCGACGTCGGACTTAAGCGGATAGGCCTCTGCCGGCGTTTCCACCGCGAGCCGCGTCAACGTGCTGGATGCTTTAACGTTCGCCTGCAGCGCCAGATCGGCCGGATCCTCGTTGCGCAAGCCGATAATCGAGGCGTCCTGCCTCAGCATCGTTTGCTGCAGTTCATGCAGATGGCCGTTATGCAGCTCGCGCGGCGTAATGCCCTTCTCCACGCTTAAAGCCGCCCCGGTGCCTGCGGCTTCCCCGATGATGGCGCAGGTTGCCATTACACGCGTCGTGCCGAACGCGACGTGCGACGCGCTGATGTCGCGGCCGGCCATGAGCAAATTGTCGACGTTCACGGAATAAAGCGAGCGGAACGGAATATGATAGATGCCGTCCATATGCAGGTGCTTGGATCCGCTTTCCGTCGAATACATGCCTTGCGGCGGATGCAGATCGATGGACCATCCTCCGAACGCGATGCGGTCCTCGAATTCGCGCTGCGCCACGATGTCGTTCTGATTGAGCACATAATCGCCGATGAACCGGCGATACTCCCTTTTTCCGGGGAGAGAACCGACCCATTCCAGCGTCATATGATCAGCATCGAACTTACCCGAGTTTTTGATATAATCCCAAATGCCGTAGATAGCGGCCCACAGCTCGTCGCGTATCAGCTCGTTGTCATGAACGGTATCGAATTCACCGCCCCATTCGATCCACCAATAGGCACAGCCGTTATCGCCGCTGCGGATGACCCGCTTCATCGGAATTGTCGTCTGCGTGATGTCTTTGGCAAAAGAAGGCGGGATGTATTTCACCGGATGGCCCGCATCCTTCGTATAGAACAGCAGCGTGCTGCCGAGCGTAATATCGTCCGCCACGGCAGGCGCCCAATCCTCGTTGTATTCGTCCTTCGACTCACGACCGACCCGATGCTTGGCGCCGGCGAGAAACCCAACCAGCCCGTCGCCCGAGCAATCGAGAAACATTGCGCTTTCAAAACGGATCCGTCGCTCCGATCCCATCATCCAGCCGGTAACGGAACGAATCGTCCGGTTATCCTCGTTTCCGTCGGCTTCGGCTTCATGCACATCCGTATTGAGGAATAAGCGGATATTCGTTTCCGCCCGCACCGCCTCCATGACGACCAAATCCCAAAAATAAGGGTTTCCGTCCATATTGCGAAACTGGTTCTCGATGAACATTTCGCCCATAATGCCGGTTTCCCTTGCATAGCGGTGAGTTCCATGCGCCGTAGCGCCACACACCCACACCCTCACCTCGCTGCTGGAATTTCCGCCGAGCATGGGCCGGTTTTGGACCAGCGAAACCGTTCTGCCTAGTCGTGCAGCGGCGATAGCGGCGCAAACCCCCGCCAGTCCGCCGCCGACAACCGTAATATCCGACGATACGACCTCCTGCCTCATCTCCCATACACTCCTTTGGATGAAATGAATATCTATAATTTCATGATATAAGATCCCCTTTTTAATTAACATGCATTGTATTACGATGATAGATATACTTTATTTCATAAACTTCAACAAAAGGTAGGCGCGCTTATGAAGTCCGATTATTATGCACGGTTGGTTTCTCACGTTTACTGGGATCGCAAAGAACGGTTCGCGCTCGACCGCGATATTTATCCTTACTGGTCGATGTTGGGATAGTACCAGCGAAGCTGTCACCAAGTGCCAACCATTATAATTCTCCTCTCATAGCCCTTTTTAGCTCAGAAGGCTCCCGATCTGCCGGTAGCCTTCTCTTGATGTTGTATTTAGGTCCCGCCAACATTACACGAAAATATACGCTAAACCTTTCAAATGTGACCGGCTTATCGTTTTTTCTTACTCTAAGCGAAAAAGAATTCTTGACGAATCTCAGCCTAGAAATACCTGCGATATAATTCTCTGCGCAGCTCACCTCGTAGCTGGGCATATATTTAAGAGGTGGATGCTTTTTCGTGACCGAGCATTCCTTGGATAAATTCCAGCGGTGCACCGTTATCCAACAATTGGCAGGCGTAGGTGTGCCTGAACCGATGTGGGTAAACATTCACAGCAATTTTCCCACGGGTTGCTAGCTTTTTTAATGAGTAACGAATTGTAGGTATCGACATCCGGCGAGTAGGTGCTTTGCAGGAGTCATGTCGGCTCTCAAGGTATCTTTTAAGCCAAATCTTACATTCGGTTGTAAAATAGACTTCCCTTTGTTTTGCTCCCTTACCGTTTACAATAACTGAGCAGTTTTCCCAATCAATGTCTTCGATATTTTTTTTTTGCACTTCACCAACACGGCAGCCTGTGCAATATAAAAATTCAAGCAGAGCATATTCACGAGGAGAAAGGCAGGATATCTTTAGATGAATGACATCCTCTTCGATTAGAAATTTGGGGATGCGTTTATCCGTCTTTGGCTCTCTCAGTTTAAGGGCAGGATTCCGCGAAATATGCCCTTCCTCAAATGCAAATCGAAAAAGCGAACGTACGAAGCGAATTCGATGTCCTAAACTGCTTGGCTTTAGCCGCTCCGACTGTTTAGACAAGTAATTTTTAAGCAAATCTAAAGGGATTTCCTCAATTTCAATATCACCAATTCCGCCAATTAACATCTTGAGTTGCAGAGCGTACGCTTTTAAAGTGTGAGGACTGAATCCCAAAATGCGCTTATCAGCTTCATACAAAACCCATAATTCTTTCAATTTCATAACAAAACCCTCCCGTTTTTCATTCTAGTCTCACTAGAATCGGGTGGATTTAATCATAAGAAAGAAATGCTCAATGGCTGCCGTATGGCGCCAATGAGCATTCAGCTATCGTTCTCCGTTAGAATTCCTGTAATACGAATAATTTGGAGTTTGAACAAAAACGAGCGCCTCTGTACGATGGGGTTACGCACGAGGTCATTGCCTCAAAAAGCCCATCAGGAGGTCGCTCTACTATGAAGTTTAAGGCACAGGACAAGCAAAATCAACTCATTGAAAACATTACCGTTCATCACCTGGTCGTCGGCGTAAACATTGCCCAAGAAGTTCATGTGGCCCGCGCCGTTAGCTTTCGAGGGATTGCCCTTGGAACTCCGCTCGAATTCGGCAACCATTCTGAAGGGTTCCAGATGTTCGAACGCTGGATTCGGGATCTGCTTAGGACTTACAAACTGAGCAGCGTCATAGTTGGTATGGAACCCACCGGCCACTATTGGTTCAGTCTAGCACGCTGGCTTGTCGCTCAAGGTATTGAAGCCGTTCTGGTTAATCCTCATCTAGTCAGAAAGAAGCAGATATGATCAAAAACGGGTACTACTCCCCCGTTCGTTTTCATACGGAAGCTTACGAGGAACTGCGTATTCTTATGTCAAACCGAGAAACGGTTACCAAACGCCTCAACAGTGCGGTTAATCAGATTCATCGCTGGGTAGACATCGTCTTTCCCGAGCTTCGCAAGGTCTTTAAAATCCTTACTTGTACCAGTGCAATCGCAACGCTCAGACTCTTCCCTTTACCGAAAGAAATCAGTCGGTTAAATACGGAACAGGTTCTTGACGGTTGGAAGCAATATGTGAAGCGTCATGCTGGTGTTAAACGAGCTGAGCTGCTCATTATGCTTGCAAAATCCAGTGTGGGTACCACCCAAGCGCTTCACGCTTACAAGCTTCATCTTGGGCAATTGCTCGAGGAATATGACTTGGCCAACCGCCAACTTGAACGAATTGAACACGAGCTCCATCTCATTCTTGATCGTATTCCTTACGCACAGAAGCTGCTTGAAATACGAGGCGTCAATGTAACGAGTCTTACAGGTGTACTCGGTGAAGCCGGTGATCTAAGCGGTTATACACATGGTAATGCTCTGCTTCGACATGCCGGGTTGAATCTAGCGGAGGCCAGTTCTGGGAAGTGGCGTGGAAAGATGGTGCTCAGCAAACGGGGCCGTCCACGTCTTCGGCATTTTCTCTATCTAATGACGATGTGTATGGTCATGACGAACTCGGAAGTTCGAGCCTCACACCGTTACAATGTGGAGGTAAAGAAGCTGAAGAAGATGAAATCCATCATGAAATTATGCGGTAAAGTAGCGCGGCTGCTAGTCGGTCTGGCAAAAAGCAGTGAGGCTTACGATTCAACCAGAGTTTTCCCACAGGTATCCTAAGATCAGTCGATCCTCACCAGCTCAAGCATTCGCAGGATGACAAAAGAAGCACGGAGTATCGGGAGATGTTACGCAAAAGGGCTCGGACCCGTTCCGTTAGAAAGACCGACCTCCACCCCGTAGTTAGATGTGACGAAGGAATGAAAGGGCTATGACCCGTTGAGACATGGGAGCGAGAATCGCTAGGGGCAAAGTGGAGACGTGCTCATATGGAACAATATGGGTGATTAATGTTCACCTTTATTTCGTATGCCCAATTCACCATTTCCCAGCCATCGACTCCACCAACATCCTCTTCTTCATACTAACTACAGGATGAAATCCTGCGAATTCATGAGTCTGAGTGAGGAAACTGAATCATTTCGAGGGAGCGTAATAAATGTAGAACTTGAATGGCTGACTGTTCATCTTCAAGAAAGAAAACCTGTTCCCCTCTGTTGCATTCGTAAATAAAATCCTTAAGACTTTTACTGTTATACACTTCGAAATTGCCCACAACCGCCAACTTTATTTGATAGTTCACGTATTTCTGTAGAATATCACCTGCTAATCTTGTCTTTAATTCGAAAAATTCCTCCGTAATGTTGGATTGGTGAATAACGATCTTATAGCTATCATGATGAAATTTAATGGACGCCATTAAATCCAAAGCATCCTGGACATTTCGGATTATTATCTCGGAACTTTCTATAATGGCTACCTTTGAACCATTTTGCTGATCAACCCTTATATTCATTATGCGTCTCTCCTGTTCAAAATAATGGACTGGTCGATTTCGGATAATTTATGCTGTGCTATCGAATAAAAAAAGTATACAACAAACCTGCTATTTTACATAATTATGGAGATAGCTGTTCATATTCATTAGATTAACCTCCCTCTATGGAGAATCACTTTTCTCTTAAATACTTACGTTTTCTTAGATTTTGACCCAAGT
>NZ_JANHOF010000034.1 GCF_024498075.1 Paenibacillus mendelii
AAAGAGGATTACAAAGATTTAGGCAGTCATTACTTTGAACAGCGACAGCAAGAAGCGATTGTTCGACAAGCCGTACGAAAGCTCGAGAATCTTGGTTTTCAAGTCTCGCTCTCTACCTCGGAAGCCTCTTAACGTTCTAATGTTCTCATTGATCCTAAGAAGCACAGTTTTTTAAAAACCATTAAAGCTGGGCTTAGTTTCGTGCTGCCATTTTTGGGTTTGTGCTAAGAGTAATTTTCGGGGTAGTTTAATCACCAATCGGATTCATTTACTTTAAAAGAAGTGATTCAATAACTGACTCTATGTCAAATGGTTCAGTCGTAGTTTCGTATCTACCGTATACATGGCCGTTTCGATCGATTAAAAACTTTGAGTAATTCCACTTGATCCCGTCTCCGGCATATATGTCCGGATACTTTTCCCGCAGAAAATCCTGCATCCATTGACCGCCTGAGGTCTGGGTATTGAAACCTTGAAATGGTGCTTGCTGTGTTAGATATTGAAATAAAGGATGAGCAGACGGTCCCCTAACCTCAACTTTCTCAAATAACGGAAACTTAACTCCAAAGTTGCTCTCACAATATTCATGTACTTCCGAGTTGCTCTCTGGCTCTTTCTCGTTGAATTGGTTACAAGGAAAACCGAGTATTTCAAACCCTTGCTCATGGTGAATTTCGTAAAGTTTTTGAAGATCAGGAAATTGGCAAGAATAGCTGCACCTACTGGCAGTGTTTAGAATAAGAAGAACTTTTCCACGATAAATTGACAATTCAACAAGCTTACCGTTAATTGACTTCGCTTGAAGATCATAAATAGACATCAGATCATCCCTCCACGTTATTATTATAAATACATAATATCGCTACAGACTTTTATTGGTCTAATATATAATATAAATAATCTTCATAGGAGGGATCAATAATAGGCAACACTCGATCATTAATTAAAAAAGTGGTCCATCCAATATTACCCAGTATTCTGCCCTTTAGCTTAATATAACCTAGGAACAGCTGCCGCGGCAAACTGCTCCTTGTTCATTCAACTAACGTGTCCCGTTAGCTCAATGTGAATATTGTTCTTATAAGAAAATCGCGTTGGACACGAACATTTTTATTTATGTGTTTGAGCAACATCCTGAATTTGGTGAGAAAGCTAAGTGGTTGCTCGAGCAAATTGAGGAAGGAGTCTATTCAGCCGTTGCTTCGACCATTTCATTGACCGAGATCCTCGTGAAACCGATCCGGGATGGGAATCTGGCTTTAGAGAAACAGTACAAGCTGCTTTTCGCCCATTTCCCAAATCTTTCGGTTATGCCCGTTGACAATACGGTTGCCGAACGGGCCGCTTTTCTACGAGGAAAATACGGAATGAAAACACCGGATGCGCTTGTGATCGCATCTGCCATCATTGCACAAGCGGATGTTTTTGTTACAAATGATCTTCGATTGGAACAAGTGGAAGAAATACCTTGTAAAAGTATGGATCAATTATAACTGTAAAACAAAGGCTGATCCTGCTCATATGCAGGACCAGCCGATTCTTATACTATCGGTCGGTTACTACCGTTGCCCCATCAGTTGTATTCAACCAGCTCATCTTTAGGTAGCCGGCCTACTTAAAGATAAAGCCTTGATTGTTCAATTGAAGCAATCTTGAAATATTGAAACAAGGACTAAAATAGGAGGAGAAGGAAATAAATCCAAGATAGATATACTTACCGTTTTTTGTGGAATGCCATGATGACCCATTGCCACATCCAATGACATGCAACATGTTACCAAAACCGCGGTTAATCAGGTTTCCAGTGTTGGAAAATCAACTCTGCATACTCACTGGGTCACCCACAGTGTTCAAACCAGACTATCGACCGGAGTCGTCCCTTGCGGCCATGAAACAGCTTGAGATGCCTCGTTATGCTAGTGTAAGTAAGTTAGTTGTCCCATGTGACCTGCATCGCGCCGTCCGCGATACCCGTAACAGTAATACGGACGCCCGTCGACTGACCATCGCTCCAATGCAGTAACGGTGTCTGCTCTCCCGGACCCCACACACCCGAACCGCCCGGTGTCAGATTTGGCGCGCCCAGATGCTCGACTCCATTTCCTACTCCCTGTTGAACATGCCAGATAAGCACGCCATCGCCAGGGAAACTTAACTCATATTTAAGGCTTGGTGAATTAGAGCGTCGGCGCTCGATGAGGAAGTACTCGTCTGCTCGCCTCGTTTCATCCCACAACAATATGGCTCCGTCTGCACCCTCACGAACCTCTGCGGTGCCGCGGGGCAGAAGTTGAAATGGCCGCGGTTCGGCCCATCCGAGCACGAGTTTATGCCATATATCCAAGTGCACCGTGCCCTGATCATTGGCATAGAAGTCGTAACCACTCATCAATGTCAGGTAATAATGACCCTGGCCGGTGTTGTACATGTCCACCGTACCTAGTGAATGAGAGAGTTCGTGCGCAATTTGATAGAACGGGGTCAGCGGGCCAGCGCCGGCTACGTGTACTTGAACGGTCCCACTCCATGAATCGCCGCTGACGTGGATTGGGTTATTGATCCGGTTTGCAGGCTGCGCATTCGTGATATTCTCGAACAACACAACACACAATTCATCAAATCCCACGTGCTGATCTTGGTTCTTATCTGCGTTGATAAACATTTCAGGCGCAAGAGCTGCTACGCGACTCAAGATTCCTGCGGAACGTGCTTCCGGTCCGGGATCATTGGCACCGGAATAGACTCCCAGCTGTATCGGCCCAATTATTCCGACACGGTCAAACCAAAATCTGCCATTGCTGTTTTCACGGAAGTATTCACGCAAGCTGGCCGGGTTCACAGGGTTTTCGGTTGAAAACGGAGATGCAGGGTTTCCGAAACCTAGAAGCTCGTAATACTGCAATGAATGTACTGTGTCGAAAGCTGGAAAGTTGCTGTATTCACCGAGAACAATCAGTAGGGGACGACCGCCGGTCGCGCTGCGCCCTTCCTGTTTGACCGTGCCATGCCCAAATTCAGCGAGACTGGGAGTGTTGCTCATATTGATTCCTCCTCGTATCGTGATCTAATCATATAAGTCCATAGTAACAACTCAATTTCAAAGGCAGCCGTAAACTTTCCGAGGCAATTCCCTTCCCTCCATACATTTATTGAATAAAAACTCACCAAATCTATCCGTCAGACAGACTCCTAGATCCATCCCATGACAATAGTCGAAATTCGGGCCTCAATCAGTAAGATCCAGACTTTTTTAAGAAGAATTCTTCCAGCTTTCCCCGAAATTCTTCAAGCTCACGCAGAGGTTGCTTCATTTGTGACAGACGATAAGCTGCGTACTCGGCATAGATCCGGTCCAGATTGGTATCAATATCAGTCCACATAGCACAGAACTGGTAAGCAGTGAGAGCATCAATATCAGCTGTCGCACCGTTACTCTTGCCAACGCGCATGAGAAACCGATCCAGTACTATGTCTTGCTTGATTTCTATGTTTGCAACTACAGACGGATGCCATTCCTTTGTATTTGTGAGTGACGCATGCGTATCGAAACATACGGTAATTGGTGTTCCAGATGATATGGAAAGCTGGTACTTACCTACCTCATTCGTGAATGCGTGGCCTACATGCTGCAGATCGTGATATGCCGATACTTTGATGTTAAAAATCGGCGTCCGATTATAACCTTGGACTTGCCCAGAAATAGAAATATTGTCGGGCATAAAAACCCCCCTAAGCTATGTTTAGATCATGAGTGAACACTTCTAAAACAAGCATGCTCTTTGAGGTATAAAACCAAGGCTTTGCCTTTAACTCCTCATAGTATGCCACTCCTTACAGGAGCTGGACATTGTCGTGTTCTTTCTGAATTCAGTTTGAGGTTATAACATGACTTCAAAAACGGCACGTAAACTTTCCGGCCATCAGATTGTTGATTGACTAAATTTGACAATTCCCACAGACACTTCGCTGATGATACGCTGCATCTCTGTCCATGGTGGTTGAAATTCCGTACCCCATTCAATCGTAAAGCCGTAAATTTTCCCTTTGCTCGGATTAATCATATGTCGACTGTATGCATAATCATCGGAAGTGCCTGAAGTGGGATAAAGAGCGAACGCCTGTTGTACTGCATAATTTCGCCCACGAACAGCTTTAATGCCTTCGTGCATAGTATTGGCTAACGCAAGGCTTACCGTGCTATCACCGCTTGGAATATATTCTTTATAAGCACTATCCCCCTCTAAACCACGAACATTATCGAATGCAGGGTTTATAAAGTTCATATTAGGATTATTCGACTGGTTCTCATCATCGCCCCAGCTTATTAATATTTTCTCTCCATGACAGTGAATATCCACATACCACTTAATTCGCGGAAAATTATCAAATATCCAAACTACATTTTTAGTCTCATGTTCGGATGCAGGAGCACTGCCACGATACGTTTGGCTCATGCTGCACGGGTCAGTAGACGTGTGAACCGCCGCAAGAGGGGAGAAATGATCGGGAAAGTTCCACAAAAAATCAAAATTTCGATTTATGTCAACTCCGATACAACTGTTAACTTCTCCGCTGTTAGCTGGATTCCGATTGCGTCTCCACATCGCTTCTCTCGTTTGGCTGTGAAAACGGCCATCTGGATTTACATCCGGAAAAATAATAAAATCAACCGATTCAACGAGTGATTTAATTTCATTTTGAGTGAAATTTTTACCTCCATAAACCAATCCAGTGTTTTGGTCATAAGCTTCCAATCAATCAGCTGCCACGAATACACAAATTTCGCAGCTTCCCCACTCACGCGCGTGTACACCACCTGTCAAAAATATCGCATCTTTTCTGCTTTGAAGATTGCTTGAAATTCGCAAGGCATGAGAAGTGCGCATCTCTATACTTTTATGGGGGAGTGTAATTAACTCAGTGAAGCTCGGATATTTTCGGCTTAGTGCAATTATAGCCGACTCCACTTCGTTTACATTTAAGTAAGCCACTTTTTTTACCTCCTATTAGGTTATAAGCATCACTGTTAGCGCTTAATTCCCAATCCTTGAGGCGCTGTGCTGCCGCCCTCATAACGGTCGCCGATGCCGACTTCTTGCTGCCGTTGTTCGAGCATGGAACGGTTTATATTTTCAACGACTTCAAAAGGAAATCCTAATGTATGAACATCCTCGACGTAACTATCAGGTACATAAGCTTCTACAACAAATGTGCCGTCGGATTGTTGGCTAGGTCCTCCACAGTTCATATCAATAGAACCACTGCTAATAAGTTTCTTCATCTCTTCACGGGTGTTTGTCGTAATCATAATTTTTTTTATCATACTCTCCATCCGTTATTAAGTATTTTAGATTCAGTCTTTTTGTGCAGCTCCTACTTTAAGCGATTCAGTGGCAGCGTCAGAAACACTGGAACGTTGAGCTTGACTAACAGCGCTGAAAGCATTAAGCCGTCCGTATCCATATTTGTTATGATGTCCGTCAGCATCATAGCTGATTCCACCGATTTTATCGCAAGTGGATCGCATGATTGTGCGAACTTGCTGCCAATTCAGATTGGGGTTTACGGAAAGTACTAAGGCGCCTATACCAGCTGCACAAGGTGCGGCAAAGCTTGTCCCCGTACCCGTTGTATAGCCGCCCCCTGAATCTGTGCTAAACACATTTACTCCAGTTCCTAGAAAATCAAGCTCAGGCCCAAAAGCGGAACCGTCTTCTTGATCCTGACTATTAGATCTTCCAACCCCAATTGTGTCTGGATGCGAGCATACCTCATCTTGTGCAACAGGAAAATTACCGTTACTGACAGCCCAAAAAATAGGTGTTCCAAGTCCGTTTCTTCCTTTGCTTACAGCAAATTTGATGGCTCGATCTATAACGGATGTCAACGTCCAGTCTGCTCCGTTAGGGCCTAGACTACAAGCTATTACGTCTGCGCCTACTGCATTGACATTTTCCTGTGACGGGTCGGCCGCATACACAACTGACCGAGCCAGAGTAACTTGTGTTCCGACTTGATCGGGCAGCACTGCAATCGGAATAAATTGTGCTTTATTTGCTATGCCGCATCCACCTGTTTCATTATCTGCTCTAGCTAGGCGATTCCCGCACAAAACGTACCATGATCATTATTTGGATAATGAGATAAACTATCTTCAAATGTGGTTGAGCTCATTCCTTCTTGTTTAAAATATCCCGCTCCATCGACAATCGCTTCTTTAATATCTGGGTGATTTACTTCGAATCCATTATCGATGACAGCTAACCGGATACCAGAGCCCCTTGTAATATCCCAAGCTTGCTCAGCATGAACATCCGCGTTTGCAATGCCTCCGTTAGAACCGTTATTCTTCCACTGCCATTGTTTGTTATAGTCAGGATCCGTAGGTTTATAGCGAGATGAAATTTGTTCAATAAATTGCGGTTCAGCAAACAAAAATTCGGGTCGCTCTTGCAATTTATTTGCTACATCAAGAAAATCAAGCTCTGTAGAAACTTTCACTTCATATAAATGCTTGTCAAATCCTAACTTATTAACAAGTTCAAGATTATTTGCGGACAGCAAAGCCAAGGCATCTTGTTCGGATAATTCAAATTTAAGCTGTACAGTTAGAAGATTATTCCCAATGAGCGTGCGTCCATTTGCTTGCTGGAAGACTCGACCGACAGCACGCTTTGCAGAACTTCTGTGAAAGGACATGCTACTCTCTGCTGTCGGATTTATAAAATACCATCCAGCATTTTGGAAAGCTTGCTGCTCTCCTGCATATGCTGACTCTCTTGCATTAAAAAACGCTGTAGCTTGTTCTAATTGCTGCGCTAAGGGTGTATCCTCTTCGTTAAGCTTAACAGCTATGATGTCGGTTAATTCCTTAATTCGAACTTTTTTGCCACGAGCATAATATTGTCGCTCCACACGAATCAACTCCATTATTAAATTTTCAATAAAACGATGTGATTATTCTATACAAATTGTTACATACATCAAAAAACAAGGAAATTTGTTAAATTTAGGGTCACTCCACTTTTATCCCAACCAATATCTAAACCCAAAATTTAAGGTTTATTTAAATCGTGAGTAAGTATTGACCACTGCGAATTAACAAATCTTGAGTTGATTTGGAATCTTTTACTTCACCTGTTCCGTTACTTGATGCATCGTAGAATTTTGTGTAAACATTTGCTACAATATCACCGGTACCTTTTAGCTCATATTCGAGTTGAATTTTCATACCAGCCGTATGAGTACTTCCTCCGAAACCCTGGTAACGGTCGGCATAGAGACCTGGAAGTAGAAAAACAGTCGAATCCAGAATACGGATTCGATGAAAATAGGAGTACATTCACAAGACAGCGACAAGGAAGTCGAGATTTTTTCTTGGAGAAGCGTTGAAAATAGGGAATGAAGGAAGGCAACTGCAGAAGGATTGAACTGCTGGTTCAATCCTTCTGCAGTTAATTCTTCCGACTTATATCAGTCAGTTGGCTCATCGATCTGGGGGGCAATCATACTCTGTACAATCATCCGGTCCCGGTTCCGGTTCCGGAACATGAATAACCGTAACGCCCCTAACACCGTAGTTCGCCCACGAATGTATGGCGCACTCGCCGTAAGTAATTCGAAAGAACCCTTCCTCTCCCCAATCCGTTCCCCAGCTATTTTTGCAAATCCAGCAGCCATCGCTATCGTTGTAACCGATGATCGACACACAATGCGACCCAGATTTTTCACCGGCCACATGCTTGTATACCCCAGTTTTATATTCATACAAATCTTCATATACGATGAGACTTGCGATAACAGGACCTTTTTTATCAATCCACTCTTTTATCAGCGCTGGTTGTCCAGTAAGATCCACATATCCTGTTATTTTGAAGTAATATTCAGGAGAAAAATCATAACCAGTGCAATGCGGATTCCTCGCAAGGGCTTCATCGTATTTTAGAACGGATTCACCGTATACGCCCTCGTCTTTGAAACGGTCTAAAGCTTGTTTTGGCCACCATCCATTTTCACAGGTTCCCCCAAGAGCATTGCCAAGGCAGAAAAACAAATGAGCCTCACTAAGATCAATGCCACTGGGGTACTGTTGCTGAATCTGGAGAGTGCTTTCTACAGTTGCAATGGTCGCAAATGCTACGCAAGAGCCGCAGCGTTTCTGGTTCTTAATTGGAGTTACATAATTTTTCCCTTCAACATCGCGTAAATCGCGGGCGGTATTTTCACGAACCGCATGTAACCCCTCAGTCTCGATTGCTTCTCTCATGGCAAAGACACGCTGTTCGATCTCATCAATACTCGGAACGTCTGGCGGGGGCGATGCGCCAAGGTATTGCTTCTTTTCGTCCGATGGAAGAAAAGACAAGCTAGTTCCACCTGCCACCCACGGATCACCGTGCTCACTTAACGCGCTTTTGATTTCCTCTAAACTTACGTAATTGTTCATGTATGTTCCTTCCGCAAGGTGTAGTTTCTCGTCTGTCTTCGAGCCGTTTCGTGCAGCATTATTGTTTTCAAATGAGTTCGTTTTTATGACTTATAGCAGAGTATTCTGTAAAGAAGGCTCTTCTTTAGACCTTGCAACAGTGCCAGAACAGTTTTTCGTCCTTCCTATTCGGATTTTTTTTCATGCCCTTACTAATAATAATCTATATAATGAGCACAATTGGAGGGTATGTATTCAATGCACGCACGAGAGAAATATTGTCTGGCCCGTTCAATACTGGTACGAATAACCCAGACGGGATCGGTGTTATGCCGGATTTGAGAGAGGCCGTCAATCATATCTGATCCCGATATTTGAACACGAAGGAGGACATGCCGATGCCTACCGAACATCTTATGTTACGTGCTTTGCGTAAAGAGGATTTCCTCAATTTAACATTCGAGCTGGTCAATCTGCATACCGAAGGAACACCGCTGCACATCGTAAAGACAGATACGAACCAACCAGCGCTCCTGATCGTTCATTTTCCGCCGCAGCATATTGTTGAAGCTTTGTCTTACCCTAGTGAACACCCGTTTCAGGCCATGTTGGCCGGTCCGAGCCGAATTGTATTCAAGCTGCCTGACGATCAGGATCGTTGGCCGCTCACTCTTAAGACGCTTTTAAATTGGCAGGCCTATAGTCCGGTATTGGCGGGCAATGCTCTACCGGCTGGTGCCACGACCGGCCCGGGTCTCAATCCGCCCGGTCCGGAGGATACCGCGCTTGAAATCCCGACGGGAATGTATCTCTCCCCCGACGAGGCTGGCATATGGAGCCATGCATTTTCACGGGCGGCCCATAATGGACGCTTTGAGTTGTGGCATACACGGTTGGGAGAACGGAATCCTGCGAGCGATGGAGCCTTCCGTGAAGGCGGGAATACGCGTGTCATTTGGGCCCCCGACCTGAATATTCCGTTTCCAAGCTCTTTAACCCAGAAAGAGCGCAAGGAAATCGCCTATTTGTCTGCCGACTTTTCGATACCAAGCCTTCCATTGTGGATCTTTCAACGTTACGGCGATGGGGAATATGCCCATCATGTTTGGAGGACGTATTTGACCGAATACGGACTTCCTCATAAATATATCCCCCAACCCGTTCATACCCATCGCCTGATGCTCTCATCGTTTGGTGCATGGGCGAAATTGGAGGGCGCATGGGAATACCCGACGATCATTGCCGGTCAGAACGACCATGTGGGATACTCGACAATTGGCCTTGAACAGTGGCAGCACATCGTCGCACAGGGACGAGATCAATATGTCAAGACGGTGAAAAAAGCCTATCTCTGCGATACAGGCCACCGAGTGTCTATTACGACGATTACCGAGCGTACGTTTGATGGTTCACTCGGTGTGACCGCATTACTGGAACAGTATCAATACATTGAAATCCTTGAGCCGGTTAAGGATTACAGTAACAGTGCGTTAGCATCGGCCTATAATTACGGCGGACGCGAGATGCCATTTAGAAGGATTCATATTACGAACCCTTCGACCCCTCAGCTTGATGAATTTTCGGTTAGTACTCCATTCTGGCCGAAGCAAAACGGAGAACACTTTCATTTCCAAATGGTTGCGGAAGACTGGGAAGGAAATATCGTCAATTTCGAACGTCCTTTGCTGTGCGTGCCGCTGCCTGACGGGCAAGCTGATTGGAACAATATTGTCCAAGATTATAATGCGGATAAGAATCGGGAACTTCGTACCGTCTCTATTCAGGCCCAGTCTGTAGCTTTGGCAGAGACTACAAAAAATAGCCGGGGTAAAACCACACTCAAAACAGACCGAGTTGTGTTCGAGGCGCAGCTTGTCAAGGGCAACGCGAGCGATCAGTTACCTAAGCCGCATCCTTTGTTTCTGCCTACCGTCAAGGAGGCTAAGGTGAACCTGCCTGCAGTCGATCGTCTCCTTGGCCGTCCTATGCCCGTTGACATCTCGTTCGATGAGGGCTACCTGGCGGGCGGCTTTGAACGTGCGATGAACAAAGGTGAGGTCTTTGCCAAACTTAGCAGGAAGGTAGAATTGCCCTTCCCTGCTGAGAAAGCCGGCGGACTGGTCAAGCCGGACACCTCGATTCAGGCGTTATCGCGCTCGCTTGGCCCTGTCGCGGATCCGGAAAGTATAAAGACGGGGAAATTCGATACCAGCATCTTCGACAAGGCACGGTTCCTGGGCGGCATCACCTTGAAGGACATTCTTCAGAAGGTGGACTTTGATCCGGATGCCATTATCGAGGCTTCGGAATATTCGCCGGAGAAGTTAAAAGAAAAGCTTGACATTCCTGAATTCCGGATAGAGATTCCGATTATTTCGAATCGGGCCCTATTCCCGCCAGGTGTAGACCATACGGTTCCGACGGTTGCACCTATTGCCATGGAAACGCGGTTCGTTTGGAAGCCGTGCATTCAAGATTATTGTTTTCCAGAGACGAACCCCTTCTTTAAATTTTTAACTAAAAAACAAGATACAAAATTCACTCATGACGCACAACTTATTGTGAATACTCGCTTGGTATTCCCGACCGACGGCACAGCTTCCAGTTATGAATTTAATGGCTGTCTCAAAGATTTTGCGATGAATTTTGTCGGAGCACTGACACTCCGATTCGCGTCACTGAGCTTTTGCGCAAAGAGCGGCAAGAAGATGGACGTCAGTGCAAAAGGCATGGATCTGATCTTCGAAGGTGACCTCCAGTTTGTCAACACGATCAGGAACATCCTACCAGCTGACGGCTTTAGCGACCCGCCCTTCTTAGACGTGACATCTTCGGGCATTCGTGCCGGATATACGCTGGGTGTACCCAGCCTTGGCGTAGGCATCTTCAGCTTGCAGAATATTAGCCTTGGCGCGTCGCTTACTCTTCCTTTTATTGATCAACCAGCTGGGGTACGATTCTCGATCTCCGAACGCCATAATCCGTTCCTTGTCACCGTAGGAGTGTTCGGAGGCGGCGGCTTCTTCACGCTTGCCCTTAATGCGCACGGCATTGAGCAGCTTGAAGCTGCCATCGAGTTTGGAGGCAATGTCTCCCTTAACCTCGGTGTTGCCAGCGGCGGTATATATGTAATGGCAGGCATTTATTTCGGCATGGCAGGCAATGATGTCAAGCTAACGGGTTATCTGCGCTGCGGTGGCTACTTGAGTGTACTCGGATTGATCGGCGTTTCCGTCGAGTTCTACATGGGGCTGACATATCGTAAAAAGGGGATCGATAGCGGCGAAGTTTGGGGGCAGGCATCCGTAACCGTTGGCGTACAGGTCGCTTTCTTGAGCAAGAGCGTCACCCTGACGATCGAGCGGAAATTTGCCGGTGCGGCAGGAGACCCAACCTTTGACCAAATGGTCGGACCAAGCGAATGGGAGCAATATTGTCTCGCTTTTGCGTAAATAGAAAGGAGTTCGCAACATGACAACCGTTCAGAATATTTTTTGGATTGCACTCCCAAATGGAGTCATCACCGACGACGGCATACGCTACCTGCGCTTGTCCGTTTTCGTAAGCCCGCGCTTGCGAACGGATCAAGGTACAATGTTGTCACAATTCCCCGACTTTCTCGATTGGGGGGCGCGTATGCAACCGGATCAGGTGAAATTTACGATTGAGGCCGAGAATCTTCAGGTACCGGCCGTCATCACTAGCGCTCCTCCTAATCCAGAGCTGTGGAAAGCGTTATTTATGCCTGAGACACCCCTCGTTCCATACGAGTTCGATGACTTTTCCAATCGGCCCATCGTTAGCTTCCCGGTAAGCAGCGTTCAAAACTATGTTAAAAAATCTTATCAGGAGGTTGCGCGCCGAACTCCGTTTGATCCCCCAATTATAAGAAATAGGGAGAACACGGAAGGACAATCCGCCCTGGAAGAAATATTTAGCGAGCTCATTGAGCTCCATCAAAAGCTAGATGTAGAGAATGAGGAACAATTAAGCCAATTGTTGAGTTCGAGCATTGAGCAAGCACGGGAAATTGCTCGTAATCGCAGAGTCGAAAGGCAGTTTGGCGGGGAATTGATTACACCTGTTGGCTTACGTGAAATAAGAGAAGTTAGAGAAGTCAGAGAAGCTGATGATACGATGGATGCTTTCTATAGTGCCATGTTATTCCACTATCGTCCCGCTAATGAGGAGCCGGTTGAATTACCGGATGATTCGGGAGCCCGTGAACATTTTCAGGAGAAGGTCGATTTCCATCAGATGCTGACGGCTCTTAGTGACTTCCCGCAGATTTTACGTCGTCTGGGATTAATCATAGACCTTCAGGTTCCAGCTGATGCTCTTCCGCAGTTCAGTAATTCCATCGGGTTCGTCCGTGTCGTTCCAACTTGGAATTCCGCATTGCCGCTCCGCCAGTCGCCCGATCAGGAGACCTGGACTGCCGATTACAGCCCTTGGACATGTGAAGAATGTGCAACGATCAATGGTCAAGAATTATTTACGGCGTCTTCGAAAACAGGAGAAATTAGTAGCGGACTCTGGATACCAGGCAACAATGTGGAACTGGTTCAAGCAGATATTGATAGTGCAGCCCTGAAAACCTTGAACATGGCTGGCAGCTTGGCACGTATGAAAAAACACGGTGACAGTCAATCGATCAAAGCGACCGAGCAAGCTGGCGTACCTGCTCTGCGGACGAAGGGGATTTCGTTTGTTCGCAAGAAGAATGCACATTACCTTAACGATATTTTTAATTCTTCAGCCTCGTTGAACGAGAGGCTGAACGCCGATCGCCCCGAGCTCGTTGAGCTCTACGCCGAGGATCTTACGAGGGGCTATCGCCTCGATGTCTACGAGGAATACACAGGGAAATGGCGTTCGTTGCACCAACGTATCGGTACATATACTACACTCAATAGTCCTGGGTTGATACCCGATATCGCGGATGAAGGATTTATTCAACCTAGCGTTACAAGCAAGCCGGAGAACCCGCTCTCTCCACCTGATTCTGGCAACGAACTCTACGTCCATGAGTCGCTGTTTAGCTGGGAAGGATGGAGCTTGTCGGCTCCTCGTCCTGGCAAGAGCATCAGCCGCAGCCCGCGTGCTCCGGATCCCGATGCTCCTGAAACGATGCCGCAGCACGTCAGAAATACAGCAATGACAGGCCTCGGACTTGAGACGTCTTTCAGAGTGCAGGATGGTACACTGCCCCGGCTCCGATTCGGACAGAGCTACCGCCTGCGTGTGCGTACCGTGGATTTAGCGGGCAACGGTCCTACGCTTAATGAAGCATCGGCTATAGAAGCAGATCTAGGATCCTGTTTGCCGAAAGGAAGGCCGCTTGTGTACAACCGATTCGAGCCTATCAATCCGCCTGAACTTGTCCCGAGGCAGTTGTATAGTCCCAGCGGCAACCTGAATGATCCCAATACGTCAGCCTATACAGAAGGTGAATCGCTGGAGCGGCTCGTCATTCGCAGCAACTATCAACAATCTGCGGAGGAATTTGCTATCGCCCATCCAGCGTATCACCCCTTCAACGAGCGGCATGTTGCGGCTCCTAAAGCTTCGCTTCATTTGGTTGAGACACATGGACTGTTGGACGAGGCGCTGGATGCCAAGAATACTCTTCCACTGGACCAAGCCAAAGCTCGTATGCAAGAAGTGTATCATTTAGCGAAACGTGAAGCCGGATCCTGGAATGACAAGTCATTACCTTCGGTGCGCTTTATCCGCACTGGTTCCGATCCTTCGTCTTCAGAATGTTACGCCGTCCATACCGAGGAGCAGCTGCTCCTTCCCTATTTGCCTGATCCATGGGCTGCAGGTGTCGTATTTCAAGGATTGCCGGGTCTGGCGCCAGACGAATTGCTATCCATCACATTTGGCGGTGAAACTTGGTATGAAGCGACGCCTTTCCGCCTGCGCCTGATCGAAGGCAGCGGTGTCCCTGAGTGGGATGAAGCAACGCGCCTTCTGACTGTTCAGCTTCCGAAGTCACAAATTGCCCATGTACGCGTCAGCTCCATGTTTGGCGGTGCACTAGAAGAAATGGAGCTCTGGAATTGGCTGTGCGAGGCTTGTGATAACGGCAGGATATCCCGCGAGGAAAGCGGTGTACTAAGGCAGGGCATTCTCGATAGCCGTCACTGGATGTTCACTCCGTATCGAGAACTTACGTTGGTTCACGCCGTTCAGCAGCCTCTACGCGCGCCTGAGCCGCAGAGTCTTAATGCCGATCGTAGTCAAGGCAGTACGTTCGCCTATCTCCAAGGAGTAATCAGTGTGCATGCTCCGAGCACAGCTAAACTGGATATTATAGCTGAATGGACCGAGCCGCGAGACGATCCGAAAAAAGAGGCGCCTGACACCGTGGATGCTAGCGCTCATGTCATGGAGCTGCCAACAACTTTTGACGGGCAGAACGTTTATGTAGAAGGCAGGAATGAGTATTGTTTTATGGAAGAGAATGACGCCTTACGGCTTGAGGATAAAGACGGTATTACCGATCTCCTTATTTTTAACGCTCAGCAGGCGGAAAACTCGCGGCGATGTGTGCAGCGAATATTGGGCGAACCCCTTTCGGTCTTAACACCCCAGCAGCGCAGACATCTTCAAGAACAGCTCAATTTAGCGAGCAAAGTTACGGCACACGAATTTGGCGATACGAAGTACCGTCGTGTGCGATATCGGATATCAGCAACATCACGATTCCGCGAGTACTTTGCACCAAGCATGTCGAACCAGCTTGTTCGAGACAGTAAAGAGATTGAGGTAGATGTCCTCAGCTCTGCTCGTCCGGCAGCTCCCTGCGTTCTATACGCTGTTCCAACTTTCGGATGGGATCAAACTGCCGATGCCGACGGGAATATGACGAGTGAACGCCGCGGCGGCGGAATACGGGTGTATCTTGACCGCCCTTGGTGGTCATCGGGCGAAGGTGAGGTGCTGGGCGTTGTATTAGGTGGTCGTGTACCTTCTCGCTATGAAGCTCAATATAACAAAATAACACTTCGGGGGCGGGATCCTATTTGGTCATCTCCAGAAATAGGTTTGCCGCAAGTTGAGAACTTTACAAATAGGAAACAGGTCTGGTGGGCGCATATGGGGGGTGGAGAGCGGGTACAAATTGTCGGCTTTGACGTGAATTGGGATGATGGACGGAAGCTGTGGTTTTCTGACCTTGAGCTGGATATCGGCAATCACTACTTCCCGTTTATCCGCTTGGCATTAGTGCGCTTTCAGCCCAATTCTTTAGTTTTACCAGGGTCCTACTCGCTTGACCTGCGCCTTTCCCCCGTCGTATTGGTTGATCTCGTCCAGACTGCGCCGAATCGTTCGGTTACCGTAACACGCGCAGCAGGTGCTCCTGACGTGTACAATGTTTCGGTAAGTGGTGTCACCTACAAGGCACAGAGCTCGTTAGATGGGGCCGAGATTAAGACTGCGAGCCGGATTGAAGTTCTTGTGCAACGCCGTGCCGATGACATTGAAGATGCGGCATTGAGGTGGGCAGATTTGCCGTTGAAAGTTGAGCTCATACCCAGTGAACCGGGTTCCCAGTATGTCACAGTCTGGCAGGGTCAGGTTAGTATACCTGTTGAGTATGAGAACGAGCGATTGCGGCTTGTTATTCAGGAATACGAGACAATGCCCGGTGCCGCACCTCCAGGAACCACTCCTTCAATCAGGGAACGTCAAGTATATCTGGACACCATTCCACTGTACGATGTCATGACCTTAGCGAAGCAGCTGTTGGCGTTGTCCAAGGAGTTGACCAGCACGGGACGGCATGAGGAAGCAGTCAGTAAGTCGCTAGTGGCAGTGGATGAACTGCGCGGGTTCCATCTTAAGGAAAGAGGATATTTAGAGTTATTTGCCTCTGCACTGTATGCCCTTGCGATAAGCTTGATTGAGGTCGAACGCGCTAAGGAAGCGAAGGAATATGCAGTAGAAGCTGTTGAAGTTTGCCGCAAGTTGGTTGAGGTCGATCCGGATCGTTTCGGCCCTAAGCTGGTGCAAGCAGAGAAGTTGGTCGCTTCTTTGAAGCAAGGCTGACCATCTGACCTGGGCAGGTCTGTTCGCGGGTTCAAAGCAATTTAGGCATCGAGCTCCCCTTGAGGGAGCTCGATTTTTTTCACAGTTTCATCGTGTGATTTAGCTACCTGTATCGGAAAATACATTCATTGTTTCCCAATCGCTCTCTATCCTCTGCGCAGCTCTTGGAAATAAACACGCAACATGTTCTCGACCCGAGCCAATAGAGGATTGTCAGCGTTATTTTCTGGATCAATGAGACTTTCGAAGGAATCGAGCGTGAGTTGGTAGAAGGCTTCCAACATATATGGCTCCACTTCGAGAGTAGGGTCGGGAGAAACAATAGATTGCAAGTGTGCCCGTTCTAGCGCTATGATGGCGGGGCCTCCAGGATCGATTCGACCATCTGCCGCTCCGGTAACGGACTGCTGAAAGTCGGTTATTGCATCAATGGTCTCGGATCCTGCCAGGCCGTCCATGCCGATCGCATTTCGGCCGTTGTTCGTGCGCCAGTCGTTTAACATGATCTGTACCGCCTGAACGTCGGCATGATCATTTGTGCCCCCTACTCCGACCGTATTGCCCAAGGCTGCTAATGTTCCCGCTTCTGACTGTAGGTTGGTTTGAGCAAATATTAAGACTAACTCCGGAGCCAGAAATAACAAGGCGATCATTAATCTTGTCAGCATCGTTTTCCAGACTGCTTCAACTACGATATCGACACTGGTCTCCACACAAATGTCCCACAAAATCAATCCGGCCTCTGTACGTACAAAGCGGAAACGAAACTTGGCTGGCGTACCGAGCCACAGTTGGGTTGTAATCGGGCGATCTTCGTTAGGCGTGTACTGAATGCCCGGAACATAATGACTTATGGCGTTCATCGAGCAAAAAATCCGGAATTTAAGGAGCTTCCGCCGCCCTTCCGCTGCTCCTCTCACCGGTTTTATTTCATAGAATTCGGTACGGCCTGGTTCATGAGTAATAATGTCGGGGACGGCAAATTTATCTGCTGGCGTAGGATTGGGCATGCTGCACTGGGTGGCGATCAGCACTTCGTCTACTGCCGGATTGTGTAGTTTAAGAAAAGCAGCTAAAGTAGCACAAATATGGAAGCCTTGGCGCACGTCAAAATAATCTGTCGGCAGCAACCCGCTTCCTGATAGACCCGGAAAGGGAATACAGCCGCCCTTTGTGGCGCAATAATGTATCTCAATGGCAGTTTCAACTACCGTTCCGCCGAATATGCTCATGATCTCTTGCAATCCCTTGACTTCGCTTGCGCACTTTTCCATCCGTAGGGCCTCCTTGTATGACAAATATGGGGAAATTGTCAGTAATCTTCTAAGTTCAACGATTTCATTATCTTTGCTTATTTCAAAAATATTATGCTGGAAAATAACGAATGCTCCACGCTTTCTGTAGGTTTTTTCAGGTATCTGCTAGTAAAAAGATGTTGATTTTAGCAATAAAAAGATCTTTTATTGGTTATATTACATATTTAGAGTAGTTTAATTATAGAAAATATGGTCAGGTTTATAAAAGGATGGAGATAATCATGTATGTTGAAAAAGAAATTGTAGTCCCGCCTGAAGCATTCGATGCATGTGCTTCATTACAAGAACGATTTGATGCCATTGTCCCTCATAAGTATATCGTTGGCATAGGATTCAAAGAAAAAGGTGGAGACTTTTTAAATCAATTATCAATATTTGTCTATGTGTGCGAGAAGAAGCCTTCGAACGAAATTCCGTCAATCGAACGGATTCCAACCGAGTATGGTGGTTTTATGACTGATGTGGTGGAATTCCGTCCATTCCTGATTTCGGATAATTCTTATCATCAAACGCTTCGTGGAGGCATCCAGATTAACAGGATTAGTCAAGGCGTAACTAGTCATCCTCCTGGTACGCTAGGCGCTATTGTGCGCAGCCGTGTGAGTGGTGAGCACCTCCTGCTTACCTGCGCGCATGTGGTTAAAAGACCTGGTGAGTCTGATGCGCAGGCTATCGGCAAGGAAATTTTTCAGCCGGCACAAGGTGAGCCGCATGCCCGCATCATCGGTACGGTTTCCAACATCGCAGATGTAGGGATGCCCCTTCATCTCGATTGTGCCGTCATCAAGCCCAATTGCGGCTATTTGAAAGAAATCGTAGATATTGGTCCCGTAAAGGGCGTTAATCAATGGGATACAGAGCATACGCTAGGAAGGAAAATGAAAAAGCGCGGAACACGCACATTGTTGACAGAGGGAACCATGAATCGGTTTATTCCCGGGTCAAGTCCGCAATTCGTTTCCGCTTTTGAAATCACAACTTCCACACCAGGCACAGCCTTCGCTGGCAAGGGAGACTCTGGATCCGTAGTCTTAAACGAGAATGATGAAGTTGAAGGACTGCTATTTTCAATTCCGAATGAGGATATTGCTACTGGGTTGAGCTCTCGTGGTTTGGCCCTGCCGATTAAAAACGTACAGGAAGCACTAAAAATAGATATAGCTGTCGCGCCGGAAATTTCTGTATTAGTGCCCGACAACGCGTTAGCAGCCGTCGGAACTTTCGGACGTGTCACGATTGAGGGTTGGGGATTCTCCCCTTCCCCGCAGGTTGAATTTGGCGGGCTGCCAGCCATAATTGTTAGTGCTGCGCCACGACGTGTGGAGGTTATTGTTCCGGCATCCCTTTTTTCGGGTGTCGTGGACGTTATCGTGACAAATGCCTTCGGTGAGTCATCGTTAACGAATTCATACTCGAAGTTCAGTTACAACATCGGTTGAGTGGAGTTGCCAATGCCGTGCGGTTAAGCCGATTTGAGTACAAAAAAACCGACTCTGTCGCAACAATTGCGATAGAGTCGGTTTTAACGTTCTAACATTAAAATCCTTTTGTTGTCCAGGATTCACAGTTCCAGGTTTCCGTCACGATATCGCGATAGAATTCCGGCTAGTAGAAAAGGAGTCATTCTTTACCACAAAACAGTAATCATCATGACTTATGCAGTTCGATGAAATAACTGGTAGTTGTGAGAATCTATGCTTGAATAAACCGGCCACCACGACATAAGAATATCGTCTGGCCAGTAAGCAGAAATAAAACTTGCAAAACGGCGTGCTTCTGTATCAAAATCAACATAGATTCGTTTGGAGCCTTTGTGGTTTCTGATGCGAACCTGACAACGAGTGCTGGCGGAGTCCTTTTGGGGGTGTAATATATCCTTAGCTTGATGGGCATGTGGTAGAGCAGTCGAAATTTGGTTTACTCTTTGGCCTCTAGGGCGGAAAGGCGTGCCTCGAGCTTAGCTAAATTCGCATGTAACTGAGCATTTTCAGCCATGAGTTTTTCGTTTTTCTCGTTTAAACCTTGAATAGCACCCAAGGCTACACCCTGCAAGTCTATACTAGAGATGTGTATATCATCCTCTCCATTTAGTCCGAAGGCGGTCTGGAAATCCTGAGCAGTCGGGCCAATATGACGCACACTGGTAGGGTCGTCTTTGTAGTTCCAAGACTGGATTGGCATGCTTGCTAATTTGTCAAGGACCTGGAGCGAGCTGACATCTGAGAAATTTTCCTTTGAATTCTTGTCGCAGGTAAGCTGAACCCCGCGTGAAAAGACATCACCTCGTGCCACGACGTTCCTTTGCGCCACGACGTCCCTTTGCGCAAAGATGTCCTTTTGCGACTGGATGTCATCTCTTGCACTGATGCCACCGGCTGTATTAATCCAACCATCATTATAAACACTGAGGATCCACCCTTGAGGGGTTAAACCTTCGATAAGAAGTGCTGATTGCCCCACCAACGCTTGATAGAGTCTCAAAGCTGGAATATTGACCACATTAGATTCACCAACTAAAGTAGGCATTGATTTCCTCCTTAAGTTATATTTTTATATAACCTAAATTCAACAAATCCATCTATTACCAATGTATTCGATAGATCGATCGTTTATGTGATTTAACAAATTAATTCTCATAATTGCGCAAGTCGGTTGATCTACGATAGACATGGTTGCGCACTGGGTTCCGTCAGCATGGCGCTCCTTCTAATGCATGCACGACTTCGCGGAGTAACTAAGGATCGAATCCTGTGCGAAGCTAGATGCTGGCTCATCCGATACGTACAACAAGAGAGAACGCGGAGACAGGAACGTCAGGTTGATTGGTAACCGTGAGCGGCACCAAGCGCGTAGAAGGAGATGGTAAAATGGAGGAACGGTTTAATTAGCAAAGCATTGACCATCATGTCGAATTTGCAAGCTGGATGGCCGCCTTGGTGGCCTGGCGACCAACAGGTCAGGTATTGTGTCCTGACGGGCATCCACGATAACCACCATACTCAGGGCTATCCACGTCCCAAATTAAAACGACATTTGATCCTGGTTCGACCAGCGTGTCAGGGTCAGGCTCCTGACCATGGATATTCCAATCGTTGTGGCCACCTGGCCGTGTTTCTATGTAACATACTGGATTAAGGCCTGCATACCTCACTTTCTGCTTTCCATCGGCCTCACTTAGACCTATGACCCGTGGCACTCGCACTCTTGGCTCCCCTGTCTCCCCCGGGTGTGGTTTCGGGAGCGGCGATGGTACGACAGCGGAAGGGTACGATCCGCCTCGGGCCGCTGCGTAGGGCGCCGGCATCAACGCATTCGCCGGATCGTTGATGGCACGGCTGGCACAATCGGCGAGGGTGTCCAGATCGACCTGGGTTGCGTTAGAGGCTTCCCTGATTTTCTCGGGCGAAGCAGCGTTCGTCCAGTCGAACCGCTCAGGATGGCTTACCATCCAGGTCAACAGGTTCAGTTGATCAAGCAGCGTTGTCCGCTGTCGTGCACAGTACTTGAGAATGTCCTGCGCGTGTTCAAGTTCTGCGTAGTTCAACGTCGGTCCCTCGGCGATGGCGATATCACTAAGAGTCCATTCGTAAGGGCGCGCATATTGATCAGGATGGTCATGAAATGCTTTCATCCAGGTGTTTGCAAGTGTTAAGAGCTCCTGGGCATCGGTCGGATTGTTGATCTGGATGACTGGACCGCCTTCCGTGTAAACGGAGCAGTATGCCGACGCGTTGTGCTGCTCGATGACCTACCGGAACTTCATTTTTGCTTCCGCGCTGAACAGGCCGTATGACCCGCTCAGCTCAGTTTCGATAGTGCCAGCGTCCCGCTCGCTGTTCGTTTCTACACGTAACATACCAACGAACATGCCTCCGCGCTTGCAAGCTCGGCAGAACATGTTCCCATAACGGGCGGCGAAAATTTTGGGTTGAGTTACGACTCTTGCAGCCTCCTCCGTCAAGCGGCTCACGTCAATACTCAGGTCGGCCAGGTGGACAGACGCAGTCACGGTCATGAACAAGGATGTAGACTGGACCTGTGTATCTTTCAGGTACTTGAAACGAGCGGAGACCCCTGCTCCGAAGGAAGCACAGCCGTAAGACGCCTCAATGTCGATGGGCCGAGATGACGCTGCAAATCGTGACTCGTTCTGATACGGGTAACGTTGAACGACTGCACGCTTCCCGGGGAGTACTGAACGGTGGTAGGATCACCTGTCACCACTGTGTTTTTGGCAGCCCCGGACAGGCGATCGATCCCAATGCCAAACTCGTACCCAGCTCTGTGTGGAAGAATGATTTCCATGGTTACTTTTCCCTTCCTCTCCGCCATATGTTCTGTTGCAACGCAGTATTTACTGCCGCTGTCCCGAAGGGTGCCCTCGGGTAGGTCATCACATCGAGAGGACTCCCGCTATGTCTGCCACGAGCTCGTCCCACGTGCGGTTATACTCCGCCAGGTAACTGTCCGGATCCTGGTGATCAGTTCCCCCCAATGTCTCGGTCACCCATTTGTGCGAGTGAATGACGTCCGTGGACAATGACTTTTCCTTCTAACCTGCGAGGTCAAGTTCGTTCGCGTGGCAGTTGGGCAGCCTGTATTGGGATGCTAGTCAGCTTGACAGGAGTACAAGTAGTTGGTATCGACGTTAGAAGCCGAAACTCTCCGTTTTGTACAATACCGAGAAATTGGTCATTTCCGTTCATGTTTTCCCTCTTCCAGAAAATTTCACTTTAAAGGCGTACAACAAACTGAATTGTCGGATAAACTACTGTAGGTCGAAAGAGTACTTTATCCTAGCGAGACTAAGAACAGAGTCAGATAACTCACAGATTTATTTTTCTCAATAATTATTTTTCAATACACATCAATAGGGTTGAATTCCACGTTCAATTTCTAACCTTCAAACCGATGTTCTTGTAAGCTGTAGTAAAGTGTTCAAGTATTGATGTAGTCCCTTCGCGCGAGCTGTCGGACTAATCCCAAATGAACCGCCAAATTAAACTTACTTCGCTTGTTTAAGCGTGACTAAAAAAGCGTGATGAATTCATCCCCTAAAATTACAATCATGAATCAGTTTACAGCAACAAAAACTCCGTCACGCAGCGGAGTTTTTGTTGCTTTCGAAACTGTAATACATTCCATGCACTGATCGACAGATGTTGCCGAGCCCGTCAGCCTCGCTACAAACAGCTTCTGCTAGCCCTTATTGACCCTTGAATCTTTTTAATGGATGAGGCTACATCGGCATATAAAGCGCTGTTCCCGGTGCAACGCCGGACGAAAATAAACCTGGGTTGATCGGATTCTACCGCGACGTATTCGCAACCCGTCCCCGGTCTGCTGCACTTTTTTCGGGCATGAAGTTCTGAGCTACAAGCCATGGCATTAACACGTAACTCGCTGTGCCCCTATACCGATAAACCATTTAGTCAATGGGTGTTCTTGGTCTTCCTGGATATGCTTGCGTCACCTTCAAAAACCCCTGATTGGTATTATAAACATGGAAAGTCCAGTACTTACCGGGATCCCTTAGATCTATGAACCAAGGGGCAGACATGACGTTTGATGGAACATTCTGTTGAAGAATGTCCGGTTCGTTATTGCTCATCCCACGATCAAGCCAAGAACACTCGCCAGGGGCCAACCCCAAACCTGCCGGACGGGTTCCCTTATTGAAAAACAGCCCAAGTATGTTGAAAGTTCCCTGCACATCTCCCGCATGAGAACGAAAACTCATTGTACCACCACCACGGCAAAGTAGCGGAAAGCTCTGATACGCCAAGGGGTTTCCTCCTCTACAAGGTTTAGTTTCGCGTTTCCACCCCATCAATTCTGGGTATTATACGCATCAGCATAATATCCCATTAAGCCTCCATCGGGCTCCGATGTCCTTCGGGATGTGGTTTAGCGCATTTAGTGTTTTCACATAGGTGAACCTTTATGTGTCTCTTGGAAGGGCGCAAGCCCCCGATCCTGGTATGGCACAAGCAAAGAATAATATTTACCGAATTGGTGAATTATGTGATTTGTGAAGTCGAAACTAAAAGAACTATAGGTGGTGCCCATATATGTATATCCAGTCTGCATTGAACGGTCCAGAAGGATCGGTCGTAACGTATTTTTTTCGCGGTGATCAGTTTGTTACCTTTGATTGGGATCTGGAACGTGCATTTCTAGGAGGGAAAAGCATTACCGACGACTGGATTTTGCCCCTGTCATTTCAGCCGCTTGAATCCCCCTACCGTTTTGACGCGGCGCTAAGCGGACATGAAAGCAAAGTGAATCAATATCGACATTACTCATACTTTTTTCACGGTGCCGATTATATCCGTCATGATTGGCGGGATAACCCTCCACCAGCTCGACCCATTCAGGTACAGTCCGATTTATCGGCATGGCATTTACCGAGTCCGTTTAATATGGGCGTAGATGCCGCTTTTAATGGAAAGTTATCCCGGACAGGATATGCATATTTCTTTAAAGGTAACCAGTACGCGAAATACAACTGGATGGAAGACAAATTAGAATATGTTAAACCTCTAAGCTCGATGTTAAATGGAATGCCAGTCGATTTCGCACAGGGTATAGAAGCCGCTGTCAGCGGTCTGGGGTCATACGGGGACTACGGTTATTTATTTAAGGGAGATCAATATATCCGCTTTCACTGGGATTCGCTTAATGTCGATAATGAGAGGCCTATCGTAGACAATTGGCTTGGTCTTGCAGAGCTGCTGCTGGCAGGCCAAGCGAAATCGAAAGCTTTCGGCTGGTTATGGACAGCCGTTTCAAAACTGGAAGCATATATAGACGTACTGGCAGCGAATGCTTCCGATTCCTTCATGGAAGCCACGCTTCAAACACACTTCCATATCCCCCCTTCTTTACCGAATAGCGAAAAAGTCGGCCGTATCAACGAAATTCTAAGTAACTACGAGAAAGTGGACAGAGCTTTACACAGAGCGCCTGAAATATTTGAGATATCGCAGACGATATCCGATCCGGCGGCTACAGTTTATAACGTAAGGATTTATTTTTCTAAAGAGTTTGTATTGACTGGACCTGCTGCCCGGGCTGCTATCATTATCCATGAGGGAATCCATTTTGTTGATGAGCTAGCTACCGAGACTAACGATATCCCGGAATGGTATCTCACCGATGAAGTGGCAGACAGCCTTTCGCTGCCTAGGCAAGATACTATCCCAGAGATCATTACACGCTATGATACGATGACTATGGCGATGGCTCTCCATAATCCATCAAGCTATGCATCCTTTGCCCAGCATATCTCTTATAACTACGATACGCGTTATGGGTCGGCGCGGCAGGACCCCATTCCAGGATATTGGTGAGTATTGCGAGAACTATCTCTCAGTCAAAGTCCAGGTTTTAGGTTGATGCCGAATTACTCGGACACGCCGGGAAAATTATTGATGGAATTGGGCTCTTGTAAAACGAGATAGCTGGCTTTTTCGGGAGAGAATGTTTCCGTCCGATGGACCATGCCGATCAGAATTCGTGCCACTTTACCCACAAGCTTGAAGACAGACTGTTGCTTTTTCATGTGTTTTACTTGAACATTGTGCTGATGTAATTCTTGAAAGATCGGATTAATTCCGATGAGTTGAATGGTTGCTAAGTACAGATATTTCCTTAGGCTGGAATCTCCTCGTTTGGAGATGATGATCTGTCCTTTCCTTTTCCCCGATGTACTTTCTGCGAGATTCAGACCAGCTTTGCGCAGTAACTGACGCCCTTGTGCGTACTGTCTAAGGTCACCTGCACCTGCTAAGATGGCCGCGACGAAGATCGGACCAAGACCCTTGATGGAACGGAGCTGAACGGCCATTGGGATCTCCTCTAGCAATGCGTGGAGTTGCTTTTCTATGTCTGCTAATAGATCCGTAATTCAAAATGGATACACAAGGATTTTTTACGAACACTTGTTCTTAAAATCTGTATTTTGTACATATGTCTAAACGCGCGTCATTACTGCATTTTCCTAAAATTAAATCTTTTTACTACGTTCTTCTTGTAGCCTAACTGCAATTCCCCTTATGCTCATATATAATCCTCCGTACTGGTCAATCACAACATTTCGATTTGTATAATTCCCCATTTACCGTCTTTTCTCACAATCGAAAGTCCATCGTTAAATCTTCCTGCTGAGTTATATTCAAGAGGTACAATCACGTCTCCAGCTTTATCTATGTAACCGTATTTGCCATCTTTTTTAACTGCCGCATATCCTTCTTTGAAGTGACT
>NZ_JANHOF010000035.1 GCF_024498075.1 Paenibacillus mendelii
GGCAAGGGTGAAATCCTGCGAATAAGCGAGCATTCGTGAGAAAACTAAATCGTACTGAGGGAGTTCAATAAACGTGTCAATTCAGTTTTGAAGTAATACGATCCCAATACATAACTAAACCCGCATGTACTTGGTGGTCTCCTTGAATTACCCTATTAAAATGTCTTTTAGCCGCTTCCAAAGAACTTATATTTTGAAATATAGGAATCAATTCCAGTTCAATCTCCGATAAAGTGATTATGGACTGGTACCCTTTCAGGAACCAAGATGACATGAACTCCTCATATCCCTCACCTTCCTGCAAAGAAAGCAAAAAGGTGGATAAATCGTATAATCTCGGCGCCCAGCGACAGCACTCAAAATCGATAATACCTGCTACTTTATCTTCAAGTGTTAACAGATTAGCAGGCGCATAATCTCCATGACACGGAAGATGAGGTAGAGAAATATATGGCTCCTCATTCAATTGCTTATCGATCTTTTTCATCCGAGACAATAGGTTTTCTACGGCATTCCAAAATCCGGGGTACTCAGATACCGATTGTTCATTTATACTGGTTCTTAATTCTCCAATGTCTACCGTATCAAGACCGAATGACTCGGATAACGCCTTCCAAGGCAATTTACCCTTATACCCATCAACAGAGAGATGATATTCAGCTAAAGCCTTTCCTGCTCTGCACATCAATTGTTCATTATGTAAGTCAAACTTAGGGGCAGCTTCAACGAATGGAAATATACTTATGTACGTACCGTTGGGTAGTGTAAACAGATGAAGCAGAGGAACGATGATATTACTTTTTTCTGTTGCCCATTTCAAAATCATTTGTTCTGCTAACAGTTGGTCTAAATTATTAGAAAATTGAGGTACTCTAAGTCTATATTTCCCTAGTCTGGTCGTGAGCAAGTAATTATGATTACTAAATCCGCTAGACATTCTTGTAAGTGTTTTCGGAGTTCCTAAAGGTATTTCTAATGACCCTAGATACTCTAGAGATAATTCCATTGATGCCACCAGTATATTCCCCCCCAAAAAATCTTGTTTGCCTATCGAAAAATCCATCGATTAATATTACTATCAAATGGTGCAAACAAACTAGTGAAACTTCCTATAAAATAATATTGTCTATCGTTTCATTTGTTACGCTATTCTGCCCGTTAGCGTAATGAAAGATGGAGCAACTGCAAAGCGCAGACTGCTCTATGGTGCATTGAACTAACGTGTCCCGTTAGCTTAATGACTTTTCTCTACATATAATTGCTTCAAATATTTTTTTACCTATAGAGTCTATCATAGTTCCTTGAGAAGGCTCTTTTTTAGTAATCAATTTTATTAATTGAGCAAAATAATAATCCATAAGAGAATTTGAGAAAAAAGAATAATTTGATAGTAATACAATTCCTACACTAAGTTCCTTATTCAAAGCTAGATAACTATTAAAGCCAGAAGTGCCCCCGTTATGCCAGAGGATACATTTATCTAGAAGTTTATCCTCACCCCAGCCAAAATAACGGTTTGAATTTCCGATCCATATAGGGAGATGACTATTTTGTAGTGTAGAGGCTATCGGATTATCATCATTTAGATTGGCTTGGACAAATAAACTCAAATCGCTAACAGATGACTTAATCCCCCCAGCTCCTTCAAGTATAGAAAGATCCCAATGAGGGACTCTTTTCCCAGTTGAAGCATGTCCATTCAAAAACCTGTCATTTTGTTCTGAATCAAGCATAACGGCTGTCTCATTCATCTTTAATGGACTCGTTATATATTTTTTTAACAGTTCGTCATACTTACTTCCTGACACCTTACATAGAATATTTCCCAGTAAGCCCACACCGATATTGGAATATTCAAACGAACCAATGCTATCAGTGTAATCAGCGTTAGCTAAAAAAGCAGTTAAATCTTCCTCGGTATAAGTTGAATAAGGATTCGATCTATTTTTAGACAAAACGTGATTTGTTGCCAATATAGGTAATCCTGAGGTATGAGTAGCAAGACTTTTCAAGGTAATCTTATTCAAATAATCGTTTTCAACGTTTTGCACGTACTTACCGACAATGTCATCCGAGAAAACCAGTTTTTCCCGTTCCATTTCTAATAAAAGTATTGATGTAAATACTTTGGTAATGGAGCCGATTTCAAACAACATATTTTCAGGAGGGATCATACTTTTCTTTTTATTATTACAAAACGAAAAGTATTCAATATCTCCCTCCCTAATAATCCCGATAACAAGATGTAAATGTTTCTTATCTTTCGTATAATCTGAAACAAAACTTTGTAAATCCTTCATAGTAAAAGTTACTCCTTTTAGTTTTATGATGCTTCCATTACTCGAATGTTGAAATCACGTTAATCAACCTATTTCGGGAAGCTAAATTATGTATTCGTTTCTATTTCCCAACATTCCTCCCGTTACTTCAATGAGAAACGGCAGCTGAGCATTAAGCCAGCTGCCGTAGTGCTGTATTGAACAATTGCTTCGGCTTCTGTTAGAGTCCCCTTTTCAACCATGAGTCTGAATTTAACATCTTTTTTACCATCAAACGAGGAGGCTGTTGTAGCAATCCCATCAAGTTGTCTAAAAGTGTCTTCGGCTTTTCCTAATGCATCGCCAATATCAATGCTTGTTTCCTTAGTACAAGATACAGTTAATAAAAATGGAATAAGCATTAGGACGAATACTATCTTTCTACTCATCAACTTGACCTCCATTCCTGCATGATATGATACCATATATTGGAACTAAACTGCACGTTAGCTTAATGAAAACAACGAGCAACTGCCGCGGCAAACTGCTCCTTGTTTCGTTCAACTAAAATGTCCCATTAGTACAAGAAAATCGGGTTAACTTTCAGACGTAGGGCAAAAAGTCATCGGGTTCTACTTAATGGTCCCTAGCGACGATAAAGGCTCATTGGTGTCACCATCAATAAATACCTTGAGAGAGCTCAGTCGTGCGTCTTTCTTCGTATTAAATGTAACCTTGTAAATGTGTTGTACTTTCTTTATTTTGCCTCCGCCTTTTGGTATAGGCATTTCGGTCGACTTAGCGTTTTCAACTTTCGCGTTCTTCCAATCACCATCAACCTGCTTTTGGTGTTCGCCATCAATGCTATTCCATGCTGCCTCACGTAGACTCACCAATTCATCGGGAACCTGCCTGTCTTGAGTACAAGCAACAACTCCAAACAATAACATTGCTGTGGATAGATACAGCAAAATTTGTTTCAACATAATTCACCTCATAGATATATTATCTACACGATTAGACGTAATCAATGATTATTAGTTGCACCAGCCACTTCAGTACATTTGTTATTTGTCAGCAAGAAAAAAACTGTATGCCAAAGCAAGCACAGGCCCTCCTCTATCCAGTTAAAACCCTCCTCGGGCCGCTATCTCTTGTGCTATTGCTTCGATTGATTGTGGTGGCTTTTTGCACTTTGGCAGGGATTAGGCGACAGTCTTTTTGTATTCCATCATCCTGCCCGTTAGCCACCCATGCCCCTCTCGGGGCCTTGTTCTTGTCCTCGATGACAGCAAAAAGCCCGGCATTCGTGCAAGCCGGGCTTTTGCTGACGCGCTAGCGGAACTTTCGAGCCGTGTGTGTCACCCCAAAAACGTGACCAATCAAGCAGCCTTCGTGTTGGACAATCTTTACCGATATTGCGCCATTAGTTTGTCCAGCACTTCTCTCATAACATGGATCAACTCGTCTGGCGCTTTTACCTTTGCATCCGTACCCAATCCAATAAAAAATTGGCCGAAAAATGGAAGGCTGCTCGCGGGGATTTGATTGCCCAGCCATCCTGTGCCGTCTTCCCGAACTTGAATCTGCATTTTGTGCGCCGGCCACAATTCGGTCTCGCATCTCTGCACACCTGATGCAGTAAGCTCAACATAAAGTTCCATAGCCGGACTTTCCTCTTCAATGTAAGACTCCCAGTTTCCTGTATGCACTTGCGTCAAATCGGCCGCTTTCAGTTCGGACAGTTCAACAGATCTAACTCGGTCGCAGCGAAACAAGCGAAAATCGCTGCGGTTAAAGCAATAAGCCGGGCAATACCAAAACCCGTTGCTGGCATAAATTCCGATCGGCTGAACGTCTCTTGACCGCTTATGCTGTTTCGATTCGTACTCCATGCGCACCACTTTTTGATCGATCGCAGCCTCCAGCAACAAGCTCAAATAAGGCGTGCTTGCATGTCTCATCGGTGTTGCCAAATCAAATCGTTTCCGCATCCGGTCGATACGGTCCCGAATATCTTCCGGCATATAAGAGTAAAATTTCCGCAACACTGAATTTGTTTCCGCCTCAAACGGAAGATCCGCGTAGTGCCTCAATGCATGGCTGGCAAAAAAAACAGCAAGCGCTTCGCCTTCCGTAAAAGCAACTGGGGGCAGCATTCTCTCGTTAATCATCTTATATCCCCCATGCTGACCGACCTCCGATTAAAAAGGAACCCCCAGCGCGCTCAACTCCTGCATATCCCGCACAATCGTCCGCGTGGAAACTCCAAATTCATTGGCAAGCTCTTTGGCGTTGAAAGACTTCTTTTTGTTGATGGACATCATCATCTCGATCAGTCTTTTGGACTTTGCCATTATAAGCTCCTTTATATATTACGACAAGTATTGTCACTATTGTACGATATGATGCTAATGAAGTCCAAAACAACACAAATTGGACAATTTAATTGAAAAGGAGATTGTTTAAATGTCAATGCGCTCAACGACGTTCATCATGCTGGATGGACATGCTGCGGAAGCGATTGAGTTCTACCGGGAAGCGTTAAACTCGAAATTACTGTACAAAACTACGTACGGGGAAGGCAAGGATGCCGATAGTTTGCCTGAAGAATGGAAAACCCGTATTGCCCATGCCGTGTTACAAACCGGTGAAAATGATATGATGATCGCCGATCTCTTTCCGGGGCAACCTTATGTAATCGGAAATCAGGTGAATATTTGCATTACAGCGACGCAACAAAGCGAGATTGAAGACATGTTTAATAAATTGAGTGACAGAGGGCAAGTAATGGTCCCGTTGCAAGAAACTGAATTTAGTCCCTGCTTCGGGATGGTGACAGACCGTTTTAACATTACGTTCCAATTCTATATGAACGATACAACAAGCAGGTGGAGCTGAAAATAATAGGCCATGACCGGGGAGAAATCCCTGGTTCTTTTATGATATAATTTTACAGTCTCAACTTTCGCAGAGCCAAAATCTGCTTAACAGCAGAAGTGGCCTGGGTTTAAAGTCAATTAGATTGTCAGCTTGACAAAAATAGAAAAACACCGCTTCGTTTGGTAAAGTGAGCGTGTCGAGCAATCACTACCACACAGAAGAGATGTCTTCTCCATAATAGAGGTCCAGACGGCCATTCATTCCGGAAGACATTAGTTTGCTCAGTTCCGTGAAGTCCAGCATCAACGGCTTTTATACAGTAATTCATTAAAGTAATAGAGTATCCAAGTTATTCCTATCATTTTTGCTCGTTATTTTCTCACTAACTAACGCGATATTCGTTATTGCCTTTAATTGAATTGATCGTGACAGTACCTCTTTATGATTGTCGCACGAATAACCGGACGATTGAGTGATCAATGGTCCGGTTCCGGTCGTTGCGAGCTTATGATTGCGCTTTCCGTAATTGGCTGTCGACTGCCGTACGGTGGCGTGAGAGGCCGGGGCTAGCCACCTTCTCCTACAATATTGATCCTCATGTCCTTTTCCAATACCTCCAACCCTTCTGAAATCCAATTCTGATCCCCGGACTCTAATCCCTCGACCAGGTAACGGACCTGATCAAACGTAACGAACAAGAAGACTTTTCGGATGCGGGCGTCCAGGTCAACCTCGCCCCTGTAAGCCATCACTTGCCGGGTAAACGGCTCGCCGCAATCCTCAAGCAGGTACACGTAGTCGTAATCAGGATCGCTTATCACGGCATCGCCGAAATCGATAATACCTGTTAGTGCTGACTGATGCGAATCCGTCAAAAAGTGATCCGGCGAAAGATCAGCGTGAATCAGCGCCGGCGTATATCGAGTATATGCCGTATCCTCCAGATAGGATTGAAAGCGCTGCGTGAGATAGTCCCGTAACGACGGATTAAGAAGCGGAAACACATGCTTCTCCGCGGCTTCCATCAACAAGAGAATGTCATTCTTAAGGTTTCGAACGGGAACTCCAGCCTGAGTTGCCGAATCAACCGGAAATGCGTTCAACGCATTCATAAAATCAGCAAGCTGCAAAGCGAGTCGATCTCTTGCATTTTCGGAGATAGAGGCGATTCCGGCTTCCCCAAGGATCTCACCTTGGACTTTCCGATAGCCTGTAAAGGGACATCCATCACTCTGTAATCCGATGTATACAAACTCCGGTATATCGACCTTTACACGATTGACCAGTAGAGGCAGCAATTGAATTTCTTTGTTCAGTTCATCTGCTCCTTGTTGACTCTTGGGAAAGCGAAATACCCATTCTCCATTGACAAGGATCGCGTAATTCCGAAACCCTTCACCAAGCGACTCGGCGGTTTGGATGGTCAAATCAGGGAATTGGTCCGTTATCATTGTTGAATATTGGCGTTCATTTTGTTTCATTGGTGCATCTCCTCCTAGCATCTAGCCCGAGTCGAGTCTTATTTATGCAACAACGTTTTTTTACACGAATTATAAACCCTATTTCAGCGCCTACATCTCAATCGGTCAACACCGCTCCGCGAAACCTTACCACAATATTCGGCCTCAAACAACTTCGCCTTCTCGATCCGTGCCGGTTTCCTTCAGGGTAAGCGTGTTTCCATTCACAAAAGTTAAGGTTAAATCAATGACCTCATCAACAAAATAAAAAGCTGGCAAAAAGACACCTCACAGCGTAAAGGGATGCCATGAATGGCGACTGGACCTGCTTCACTATCTCGAAACACTAAAGAAAAAGCCTGGCGTATTGGCCGTTAGCACGGCACTTGCGCACGTCAAAATCATTGCATCCGAGTCATGTCACTGTGTTCTTGTCATCCGACACGTGATTTCAACACGGTATTACGAAGAGCCAGGCGTGAGCAGCCGCGATATGATGGGTGCCATGATCGAGGGCGAAGAAGATCCAGAAAAGCTGGCAGCCTTTGCACGGCGGACACGAAAGAAAAGAAAGAAGAGCTCGAATTAGCCTTACGCGGCAACACGAGTGCCCACCAGCGGCACTGATCGAAGTCGCCCACTCCGTATGCAGATCCGACAACTACCTGGGAGCCCAGTACCGGCGCATCGCCGCCCGAAAAGGGAGACACCGAGCAGCCGTAGCTGTTGCACACTCGATCATGATCATTGCTTACCATCTCCTTGCGCGCAAAGAGGATTACAAAGATTTAGGCAGTCATTACTTTGAACAGCGACAGCAAGAAGCGATTGTTAGACAAGCCGTACGAACTCGAGAATCTTGGTTTTCAAGTCGCTCTTTCTAATTCGGAGGCGTTATTTTCGGGGTAGCGTAATAACCAGTTGTTGACCCCTCAATTCTAGTATTGATACAATTTATAAAACAAATTGGAGGAAGTTCATCGTATCCGTTAGCGAACTGGATTCTCGACTTTACTTATGTCAGCCTTTCACCGCGCCCATTGTCGCGCCTTCCATCAACAGCTTCTGGAACAGAATGTAGATGATAATGCACGGTATCATAGAAATTGTTACTCCCGCGAACAGCGTCACCCAATCGGCGGTATACTCCATCTGCTTGTTCGCAGAATACATTTGTACCGCGATCGGATACTTCTTAGGATCGCTTAAGTAGATGAAAGGCCCCAAAAAGTTATTGTAGAATCCAAGAAACTTAAATACGGCAACCGTAACAATACCCGGCGTTGATAGAGGAACGACAACCCGCCAAAATCTTTGGAACAGTGTGGCGCCATCCATCGTTGCGCTCTCTTCCAATTCCTTCGGCAGTGAGCTCATAAAACCGCCAAGAAGCATGAGATAAAATACGCTTTCCCCTAGGCTGGACAATAGAATTAAGCCTGTCAGGCTATTCGTTAATTCCAGTTCCCTCATAACCACGTACTGAGGAACGAGAGCATTTACACCAGGAAGAAATAAGGATAGCATAATCAAGCCCCAAATTACTTTTCTCCCCTTAAACTCCATACGCGTCAGCGCGTAAGAATTGAGCGTCGTGAAGAACATACCGAGTACCAAGCTGCCGCCCACATAATAAAGGGTATTCAGAAGCGACTGGCCAAAGCCATATTGGTTCCAAGCCTTCGTATAGTTCTTCCACTGCAACTCCGTTGGCAGCGCCCAAATGTCCTGAAAAAATTCCGGATTGCTCTTAAGAGACTCATAGAAGACCCAAGCAAGCGGAAAGAGAATCGTCAGCGTCCATAAGAATAACAGGACACGCCAGATGACATCCATAAATGTATGCTTTTCTTTCAACCCTATCCCTCCGAACCCTTTGAATGAAAATTAAAACTCTACGTCTTTTTTCGGCAGGAACTTGTCCGTCAGTACTTTAGCGGTTACTAATATAACAAATAGTATCATACCAATCGCGGAAGCATAGCCGTAGTTCCGATACTCTTCTCCAAAGGCCAGATTAAACATATACAAACCGATGACATCGGTGGACCCGTACGGCCCGCCATTTGTCAGGATGAGAATATTTTCGAAGCTCTTTAAGGTTCCAACGACTAAGAAAAGCACTGCAACCTTAACAATTGGCATAATAAGCGGCATCGTAATTTTAAATAATCGAGTCATATGGTCTGCACCTTCAAGAATAGCTGCCTCGTATAATGATTTTGGTATAGCCAGCATCGCATTAGCGAAGATGATCACATACAAGGCGACCCCTCCCCATACCCAGGGCGGAATTACTGCCAAAATCGCAGTCCGTTCTTCACCAAGCCAATAAAAGTTTTTCATGTCGAAACCAAACAGCTCAATGATCCCATTCAATAAGCCATACGAGCCGTCATAAATAAACGCCCATAAGAGCGCGATGACAACCGTAGAGAGCACGTTCGGAAAGAAAAACAATACTTTCAAAAGTTTATTTTCACGATAGTTTTTATTCGAAATTAAATAACCAAGCAGTAGTGAAATCAACACAACAAACGTGGGGATAACCAGCATAAATATAACGTTGTGTCCGAGCGCACGCCATACATATTTGTCATTGAAAGCCGTAACGAAGTTATCGAACCCTACAAACTTTGGTTCTGTAAACCCGTCCCAATCCAGAAAAGCATAATAAAGAGATAGTATATTCGGAAATAGCGTGAACAGTAAGTACCCTCCGAAGGGGGGGACGATGGCAACGAACAGAAAAATCCATTTTTGAGTGTTCTTTTTATCAAGACCCAGTCTTTGCAGCCAAGTGTGCTGTGTCTTTACTACTGTCGTATCAGCCATGGGAGGACAGCTCCTATTCTACAAACTTAAGCGGCTGGTGCCGTTATTATTTTTTTAAAAAAGCAAGCGGAGAGGAAGCCCTCCCCGCTCGCTCACAGCAATCTGTTTATTTCTGCGCTTCTAGAGCCTTCGTCAGCAGTTTTTCTGCTTCTTCCAAAATTGGCATCGGATCTTGCTGACCCAAGACGAACTTGATTGTATTTTCATCCATTAGTTTCGTCGCTTGAGCAAAGTTTGGATCGGAAATACTAACAGACCTGCTTGCTTTATAAGCTCGTGCATCGTTTTCTGTGATGTATTTTAGAACAGCTTGTGCCGAGCTGGACAGGTTAACCGTTCTAGCGGTATCTTCTGTCAAGTCACTGCGCATAGGCAAAGCGCCCGCTTTCTCAGCGATATATTGCTGATTATCCAACGTCATCAGCTCAACGATAAATTCCTTTGCCCATTTCTTGTTCAGCTCAGGCTTGTTTGCCCAAATGTAATTGAAGTTTGTCGTTCCGCTTCTTACCCAAAGCGTCTGATCTGTGCTCTCTCTGAAAGGAACAATCATAAAGCCCCAGTCAAAGTCTGCCGGTGTCGCTTCCTTCATTTCATTCTCAACGTGGCTTCCTGTTGATACCATTGCTGCTTCTTTTTGAATAACCTGCATCTGAGATTGCGTATGAGACAAAGCTGGCAAGCCCTCAGCAAAATACCCTAGTTGTCCCAGTTCATAAAGGCGATTCCAGTGCTCAACAGCCTCTGTGCTCTTATACTGCGGGAGCGTAAAGGTTTTGTAGTTCTCAATATATTGGTCTGCTTGACCGTTCATGTCGGCAAGCTCAAATAATTTCGCTGCTCCGAAAGCCCAATCGACATAGTTCGGATGCATGCCAGGGAAGGTAATCGGAGCGATTCCATCCGCCTTTATGTCCGCAAGCAGCTGCTTGAACTCATCCCATGTTTTCGGATTTTGGTTCCAGCCATGCTCATCAAACAGCTTTTTATTGAAGAACAAGCCGCCGAAGCTGCTGGACGCTGCGAATTCATATCTTTTGCTGTTGATCAAAGTGGTCGATTCGTACATGCCCGGCAGCGTGAGGTCTTTAACGGTTTTATCCGGTGCGTCCGGAAGCTTCATATCCCAAATGTCATCCATTGGCTCAAGCTTACCTGCTTGCGCGAGGGATACAATTCCGCCCGCTGGCGTTGTGTTGAAGAGGTCGAACATCTCCTTGTCATCGTTTGCGGAGATTTTAGTCGAGAGGATTGTTTTCATATCAGCTGAAGCTGTAATATCAAACGATACATTTGGATACTTCGCTGTAAAATTTTCAACTGCATGATCGAACCATTCGCGTCCGTATCCCCCAACGAAGAAGCCGACCTTCAAGGTAACCTTCTCATCCTTAGGAAGCCCATTCTCATATACAGCGACTTCTGCAGGCGCGTTGCTTGCTGCTGGTGCATTTGCAGCGTTGTTTCCGCTGTTTGCGTTATTGCCTCCGTTACCGCATGCTGCAATAACGGCCATTGCTGTAACCAGACCAACGGATGCAAGCTTCTTAACCGTTTTGTTCATAAATATTAGAACCTCCCAATTAATAAATAAATTTGATTTATTCAAATTCTAAAGTTATTTTATCGGTATTGTGTTATCTAACTGTCATGTAATTATTAAGGTTATGTAAATTATTCCTGTTGAATAACCTAAACAAAAATAGCCTCAAGATTATCCGCAATCAGCGGGTAATCAAGACTTTCTCTTCTTTACTTACAGGTTAAGTAGCGGTCTGATAATTGGCGCAAGTGACTGCGCTATGCGAAGAAACCCTAGATCGGTCAGATGTGTTCCGTCAACGGTAATTTCGCTGATGGAGTCCTCCCCGAGCAGCTCGAAGCCATCTGCAAAATGGATATGGCTATCCCCTTCTGCCAGCCTCTGTTCAACGTTCTCAATCTGCACTTGCCTTCGGCGGTTAAACAGCTCCTGCCTCTCCTCATAGAAACGGTCGCCGTCATTTCGGATTTTGGAGACAATTAATATAGGAACCTCAGGGTTCCGCTCTCTTAGTATGCTGATGAACACAGGCAACGTCCTTGCTATGTTCTCAGCTGCTCCAGTGTTACCTTCATAATCCAGCACATAGAGCCCAGGGTCTTCAATATTCGCCATGATCTGAGCCAGCTCCGGCTCTCCTTTGCCGGAACCGGAAAATCCGAGATTCACGAACGGCACCGGTAACATGCGGCTGAGGATGTTGGAATAAGCCATGCCTGGTCTCGAAGCGCATCCGCCTTGTGTAACGGAGGTGCCATAGATGACAACGGGGCTATTGCTGGAATAGGAAGGAGGAGCACTGACAGCAGCATCCTCATCTATACCTATCAAGACCTCCTCCACGCCTTGATATAATGGAAAGTTCAAGGTTACAGCGAAATCTCTTCTGGTATTCCACCGAAACAGCTGTGCTTCATATTCGATATCTTTATGGTTAAATTGGGTTGTGGAGATGTACTTTTGGTTGCCAGGATCCCCTAAGTAGCAGTCAAAACCACACTGCCCGGTTGCGGGCATGTGGTACATATTCGCGGGACCAGCTAGACGCACCTTAATAACTAACCGTGAAGTATTCGTTCGAAAACGAATCTGGCCTCCAGCAGTACAATTGGCAAGAGTATCGACTGCGGACGGCAAAGGTACCCCCGGATTAAGAGGGAGACGACGATAAACACCATCCTGAACTAGCCATGGGAAGCCTACAATTTGAAAAGGAGGCTTAAGCGGAGAAAGCCACTTCAGCGGTTCTCCTTCAAACGTCTCCGGGCCTGCGTTTCCACCTAGCAGGTTTATGTCGATTTCTTTCGATTGAACGGACATCTGTATCCACTCCTCTATATTTTTATGTCCAACCCATACCGTTTTTTACTCCATATCAAAAACATATTTCCGTATCGCTAGAGCAACCCCATCCTCACTATTGGAGGCGGTTATTGCACCCGCTATCGCTTTGACATGCTCCTCGCCATTGGCCATAGCTACGCCAAGCCCTGCTGCTTGCAGCAGTTTGACGTCGTTATCGCTGTCTCCCATTGCGATGACATCAGACATGGAGATGCCCAGTATTTCACAAACCTCGCGTACCCCGCTTTCCTTGGTTACCCCTTTAACGGAAATTTCAAGATTAATCGGGGCTGAGCGGGTGATCTCAAGCGTTCCCCAGCTCTCTAGCTCTTCCCTTATCTGTGCAAGCATCTTCACATCATGGCTACCGATGCCGAACTTCATCCAATCCCGCTCGAACATCTCCGGCGTCCAGGCATCCTCGTTCGTCAAGCTTTCCACACTGTAGCCCCAATACCATTGCCCCTGCTGTATGGCAATCTTGTGCAGTCGCCGAACAGTGTACCGAGGCAGAAAGATACGCTTCCGCAGCCTCCCGGGTCCTTCCCAAATTTCCGCTCCATTAAGAAGCACCATAGGAGAATCCAAGCCAAGCTCGCCCCAAAATAATTTGGCATTCTGCAAGCCTCTGCCGGTTGAGAACATAACCTTAACGCCGTGATCGACCGCGCAGCGGAGCCACTTTTTGGACTCATCAGAAATTCGTTTATCCTCCGTCAGCAGCGTTCCGTCCAGATCAAGGGCAATTAACTTATAGCCCGCCTTTACGGTATCCATAACACTCATCCTTTCACCGCTCCCATCGCCGTGCCTTCCATTAGAAGCCTGTGGAACATGATGTAAATTATAATGGAAGGGACCATTGCAAACGTAACGCCAGCGAACAGCGTAACTAATCAGCAGGATTGCAGAAGCGGCCGCTTTCAAACAATCATTTAGAAGGAGCAGCCTCTTCGGCTGCACTTCCATCAACCAGCGGCATTTTGCTCTTTTCTGTTACTGACCGCGCTATTTATCTTCAAGGCTTTCTCAATCCAGGGCAGTGTCAAACGGAATGCGCGAATCTCGAGGAAGGTTAACCGAAGCTGCAGCGTCAGGATACTGCGTATATCCCTTTTGGCATAGAAAATAGCCGGAATGCCAAGCTTCTTCATAATGTACTTCATTCGCCGAATATGAAATGAATTAGAGACTAGTACGCACGTGCTGAGTCCATGTTGCCTGAGGAGCTGTCTGCAGTTGACTACATTTTGCACCGTATTGCGTGATTTCATTTCTAATATCAGCCTCTCTTCAGCAATGCCCTGCTGGACCAGGTAGTCACGCATAAGCTCTGCCTCTGACCGGTCCGAGCCTACAGCTCCGCCGGAAAGCATCATATAGGAATAATCATAATGACGAAAGAGCTTTATAGCCGTATCAAGCCTTTCCTTCAGCAGCGGATGAATACTGCCGTCATCGGAACGATAACCGAGTACAATAAGAGCGTCGGCGCGCCCCCGTCTCAGGCTTGCTGTATGCATCCAACAAACAAACACCAGTGGAATGCAGAGTACAAACATGATGATTACAATTCCAGCTATCCACATGTACTATTCACGTTCCTCTTAAAGTAGGTTATAATAGGTGTAATATTAATAAATCAATTGACTTTATTAATATTCTACACAAACTGTATATACTGTCAATTAAAAATTAATAAAGTGAGGGTTCCATCCGTGCACTCCTTAAAAAACACTGGCCACAAGCTGCTGAAATCCATCAACCAGCAAAAGGTACTTTATTTGATATTTTCTGAAGGTTCCATTTCGCGCGTTGAGCTGGCACATAAGACAGGCTTGAGCCAACAAACCGTAACCAATATCGTCAATCGCCTGCTGGAGGATGGTCTCGTCTTCGAAAGCGAGCATGTGCCATTAGTAGCCGGCAGCGGCAGAAAGCGGGTCGCGCTCTCCGTCAACAGCTCCAGCCATTATGCATTAGGCATTGAAATCGCCGGCAAATATATCCGGGGCTGCGTCTATAACTTCCGCAATGAACGGCTGTCATCGACCAAGCGTTCCGTGGATAAGTACAAAAATATAGACGACCTGCTTCAGCTGCTGCATGAAGTCATTGACGAGCTGCTGGAGCAGGTTCCGGTGCTTGCCAAGACGAAAGGAATCGGGATCAGCGTACAAGGGCTGGCCGATTCGAAGCAGGGCATCCTGCTGCGTGTGCCAGGCCTCGGCTTCTTACAGCTTCCTCTCACGTCACTGCTTGAGGCGAAGTATGAGCTGCCTGTCTATCTTGAGAATGATGCCAATTTATTAGCTGTTAATGAAAATATGAATGGCTGCCTTAGCGGTTCCACAGACAATATTACATTGAAATTCGATTACGGAATCGGCGGGGCGATCTTTTCGGATACGCGGCTCATTTCCGGATCGTCTTACGTTGCAGGTGAATTCGGTCATTATAAAGCTTTCACGGGGCCGGAAGCTTATCCATGTCATTGCGGAGGAACAGGCTGCCTGACGACGTTGTTATCCATAAGCGGACTCCAACATAATACAGGGCAAACGCTTGAAGCTTTCCAACAAGCCGTCCGATCAGGCGACGAGTCCATGATTCATTTGCACGATACAATGATCAGAACCCTGGCTGTAGCCATCAGCAATTTGGTGACCTTTCTAAACCCTGACCGCGTGCTGCTGACAGGTAGAATATTAGAATCTTGGGGTATTGATATCGTTTCGAAGCTGAAAGAGACGCTTATGGAAAGCGTTCCTATGACAAGCCGCGGCGTTGAACTTCTGTATATGGAGCAGATGCCGGAGGAAACCCTTCTTGCAGCAGGCCTAGTACTAAAGCGTGTATTCGAAATTCCACTGGATGCGTTATCGTTATAAACGAGCGGTTTGCAATACAGGCAAAAATCCTCCATACCATATTTGGCATGGAGGATTGTTTTGTAACTTTGCCGGCCGTTGCACGGCAGTGCCCGAAATACAACAGAGAACGGCGGTCGCAAACCGGGGTCTGCTACGCTGCGCGACGGCCGAACGCACGGATCCGGAAGCACCCGTTGAGCAGCTGCCGCAAAAAAAACATCGGCAATCATGGACGAGAAAAATGCCCCAAACAGCCGCTTATTATTGAACTATCGTCTCCCGTTAGCATAGCGAAGGCCGCCAATTGAACTGGCAGCCTTGTTATGGTAAGTTGAAGATCATTCTTGAGGCGGCCAACCACCCCAAATATCGAGTTTATTCCCATCTGGGTCATAAGCGTAAAAATTAAGACCACAGCCTCCATTATCCTCAATATCTGAAACATTAGTTCCATTGTTCTTCATTCGGCTGTATAGTCCGTGGAAATCATTTACTTCTAAGGTAAGTGCACATTGTTCCGTTCCACCTATTTGCATGTAGTTAAGAGTGGTCGGCTCGGGAGTCTTAATCAAAAAAATAGTTTGTCCCGAAGGGATACGGAGCTGATCTTGATATTCATGTACGGGTCTCATCAACTCCAAACCCAAGTTATCCATATACCATTCAGCCGTTTTTTTGTATCCGTTGTAGGGATGTAGATGCATTGAATCTCTTTTAATATAGCCACTACCGTCTCCTTCTTAGATTTGGTTAGTTGCGACTGTTTTTTGTGTGTCTCACTTGAATATACCATTCGTTGTTATTTTGTGGTAGAAGGAGGCAATGATTTAGTATATTTACTATGCTGCCCGTTACTTCAATAAACCAAAAGAGGAGCTGCCCTAAAGCAAGCCCCTCCACATGTGTTCCATTAGCATACTAAACTAAAACTTACTTATTTTTATTATACATTCGGCCTGATCTGCAGCTGTCATTTTTTTAAGCTTAATCCTATACAGTTGATCTCCCCATACATCTCTCATGATTTCGTCCTCAAGTGTTAGGTTGTCCGTCGAAACCACAAACATTTCTCCGTTATAACGGATTATTACCTTATTGTGATTCTCATCTTGCAAGACAATGCTTCCTGTTCCTTCGATTTGCGGAGGGTGCGGGGTCATTAAAATCAGTGTAATATCGTCTGTCATACGTTGCAATTGAAAGTTGTCCTTGATTTCAATACATGGGTGCGAATCACGAATGAGACTTATAGAACGCTTCCAGATTTTAATCTCGGCAGAATCAGGATAGGCTCCCGCGATGTTCATCGATAACGATGCCAGCGTATCTTCTTGGTGATAATTAACATTGTCAGCTTTATACTGTCTTCCATTTTGTTGTTGAACCCCATTTACAATCGGTAGATTGTGATAAGCTGATTGCATCGTCCATATTGTATAGCGCTCTGAAAAGAACGATTTTGATGTATATGTCACTATTCCGGGATCTATAATCATCGGGGAGCCATCACAATATACGATGAATTGGCCGATGTCATTGTGATTATGGCTTTCATCGTTGTGTCCGCCCTTAGCGGCGAGGTATAACCCCTTGGACGAACCCTCCTGCTCCCGTGCCACCATCACTTGTATCCCGTCAAGCCACGCGTCCCTGATGTAAGGAGATTCTCCGGTATACTGCTCTATTTCCGTATAATTAAATAAAGCTGGCAATAGGCGAAACATTGCCGAAAACTCAACATTAGTTGCTTCCTCTCGCTTTTTCTTCAGCACCATTGCTCCCAGTCCAGACAACCTGGCATCTTCAATACGGCGCCCATACCGGTACGTAAGTTCAGCGGGTATATCCACATTAGCCGAACTGTCAGCAAAGTTCGCGTAAAAGGAATCATCAATAAAAGCCTTGTAAATGTAACGACCTATTTGTTGAATAAGAAGCTCTTGGTATACATCAATCTTTCCGCCGGAGACACCGTAAAGCAGTTCCATACAATCGAAAAGCGTTCCTCCTGCAAATATCCAATACTTTGGTCCTTCCTCACAACCGCCATCTGAATGGAGCCGCCCAATGTAATTATCCAAACTGCGCATCGTCTTTACCACCGCTGCTTCACGACGCTGTGGATCGTCTTCCAAGAGCAAAAATGCCGATAAACAATTTGAATTACACCACGGATTCCAATTGTTTAGCATCGACTCTTGATTGAAACCCATCCACCAGAAATCAGTCCGGTTTAAATATGGATCAAGAATCCGTTTTTTAACTTCTAGATGGATACGCTCGCGTACCATAATACTAATGGCATCCAACTTGGTTTTAAGAAGATAGTACGTCCAGGCTAGCAGTGCTGCAGTTTCGGCTGAGAACAATTCAATGATCTGATCAGACACATCTGGAAGCGGATCCTGTCTCTTCATCATATAGGCATTTCCCGGAATCCCCCAGAATGTTTCTTCACAAATACACCAAATCCCGTTGACGATGTCATCCATAAAACGCCCTTCGTTCTCGACACATTCGGCAACGACCAAAGAAGTTAGATCCTGTCTGCGCTTCCATGATATTGTGTCATATCTAGCACGATTACCAGTCCTGTTGTAATCCATATATTGAGTGGCTGTAATGGTGGGCCATGAATAATTGAGCTTATTCTCACCTTTATCGATCCAAAATTTCTTAAGAGATGGTGGCAATTCGCCCCATTTATTACGCTCCTCTATTGTAGGAAACGGCTTGTAATTCTCACGTGAAAGCAAAAGCTCGCTAAGATTTTCAGTAACATAACGCTCTGCTAACATCGACATCATCCTCTACACAGTTGAACATAACTGTCCATTAGTTAAGTGAAATCTCTCTAAAGCAACAATAATTTCACGCCATAAACCTCGAAACCAACGGACTTGTATAGATTCTTGCGGAGTCGTTTTTAGATTTTTCAAAAATAGTACATATTCTCTTCTAAGAATTCGCTTAACTCGGGATGTTTTCCTTTCCTGTCCGTTAGCTAAGGGCTGCCAAAGCGGCAGCCCTTCCGGTATTGAGCTATCGTACCCGGTAGTGGAGCGAAAAAGCGGCTGTCAATAAGCAAACGCAATTCCACTAGAACTCCGATCAAAAAGCGGAAACCGGTGTTTTCGAAAAATGTGTATACGCAACCGGGCTCCTCATCAGGGGTAGTCGGTTTGCCCCAAGTTGATTGATCTCCGCATAAACGGATTTTGTGATTACAAAACATCCATTCTTGTTCTTGAATCATTGTTATCACGCCAGTAGATATCCTCCCAGATTTCAGGTGCAGCTGCGCGAAGCACATCGCCTGCGCCGGACATTCCGTGCTGTTCTATATACTTTTCCATCGCATCCAAAGCCTTTTTAGCATTGGTCCAATCCTTATATTTACCTTTCAGCAATTCGAGCGTTACACTGGAATTAAGTGTGTTTATCAACTTCTTGACAAAGGGCTGGAATTGCTCTTCTGGACCGTTACGATTCTCCCCGAGAACCAAGATTTCGGTTTCAATATTTTCTTTGTTCATTTCGTAAATTGTTTCTCTGAAATTCATACTGCTGAGGTCAATACCACCGTCCTTCCACATTGTGACCATTTTCAGGATCCTTGTTTCGCCCCTAGTTTTCATATAAGTGAGCATGTTATCGTAACCGCAGTCGGAACCGACTACGTCACGACAGACAGCTACATATACGTTGCCGTGATCGGTAAGCAACGCCGTCGCCTGTGGTGACATATCCGAGTTCGGTGCAGGTGTTTCTTCGGCAAGATTAGATTTCAATAATTCGAGCATAGTTTCAAAGGTCGTCATAATTTTGACCATTCCTTTCTTCTGGGATTTTTTAATAATATTTGTATTACCCTTAACCAAGCATTGAACAGCTTTATTTATGATAACTTTCCGTTACTTCAACGAACTGGAGCGAGTCGCCGCGGCCCTGCTCCATCATAATAAATGTTTCTATGCAACTCATGGTAAACCCTTTTTTGGTTAAATTATCCTGCCCGTTAGCCACCCATGCCCCTCTCGGGGCACCACAGAATAATGAAAATTTTGGTGCGGCGTTTTATACTATGTTTACGGCTGGTGAGGAAGGTCGTTACGCTATGGTGTCGCGAACCCATCCGTTAGTCTGACTACGACGATCACGGTGCACCATCTGGTTGTTGCACCAGTCCTCCATTTTCATTGCCGTAGAAAGGTGAATGTTATGGATATCCTGATCGAACGCGCTTGTGGTTTGGATGTTCACAAGAAGTCCATCACTGCTTGTGTTTTGACGCCTGAAGGAAAGGAGATTAAGACGTTTCGTACCCATACAGTTTTCCTGCTCGACTTGATCGACTGGATCAAGCAGCATCGCTGTACGCACGTGGCCATGGAGAGTACCGGCGTTTTCTGGAAACCCATCGTCAATCTGCTTGAAGCCGAGGAGATTCAGTTTCTTGTCGTTAACGCCCAACACATCAAGGCAGTCCCCGGCAGGAAGACGGACGTGAAAGATGCGGAGTGGATTTGCAATCTGCTGCGACATGGGCTGCTGAAGCCTAGCTATATCCCTGACCG
>NZ_JANHOF010000036.1 GCF_024498075.1 Paenibacillus mendelii
TTCAAACGTAATTGGCTTCCCGAGCTCGACTCCGCGGTAGTCTTGTGCTCGAGCCACATGTTTGAACTTTGCGATGTCTACACCGACAATTAAAGTAGAAGAAGTAATTTGATTAATGCGTTCATTTTGAGTAGAATTCATTTTGTAGTCTCCTTGGTTTGTTTTTGGATCCGGTAGCTGGCCAGCATCTGGGACCCATCAACATCATACCAAGGAGTCATTTTGTTTCTCAAATCTCGTATTTCTTTATAATAGGAATGCTGCCCTTTCGTATTATGAGCTAAGATCTGGTATAAGCTATATAACAAAAAAGCCAGAATGCATTCAATGCATTCTGGCTTACCTTATATGAGGATTAACGCAGGTTTAGCACCTGTACATCAGGATTCACATCGGCCTCGTAGTCAACGTCTTGGGTCTCGAAGCCGAACAGCTGGAAGAATTCACGACGGTAGCCGTCAAGGTCGGAGATAACGTGAATATTATCGGTAGTCATCATATCCCAAATCCGGTTGACCTCGTCTTGCACATCCTCTCGCAGCTCCCAGTCATCAATCCGGATGCGTCCCTTCTCGTCAACTGGTGTTTCACCGCCATTATACAGACGGTCGGAAAACAACCGGTACATCTGCTCAATGCTTCCTTCGTGCAGGCCTTTTTCCTTCATCACCTTGTAGAGAGCGGAGATGTACAGCGGCACCACCGGAATGGCGGAGCTGGACTGGGTGACAAGCGCCTTGCTGACGGTCACATATGCCTGTCCATGAATGGTACTCAGCTTGTCGGTCAAGCTGTCAGCGGTCGCTTCCAGATCGTCCTTCGCACGGCCGATGGAGCCTTGCCGGTAGATGGCCTGGGTAATGTTCGAGCCGATGTAGGAGAAAGCGACCGTTTTGACCCCTTCAGCCAGAACACCGGCATCCTGCAGCCGGGTCATCCATTGTTCCCAATCGTCGCCGCCCATTACAGTGACAGTATGCTTGATCTCCTCTTCGGTAGCTGGCTCAATCGTAATGCTCGTAACTTCACCGGTGTGGAAGTTGACGGTTTTGTTGGTATAGGGCAGGCCGATCGGCTTCAGAACGGAGTTTACTACTTCACCTGTGCTGGGATCATTACGGCGCGCGGAAGCGACACTATAGACGACCAGATCCACCTGACCCAGCTCCTGACGGATGACGTTGATGACATGGTCCTTGGTCTCGTCGACGAAGGCGTCACCGGTTACGCTGTAGGATTTCAGGCCGAGCTTCTGGGCTGCCTCTTCGAACGCGGCAGAGTTGTACCAGCCGGCCGAAGCTGTACGCTTCTCGTTGCCACCGCTTGTCCGGTATACGCCGATCGTGTTTGCGCCTGCACCGAAAGCTGCTGCAATCCGGGCGGACAAGCCGTATCCCGTGGAAGCGCCAATTACAAGCACGTTCTGTGGGCCTCGAATGGCAGGCTTGCCTTTTATGTAATTGATCTGTTCCTCGACTTGACGTGCACACCCTACCGGATGGGAGGTCGTGCAGATGAAGCCGCGTGTTCTAGGTTTAATTATCATGTATAATGCGCCTCTCTGTTTCGTATTTCATTTTTCCATTTGGTTTAGATGTCGTGAGTGCTGCTGAGCCGTATTATATTATAACAATTAATTGCATTAGGGAATACCTCTCCCTTAATCCCAGCCTATCTAAACTCCAATTCAGTTATCCCCCAACAATGAACGATCCCATACATAATAGCACATATTGAAAGTATCTTGCCCGTTCGTATTATGAGGTTGGCCAGTTTTTACGGGTTGATCTCTTTGGTGCTTAAGGGGTTAAGTAACGGTAGCCGGGGTCGAACGTACCTGCCCGTGGGACCTTGATCCCGTGCGCTAAACTGTTCACTCGATGTTCGAAATCCTTCTTCCATATTATAAATCATAATACTCGAAACAATATTCTCAAGCAGCGCAGGATGAATCAACTCAATCTATTATCTGAGTATATTCTCCCTCTCCAGTACTACAAAAAAGATCCACCCTCACATGAGTGGACCATCTTCATCGATTATCATGGCTTATTCAGATCGCTTAAACAGGTCTATTGATCTGCAGCTGCCGATGCTGCTTACGCTTACCATCCGAGCGCCTTTTCCCCGCGTCGAGCGCGGCGATAATCCCCACCGTATCATAGACGCTGCCGCCCCATGTGCCGCCGCTAACCGATTGCAGCGCTCCACAAGCGGGTATCTTCCGGAAGTGCAGGGTCGGTGACTAAATCCGGGTGAGGATCACGGACCGCCAGAATAGCCGCGCCTTCCGCGGCAGAGAAGCGTTCTTCGCCCTTGCCGATGAAGTTAATGGACCCCTCCAGCCTGTTGAGGTCAATAATAATCTCGATGATATCGCCATCGAGCAGCTTGCCGATCGGACAGGTCCGATATGCCCTATGCACGCATCTGTGGAATACCGGTAAACCGTGCATCGGTAGTTATGGAAACTTCCCATTCTCCAGATCCTTCCTCAAGCTCAGAGCAAAAAATCTTTACAATTCCAATCCTAATGCCGTGCGATATTCACTTGCAAGCCGTTCGAGTTTGATCAGGCTTTCTTTCATTCCACCGCTGCGATTTCGGCTTAACCAGACATGTTCATAATCACTCATTATGCTATTTATATCATGAAGCATATCCGTAAGCTCTTGCTTACGTTCGACTTCAGTGAAGGAAGCATATTTAAACTGACCGAGCCGGGCTCCATGCAGAATTAGCGCTATGGCATTCTTGTACTCGGCCCTTATAAGCTCAGCATCGTCGCATAGCAGATCGGTCTGCTCCAACACGCCGAGTAAACGTCTAACGTAGTTGTCCACTCTCTCGTATTCCTCGATTTCAATCGGAGGCAATTGCAGCCTATCCAGGTCATGATTCGTGTCCGAAAGCTGATGGTAATACAGCGTCCGGTAAATGCTGCTGCCATCAAAGAAAGACTCTTTCTCTTCCAAATAATAATTGCCAAGCTCCAATGCGAACTTTCCCATCTTATGATTACGGTCAAGAAATACAAAGCGGTCGAGATAGCCGGCAATATCCGCGTTAGCATTCTGATCGACGTCCCAGCTTACCGCCGCACCATAGAAGAATCCGGGATAACTGATGGGAAGGTGATGCCAGTGATTTGGAGAACCCCAATCCGTATTCAGAAAGCCGATCGCTCCGAATTTCTTTCCTATGGTTGCGGCATGGAGTAAATTGGCCTTCATATTGTCCGTGAGCCCGGCAATCGAATTCCAACTTGATGTACCGGGGCAGACGTAATAAGGAATTCCGCTATTCATTAACCTTTCGCAATGAGCCGGATTAGGCATATCAGCTTCATAGCCCCACTCCAGCGCAATAGCGTCCTTAGGCAGTGCTGGGACAAGCTCAGGATAAGCGGAGGTAATTTCCGCCCAATACATCATTTTCTTCCCTTTTTGTCGAACCAGTTCATGCAATTTCAACAAATAATCGAGGTAGACGGTACCTTGGCCTCGCTCTTCGCAAGCTTGCTTACTTTTGCCTTGACCCAACTCGAAGGTCTCATCGCAGCCAACATTAAAATAAGACGAAGAAAACGCAGGCAGCAGGTCGTCGTAGGTTTGTTCAAGAAACGCCATCACTTTCGGATCCAACGGATTTAACGTCGTCGGATGATACCATCCCCATGGCGCCAAACAGCCTTTCGGACATTCGGACAGCTCATTGAATTCCTCACGAATTAACCATGGTGTCATATGCCCGAAGCTGTTCTGATTCGGAACGAGGTCGATAAATCTGGTCTTGCAGTACTGGTCCAGCAGCTTGATCTCTTCGGGAGTAATCGGGGTCCGATCGCGCCACACCTCCGGATAAGAGGGGTAGGCATAGGGAAATCCTTCGATGTAAAGCTGCAGTTGATTAAGCTTAACATCAGCCATCAAATCAACGATCCTGTATAGCGTCTCAAGTGTAGGGATTCTGTCTCTGCTAATATCAAGCATGATTCCTCGTGCACCGAAATCCGGATAATCCATGATCTGAAGGAAAGGCAGCCCAGTCTCCTTCTCGCATTGCCTTAAAATCTGCTTTAATGTGCTGACAGCATGGAAAGCTCCCGCTGCGTCTTTGTACCCAATAGAAATTCCTGTGCGGCTTATTTCCATCGTGTATCCCTCTGACGGCAGGTCTTCCTTCTCTTCAAAGCATAACTGACTGCTGCCTGATAAGCTTCCGCAACGAATGGGGAAATTGCCACCCGTGAATTCTTGAATGATCCGCTGCGCTCTTTCAACAACACCGAGCAAATCATTACTAACTTGGCTTGGTGTGCAAATGGATCCATCTCCAACGATTGAATACAAGCCAGGTGAATACTGAATTTGTCTCGGATTCGGAACCAACAAAACTAATCTCTCAGTCATTGGCAATCCCTCTTATCTCTTGTAGTTTCACGTAACAAATATATTAATGCCTTAATCTATGCAAAACGTTTTTGTAATTCGATTTTGGAACAACTATACGATAGATAGGAAACGCTGTCAACAAAATATTGTCAACAATGATGACGTAAAAGGAAGTGATTATTTTGCTGAATAAGCTGAAAACTATCGTCATCAAGTCAACATGCATAGGCAGTATATAACATGTCTACTGGTTAGAGGTTGAGACGACCTTAACGCGGCAATCGTTGGTATGGGGGGGTTCGTATGCGCTCTTATTTTTTCTATTTCCGCCAAAAAGTTGAACAATCTGCCTTATCCAAAATATTAAACTCGATCATTTTCTCAAGTAATGAGAAATCAACCGGACTATCCAACCGGATACGTACCAACTCCTTGGTGTGATCATAGTCAGCCTGCACAATGTCATCCGTACAATGATTAATCCCTGCCCTTTCAGGGGCAACAGCCAAATGATGTTTGGCTACGCTAAAGCACAATAATAAATGTGCCGTGCTCGTTAAACATAGGCGATTCCACACCATTTTTGGCATTAAATTTGGAAATTTCTTTGATACCCAGACCAAAACTTCTTCCGTTCGGGCCCAATGCTGCGGGTTATCATATGCGCTAAGTATTCTGCAAAAGCTTCCATGTTGTTCCCTCCTCAAATGAAAACATTTTTTTGGAGGTCATCAGCTAAATAATTCGAAGATATATGATTAGACATTCATATATTCGTCTATGAATATAAGTTCTTGTCCATTTCGGCTAATGATGTAAGTTCTTGTACCGGGCTCTGACGTTCTAACACTCACAGATTGTTCGTTGTACCGCTTTTTTGTCCGTTCAAAAAAAGGCACCGAACAAATAGAGGTTCCCCCCTAATACGTCCAGTGCTTCCGTCACGGTCCTTACCTATTGGTTTATTTCAATTTCAGAGCAATAAATTGTCAGAAACGAGTTTATGCTAAAAAACCCGCACGAAAGAGCACCAGGGTCATTGAAGTGTAATGAACGAGCTATTGTATGGAAGCATGGCCAGCCATCGCCTAAGGGATCGTGACCGACCGTAGCTATTCAAGAAAGCTCTCCGTTTAGAAGCTTAAATAAAGCTTGTGTGCCGCTATCCGCTTCTCCTTTATCTTCAAGCTCATCATATAAGGATTTAGCCAAAGCGAGACCGGGGGTGAGGATTCCCATTTCTTTGGCAGCATCAAGCGCAATCCTCATATCTTTAATAAAGTGTTTCACGTAGAATCCGGGCTTGAAGTCTCCGCTCATCATCCGCGGGGCCAGATTACTGAGCGACCAGCTCCCAGCCGCTCCTGTTTCAATGCTTTTCAATACGGTTTCCGGATGAAGTCCGGCTCTTTTGGCGTATACCATCGCTTCACAGACACCAATCATATTCGATGCGATAGCAATTTGGTTGCACATCTTGGTATGCTGACCGGAACCTGCACCTCCCTGTAAAATAATATTTTTGCCGATAACAGAAAATACAGGAAGCATAGCTTCGAATGCATCTTCATCAGTGCCTACCATAATGGCCAATCTAGCCTCTCTTGCCCCAATATCGCCTCCGGAAACGGGTGCATCAAGCGCATAGATTCCTTTTTCTTTCGCTTCCGCATAAATTCTCCGTGCTAACGACGGCGTAGATGTCGTCATATCGATGACATAGGAACCCTCTTGAGCATGAGCCAGAATTCCATTTTGCCCCAAATACACGTCTTCTACATCCTTCGGATATCCAACCATCGTTATGATTACATTTGCCCTGGACGCAACCTGAGCTGCAGTATCCATCCAAACTGCGCCAAGTGCCATCAACTCTTCAGCCCGGCTTTTGGTCCGATTATAGACGATAACGGAGTATCCCGCCTTAATGAAATGACCCGCCATGCTGTTACCCATGACGCCTGTTCCGATAAACCCGATAATATGTTCTCGATTCACCGTCATTTGCTCGCTCCTGTACGTTTATTTATCAAACAACTCCGGTTGATGCTCTTTCAGCCATGTTCGCAAAGGCACATCGGCGTCCGTCGGACTATAATGACCGTTGCAGTTCACACTGGCACCGAGCATCTGCCGTCGAATCGGATCGCTGCTTTCCCAGAGATGCTGTACGGTCATATCGTCCTTCGTGCGAATCCACCGATAGCCATAGCCATAAAACAAAACTTTACGCGTGATGTCCGACCAGTTCGGCGATGCTGCATGCCATAGACGTCTGTCGAAGAAAACTGCCGTACCAGGCTTGACGCAAACCGGGATTGCTCCCTCAGGCTGGCCTTTGCCATTCTTCGATATTTCAAGGTTGTCTTTCAAGTGACTTCCAGGTATAATCCAAAAATTACCACGGCCCGGCTCTGAAATGTCGGACAAGAAATAAGCGACTTTTAGTGATAAGCGCGGTCGTGGATGGGATTCCATTTCCATATTCACACGCCCGCTGTCCTGATGCCAGCCGAACGTTTTGTCGTTCTTCTCCTGCCCCGATGGCGGCGTCGCAATCATATGCGCGTGGTACAAGTAAATATTCCAGCCGAGAATGCCCCAAACCTTCGGAAGAATCTTCTCATAATCGACTAGATCTAGAAAAGAATGATGATCGGGAATGAAATTTGGATAAAACAAAGCCGTTTTCAAGTCATGTCCTTCCTGAATCTTACTCGCGTAAATGCGATCGAATGGCGCAGTCAGTAACTCGACCTGATCTGGTGACAATGCGTTTTCCATAATCAGATAGCCTTTCTCGTTAAACGTCCTGCGCTCTTCTTCCGTCAAAGCGTACTGCAAGCATGATGGATTCACCCAAATCCCCCTCCTGATGATTGGTTTTAAGCCTGACTTAATCATAATGGGTCTCGGGGGCGGTTTCGAGTAACGATCTATTTTTCTTTTGTACGATTCAACGATTTTTATGTTAGCGTTAACAAGAATCGGGTCAATCTGTCCTTCCCTTCAAAAAAGCGGTGGGGGAACAACCCGTAATCTTCTTGAAAACCCGGTTGAAATAGGCTTGATCGCAAAACCCGGTTTCTTCCGCAACCTCCCTGATCGGCATCATTTTATCAATCATCAGCTCTTTCGCCTTGGAAACCCGTACATGATGGAGATAATCGATCGGCGATAATCCTGTCACGGACTTGAATAGATGAGAGATATGGTTTGGCGTCCTTCCTGTAAATTGGGTTAGATCATTCAACGAGACCGACTCCTTGTAATGATCCAAAATATATTTTTTAATATCTTCAGCCATATCGATTTTTTTGGCCGGCAGTTTCCACTTGTCCCGTTCGTAATTAATGATGCCCAGCAATTCCAATAGAATGGCATAACAGGTAGTTTCCGTATAAGGCCCTCTCATGAGCCAGTGATGCTTAAGCAGCAAAAACCGCTGCTTGAAATATTCAAACCCGCTTACTGACGTCATACAGTACTGATTCTCAGTAAGGACGGGCAGCAGCATCCGATCTATATCGTCGATCGTGAAATGCGTAGCATAACGCTGATGGCCTTCAATCGAACTCCCCCCACGGATGGAACCGGCCGGAACAAAGAGAACGTCCCCTTTTTGTAACAAGACGGTCTCATCGTTTATCCAATAGATAATTTTTCCTTTCGTCACGACGATCATAATGTTATATTGCGTTTTGACCTTCCCCATTTCCCATTTCCCATTGAAATCCTTCACATAACAGGTATGCATCTTGATCAACGTGAATTACCTCCCGCATGATTGGCGCAAGTTCCCTCCGTGGAGCACTTTGTCAAAGTCATCGAGCTGTTCAACGTTTCTCACGCCCGCTCTTTCTCTCTATAATAAAGCACAAACTGAATTCTTACACGACTGCTTACTGCCACCATAAAAAAAGCCCCTATTTAGGAATAGAGGTGCCGTGTGGCTCTCCATTATTCCGGCATAGCACAGTCAAAAACAGCCACAAGAGATTTATTGAGGGCTGGAAGTCGCTCATGAAACGGCACTGCGGTGCATAACTGCCCGTACGTATGCGAAAGGCTGCCAATTCTGCTGGCAGCCCTGGTTGAGCATAAGTAAGTTTAAACCTTTATCAGCTTCTCCCTGTCTTGCTAAGAAATTACGAATCCCATATGATTAAAGTGGATTTGATGCATTACATCAAGTATTTTCCCGTGATCGACTGTTCTGCATGGATGATCTGCTGAGGTGTGCCCTCGAACACCACCTGGCCGCCCTTGCTGCCTCCGTCCGGTCCCATATCGATGATCCAATCCGCTTGGCTGATCACATCGAGGTTGTGCTCGATGACGATCACCGTATTGCCGGCATCCACGAGGCGGTTCATGATCCCCAGAAGTTGACCGATATCCGACATATGCAGGCCGGTCGTCGGCTCGTCCATCACGTAGATGCTTCCCTTCTTATGCAGCTCGCTTGCCAGCTTGATGCGCTGGCATTCCCCGCCAGAGAGCGTGCTGAGCGGCTGGCCGAGTGTAATATAGTTCAGCCCCACATCGCTCATCGCCTGGAGCTTGCGCACAACCTCTTTTAGCTGGAAAAAATCCAAGGCCTGCTCTACAGTCATCTCCAGCACTTCTGCAATTGATTTACCGTTCAGCTTGTAAGCGAGCACCTCTTCCTTGAATCGTCTACCTCCGCATACCTCGCATGGCAGCTTCACACTCTCGAGGAATGCAAGGTCTGTATACACAACACCCAGCCCTTGACAGTTCTCGCAAGCCCCCTTGGAGTTGAAGCTGAACAAGCCTTGATTGACCTTGTTCGCGGAAGCAAACGCCTTGCGCACATCATCCATAATGCCCGTGTAGGTCGCGGGATTCGAGCGTGTTGACACGCCTATCGCCGATTGATCGATGACGATAGCATCCTGATGCTGGCTGAGGAATACATCGTTAATCAGCGTACTCTTACCCGAGCCTGCGACACCCGTAACGACGGTCAGTACTCCGGTTGGTATATCTACGCTCACGTTCCGCAGGTTATGTAGTAGGGCGTTCTTGATGGACAGTTTGCCGGATAGCTGTCTGCAATCGTGCTTCAGCTGGAGCGGCCGCTTCATATGGTCACCTGTCAACGTACCTGCCTCCAACAGGCCTTGGAAGCTTCCTTCATAGACGATAGTACCGCCGCGGCTGCCGGCGTGAGGCCCGACGTCGACGATATGATCGGCCACCTTGATCACATCGGGATCATGCTCGACAACAATTACGGTATTGCCCTTGTCGCGCAGCTTCTGAAGCAATTCATTTAACCGGTGTACATCACGGGGGTGCAAGCCAACGCTGGGCTCATCGAAAATGTAAGTGACATCCACCAGACTTCCGCTCAGGTGCTTCACCATCTTGACGCGCTGCGACTCGCCGCCGGACAATGTATCCGTCTCACGGTCCAGCGTCAAATAGTCAAGACCGATATCCACCAGATGCTGCAGCCGCTCCGTTAGCGACTTGACGATCGGCCCGGCTACGGGATCGTCAATTTCCCGAACGACGCGGATGAGCTGTCCGACCTCCATGGAGGACATCTCCGCAATGTTGAGTCCATTGATCCTGCAGCTGAGCGCGGCCTGACTGAGTCTCGCGCCGCGGCAGCTGGAGCAGGGACCTTCGGAAATATACGGCGCAACCGTTTTTTGTGTGCGCTCGGATTTCGTCTTTACATCCTGCTTGATGTATTTGTTCGTGAACTTCTCAATAACGCCTTCCACTGTAATATTCGTTGCCTTACCGGCGAAATCCATCTTCACTTTCCTTGCCTTGGCGTACAGCAGATGCTCCAGTTCCTCATCCGAATAATCGCTCAGCTTCTTATCGAGATCGAAGTCCCCCGACTGTACGATCATATTCCATTCCCAGCCGTTCACCGAATAGTCCGGCAGCATAATCGCCCCTTCATTGAGTGACTTTGACATGTCCACCGCCTTGCTCATGTCTACGCCCAGCCTGCGGCCGATTCCGTTGCACTCGGGACACATGCCTTGCGGATCGTTAAATGAGAACATGTGCGCTTGTCCAACATAGGGCTGCCCCACTCGGGAGAAGAGAAGACGGAATATCGGAGAGATATCGGTAATCGTGCCCATCGTGGAATGGGAACCTCCGCCCAGCCGCTTCTGATCCACAATAACAGCCATGCTCAGATTCTCGATCGCGTCCGTATCCGGCTGCGGAACGCGGGGCAGGAAATTGCGCACGAACATGCTGAAGTTCTCATTCAGCAATCGCGTGGATTCTGCGGCGATCGTATCGAAGACGATCGATGACTTGCCGGAACCGGATACCCCGGTGAAGATCGTGATCTTCCGCTTGGGAATGAGCAAGGATACGTTCTTGAGATTGTTCTCCCTCGCACCCGAGATTACAATATGTTCCTGATTAGATTCGCTCATGCTTAACTTCCTTCCGATAGAAATAAATTCTGCTTATATTTACATAATACCATTCATCTTGCATAGAAAGTCGGGCAGAACTTGTCAGATTGCTCGAATTAACATAAACCGGCTGCATGTCGTTTGCAGCCGGTTTATGTTGATTCGGGTCAAGCAAGGTTCATCTATCGTACCCAATAATTTAGCATTGGGTAAGGAGATGTTTTCGTATCGAATACGGTTATTGTTCCAACACCGTTTCAAACTTGCCGAACCATTCACTCCAGCCATACTTGGCGCCTTCGAGTCCATAAGCATTTGAGAATCCGGTTTGTTCGAGATGAAGGTTAACCTTTCCGTCCCCTAAATCCTGCAGCGTCCAGGTGACCGTGTGCTTCTCGTCTCCGGTAGCCCAAGAATAAGACAACCGGTTTGGTGCTTCCACGATAAGCACTTCGCCGTCAACGATTCCATCCCAATATTCGGACGGCTGATGGCGAAACTGAAAATGCTGTCCAACGACAGGCTTAAAATCATTTTCCGTAATCCACTTGGCTAACTTGCTTGAATCGGTTAAGGCGGACCAAGCCTTCTCGATCGATGTCGTGTACTGAAAATCCAAGGATAATGTTAAACTCATTCTTCTTCCTCCTCTAATAGTTGGTTCAAGCGCAACATATTCATACTCCAGAACTTGCTGTAGAAAGACAACCAATCTTGAACTTCTCTGAGTGGAGAGGCGTTGAGCCTAAATCGCGTTTCTCTGCCGACTTTTCGGTCAAGTACCAGTCCGGCCTCTTTGAGAATTGTCAAATGCTTGGATACCGCTGTACGGCCCATTTGAAACTGTGTCGTTAATTCATGAAGCGGCATCTCCTCTGCCTCTGCTAACAGCTGAATCAAACGGCGTCTAGTTGGATCTGCAATCGCGTCAAACACATCCCGCAACGGGTTGTTCTCACTCACAACAATCTCTCCTAAATATTACAACCAAGGGACAGCCGTTAATGTCGCCACCTCCTCATAATTGTTTCAAATGAATCTTATTCAGATTACAAACGTTCCAAATACGTCCTCTTAATTGGACACCATTTAGTGACACTTTGATTATAGGACACCGCTTGGTGTCGTGTCAACAACCCGATCGAGGAATACGAAAGTTTTTGGCAAAATATTCGGAGGAAGCTACTCATCGTTGAGTGGTTCATTAAACCTTATTGTTTCTCACCAACAACAAGCTCTAATGGTATCCATGGATCATTGTCTTGGGTTATGAATTGCTGTTCTGTTCCGAAATACGTCCCTGGAAAAAGTAATACCTGGATTGAAGCAGTCAGCCATTGCCAGGCTAGAAGGATCTGCCGCGATCCCTCGCCTGGACACTACTGCGCGTTGCCCTGGCGATCGACCTGGATCTGAAACTAGTAAAACGTGAGGACACACTGGGACCTCTCGGCGGGAACGATCAAGAACTATTGCGCGGAAGGCCGCGTAAAAACCATGAAAATTGAAAATCGATGGATCATATACAAGAACCAGCCCAACCCTCACCAACCGAATCATCCGAAGAACTGTCGCGAGAAGACGATCGTTTGAACATACGTTCGCGAACAGCGTAAAAAACCCGGTTCCTTGGGGATCCGGGTTAATTGTTAGTTTCTCTATGTCTTTTTAGATGATCAGGTATACGGAGTTACGTTGTCGTAACCAGGCGGCTTATAGGCCCCGGGTGAAGCGTTGCTACATTTGGATCGCCATCAGTCGGTTTCCATCCGGGTCTTCGAAAATAACGATGTTGTTTTCTAGCACTTCATTATGTATTACGATACCGTTTTCTTTCATAAACTGTAGCGTTTTCCGAATATCGTCTGTTTTGAAAAACATCATAGGCTGGGGGCCTGGCGCCGCTCCATGGTTTGAATCCAGCAAAATCTCAGTTCCCTCGAGATGCAGCGTATAAACCGTAGACAAGCGCTCCTCTAAGTAATCATCGTTGAAAGGCAGATCAAGCACACGGCTATACCATTCCACTGCTCTTTTCATGTCTGAAACATGGATAAAAATCGACCCTATTCTTTTTTCAAGCCCGCTTCCCTCCTGTGTAGTCATGGTTCGAGCTTGATTATTCAAACGTTCCATGGTTATACCCTCCTTGTGGCCATTTATAACTTTAAGTGCTTTGGGGATAGCAGTAGGTTTGTATCCATCAGAGTTTTGGTTCTTCTTAGCAAATGGACCCATATTGGATTCCTCCTGTTCATTCGTAATTATAACGTGGTAACGATACCTTCGTTGTGTCTTTTTTTATCAACTTTATACCCTTGCTTTGTTGTGCCGTTACAAATCCAAAAAGGCCTGGCATATATTGCAGCCAGAACTGGAATTAATTATTTACTAAAGCCAAAATGAGCTTCGATTTGTTTGATGGTATCCATCGGACTGGTTCCATGGGCTTCGCGTCTAAACCATTTGAATACGCTCTTACCTCTATTTATAATACTGAGCTTGTGCACTCCACAATTCATAATATTTTCCTTCACTATCCTCCAGTAACTCTTCATGATTGCCAAACTGTACAATTTCTCCATTATGAAATACAGCAATATGATCGCAAAACCTGCAAGATGAAAGTCTGTGTGATACAAACACAGCTGCTTTATCTCCAATGATTTCGTTGAATTTTGAATATATTTCATATTCAGCGACGGGATCAAGCGCTGCCGTTGGTTCATCAAATATCATGATAGGAGCATCCTTATATAACGCACGGGCTATCGCCATTTTTTGTTCTTCACCGCCTGAAAGATCCCTTCCATCCAGTTCAACATTCTTATAGATTGATTGTTTTAACTTTAAAGGAAGATTACGCACCTTATTGCCAATACCCGCAACGTCAAGGGAATGCCATACTTTCTCATCCTCATAATCCCTGGAAGCGGATACATTTTCCCCGATCGGAAAAGCAAAGAGTTTAAAATCCTGAAAGACAACGGAAAACAAGTTTGTGTACGCATTATAATCAAGTTCGTTAATATCCTTTCCGTTTAAAGTGATAGATCCCCTGTCCGGCTGATTTAATCCACAAAGTAATTTAATCAGGGTTGTCTTTCCTGAGCCATTCGTACCTACAATCGCAATACGGCTCTTCGATGAAATCTTCATTGATAAATTATGAATGGCATATGTTTCACAGGAAGGATATCGGAAACTAACCTCATGAAATTCCAGCTCCCATCCATCATTTCGTTGTTCTGGTAATTCCTTTCCATCATGCTGCCTGGAGGGGGTATCGATGTACTCAAAAAACATGTTCAGATAGTTATTATTACTTTTGATTTGTGTTAACGAAACAGACAAATCGCTTACGGATGAAACCAGCCTAATGATAGAGGCATAGCTTGTGATGACGCTACCCAAACTAATAGAGCCAGCAAGTGCTCTTAGCCCCACAAAGACATAAGCAAAGCCACCTATAAAAACAGCGATTACAGCATTGGCACCAAAGTATCGTTGCATAAGACTGTATCTGCCATTGACAATGTTCATCCAAGGCAGACGTCCTTTGGAAAGTACTTCATTAATAATGAGTTTTCTCTGATCAAAGATATGAATATCTTTTGCCGCTTGATCGTCCTCCATATAATGATAATGGTAATAGTCGAGATATCTATTCGTTGAAGCGTTTTGAAATAAACCAAATTCTTTCTTACTTGCCGTTTTAGAATTTCTTACTGTGATTGCAATACATACAATGATTACGGCCATTAATAGTAGGAAAAATAGAATCGGATTATGAATTACACTTGAACCAGCAGCCGATGATTTGGATGCCGTAATTGATTTTTGGATGATTATTACCGCTATAATTACCGAAACTGCATTTTCAAAAATCTTAGTCAATAATCCAACTACTGATGTTATTCCACCATTCACCATAAACATGGTTCCGATAATTCTTGCATGCAATTCCATATACTTTGGATCCTCTAACATTGTAAAATCCATTGAGAGTCTGACCTGATTAAGATAATTTTTCACTCTCACCTCAAACATTGCACTTAATACATTTATTCTTTTTGAAAATAGTTCTGCTGTGATTGATATCATCAATGTACCGCCCGCAGCTGCAAATGCATAGATCATTAGTAATTCAAAATCCTTATTTCCAACGAGTTCATCAATAATTAATGCTGACATAAAAATCGCAATGTATGGAATGAATGCATCGATAATAGCCTTTGTAATACTGAATCCTAACAATCCTGGAGACAATTCTCGAATAATTCCGCATGCACGTTTGATCATTCGTAAATCTGTCATTGTCTTATGCATATTCCTTGTCATATTGCTTTCTCCTCAATGTAATCCTTATAATACTGACTCTGAACATCAAACATCGCCTTATACTTTCCTCCACGAGCCAATAATTCGTCATGTGTCCCCGTTTCGATGATTTTGCCGTGCTCAACAAAAATAATTCTGTCGCAAAACCGTGTTGAAGAAAGCCGATGGGATATGTAGATTGCAGTCTTATTGTTCGTCAGCTCACTATATCTTAGATACATCTGATTTTCAGCAATCGGATCAAGTGCAGCAGTCGGTTCATCAAGGATGATCAGTGGCGCATCTTTATAAAGAGCTCGAGCCAACATCAATTTCTGCAGTTCGCCTCCTGACAAATTAACACCATCATCGACAACGGAAGGAACCAGCTGGGTCGAATAACGCTTTGGCAAACGATCCATTTTCTCTTTTAAATTGGCCAGTTCAACACATTTTTCTAATTTTTCTGTATCGATATCACTTTCATCCTTGAATGTGATATTCTGAGCAATGCTCATGGGAAGTACACATACATTTTGGAATGCCGCTGTAATCAGAGAATAATACGCCTCCCTGTTAAAACGCCTTATATCCATTCCGTTCATAAGAACCCGCCCAGAAACAGGCTCTAGAAGTCCACAGATAAGCTTAATCAGTGTCGTTTTCCCCGCACCATTAACACCTACAATAGCTAGTCGTTCGCCTTTACTGATTGTAAGGTTTATATCATCAACAATGGTTTGATCACTTCCTTCATAATGAAAGCGGACATTCTCAAGAACAATTTCAACTGGCTCATTTAACGCTGGTATTTGTTCACCTTCACTTCTCATTAATTTATCTTTCGTATCCATTAAATTGCGATAGTCATCCACTTTACAACTTGCATTGGATAACCCATTAATTGTTCTAACTATTTGGTGTAGCCAAAGTCCAAATCCTGATATAGCTCCAAAATAAAGCGTAAATTCACCAACTGTCATATCGGTATGGAGCATCTTCCAAATCAGATAGATATACCCGCCGCCATTTCTTATAAAAATCAAAAAGGCCTCAAATAATCGTTGTAATAGATGTTTCGTCTCAACTTGCTTCTCTAACGTATTTTTTTCATTCATAAACGATTTCGCAGCATGATTGATCCAACTTTTCATATCATACAGACGTATATCTTTTGCAATAGAACTGTTATTCGTACTGTCAAATACATAATAAAGCTTACGATCAATTGTAGCGCGCTTATCCTTTATGCTGTGTTCCCATTTCTGTATGTTTAGAGAGATCAATCCATCGATGCCATAACTGATCAATAGCAAAAGTATAATAATCGGATTAAGAAAAGCAATTACAGCACAGAAAGAAAGTAAACCAAGGACACTTCTCACCAATTCAACAAGTTTTGGGTAGAATGAAGCCATATTAACATTAACATTTCTGCTTAATGAGTCATGAGCTTTCTCAATCAATATTTTGCCTTTTGGGGATGTGAATATGGAATAATCCATATCGAGTATTTTCCAGTCTTTCTTGATGTAAAAATGAACATTCCATATTCTTACTGCGTTTTTCAAAACTCCTTGCTCTGAATAATAACTAATATACTTTAGCAGCATTAATGCAACCGTTAACAAACCGATTTGAGTTAGAAAAACATGTACCGGAATGGATTGACTAATAGCATCCAATACAACTTTCGGAAGCCATATTCCCATTAACGCTACTGCTAGATCCGAAAGAATCCGTATAAACGGAATTACAGTTGCCTTCTTTTCAAAAACCCATTGCTCATGAAGCATAAATTTAAGATTATTTAACAATCCATGGGTATTTTTTTCATTTTTCATATGTGATCTCCCTTCTAAAAGTTTGAGTTTGCTCCAAACAAAATAGAAACCTCTTTTAATGAAAGAACGGGGATTCTACATCCTTTAGAGGTATATTTCTGAGCCCTGTTAGCGCCGCGGACGCTAAAACAAACATACAAGGTAATCCAAAAAAACAATAGACTTATGTTGAAATTTTTAATACACTATTATGTATCGATGTCTTTTTTATGTTTGTTCATCTAATAAACCGACACTTAGAATGTGTCGGTTTTTTATTGAACAAATCTTGCCCGTGAATTGAGAAAACGGCAGCCATTTGACCGGCTGCCGTTCTTCGTGTTTCATTGAGTTCAAGCCACTATTCTTCAGTCCAGGTTATGGTAAGCTAATAAAAACCGACTTACCCTTTCACTTAATACAACAAGGAGCAGCTGCCGCGTGAACTGCACCCCGTCAAGTAGACAGTATAAATAATAAAAATTAATTAAGCGGCCTTGGTCCTGAATTCCATCGGACTGAGGCCGTTTAATTTCGCTTGTAATCGTTCGAAATTATAAAA
>NZ_JANHOF010000037.1 GCF_024498075.1 Paenibacillus mendelii
GATTTATCAACAACTTCTGGTATTATTGTAGCCATTCTGATACCCCACCTTCTTAATATGATTATGGTTGTTCGCTTGAGAATAGTTGTAGGAAAGAATAAGGAACTTACCCAGCTTATGATAAACGTATTATATTATTCTAAAAAGAGAAAATATCCTAAATCTTTTTTCTAATTTTATTATTTTTGATGTAGGTTTTCATTTAAGCTAATCTGCCATTTAGCTCAACAAGCCACCGATAATCTCGGCAGCCTGTTGGTCGTTAAGCTATAGTATCAGTTAGTTAAGTTGATAGGGGTGCCGCTTTTAGCAGCCCATTGATACTTATTTCGTATTCGAACCTCAACAGAATATAAATAGTAGGGGGATTTTTTAGCTAGATGACTTTAGTCAACTTGATGTCCATCCATTGTACCCAATTCTTACCGTCGTTTGACAGCTCCCAGCTACCTGTTAAGGTGTTGCTATCTTCACTAAACATTCCTGTGAATCGCTCCGATTTCCCCAAAATTGTCCAGGCACGGTCGAGTAGGTTCGCTTGGTATGCACTGAAATTGCCTTGGATGTCATATGAGTGTGTGGTGTAATTCTGAGTAGAAGCATCATAGCCAATGATCTCAATAGCCTTAACCTCATCTTTCCCCATATGGCCATCAACATGATGAATAAGAAAATAACCCCCAGGCAACCATTCGTAGGTATCTACTGCTATCAACTGATCAGCTGGCCCGGACGGACTCGCTTTAATCACACCCTCTGTATTCCATTTCCCTACGAAGACATTCAAGCGTCCCATTGCAGGATCAGGTTTAGACGGATTTTGTGGAGTAAGGGCATTATCATTCTCTGGTTCACTGATATTGTTTGTTGCCATTATGATTTCTCCTTTCATGCGAAGTTCCTTATATCATAGCATGTAACAAATGTTATGATTTCTTATCAATTGCTCATTTTATTACCCAGGAAAACCTAATTACCTATTAACCCTCATAGCTCTCTGATTTTCGGATTGACAGTAATCAGATTTGAAGAGAACTGAAATCTGATGACAAGTAAAGTTTCCAAAACTAATAAAACAAACAAAATAATGATATGAGGAGCAAGTGCAAACGTAAGAAGCAGTGAAACCAAAATCGTACACAGCATATTTGCCGCATGACATACAACAAAAACTTTTGTCTGCCTTTGCTTGATGCTCATCAGAACATAATTTATAAAAGCAAGAAAAATAAGCGCTAAACCGAAACTCGCAAACCAAAGATCATCGATTGTATATCCCTGGTAAGTGATTGGAGTCACAACAATATGCAAGACTCCAAACATAAAAATAACGGTAGCAATTGTTAAAATTAGTTTTCTCATCTGGAAATCCTCCTATCAAAAACTTTAGATTTTAATTATGGATTTGATTTCTCCTCTACCACAGTGACCGCATCGACCTCGCCGACGTAAATAGTAAGCGATGGTAGCCAAACCTAACGCAATTCCCCAAGGAATCCAGAAAAGCATCGGTCCAAATGCACCCCATTTTTGGCTCAATAAGATATTATCAGCGGATACCAGATGAAATTCGACTGCGATAAAAGAGGAGGTAAAGACAAATCCGGCGCTTGTTACGGCAATGGCAACACAGGTTGCCGGGATCACTGCTAATAGAACGGGCACTCTTTTGCCGCCAATGAATGGAAACCAATAAGGGAATCTTTCGCCCCATTTTTGAATGAGGCCAAGAGTGAGGAGGCCGCCAGCTATACATAAAGATCCAAATATCCATTCGATGATATGGTGAATTGGATTTTCACTCGAAAAATCTTGTAAAAAACTCCTGTCAACTCCCAATGGGATACCGAGTGCCCAGGCATATCGGGTAATTGCATAGGGAAGGGGGGCAAGAACGGCAATATAGGTAATCAATTTGCCCCATCGAACGAGAAAAAACGGTTTATCATTTTCGGTTCGTCCGCAGTGTTCGCAAGCATTTCGCACTTTTCTTTGGAAAGCTACGGCGGCAAAACCAAAAGAAAGTGCACCAATGATACATAGGATCTGATTCACCATCTGCCAACTAAAATCAAATTTAAACAGAAATGCATAAGCCATGGAAGCAATCAGGCTTGTGTCTGGCACGAAGAGAATCAATGCAACTGCGGTTCCCCATAAATAAGTGAAGATAAACCATCTTGGAATCGCCCTTGTAGGTTTTCTTATTTCCACACCAACTAATAAACCAAGGAAACAAATAATGACTAAAAGGCTGCCTCCAACCTGTGCCGGAAGATAGGTAATCATGGCTTCAAATAAGTTGAGCTCCTTATTTTGAAATGGGTACCCAGTTCCCCTAAACAACCAGTAAAGATGAAGCGAACCGTAGAGAACAGACCAAGCTATTACCAAATACGCGTTTCGATTCAATCTAGATGGATCATAGGCTTTCTTAGTATTCATCTAACCAACACCCTTCCAATTAAAAATCACCTCAAATCCCACTTTACTCGTTGAATGGGAAATTGAGGTGACTGGAAGTTTAATTTTCGTTTAAATTCTGGCTTAAATAATGGAGCACCCCGTTTGGAGAACTGGATATCTCCCAATCGATGTCCATTTCTTTCGTCATGAAGGAGACGATTGATAGACCAATACCGGCGCCTTTCGCTTCTGTATCGTGTTTTATCCCTTCTCCTTTATCTTCAATGAACAGGCGCATTATGCCATTCCGTTCGACAAAACCAATCCCTATATATTGACCGGATTTGGCATACCTGATCACGTTTTGCACCAGGTTATCCAGAATGCATCGCAACCATAATGGATCAACCTTCCAATTTAACTCTTGATCCGGCAAGTCTACGTCCACTCGAAATCCTTCTTTTTCTAGGACAGGATACCATTCAACAGCGGCATGTTGCAATTCCTCTATAACATCGATAGTTTCCCGTTTTATTGGGTGTTTTCCCGCTGAAAGCAATGTATAGGTAAGCAGGTTTTCAAGTAATTTTCCAACATCATTGAGTTTGTTAATAATGATTTGCATTGACGTTGCTGCTCTAGGTGATGATGGATTACTCTGAACCGTGTAGGCATGCTGTTGAATGACGGTCAATGGTGTGCGTAGATCGTGAGATATGTTGGCGATCCATTTTTTTCGAAGGTTTTCTTCTTCCTTCTCCCGCGCTCTACTGCTTTTCAATTGGGTCACCATCCGGTTAAAGGCTTTTTCCAACTGTCCAATCTCATCGCTGTTATTGACTGTGACCTCATCCGGCATCCCGTTATTTCCGGTATCTGACATTGCAGTTTGAAGTTTTACAAGCCTTTTGCGAATGCTTAAGAAGAACAACAAGGATACCATCACGATCAAAACACCCGCGACAAAAATAATGAGGATTAAGAAGAGATCTCCATTTACCGGCTTAATTGCGAGCGTCGTAGTGGATTTTGGGATATAAAATACCATAAATCCTTGTTTCCCGTCTGTACCCATCACAGCTGTCACAGTGAATAGGTCTTGTTCCTTATTCCTAGCGAGATAGTTGATGAGGTTGGAGGGGGTCCATTTATCGGGAATTTCTGTGATACGCTTATGGATCATATGGGTTTTCCCCGATTTGTCGACCCAAAACAGCGTGGCTTTCGGATATTGTTCTTGTATCCTACCCAGCTTTTCATTGATGGTATGCTCATCAGCTTCATTTAGTTGTTCAGATGCATGTTCCCACATTTTTCCTATTTCCAGTGGCTCATGTATCGCATTTTGTTTAAGCAAAATGCCAGGCAAATAATAGAGGGCCGGCAAAATAGGCCACATGAGTATAGATGCTAGGATTAGTATCAAATATTTGGTGACGAGCGATCTTCGAATATTCATAACTTCAACCTATATCCGATGCCGCGAATCGTCTCGATCATCTGCGGATGACTGGGATCAAGCTCTATTTTTTCACGCAAATGACGGATATGCACCATAAGGGTTCGATCCCCTTTAATATAGGGATCTTCCCACACTGCTTCATATATTTGCCTTTGGGTCAAAATCTGATTGGGGTGATCGAGAAAAAACATAAAGATATGAAACTGTTTACCGGTCAGGACAATCTCCGTATTCGTTTCTGTATTCAAAATGCGGTTGGCTTTCCGATCTATATTCAAATGCCCCAACTGCATAAGATCGGTAGAGACAACGCCTGAGCGCCGGAGCAGAATTTGAATCCGCGCTTCTAGTTCGTCGGGATGATACGGCTTTGTCATATAGTCATCCGCAAACGAAAGTCCCTGTAGTTTATCCTCAATGGAGGTTCTGGCTGTCAGCATCATGATTGGTTTTTCAGGGTACTTTTGTTTAAGACGCTGTCCGATGGTATACCCATCTAACCCAGGCAGCATGATGTCTAAAATGACGATATCGGCTTGCACCATATGCTCCATTACATTTTGTCCGGAATTCAACCATATCACTTCATAACCCCGTTCGGTTAAAAAATCACTGACCCATGATCCAATTTCTTGATCATCCTCAATATGTAAAATCGTTGAGTTCATATCAAAAGTCCCCTCCTTATAAAGGATGAGTACATCTTACACTAAAATAAGGGTTGCCCCAAGAAAAATCACTCTAGTTGTTGACCCCGCTGCTGAGAAGAAAAACGGGGAATCAGATCTGGCAATGATTAAGAAGCTTGAAAACATAAGATATTTAAGCCTTTTGTGTTTTGCTTAAGGAATTTGAATTGGAATACGGGTTAGCAAATAAAAACCAGGTCTCGTTTATAAATCAACTGGAAAACCTTCAAAAACTAAAAATTTCTACGGTTGATGCAGCATCCTTAGGACAAAACACAAAACTTGCTGAACTTGAAATTACCAACACGCTTAAGCATGCTGAAGTGCTTTCTTCTGCTTTCCCCAACATGAGAAAATTCAGTTGAAGAAATAACCAAGTTGGAAAGACTGAAAAATCTGAAGAGGGTTTATCTGAATTTCAAGAAGGAAAGCGACCATCAGCTTTTTGAAGAACTAGTTCAAAGAAATCGCTGGATTAATGATAATCTGTAACAGTGTTTCATGCCGAGCTCGCCCATAAATTCGTAACCAAGTTGTTCCATTCGTTCGTTAAACGAATCTATTGGCTGCTGTGTAGCATGCTCTACAGTTATCGTTTCCATTAGCTTAGCAAAGACTTGCTGTTGCCATGATTTAGCCATTATAAATAATCTTTCTTAATTCACTCGTCTGATCCTTCGGTATTGAGTAACCTTGTCCGCTATCTGGGGTAATACCAGCGTAGCTGACACCACCCGCAAACGTATGGATTAAATTGGGAATTTATTAATAACCTCGTTATATTCATTTTGAGCATCGGTAATTGCCAGCTTTGAGTATACTTCCAAAGATTTTCTGCTCTCATGGCCGGAATAAGGTTGAATCAGCGCGTCATCGATGCCCTGCTTTTTTAACCAGGTTAATAGAAAGTGACGTAGTTTATGAGGAGACAGGTTTTTGAGATAACCTACCCTCCTCTGAATATTTGGTCAAAATCTTGCGGATTCCCCTGTCCGTGTACTTTTTCTTCCATGAAGACTCAAACAAATAGACCGCTTGCTTCTTTTTCATCGAATCTGCGTGCATGGCTAGTAGTTCTTTGAAAGACTGAGGAAATGGAACAATGCGGTCTTTGCTACCCTTTCCTTTATTGATCCTGATCTGGCAGTAATGAAAATCGATGTCCGCCAGCTTAATGCTGATTAACTCACTGACCCGAATACCTGTATACATGAGGGTTTTCACGATCATCATGTCCTGAAAATTCTTGGCCTTCCAAACCACTTCATAGTATCTTTTTAATTCTTCTTCTGTCGGCACGTAAGGCAGCTTCTTTGATGATTTTGGAACCTCAATTTCAAGTTCGCTTCTTAAATGCTGAAACAAACTTTTTAAGTAAGGATAGTCCGGTCGTTCTGCTCGAAGATACTTCGCCAGTTCCCGGGCTTTCTTTTTTGCTGATACGCGTTTTTCAATCATGCCAGTTCACCTTCCAATGGAAGTCTTTCCTTCATGTCCAATCGGAATGTGCCATATGGATTAACGTGAGTATAGATTAAGGGTGTAACCGCACGTAAATCTTCCGGTGTCATTAGATCAAACCATTTCTTCTCCGATAAAACATTTTGGAACATGATGGTATTAATGTAGACTAAGCAATTTTGCAACAGATGAAGAGATAAAACAGCCATCTCTTGATCTTCCATGCGATTTGTGGCAATTTCACCACCCTTGCCATAGAAGATAAACCCGTTGGCCGAGTTCCAGTTTTCCACGACATTTAAACCAGCATTAATCTCTCGGCGTAATTCTTCCGAATGCAAATATTCACAAAGGAAGATGGTTTTAACTGCCTTACCCAACTCACCTAGCGCCTGATACGTTGGATGCTTCAAGTTGTTCCGGGTAAACCTTTTCAGAATGGCTTCCGTTTCAGCAGTACCAAGCCGTAAAGCTGTTGCATACTTCATCATTTGATCATACTGCTGACGGATCAGTTCCCAATTAATCGGGCGCGTGAGTACATGCTGCAGGTTCGCATAAGCGTCAGTTATTCCCGGCTCCGGACGGTATAACTTTTTTGTGTATGAATAGCTTTTAATCGAGGCATTAGTTTGTAACCAAGTAAATAACAAAAGGCGAATGCAACCTCACTCTGTCCATGTGAATCAACATAATTCTTCTCTACTTCCATATCGGTGCAGTGGCGCAACAACCCTTCCATCATCGCGGCGACTTCTGATGAAGAACACGATTTAAGCTGCGAGTAGATGCAAGTCGAATTTTTCTCCACATGCCAATAAATCATAACACCGCGGCCGCGGTATCGGATATGCCATTCCGTCATGAGGTTCTGATCCCATGCCCCGAATTTCTTTGAATCGGAGGCGCAAGAAGTTGTTCCCTCACCCCATATTTCCTGCATTCGCACTTTGAAGATAGCGTTCACTACTTCGGAAATCGCGTTGCGAAGGTTATCCTTGTGAATGAATTTACGTCGGACGTAAAGGAGATCTTTATAGCTTTCACCATGATCACCGGCGCTGACACGCTTTAAACCGGTATTCGTTCCCAAACCGTAAAGAGATAAGATCAACCGCTTTTGCAGCGTATCCCGGTCTAATATCTCTCGATGGCCCACCGTCTTGAACATTTCTGTAAACGAAATACGTAGATCGGTTTCCTTCAAAATATCTAGCAAGCTAGTCATTGGCCAGCGGCGCGTAATTTCACCTTTGATACGGATTAAATTAACCGGCTCTTCTTGCGGTTCTAACGGAGTAACCGAGATCCAGCCTTTACCTTTATCTGTAATCCGTACTTTAGGGTTCTTCGGCATTCCCTCGTTTAATTTTTCAAGACCTTGAATCATTTCCTCCTTTAGCGTAGTGATAAAGGAATCTGCATCCAGCGGCTGATTTAAAGCTTTGTAGTTTTCCTCCCGGCGTTCCTCGAAGTCTACTGGCAGGTCCTCATCCGGATTTCGATACCGGTTCGCTCCGGATACCCAAATTTCTTTACAACGTAACTTATCCCGGAGTATTTGCAGAGCGCTGATTTCATAGTTGATCCTGTTTATTCGTTCTTGTCCCTTTTCATCTTTTTCGATGATAATTTCTTTGTAGTTATTCCGGATCACCCCATTGATCGGAATTTCGTCGGTTACGGGAAAATAGTGCATTCCCGTTTGAGTGTATTTCTTGATTAGCTCAAGTGCGAGGATGACCGGACGGTGAACGTCGTTATTAGAACGAAAATCAAGAATGCTAAGAATTTCAGGAACTATCCGGCGGTAATGACTACCATAGGAGGCGCGAATGACCGTATGGATTTTTTCGCGGTATGCCGGTCCAGTATGTTTAAATTCTTTGACCAAATCTTTTAGTGTTTGTTCGTTTACAACTGGGTACAGGACATCTTTAATGATTCCCTCCGGATCGAAAGATGCACCCGATTTTGGACGTTTGAGAGAACTCGGAGAGAACGACAACAAATCCAGCCCTGCTCCCTGCCATTGACAAATTTGATGCAAAACCGGACCCTCGCCATCCATTGACTCAATCCCATTCTGTTACAATCATTTAACCTTTATTTAACTTCTTCTTGTGTATAATAATTCGTAAAACTAGTAAAACGAAAGGATGTGCGGGTCATGAGAGTTTTAGTTGTAGAGGATGAAGCACGCATGCGAAAAGCCCTGTGCAATGGATTAAAAAAATATGGTTATGCGGTTGACGCTGCCGTCGATGGCGAAAAAGCTTTGGAGCTTGTCGAAATAAATGCATATGATGCGGTTGTACTCGATTTGAATTTGCCGAAAATAGACGGGATCGAGGTTCTCAAGGGAATCCGATCCATGAACCGTGAGCTTCGTATTTTGATTTTATCGGCAAGAGCGGCAGTGGAAGACAAAATTATCGGATTGGATACCGGGGCCAATGATTATCTGGCAAAGCCGTTTCATTTCAAAGAACTGGATGCCCGTATCCGTTCGCTGTTGCGAAGGGATTTTATTCAAAAAGATACCATTCTTACATACGGCGATATCAAAATCGATACTGCTCTTAGGAGCGTCACGGTAAGAAATCACAAGATTGAGCTAACCAAGAAGGAATATTCCATCCTGGAATACCTCTTTATGCATAAAGACAGGATCGTGGGTACCGAGGAACTTATTGAGCATATATGGGACGAGAACAAGGCAGATCTTTTTTCCAATTCCTTCAAGGTACAACTTAATTCTTTGAAAAAAAAGCTGGCACCCTATACCGGCGATAAGGAACTGATTAAAAACACGAGAGGTTTCGGGTACTCGCTCACGAAGGAGTATGCAGATGAAACGGTTCAATAAGATTACGCTGCGATTAAGGCTGACGATATCAACCGCGCTTATTCTCGCAGGCGTTTGTTTTCTGTTGACGCTATCTCAAGTGATCACCTACTCTGAATCAGTGCCGGCTCCCTTTTTGAATGCCGATGTAAATTCCCGTATACAGGTTGCGCCGGAACAACCTATTTCTAAAAAACAAAATAATTTCATTGCTTCCAGTTTCGTTTACATGGTCGCCATGATTGCACTAGGTACAGGCGCCTCCTATTACATGTCCGGCAGAGCGTTAAAACCGGTTGCAAATTTAAGCGAAAGCATCAAGAATATCGACGAAAACAAGCTGTTTCAGCCGCTTACAGGCTTTGATACGAATGACGAAGTGGCACAGCTCGCAACATCTTTCAACCATATGATGATGAAATTGGAAAAATCATTCAATCATCAGAAGCGGTTCGCGGCCAATGCCGCCCATGAGCTCAATACGCCGCTCGCTAGCATCATTGCCAACATTGAGGTCTTGCAGATGGAGGAATATCCTACCGTTCTGGAGTACAAAGAGGTTATGGAAGACACCTTGGCAGAAGCGCAGAGAATGAGTCTCCTGGTATATGACCTGTTGAAGATGAACAGTACGTTGAATGCGGACCATTATGAACGTTTTGAAGCGAAAGCGATGTTTGACGATATTATTGAGGCTATATCGGAAAGCAGCAGCGATAAAAACATCCTCATTGAAAACAACATCTCGGGCATTATGCTTTCAGGTGATAAGGCGCTTTTGCAAAGAGCGTTCTTTAATCTCGTTCAGAACGCTGTGAAATATAATAAAATGGATGGAGAAGTCTTGATTACGGCATTCATGAGCGATGATTCCGTGATCGTCCAAATCGAGGATACCGGCATAGGAATTGCGGAGGAAGAACATGAAAATATCTTCGAGCCCTTCTATAGAATTGACAACTCCCGTTCAAGGGAATTGGGAGGCAGCGGACTTGGATTATCCATTGTAAAAACCATCATCGAAAAACACAGCGGGAAAATTTTCGTTAAGAGTGAATTTGGAGTTTTTTCAAAAATAACTGTCGTACTGCCGAAAAAATAACCGGCATTTAACCTCCCGCGAGATATTATATGATCATATCAAAAATCAACGGAGGTTAACGATGGTTATAAAAAACGAGGCACACACTGAAGTCGACAGCTTTGCGCAGTTATTGCATGCGGAGTGGACTATATTCCGAAAAAAACGCGGCTTGAAGATCGGCATGGTTGTTGCGGCACTGCTCATCATTTTGTTTGGGCTACTGCCCTCGATTACCAGTTCGAATGGGGGTGACCCTCCTCCCGTTCTGGAGGGGCCAAATGGTGAAGCGGTGACCGATAAGTTCTATTTTGTGCATCAGCCGCTGACAGGAGACGGCAGCATCACGGTACGCCTGACTTCGATGACAGGCCGGATCAAGGAACCTCCGGCTCCCGGAACGATAGGGCCTGGCCCCGAGCCCGTGCCTGGGATGGTACCATGGGCGAAGGCCGGTGTCATGATCAAAGACGGTGTTCGCCAAGGTGCGCCTTATGCGGCGGTGATGAGCACTGCCGAGCATGGTGTACGAATGCAGCACAACTTCACCCATGACATAGTTGGACAGCCGGGTGGTGTTTTGGAGAATTATCCCCGCTGGCTGCGGCTCACCCGCGAGGGGGACACGCTGATCGGCTACGAGTCTTCTGATGGCAAACAGTGGATCAAGATCGGCACGGTTCAGATGGATCTGCCGGACACCGTCCAGATCGGGATGTTTGCCGCTTCACCTGGTGATCTCAGGTTCAACGGCAACGGGTATGCAGTCCGCTTTAGTGAGGTTTCGGCAGTCTTCGATCAGGTCAACCTCCAAGGACCTTGGAGCCGCGACGATGTGGGCGTCACTATGGAACCCGATGGGAAGACGCCGCATCATCCTGGCGGGGTGGAGGAGTCCGGTGGACGGTTCACAGTGACTGGAGTTGGTGACATCGCACCGCAGACAGGTGATGATGGTAGCTGGCGAATTGAGCGCTCCCTTACTGGTGTGTTGTTTGGGCTGATAGTAGTGATTATTGTAGCAGTACGGTTTGCTACCGCCGAATATCGACGAGACCAAGTCCGGGTGCTGGTAGCAAAGGCTGTCGTGACAGGTACGGTCACTTTTGTTGTGGGGCTGGCTGCCGCCATCGTTACCGTTCTACTATGCAGGCCAATTCTTCTCTCAAACGGTATCCAAACCCTGCCCGTAACGCCGTTTACCGAGTTGCGTGTAGTAGCGGGTACCGCTGCATTGCTCGCCGCTGCCGCTGTATTTGCACTCGCTCTTGCTGCCTTGTTCCAGCGTCGTGTTCCGGCGGTGGTTGTCAGCTTTTCGCTGGTTGTACTCCCCCTGATCCTCACGTTTACCAACGTCATCACTGTGGACATGTCTCAGTGGCTCTTGCGGCTTACCCCGGCTGCCGGATTCGCGATCCAGCAGAGCATTCCGGAGTACATGTATGTTATCGGTCCTTATATACCGAAGTCGGGTTATTATCCGTTAGCGCCATGGGCCGGCTTTGCTGTACTCTGTAGTTACAGTGCTCTAGCTCTCGGTCTGGCCATCTTCAAGCTGCACGGCAGAGATGAAATTAGGCAGGAACTGAGTGTGAAGTGATCGAGAGCAACCAAATTTTGATTTAATCGAAGGCGACCGCACCACCTTAACAATGAACGAGCTCTTGAATTTGTCCTTGTGGCGATTCAGGAGCTTTTTGCACGGGATTATCAATGAATTGCTCATCATTTGGGCTGAAGAAACCTACCTCCACGGCACGATTGGGAACCAAGCGGAAAACAAGTCAATAACGAGGAATAGAAAACCCTTGAAAAGCCTTGTAGAATCAAGGTTTACAAGACTTCACAGGATATCGTTAAAAAGTGACCAAAATGGGACGTTTGCGAGAACTCGGAGAGAACGACAAAAGAACCAGCCCGCTCCCTACCATCGACATGTTTTAGTGGAGCAACAACTTTTAGAAGAATTCTACTGACGGCGATAAATAAGACAACAACGATTGCTGTTACCAATCAAAATAATGGTACAAGCAAATCCGCTGCCAACCACAAAAAGTCGATAATCGTTACTGATTTTTCGTTTTCAAGCGGCTTGGTAAAGGAAATCGGGATTGGACCGGTGTCGAGCGCAGCAATCGTACAATAAGGAAAGTACCTCCACTTTTGCAGCCTGTGCTACAAGCGTCTTCTTTTTCTTTAACGACAATGTCCGAACAAACATGTTTAGTGTGTAGTAGGAATGCAACCAATCGATTCCTAGAAATCGAAGTTTCGGTCGTTTTGGATGTGGGTTTGAACGTCGAGTGGGTGGATAAGTCAGGTTCAGTTGAAGAAAGATGATTAAACAGTGCATGGATATGGAGCGTCCTTTAGCGGGACGTCCTTTTTATGCATGAATATTAATCTATTTAATGACAAGAAGATCTAATTGGATTTGTCTAGTATTGTGTGGTTATTAATTGATAACTACCAGCCTAAAGGAGTATCGTATTATAAGTACCCAATATTCTGAATTGAAATAGGCAGCGGGCATATCTGAACATAATCATTCAAGAATTGAACCCGTATAAACTTATAGGAAAGGAAGTAATCGAATTGGAGATGTACATTTTTATCGTAGAAGATGATCTTTCCATTTTCATTCGCTAAGAGAAAGACTGGGGCAATGGTCTTTCCGCGTTACAGGACCAACAGATTTTCATCATGTAATGACAGACTTCTCCAAAGAGCAGCCGCACCTTGTCATTATGGATATCGGGCTCCCCACGTTTGATGGATTTCATTGGTGCCGGGAGATTCCGTGCGATGTCGAAAGTGCCTATCCTCTTTCTGTCTTCGAGAGAACATCCCATGGACATGGTTATGGCCATGACTATGGGAGCGGATGATTATATTCAGAAACCGTTCAACACCGACGTCCTGCTTGCCAAAATCCAGGCGCTCCTCCGACGAACCTATGCTTACAAGGAAAAAGCGACGGATATCATCGAATGGAATAGAGCACTCATCGATCTGAAACGCAGCGTGATCCGTATGGAAGGAATAGAAATAGAACTAACGAAAAACGAGCTCTTCATTCTTGTCGTTCTCGTCCAGGCAAAGGATAAGATCATTTCACGTTATGATCTCATACGGAAGTTGTGGGATGACGAACGTTTTGTTAACGACAATACGTTAACGGCGAATGTGACAGGTTTACGCAGGAAACTTGCTGACATCCAATTGGAAGAAGCACTTGTGACGAAAAAAGGGCTTGGATACATGGCCATCACTTTATAGCGAAAGGTTAGGATCAGCATCATGTTCATCCGATATTTAAATGATATGAAAAGTTGGGTCTTGTTTTTCTTGGTACCGCTTGGATTTGTCAACTTACTCATTTGGCTTGACAATGGATTGTCTATCCAGATAGGTTCTGTTCTCTATTTGAACCTACTGCTGCTGGAAGTGTACTCGAAATTAGCAATTACTGATGCACAATTCGAATATAACGAGGTAATAAACAAATTCCCAATATAATCCATACGTTTGCGGGTGGTGTCAGCTACGCTGGTACTACCCCTATCTGCTGTATCTACGAGTAATGCGGTTCGCCTATCTTCGTCAGCTACAATTAACACAAATTTCTTTTGAGTGCCATCATCGAATGAAACGGACATCAAAAACATAACACCATAATCTAGTTCACCTTTCATTTTTACCGCTTTACTTATCGATCGCTGGAATATCCTTATTTCATCAACATTTTCATAAGTCAGAATCTTCTCGGAAAATGGGGCATTCGGCATTGTCTTACACAAGTCCACACATACAAATCTAATGGAAGCGATCTCTTTTTCATTCAGAACATTCGATTTACAGCCAACGATTCCAACAACGAAAAATAATATCAATATGAGTAGCCATTTTCTTTGAATTGTACCGACCTCCTTAAGGATGATCTCCAGATAACTTTTAACGTATTAATTAGCTGGAAAGTTTCGTAAAGGTATGGAGTATTTTATAACCTTAGGTGGCATTGCGACTCGACTAAACTGCCCGTTACTTCATTGAAAACAGGAGCAGCTGCCGAGTGAACTGCACCCCGTCAAGTAGACAGTATAAATAATAAAAATTAATTAAGCGGCCTCGGTCCTGAATTCCATCGGACTGAGGCCGTTTAATTTCGCTTGTAATCGTTCGAAATTATAAAA
>NZ_JANHOF010000038.1 GCF_024498075.1 Paenibacillus mendelii
AAGGGGTTAAGACACCTCCCTTTCACGGAGGTAACAGGGGTTCGAATCCCCTACGGGTCACCATCTTTCCCAATCCGATATAAGATGGGTAAAGCGAGTACATATCGGGCATAATATGGAGGCTTAGCTCAGCTGGGAGAGCATCTGCCTTACAAGCAGAGGGTCGGCGGTTCGATCCCGTCAGCCTCCACCATATTGTTGGGGATTAGCCAAGCGGTAAGGCAACGGACTTTGACTCCGTCATTCCCAGGTTCGATCCCTGGATCCCCAGCCATTTATGAGCCATTAGCTCAGTTGGTAGAGCACCTGACTTTTAATCAGGGTGTCGTAGGTTCGAGTCCTACATGGCTCACCATTTTTCCTTAAACGAAGAATGGTTTATGATATTCACGTGCGCGTATGGCGGAATTGGCAGACGCACCAGACTTAGGATCTGGCGGGCGACCGTGGGGGTTCAAGTCCCTCTACGCGCACCAACAACAAACGCTACTCTCAAGATCATTCGATCTTGAGATTTTTTGTGTTTAAAGCTATATGCCATGAAGAATTTAGGATATTAACAGCTAAGTGCCGCGCAAGAGGATTGGCCGATCCAAGTTTGGGTAAGAAGGTCGTTAAATGGAGGAGCACTCGCATGCCTGTTCATAATAAAAGTGGTGAGAGAAGGTTCCTTCTCTCACCACTTTACATTTCAATGCCGACAATCGATTCAACACCGGGATAAATTACTTGGAATAGGGCTGAAGCCGACTCAGACGCTCTTGCTCGTTTAGTTGAGTCAAGATAAGCTTCCAGCGGTCGTAATGGCTCGGATGGTCTACGACAGGCTCGTACCCGAGGTTCAAATAGATCTTGATAGCCGGTATTCTGAAGTCGTCGGTATTTAGAATCGCACGTGAGCGGTTCTCTTCTGCCATACGATGCATGGCCGCCAGGCTGGCGGTGTAGCCTAATCTTTTGCCTGCTTGAGAGGGAAGAACCCCCACCATGTGGAGATATCCGGTGAACTCCCCCCATTGCGGCCTCCACCAGGCAGAAGCGGTCGCTACAGGTTGGTCATCGCTGCATACAAAGAAGACACGCTCTGGTGCATACGGATCATCTTTTGTCATGTGTTCGAACAGGTAGGCCCCACCGAAGGCTTCACCTATAATGGACTCCCACGCGGCTTCGTCTCCTGGCTGGAAAGTCCGGATGGAATATCCTTGCGCGAGTTGTAATGGCGGTAATTCAGAAAGGGATGGATTGAGCATGACCAATTGCGGTTGTTGATCCATGAGCGCCTCCTATGGGAAAGTTATAGTTTAATGATCTGATCTTGGTATGAGGAGCTGTTTCGAAAATCGGGCATTTCCATCGTCTTCCCGCCATTCATGACGGAAAGCTCGGAGAGCAGGGCAACGGCTGTCCATTCACAAGCCTCGTAGACATCGATGGCGGGTTTGGCGTTCTTGGTAATCGCATCCACGAAGTCTTGAACAATGAAATAATCCCCGCCCCAATGGCCGGCAGCCCGCTGTTCATCGGTCACATTCTTATAACGGTCTGGCAAGTAATCGTAGAAATCCTTCAGCGGCCGCCATTCGGGATGGTCTGATCCGTTATTGTCGGACGCGAGCCAGATTTTATGCTGATCCCCTAACCCCCGTGGTGCTTCATAACAGCCTTTGGTTCCTTGAAGGGTGTAGTACGACATATTATGTGGACGGGCAGAGATGCAGTCGATGCGAAGCTTGATCAGCTTGCCGCTCTCCAGCTGGCACAAGGTGACGGTTGTGTCCTCCTGACGTAATTCCGGCGCGGTATGCCAACCAGTCCCAAGGCAGGTAACGGACTTAATGCGATCGTTCTTGAACCACTTCATGACTGGACCAAGACTATGGGTCGGGTAGAAGGCACCGCGTTTGCCAAGCTGCCAATATTGTCTCCAGGACGCTCTGCTGCTGGCCGATCCGGTAGTCGGGCGATTGTAGCCCACAGCGAGGCTTTTAATGTCGTGAAGATATTCGCCTTCCCCGAAGTACACATTGCCGAACAATCCTTGCTCGACCATGTTGTTAATCAGCTGGTTCTCGGGAATGTAGCAGTAATTCTCGGCCATCATGTATACCTTGCCATATTTCTCGACGGCTTGCTTCAACCACCACAATTCATCCATCGTGACACCTGCTGTCACTTCACTTAGCACGTGCTTACCGGCGTCTAGGGCGGCAAGTGTTTGTGGTACGTGCAGCTGCATCGGCGAGGATACTACAACCGCATCAATATCGGAATCTAGCATATCTTCGTAAACGCGATAGGTGTTCGGAATGTTATGCCGAGCGGATGCTTCTTTCAATAAGGATTGGTCCAAGTCGCATAACGCGACAACCTCGGCATCCGGGCAAGACTGAAAACCCAATAACGTGCTTAAGCCTCTCGCACCGACAATGCCGACCTTTACTTTCTTCATGTCATTCCCTCCCTAGGAAAAATTACCTCTACTACTAAATCTATCACATTATTTACCGTATACGAACTATTAAATTCACTCTCAAGAACCGTTAATCGTTCAGGGATCATAGATGGCGCCTACGTCCGAAACCTTAGCATTCTAATGAGTTATTTAACGGCTCCAATGACAAGCCCTTTGCGAATAAAGCCCTGCAGCAGAATGTAGATAAGGATTGGCGGTATAGAGGTCAGCAGCAGGCCGGTCAATAGAAGCGGATAGTCGCTGCTGAATCGGCCAAGTATGGTGGCGACGGCGACAGTCATCGTTTTGGTTGCGTCGGATTGAAGATAAATGAGAGGCGTGAGCAAATCATTCCACCAGCCTGTCGCATTAAAGATCCCGACGGTCATAATTCCGGGGATACTCATCGGCAGGACGATGCGTCCCATCAGATGCCAGTAATTGCCCCCGTCGATCTTAACGGCCTCCAACAGCTCATTGGGCATACCGCGCATCAAGGACGTAAGAAGAAAGACATTGCCCGGAATCGAGGTCACCCCCCAAATAACGATGACGGATATAAAATGATCGATCCAGCCCAGCTTCGACATCAATAAATAGTTCGGAATTAAAAACGTGATCCCGGGTATGGTCATGGTCGCGATCAGGATGATATATAAAGCACTGCGCCATCTAAACCGGAGCTTAGCGAAGGCAAATGAGGCGGGAATGGATACGGCGAGCGTGATGACCAAGCCACCTGCTACACAGACTGCCGTATTGCCAAACAGTAAGAGTACATCGAAGCGATAAAAAAGTGCTTTGAAATTATCGAAGTATAATGTTTTCGGCAATCCGGCAGGATCTTCAATGAACTCCATAGAGGTTTTCAAGCTGCTGGCCGCCATATATATCAGAGGGTAAAGCGATAGGCAAGCGACGAGCAACAGAATGATGAAGATGAGTGCGCGATGCAGGGAGAACCATGGTTTCATTTGAAACAGCCCTTTCTACTCGGACCATTTGTCCGATAATCTAAGCTGGATCCAGGAAATGACGATGACAATGGCAAACAGCACGACAGATAATGCCGAAGCAAAACCAAATTCCCCGGTTGTGAATGCTTTCAAGTAAATCATGTAATCGATCGGGGTGGTTTCATAGCCAGGACCCCCGCCAGTTACGGAATAGATAAGACCGAATAATCCAACAAACACGAAGATGACATTCGTTATCGTAAAATAAAAGATTGTCGGGACGAGACTGGGAATCGTGATTCTCCACAGACGCTGCCACCAGCCAGCACCATCGATTCGTGCAGCTTCAAACATATCCGTCGTAATAGTCGACATGCCGGATAAGAAGATGAGCGTGCCTTGCCCAAGCGTTTGCCAATAAAAACAGAAGATCAGCACCATAAAGGCGGTCGGCACAACGTTGAGCCAATCGACGATCAAGGATTCAAGACCAAGAGATCGGAGCAGTACATTGAAATTCCCGCCTTGGGAGAATATCGTTTTCATCAAGAAGCCCACGACAACTGCGGACAGAATCGTTGGCAAGTAATAGACGGATCGGAAAAACTTCCACCCGGCGACTTCCTCGTAGAGCAGGACGGTGACGATTAAGGAGATGAATAATATCCCGGGAATCGATATCAGGAAGATCAGGTTATTGCGCAGCAGCTTCCATATTTGACCGTCAGTGAAGATGTCACGGTAATTCTCCAGCCCGATCCAATCCGCATTCAATCCGTCCCAATTTGTAAAGCTGTGGTAGAACGTGTTAAAGATGGGATACCCCATAAAGATAGCGAGCAGGACAAAGGCCGGCAGCACGGAAAAGCAGCCGAGCCAGTGCTCGCGTTTTGCAAGGTTCATCGTGTTCCCTCCCGTTCAGCCTGATGGATCGGAAAGGCCTTCTCCGGATGAATAGAGAAGGCCTCCCTCCATGTTGGTCATGTTCGCGGTTTACTTGTTAGCGCTCTTGATCTCATCACGTTTCTCATCTATTTTGTTCATGAACTTCTCCGGCGAGATCTTCCCTGTGAAAAGCAGAGGCTCCAGTGCCGATATCTCGCTAGTCAGCTCTGCCGGATAAACATTGTCCGGCCAAAATATCGTACTCGGTTCGGCTGCCCATTGCTGCATCGTGGCAATGTAAGGATCCTTGGTATATTGGCTTATATCGATGTCATTGGTGACCGTAAGCGAACCTTCCCCTGATTCGATATAATGAATTTGTTCTTCTTTGCTCAGGATAAACTTAATGAATTCGACCGTTTCCTTTTTATTCTCCGAATAGTTCGTTACCACGTAAGCTGCGCCTACTCCACCGACACCTCCGTCGTGAATGGCCACATCATTGGAAAAGTCGGGAATTTTCATCATCCCAAGATCGTCGCCCAGCACTTTGCGCAAAGAAACAATCCCTCCATGTCCGCCGGGTGAAATAGCGGCCTTGCCCTGGTTGAACATTTGACTGCCTTGATCAAGCGGCGTGGCATAGCCCTTCTCGTATATCTCTGCCCATTTGCTTGCGATACGCACGAGTGCGGGGTCGCTGAAATGACGTTCCCCTTTCACCAGCTGATCCAAGCCGGAAGGGGTAACCGTTTGAGAAATCCAATAGGAGGCGATGTGCCAGAAGGCATCTTTACCAAGCGCCAGCGGGACGGTTCCTTGGGCTTTGAGCTTATCCAGCATGGCGAAGAACTCGTCGATATTTTTCGGCCGAGATGCTTCAGGATCGATGCCTGCATCTCTAAATAGCTTTTTATTGTAGTAGAAAACGAATGTGCCATCCGTCCCTGCAGGAACGCCATAGATGTCCCCCTCGGAATTGAACCCATCGGTAGTCGCTTCCCAACCGATAATGCGTGATTTCTCATCACCATTAAAATACGGATTCAACTTTTCGAGATATTGCTTGGCCCGAAGCATGTAATTGCCGGACCAAAGCACCGTAAGATCCGGTCCGTTCTTGGCGATGCTGGACGTTTGAAATTTCGTGAACAGGTCATTACCGCTCGGCATGTCCTGTACTTCCACGGTAATTCCAGGATGCGATTCCTCAAACCGTTTCACGGCTTGCGAAATATAGAATTCTTCCTTCTTCTTGGACTTGTTATTCTCGTCTACGGTTGGAAAGTAGCTGTTCCAAAAAACAATCTTCACCTTGTCGGCACTGTCGGTATCGTTCTCTCCAGAGCTAGCCTTGTTTGGTCCTCCGCAGCCGGCGAGCATGACTGCAAATACACATACGAGCATAACGGAAATCACTTTACGATACATATGAACCCCCCTTGATCTAGTTTGGTACTAATTGTAGTGGAACCGCTCAGCCGAAGGAATGACAGAAAGAAGAACGGAACTTATCATTTGAGCAAAATAAAAACGCTGCACTTATCATTCTTTGCAGCGCTTTATCTTTATTTATCTTTTGCGGCTGAACCATCGTCGCCTTCTTTGCTGTAATGGGAGGGAGCCTTGCCGTAGAGCTTCTTGAACATGCGCGAGAAGGAGCTGAGATTCATATAACCCAGTTTTTCCGCGACCTCAGTAACGGCGAGTCCGTTCTTCATCATCTTGGTAGCTTGTTCGGCTTTGATATGGAGAACGAAGTCGGTGAAGCTGCTGCCGGTCTCATCCTTGAACAGGCGGCTTAAGTAGGGAGCGCTAATGTTCATCGTATCTGCTAGTGATGTTAAGCTGATTTCGTCCATGATATGAACCCGGACATATTCTTCTACCGCTTGAACGATTCGTTTCTTCTCGGAAACAGCTCTATTAGCACTTAATTGCCGCTGTAAGGCCTGGATTTCCATGCTTAACTGGTGAACAGTATCCGTGAAGGTAGCCTTGCTACGCCCGGATGCGGTTGGTTTCGAGGCGGCCTCCATGTGGGAATAGACACTGTACAGCTCGCTTCGCAATTCGCCAAACAGCTGCCTGACGAGCTCTGGCAAAGGAAAGGGCGGCTTATCGAGCGAGGCGTGGAAGGCGGATAGAGATAAGAGGGACTCGTCCAGGCGAAGCAGGGTGAAATGCTTTACCATCTCTTTCTTCCAGATATGAATGGGATCGGGTAACCTTGAGAGAAGGGGAATCCCAGATTTGAAAATGCTCGTATCACTTGCATAGTAGTTATGCTCTAAGGCCAGCAAAGCTGCGCGATCATGATTGGCCCACAAGTTGGGTCTTATGAACGGCTCGCTGATACCGATCGATATGCCGAAGCCTAAATACTGACGAACTGCGCCCGCGAGCAGCTGGGGATCGGCTGGCAAAGCTGCAGAGCCGATTAGAGCATGCCACTGCCAACTTCGCAGGTCAGGGACCATTCCGATCCACTGGCTTTTGTATAGTTCACTGGCTACATTGCCAATAGCATAGCCGATTTTGTCCAGATCGGGAGGAAGTAAATCCTCTCCGTTGCGAGCATGCATATTGAGCCGGATCACCCATGCTTCGAATGAAGGGAAGCTCCCCGTCTGAAGTCCAAGCTCCAACGATTTGGCTGCGATTAAATCTACACTCGTACAGATGCCATTTAACCAATCCTGCAGGAAAGCTTGCTGCTTGATCGATGTAAGCGTCTTGTCGCTGTCTTTAGCTGCCTTTCTTGTGCGTACCAGCTCAGCAGTGCTGCGAATCACCCCGGTTAGCTCCTCGATTTCCATTGTAGACTTCATCACAAAATCCCGCACGCCAAGGCGAAGCGATTTCCTTACGAGCTCAAAATCCTTATTACAGGTTAAAATGACGAATTCTGCATCGGGACGAATCGTTCTCGCATGCTCAATAAAGTCTAGACCATTGCCTTTAGGCAGTCCGATATCGACCAGCGTGATATCCGGTGCGTACGTCTGGAATAGAGAGGCTGCTTCCACTCCGTCAGCTGCTTCGCAGACGACCTCAAGCCCCATCTCCGTCCACGGAACCAATGATTTGATGCCCAATCGAACCAAGGTATCATCCTCAACAATCATCACTTTCACGCGGTTCGTCCTCCTTTGATGAAATATAGGGAATGTGAATCGTCAATTCAGTACCTTCATCCAGACGGCTCGTAATTTGGTAGTGAAACCGCTCTCCAAATTCAAGCTCTAATCGACGAATGACGTTGGACATGCCGATTCCCGTCATCTTGGAAGTCGTGGAGGAATGGGAGGCTGCTGCAGAACCGCCCCGGTATAGTAATGACTTCAACGTTGACTCGCTCATCCCAATCCCGTTGTCCTTCAATCGGAGCACGAGTCCGCTTCGTTCTCTGGTTACGGTTATCGTCAATTCAGGTGCGCGCTCTTGTAGTTGGGCGAATCCATGCAGGAATGAGTTTTCCACGATAGGCTGCAGCGTCAATTTCGGAATCCGGGCATCGAGAACGTCCTTGTCAATGACTTGATGAACCGTAACCGTCTTCATGAGGCGTATTTCCTGGAAGTCGATGTAGCTCTGGATGTAGGCTAATTCCTTATCCAAGCTGCTCCACAGGCTATTCGTCCGGTTCAGGGTGTAATCCAGCATCCGGGACAGTGCTGTTAATGCTTTGGCAATGGAGGTTTCCCGCTTAATCTCCGCCATCCACCGTATGGTATTAAGCGCATTGTGCAAGAAGTGCGGCCGAATTTGCGAATGCAGCAGATTTAATTCCAAATCCTTCTTCTCGCGTTCCACATTTGTAATCTGATCGACTTGATCATTAATTCTGACAACCAGCTGCTGGATACCGGTGTACAAAATTTCGACCTCTTCGATTCCTTTATCTTTGAATGTAATACTCGGACCGTTCACCTGAATATTTCGCATCATATGGGATAGACGCAGAATGGGCAGCGTGACCTTCTTGGTGAAGAACATTAATGCGGCGATCATGATCAAGATGGAGGAAACAACAATAGTCAGGGTGAATGCCCATATATTCTTGCTGGGACTGATCAATGTATCGGTGGGAGTCATGACGGCCAGATGCCACTTGAGCTCTGGAACCGTGTAATACGTACAGAAATAAGCCCGGTCATTCCATTTCATATGAAAGCTGTTCGAGCTGCCGGCAAGCTCCGGCTGAGCAGCTGCATAACTCGCCACATTCTTGGAGACGGAGGATAGGTCTGCGCGATTAGCCTCATCGGTCATCAAGACCCGGCCATCCTTGTCAGCAATCAATACGGTTGCCGAACGGTTAACTTGAACCTGACGCATCAGACGTTGGACAAGCGATTGATTCATTTGGATAACCGCTGTCCCCAGCTTCTGTTTATTATAAATGATGTTCTGCACGACATAGAATGCTTGGTTATCTTCCAATAGATCGTGAAAGTCTTTGCCCACCCCTTTGAATACAAAGGGCACTTCATATACCTCAATATCCTTGTACCAAGGAAAGGCCGGCAGGACGGATTGGATTCGTTCCTTCTCGCTCTCATGCAGGGTAATCCCACTGTATACGCGATCTCCACTAACGATTTGAACATATAGAGGAATTCGCAGCCCGTAATAACTGACAAAGGATTGAATCCGATTATTAATCAGCCGCTCCTTCTCAACCTGTTTAGGGGAAAGCAGGGCATCTATGATGCCCTTGTCTGATGAAAAGGATCGTGTGAAATCAATCATTTGGTTCAATAGATTATCGATGTTAATGGACATGGACTCCAGGTTCTTCGAAATCAGCTGTCCATGAAGGGTTTCAATTTGATTAGCGGATTGCTCACCCACTAAATAGCCTTGCAAGGCGACAAGCATAATAACAATCATGAACAATAACGTCACTGTCCATAGCTTCCATCGCTTCTTTCCCCGGACTCTTTGCATCGCGTTGCCCTCGTTTCAAAAGCATATGAATCAAAAGGAAAGGGTCTGCTCCCAGTCATACTTAGGAGCTGGGGCAGCCCTTCCGTTGAATTGTATGAAAATTCATGTTGAATATAGTATGGTTTATCCTGGATGTCAATGGTTCAGATCGCTGTGTAATTAGCCATGGTCGGGGTATTGGCGGTTTAGTGCTGCCTTCACTAAGAAGAGGTAAACCGTTTCAAATTCATGCTCAATAAATCTTTATAAATTAGCAGTTGCATATAACGTGGGTAACATGTATAATATTTTAGGTAGCACACTTTTGATGCATAAAATAGAAGTGCTGCAGCATGATGCGCGCGTATGGCGGAATTGGCAGACGCACCAGACTTAGGATCTGGCGGGCGACCGTGGGGGTTCAAGTCCCTCTACGCGCACCAACCTTACCTTCAGAACTCCTTGGATCATTACGATCCGGGAGTTTTTTTGTTGTTTATAGGTAGATACGCGGCTGATCATGAGAGGACTTATACCCAAATCATTCGAGTTATGTTGATAAAGAGGTGCATAGATGGAGACGGATGCCGTCTATCCACATGTGGATAAGCCGCCGGCGGATACGATCAGCTGACGGCTTAACTTGTTTTCCACATGATCTTAATCATTTAGGGGATAAATGCTTAACGTGCTGAGTGGTATTCTATATCATGCTTGTAGCCTTCATAGGCTGCGCTGTACTCCATCGTTCGCGCTACATCGGCAATGAACATCTCGTCATAACCAGCCCTTCGAAGAAGGTGGAAGCCCATTTCCATTCCTGAAGCAATCCCGCCTGCCGTTACGATCCGCCCCGAATCGACGAGACGCGCCCTCGAGATCAGGCAAGCCGGCGCAATCTCCGCCAACCGGTCGATCGGAACCTTCCCCATATGGGATGCTTCCAGTCGGTCAGGCTCTTTTCGGTTCGTAGCGGCGAGACCATCCAGCAGGCCCATATGCCCGTAGATCCATGAACCCGTACATACACTTGTTAGAAGACAATTATCTGGAAGCTGCTCAATGTAATCATGAAGCCGGCCGTTATACATTTCTTGGCGCGTGCCGAACCCCCCGGGAATTAGAAAGGCATTCATGTGAGGCGCATCTTGAAAGGCATAGTTGGGCAGGACGGTGAGCCCGGCTTGAGTCTGAACGGGACGCATGGCATCGCTAATGAGGAAAGCCTCTAACGAGGGATCGAACCGGCGTGCTACGGAGAAGACACCGTAAGGTGCTGCATAGTCGACGACCTCTGCATCCTTGAATACATAAATCCCTAACCGAAATCCGTTGATCATATTGATTCATTCCTTTCTGGCCTATGAAGTTGTTGTAGCTGAATATAAGGTATCATAGCCAAAGGTATGTGAATAACGAATGTATATGATATGATGTATTTAATAACGAAATACCGGAGGGGTTACGACAATGCTGGATAAGCTGGATGGCCGTGTTATTCAGACCTTTATTGCGGTCTTTGAGGAGAAGAGCATCAGCCGGGCGGCAGAACGCCTCGGTTATGTACAATCGACCGTTACGATACAGCTGCGGACATTGGAGGAAGCCTTCGGCGAAAGGCTGTTTGACCGTCAGCCCAGAGGCGTTGAACCGACAGAAGCGGGAGTGAGGGCTGCCCCATACTTCTACCGGTTTGTTCAATTGGGCGAAGTGATGCAAGAAGCGATGCACACCCGGAACGAACCGGCAGGCGAAGTGCGGATTCGAGTCCTGGAATCGTTCTGTGTAACGCTAATGCCGACTTTTTTTCGTTTCTTTCTAGAGCAGTACCCACAGATTAAGATTCGAACGGAGACCGGATTTCAAAAAGACATTGTGGAGGAGCTGTTGAAGCATCGGATCGACTTTGGCATTGTGCCGACCGACCCTCAAATCGAGCAAATAGTCTTCTTACCCCTTGTTCAAGATGAGCTTGTATGCGTCATTCCAGATCGCCTCTCATCGAGTGAACTCATGCGCAACCGGGCTCGCCTTGAACGTGAACCCGTTATTTCGTTCGGTAGCCGCTGTATCTATCATACTTTCGCCGCTCAAGCGCTGTCAGGAGCGGGTATCGGTCTTCAAGAGCAGCTGGAGTTCGGAAGTCTGCAGATGGTGAAACAAATGGTGAAGGAAGGGATCGGGCTCGCAATGCTGCCAGCATCGGCAGTAAGGAGTGAAGTAGAGCGAGGCGAGCTGCATATTCTTGACCTGGAGAAGACCATTCCTCTCCAGCATGGCTTGGTTATGCACCGCGATCGCTTGTTTGGGACTGCGGCTGCTCGATTCCGCGATGCCGTACTGGAATGGTTTTCAAGTCAATGAATAAGTTTAGCGGTCCGTGGATAGGTTAGAGGGGATGCTTCGACTGCTGCAGTTGGGGGATTTGAAGTTTTTTTGTTATTTCCGAAAAAACATTTGCAATTTGATCGCTGAGGTGTTATATTATTACTTGTCGCTGCGATTTACGGATGCGTTCTAAAAATCGTGCGGAAGTGGCTCAGCGGTAGAGCATCGCCTTGCCAAGGCGAGGGTCGCGGGTTCGATTCCC
>NZ_JANHOF010000039.1 GCF_024498075.1 Paenibacillus mendelii
ACTTGGGTCAAAATCTAAGAAAACGTAAGTATTTAAGAGAAAAGTGATTCTCCATAGAGGGAGATTAGCTCAACCACTCAACGTAATAGGGCTGGCCTTTGTCTAAGAAGATTTGTCCATCACTAGAGGGAGAATGTTTCATGAATCCAGTCATCGGTCTGGATATTTCAAAAGGTAAGAAATAGCCGCAAGAGTATAGAACCCTTTCATAATAATAGTATATAATCTAGCTAGCAGAGCAAAAATTCCTTCAGTAATAGTTGTTCTTTACCAACCAAATATTATAAATATGGAGTAAATCTATTTAAGGTTTTTGAAATAGACTAGCATTTTATTGTGACATTATTTAATGGGGGATTGAAATGAAAATTGTTTTTAGAAATTTCGATAATTCTTATTATGATAAAGTTTGTGAATTTTTGATTGAATTATCAAAGGATGACCGTAAACATATAAATTGGAACTGGGCAAGGTGGGAATGGATGTTTTTTCATCCTGACTTTAATAGTGACTTAATGGATAAGATTGGCTTGTGGTATTGTAATGATGAGTTAGTAGGTATAGCAATCTATGACCATTATTTCGGCGAGGCCTTCGTTGCAACAAAGCAAGGGTTTGGAGAATTAGAAAAAGAAATATTAGAATATGCCATTGCTACTTTCAGTAATGAAGATGGCCTTGGGATTGTGGCGAATGATACGGATACTCATACTCTAGACTTATTACATAGTAGGAAATTTGTGAAGAATGATCAGACTGAAAATGTACTTGAACTTGAACTTGAGAATGTTAGCCTTGATTACATAACTCCTAAAGGCATAACAGTGAAAAATCTCAATATAAAAAATGATCTATATAAGCATCAGAAATTACTATGGAAGGCATTTGACCATGAAGGACATGTGCCTGTTGATGAAATTACTATTCATAAGCAAAAAAAAATGTTGTCAGCAACGAATTTGAATTCATTTCTACATATAGTTGCAGAAAATGAAGACGGGGAATATGTTGCATACTGCGGCTTATGGTATAGTCAGAAAACTGATTATGCTTATGTTGAACCTGTATGTACGATTCCAGAGTACCGGCATAAAGGACTTGGTAAAGCGGTGGTTTTAGAAGCCTTAAAAAGAAGCTGTTCCTTAGGTGCTAAGAAAGCATACGTTATTTCTGATAATCCTTTTTATAAGTCCTTAGGCTTTCATCAGCATTCACATTATACTTTCTATTGGCATAACATCTAATATTTCAATCTTGAATTTAAGGTTGTTCATACATTTTATTTTTAGTTTAGCTAAAATAGATTTGTGTCAACCGACCATGTTTTATGGAGAAATGTAAAGACACTTGAGGAAGCATCGTCAATTAAGCTGGAGAATTGGATTGGACTATAAATCAATTCTTACGCAGTTTTACAGTAAAGGATAAATTTGTTGGCGCACATTCAAGCGGCTTAAGTCTACCTTTAAGCCGCTTGAACGTTAGATATGCGCGAACGTTAGGTGAAATTTACGCAACCCCTAATGGCAGGCAGTATTGATTGAGACGGTACCATTGGAGGTACCGGTCGCTTTATTCATCCAAGGAGTTCGTTTTATTTCAGGGGTCTCAAGAATCAATTAGTAGTTTGATGTCCGATGACAAGAACTTGCAAACTTAGCCGATTAGGGAGCTGTTCGTCTTACGTTAACGACGCAAGAAGAGAAGATAGCTGATGTTATTTTATATGAAGAATCTTTGGAGAGCGTATGTGAAAAAATCCGTCAATTGGATTCACCAGGTGCTACATGCGATTGTGAACGGATATAATTGGGACGCGGGCCCGGAACCGATGCTTTCTGTCTTCGGGAATTCAGTGACTCAGGAGATTAGTCTGCTAAATATGTAGGACCTGCTCGAAGGAGATTACTGGATGGAGAAAGACGAATTGTCGGAGGACAAGAACATACACACATAAGAAGTCGCCAAGTTAAGCTGCACCACAATTGTTAGATTGTGTGTCTAACAAATGGGGTGCAGCAAGTTATTAAGGAATATACAAACGATCAATATTATGAGATCAGGAGAAAAGATAACAAAGGTCCAGCACAAGAGTTTACACTGTAATTCAGATTAGATTAATGGTGACATCTGAGACAGTAAGTTATCTCACGAATGCTCGCTTATTCGCAGGATTTCACCCTTGCCAGAAATACAGAATGAATATGTGAGAACCCTTGTTACAGACCAGGACAACGGGGGAGGTTGAAACCCCATATCCTACCATATACTGCACGCATTCTCCACGCCGCCCCTGAAGGTTTCACTCCCATGTCTCAACGGATCTTTGCCCTCTCATTCCTTCGTCACATCTAACTACGGGGTGGAGATCGGTCTTCATCTCCCGATACTCCGTGCTTCTTATCATCCTGCGAATGCTTGAGCTGGTGAGGATGGATCGATCTTATACTGCCTGTGGGAAAACTCTGGTTGAATCGTATGCCTCGTTGCTTCATCACCATGCACATCGTCATGAGATAGAGAAAATGACGCAGACGTGGTCGGCCTCGTTTGCTGAGCACCATCTTTCCACGCCACTTTCCTCAACTAGTCTTCGCTAGATTTAACCCGGCATGTCGAAGCAGAGCATCACCATGGGTAAAACCACTTACACCGGCTTCACCGAGTACACCAGCAAGACTCGTTGCATTGACACCTCGTAATTCAAGCAGCTTCTGTGTGTAAGGAATACGTTCAAGAATGAGATGGAGCTCGTGTTCAATTTGTTCAAGTTGGCGGTAGGCCAAGTCACATTCCTCGAGCAATTGCCCAAGATGAAGCTTGTAAGCGTGAAGGGCTAGTGATACCTACACTGGATTTTGCAAGCGAAATGAGCAACTCCGCTCGTTTAACACCAACATGACGCTTCACATATTGCTTCCAACCGTCAAGAACCTGTTCCGTATTTAACCGACTGATTTCTTTCGGTAAAGGAAAGAGCCTGAGCGTTGCAATTGCACTGGTACAGGTAAGGATTTTAAAGATGGCGAAGCTCGGGAAAGACGATGTCTACCCAGCGATGAATTTGGTTAACCGCACTGTTTAGGTGTTTGGTAACCCTCTCTCGGTTCGCCATGAGAATACGCAGTTCCGCGTAGGCTTCCGGATGAAAACGAACAGGAGAGTATTACCCGTTTTTGATCATGTCTGCTATGACAAGCGCGTAGCAAGCTCGCCATAAATTGAGATATCTATACTCTGAAATTTTACGCGGTCATGGTACTAGCCTTCTCCGGCCGTACGATTACCCAACAAGTTTGAATGATAGTGAAAGTATAGAAACGGGGAGGGTGCTATAATCGGTGAAGAGAAAATGTAACCGCTTCCGCTAGTCCCGGGAAACACCGGATTACCTGGCAAGTGCGGAAGGATAAGCAAAGAGGAGGTATTGCAGAAATGAGTTAAAAAGAAAGAAGCAATGGATTTTAGTTGCATTCCGCTCGTAATCTTCTACTTATGCCTGCAAAAATATTTCGTCGTAGGAGCCGAACGCTCCGGCATCGTCGGCTGATTTAATGTCATTATAGATTTAAGGAGGTTGTGTAATGGTTTCTGCCAAAAAAACAGGCTTCACCCTCATGTTAGCCGCTTTCATGTTATTTTCACTCGCTCCAAACGCATTTGCCAAGCAAGAAACGCATGATCCGAGAAACCTGGCTGCGGGTCTAAGCTATCAGCTCTCTGCCGCTCCTTATGAGGGCTACCCTGACTCCGGAAATGAATTGACCGATGGCGTGTACGCATCGATGGACTTCTCGGACAGCGCCTGGCAGGGGCACCTTCGGGGAATGACCCGCGAAGTTGTATTTGACTTGCAGGATTTTAAATCGATTAACGCCGTGAAAACGCATTTTATACAGGACACGGGCAACGGTATTTTTTATCCGAATACGGTTTCCATGTACGTGTCGGATGACGGCGTGAATTGGGCGCCGCTGTCGCACAAAAACACCGCGATCCCGCTCTGGTTACCGGGGTCACCGACAGATCAGACGTTTGTCTGGGATATTGCGGCTGACGGCTTGCCGAAAGAGAAAAAAAATGCAGAGTTCGTATATACGCGATATGTAAAAGTTACGTTCATGACCCAAGTGTGGACTTTTCTTGATGAGATCGAAATTTGGGGCATCGACGACAAAGATCGGCACGCCGTCAAGCTGAAGCCGGAGCAACCGGCTTACCTACAGCCGGGCAAACCGACGGGTGGCATTAGCAATCTTGCGCTGCTGTACAATGGACATTACGATAGCGGCGCCGGTGATTGGACGAAAGACAATATCATCCCGTACATCAGCTACGTGAACGCGCAAGGCGAACCGGTCGACTGGTTGTACGATGGCGTACTTTATCTCGGAATTAGGACGCAGGACGGGCAGCGGGATTTTGGCATCAATGCCAAGCTTGAAGATTGGCAATGGTATCTGGACAAAACGTTCGCTCCGCAGGGCGATATGCAGCAGCTCAATGAAGCGACCAAAGAGGTCGGCGCAAAATTGGACGAACCGAAGCGCAAGACAAAAGTCGTGCTGATGGTTCCGAACCCGGGCGATGAGGTTGGCGAGTTCGGCGATGTTGATGGCGACGGCGTGATGGAGAACTTCAATTCGGATCAGGTCGGCAAGGAAGCGGCTTTCGCCGATAAGCAAAAAGCTATCGATTGGTATATGCATCAGGTGAAACAGCGCTGGTCCGAGCAAAATTATTCCAACCTCGAGTTGACCGGGATGTATTGGATGAGTGAAAGCGCCAACCTCTATGATGAGAACAATACGAAGATCATCCAACATACGAGTCAGCTTGTCCACCAGGAAAAACAGAAGTTTTTCTGGATCCCTAATTTCTACGGCAAAGGCATATTCGCTGGGGAGAAGCTTGGCTTTGACGCGGTAGCGCAGCAGCCGAACTACTTCTTCGATGAGCCGGGCGATCCGTCCCGGCTTCAAGATTCCGCCGGTCTTTCCAAGCAATACGGCATCGGCGTGGAGATGGAATTCGATGAACGGATGAATTCGTTTCCGGCGTTCAGGGACCGATACATCGACTATTTGAACGGCGGCGTCGATTACGGTTATATGAACGATGCCTACAAAGCCTATTATCAAGGCAATGTCGCGCTCCTCGACAGCGCAAGAAGCAATGACCCGAATAATCGCATTCTGTACGATTGGATGTATCAATTCGTAACCAAACATTATCAAAAGAATGATACGAACGTATCTCCGGAGACGATGGCGGAGCTTGTCAATCGTTATATCGCGTTGAACGAGATCGATCCGGCTTTTGGCAATGACTTGTCGTATCGCTTGCAGATCATCAAACAGCTCCTGGACGAAAACAATCCATCGGTTGCCGTAACGTATATGAAGGATTTTCTCGCGCATATTCACGACCAAGCCGTCCAAGCGCAAGGATTAATATCGTCTCGAATAGCATCGGTGCTTGATTCCTACGCACAAGTTCTCATTCACGCTTGGTCGGATGGCTGGGGCCTTAGCAACCTGGTTCTGGGTCAGAGTTATACGGTTTCCAAGCCGGCCAACGATAACCATCCCGATTCCGGAAATGAGCTTACCAACGGCCAATTCGGCGGTGCGGATTTCCGTAATGAACAGTGGCAGGGACATGCAGGCAGCGACTACCCTGAGGAACGAAGCCGCACGATCACATTTGATTTGGGTCAAGACAAATCGATTGGCCAAATTAAAGCCCATTTCCTTCAGGATGCGGCACCCGGCATCTATTTCCCTAAGAACGCCGACATTTCCGTTTCATCGGATGGTCAATCCTGGGGGAAGCTGGCAACCGTTTCCCCGACTCCGACACAACATGGCAGCGCTTCGGCCGAGTTCATGAAATGGAACGGTGCAATAGACGGCGTGCCGGGGATTCCGGGCGCAGATAAAGTGTATGCCCGTTACGTCAAAGTCGAATTCCCGGTCAACGTCTGGGTATTCATCGATGAAATCGAGGTTCTCGGCATTGACGGCATGGCGAACGGAGCCGTAATTTTGCCGACGACGCCGTAAATACCCGGCATTAAGAACATGTATAACGGTTGGTAAGTGATTAGCTAAGGAACTTATGTGAAGCATTAAACGGACTTTTGGGCCCGGCTGGGTGATAAGCGGCGTAAGCCGGGTTCAGAAATCATTGGGAGGTAATATGAGGGCTATCGAAACCGGCAGTTGTTAGAAGACAAGAACATATAGCGTACCGGATCCGCGTTTATCGCGGATTTTTTGTTTGCGGAGAAGGACAAGAACATATCGTGTTAGCCGCGGACGAGGCTGACTTTGCCATTAAGCTCCCTCGGTACGATTTAATTTTCTCACAAATGCTCGCTTATTCGCAGGATTTCACCCTTGCTAGAAATGCAGAAAGATAGTAAAGGGGTACCGTTGAAGATCAGGACAACATGAAGGCGTGAGGAAATAAAGGGGGAGATTGCTGCCCCATATCCTTCCATATACTGCACGCATTCTCCACGCCGCCCCTGGAGGTTTTCACTCCCATGTCTCAACGGGTCTTTGCCCTCTCATTCCTTCGTTACGCCTGTCCAAGGGGTGGAGGCCGGTCTTGCTAACGGTACGGGTCGGTACCCTTTGGTTTAATGCATCCGGTACTCTGTGCTTTCTTTGAAATCCCGCGAATAAGCCAAAACTCGTGCAACGGAACGGTAGGTTTAGGTCAAGCAGCTACTTGTATTGGTATGTTTTTTGTGGATTGTACGCTTCACCACGCTTAGCCATTGCAACCAATATGCGAGCAAGCTTTCCACATCGTTTCATAATGGACCTCATTTTCTTCACCTTTTTCACCTGCACATTGTGTGCATGCATGGCTTGGAACTCCGGATTGTTCATCACCAAACTCATGGTCATCATGAAGATGAAACGGCGGAGGCGAGATCTTCCACGTTTGCTAATCTTCATCTGTCCAGTCCATTTGCCTGAGCTTGCTTCTGCGAGGTTAAGTCCAGCATGACGCAGCAGGGCATTGCCGTGAACAAATCCGCTTAAATCCCAGCCTCACCTAGAATACCAGCTAGTGAAATGGCGCTGATCCCTTTGACAGCAAGCATAGATTTAGCAAAAGGAATGCGATCTAACACGGAAATGATCTCTGTCTCGACCGTTTGGAGCTGTCGACTAGCAAGGTCATACTCATCAAGTAACTGTTTCAAGTGAAGCTTGTAAGCTTGCGCGGCTTGTTTAGAACCAACAGAGTTGTTAGCAAGCGCGATAAGAGCACGCGCTTTTCGTTCTCCAGAGTGACGCTTCATCAGCGATTTCCAGCCTGCAATGATCTCTTGCGGCTGTAGATTTCGGAGCTCATCAGGTGTAGGAAAAAGACGAAGCGTGGCCAACGAACCGGTGCACATGAGGCCCTTAAAGACCTGACGCAGCTCCGGGAAAACAACGTCAACCCAACGATGGATTTGGTTTTTAGCGCTAACGAGTCTCGTTACGACAGAGTCACGGTTTGAGAGGACATGAGTTTGCTGGGCGATGTCAATCCCGACGACAAGGTGCTTGGTGGTAATCTTTTCAATGAGTTGATTTTGTTTCTCCTGTGCCTTAAACTTCATAGTAGAGCGTCCTCCTGGATGATGGGATTTTAAGGGCTATGACCCGTTGCGTACTCCCATCGTACCGAGGCGCTTTTCCTTTTGCAAAGACGAAATTAATCCATCTACAGGAATGCTAACGGGCAGCATTCCTATTATGAAGAAATACGAGATTTGAGAAACAAAAAGACTCCTTGGTATGATGTTGATGGGTCCCAGATGCTGGCCAGCGTCGGATCCAAAAACAAATCAAGGAGACTACAAAATGAATTCTACTCAAAATGAACGCATTAATCAAATTACTTCTTCTACTTTAATTGTCGGTGTAGACATCGCAAAGTTCAAACATGTGGCTCGCGCACAGGACTACCGCGGAGTCGAGTTCGGGAAGCCCATAACGTTTGAAAACAACAGAGAAGGATTCGGTTTGTTCGTTGGCTGGTTCCAGAAGATTGCCACGGAGCAAGGGTTCCAGGACGTCATTGTCGGCATGGAGCCGACCGGTCATTACTGGCTAAACCTTGCTCATTTCTTACGAGAAGAGCAAGTAAAATACGGTGTAGTGAATCCACTGCACGTGAAGAAAAGCAAAGAACTTGATGACAATTCGCCAACGAAAAATGACATTAAGGATGCGAAAGTCATTGCACAACTGGTCAAAGACGGAAGATACGCCGTACCGAGCCTTCCTCAAGGCGTTTATGCTGAACTGCGGGAAGCCATGAAAATTCGCGATCATCTGACGACTGACCTTTGTGTCGTGCAAGCACGCGTCCA
>NZ_JANHOF010000040.1 GCF_024498075.1 Paenibacillus mendelii
TGAACTTGGGTCAAAATCTAAGAAAACGTGAGCATTTAAGAGAAAAGTGATTCTCCATAGAGGGAGGATAGTTCAATGTTTTCACGAATAATAATTGGATTGCCATATTTCAAAATCGTTCGATAATACTACGCCACGACAGATCTGGACTAAAGAAATATTTCAAATAGGAGGATATTATATGAGACTAAAGATCGAAGAATGGTTATCTAGTCAAATTGTTTCCGAAGAGGCTGGGAATCTTCTCAAGGAATCAATTGTTTGTTATAAAGCTTCTGCATATAGAGCTGGTTTTTTGTTTTCATATCTGTTTTTTCAGACTGTATTAAAAGAACGAATTTTATCTGCTAAAAAACCGGATGATGTTCCAGTAGCAAAATGGAATGCAATACTACAAAATTTACGGAACGATGATAAGTGGGACGAAGAAGTTTATGAAGCAGTGAAGAGAGGCCCTGGATCATGGGTCATATTTAATCTAACTGATGACTTGAGGCAGCAGGTTACATACTGGAAGAATAGACGTAACGATTGTGCACATGCTAAAACAAACGGCATTCAAGCATCACACGTAGAGTCTTTCTGGTCATTCATTCAATATAACTTGCCTAAGTTTGTAGTTAATGGAGGAAAAGCTGCACTATTAGAAAAAGTCAGAGTGCATTTTGATATTACCCTTACAGCACCGAATACAGATTTTGAGTATATAACTCAGGAGATTGTTCATTCGATTTATGAGCATGATTATAAAGAATTCATTGTAGAACTTAATCAGTTATTAGGAGATACGTTTTTCGATAGTTCATATGAATCTGAACGTAAAATTAGCTTTTGGTTAAGACTATTTGGATTAAACGAAGCTTTCGATGAAACCTTGATAGAGTATCTTCTGGAAAATGAAAAGTTATATAACGCCATATTGAAAAATGATTCTAGTAAGGTGGTGTATTTTAGAGGACATCCTCAGTTCATTCGAAAACTTTGGTTTGATGGTAAAATTGAGCCTAGCATATTAGCAGCATTACTTAGAAATGACCTGATACCAGTTGATCAACAGGAAGAAGCAATAGTGAATATAGTAAAATCCTACCAACGTGTATATCCTGAAATCATTCAGGAAGAAGATATGAATATATTAATTGCAAAGGGTCTCCCAACAATCTTTAAACGGATCGCATTTGAAGAACGTAATATATCTTCATTTGAATGGGCCAATCATGCAAAGAGATGGCTAGTGGTTTGGTATATTAAAAAATATGGTATTGATGAGACTATTGTGTGTTCTTTATCAATTACTTTTACAGGAGACCATCCGTGGCATCTGAGAGATGCATTAAAAGAAGTGTTTAATGAAGATCCAACACTTAAGGATTCGTTTGTGAGAATTGCTCAAGAAAAAGGGTACAGTTTACCGGTGTTGCTAGGTTTCAGAACCCTCTAATATTACCAAGCGTTTACGCTGCGGTGCATTCGCCATGAGTAGGCAAAGAAGATTATATTTGTCACCACAGATGACCGACCAAATAAAAGAAATTAGGGGCGGGTGGCGTCGTGAATCAGGCACGTTTTAGGAATTCAGCGTAAAAGACCCAAAATCTCACGGATTTAATCCCTTAAGCTAACGATAGCTCCACAAGATACGATGGCAGCCGGTCACATGACCGGCTGCCATCGTTCAATTGAAGTAACGGGCAGATTACCGAAGCGGGAATTAGGCGTAGTACTCTATTTACTTATCCCATAATCATCATATTGCATTTCCAAATCCATGTTTCTACAAATATGAAATCAATTCTGTTTCGTTTGGGTAGGTACTGAAAAACTGCTCTTGCGAAACAATACGGCGTTCTTGTGTTTTAAATCCTTCCAATGCTTTTTCCCAGTCGCCTTTGAGTTGCTCGGGACTGTTTCTTATTGCGTATTCACAATAAGCTATCTCGCGTTCTTTGACATTGAAGCCCAAAGGAATCAGGTGGTATGTTCTTTGACCTTCAACCAAATCCGTTCCAAATGTGTTCCGTGCAGAGAATTTGATATAGAACAAATTCTTTGCCATGTACTGTTTGTAGAACATTTGCTTTTCGTGAAAATCACATTGGTAATATGGTAAGCTATCATTCACGAAGCACTCATCCAAACCCAGCAGAACTCTCGCCTCCAATGGGGAAAGAGGAGTTTTATTAATATCCGTTAAATAGGCGTTGTTTCCAGCATCAAACAACACCCATTTGTTCAGATCTTTGATATACACCATAGAAACAACATGTGATTCAAAGTCGTTTGGACTAAAAGGCAAACAATGAATTGTTCTTGCGGGCAAACCGATTGAGAGACAGCATTCCGTCAAGACAATTGCTTGCAATCTGCAATATACGCCAAATTCAACACCTTTCCCGTAAGCGTAATCTAAAATGGATACGGAATCCTTGGAGATAAATTCGACGTCCTTTATACCGCCATTATGAAGTACGTGATCATGTACCCATCGCATCAATCTTGTGACTTTTGAGAAATCGTCACCTTCTCCAGCCACTTCTCTGACAGGATATTTATCTTGCAATGTTTTATATTGTGAATTCACTGTATCGTGTTCAATTACGAAGTCGTTGCATTTTGAAACTGAAAAATCTTTGAATACCCGTAATGCACCGGTATACAATAAATATTCGTTATTCACGGCACACCTACCTTATTAATTCTAATTTTCGCTCTTTGCTCTTACGTACTAACGACTTTTTCACGAACTTCTCAGAAATATCATCTCTTGAGGTGTTTACGAACTTCGTGAACACTACTTTACCAATCATGTTTTCTACTTCTCTCCCTCAATCTCCTGCTTCCAATTGAGCTAACGGGACACGATAGTTGAACGAAACAAGGAGCTTTGCCGCGGCAGCTGTTCCTTGTTTTTATTAAGCTAAAGGGCAGGTTACTTCCAATATCAGCTATAATTTAATTGAAAATACTCTAGGAGGATGGGATAATGCTTGGTCTACCTAATGGGGAAGTTTTTCTTATTCCTTGGACGAACGAGTGGGTAACAGAATTTACAAATGAGAGTGATAAGATAACATCTGAACTCGGTGAACTTGTCCTAGCAGTTCACCATATTGGGAGTACAGCGGTAAAGAATTTATCGGCTAAGCCTATAATTGATATTGCAATCGAACTGAAGGATTTTCAACTCGGAAAACATTGTGTTCAGGGTTTGGAACGACTTGGTTATGAATATAAAGGAACAGATATACTGCCGGAAAGGCATTACTTTAGCAAAGGAGAGCCAAGAACTCATCAGATACACATGTTCCTAACGGGTAATATATATCTAGAAAAGCAACTTGCCTTCCGAGATTATTTGTTGCATGACAATGAAGCATTGAATGAATACCAGACTCTAAAAGAGACGCTTTCCAGAACACATCAAACCGACAAAATTACGTATTCTCATGAAAAAACGGAATTTATTAATAAGATTATGGAGAAGTTAGGATTCAACTAACGAGGAACGATAGTTTAACCATGCGCATATAGAAGCGGAGTGTTGCAAGTGAACCACGAGCCTATTATCATCATGGATTTCAATCAGAAAAGATTGAAATTCGAAAAACCTCTGCAAGTGTGGCAAAGCTACAACAAGGAAAATGTTAAAGAGATTTTCGATAAAGTGCAGGAGGCAATCAATAATCAGTTCTATGTGGCTGGTTATGTCTCTTACGAGTGCGCTCCCGCTTTTGATAGGCACCTAAGTGTTTGTGATCCCGATGCAGAGATTCCGTTAGTATGGTTCGGTGTCTACGATAAACCAGTGGAAAAAGAGGCAATAAGGAGAGCTGGGGAGTACAACATATCAGACTGGAGTATAGGTAAAGACTTTTCGGAGTATAAAAACAACATTGCATGCATTCATGAAGCGATTGCTCGAGGAGAGACATACCAGGTTAACTATTCAACGCGTCTGCAAGCAAAGTTCAGTGGAGATGACTTTGCCTACTATGAACATTTGAGCGAAGCCCAGCATACCAATTATTCCGCCTATTTGAATATAGGACGCTACCGAATTCTTTCAGTTTCACCCGAGCTTTTCTTTCAATGGAATGGAGATAACATCCGCACGAAACCAATGAAAGGTACACTACCCAGGTCGGAGAGCAAAAGAGCTTTGCTTGAATCCGAGAAGAACCGAACGGAGAATGTGATGATCGTGGATCTCCTTCGGAACGATTTAGGTCGTATTGCCAAGACAGGCACCATAAAGGTGCCTAAGCTGTTTGAAATCGAGGAGTATCCTACCTTGTACCAAATGACCTCGACCATAGAAGCGAATACAAAGCAAGGAATCACCTTGTTTGATGTATTTCAAGCTATGTTTCCCTGCGGGTCTATTACTGGAGCGCCCAAAATATCTACCATGAAGATCATATCATCTTTGGAGCAGGAGCCACGTCACATATACTGCGGTGCTATTGGGCTTTTTGTACCTGGTGAAGGAATCACATTTAATGTAGCCATTCGCACAGTCCTTGTTGACACGCTTACTCAGCAGGCTGTGTATGGAGTAGGTGGAGGGATTATCTGGGATTCAACCGCAGTGGACGAGTATGAGGAGATGAGGACGAAATCCAGGGTGTTGACTAATCGGAATCTCCAGATTGGGAAAACAGAAGTTGATTGTGAGTAGCCTTAAGAAACGTATAACGCTGGTCTTTACGCTAACTGGACACGATAGCTCAACGAAACAAGGAATAGTTTGCCGCGGCAGCTGTTCCTTGTTTTTATTAAGCTAACGGACAGGTTAGTTCTATAAAGGGGTTCAAAAACCATTTAGATAATATTCACCTAAATGGTTTTTTGTTTGATTTTTTTGTACGGATGTACTAAAATAAAAACATGTGTAAAAAAAATATACCAACTAACCAAAAACAAATGTCGTTCATCGAAAAAGCTCGTAGAGCTCAAATTGTGGAATGTGCGATTGAGACAATCGCAGAAGTAGGTTACACTCAAGCCTCTTTAGGAGAGATTGCAAAACGTGCGAAAATCAGTAAGGGGGTTATCTCTTATCACTTTGCAAATAAAGAGGAATTATTGGAGCAAATAGCTATCGAATACTATATAGCTTGGCAATCATACATTGCTCCACGAATAGAAGCTCAAAAATCTCCTAAAGAAATGCTTCGAGTGTATATTGAATCCAATCTTGCATTTGTAGCTGAAAATCTGCAGCATGTTTTCGCTGTTATAGAATTGGGTTCTAAAAAGATAACTGCTGATGGTAAACTCCAGTTTGCAGCAGACCATGATGAAGCTATTTTACTTCCAATTGAAAATATTCTCGCCCTAGGGGTGCATGAAGGGCTTTTTCGGGAATTTACCAAACCATCGGCAAGGGTGATGGCGTTAACAATTAGAAATGCCATTGACGGGTTTACTATGGAATTAATGAGAAAGCCTCATTTAGATGTTCAGGAATATACGAGAGAACTGGTTACAATCTTCGATATATCAACTAAAAAGTGATGTGTCACCAAGGGGGTTACCAATGTTTTACTACGATGTACTTTGCTATAATTGTAAAAAAACATTCAGGGTATACGAAGGTTCACTAAAATATAAACAAGCTAAGGAAAGAAAGGTTAAGTTTTTTTGTTGCGAAGATTGTGCTGATAAAATACGCATTGAAGCAATTTTGAATTTTATGCGCGGGATTAATCGTTTTTAATTTTTGATTTTCTCAACGATTATTGTCAAATATTGCACTAAAACGCCGCGTCAACAATTAAACCGAGCAACTCCGTCTTTACGAATTTTTCTTATGGGAGATTAAGCTAACGGGACACGATAGTTGAATAACACACATTGTCGAGCAGACTGCCGTAGCCTGCTTATTTTTATTAGCCTAACGGATATTGGCTGAAATTGGAACCTTTCTAAGATACTAATCGTCTAAATAACCCCATAGAAAGCAGCATCACCGGCCCTAGTCCGGCAATGCTGCTTTTCCGATTCTATTCATATAACCCGCTGATGCTAATAAAAACCTACTTCATTGTAATTGAGATATCTTCGTTCTTTTGGACCCAATCGACCTTCGCGCCAAGCGATTCGTTGATGAATCGAAGCGGCAAATACGAGACGCCATTCACACCAAACGGATCGTTCGCGAGCATCACCGTTTCATTATTCAGCTTCGTCTCGCCCGTCTTGAGATTGATGGATATTGACAAGGCAGGCTTGGCTGCATCCGTCCGATTGATAGTAGCAATTTTGTTCTGGTCATCCCACTTGAATTCCGCCCCGAGCTTCTCGAATACGGAGCGTAGCGGTATAAATGCCTGACCGCTGCTGGTAATAACACCGTTGTTGAGCGGAACCAGCTCGCCATTGAGATGCACAGAAATCGCCTGTTGTACTGGAACCGGTGTATCATGCATCAGCTCATAGTCGCCGTAGCCTAGCTCAGCATGCTTGTTGTAGCCATATCCCCAGAGCGTCCCGTCTTTTTTCTGCATAATGGCATGCATGCCGCCGCTCTTTATGTTCGTGATAGCAGATGCAAGCTGCTTGAACTCCGGGTTCTCCGGCATCTTTTCCCGCTCAAGCGAAGCCAGCTGAAGGCTGCCTCCTTCAACGAGAACAAGCAAGGACCGATTGGCGATAACCACATCCTTCACATTCTTAATGCTGGTAAACAGAACAGGTATATCCTGAGGGTGATACACCGTACCGTCGGAGGACCCGGTGTATGTATAGCCCCAGTAATAGAGACGTCCGTCACGGTCAATTGCCAAACTTGTATCATTGTTTTTATAAATCGTTTGAATATTGCTTAAACCCTTCATCTTCTTCGCTATTTGCTCTCCCGGTTGCTCGGCGCTGATGCGAGACAAGGTCCATATATTGCCGTTCTTGTCCAAGGCAAGGTTGTCTAAGATTGCCATAACGCCGCTTAGCGAAGCGACTGGTTTAAATTTCTTAAACTCATCGACGCTCACCCAGACGGTACCATCCTTTTTTAAGAAAACCCAGTGGAATTTGTCGGCGATTTGAGATGACTCAGTATAATAATTCAAATCCACTACATCGCTCACATCTGGCACAAGATTAAACTTAGCGTCACTGCCATTTATGGTAACGGTATAAACATTCCCTTTGGCATCAAGTGCAACAACACTTCTATCATCTCCCATACGGACCATTGTCAGATTGCTCACTCCGCTCACCTGAATGGCCTGGAGTGGGGCATTACCCGACGATTGATACAAATGCCATACGGAGCCGTCCCGCTTCTTGACAAAGTACTGGCCCAACCATGTCTCAACATCAGTAAGTCCATAAATCTGGGTGGGTACCGATTTAAGTCCTGTTCCCCATACCCAAAACGTTCCGTCATTCTTGAGTAAAGACGTCGGTTCAAAAGATCGTATACTGCCTGAGACATCAGTCGCAGCCGCAGCAGCTGGTACAACAACTCCCAAAGCCATAGTGGAAATTAGCCCTGCTGCAACTACCCATTTCTTTGCCCGCTTCTTCATTCTATCGTTCATCATCATTAATCGCCTCTCCCAATGGAAAATTACCATATAGATGGAATTTGACACCCACCATTGATATAAACGAAACAAGATGGAAAATGTTGCGAAGGTTCAACAGTAAGGTTGGTTACCCTTATATTATTCAGTCACAATTAACCTTACGGGGAACGATAGTTGAACGAAACAAGGAGCATTTTGCCAGCGGCAGCTGTTCCTTATTTTTACTAAGCTAACGGGCAGCATTCCTATTATAAAGAAATACGAGATTTGAGAAACAAAATGACTCCTTGGTATGAT
>NZ_JANHOF010000041.1 GCF_024498075.1 Paenibacillus mendelii
TGAACTTGGGTCAAAATCTAAGAAAACGTGAGCATTTAAGAGAAAAGTGATTCTCCATAGAGGGAGGATAGCTTAGTGATAAAACGAAGTTATCTCTTTACATACGAACGTACATTCGGTACTATAATATATATGGATATATATACCAACTCACTAACGCTTCCATTGGTTCAACCCCGGATTATATTCCCGTACTGAATAATGAAAGTCGGCTCCTTGTTGTCCGAATGGAGCCCGTGTGCCGGCTAACTTTTAATAATCCTTGAAAGGTGATTGGTTGTATGGGAGAACATACGATTACTAAACTTATAGTTAAATCCATTAGGATGATAGGCATCAAACGTGAGTGTCTCTTTAAGGAATTCCCCACAGCGTTGCTTGCAGCGAGGGCTGAACTATATGATAAATATGATTCGAATGGGGCAACTGAGTTAATTTTCTATGTGATGACGGATGAGAAACTGCATCCGGAAAGACAGGAAGTCTTTTACCTAGGCATGGAGTCTAATGGAGATGATTCAATACCCGAGGGAATGGAGTACAATCAAATCGAGAATCAATCATTTGTCATGACAACTCACAAAGGTGTTATAACAGATATATGGAAGGGCTATCAAAAGATCAATGAATACATGAAGAAAAACGAATGGATAGAAGATAGGACGTCATATGTTGTGGAACTTTACGATGAACGTTCTAACACGAACTCAAGCGATAGTGAAGTGGAAATCTACATACCTGTTAAGACAAGCAAATGACCCTTCTCCTAAAACTTGCGTTGGCAAAAAACTGTTGTCGGTATGGAAATAAGCCTAACAGTATTCGTAGGGATCTAAAGGTGATAAAAGGAGTGAAGAAAATGATAAAAAAAGGCTTTCAGGGGCATATCGCCTACTTACATTTGCCGGTAACCCGGATGGAAGAGTCGCTGGCTTGGTACAAGCGGCATCTTGGAGCCAGAATATCGGGAAAACCGCATGACGATCTCGGTTTTATCGACTTTCCGGAAGGGCCGAATGTGCTGCTGCTCGGTACGAACCAGCCTGCTCGAGCGGCGTTCTACTTGGGGGATGAGCGCAAACAGGCGGCTGGATTTCGTACGACACGAATCGAAAAACTTCACCGTCATATGAAGGAGGGCGGAGTATCGCTTGAACCGATCGTTAGCTATGAGCATGGTCTTTTCTTTTATTTTGACGATCCGGATGGCAATTTTTTTATGGTGCATCAACTACCTGACGCGGTAAGCAGGGACGATGATCCGCTGGTTGAAGGTATCCGCTACATCGAAATGCCAGTCTATGATTTGGAACAGACAACAGATTGGTACATGAGCATCTTGGGCTTCAATAAGACCTTGCCGGGAAATCCGGATCTTGTCTTTCTTGACAGAGAGCCGGGTCCAAACATCCTAATGTGGCGTTCGCAATTCAGAACGAACTTGAATGTTTATCGCGGCGACGAAGTCACTCCTTTTATCGGGTTTCGAATCAATGAGATGAACGTGCTTCATCAGTACCTGAGAACATCAGGCGTTGCTGTCAGCGAGATCGAGGACGCTGGAGCGGTAGGTCGATTTTGCCATTTTACGGATCCGAACGGAAATTTGTTTATGGTGCACGAGCCTTCTCAAGCCATAGTGTAAGCTGGAACTTAATACGGAATTGTTCAAATAACGGGTACGTTAGTTGAACGAATCAAGGAGCAGTTTGCCGCGGCAGCTGTTCCTTGTTTTTATTAGTTGAAGTGCAGTTTAGTCAACATCAACAAGGTTACCTATTTCATTTAAAGTGCACCTGCATCAACCACATTTCGTAATGCAGGATATATGGGTTTGAACCCAAGTTGCTCACGAATCTTTTGTGTGTCTAGGAGCTGTAGCCAAGAAGGATCAATTGGACGACTTTCGAAGTCCTCTGTGATCGGTTCATTGTAAATCTTCATAATTTCGGCTGCAGTCACTGGTTCATCATCAGCGACATTAAAAATTTGCCCGTTCATATTTTTCGCTTCTATTGCAAGGATAACGGCACCTCTTTGCAGCAAGCAGTAAAAGCGCTCAATCTCCATCCCGCCTATGTCATTGGAGTTGGGGCTTGCTGACATGGAACAGGGCCGCAGAAATTGTTTTTTCCTTTTCCGATATCGCACCTCCGCATTCGCGGAATTTTATTTGGCGGAGCTTCACGAATCCCGTATTGCGTATGCATCGGAATTGGGAGAAGCTTGCTCAAAGCTTGATTGCCCAGTTTCGGGCCGATTATGCGCGTTACCCGGGTGATCCATGGTTCGGGGAATTGATTGAGGATCTCAAACAGTACAGTGAGGATTTCCTTTTATGGTGGGACCGCCATGATGTGACAACAATCCCGGATGGACATAAACGGATGGACCATCAAATGCTAGGTATCCTCGAATTTGAACATGTCACTTTGGAAGTTCCCGCTGATGCTGATCAAAAGGTGATCATTTTTACTTGTTCATCGGAGACCTCGTCCAAGCTAACACAACTTTTATCAGACAAGCCTAAGCCGACATGCTGAGCCTGACATTAAGCTATCCGCCAGTTAAGCGTGAACATATCTATCTGTGTGATAGTGGCAGCGAAGCGAAGTAAGTTTGCATCTTACTTACGTATACAATAAAGGAGCTGCCAGCTGGCAGCTCCTAGTTGTTTACTTTAATGTATTTATAGTATTAACTTTTGATCCCCAATACGCCAGAAACGATAATAAGCGAAATGAAAAGAACAAGAGCAATCCCTTCTTCTCGTAATAACGAATTTTTGTGCTGGGCAACCTAGCCCTCATGTCTATATGAAGATAAGAACTTTTTTATGTATACTTAATCGTAGCCGAGACGAATAGGTAAGCAACTAAAGGAGATCCATACGTAATGAAATCTGACTGCATAAAATTACCGCCGGGATTTTGGGTGGGATTACAACAATTAGGAATTGACCCGCACGATATAGCCCGCAAAGCGCGGCTGCCGCTCACCATTATTACAGAACCAACTGCAGTCACCACCGACCAATATTTTAGAATCTGGCAAGCATACTCCGATCTCGTTGGTGATACGGCCATCGGAATCGTCAAGCTTGTAACCGTCTTTGACACGACACAATATCCACCGACCGTATTAGCGACCTACCATGCCCGTGACTATCGCGACGCCCTTAATCGAATGGTCCGGTACAAACAACTGTGCCCTCCGGAAAGCTTGCGTATAACCGAAGATGGCGAACGCTGTACAATTGAATTGGAATGGATGCGCACCAAGCAACCCGGACCGCCAATATTGGTTGGCGCCACGCTGGCCTTTCTTCTAGAGCTTGGGCGTCGGGGCACGGGCCAGCCTTTATCTGCACGGTCCGTGGAATTTTCTCACTCGATGGGCGATGTAAAGGCCCTTGAAGCTTACTTCGGGTGCCCTATCCGGATTGGTGCAACCGATAACCGACTGACGCTGCATCGAAGAGATCTGGACCGCCTCTTTATTTCGTATAACAAAGAGTTGCTGGAGATCCTGACTCCCGTCTTGGACCGGTCATTGGATGAACAGCGCAGCCGTTCAATCCCCGAGATGGTCAAGTGGATCTTGCAGCGCAGCCTAGCTGGAGGCCGCCTTGACATTCGGGCAGTGGCGAGTGAGTTGGGCATGAGCGATCGTACCCTGCAGCGCCGTCTTGCTGACGAAGGGACAACTTTCAAGCAGCTGTTGACACAGGTTCGGCATGAACAGGCACGAGAATACTTGGCAGACCCTAAGCTCGATATCAAAGAAGTGGCTTTCTTAATTGGATATGAAGACCCGAACTCGTTTTACCACGCCTTTCGTCTTTGGGAAGGGGATACTCCTTCAAAATGGCGTTCCGAATATTTAGGGGCAAACCCGCCGTCATAGAATCCCAACCTAATGCGTTCTACGCTGGGATAGCATTATCCGGGTTTCATTATTTGGCGGGTTAAACAAGAAATTTGGCGTTGTACGCTAGTTACCTTACGATCCAGACAAAGTAAAATAATCTCTATCCGGAGCACAAGGGTGTTCCTAGAATAACTTCTAATCTGCTTGCTGCGAATGACAATAAAGGAGACATATGTTATGGATATGGGATTAAGGAACAAAACCGCTTTAGTAACTGGATCGACGAAAGGTATAGGGAAAGCAATTGCCATTGAACTTGCCAGAGAAGGTGTCAATGTCCTCGTTAATGGACGGAATAAAGAAGAGGTAGAACGAACGGTAATTGAATTGAAGTCGGAGTTCCCGTCTACCTCTCCTCAGAATGCTACAGCCGATATTGTGGATATGCAGCAAAGAGAAGCTTTATTCGAGAAATATCCCCATGTTGATATTCTGGTTAACAATATGGGGATTTATGAAATCATGTCATATGAGGACGTTGAAGATGAAGTATGGGAAAAATACTTCCGAACGAATGTCCTTGCCGCTAATGGTTTATGTAAATATTATTTGACTAAAATGTTGAAAAACAATTATGGACGAATAATCTTTATTGCAAGTGAAGAAGCGATTATGCCTTCAGGGCAAATGCCTCAGTATGGTATGACCAAATCTATGCTATTATCACTGTCAAAAAGCTTATCTAAACTAACGATAGGAACGGAAGTCACATCCAATACGATCTTGCCAGGACCAACCCTTTCCGAAAATGTATCTCAAATCATTGAGAGTTTGTTTCCTGATGATATGGCATTTTCGGAAAAAGAGAAAAACTTTATGGCGGCAAACCTGCCCCATTCCGAAATACAGCGGTTTATCAAGCCTTTTGAAATTGGCAGGCTGGCTGCATTCGTATGCAGCCCTTATGCATCTGCATTTAAAGGTTCACCAATCCGTATGGATGGGGGCATGGTGCCAACAATTTTTTAACATAAACTCTATTTGACTATTATAGGTTTAACAACTGCGTAACAGCAGGGTGCTCCTATATATTACCGCAGCTATATTAAGCTAAACGTGACAGAATATCTTCATACATCGGAAAGGCAGCCGGGCAGATTGGTTGCCTTTTTCTCAACTGGCTAAAATTGTCTACATATCTCATCGTTTCTAATATGCTATTCATTTGATTGGCCAATTTCTCATTTAGCTTCTGCAGAGCCACCTTGAAGGATCGTTCAATAGCAGTTAGATCTTGTGTCTCTAAGGCTTCAAGTAACTGTTTTATACTCTCAATAAAATAGACTGTTTTCCTTAAACTGCTGATAATAATAATTTTTTTCGTGAACAAAACTACACGATTAAACAAGAGCTGAAATTAATAGCTGACTAGCAGTTTTTTTCTGGAGTTTATAAAAGATGTTGACACGACACTTAATGGTGTCATATAATCAAATCGCCACCAAATGGTGTCCTATAAGAGAAAGAAACTAGGAGAGGGTGTTGTGAGCGAGAACAACCAGTTGCGGGTTGTGCTTGACGCGATTACAGACCCAACTAGACGCCGACTGATTCGTCTGTTAGCAGAGGCAGAGGAGATACCGCTTCATGAATTAACGGCGCAGTTTCAAATGGCCGTACAGCGGTAGCCAAGCATTTGACAATTCTTTATGAGGCTGGATTGGTACTTGACCGAAAAGTCGGCAGAGAATCGCGATTTATGCTAAATGCTTTTCCACTCAGAGGAATTCAAAGTTGGGTGGCTTTCTACGGCAAGTTCTAGAGTACGAATATGATGCGCGCGCTTGAATCAACTATTAGAGGAGGAAGTAGAATGAGTTTAGCATTATCCTTGGATTTTCAGTACACGACATCGATCGAGAAACTTTGGTCCGCCTTAACCGATTCGAGCAAGCTTGCCAAGTGGGTGGCCAACATCCACACTGGTCAGCCGATGGATAATAATTTCGAGCCTGTCGTAGGACACCGTTTTCAGTTTCGCACTCAGCCGTCCGAATGGTGGGATGGTATTATTGACGGCGAAGTGCTTATCGTCGACGCACCAAACCGGGTATCCTATTCTTGGGCCAGCGGAGGCGAGAAGCACACGGTCACCTGGACGCTGCAGGTTTTAGGTGAAGGAAAGGTTAACCTTCATCTCGAGCAAACCGGTTTCGCAAATGTTCAAGGTCTCGAAGGCGCTAGATATGGCTGGGGTAAATGGTGCGGCGAGCTTGAAAAGGTATTGGCCTAGTTGTAAAAGGAAGGAGCGCCTTATGAATATCATTTTTGTTATTTTACAAAGCTTTCTGCTCGTCTCCATGGCCTTTGGCGGCGGAAGCAAGCTGGCTGGTGCGAAAAATTTTGTTGAAATGTTCGAGTCGATTAAACTGCCGCAATGGTTTCGAGTTGTTACTGGGCTCGTTCAACTAGCCGGGGCAGTCGGACTTGTCATCGGATACTGGTATCCGGCAATAGCCGCATGGGCAGGCATTTGGATTGGCATTACGATGCTGGTGGCATGCTTTTCACATTTCAGAGTCAAGCATCCTGTGGGAAGTGCGATACCGGCCTTTGTGATTACTTTGATTGCAGCCACTCTAGTAATCGTGCATGCATATGGAATACCGCATCCCTTAACCTAACAAAGGTGACCATCAGAGCTGATAGACGCCAACATCGAGGATCTAGGGGATTAGAGGGGCGAGAGTTTCTTCCGGCTACATGCGCTGATCAAGCAGGCGGTCCCCGAAGTTACTGAGGGGTGGAAGCGGAGAGGGACACCAGTCAGTCGAAAGCAATAAATGGCGGGCCATTGATTTCCACAAAGGCAACCAGATTGACGAGGCGGCTCGAATGGCTCTCGTACGCGCCGCAGTTGCACTGAACACGTCAAAACCCTCCAAACAGCAAATCGTAATTGGATGTATTCACATTCCTTTCGGAGAGCCTATTTTCCATCAAAGGTGAGTGTGCAAATCTATTATAGCAATATGTAGGAGAGCCTCTATGCAAGGCTCTTTTTCATATCCAAAAGGAGGCAATACAACCTCTAACCAGTAGACAGTTACAGATAGACAATGCGGTGGAGAAGTTGTTTATTGTGATGAATAAGAAGAAATATCGGAAGTCAAGAACATGATCCCATAATAAGTCGCCTTAATGGGACTGTTGACAAACGATCCAATTTAATAGGTTTTTGAAGGGCCGTGTAGAATTAGTTTCTA
>NZ_JANHOF010000042.1 GCF_024498075.1 Paenibacillus mendelii
CATCATACCAAGGAGTCTTTTTGTTTCTCAAATCTCGTATTTCTTCATAATAGGAATGCTGCCTGTTAGCGTAATGAGACTGCCGTACATTCTGCGGTAGCCTCGTTGTGTGTAGTTTATTGTGCTATCGTGTCCCGATAGCTCAATGCCTTTAAGAATTTCATAGGCTGATTCTAATTTTTTTTGGTGGTGTTAATCTTTCCCCCGTAACTGACCCCCAGCTTCGAATTTCTTCACCCATTGATATACTTGCTGGTAGGAGACCTGAAAGTGAAGCGCCGTCTGTTGGTTTAGACTACCGTTGATGTTATTGAAAGATTGTGTAGCTCCCTCCCTACATACGGTTAGATTAGCCGAATAGATACGTTAAATTGCCCGTTTGCTTAATAAAATAGCAGGCTACCGAAGTGCCTGCTCATCAATGTTTGTCATTCAACTATCGTGTCCCGTTAGCTTAATCAACTTTTGTGCAAGGGTTGGCCGAAGACCACATGGAAATGAAGATGTTTCGAATCTTGATACTGCCCTAAATTTGTTATTACTCTACAAGCCCCATGTTCTGAAACGACTTGTGAAGCAACCTTCTTAACAATTTCCATAATCTCAATTATGAGGGCATTATCACCTTCATCTAATGCAATAAGTGAGGGAATATGTCTTTTCGGAATCGTCACAATATGTACTGGATAGAATGGACGGGTATGATGATAAGCGAGCACATTATCGGTTTCCAATACCTTTTGTACAGGTGTTCGACCACTTAATACCTCTTCGCAATAAAAATCTTCCGACATATTTAAATTCCCTCCTGCCATTTTCCTTATTTTAACACAAGGTGCTTCACATAACTGCCTGTTTTGCGCAACGCGGCTGCCGATCCATGCCGGCTGCCGCGTCTTAGTTGTTGATTAAGCTATCTAATCTGCCCGTTAGCTTAACGGCCTGCAGTGCCTTTGTGAAGTGAAAAGGACCCGCGGCGGCGGATCCTTTTGCTGTTATTTGAACTATCTTCGCCGTTAGTTTGCGTTAATTTTCCACACCTGGAGCTTTTCGATATATGCTTTCATATGCCATTCATTTGAATCATTGGGATAACCAAGTTCTTGGCTAATCACAAGATGATATTTATGAATAAAATCAGCATATAAAAGATCGTAGTAGAAACTCTTAATAATCACGCGGTCTGCATCGAGAAGCGATACAACGGTTGTTTGGGGTTTAATCTCAATACGGAATGTCTCCCACTCATTATAACGAATTACATGTCGACTACATTTACTATCAAACCTAGTAATATCACTGATAAACTCTCGCTCCTCCCCATAATTGCCACCACGCGCCGACACTCGGATGGAATTCGAAGAACTTCTGTCATACAGCCATAATTCGATTATGCCATCAATATCGCCGAGCGGCTTAAATGTCAGCTCGACAACGGTATATGGCTCAAGCGTGACGGCTGATTTGGAGACCAATCCTCTTCGCTTGCATGTCGGTCTCTCCGATGTATGAACTAGTAACGAATTTCTGCCGTCAACCTCGATCGGCTCCAGGGTCTGAGGAAGCCCTGAATAGTTTGGGATAAATGAAGCTCCCTCCCAATGATCGAACGAAAAGTCCGCAATAGCAAGATTAAATAATAATGAATCTGTTTGCGGGTTATATGGTGCAGCCTTACTGACCAGTAATTCATCAATCGATGTACTTATAGCAAAGCCCAACGTCGGCAGTATCGAAGTATCTGGTAGAGCCAATCCCTTTTCCCACTTGGATACTGCTTGAGGGGTGACATTTAGTATTTGCGCCAACTCATCTTGCGTCATCCCGTTTAGTCTTCTTCGTTTCACTATAACGTCCCCAACTGCTTTTGGATTAATCATGTGCTCTCTACCTCCATAGTCTATGTACTAACTTAAGTATAAATGGGATTTTGAAGGGTGTATAACAACCATCGGAGTATAAAACGCAACTGTGAGTTGAGGATATGAAGACAGCCTATTTGAATCAAAGCGATTAGACAATGGGGATAATCAGCTTCTTTATTCGATTATTTACAAACACTAAGGTTACCCATTTCGAATAACAACGACTTGCACTCCCCAATATCGATGTTTTTGATTAATATTACCATAAGTGTTTCTGAATGGGTCATGCCTTTCTTTAAGATTACTGCCCGTTTAGTTGAAAAAACGGCAGCAAATCAAATTGATCTGCAGCCGTTTCCTTGTTTCGATTCCACTCGTTAGCACAATGATCTACCTGCCTCTGGTAACAACTTCACAAGCAATACCCCAGTTCGGGAAAAAGAGACTCAATCCTCATCGACGGGTCCCTACTTCATTTTCTTAAGGTTTGGGGGTACCGTTTATCTTCTTGAAGTATGGGGCAAGCCTGGAGGCGAGCTGCTCAAACTGCTGCTGTTCTTCTTTAGTCAGTTTCTCCTCATGTACGACCCCATTTTCATCGGTGATTTTCAGCTTTAATTGCACCAACTGCTTGGTCAGCTTCGTATACTCCTTGAATTCGTCTTCCGTGAGCTTGCCTTTTGCTGCCTGAAGCATTCCTTCAATCTCTTGATAATCTTCCTGTGTACCATCGTGCTGTTCAATGGTCGCAAAGGAACCGAAAATATCATCGGCCAGATAGGAAGCAGCAAAGACAGAAGTCGGAATCAGGATTGCTACTGCGACAATGCCTGCCAGCATGCGTTTTTTCATAGGAGATCTACCTCTCTTTTCGTTCATATAGTGTTGATAATTCTGTCGGACACGTCCATACAAATCGGGTGGGCAGTGCATTGAATCTGCCGCCTGGCGAAGCTCTTCACGCAATTCCTTGTCAATGGACATACACGTCTCCTCCCGTCATTGCGAAACGTTTCCGAAGTTCTTTCAGTGCCAAGTGATGTCTGGATTTCGCTGTTCCAACGGGGATCTGCAGCATATCTGCGATTTCTTCCAGAGCATAGTCGTGAAAATAGCGAAGGATGACAACCACACGTAGTTTGTACGACAACTGGCGGACAAGGCTGAACAGTTCTTGCTGCATTTCGGACTGCAGGACAGCTTTGTCCGTCCACTCGAACTGTTCGCAAGTCATCTGGCGGTTTCGTTCAAAGAGTCGAATTCGCCGCCAGGCCTTTCTTTTCCAATCCTGAACCTGACGCACAATGATCCCGTGCAGCCAATACCGGAACGGCCGGTTCGGGTCGTACGTGTGAAACGCCCGCCACATGCGCATGTAAACTTCATTCACGATATCCTCAATGTCTTGTTTGTTGTAGACGAGAAAAGCAACCGTCCGATAGACGTCTTGGTGAGTCGCCTGATAGACAAGCTGAAAGGCCGACTCGTCGCCCAACGTTGCTTTTTCCAGCCACGGAAGTAACTCTTTATCATTCATGGGGGGGCCCTCCCTAACGTGTTACAACCCATAATTCGCTCTCGCGAGGAAAAAGGTTCAGTAATAGAACAAACTTTTTGACGATACTCGCTAGAAACATCTTCAGGTGTACCGCAAAGCAGCCAGCCGCCGGTTTCCCAGTTGCTGGCTGTTTCGCTTTAGCTTGTGCTTTGGCTATGCTTAAATCGTTATCTGTTCAAGATTGTACCATATATTGGAACTACCCTGCCCGTTACTTCAATGAAAAAAGCAAACTGCCGTTGCAATTGTATAGTAAAAATAAAGTTTTAGACTGAAGTACCTGATTTTACGCGGTTTATGAGATTGAAGGTCGCCAGACTTCTAAAAATAAGTATTAGACTGTCCATAAAAATAAAACAGCGGGAGGCTAGGACTTGAAAAATAAAGTCCTAGACTGCCGCTGTCTTTATTGAACGTTCGCCATTTAGCTTAATCATCTATCGATCTTGGGCATTCGACTCTCGTTCTCCTGCGTATCATAACCCTTCCACTTTTCTCCCCAATCTTGCATGGTGTAGTACACCCGAAGGAAATCCTTTCCCTTGTCTGTCATGGAATACTCGACGGTTACGGGTACGGTTGCAAATACTTCACGATGAATGATATGAGCCTGCTCCAAGAAGCGCAGAACATCATTTAACGATTTGGTGCTAATGTTCCCTAAGCCTCTCCTTAGTTCATTGAATCGTCGAGGAGCAGTAGCTAGTTCACCCATGACCCAGAATGTCCACTTACTCCCAAGTATTTGCATGGCCTCCTCCATCGAAACCGAACATTCCTCTTTCTGGCTGTGTGTATACATAAAGTCCACCCCGCAATTACTTATAGTAAGCAGCTTTATTAAAGCAAACTAAATAAGTATAAAGTGCCTTCTTTAACCGTATGGTTGATTCCATTATACTTCGAAGTAATTCAATCATGGGAAAAAATATATCGTTGGGGGTATAACCACAATGCGTACGATTGTAATAGCCGGAGGAACCGATGGGATTGGAAGACAATTAGCCTTACAACTTATACGTAATGGGGAACATGTCATTATTATCGGCCGTAGTTCTGAGAAAGGCGAAGATTTGCGACTTGAGGTTGCACGGTTAGATGGGGAAGACAGATTCATATTTCTCCAAGCAGATTTAAGCCTCGTCTCGGAAAATATTCGGATAGTCAATGAAGTATACCGAAGAGTAAACCACATCGATCAATTGATTCTCTGCGCGCAATCCCAAAAATTTAGTAAAGTATATCGTGAGACGAAAGAAGGATTTGAGCATCATTTTGCATTATATTATTTAAGTCGATTTATTCTGAGCTTTAAATTTCAAGAACTACTTAAAAGAAGTGCGGCGCCGCTTATTATCAACGTTTGCGCTCCGGGCGTGAAGGGGGACATTAAATGGGATGATTTGCAGCTACAAACACAGAGACCATTTAATAGTATAAAAGCCATTATGCATGGTAGCAGACTTAATAACCTGCTAGGCTTGGCATTTGCCCAAAGCACTGCAGATACGAATATAAAGTATGTATTATTCAATCCCGGAGCAGTTCAAACAAAAGGGGCGACGGAAGCATTCGATAATAAGCTGTTAAAAATATTGGTCAAGCTCATGTATAAAATAATCGGTCTGCCTGTCCAGAAAGCAGTAAAGCCCATTCTTCATTTCATAAAGTCGCCACCTGAAAATTCGCTAACTGCTTATAAACAAAACAATAAGTTAGATATTGCTCAAGTTATATCAAACAATAATCAATCCGAAAGGCTGCATCGCCTCACAATAGAATTGATTAAACGAAAACACGTAGAGCTCAAGATCAACTAAGAATGGAAGTACCTAAATACTTGCCGTTACTAGTGGTACGGTTCAGCATTTTGCAATTGAACTATTCTGGTTTCGCTTAACGCCCATATCCAGTCTAATGTAGTGTAGCGCTTAGAAAAATGTAAATGAGCCCATCACTGTAATTTGGAAGCTTCTTATTTCCAATTTTACATGAAAATGGGCTATTTATGTTCAGTGTAAGGCAGTGTAAGATACTGGTCGTTTTATAAGACATCGTCATCAGCTAACTCATCCGCTTGGCGTTCGTAATCTTCTAAATTAGCTGGGATCTTTAATCTTACTTTATCACCGTCAAGGATTACTCCCATTTTGCTCGCATGTTTGAATGGATCATACAGTTCATTGTTTTTAAGGCATGAGTATAAAACTTGGGCAATCTTACCGCATACATGCCCTATTGCTTTTCTCTTCGCCATTCCTCGATCAACTAATCGCTTATAGTAAACACGAAAACTATTTTCACTTATTTTTGGAGATATTAATAGCAAAGTCATTAAGAATAGAACTCTGCGAGTATCTCTAACACCCTCGTATGTACTCTTAAAAACGGATGTTCCCGAGATTTTATTCTCCGCAGCTACACCAAGGTACTTTTTAAGCTCTAAATATGTTGAGAAACGTTCAATATCACCAATAGCGCCGATAAATGTACAGGCCATAGATTCACTCATGATAGGGAAGGACATAAGTATCATTGTATAAGGATGAGGCTTATATCCTTTTTCTTTATTCCCATAAAGCAGGGAAGCTATCTGTTTATCCATCTATTCCAACATAGAAGGGATAAAAAACTCTTGAGTTGTCTCGGTCTTCAATAATGCTCGTATCCGTAAGCATAAAATTATCCAACTTATGATCACCTATTCGAATCATTTGCACCAGATTAACCAAGTTTTCTTAAGAGCTCCACAATGGGCCCAATGTAGCATGTCAGGTTTTAGATTCGGTGCATTACCCATAATAAACTGAGAGGTCGAGTATCCGCCTCAATAACTTTAAAGGGCTTCTGTTAAGTTCTTTCGACAGAAGGAAACAATTTCCTGCTTTCTCTGTTAAGTTCTTTGTTTTTCTATGCAAAAAAACCTGTCATTTCGACAGGTTGAATAATCATTAAATGTGCAGCGCCAAAAACATGGAGTGCCTCATTTCTGTTAAAGAAGTCCAGGAGGATGTCCTGCCGGCTCCAAACCTATTCTGGGCGGTTGTTCCCTGAGAGGTCACTGCACAATTATATATACGCCTATTAAGGGCTAATTCCTTCTAATACGGTACCAGTTACCACAAATACTTTATAGAAGTCTTTCCAAGCTCCACATTAGACTCAGAGGTTAACTGGTACTAAGGTATTTTAGCACGTTGCTCAAAAGTGGTAAAAGCCTATTTATTGAACTAACGTTCCTCGTTAGCGTAAAGCATCAGTGCTTTCAAGTACTGCCTTTATCCTCCTTACGCTAGAAGACGAGCTCTCTTCCTTAACAATTTTAAAAGTACCAAGGTCAGCCGTATTCACCGCGTGAGGACCGCCGCATATCTCTTTGGAGAATTTGCCCATCGTATATACTTTTACCATCTGGCCATACTTGCTCTCGAATAGACCAATAGCCCCTGTTCTACGTGCATCTTCAAGCGTCATCTCTTCGAACGTAATCCCAACGCCTTCGGCAATCGCTTCATTGACCAGCCGCTCGGTTGCCACGATCTCTTCTTCAGTCATTTTACGATGGAACGAAAAATCAAAG
>NZ_JANHOF010000043.1 GCF_024498075.1 Paenibacillus mendelii
ATCATACCGAGGCGCTCCTTTTTTGACAAAGGCCATTTCTTAGCCTTAACAGGAATGGTTTAGTTCAATAAAAAGAACGCTCCCGCGCCTTCGCTTTGGCTACGTCCTCCTCATTATATTCCATTTCCAATCACCTATTAAAGAACGTACGCGGGTAGCATGTAGTGCTTAAACAGGGGACTTATCTTAACCTAAGCACTAAGAAAATACTTTATTTTCTTAGAACATCATAAAGTCTTATGCAGCGAGGGAGAGATCCTAGTGGCGGGTAGTTCCATGATCATGGGTGCCACTCTGCTCAGGTTGACTGCCAGCAATCGTTTCAACTGGCGAATCTTGTGTCGTTGCGGAAGCGGATGGTTCCTTCGTGGCAGTAACCGTGAAAGGGATCTTCTTCATGGTGTGGGAATCACGCGCCGACACATGGTAATAGACGAAGTACGATCCCGGTTCAGTAATGGGCTGCTTGGCGATGTAGAGTCCATCATTTTGGAAAGTAGCAGGTAGCACCTCTTTCCACCATTCAAATATGACTTCGCTCGCGTCATCCACTGGTTTACCATCCTGGGTAACGGTTACCGCAAAAGTAACGTTGTCTCTGGCAGCAGGTTGACTTGGTTCGAGCATGAATGTGGCTTCGACTGGTGTAGAAGAAAGTAGAGCTGTTTGTTGTTGATCTTGACCACATGCGGTCATGGCAAGGAGCAAGAGTAGGCACGGTAGCATGTACATCAAGCGTTTCAATTTCATCTAGAATCATTCCCTTTCTGTTTCAAGTTCAATAGTTTCTAGTAAAAGAGCGAGTCACTGTGCTGATTATAGTCTCATCACCGCGCAGGATCGCCCAGCCCAGGGGATTGATCCCAATATGTTTGGCGTATGTTCGCAATGCATAAGGTGTATCATGCTGCGGTCAATGGTAATGGTCAAAAATTCAATGCCGCTTCCCATCAGATTTTATGCAATTGCAAAGGCATCCTCTCCACTTGTTACATGAATATCGGTGCGAGCAGAAAGGCTGCAATAAAAAAATCCAAAACAGTGCACCATTCCGCATACCACCGCCAGACAATCTTATTGCTCCGAAAATGAGCAAAGTCCCAGACCGCATGGCCGATATAACCTGCCGCAAGCAGGATCAGTCCCGTTTCTCTGTCGACATACAGAGACACTAACGCGATAATGCTGAAAAACAGTAATGCGGCCGCCTGTATCAAGATGGTACGAACCCCGCGGAGATGACCGCGAATTGCGCCTGCAATCGGGTAGACAAGCGCGATGAGAATCAGGATAAATGACATGGGATCCGTCGAAGCCGGGAGCCCTGTTGCGGCCATAGCTAACGCCACCAATGAGGGCCATCGTTTCAGCAATTGTATGCCTGTAAACTTCAATCTTCCTCTCTCTTTGACATCTTCTTCTTTTCTGGCCAATTCCATGGCAATCACTCCTCGTTTTCTTTTGCACACCAAAAATAACACAATGCAATTTCTTTTACGTCTATCTGCAGTTGATTTTTATTTAGCGTCTATATCGATCGATTGATGAGCAAGACGGATTCATCTGTTATGATGAAGTAAACCACCCGAATGAAGGATTGAAAAATGAATAAAAACATATTTCAGCACTTTAACGCCCGCGCCGCACATACTATCTTTATCGTTGCCTTTTTCATATTGATCATGCCAGAGTATCCGTTTCTGCATACCCACGTACTTATCGTTTACGCTGCCTTCGCGGCTTGTTACATATGGATGGCGGCAGCACCTAAAGGATGGTGGAATGCTAAGAGGTACGTCCTTGCGGTTTGCATTCTTGCTGGCATAACCCTCATCATTCGCATCGTTCATTCCGATTACCCTGATCACCGCATTTTCTGGCCGCTGCTGTATATGCTGGGTGTGGCCGATCCGAAATGGAATCGTTCAACCGTTACTCTCGCCGTCTTCACTGTTTGCCTCATTTTTGCAATGATGCTGGTCGACAAGGTCTCATATGGCGCTCTAATTGCAGCTGTCCTCATGTATATCGCGGTCAGAAATCAAAGCCTGCTTCGCGAAGCGCATCGCACGAACCGAAAGCAACTGGAACAACTGAACACGGCATATTCCGAATTGCAGCAAACATCTGTTCAGGCGATGGGTTATGCTGCGCTGACGGAGCGTACGAGATTGGCACGCGACATTCATGATGGGTTTGGACATCAGATGACCTCGCTTATTGTTCAACTACAAGCATTGAAGCTGATGATTCCGCAGGATCCGGCTGGGGCGGCAAACAGCGTAGACGAGACTCTGAAGGTTGCTAGGAAAGGGATGGATGAGGTAAGGCTTGCAGTAAAGGAATGGTCGGACGATGAGAAGGGCCTGGGACCGATCGCGCTGAAGGGCCTCGTCTCTCAAATCGAAGCTAATTCTATGGTACAGATACAATATAAAGAAATCGGACCTATTGGGGAGTGGCCGGTTGAATGCAGCGTGATTCTCTACAGAATCTTGCAAGAAGCGTTAACCAATATCCTCAAGCATGCTGATGCGAAACTGGTTAACATTGTAGTGGAAGAAGAGAATGAACATGTAATGCTCCTTATTACGGATGACGGTCATTTCAGCGACGAGAAACCTTTGAATTTCGGATTTGGCCTAAACAGTATGATCGAAAGATGCAAATCTGCCGGAGGGAGCATCGTTTTCTCCGCAAATTCACCGAATGGTTTAAAGATTCAAGCAGATATTCCACTTAATATTACATCGAGTACGGCTTATAAGGAGACGATTCATGCAAACCGAGAAAATGATTCGAATCGTACTGGCGGATGACCAGCCTTTCATTCGTAAAGGATTGCGATACATATTGGACATTCAAAAAGATATGCAGGTGGTCGGAGAGGCTTCGACCGGAGAAGAAGCTGTTGACATTGCATTGCGAAACGTTCCGGATATCGTTTTGATGGATATCCGCATGCCGGGCGGAACGGGTATTATGGCGACAAAGTCTATCGTTGAAGCTTTGCCTGACACAAAAGTCGTCCTCTTAACGACATTCGATGTTGAACAGTATGTGTTTGACGGGATTCGTGCCGGGGCTTCCGGCTATTTATTGAAGGATACAGAAACCGATGAATTGCTGAGCGGTATACGGGCAATGCACCGGGGGGCAACCCTGTTCAATAGCAGCACGGCCAAACGCGCTCTAGACCAAATATTGACTTCGGGCATGGAGGAGCCGGATTCGTCCGGCAAAGACCGGCTGCTTGGCGCCTTGACAGAGCGTGAAACGGAAGTATTGCAGCTGCTTGCTTACGGAAAGAGAAACCACGAAATATCTGCGATTTTATGCATTTCTGAAGGCACAACAAAAACGCATATACACCATATCATGCAAAAACTTGAGGCGCAGGACCGCACACAAGCAGTAGTCACTGCCATTCGAATGAAGCTTGTGAAATAAAAAAGGATCAATTGGAAAGGCTTGCTCGGGGTATCGAGCTTGAAATCGGAATACTTCCGTTCGATAATGGCGTTTCACGAGCCTTTACATTTCTTAATAACCGAGGGTTTGATTGGTCGATATGTGGTGGTGTAGCAATCGATATATTTCTAGGTAAGCAGAATAGAATTCATAAAGACCATTATTTTCTCCATAATAAGTAACTCCCCCTTGAAGCTATAAGCTATCGTTTCATTAGCCTTCAAGATAGATTTTACAATATATGGGGTGCTGTTGCCATTAACATAATCTGCCCTTTAGCTTAATAAAAACAAGGAACAGCCACCTGGACTGCTCCTTGTTTCGTTGAACTAACGTTCCCAGTTAGCTTAAACTCACATCGATTCTAAGTTTAATGTGGTTCGACTTGGCATCATAACATTTCCTCTATTATTTGTATCCATAGATCGGAATTCTATCTTGAAATCAGTCTCACCAGTTAGTCCCTCAAGTGTTTTTATTATAAGTGAGGAATATCGAGAGTATAACCATTCTGTTATGAAATTGTTCGGGCTAGTGATAAGGAACACTCCATCTACGTACTCTACATTCGTATTTCTCAACCACGTATTGAAACTAGGAACGGAAATTTGATTCCTAATTTCCTCCAGAGCTTTCATCCATAAATTTGGTTGGTCCAACGATGCAATAGAATGGTCAACTTCTTCAACAAGAAAGACATCATCTGTAATTCTCTCACTCAGAAGAAGCGCTTCAATGGATTTATTGAAAATCTGTCCCAGCCTTAGTAACACTTCAATATCGGGTAAACATTCCCCTTGTTTCCACTTAGAAACTGCTTGATGACTAACCCCCAATAATGTGGAAAGTTCCACCTGCGTCAACTCTAATCCTCTCCGTAAATCTAATATATTTTTTCCGATTTTTTTATTATCGAGCAATGAAATTTCACCTCCAACGTTAAGTACACGCCAATAGTATCACAAAAGAAATAGAACTTAAATCGAGTGTAAGTTGAATGGAATGGGATAGTCATTGCAACCCTAAGTTGCAAAAATAATAGTCTGGTAATCTCACACAGACCTTAGAGTATTACACTATTCTGCCCTTTAGCACAACAAAGGCTGCCAATCATCCCGCGGCAGCCTCGTGGTGTAATTATTGAACTATCGTGTCCCGTTAGTTCAGTCACCAATAGCTATGATTTGATTCCCTTCTTTAGATATGCCGATTATTGCAGGTAGAGGCGAACCAAGGAGATTTTCATAAGTTATGAACCATATTCTAGTTCCATCCGCGACTTGAATAATTTTTGCTCTGTTATCCGACGACTGAACTTCGAAAATATTTGGGTCAGTAATTACGCCATATGAAAAATACAGGGGAATCGCATCCATATTGGAGTACATTGCTGACAAACCATTATCCGGATTAAGTCGTGGGTATCCAGTTCCTGTTACCCATTCCCAATTTTCTGATTTTTGTCTGATAAATCCTGCACCTAAACCTTCGTTACTTTTATAAAAGACAAGCAAACCATCTTTGATAATTTCAGTATGATAAATCTCATCATTTTGAACATTATTAGGAAATGCTTTTTGAATCTTCTCAATTATAAATGTATCATTCTTTGAACATCCACTTGCCATGGTTAAAATTACGGATAAGGCAATGATGATAAAAAAAATTTTTCTCACTTCATTTTCCCCCTAAAACATGTACTCACCTTCCATAATTTTACCATAAAAAACCTGTCCGTTTGTTGAGCAAATCTGCCCGTTAGCATAACGAAGGCTGCCCTTTTTATGCCGGCAGCCTGTCGTCGCTATTTTGCTATCGTGTCCCGTTAGCCTAATACCTTGGTGTATAAATATGGTCTATATCTGTATCAATTACGAAATCAATCCAAATTCCTTCTTTGTAGGCATCAGATATTAGTTCAAATTCAAATAATCTGCAAAAGACGGCTGAAAAATCATTTATGTTTGTGCATTGTCTTTTGGCAATATTGTACTTCTTTCTTAATTCTATGATTGAACATGTTTTTCCTGTAAGCAGTACATTCTCAAAGTAACCATCAATTTTGACTATCACATCAATCACTGCTGGTTGCTAACCAGCCTATGAGCTCATAGTTTTTACCTTCAGCGGCTGTGCTTAGATTCCGAAATGAATAATCAATTGGTTATTGTCTAAAGCTTTGACAGCTAAGGCAATTAAAACTTCTAATTCAATCTGCATTGTTTCTCGCTTCAACCAATTTCTAGTCTGTTCCCAGTAGCCATCTTCATTCTCTTCTTCTTTCCAAACAGTATCTCCTCTTAAACTGAATGTGTCAGGTGCTTCTTCGATTAGTTTAAGCCATTTGCCATTTATCTAATATCTTTATTAGCTTCTCTGCTCCCGGCTTATTAATAACGGTTACCCCATAGTAATTTAACCCTTTGTGACTTTCTTTTGTTTCGGGGTTATATGAAGGTAACCAGTTCAAAAAGTCCGTCATGTATTGAATAATCTCATCTGATACTACAGACTTCTCAGCCCATGTATACCGATTAGTTCTGAACCATTCATATCTGTCATTCAAATCAAAATCGCTGCTAAGAAGAAAAAATTCGTGGGTTAAACTCATGCAAATCACCTGGATTAGCCCGTGTTCATATAATGGTCTTACAGAAACTATATTAACATATATTGGAACTAAACTGCCCGTTACTTCAATGATGAAAAGAGCTGCTGCTGCGGCAATCTGCTTCCTGGATCGTTCAACTATCGTGTCCCGTTACTTCAACAACTGTGCCCATAACATCTTTCCATCACTAAAAGTTCCCGTCCAAACATTGTCTGTTTTAGAATTATGGAGATAATGTTCATACATTAGTTTTAAACTCAAAGACATCTGCAAATTAGCCATTTCTGATAATTTCACCCAATGTAATTCACCTTCATCGCAACTACTTATAGTTCTAGTGTTCGAATCACCAAAGAAAATATAATGTTGATTTAGTTCATCTTCTTTTTGTCGCAGTAGTATGTATCGCAATGTTAAATTTTCAATTTCAATATGAGATATACCCGTCTCTTCTTCTATTTCACGTAAACAAGAATTTTCGGGTGAGCCATGCTCGTGTGGCTCAACATGACCTCCGATACACGACCATAAGCCTGGGGCTATCTTTTTGTTTTTCGATCGTTTGAGCATTAACACATCATCATTATTAATAAGAAAAGCTCCAGTCATTGTCCGAACACTTATCATCGTATTAACCTCCGAATCCTGAATCAATCACTTTTCTAGATTTCTCTATAAGTGTTATAAATCCTTTCTACATTTAGCATACCTTATCATTCAACAGGCCGACCAGTTTCTGGCTGCCTGTTCGTTTTCATAACTGCCAATGTCGCCACGCTAACCTCCCTCTATGGAGAATCACTTTTCTCTTAAATACTTACGTTTTCTTAGATTTTGACCCAAGT
>NZ_JANHOF010000044.1 GCF_024498075.1 Paenibacillus mendelii
ACTTGGGTCAAAATCTAAGAAAACGTAAGTATTTAAGAGAAAAGTGATTCTCCATAGAGGGAGGATAGTATAGCACCTGTGAAGAATTACTGAAGAGTTGATCTCAAGTAATAAGGTTGTCCATTTCTTAGGAGGTGCTGTAGTAAATGAAAAAGGTTGCAACGTTCCTCATGTTTGAAGGTAACGCCGAAGAAGCTATGAATTATTACGTTTCGCTGATCGAGGATTCGATTGTGACTAGCATTGTTCGTTACGGACCAGATGGGCCAGGCGCAGAAGGAAGTGTCATGCAGGCCTCCTTTACCTTGAAAGGCCAAGATTTCATGTGCATTGACAGTCATGTTAAGCATGCTTTCGCTTTCACGCCTTCATTCTCGATCTTCGTGACTTGCGATACGGAAGACGAACTAGATCGGCTGTATGACGAATTACAAGTAGGAGGAAATGTTTTAATGCCGCTTGGCAACTATGGATTTAGTAAAAAATTCGGTTGGGTCTCGGATAGGTTCGGCGTTTCTTGGCAAGTGAATCTTCCTTAAAACAGGAAAATTCTTAGGACTCAACTTACGGAGAACGATAGTTGAATCAAAAAAGCAGACCAAGACTGTATTCCTGTTTTGGCCTGCTTTTTTGTCGCTCCCACAAGAATACACTGATTACATGTAAACAATGTGCAGAGCCTTATGGCGCAAGGGCTGGCGGTGAGCGGTCCGAATCCTTACGTCGCCCCCGGAATGACGATTCTTGCCGTTGCTTTTATCGCTTCCTTGGCGTTCTGCATCGTGTATTACGAGAAGTCGGAAGTTCACAGCGGCTTTTAAATTCGGACGTACTGGAGTAGAAAGAGGTATATAATGATTGGGACATCCCGCATTTGCGGGCGAATCGTCGATATCCGCTTGGGCTCGGCCTTCGGTCGCTCACGCCGTGTCCGCGGGTATCGTAACAGGCGTATCTTTTATTGGAGCTTTTGTTTAGATTGGATCAAGAGGCTTCTGGTTCTGTGATTGTAACAGAGTAACCTAATGCTTCAAGTCTGCGTAGAGCATCAAATGTTCGAGGAATCAATGACTCCATCAAGTAATTGATTCATCAGGCAGCTATCACCGTCAACGAAATCATGATAGTTGCGCCATGAGGTGTAGACCATCGGAGCTCACCCAATATTCAATGATTTTACCTGATTTCAATCGCCATATATCTATACCGCCAAATTCGACCTCCGTTCCGGCCGGAGCTTTCGTACCAGGAATTCCGCCCCGATATATCCCCCGGCTTGTCCATCGTGCAGATAGTGTATCACCATCTACAATAGGCCCCACCTCTAAAGCAAAATGAATACTTGAAAAGGGTTCTCTACCCATTTGTACCATGCGCATCACCCCATTGGGTCCTCGAAAACCGTCGGAACCAGCTTGGTGTACGACGCAATCCTCATCTACAATAGAATTTGCTAAGTCCAGGTTTCCGTTCCACATTTCCATCCAACGATCATAAAGCTTCGCATTGTCCGTATTTTCCACTTTATTCTTCCTCCTTCGTAAAACGACTTGGAACTTCTTTGGATTATATTCATATGTTAAATCCCCAGCACCTTGTTATTCATCACCCTCAGTAACGCTCCCCGCCTTCTTGTATAGCTTGGTTAATTTTGCACTCTCCAACATTGTCAGCTCGATTGTCGCTTGATTATACCTCACCAGGAACTCGAGCTCCTTTGTAGTGTAAGTTTCCAGCAACCTTTCAAATGCATCCCCCATCGAACGATATATATTGTCAGAAGGCGCGAGTTTTTCCTTATTGGCAGTAACGATTACTTTACGACGATCCTTGGCATCAGGTGCGCGCTTAACAAAATTCCGCTGCTCAAGCCGGTCTATAACATTCGAGACAGCGCCAGTTGTGAGGTTTAGTCGTTGCGAGAGTTGTCCGGCCGTCATAGGGCCTTCCTGCAGCAGCGTCGAAACCATCTTCATGTCGGTGATGCCTAAGCCCAACTTAGCAGCGGCCGCCTGGTGGAATAAGGCTGTTTCGGTGCTTAACATTTGGCCCAAAAATTGCATTTGACTCATAAGTACCTTTCGGTGTTCGGCTTCGCTCATAGATGCATTCTCCTCATTGACATTTATTATCTTCATAATTAAGATAATAATAAAGATATTATAATCCAAAACATTTACTTATACAAGAAAGGATATCAGAATATGAAGCCGAAAAGCAGTGTTAATAATCAATCGACAACCATCGCACGGATGTTCTATACAAACAACTCCGTAACTTCTAAAGATGGTACAACCATAGGCTACCGTCAACTCGGGCACGGCCCGGGTTTGGTGCTGTTGCACGGCACCATGGAATCAGCCCAAAGCCACTTGCAACTCGCTGAGGCACTGGCTGATACTTTCACCGTTTACTTGCCCGATCGACGTGGTCGTGGACTAAGCGGCCCGTACAGCGAAGACTACAGCATAAAGCAAGATGTTGAAGATCTGGACGTCCTCCTTACCGGAACGGGCGCCTATTTTGTCTTCGGAGTCAGTGTAGGCGCCATTGTCTGCCTCCAAGCTGCACTCTCCCTACCAGCCATTCACAAAGTCGCAATCTTTGAGCCGCCGCTCATAATCAACGGATCAGTGTCGACTGACTTCTTGACGCGTTATGACGAGGAGATCGCCCAAGGCGACGTGGCCTCAGCACTTGTTACAGGCATGTTGGGATCGCAGATGGGGCCGCCTATATTCAACTCTATACCCCGTTGGCTATTAAAACTACTCACGAGGATGATGATGGCTAGCGAGGATAAGAAGGCAAAGGGTGACTACGTAACGATGAGGATGCTGGCTCCGACAATGCACTATGACCTTCAGTTGGCTGTCGAGTCGGAAGGGCTACTGGAGAGCTTCAAGGCTATAAGTGCTGAGATGCTCTTGCTCGGCAGCAGCAAGAGTCCGGCTTACTTCAAAGTGGCTCTTAAGGCCCTGGAGGAGATGTTACCGCATGCCAAACGTATTGAGTTCCCCGGCCTCAATCATGGAGCCTCGGGTAATACCAATAGAGGCGGCCAGCCGGAACGAGTGGCGCAAGAACTGCGCAGATTCTTTATCTAACCGCAAACATAATTCCTTCAGTTGAAGGATTGTCATCCTCGTGAAGCGTTCCATGCAGACATGTTTTGCCCGGAAAGAGATGATTGGAGTCGGTCAAACAAGAGTCCTACAACTGCAATATTTTCGAAAAAAAATATTGAATGATGTGTCGATTCTGTAGCACTCCGTTCGTTGTTTATGTAGAGCCAAAGCTTTATCTGGTCGAAACGAGCCGGGAACCTTCTCTCCAATAAATAACAGGAGTGATATACTGATGAACTTCATAGATTATCCGAGATCCGAAAATACGGGCCATGGAAGCCGACCTGCGCGATCAGATTGACATGCTGAATAAATAATAATTTTTTTTGGGGGGGGATCTGTCGATTTAGTCGTTGTCCGTTCGTTGTATTAGTAGAGGCCGGGTTAAACGGCGATCATCCGGTTCACCCGGCAAACCAAAATCAAATCAAAAGCGAAAGGTTGATGAACATGAAAGCGCAGTTGACCCCGTACTTGATGTCGGAGGATGCACGAACACAAGCCGAAATGTATAGACATGTGCTAGGTGGCGAAATCCTGTCCGTGATGACTTACGGACAGGCGCCGGGAACGCCGGAGGCGATCAAGGACAAGGTCATGCACTTGGCAATGTCGATAGCTGGCGGGAATACGTTGTTCTTGTCCGATTCCTTTGAATCGGCGGGCGGCAGTCGCAGCATTGCACTGGCACTGGCATTTGAAAGTGAAGCCGAAGCCCGTAAAGCATATAAAGATCTCAGTGAAGGCGGTGCGATTAAGTATCCATTCGACCTTCAGCCTTGGGGAGCCCATTACGGCGAAGTCGTAGACAAATTCGGCATCATATGGCAGATCGTCAAACAATAAATAAAAGATGGAGGCGGGCGTAATATGAGATTTCGCGCTATCATTCTACTTAGCGGCAAGTCAGCAACAGGTATCCGTGTTCCGGAGGAGGTCGTTGCAAGTATCGGGACGAGTAAGCGGCCTTCTGTGCGAGTCACGATCAAGGGCTACACTTATCGAAGTACTGTGGCGCCTATGGGTGGGAATTATATGATCCCTATCAATGCCGATCACCGCTTAGGCGCTGGTGTTAGCGCCGGAGATGAAGTGGATGTTGACATCGAACTCGATACAGAGCCTCGTGATGTTGTTGTACCACACGACTTCTCGAATGAGCTAGACCGCAATGCGGATGCAAAGCGTTTCTTTGACGGGTTGTCCTATACCAATAAGAAGAGGTTTGTGACTTCGATCGAGGAGGCCAAAACAACCGAAACCCGGCAACGGCGGCTTGCTAAAGCGATAGGTTTATTGATTGAGGGGAGAACGCAGTAACCTCCGGATTTGTATCACGAGAAATCCTGATCGATTTGTAACTAACGGTTCCGTGCACAACGAAGTACCCGAAACCCAACCAAAGCCAAATACCAATTCAAAAAATGAAAGGATGTTTTTAAAATGTCAAAACTCACTCCTTATATTCATTCGGAAGATGCGAGAGCACAGGCTGGATTCTACATTCAAGCACTTGGTGGAGAAATCACGTCCGTCACCACTTTCGGATCGATACCGGGTACGCCGGAAGAAAACAAAGATAAGGTCATGCATTTGCAGGTTGTTGTTGGCGGGAATGAACTTTTCTTCTCCGATTCCGTATTCGGTCCGGTTCAGCAGGGGCGTAGTATTTCACTGAGCGTAGCTTTTGAGAAGGATGGCGATGCTCGCGAAGCCTTCAACAAGCTATCGGAAGGCGGCCAAGTGAAATTCCCGTTTGATCTGCAAGTTTGGGGCGGCTACTATGGAGAAATCCAAGATAAATACGGCCTCAATTGGATGATTGTAATACCCGCTTGAGTCTGGTTGGGATCGAGTAGCGGAAAACATCGCTGAATCAGCAGGCTGCCGTGATCGGCGGCCTTTTGCACTAACAGGCAGCATAGCAGAATTAACGTTCGTTAAGAGCGACCATTGTTAAACTAACGGAACACTATAGTTGAACGAAATACAATTTGCCGCGACAGTTGCTCCCTGGTTTTAGAAGTTGGGTAGTGATAACGAATATGGAGGTTTTCATGCTTTCCAATTATGAACTAATGGGAATTCATGCTGGTGTCAGGTTCAAACAAGATGAAGCTTGTCGATTGATAACTGGTCCTCGGATTTTCATCGGAACCACAACACAAGGCATCGTCGAAAGATATCATCAAACCCTTGATGGGGATATTGCAAATGAATTGAAACATATTGTTAAGAAATCTCCGTGGTTAGAAACTCCAAATAAGGTTAACATGGTTGAAATCATTCAGGTTTTAAATAAGGAAAGACCAGCTGAGCGAGTTTATGCAGGACCTGCATACGTTTTCCACAACGTACAAGGTAAACATACCGAGGCAGTACGAATCACTCATGAGAATATCGAACTTTTGGAACAACATTTTTCGACTATTTCGAGGAAGTTGATGTTGGGCAGCCTGTCTTCGCGGTCGTACGTGATCGGGCTGCAGTGTCACTTTGTTGTAGTGCAGTACAGACCAGTATTGGTGCTGAAGCGAGCCTGCGAACCGCCAAGGAATTTCGGGGAAAGTCGTACGCCTTAGATGTGACGACGGCATGGGCAGCCGAGATACAAAGTCAGGGTCGTATTGCTCTATTTAGCACTGCATGGAATAATTTTTCTTCCCAAACTGTGGCAAGAAAACTTGAATTAAAACAGTACGGTGTAGAACTGGAGTTTTGGTGATGTATTAAGCTCACTCCCTAGAGGTGTTTATTCAATTAACGGGACACGATAACGCAACGACACCAGGCTGCCGATAAGTTCGGTGACCTGTTCAGCTAACGGGCAGGATAGTTCCAATTATGGTAATATGAGGGTAACCCTGAAGGAGGCGAAGTTTTTTTATTATTAATATAGTCAAAAGAATAAATACGAGGAGGATTTAGCGTGAAAGTTAAATTTTCATTTAGA
>NZ_JANHOF010000045.1 GCF_024498075.1 Paenibacillus mendelii
AAATCCTGCGAATGAGTGAGTATATGTGAGATAAACCCTTAAAACCGAGGGACGGGCAGTTTAGCGTAACTTTTCAATGGATGTTGCGTCATAGATTTAAACGGTTCGGCATGAGTAGTGTCACAGGAGGTGATTGTTTTGCAAAGAATCCTTTTGATTATCATATTCGGTTTTATTTTATCTGCATGCGGAAATAAAACAAGTTCAGATTTAGAGAACACCTCCTCTCAAGCGATCGATCCAACTGTTGTTCATTTAGCAGATACTGTAGGCGACCCAAACACGTTAAAAGTCTCTTCAATACAAGCGCAAGATCGCGCACTTGCATCTGCTAAGGAGTACGGTCCCAGGACTGGAAAATGGTTCGAGGGAGAAAATGGCTTCAACATCCTGACTTCCACCCCATCCCCAATAAGACAGGCAGGAACTGATGTAGGAATCGGATTCAGTAAGGTTCCAGAAGGGCGCTCTGTCCGTTTTCAAATCACAAGTCGAGACAAGGAGGGGAATCGAGTGGAGCTTTTGAAGGAGTATATAGTGGACAATCGTAATAACGATAAAAGACAACTAGATTTCACTTACCAGATGCCCGAACAACCGCCAGCAGTAGGATCTGATCCAACCGAATTGACCCTCTATAATGCAGGTCCGACCAACCTGTATTTTGGATACGGATACGCGATCTACCGAGAAGAACCTGAGGGATGGACCCTAGTTCTTGATGACAGATCTGTAGTGACCATTGCAATGCAGGCAAGACCTAGTGAATCTTACGTGGAAAAGGTTGTTTTTCCACAAAAGCTTGATCCAGGAAGGTATCGACTGGTGAAGAGTATTAATGGATTCATGACGGATATAAGTGTGAAGTTGTCTGCAGATTTCGAAATTCAATAAGAAAGTCAAAGTAAAACTTAATGTATGCACTAAGCTAACGGGACACGATAGTTGAATCGACACGAGGAAAAGGCAGCAGATCAATTTGATTTGCTGCCTTTTTCAACTACCGGGCAGGTTAAGTTAATCAGTGAAACGCTTAGAAGCAGACGTTCTTAATATCTGTGAGAAGGGAGTATAAAAAGAAATGACGGTTTATTTTCGGCCATACAGGGATGAAAGGGATTACATAGCGCTCCGCAGCGTGATCTCTCATAAGTCTACCGACCCGAACCGCCGGTTTTACCCAAGTCTAGGGGATTTCGATTACAACCGCGCCTTCGGCGGTGAAAAGTTCCTTCAAAATCTGACGGTTTGCGAACTCGAAAACGGGACCACAGTTGGCGCTATTTGGCCAGGGTATTATCGAATTCTTTATTGCTTTACAGGGCCTGAATACGTTCACCTGGAAGATGAAATATTCGCCTGGGCGGAAAAACACTATTACGGTCCGTCGCTTGAAGACCGGAGCGGACAGGAAGTTTATTTTTGGGGTTATGTCGAGGATCAGCCCCGAGTAGAGACGTTGAAGGCAAGAGGATACGAGCAGCATACATGGTACATGTATTCCGGTGTAATGGATTTGGAAACTGCAAACCAAGAGCCTCGTTTTCCAGAGGGGTTCAAGGTTCGTCCGATTGAAACTGCTGATTTAGAGCAAAAGGTCATTATCATGACCGGTTCAGCTGGGTTGACTGCGCCGGATATGGAGATTTACCGCCGTTTGATGTCCTGCCCAACATACCGTCAGGATTTGGACTTGGTTATAGTGGACGAGACGAATCAAGTCATCGGCTTTGCAAATATTTGGCTCGACAGTGAGAACAATATTGCAATTATCGAGCCGTTCGGAACGGCTCCGACACATCGAAGACGGGGGTTGGCGACTAACCTGTTGTACGAGTGCATGCGCCGCTTGAAAGAAGCAGGTGTCAGCAAGCTCTACATTAATCACGGAGGAATGTGGACGCTTGATCCTGAACCAGATGACGCAATGCGCGTTTACACAAGGGTCGGCTTTCAAGAACTCGGAAATATGTTTGTATGGTGCAAGGGTTCTCCTGACAGCACCAGCTAAAGGCGCCAAAGAAATCGGACAACATACCGATACGGTCGATAATTGGTTTTAGTTGCTTGTGTTCCACCGCCATAGCGCGGTGGATGATCACCATTAGCATTCGTCCATCACTGAATCGCCGCCTTTGACGGGGCGGCCTTCTTTATTGCTTTTCCCGACTTAGGTCCAGTATGGCATCGTTCCTCAGTCCGCCGCAGTTTCATGCCTGCGTCCGTTATCGATGGCCGCACCCTTCTTATACAATGAATGTAGATAAAACGTGATGAAGGGTGTGAGAATGATGAGTCAGAACGCAAGCGGAACGAATCCTATTCCAACAGTCAGGTTGTTTGAAGGGGAGAAGCAGCTGGCGCTTACCGGGCTGTTCGGCTTTGTGCTGGCAGTGGTGTGCGCGGTATGGGTCATGCTGCATGGGGGAACGGTACCGCCGAATGGCGACGTCTCCAAGGCCATTTCCTTCAATGCCGCACTAGGCATATTTCTTTTGTCGACAGCGGCCATTCTTCCGTTATCCGGTTTGGGAGTAAGAGGCAAAACCTTTTTTCGATGGACTTATATCATTTTGGCGCTTTATTCTTACGGTGCGGAGACCGTACAAAATTTTCGCGGCGTCAATCCGAGGTTCGTGGAAGACGGAACGAGCTTTGATAAAGCAGTCGGTTCGATTTTTGCTTTTGTCGCTCTCATGCTGGTGCTGGTTTATCTGTTTCTGGCGGTTCAATATTTTCGCAAGAAAACCTCTAAGCTCCGCCCGGACCTGGTGCTCGGCATTCGCTATGCGATGATTGCGGTTATACTTTCATTTGCGGCAGGAATCTGGATTTCGGTCAATCAAGGCCGTTTCGTCGGCGTGAGCGGAAATATTATTTGGCTGCATGGCCTCGGCTTTCACGCGCTGCAGGCGATGCCGATCGTCGCCTGGCTGTCTGAACGCACGTCCCCTGTCCGCCGCACGCTGATTCATTTGACAGGCGCCGCCTACTTGCTCGGGATATTGGCCATCGCATGGCAGACGTTTCTCGGACAGTCCATTTTTGAGTGGTCTGCGCTTCCTCTCGCAGCCTGCGGCTGCTTCCTGACCGCACTTGCGGCAGGCGGATTTGCCCTGCGCCAATCCGGGTTGTTCTCCAAGAGCGCTCGACGGTTGTATGCAGCTTCTGAGCGAAGTGGATAATGGGAGGACAAGAACATATATGCATTTCAAGCCGCACTTTGTGCGGTTTTTTTATTTTATGGATACAACTTCTTGTGCTTTCCAAAAGACAAGAAGTTGTACTGTTTTCTATTAATGGGTATTTTCCGTAATAACCGAACGATACATATTGGAGGTGTATTTTTCATTATACAATGCACCCTGTTGTCCCGAAATTCGGATTGTTATATATGTTCGTACGTACAAACAAGAACTTTGTGCTGTTCACGGCGATAACTGCTTCAATTTTTATTATGCCAGTTCAGTTTATTGTTGCGCTTGACCATTATTATTCGGGCGATGATTACCTGTTATAGGAAATGAAAATATATAGTTTAGCCGCGGCTGACACGCTGGCTTGCCATTAAGCTAAAGGGCAGTTTTCTTCAATAAAAGAGTAATCCCATTTCAGGTCCAATGTGTTATAATTCGGAAAATGATTGGAAGGACCTAAATAAATGGAAGAGGGATGTATTGATGCTCAATCAAAACAAGTTACTCGAAACCGTCGTACGATTGTTCGGACTTAATCCGGACGACTTGCTCAGTCATCATGATTCCGAACACAGTATCATTGCTTCTTACAGAATAGGAGACATTAGTGTATTCCTACGGATGACGAGAGCTACGCATAGATCGACCGACATCATCCGTGGTGAGATCGACTGGATTGAGTTTCTATCGGACAAAGACTTGTGTGTTTCCCGGCCAGTTCGTTCGGTCGAGGGGCAGTTGGTGGAAGAAATAATGACGGATGAAGATATATATACAGCTGTTTGCTTTGAGGCCGCACGTGGCCAGCGGATATCGGAAGCCGATTACAATGCTAAGTTGTTCCGTCTCATGGGGTCATTCATGGGAAAAATGCATAACGCCACGAAATATTATGAACAACCATCTATCCAATCCAAAAGATCGGATTGGTCCGCGGAAGTGGATCAAATCGCGAACTTTGAACTATCTGAGTCCGAAAGGCAAATCGTAGAGCGTTACTCTGATTTGCGGGGACATATCGCAATGCTTCCGAAGTCGCGGGAAAGCTACGGGTTAATTCATGCTGATTTCCATCATGGAAACTTTTGCATGAATGGGGATACGATCTACTTATATGATTTTGATGCCTGCCGATATTCTTGGTTCGTAGATGATATTGCCATCGCGGTATTTTTCGCAACGGCGCTAGATCCTATGGATGGTGCGAGGGAGAAGTTCCTAAACAGCTTCCTTGAAGGATATAGCTTAGAAAATGATTTGGAAAAGAGCTGGCTAGATGAAATCCCAAATTTTATAGCCCTAAGAGAGATTGGAAGATATATCAAGCTCTATCGTGCTTGCGGTGGAAGGTTTGAACAGCTCCATCAATGGGGAAGATCTTATATGCAAAATCGCAAAGAACGGATATTGCGACTCTAAGAAAGCCTAACGGGAAACGTTAGTTTAATATCACCATAAAAAGGCAGCCAAACATATTCATTTGGTTGCCTTTTCTTAACTACCATGAAAGAACGTGTTAACTTTCATTCTCTGTGGTGCGTCGCTTTGTGAGGCATGAATGGCTAAACGGGTAGTTATGCTTAACAATCTAATGTGATAAAATGAAAACATCAATTCGATCAAAGATTGTTGATGTGCTTTAAAATGGAGGTTTATGAGAAAACTAAGAAAACACCTATTGAATCTTGCGTTGGGTGAGTTAGCAGCCGCTTTTTCTTTTTTGGTTGTATATAAGATTTATTTAGATCTAGGAGTTGCGAGCTTGCTTGCGCTATCATTCCTAGTGTTTATATTATTTCAAGGTGTTTTGTATTGGGTATTTAGATCTTATTCAACAGGCAAACAGAAACCATTTTTAATGCTGAAAACCCTGATTGTGCTTAGAAGTATGAATCTTATTCTTGCTGTGTTAGTAATTATTTTATTGATAATGCTCGCACAGAATAAAAGAGACCTAATTGTAGGTATGTTAATTTATGTTTTTTCCGTGATAGAGTATATAAATTATTATTGGTATCGTTTAAGCTACGGGAAATCAGGTTTCAATATTAAATTGCTTATTCAAGCCGGCTTACAGCCGTCGAGTATTCATAAATTATTAAAAAGAAAATAAATCTCTAAACTATTGATAACGAGAGCGCATTAAAAAAGAGCTGCCAAAATAATTCAGCTAACGAAAACTCAACATACAAGATAACAAGGCTGCTGAGGAGACGATCGGCAGCCTCGTTGCGCTAACGGGCAGCATTCCTATTATGAAGAAATACGAGGTTTGAGAAAGAAAAAGACTCCTTGGTATGATGTTAATGGGTCCACGACGCTGGCGGGCTGACGGATCCCAAAAACAAACCAAGGAGACTACAAGATGCATTCTACTCAAAATGAACGAATTAATCAAATCACATCTTCTACTTTAATTGTCAGTGTAGACATCGCAAAGTTCAAACATGTGGCTCGCGCACAGGACTACCGCGGAGTCGAGTTCG
>NZ_JANHOF010000046.1 GCF_024498075.1 Paenibacillus mendelii
GGAGAGCCACCTAAAGCTGCTGTAATTTAAGAGAAAATACGCAAAGACTGAAGTGAGGCTAGGGGAAATGATCCCCTAGCCTCACTTTGTCAACAGTCCCAGTTATGCGGGTTTGAATCGGGCTATGTTCTTGTCGTCCGACAGCTCATCATGGATCAACAACAACACAACACCCCCCTTCCCAAAAATATAAACAAATAAATAATGAACCGCTCGTGGGAGCCGCACTTCCCGCATATGTGCGGTGATCCTGCACTGGGTCACTAAAGGAATCTCAGCGCGGATCTACCTGTCATCTCGCATGAAAACGAGCTCGGCCCGCACTATCCTGTTATAGCGAAAAATCAGTCACGCCTTTCTTATAGGCATATTTCAGAGTGTATGTTTCTCCGTCCTCAAAGGGCATAGTTGCAATTTTTATTCGAGTATAATCAAGCCTGTGTTCTCTTAATACTCTTTTTATCAAGGCAATACTCCGTTGTTCATCCGTAATGACACAAAATATGTTAAGTACATATTTATACGGGTCAGACACGCATTTCCCCATATCAAAACCATCGACATAGCCAAGTTCAGCATCAGATAAAAATATATTCAAATATTCCATTACTTTATTTTTTAACCATTCATCGCGTTGGTTTCCTTTTACGCTTTTCAAGGGATACTGTAGCACTAACCAAAATTTTTCATTCATTCAAATTCACCACCGTACTTTTGTGTTGTTATATAAATAAGCTCATTATAAAATGCTGCAGGATAGCGCTTTACTGCGAAAAGGGTCATCTAATACCACAATAGACCGTTCTTTATCATAGTACTTATAAAGGGGACCACTATCAAGTGGACTATCTATCCCATTTCATGCAACTGCTTCAAAAGAATCGGCCAAGAATCTGATCCCTACGTGCACTCATTATCCTGCACTTTAGTTGAATAGCGGCGGATCTCTAAAGACGACTCCACCGCTGTTCTGTGCTAAAAATTGCCGATAAAGTTCTCTCCGGTGCTCGCCGCGGAGCTGAGCATAGATTTGCGTGGTTGATGCTTTTTTATACCCCAGCATACCTTGATGAAATCCAGTGGTGCACCGTTATCAAGTAGCTGGCACGCATAGGTATGTCTAAAGCGATGAGGATATACATTTGCTTCGATTTCTCCCCGATCTGCAAGCCGTTTCATAGCCCACCTGATCGTAGGAATAGCCATTCGTTTAGTGGGATGTGTATCGGTTACGAATAAGGCTCTACAGGAGTCAGCACGGCTACCCAGGTACTTCTTTAACCATACTTTGCACTCCGTCGTAAAGTAAACTTCTCTCTGCTTTGAGCCCTTGCCATTAATTATTGCAGAGCGGGTTTCCCAGTTAAGATCCTCAATGTTTATCTTCTCTACTTCACCAACTCGGCAGCCGGTACAGTAGAGAAACTCAAGCAGCGCTCGTTCCCTAAGTGACTGATAAGAGATCTTTAAGTGAATAACATCTTCCTCGATCAAAAACTTAGGAATACGTTTATCCAATTTTGGCTCTCTTAATTTTAGAGAGAGATTTTGAACTCAGATACGTCTCTTCATAAGCGTAGCGAAAAAGGGAACGAACAAAACGAATTCGATGCCCTAGGCTGCTAGGCTTTAACCGATCTGTTTGTTTGGCCAAATACCCCTTCAGCATTGTTAACGTTATCTCTGGTATTTCGAGGTCGCCAAGTTCCAACATCAGCATTTTGTGCTGGATGACGTAAGCTTTTAATGTTCTAGGATTAAATCCTTGAATACGCTTGTCAGCCTCGTACAACCGCTACAACTCACTCAAGGTCATAACAAAACCTCCATTTAGAAGCTATTAAATCTAGTTTGCTTCTAAGTAGAGGTTTTAATCTGCTTGCCTTTTGAACTAGCGTCTCCCGTTAGCTTAAGGCTCACATCGATTCTAAGTTTAAAGTGGTTCGACTTGGCATCATACCATTTCCTCTATTGTTTGTATCCATAGATCGGAATTCTATCTTGAAATCAGTCTCACCAGTTAGACCCTCAAGAGTTTTTATTATAAGTGAGGAATATCGAGAGTATAACCATTCTGTTATGGAATTGTTCGGGCTAGTGATAAGGAACACTCCATCTACATACACTGCATTCGTATTTCTCAACCACGTATTGAAACTAGGAATGGAAATTTGATCCCTTATTTCCTCCAGAGCTTTTATCCATAAATTTGGTTGGTCCAACGATACAATAGAATGGTCAACTTCTTCAACAAGAAAGACATCATCTGTAATTCTCTCACTCATAAGAAGCTCTTCAATGGATTTATTGAAAATCTGTCCCAGCCTTAGTAACACTTCAATATCGGGTAAACATTCCCCTTGTTTCCACTTAGAAACTGCTTGATGACTAACCCCCAATAATGTGGAAAGTTCCACCTGCGTCAACTCTAATCCTCTCCGTAAATCTAATATATTTTTTCCGATTTTTTTATTATCGAGCAATGAAATTTCACCTCCAACGTTAAGTACACGCCAATAGTATCACAAAAGAAATAGAACTTAAATCGAGTGTAAGTTGAATGGAATGGTATAGCCATTGCAACCCTAAGTTGCTAAAATAATAGCCTGGTAATCTCACACAGACCTTAGAGTATTACACTATGCTGCCCGTTAGTTACGGCAACCATTAATAATGATTGCCGTCTCTTCTTGTTTATTGAACTACCGTGTCCCGTTAGCTCAATCCCCGTTTGACGTAACAGGACTACTTTTATATCCTATCCTTAAACATAATGGCCCCTACAACTCCAATAGCGCATGTCATGAAAACTATAGTGCCTGAGAGGAATAAATCGCCTTGTGAGAATGGTTCACTTATAATATCGGATATCCAAAAAGCCTCGATTATCAGTAAAACAATCCAGGCCCAAAATAACTTTTCTTTCAAAAAAAAACCACCTTTCCTTACCTATGTGCTAAGCGCCGCGTCATTTCATGTTGAGCATCGTCTAAATGCCTTTACTTCCCCGATACACAGCCGTTCTCAGCTCATTTGCATATTGCTCTGTTAGTGGCATATTCTCTTCTTGGGCTTGCCGGATAGCTAACTCAATATCATAAGGAACCCTCACCAACTGAATTGAAAAAGCACTCATTGATCGACAGCCATACCAACCTTCGAGAATAGTATAGCAAGCTTGTGCAATCTCCAATGGGTTCCCTACGCTTCCAACATTAAATAATACTTTCCCTTTAAAGTTTTGTATAAATGCATTATGGATATCACCATAACCGACAACATCTGGCGTCAGCTCTTCGTGTGGTATTCCAGTTTTCTCAGTATTATTAAACATAGCCAATCTATCCTCTATCGGGGCATGAGGCTGCACTCTCTTGTATAAACTTTCGGCAGAGGCATGGAATAACCGGATATATCGACCGCTCATAAAAAATTCAGTTGAGAATGGTAACGATTTTAAATAGTTGATTTCCGATTTATCTAACTTCTGATACTGCCATAATGCATGTTCTTGTTCTTCATCTGGTCTACTCGTCAACCAATCATCCCAATTTCCTAATACTACAGATTCGCAACTATTTTTAATTTTATCTATAGCTTGCTTCGGATGCGGTCCTTTTCCAATCAAATCCCCCAAGCAGAAAATTCTTTTTATTCCACGTTCACTGATATCTGACAATACAGCTTCCAAAGCCGGGATATTTCCATGAATATCTGAAATAATAGCGATTCTATCCATGCATTCACCTTACCCTTTCACTTAATGAATAGCTCTTATTTAAGTTTAAACTAACAACCATAAAATGGGAATAACATTGAACATAACTGCCCGTCCCTTAATAAAATGAGCAGGCCACCACAGCGCCTGCTCATCCATGTTTCTTATTCAACTATCGTTTCCCGTCCCTCGGTTTTAAGGGTTGCTTAAACTTCATAGTAAGAGCGCCTCCTTGATGTGTTGTCGACAACCCATCATACCGAGGCGCTCCCTTTTTTACATTTCTTAAGCTCTACAGGAATGTTTAGTTGAACAGTTCTTCCAAAGTTAAAAAGGCTTGAGATCTGTAAAAAATCTTGTGTACCCTTTTTCAAAGCTTGGTTTTCTCGGATTTCCCTGGATATTTTCAATCATATCATACAATCCATAGATCCTATCATACATTTGGCTTCTCTCATATAGTTTAGTATCTTTTGAACCATACTCCTCAAATACCGCATGCCTGAATTCTTTAGGATAATAATACATATACATAAAATCCAATGCGGGATCTTCTATTCCTGCTTCACTAAAATCTATAATTCCGAGCCGACCGGTACGCTCATCCCATAGAATATTATCATAGTGGAAATCCCCATGCACAATACATGTCTGAACAGATGCTGAAATTTCATAATAATCATTTAGGAAATCCTTCACTTGTTCCATCTCTGATTGTGACAATTTGGACTGTAGGAACTTAACCCCTTCAACCATATCATTCCGAACATCTTGTACAAAACCGGTTTGTAAAGCCAGTCTTTGTTCTGATGTCATATGAAGTTGTTTTAAAAAACTTCCTACTACTCGACCTATTTGTTGTGCAATTTCCAAATGTTTTTCCACATATTGAGGTGTAATTCGAGATCCTGGCACGTATTTTTCCACCACGAAATTTTGGGTTGGAGAACTATACAGGCACTTTGGCAAAACTGCCTCTGTCTGCCTTGCTAAACTGCTAATCAGTTCTTGTCGTACGCTGTACCGTTCTAACTGTAATCCCTCACGAAAGAAAGCTATTACTGTTTTCTGATCCAAAATCAAAACATCTTTCTCACATCCTGTGGTGATGAAATCAACTTCCTGAAAAGATAGTTCCCCCGTTTCCGTTTTCACATGTTCCAGCTTTTGCTTAATCAATTGCTTCTTCCATTTATCCAAATTCATAAAACCTCCATATTTATCGCAGTTTTATTATGAAGCTGCCTTTGTGTTTTCATTCAACTATCGTTCCCCTTCACTTTAATTACACCGTTTCACAATCCTTCTTACAAACTACTAAAATTGACTTCCTATTATGCTGCCCTGTCACGATACATATACAATGTAATTACATTTAATATGATTGTACCGATGAGCAGAATTGCTGGAACAGATGCGATAACACTTACTGTATCCATAAGAGCAGACCAATCCTCAGCCTTTACACGTTCATAGAAACTACAAATCTGGAAAAACAACGAAATAGAACAAGCACTAATGCTCACAATAGAAAGGGTAACCCAATTTCTAGAACGCTTATCATATCTAGATATATTAATAGCTGGAAGAATCCATGCGATTGCTCCAAGCACGAAGCTACCAAGATTAAGCCAAGCAATCATATCTAATCCCCCTTTTATATTATTTTTCTTCTTTCTTGTCCGACTATCCTCCCTCTATGGAGAATCACTTTTCTCTTAAATACTTACGTTTTCTTTGATTTTGACCCAAGTTTACTACTTAGCAGATAACATTTAAGTGGTACGAAGTTGAAGAGGAAG
>NZ_JANHOF010000047.1 GCF_024498075.1 Paenibacillus mendelii
TGAACTTGGGTCAAAATCTAAGAAAACGTGAGCATTTAAGAGAAAAGTGATTCTCCATAGAGGGAGGATAATGTAATATTCCATCATGCAACCGGCGAAATATTCGCTTGCATGTTCAGTTCTTGGGTAAATTAGCTCAATAAATTCTATAAATAAGATTATCTATGGTATAATATGTGAATATATTTTAAAAATACTAAAGCGTTATGAAATGGTGGACTAAACGAATGGAACGTACAATTCAATTAATGGAAACCCATTTAAATATCGATCTTGGAAATCCGCCCTTTTTAAAATTAGATAACGGGTTGCAAATTCCATACTCTTCGATTAAGGGGATAACAACAGGTAGACCCATACCAAATGCTTTCAAGCTTTATGGTTTTTCTTTTGGAGGAACAAGAAATGGATTATTTAGATTCAATGGAGGTTATCATCTCTACTTTTTTAATAATGAGGTTGATACCCTTCATTTTGACTTGAATAATTTTCTTGTTGGTAAATTTAAAATATCAAAGTTAATCATTGATGTTAAAAACCCTGAAGAAATAAGTAAAACTATCTCCGAAAGATTGACGTGATAGTTCAATACCGAAAGGTCTACCGCACTGGCTTTTCTCAACTAACGGGCAGTTTTGCTGAATAGATCTGCTGAGTATGTGGAGCATCTGGCCTCTCACGGTTGGTTGCGGACAAGAAAGATTAAAAATCGTCAGGTAAAGGAGAAATCCGGCAGATACGATTGCGATTAAAAACTACCCATGACGCACATGCGTCATGGGTGGTTTTTAATCATTTTCATACGTTCAGGAGGGGGCCGTGGTGCAATAGCGATGTCCTAATCACTTCGTTGGACAGACAGAGTTTTGTGTAAAAATGGCCACCACCCGGGAACGGCCATTCTTCGTATACATTTCCGAACCGACTTACTTGACCGGCCCCATCCAGGTTGAAATCGTCTTCTGCTGGTGCGGCAACGGCGGTTTCAACTTCCCGTTATCGATCAAATGCTTCAAAATATAAGCGACCAGCCGGCCTCCGCCGGTATTGCCTCTCACCATGTAAGCAAGCTGCGGCTCCAAATGCTTCGGCTGATTTTGCAGGAACAGCTTGAGCATTTTATCGTAGAGCTTTCCGACAGCAGGCGCATACAGAGCGGACAAATCCGGCATTGCCTTGTTCAACCGATCCAACGTTTGCGGAGAGTCGATCCAAACCGCATTGAATTTGTACCCCTCCTCCGTCTTGCGGATGTACCCCTTCTCCAGCAGGAACGAATATTGCTCGCTGTTCTCTTCGTTGTCGGGCAGTTCCCCTTGTTGGAACGCATGACAAATCTCGACATTCCGGTATTCCAGGAAACGCCAATCCACCTGGCGGTCGCTCCAGTACGTATTGAATTGCCACAAGTATAAGGGAGTGTCTTCGACGTAGCGGAGCGACGGACCGAAGGTGACGTAACTACTCAAATCAAAACCCGGATCGGCATTGCGGCTCCGGTTCAACGCCGCATAGGCAATATACTGCCCTCCGTCCTTTCGCATTGGTGCGACCGCATCGAAGTTGTCGCCCGCCGGCATGCTCCGCCAAGATTGCTCCTCGACGTTCTTGGGCAGCAAGGTCCAGAGCAGGAAGTTATAGTCGCCGTCCGGAACGTACACTCCGCTATCCTCGACTTGCCGGCGAACTTCCATTAACGCGTCGAAATGAACATCGGCCACTTCGGCGGCGCAATCTTGCCAGAATCGATGACCGGCTACGACCAACTCGAAGAGGTCCCAGACGATGGTATTGCTTTGATATTTGCCGGGAGAGGTTTGGATGAGAAAATTGTAATCGGCCAGGTGCCGGACTTCGCCTTCCAGCAAAGACGGCGGCATTCCGAGCTCCTCCGCGATTTGATGTACGGTACGCGCCTTGTGATAAGCCGCGTAAACGATATTTTGCGCCAAGGCGCGTCCAAGAAAATCGTTGGTTTCGCCCAGTCTGCCGGCCGAACCGGAATGGCCCATTTCCCCCATGCTGACCGGATTGACACTCAAAGTTCCTGTTGCACGCATACGTTTCATCCCTTTCCTTAACTCCTTTTTGGCCTCGCTCAAATGCCACTTCACCGTGTTGACAGGAATGTTCAGAGCAATCGCGACATCGCCGATTTTAAGCTCGTCGTAGTAATGCATGACCACGATCCGGCGATGGATGTCGGACAGAAACGCGACTTCCCGGCGCAGCTCGCGGTAAGCTTCGGTTACCAGCAGCCGGTCAAGCGGCTCCCGGGAAGGGGCGGCCGACAGTTCGGACATGCCGTTGATTTCGATCGCTTGGGGAGCGTGCGCACGCTTTTTCAACCAATTCACCCAAGTGTATCGGGCAACCGTCCAGACGTAAGCCTCAAGGCATCTAATGTCCCGCACCCCGGAGAAGGATTTCAACAACTGCAGCATAATCTCCTGAGCCAGATCCTCCGCCTCCGCCCGCTGCTTGACCCGGTTCAACGCAAAACCGAAAATCGGCTTGACATAATTCCGAATCGCTTCCGCCGCTTCTTTTCCGTTCTTCCCGATTGAATTCATTTTTTGCCTCCGTAGTTGCATCTGTAATTCCTGACAATCAAATAGTGTGCCAGGCGAAATAAAGGTTGGGATATTTTCAAAAAAATTTGGACGTCCTACCGGATCACTCATACATGTATAATTACAAACATCATGAGTAGGTCATTTGAATGGTTAAAGAGACGTTATGAACTTTTTGTTGAGTATATTGGAAAAGAATTAAACAAGCTGAAGATTACTTTAGATGTAAAGGTCTCACTTTTAGTATATAAAGATACTTTTTTTCGTTCAACTAAGGGAGGATACAAACTAGGAGCACGAGCCGAAGTTCTTCTTCGGGTACTTGGGGTACTCCTTCGTTCCGTAGGTAAACCAGGAGTGGTCTCGATTAATTATTCAAATGCATAATAGAGGTTCATTCAACTAACGAGGAACGATAGTTTAACGAATCAAGGAGTAGTTCGCCGCGGCAGCTGCTTCTTTTGTTTATTAAAGGCGGGCTCAGCGTATATTCTCGTTAAAATGTTGGTGGCACCCTTAAACGCTCTTCCAAAATCACGCGCAGCTCATCGGGAATCCGTTCGAACTCGACACCTTTCCCCAAAAACAAAAGCCAATCCGCATAATACGCCAGCGAATCAACATCAGTCACATCCAGTTGTATATTGAAAATCCCGCTCGACTGAAACATCCCGGTGAATGACAAAATAATTCCCGGGGGGTGCATGCGCTTAAAACGCTGAATCCCAGTCGTATCAAGCTTCACAACAAGATTGGACTCACGTGCAAAAAGCAGTTTTTTGCTTAAAATCTCTTGCTCTGACCACGTCAACTCCCGTTCAGAAATTGCCGAATCCCGCAACATCACAACAGGCAAATAACGAAACTCATTCGTATCAAGATCATAAACCTCAGCCAGCCACTGAGCGTTCGAGTTAAATATATGCAGCAAAAAAACGTCCATCAATTGCGGCCAGCCAGGACTCAGCTCATAAGTCAAGCGTAAGTGTTTATCCCGCACGGCAAGCGAAATCAGCTGGTTCAGCTCCTCAGGCGCCGCATCATCGAGCTCCAATAAATTCGGATTGGAAGGATTCGTATTTTCAAAAAGTAAGATATTATTGAGCTCGATCAGCTCGTCTTGCTGGGTTTGCGATGCGATACCTATGAGTTTTTCAGTAATTGAGCGGCGATTTTGCAGATAAGGCAGCTGCGAATTTTTCGAGGCGCTAAAGCTTATAAAAATCGCTTTTAGCTCTTCTGGCGTGAAGCGGACGGAGGGTAGATACTGATTTTGCAAGACATTGTATCCGCCGCCGCGCCCAAGCTCGGTCGTTAGCGGAAAACCCATCGCCTGAATCTCGTTAATGTCGCGAATCGCCGTTGCGCGGGAAATCTTGAACTCCCGCTGAATCTCGGCAATCGTAAAATGCGCGCGGTTATTTATGTAGCGCATGATCAGGTTCACTCGTTCTGTTTTTTTCATAATTTTATTGTATCAAAAAAGTAGCAGAAAGCACGAAGATGAAAATAAAAAGTATCATTTTTTGATACATTCGGAATATAGAATCAATCTTGTAAGAAACAAATCCACAAAGGAGAGAACAAAATGTCTTACTACTCAATCAAAACAATCTCGGAAAACTACAAAATGACTGCTTTCGGTGTTTCACTTGAAGACTACAACGACTGGGCAGGTAATGCAGCAAAAACTGCAACGAAAAAAGCTGAAATCACTGAAGCAAGGCGATCTTTGTCAGCGCTTGTTCCAGGCACGACGAGGTAGTCGCCAGCGAGGAAATCGAGGACGTACGCGCCTTCCACGTTGAACTCGCCCATCACGCCGAAGCCGCGCCAAGCCTTGCCGGCGATGACGTAATTGATTTGATATTCTTGCCCGTCTGCGAGCGCGAGAAGTTCAGCAAGCTTGTTGTTAGGAACTCCGAAAACACTTACAAGAATGTCTAGCGGATTTAGTAATGATAATTACTTGCTCACGACCAGACTAGGGAAATATAGACTTAGAGTACCTCAATTTTCTAATA
>NZ_JANHOF010000048.1 GCF_024498075.1 Paenibacillus mendelii
AATGGATATGGACAAATGATTAGTCAAATCGCTCAATTTCCTCAAATAAAAATATAGACCCCCTTATAAACGGAGATCTGTCTCACATTTTGCTTGGTGACCATAGAATCAAACCTGCTACATAAATACACGCAAACACAGGCACTTAATTCCCGGCGTTAAACTGCCAGTTAGTTTAATAAAAGGTCGTCTAATCATCTTTATGACATCATATCGGGAATGTAACAATGTTCTTGTCATCAGTCGGGAATGTTATCAAGTTCTTGTCATTGTGTTTTGACAAGAACTTGATAACATAAATATAAAAAGCCGCATAATCATCGGCTTCTTAGTGTCGGACGACAAGAACTTCTATACAAAAACGACAAGAACTTCTATACATTAATGTGATAGCACCTGGGCTTTCCAAATCAACAAATCAGCGTTACCAATGACAAGTTTTTGTTTCACCGTTAATTGAGAGAACGCCTCATATAGATATTCATTCTCAAGCTGCATCTGAAATTTATCGGGATCTACTGTCACTTGTGGCATGTCACATACGGAATACAGAGAGGATAAGATTCACCTAAAGCTATTTCCTCATCTTCGGTGATGGATTTGTCAAGAATAGCAAGCTCACGACCTTGATTTCTTCGTACCTTTCGGTAATAGTCAACTTTACTGTACTTAATCAGTGAAGCGATATACTTGGTGAATCGTAACGAAAAGAAATATTTACGAAATGCTGTGTTCAGTTTATTTCTATTTTCAGAAGATGGATTCAAATAGTATGTCTTGACCAGTTGCGCACGATCATTCCTAGACATAAAGCTACTGATCACAGGATGGTCAAATAGACGTGTCGTAAGTTCACTAGTGCATTGTTGTAGTTCCGCTAGATTAAGTTCATCATTATCAGTAATCATCGTTTCCCCTTCCCTCTCTTTCTGACTTTTCTTACTTCTTCTAAGGTGCTACATAGCTACATACACTAACAATCACAACCACCAAACAGAACAAATGTTCCTATATATTTTAATTATAAGTTCTATTTATGCTTTTTGGAACATCGAGTTCAAATTTTAGAAAAATAAATTGAAACCCACCGTAACTAACAATAAGAATTTTCGTTATAGATAGTGAAGGACTCCTCACTGATGCAACGATTCTATAACAGCGTATTAATCGATTGGCAATCTCCCTTTGAACTAATAAACCCGCCTATTGCAAATCAGCTAGAATTTATTGAAGAAATTAAAAAAGGAGATGTGATTGATACGATGTCAATGTTAATAAAGTAATTCATTCGCTCTTGTCTTAAGTTTTGATTTGGTTTGTTGCTGGATCACGATAGACTAATTAATTGTAGGAGATGAATTTTAAATGAAAAAAAAGAACAGAATAGCCCTGTTTACATTTCTTTTCCTGGGATTCCTGGGACAATCGTCAATCTCCGCGGCAGATGATATAGATCGTAGTCCATATACAATGAATGTAAATGGATTATTTATCCAAATGGATGTACAGCCCGTGATTGATAAAACGAGTCTTTTGATCCCCATTCGAACGCTTTCCTCCATAGGTTTAACATATAATTGGGACTCATCTTCCCAATCCGTTACCATCCGGAATAAGGAAGCGGATGAGATAATCCTGACTGTAAATAGCAAAGTCTCTAATAAAAACGGAATATCCAGCGACATGCCCGTTCCCGTTCAAAGCAAAGATGGTCGTGTACTCGTCCCCATTCGGTTTGTAACGGAGAGCTTGGGATATCACGTTCAATATGAAACCTTTCGTAAGATGATTTTCATTCGATCCAAAGATTATCAGTTTGATACCAATGCAATTGCCGATAACGACCTCGCTGCGGCGCGTAGAGCTTCGATCGCCTTACCCTTAACGGCCAGCTTTAAACCGCTTAATTTTTCCACTCTTAAGTACCATAGGTATGTTTTCCCATCAGGAAGAGCAGATACTTACATGTTTTCGGATGGATTTACATCTTCCATTGTAGATATTAAAGACGGTATTGCCAGCGTGGTTGGTCAATATGTCACAGGAGGAAGATCAGATATTGTATATAAAGCAGGTAACGTTACAGGTGGGAATCTGGCAGATCCTGTTTTGAAACCATACCTCTTCGATCGGGTCTCTTTTTACTTAGAGGAAGCGACGTCGATAACTAACTATCTGGACAGTGAAGGAAATCTGCATGCATTCTCGACTCCTGTTACAATCTACTCCGATATTATTCAGGCAACACCTAATAATACGTGATCAATGATACCAAAATAAGAAAATCGACAAAACCCTCAGGGTTTTGTCGATTTAAAGTTGACTTGCGCTTATGGGAACTTTTTAAGTGAAGCAATTATTTGCCCTGACGTCACTTGGAAAGCATATGTTTGAGGATTGCCCTGATGAGGCAAGATCCACCAGGTGTTGGCCAGTGTAGTTCATCCAATAGTTCATACTTAGATATATGCCTATTAATGGAACAAGCAGCAGCCAAGGAACCCAAGGTCCCCACTTTCGTAAAAAGAACATAATCGTCACACTTCCCCTTACAATAAATGTTCTAGCCTCCTATTTATTTTATAATTATCCCCATGTATCTGACGCATTAACACATGAACTTGTTGCTGTATTCTGCCCATAGCTTAAAGGCATGGACAGCGCGTCGGCCGCGGATGACGCTATATGTTCTTGTTCTTTTCGGCAAACAATACATGTTCTTGTCCATAGCAATGGGCAAGAACATGTATTGTTAAAACAAAAATCCGCGATATACGCGGATCCGGTTCGCTATATATTTTTGTCCATTAACAATTATAATGACTGTTAGTATTATCATTTGGAGTGAATCGAGTAAGAGGGGGCGGCTAACCCCCGTCTTCTCACACCACCGTACATGCGGGTCCGCAT
>NZ_JANHOF010000049.1 GCF_024498075.1 Paenibacillus mendelii
TGAACTTGGGTCAAAATCTAAGAAAACGTGAGCATTTAAGAGAAAAGTGATTCTCCATAGAGGGAGGATAATTTAATCATTTCGCCGAATAATTATCACCAACATACGGAATTAATACTCTTAAGATAAGGTCAGAAGGCATTCGGATAATTGTTCAACTAACGGATACGAGAGCAAAGCGATGAAACCGATCCATCGCTTTCGTTGTGTTTAAATACATTAAGCGAGAGGCGGGTCACAGCTTTTGGAAAAGCACTTAGAAATAAGGAAGGCAATCAATAGACTTTCACTGCAAGAAGCGAAACAGCTTATTACGATCATCAAGTTACAACTGGATATGGTTGAAAGGGACAGTAATGGAATAATAGATCTATATAAAAACTTGAAGGACTTATACGAGAAGCTACTAGTTCCTAATGATCAGATCTCGATATGGGAACCGAATGATGCTGCCACGAAAGTGCATATTGTTTTTGGTGATGTTGTTGCCAGGAGTTTGAAAGATGTCATAAGGCAATTGGGAATTGAGAATACAAACAAGATGGTAAGTTTTCGAGATCAATTTACTATTGGACCTCTATGGCAGCTTCATGAGGAAACTGGAAGAGCGCGTAGAGTTGAGTGGCTCAGAGACCACATCAACAATGAGTTCGATTGTGATGATTACGATTACGATACCTACCATCAAAGATTAATGGAGCAAATAGACCATATTCCCGCTGAAGCATGCATTATGATATGGAGCGGGAATAATGCCCACGAACAGATAGGGTTGCGGTATGCACTTTATTTGCTAAGGAAAAAACAAAATGAAATATTTGTTTTTAATGCCGTGGAAGCTTGCGAAAGAAGGTTTAATACTTCCGATCAACATATCAAATCTTTACACACTGGCGAAATCCCTCCTGAAAAACTTCAGAATGTTTTCGGGGAAAACGAGGACAACGGATTAATAGATTTCGAAACTAAAAAGTTAATGGAGCATGAATGGTTATCGCTTGCTAATCATCATAACGTGTTGCGTATTTGGGATAGAGAAAGGATCCAAAACGTCGATGAGAATTATTTCGATTCCTATTTGCTGAAGACAATAGAGAAGCTACATGCCAAAAAGTCGAATCATGACTTTATTAAGGCTGGAGAAGTAATGGGCGAAGCGCTCAGACACTGCGATCATCACGTTGCTGATAACTATTTTGAATACCGACTGAGACAGCTAATTTATAATCAGTCCTTGGAAATCAAAGGTGTGCCAAGAGGGATGAGATTTTACAGCGTAAGGCGTATCTTCAATACTTCGTTACGCTAACGGGACACGATAGCTTAATAAACAACTAAGACGCGGCTGCCGGCATGGATCGGCAGCCGCGTTGCGCTAACGGGCAGAATTCACTAATGGTAAGTGATATAATTCTAAGGGTTATCAATGAGTAAGGTGGTGGTTATGTGGAAACTGGACTTCTCCTGAAATGGGAGCAAGAACATAGTGCAATAAATCGGACAATCGATGGGTTCTGGAACACTTTTCGTAGTTGGAAAAAAGAAAATAAAAATGAGTATCATGACTTATTTATTGGCAAGTTGGATGAGGATTTTATTTTTATTGATGTGGTATCGATAAGCTTAAAACAATATTATGACCGTGATGGAGCTGCCATTTTTTGCTCACTCCGACTACACTATCTTAAAACAATGATTGGGACCTATGATATGGAATTCCTGTTGGATGGCACAATAGCAGATGATTACTTATCATTTGAGGAAAGAACCACCCTTCATCGAATGTTAGCGGCAGATAAATATGGTTTACACTTTGCACGAAAAGCAATAGCAGAAGGGGTCGAAGAGGAAGTAATCAAAAATATTACAGGTCTAGAAAAAGACTTTATCGCCATGTTAAAAAGAAAGTCATTGAGCTAACGGGACACTATAGCTTAACAATAACCAGGACGAGGCTGCGGGCATGAGACGGCAGCCTCGTTGAGCTAGCGGGCAGGATAATGGAACGATTGTTGCAACAAATAATCGTTCCATGCGTCTAATTTGAACAAAGATGAGGACGGGGGAGGGAATTAAGTTGTCCGCCGAGAGAGATAAAATGATAAGTTCACTTAAAAATATCGTTATTCCCAGCTTACGTGACCGTGGCTTCAAGGGTACTTTTCCGCATTTTCGAAGAATAACCGAAAAGAAAATAGACCTCCTAACATTTCAATTCGATAAATATGGTGGTGGGTTCATTATTGAGGTAGCTGTTTGTTCACCTGAGGGCCATACCCATCATTGGGGAGAAAAAGTCCCTCCGAACAAAGTAACCGCATATGAATTAAATCCCGATAATAGATTAAGGATTGGAGATAAAGATGATTGGTTTAGGTACGACAAACGTAATTTCTTCGGTAATATTTACGACAAATTAGCAAGTAAAGTTTTAAAAAGCCTCAGTGAGGCGGATGATTATTGGTCCGTCACTAACTTTCACTAAACTCCCATGGAAGAACGCAATTACTTCTATAATCTGTGGTGCCGCTGAGCGGCATGGATGGCTAACGGGAAACGATAGTTGAACGATCCAGGAAGCAGATTGCCGCGGCAGCTGCTCCTTTTTCATGTACGCCCAGCATGGGCGTCATCTCTAGGGTGAAAGTCCCGAACGGGGGCTGGCGAACGC
>NZ_JANHOF010000050.1 GCF_024498075.1 Paenibacillus mendelii
ACTTGGGTCAAAATCTAAGAAAACGTAAGTATTTAAGAGAAAAGTGATTCTCCATAGAGGGAGGATAGCGCAACAATGCCCCCATATTTCTCGTCTATTTATTGAGGTTGAAGGGGGGATTTAATTGAAACTAAATTTCATTTTACTGACATGTGTTATGTTAATTACTTTGACAGGATGTTTGAACGAATCCATAGAAAACCACCCCAAACAAAAAGTAGTGGTGGAGGAATACAAAGAAGGAAATGAAAATGCAAGTGTGGCGGAAAAAACATTGGAAGACTTCAAAAAAGCTTTGCAGGAAGAAGGACTTGAATTACTGCCAGTTCAAGAAGAACGTAATAATTGGTTATTGAACAACAATAAACCGAATAAATTTACCGTGGGTAGTCCTACCGAAAATACAGACCCAACTAAATTAGAGCGAGTTTCAATTTATGTTTTCGAATCAGAACATGCACGAAAAAAAGGATTGGAAGATTTTAATAAACAAATAGAAAGATATGATATGATGATTCCTCGTATTTATGAAGCAAGAAATGTGATGGTATTTTATTGGGCACTTGCTGATATGGATAAACCTGCGAAATACGAACAACAATTTCAAAATGCAATCAACCAACTTAAAATTTGACTTCGATAAAGCAAAGCATTTCCGCTTCTCGCCTGTTACGCTAACGGGACACGATAGCTTAATAAATTACTAAGACGCGGCTGCTGACATGGATCGGCAGCCGTGTTGCGCTAACGGGCAGATTGGATGAATTTGGAACCCTTCTAAGACACTAATCGTCTAAATATACCAGAACCTAAGGGTGGAATTAGGTAAGTTAATTTTTAAAAATTATTTTAAAAATAGGGGGTATGTTTATGAAATGGGCTCTTGGTATATACGCTGTGATCGTAGCTACCTTTCTCGTGATAGGGGGCATTGCTTTTTTCAACATATCAGAGAATCCAATTCATAAGTTTTTATTACCAAAGGATTATACGGGGTGGATAGAAGTTGTATTTGATCAACCTGAATATTCTGAGTTGAAACATGAAGGGAATCACATTGTTTATGAAGTCCCTCCCTCTGGAAAAATTAAAACCTCAAGCATAAACGTTTCAGGCCCCATGAGTTTTTATTATGTTGATAACAATGGACAGAAAACAGAGATTACTGATATTGAGGAAATGATACATGGTGTAGGAACATCATCTGGAAGTATTGGGAATGCGAATGGAATAACAGAGGAGATACCTGAGAAACTAAGTTTTTTTGTCGGGACAAAAGAGCAATGGGAAGATATCAGACCTCTTCCTAGATGAATATGAAAAGACCTTAGATTAAGTCAGATACATGCGACAACTGTTGCAAGCCGCCAATGTGATGGCTTTATTTGCTAATGGGGACTATAGTTTAAGGCAACTAGGAGCAGTTTGCAGCGGCAACAGCTCCTTGTTTTTATTAAGCTAACGGGCAGCATTCCTATTATGAAGAAATACGAGATTTGAGAAACAAAAAGACTCCTTGGTATGATGTTGATGGGTCCCAGATGCTGGCCAGCGTCGGATCCAAAAACAAATCAAGGAGACTACAAGATGAATTCTACTCAAAATGAACGCATTAATCAAATCACTTCTTCTACCTTAATTGTCGGTGTGGACATCGCAAAGTTCAAACATGTGGCTCGCGCACAAGACTACCGCGGAGTCGAGTTCGGGAAGCCAATTACGTTTGAAAACAGCCGAGAAGGATTTGAGTTGTTCGTTAGCTGGTTCCAGAAGATCGCCACGGAGCAAGGGTTCCAGGATGTCATCGTCGGCATGGAGCCGACCGGTCATTACTGGCTAAACCTTGCTCATTTCCTAAGAGAAGAGCAAGTAAAATACGGTGTAGTGAATCCACTGCACGTGAAGAAAAGCAAAGAACTTGATGACAATTCGCCAACGAAAAATGACATTAAGGATGCGAAAGTCATTGCACAACTGGTCAAAGACGGAAGATACGCCGTACCGAGTCTTCCTCAAGGCGTTTATGCTGAACTGCGGGAAGCCATGAAAATTCGCGATCATCTGACGACTGACCTTTGTGTCGTGCAAGCACGCGTCCACAACTGGCTGGATCGCTATTTCCCAGAGTTTCTAACGGTCTTTAAGGAATGGGAATGCAAGTCTGCCATCCAAATGCTTAGCCTCTATCTACTGCCGCATGAGCTGGTTTCTGTACCTGACGAGTCGTTGCTACAGCACTTGAGAGAAGCAGCGAAGCGAGGTCTTGGTTTAAGCCGAATAAAGAAGCTTAAAGCAGCAGCCAGCGCTTCTGTTGGTATCCAACAAGGCTCTGAGCTAGCTAAAATGGAGCTGAAATTACTGCTGACCCAGTACGAATGGTTTCAGAACAAACTTGAAGAATTGGGAGCAAAATTAGATGATCTGTTGATGCAAATCCCCCATGTACAGCAAGTGTTGGCCATGAAAGGGATTGGCAGGGACACCATCGCAGGGTTTCTTGCTGAGGTGGGAGATATTAGCCAGTACCGGCATCCCAAGCAGATTACAAAGCTTGCTGGATTGAACTTGAAGACCAATTCATCCGGCACACATACCGGACAGACCCGGATAACCAAGAGAGGCCGGAAGCGACTTCGAG
>NZ_JANHOF010000051.1 GCF_024498075.1 Paenibacillus mendelii
AAAGAGGATTACAAAGATTTAGGCAGTCATTACTTTGAACAGCGACAGCAAGAAGCGATTGTTCGACAAGCCGTACGAAAGCTCGAGAATCTTGGTTTTCAAGTCGCTCTTTCTAATTCGGAGGCCTCGTAACTTCCAAATGTTTCATAAATTCCTAAGAAGCACAGTTTTTAAAAACCATTAAAGCTGGGCTTAGTTTCGTGCTGCTATTTTTGGGTTTGCGCTAAGAGTAATTTTCGGGGTAGCTTAATAAAAACAAGGAGCAGCTGCCGCGTGAACTGCACCTTGTTTCGTTCCACTAACGTTTCCCGTTAGTGGAACACCTTGTACGGCACGGCTATTTCTCCAACTCATAGCGGGCCGCGATAATGCCCGATTTGAGCGTTCGGCTGGACAGCAGCTTGAGCCTGATTTTCTCACCGTCGCCGTGGAATGCCGATTTTCCGCCGCCCAAGATGACCGGACAAATCGTCAGCAGGAATTCGTCGATCAGGCCGAGCTCAAGCAACGTCTTCGCCGCCCCCGGACTGCCGAAGATAACGAGATTTTTGCCAGGCTGCTCCTTGAGCGCCTTGATTTCCTCTGCGATATTGTCCTTGATCAGCATCGTATTGTTCCATTCCACAATGTCCATCGAGCCGGAAATGACGATCTTCTTAACATCCTGCAGCCATTTGGCATGCTCCATACCGTGCCTCGACGCATTCGGATTGTCCAGCACCGTGGGCCAGTAGCTCTCCATCATCCGATACGTCGTGCGTCCGTATACGGGAGAGCCGACTTCGGCTACGACCTCCTCGGCGTATTTCTCTAATTCCTCGTTGTACGGAATCCAATCTAGTCCTCCGTTCGAATCCGACGCATACCCGTCCAGCGACACATGCATGAACAATACGAGTTTTCTCATGTTTGCTTCTCCTCCGATTTCGAATTTAGTTGTTCGATTTTTTGGCAGTAGGCCCGTGTTTCGTCCTGCTCTTACGTTCACTATAAATCATTACGTTACGTAAGGGACAAGTGGAAATCTGAATTTTCTTCGAAGACAACAATGTTGCGCAAATCTGTCCGTTAGCGCAACGCGGCTGCCGATCCACGCCGGCAGCCGCGTCTTAGTTGTTTTATTAAGCTATCGTTTCCCGTTAGCGCAATCGAACATTCATTTAGAGAAACTTGGTTGATATCTATAGTAATCTTGTGCATGTACCGCTTTGAACCCAACTGATTCATATAACCCTAGAGCATGATCGTTTTTCGTTTCGACTTCTAAGTGAACTGAGTATCCGGCCGAGCTTTGCTCTTTAATGACTCGGCGCAACACTTTTCTGCCTATTCCTTTGCCTTGGTATTCTGGCAAAATGGCAAATCCATAAATCCACGCTTGCCCCTCTTCTCGGCTCACTCGAATTTTCCCTACCGTTCCTTCGTTCACGACAATCATGAACATATCAGTGTTATCCCCCAAGGCCTTGCTTTCCATCACTCTGGCGTCTGCTTCGTCCACTCCGAACGCCGTAACGGATAATCGTACGCGCATTTCGTAATCTTCTAATGTTGCTTGCCTCAGAAGAATACTATCCGTTTCTTCATGAGGCTTTTCTTGCCACTCCATTTGATGCTCCGAGAATGCATACTCAGCACCTTGTTTACTCAAAAAAGCTTTTGCCGTATTGGATCCCACAGGTGCATTCAACAAGATTTTCTTGTATCCGTTTTGTTTGACCTTTTCCATTCCTAGTCGGAACAATCGATGGAAATGCCCCTTTCGTCGTTCACTTGGATTAACCATGCCACATACTTCGACTGTAGAACCAAAAGCGTACAAACCTAAAAACGCTACAAGTTCGTCATTTTCGTAATGAAAAAAATCCAGCTGATCAGATCCGCGGTTTCTAAGCATTTCCCAGTTAAGCTTCAGTTGTAAATGATCATGAGTTTCGCACTCTTTTTGCAATTGTTCTATATCTTTTAATTGTTTTGTCGTTATCATTTTTTCTCCTTTGGCTGTCCGCATTAATAAACTCAGTTATAACTGTTATTCTACCAGGGTATTTATTTTATTAAAATGACGGGCTGATTCTTGGCCGGGGCGAATAACTTAATGTGTCACTGCACTATCCTCCCTCTATGGAGAATCACTTTTCTCTTAAATACTTACGCTTTCTTAGATTTTGACCCAAGTTTACTACTTAGCAGATAACACTTAAGTGGTACGAAGTTGAAGAGGAAGAAAATTTTGGGGCCATTGAAGTACAAAAAAAAGTCTCCACCCAGACCACTCGTTTTAAAAAGTGGATGTTATGTGAGCTCATGGCGGTCTACCCTCCCACATCTCGCAGAGTCTACGCTCCCACATTCCTTCATTCAACCTGTCCATGAGGTG
>NZ_JANHOF010000052.1 GCF_024498075.1 Paenibacillus mendelii
CTAAACCATTCCTGTTAAGGCTAAGAAATGGCCTTTGTCAAAAAAGGAGCGCCTCGGTATGATGGGTTTGTCCAAGGGTTAATTACCCAACACCATCAAGGAGGCGCTCTTATCATGAAGTTTAAACAATCAGAAGTACAAAATCAACGGATCGAACGAATTACCACCTCACACCTAGTTGTGGGGATCGACATGGCCAAGGAAACACATGTAGCACAGGTTACGAATTATCGTGGGATCGTGCTGACGAATCGGCATCTATCATTTAGCAACACCATGGAGGGTTTTGAAAAGCTACAACGTTGGATGGAAGCCATCCAGCAAAAGCACCGTTTAAGCAGCGTAATCATTGGTATGGAGCCGACAGGGCATTATTGGTGGAACTTAGCCAACTGGCTTACACATAAAGGATTGCAAGTCGTCTTGGTCAATCCAGCAACGACCAAGCGCAATAAAGAAAACCGTGACAATTGCCAATCGAAGAGTGACCCAAAAGATGCACTTGTCATTGCAGATGTAGTAAGCCGAGGCTACTACTATGAACATACGAAACAGACCCACGTGTTTCAGCGGTTGCGAACCCTGATGAGCGATCGAGAATTTTGGGTTACAAACAGTGTTCGGTTACAGAATCGCATCATTCGTTGGCTGGATATCCGCTTTCCGGAGTACAGTTCGGTTTTTAAGGATTGGACCTGCAAACGTTCAATGGCCACACTGAAGGAGTTACCTACGCCTCAGGATCTTGCAGGACGGTCTATACCGGAGATCATTGCGATATGGAGAAAACATATGCAACGGGCAGGCGGTTCTACAGGCACACAAAAGGCTGCTGAGCTCATTGCATATGCTAAGCGGAGTGTAGGAGACGTTACAGCTTTAACCGAAGCAAAGCAAGATTTTGTACGTCTAATTGCAGAGTTCGAACGAATTACGGATATGTTAGGAGACATCGAAAAGCAACTCCACGCATTGCTAGAGGAGATTCCCGTGGCCGTTCAGCTCCGTTCCATTAAGGGCCTTGGTCCGATCTTCGTCGCGGCCATCTTAGCAGGTGCAGGTGACCTTAGACAGTATGAACATGGGCGTCAGTTACTGCGCAAAGCCGGTCTGAATCTCGCAGAAAGTACATCGGGGAAAAGGAAAGGACAGATCATCATCTCCAAACGAGGAGATTCCAGCCTAAGGAAATACCTATACTTAGCGACCATTCAACTCATCGGAATTAATCCGATCTTTCAAGAATTGCATCAGCACAATGTTCAAGTAAAGCACATGAAAAAGCAACAGTCTGTCTTCAAGCTTGTGGGTAAAGTAGCACGAATTCTGATCGGTATGGTCCATCGAGCAGAAACATTCTCTCCCGAAAAAGCCAGCTATCTCGTTTCACAAGCAGCTTAAGGTATTGACCCGTCACGTATATTGACTCGTTCGCGGGATTTTGACAAAGAAAGCACGGAGAACCGAGTTACTGCCCAAAAAGGGCTTAGACCCGTCCGCTAAACGCAATCGGTCTCCACACCTTGGATAAGTATGACGATGGAATGTAAGGGCATAGACCCGTCGAGCCATGGGATGGTAAACACCAGGGCACTTGTGGAGTTTGCGTGCAGTAGAGTGAAGCGAAAGGGAATGGCTGAAGCGATTCCTCTGTTCCCGCATGCCCAAATACTGGACTGACGGCTCTCGCCTCATGCTTTCCCCACCTTCATTTCTAATCCATGGTGATGAAATCCTGCGAATGAGTGAGTATATGTGAGATAAACCCTTAAAACCGAGGGACGGGCAGTTTA
>NZ_JANHOF010000053.1 GCF_024498075.1 Paenibacillus mendelii
ACCAGCCGCTCGGTTGCCACGATCTCTTCTTCAGTCATTTTACGATGGAACGAAAAATCAAAGCGCAGTCTCTCAGCCGTTATATTGCTGCCCTTTTGCGCCACCTCATCTCCGAGAACCTTTCGTAGTGCAGCATGCAGAAGATGAGTTGCCGTATGCAGATTTGCCGTCTGTGCAGAATTATCTGCTAAACCGCCTTTAAACTTTTGGGCTGCTCCGGCTTGAGATAACTCTCTATGCTTCTGAAATTTCTCTAGATATCCTTCCAGATCGATGGCGATGGAACGCTCTGTTGCCAGTTCCATGGTCAATTCGATGGGAAACCCATACGTATCATAAAGTTTGAATGCAGCTGCACCGTCTATTTGACCATTTACTAATGAAATCGAAAGCTTATCGAATTCACGAAGTCCCTGCGCGAGCGTTTTTTGAAAACGAGCTTCTTCCGCCTGGAGTTCCCTAATAATTTTATCGCGATTGCTTTGCAGCTCTGGGTATATTAGCTCGTACTTGTCAATCACAGCGCTAGCGATATCCGCTAGACCGCCTTCTTGAATACTCAATTGCATTGCGAATCTAACAGCTCGGCGAATCAATCTTCGCAGCACATAGCCTTGGTCGACATTAGACGGAGTAATGCCGTAATTATCACCAAGGATAAATACTGCCGTGCGGGTATGATCCGCAACAACTCGATACGCTTTGGGTTGATTTTCGTATGCCGTCTCCGACAGTTCTGCAATTCGTGAGAATATCGTAGTAAACAGGTCGCTATCATAGACTGTTCCTCCATTCAAAGCGACTAGCACTCTCTCTAAGCCCATTCCCGTATCGACGTTTTTTTGATCAAGCGGTTCAAACTTTCCCTCCGCCGTTTTGTTATATTTCATAAATACATTATTCCAGAATTCAACATAGCGCCCACATCCACATGCTGGCGAACATGTAGGACCGCAACGTTCTTTATCCGAGATAATGAAGATTTCCGTATCGGGACCGCAAGGACCTGTTTGACCTGCTGGCCCCCACCAATTATCGGCTTTAGGCAAGAAGAAGATCTCTTCCTCACATTGACCTAATGCACACCATATCTCGTACGACTCCTGATCACGGGGAGCATCATCATCTCCTTCGAATACAGTAACCGCAATTTTATGCTTGGGTATATCGAGCCAGTTCGGCGAAGTGACGAACTCCCAACTCCACGATATGGATTCATGTTTGAAATAATCGCCAAGTGACCAGTTGCCCATCATCTCAAAAAAGGTGCAATGGGTATCATCACCGACTTCATCTATATCCACAGTACGTATACACTTCTGAACATTGGTTAACCTCGTTCCAGATGGATGCTTCTCTCCAAGTAAATAGGGCACCAGCGGGTGCATGCCCGCTGTCGTAAACAATACGGTGGGATCGTTATCGGGTATAACGGAAGCGCTAGAAATGACGGCATGACCTTTTTCTTGAAAAAACTGAATATACTTCGCTCTAATCTCTTCAGATGTATACAGTTTCATTGATATTTCTCCTTTTACTCTATTTTAGACAACAAAAAAACGCCCCAAGATTGGGACGAATTAATCGCGGTACCACCCAAGTTATTGTCTTCGCATTTAGCGATACAATCAGCTCAATTGACTATAACGAGTCAAACCGGCGGGCATTAACCGCACTCCTGAACCGGCAACATACTAAGTTTCGTAGGATTTCACACCAAAACATCCCTCTCTGAACGAAATGTAGCATATTTTGTTCATTCATTGATTTCATTTATATCATTTC
>NZ_JANHOF010000054.1 GCF_024498075.1 Paenibacillus mendelii
ACGTTCTCCGTCCCTCGTTTTTAGGTCTTTATCTCACATATACTCACTCATTCGCAGGATTTCATCACCATGGATCAGGTCTATCTCAGAAAGCAGCGCAGATGCTACCGGTTGAGGTGGTGGTCTGGGCATGCGGAAATAGAGGACTACTAGGAAATATTCCCCAATTAGTTTCTACTGCACACATACTCCACTAATCCCTTGGGGTTCACCCTCCCATGACTCAACGGGTCATTGCCCTTACAATCCTTCGTTATACCTGTCCAAGGTGTGGAGACCGATAGCGTTTAGCGGATGGGTCGCAGCCCTTATGGAGAACGAACTCGGTCCTCGTGCTTTCTTTGTGAAATCCCGCGAATGAGTCAATATACGTGATGCTTATTAATTACTTAGGCTGCCTCTGTCCAGTTCAAGACGGTTTTCTCTGGCGTAAACTTTTCTCCTCGTTGAACAACACCAACAAGGATCCGTGCTAGCTTCCCAATTAACTTAAATATGGACTGCTGCTTTTTCATCTTCTTTACTTGCAAATTTTGTTCATGCAGATGGCGGAAAACGGGGTTATTCCAAACGAGTTGAACCGTCGCGAGATAGAGATATTTTCGTAAGGCTGAGTCTCCTCGTTTCGAAAGAACAATTTGTCCTTTTCGCTTGCCCGACGTGCTTTGGGCCAAATTCATGCCAGCCTTCCGTAATACCTGACGTCCGTGCGCATACTGCCTTAAATCTCCTGTACCCGCTAAAATGGCCGCGGTGAAGATCTTCCCGAGTCCTTTTATGGTGCGTAGCTGCTGCGCCATAGGAATCTCGGTAAGCAGCGCTTCGATGTCCTTTTCGATCTGTTCAAGCATGTTGGTAACACGCTCATATTCTTCAATGAGCCGTTTCAAATCTGCTTTAGCTTCTTCTACAGCAGTTCGTTCTCCGACACTGCGTTTCGCTTGTGCGATGAGCTGCGCGGCCTTTTCAATTCCCGTAACCCCCCCAGCACGCTGCATATACACTCGCCATGCGTTAATGACATCAGGTGCTATATAGTTCGCGATATCCTGTGGGCAAGGGAAGGCTTTGAGGGTCGCCAATGACCGCTTACAAGTCCAGTCTTTGAATACAGAAGGATACTCAGGAAAACGAATGTCCAGCCAACGTACAATCCGATTCTGCAGCCGTACGCAGTATGTCACCCAGAATTCCCGGTCACTCATTATTGTCTTCAATCGTTGAAACACAAGTGACTGACGTGTGTACTCGTAGTAAAAGCCCCGGCTCACTGAGTCTGCTATGACAAGAGCATCTTTAGGATCATTCTTCGAGGGGCTGTTATCCCTGTTTTCTTTGTTTCTCTTGGTTGTGGCAGGGTTAACCATGACCACGTGCAATCCCTTATCTGATAACCAATTGGCTAGGTTAAACCAGTAATGACCGGTTGGCTCCATGCCGATAATGAGCTTCTTGAATCGATATTTTTGCTGTAACTCCGCCACCCAGCGGCTTAATTTCTCAAACCCTTCAATGCTATTGGAAAATGAGAGATGTCGTTTCGAGACCACAATTCCACGGAAATTTGTAGCCTGTGCGACATGCGTTTCTTTAGCCATGTCGATCCCTACGACAAGATGTGAGGTGGTAATTTGTTCAATCCGTTGATTTTGTGCGTCTGATTGCTTAAACTTCATAGTAAGAGCGCCTCCTTGATGTGTTGTTGACAAACCCATCATACCGAGGCGCTCCTTTTTTTACAAAGCTCATTTCTTAAGCTCTACAGGATTGTTTAGTTCAATAA
>NZ_JANHOF010000055.1 GCF_024498075.1 Paenibacillus mendelii
GAAATCCTGCGAATGAGTGAGTATATGTGAGATAAAGACCTAAAAACGAGGGACGGAGAACGTTAGTTGAACGAAACAAGGAGCAGTTTGTCGCGGCAGCTGTCCCTTATTTCATTAAGCTCCCTCGGGCAGGTTAGTTTAATATCACAAAATTACATATTTAAAGTCCAATATTACATTCCATATTCCTATCTATATGACATAATTGAGTTAATGAAGAAGGAGGATGGAATATGATACGTGTAGTAATTGGTTCGGGTGGAAGCGAAAATAATGCTGGATGGTTGCATACCGAGGAGAGCGAGCTAAGTCTCTTGGTACAGGAAGATTGGGAAAATAGATTTGAGTTTGATTCAATCGGTGTTATTTTAGCAGAACACGTATGGGAACACCTTACTTATGATGAAGGTATTCAAGCAGCGAAAATTTGCTTTAAGTACTTAAAACACGGTGGATATATCCGATGTGCTGTTCCAGACGGTTTTTTTCCAAATGAGGCGTATCAAAACATCGTAAAGGTTGGGGGGCCTGGACCCAAAGACCACCCCGCAGCTTCTCATAAGATCGTACATACCTTTCTTTCAATACAATCAATGTTTGAAGAAGCAGGCTATGAAGTTCAACTGCTTGAATATTGCGATGATAATGGGAACTTCCATTATAACGAATGGGATGAGACAAAAGGTTTTATATACCGTTCAAAACGATTCGATCACAGAAATAAAGATGGACAATTAGGTTTTGTATCGCTCATTATTGATGCAAGGAAACCCAATCTAAGCCCTGAAAACTGAACTGGACAACTTATTTCTGAACTAACGAAGAACGATAGTTGAACGAAACAAGGAGCAGTTAGCCGTGGCAGCTGCTCCTGTTTTTTATTAAGCTACCGGGAACGATAGTTTAAATAGGTCAACTGCATTTCGTGGGGGGATGTGTGATGGTTCGTGATAAATTCAAGTATTGGGTGGAGAAAAGCAAAGGGGAGCTGGAGAATTCACTTATTACTACAGAATTTATAAAGTATAAAACACTAGACGAGAGTCTAATCCCAGATCCGTCCACTGGTATAATACATGAGTCTAAAAACTGCTTTGGTCAAGTTATTGTTTGGGAGTCAGGACAGATGGAATATGAAGTCTTGAATATAAGAACAGAAGAAATGATTCTGTGGAGATATTTTGAGAAGGTGCCAGATGAACCTGATTTTGACAATATTTTAGCTGAGTATTTTTTTGTCCTTCAATCAGGATTAAAACCATAAGAGCTATTCAACTAACGAAGAACGATAGTTGAACGAAACAAGGAGCTTTGCCGCGGCAGCTGTTCCTTGTTTTTATTAAGCTACCCCGAAAAATACTCTTAGCACAAACCCAAAAAAGACAGCACGAAGCTAAGCCCAGCTTTAATGGTTTTTAAAACTGTGCTTCTTAGGAATTATGAAACATAGGAACGTTAAGAGGCATCCGAATTAGAAAGAGCGACTTGAAAACCAAGATTCTCGAGCTTTCGTACGGCTTGTCTAACAATCGCTTCTTGCTGTCGCTGTTCAAAGTAATGACTGCCTAAATCTTTGTAATCCTCTTT
>NZ_JANHOF010000056.1 GCF_024498075.1 Paenibacillus mendelii
TAGCAGGTTTTATTATTTCACCTGTCTACCGTAAGGGGAGCATATCAGCGGCAAACTGCTCCTTGTTTCGTTGAACTATCGTGTCCCGTTAGCTGAAGTCACACATTGAAACTTCAAAAGGGATGGAATCATCGCGACAGGTCATAAATACATATATACAATGAACGGGAAAGGTTGATGCGCTTATGTATTATTCTCATCCGTTGACTTCACCCGCTATGACGGCTGCTCCCTTATCTCACTATAACCGTTTGATTACGGTTACGGGGGAAGGAAAGGTTTCAACGGCTCCGAAAAGAGCCATTATTGTTCTAGGCGTAATAACGGAAAGCCCGAGTCTCGCCACCGCCCAAAGTGAAAATGCCTCTGCCGTAACAAATGTAATTAACGCCCTGTTAAGCTTAAACATTCCGAGAGAACAAATTCAGACGGTCACTTACAGAATCGAAATACAGTACAACTATGAGGATGGAACTCAAATTTTAAGAGGCTACCGGGTGACGCATCTGCTTCAGATCACGATAGATAGAGTTGAGCAGACGGGACTTGTTGTCGATACGGCTGTTAATAGCGGAGCCAACTTCGTCTCAAGCATACGATTCACAGTACCAAATCTCGAAATATACTATAACCAAGCTCTGTCGACTGCCATTCAAAATGCCGAAAGCAAAGCCAACACCATTGCAAGAACGTTAGGCGTAACGTTGATTAGAACTCCTGTTAAAATAACAGAGGAAACACAGGTTATTGAACCGCCGATACCATTTCAAGCCTCGTTACTCACAGAAGGTGCAGCCGTTCCGACTCCAATCCAACCGGGGGAACTGGAAATCCGTGCCGTACTAAGAGCTCAGTATACATATTTTTGATCGTCGTTCCCATCGCCTGCATATCGGCCACTCCTCACACCTCTCCTTACCTTCTGTTTCTTACAATAAAGGCTTTGTTAAGGGCGGTATATTCAACTAACGTGTCCCGTTAGCGGAATAAACTGCGATGATCATGACTTAATGGTCTTAGATTTCCACATTCGATATAGTCCAACAACTAAAACGCTAAAAGCAATAACTTCTATAATTCTAGGAAGTAGAGAAAACCAAGCTACTAATTCGCCAATATTCATACCCATTGGCGGGGGAGTATTACCTCCAGCCAATGAATGAATGTATTTATTAATGAAAGGGGGATAAATATAAGATGAAATCTCATGGACAGTTAAGATGAGAAAGAAATAAAAGCCTGCTGTAAAGGAATATTTTCTACATTGTAGAAGTCCAAATATTAACAAAAATAAAAATATAATTTTGAGAAAAATAATCATAATACTAATCAAAATCCCACCTCCTGAACATGTATATATCACCATATTCTTCATAAAGCTTTAACTATCCTCCCTCTATGGAGAATCACTTTTCTCTTAAATACTTACGTTTTCTTAGATTTTGACCCAAGT
>NZ_JANHOF010000057.1 GCF_024498075.1 Paenibacillus mendelii
CTCATTCCTTCGTTACGCCTGTCCAAGGGGTGGAGGCCGGTCTTGCTAACGGTACGGGTCGGTGCCCTTTGGTTCAATATATCCGGTACTCCGTGCTTTCTTTGAAATCCCGCGAATAAGCCAAAATTCGTACGACGAAACGGTAAGATAGCGCTTAGGCAGCTAATTGTAGTGGCATCGTTTTATGAGGATTGTAAGCTTCCCGGCTTCGAGCCATGCCAACGAGAATTCGAGCTAATTTACCACACAGTTTCATGAGTGACCTCATTTTCTTCATCCTTTTCAGCTGTACATTGTGCGCATGCATCGTCTTAAATTCTTGATTGTTCGCTACCAAACTCATGGTCATCATGAAGATGAACCGGCGGAGGCGAGATCGTCCCCGTTTACTAATCTTCATCTGACCGGTCCATTTCCCCGAGCTTGCTTCTGCGAGGTTAAGACCAGCATGCCGAAGCAATGCATTGCCGTGAGCAAAGCCGCTTAAGTCCCCAGCCTCACCAAGAATACCAGCCAGTGAAATGGCGCTAATCCCTTTGACAGCAAGCATCGATTTCGCAAATGGAATGCGGTCTAACACGGCAATGATCTCCGTTTCAACTGATTTTAGCTGCTCAGTAGCAAGGTCGTACTCATCGAGCAACTGCTTCAAGTGGAGCTTGTAAGCTTGTGTAGCTTGTTTAGAACCAACTGAATTGCTAGCAAGTGCGATAAGAGCTCGAGCTTTTCGCTCACCAGAATGACGCCTCATCAGCGATTTCCAGCCTGCAATGATCTCTTGCGGCTGTAGATTTCGGAGCTCATCAGGTGTAGGAAAAAGACGAAGCGTGGCCAACGAACCGGTGCACATGAGGCCCTTAAAGACCTGACGCAGCTCCGGGAAAACAACGTCAACCCAACGATGGATTTGGTTTTTAGCGCTAACGAGTCTCGTTACGACAGAGTCACGGTTTGAGAGAAAGACACGCAACTCTTCAAAGACTTCAGGCGTGTTGCGAACGAAAGAATAGTAGCCATTTTTGACCATGTCTGCAATGACGAGAGCATCCTTTTTGTCACTCTTAGATGGCGTATTGTCCCGGTTTTCCTTATTCTTTTTCACAAGATGAGGATTAACGAGAACCACTTCAAATTGACGCTCGGAGAGCCACCTAGAGACGTTAAGCCAGTAATGACCGGTTGGTTCCATACCAACAATAGCAGCGCTAAGGCTATGCGCGGTTTGTAACGAATGGATCCAACCTAGAAGAGTTTGAAATCCTTCTTCATCGTTTGAAAAGGAAAGGGGATTCCCAATAGCAATTCCTCGAAAGTTCACCGCACGTGCGACATGAGTTTGCTGGGCGATGTCAATCCCGACGACAAGGTGCTTGGTGGTAATCTTTTCAAT
>NZ_JANHOF010000058.1 GCF_024498075.1 Paenibacillus mendelii
GCTTAGATGATCTCGTACCTCAAGACCACCTGTTGCGAGATATTCGAAAAAAAGTGGATTTCACATTTATTTATGAAAAAGTGCAACACCTCTACTCCCCTTTTGGACGCAGATCTATTGATCCCGTTCTCCTCATGAAGATGCTGCTCATTGGATACTTGTTTGGAATACCTTCGGAAAGAAAATTAGAACAAGATATCACTGTAAATCTAGCTTACCGTTGGTTTCTCGGCTTAGACCTGACGGAGACGGTTCCCGACCATTCGACGTTAAGTCAGAATCGTCGCAGAAGGTTTAAAGATAGTCAGGTATTTCAAGAGATCTTCGACCATATCGTTTCGGAGTGTATCACGAAAGGGATCGTGTCGGGAGAAGTTGTCGTTGTCGACTCCACGCACATCAAGGCCAACGCTTCGATTAACAAAACGGAGAAAATGGTTGTTGAGAAAAAGCCTTCCGAATATTTTAAAGAGCTAGAGCAAGAAGCCCGCCGAATTGTATCCGAAATCGATCATGACCCGAACAAGAAAAAACGCGGGAGAAAACCAAAAGAGGAATGTGCAGAGAAAGAGGTAACGAAGAGTAAAACCGACCGTGAAGCAGGACTATTAAACAGATCCAATAAACCTAAAGGGTTTCACTACCTGGCTCACACCACTATTGACGCGAAACATGGAATCATTACAGACATCCATGTTACTCCAGCAAACATCAATGACCACGAACCATTTACAGCTCGTTTACGAGCGCAAAAAGACAAGTTCAATTTACAAATCCAAAAGGTTGGAGCAGATAAAGGTTACGATCGCTCTCCTGTACATCATACGCTTGAAAAACTTGAGATTGAGGGGTACATAACGCCTGTAGATGCTGACGAAAAGCATTTACAAAAACTCGGATTTGTTTACAACGAAAAGAATAATACATATACGTGCCCAGAAGGAAAAGCTCTTTCGTTTTCGCATATTAGCCGGCATACAGAAAAACAATCTTTCGGTAAGGTTTATACTTCACAAAGCAAGGATTGTAAACAATGTCCGTTACGTTCTAACTGCTTCGGTAAGACAGGTAATCGAAAGACGATTCAACGCCCATTATTTCAAGAAGCAAGGGAACGAAATGTAGCCCGTTCAAAGACAAGGGAATACAGTCGTATCCAAAAAGCAAGGCGAGTGTGGTGTGAGGGTAGTTTTGGAACAATGAAAAGATGTCACAACCTTGCGCAAACATACAAGAAGGGCATTCGGAACGCCACCGAGCATTGCCTTTTTTCTGCGTTGGCTTTAAACATAAAACGTATGGTAAAAGCAGTATAAAGGGGGTGGAGAGCCACCTAAAGCTGCTGTAATTTAAGAGAAAATACGCAAAGACTGAAGTGAGGCTAGG
>NZ_JANHOF010000059.1 GCF_024498075.1 Paenibacillus mendelii
TTAGGATAAGCCCTCGACCGATTAGTATTCGTCAGCTGCATGCATTGCTGCACTTCCACCTCGAACCTATCAACCTGGTCGTCTTCCAGGGGTCTTACATACTGGGAAATCTCATCTTGAGGGGGGCTTCGCGCTTAGATGCTTTCAGCGCTTATCCCGTCCGTACGTAGCTACCCAGCGGTGCTCCTGGCGGAACAACTGGTACACCAGCGGTACGTCCATCCCGGTCCTCTCGTACTAAGGACAGCTCCTCTCAAATTTCCTACGCCCACGACAGATAGGGACCGAACTGTCTCACGACGTTCTGAACCCAGCTCGCGTACCGCTTTAATGGGCGAACAGCCCAACCCTTGGGACCTACTTCAGCCCCAGGATGCGATGAGCCGACATCGAGGTGCCAAACCTCCCCGTCGATGTGGACTCTTGGGGGAGATAAGCCTGTTATCCCCAGGGTAGCTTTTATCCGTTGAGCGATGGCCCTTCCATGCGGTACCACCGGATCACTAAGCCCGACTTTCGTCCCTGCTCGACTTGTAGGTCTCGCAGTCAAGCTCCCTTATGCCTTTGCACGCTACGAATGATTTCCAACCATTCTGAGGGAACCTTTGGGCGCCTCCGTTACTTTTTAGGAGGCGACCGCCCCAGTCAAACTGCCCGCCTGACACGGTCCCTCCACCCGATTCAGGGTGGCAGGTTAGAACTCCGATACGATCAGGGTGGTATCCCAACGGTGCCTCCACCGAAGCTGGCGCTCCGGCTTCCTAGGCTCCCACCTATCCTGTACAGATCGTACCAAAGTCCAATATCAAGCTGCAGTAAAGCTCCATGGGGTCTTTCCGTCTTGTCGCGGGTAACCTGCATCTTCACAGGTATTAAAATTTCACCGGATCTCTCGTTGAGACAGCGCCCAAGTCGTTACGCCATTCGTGCGGGTCAGAATTTACCTGACAAGGAATTTCGCTACCTTAGGACCGTTATAGTTACGGCCGCCGTTTACTGGGGCTTCGGTTCACAGCTTCGGGATTGCTCCCTAACCGCTCCCCTTAACCTTCCAGCACCGGGCAGGCGTCAGCCCGTATACTTCGCCTTACGGCTTCGCACAGACCTGTGTTTTTGCTAAACAGTCGCTTGGGCCTTTTCACTGCGGCCCCCTCGGGCTATTCACCCTACCGAGGCACCCCTTCTCCCGAAGTTACGGGGTCATTTTGCCGAGTTCCTTAACGAGAGTTCTTCCGCGCGCCTTAGCATGCTCTGCTCGCCTACCTGTGTCGGTTTGCGGTACGGGCACCTTCACCTGGCTAGAGGCTTTTCTCGGCAGCGGGAACACATGACCTTCGGTACTCTAATTTTCCCTCCCCATCACAGCTCAGCCTT
>NZ_JANHOF010000061.1 GCF_024498075.1 Paenibacillus mendelii
AATCGAGTAAGAGGGGGCGGCTAACCCCCGTCTTCTCACACCACCGTACATGCGGGTCCGCATACGGCGGTTCCAAAAGGTTAACGAAGCTCCACATAACGAGAAAGCAAACTTCTCAGCCCTTTCGCTTCCCAGTAGGAAGTCGGGAGGGCATTGTTTGTGTTTCGAGACATTTCCCATGCTCCGCGCCTGGAATTGGCCATGACGAAGCAAGCCCATTCCGGAACGCTAAGTGCTCGAAGCTCGCGGATTCGGGTACGTACCCGTTTCCATTGTTTCCACATGCACATGCGGAGCCTTCGGCGAATCCACTGGTCAAATTTCTCGCAATGGCCCTTTGCGGAGGCAAGTCGAAAATAGTCGATCCAGCCGAGCAGGTATTGGTTCAGCTGCGTAATGCGGCTTTCCATGGACATGGATCGCGTTCGGTTCGTTAGCTCACGAATCTTCTCTTTAAATCGTGAGAGGGTCTGAGGCGCTAGACGAATCGTTGCTTTCTTGTCCGTCAAGAAGCTGAAGCCAAGAAACTTACGCTTCCACGGCCTGTCTACCGCACTTTTCTCTCGATTCACCTTCAGTTTCAGCTTCTCTTCTACGAATCGCGTCACCGACTCCATCACGCGCTGTCCTGCACGTTTGCTGGCAACGAAAATGTTGCAATCGTCCGCATAACGGACGAAGTGCAAGCCTCTTTGGGTTAGTTCTTTGTCCAAATCATCCAGTAGAATGTTCGCTAAGAGCGGGCTTAATGGGCCGCCTTGCGGCGTTCCTTCATCCGTTCTCTCCAGCGCGCCATCCGTCATCACCCCGGCGTTTAGATAAGCTCGAATCAGTTTCAAGACACGTTTATCTGTCACTTTTCGCGCTACCCTCGCCATCAGCATGTCATGGTTCACTCGGTCAAAGAATTTTGCCAAATCCATATCCACGACCCATCTCAGGCCGCGTTGGATGTAGGTTTGGGCTTGCTTTACAGCATCATGCGCCTGTTTCCCTGGACGAAAGCCATAGCTGTACCATGAGAAGTGCGCATCGAAGATCGGGTTCATCACTTGTAGAAGCGCCTGCTGGAGGAAGCGGTCCATGACGGTCGGGATGCCGAGCAGCCGCACGCCACCTCCGGGTTTGGGAATTTCCACCCGTTTGACTGGCGCGGGTCTATACATTCCCGCGAGGAGCTGGACTTTCGCCGCATCCCAATGTGTTTTCAGGTAAGCTTGTAGCTCGGCTACCGTTACACGATCCACACCGGCGGCTCCTCCGTTTTGTACCACTCGCTTGTAGGCGAGCCGAAGGTTTGCTCCTTCGAGCATTCGCCCTAGCAGGTCGTTATGGTCTTCGCGAGA
>NZ_JANHOF010000062.1 GCF_024498075.1 Paenibacillus mendelii
CGGTTTAACCCCCTAATTTTGGACACTAACCACGCTCATACTACCGAAATTACATCATAGCGCAATTTCTTCCGGTTTTAGTTCTCCAGAGGTAACCAAACGTAAGTATTCTTTGGGGGGCCAGTCCTTAAGGCTGCCGTGAATGCGATCATTGTTGTAATATCGAATGAATCGATCTACCTCAGCAAAGGCTTCTTCGTAGCGCTCGAAACAATTGCGGAGGTAACATTCCTTCTCCAAAATGCTGTGGAACGATTCAATGTAGGCATTCTTGTTTGGCGTTTTGTTCGGGATACGCTCGTGCTCAACGTCTGCCTGCTCGCAATAGGCATAGAAGGCTTTGCTAATGAACTGAGGCCCATTGTCCGTCCGGATCACCAGCTTGTGAGCTTGCTCATGTATGTTGCGTTTCAGGATCGCTTTCTGTACCACTTTTAAGATGTCGCTCGTGCTGCATGCCTTGCCCCGATGGTACGCTACAATAGCACGGTCGAACACATCGATGATACTAGCAAGGTAGAAGTGACGGCGCTCTCCGGCGATGTACCCATACTTAATATCTAATTGCCACAGTTGGTTCGGTCCTGTGACGATTCGGTTATTCGCGATCTTTTTGGGTACATGATGTCGCCTCTCACGTTGTGGAGCAAGGAGTTGGAGTTCCTTGCAAAGTCGGTATACCTTTTTCTTGTTTATGATCAACTGGTATCTTCGACGCAATAGAACGGTTAGTTTCCGATAGCCAAAGGATGCGTTGGGGCCTTGAATCAGTCGTCGTAAATACCCCTTTATCCGAGCATCTCTGACAACCTTTCCTGCTTTGTCGTACGAGTATCCTGAAATTGGACGTCCCGTACTTACTGGTTTTCGTTGTTCTGGATGCCGTAAGCGGTAGTAATACGTAGAGCGTGGTACATCACAGATACGCAGCACCGTCCGAACGGGATAACCGCGTTCAATCCATATTAGCGCTGTCTCCAGTCGGGGTGCTTTTTTTTTACCAATTCTCTTAAAATGCTGAGTTCTAATTCCTTCTCACCCAGTTGCTTAACCGCTTGATCATATCTTTGTTGGAGCTCTTCTAGTTTGGCTGCATCTTGCTTTAGTTTCTCTGCATCATCACGTTTCTTTGCCATTAGTTCGCCCACCTCATCCTGATATTGCCGGACCCAGTTACTAAGCGTTTTGGGAGACATCCCGTGCTGACGCGCTACTACTTCTGTCCGATAACCGGATAGCACTTCAACGACCAACTCTTTCTTCACTTGAACGGGGCACCGAAACCGTCTCTTCATGAACCTTCACCTTCTTATCTATTAGTGTATCTGAAGT
>NZ_JANHOF010000063.1 GCF_024498075.1 Paenibacillus mendelii
TTTATCTATGTAACCGTATTTGCCATCTTTTTTAACTGCCGCATATCCTTCTTTGAAGTGACTTGCATCTTCATAGACGATCGGTATAACAACATCGCCTGTCTTATCTATATATCCATATTTGCCATCCTTTTTTATCTTTGCGAACCCTTCATAAAAGCCACTCAATACATCAAAATCTGTAGCAAATGGAACATTCCCATTATAATCAATGTAGCTTTGTTTACCATCCTTCTCTACAATGATAAATTCTTCGCTAAAGACTAATATTCTTCCATATTCTATGGGAACTATAATCGCTCCAGTCTTATCAATAAAACCCCAACGTTGTTTGTTTAATGCATTAAACCTTTTTCGAAAGTCTTCCTCGCTCTCACCCTCTACCATAGGGATTTCCGGGCCTTTGCCTATAGCCACACCTGCAAGGCCGTTATGAAACCTGCCGATCACATCGTATTCAAGCTCGAACGGAATAACCACCTTGCCCATTTTGTCTATGTATCCTTTTTTGCCGTCTTTTTCGACAGGTGCAAGACCTTCGCTGAATCCACCGAGGAATCCCCTTTCGAAATGAAATTCAAATGGTACGATCGTATTGCCGGTTTTATCAATAAACCCAAATTTACCGTCTTTTCGTGCGGGTATAAGCCCATCCTCGAAAATGAATGCCCAGTCATATTCCAGTGGTATGACAACCTCGCCTTTTTTATTTACAAATCCCCATTTATCATCTTTGTTAACAGCTGCAAAACCTTCGGTGAATAATTGTGTGTTGTCATATTCAAAAGGAATAACAACCTTTCCTTCTTTATCAATGTATCCAAATTTTCCGTCTTTGTTCATTAAGGATGCAAGACCATCGTTAAAAAAAGGATTATGCACAAATTTAGGACGAACGTTTACGTCTCCATATCTTCCGTAGTATTCCAGTGGTATAACAACTTCACCTGTTTTATCTATAAAACCAACTTTAAATTCTTGGATGTTATTTCTAACGAATGCAAGCCCTTCCTGAAAGTCAGCTATATAATCATATTGGCCGATTATAGGTCTAAATGAAAATTTAACTTTCACGCTAAATCCTCCTCGTATTTATTCTTTTGACTATATTAA
>NZ_JANHOF010000064.1 GCF_024498075.1 Paenibacillus mendelii
AGGAGCAGTTTGCCGCTGATATGCTCCCCTTACGGTAGACAGGTGAAATAATAAAACCTGCTACAGTAAGGGGAGCTCTTCATGTTTAAAAGAAAATACGAGGCTGCGGATAAACACGCTATTCTTGAAGAAGCATCAAGTGGAGAAATTGGTTTTCTAGCTGCAGTCAAGAAATATGAGATCAACAAAACGACTTTAATGAAATGGCAGCGTCGTTATAAGCTGTATGGTTATGAAGGACTGAAGAGTCGTACTCATAATCGAAGTTATAGTGCTGAACTTAAGCTTCAGGCGGTTCAGGATTACCTGGAAGGTAAGTTATCCAAATACCAGATTATTGATAAGTACAAGATCGCCAGTACAACACAGCTTTCCAACTGGATTAAGAAGTATAATGGTCATAGCAGCTTAAAAGCCTACAAAGGGGAAGCAAAAGCTATGACAAAGGGTCGCTCTACGACGTGGCAGGAACGGATCGATATTGTTCAATATTGCTTAACACATCAGCATAATTACCAACAGACGGCGCTTCACTTTCAGGTCTCCTACCAGCAAGTATATCAATGGGTGAAGAAATTCGAAGCTGGGGGTCAGGATGCGTTAAAGGATAGCCGGGGACGAAAGAAAGCTCCGGAAGAGTTAACAGAGGCTGAGCATCAGAAACTCGAGATGAAGAAGCTGGAGTATGAAAATGAGCGACTTCGGGCGGAAAATGCATTTCTAAAAAAGTTACGGGAATTCCAAAGGAGGCGAAGTTAAGCCAATATCGCCAGGAGAACGTCTACCTTGTCATTCAAGTGCTTCAGGAAGAAACGTCCATCAGCGTTCAGCATCTGTGTGAAATTGCTGGAATTGCACGCTCAAGCTATTACAAGTGGCTAAACCACAAACCTAGCACTCGTGAGATGGAGAACGCGCGACTGGCACAGGTTATGATGTCTATCTATGAGAAAGTGGAGCGCACCTTTGGATATCGTCAACTAACCCTGCACATGCGCAAAGAAA
>NZ_JANHOF010000065.1 GCF_024498075.1 Paenibacillus mendelii
CAAGGAGTCTTTTTGTTTCTCAAATCTCGTATTTCTTCATAATAGGAATGCTGCCCGTTAGCTGAACAGGCCACCGATCTTATCGGCAGCCTGGTGTCGTTGTGTTATCGTTCCTCGTTAGCTTAATTCCGAGATCCCTCGGACAGACCGAGGGGGTATAGCCCCAATGCTTTAATATGGTGTTATGTGATGTCACAGTCCTCTTCGATAAACCTTATAAAATCTAATCATTCCACATTCTTGTTACTTCTTCTAATTCTAAGTCCTCGAATTGCATTTTATAGATATCTGGTTTCTTTAATTGATTCAAAAACTCCAAGCCAAAAGCTGGATCAAAATGATTCATCATCAAAGTCATTACAAGACCATGAGTCCCGATTGCTATTTTCTTCCCTCTGTGCTCTTTTAATATGGGTTTTAGAACTGAGATTGCTCTTTTCTGACAATCAGCATTAGACTCTCCACCCGGCAAGGTATAATTAGGGTCATTAAAACTCTCTCTGATACTAGACATTAACACTACATTTTCAATAATATTAGATGCAAAATGACGTTCTCTAAGATCTTCAAATACTTTAATATCTAACTTTAAGTGCTCGGCCAATCCCTCAACACTAAGAATTGCTCGAGTATAAGGACTTGATATAATCATGTCTATTCCTTCACCTATAAGTAACTTCGTTACTTTTTCAATATCGATCTTTCCTTTTGGGGTAAGCCCTCTTGTTCTTTCATTTCCTTCATTGTATGGTGATTCTCCATGCCTAACCATATAGATAATTGTCTTCATACAGGGCGCTCCTTTAGATGCTTTCATTAAATATCACACTGTGATTTCACATAACGTTATATTCACAAAGTTAATAAAATTATCCAACTCAGAAAATATTCGAGAAACAATTGAACTATCCTCCCTCTATGGAGAATCACTTTTCTCTTAAATACTTACGTTTTCTTAGATTTTGACCCAAGT
>NZ_JANHOF010000066.1 GCF_024498075.1 Paenibacillus mendelii
GGGTGAAGTCGTAACAAGGTAGCCGTATCGGAAGGTGCGGCTGGATCACCTCCTTTCTAAGGAAATACCTGATCTCGATGAAGATCAGATAAGTTGTGCGGACAACGACGTGATATCATATGTTCAGCTTTGATGGAATTTGCCTGGGGCCATAGCTCAGCTGGGAGAGCGCCTGCCTTGCAAGCAGGAGGTCAGGAGTTCGATCCTCCTTGGCTCCACCAACAAAACATTGCATCTCAATGAACAAGCGAGATACTGGCTTGTGCATTTGCACCTTGAAAACTGGATATGAAATTTGCGTAAACATCTTATAGCTGAGTTTTATTCGCAGCTTGGATTATACGGTTGTAGGTTTTGCTTCGGCATTTGCCTGCATCAGTTGATCTAAATTGCAAGCGAAGGTTGTCGAATTTAGTGCGACTTTTGCAGATGTGTTTCCACAGCTCAACGAGCCTAGTGGATCAAGAAACACAGCTGCAACGGGAGCAATAAATCGATCAACCGGAGCAAATGGTTAAGCTAGTAAGAGCGCACGGAGGATGCCTAGGCACTAGGAGCCGATGAAGGACGTGGCGAACAACGAAACTGCCTCGGGGAGCCGTAAGCAGGCTTTGATCCGGGGATGTCCGAATGGGGAAACCCGGCTGTCGTAATGGGCAGTCACTTCTGACTGAATACATAGGTCAGATGGAGGCATACCAGGGGAACTGAAACATCTAAGTACCCTGAGGAAGAGAAAACAAAAGTGATTCCGTCAGTAGCGGCGAGCGAAAGCGGATTAGCCCAAACCAAGAGGCTTGCCTCTTGGGGTTGTGGGACGTCTCACATGGAGTTACAAAGGTGTTGGTTAGGCGAAGAGGTCTGGAAAGGCCCGCTAGAAAAGGTAAAAGCCCTGTAACCAAAAGTCAACACCCTCCGAGACGGATCCCGAGTACCGCGAGACACGTGAAACCTCGTGGGAATCCGGCAGGA
>NZ_JANHOF010000067.1 GCF_024498075.1 Paenibacillus mendelii
GGGGGTCTATATTTTTATTTGAGGAAATTGAGCGATTTGACTAATCATTTGTCCATATCCATTAAATCCATGGATTCATATATATGTTAAAGATTCGTTGTTAAAAAAGGAGGAAGTATGAAATGCACAAAAGAACAGTCATTAGAAAGGCAAATAATACGGTCAAACAACTACAAGCACCTAGAAGACATAACGGAATCCGGGCGGTTAGCGTAGCAAAGGCAATGAGAATGATGATTGCCGCACAAAGATCATTGAATGCACAAAAACCGGTTGTTATTAGTCAAAGAACTAGGAGAATAAGTACAGATCGAAATTGGGTAAATGCACTTGAAATCGAGCGAAATCCGGCATGGGTAGCGCCGCGAGCTGGTGAATCGTACGTTTGGGGAAGAAATGACCCTAACGGTCCTGCTGCTGTGGTCGCCAGAAGATTTACGATAGGAAACGATATTGAGAGAGCTAGCTTATTCCTGTCCGTTGATAACTTTGCCATCGTTTTAATAAATGGACGGTCGGTCGTTATCGACAATCCGCAGGACAATGTTTCATTCTTTAATCCGGGAAGATCGTTTAATATTAGGCGTTTCCTTCGGAGAGGTGTAAATGATATTGTGATCGCCGCTTTTAACTTTCCGTCAAATGCAAACAGAAGCGCAAATAATCCAGCTGGTGTCCTTGCACGTATCGAAATTCAACTACAAGATTAGTCCGGCAGCAGCTCAAAAGACACCTAATGAATAGGTGTCTTTTCTTTATAAGCTCAATCGGTTGCGAACGCTATAACGTTGCCGACGTCGTAATCATCGCCATCAATAAAAAAGGAATTTTACGGCAGCCGTATATTCGGCTGCCGTTTTCTCAACTAACGGGCAG
>NZ_JANHOF010000068.1 GCF_024498075.1 Paenibacillus mendelii
GGCAAGGGTGAAATCCTGCGAATAAGCGAGCATTCGTGAGAAAACTAAATCGTACTGAGGGAGGTCAATAAGCGTTGGCTCACTTAAAGATATTTCTTTGTCCAATTATTAAAAACAATTGCAAAAATAATTAGCCCGAGTACGATTATTAATCCTCCAAAAATGACAGGCAAGTAAATAAATGCATTGGTTATTCTTACTAGCTCATCAACGCTCTCGATTTTAGACGGGTTAATGAAATCCGCAACCCAATCTTTCCCTTTAAATAGACCAGCAGCGATACTAAAGAGTCCAAATAGAAACAAAACTAAGGAGTAAACCATAAACCTAATCAATACCATGCCACCTCCAGTTCTACTTAACCAATCCGATTCGGTACATAAAACAATACCACATTTTTACTTTTAAGTTGCGCTAAACTGCCCGATAGCTTAACGAAAAGGCAGAGCCGATCGAGTAGCCAGCTACCACGTTTATTTCTTATCTATGGTGGAAAGTTTTTCAACAAGTAAGTGCGAAATTATTATTGAAAGGAGTAGATCAGTTGAGGGTGAATTTGTTTGCAGTACACTGGAGGTAAGGAAGTAAATAATCAATGTGAAGAATAATACGGCAGCAAAATATTGTGCCATAATTAGCCCCTCCCATTATAAATAGGTTACCTTCTCATACGCCTCCAATCTGTGGAAAGTTCCGATATGCTGCCCAATAACTTAATGGCAGAAGGAGCAGTTGCCGCCGCGGCAACTGCTCCTTGATCATTGAACTAAAGTTCTCCGTTAGCATTCCTGTAGATGGATTAATTTCATCTTTGCAAAAGGAAAAGCGCCTCGGTACGATGGGAGTACGCAACGGGTCATAGCCCTTAAAA
>NZ_JANHOF010000069.1 GCF_024498075.1 Paenibacillus mendelii
TTTTAAGGGCTATGACCCGTTGCGTACTCCCATCGTACCGAGGCGCTTTTCCTTTTGCAAAGATGAAATTAATCCATCTACAGGAATGCTAACGGGTACGTTAGTTCAATATAACAGCTGAAGGATCCGCCGCGGTTGATCCTTATCACGTCTCCCTGTTCGATTAAACTAGCGGGCATTCAGTAAATTTGTGCTAAAATATGGATATAAAAAAGTGTTAACGAGCTATTGGGCAAAAGATGCTATTGCGTGGAGGTAGTTCCTTATGAGGAAACCCTATGAAGAAAGAAATAACCATCCAGCTGATTTCAGAGTTAAATACAGGTTTTATTCTCAAGAAGAAGGTGGTAGGAAAAAGCCCGTACTTCAAGGTTATCGCTCTGACTTCACTTATGATGAAGCTGACATACGGGATGATCTTTATTGCATACATCCAGAGTTTGAGGATGAGCAGGGCAATGTAATTCTAAATGACGGCACCCCAGTACCGATTGAAGGAACGGCACGGATGTGGATTCTTTTCCCCGAAATGAGGAAAAAAATACATTTGAATAGAATTAAGGTTGGAGTGATAGGGTATTTCATGGAAGGACCCAAAAAAGTGGCGAAAGCAGAAGTAATCGAAGTCTTAGGGCTACATAAAAACGCAGAATCGTTCAACTAACGGATACGTTAGTTGAACCCAAAATGGAGCAGTTTGCCCAGCGGCAACTGCTCCATTTTCATTAAGCTATCGGGCAGGATAGTTCCAATTATGGTAATATGAGGGTAATCCTGAAGGAGACGAAGTTTTTTTATTGTTAATATAGTCAAAAGAATAAATACGAGGAGGATTTAGCGTGAAAGTTAAATTTTCATTTAGA
>NZ_JANHOF010000070.1 GCF_024498075.1 Paenibacillus mendelii
ATATTTTCACGCTGACAGACGGCTTCGGATCCCCTTCGAATTTGCAGCTGAACGATACGGGCTGCCCCCCGCTTCGGAGGATCGGCGCATCCGCCGACGCTTGAACCGTCTGCAGCAGATTCCAGTTTTGATCGTATATGTTGCCGGTTCGTCCGCCATCGCACACGAGATATTGATTCGGCTTCAGTTCCGTATCGAATGTCATGTAAACCCCGCTGGTATACAAAGTCGGCCGTTTCACCGAAGCGTCTTCGTTCCCGTACGAAGGTACCACGCGCAGCGTAAACTTCAACGGTTGATCGGCATACGGGTTGAAATAAACCCAGTCGGCGCCTCCCGGTTGGCCCGGCTGCAGCTCGGCAGGATTGCAGACAAGCGGCTTCGAGAAGTGAACGGGGTACAGCTTCCAACGGCCTTCGCCGTCCGGTTCCAAGTGCCAGTCTCCCTTCGGCTCGCGCAGCCGCTTACGCTGCTCGGGCGTAAACGCTCCGGCCCGCCGCGCCTTCTCCCATTCGCGCACCGACGCTAACAACGGCTCGATATTGCCGTTTCGCCGAAGCACCGCCGTATCGGCTACCAGCGCGAAGCCGGCCCCGAATCCGGCCGCTTTCGACAATACCCATTCGATTTCATCCAGCGCCGACGCCTCGAACCGTTCGGAAGCGGACCGGACGAGAAACCATCCCAGCATCGGCGGAATAAAGTTACGGGCAAAATACCGCTGGTTGCTCAGCCTCCATTCGAGCTGGCCTTCGCGCGTTGCCGCGCCCCAAGGCTCTCCCCAGTTGAAGCGCGTGAATATGTGCCACAGATAGTTCGGAACGACGATGCTCGCATCGTTGATCACATC
>NZ_JANHOF010000071.1 GCF_024498075.1 Paenibacillus mendelii
TAAAGCGCAAGGATAACGATCCAGATGCAGAGTTGAAACTTAAGATCCGAGCGATCTATGAGCAACGTGACAAAACCGTAGGGTATCGCCGTATACAAGATGAGCTGTACCGTCAGTATAGCCATGTAGTGAATCATAAGAAGGTTCTGCGGTTAATGCAGCAACTTGGTATTAAAGCGATCATACGTCGTAAGTATGTCCACAGAACAAGCTATGAAGCGGCTGTATCCGACGGTAGAATCGCTGAGAATAAGCTAAAAAGGGATTTCACAGCTGCTAAACCCAATCAGAAGTGGGTTACGGACGTGACGCAATATCGCGTATGAGATGAGAAGATTTACTTATCCGCTATTAAGGATCTGTGGAATAACGAAATCGTCGGATACCATATCAGCAGACGCAACGACAACCCTCTTGTCTTAGAAACGTTTAGAAAGGCATTTGAAACACATAAGGACGTGACTGGACTGATCGTTCACAGCGATCAGGGATACCAGTACACGTCCCATGCATACCATGACATGCTGCCACAGGTTGGAGCCCAGATCAGCATGTCACGCCGAGGCAATTGTTATGACAACGCCTCAATCGAGAGCTTCTTCTCTCATCTTAAAGTCGAAGCGCTCTATCCTTATAATATACGAAGTATCGATGAGGCACAAAGAAGAATTGAGGAATATATACGTTTTTACAATGAAGAAAGAGCACAGCGAAAACTAAACAAGCTGACTCCTGTTGAATACAGGAACCAGCTTGTAGCCTAGGTGTTTTTTCAATGTCTACTGAATGGGGG
>NZ_JANHOF010000072.1 GCF_024498075.1 Paenibacillus mendelii
AGATATGCGGTGCAGACACGCAAGTTAGGTGCTGAAAGACCGGAAAGCGGCGTTACAGACGCCAGGTTTGTGAAAAGCCGTTCTGTAAGACCATTTATAGGCGTAACAGGACTAGATACGCGGGGCAGAGCCGCAAGTTAGGCGCCGTAAGACCAGAAAGCGGCGTTACAGACGCCAGGTTTGTGAAAAAGCCGTTCTGTAAGTCCGTTTTTAGGCGTTACAGGACTAGATACGCGGGGCAGAGCCGCAATTAGGCGCCGTAAGACCAGAAAGCGGCGTTACAGACGCCAGGTTCGTGAAAAGCCGTTCTGTAAGGCCGGTTTTAGGCGTTACAGATCAAGAAATGCGGTGCAGACACGCAAGTTAGGTGCTGAAAGACCGGAAAGCGGCGTTACAGACGCCAGGTTTGTGAAAAGCCGTTCTGTAAGACCATTTATAGGCGTAACAGGACTAGATACGCGGGGCAGAGCCGCAAGTTAGGCGCCGTAAGACCAGAAAGCGGCGTTACAGACGCCAGGTTTGTGAAAAAGCCGTTCTGTAAGTCCGTTTTTAGGCGTTACAGGACTAGATACGCGGGGCAGAGCCGCAATTAGGCGCCGTAAGACCAGAAAGCGGCGTTACAGACGCCAGGTTCGTGAAAAGCCGTTCTGTAAGGCCGGTTTTAGGCGTTACAGATCAAGAAATGCGGTGCAGACACGCAAGTTAGGTGCTGAAAGACCGGAAAGCGGCGTTACAGACGCCAGGTTCGTGA
>NZ_JANHOF010000073.1 GCF_024498075.1 Paenibacillus mendelii
CATCCCTCTCTGAACGAAATGTAGCATATTTTGTTCATTCATTGATTTCATTTATATCATTTCATAATTGGTAGGCAAACGAAAAGTGTGAAAAACTTTCCAAAATATTATTGGAGGGTTATTTGACATGTTCAGTAATTAGTATAGCATCTTCTTCCCCATCTTCTATTGGAAAAATTGACAAGATATTAGCTGGTTAGTTTAATAAAAGGTCGTCTAATCATCTTTATTTGCCGGCATCGATGACATCATATCGGGAATGTAACAATGTTCTTGTCATCAGTCGGGAATGTTATCAAGTTCTTGTCATTGTGTTTTGACAAGAACTTGATAACATAAATATAAAAAGCCGCATAATCAGCGGCTTCTAATGTTGCAATGTTTTTGTCACCCGACATCTTTGAAATTGTTGGATGACAGTATCTATGTGTCCATTGACACAAACATTGTCCAATTTGCAACACAAATATAGTCCCTTTACTTCTAACAACACAAACATGGTCTAGGTTTTTGATTTTACTATGTATTTGACGTATAGATTATGAAGGAAATCATGTTTTACTCTTCCGTTTCAATTTCAAGTATTCCCCATTTACCGTCTTTTTTCACTACGGAGAGCCCTTCGTTAAATAATCCTGCTGAGTTATATTCAAGAGGTACAATCATGTCTCCAGTTTTATCTATGTAACCGTATTTGCCATCTTTTTTAACTGCCGCATATCCTTCTTTGAAGTGACT
>NZ_JANHOF010000074.1 GCF_024498075.1 Paenibacillus mendelii
ATCATACCAAGGAGTCATTTTGTTTCTCAAATCTCGTATTTCTTTATAATAGGAATGCTGCCCGTTAGCGCAACGCGGCTGCCGATCCATGCCGGCAGCCGCGTCTTAGTTGTTTATTAAGCTATCGTGTCCCGTTAGTTGAACGAATAAGGCGCCCATATAGATCGTAGCCAATAATTTTACTTATATAATTTCTCGAACTCATTTTTACCACAAACATATTCATCATAGCGTTGACGTATTAGTATTGTTCCGAGTCCTGTAAATGTTTAAAATCTCGTGGATTATAGTTACCTGGAAGAGGGAATTGAAACCACCCTTTTTCTGAGCCCAAGTATACATAAGTATAAGTATTGTTAGGTTCATCCTTGAAGGTAACGTATACCGGATATTTGGGTAACTTACTTAATTCACATCTTATTTCTAATATATCTTCTTTTTTGTAGCCCTTGGTTATTGTTAAATAATCTTGCATCTTATTTTCAAACTGGTATATATCAATTTTTACTTTTACGTATACAACTAATAAAACTAATAAAATGAATATATAAATCGATAGCCCAATTCGTTTCATATTGAATCCGATCAATTCAATTACCTCCAGCAGAACTAATCAATAAGCAAAATTATGGCCTAAATAATAATACCACATATTGGAACTATCCTGCCCGTTAGTTGAGAAAACGGCAGCCGAATATACGGCTGCCGTAAAATTCCTTTTTTATTG
>NZ_JANHOF010000075.1 GCF_024498075.1 Paenibacillus mendelii
TGCAATTTAGATCAACTGATGCAGGCAAATGCCGAAGCAAAACCTACAACCGTATAATCCAAGCTGCGAATAAAACTCAGCTATAAGATGTTTACGCAAATTTCATATCCAGTTTTCAAGGTGCAAATGCACAAGCCAGTATCTCGCTTGTTCATTGAGATGCAATGTTTTGTTGGTGGAGCCAAGGAGGATCGAACTCCTGACCTCCTGCTTGCAAGGCAGGCGCTCTCCCAGCTGAGCTATGGCCCCGGAATAAGTTTTTGCATGTAGCAAATATGGTGGGCCTTAGTGGACTCGAACCACCGACCTCACCCTTATCAGGGGTGCGCTCTAACCAGCTGAGCTAAAGGCCCTCGTTCTATTACTGAATGGATTAAATCCATCCGCTTGGCAGCGTCCTACTCTTCCAGGACCCTGCGGTCCAAGTACCATCGGCGCTGAAGGGCTTAACGGTCGTGTTCGAGATGGGTACGCGTGGTTCCCCTTCGCCATTACTACCAAACGGATGTTGAGGTTATATGGGGTCCCCGGAAAGTAATCTGCATAAGCTACAAAGCTTAGCGTCACTTTTTGGGGTCCAATTTATTCCCTCAAAACTGAACATGAGCGATACCTGTCAAAGTATCTGATCTTCATCGAGATCAGGTATTTCCTTAGAAAGGAGGTGATCCAGCCGCACCTTCCGATACGGCTACCTTGTTACGACTTCACCC
>NZ_JANHOF010000076.1 GCF_024498075.1 Paenibacillus mendelii
CCTCACCGCGGAGCGCTGTAACGCCGCTTTTTACCCTTACAGCTGCTGGGGGCGCTTTCCTCTATCGACTTCTGCTTCCGTAAGTCCCATTATCGGCGTTACAGTGTCCCGTTCCCTCACCGCCGAGCGCTGTAACGCCGCTTTTTACCCTTACAGCTGCTGGGGGCGCTTTCCACCGCCAGGTTCTGCTTCCGTAAGTCCCATTATCGGCGCTACAACACCCCATGTCTTCGTCGCGGAGCGCTGTAACGCCGCTTTTTACCCTTACAGATGCTAGGGGCGCTTTCCACCGCCAGGTTCTGCTTCCGTAAGTCCCATAATCGGCGTTACAGCACCCCGGTTCTTCGCCGCGGAGCGCTGTAACGCCGCTTTTTACCCTTACAGGTGCTGGGGGCGCTTTCCACTGCCAGGTTCTGCTTCCGTAAGTCCCATTATCGGCGTTACAGTGCCCCGTTCCCTCACCGCGGAGCGCTGTAACGCCGCTTTTTACCCTTACAGGTGCTGGGGGCGCTTTCCTCTATCGACTTCTGCTTCCGTAAGTCCCATTATCGGCGTTACAGTGTCCCGTTCCCTCACCGCGGAGCGCTGTAACGCCGCTTTTTACCCTTACAGCTGCTGGGGGCGCTTTCCTCTATCGACTTCTGCTTCCGTAAGTCCCATTATCGGCGTTACA
>NZ_JANHOF010000077.1 GCF_024498075.1 Paenibacillus mendelii
TTGGCAGCTGTAACGGTAGAAAGCGGCGTTACAGCCAACGCGCGGCCCTGAAATGCAAGCTGTAACGCCGCTTTTGGGCCTAACAGCACAAATATGCTGGAGCAGGGAGCGGGTTTGGCAGCTGTAACGGTAGAAAGCAGCGTTACAGCCGACGCGCGGCCCTGAGATGCGAGCTGTAATGCCGCTTTTGGGCCTAACAGCACCAAAATGCTGGAGCAGGGAGCGGGTTTGGCAGCTGTAACGGTAGAAAGCGGCGTTACAGCGGACGCGCGGCCCTGAAATGCGAGCTGTAACGCCGCTTTTGGGCCTAACAGCACAAATATGCTGGAGCAGGGATCGGATTTGGCAGCTGTAACGGTAGAAAGCGGCGTTACAGCCAACGCGCGGCCCTGAAGTGCAAGCTGTAAAGCCGATTATCGGCGTTACAGCACCAACATGCTGGAGCAGGGAACGGACTTGGCAGCTGTAACGGTAGAAAGCGGCGTTACGGCCGACGCGCGGCCCTGAAGTGCAAGCTGTAACGCCGCTTTTGGGCCTAACAGCACAAATATGCTGGAGCAGGGAGCGGGTTTGGCAGCTGTAACGGTAGAAAGCGGCGTTACAGCCAACGCGCGGCCCTGAAATGCAAGCTGTAACGCCGCTTTTGGGCCTAACAGCACAAATATGCTGG
>NZ_JANHOF010000079.1 GCF_024498075.1 Paenibacillus mendelii
GGTCCTGAATTCCATCGGACTGAGGCCGTTTAATTTCGCTTGTAATCGTTCGAAATTATAAAAATCGATGAAGGCTTTAATGTCTCTCTTGAGCTCTTCAAAGGTATGGTAAGTGTGCAAATAATACTTCTCGCATTTTAGGGTCCCCCAAAACGATTCCATTGGACCGTTATCAATACACCGCCCGACTCGGGACATACTCTGAGTCAGCTTGTTTTCGTCCAGGAGCAATTTGAAGTCCAGTGATGTGTATTGGAATCCCCTGTCGCTATGTAGCATAGGCTTGCTTCCTGGTGCAGCCTGCAAGGCTAGTTTTAACGTCTGGAATACCAGTGGATTGTTATTGGAACGTCCCAGTACATAGGAGACGATGGATTTATCATGAAGATCGAGAATAGCGCTTAAATACGCTTTCTGACCCTGTCCGTATTTAAATTCGGTCACATCAGTGAGCCACTTCTCATTGGGTGCGGTTGCTTGAAACTCACGATTTAACAAGTTCTCGGCCACCTGCTGCGGAGTGGAACGCGCATATTTCTTTTTCTTCCTGCGAATAACGGATTGGATTCCTTTTACCTT
>NZ_JANHOF010000080.1 GCF_024498075.1 Paenibacillus mendelii
TTCGGCTGTGCGGTTGACCGGGTTCTCCAAACGATCGAAGCGATCGAGATCGGGGAAGGGCTGCCGCATCCGATGATCGAAGGCGAGTGGGGCAAAACGTCGCCGGCGGCGAATCAATCGTATGTCATCACCGATTTCTCCGAAGCGACGATGGCGGACGCGGTACGGTATACGAAGATGGCCGGCTTGAACTATGTGTACCATCCCGATCCGTTCTCGCAATGGGGGCATTTCACGTTGAAACCGGGAAGCTTCCCCAATGGTGACGATGGCTTGAAAGCTTGCGTGGAGCTGGCGGAACGCGAAGGCGTGAAGGTCGGCGTTCATACCCTCTCCAACTTTACGACGCTTAACGATTCCTATGTGACGCCGGTGCCGGACGAACGGCTGCAGTTCTCAGGATCGGCGCGGGCCGTCGGTACCGTCGGAGCGGAGGTCCGGGAGATCGAGGTAAGCGACCCGCAGCCGTTCGGGGCCGGATTGTTCCGGCGTTCGGCGAAAATCGGCAGCGAGTTGATCGAATACGACGC
>NZ_JANHOF010000081.1 GCF_024498075.1 Paenibacillus mendelii
CATGTACGCCCAGCATGGGCGTCATCTCTAGGGTGAAAGTCCCGAACGGGGGCTGGCGAACGCCTACCGTTAGCCAAGAGCAAGGGTGTCTGTCGTGAGGCAGAATCTGAAGGAAGCTGGAGGCAAATGCACGAGCCAAGGTACACGAACTGGATTTGAGGCAGGGTCAATCGGATGAGTCACCATGACATGACGAAATCCAAAGTCGCCAAGGGTTTTCCCTGTAAACTCCAGTGGCTGCGGGCAGAAAGATGACGTTCTTATCTGGGGAGGCCTGCGGAATAGGCGAAGTCACTTCGTAACCAGAGCCGAGAGCCTCTGCTGAATCCGCAGGAGTCAGCAGAGGCCATAGTACGCGAGTACGGGACGCCGGAAAGCGGAAGGGTCGAACCGAAAGGAGAGAGGAAACCGATGCGTTCGTACGAAGGGCAGAGACAGCAGAAAATCTCGCAAGAGAGCTCGCGGCAAAGAGAAGCGGTGAAGCCGTCAGGGTATGCCGGAGCGCCGAGTTCTTCGCCGGCACA